>CAWDFL010000002.1:0-849377 GCA_963801665.1 uncultured delta proteobacterium | reverse complement strand
GTCGCGGCGAGGTGGAGACGATGAGACAGGTAGTGAGGGCTGGCATTTTCACCACGGCATTGGTGCTGGGAGCGTGCGCGGCACAGCAGCCTCCGGCGCCACCGCCGCTCAACCTCGCGGTCGAGACGGCGTCGAAGCCTGACACTCCGTCATCGCCAACTGGCGCTCAGCTTCTGGCCGCGCAGCCGACTGAAGTTCAGCAGGCGGTAAAGGATCACGAACGGGACGGCAAATGGGCCGTCTACAACACGCCCGGCTACGTGCTCTATCCGTACGATGAAGGCCAGGAGCCGATGATCGATTGCGCGCCGCTGCGCACCACCGACATCCAACTTCAACCAGGCGAAACAATCACCGACGTGGCGATGGGCGATACGGAGCGCTGGATGGCGACGCCAGCGTCGTCGGGTGATCCGCGTAATCCAGTGCCGCATCTCGCGGTGAAGCCGCAGTCGCCGGGCATCGAGACCAACCTCACGATCTACACGACGAGACACATCTACCACCTGCTGTTGCGCTCGCGCGGCCACGCGATGCAGGAGGTCGAGTTCTACTATCCGGACGAATTGCTGACGGCGATGAAGGAGGCCGACGCGGCGGCCGAAGCGAAGCAGGAGACCGCGCGCCGATCCGCCAGCCGATGACGGCAGTGGTCAAGGTCGCGGCGGTCGATCCAGGACAGCTCAACTTCTCCTATACAGTCGCCGGGCCGAACGTTCCGTGGAAACCGATTCGCGCGTTCGACGATGGCTCCCACGTCTACATCCAGATGGCGCCGGGCATGAAAGCCAGCGAGGCGCCGGCGTTGCTCATCGGCGGCTAGCAGCGGCACCCAGATGGTCAACTACCGCGTCGAGGGCAACTACTACGTGGTCGACCGGTTGTTCAAGCAACGCAGTGCTGGTTTCGGGCGTTGGACGGGAGCAGGACCGCGTGACGATCGCCTACGCGGGCACGCCGAGGTAGCGGTCATGGCGGACGAAGAAGAGGCGCGGCAGCAGGAAGACGAACACGAGCTTGAGCATCCGGGCGGCGGAAGGTTCAACCGTCGTCTGCTCATTGGATTCGTTGCGGTGGCGATCGTCGTCGGCGTGGTTGCCGCACAGGGTATCCGCTCGGCCGGCGTGACCGCGCAGAGCGCGGGCGCACGGCAGTCAGCGGATGATGCGGGAGCACACGACGCGCAACAAGGCCGAGATAGAAGACCTGGCCGCGATGGCGTGCACGCTCGACGTGGTCGCGACCTTCGTCCCGCCTCCCGCGATGACGATTGCGAAAACGCAAGCATCGGCCGAACGCACACCGCAGACCGCCGAGCCATTACGCGCAATGGGCGGAAGACAAGTACATGAAGGCGCTCGAATCGCCGCAGATGGTAGCCGCCTTTCACGGCGGTGGAACACTGGAGATCGCGAGCATCGAATCAGCGCGCAAGCCTCAGCATCGAACTCAAGCGCATCGAGCGATCCCAACGTGACGCTGCATCCGCCGGCATCGCCGTACACGGTGATGGCGGGAAGCGTCATTCCGGCGGTATTGGTCAGCGGCATCAACTCGGATCTGCCGGGGCCGATCCTCGCCCAGGTAAGCCAGAACGTCTTCGACAGCGCGACCGGCAAGAGCCTGCTGATTCCGCAGGGCGGCCGTCTCATCGGCACGTACCGCAACGCTTCAGCGAACGGCCAGCAACGCGTTCAGATCGCGTGGCAGCGGCTGATTTTCCCGAACACGTCGAGCATGGACCTGCCGCAGATGCCGGGAACCGACCAGGCCGGGTACGCGGGGTTCACCGATCAGGTCAACAACCATTACCTCGCTACGTTCGGCACTGCGGCGCTGACGAGCCTGATCAGCGCGGGTGAGATGGTCGGACAGATGGCGACGTTCGGCGGCGGGGCTGGGCCTACGGAGCATATGGCTACTACCAGCCGAATCAGTGGGCGATGGCGAGCGAGATGGCAGGCGGGGCTGCGTCTGCGCAGTTCGGCGGCGTGGGCCAGCAGATGATCGGCAACGGGATGAACCATCCGCCGACGATCGAGATCAGGCCGGGCTACCAATTCAACGTGATGGTCACCGAGGACTTGGTGTTTCCCGCCGCATACAAGAACTGAGTCGTGACACTAAGCCTGATCAAGGAGTCCAGCGATGGGAGTTCTGAAGCGAAAGGAGGAAGAACGCAGCGCGGTCATTCAGGTGCGGGTAGCCGCATCGGTCAAGGGTCAGCTCGAAGAGCTTCGCCGAGCCGCGGACGACGCAGGGTTTGATCTCGGCGCAACGATCACCGAGACGATTACGCGCCTTGTCAAGCAGATACACGACGAACTCGACGGCAACCTACCGAAAGTCGGCGACGCGAAGCGAGCAACGCGGACGGATCGTTCGGATCGGAGCGAGCAGGGACTTAGCGCAAACGGCAGAGAGGCTTAGTCGAATGTGCTTTCTGCTTGGAAGCGGGATCGGAATCGCATCGCGTGCGGAACGTCTCGTGCGATCGGATTGGGATGACATGGCGAGGAGGATGGCGGTGGTGTTTGAGGGGTGCATTTTGGATCGCGGATGACGGAGGCTTTAGTGGTGCTGGGGTTTGGACAAAACGCTGGGTTCGTAGGGCAAGATAAAGGGTCTGCGGTACTGTGCCGCCCTACGCGTTTTTTCCGCAGTCCTTTCAGGCGCTTTCCGGGACCGCAGTGCGGCGACGCCTTCCTGCCGTACAGCACGGCACTCAAGAGCCTCGATACCGGCTCCGGCTCCATGTCGGCGGGCGTTTTTTATCGCCGTCTGAAACTGGTACGCGCGCCGCTTTTGGCGTTTTTCGGAGCAGTAATCGTGGCGACGCTTCTGGCCATAATCGCGCACGCTTGCCGTCTCATGATCTCGCTGACCGACAGCGCCGCGTCAGCCGGAGTCTACCGGTTGGCCGCTGATGAGCCGCTAAAGCGGGGAGCACTGGTCGCTGCGTGTCTGCCGGCCAATGTCGCGCAGGAAGGACTGGCGCGCGGATATCTCAGAAAGGGCGATTGTCCCGGCAATGCCGAGCCGGTCGCGAAGCTGATCGCCGCCCTACCCGGCGACACGGTGGAGGTCGAGCGCGGATGGGTCGCAATCAATGGCGTCAGGCTTCCGCACAGCCGAGTTGCCGAGCGTGACAGCGCGGGCCGGACTCTTCCACACGCGCCTTGGGGCCAGCGCAGCGTCGCATCGGGCGAGATGTGGCTATTCGGGTTTCACGACCCGAGGAGTTGGGACGGCCGCTACTTCGGACCGGTTCCGATCTCCAATGTGCGGGGCGTGCTCAAACCGGTACTGACGTGGTGAGTGATGGCGACGAACGAACATACGCCGGAGCAAGGACTCAGAGTCCATCACCTCGCGAATCTTGGCGGCCTGATCGCGATTGCAGGGCTTGACCGTGAGCCGCCCGACTTCCTGCTTGGCGCGCTGATCACCGTCGCGCATGAGGCGGATTCGTTGACCGTCGAACAACGGGCGCAAGTGGCCTCTCTCGGTCATCAGAAGCTCGAGGAAAGAGCGACAGGCAAACGCGCATGGAGGTCATGGAGCCGCGCGCACGATCTTCATTCCGTCATGCTCAGCAGCGGACAGATTCACGAAATCTTCGAAGCGTTCGGAGCGCGTGCGCCCGAGGAATCGGATGCGCTCGTGGCCGCGTTGACGGCGCTGCTCAAGGAGACGGGCGATGGGGCGGCTTAGGTTCTTCGGGCGCGAGGAAGTCGAAATCAAGCTTCGGCTCGGGCGGCCACGACCCGAGCGCCCGCTGGTGCCGTGGTGGGTACGAGCGATGCGGCGAGTCGGCGCGGCGCGAACGGCACGGCATCAGGGGAAAGGCAGCCTCAACCGGCGCGGCGCCAAGGGCCGCGCGCGGATGCCCGAGCGCCTCTATGGAAGGCGCAGCGTCGTCAAGGCTTCCTTCCGGCGCAACTTGCACAAAGCGTCATGGGCTCGGCACGCACGCTACTTGGCGCGCGACCGGGCGCAGCGCGAGGACGGCAAGGGGCTCGGCTTCGACGCCACGCGCGCGGATATCGACATGGTAGCGGTCGTTCGCGACTGGGAGCGTGGCGACGAGCTGATGTGGTCGTTGATCATCTCACCCGAGGACGGTTCGCGGATCGATCTTCGCGAGCACGCGCGCGGCCTGGTCGCCGGTATGGCGCGCGACCTTGGCACGCGGCTCGAGTGGGTCGCGATCGATCATCACAACACCGACGACGCCCACGTCCATTTGCTGGTCCGGGGCGTCCGCGACGACGGCCGCACACTCAAAATCGACGGTGACTACCTACGCCGCGGCATCCGCGAGCAGAGCCAGGACCTCGTCGAGAGAGAGCTTGGGCCGCGCCTTGAACGCGAGGTTCTGCAGGCCCGCGAGCGAGTCATCCGCCGGGAGCAGTGGACCGAAATCGATCGGGCCTTCCAGCACAAGGCGGACAGCGCGGGTGTCGTGAGTTACGAACAGTTTCGGCCGCGCGGCGAGGCCGGCCGCATCAGGGCGGAGCAGGAGATCGAGCGCCTTCAGTTTCTTGAAGGTCTGGGTCTCGCGCGCCGGGTTAGCGAGCAGGAATGGCAGCTCTCGCCGGAACACGAGCGAGAACTGCGCGGCCGTCAGCAGGCGAAAGATATTATCAAGAGCCGCGCGCGGGACCGCCAGGGCGAAGGTAACAGAACTCAGGGCTTCGAGCGGGAGAGGGATCGCGATGGCTGAGCAACGTCCTTATCGGGTCGCAGGATCGGCGAATGACGGACTCCTTCTGCGGGTGAAGGCATGCGTTCTGCTCACGCTCGCGCTGGCTTTCGCAGCCATCAACTGGATAACGACCGAGCGCATTGCCCGGTTGTTCGGCTACTCGCCGTGGCTTGGGCATCCCTTGATTGATCTCCCGCTGGCCGGAGCTGTCTATCCACCGTGGGGCTGGATCGTGTGGTGGGGGCGCTGGCACTCGGCCGTCGAACTGGCGCCGGTTTGGGCGCTGTGTACGCGCGAGGCCATCTATCCGATGGCCGGGCTTACGGTGCTGGCGATGGCAGTTATCGGCGTCGCTCGACACGGCTGGTCCCGGCCAGTTTCCGATCTTCATGGCTCCGCTCGGTGGACGGTCACACGAGACGTCCGCGCGACCGCACTGATAGAGCAGCGAAGGTTCTTGCCCAAGAGCGTCCGCAGGCTGGCCGTGCGCATCGGGTTGATGCGTTCGTCGAGTCCTCGCGCCGGGGTTTACTTGGGCATCTGGCGACGCTGGCCGCGCGCCTGGTATCTGCGCCACTGCGGACCCGGCCACGTCCTGATCCTAGCGCCGACCCGTGAGGGCAAGGGCACCGGCGCGGTCTTGCCAACGCTGGTCACCTGGCCGCATTCGGTTCTGGTCCACGACCCCAAGGATGAGAACTGGCGGCTCACCGCCGGCGCGCGCAAGCGTCTGGGGCAGCTCTGCATGAAGTTCGCAGCCGGCCTCCCCCGAACCGGGTCTCGCCCGCTTCAATCCGCTCGCCGAGGTGAGGCTGCGCACGCCCTACGAGGTGCGCGACGTGCAAAACATTGTGCGGCTTCTGCTCGACCCGCACGGCAAGGGGTTGCCGGAGCACTGGGATCGCGCCGGGTCGGAGGCGTTCGAGGCGTTCATCCTGCACTGCCTCTACGAAGGCCGCCAACCGACGCTCGCCGGAGTGGCCAACCTGCTCTTCGATCCGGCGCGCAAACTCAACGAGACGATCGAGCATCTGATGTGCGCCGAGCATGACCCCACCGGCGCGCTTGACTGGCGCGACGCGCACGGGAACCCAACCCACACGCACACGCTGGTGGCAGGCGGGATGCGGAGCCTGCTCGACATGGCCGAGAAGGAGAGGGCGTCGGTGATCTCGCAGGTCAAGGGTTTTCTGGGGCTCTACCGCGATCCGGTGGTCGCCGCCAACACGGCGGCCTCCGACTTCCGCATCGACGACCTGGTCAATCACCGCCAGCCGCTTTCGCTCTACATCGCGGTCACGCTCGCCGATCAACATCGGATGCGGCCTTTGCTGCGGCTGGTGCTGGCGCAGATTCTAAACCGCCTGACGGAAAAACTTGCCTATCGCGACGGCCGCGCCGTGCCGGCGGGGAAGCGCCCGCTGCTCTTGCTAATCGACGAGTTTGCAAGCTTGGGCCGTTTGGAACTGTTCGCCGACTCGCTCTCGTTGATTGCCGGTTACGGGCTCAAGGCCTGCCTCGTTGCCCAGTCGATGACCCAGATCTACGAAGCCTACGGGACCCACCAGATGATAACTGCGCACTGCCACACCAAGATGGTGTGCCGGCCCTACGACATGGCGACGGCGCGAGAGATCTCCGCGATGACCGGCGAGAGCACCGTGCGCCACGAGCACCGCACGGTTTCAAATAGCGGCGCGAGCGTGTCGGAGCCCGAAGTGGGCCGCGCGCTGCTCACTCCGGATGAAGTGACGCGGCTGGGCGAGGAAGAGGTGCTGATCTTTACCGCCGGCCACCATGCGATCCGCGCGGCCAAGCTCCGCCACTTCCGCCACCCACTCTTCGACCGGCGCGTGCGCCTTGAGCCGCCGGCCGCAAGCGACCGGACCATGGCGGAAGCGGTGCCGTCCGTAGAGTCCGATCCGATGAAAGGACCCGCAAACGGCGTTCATTCGGTCATACCGCCGCCCTGCAAGGCGACTAACGATGCTACCGCCGAAGCTCGACTGGAATCGGATCTAGGGAAGCAACTCACCTTTCTGAAGTTCGCGACCAATCCCGAAGCGGCCCCGCCCGAGAAAAGGGAGAGATTATTATGAGACGGCAACTTACCGCTTACGTAAGCGAAGAGGATTTCGCGCGGCTCAAGCACGAAGCGGAAGAGCGCAGAACTTCTCTTTCGCGCCACATTAAGGAGCGATTGCTCGAATCGACGCGCTCTTTGGATCCCGAGTCTGGCGCACCTGCGCTCTCCGAAGCGGAGATGGCAGCGTTCGAGAAGAGGATCATCGACGCCAACCGAGCCGCGATCATGCGCAGTCACAGGCCGATCATCGAACAACTGAACACGCTGGTTGCGATGCTCGATCAATTCGTGCTCAGCGCACTCATTCATCTGCCGGAAATTCCGGAAGCGCAACGCCAGCAGGCTATAGCAGCGGGCGAGCGGCGCCACCGCGGTTGGCGGCTCGAAGTCGAAGACCTGCTCAGGCAGATGACTCAACCCGCCAATAGCAACGGCGCGAACGGCGCTGGCATCCGAGTTCACGCATGATCTCGGTACAAGAAGTTCAGGAACGGCGCCGCGACGAGTTATTAAGACGACAACTCGGATCGCGCTTATTGAGTGCGATGGCCGATCCCAAGATCACCGAGATCATCGTCAACGAGGACGGCCGCGTGTGGCTTGAATCCTACGGCAAGGGACTCCATTCGGCCGAAGTCACATTGCCGGCAACCCAGGTCGAGAGCCTCATCGGCACCGTCGCCGCGTCGCTTGGGACCGTCGCCAACGCTGCTAGTCCAATCGTCGAAGGCGAATTGCCCATTGGCCGCATCCGATTCGAGGGGTTGATTCCGCCGGTTGTGCGCAAGCCCTGTTTCGTCATGCGCAAACCGGCTGAGGTTCTCTACACGCTCGACGATTACGTGCGCGACGGAATAGTTACCGACGCCGAAGCCAGTCTGCTCCGCAGCGCCGTGGATTCCCGTCTCAACATCGTGCTCGCGGGAGGCACAGGCTCGGGCAAAACGACACTGGCCGGCGCCCTAATCAACGAAATGGTAGAGCGATCTGATCCGAACGAGCGTTACGTCATCATCGAGGATACCCTGGAAATACAGTGTCGAGCGCAAAATCTCGTTCAGCTTCACACCGCAGAGACCGCTGACATGACCCGCCTGGTCCGCACCACGATGCGGCTCAGGCCCGACCGCATCATCATCGGCGAGGTGCGCGGCGGGGAAGCGCTCGCGTTGCTCAAAGCATGGAACACCGGACATCCGGGCGGCGTCACGACGATTCACGCCAACAGCGCACGGGCGGCGCTGACGCGGCTGTCAAGCCTCGTGCAGGAAGCAGGCGTGCCGCCGCAGCCAGAACTGATCGCCGAGACGATCACCCTGCTCGCTTTTATCGTCCGAACGCCAAAGGGAAGGCGCGTCACGGAACTCGCCCGCGTCGAAGGATACGACGCGCGCGACGGATTCAAGATTTTACCCGCGGAGGTGAACTGATGAATCCCGAATATCAGATTCTCTATGCCCTAAGCGCGATCGCGGCGTCAACGACGTTCGCGAGAGTGACTGCTCAATCCAAGACTGGACTACTCGACTGGATCGCGCTCGGAAGTCTCGCGCTGCTTCTAGCGCAAGTGATCTCACTGGTCGCGAGACCAACATTTTGACGACGACTCACACAGGAGGTTTGGAAAATGAAAGGACTGAAGGAAGTTAAAGGCTCGCTCGGAAAGTGGACCGCGCGGCTCGGTTACGCCTTCGCCATTGTCACTATTGCATGGCCGGCGCAGGCGCTCGCCGCCGTTGCTGCGGGCGGCGCACTGCCATGGGATATGCCGCTTACGACCTTGCAGACCGATCTGCAGGGCCCGGTCGCTCACGCGGTCACGACAGCCGCCATCATTGGAACTGGCATTGCATGGTCGGTCACCGAACACAGCACCGGCGTGCGGAAAATGTCGGCTCTGGCCTTTGGCGGCGCGTGCGCTCTTGGCGCAACCCAGCTCATGACCGTGCTCTTTCCGCTGGGCGGAGCGCTTTTTTAGCGAGGATCGAGTCATGGCGGAAAGTCAGCGGCGGCTCAGCACGATTCATCAATCGCTCACCCGGCCGGTCCTGCTTGCCGGCGCGGAGCGCCAACTCGCGATCGCGAACTGGATTACCGCCGCCGCCTTGATCCTTGGCGGCGGCCTTCACTGGTACACGGCCGGGATGGGCGCGTTTCTCCTCACGGTCGGACATTGGGTCCTGGTACAGGCGGCGAAGTTCGATCCGCAACTGAGCCAAGTTTATATCCGTCACATTCGGTATCAGAACTACTACCCAGCGCGCGCCTCTGTCTGGGCGCCCGCTGCGCACGTCCGGCCTTCGGTGCCAACGCCCAAGGATATGCGCGCCTAGCGATGAAGGAGGGGTTTGCATGTTTCTCAAGGAGTTCAAAGACCTCAGACGAAAACCAGACCGGCGCCTCGGGCTACCAGACCAACTCAACTTCGCCTTTGCGGCCGACGAGCAAGTTATCGCGATGAAGGACGGCGCGCTGCTTGCCGCCTTCCAGTGCTCCGGGCTCGATCTGAATTCCGCGAGCGCCGAGGAGCTCGATGCCCACCGGGCGCTGGCTAATCGGGCGCTCGCGCGGGCCGACGACGGCTTCATGTACAACGTCGATCTGATCCGCTATCCGAGTGTCGATTATTCCGAGCGGACTTTTCCCGATCCGATAAGCGCCACGCTTGATCATGAGTGCGCGCTTCACTATGCGTCCGAGGGGCGCCACTTCGAGACCAAGTGCGTGCTCACCGTGACGTATCGGCCGCCATCGGACGCTCAGACAAGGATGGTGGGACTGATTATGTCGGGCGCTCCGAAACGCATCGACTGGCGTCGGCAGCTCGAATGGTTCAAGGAGCGGCTGCGAGAGTTTGCCGACGCGATGAGTCCGGTCTTGAAACTCATGCCGCTCGACCTGCCCGCGTTGTTCTCGCACATCACCACCTGCATCAACGGACGGGTCTGCGAAGTCGCGGCTCCGCGGAGGCCGATCTTCCTTGACGCGCTCTTGGGCAACCAGGACTTTATTACCGGCTTAAGGCCCCGCATCGGCGGCCGACACATCCGCGTCGTGGCGCTCTCGGGTTTCCCTGCGTTTTCGTGGGCGGACATGGCAGCGTTCTTGAGCGAACTGCCGATGTCCTACCGCTATTCGATCCGCGCCATCCCGGTCGGCCCCAGGACCGCCGTGAACGAGCTCTCGGTACATCGACGAAACTGGTTTCAGCGGCGGCTCGGAGCGCGCGCCATCTTCAGCGAGAACTTCGGTTCCGGCGCAGGCACCGCTTTCCAGAACCAGCACGCGCTCAAGATGGCGGCCGACGCCGATGACGCGATCGCAGAGGCCGAGGGCGGCGCGGTGCGATTCTGCTATGTCACCGCCAAGGTGATTATCACAGAGGACCGCGCTGACCTCGCCGACGAGAACGCGCAGCTTGTTTTCAAAACCTGCCAGAACATGGGATTCGATCCGCGCATCGAAACCATCAATGCCGCCGAAGCGTGGCTCGGATCGATTCCGGGACACGGCTGGTACGACGTGCGCAAACCGTTGGTCAACACCCGAAACCTTGCCGACATCCTTCCGCTGACGAGTATCTGGCCGGGATTCGCGACCAATCCGTGTCCCTACTACCCGAAAAATACGCCGGCGCTCTGCTATGGCGCGACCACCGGTAGCACCCCATGGAGGCTTAATCTCCACGTCGCAGACACCGGCCACACCGCTATTCTTGGGCCGACCGGCTCGGGCAAAAGCGTCGCGCTTGGCACCATCGCTGCGAACTTTCGCGCTGTGCCGAATGGGCAGATCTTCTTTTTCGACAAAGGCTACTCCGCATTCGTTCTGACCCACGCGCTCGGAGGAGCGCATCTCGATCTTGGCGAGGATGAAGTCCCTTTGCAGCCGCTCGCGCGCATCGACGACGAGACCGATCGGATGCAGCTTCAGGCCCTGCTCGAAGATTGGCTTGAGCTTCAGGGTGTGACAATTCTGCCCAACCAGCGCAAGGCGATTTGGCGAGCGCTCGAACTGGTTGCCCAAGGTCCGGCCGAGCAGCGCACCATCACCAATCTCATGACCCAGGCCCAAGACGGCGCGGTGCGCGACGGCCTCAGCACTTACTCGCTCGCCGGCCCGCTCGGACGCTTCCTCGATGCCGACCGCGACGTGCTGCTCGAAGGCCGGTTCGTAACCTTCGAGCTCGAAACCCTGATGGCAATGGGTGACAAGGTCGTAGTTCCAGTGCTGACCTACCTCTTTCATCGGATTGACCAGCGGCTTGATGGAAGGCCGACGCTCATCGTCCTCGATGAAGCATGGGTGATGCTTGCCAACGGAACCTTCGGAGCGAAGCTCGAGGAATGGCTCCGCACACTGCGCAAGAAGAACGCGGCCGTTGTGCTTGCCACCCAGAGCCTCAGCGAGATCGCCAACTCCAAGCATCGCGACGTGATCCTGGAGTCGTGTCCAACCAAGCTCTATCTGCCGAATCCCGAAGCGAGTAACGCACAGACCCGTGAGCTCTACCGGAAGTTCGGGCTAACGGACCGGCAAATAGAGATCATCGGCGAGGCGGCGCCCAAGCGGCATTACTACTACGTCTCGCCGCTCGGACGGCGGCTCTTTCAATTCTCACTCGGACCTGCGTCGCTTGCCTTTATCGGCGCGGGATCGAAGGACGACGTGCTCGCCGCGCGGCAGATGATCGCGGAGTACGGAGAACGCTGGACGGTAGAGTGGCTTCGCGCCCGCGGCATGCATGATTGGGCCGAGTATCTCGACAAACTCTACCCGCGCCTTGATTCACAAGTTGAAGCGATGATCGGAGCGAACGGGAATTCGTTCCATGCCAACGGAAGACTCAATCAAGGGGAGATACGTCAATGAATTGCACCAAACATTTACGCCGGTTTCTCGCGATTCTGGCCGTCCTGGTTTGCCTGCTTGGAAGACCCGTTCCCGCGCATGCCCTGTTCGGTATCGGCGACGAGGTATTCGATCCAACTATGTATGCGAGCCAGCTCCAGCAGCTTCAGCAGGAGACTGCCACCGCCGCCAATCTCGCCCAGCAGCTCCAGTACATGATCAAGAATACGACTGGAGGCGGCGCCGGAGTCTGGCAGTCAAATCAGAACCTGCTTACGAACTTGGGCGATCTGATCAACGAACAGGAGGGGCTTTCATACACCGTTCAAGGATTAAGTCAGCAGTTCCAGCAGCTCTATCCCGGGTACAACGCCGCGACCACGGCTGGAATGCAGAGCCCCCAGGCCATCGCAGAAACCACGCTCAACACACTCAACGGAGCGCTCGCGAGTGCGCAGACACAATCTCAGAACTTCCAGGCGGAACAGTCCGCCCTGCAAGGTCTTGAACTCAGGAACCAGACCGCCGTAGGAAGGCTACAGGCGATTCAGGTTGGCAACGAGATCGCGCTCGCGCAGGTGCAGCAGGTGCAGATGCTGCGCCAACTCGTGATGGCGATGATGAACTCGCAGAATATCGCAGCGGCCAACGGGCTCAATAATCAAGTTCAGGGCAGCCTTGAGGCGCAGGCATTTTTCGCAGCGCCGCCGATGTCACCCGGCCTAACGGAACTTTATCAAGGGACCGCTTCACCGCCACCTCAACCGTAAACCTTCAGACCGCGAGGCAAACCACGTGAAAGAGATCAAGAACCGGCTGATCGTTGCCCTCGCCGTCATTGCTGCGTGTGCAGTTGCATACGGAGGATGGCACTTCTATCAACAGAAGGTCGCCGATAAACAGGCACAGCAGTTCTTTGGCGCACCGCCCACGTCACCCGGCATGTCGGGGCTTTACCACGGACACGCTCCACCGCCGCCGCAATAGATGCGTGGTCTTCCCTGAAGAGATTCGATTGATCCATCGACTCGCAAGTGACGCTTCAATGCCGGAGAATTTAGAATGAGCCCATTCAACTTCGACAGCATCACGGCGCAGTTCTACGCTGCGGGACTCAAATACAGTGCCGCCATCCAACCGTATGCCATCAAGCTGTTCTTCGCTCTGCTTCTGATCGATATCATCGTGACTTGGCTTCAATACACGATGGAAGGCCAACTTGAACCCTCTCATTTCATTGGTCGGCTAATTAAACAGGTTCTTAGTGGCGGCTTCATCTACCTGATGATCGTCAATGGCTTCACATGGATGATTGCCGTCATTCAGAGTTTCTCCCGAATCGGCGCCGCCATTAGCGGGCTTCCCGCCCTCAGCCCTCAAACCGTCCTGGAGCTCGGGCTGAAGATGGGAAGCGCCATCTTCAATGCGCCGGTCAATGCCAGCCTCGTCACCAACTTGGAACTCGCGATCGTCCAATCTGTGTGCGGTTTTTTCGTTCTGTTTGCCTTCGCGCTCACCGCCGCAGACCTCTTGCTCACTTTGGTAAAGGCGTATCTGACGGTTGGCCTCGGAGTAATGTTGCTCGCGTTTGGCGCCAACCGCTTCACCGCCAGCGCGTCGGAAGGTTATTTCAGCCATGTAATCCGGATTGGCGTTCGCTTGCTATTCTTTTACGCAGTGCTCGCGGTCGGCGTTCAGCTAGCGAATCAGTGGAACACCGCGCTTATGGCTGCATGCAAGCCGGTTCCCTCCACTTTGCCTTTCTGGGCCACCTACGGAGTGCCGCCCGGTTCGATCGTCACCACGGTTTGCTCGGGAAGCCTTTCCGCATCCGACATGCTCGGATACGCCGTGCTTGCGGTCGTCTTCGCGATCGTTAGCATCGCGATACCGCAAATGGCGGCCGATCTGGTCGGGGGAACGGTCGGTCCTGCCCTTGCACACGCGTTCGAAGCTGCCTATATCGCGCGGACGATCGTCCATCCCATCACCGGCGCCTTACAGACTGGTTTCAACAAAATCGCGCACGCCGACGGCGGCAATGCATCGATGAATACGCACGCAGATTCCTGGCTCCGGATGGCTGGCTTCCGCGACAGCCAGCGTCAGTCCACTGGCGATGCACAACCGACCGCTCCACTCATGGACCCGAACTCCGGCAGTCATCAGGCCACGGTAGATCGCGGGACTACGATGCTACAGCCCGGCACGAGCGAATTTTCGGCCGCGAAAGAGACTGCGGCTTTGGCTGCCAACAACGGGAAAACCGTGCAAATACGAAACGTCTCTTCCGCCACGGCACCCATCGGCAAACGTCTGAGGTCGTGACGGCGCTTCAATTCCAACCGCCTCCGCCAAATCTCCCTGCGCGATTTCCGGTCTCTTTCCCAGCCCCCCTTGGGGTCCGTCAAGGTATCCTCTGCCAAGCTATCGAATGCGTCCACGTCGAATCTGGACGTCCACTCCAGTCATTCGGAGCCGCCACTCGCAGAGTGATTCGCTCACGCCGTAATGTTTAGCGATATCAGTGATCGTCTTATGGGTCGCGCGAAAATGCATGAGGCCCGCGCGAGGAACCAGTAAAGCGGCTCCGTGCCAATCTGCCTCCTGTTCCTGATCTTCTGAATAGTCGCTGAGGAGTAGCATGCCGGTCTTTGAAACGTCCACACGCGCGGGTGTGTGTCGGAGTTCGACATGCGCCATTTCGTGCATCAAATCACTCCGCTGTCGCGTTAACGCGTGAGCTGGATTGAGGACGATTGCGAGCGTGTTGCCCTCTCTGAGGGTCATCGCCGACCAGCTCTCATCATCGACAACCGTGAGCTGGCGGATAGCCGCTGCCGTAAGGTCTAGAGACCCAAAGTCCATCACGAAGACGCCCAAATACTTTGCATAAGCCCAAGGGTCCAAAGCAGCAAGGGAGCTGACGCCGAGTGCTCGTCGTGCCTCCAACGCCGCATTCTCCGAGCGAGTTTTGAAGCCCCGCCACAAGAGATTACCGACCGACTAGTTCATCGCGTGCGCGAATCGCTCGTTGCGCCGCGAGAATCAACTCGCCCAGTGCATTAGCCGTTTCGACCTTTACGGTCTTCTTCTTTTTGAAATGGACGACCGCTCGTGGCTCAGGGGTTGTATTCTCTCCGGATTCCGTCCCCAAGAATTCTCGAGGATCGCGTCCCAGCCAAGTGCAGAGCTTTGCGAAGGTTCGCAAGTCCGGCATGTGTCCATTTTCGACCCGGGAAAATGTTGCCGAACTTACGCCCGCGTCCACCGCCGCGGCCCGAACGCCACGGCTTCCGCGTTTAGTCTCCAAAAGACGGCCGAAATCACCGATTGTCAGAGCCATCTAACCTTCCGCACCTCCCCCAAGGCGGCCCTTGACAGGCCACACACTCCGCGATACCGTCTCATCCATAAGACCAAGTGTATCACACATCATACGTCTTATCGACGGGACAGAACGAATCACAATCGGAATTTCATGTCAACAAGAGGATTTACGCTATGACGCAAGAAGATCAACCCAAGGGAAATGAGCACGGTTCCCTGTCGAAGGCTCTGAATGACTTGGAGAAGGCCGAAGCCCACCTTGCGCACGCGCGCGGGGAGGAAGCTGCGGCGGAGCACGAGATCAAGGAGGCAATGGAAGAAGTGAAGGAAGCGGAGCACGACCGCGACCGCGTCACGGTCCACGTCGTGCATGTCAACGAAGTAGAGAAGGCATCGTTCGAGGAATCAATTCAAGCGACGCTGCACCAGGTATGGGACAAATCCTACAAGGAACTCAAGATTGAGCGAAAGCCGAAGGACATCTTCCAGACCGCTGGCGAGCATCCAAAGTCCCTAATGAGCCACCTCGGCCTTACACTCGCGCAAGCACAGCACCAGAGGATCATCACTGATTTCTGCTTTGGTATCGCATCGGAAACGGGGGGCGCTTAATCGTGGCCAAGGCGAACGAACGCCCTACGATCGACGTCCAAGCTGGGCTCGCGGCTTTGGAGGAAGATCTTCCGCGTATTCTTCACCTACTCGAAGCGCCGTCGATCGAAGAGCTTGGCTGGTCACGCCCGAACAAATTGTCTCTGCTGATACCAATGGCAGGTACCTTTAATGAAAAAGTAGACGAATACGTCTTGCGCTTAGGATTTCAATCGTATCGTGCCTGGCCGCCGAGTGCGCAATTTGTCAATCCTCAGACAGGCACCTACGTTTATCCGCAAGATCAGCAATTTGTGCCGAAACTGAGCAGCCCGGAGTGCCAAACTCATGTTGCGTATGAGCCCCGTCCAGGGGGTGGGAAGATACAGCTTGTCTGCTGTTCGGCGACTCTTGAATTCTATGAAGTGCTGCATAGCGTTCAGCCGAATCACATGTGGCGTGAGACGGACACGTTCTTCACCACCATAACAGCCATCCGCAAGGCGCTGACTTCGTCGTATCAAGGTAGGTTCCCTGCTAATGGAAAATGAAGACGAACCTTTCCGTCCAGCTCCGTTGCGCCCCTATCAACCGGGAAATGATCAGCTTCGGGCGCCCACGCCTGCATTAACAGTAACGCTTTCGCTCTTGCAGCGCGCTGGCCGCCGTGAAAGCGGCCTCTTTTGGTATGGACCGAAGGATGCGGTTGGAAATGCCTGCGTTGCCTATGTTGTAGCCCCGCGGCAGCGCATGTCCCGAGGAAACTACTTCGTTTCGGCTGAGGCGCTTGCCGAAGTCGTCCATCGTCTTTCCGATGACTGGAAACCGCTGGCACAAATCCATAGTCACCCCGGTCTTCGGGTAGAGCATTCCATCTATGACGATCGGATGGCAAGCAGTCGCAGAGCGCTCTCATTAGTTTTCCCATGCTATGGCCGTCTGCACCAGAGATTTCCGCTGACCGTCGGTATCCATGAGTTCCAGAACGACTATTGGTATATGCTCGACGCGGAGAACGCAGCGCGCCGTGTGACGGCTTGCGACGGAGACGTCAGAATGGACGATCTGCGATGAAGGGTTGCGCGTGGACATCGCGAATCGTCACCTATTAAGAGCCGATGGACTTGCGGATGCCGCCGATCCGAAAATGCTGACGGTTCGAATCATTGTGAATGATGAATGGAGTGCGTCTATTGCTGGACAACTACTCGTATCGTGCCTTATCAATCTACTCTGTCGTCAAGCGAAACTGGTAGCATGCGTGGAGATCGTCGCGCGAAACAGACCGACACTCATCCACTTGCCCAGCGGCACAATGTCCGCGTCGTTTCCGCTGTGCCTAGAGAGACTTGCTGCATGGGCGGTGGACGGTGCTGTCGCGGTATCCGCCCAGCAGACCGACGCCGCAATGGACTACACGATAGTAGTAGGCGGCTTGGATACGCCTTACGCGTCCTCACCGGAACATGAGCTGTTTGTGTTAGGCGACGGGTGGCGCGCTTGGCTTGGACAGAGACTATGGGCACCGGATTCGGTGCAACCGCATTCTACAAACTCTTTGGGCCCGTTCCTTGCCGCTGCGCTCACCGCCGGCGAAATTTTCAAACGAAGCCGCGGCATTTTGCGCGGTCGATATTTGGACGCCGCCGGCTTTTCGCTTTGGTCCGGTCAGTACTCCGAGAATTGGAACAGCCTAGATGATGGCCCCGAACTCGAGGGTCGCGCATTGCCGCCTGTTCACGTAATCGGCGTAGGTGCGGTGGGCAATGGCCTCGCATACATTGTGGCCAATTCAAGATTCAACGACTCGTACCTCGTTCTCATTGATGATGATTCCTATGACGACACTAATTTGAACCGTTGTCTGATGGCAGGCTGGCAGGATCTAGGAGATCCAAAGGTTAACGCCGTTACACATAGGCTGAAAGAAGCCGGAGTCGGGGTCTTTGCATTCCCAGAATCGATCAAGGATTATTCGACCGCTTCGAGTGCTGGGCTGCGCAAAGACGTAGCAGCCGAAACCGATGCACTAAAATTTAGCGTTGTCGTGTCCTGCGTCGATAAGAATACATCACGTCATGACGTGCAAGGGCTTGGGCCACAATTGTTGTTGGGCGGAAGCACACTTGACCTAACTGCCAAAGCCAACGTGTATGGCCTCCGGCCCGAGGCTGCCTGTCTCGCCTGTCACAACCCCAAAGAACAAGATGGCGAAAAGATTCGTGCGCTGGAGGCTCAATTGCGAAGTATGCCGGTGGATGAACGAGAGCACTTTTTGTCGAGACATGGGCTTAACGTGCTCGCCATTGAGGAATATTTGACGGACCCCAAGTGTGGAAGCCTAGGCGAAACAGCGCTCAACGACTTTGCTACACGATCGCCCGGAGAGTTTTCAGTTGGGTTTGTTTCGCTCGGTGCTGCGCTGCTTCTGAGCAGCGCGCTGTTTCGACATACGCTCTTCGCTCGCCGAGCGCCGAAACGAGGCGATATGACGACCCTGAACTTTCTGAACGGTCGCACGATGGATTCCGGTCTGGGAGTAGACGATCGCTGTCAGCGTTGCTCAGACACGCGCAGACAAAACAGAGGGAGTCTCGCCCCGAAGCGCGTTTCTCGTAACCATTGACGTTGAAGATCGGAAATCCGCTGCCGATACCGCCGCGTGTCAGCCGCCCGCACCGGTCAAAAAAACGCTAAAGTTCCAAATGAAGTTTTCGGCTGCCCGCAACGCTGGTCAATGGATCTCCTTCTCCACCGCACGGACGGTCCCTCTAAAGCACGAACGACATGAGCCCCTTTGTCGCCGCAGGATTTCCGATCGTACTTGGATTCTGGGGCGTGTAGGGCGCTCGGCTGATGTGGCGCGTCGAGCGACGCCCCGAGTCTATTCCGGTCGAAAAGGAAATCCCCTACGAGCGGACCGACAGCGCGCTCGACAAAATTGCAAAGGCGCACGTGCGCGGCGTCATCTACGTGATCGATGCGCTACGAACCATTGATTACTGGGCCTTCAGCCGTGTCGGAGCTGTAGTCGTTTTCCTACTCAGCTCGGCGTTGATCGCGGTCGGCGGTCTGATGCTGCTGACGGCGTTGACGGGAGTATGACCCTCCGAAGGCATCACCCAACGTTCGCCTGATCCAGAAGCGAGAAGACGTTTGCAGCGACTCGCAAATTGATCTGCCGGACACCGACAGAACCAAGCAAGCTTGAGAAGGCGGGTGACCGCCCCGTTCAGAACGCCCAGGCGGCAGGTTAAGCTAGCGCAAAAGGACGAGCCCAAGAGCACTGTCGCTATAGGACAGATCGCGTCAGTGATCTCAGCGTTCCCCAAGCTTTCAGCAATGACGTAGGGCCCCTGTCCCTGATCCCGTGAGGCAAGCGCAGCCTGTCGTTCGCCGCCATGGTGAAGCCTTAGAGCTTGAGGGGCGGTGATTTGCTCATGGACGGGTCGGTAATGGAGCCCTTCCCATTGTGGCGGTCGCTTCGTTTATCCACAGAATGTTGTAGTCTGCTGTAGTTTCAGTCTTCAGTTTCGTGATATGTTCGCTAATATGGCGACGCTGGCAAATCTGCTGAAACGAATCCCCACTCCCCCCGAGCCGCAGAATTGGTGGTGGCAAGGCGCGGCCGGGGCTTGGTACATCCATACCGTCTATCCCATTCGCGCTGTCCCCGATTTCAAGGCTTGCAATTATATCTTTGCCGGGCCGCGATTCGATGGGAAGCGGCAGCCGTACTACATCGGAGAGAGCGGCGACTTCGCCGAGCGAATCGATCGTCATGAGAAATTTCTGCCGGCGCTGCGACTTGGGGCGACGGAGGTGCATGTCCATCTGCTCGCAGCATCGAGACAGCAGCGCCTCAATATCGAGACCGACCTTCGGCGGGGTCATCCGACGCCGCTCAATGAACAGAGCGTCGCGGGCTTCCCGCTGTCCTCCCTTAGGAGTCTCCCCGAGATTCTCAAACTGATCCGCTAAATTCGTCAGGGGATGTAAGGTGCGGCAGAGGTGAACAAATGGACGAAGCGCAAAAGCTGAAATTGAAATCCTTTCTGAACGAATGGCCGGATTGGTGCTTCGACTTAATTGCCTGCGTGCAGTATTCGGAGGAATTGGACGGAACGTGTTCCGGCCGAACTGTCGGGAATCGACTGCGAAGACTAGGGCGGTCGCTCGTCCCGCTCGTCAGACTCGGCGTCTTGGCCAAAACAGGCCAAACCTCCCGGCGCGGCCACAGCGCGGATTACCGCATGATCGATCCAGATGGCGTAAGGCAGCTCCTCTTGGAGATGGGTTTCAATCCCGAGGCCAGGCTGCCCGGCGACTACTTCAATCCGGCGCATAGACGCGAAGGGACGGTTAGAGCCGACCGCGATTGATCCCATGAGCACAAGCCCCGGCCGGGACGTTGCAAAGAGTTTTCAAATTCCTGATCGAATTTTCCCACCCGGTGCGCTTAGTTCGGATTCCCGATCCCGTATTTATCCTTCACGTGTCAGCCAAGTTAACGTCCAACAAAAGCAACGATTTCACTTAAAGAGGCTCTTTCACCGAATGGTGAAACTTGCTAGTTTGATGAAACATGAACATCGGCCAAAATGCGGAAGTCGAGATTGCAGCGCGCCTGAGCCAAGTTCTGGGCGAGGTGCCGTTCCTTCGGCTCGAATCCACTACACAGGATCTGCGCGATCTCGACAGCGGGATCGACATCTCCGTTGATGTTACCGCCAACGGAACGCCTTGGAAACTCCTAGTCGAAGTGAAATCCAGCGGCGAGCCGCGAATCGCGCGCGCGGCCATCCAACGAATCCTTGCAGTCGCGCGTATAGCGGGAACCGCAGTACGGGCTCCTAGGTGCTCCATACGTCGGGCCAGAAACCCAAAAAATCTGCAAAGAGGCGGGCGTTGGATTCATCGACCTGGCCGGCAACTGCCGTCTCGTATTCGACAAGATCTTCATCGAACGGCGCGGGTTCCCTAAACCAAAGGCCGAACGCCGCCCGCTTAGAAGTCTCTTCGCCCCGAAGGCAAGTCGCATACTCCGCGTGCTCTTCGAAGCACCGAAGCAGCCCTGGCAAGTGCAGAAGCTCGCCCGTGAGGCGCGGGTCAGCCTCGGGCTTGCAGCGAAGGTAAAACAACGCCTGCTTGATCTCGAATACGCACGTGAAGAGCGGGGCGGTATCCAGCTCGCCAAACCGGAGGAACTGCTGAGCGCTTGGGTCGCAGCCTTGGGCTCCAGAAAACGCATCACCGTGGGCGCATACGCCGCCGGCGATCCTCCGCAGATCGAGGAGTCCTTGCGCTCGTACTGCACCACGAACGATATCCGCTATGCATTCACCCAGTTTTCGGGCGCCGCGCGAGTAGCGCCATTCACCCGATATACGCGGGGTGCCGCGTACGTCGAAGCCGATCCCGCTAGTTTGGTCGGGAAGCTGGGCTGGAAGATTGTCGACAGCGGCGCTAACTTCACGTTGCCGTGGCCTTTTGATGAAGGCGTGTTCTATGGAGCGCGAACGATCGGCCAAGATTGGATCGCCAGCGACGTCCAACTCTACCTCGACTTAATGGAATCGAAGGGACGTGGAGAAGAGGCGGCGATGGCTATTCTCGAACAAAAATTGAGGCCCCGGTGGTGACGACACGCCGAGACTATAACGCCGATGGAGTCCGCGCGGCCAGGACTGTGCTCCTCGAGCTTATGCAAATTCTTGGCGAATTCAGAGATCATGTCGTCGTGGTAGGCGGATCAGTTCCGGGTCTCTTGCTCCGCGATGTCACTGAACCCCACGTCGGTACGCTCGATATCGATCTTGCTTTCGACTTCCGTAATATCGCAGAGGCTTCATACCAGACCCTCCTGAACGTGCTCACGAGCAGAGGATACAGGCAGGATGCCCGTCAGCCATTCCGATTCTTTCGAGATGTCCCATTGCCAGACCGCGATCCAATTGTCGTGGAAGTCGATCTCCTGGCAGGCGAATATGGCGGCACGGGCCACTCTCATCGCACCCAGATTGTTCAGGATGCTCGCGCCCGGAAGACCAGAGGTTGCGATCTGGTCTTTGAAAACAACAACGTCATCGCGATCGAAGGAGAACTTCCGGGCGGTGGTTATGTGACTGTCCAATGCCGCGTAGCGGAAATCTTTCCGTTCCTCGTCATGAAAGGTATGGCTCTAGCCAACCGAATCAAGGAGAAAGACGCGTACGACGTTTATTACTGTGTGCGCCGATATCGAGGTGGCCCCGGAGCGCTCGTCGATGCGTTCCGCCCGCACATGGGAAACTCCCTGGTTCGCGAAGGACTCACAAAAATCAGGGAGAAGTTTCTCAGCCCGAACCATGCCGGTCCAAAGTGGGTTGCCGACTTTCTCGGAATCGCTGACCCAGCAGAGAGAGCGATTCAGCAACGTGCGGCATACGAACAGATCGCCGCGTTGCTCGACAAGCTCGGCATCCCGTGAAGTGCACGTGTTCAAGACCATCACGAATGACTTGGAACGAAAGAATCGTCGCGCGCGTTCAGTGATTGACGAGACCATCTGATGCCCATCAAGAAATCCGAACTTTACAGCTCCCTTTGGAAAAGCTGCGACGAATTGCGGGGTGGCATGGACGCCTCGCAATACAAGGATTACGTCCTCGTTCTGCTGTTCGTTAAGTACGTCTCCGACAAGTACGCCAGCGATGTAAAGGCCCTCATCGACGTACCGCCCGGCGGTAGCTTTGCCGATATGGTCGCGCTCAAGGGCGACAAGGAGATCGGCGACAAGATCAACAAGATCATCGCCAAGCTCGCCGAGGCCAACGACCTCAAGGGCGTGATCGACGTCGCCGACTTCAACGACGCGAACAAGCTCGGCGACGGCAAGGAGATGGTGGACCGCCTCTCCAACCTCGTCTCGATCTTCGACAACCCCGCGCTCGACTTCCGAGGCAACCGCGCCGAGGGCGACGACCTTTTCGGCGACGCCTACGAATACCTGATGCGCCACTTCGCCACCGAGTCGGGCAAGAGCAAAGGGCAATTCTACACCCCGGCGGAAGTCTCTCGGATCATGGCGAAGGTCATCGGCGTCGGCGCCGCGAAAAGCGCCGAACAGACGATTTACGACCCCACCTGCGGCTCCGGCTCTCTGCTTTTGAAGGCGCACGACGAAGCGCCCTTCGATCTCGCGATCTACGGCCAGGAAATGGACAACGCCACCGCGGCCTTGGCCCGGATGAACATGATCCTGCACGACTGCCCAACGGCGGAAATCTGGAAGGACAACACCCTCTCCAGCCCGCACTTCAAGGAAGCCGACGGCAGCCTCAAGACGATTCGACTTCGTCGTCGCCAATCCGCCCTTCTCCACCAAGGCTTGGAGCAACGGCTTCAATCCCGAACGACGACGAGTTCAAGCGCTTCGAGTACGGCATCCCGCCCGCCAAGAACGGCGACTACGCCTTCCTTCTGCACATCCTCGCCTCCCTGAAAAGCACGGGCAAAGGGCGCGATCATCCTGCCGCACGGCGTGCTCTTCCGCGGGCAACGCCGAGGCCGACATCCGCAGGAGATCGTCCGCCGCGGCTACATCAAGGGCATCATCGGCCTTCCCGGCAACCTCTTCTACGGCACCGGCATTCCCGCCTGCATCATCGTGCTCGACAAGGAGAACGCCGCCGCGCGCAAGGGCATCTTCATGATCGATGCCTCCAAGGGATTCATCAAGGACGGCAACAAGAACCGGCTCCGCGCCCAGGACATCCACAAGATTGTCGATGTCTTCACCCGGCAGCTCGAAATTCCCCGCTATTCGCGCATGGTGCCGCTGGCCGAGATCAGCGACCCGAAGAACGACTTCAACCTCAACCTCCCGCGCTACATCGACAGCACCGAGCCGGAGGACCTGCAGGACATCGACGGACACCTTCGGGGCGGCATCCCGAACCGCGATATCGACGGGCTCGAGCGCTACTGGCAGGTATTTCCCGCGGTACGCGACGCGCTCTTCGCTCCGGCGGACCGCCCCGGCTACACCCGGCTCAAAGTCGCCGTCGCGGACCTCAAGCCCACGATCTTCGGCCATTCGGAGTTCACCGCCTTCAACAAATCGGTCACGGCACTCTTTCAGAAATGGAGCAAGACGAACGTCTCGCGTTTGGAAGGTATCGCTGTCGGCGACAAGCCCAAGGATTTGATCGCGACGCTATCCGAAGGATTGCTGGAAACCTTTCGAGACGGTCCCGCTCATTGAGGCGTACGACGTGTACCAGCACCTGATGGATTATTGGGCCGGGACCATGCAGGACGACGTTTATATGATCGTGAGCGACGGATGGCGAGAAGCCGGAAAACCCCGGCAGATCATCGAGGACAAGGAGAAGAAGAACAAAGAAAAAGCTGACTTCACCGTCGGCAAGCTTAAATACAAGGCCGAGCTGGTCCCTACCGCTTTGATTATTGCCCGCTACTTTTTCATCGAGCGAGCGGCTATCGAAAAGCTCGAAGCCGAAGTCGCTTCAATCAAGCAGACGATGGAGGAACTCAGAGACGAACACGGCGGCGAAGAGGGACTGCTGGCCGAGGTGATCAAGAACGGGAAGATTTCCAACGTCGACATAACAGCCCGGTTGAGCGCGATCAAGAACGACTCAGAAGCCGCCGACGAACGCAATGCGCTGCAGGATTATCTTGTCCTCATGGAGAAGGAGGCCGCCGCGACCAACCGCCTAAAGGGTGCGACCGCCGCGCTCGATGCCAAGATCGGCGCGAAATACGGCAAGCTGAGCGAAGACGAGATCAGAACCCTCGTCGTGCACGACAAATGGCTGGCCACTCTCGATGCCGCTGTACAGTCGGAATTGGATCGCGTTTCCCAAGCGCTCACGGGCCGAATCAGGCAACTGGCCGCGCGCTACGCCACACCGCTACCCAAACTCACCGCGGAAGTCGCGTCTCTCACCACCCGCGTTGACCAACATCTGAAGAAGATGGGTGCGGTATGGAACTGAACGCGGGTTACAAGGAGACGGAGGTCGGGGTAATTCCACAGGATTGGGAGCCTCGACTTCTTGGAACTGAGATTGAGCGGTTGGATGCGGGAGTCAGCGTAAACTCTCTCGACGGTAGTTCAGGAGACTTCGCTCACGACTTATCTATCCTGAAAACATCGTCGGTGACGAATGGCGCATTCCTACCGTGTGAGTGCAAGACCATAGCCATGAGAGACGTTCATCGAGCAAAACTCAGCCCTCGTGCCGATACCATCATCATCAGTAGGATGAATACGCCGGACCTCGTCGGGGAATGTGGCTACATCGAGAAAGACTATCCCAGCCTCTTCTTACCTGACCGTTTATGGATGGCTACGGTTCGAAAAGCGGCAGACATGCACGTAAAATGGCTAGCCTACCTTCTAAGTAGCGCGCGATACAAAAATAAGCTCAAGAGTATTGCAACTGGGACTAGCGGCAGCATGAAGAACATCTCCAAGGGTGCATTGCTCGCGCTACCGATCCCGTTTCCCCGTTTTGCCGAACAGCGCGCCATCGCCGGGGCGCTGAGCGATGTGGATGACCAGATTCGCGCCATGGACCGGTTGATCGCGAAGAAGCACGATCTCAAGCAGGCCGCGATGCAGCAGCTCCTCACGGGGAAGACGCGCCTGCCGGGATTTTCCGGAGAGTGGGAGGACGTGACCCTTAGTCAATTGGGGAGATTCTCCAAAGGGAAAGGCATCAAGCGGGACGATGTCGTGGAGAGCGGACTCGCATGTATTCGATACGGAGAGATATATACTCACTATAACGATTATGTCCGTGAGTGTTTTTCCCACATCACGCCTGGAGTGGCCAAGGAAAGCCAGCGATTGCATGCCGGAGACCTTCTCTTCGCTGGCTCTGGTGAAACGGCGGACGAGATCGGAAAGTGCGTTGCATTTCTGATGGACGAAGAAGTCTATGCTGGAGGTGACATCGTTATCTTCTCACCCCTCGGACAAGACTCGACCTTTCTTGGATACCTAATGAACTACGCCACAATCGCTGAGCAAAAGTCGCGAATGGGGCAGGGCGATGCCGTGGTCCACATAAGCGCTCGCAGTCTGAGCTCGCTCCGCTTCAAGCGTCCAAACCTGCCCGAGCAAAAAGCCATCGCCAGCATCCTCTCCGACATGGACGCCGAGATCGCCGTTTTCGAGCAGCGACGCGACAAAACTCGCGACCTGAAGCAAGGCATGATGCAAGAGCTTCTGACTGGAAGGTCCAGGTTGATATGAGCGACGTCGGCCAGATCGAAAAGAAGACCCAGCAGCGTGTGGTCAAACTGTTCCGCGACACTTTGGGCTACGACTACCTCGGCGACTGGTCCGACCGCGACGACAACTCCAACATCGAAGAGACGTATCTGCGCGCTTTTCTTGAAAAGAACGGCTACAACGAGACGCTAATCAGCCGCGCGCTTTACGTCCTCGCCAAGGCGGCGGGCGATACCAGCCGGAGTCTCTACGATCGGAACAAGGACGCGTACGAACTGCTCCGCTATGGCGTGAAGGTCAAGGCGGACGTTGGCGAGAACACCGAAACCATATGGCTCATCGACTGGAAAAAGCCGGAGAACAACCACTTCGCCATCGCCGAGGAAGTCACTGTCCCCGCGGCCGAGGCGCACGCTCACGGTAAACGCCCCGACGTAGTGCTGTACGTGAACGGCATTGCGCTCGGGGTTCTGGAACTCAAGCGCTCCACCGTTTCAGTGGCCGAAGGTATTCGCCAAAACCTCGACAACGAGAAAAAGGATTTCATCGAGCACTTCTTCTCGACCATGCACCTCGTGATGGCAGGCAACGACACCGAGGGCCTGCGCTACGGCACGATCCAGACGCCGGAGAAGTATTATCTGACCTGGAAGGAGGACAGCCCGGCGAAGAACCCGCTCGATCGCGCGCTGATTCAGCTATGCGGGAAAGCGCGCTTTCTGGAACTGCTTCACGACTTCACGGTCTTTGATGCCGGGACCAAGAAGCTCTGCCGGCACAATCAGTATTTTGGCGTGCGCGCCGCCGAGGACCATTTGCGCCGCCGCGAGGGAGGCATCATATGGCACACTCAAGGGTCCGGAAAAAGCCTCACGATGGTCTGGCTGGCAAAGTGGATTCGGGAGAACGTCAAGGACGCGCGCGTTCTGATCATTACCGACCGCACGGAACTCGACGAGCAAATCGAAAGCGTTTTCAAAGGCGTCAATGAGGAGATCTATCGCACGAAGAGCGGCGCCGACTTGGTTACCAAGCTCAACGCTACATACGCCCTGGCTCATTTGTTCGCTGATCCACAAGTTCCTCGGCAAGGAAGAGGATGATGTCGAGGGCTTCATCAAAGAGGTTCGACGTGCGCTGCCAGCGGGCTTCAAGCCGAAGGGTGACATCTTCGTCTTCGTCGATGAGTGCCACCGGACCCAGTCCGGCGAGCTTCATGACGCCATGAAGGCAATCCTGCCAGACGCGATGTTCATCGGCTTCACGGGCACGCCGCTTCTCAAGACAGACAAGCGAAAGAGCTATCGAGATCTTCGGTCCCTACATCCACACCTACAAGTTCGACGAAGCGGTGAAGGACGGAGTTGTAGTCGATCTGCGATATGAGGCCCGTGACATCGAGCAGAAGCTCACGTCGCCGGAGAAAATCGATCAGTGGTTCGAGGCGAAGACCAAGGGTCTAACCAATCTGGCCAAGGCGCAGCTTAAGCAGCGCTGGGGCACGATGCAGAAGGTGCTCAGTTCGCGGGACCGGCTCGATAAAATCGTTGCCGATATCCTGATGGACATGGAAACCCGCGACCGGCTCAAAAGCGGCCACGGCAACGCCATGCTCGTCTCGGGCAGCATCTACCAGGCGTGCAAGCTTCTACGAGCTGTTCGAAAAGACGGCTCTGGCCGGTAAGTGCGCCATCGTGACCTCATATAAACCTGGGGTGGCCGATATCAAAGGCGAAGAAACCGGAGAGGGGCCGACCGAGAAGCTACGGCAAGTACGAAATCTATCAGAAGATGCTGGCCGACTGGTTCAACGAAGCCCCCGAGAAGGCCATTAACCGCGTCGAGGAGTTCGAAAAAGCGGTCAAGAAGAAATTTGTCGAAGAGCCCGGTCAGATGAAGCTGCTCATCGTGGTGGACAAATTGCTCACCGGATTCGACGCGCCTCCCGCGACCTATCCTCTACATCGACAAGCAGATGCGCGACCACGGCTTGTTTCAGGCGATCTGCCGCGTGAACAGGCTCGACGGCGACGACAAGGAATATGGCTACATCATCGACTACAAGGACCTTTTCAAGAGTCTCGAGGGCGCGGTTCAGGACTACACCTCGGAGCTCTCGACGGCTACGACAAAGAGGACGTCGCCGGACTCCTGAAAGACCGTCTCGAGAAGGCGCGTGAGCATTTGGATGAAGCGCGGGAAGCCGTCAAGGCGCTCTGCGAGCCGGTGGAAGCGCCAAAGGACACGGCAGCTTATCTGCGCTATTTCTGCGCGAAGGATTCCGGCAACGTCGAACAACTCAAGGAGAACGAGCCCAAGCGTCTGGCGCTGTACAAGCTACGTGGCGGCCTTGATCCGCGCCTTTGCCAACCTTGCCAACGAGTTGGATGAGGCGGGCTATACGGCCGCCGAAATCGGCGCGCTGAAAGACGAAGTGCGTCACTACGAGAACATTCGGCAGGAAGTGAAGCTCAGCAGTGGCGATTACATCGACCTCAAGATGTACGAGCCCGCGATGCGTCACCTGATCGACGCCTACATCCGAGCCGAGGAGAGTCAGAAGGTTGCCGCCTTCGACGACCTGTCGCTCGTTCAGCTCATCGTCGAGCGTGGTGCCGAGGCCGTAAACGCTCTGCCAAAGGGCATCCGTGAGAACAAAGAGGCTGTGGCGGAGACGATCGAAAACAACGTCCGCAAGTCTGATCATCGACGAGCAGCCAATCAACCCAAAGTACTACGAGAAGATGTCGGAATTGCTCGACGCCCTGATCGAGGAACGCAGAAAGCAGGCTCTGGACTATCAGCGAGTATCTTGAAAAGATCGTCGCACTGGCGAAGAAGGTCGCAGAATCCAACCGCCGGAGAATCATACCCGAAGACGTTGAACACCGGGTCCAAGCGCGCGCTGTATGACAATCTCGATCAGGACGAAACCCTCGCGCTCGCAGTGGACACGTCTGTCCGTGAGAATATGCAGGACGACTGGCGAAGCAATGCGTTCAAAATCAAGAAGGTGATGTTCGCCATCAAGGCTGCGCTGCAAGGCGACGACGCTCTCACAGCAAAGATTCTGGAGCTGGTGAAGAATCAGCGTGACTACTGAGCGACGACAGATCACGGTTAACGGCTTGCGGGTCGAGGTAGTCCGCAAGGACGATCAAGAACCTGCATCTTGGCATCTACCCGCCCGACGGCCGCGTGCGCGTTGCGGCACCGCTTAGAGTCAGCGACGATGCGGTGCGGCTGGCCGTGATCGACAAGCTCGGTTGGATTAAGCGACAGCTGGCCAAATTTGAAGCTCAACCGCGGCAATCCGCCCGCGAAATGGTCAGCGGCGAGAGTCATTATTTTCTCGGGCAGCGATATCGACTCCGCATCGTCAATTGCGATGGGCACAGCAGGGTTGTTGTACGTAATAAGTCCCTCATCGAGTTGCATGTGCGGCGACAAACCGATGCCATGCAACGCGAACGCATTTTGCAGCGCTGGTACCGCCAACAACTGAAGCTATTGATTCCTCCGCTGATCGCGAAATGGCAGCCGCGCTTGGAAGCGCCGCTCGCACAATGGGGAATCAAGCGAATGAAGACCAGAGTGGGGCGACATGCAACACAGACGCCCGCCGCATCTGGTTGAACCTCGAACTCGCGAAAAAGCCGGTGCAGTGCCTCGAATCCGTCATCGTCCACGAACTCGTACATCTAATCGAGCGGCATCATAACGACCGCTTCACCTCGCTCATGGACGAGCATCTCCCGCACTGGCGACTGCATCGACAGGAACTAAACTCCGCACCGCTTGCTCACGAGACTTGGCGGTATTGAACACGATTGGGAGTACCTGACCGCAACCAGCAGAGGCTGACCAGCCGATGCAGCTATTTCAATGAGGAAATTCCTCAACATCGCTTCAGCACTGTGTGGATTTGCTGCCGCGTTCTTCTGGTTTCGTTCTGCTGGCCGAGCGCTCACGCCTCCGACCGGGAGTTACTTCGACGTTGCCGACACTCCGGACAGCCCATTCGCCAAGGCGTGGCGGGCCGCGACGCGCTTCAATCAAGCCGCCGCAGCTCTCACAGGAATCTCGGTACTATTGGCTGCGATAGCCCAACTTATCCCCGACAATTAGCTCGACCAAGTTGCCTCTTTCAGATCGACTCCCCGAGGTGCGTTTCAAAAACGTCACCTATCCGCTTGCACGCTAATATAGGCTCAGCCTACCCGCGATCCGTTGCGCCGCAAACTCGCTCAAAGAGGGCTTTTAGCAGCCGAGATCAATTCCTTTAAGTCGCGCTGAGTTCACTTGAACAATTTCAACTGCCCACTTTCATCGTACTTTGCGATCGTATCTGACGCCTGATTTGACAATCTATATTTCTCACCCTCTCGCTCCAGGATGTTGCGTTTTCGCAAGCTGGAAAAATCATCGACCAGATGGTCGGGAGTTCTTTGCGTTAACCTGCACAACTCTTCAACGGTCAGCAATGGGCGACCTCGCAGCCCGCGCAATATAATTAGTTCATTCAACGTGATATTCAATCCACCAGCGTAATCGCCAATAAACCGGGCAAATGCTCGGTCTCGCTTCGTCCTAATCAATGCGCTGAAAGAATTGCTTTCCACTTGCAGGATCGGAAAATCGAATCCCGCCAAAAGCGACAAATAATAGACTTTATCAATTCCACTTCCAATGCGCTCGCAGTAGCCGAACTGCCTCGCTGCGTCGGCCAACAGGAAGTTCCGATATGTAGGTGGTGCATATAGCAGCGTATCGGCTGTGAGGCCGCCAAGCAGCCCGCCCGGGTTTACAATTTCCACTTCGTGCGGGCGAATCTTAATCTGGATCGGTGCCTGCGTTCGATAGCAACGGTGGACGAATGCGTTGATCAGAAGCTCGCGTAAAACGTCGCGTGGAATTTCTCGCTCCGGACCGTTCAGAAGTTCGCTTATCCTCGCCATAAGGTAGGGCAGGGCGGCAACGAGATTGATCCAGCTAGAGCTACTCGCCGGTCTTGCAAGGAATGTTTCATCAATAAACACCGTTTCTGCTGACGCCGGAAATTCTGACCTTATGACTGCGTCCGTACCGAACATGAGGGCCGCGGCAACCGTTATCAGGCGCGATGGCGATCGCATCGGCTGATGAACCACGCCGCCGATGAGCCCCGCTTCGAAGAGGTGGTCGACCGGGCTGTGTCCGAGGCGCTTGCCAAGAAACGCGCCAGCGGAGCGGTTCTTCGCCCCTTCGCTCATGGACTTCTCGTCCAGGGCGCTCAAATCAAGATGCTCGACCGGCGATGCGGAGAAATCATCCTGATCCTCGAAATACTCCGGTTTACATGACTTCTCGTAGCGTTTGAGGTTGACGCCCTTCGAATTTCGATGGCCGCTGATATGCGTCGTCTTGGGAAGATCGACCACGATGAGATCGCCCGACAGTTGCCCCGCAACGCTCGGCAGCAGCTCGCCGACCTTGAACACCCTACAGCGCACCGGGGGCTTCGTCAGTTCACGAATTTTGGCCCTTACCCACTCGACGTTGACTGCGGCATGTGGACAACGGGTCACTGCCCGCTGCCCAATCGCCTTATCGTCAACCCCGACAACCAAGAGACCACCGTCCGTGCTAGCGAGACAAACCGCTGCATCGGCGACTTCGTGGGAGAGTTCCCGATCGTCTTTACACCAGCTTTTGAACTCAAGTTGTTGCGACTCGAGTGTTGAGGCAGATCTCACCATCAGCTGGTCCAAGATGGACTCAACTCGATGGGCGAGAGGGTCTAGCTGCTGGACAGGAGCACCCATACTGAGCGGGCAGATTATACTCGCCCAGCCCAACTTCCGCCAAGTGCGCCCATTTCGATTTCACCACGTTTGCGACGCATTTGTCGGTTTTCCGACGTTGATTTTTAGTGTCTACCGGTTACTGACATGCGGTTACTTTCTAGCGCTTCGGCGCTGCGCTGTGAGACGCTCGCTCGGGCTGTGCAAGCTGCGCCGCTCGCGCCCATCCCGTAACCCCGCCTGACCCATCCCGCGTCTCCGCTTCGCCGCCGCTCCAAGTGGTGGCGTTCGCTGCGCTAGCACGCCTTGCCAGCCCTTTGGGGCCGCTTCGCTCTGTCACGTCCTGCCGCCCGCTCCGCTCGCGCATCTGAGGAATCTGCGCTGCGACCTCCAGTTTTGGGTGAGAGGTCGCCGCGAAAAAAGTTGCGCGGGGATCAAAGAAAGCGCAGCACGCCCTGCCGCAAATGCGGAAGCGGGCGGAACAAAACAAGGAGATGGAGGTAACGACAATGGCAATCAACAAGGTGATCGTGATCGGCAATCTGGGAGCCAACCCTGAGGTTCGTGTCCTGCCTTCCGGGCAGAACGTGGCGAATTTCTCGCTGGCGACCACGGAGCGGTATACGGACCGCAACGGCGCGAAGCAGGAACGCACCGATTGGCATCGGATCGTCGCATTCGGACGGCTGGCCGATACGTGCGAGCGGCTCCTGAGCAAAGGCCGGCAAGTCTACATCGAAGGACGGCTTACTACCCGCCAGTACGAAGCCAAGGACGGAACCGGCAAGCGCTACCGGACCGAAATTGTAGCGCGGCAACTCCGCCTGCTGGGCAAGCGCGCTGACGCGCCCAAGGCTGAAGCTTCCGGCGACATTCCATTCTAGCCGACCCACCCAGGGAGAGCCGCGTAAGCGGTTCTCCCTCAACCATCCAAACCACAATCGGAGATTACGAAAATGGACGTTTATCAAATCATAACCGACAAGATCATCAATCTGCTTGAAAGCGGCGTAGTGCCGTGGCGCAGGCCCTGGACCTCGACTGGATTGCCGCGCAACCTTGTGAGCAAGAAGCCATATCGCGGAGTGAACGTGTTTTTGCTTTCCGCGTCAAAGTACATTTCGCCATTCTGGTTGACGATGCGCCAGGCTAATAAACTTGGCGGACACATCCGCAAAGGCGAGGAATCTACCGCCGTGGTGTTTTGGAAAATCGAAGACGCTAAGGCGAGACCGGAAGACCTCGACGCCGCCGAGAAAGAGCAGAAGACACGCCGTCGATTCCTACTCAGATTATATCGGGTTTGGAACCTCGAACAATGCGAACTGCCGCAAGCGGTCCGAGACAAGCTTCCGAAGATGGACACACATCAGCACGATCCGATCGAAGCCGTCGAAAAGATTATAGCCGGAATGCCTAATCCGCCCGAAATAGTACGCGGAGGCTCGAAGGCGTATTACTCGCCACTCACCGATCGCATTACGCTTCCGCCGCGCGAGCTATTCGAGACCGCTGCTGAAGACGCGGCCACGACTTTGCACGAGATTAGTCATTCGGTCGGCCACGAGAAGCGCCTCGCGCGAGAGGGGATAACCGAAGTAGCACCGTTCGGGAGTCCCGTTTACAGCCGCGAGGAGCTTGTGGCCGAACTTTCAGCCGCGTTTCTGTGCGCCGAAGCAGGAATCTCAAACGCCGTCCTCCCGAATCAGGCCGCTTATGTCGCCGGCTGGCTGAAAAAACTTCGCGACGATCGCAGACTTCTGATTCACGCGGCGGCCCAGGCACAGCGCGGCGCGGATTTCATCCTCAACCGCACCTGCGCCGACTAGGCGCGCGCGGCGCCCGCACTTCGCGCGGGCGCCGCGAACATCTTTAGCAGTTGTTCCTTAGAAGTATTGCCGTCAGACTTTGAATGCTCCTCTGGTCGCCAGGCGATCAAGAATCGTCGCGGTGTTCTGAAGGGCATCACACGCGTCATCCTCCCCCGGCAACATTCCTCTGCCATGGAGAAAGGCGCTCGTTCGCGCCCAAAACGTCGAGGCCCATCTTTTCTCCGCATCGGAGAACAGATCAGACGGTACACAATTCAAGATTGATCTGAACTCTTCTCGGACTGGCTGTGGCCAACTGATGTCCCGCTTTCGCTCGTCGATGAGCGACACAACGATGTCCAGAACGATTCGACACAATCCAAACGACGCAGCGTCGAGACCCCAGCGGTAACATTCTCTCGCCTGTTTGAACGCCTGAATCACATGAACCGGAAGGTCACTCCGGACTAGCAATACCGGTTCGCCGTCCCTACGAATCTCGTATGCCTTCAACTCGCACAGAAATCCATTTCCTCCCCATCTGAGAACGTCTTCGCTTGTCCATCCGGGCGAATTATCTATTCGAGATCGGGCATCTTCAACCAATCGCTGTGCAAGATCGTGCAGCCGAGCGTCTCTTATCGGAGGCAGATCATTCTCCGCTTGCCTCAACCATCTATTGAATCGGCGTTTGGCTCTCTTCTTGTTCCACTTGCGTGCGCTCGCCTCGGCGAAGTCAACAACATCTGACTGCGTGACCTCTGGCGATTCCAGTCGTGAAATGGTTTCCAGCAGAGTTGCCATGCTTTGGGAACTGGTGTTCCCCTGGCTTATGACGAGACCCTGTTTTCCAATTTCTCTGTAAATTTCAGATCCGTCCTCATTAATAATCCTTTTGCACAAAAAACCCTCTTCGTTGATTTCCCCGTGGCCATTAGGACAATGGAGACTCGATATCATCGAACGGTTCGGCGGTGGATTCGGCGCCACATTCCGGACACTCAGGCGTTTCCATGATTTTTTACTCACGTCTAGCCCGTCTGGCGGTTTTGTCGTCGATAATTTCTGGGGATTAGGTGAATGCTGGTCCAAGCGGATCTATTTGGTCGGCGTCTATGTACTCGATCTGTTCCAAGTAATTGCGCCGTGGATCAAGGGTTAGCGCGTGTGGCCGAAAAAACCGCCTAGGATTGAGCCTATCCGGAAGTACCATTGCGCGCAGGAATTGCTTCGGTGGAGGCGCGAATCCAGGCGGCGAACGATGACGTAGGGAGGCGATAGACTCCCGCCTTTCCGTCTTGCGGGATTATAATGTGTCGGGTCTTCAGCGCATTGATTGCGTTTGAAAGCGTCGTCTCCTTGATAGCAACTGCTTTGCGTATCTGATCCTTGGTCAGCCAATTCGTATCGTGCTCTGCCATAAAACGCAGCACGCCACGATACTCGTCAGAATTGATCTGGTCGAAATAAAGACCATGGAAGTATCTCGTCCCCAATTGTTCTAACGCGCCGTTTTTGCAGGTGGCTCCGTTGTCCACATCTTCGATCGTGATGTTGTTATCGTCGTCTTGCTCGCACGCGCAGTACGCGAATTGTTGGATGAAATGCGGGTAGCCATCGGATAATTGCGCAATGCGTTTCTCCGCGTCAGCTGTCGCCGTTACTTCTAACCCGATCTCGTGTTTTATTGATGCCAACCCCTTATGTATGACATCGATACAGTCCTTTTCTTGTAACGGCCTCAGAGTTAGTACTTCAAACACGCGCAGTGAGGATTCATGGCTTGCCTTCAGTTTATCGAGTGTCTCCGGTAATCCCGCCAGACCGAGCGCAACGCTATTGCACCCCCGCTTAGTTAGTCGCTCAGTAAACAACTTCGAGAATTCGCCGAGATGCGTATCGACGGGCGGCTTATCGGCTTCGTCGATCAGTATCAGGACTCCCTCGATGGCCGTACCAAATTTCTCGACGGAGTCGCTGATCGTGTACACAAGGTCATCCAATAGTTGATGCGGCTCAAGCGCGCCATTCGTCTCACTGTTGTACTTGACGCCAGCGACTTCCCAGCGCTGTAAAAATTCCCAAACAGTTCGCGCGGCCTCTTTTAGGTTTTCGCGCGACGCCACTATGCGCTGAAATTGCGCGCCGATTTTCTTGATCAATTCCGCATAGGTTGTCGTCGGTTCAAGGTCCACGCTTACGGTAATAAATGAAAACTTGCCGGTTAGAAAATCGATCTTTCCATCAGCTAGATATTGCAAATATAGGAGAAGCGAGGACTTGCCGATTCCTCGTTCTCCGGTAATCAGAAAGTGTTGGGGATTGCTGTGTCTGGTCTGAACGAGCGCCCGTTCGAGTGCCACTAACTCTTCGGTCCGACCTGAAAACATGAATGGCGTGACCATGCTATTCGGCCTAAAAGGGTTGAACTTTGTAGGGCTTCCCATTAGTTGGCTCAGTCTTCTGCGAATGGAAAAGTGGCTTGACCAGGCGCTTGAACTTTTCGGGATCGGCGCGTTCCAGCTCCCGCTTTAAGCGCTCGTCGCTGGCGCGCTGCTTCTCGCTGATTGGCTTTCGCTCTTTCGATTTCCTTCGCGGCACGTCCGAAGTATAGCGCGCCTATATCCGATCTGCTACTGGCTGCACGTCGTAATCAGATCGGCGAACATCTGCTCGTTGTTCCGATTATTGACGCGGAACGAAAACTCGTTTAGATAAAAGGGCAGATACTTCTTGCTGACATTGTGGTACTGACCTACCCCGCGCTTGATCAGACTCCAGAACGATTCGATGTTATTGGTATGGACTTCGCCGCGCTCCCATTCGTTCTTGGAATGGCTGACAGCTTTATGGTCGATATCGCGGCTGATGTAGTTGTAATCCTGATTCTCGTCGGTAACTACCAGCGAGACTTTCTTACTCACGACCCTGCGAACAAAGCCCGCGAGAGTGGGCGCATCCTGACTGCCGATCACCCGTGCAACCACGTTCCCTTTGCGCTCGATTGCTCCGATCACCCCGACCTTGCCATAGCCGTACTTTTCCTGACCAAGCGCCAATTCGCCGCGTCGCGCGCTCACCTGCGCGCTCTTCTTGTTCCAATGGCGATTCCGATCCTTGCCGCCGGCATAGGTTTCGTCGGCCTCGACGATCCCAGAAAGCGACTGGTACATGTCGCCTGCCATCGCCGCGCGCCAGCGCATGCACATAAACCAACTGGTGTGGTAGTCGTGAGTTGATTTCTCGCCGAACATCACGCGATGAATCTGTAAAGCGCTGATGCCCTTCTTTGCGGTCAGCATCAAATATCCGACCTTGAACCAAAGGTTCAGAGAAATCTTGGTATCCTGAAAGATCGTCCGGGTGATGACGCTGAAACGATAGCCATTGCGCTTGTGGCAGATGGTCACTTCGCCGGTATATTTGTCAATGATTTCCGCGCCGCTCTTGCAGACCCAATGGAAGAGACGGGTTTTGAGCGCGAACACTTTTTCGCTATGGCAGCGAGGCAGCGTACACCATTGGGCCAGCGCATCTGCATCAGGAAGCGCTCGGTAGGCGCCTCGGGTGTCGGCAAGACCACGCTCTGCTCGCTGATCCCGCGCTTCTATGATGCGACCGAGGGCGACATCCTAATCGATGGCAGCAACGTGAGGAGATCCGCCCACAGTCCTTGCGGCAAAATATCGGCATCGTGCAACAGGATGTTTATCTGTTCGCGGGCACGGTCGGGGAGAATCTCCGCTATGGCAAGCCCGATGCGAGCGTCGACGAGATCATCGAGGCCGCGAAAATGGCTCATGCGCATGATTTCATCATGGCGCTGCCGAACGGCTACGACACGGAGATCGGCGAACGCGGCGTGAAGCTATCTGCCGGACAAAAGCAGAGGCTCAGCATCGCCCGCGTCTTTCTCAAAAACCCGCCAATCTTGATTTTCGACGAGGCGACAAGTGCGCTAGACAATGAAAGCGAACGAGCAGTGCAGGAGTCTCTGCGCCGGCTCGCGCGCAATCGCACAACGCTGGTCATCGCGCATCGGCTATCGACCGTGAGGAACGCCGGGAGAATTGTGCTGCTGACGGAGGATGGAATCGCCGAAGAAGGCACGCATTCTGAGCTGGTCTCGTCGGGAGGCGCGTATGCCCGACTCTACAACACCCAGGCGAGGATATGAGACACGATTTGAATTCCATCCGCTCGGCGAGGGCGAACTGGGCACGACTGCATTCGACCCCGAGAATCCGGCGCTCATGGCAACTCAAATATATGGGTAAGCCACGGCTATGGAAGGTTACTTTTGACTGGGGGCAAAGATGAGGCTCGATCGCCAAAAGCTGGCTTCCGGTGTGGGGGACGGAATCACCGGTATTGCGCCGATTTTTAAGGTTTCCTTTGGAGGCCAAGCCACCTTGATAGGGTCGGGATTTTGGCTGACGGAAAAAGGTCATCTCGTCACGGCTTGGCATGTAATCGCCGACAACATAGGCAGGAATGGTGTCGATGAAGGCCCAATTTACGCGATGCAGACCTATGGCGACCGTCGCGCCGTGGCGCGCGTTCTACTCAAAACATCGCAACACCGCACGTACGATCTTGCATTGAGCGAAACGATAGGGCCGGGTGGATATGACGCCAATCCCACATGGACGTTTGCCATGACTATGGAGGAGCCCAAGGTTGGAGATTTTATTGGGACATACTCGTTCTTGTCTATCGATCAGAAATTTGACGGAGAGAAGTATGAAGGCCTAACAACTGACACTTTCAAGGGCGTACTCGCGATTCCCGATCTCGGCATAATCTATGACCTGAAGTTCGCCACACGCATTAACCGAGGGAAAGTGTTGGAGATTTTTCCAAATAAGCGGGATGGCGTGATGATGCCGTTTCCATGCTTTCGATCAGATATCCCGATCTACGGTGGCAATAGCGGCGGACCAGTGTTCGATAAAGAAGGGCGCGTTTGCGGGATCAATTGTACAAGTTTCGACGGACAGAACATTGCGTTTCACATGCCGTTGAAGGGTATCCTCGACCTGCGGGCACGCGATATAGAATTCTTCCCCGAAGATCCAGTTCCGCGCAATCGAAGCGTCTTCGAGATGGGTCTTGCGAAACGCGTTATTTTCCATCCCCCACTTGCGAAATCTGTATTTCCATTTTGGGCACGTATCCTTCTTCAGCCTTATCATTGGTATCTAGATCTTAAGGCGTGGATACGGTGGAAATTAGCCGGGGGCTGAACCATCGCAAAATTTCGAATGGTTCGTGGCAATCCTCGAAACTCTAAGAATGTCCGCAGCGCCACGGCGGTTGTTACCCGTCGCTTCCAACGTCCTCCGGATGAGTTCGTGCTGGAACCGCTTCCAGCGTCGATCCAACGCGAACGACAAACTGATCTTCGTGGTGTCTGACCTCGTAAATATCCTCGGGAAGATCGTGGAGCGCTATCCGGCCTTGCTCTCGCGTGACGACGGCCCGCTCGATCGCGTTCCGAAGCTCCCGCACGTTGCCCGGCCAACCGTACGCCTTGAACGCGCTCCTCAAAAAAGGAGGGAGCAGACGATCTATCCAAGTCCTTGATAGCGCTTCCAAGGCAGACGACACCAACATTTCGGCCACATCAGCAGCCCGCCTCAGCTTGAGATTGTCGCTATTCTCTGGGAGTGCCATTTCTTGAAGTCGCTAACTAATTTCCCGAGCCGTTGCGGCCGTTGTGGGAAGCGCCGTTGGGGCGCCAGGATGGCGCCGCTGCCTCATAGCGGCCCAGCAAATTGTAGAGCGCTCGCCGGCTGAGGCCGAGCATCGCGGCGGCGCGGGCCTTGTTTCCTCTTGCGAAGGCAACCGTTTGAAAGATCAACTCCCGGTCTACTTCTTCCCGCGATGATCCCAACCGAATTTTCAGCCACTGCGGTGGTTCGCCATGCCTGAAATCGCGCGGTAGATCGCGCAAGGAAAGCTCGCGCGATTGGCTCACTACGACCGCGTACTCGATGACGTTCCTTAGCTGGCGGATATTTCCGGGCCATCGATGCGCCATCAGCGCGGCGAGACATACATTGTCTGCGGCTTCGACATGCTTGTGTTCGCGTTCGCTGAATTCGCGGATGAAGGACTCGACGAGCCGAGGAACATCCTCGACTCGTTCGCGCAGCGGCGGTAGCTCAATGGAGAAAACGTTGAGCCGGTAGAAAAGGTCGTCGCGCACGCTGCCTTCCTTGATCGCCTGCTCCAGCGGACGGTTCGTTGCGGCGACCGTGCGCACGTCAACCGCGACTTGCTTCATGCTTCCGATCCGGCGCACGGTCTTCTCTTCGAGAACCCGGAGCAGCTTCGCTTGCATCTCGATTCTCATCTCGGCGAACTCATCAAGTACGAGCGTGCCGCCGTTCGCCTGCTCGAAAGCCCCGAGATACAGGCCGTTCGCGCCAGTGAAAGCACCGCGTTCGTGACCGAACAGTTCGTTTTCAATCAGTGTGTCGGGGATTGCCGCGCAGTTCAGAGCGATGAACGGCCCGGAGCATCGCAATGACAATTCGTGAATGGCGCGGGCGACCAGTTCTTTACCGGTTCCACTCTCGCCCGTAATGATGACAGGAGCTACGGAAGGTGCCGCTGTCTGAATCAGACTTCTGACGCGGCGAATTGCTGGTGACTCACCAACCATACGGACACTCGCAACAGATTGTCCGCCGCACCGCCGCTCCGCTTCCCAATCGAGGCATAGTCGGCGAGCGGTTAACCTGTCAACCCCGAGTGGACGGTTTCACGAGGGTTGGCTCGAAGACTGCACGCGATGAAGCCGCAGAATCATGCGCATTCGAGACGCTCAGCGCTTCCGGTTTGTCGGCTTCTACCACTGCCTCGACTTCATCAACACCGCGCCAACGCGCCGCGTAGAACGTGCGGAACTCATCCGCAGCTTCGCCGATCTGGTGTCGTGGCTTCACGAAGCGGCACTGCTCCGCACCGCCGAGGCCAGAAATGCGATGGGCCGTTGGGACGGGACCAGAGAAGGGGATCACGCTCGTGCTCGCGTGATCGCCTTCCGTACAAAATTGCAGGAAATGGCGGAAGATATGGCGGCGTCGAATCCGGTATCGAACGCGGCCATCACCGCCATCAATGAGGAACTGCGCACGAGAAGCGGCTACGTGGAAATCTTCCGCAGTGAGGGCGGGCTTGCGGAACGGTTTCGCCACGAGCCGCGCCGCGCAGCCCAGCTGATTGCACCGGTCGCGGAATCAGCGGCGAGCTTGCTTTGCCAGGGCAGTCTGTCGCTTGTCCGGCGATGCGCCAATCCCGATTGCCGACTCTTCTTTTATGACACGAGCAAGACGCATCGGCGCCATTGGTGCGATATGCGGGTTTGCGGCAACCTGATGAAGGTAAGGGCGTTCCATCGGCGTCAGCGTGAGGCTCAGCAAACAGCGCCATAGAAAAATTCAGGGGCGAAAAAATCATTCATTCTAGGGCCACGCAACTCGCGATGTTTGAGGAGCTCGGCATCGAAGTCCGGTGTATCCTTGGGAGTGCTTGAAGCATTGTCGGCTCAGCGCCGCTCAGCGTTCCCTCCATACGCTGTACTTCGGCGGCCAGCTACCGTGACCGTCGGAATACTTCGCGAGCATCGCGCGTTCGATCGCGAACTCGAACAGCTCCTCGTCGTCGCTCGACTTCATGCCGCGGGCGACGAGGTCGGCGCGAACTTTCTTCCCGAGCTGTTTGTCTGGGACGGGGCTAGCGCGTCCCATTACGAGGAACTCGTCGTCCACATCGGCAGGCGGAAGTGTATGCAATGCGAAACGCGAATCGCGTCTAAGATCGCCGCGTTTGTGGCTCGGGCCAACTAGGACGTACAGCACCCCGTCGAATACGGTCGGGCACACCGGGTGCAACCGTGGCGCGCCGTCCTTGCGTACAGTTGCAAGAAACGCCAGTCCCGGACCGAACTGATACAGGAGTTTCTTGCCGGCCTCGGCGATTGTCGGAGCGGCAGATTCGAACTCCTTCCACGTCGCCACGGATCACCTGCGGGATGCGTTAGCTTCTGACGTTCACGCCGGCGCGCAATATTCGTCCGGCGGTTCTTCTTCGAATTGTTTCAAATGATCGGTGATGTCGAACCACTCGGATTTCGATCCGGTCCAGACGTGCGCGACGGACTTGGCACCGCCGGCGCTCTGAAGAGATCCGAGCGTCACTCGCATGAGCGAAGGGTAGGTCTCATTGCGGAGGAAGAGCGGCGAGCCGCATCGCGAACAGAATCTTCGGAACGCGCCCGGCGAAAAATTGTATTCCGAGATCAGCTCGCTCCCGGCGAGGATTCGCAACTTGGCGCCGTGCACGGTCGCGTTGGTCGCGAATGACGAGCCGCTCGCCCGCCGGCACCGCGAGCAATGGCAATAGATCACCGGCCCGAGCTTGTCGTCAATCTCGAACCGGATTCCGCCGCATAGGCATCGGCCCTTTAGCATATGTTCCATCATCAGGGCGGGACCTCCACGAGGGAAAGTATCCGATCGCCTTCGGGAAGTTCCACTGGTATCAGAGCCCTTCCAGGAAGGCAGAATTTTGCCGATATCGAACGTCTCAACGCACAGCCTCAAGAGGACAGGTCCTAAGCAACACGGCACAATCCGGGAGTCGGCATAATGCGAATTATGCCGATATCGGCATAAAGTCCAGTTCCACGAAGAAACCTGTCGCCGTAGTTCCCTGAGGTCCGCAGCATGAAATGGCAGCCAGGTCTCGCCCATCAAAATGTGTGAACAAAATGCACATGCACACTTTATCGAGGTTCGGAAACCCAGCAATCCGCTCAGAGACGGACGCGACGCGCCAGGAAAGTCGCAGACGGTCAAGGATAACTAACTGTCTGGTTCACCGGATCAGATTGTCGGCATTCTCGTTGCATTCGTATCGGCACGCGGCGGTGAGGTGAGGGCGGTGCACTCTGAATGGAAGATCATCTCGGAGCCGAGCGATGCAACAAATCGAAGACGAAACCAGCGGGCACGAATTCGTAACCGTTCCGGAACTCGCCAAATTGGTCCGGCGTAATCGCAAGACGGTTTACAACTGGATCGCCGATGGCGAGATCGGAGAGGCGGACGGGCTCTTCGTGGTGCTTGGACGTATGCTATTCCATTGGCCTACGTTTCGAGCCAGGCAGTTTAAGCCGCGCGAGAGGTTGCGCGGGCAACTGCCGGATTACGAAGAGGAGGTCACAAATGGCTTGGTTGGAACAGGACCGACACGGCCGGCTACGCCTCGCGTTTAAGTATTACGACGGCGAGACGTACCGGGAACCGCTCGGAGTCGAAGCGAACAAGCGCACGCGCGTGGACGCGGAACGGCTCAGAGCAACAATCCAGCTCGAACTCACCGCGGGGACGTTTGATTACGCCAGGCGCTTCCCGAACAGCTCGCGAGTTGCGGAGCTTGGCCTCAAGCCGGCGCAGGAGCATCGCAGCCAGCGCCTGCAGGAGTTCGGCGCGAGCGCATGGCTTGCGGAGAAGAAGACGGACGTCAAGCGCTCGACGTTCATCTATTACTCCGAGGTCTTCAAAGCGCACGTGCAGAATTCGGAGATCGGCAGCAAGCTTCTCGCCGAAATCACCGACGAGGACATGAACCGCTGGAAGCTCGAGATGGAAGCTAAGCGCACGGTGCAAGGCGAGCCGCTGAGCACGCGGCGGAAAAACATGGCGCTCGACGTGCTCAGCCAGATTCTGAGACTCGCGAAACGGCGAGGCTTGACGCAGGACAAGCTTTTGATCGACACGAAGCCGTTTAAGAGCGAGGAGAACGAGGGCGAGGTGAACCCGTTCTCGGAAGAGGAGATCGAGAGCCTGATCGGCGCGGCTCTGCCTTGGGAGCGCTCGCTTCTGACCGTCTGTTTTTTCACCGGACTGCGTCGCGGCGAGGTCTTCGGCTTACGTTGGTCGAGCATCTTCTTTGATCGCGAGCGAATTCTCGTGCGAAGCAGTCTTACCCGTCACGGGGAAAGCTCGCCGAAGAGCAAGACCAGTAACCGGTACGTTCAGATGCTCCCGCGAGTCCGCGAGGAGCTTTTGAAGCAGCGCGACCGGGTGAAGCTACGGAGCGAGTACGTCTTCCCGAATCGCGAGTGGAAGGCGCTCAACGTGAACTGGGTGACGAAGGTGCTTTGGCCCAGGATCGTCAAGCGCGCGCAGGTGCCGTACCGGCCGTTGATGCAAACCCGGCACACTTACGCGACCCTGATGCTGCAAAAGGGCGCGCCCATCGACTGGCTGCAGAAGCAGATGGGGCATCGAAATCTGCAGATGCTGATCCGTCACTACTGGCGCTGGATCAACCCCGGCGAGTTGAGCCGCGAGGCTCTCGCGAGGCTGGAGACGGTGCGAACGCCCTCAAATCAACCCCACCCTGACCCCACCCCGAGCCATTTTTAAGGCTTTCGGCGAAGTCTAAAACAAATGTTGAAAGCCGAAAAATCCTTGATTTTGGCGGAGAGGGAGGGATTCGAACCCTCGGTACCGGTTACCCAGTACGCCAGATTAGCAATCTGGTGCCTTCGACCACTCGGCCACCTCTCCGCTCAATAAAATCAAGTACTTATGCGGTATTCGCCTGCGGAGCAACCTCCAAAGTGTCCAAAAAGTGTCCAAGATTTTTGGAGCCTGTCGTCAGACTCTTCGCCAGCCTGTCCACCGAATCGGTCTCGACATTCTTGAACCAATGCGAATAGACCTTCAGCGTGACCGCCGGACTGGAGTGTCCAAGCAGGCTCTGAACCTCGGTCACCGGTGCTCCCGCCATGATCAGCGCCGACGCAAACGAGTGACGGAGCGAGTGCATGTTGACCCTGCGCAATCCGGCGCGGTTTAGCGCCGGCCACAAGCCATAACGCAGCGCCGTGCTGCGATGCATCGGCTGTCCGTCTGCCGTCGGAAACACCAGGTCATGCTCACTCTGCGGACTTTGGAGCTTCCAGCGCCGGAGCGCTCCCGCAAGTTCCGTCGGAATAGGCAACGTGCGAACACCCGCCTTTGTTTTGGGCGGAAAAAAACGCGGACGGACCGGACCGTCATCCTTCTTCACGCGAGCCCACGAGAGCGAGCGGCGAATGAAAATTCGTCCGCGTGAGGGTTCCTTGCCGGTCTCCGCATCGATTCCTTTGAGCTCGATGTCCGACCATCGCAGCGCAAACAGTTCGCCGCTTCTCATGCCGGTCAGATATGCGGTTAGAAACAGAGTCCGGTAATATCCGGGGTCAGTCTTTTCCAACGCCTTGCGGATCTCGTTCGGATCCAAAACTTCCTCTGGCCTGAGCGCCTGAACGCCGTCGCCGCGCTGCTCCTTCGTTGTCTCATCCTTGAGTTCAGTTGCGCCCATGAAGGCGCGCTCGGCGTCTGCGGCAGGGTTGCCGGTCGCAAGCTTACGCCGAACTGCCAGCTTGAAGATTGCCGCAGCCGTGGTCAACACGGCGTTCACGCTTTTGGCGCTCAATTTTGAACGAAGCTCGTCGCGGAGCTTTTCGATGAGCACGACGTCGATCCGATCGAGGCGAAGATCGCCCAACTTCGGATTCAGATGCAGATCGATCTGAGCGCGCCAGTTACCGACCGTTCCGGGACGACGATCGCCCTTTGAAACGAACCAGTCTTCCGCGAGTTCGCGGAATCTCGGCAGAAGCTTCGCTACGTATTCGCCTTTGCCGATTCGCGATTTTATGTCTGTCAGCGCCTTGTCGGCTTCCTTCCTTGTGTCGAAGGTCGCTCGATGCCGTCTGCCCTGGCCGTCACGATAGTCGATTCGCCAGCGTCCACCCGTCTTTTGAATATTCCCGCCCATCTTAATTCCCTCGCCTGACGATTTTACGTTCCTCGGCGAGCTTCTCCAAAAGCCTCGCGGCCGGCTCGGAGATGGCCATTTCGCCCCGTTCCCAGCGCGCTACGGTGTTCGAAGTTACACCGATCGCTTCCGCAAGGGCAGCTTGCGTCAGCCCCAGCTTCCGCCTGACCGCATGAAGTTCTCGTCCGTTCACAACTATACGTTACGTATAGTTGATGCTCGTTCATAAATCAAGCGAAAGCTGTTCCGGATTTCCACAGGGATCGAGAAGTGATCGAAGGGCGAACAATCGCGGCGAGCATGCGCACGCACTGCGCATTCAACGTGTAAGGGCAATTGAACTCTGCTTCTTTTTGCCTTTTCGGTCCAGTCGCTGAGCATGTCTTGCACAGTTCTCCAAAGCAACTCACGCGATTGAAGAGTCGAGACTTGTATTCACGGATCCGCGCCTCAGCGCCGAGCCGGCGATTGTGGGAGGTTGTAGCGGCTGCTATTTTTTGCCGAATGGCAACGCGCTCGAAGATTAGGGTTGGTAGACTTCAGCGTTCGCAGTTCGACGAAGCCGTCGAACTCCTATCCAAGGCCTTTCACGACGACCCATATCAGACTTACATTGAGCCAGACCCCGCGAGGAGAATGTGCCATCTCCGTGAGTCTTTCCGGTGTAGGGTCCGCCATTGCCTTGCCGTAGGCGAACCCTATGGAACGGGAGAAACGCTTTGCGGCGCAGCGCTATGGATGCCTCCCGGTGTTCCTCAATTGACCAAGGAACAGGAGCAAGAGTTTGGATTCGACCGATTGCCAGAGATTCTCGGTGAGACCTGGGCGCGCGAAGCTCCGTTGAGGGAGCGACTGATCGCCGAGTACGAGCGTCACATGACCGGACCTCATTGGTACCTTCCGATTCTCGGTGTTGATCCGGCGCGACAAGGCGAAGGAATCGGGAGCGCGTTGCTGGAACCGGTCCTCAGCGCTGCGGATTCGGGCCGTCTACCTTGCTATCTCGATACCTTTCAGCTACGGAATGTTCCGTTTTATCAGAGGCACGGCTTCAGAGTTCTTGTAGAAGATGTAGAGCCTGTCAGCGGATTGCGGTATTGGATTTTCTGGCGAGAACCCAAAAGGGCGTCGGCCTAGGCGGCCTGCTTCGCGCGTTCGGCGACAAAGCGCTGGAGCTCCTCCGCTTTGAATCGAACGTAATGGCCCAATCTGATCGATGGCAGCGTTCCGAGACGCGCCTGCTCTCTAACCCATGATTCGGGTACATCGAATAGCTTCGCGACTTGAGGCGCACTCAGGAGCGCGTTGTCGCCGTTCTTGCCGGTCGAATTCGCGACTCGATGGGTCAGCATCATTGATAGCAGCGTGCCCTCAAGTGTCTTGAGCGCAGCGACACGACTGGCGATTTGGGTCAGGAGTTCGGGAATCGAATCGATAACTAAGTCGCGCGCACGCGATGGATCAGCGAGGAGCTCCTCGATTGTCGCGGGCGACAATGCTGCGCCCGACGTAACTTGGTGCGGCGCTTGATGCGACATAAACCCTCCCAAGGTCGCAAGCACCCCACAACCACACACTCATCCGAGGAGTCATTGAGCAACTGCAGTGCCGCTTTGGATTCTGTGCGCCACGCGCCGTTTCATGTTCACGTCGTCCGGCGGGAGGCTGCGACGCAGAACGATTCGGCGATCAAAAGGCCAAAAGACATTTGTGCATGTGCAATCTTTGCACACATCCTCGTAAGTGCCCGGCGCGATTTGGAATTTGGTTCGCCTCGCTCTAGAGGTGCGCAAACTTTGCACACCTGCTGTCAGCCGGCGGAATATCTGGACTGCTGGCCGGTGTCCGTTCAGAGGTCGAGCGATGAATTGAAAAATGCCTTGAAGATATGGCTCGGTGAGGTCCGAATTAGCACGGCAAAGAGTGGCGTCGCCAAGAGTAGCTAAAGCGGCCATTAAGGTTCTGTTAAAGACTTGTTGTAATCAAGGAGCGATCTGTTGACAGCTTATCCACAGCACGACTATTTTCAGCGAACGTGCCGGCGGTGGTGGGGTTGTGATTTTTAAGACCTCGCGAGCGAACATTGGTTGGTCAGTCGCTAGCGATACGCCGGGCCATACGCCTGATCGAAGAAGCCGCTCTTGCGAGTGCGCCGGTGATCATCTCTGGCGAGAGCGGTACGGGGAAAGAGCTGGCCGCACGCGCGATCCACGACAGATCGCAGCGGCAAAACCGACCGTACGTCGCAATCAATTGCGCGGCAGTCCCTGAAAGCCTGATCGAAAGCGAACTATTCGGCCACGAGCGCGGGGCCTTTACGGGCGCTGATCGCCGCCGCGAGGGATGCTTCGAGAGGGCGAACGGCGGCAGCCCGGCGACCGTTGCAGCACAAATCGAAGAAGCGGTCCGCAATATCCGCGTAGGCCATCTGATGGTGATCCTGCAGATCCAATCGATGGATCCAGAACTGACCGCATACAGCTGCGGCTTGTTCGCAGAGAAGGTGCTGCCGAAGATCAGGGGAATCTGGGACAAGGAAGGGTACACCGATCGATGGTGGCCGCAGGGAGCGACGCGCAATCAGCCGCAAGTGGTTCGGCCCGCGGTCAAAGGCAGTAACGGAGAAGCGAAGGGCCAGGCATGAACACGCAAACGGCGCAAAATGTCGAGTTGCCGGGAGGCTTTGCCGCCAATCCGGTGATCATCAAGGGCCAGGGCGCGCCCGTCGTCTATCTGCACGGTCCCTTCGGCCAGGAATGGGACGGCTTCCTCGACGACCTCGCCGCGTATCGCCGGGTGTATGCGCCTGCGCACGCGGGCGCGGAGGAGACTGAGGACCTCGAGCAGCTTGATGGGATTCCCGATCTGCTCCTCTACTACGATGATCTGTTCGACCGCCTCGGGCTCGAGCACGTCGATCTGATTGGCCATTCGTTCGGCGGAATGGTTGCGGCGGAGTATGCGGCCACGTTTAGGGATCGAGTGGGCAAGCTCGTGCTGATCGATGCGATGGGACTGTGGCGCGACGACGCTCCGGTCGGGGACCATCTGCTGGTTTCTCCCGAGAAGCTGGTGAAGCTCCTGTTCAAGGATCCCTCGAAGCCGGAAGTTGCCGCCAAGCTAGCAATGCCCAAAGAGGCTGCCGCGATGAACGCCGCGATGGTGGATCGTTTCGGCGCGTTGGCGAGCACCTCGCATTTCATTCATCCGATTCCGGAGCGCGGACTCAAGCGCCGGCTCCGGCGAATCAAGGCTGACACCCTGATTCTATGGGGCGCGCAGGATGAGCTCGTGCCACCGGTCTATGCGAGCGAATTCGCGAAGCTGATTCCGTCCGCACGCGTTCAAATGGTCGAGAACGCCGGTCATGTGCCGCAACTCGAGCAGCGTGAGATCATTTCACAGCACCTGCTGAAATTTCTCGGCGACTAGACGCCGAGCTCATCTGGCTTCGATGGACGAAGAAGTCCAAGTATCGAAAAATTAGCCGGTCGCCGAACCTTGAACGCGAGCGCGGAACGTTTTACAAATATGGTTCTGTCGTCCTCGCGTTCAGTCACGGTCGGGCCGATGGTCCCGATAGCCGAGTATGCCTAGTATATGGTCGCTCCGGATACTCCGTTCCCAAATCGTTCGCCTGGGACTCTCTTACGGCGGCTGAATTTCAGGTTCGGGTTGTAACGCGCAATGTATTCTTTGAGAGATACGGCGGCCAGGCTTCCAGTAAGGCTGGCACTGTTGATTCTGCTCGCGAGCGCCGTGGTCGTAACCGGATGCCGTCAGCTAAATGACGATACAGACGAAAGCGGAGGGTTCGCGGTATCGCACGCCGCCGACTGCCTGCCCGACATCACGCTGTTAGATCAGCACGGTCAAAAGGTTTCGCTCGCGTCGCTGAAAGGCAAACCTGTCCTCTTCGATTTTATCTACACCTCCTGTCCCGGCCCGTGTCTGGTTCTGACCTCGCGGATGAAGCAGGTCGCAAATGAGCTGGGACCTGCGCTCGGGAAGGAAGTCCGTTTCGTTTCGATCACCGTGGATCCTGAGCACGATCATCCACCGCAGCTTCTCACCTACGCGGATAATCAGGGCGCCAATCTCGACGGATGGCTGTTCCTGACCGGAACGCCAAAACAGATCGACGACGTGATGACGGGGTTCAATCTGATTCGAGAGCGCGAAGCCGATATGTCTCCCGACCACGCGCTCGAGTTTTTCCTGGTCGCCCCAAATGGCCACGAAATGCTCCAGTACCTGGGTAACAAAGCCACCGCGCAGCGGATCGCGGACGACATGCAGCGAGCCGCCGCGGGCAAGACGGTAACCGCCGGCGACGGCTCAGTCGTAAAGGTAACCCTCTAGGCCTTGAGCAGATGAAATCGGCGCGCACATTAATCGCCGATCTTCCTATCCGTTGAGTAACCTCGCGCAGCGGATTCCGCGTGATCTTGCCGGCGTCGCGTTAATCGCGATTTTATCGCTGGGCGCGGGACTCGTGATGAATCGCTTCTCGTCGTCGCCGCTTCCGATCGTATATCAAACGCCGGAGCAACGGTTCGACCTCGAGCTTACTTCGCTGGTTGCGGCGGCGCCGTTCAAGATCGCCCCGGCGGCAACCGTCGGCCTCGCGGAATTTCGTTCCGCCGTCGACAGCAAGGGCGCAATCATACTCGACGCCCGGCCCTCCGTGTTCTTCGAACAGGGTCACGTACCCGGCGCCCTGAACCTCGCTCGGGATAACTTCGCGCAGGATTACCGCCGCCTGTCCGCGGTCCTCAAGGCGGTCGGCGACAAGCCGATCATCGTTTATTGTTCCGGCGGCGAATGCCACGACAGCCGCCTGGTTGCTAATGCGCTGCTGACGCTCGGCTTCAGCAATGTGAGCGTCTTTACCGGAGGTTGGGAAGATTGGTCGTCCGCTGGGATGCCGGTGGCGACGGGCAACGCTCGATGACGTCCTTCAGCAAATCGCGCCGCGAGTATATCGTGCTCGCAGTAGCTATCGCACTCGGCGCCGTGTTCGTTTATGCGGGCGTGGACAAGATGCGAGATCCGCTCGAATTCGCGGACAGCATCGCCGCCTTCTCTATCCTGCCGCTGGCGTTCATAAACCTGCTCGCACTGGGTCTGCCGGTATTCGAGGCCGCGTGCGGTCTTCTGGTTGTCATACCGCGGACGAGAAGGTTCGGCGCTCTCGCGCTAGTACTCATTTCAGCGCTCTTTTTCACCGCGTTGCTGTCGGCGTTACTCCGCGGACTGACTCTAGATTGCGGATGCTTCGGAGTTGGAGCGCCTTCGCGTCCGCGCATGTGGCTTGAACTGTGCTTGGACGCCGTCCTCTTCACCTGCGCGCTGTTCGTCTATTCCCGTTCGCCTGGATCGGCCGGGGCCGCGGAACGCCGCTCATTTGATCACCTCGCCTGACGAGCTCGTCACGACGCTGTCGGCGCTCGAGGTTATCCCGACGATTTGCGTGACGTCGTGAGGCTGTGGGAGCGCACGCCGCGTGACGCGTCCTCGCGAGCAGAATGCCGCGGTTTGCGCCTGCGCTCCTTGCGCGCCGAACCAATCAAGCGAGCCGAGATAGAGGCGCATCTTGTCGAAGGTCGCGGCGAGCGGCGAGGAAGGAAGCACCCGAATGATCGCCATCATCCCGCCGTCTTCGTGCTCGGCGATATGACAGTGGTACACGAAGTCGCCCGTATCGGGTCCGCGAAAATCCATCCGGACGGTTACGCTTGGGTAGGGATCGCCTGCAACCCCATCCCAAAAGGGCACCTGAATCGTATCGATGACCTGTCCGTCAATGCTCGGGTCGGGCGTGCTACCGTTGACTTCAAAATTGTCCTGTGATTCGACCAGGAAGTGGATCTGATGGATATGGAACTCGTGATTTTCCAGGGTCTGATTCTGAATAGTCCATTCCTCGACCGAACCCTGGGTTGTGACTATTGCCGGCGGATTGTTGGGGTCGAAGAGCGTCGGCGTTGCATTGCCGGCGGTGATATAGAACTCCGAAAGCGGGTTATTCTCAGAGAAATATAGCGTACGCGACGTAGTAACAGGAGCGTTGACAAGGTCCTTGAAACGTTGCGTCCATTTGGAGCCTATACGCGCGGATACTCTGCTTTCAACGTTCGGCGCCGATGTTGGAGCGTCCGAGATGCTTTGAATTGTCGCTAATGTTCGCTGCGGATCGTTATCACCATCTGGGCCTGTATTGATATTCAAACTTACAAGGCTTGCATTTGATACGCTTGGCGGCGGAGCCGAGACGATGAACTCCGCCCGGCCGGCGGTAGGAAGCAGAATATCGGTCGCATCGACGATGCTTCCTTGTCCGGAGCCATCCTGGGAGCCCGTAGGCACTCCGTCCAGCGCGACTATCTGAAGCTGCTGCGGCACATTATCGAATAATACTTGGAGATCGAGAATACTGTCCGACGACGAGTTCGATACTCGCCAGAGCTGTTGAGTTCCGGACGGTATCTGGATAATGGCCGGAACCTCTGCAGGATAAGCAATCGGGATCGTATTGAGCGTCAGGTCCCACGAAGGAATATCGCCGCCTGGGGTTGGGTTGCCCGCCACGTTCTGATCGCGGATGAGAATGATCTGCTGTTGGAGGTTGGCTACAACCGGTTGAAAGTTCTGGATGCCCTCGACGACTATCGCTCCTGACGCACCGCCCTGCAAAGCAGCCTCGGTCAGCATATGCGCGTGCGGATGATACCAATACAGGCCGGGTGGTTCGTCCGAGGGAAAGTGTACATTATATGAAAAGGTCTGTCCTGAATTAATCATGGTGCGAATCACCTGATCCTGGTGACAGGCAGGCGATGTATTAGTGCCATGAAAATGTATATTGACTGATGAATGGGTGAGCGTCGCAGCTCCGCAGTTGGGCGGGTCGATCTTCATCATCGCCGGAGTCTGTGGGGTGTTGTTCGTTATCTTGATGACCAGACGGTCGCCCGGATTGACATGAAGAGTCGGATTCTCGAGACCGTCCGGAGTCATAAAGCAAAATAGTGTCCGTCCGGCGTCGTCGGTCGTGGTCTGGTAGGAGAAATCGACCTTCAGGACTCCACCGCTGCTGAAGAGATCGGGTGGGTTCTGGAGAACGCTGCCCGCCGCCTCGCGGGGGCATGCATTCGCTACCGGCGGAACGGGCGTCGGTGAAGAGCCGCCTGAGCCTGAAGAACCGCCGCAACTGGATAGCAATTGAGCAATACCAATACAGACAACCGCTAACAGGGCTGAGCCAATAGCAAGTGTGTGTCTCTTCGTGGGATTTATCATGGGATTTATAGCGCAGCCTCTCAGTGTAGGACGGGCCTGTCAGCCGCCGACAGGTGGTCGACACTTTCGCTTATCGTTTTTGCCAGCTCGCGATACGCTAGCGGATCGAACCGAAGAGTGAGACAGCCGATGATCAGATGAACCACTCCGCAGTCGCACATCTCGATCTTGACGGTCCCGCATTCGGCGAGCCTTCGCCTCTCGCAATTTTCTTTGTTCGCCATTCTGGCTCCGTGTCAATTACTGCTCATTTTGAGCGGAGGCAGCGGAATCGTCAGCGTGTCGTATACCGTAATCCTTGGACCGTACGCGGCCTGGAAAATACCGATGCCTTCAGCGGGTCTGATCAGATTGGTCCGATCAAGGATGTTGAGCAGAGTGACTCGGTCTGTAATTTCGCCCAATTTCGGTATCTGGAAACTTCTCTGCCCGCTCAAGTCCACCTGAACCACGTGAGGCAGGGATTCCAGGTCGGCAAAACCTCCGCGCAATCCGCTGCTGTAAATTGCGGCGATGCTGAACTCGTATGGCTTCCATCGATAGGTAGCGCCACCCGACGCGCCATACAGCGGTTGATGGTCGAGCACGATATAGTGCCGGTTGATATAGCCCAGCTCGACCGGATCGAAGTTGAACTGTCCCGTCGCCACTCCTTTCTGCATGTTCCGGCCGATAGTGGTGCTGGCGTATATCGACAGGTTCTCGGAGTTGTATGTGATCGCCGTCTCCGTACCCCAAATGTATCCGTGCCGGTAATTGAAGGGCGCAAATATCGGGACCACTCCGAACTGGCCGGTGTCGAGGTAGTGGTGCGTGTACTCGTAGAAGCCGTCTTCCGAGACAGTAATCTGGTTAGTCAGTTGATGAACTATGCCGGCATCCCACTCGTAGTCGTCTTCGGTAGTTGGCGTAGCCACGCCGGTGCCGGCAAAACCGGTAGTGTATTTGAATGCCTCAGGAGCACCTGGAGATATTCCCTGGAAGCTCGGTACCTGCATGTAGCGCGCGAAGCCCGCATGCAGGGTAGTGGGTTTCCATGGCTGATAAACCAGATTGATCGTCGGGTCGATCTGGTTGTTATAGGTAAATCCGCTCAGACGGTCCCAGCGCACGCCGACGTTTGCGCGGAACTTTTCGGTAATCTGCCAGGTATCACCAAGATAGATTCCCGAGAGGAGGTTGACTTTGTTTGCGTTGTTGATCACGCGAACAGGCACGTAAGGAGGTCCGATCGGAGTTCCCGTCTTGTCGGTCGGGAATACGAGCGAATTGTCGTCGGCCTCCACTCCGTATTCGCCGAGATAGAATCCAGCGCTTAGCGCGTGTGCGCCAAGCTGGTAAGTCACATCGCCTTGCAGGGTGTTGTCCAGGTCGCTATGAAAGGCCGTCGACGCAACGCCTTGGTAGATAAGCTCGCCGACATTGTCCGGCTCGAACTTCTGCGAAATATAATGCGCTGAATAAGCGAGCTGATAGGTCAAGTTTGGGGCTGGCGCGCCGTTGAGCGCGAAGATTCCAAGATAATCGCGGAAGTTCAGATATGAATTTATATCGGCGGAGTTGGGAATGCTCGCGCCCGTGAGCGGAATATCTATCGGAAGGTTTGCCTGATTCGGCAATTGATTGTTACTTGCGGCCACTGAGGTAATGAGGCTCAGCCGCGTGGTCGAGTTCAGGTTGTAGGTAAAGAAGCCGAATCCTTGGCCCTGGGTGGTATGATCATGAATCGCGTCGGGCGCCGGTGTGGCGGAGCTGAACGCGGTATTGCTTTGGCTATACATCCCCGTCAGGTAGTAACTGAAATCTCCCTCACATCCGCCGTACTGGAAGCTCGGCTGGATCGTGTTGCGCTGGCCGCCGTACATGCTTGCGCTGCCGCCGGGTTGCTCGCATCCGTCTTTGGTCTGGATGGCCACGACGCCGCCGGTCGCGTAGCTGTACTTTGAGGGCAGAATGCCGTCCTGCAGGCTCAATTGTTTAATGAACATCGGATTGAGCATCGAGATGAACGGCGGGTTGGTGTTGATATCGAGCGGGACCATTATCCCGTTGATTTGGTACTGGAATTGAGGCCCCTCGTTATTGCGTATGTGTATCTGTTGATTCTGGTCGATCGCGACGCCCGGCATCTGCGTCAGGACGTTGGTGATAGTCGTATTTTCGCCGGTGGGTAAATCAGAAATATCCTTGGCCGTAACGGTGTATTCGTTCGAGCCGGTATGCGAGACGCCATTTTGCGCGCGAATCACGTTGGCCTGGACCGGCAGGGTCAACGCGGTCTGCGTCGCAAGGCTGATCGAGATCGGCTTCACCGTGGCGGCAGGAAAATCCACGACTTTGGTCGACGACTTGAAACCGGACTTCACCGCCAGGAGCGAATAGACTCCCGGCGTTGGTGGCGCGATCTCGAACCGACCGGCCTGATCGGTGGCCGCATGAGCGATCACGTTTCCGGCTTTGTCGCGCAACTCGATATTCACCTGTGCCAGCGGCCTGCTGAGCGTATCGGTGATCGTTCCGGAGATATGCTGAGAAGCGGCGTAGCTTGGAGCCGCGGAGGCGACTGCGGCAGAGACCACGATCGCGAGCAAAAGCCATAGCACGCGGCTCATCCGATAAGTCTCGCCAGCGGACAGAAGCGGTTTCATCGAGTAAAGGGTTGAGTTGTTCAAAGCACTCACTGGCAATCCCCAAGTCAGGCGCGCCTCTGCTGATAGCGAGGGCAGGCCGTCCTGTTTTGATATCGAGAGTGATTCTCAATATCGACTCGGGACCGATTTGTCAACCGCTAACGTCGAATCCGGGTAAAGTTGTCTGGGTCGAGGAGGTTCGGGAACTCTACACGCCGGCGAACCATTCGTAGCCTTGATCTTCCCAGTACCCGCCGGTAGGACGCGGCACGAAGTTCACTTGCGTCAGATACTTGACGCTCTTGTAGCCGAGCTTCACCGCCGAGTAGAGGCGCAGCGGCGCGCCGTGCTCTGGATAGAGCGGATGCCCATTCATACCGTACGCGAGGATCGTCTGCGGATGCAGCGCGCTCGCGAGATCCCACGACGACCAATAGCCATTGTCGAACGATCGGAACTCGACGTACCGCGCTTCGGGCGCCGCGCCAACGGCCCGCGCTATCTCGCTCACCTTCACTCCTTGCCATGACGCGACCGCCGACCATCCCTCTACGCAGTGATGCCGGATGCGCATGTCGGTCATCGGCATCTGCTGGAGTTGATTGATCGTCAGCATCGTGGGACGCGCGACCAATCCGCCCACCGCGAGCGTCCAGTCGGGTGGCGCGATCGGAATCATGTCGGAAATGAAATAGACCGGGAAGTCCTGCTCCGGCGTCAGCTCGGAGACCGGCGGCTCAGGCGCGAGCCGAGTAGGCGAGAACAACAGGCTCTGGACGTGCTGATTCCATCGCGTCATCGCGCCCAGGAAATGCGATGCGACCGGATTGTCGCATCCGCTGAGAACTCCAGCCGCGGCAATCCCGGCGAGGAGCTTGCGCCGGGTGATCAACCTAGCCACGCGGCCCTCCGCCGACCATATTGACGATTGTCCTCGGATGCAGCGCCACCAGCACCAGGTGCGTCGCCGTGAACATCGCGAGCATCGCCAGCGCTCCCAGATGGATCACGCGTGCGGAGTCGTAGCCGCCGCATAGCGCGGTCAGCGAATGAAGCTGCACGGGCTTGTAGATAGCGAGGCCGGAGAACACCGCGACGGCCGCGAATATGATCGCCGAAGTGTAGGCGAGCCGCTGAAGACCGTTGTAGAAATCCTCAGGCGGAGCGGTCGTCCTCACCCGCAAATAGTATGCGAACATCGCGATCGCTCCTGACCCGTCGCGGCGCGGCAGAAACATCCGGCGCCGCCACTCGCCGCTGAACATCAGGTAGGCAAGATAGATGAGTCCGTTTAAGACCAGGAACCACCCGATCGCGAAATGCCACTGCCTCGCTCCCGCCAGCCATCCGCCAAACCGCATCCATCCCGGCGGTGTCATTCCTTGCAGCGGATACCATTTGTATAGCGCGCCTCGCGGTCCGAGGTTCGGATACGCGGCATAGATCTGCAACCCGCTGCCCGCCATGATCGCGAGCAGCGGAATATTGATCCAGTGAGCCAGGCGAATCGGCAGCGGATGCACCGGTCTGCCCTGCGATCGCGGCTCCTCGCGCGGATCGAATTTCAACTTCGTCGTAGGGCGGCTCAACCGGCGCGCTCCCCGCACTGGCGCGGCATTGATACTTTCCACGATTTGCGTCCGTCAGAACGTCCGTCGCGGCATGCGACAGAGCTTCGAGCGCGAGCTTATGCGCGGCAGGATCGCCGGCGACGATACATTGGCCGCCGTTTGCGGCGCTTTTTCCCGACCACGATGTGACTATTCCGCCGGCGCCCTCGACGATCGGAATCACAGCCTGGATATCGTACGGCTGCAGGCCTGCCTCGATCACCAAGTCGATAAATCCCGCGGCGACCAGGCAATACGAATAGCAATCTCCGCCGTACCGCCGCATCTTTGCGTGCCTCGCAAGCGCGCGAAACGCGTCGCGCTCCGCGCCGCTTTTGAACATCGCGGGGTCGGTGGCCGAGACAACCGCGTCTTCGATTCGCGAGCACTTGCGCGTGCGCAACGTCCGCCGCTCGTCGCCGCGGCTCCAATGCGCACCCAACCGCGAGCCGCTAAACGTCTCGCCGGTGAACGGCTGATGCATCAGTCCTACGACGGGGCGCTCGCCGTCGTTGAGCGCGATCAGAACGCCCCAATGCAGTTGGCCGATTATAAATGCTCGGGTGCCGTCGACCGGATCGATCACCCAGGTCAGTCCGTCGCGGCTGGCTTTTGCGGCATGCTCCTCTCCAAGGATTCCGTGGTCCGGATAGACGCGCTCGATTTCGTCGCGGATCGCGCGTTCGGCGCCCCGGTCCGCAATCGTGACGGGATCGAAGTTGCCCGCGCCCGCCTTGTTCTCGACCTCGATCGTGGCGCGAAAGTGGGGCAGGATCGCGCGGCTTGCAATTTCGGCGAGCCGCGATGCGAACCCGGTGAATTCCTCGAGCGCGCGATCGTCAAGCGCTACGACTGCGTGTTTCTCCGGCATCGGATTTCCCTCACGCGTTGTATCAGGCCGATCCTTCCGAATTCAGCCGGCGATAGATCGGGCGGTTGCGGCGATAGATCTGCATGAACTCGCGAAACCGCGCGTCATATAGTTTGCGATTCTCCTGCGACGGATCATAGACCCGCGCGATGTTCACCAGCGCGGGAATCTCGCGCGTCTGGATCTCACCCAGCGCCGCGAACGCCGTCATCGCGGCTCCAACGGCGTTGGCGTTACGCGGATTTGCCACCTGCCGAATCGGACATCCGAGGATATCGGCAAGAATCTGGCACCACAGGTCCGAGGTCGCGCCTCCGCCGATAAACGTGAGCGCCCGGAACGGATGTCCAATAAACTTCTCGACGTAGCTTTTGAGCCACCTCAGGTTGAACGCGATTCCTTCCATCACCGCGCGCACGTAATGGCCGCGCGTGGTGCGTATCGTCTGGTTGAAGAACGCGCTGCGCGTTGCGGGATCGTCCGAGGGCGCGAGCACGCCGCCGAGCCACGGCGTGAAGATGAGCCCGTCGCTGCCAGGACGGGTCGCCGCCGCGATCGCGTTCATCTCCGCAAACGCTTCCGCGCCGCCGCCCGGATACAGAATCTCCTTCAGAAATTCGAGACATCGCCCGGCGATCCCTTGCTCCGCGGTTACGATATAGCGGCCCGGCAGCGCCGCCGGCATCGTCGCTAGCATATGCACCGGGTCGGTCTTCTTTCCTGGCACGTGGCAGCTTATCCAGGAGGTTGTGCCGATATAGAAGTAGCCGTCGAAGTCGTCGATCGCACCCGCGCCGATCGTCGCGGATTGCAGATCGCACGAGCCCATCACGACGCGAGTCTCGCGCGCGAGTCCGAGATCGTCGGCGACCTCGGGCTTGAGCGTTCCGAGAATGTGATCGACCGCAAACAGGTCCGGCAGCTTCGCGCGTTCGAGATTCGAGATCTTGAGCAGCGCGGGTGAGTAGTCAATTCGATTTGGATCGCGATTGTCCGTCGCCCAGTAGGTGTACATCGTAGCGAACGAGGCAGCGAAGCGCCCGGTCAAGCGCAGGTTCAGATAGTCCATCGGTTCGAGGAACTTGTGCGTGCGCGCATAAATCGCGGGACGCTCGTTGCGGATAAACTGAACGTGGCCTAAGCCGTCATTTCCAGATTTCAGCGGCGCTCCGCCCGAGATCCGAATCCATTTGAGCGCTTTCGCCAGTCCGTAGCCCTGCAACCGCGGCCATCCGTCGGAGAGTGCTCGATTGTACTTTCCGCCGCGCGTGTCCATCCACGAAATCGCGTTCATCAGCGCGCGGCCGTCCGCATCGACCGGAATCGTAACCGCCCACTGCGTCGTGCATGCGACGGCGAGAATCCGCTCGCGCGGAATCTTCACCGCTTCGAGCGCGGCCTTCGCCGCGCTTCGCACCGAGGACCAGTATTCCTCGGGATCTTGCTCGACGCCGCCATCGCCGGAAACAATCGTGAGGATAGTGCCGAAGCCGGACGCGGCGACTTCGCCCGCGCTCGAGACGATAGCGGCCTTCACGCTTCCGGAGCCCATATCGATTGCGAGAACGTAGCGGTCAGAGGCGGACGGCATCGGTGCTGACTGAATGATTTATCCGATACGCGCGCCACGGAATAGCCACCGGACGTTCCCGCGTTGGCAAGTCGCGTCGGTGTATTTATACTCGCGCGCAGCCTCGCTCAGAGACGATGAAAATGAAATCGCAACCGAAAAAATCTTCGCGACGCAAACCCGTCGCGAGCCGGCCGTTCATGCCCGGATACGGAATCGCCGGCGCAAACGAAGGCAAACGCCTGCTGCCATGGAGCTGGGCGCGCGAGCGGCTCGAGAAATCGAAGAACTACTGGATCTCGACCACGCGGCCCGACGGACGGCCGCATTCGGTGCCGGTCTGGGGCATCTGGATGGACGAGCGATTCATCTTCAGCTCGGGCCGCGAGTCGCGCAAGGTGCGCAACCTCGCCGCGAATCCGCGCTGCGTCATCACCAACGAGAACGGCGATGAAGCGGTGATCGTCGAAGGCGTCGCCGTCGAGACCGCGGACCTCGCGCTGCTCCGGCGCTACAAGAAACGCTACGACCCGAAGTACAACTGGGATGTCGATCTGGCGATGGGGCCGTTCTTCGTCGTCGAGCCCGAGGTCGTCTTCGGGTTCATCGATCATCCCGGCCAGTTCACTCAGACGGCGACGCGATGGAGATTCGCCGCCGCCTGAGCGAAGTGCGCATAAGTTATTCCTTGGTGCCCGTCCCCTGGAGGTCGCCCTTTCCCTGCGCGAGTGGAATTGCCTGCGCGAGGTCGCACTGCACCAGCGCGCGCAGCTTGTTGTCGATCTGGAAAAAGCGCGTGGTCTTGATCTCCGAAACTACCGCGCGAAACTTCGGGATATATTCCTTCTGCGTATCAAGGATAGCCTGCTGAATCGCGACTACCTCGTCCAGCTTCGACTTCGCGTCGGCGTCGGTGAGCGACGAGTAATGCTTCGCGTACTCGCGGACCTCTTTGATGTGGCGCACCTCGATTTTGTCCATCTTGCCTTCGTACTCGTCGTACAGCGGCCAGAACGCTTTGGCCTCGTCGGCGGTGAGACCCATGTTGTCGTTGACCGCGGCTTTGCGTTCGGCGTGCGCGGCGGCGAGATCGATTTGCTTGGTGGTTGTGGGGGACGGCGCGGCCTCCTGGGCGCGCGCGGAAGTCGCCGCGCCGAGCACGCACAAGAGGGATAGGGCGGCGCCGTAACGCCAGAGCATCTGGACATATTTCATATGGATGATTCTCCTGTTCGGCGCGATTCGCCGTTTGCTGTAACCGCCGGATGCTCTCCGATGCGGCGCTGAGAGTCAAGCGCATGCCCGCGTTCGACCTACGCCTCCCGAGCGCGCTAGAATTTTCCCGGAGGATCTGCCGATGGCACTGATTCCGGTTGTCGCCGCGAATAACCCGCCCGCCGACGTAGTCGCCGCGCTCGAACGCGACGGATGCGTTGTCGTCACCGGAGTTCTCGACTCCTCCACGCGCGAGGCGATCGCGCGCGAGCTCGGGCCGTATCTTGAAAAGGCCGACATCAAGACCAGCCTCAACGAGAAGTACGCGGCCGACGGCGGTCCCGCCGATTTCTATCCCGGCAACACCCGGCGCATCACGGCGCTCGCGGCCAAGTCCGAGGCGTTTCGCGCGCTCGTGACGCATCCCCTGATGCTCGCGGCGTGCGACGCGTTTCTTTCGCCCAACTGCTCAAGCTACCAGGTTCACGCGACCTCGGCGCTCGTGGTCGGTCCCGGCGCGACCGTGCAGATGCTGCATCGCGAGGAAGACGCGTTCCAGTTTTTCAAAGTACCGCGCCCCAACATGGTCCTCGCGAGCATGTGGGCGATATCCGACTTCACCGCCGCCAACGGCGGCACGCATCTGGTTCCAGGAAGCCACAAGTGGCCGGGCGAACGCGTCGCGCGCGAAGATGAAGTCGCATCCGCCGCGATGCCCGCCGGTTCCGTTCTGCTCTGGATGGGCGGGACGCTGCACGGTGCTGGCGCCAACGTCTCGGACAATTGGCGCTTCGGCGTGTTCCTGTCGTACTCGCTCGGATGGCTCCGGCAGGAGGAGAATCAGTACGTCGATACGCCGTACGACCTCGCGCGCACGATGCCCAAGCAACTCCGCGACCTCCTCGGCTATAAGATGCACTCGGCGCTGGGCTTCATGGATCCTCGCCCACACTCCTAAGCTAGCGAGCCCTTTTTCAATGGCACGCACACTCTCGCAAGAACAGGATTGAGTCTTCGTGGCACAGGCTTTAGCCTGTGGCTCTTCTCGCTACTGAAAGATTAGTCTGCCTCGCTGTCGAAATCGGCGGGTCTCGTTCGTCGTAGAGATGTAGGGACAAATCGCGGAGGGCGGGAAATGAAATTCATCCTGATGGACCTTGAACGCCGAGACGAACAGGGCCTCGTCCCGGAAGCGGAATCGCAGCGGCGCGTCGGCAAGCATCAGGCGGCGCTGGTCGGCCTGACCATGGAGAGATCCGCGGCGAACCGCAGCCATCTATCGATCGGCGTGGGCCTGCCTCCTACCGGCGAATCCGCAATCGTGCGCTTCGAGCGCGGCAAACACAGCGTCACCGACGGACCATTCACTGAGACCAAGGAATTGCTGGCAGGCTTTGACGTGATCGATTTCGACTCGAAGCAGGACGCGATCGACTGGTACAAAAGCATTGGCTACGAGCACGACGGCCACGTGATGGAGATTCGGCCGGTCGCTAACGCGGCGCTAATTTATCACGGCCATCGTCCAAGCGGCGCATTGAAGTATCTGCTGCGCTTCGGCGGTCCGAAGCCGAACGAAACCGAAGCCGAGTCCGAACGGAATTATCGCGCCTCCGAACGTGTCACCGCGGAATATGTGCGCAAGGGATTCATGGACGAATCGATCTGCTGGGCCGGCGTCCGGCTGGCGCATCCGCAACAGGCGGTCACGTTCAGAAGGAACAATGGGAAATTGAGCGTCTCGGACGGACCGTTCACCGAGACGCGCGAGGTCGTCGGCGGTTTCACGATCCTCGACTGCGCGTCGCGCGACGAGGCAATCGACTGGGCGCGCAAATACTCATACGTCGAGGGCGATATCACCCAGGTAGTTCCCTGCGGCCTCTGGTGGACGCAGCTCATCTGAATTCGAGGAACAAAGGAGACGAATCATGAAATACATGCTGCTGATCGTGGATGATCCCAAGGCGCCGCCGATCCCTGAATCTGAAATGGGTGCGATGATGAATACGTTCGAGAAGATCGGCGCCGACCTGACAGCGCAACACAAGCTGGTGCATTCGGCGCGTTTGCGTCCGCCCGCGGAAGCCAAAACCGTGAGACTGGGCCGGGGTCCGAATCCGGTGGTGATTGATGGCCCGTTCACTGAGAGCAAGGAGGCAGTTGGCGGATATTACATGATTGACTGCGCCTCGGAGGCCGAAGCAATCCAGTGGGCAAAGAAGTTCCCGCCGTACTTTTCGATCGAGATAAACGCCGTCTGGGGCTAGCCTAGATAACCGCGGCCTCGCGGATGCTCGCGCCGCATCGCGTGCAAGTCGGACCGGCGCTAGACTGCCCCTCGATGACGCGAGGGGACACAAAGCCGCAGTTGCAGGACGCGATCTTGGAAGACGTGTTCCGCCGCGAAGCGGCGCGGATCGTCGCAACGCTGGTGCGTATCCTCGGCGATATCGAGCTCGCCGAGGAAGTTCTGCAGGAGACCCTCGTCGTCGCGCTCGAGCAGTGGCGCATGTCCGGCATTCCCGCAAATCCGGCCGCGTGGCTCACCGCTGTCGGCAGGAATCGCGCGATCGACCATCTGCGCCGCGCAAAAAATTTCCGCTCCAAAAGCGAAGAGCTCGCGCGGGAGCATGCGATCCTCGAGTCGGAAAATGAAATGGATAACGACGGCGCCGCGGCGATTCCCGACGACCGGCTGCGCCTGATCTTCATATGCTGTCATCCCGCGCTCCCGGCCGAAAATCGCGTCGCGCTGACGCTGCGATTGGTCGGAGGCCTGACCACCGCCGAGATCGCGCGCGCCTTCCTGGTGCCGGAAGCGACCGTCGCGCAGCGAATCGTGCGCGCCAAGCGAATCATCCGCGAGCGCAGGATTCCTTATGCGATTCCAGAACGAATCGAGATGGCGTCGCGCATGGCCTCCGTGCTGACCGTGATTTATCTGATCTTCAACGAGGGCTACACCGCGGGCTCGGGCGCGTCCTTGACGCGGGTCGATTTGTGCGCCGAGGCGATTCGTCTCGGACTGCTCTTGGTCGAGCTGATGCCGGAGGAATCCGAGGCTGCTGCGCTGCTCGCGCTGATGGAGCTGCAAGCCTCGCGCAATCGCGCTCGCGTCGGCAAGGACGGCGAGCTGGTGCTGCTTGCGGAGCAGGATCGCTCGCTATGGGACCGCGAGTTGATCGCGAGCGGACTCGATCATCTCGAGCGTGCGCGCGGCACCGCCAGCGCGTACCAGCTACAGGCGGAAATCGCCGCCTGCTACGCGACCGCATCGACGATGGCGGAAATCGACTGGTGCCGAATCGCCGCGCTCTTCGCCGATCTCGCGCGTATCGCGCCCTCGCCGATCGTCGAGCTCAATCGCGCGGTTGCGGTCAGCATGGCCGAGGGACCAGCGCCTGCGCTCGCGCTGCTCGACGCGATCAGAGATGCGCCGGCGTTGCGCGAATATCATCTGCTGCCGGCCACGCGAGCGGATTTTCTGCGCCGCCTGAATCGATGGCCCGAAGCCGCGGCCGAGTACCGCCGCGCCCTGGAACTCGTCCGCAACGATCGCGAACGCACCTTCCTGCAAAGCCGCCTATCCGAATGCGAATCGCGCTAGCATCACTCGCGCTCTCGCGCTGAGGGATGAAGCTGATCGTCAGACAACCTCACATTCGCAGCCATCTTTGACATCTGATAAGTCGAAGGCATGTCCCGGATGATTCAGATCCGCAATGTTCCCGACGCTCTCCATCGCAAGCTAAAGGCGCGTGCGGCGAGCGCGGGTATGGCGCTCTCGAATTTCGTGCTGGTCGAGCTCCGTGAAGTTGCCGAGAGACCGACCCTGAATGAGCTGAGGGCGCGGCTTCACCAGCGCGAGCCCGTCGCATTGCCATTTCCGGCGGAGCGCGCGGTTCGTGCGGAGCGCGACGCGCGATAATTCTGCTCGACGCATGGGCGCATTGGAGGATTTTGCGATGAGTGATTTGCTTGCCGAGAAAATCGGACATGTTGCGACGCTCAAGCTTAACCGGCCCGAACGGATGAATGCGATTAGCGTCGAGATGCTCTCGACGCTCGGTGCGAAGCTCAGGGAATACGACGGCGACCCCGACGTGCGCGTGATTATTCTGACCGGAGAAGGGCGCGGCTTCTGCTCGGGACTCGATCTCAAGGATGCCGCTGCCGGGCGCGGAATCGGCGGGTCGGGCGTGCTGTCGGCGGGCGGGGGCGCCGCGCATATCAGCACCTTCGACATCCCGACCGTGACGCTCAATCGCATCGACACGCCCGTTATCTGCGCGCTCAACGGCGCGGCCGCAGGCTACGGATTCGACCTCGCGCTCGGATGCGACCTGCGCATCATGAGCGACCGCGCGAAGCTGGTCCCGGCCTTTGCCAAGCGCGGAATTGTGCCAGAGAGCGGCGGCACCTGGTATCTGCCGCGGCTGGTCGGATGGGCCAACGCCTGCGAAATCGGATTTATCGCCGACGATATCGCGCCGGCCCGCGCGCTCGAACTGGGCCTCGCGAACAAGGTCGTGCCGCACGACAACCTGATGCCCGAAGCTCTCGCGTGGGCGGAAAAGATCGCGGCCAACGCTCCGCTGGGAGTGCGCGCGATGAAGCGGCTATTCCGCCACGCGCTCAGCCAGGATTTCGAATCGCACACGCATCACGTTCTGATGCAGTTGCTGCTGCTGATGCGCTCGGATGATTTCCGCGAGGGCGTCGCCGCCTTCATGGAAAAGCGCCCGGCGAATTTCCAGGGCAAGTGACGCTGCGGCGCGGTGGCGGGTCAGTTTGACTAGCCGCCCGTCTTTCGTGACGCGTCATTCGCGGCCCAGTACTGCAACAGGTTCTAAGGGTGTCATTCCCGCGCGCGGCCGCCGCGCGCGCGGGAATGACATTTCGGTCAGGAGCCGTCAATGCTCAAACTGAACCACTAACGCGCGGCGGTTCCCGATAGCTCGGGTTACTTCAGCGCCGCTTCGACGAAATGCAGGCGGTCGTTGCCCCAGAACATCGCGTCGCCGACGAAGAATGTCGGAACGCCGAACGCGCCGCGCGCGACCGCCTCCTCGCTGTTGGCTATGAGTTTTTCGCTGATGCCGTCGCGCGCATCTGCGGCGGAGCCGAGGCCGGCCGCGCCGAATATCTTTTCCATCACCGCGGCGTCGCCCAGGTTTTGTCCCTCGATCCACATCGCGCGAAAGGCCGCCTCGTGATATTCGGCAAACCGCCCCGCGTCCTGCGCGACGATCGCTCCGCGCAGCGCGGGCATAGTGTTCAGCATCGGAAAGAATGGATTCATCTCCATCGGCACGCCGTAGTGCTTCGCCCAGCGGATCGCGTCGACCGCGTAATATTTGAACTTGGCCGGAACGGCAGGCGGAGGAGTGTTCTTGGTCGACTTGAAGATCGCGCGGAGGCTCGCGGGCTTGTAGATTACATCCGCTCCCGTCCGATCTTTAAGGCGCGCAATCTGCGAGTTGGCCAGATAGCTGAACGGGCTGACGTAATCAAAGAAGAACTCGACTTGCTTGGCCATATGCGCTCGCCTCACTTCAGTTGCAATTTGCAACTGACTTTACGCGGACCGGCTATCGCAAAGCAATAAGCGAAGTCCTCCGTCGTACGTCATTCGGATTCCCATTCTGAATTCTACGGTTGCGAGTGTTTTACGGTTGTCATTCCCGCGCGTGGTTGCCGCGCGAGGAATCCCATACGAGGAGGCACTCCATACGCGTGGCTCGGAGCACGGACGCTCCGGGATTTCTCCCTTCGGTCGAAATGACGGATGTGGGTTCGGTGCATAAGCATCGTAGTTCCTAGCCGAGCCCCCAATCGTCATTTCGAGCCATAGGCGAGAAATCCCGAGGCGGCCGTGCTCCGAGCTGCGTCCACGTGCAGTGGATCTTCGCTAGGGATTCCTCGCGCACGGCAGCCACGCGCGCGGGAATGACAAGTTGGCATCGCCAACGGCGCAAATCTCAAACTGATCCGCCATCTCGCGCCGAGATTACTGCGTCGCCGGCGGCGCGGGCGGCGGTTCCATGAAGGCGATCGCTACGCCGTCGAGCGGATCGACGATCCGCGCGATCCTGCCGCCCTGAACCGCCGTCTTCGGCTCCGTCGCCTGCATCCCGGCTGCGCGCGCGAGCATGACCGCGCGACCGATATCGGCGCACATGAATGCCAGGCCCCAGCATCCGGGCGCGCCGCGCGCCGGGCCGACGACCTCGAGCACCGTCTGCTCGAGCTTGAAGAATGCCTGGCGCGCGCCGTTGCCGACTTCGCGGATCCGCTTGCACGGCACACCGATCGCCTCGTGCGCGGCGATCGCGTCGTCGAGAACGGGCGTCATCACGACGATATGTTCGAGGTACTCAACCGTGTTCGCGTTCGCGCCGAAGCGCGCGAGGTTCTGGCGCCGCGCCTCGATACTTGTGGTGACTTCGATCGTCGCGGTGAACACTCCCGGCAATTGTGAGCGAGGTTGATCGGGAAGCGTCCGCGCCTGCGCGATCGCGCCGTCACCGGCGGGGAGCGCAATCGCCACGCCGGATTGATCTTGCGATACGATGCCCCAAATCCATCCGAGCGTTGCGCCTCCTCGCGCCGCCGCGTTTCTGATCGCGCTGGCGAGCGGTCCCGAAGCGGATGCGTCAGCCGCGCAGAGATCAATCTTGACGGCTCCCGCGGCCATCCGCGCGAACGCGATTCCGCCGGCGCGCTCCTCGTTCGGCGCGAGCGCGAATCCGGCACGGTTCCATCGCTCGCGCGCCGCCGCAAGATCCGCGACGCTAATCAGGACTCGCTCAACGCAGTTGATCCTCAATGACATCCTCCGTCGCACAGCTTATAGATGGCGATAGCGTCCGAAAAGCGCGCGCAGGGTTGCGAGACTATGCGCGACGGGCGATCATCATGGACCGGGCGGAGCGCCAAACCGCCAGCTAAACTATTTGTTATCACATTAAAACATAGTGTAAAATCACCAGCGCGCGACCGGGAAGGGCAGGAGATAGTGATGCGAGTTCCGTGGCAAACCGCAAAGGACGAGGCGTTCGACGCGCTGCGCGATCTGATCAGGCTCGACACGACCAATCCGCCCGGTAATGAAAGAATAGCGGCCGACTATATCGCGGAGGCGCTCAAGCGGCACGGGCTCGACTCGACGATCAAGGAAAGCGCGCCGACACGCGCGAGCCTGGTGGCGCGAATCAAGGGCGACAATCCCGCCAACGCGCCGATTCTGCTCTCCTCGCATACCGACGTGGTGCCGGTCGAGCCGTCGGGATGGAGCCGGCCCGCGTTCGCCGCCGAGATCGCCGACGGATGTATCTGGGGGCGCGGCACGCTCGATATGAAGTCGAAGTGCGCGATGGATCTTCTCGTGATGACGGCGCTGAAGCGCGCGGGCGCGACCCCGAATCGCGACGTGATCCTGGCCGCGGTCGCGGACGAGGAAGCCGGCTCCGATCATGGCGCGAAATTCCTGGTCGAGCGGCATCCGGAGCTGATTCGCGCCGGATGGGTGCTGAACGAGGTCGGCGGATTCACGATCTACATGGGCGACAAGCGCTTCTACGCGATCCAGATCGCGGAGAAAGGATTTGTCACGGTCAAGATGACCGTCAACGGCTCGCCGGGCCACGGCTCGATGCCAAGGCGCGACACGGCGATCGGCAAGATGGCGGCGCTGCTCACGAGGATCACCAACACTCCGATGAGCCTGCGGGTCACGCCGTTCATGAAGAAGATGCTGGGCGAGCTCGGCGTGCCGCTGGATAATCCGGGTCCGCTCTTCCGCCCGATGATGGGCAACACGGTCACGCCGACGATCCTGCGCGCCGGCTACAAGGACAACGTGATTCCGGGCGAGGCCTCCGTGGTGCTCGACGGGCGCACCGTGCCGGGCGAGGATCCCGAGAGCTTCGTCGCCGAGCTGCGCAGTATCGTCGGGCCGGAGCCGAAGTTCGAGCTGATCAAGACCGCGCCGCCGGCCGAGACCAGTCCCGACACCGAGCTGTTCAAGCTGATTTGCGATCGGGTTGAGTCCAACGATCCCGGAGCGCGCGCGATTCCCTGGATGATCCCCGGCGCGACCGACAACAAGTTCTATGGCAAGCTCGGCGCGCAATGCTACGGCTTCGTGCCGGTCAAGCTCGATCCGCATCTGCCCTTTGGCTCGCTGTTTCACGGCAACGACGAACGCCTGCCGATCGAGGGCTTCTATTGGGGGCTCAAAGTGTACGCCGAGGTCGTGCTCAAATTCATCGGCGTAAACTTCGACGCCGTCTTCGCCTGATCGAGTTTTGCGCGGCGCGCACCGATCAGAGACCGTCGACAATTTCCGCGCGTGATCTGTGACGATCGGAGAGGTATCACTGGCACGCCGCCGGTTCTCCTAGGAAACATGATCGAGTCTTGGGTGGCACAGGCTTTAGCCTGTGGCCCGCACCGGCTAAAGCCGGTGCCACTTAAAGCCCAGCGCGAGTGCGAGGTACACCGACCGTGTTTCTCGCTTGACATGTCGTGGCACGCCGCTGGTTCTCCGAAGAAACATCTAAGTTGATGAGACAATCCGCGCACTTTTTAGCCATCATCGAAAGTACTCGCTGTTTCTTACCTTATGTGTCGCGGCATCGCCGCGTGCCCCGCTATTGAAAAAAGTCCTACAGGCTGCGCGAAAAACGGGCGGCTCGCGAGCCGCCCCTACGAAGACAGGTGCGTTCGAACTCTCCGAAGTCGTCGTGACTCGTTTGCCGAACGAGTGCTCCCCTCAAAGAATCGCATTGGATTCGTAGGCGCGCGTCGCGACGCGCCCGTCTCTGCATGCATGCCTTTGCCGGAGACCCGCTCCCTCCGGGAGGTGCCACTGGCACGCGGGCGGCGCGGCGCGATGCTTGCGGTCTTTTCGCAAGCATCGTGACGCGCGGGTGAGGGTGCTGCTCTGCTTTTATAATCGCGCGGCGCTGCTACGCCGCGATTTATCCGCACACCTACAGATGACGCTTCGCGTGGCCGACGGGCCGTCGGCGGCCACTGGCAGAAGAGAATCAGTAGGGCCGCCGTCTCGGCGGCCTCTTATCTCACTCGGAGGAACTGACCGACTGCGACAGCGGGGTGAAGGTCACCAGCAGGCGCGGCGGACTGTCGAGCGGAACCACTTCAACGTCGCTCAGCGGCGAGGTGTTGAGCGTGACGGTCGTGCCCTGCGAGTTGCTGGTCACGTCGCAATCCTTGAAGATCGAGCGGTCGAAGACCAGGTGATGATTCAGGCTCGCATCGGGCGTGACATCCTTGAGCACCAGGACCGCCGAAGAAAAACCCGCGCCGCTTTCCAGCCGCTTCTTGAACTCCACCGGACCGCTCAGGTCGAAAATCACCGCCATCGGCGGATCGGACGAGGAGAGCCGAATCGTTTTCAGCGTCGCAGGTCCGGTCGCATCGGCCGCCGCGGTCTTCTGCGCGGGCGCGTCGAGGATCGGCAGCCCGTCGGGGCCGTATTTGGTGGAGGTCAGCGCCTGCTGCTGCGCCGCGCTCTTCTGCGCCTGTATCGGAGCCTGCCCCGGCGGAGTTCCCGGGATCGGAGTTCCCGGCTCGCCCGGCGGCAGGCTGCTGTCGATGTCGTCGGCATCGCGCTGGCGCACGACCACCCGATTATCGGCGACCTGCTCGGCGCCATAACCGGTCTCCGCCAGCACCAGCGGAAGCGGATCTTCCTCGGTGTCGATAGGCTGGTTGAGTTTCTTGAGCGCGGCTTTGGCCGGCGCGGTGTAAGGAGTGTCAGGATAATGGCGCAGCAGCGCGGTGTAGGCCTGCGCGGCGGAATATTTCTTGCCTTCCTTTTCCAGCGACTGTGCCAGCTCGTACAGCGCGTCGGGCGCAACCGGCGTGTCCGGATATTTCTGCATCAGCTCGGCCAGGCGCGACTCGGCGGCGCGGAAGTTGGCGCGCTTGAAGTAATAGCTGCCGACGATCATCTGATGCCGCGCCAGCATCTCGCGGCATTCCTCGGCGCGTTCCTTCGCCAGCTCGGCGAACGAGCCCTCGGGAAAGCGCGCCTCGATAATCTGGAAATGCTTGAGCGCCTCTTCGGTCTTGCTCTGGTCCTGGTCCTCGCGCCCGATCTGATCGTAGTAGCTCATCGCGATGTAATAGCTGACGAGCTCGAGGTTCTTGCTCGTTGGATGCATCCGCTGGAAGTCGTCGAGCGACGCGACCGCCTCGGCGTAATCCTGCTGCTTGTAATACGCGAGGCCGATCTTGAGCTCGGCCTCTTCGGCGTAGGGGCTGAAGGGAAAGTGGTCGATCAGGAGCTGATAGTTCTCGATCGCGGGCTTGTACTCGCCATTGGCGAAATTGAGCTGGCCCTGCTGGTAGTAATCCTCACCTGTCGGCGGCTTTTTGAGCGAGCATCCGGCGGTGGCGGCCATAAAGACGGCCAGAGCTATGGCCAGCAGGCGCCTCATAATCTTCGGAACTGTGAGCACACTAAAGAAGGCTCGGCGGCAATGCAAATCGAGGTCTGAGCATCTTTCCAGACGCCCCGAACGAAAAAAACCTCGCGACCCACAGTACAGGTTTCGTCAATTCCTTACAAAGGGCTTCCCGATGGAGAGATTTGCATAACTGCTCGGGAGCAGACGCCAGCGCGTGAGGGCGAGATTTCCTTCGGATACGCTCAGTTGGTGTCATCCTGAGCCGCAGGCGAAGGATCTCCGCGAAGCGATTAGTGCAGCCAACGTGGGTTCTCCGCACTAATCGCTTCGCGAAGATTCTTCACGGAGCCTGCTCTGAGCGATGCCGATGGAAAGGCATTGCGCAGCTTGGCCGCACTAGAAGTCCGCACCCTCGGTTTCACTCCCTCGACTTTCGTTGCAATGACTGACCAGTTTACGGCACAGGACATAGTGGCGCGGGCGTCTCGCCCGTGGGAGACGGGCGCGCCGGAGGCGCACCCCACCAATGAATTTCTCTCTCAGCACCGGACGGGAGCAGGGAATGGTTCTCGCGCGGGCGCGCTTTCCGGAGCAGTCATCGGTGGGACGGGCCATGTGCCAGTGGCACCTGGCCCGCCGTCGCCCACGGGCGAGACGCCCGCGCCACTATGGCTTTCCTCTTTGAACACAATACTTACACCACCCCGACTTTCATGGCAGGCTGACCGATAAGAACTAGACGTTTATCGACAGGCGCAAGGTCGCGGCGAAGAGCGGCTTGCCGAGTGCGATAAACTTGCGCGCAAACGCGGTCGCCTCGGCGCCGGGCGCGTGCTCCTCAAGGCGCGAAAAGCCTGCCGCTTCGAGCATCGGAAAAATCTCCGCCGCGTACTCGGCGACGTTCGGTCGCGACGCACAGGATCCCGTCGACCGCCAGCGTGCGCGCGAGGCCGGCTGCGAGACGCGGCGTGAACAGGCGATGCTTATGATGCCGCTCCTTGGGCCATGGATCGGGAAAGTAGATGTGATACGCGCTGACGGTCCGCGGCGGGAGCATCAGCCCGACGAGCGGACGCGCGTCCATCCGCGCGACCCGGAGATTAGCCAGACCCGCGCCGCCGCAGCGCACGGCGAGCATCCGCGAGACGACTCCGGAAAGCTCGACCGCGATAAAATTCCGCTCGGGAAACTCAGCGGCGCGCGCGACGATAAAATCGCCGCGGCCAGCGCCGAGCTCGATTTCGAGCGGCGCGGACCTCTCGAAAATCGCCGACGGTTCGATCGTGAAGAGCCCGTCGCGAGCCTCGATCATCACGCGCTCCGCGCACGCGCGCGCCTCAGGCTTGCGCCAGATCCGTCCTGCTTTTCTGAGCCGCGCCATGATCCGCCCCACGATGCCGAACCGCGCGCGTCCGAGCAAGCAACTGCTGAGTCGTATCAACCGCGCACACCCTTTGAGAACTGGCGGGTGTTAGCCGAGATGTCATTCCCGCGCGCGTGGCTGCCGCGCGCGAGGAATCCCGTTCTTGACCGCTTGCCTCTCTGCTACTCGTTGGTACGTGCACGAGCGTCTCGGGATTCCTCGCGCGGCAGCCACGCGCGGGAATGACACCCGTAGAACGTGTTGGGGCGATGAACCGCGACTGACCCCGCTTGTCAGTTGGTTGACGACGGTTTCTATATCATCTAAAAGTTAGATACCAATAAGACGAACCATGCGGACACGGGGATTAAAACTCAAGCAAGCGAGCGCCGTCCTGAAGATTCAGCCGAAGGAGCTGCAGAACCTTGTGCAATTTGGCGTGATAACGCCAAAACGCTCGGAGGGGACCTACCTCTTTGATCCGAAAACTCTTCTCAGCGCTAAAGTCGCGTTCTGTCTCAAGGAATCGCTGGGCACGCGCTCTCCAGTACTCTCAAGGCTCATCAAGGCCTTCCGCGCATCGGAGGACCGGTTCAACGCCGAAAACCCCGAATACGTCGTGTTCACTTGCCGCTTCTCCCCGGAAGAAGAGCCGATCAAATTGGGGATTCCCTTTCGTTCTTTGGGGCGGCAGATTGATCGCGGCCTGAGGCGAGCCGGCCTTTATCGCGATATCCCGCGGGGACGTAAACGCAAGGGATGGAAGAAAGAGTTTTTGGAGTCCCTCTCCGAAGCGGCAAAAGACCTCGGAGAAATCTCCGAAGAAGAGATCATGCGTACGGTGCGCGCCTTTCGTCAGGAACGACGTATACCAGAGATCACCGTTGCCGGGGAAAACTAGGAAGCCTGCCAAAAGACACAGGCGACGCGTCGTTGTCGACACCAGCTTCTTAGTGGCCGGCATTTCCGGGTTCCGCGGGCACTATGTTGGCGGCTGGAATCCGAGTGCTGATTTGCTCCATGACTGGGCGGAGAAAGACGACTTCCGATGGCTCTACAGCGAAGAGATCCTGGACGAGTACAAGGAGGTTCTGAGACGGCTTCACGTCCGCCCAAGCGTGATCGGCAGGATCATCAATTTGATTCGCGAACGCGCCGATGCAATCGAAGTCCGCTACACATTCCAAATCTCGCCTGATCCCAAAGACGATTCGTTCTGCCTTTGCGCTGAAACGGGCAACGCCGAACTCATCTTCACCTTGAATGTCCGGGATTTTCCGCAGGACCGCCTGTGCGCAAAGGTCGTCCGGCCGGGCGGTTAGGACCATCGCAGGGCGAGGCAATCGCCTCCCCAACAATCATAAGGCTCTGCCGGGTTTGGTTCTGTTTTTAGCCCAACATATTGTCATCAATGCAAACAGCTTGTTATCGAAACAATTATATGCTAAAAAGACCTTGGGGAAGTGATTCGCGGGCGTTTCGGAACCCTGGCCTGCGGACCTTCCGCCTGTGGACCGGAACTCACCCGAGCGGCGTCGGATGGCTCGAAAATCGGTGTACCAAAAAAGCGTCGAAAACGAAGCCAATCGGTGAAAATCAGCAGCATTTTCAAGGAGTTTATTTTTTAAGCCTCTAAAAAAGATACCAAACGAACCCACCGCAAAACGCCCGAAATCAAAAATCCGGGGCACCACTTTGTCCAGATTCGGGCAGCACTCACATAGTTACTCTCGCCCTCCGAAGGATCTACCTCTGAAGGTGGCACCGGCTTTAGCCGGTGATTCTGCCGTTGGAGACGGACCACTCGGCGGACGACAGCTTTGGCGATCAATCGGGGCGGGCGAGGAATGCTTTTATGCGATCGACCAGCGGCTGCAAGTCGGTGTTGTCGACCAGCGCGCTGGCCATCCGGATCGGGTCGCCGAAGAAGAAGCGCTCGTAGAGCACCTGCCGGCCCGCGAAGGCGCTCGATGCGACATCGGCTGCCAGTCGGTAGAGCGCTATGCGTTCGCGCGCCTCGGCGTCGGCCGCTTTGAAGTAGCGCTCGATATCGCCGAGCTCGGCGGGGTTGGCGAAGTCCGCATCCTGCGGCGTCGCCATCAGCGAGGACGAGCTGCTGAGCTGGATTATTTCGACCATCCTCGGGTACAGGCGCGGAAACAGGTTGCGCGCGGTGTCGAGCGGCGCGCGCGCGGGAACGCATACGCCCCACTTGTCGAGTGCGGCGTCGGCCTCGGCGGCGCGCAGGCACGAGCGCATCGTTTCGGTGGTAGTGATCATCTCCGCCAGCCGCTCGCGCATATGCTGCAGCGCCGTCGCGTCGCTGGCCTGCGCGATTCGCGCGGCGAGCCCCAAAACGAACTCGCTCTTGGCGACGTTCTTCACCGCGACCTGGTGCATCATGTGCACCACCGCGTTGGTCGCGCCGTAGAGCGCGTTGCAGCGGGCGACATCGCCGCACAGAAACACGCGCTCCCACGGCACCAGTACGTTGTCGAAGATTACGACGCAGTCCATCTCTTCGAAGCGGCTCGCGAGCGGCGCGTCGAACTTCGAGCGCGCGAGGTCGTAGCTGTCGCGGCAGATGAAGCGCAGGCCGCTCGCGTTGCAGTTGATCGCAAACGAGAGCGCGTACGGCTCGGCCGCGGCGTCGACCTTGAGGACGGTGGACGGAAACACCAGCAGCTCTTCGGACATCGGCGCCAGCGTCGCGAGCATCCGGCATCCGCTGACGACGATTCCGCCTTGAGTCTTCTCGACCAGGCGCAGTGCGAGGTCGGCGTCGGTATTCCCGGCCCATCCCTTGGCGCGGCTCGCGCGCGGATTGACCAGCGTATGCGTGGCGCACCAATCGTGGTCGCGCGCCTGCCGGTAGTAGCTCTGGATATTCTCGCCGAAGCGCGGATCGCTTTCTGCAAAGAACGCGTGCGCCGCGGCCATCGCGGCGATACTGACGTTCAAGTAATCGGGCGTGCGGCCCATAAAGCCGCCGCTGAAATCCGCCCAAGCTTTCATCATGCGCGAGCGCTTGCGCAGTTCCTCGACTGTCTTCGGCTGTTGAAACGACAGGCCGGCGCGGCCGCCGTCGTCGGTGCGATAGGTCATCGCCTCGGGATGCTCGCTCTGCATGTCATAAAGGGACGCGACCGAATGCGCGCAATTGCGCAACGCGCGATGCGTCGTCACGTCGGCGACACGCTCACCGCCGAGAAAGATTTCCGCCCCAAGTTTCTTGAGCGCCGAAAGATAGTTATTCCCCGACCGCGCACCCATCAGCGGTATCCTTCAATTTGTATGACAATCATCCTGGAACCTCCGCGCACCTGCGGTTTGTGATTTCTAGAAAACCTGGATTTCGTCTCGGAGAACGTTGGGAACCACGTGAGCCTTGAGCTTATCGCGCAGCGCGACGTGAACTCGCCGCGGTATCAGCTTTTGTATCTCCGCGACTATGCCCGCGTAGTCGAGCAGGTCCAGGCGCCGTCTCGCGTCAAGGTCAAGGAGCAAATCAACGTCGCTGTCGGGGCGCTCAGTGCCGCGCGCGGTTGAACCGAAAAGCGACAGGTGCTTGACGCCGAGTTTTTGAAGACTCGGCGACGCCTCGCGGAGAATTTGAATGACGGTATCGTTCATGTCGTGCCCAGCGTCCTCAACCTGGCGCGAAATAGAAGATTGATTGGCCGGTGCCGATTGCGGCTTCGTAGCGGCCGAATTGTTCGCCGCGCCAGCTCCAGGACGCGCCGCCCATCGCGCCCGCCATTATCAGATAATGCGAGAAGCGGCCCTCGGGCGAGCAGTGCGCGCGAAAATCATTGGCCGATTCCAATATCGACTTGTGATCTCCGGCGAGGAACCATTCCATGATTCGTTCATCGTAGAGGCGGTTCGCGGTCGAGCTGATGTCTGCTGCCGAGGCGGAGGCGTGCGCGAGGACGCGGTCGTAATCCCAAAAGCGATGCGACATCCCGCCCGAGGCGACGATCACGACACGCCGGTTCGAGGCCGCGATCGCCGCGCCCATCGCGGCGCCGAAGGCGAGATCATTTTCAACCGACGAAATCTGGCACACGCCCATCGAGAGCACGCGCCGGCGCGCGCCGGGATTGAAATAGTACATCACGTTGAGGGTCGGATAGTGGAGCGGAAGATTGCGATGCGCCGACGCGACCGTGCGCATCCCGCGCGCCTTTTCCGCCGCCTCGATCGCATGCGCCAGCTCGGGGTCGCCGCGATATTCGTATTCGAGGTCGTGGAGCATCTGCGGCAGCTCCTCCGAGGTGTACACGCCGGCCAGCCGCTCGTGCGCGTTCAGGATATATTCGAGCGTCGTGAACCAGTGCGAGTCGATTACGAGGAACGTGTCGAAATCGAGATCGTGCAGGCGCGTCCGCTCGAGCGCGGGCAGCGCGTCGTAGAAGGTCGTCACATTGTCGCCCATGTAGGCTTTGCGCGCGGCCGGGTCGGTGATCATCAGGCGCGGCACATGCGTGGTGAAAATTGCGGCGACGATTTCACCCATCGCGATTCTCCTTGCGCTCCGGCTCCGCGCCGTACGCAACGCACACCAGCTTCGGCTCGGTCCAGAACTCGAGCGCGTAGCGGCCGCCCTGGCGCCCGAGCCCGCTCATTTTTGCGCCACCGAAGGGAGTGCGCAGGTCGCGCAGAAAAAAGCTGTTGACCCACACCATCCCGGATTTGATTCGCTCGGAGACGCGCAGCGCGCGCGGTAGATTTTCGGTCCACACGTATGCGGCCAGTCCGAACGCGGTCGCGTTCGCCATCGCGATTGCTTGCGTCTCGTCGTCGAAACGCTCGACGGTCAGGACCGGGCCGAAGATTTCTTCGGTGATCGCGCGCGAGGTTGGCGCGGCGTGGTCGAGGATCGTCGGAAGATAATAGAAACCCTCGCGCGGAACATTGGAGTCTTTCGGAGCGCTGCCGCCGCACAGGAGCTTGGCGCCGGCGGCGACGGACTCGGTGACAAAGCCGTGAACGCGCTCGCGATGGGCCGCCGAGATGAGCGGTCCGTACTCGGTGCTCTGGTCGAGGGGATCGCCGATTTTCAGGCGTCGGACTTCGTCGAGCAGCATCGGGATGAAATCATCAGCGGCTTTGCGCTCGACGATCAGGCGCGAGCCGGCCACGCATGATTGTCCCTGGCTGCGGAAAATCGAGCGCGCGACGCCGGCCGCGGTCTCGCGCAGATTGGCGTCGGCAAAAACAATGTTGGGAGATTTGCCGCCGAGCTCGAGGGTCACGCGCGCGAGCCGCTGGGCCGCGGCCGCCATCACCTTGCGCCCCGTCGCAGCGCCGCCGGTGAACGCGATCGCGTCGACATCCGGATGCGCGGCGAGCGCTGCGCCCGCCTCGCGGAGGCCGGTGATGATATTGAGCACGCCCGCGGGAAGCCCCGCCTCCGCGGCGATCTCGCCGAGCGCGATCGTCGTCAGCGGCGCGAGCTCGCTCGGCTTGACGACGCAGGTGTTGCCCGCGGCGAGGCAAGGACCCAAGTTCCACGTCGCGAGCATCAGCGGCGAATTCCACGGAATGATAATCGCGCCGACGCCGAGCGGCGGACGCTCGGTGATATTCATGAGGCGCAGGTCGCGGCCCAAAAACTTGGCGTCGCCGAGCGCGGACTCTTGCGTCCAGGATTGCATCGCGGCGGCGAAGAAACGCAGGTTCTTTGCCGCGCGCGGCACATCGTGGCCGACGCATTCGGCGATCGGTTTGCCGACGTCGCGCGCTTCGAGCATGCCGAGATCGCGCGAGCGCCGCTCGATTCCGTCGGCCATACCTCCGAGGATGGCGGCGCGCGCCTCGAGCGGCATGCGCGGCCAAGGTCCGTTGTCGGCCGCGTCGCGCGCGGCCGCGACCGCGCGGGCGACGTCCGCGGCGCTGGAGTCGTGGATCTGCGCGAGCTCGCGGCCGGTGGCGGGCTCGATATCGGCGACGCGGCGCGAGGAAGTCGATTCGACGTAATCTCCGCCGATAAAGAGTCTGGTTTCCATCTTGCGGCTCCCCTGCGGCGCGATCGTGATCCAAGCGCGCGCGTCAATGGCAGATGGAACCATAGCGCAGTCATCGCTGCGCTTCATGCGCGATTGCGCTTTAAGGTTGACCGGATCGGGGCGCGGTTTTAATCTCGGAAGCATCCGCGTGGCCGAATATCCTAAAATCGTTCCGCTGTTTCCGCTCCCGAACCTGGTGATGTATCCGGGGACGCAGGTTCCGCTGCACATCTTTGAGCCACGCTATCGCGAGATGGTCGCCGACGCCGCGCGCGGCGACGGAATTATCGGGATGATCCTGCTGAAGGGCGACTGGGAGCGCGAGTATCACGCGTTTCCCGATATCTTCGAGGTCGGATGCGCCGGCAGGATCCGTGATTTGGTCCGGCTCGAAGACGGACGCTACAACCTGATGCTCGAAGGATTCGCCGAGTTTCGCGTGCTGCGCGAGATCCGCGAGAGAGCCTATCGGCAGGCGGAAGTGGAGTGGTGCCCGGTCGAGCCCGGCGCGCTCGATTGCGACTTCGAGACGATGGAGTCGCTGCGCGAGGTGCTGTTCAGCTACCTGGGCGAACCCGCCAGAGAGGCATGGCGCACAATCGTCGAGCAGCGCGGACTGCGCGGCGCGGCGCTGATCAACTTCCTGTGCTTCCACCTTGACGTGAGTCCGATCGAGAAGCAGACGCTGCTCGAAGCGCGCTCGGGTAGGGTTGACTGCCTGCTTGACGTGCTTACATTTAAGCTTGAGGAGCGGAAGCTCGGGCAGGCCGGACCGCGCGGCGGACCCGACACTGTGCAGTAGGAACCGGGCGCAGGAACGGCAACCTCCGGGCTGCATCGCAACGTGGCAGATCTGCCACTTTTTGGAACTCGACACCGAATTGTTGCGCTCTTGTCGCAAACGGGTTAGCGCTGAAATAGAGTTTTCGCGCTTTGCATAACGCGGAATCTTTCGCATAACGCGAAGTCTTAGGCAAAAGCTCCAATAAGTAGCGGAGCTAATCCTCTCCGAAGCCCGCATATCTCCTTAGATTAACTGTTTCGACCGGAGTCGCGAGCAGCAGGCATAAGAATTGCTGGTATCAAACGAACTTAATTGATTAACACCCCCGGTACCTGCGCGTAGTCTCTAAATTGACGCAGCAGGTCGGGTGGAGCGGAAAAGTAGCATGGAATGGGAAAACACAGCATTGGGATCACTCTTTGTACCCGACGTTTTAACGCCTGAGCAGTTTTACGACAGCCGGCGCGACGACAGCTCGATCCGGCCGGTCAAGAAGCTGATGATGGCGATTCTTGAGGATGCTCTGCGTTGCTTCCAGAACAACGCGGACGCCAAGAACGGTTCGCGCAAGCGCCTGTTTCAGGAAGCCGAGCAGTGGCTCTGCGGAGAGGGCGGCGAAGGCCCATTTTCGTTCGAGACCGTGTGCGAGACGCTTGGAATCGAGCCGGGATTTCTGCGCAACGGACTGCGCGACTGGCGCAGCCAGCAGCTCGCCGGAATCTCGACGCGCCGGCTCGCGCGGCGTTCGCCGGTGGTCCGCAGCGGCCGAATCAGCGCGCCGTCACGGCGTGATGGCAAGCGCGCGGCGCGCGCCAACTAGGGCAAGCGCTCCTGCCGCTCAAGTAAAAAATCGAAGATCAATAAACGACGGCGCAGCGTGTTCAACACGCTGCGCCGTTATGTTTCCGCTACGAAATTGGCGCGCGCGGCATCGTGGCCGTAAGCAGAGGCTTACGCCACAATACCGCGCCCCAATAAGACCGGTTAATGGCTCGCAGGGGGTGCGGAGGGCGGTGCACTGCCACCAGCGGCTCCTCCCGCTGCTGGCGCGCTTCCGGCCTTCGGTACATAGCCCGCAGGCGGAGGAGGTACGAATCCCTTCGGCTGCTCCGCGACCCAAGCCATGCAGGCAGGAATGTCTTCTTCGACGACAGACTCCTGCGCCATGATCTGCTGATCGGTCCAGCCGTGGACCTTCTCTTCGTGAACTCCCGGGCACTTAACCCTGAGGTTAAAGTCGCGAGCGACTCGCGAAGAATCCGCGCTGGCCGTCTGCTGACCTGCCCCGCTGCTGCCCGCCGATGCACCCGTCGTAGTACCGGCGCTGCTGCCGCCGCCGGTGCTCGCGCATCCCGCGGCGAACATAACTGCCAGCCCACCGGCCAGCAACATCCCAATCGTGCGTCTCATGGCATCCTCCTTCACTCTGGGGGCCTCCCCCGATAGCTAGGCCCGCAACGGCCGATCCGCCACCCAAGTCAAAGCAGCGTCAAAATACACCTAATGAAAAATTTAGCAAACCCCTAGTAACATAATTATAAGGCTTGGAAAAGCACCCGATTATCACGCTCGACTTTACGGGCGCGGCCCTCGATCCGGGCGTACTCGAGATGCGCCAGGGTTTCAAAGGTCGCCGCCATCACGTGAAAGATCGGTCTCTCTTCGCCGCCGAAGACTTGCTGCGCCACCTCGAACGCGGTCTGTGGTTTATTGCGCACCAGATCGAGCATCTCGGCCTCGCGATATCGATGATGCTCGATGATCTGATTGGCGCGATGACGATGGTCCTGATAGACATCGCCATGCGCGGGCAGCAATGTTCGACGTCGAAGTGCTGGACCTTTTATTGCGAATCGATAAAGTCGCCGAGCGGATTCGCGGTCGCGTCCGCATCGGGATAAATTCCCACATGCGGTGTGATCTTCGGCAGCAAGTGATCGCCGACGATCATCACCTTTTCCTTGCGCAAGTATATTACGTTGTGACCTGGCGAGTGACCCGGCGTCCAGATGACTTCAAACTCGCGATCGCCCACTTGATCACGTCGCCATCGCTTAGAAATCGCATCCGGCTCGGTGACCGGAACATACATGTCGGTGCCCATCCAGGCGGGCCGCATCCCGGTCGATGGAATGTTGCCGATCGGGAAGCCATGCTTCTCGAAAAACGGCCGCGACTCCGGACGATCGCTCTGGACCCATCTTGCCGAAAAACAGCATCCGATTGGCGCGCGCCGCTTCCAGCCGATGAATGTGCGTCACCGCGTGGCTGCGGCGGCGAATCTCTCCGGACGCGCCGAAGTGATCGATATGATGATGCGTCGCGATGAGCGTATTGAGATCTTCGAGCTTGATCCCGACCTGCGCAAAAGCGTCTTCGAGCGTGGCGATACTGTCCGGCGAGTTCATCCCCGTGTCGATCAGCGCCCAGGCGCCGTGACAATCGACCAGGTACACATTGATGATCGTCGGCCGCATCGGAAGCGGCAGAAACATCTCGAAGATACCGGGATGAACCTCGACGATTTTTGATGCCATCAACTTCTCAGTGGCTGGCTTCGCTGAACTTGAGGTTCTTGCGATCCGCCGCCGGTTGCGAGCCCTGGCGCGTGCGCGCGGCTTGGTCGCGGCGCGTCACTCGTGCAACTCATCCTTGATCTGAAAGGTCGCCTTGATTCGCACTTTCCAGCGCACGACCTTGCTGTTCTCGACCGCGGCGGAAACGTCTTCCACGTGCACGCTGTGGATGCCCGAGATGGTCACCCCCGCGCGCGCCACCGCGATCTGGACAGCATCCTCGACCGAGTTGGACGAGATGCCGGTTAGCTCGATGGTTTTTTCGACCATAATTTTTGAGCTCTGCCGCCTTCCGCACGCGTGGCAGAATTGACGCGCTTACGGACGCGGCGCTACGCTCCTCTATGCGTGGTGATTAGCGCACGCGGCTGTGCGAAACAAGGTGACTGGCCGCGCGCCAGCGAAACTGCGACACGCAAATCCCGCAATCCAGCAAGCTCTCCCGAGATGCCCCCCGAGCAAATCATGCCAGTGAAAATCGAATCGCCTGACGATCAGAACGGCCTCACCGAATTCATAAGCTTCGCCGATCGAGTGCGGCCGGAGCTCTCCGCCCGGTGGCCGGCGGCGGCCGACATGCAGTTGCCGATGCTGATGGGCTTGTCGGCGTTTATTGCAGGCAAGCCGCTGCGCGCGTTCGTTGCGCGCGAGAACGGGGAGATCGTCGCCCGAGTCGCGGCGCTGCTCGATCCCGACTACGCTAAGCGCTGGGGCGAAAAGCTCGGGCATCTGATGTTCTTCGAGGCCGCGGCCGGCGCGTCCGCCGCCGCGCGCGCCGTTATGGATGCAGCGTCAGAATGGCTGCGAGGGCAGGGCGCCATTGCCGCGCGCAGCGGATTCTATTTGCCGCTCGATATGCCGTTCGTGATCGACGAGTACGACGCGCTGCCGCCGAACATGATGCGCCAGAACCCGGACTACTATCATTCGATGATCAAAGACGCGGGCTTCTTCTGCGAGAAGGGGATGGTCGATTACAAGATCGAAGTTACGCCGGAATTGATCGCGCGCTACCGTAGCGCCCTCGAGGCGGCGCTGCGTGGCGGGTTCGAGCTGGTGACGCTTGCCGATATCGCGCCGGAAAAGCGCGCCACTGAATTTGGTCCCGCATTCAACGAAGCGTTCTACAATCACTGGGGCTACGTCGTCGCGAGTCAGGAAGCGATGACCGAGATGATGATGTTCGTCGAGATGATGGGCGGGCTGGACACCTCGATTTGCGCGTACCAAAACGGCGAGGTTGTCGGCACGCTGATGGTCGCGCCCGAGGAAACCGCGCACGCGATAGTGCGGCCGGGCAGAGTGCTCAAGGATTCGGAGAAGCTCAATTTTCTCGGCATCGGAGTGCGCGAGCCAGCGCGCGGGCGTGGCCTCAACCTCGCGATGGCGGCGCAGACATACCTGAAGCTAATCGATCGCGGCGCGAAGTATCTCAGCTACACGCTCGTGGTCGACGACAACTGGCCGTCGCGCCGCACAGCGGAAAAGCTCGGCGCGAAGGTCTGCGCGAACTACATCGTTTACCGCCGCGACTTCCGCGTGTAGCAACTGGCCGCGCGGCGATCGATCGTGGCTCGCGCCGGGTGCTGAAAACCCTCTCCCATCGGAGAGCTTTGCATAAGCTCTCTTTCAGGGAGAGGGATCAGACGGAGGGTGATGGCTAGAAAAAAACGGCGCGGCGGTTGGGCCGCGCCGTTTTCTAAATTGCGGATCAGACGACTTTCAGGATGCTTTGCGGATATTGCTCGTTTGGATCGACGCCGGGTGCCATCTCGTAGAGCACCGATTTGTCCACCACCAGTTGGCCGTCGTCACCTACATAGATCTTGAAACGATCCATCGGGCGCGGCGCGGGTCCTTCGAAATTCAGGCCGCTGATGTAGTAGCCCGAGCCGTGGCACGGGCATTTGAACTTCTGCTCGGCTTTGAGCCATCGCGGGGTGCATCCGAGGTGAGTGCACTTGGCGAAGATCGCGTAGAACCCGGCCTTGGTGCGGATGATCCAGGTGCGGAAATCCTGCTTGTACTTTTCGCTGACTTCGCCGACCACGTAATCGCTCGGGAAGCCGGCTTTGAATTTCGACGGCGGCAGGAACAGCACGCGGGGAAATGCCGAACGTACTGCGGCGAGCAATCCGATGGTCGTGACCGCGCCGAAGCCGCCCCATCCGAGGCGTCCCAGAAAGTCGCGCCGGCTCCATAGCGAGCCGATCTCCGCTTTTTCCTTGTCGCGTTTAGCGCGTTCGCGCGCCTGTTCATCGGCGCGCCACTTCGCCAATTCAGCCGGATCGGTTGGAGCTTTTCCTTTAGATACCGCAGCCATTTGAAAACCTCATGGCCTCCAAGTCGGAGCGAGCGGATTAGGCCCGCCAATTTAGTTAGACGTTCTCGATTAGTAGAAATTCTAACCCTGTCGGGCAGAACAATTCAAGGAAGCGCCGATGCGCCAGAAATAAGGTGCCCGATCAATCGAGAAACACAGCGCCTAATGCAAAGCCGGCTGGCCCGAGGATGCGGTTCCCGGCGTGGCGTTTTGCGGCACCGCCGGAGTGACCGGCGGAAGCGGTTGAAGCGGAACAATGACGACGTCGTGATGCGCGGTGCCGGAGTTGTCGGTCATCTGATCAGGCGGCGGCAACTCGGCGATCGGCGGAATGGTCAGCTTCTCGCTGTCGGTGTTGGCGCCCAATACGGGCGCAAGGAAGGTATCGGTTGCGAGGTAATGGAGAGGACGCGCGATGCCCCATTCGAGCGCGAAGCCGATTGGCGCAACGACATAGCTCAGAAGCTTGAGCGGCTGCGAATCGTCGTCGGTGTACTCTTGGGGATTCTGTTTATCGAGGTCTGAATATTGCGCGTGCGCAAAACTCGGCGCACACAATATCAAGGCCGCGCCCAGGAACATTGCTGCTCGTCGCATGGCCTAAACTCTGTCCTCGATTCCTCGATCTGTCAACCATCCAAGGCGTGGGCGGATCGTGCTTGCGTTCATCGGCCACGCCGCGCAATCTTACCGCAATGCGATCGCGACGGGGGAGATTACTGGATGCGGGCGTAGGGGCGGCGATAGTGGCGGTCGCGTTTCTGATTGTCGCGACGGCGCCGGGGCGTGCCCGCGCCGCCTCCAGCGCATCTGCCGCGGGCGCGATCACCTACATCGGAACCGACAATAATATTTATTACTGTGCGACCGGATGCGCCAGGCCGGATTGCCTGACCTGTCCGATTGCGGGCGAACACGTGCGCCGCGATGCTTCCGGTTCGGTACGTGCGGCCGCATTTCGAGCTGTCCAGGAGCCGGAGGAGCCCCTGGAGCCCGAGCAGCCGGAGCAGCCCGAGCCGTCGATGGCGAGCCAATACGGATGGCCGACGTTCTCGCCCGACGCGACGAGGATCGCCTATTCGTCGATCACTCGCAGTCAGGCCGGCGTTCAGCTTTGGGCTGTGGGTCTATGACCTCAAAAAGCGCGAGGCGATCCAGATCTTCGCGAGCAAACACGAACAAATCGATTACATCTATTGGCTTCCCGACGGTCAGCATGTCTCGTTTCTGCTGAACGAGCCCGAAGGACTTTCGCTGATGATCGCGGAGGTCAAGGAGCACGCGCCGATCCGGATCGTGATGACCGGCGTGCCCATGTACTTTGCTTGGGGACCGTCGCCTGGGCTTCTGGCGGTGCATATGTCGGGCGGCGATGATCCTGAGTCGAGTGAGCGGGTCGAGCTGATGACGCTCTCGGAGACCAACCAGGTGGTAAACAAGGTGCTCTCGCGCGGACGTTCGCCGTTCAAGACGCCATGCTGGTCGCCCGACGGGAAGCATCTGGCGTGGATCGCGAACAATCACGCGGAGGCGAATCTGGTCGTCGCCGACGCCGACGGGCAGCATCCGCGCTCGATGGTCAGCCTGCCGATTGGTGACACCAGTTTCGAGTGGTCGCCGGATTCGCGGCATATCGCGTACGCGACCACGGTGATTCCGCACGACCCGACGTTTCACGAAATCAAACTGGTTGATACCACCGACGCGACTTCGCGGACGCTGACGCGGGACACGGTCGCGGCATATTTTTTCTCGCCTGACGCGCGCTACCTTGCGTATATCTCGGTTCCGGAAGACAAGCCGTTCTACACCTGGGAGCTGATCGACCTTAAGAGCGCAAAGACCCGCGCGTTGGGTAACTTCATTTCGACGCAGGAAGAGTCCGTCTCTTACCGTTTCTTTGATCAACTCGCGCTGTCGCACAGCACCTGGTCGCCTGATTCAAAAGCGATTCTTTACGCCGGCGTGCGGCTGCTGGCCGAGCCGACCGAAGCGCTCCATCTCGCGCCGCCGCCATCGGTGTGGAGCGTGCCAATTGACGGCAGCGCACCGCACTCGATCGGCGAAGGCGTGGTCGGCTTCTACGCGCCCGTGGCGGCGAAGTAAACCGCCGCGGTTCGGCTAGCGGCGAGATGGGCGGAGCTGGCGGACGGCGCCCGGGTCGGCGGCGGGATCGGCCGCAAGATCGTCGAGCTTGCGATAAAGGGTCTTGCGATCGATTCCTAAAATCGCGGCGCATTCGCTCTTGTTGCCGTCCACGGCTGCGAGCGTCGCGCGGATATACTCGCGCTCGAGCTGCTCGAGCGGCATCCGCTGCGCGACCGCGCTTTCAAGATTTATCCGCTCCGGATTGCCGCCCGCGATGCGCGGCGGCAGGTCGTCGCGTGTAATCCGGTCGCCGGTGCATAGCACCACCGCGTACTGGATCGCGTTCTGCAATTCGCGCACGTTGCCCGGCCACGGATGGCGCATCAGCAGGTCGAGCGCGTCATCCTCTATGATCAGGGGCGTGTGTCCGGATTCGGCCGCGGCGCGCGCCGCGAAATGGCGCGCGAGCATCGCGATGTCCTCGGGGCGTTCGCGCAGCGGCGCAATCGCGATCGTGACGGTCGCGATCCGGTAATACAAATCGTTGCGAAAGCGGCCGGCGGCGATTGCCGCTTCGAGCTTGGAATTGGTTGCCGCGACCACGCGCACGTCAACCGGAGTTTCGCGGGTGGCGCCGATCGGGCGCACGCGATGGTCCTCGAGTACGCGCAGGAGCTTGGCTTGCAGCGGCTGCGGCAGCTCGCCGATTTCGTCGAGGAAGATAGTTCCGCCGGCGGCAGCCTGGAACAGTCCGGTCTTCGCCTGGCGCGCGTCGGTAAACGCGCCGCGTTCGTAGCCGAACAGCTCGCTTTCAAGCAGGGCGTCGGGAATTGCCGCGCAGTTAATCGCGACAAACGGACCGGCGCGGCGCGCGCTGTGGTAGTGCAGCGCGCGCGCGAACAGATCTTTGCCGACTCCGCTTTCGCCGGTGATCAGCACGCTTGCCGGACTGTCGGCCATCTGGCGCAGGATCTCCAGTTGCGCGCGCATCCGCGGACTGCGGGTCACGATCGTGTCCAGCCCATAGCGTTCGGCTAATTCGTCGCGCAGGCGAACGACCTCGCGGCGCAGGCGCCGATCCTCGAGCGCGCGCTCGACCACCAGCGTCAGCTCGTCGTTGCTAAACGGCTTCGTGATGTAGTCGAATGCGCCCAGCCGCATCGATTCGATCGCGGTCTGAATCGACCCGAACGCGGTGATGATCACAACTGGCAGCTCCGGTATGACGGTTTTCAGCTGTGCCTGTAACTGATGCCCGGTCATCCCGCTCATCCTTAAGTCTGAGATGAGTAGGTCGGGATGTTCTGATGCGGCCAGTTGCAAAGCCGCATCACCCGAGCCCGCGCGCAGGACGCGGTAGCCCTTGTCGCCGAGAACGTCGCCGAGCATGTTCACCATATCCGGGTCGTCATCCACGACCAGGATCGAAAAATCCGTCTGCGTATTCACGCGGTCCTCTTGATCATGACGATACCTCAGCGCGCTTCACGTCGTGTAGCGCCATTCGACGATCTGCCGTGCGCAGGCCGCAGGTTCGCGCAACATAACAGAGGCGCAGTTTAGCCGCGAACGAAGCCGATCGGCGGTATGCCCGGGCGCGTCGCCGCGGCGGAACTCGACGCTGATCTTCGAATCAATTCGGGTGTGTGAAAATCGAACATCGGATGACGCACCGCTGTGACGTATTGCGGGCGCAATCCAGGCTGAAAGCGAGGCCGCGTTGCGTACCTGCTACAAACGGATAAATTTTTATCCCAACTGTAGTCCCAGATTGCGACAAAATGTAGACACGATATGAAAACATTCTGGCATGGAACTCGCTCTGCGATGGATGGCAGCGCACAGATGCTACTTTTTGTAGTGTCAGAACGCGCCGCCAGGCGGGACGCGAAAGCGTCTATCACAGGCGGGGCACATGCATTTTCACTCCGGCAGATATCTAGTCGCAGTTATCGCGGGAATTCTCGCAACCTTTATCGCTCTCGGCATCGCAACCAGTGCCGAAGCGTCCCAGATCGAGCCGGACGCTGGCACTCCGCAGCCGGTCGCGCTCGAGATTTCACCGCGCAAGGGGGTCTCCGCGCACGAGACTCTCAAGCTGGGGGTCGTCGTCGAGCGCAAGTCGGGGCGAATCTCGATTAGAAACCGCAAAACCCGCCGGACTGATCAAACGATCACGATCGCCGCGATCCAGTCGTCAACCAGCGACTTCGTTCCCGCCAACTCCTGTATCGGGCCCTTGGCGCCCGGCACTCGATGCGTGCTCGACATCACGCTGAATGCTACCGAACCGGGAGAGTATCAAGGAACGCTTACCATCATGAGCGATGCGGCGGCAAACCCGGTCGTCACGGTACCGTTGTCTGGAAGAGTTAAAGAGATAGACCGCCGGAAATATATATCGCCAACTCCGGAGCCTACTCCAACCAACGTTCCGACCGGAAGGGCGACTGCAACTCCGATCACGACGCCTACCGGCACCCCGACGGTTGCCGCGACTCCAACTCCGATTGCCACCCCGACTCGGATGCCGACCGTAACGTCGACGGTAACCGCGACTCCAACTCGAACCGCGACGGCGACGGGGACCGTCACTCCGACGGCAACCGCGACTCAGAGTCGCACAGCAACATCGACCCCGACGGCCACCGCGACTCCAACGCGGACCGCAACCACGACTCCAACGCGGACTGCGACCGCCACTCCAACCCGGACCGCAACCGCGACACCAAAGCGAACCGCGACTCCAACTCGGACTGCCACCCCGAAGCCAACCGTGACTCTGACGCCAACACCGACTAAGACAGCCACTTCGACGGCAAAACCGACTAAGACGGCGACTCCAAGCTCGACCCCGACTTCGGGATCATCGCGAGTAGCGTGTTCTGCTCCGTCGCCGACGGTGCTGACGTCTACCTTGACCCTGACCAGTGCCAATAACGGCCAGAGCTTCAGTAACTACACGATCAGTACGACCAGCGGACCATGCGTGAAGATTACCGGTGCGACAAACATCACGCTCGAGAACTTTAATATCGGGCCGTGCGGGACCAATAACTCATCCGCCGACTCAACCGGCGTGGAGATCATCGGCGGCAGCGGCAGTAACGTGTTCGACAGCTATATCCACGTCCAGAATTTGTCCTCCGATGGCGGCGATGATCATGAAGGTATCCTGATAAACGGCGCCAGCAATATCACCGTCCAGGGCAACGTGCTCGCGTTCAATGAAACCAACATCGAGATAAATGGCGGAACCTCCACCGGCGATGTAATCAACGGCAACTTCATGCTCAATCCGATGGGGCCGTTCCCGCGCGGACAGCAGTTTCAAACCGGCTCCGGCGCAAGCAATATCATGGTCGAGAACAACCGCGAGCTCAGTTGCCAGGCGAGCAGCAGTACCTGTGCGCACTCTGGCGACATCGTCTGCCTGGCTTGCAGCGATTCGACTTTGGCTGGGGATGCATTTCCCTATTACGCGGATCAGGAAGATGCGAACAATTTCTTTGGAACGACTACCTTCACCGCCACGGGAAATTGGATCGAAGGCGGCGACAGCCCGAGCGGACAAGGCATTCTATTCGACTTGGGTTCGAGCGGGGGAACCGCTACCGATAACGTGCTGAAGGACACCGGCCACGGCTGCATCGGACCTTACAGCGCTGGAGCCAATGTCGTTGAAGGCAATAAGTGCGAGTCCATGACCGATATTGATCCAAATCAGAATGGGATTTATCTCTACAATCCGTATGCCGTCAGCGGCACGATTACCACCAAAGACAACACGATCAGCGTATTGGAATACTCGGCCAGCGGTCCGTGCAATCCTGCCACTACCGCTTGCGGTTTCAACAGCTACGGAGACGGTCTGGGTGGCAATCTCGCGCTTAATGATTTGGGCGGCGAGATTTACGACACGCTCTATCCGGCCGCAATCGGCGGCGGCGGCGGCTACCAGCAACTCAATCAAATCGCGACCAGCAATCCGCCCCCTCCGATTCCGCCCTTGCCCAAACAGTGCGTTGTGGCATCCCCCTATTCGATGCCATGAGAAAACGCTTCCCTCGTACTCCAAGTAAGGGATGAAACTAAACGGGTGGTTTTTGCCGAACAGCAATCCCTGCTCCTGGCCAGACACCATTTCCTCGTCTGAGCCGCATCCACCGCCAGATACAGGTTGGGCAGCACCTACCGGCGTTCGCCCGAGCGCGCTTTCGTCACCACGGGATGGTCGAGTACGTGCAGCAGAAACATCTGGTCGATCCACTTCGCATTCTTGAACAAACGATCAGCCCGCAACGGGTATGGCCCTCGAGCGCAATGTCATCCAGCTATACCAGCGGAAGCGGCAGGTATTTCGAGGGATTTTTGTCAGCCAGAAGGGTGAGCGCCGACTTTGTGGATGAATAGTAATCCACGTCGATTGCGACAAAGGCAATCGGACTGTCTGAAGTAACGGTTGTGAGAAAATCCGGAGCGGTCTCATCGATGTTCCCGATGACCAGACGCGCGAAGCTGGGGAGGGCGGTCCGCAAATTATCGAAGTCCATTGGAAAATCGCCTTCGCGGTATAGTTCCGGATGATCTCGATAATCAGTCGGCGGAGGCATTGCTGAGCCGGTGTCAAAACCGATCACGTCGAACAAGATCCCGGTTGCCTTGGTGACTCTCGTTGCAATCGAGCAAAGATTCAGCAAGCCATCACCCATCGCTACGCCGCATTCAATCAACGTAACTCGCCGATGCCCAGACTCGATCGCTTTTTCCGCTGAACGCATCACGGCGAACGCGTACTGTTGCCGCATGACGAGGTCAAAGGCGATTTTCGCCCTTATGCTTCAGAACATTAAGACGAAGAGGGAGAGGAGATTCAGATGGATCGGTTCTGTGAGCCGTTCATATATGATCCTGTGAGGACGTCTCGAAAGACGCTTTAGGCTCGTCCACATCGGTTTCGGTACTCCAATTGAATCCAAGTAGCACAGCATAGTTATAATTTGGTGACAAGCATTATGCAGCTTCCAATTATTCAATCGAAATTTCTTTATCCGGAGGCACCGCAACAAAGCGGATGGGTCGCCGGCGTTTACGGCGCATTGCTTCTCATAGTGGCGCTCGTTTTCGGCGCGGCAGGATGCTCGAGCATTGGATTTGCCTCTGCTGCGGCTCCATCGCAGACGCGATGCGGTCCTATACCGGGAATGGCGGGAGACGGGGTTACCGATGATTCGGCCGCGCTCCAGACCGCGCTTGACAAGGCGGCCGGTGGCACGCTCAATCTTGGCGCCTGTCGTCAGACGTTGCTCGCGAAGCCGGTGACGATTCCGGCGGCCACCACCCTGGCATTGGGCACCATCAACGTGACGATCGGCGCTCCGACCGGCTTCGTGCTTGCCGATGGCGCCCGGCTGATCGGTGCGGGCAGATCCCTCTCGATCGTTACTTTCGCCAGAGGCGTAGCGGTCTCTGGCCGGGCGATGATCACCAACCGCAATGGCGCCTCCGTGAGCGTCAGCGGCATCACGCTCGACGGCAACCGCGCCTATAACCTATCGCCGCGGGTGGATGGGATTGCCTTGAGTGGAACCTCAGGTTCGTCCCTGAGCAACCTCGCGGTCCGGGGTTTCACCGGAAATGGTATCGGCCTCATCGACCCGCAAGCCAACAACTTGATCAGCGCAAATTCGATTTCCGATTGCGGTGAGGACGGCGTCGACAATGGTCACGAGATCAACGTGATACGGCAAAGCAGCGGGACCACTGACGGCCTCACCATCGAGAATAATTTCATCGATTCAACCTCTATAGCGTCGATGGGTGCCGAAGGGATCAAAACTGCGGTGAGCGCGAATGCCTCCAACGCCCGGATGCGAAACGTTTACGAGCGGGGAAATATAATCGTCGTGGGCAAGAGCACGAAAGACACCTGGGGCATCGAGAACTGGGTAGCGACTACTGCCACTTCGATGGACGGCTTCCAGATTACCGGCAATACGATCAGCGGTGCGGGCGGAGCCGCAGGCGCGCCGAGCAACCGCGACGGCGGCATTTCACTGGGCGGACAGGAGGGCGGTGGTCCGATCGGCAGCGTGGTCAGCAACAATACGCTGAGCTATCTTGGGTTCATCGCGATTGAGGACACCTTCGCCGGCGTCACCATTAGCAATAATCGGCTCAAATGGACCTCATTTTCCGACGTTGACGCGCAGGGCTGGACGACTCCTTTCACGCGCGGCTCGCTCTGGACCGGCAACCACTTCGAGAACACGCTGCCCGGCCCAAACGGCGCGCTCACCGTAATTGCGACGAATGCGCCAATTTCAAATGTTTCCATTGACCACAATACGTTTACCACCCCCGCCTCCAACGCCATCGTCGTGATCGACAACTCGTCGACCGGACAGACCATCACGCTGTCGATCACCAACAACACGATCCATATGGGGCGCTCAGTCACCGACGCGGTTATCCGGTCCGGCAGCGCGACTCTGACGTCCGCCTCGGCGAGCTTCACGGTGAATGATGTGGGCCGCTGGGTCGTGGTTCGCAGGGCCGGTGCTTCGAAGTCGAGCCTGCTCGCGCAAATCTCAACTGTGAACAGCGCGAAATCCGTCACATTATCCACACCTGCGCTACGTAGCGTCAGCGGTGCGTCAACCCTGATCGCTCAGCGAACCAAAACCGCCGGGATTCTGTTGGCCAATCGCGGAATCGTGTCCGTCTTGATCGCAGGCAATCAATTGTTCGATATGCAGGGTCCCCCGTGCGACTTCTGGGGCATTCAGATCGTGAACGGAGCGCAGGGAAGGCTCTCGGGTAACACGTTCAACCGCTTCAGCGGATGTCAGACGCAGATACAGTAGGCGGCGGCGACACGCCTTTAGTTCATCCCAGTTGTTCTGACTCCGTCGACGGCAGTTTCGGCGAGCGGCAAGATTACGACGACTCGGGCGCCGTACTGCGACGACTCGATTCCGATCTCTCCCTGATGGTCGCGCACGATCGCTTCGCTCACCGCGAGTCCCATCCCGGTTCCCTTGCCGGGTTCCTTGGTGGTGAAGAATGGATCAAACACCCGGGCGAGCACGTCGGGCGCGACTCCAGGTCCAGTGTCTGCGAACGTGACTCGCACCGCCGGGCGTCCGGCATGAGTTGCCGCAGCCGCGATGACGCTCAAAGTTCCGCCTCCGGGTCCCATCGCGTCGAGGGCGTTGATCGCAAGGTTGACGAAGACCTGCTGGAGCTGGTCAGCGTCACACTGTAGCTCGATCGGCCGCTCGCCCAGCTCGACCACGCAGTGCACGCCACGGCGCGAGGTTTCGGTTTCCAAAAGCGCGAGCGTGCGCTGAATGATGGTGCGCAGATCGCAAAGCGCAAAGGTTTGTTCGCGCCGCGACCCCAGGTCCAGCAGCATCCGGACGATCCGCGTGATCCGGTCGATCTGATTGATGATGACTTCGAGACCTTCGGTCGTGCGCGGAGGATTCTGGCCATTGGAATTAAGATGCTCGGCGCGGCCGCGAATCACACCGAGCGGAGTTCCAATCTCGTGGGCGACGCCCGAGGCCAGCGTGCCTATAGCGGCGAGCTTGTCGGCGCGCCTGAGCCTGCGTTCGAGTTCGAGCTTGCGCTCGGTTTCGTCGAGCAGCCGCCGGCGCGCGACTTCGAGATCGTCGGCAAGCCGGCGAAACTCCGTGCCCAGAAACTCGACTTCATCCCCGACGCCGTCGCTGTCGAAGTTGTCATCGCTCGAGATACGCGCCACCTTGGCCGAGAGCTCTGCCAGCGGCCGGGCGACATAGCGATGGCTCACCACTGGAATCAGCATCGCGATCAGCCCCGCCAGCAGAAGCGATCCGAGCACCGCTTGCTCGACCCGCGCACGCAGATCGCTCTCAACGTCATTCCAGCGCTGCGCGACCAGCAGAATTCCGATGGGAGCGCCGGCCCGGTTGTTCAGTGCGACCGCGCGGCAGAACCAGTCGCGATCTCCGACGGTTTGCATGAATTCTACGCCGTCGCGATGCAGTGCGAGAGTCAGCAGACTTGGAGCGGGAGCAGGATCGATCGGATACCCCTTGAGCGAGAGCATCTTGCGGCCGTCGATTCCAAAGATCGCAGCATTGACCGACTCTTCCCGGCTTCGTTCGAGCGAAAGGCGTACGTCGTCCCATTCCCCGAGCTCGATATCCTGCCCCAGTGCGGCGCTAAGGGCGCGCGCGGTGGCGCGAGTCTCGAGCTTGAGATCGTTTACATATGTCAGGGTGGCCTGCCGCACGCCGAAATACATATACGCGGCCAGCACTGGGAACATGCAAATTAGCAAGATTGCGGTAAGGCGGGTCGCGATTTTCACGGCGTCACTATAGTGATCGCGCGGTAGCGTCTATAGCAAACGAAGCGATGGATACTCCTTCGCTTAGTTTGCCGGTGGATACGGCATCAACTGCAGGAATGGCCGCCGAAAGGGGGAAATCTCTCCGCGCTGCAGATGGCCGTAGGATTTTCGCTGGTCATAAGCAAGGTAGGCAGGTATAAAAATAAAGAATCCTCCACACGACGAATGGCTTAGACCTTGCTGATCCGCACGAGGTCAAGAGGTATGGAAACCTACAATTATCGCCAAACCAGTTGCGGACCACCAGCAGCTTTAGCAATCGGAAATGCCCTCGATTCCAATTGGCGGCGGATCTTCCAGTCAACGGCACGGAGACTCAAGCGCGCGGCAGCCTTGCTGATTACCCTCGGGCTTGCGGCGAACCTCGCGTCCTGCACCAGCATGGGAGTCGACCATCCTGCGCTGCGCGACAGTATCAACTATGGACCACCCGAAAACGTCCGGTTGTGCGTCCTGCTCGACAATGGCATTACGCCATCCGACGCCAATGCGTTGCTCGAAAGCTGGAATGATGAGGCGAAGATCTACAACCTCTATCTGCAGCCGGTCTCTTACCAGAACTTCCCTCGCGAGGGCTTCTTTCATACCGAAATCCTCGAGCAGGTGAGCCAGGTCCCATTGGGCAAGTCCTGCGACCGCGTGCTTTACTTCGTCAACCGCAATGTCGGCGACGTCGCGTACGGATTGATTTCGACCAGTGTCGGGGTGCCGGAGATCCTGGGCGAAGTCGATGACGCCACTCTGACGCATGGCTACGTGGTAGCGCGGCGTGCCACGCTCAATCAGCTTGTAATGTCGCCAAGCGACGTCACCCAGCACGAACTTTTTCATTTGCTCGGATGCCCAAAGCATTTTGATATGCCCGACTGCTACGTGCGCATCCACAACCTCAAGCTCGCGGAAGAGAAGCTCAAGGCGCAGGGCTACTTTACCGAGCATGGAGAGCAGCCGTTTTATCCAACCTTCGCATCGCGAACCGACTCGATGCTGGTATCGCGTTCGCAGGTACTGGCGTATCAGCGTTTCGATGGAGAGACTGGCGCCGCATCAATGCTCGGCCACTGAGGCAAGGCTTGTCCGACGCTGCGGCCTGGATCGATGCCGAGGCCTAACCGACGCTGCGTCGGTAGGCTGATATGGGCAGGTTGCACGGGACGCTAAGTCCCTCAACTCGCGGTAGCCTGCTGGTTCACATTCTTGTTTTCTTTGCGCATTCCTTCCCATCCCTCGCATAAGATTTTCGATTGCCACTCCTGAGCGACCAAGTTAGCATTTAGCCGTCATCCTTTGTGACGTCAGGATCTGGATTGGTGGGATCTATGATCACCCTGATGTTTCCATACGTCGTTTACGCTGCATATTAGTACCGTATTAGCGCTTACCACGCTTTACAAATGAACTGGACGCCATGGTTTCCCATGAAAAGATTAACGACGCAGAGGCGTTTGACTGTCACCTATTCACATGCTAGTCCTTATTGCTACGCGGAATTCGTGAAACGCTTGCCCGCTTGAACTGTCTTTGGCATCTGCGGGCAGCGGTAGACAACGTGGTGGAGGATGAGGAGGAGGCGTTGGCGGTCAAGCCAAGGTAACGGATGCGCCTGTCTGACAGCTTCCCGTACGGATTGCCGTACAGGAATGGCGGACGCGTTCCTGGATTTTGGATTGAAAGCCTTTCGGGACTCTTTAGCTAAGAGGTGAGACGGAAATGAAAAAGCTCTTTGGTTGCTTGGTATCGATAGCGGCGATCTTGGCTGTGGCCGGACCCGCGATGTGCTTTAGCGTGGTGGGCTTGGTCTCAGATCAGAACCAGAAATTCGTCAACGACGCCTTCATCACGATCGTCGATTCAAAGGGACAGACCGCCGGTCACGGACGTTCGGATATATATGGGCGTTATTGCATTCCTCTAGTCGCGCCCGGGAAGTACACGGTTTCGATCGATCCGAATTCCAAGGACTTTCAGGGCGGCTCCGCAGTAACCCAGGTCGATATCGAAGGTGCGACGATCAACTGGTTTCTGTCGCCGACTACCAGCGCAATAGCCACCACCGATATCGGGGTTGCGTCTGCCGCGACTCTTACTTGCGGAATCCCATGGTGGGAGACGGCAGCGGCCGGAGCGGGACTGTTGGTTGGTGTGGGCGGTATCACCGGCGGCGTCCTCTGCACCGAAGGCAACCACTGCAGCGGCGGTAGCAATAGCAACGCGAGTCCCTCGCAATAAGAGACCTGATGAGGGCCGGTTCGATCCAAAAGTTCCAGGCGATACGCCGCAAGATTCCTCGGCCCTATCAGAAGAGGACTTCCCAATCGACTTAATATCCGGTGCGTACCGAGGCAGTGCGCACGAGGTTCACTTATCGTGTTATCGAAGATAATTCACAACGCCTTATATATGGCGCTCGCTTGCGCGGTCGCGGCAGCGTTCGTGGCGTGTTCGTCGCAGGAACCGGCGCCTGGGGTATCGGCCGATACCACCGCAGCCTCACCAGCATCAACTTCGGCTGATGCTGAAGAGATGGCGCGGCTCGATGCCCTGTGGCAGCAGCGCAGCCGCGATAAGTCCGAGAGCGACTTCACCGTCGGTCCGGGCGACGTGCTCGAGATTTCAGTGCCCGCGGTCGATGAACTGAAAGATCGCTCGGTGCGCGTATCAGGCGACAACACGATAGCGCTGCCGCTTGTGGGCGTGATGAACGTCAAGGGGTTGACGGAACAGGGTGTTCGCGACCAAATCAAGCAGCGGCTCCAAAAGTACATGTATGATCCGCAGGTGGACGTCTTCACCAAGGAGTACGAGAGCCGGCAGGTCGCAATCGTCGGGATGGTTCAGAAGCCGGGTTTGTACACGCTGACCAGCCCGAATGACACGATCCTCGCGATGATCAGCCGAGCGGGCGGCATGACCGCCGAGGGCGCCCAGCGCATCCTGCTGATTCCGGCTGCTCCGGGACAGGGCGCGGCGACCAGCGCGATGCTGGCGGCGGCCTCGCAGATGAGCACCGTGCCGGCGTCCGCGCCCACAGCTCCCAAAGCCATCGGCGCTGAAGGAGCACAGAAGGCCAGCGGTGATATCGCGGTCGAGGGCGAGAGTGTTCCCGCAAGTTACCAGCCGGCGGCTACGCAGATGCCGGCCGGGCTTAGCGGCCAGGACCCAATCGTCATTGACTTGACCAACACCCACAACGAAAACGAGCTCGCTATTCCGGCCCGTCCCGGCGACGTGATTATCGTGCCCGCCGCGGGTGAGGTGATGGTCAAAGGATGGGTCCAGAATATCGGCGCGTTCAAAATCACACCGGGCATGACGGTTCTGGGTGCAGTGACGGCGGCCGGTGGAGAGATGTTCAGCTCTGATGCCGTGATTCTGCGCGCAGGTGCCACTCCCGGCGCCGGCAAGGTCGAGATTCCGGTCAACCTCTCCGCGATTCAGAAGGGAACCGCTCCCGATGTTCCGGTGCAGGGTGGCGACGTCGTGATCGTGAAAAAGTCGGTCGCGGGAGCAGTGCCATACGCCGCCTACACGGTGTTCCAGAAGTTCAGCACCGGAATTTTTCCCGCGCTACCGTTTATGTAGGACGAAGCCGAGTCCCCACCTGACAATCAACACGTAACGAGCCCGCAGAGGCCATTGTGAAAGAATCTTCTCCTTATCCAATCCAACGCGTGTATCCGGAACCGGTCCCCGCTCCTCAATACATGGGGCGTGGGCTTGATCCCGACTTCTTCGGCGCGCCTGAAGTAGCCGGACCCGACCTGCGCGATTATTTTCGCGTGATCCGCAGGCACGCCAAGCTCATTGTGAGCATGTTCCTGGCTGCGATGCTGGTTACGGTGTTAGTCGTGATGGTCGTAACGCCACATTACACCGCGATGAGCACGATCCTGGTCGAGCCCAATGCCCCGCACGTCCTCAATATCAACGAACTTCAGGCCGAGGGTCCGGGCACAGACGAGCACGATTATTACAAGACCCAGGAAGAGATTCTGAAGAGCCGAGACCTTGCGGCCCAAGTGATTCGTGATCTCGGGCTGGATCGCAATCCTGATTTTACGGGCAACAGCCTCCAGCGCGGCTTTGTCGCCGAGACGATACATTCGATTCGGAAGTCCATGGAGGACCTGTTCAAAAGCCGCGCGACGGTCCGCCCGCTCGATCATTACGGGGTCGACCCGAAGATGGTCGATAAGTACTTGTACGACCTCACGGTGAAACCGGATATCGGTACCCGGTTGTTCGTAATCTCGTTCACGTTGCCTAATCCTGCTCTGGCCTCGCAGATCGCTAACGCGCACGTGCAGACCTATATCCATCGCGGGATGGAAATCCACGCGCAGGCAAGCCAGGAAGCGGAGCAATTCCTTGAGAAGAAGCTGGTAGAGCTCAGAGAGCGGGTCGAGAAGTCGGAAGCCGCCCTCAACACTTACCGACGCGACCGCGGAATCGTAGCGTTCAACCTCGACGACCGCGGCACTATTCTTAACGAACGTCTGACCGAGATGAACCAGGCGCTCACCAAGGCTGAGACCGAGCGAATCGATCTCGAATCCGAGCACGACCTGATCGATAAGCGCAACTACAATTCGCTGCCGGCAGTGATTAACAGCGAGCTTATCCAGCGGCTCAAAACTCAGGACGATGTGATCGCGGGCGAGTACGCCAGTATGTCGCAGCAGTTCAAGGGCGACTACCCGCCGCTGAAGGAGCTCAAAGCCAAGGTCGACGAAACCAACGCCCGTCTGAACGCCGAAATCGACCATACCGTCCAAGGCATCGAATCACAGTACCAAGCCTCGCTCGACCGCGAGAATGCGCTCAAGCAATCGGTCGAAGATTTGAAGACCAAGGCGCTGGCGCTCAATGACGCGTCGCTGCAGGACGCCGTCCTGGCGCGCGATGTGGACGCCAACCGCCAGCTCTACAAGAGCGTGCTGGAAAGGATGAGAGAAATTGGCGTGGCGGGCGAAATCCCGACTTCAAATGTGTCGATTATCGATGCCGCAACGGTGCCGGTCGATCCGTCAAGTCCAAAGAAGCTGCTCGACATGACCTTTGCCGGAGTACTCTCGCTCTTCGTCGGGATAGGGATCGCATTCCTGCTCGATCATCTCGACGACGGATTGCACAATCCGGAGGAAGCGGAACTCTATCTGCAACTTCCGAGCCTCGGATCAGTCCCAGATTTTCTGACCTTGGGAGCCCAGGATGAGTCAGCCGAAACCGCGCTGTCAGTAACCGGAGACGCGCCATTGCTGATTCCCAGCATCAACCCAGACGAGCGGGAAATCATGATGGCGAAGAGCCGCTTGTCGATTGCCGGCGAGTCTTATCGCGCGATTCGGACCGCCATCCTGCTGTCGCGCGCGGCCGAAGCCCCCAAGACCCTCCTGGTCGCCAGTGGCGCCAAGGCCGAAGGCAAGACTGTAACAGCAGTGAATATCGCGATGGCGTTTGCGCAGATGGGCGGACGGGTCCTGCTGATCGACGCCGACCTGCGCCGTGCGCGATGCCACGAAATCCTGGGCGTGCATAACCTGGTCGGTTTAACCGAGGTCTTGGTTGGACAGAAGCAAACGAGCGACGTGATCCGACCGATAGGCAATGGCGGATTGTCATTCATGAGCGCCGGCTCGGTGCCTCCCAATCCGACCGAATTGCTTGCTTCGCGCAGAATGCAGGAAGTTCTCGAAGAGCTCGCCGCCTCTTACGACAGCGTGCTGATCGATTCGCCGCCGGTTATGCCGGTCAGCGACTCGGTGGTGCTCTCGCGGCTGGTCGACGGAGTCGTGGTTGTGGTCGGACCACGAACGCCCAAGCAGTTGGTACGGCACGCGTGTTCGCGCCTCGGACAGGTCGGCGCGCGGATCCTCGGGGTGGTGCTGAATCAGGTTAATATGAAGAGTCCCGACTACTATCATTACCATCGCTACTACGCGTACGAGGATTACTCCAATCCGACCGGAACGGTTAGCCAGGTATAGTGAGACTAATCGGCGCATCGAATCCGCTCGACCGTCCGCGCACCCACCATTCCCGACCTAAGTTCGTCTCCGCCGAGGGCGGGAATTGGTACGACCGGGCGTTCGTGACCGGGGTTGTTCTTTTGGTGATGCTGACCCCGCTGCCGATGGGCGCGGTGCATCCGTGGGCGTTCATCACGATCGAGCTCACGGTCTTCGCGCTGGTGGCGATCTGGATGGCGAAGATCGCGTTCGCTGATCCGATCCAGTTCCAGCCAGCGCTCGGAAAGCTTCGTCCGCTCGTGGTGCCGCTTGGATTGTTCGTGGCGTTCACCGCGTTCGCGCTGGTTCCGCTTCCGCCCGCACTTCTGCGCGTGCTGTCACCGGCGACCTATCAGACGTATTCGGTGAGTCTCGGCGGCTGGCCGGCTACCGCACCCTACAGAGATTTGTTAGACACTGCCCGAGCTACGCCGGCGGAGATTGCGCTGCCGCCTTTACCGGGCGCGCCCAAGCAGGCTGAAAGCGCGGCGCAAAACCCTGACCACCAAAATTCCGGTTCTACGGCAGATAGCACGGCCCGCTTGGGCGCTGGCGTATCGGAAACCTCGCGATGGCGCCCGCTATCGCTTGAACCTTCGCTCACGCGCGAATTGCTGCTGAAGATCGCGGCCTACTCGGCGCTGTTTTTCGCAGTGATGCTCTATCCGTTCGGACCTTCGATGAACGGCGAATCGGAGAAACGTTTCTATCGATGGGTGCTGGTGGCGATCCTCGCAAGCGGACTTCTGGTCGCGTGCGTGGGTATCCTCGAGCGGGTTTTCTGGAACGGTAAAATCCTCTGGCTGTTCATTCCCTACGATTGGGGCCGCGCCCAGCCCGAATTGTTCGGGCGTGCACGCGGACCGTTCGTCAACCCTGACCATTTTGCGAGCTACCTGAACCTGGTGCTGCCGATCGCCGTCGCGGGCCTGGTGTTTCCGACATTCATGACGCGGCGGCGCAACAGCGAGCCGTTTCGCGTCTTCTGTACGGTAGTCGCGTTCATCATCAGTATCGCGCTGCTCTTGAGCCTGTCGCGCGCGGGATGGATCGGCGCGGTGGTCGGGATGCTGGCGCTGGTGTTGCTGGCGTATCTGATCCCGCGCGAAAAACGCCCGTGGGTTTTGCGGCTCAGGCCGTGGGTTACCGTACCGCTATGTGCCGCCCTTGTGGTGCTGATCCTCGCAACCACTTCGGTGTTCGTGGGCGATCGCGGCCGCAACGAAGCCGACGTGCGGCTCAAGGACACGGTGAGTCTGCATCAGTCGCTCGGCTTCCGCATCAATGTGTGGCGCGACACGATTCCCATGGTGCGCGATTTTCCGATCTTCGGAATCGGTCTGGGTGCCTTCGGAGATGTATTTCCGCACTATCAGAGCCCGCCGTGGAAACCCAGCGCGGTGTACGAGGCGCACAACGACTATCTCGAGCTGCTCGTGAGCGCGGGCGCGATCGGATTCATTCTGTGCGCATGGTTTTTCGCGACGATTGATTGGCGGCTCTATCGGGGACTTCGCGCGCTGCCACCGGATGTGCTGGCGGTTGCGGCAGCGCTTATCGCGGCGATGAGCGCAATGGCGTTTCAGGAATTTTTCGATTTCAATCTTCAAATTCCCGCCAACGCGGTCTTGTTGGCGCTGTTGCTCGCGCTCGCGATGCGGCTGATTGCCACGGCGCGGCTCGAGCAAGTGGAAGCGGCGCCGCCGCGCCGCTCCCGCCTGGTATTGGCGGGCTCGGTGACGGCGGTGGCGATGCTGCTCGCGCTGGTTGCTCTTGGACAGGACCTTGTGCCATATCCCTTCAACCTGAAAGAGCCACGCACGCCGGTAGAGGCGCGCGACCTGGTACTCGCGCATCCTGCGGTCGCGCTGCCTCATCTGTGGATGGCGACGGTGCTCGGCGGGCGGATTTCACCCAGTGCTCGCGCCAAGGAACTGGCCGCCGGGGTGTGGCTCGACAAGACCAATCCTGCTCTGCGCGATCTCTACGCGCAGAGCCTGCTCTTCGCCGGCAGACCCGCCGACACTCTCAAGCAGATTACGATCTCAGTCTACAACTCGCCGTGGCTCGACGATCACTACTATTTGACGGTCGATAACCGCGGCCGGCTTACGCCCGCGGATCGCGCGGCCGTTGAGAAGGGACTCGAGATGGCGGTTGCGCATAATTTCAAGAACGCGGTCTGGGCACTGGCGGGGTTCTACGGTGGGTTGCGCGAGTTCGCGAATGAATCTGAGCTACTAATCAAAGCGGCGGGCGCCGAGCCGGATCCCGCTCTGCGAGAGAGCCTGCTGGTCGCGGCGGGTTTGGCCGAAGCGGACGGGGGACGCCCGGCAGCATCCGAAAAGTATTTTCGCGAAGCCATGGCGCTCGATCCGGCCAACCCGGATTCGTACAGCGGTCTCGCGACAAGGGTTTTTGGACCGCAGAAGCGGATTGACGCGGCACGTGCGCTGGTCGACGAGGGTATCCGCAATGGAGCGGACCCATTCACGCTCGAGCTGGCATTGGCCGATGCGGCGGAAATAGCAGGCGATAACTCGACGATGGAAAAGGCGCTGCTCGATGCGTCAGATATTCGTCCCTCGGACGACGAAGCGGCGCTCCGGCTGGGGGAGCTGTACATGAGCGAGAAGCGCTTCGACCAGGCGGTGCTGCTATTGACGCGCACAGCGGAACTCCATCCGGATTCGGCCCCGGTGCTCCACCTGCTGGGGCGCGCGGAAGAAGCGAACTATCAATTTTACGCGGCGGGAAATGATCTGGCGCGGGCCGCGCAATTGGCGCCCGATGACGTGGCGTTTAGAGCCGATTACGAGGATTTTCAGAAGAAAGCCAACGCGACCGGCGGGATCAGCAACGCCGCCGTCGCGACCCCGTAGCTGAGTGACGGTGCCGGAAATAGAAATACATAGCGGCACGTCGCTGACCAGCGGCGGTCGCCTGATTCGCAACGTCATCTGGAGCGGCGCGGGCCAGGTCGGTCCCCTCATCGCGGCGTTCATCGCGATGCCGATACTGATTCATTCGCTCGGCGTCGAACGCTTCGGGATTCTCGGGTTGGCGTGGACAGTGTTCGGCTACTTCAATCTGCTTGACCTCGGAGTCTCGTCAGCTCTTACCAAGCTGTGCTCCGATCGGCTCGCGACCGGAAGCGAAGATGAGATTCCATTGCTGTTCGGTACATCGCTCGCCACAACCGCAGTTTTCGGTCTAATCGGCGCGGTGATCTTGGCCACCTTCGCGCGCACGGTGGTGGGCGATCTGTTCAGGGTTTCGCCAAGCCTGCAGAACGAAACCCTGCATGCGATGTACGTGCTCGCGCTCGGGCTCCCGATCTGCGTGACGATCAACCCTCTGGCCGGAACTCTGTCGGCTTATCAACGCTTCGGTCTGATCAATCTTGTGGCCAGCCCGAATGCAATCTTAACGTCGCTTGCGCCGCTGTGCGTGCTGCCATTTTCGCACAATATCGCGCTGATTGTCGCTGTACTGTTCGGTGTGCATGCGATCACCTGGCTGGCGTACTTCGCGATGTGCATGTACACCGTGCCGGACCTGTTACGTCGGATGCGCTTCAGGGCGGCAATGGTCTCGGGACTGGTGGGCTTCGGTTTCTGGATGGCGTCATCGAGTCTGGTCGGAATGATGATGACCAGCTTCGACCGCTTCACGATCGCTGCTCTGAGCTCGATGGACGCGTTGTCATATTACATAGTGCCGGCGCGGATTCTGCACAAACTCAATCTTGTTCCATGGCTCATCACCGGGGTTCTGTATCCGGCGTTCGCTCACAGCTTGGCATCGGACCGGCTCCGGACCCGGATGCTGTTCGACCGCGGTATGAAAGCAACGATCCTGATCATGCTTCCAATCGTACTGACCGTGGTGGTGTTTGCGCGCCAGTTGATGACCTTGTGGGTTGGCGCGGAATTCGCCGCGCATAGCGCGCTGCTGGTTCAGTTGCTCGCAATTGCCGCGCTGTTCGAAGGCGTCGGCAGCATCGCCACTGCCCTCAATGCGGCCGCACATCGACCGGACATTCACACCAAGATTCAGTCGGTTGAGCTTCCACTCTACCTTGGCTTCATGGCCGCGATGGTTTACTGGCACGGAGCCGAGGGTGCGGCCGTCGCGTGCCTGGTTCGTACAGGCGTGGACGCCGCGGCGAACTGGATCGCCGCGCGGATCATGTTGCCAGAAATTGCTTACGGAGGCCGGCGCCTCGGATGGTTTATGCTGGCCGCGCTCTCAAGCATGGCGACTGCGACCCTAATACTGGACCTAAGGGCCAAATGTGTGATGGTCGCGGTTATCATCGTGGTCTTGTACGCGGCGGCATGGATCGCGCTGCTTGATCACGGCGACCAGCAAGTCGTCCGAGAAGGTCTTAATGCCATGCGCGGACGCCGTCCGCTTGAGATTGCCGGGCTGGGGAAATGACTGTGAAGTTGTTCGCGCTGCCGAACGGAGCGAGGTTATCCTTGGGAAATGTAGGCGTAATGGCGCAATGGCGAGAAGTACCCAGCAGAGACTGGGTTGAACACACAAAATCTGACGATGCCAAGGTGGTCCGTGGCATCCTGGAACCACTGATGCTTCTAGCCTTGGAGCCACGAGCGAAAACCGTGCTCGATCTTGGTTGCGGCGAGGGATATTTTGCCCGCAAGTTGAAAGAGGCAGGGGCAGCTCGGGTTGCGGGGCTAGACATCTCGCCCAGTTTAATCAAGGAAGCCCAGGCCCAAAACCCCGACGGAGAATACTACGTCCACGATATCGTGTCGGGTCCGTTCTTTGGTCCCGGAACTCTCGATGCGGTGAGCGCCTTCATGGTCTTGATGTATATGACCGACCTTGATTCCGCTTACCGGAACATATCGACGATCCTGCGTCCCTCCGGGCAACTGGTCGCGTGTATCATCAATCCCTATTACGCAGAGCCGGTGGGTTTATGGGGATGGGCGCTCAGAGGCGGGTTCGATCCCCGGCGCCGGGGCTGGAGGCTGGTCGCACGGCAGATTGAAGGAGTGTTGCGCAGCCGGTTCGACTATGTGTTGTCCATACGCAATTACTTCGAAAGTCGGGTCGTGGAGAAGAGATTGACTCACGCCAACGTCATGCACGTCCACCGGCCATTTTCTGAGTACCTAAACCTTGCGGAAAAGCACCACCTCCGCCTGAAGGCGATGTGGGAACCCAAAATCACGCCTGAAATTCAGGCTCGATACCCCGATGAGCCCGTGGCGCGAGCTCTGACTGACGTACCGCTATTGTTTATCCTGGTATTCGAGAAGGCCTAAGCCAGGAAATTCGAATCGCCGGGGAGTCGGAAACAGATTGTCTGAAGGCATTGGAAGCGGAATCGAGTGGCACACCATGGGTAACAGCTCGTTGAAGGAAATTCCTCGTAAGGCTGGTATCGCGGACGCGACACGCGCGGCCCGGGAGTTTGTCGATAGGCGCTTTCCCGACTCTGTTGCGGCGGTTCTGTTTGGGAGCGCTGCGCGGGGAGACCTGACTGATAGTTCGGATCTGGACATTCTCATCATCGAGAGCAGAAGGGTCGTCCCGTACCATCAGCATTTCCAGGAGACAGACCGTTGTTTCGATATAATGGGCCGCTCACTTCGATTCTGCAGCAAACGCCTGCTCGGCCGCGGCAAGTCCTGGAGGCATCGCGACCCAGATCAGATCCTCCTCATCGCCTGCGCCGAGGGCATTCAGTTAAAGGACACCTATGGCGTGACCGCGGAACTCAAGCGGAGAGCAAACCTGATTCTCGGGGCGGGTCCTGTTCCGCTGACCGTTCGCGAGATTTCAAACTACCGTCAACTGATCACCGAGGCCCTCGACGACTTTGTTGACGCTAAGAACCGGCGAGAAGCGTGCTTCGTGGCCTACCGCATGGTGATTACGGCGTCGCAATTCCTGATGGGATTCAATCGTCAATGGTCGGATGAAGATTGCAAGTGGGTTTACCGCCGCCTGGGAAGCGACAACCATCCGCTATCCCGGAAACTCGTTAATGGATTGGATCGCTACTACCAAACTGATGACCGAGCCCACCTTTCACGACCGATCGAATCCATCCTCGATCTCGCCGGTGGCAGACTCTACCGAGACGACCTGAGCGGCAACCCGAGCCGTCCGCCAACGAGAGCAGGACAGTTTCTTCAGCATCCGATACACTTTACGCGCAAAGTGCTCCGAAGGATGCGCGGCGATCTATCGTGAAGAGCCAAGGCGGAAGAAGTGATGACCGTTAGAAAATTGCGAGTTTAGGACGGCGTCCTGACAACGATTTTTACATCAGACCTGCTCTTGTTGGGGCTACTTACGTGTATGTGCCCGGATGCCAATGCGTATACACACACACGGATCGATAGTTTGGCGAGAGCAATAGGAAACCTTCGCTCGTTGAAGCGCAAAGGACCCGGCGATTGAAAAACCCGGTGCGAACATTACCGGCTGTATGCACCTCACCAGTGCGCACATCAAATGACGGTCTACGCGGGGCTTCGGCTGATCGGTTGCCGATACTTCTCTATCACAACGTCGGCCCTCTGCTGGTCGAGGACCCTTTCCGTTTGACCATCGCACCTGATCAATTTGAACAGCAGATGCGCTGCCTCGTAAGCCTCGGATACCAGACTATCTGGCCTTCGGAATGGATTGCGGCGCGGTTCGAGGGTAAACCGCTTCCCGAGAAGCCGGTCATTGTGACCCTCGACGATGGGTACGCTGATATGGTCGAGCACGCCTTCCCGGTTCTTCGGCGCTACGGACTGAAGGCGGCCGTTTACGTAGTGACAAAGCGGCTCGGTCTTACCAACACGTGGGATGAAATAGATGGCCATCGAACGATGCGCCTGATGAGTGTTGATCAAATTCTTGAGTGGGCTGGGCACGGAATCGAATTCGGCTCGCACATGCGCACTCATCCGCACCTCAGCTCGCTCAGTGAACAACAGTTCACAGACGAAATCGAAGGCAGTAGGGACGATTTGCAAAGCCTTCTTGGAACCGAGGTACTGTCATTTGCATATCCCTATGGCGACGGAGCCGAGAGTACCAAAATTCGCGAAAAACTTATCCGCACTTACCTCTTGGGGATGACGGTGCAGGAGGGACTGAATTGCATCGAAACGAATCCTTATGAGCTGCGCAGAATAACGGTTCAGCCTGGCGATTCTCTGGCGAATTTCGGGCGCAAGCTGCGCTTTGAACGAAGCATGGCAGCCCGTGTGCGCCAGTGTCTTCCTCGGGCCCTAAGAACGGCCGCGCGCCGCGGTCTCGGCGTACTGGGCGCTTGGAACGGTAATACTCAAGAGGGTCGCATGCGCACCACGCCGCTAGCCAGACCGGCGTTGGAATTGTCTCGCACTGTGAATGAACCTGACGGTCATGAATGACGCGGAAGTCTCCGCGGAGCAATCGAGACTGTCTCGCGGCGAAACGTACCCTGGCGTGTCCGTGATCATCCCGGTTTACAACGATGCGGAAACGTTGGCGCGAGCGATCGACAGCGCGCTCGCTCAAGACTTCGCCGGCGGCATTGAGGTTATCGTTGTGAACAACGGTTCGACCGACCGCACTGCGGAAGTGATCGCTGGGTACGGAGACAGGATTGTAGTGATCAATGAGGCGAAGCCAGGCGTGTCGGCGGCTCGCAACGCCGCCATCAGGGTGGCTCGTGGTGAGTACATCGCGTTTCTGGATGCGGACGACGTATGGCTACCCGAGAAGCTGGCTCGAACCTTGCCGCTGCTCGAAAACGATCTTGAATGCGTGCTCGCTTACCACGACGCGATCGAGGTCGATAACAACGGACGGGTGCTAAAAACCTCCTATTATCCGCTCGGGCACGATTCACCTCCGACGCTGGACGACCTTCTTTCCGGAATCTGGCTGGGACTGCCGATTCTTCCCTCCAACGTGTTGATGCGACGGGAAGTAGTAATTCGAATAGGGGGGTTCGACGAGAGATTGCCCGCGGCGGAGGATCTTCTGATGTTCATTCGCGCCCGCGAGCAGGGTCCATTCCGGTATCTGCCAGAGCCACTTGCGCGCCGCCAATGGGAGCCGAGCCGCTCACGCGAGGAGTGGTATATCGCGGGTGGTTACGCACTGTACGATGTCATTCGCTCCGACTACGGCAAGCAGGTCGCAACTTCCAATCTGGTCGCGCTTCTCATATGGCTCGGCAAGGTGGCGCAGTTGCGCGGTGAACGCCTGCTTGCGGCTCGACGCTATCTTGGCGCTCTCCGGCTAAAACCAACCCGCGCAAAATCCTGGCTTCGACTATTCACCGTCTTCATGCCAATACCGCTGGTCGCGCACCTCGAACGCCAGCGCTTGCTCCGCGTCTACGGACCACCCGATCTCAGCGTCGCGGTGGTCGCCATTGCACGCAACGGATGAAAGAGCAATCTTCATGAAATTCTCACTTATACTCGCGACAGTAGGCAGGACGGACGAACTCCAGCGGTTCCTCGAGAGCCTGGATCTGCAGACGTTTCGCGATTTCGAATTGCTGGTCGTCGACCAGAATCCCGACGATCGGCTCGTGCCAATTCTTGCGCCGTACGGTGCACGCTTCACCATCAGGCATCTGCGCCGCGAGCGGGGACAGTCGCGGGCACGCAATGCCGCCCTACCGCGCGCTACGGGCGAAATCGTCGGAGTTCCCGACGACGACTGCTGGTATCCGCCGGAGTACCTGGAAAGGATCGCGCGCTTCTTCGACTCGCATCCCGAGCAAGCGGGATTCTGCGGTCGCTGCGTAAACCGGTGGGGACGGCCGCGCGGATGGTGGGATTCGGAAGCGGGACCGGTGACCAAAATGAACGTCTTCAAGCGCGCGGCCGCACCGTCGATGTTTATGCGGCGCTCGGCGACCGAAGTCTTGGGTGGCTTTGACGAGACGCTCGGGCTTGGCATCACGACACCCTGGAAGGGCGGCGAGGATATCGACTACATCGCGCGCGCGGTTTTGTCCGGTCTGCCGGTGTACTACGGACCTGGCCTGGATGTTTTCCACGATGATCCTCCTCCGCCCGACGCGCGCCAGATCGAGCGCGCACGCGGCCAGGCATGCGCAACCGGCCGGCTACTGCGAATTCATAAATTTCCACTTTGGTACGTCGCATACTGGTCGGCAGGCGCGCTCGCACTGACAATCGCGTCGGCGGTGAAATTGGATCTGATCGGGACGCGATATCACTGGGTGTCGTTTGTCGGCAGGCTCCAAGGATGGCTCGCACCGTTGCATACGACGCCTAGTACCCCGATTGCAGCTAAACAGGCATAACGCGAATCTCGCCACGGCGAGCCTTCAGCCGACCGGTATCGCAGGAGAGATGCATTCTGTCACAAGACGCGCCGCTGACGAGCCTTACGGCATTGAGTCCTGATCGCGCAAATATTCTTGGCGTCGGGGTCAGCGCGATCGATATGCCGCTCGCGCTGGACACGATTGGCGGATGGATCGCTCGACGCGTCCCCAACTATGTCTGCGTCACCGGCGTTCACGGCATTATCGAGAGTTATCGGTCGCCCGAGTTGCTCGAGATTCATAATCGCGCTGGGATGGTCACGCCCGACGGGATGCCGCTGGTCTGGCTCGCGCGGATGATGGGGTTTCGCGAAGTCGAGCGGGTTTACGGGCCTGACCTGATGCTCGGGGTGTGCGAACGATCGATCGCGCGGGGCTGGCGTCATTTCCTTTATGGCGGAGCGCCGGGCGTTCCGGAACTCCTGGGCAGAAAACTATCCGAGCGATTCGCGGGAATTGAGATCGCCGGGATGTACTCGCCGCCGTTTCGCCCGCTCAGCGTATCCGAGGATCGCGATGTCGTCGGACGTATCAACGATTCCGGTGCGGATATCGTCTGGGTCGGGCTGAGCACGCCCAAGCAGGAGCGCTGGATGGCGGCGCATCGCGAGGCGCTCAATGTTCCGGTGCTGGTCGGATGCGGTGCGGCGTTCGACTTCCATGCCGGACTGAAGGCACAGGCGCCACGGTGGATTCAACGCAGCGGACTCGAATGGATGTTCCGGCTCCTCTCGGAGCCGCGGCGTCTCGGCCCGCGCTACCTGGTGAATAATCCGCTGTTTATAGGACTAATCATTCGTCAATTGCTTCGCCGTCAGGCGCTTCCAACCGACTAACCCGATCCGAACCCGACAGGTTTATTTATCTATGACACCACCGGCGAAACCCAACCGGCGCCTTTCCCGCAGCGAGCGCGTTCACAATCTGAGCGCGGTGCCCCGCGCAGCGGAGCCGATCGCGTTGCCGCGTGCGAATCGCCAGCTCTCAAGCCTGTTTCAACTTGCTGCGCTGGTGTTTGCCGACCTGTCCGCGCTGACGCTCTCCGCGCTCATCGCCTACGCGGTGTGGGGTTTCGGCGAAACCGGCCAGCCGTTAGAGATGTACGCGCGCCTGTTTCCATTGCTGGTGCTGTTTCCGTTTATCTATGCGGCCTTCGGACTCTATCCCGGCTTTGGACTTGGTGCTCCCGAAATAATCCGGCGCCTGGTGTCCGCAACCAGTCTTACCTATGTGCTGCTCGCAGGTGCGACTTTTATCGTCAAGTTGTCGCCAGAGTACTCGCGTGTCACGTTTGGGATCGCGTGGTTCTTAAGCCTCGCGATGCTTCCGCTGGTCCGCTTTCTGGTCTTGACAATAGTGCGCAAGTTTCCTTGGTGGGGCGAACCGACGGTCGTGATCGGCAATCCCTCACAGATCGAGTTGACGATGGAGCTGCTGCGCGACGCGAAGTCGCTCGGCTACCGCGTGGTCGGAGTATTGTGCTCCGATCCGGAATTCCACGGCAGGGAAATCGACGGTGTGCACGTCCTCGGCGGACACGATCTTGCTCCGGAGATTGCGAACGGTGGCGTCAGTACCGCGATCGTTTGGGGCGGTTCGCGCGGCGGCTATACCGGACGCAACGGAACGCTCGATCGCGCGAACCAAATCGGATGGCTCCAGCGCCAATTCCGGCATGTCGTTATCGTGCGCGGCGACGACGGCTTGCCGGTCGAGCACGTTCAGGTGCGCAACCTGGGCACTGTGCTTGGTATCGAATTCTCCAACGAATTGCTCCGCCCGGAAAACCGCTTCGTCAAACGCGCGCTCGATCTTATCCTGGGAACCATATTTCTCGTAGTCGCGACACCGATCATTTTTCTGTGCGGGACGATCGTCAAAATAGTCAGTCCGGGGCCGATGTTCTATTGTCAGGACCGCGAAGGCCTGGACGGCAAGAAGATCAAGATGTGGAAGCTGCGTACGATGCACGTCGACGCGGAGCGCCGCCTGTCAGAACATCTCTCCGCCGATCCCGCGTTGCGCGCTGAATGGGAAGCCAAACTCAAGCTGAGGCATGACCCACGTGTGGTCAGGGGTATCGGCTCCTTCCTGCGCCGTTTCAGTATTGACGAGCTGCCGCAGCTCTTCTGCGTCCTGAGCGGCACCATGAGCCTGGTCGGACCGCGTCCATTGCCGGATTATCATCTCGGGATTTTCCCGCGCGAATTCCGCGAACTGCGCCGCACGGTGCGCCCGGGACTGACCGGCATGTGGCAGGTCACGGTTCGCAACTCCGGCGGTCTGGAAGAGCATCAGCGTTACGATTCCTACTACGTCCGCAACTGGTCGGTCTGGTTCGACTTCTACGTGATGGCCAAGACCGTGTTCGCCGTGCTCGGCACGCGCGGAGCATTTTGAGAGGCGTCGCCCTGGAATCAAGAGTCACACGAATGAAGGAGCGGGTGGATTAATGGCTACGGTAGCGCCCGATTCTTCGCGTATAGCATCCGCCTTCCCGCCCGCGCGCGGTTTGAGATCTCTCGCGCCGCCTATGCGGGGTTTTGGGCCGGCAGGTTACGAGCCTCCACTGCGCAAGTTGCTTTCACTTCGGCCGTGGAACACAGAAGTTGTAATCGTGATCGCTTATCTGGTCGCGACCCGGGTGGGGGCGCTGGCGGCGGCGAAGATCGGCTTCCAGGCTGGTCCAATCCCGTTATTTCTGACCGATCTAACGCTCCTCTCGCTCATCGGGTTGGCGGTAATGCATCGCGGTGCGCGGTTGCTGTTCTGGGCTTCGTCTGGAACGCAGGCGGGCGCTGCGGGTTTCGCCGCCTGGTTGTTGCTTGCGATCGCGGTCGCGTATTTCCTGCTCGCGTTTCCGACGTATGGCATCTATGCGGTTCGTGATCTCGCGATCTTTGGCTATAGCCTGTTCTTCCCGCTTACCTACTTTGCAATCTCCAAACGCAGTCAAGCGGTACGAGCTGTTAGATACTTCGTCTATGCGGGCGTCGTGGCGGCTGCTCTCATTCTGGTGCAGGCTCTGACCGGTCTGGATCTTGGGTTTGGCACGGAAACCCGAGTCGTTCTCGGCCAGTCAATCGCTTATCTGGGCAGTGACGATTACGGTGGAGTAGTGGGATTCTCGCTCGTGGGCCTGATGGCGTTTTCGCTTTTGGAGCGCAAGCGCAAGCGTCTTCATATAGTGGCGCTGCTTCTATGCTTCCTCGCGTTGGCGGATACCGGCACGCGCTCCGCCTTCGTCGGAGTGATGCTTGCGGCCGTGGTCACCTTCATGGTGGTATCGCATCGCCATCGCTTAAGTTTTGTGGTCCTCGCAGCCGTGCTTGCGGGCGCATTAGTCCTTGGCGCTTTCATTCCCGATTCGTTCCCCGGCTCGGTCGCGATGCACAAGCTCTATCTGGCAATCGCAAGTGCATCCAGCAGCTCAAATCAGGACGCAAATGCGGCTTTCCGCCTGGTACGTTGGAAAGATGCCATTTCCACGTGGCTGGAGAATCCCATGTTTGGCGTGGGTTTTGGCAGGGATATCTTGCACCAGGTATATCTTGGTGACTGGTCCGGCGAAAAGTTCAACATGGGGATGCCGCACAACACCTACCTGTTCCTGCTTGCGCGCGTGGGTCTCGTCGGGTTCGGCCTGGTCGCTTTCTGCTGGATCGGGGGAATCGCGCATATCGCAGCCGTCGCACGCCGTTTCCGGCGGCCCGACGACCTCGCGGCCCTGAATATCCTGGTTGCGATGGCGGGGTTTGCGGGATTTGTACTGTTCTTTGAGCGGCCGATGAACAATGCCTGCTTCTGGATCATGCTCGCGATTGTCACGCGCCTCGTCGAGACTTCGTCGATGACGCAATTCAGCCGAACAGGGATTCGGCCCTCGTTGAACCTGTTCGCACAGCCACGAAGAGAAACCTTATCAGCAACCAGGGTGCAGGCAACCACGACGTGAGCTGCCAAACAAATTTCCTCATCGACGAGCGCGATACCTCCCTGTTCTTCGATCGCTCTAAAGCATCGGGCTTCGGCGGCGCGCCTCCGCGATACACCGGTGTCATCGAGAGCCGGCTCGCGAAGCTCCGGCGTTCAAAGGCCGTGCTTGATTGGATCGCGCGCATGACGCCGCGCCGGTTTCGCTCCGCTTCCAGGGATCCTCGGCGAATCGGCGTCCTGCTCCAGTGGGGTATCGGAGATGCGGTGCTGGCGCTGCCGTTGCTCAGTGGCCTCGCGCGAAGCTATCCGGCGGCCTCCATCGAATTGATCGGAAAGCCATGGCTGGCGGATTTGTTTGGCGGAGAACCGTGGCTCGGAGCCACGCACGAATTAGTGCCTCCATGGAGCAAGCCGTCGAGGAAATACCGGCTATGGGACTCCTCGTGGCGGAGATACTTGGCGCAGTTGCTCGCACTGCGGAAACTCCGCTTCGACCTGCTGGTTGGTCTGAGGCTCGACCCGCGCGAAATATTTCAGCTTCGGTTGCTCCGCGCGGGACGCACGGCCGCGATCGCTTCTGCTGGTGGCCAAATGTGGATTAGCGACCGCATCGAGATCAAGCCCGAAGACTACTACATTCGCTATCGCGGCGAATACAATGCGCTTGCGTTCAGGGAATTGATCGGACGCGAAGAGCGATCGCCGTTACGGTTCGATGTTGCGCAAGCGGCCGGCGCGGCAGCGCTCGAGCGGCTTCGCTCCGCTGGCTATACGGGTGGTCCAATTGTCTGCGTCCACAATGGCGCGGGAAATCCCATTAGGGAATGGCGTCCCGCGAGTTTTGCCGCCGTGCTCGATTCGGTTAGTGACTTGGCGCCGTTCGCCGTCATCATCGATGATGGTGCGGATCCGGCGGGACCTCACGTCAAAGCGCCTGCGTCGTTAGGTTATACCGTCTGGAAAAGTAATCTCACCGATTTGAAGGCACTGCTCTCGATTGCCGATGTGCTCTTCTGCACGGACAGCGGAGTGATGCATCTGGGAGCGGCGTGCGGCTGCCGCGTGGTAGCCATTTTTGGTCCCGGATCTCCTGAAGCATTTTTTCCCCGGGAAGAAGGCCACCAGATTGTCAAAGTTGAGCCGATGCCGTGCCGCCCCTGCCTCGACAATTGCATCTATGCTCGTCCGATTTGCATGGACGGAATTACCGAGGAATCGGTGAGCGCTGCATTGCGCGGCTCGATCACGCTAATGCCGCAGCGCACATCGGCTACACTTTGAGTCCTCTACCTCGCGCGTTGGCTGAAGCAAGCGTACCGGTTGAGACCGGCTGCGTTACGAATCACGTCGCCAGCCGTGCGATAAGGCCCGAACGCGCCAGACCGTGTAGCATCAGATCAATACGGCCGCGTGTCGATTTGTGCGTCGTGCCATCCGTGTGGCTTGAACCATTCGGAATCCCTGCAGTGGAGGTACGCCAGGCAGTTGTCGCAGAGCCCGCGCCCCATTTTCCGATGCGCAACTGAGAGCAGAATGAAAGTCGGATATCTCAATCAGCCTTGGGATCACAGTATTCCACCGAATCTCGCGGGATCGATCCCGATTTGGATTTGGGAGGTTGCGCGCTGCATCGGCAGGCTCATCAGAGGTCGTAGTGGTTGGCCCCCGGCGCGTCGGTGAGGCGAACCGCTCGAGGTGGGAAAGTGTACAATACATCAGGCTTCTCGGAATTTCGTCGAGGGCCAATCGCTGGCTTTCGGAACCCGCGCGGCGATTGTACGGTTTGCGGAATGTCCGCCAGCCTTGGGTCGCCTCAAGCTTGTACCAACTGGTCTACGCGGAACGCGCCGCGCGGAGGTTTCGTGAAGAAGCGTGTGACCTGATTCACATCCACAATTTCTCGCAATTCGTTCCGATCATACGGCGGCTGAATCCGCGAGCAAAGATCGTGCTTCATATGCATTGCGACTGGTTGACACAGCTCGATCACAAGATGATCGACAAGCGTCTTAGGTACGCTGACGCGATCTTCGCCTGCTCGGAATACGTGACCGCGAATATTCGCGCGCGCTTTCCGCATTATGCAGACCGGTGCACGACAGTGTACAATGGTGTTGATCCAAGACATTTTCATCCAAATGGGAAACCGCCACGAGAGTCACATGGCGGGCGCGTTGTCTTTGTCGGCCGGATCTCTCCCGAGAAAGGGCTGCATGTACTGCTCGAGGCGTTTGAACGTGTAGCGGTGCTTCGGCCGAACGCCAGTCTTGAGATAATCGGCCCCGAGGCTGTTGCGCCGATGGAGTATATCGTCAATCTGAGTACTGATCCGATCGTGCGGGGACTGCGCCGCTTCTACGAAGCTAATGGTTATCTGGATTACCTGCAGCGGCAGGTGCGCGGACCGCTCGTTGGGCGCGTCTCGTTCGCCGGCGAGTTGCCTCATTCGTTGGTAGTGGAGCGCCTGCGCCAAGCCGATTTGTGCGTCGTGCCATCCGTGGGCGGCGAGGCGTTTGGGATTCCGGCGGTCGAGGCGATGGCGACGGGGCTACCGGTGGTGGCTTCGCGAGTCGGCGGGCTGACCGAGATTGTCGAAGACGGGGTGACGGGATTGCTTGCGGAACCCGACAATCCCGCGGTCTTGGCTGAAGCGATGTTGCGTCTAATGGACGACCGCACCTTGGCGACAGCGATGGGCCGAGCAGGTCGCGAACGCGCCGAGCGAATTTTCTCTTGGAGAGAAATCACTGAGACGCTCAAAATACTTTACTCGAAAATATAGCGACGGTAGCGGTCTATAGAGGCTCAGATTAATACCTATGCCCCTTTTGTCTTCCGCCACCGTATCTCGATCGCACGAATGTTTGGCAATACCAAAAGCCGCAATCATCGAAATTCTAAATATGGACAAGACCTCTCGTACGAGGAAGCTGAACTACAACGATGTTGGGGAATCCTATCGCAATTAGTATAGAGCCAATGGCAACTCGCCCGATATCGAGGTCTTCTCAACTGAAGCGCCATCCTTTTCCCGCATTTCTCGATAACGAATGACCTGCAGGGTTCGTGATTTTGTCGTTCGCCTGTGATTGTTAGCCGACGGGTCCGCCTTCATGAAAACTGCTAGATGTGGCGGCATAACTCAACAGCTCTGCAGAAATGCATTGAGGCTGGCTTCAAAAGAAATACCCGCGTCTGAATTGAAGCGCTCGGCGATTGTTTTCTCGCCGCATCCGGACGACGAATCGCTCGGATGCGGTGGAATCATCATCAAAAAGAAAAGCCTGGGGGCAAGCGTCAAGATCGTTCATATGACCGACGGTAGCGCCGCCAACCATAACAATCTCATCTCCAGGCAGGAGCTAAGAGATATTCGGATGCTCGAATCTGTGCGGGCAGCGGCCGTTCTCGGTATTGATTCATCCGATATATACCAGCTTGAGTTTCCTGACAGCCGGCTCTCCGAGTTTACGTCGGAAGCCGTTAGGAAAATCGCCGACATCCTTAACGCTGAGCGGCCCGAGGAGATATTTCTCCCATCTTCCCGCGAACCATCTCGAAATGCCGCCGATCATCCGGCAACCACAAACGTTGTGCTGGAAGCGCTGCGACTCGCTCAGCGGAGTGTGACGGTTAGAGAATACCCCATCTGGTTTTGGCTCCATTGGCCGTGGATTCAACTAAGGCAGGGCGCTCGTGCCGTAATAGGGACGGGTTCAGTGGCTAAGAACTCGCTCGACGCGGCCTTCGGGGTGCGCGTTTTCAGCGAACTCCGCTATTCCGTCTACATCGGCGATGTACTCGAACGTAAGCGCGCCGCTTTGAGCGAACATAAATCTCAGATGGAACGAATCATTTCTGATCCCCGGTGGATAACACTTGGCGACATCTCGAACGGACAGTTCCTTGACTGCTTTGATCAGGATTACGAATACTTTCGTTGCTACAGGATTAATGCCAAGGCTGGTCCTCGTTCGAAATCGGACGCATAGCGTTTTCTGCCGAGTCGCTTGAGCACCGATTTTTTCTGCCGTTGCCACCCGGAAGCAGTAAGGCTATGTTTGCGGCCCCATCTGAATACGAAGTGTTCTTCTTTTCGACCGCGCCGGTCGAGCAGCCGAGCGTTGAACGCTGCATTCAGATGTACCCGCATCTCAACTCAAATCGTGAAGAAAATGCAACCGCACAAGAAGCGCTGAGAGCATAGTGAAAGTCGGATATCTCAATCAGCCTTGGGATCACAGTATTCCACCGAATCTCGCGGGATCGATCCCGATTTGGACCTCTGAGGTCGCGCGCTGCATGGCCGGCTCATCGGAGGTGGTAGTGGTTGGCCGCCGGAGCCTCGGCGAGGCGAACCGCTTGACATGGGAAAGTGTGCAATACATCAGGCTCCTCGGGATTTCGTCGAGGGCCAATCACTGGCTTTCGGAGCCCGTGCGGCGATTGTACGGTTTGCGGAATGTCCGCCAGCCGTGGGTCGCCTCAAGCTTGTACCAACTGGTCTACGCGGTAAGCGCAGCGCGAACGTTTCGTGCGGAAGCGTGCGATCTCGTTCACATCCACAATTTCTCGCAGTTTGTGCCAATCGTGCGTCGCCTGAATCCACAAGCGAAGATCGTGCTGCACATGAACTGCGACTGGTTGGCAGAGCTCGACCGCGAGATGATCGACAGGCGCCTCAAATATGCCGACGCGATCTTAGGCTGCTCGGAGCACGTGACCCAAAAGATTCGTGCGCGGTTCCCCAATTATGCAGACCGGTGCATGACAGTTTTCAACGGGGTAGATCCAAGGCGGTTTCGATCCAACGGAAGCCATCCGGAAGCATCGACTCGGGGGAGTCGGATTATCTTTGTCGGCCGGATCTCTCCCGAGAAAGGGCTGCATGTACTGCTTGAGGCGTTTGAACGTGTAGCGGTGCTTCGGCCGAACGCCAGTCTTGAGATAGTCGGCCCCGCTGCTGTTGCGCCGATGGAGTATATCGTCAACCTGAGCACCGATCCCATCGTGCGGGGACTGCGCCGCTTCTACGAAGCTAATGGTTATCTGGATTACCTGCAGCGGCAGGTGCGCGGACCGCTCGTTGGGCGTGTCTCGTTTGTCGGCGAGTTGCCTCATTCGTCGGTAGTGGAGCGCCTGCGCCAAGCCGATTTGTGCGTCGTGCCATCCGTGTGGCCTGAGCCATTTGGGATCCCCGCGGCGGAGGCGATGGCGACGGGGCTGCCGGTGGTGGCTTCGCGAGTCGGCGGGCTGACCGAGATTGTCGAAGACGGGGTGACGGGATTGCTTGCGGAACCCGACAATCCCGCGGTCTTGGCTGAAGCGATGTTGCGTCTAATGGACGACCGCACCTTGGCGACAGCGATGGGCCGAGCAGGTCGCGAACGCGCGGCGCAGATTTTTTCGTGGGACAGTATAGCCGCGATACTCAAGACACGCTATACCGCGCTTTGTTCGGCGAATTCTCCTAGCACTGAGACGTGAGTGTCCCCTCAGCCGAGGAGAGTGCCAGAGGTCTCCCGATAGCGGAAGGGCATCGAAAAGCCCGACGTTTTGTCCGGTTTCCTTGCTGGTGTCGCGCGCACGGATGCCATTTTTCCAAAATCAATTGTTAGCTGGAGGTACCAAAGATGGACAACGGTTCCAACCCATTCATAACGATTGGAATCCCGACCTATAACAGGCTCCGATACCTTGAGGAAGCTGTCGCCTCATCCAAGGCTCAAACATACCCGAACATCGAGATCGTAATTAGCCAGAACCCTCACCGGGATCCAAAGATCACTAGGTCGATTGCCGAATACTGCCGAGCCCAGGAAGGGCAGGACCCCAGGATCCGCTATCGCATGCACCCTAAGAATGTCGGGCCGGAGGCGAACTTCAATTCGCTCGCTGATACAGCGCGCGGAAGCTATGTGTCTCTCTTCGGTGACGATGATCGTCTGCTGCCACACGCTATCGAATCGCTCGTGAAAGTGATCGAGCCGAATACCGCCATGGTGTTCGCAAAGCGACACTTTATTGACAACAAGGGAAATCGGCTGGAGAAGGCGACTTCTGTATATGATCGATCTCGCGGTTACGATCGCCTGCCACCGGGGCGTGTCGCAAATCCAGAGTACTGGGCTTGGCAACAATCGCCCGCGATTGAAAATTCGCTAATCCGGACGAGCGATTTCAGGCGGCTTCGCTTCCGAGAAGACATCGACATCCCGGATGTTGAACCTTTCATTCGCCTTGCCAGAGAAGGCGGCAATTTCATCTTTCTCCCCGAGTATGTGATTGAGTACCGCCTGCATACTGACTCAACGACTGGAGGAGGATTTCGGGACTTTTGCAAACTCGCAGAGATTTTGACCAGGCTTGAAGTCAGCCCCGAGATCGAGCCCGTCAAGAGACGGCTGTTGGAAGGGCTGATACGCGAAGGAGTCAGCGTTAGTTTGTTACGAGGAGAGACGGATCACGCTCGAGGGCTGGTATCTAGTGAATATTATCCAGCCAACGCTTGGTCGAACCCGAAGCAATTGGCGATGAGTGCTTGCGTCGTGCTGCCGGGTAAGGTGGGTTCGTATGTTTACAATGTTCTGTACGCGTTGAAAAAAGGGCAGAGATTCAACCCGTCGTTCACGAGTGCCCGGCAATAACTATACAAAACAGAAGAACTACATTGACTATATGGGCAAAGAATAAATGAAAGTAGGTATACTTGCGGGTGGATTCGGTAGCCGCCTGGCGGAAGAGACGGAGATCCGGCCGAAACCTATGGTTGAAATCGGTGGATATCCGATTCTCTGGCATATCATGCAACACTACGCCCATTATGGATACCGCGATTTTGTTATCGGTCTGGGCTACAAGGGCGAATATATCAAGAAGTATTTCGTGGACTACTGTTCGCTCGACGGCAACGTGATGGTTGATTTCAAGACCGGCCGCGTCGTGGGAAATGGCGGTGCACGGCCTGAATGGGAAGTGAGTTTGATTGAGACCGGGATTCAGACCAATACCGGAGGACGGATCAAGCGCCTGCAGCCATACCTTGGAAACGAAACCTTCATGCTCACCTGGGGTGACGGCGTTTCTGACATAAACCTTGATGAGCTTCTCGCATTTCACCGTTCTCATGGAAAATTGGCCACTTTGACCGCTGTCCGTCCGCCGGCACGTTATGGTCATTTGGATCTCGACGGTCGTCGCGTGGTCAGTTTCTCGGAAAAACCCCAAACCGCTGAAGGTTGGATAAATGGAGCGTTTTTCGTGCTCGAGCCGAAGGTTTTCGATTATATCGACGGAGATCTGACACAATTTGAAAAAGAACCGCTGGAAAATCTCGCACGGGACGGACAGTTGATGGCTTATCATCACCAATCATTTTGGCAATGCATGGATACGCTTCGCGAGAAGCACATCCTTCAGGAATTATGGGAGTCAGGCCATGCACCATGGAAAGTCTGGAGCTGAGGTTAATAGATGCGAATCCTTCTAACTGGGCACAAGGGGTATATTGGATGCGTCCTCGCCGGGATGCTCCTGGAGGCCGGGTACACAGTACATGGCCTCGACAGCGATATCTTCCGGCGCTGCACGTACGGTAGCTTGGATGCAGACATTCCAGAGACGATCAAAGATATTCGAGACGTTGAAGCGGCGGACCTCGAGGGATTTGATGCAGTGCTGCATCTCGCTGGATTGTCCAACGATCCTCTCGGTTACCTGAACCCCGATCTTACGTATGAGATCAATCATCGAGCGTCGGTGCGTCTGGCTGAGCTGGCCAAGAAGTCGGGCGTGAGCCGCTTTATCTTCTCCTCTTCATGCAGCAATTATGGCGCTGGCGGAGAGGACCTGCTGCGCGAGGATTCGGCCCTCAATCCGGTGACGCCCTACGGAACATCCAAAGTATTTGTGGAGCGGGACGTTTCTCGGCTGGCGAGCGACCAGTTCAGCCCAGTGTTTTTGCGCAACGCGACTGCATATGGTGTTTCGCCGCGCCTGCGATTCGATTTGGTACTCAACAATCTCGTAGCTTGGGCATACACAACAGGGCGAGTGCACCTCAAGAGCGCCGGCACCTCCTGGCGCCCGATAGTCCACATCGAAGACATCTCGCGCGCATTTATCGCGGTTCTTAAGGCTCCGCGGGAGAAAGTACACAACCGGGCATTTAACGTCGGTGTACCGGGCGAAAATTTTCGGATCCGGGAACTTGCCGAGATCGTCCGGGATACCGTTCCCGGTTCACGCGTGGAGTTCGCGGAGGGAGCGTCGCCTGACCAACGAAATTATCGGGTCGATTGCAGCCTTCTGCCCGAACAGGTTCCGGACTACCAACCGCAATGGAACGCGCGAAAGGGCGCCGCGGAGTTATACGAAGCCTACAAACGAGCAGAAATAACTCTCGATGAGTTCGAAGGCAGCCGCTATAGCCGCATCGCACATATCGAAGAGCTATTGGCCAAAGGACTAATCGACCAGAACCTCAGGTTAACTTCATGATTGCACGACAAACCGAACGCGCACCTGCGAAATCGATCACCGCATGCCGCTCTTGCGGCGCCCGAGGTCTGCTGGAAATCGTCGATCTCGGTGAGACCCCGCTTGCGGATCGCCTGCTTACGGCGGAACAACTGGATCAACCGGAATACTTCGCCCCGCTCAAGGTGGTTTTTTGCCCCGCGTGTACTCTCGTGCAGATCACAGAGACCGTCGAGCCCGCAATTCTGTTCGGCGATGATTATCCATACTACTCATCGGTGTCGCCGGCGCTGCAGGCACATTTCAGGGCGAGCGCCGAGGATCTCATTGTGCGGCGTGGTCTGGGACCTCACAGCCTCGTGATCGAGGCCGCCTCAAACGACGGCTACCTGTTGCGAAACTTTGTTGAGCGTGGCATCCCGGTCCTCGGAATTGATCCCGCAAGCGGCCCTGCGAAAGCGGCTCAAGGTATCGGGGTAAACACGCTCAACACGTTCTTTACCCGCGAACTCGCCCATCAGCTTCGCGCGGAAGGCAAGTCCGCCGATGTCTTTGCCGCCAATAACGTCCTCGCTCACGTGGCGGATCTCAACGGATTCGTCGAAGGCGCGGCGCTTCTCCTCAAAGATAGCGGAGTAATAGTAATCGAAGCGCCGTACCTGCTGGATCTGGTCGAGCACTGCGAGTTCGATACTATATACCATCAGCACCTCTGCTATTTCTCGGTGACCGCGCTGGATCGGCTGTTCCGCAACCATGGGCTATTCGTCAACGACGTACAGCGCACTTCGATTCATGGCGGATCTCTGCGGGTGTTTGTAGAAAAGACCTGCGCACCCCGAGATTCTGTGCGCCACCTTCTCGAGCAGGAGCACAGATGCGGAGCGGATCAGAGCGCCTATTATCAAAAGTTCGGCGCACGGGTCAGAGCCACCGTCGGAGAACTCATCCAGACGCTCAAGCAGCTCAAGCGGTCCGGTAAGCGGATCGTAGGATATGGCGCCGCCGCAAAAGCCTGTACGTTGATGAGTGTTGCGGGAATCGATGCCCAACTGCTCGATTATCTGGTGGACCTCAACTCATTCAAACATGACCGGTTCATGAGTGGGAATCATCTTGCGATCCATCCTCCGGCAAAACTTCTGGAAGACCAGCCGGACTACCTGCTGATTCTCGCGTGGAACTTTGCGGACGAGATCATGAAGCAGCAGTCGCACTTTCGCGAGCGCGGCGGCCGCTTCGCGATTCCAATACCTGAGATGCGAATCATATGAAGCGGAAGGCTTCCTTGCGGTTGAGTTGCCCGTGTTGCGAATCAACCAAGGTCGGCATTTTCTACGAGGCGGACGGCGTGCCGGTAAATAGTGTGCTACTCTTGGACACCCGCGCGGAAGCGACAGGGTTTCCCACAGGTGACATCCGTCTGGGTTTTTGCGACGACTGCGGTTTCATCTACAACGCCGCGTTTGACCCTAAATTAGTTGAATACTCATCGCGCTATGAGGAAACTCAGGCATTCTCGCCGGCCTTTCGCAAATGGCACCTTGGATTAGCCAAGCGGCTTGTCGAGCGGTATGGCTTGCACGATAAAACGACGCTCGAGATCGGATGCGGCAAAGGAGAATTCCTCACGCTACTGTGTGAACTAGGCGCGAAGGACGGCATAGGGTTCGATCCGGGCTATATACCCGAACGCAACCTGAGTTCGGCAGCAAGCCGGATCAGATTTGTCAGTGACTATTACTCCGAGCAGTACGCAGACCAGAACGCTGACCTGGTATGCTGCAAGATGACACTGGAGCACATCAGAGATGCGGCCGCATTTGTAGGAATGGTCCGGAGATCTTTGAATAGACCTGCTGGCACGATGGTGTTCTTTCAGGTTCCGGACGTATTACGAGTCCTTGAAGAAGTTGCTTTCTGGGATATCTATTACGAACACTGTTCTTACTTCAGCAAGGGATCGCTGGAGCGGCTATTTCGACGTGTTGGGTTTGACGTACTGAACGTCAGTCGTGAGTACGACAATCAGTACCTGACAATCGAGGCCCGCGTCGCCGAAGGCGAAACTCTCATTTCGTCAGCCAAGGAGAACGATCTTGAACTTCTGCGCGACTTGGTTTCACGGTTCGCCGCACGGCAGTCGAGCCGCGCTTCGGAATGGCGCCAGCGGCTGCGTCAATATAGCAACAAGAACCAACGAGTTGTTGTCTGGGGATCAGGCTCAAAAGGAGTCGCGTTCCTGACGACGTTGGACCAGGAGAACCTCATCGAGTACGTCGTTGATATCAATCCCAACCGGCATGGCCATTACATGCCCAAAACCGGCCAGCAGATCGTGAGCCCGATGTTTCTGGGCGAGTACAAGCCCGAAGTAGTGATCGTCATGAATCCAGTTTACCGCGAGGAAATCATTACCGAGCTTGGACATGTAGGCATCACGCCAGAGGTGATCTGCGCTTGAGTACGGCATCGGCATGCACTGTGTGCAGCAACTCGCGGGTATCGTCGGTTCTGCGGATCGAAGAAGCTCCAGTCTGCTGCAATCAGCTCTGCCACACGCGCACCGCTGCTCTTGCGGTGCCGACTGGAACGATCGAACTCGCCTTCTGTCATGCCTGCGGCCACATTTTCAATCGTGAATTCGATCCGCGATTGTTGGAGTACAGTGTTGGGTACGAAAACTCTCTGCACTGCTCGGAGCGGTTTCGAGAGTACGCGGACGCGCTGGCTGACGAGCTTGTCGAGCGTTATCAACTGCACGGTCGGACTATCGTGGAAATCGGATGCGGCCGCGGCGAGTTCCTCAGAGCGTTATGCCAGCGAGGAGACAATCGCGGCTTTGGTTTTGATCCGAGCTATCCAGGGAATGAGCAGCAGCCGGATCCGGCGTGCAAAATCTCGATTCGCCGACAGATCTATCGAGCTGGTTCCTCCGTGCCGAATGCCGACTTTATTTGCAGCCGCCACACGCTTGAGCATGTTGGCGTCCCGCGAGAGTTTCTGGAGGGTATCAGGTTAGGAGCCGGCAGAAACGTCATCCCGGTATTCTTCGAAGTTCCGAACAGCCTTTATACCGTACGCGACGGCGGGATCTGGGACATTGTATACGAGCATTGTTCGTATTTCAGCCCGAGTTCATTGGCGCGACTCTTTTCCGATACTGGTTATCAGGTGGTCGAAGTAGCCGAACTCTTCGGCGGACAATTCCTGACCCTTCACGCCCTGACGGGTGCGGCAAATCGTGAGTCCAATCCGGCTCCCTCCGGCGAGCTCGAGCGCATGGTTTCCTCGTTTGCCGATACGTACCATCGCAAAATCGAACAGTGGAGACAGCGTCTCGATAATTTTGCGCGAGGCCATCGGACCGTGGTGGTCTGGGGCGCCGGCTCGAAGGGCAACACCTTTCTGAACCTTTTGCGACCCAGGAACATAGAATACATCGTGGATGTGAATCCTCTCAAGCACGGAAAGTTCGTCGCCGGAACCGGACAGGAGATCATCGGCCCGGGGTTTCTGAAAAAAGTCCGGCCCGATGTAGTGGTTTGTATGAACCCCAACTACTCTGAAGAAATCACGCGTGAAATCCAATCACTTGGCCTTCACGCAGATCTTGTTCATGCCTAACTCTCGTTCTGAGACGGATCGTTTCCAGGACATATTGTGACAGGTCTCAAGGCATATACTGATAGAAGGTCTGTAGGCACTTGCTGTTCGGGTCGAGTGGCACCCCATCCTCCCGAAGTGGTATAACTATCGAATGCACCGGCAATGATGAAACAACCCCCGTGGTCTCTTGACCCGGGGGTTGTTCGTTGTGGGCTGTCCTTCTATAGCAACTGTTTGGTCTCGCCCCTCTCATGGATTCCAGAGCGGCCGAGAAGCGGCATAGCTTCCGGGTGCAGACTGCGGCGGTTTGCAGTGCGCTGACTGAGAGAATTAGTGATTCCTCAATTCGATACCGACTCCTAAAGGTGATGCCGTGACTATTCGCGGATTCGTCAAAAAGACCTTGGGGCATGTGGTCTTCGAAACAAATACCTATCGTTTTCTATCACTGACGATTCGCGACTCCTGGCCGTATGTCCCGCTTAGCGATTATCTCAACATCGATAAATTGCTATTGTTCTGGAAAGTTTGCAGAAACGCTCAGCAAAACTATGCCAGCCTCTCGATGGCCTATGATCTGACCGCGCTGGTCGAAAAAAATAACTTGGCAGGAGCGATTGTGGAATGTGGTGTATGGCGCGGCGGGTGTGCCGCGGTTATGGCCACGGTGGCAGCGGAAAGTAACAGGAAGATCTGGCTGTTTGACTCGTTCGAGGGAATGCCGGCAGCGACTAAGGAGGATCTTGGTGAAGCCGCGACGTTGTTGTCAAATGGCATGATGTCTGGAGCTCTTTCCTCGGTCGGAACGAACATAGCCTCGGTTGATGAAGTAAGGGTTTTGCTGTTCAAGAGCCTTCGTCTCAAAGAGGACAATATAAGCATCGTCAAGGGTTGGTTTCAGGATACTCTGCCTCTGTACCGCGACCGCATAGGCGCAATCGCTATTCTCAGAATCGACGGCGATTGGTACGAGTCCACAAAAGTCTGTATCGAATCTTTGTACGATAATGTTGTGAATGAAGGCTATATCATAATTGATGACTACGGATTCTTTCCGGGATGCAAGAAGGCAGTTGACGACTTCCTTGAACGGCGGTGCCTAAAGGTACAGTTGAACAAAGTCGATTACTCTCGGGTTTATTTCAAGAAAGTAGAAGGTTCTCAAGCTTAGGTCCAGCGATCAGTCGCAAACAAATCACAGTCAGTGGAATGCCAACACAAAAGTGATTAAGGGAAAGAACGGAGAATCCGCTTCGGGCATCGGGCATCCGAGACCGCTCTTCGATATGAATCCCTCGGAGCTAGAAAAGGGACACTATCAACAACCAGAGCAACTCAAAGTTTTTCCATCTCAAGCCAGAATGACGCACCCAGGTTGGATTCATTCGAATATATCAACGGTATTTTCGAGTCTCCTGTCGGCGATACGAATGCGCGCTTCGCTCTGGCGCCAAGATCCTCGTCCCGACCGATGAAAGCAATTGGTGCAAGAATCCGGAACGGCGGTTTCTCACACATGAGCATTGCTGCGAGGATATACTGCTCATTATAGAGGCGATAATTCCATGCCGCGGGGTAGTCATCTGGTAGAAAGATGTCGTGAATATGAACGATGACGTCCGGTTTTAGTCTCGGCATAACTTCGAAGAAGAAAACTGTCACATCCGAGTTTGAGAAGGCGCGGTGCGACCCGTCAAAGAAAAGGATGTCTCCGGCCTCCAGATTGTCAAAGATGCCCAGATCGCATGACTCTAAGGGACTGCGAATAATCCTGTCACAAATCCGGTCTATATCCTGTCGGGGCGCGGGATCGATAGACGTCATCCTGGTGGCGAGCTTCAGGGCGTTGATAGTGTATCTGGCGAAACGCGTCGAATGGCCAGATCCAATTTCCAGGTAGCGCGGTGGTTTCTTCCACGCAATAAAATTGATCAGAGCGGCGCCATCCAGCGCCGAAAAATACTCGTTGTTCCAGAAGGGGAGGTCGGAATCATCATTCCCGCGGTTATACGGAATACCCTGGATCAGACCTGCATTATTTTGCAGTTCATCCAGAAAGACCTGATACTCCTCGCGATTTCGATCTAATATTCGGTATAGCTGGGTATACGGCGCCTTTCCTCTCTGCCATCTAGGCTTCGGCGTAATAGGGTAATAGTCCTCAACCGTATGGCTCCAGCGGAAAGCGTCGGATCTTGCTCGGACGATTTCCAACCCCGCATAGCGGGCGGCTCGTTTTAATGTGCGGTTGAGAGTCATCCCATTATCAAAGACTCATTTAATACGATAAAATGTTACCGGCATTTCCATCGGATCGCTACAAGAAATCGACACCCTAAGCCAAGCGGCTCGCGCCAGTGTCAATTCTTACCAGGATAGAGATCTCAAAATCGCGAACAGCTGTGCGGTCACACGTAGCGAAATACCGGCCCCGGACCTCCCGCGCTTTTCGAGCCGATTCGGCGGACAGGCGGATGCCTCAAATCTGAGGCTCGCCGGCGGAGCTAAAGAAAACCCCCGATCCTCATATGAGGATCGGGCGTTTTTGCTATCCGCCTTCTCAGCCTGGGTTCAGTTGTGCGTGTAAGTCATCGACCAGGCGACGTCGGCGGTGTTGGACGGAGTCGCCTGCGCAGTTGGATCAACATAGGCCTGAATCGTTACGAGAGATCCCGCCGATACCGTCACAGTCGTCGTGCTGTTGCACGTGGTTGCCGGGTCGGTGACCGTGCAAAGAACGTTGCAATTGGTGGTGGTAAGGTCGGCCGACGTTACGCATGCGGCGAAGTCGTACTCGCCGCCATTCCCAGGTGCTGTACTGAGATTCACGAAATAATGGCCTAGCGTGCCTCCAGCCGCACCGCTGCTTCCGCCGAGCAACGGCACTTCCGCTGAGACAGGTGGCGTAGAGCCGCCAGTCACGCTGGCGCCCCCGGGTGGCATGTAGAGCGGTGTATCGGCCGTCAGCGCGGGATTGAGTTGATAATCCAAACCATGTGCCGTGTAATAAGAACCGAGCGCTCCGTCGGTACCACCCGTGAGCGTGACGGCGTTAACCGCGTTGATTCCGGCGGCGCCATCCGCACCGACCGAACCTGTCGGTCCCTGCGCGCCTGTAGGTCCTGTTGCGCCCTGCGCTCCGGCGGGTCCAGTCGGACCTTGTGGTCCCTGCGGGCCCGCAGGTCCCGTTGCACCCGCCGGTCCGGCTGACCCAGTCGCACCCTGCGGTCCTTGGGGTCCCGCCGGTCCGGTTGCTCCCTGTACTCCAGCGGGTCCAGTCAAACCTTGTGGTCCCTGCGGTCCCTGCGGCCCCGTCGTGCCTACCGATTCCCAAGTCACAGCAGTTTGCTTGGCCTTGCAGGCTCCCTTTACTTGCTGGATTTTCCCTGCCTTGTTAACGCAAATCGTAATGGTCTCAGCTTTGGCAGGTGCCGGAATCGCAAGCGCAAAAACCGTAGCGATTGCCATCCCGCTCAGCCAGAGCAGAGTATTATTTCTAAGGTGCTTCATTCCCAACGTTCTCCGCGCGGTTGCGCCTCGGGCTTGAATGGATTGTAGAGGCTTCATCTGCATCTGCTCCGATTTGAGAGCTCACGGTGTCGGCGTCGGCGTAGGTGTCGATGTCGGTGTTGGTGTCGGTGTCGTCAATTGGAGATTCATCGACCAAGTAACGTCTGCCCCTGTCGAATTCGTCGTACCGAAAGCTTCGATGGCAACAACGTCGCCGTCGTTGATCGAGGTAGTGGTCGTTGAGCTGCAAGTCATCGCTGTCTGACCGGTAATAGTGCAGGTAAGCGTGTCACCGCAGGTGCTGTTGATACAGGTCTCGAATGTATAAGCATCGGAGTCTGACTCGGAGACCGAACCAGGCGCTGCATCGACCTGAACCACCAGGTTGGAAAGCGTGCCGGCGGGCAGAGGAACGCTTTCCGAGGCCAAGCTCGTACCGCTAGCGTACGAAACTTGGTTTCCAGGGCCATAATAGAAGGCGGTGGCTCCTCCGCCGACCCCGGGGAAATCTGTCCCGGCAAAATTACTGCCGACGAGCGTGACCAGGTTGTCACCTGAAGTTCCGGCGGCTCCTGGGCTTCCCATCGCGCCAGTCGCTCCAGCGGCTCCCGCTGGGCCTTGCGGACCCTGTGCCCCGGCTGGTCCAATCGAACCAGCGGGACCAGTGGAACCAGTTGGACCCGTAGGACCTTGAGGACCGGCGGCGCCCTGGGCGCCCGCTGGTCCTGCCGATCCCACCGGACCGGTCGGACCCGGACTTCCCTGCGGACCTTGAGCGCCTTGCGGTCCAATGGGGCCGCTCGGTCCCTGCGAACCTGCGATGTTCCAACTCAGGCTGGTCTGTTTTTTGGTGCAGGCCACGCCGATTGAAACGATTTTTCCCTGCTTGTTCGCACAGGCTTGAATCGGCTGGCTTTGAGCACCGGCCGCTACCGGTATTACCAATACAGCCGCAGTGGCGCATAAGCCCAAGAGCATCGGCCACGAATGTCTCACAATTGCGGACATCCTTGTCTCCTTCCTTAACATTCGCGTTTCGATCTGCATGCAGGATGTATTGGCTTTCATGTTTGTCACGGCGCAGCCAGGCTGGTCGTGTGCTCGACCGAGAAGGTCACATCCGCGGGTAGTGTGGTACTGGACGAGGCTGCCGCCGGTTGTGCTTCAATGCTGACCGTGTCGCCATCGGCGATGGTTACGGTATCGGTCGTATCGCTGCAACTTGTGCCAACGGTCGAATCGGCGATCGTGCATGCAAGGGATGGCGTTGTACTGCAATTCTGGTTGACGCAGAGGACGAATGAGTATCCACAGGTGCCAGTGGTGCAGGATGGATTCAAGTCCACCGAAACGAGTAGATGGCTCAGCGTTCCGGCCGACAACGGAACGTCAGAAATCCCCTGTGTAACCGACCCGCCGTTACCAGGTCCCAAGTATGCGACCGGGACCTGCCCAGGCAAAATTTCGAGCGTAAAACCAGAATCGGCTCCGAGCGTCCCTCCGGTCAGAACTTGGATATTAGTCCCATTTGTACCCGAAGCTCCGGCCGGACCTTGCGCGCCTGTGGGCCCTGCAGGTCCCATATCGCCAACAGGACCTTGTGGGCCTGATGGCCCGGTCGCTCCTGCGGGGCCAGTTGGTCCTTGAGGTCCAGTAGCGCCAGCGTTTCCAACCGCCCCTGTAGGTCCGGCGGGCCCTTGCGGGCCTTGAGCGCCCATTGCGCCCTGCGGTCCAGCAGGGCCGGTCGGACCCTGCGGACCAGTCGGTCCTTGAGGCCCCACGACTCCGTTACTGTCCCAGCTAATCAGAGTCTGTTTTGGTGTGCAGGCTTTATTAACTCTTTCGATGATGCCTTTCTTGTTCAGGCACATTGAAATAGTGCTGGCTCGGCTGGCCTGCGGGGCTGCGAGTAGCATCACGCTGATGGCCGCGACGCCGAAGGTCGCACGCATGATGCGGTGATAGATTGGTTGCACGCTTTTCCCCTCCTTGGGCGGACACTCCGATCGAACCGGGCAGATGGATGCTCGAATATGCCGACAACGTTGCACTTTGGTCTATTGTCACGCTCTTAATGGCATATACTGTCTGATTATGTCAAATGGACAGCTATAGAATATCGTTGCGTCCATAATTCGGTTACCATCGCCCTTCGCTATCGCAACGTATCACACTGTTAATAAAGACTTCCATAATAAATCTTGCTTTAGCGTTGCACCGAATCCATCTGGTTCGCGGACGCGAACAATGACCCCGGCGTTGAGGCAGAATGCAATTCAAACCATCGTCACCGACAAACTGGAATTGCTCTGCTTTCGGAACGCGATAAAGCCGCTGGGCGGATTTCGCTAGAAGCTCGATCGCGGTCTCTGCCCATTCAGCGGTGCGTTAAGCGTCGCGAGAAACTTCGTTGCTATCGCGGAATTGCCCCAATACGATCTGTAGTGATGCGGAAGTTTCGCGCAATGAAGCAGCTCGGAAGATTGCTTGCGATCGCCGTGGTCGTCTGTGCGCTGCCACTCATCACGGGATGTTCGAATCAGCAGAACTCGGATTCTACGCTCGAGCAGGCGGGGCAATCTGAGCCGCCTAATGCTGCGGCTCCAGCCACCGACGCGCCGCCGCATCCGCAGGACAAGCCACAGTCTCAGCAATAGACGCGCAACAGTTAGCGCGGCGTGTGCGACTTCAGGAATTCGCGCACTCGCGCGACTGTTTGCGCAATCAGGTCAGGCGTTTTCCAATCGCGCACGAGAGTTGCGTTGGGGGCGAGCTTGGCGATCTCCTCGGACGTGGCGGTAGGATGATAGTCGTCGCTGCCCATCAGAATCATCAGCGGCGTCTTGATCGTACGCACGAAGTCGGGCGAGACATTGAACACGAAGTCTCCCGCGTACATGCGGTCGCGGAACTCGCGCAGTCCCGCGTCGTCGATCTCCGGATGCGACGGCTTTAGCGCCTGCGCCCATCCGTCGAACATCGCAAAGAACAGCTCGCGATTCTTTGGCGACAGCCCGATCGGATTTTGCAGCACCGCGGCGCTCACGCGATCGGGCGCGGCCTGGATCATTCCGAGCGAGTATGAGCCGCCGATGCATCCGCCCAGCAGATGGCATCGCTTGATCCCCAAATGGTCCAGCAGCGCGATATGGTCTTGCGTGTAGGTATGCCATCCGTCGGCGCGGCCCAGCGGCGCGCGCGATTGTCCGGCGTTTCGCTGGTCCATCGCGATCACGCGAAAATCCTTGGCGAGTTCCTTGGTCGGATCGAAGGGACTCTTCGCCCAAAACTCGATCGAGGATCGCATTCCGCCGGGCGCGAACAGCAGGATCGGATAGCCCGCGCCGAATTCCTCGTAGTAGAGCGAAACCTTGCCGCGTTCAAATGAGGGCATCGCGATAACCTCCGTTACCTGTTGGACCTAGGAAGCCATCCTGCGCCGCTGCCCCTCGGTTTCGGCGCCGTTTCCGAAATCCGGCTCGGGCTCCGGCACATACTTTTCGCCGGTGCGCCACGCGTGAACAATCCTGGTGGCCGACTCCATATATGTATAGACCACCGGCGTGATGTAGAGCGTCAGAAACTGCGAGAAGAAGAGCCCGCCGACAACTGCGGCGCCGAGTGGGCGGCGCGATTCCGCGCCCGCGCCGATTCCGATCGCGATCGGCAGCGTGCCCATCAGGGCCGCCGCGGTGGTCATCATGATCGGGCGAAAGCGAACGATCGCGCCCTCGAAGATCGCCTCGGTCGGCGACTTGCCGTCATTGCGTTGCGCGTCGAGCGCGAAATCGATCATCATGATGGCGTTTTTCTTGACCAGTCCCACCAGCATCACGACGCCGACGAATGCGAACAAATCGAGTTCCATCCCGAAGATCCAAAGCGTTAGCAGCGCGCCAAAACCGGCGGCGGGAAGTCCGGACAGAATCGTGATCGGATGGATGAAGCTTTCGTACAGGACTCCCAGCACCAGGTAGATGACGAGGATCGTCATGATCAGCAGCATCCCGAGGTTGCCGAGCGAATTCTGAAAAGCCTGCGCGTTGCCCTGGAAGTTCGCCGTAATGGTGTCGGGCAGGGTGTCGCGTGCGAGCGCTTGCACCTGGCCGAGAGCCTTGCCGAGTGAGACCCCGGGCGCGAGGTCGAATGATATAGTTGCCGATGGAAGCTGGCCGTAATGATTGACCTGCAGCGCGCCGAGCGAGCGCGAAAACTTGACCACTGTGTCCAGCGGAACCAGCGATCCGGTTGACGAGCGCACGTACAGCATCGCGAGGGTCGCCGGATCCATCTGGTACTCGGGCAGCACCTCCATGATTACCCAGTACTCGTCGTTGGGCGCGTAGATGGTCGAGATTTGGCGCGAGCCATAAGCGTCGTCGAGTGCGTTCTCGATCGCGCTGGCGGTAACGCCGAGCGCGTGCGCCTTGTCGCGATCGATCTTGATCGTCACCTGCGGATTCTGCACCTGCAAGTCGCTGTTGACGCCGCGCAGATCCTTCAGCGCGCGCATCCGCGCCTCGAGCATCGGCGCGTACTTGTACAGCGATTCGGTGTCGGGGCTCTGCAGCGTCATCTGGTACATACTGCGCGTGAACTGCGCGCCAATCATGATCGGCGGCGGATTCTGCAGAAATACCATCAAACCCGGGACCGAGTTCACGAGCGGACGCCAGAGATTGATCAACTGGTCGGCGCTGAACTTGCGCTCGGAGCGCGGCTTCAGATGGACGAACAGCATTCCGGAATTGGTGCCGCCCGCCGGGCCCCCGGTGCCGACGCCCGCGAAGTAGCGCCCGATGTTGGGATTTCCCTTGAGCAGATTCACGATCGCGAGCTGATGCGTCACCATCGAGTCGTACGAAATTCCCTGCGCCGCCTGCGTGAACATGATCACTTCGTCATTGTCTTCGCTGGGCAGGAAGCCCTTGGGAATCGCATAGAACAGATAGATCGTCGCGGCCAGGATCAGTCCCGAGACGAACATCGTGGCCGGCCGATGGCGCATTACCCACGCCAGGCTGCGTTGGTAGGCGTCGAGCATGACGTCGAAATAGTGCTCGGTGACTTCGTACAGATGCCCATGCTTTTCGCTTTGGGGCGGTTTGAGAAACCGCGAGCAGAGCATCGGGGTCAAAGTCAGCGAGACGACGCCTGAAACCAGGATCGCCGCGCCGATCGTGACCGCAAATTCGTGCAGCAGGCGGCCCAGAATTCCGCCCATGAACAGGACTGGAATAAACACTGCCGCCAACGACAATGTCATCGACAGGATCGTGAAGCCGATTTCGCGCGCCCCGTCGAGCGACGCGGTCAGCGCGTCCTTGCCCATCTCCATGTGGCGCACGACGTTTTCGAGCATGACGATCGCGTCGTCGACCACGAAGCCGACCCCCAGCGTGATCGCCATCAGCGAGAGATTGTCGAGCGAGTAGTCGAGCGCCCACATCACCGCGAAGGTTCCGATGATCGACATCGGCAGCGCGAGGCTCGGGATGATCGTCGCCGAAAGATTGCGCAGGAACAGGAAGATCACCATCACGACCAGCGCCACGGTCAGGAGCAGCGTGAACTGCACGTCGTCAACCGAAGCGCGAATCGTCGCCGAGCGGTCGCCGAGGATTTCGATATGCAGACCGGCCGGCGCTTGCTCGCGGAACGCGGGCAGCAGCTTGGTGACGTTATCGACCACCTCGACCGTGTTGGTTCCGGGCTGGCGCTGAATTGCCAGCACTACGGCGGGCTCGCCGTTGGACCAACTCGCGGTCTTGTTATTCTGCACGCTGTCGAGCGCGCGGCCGATATCTTCGAGCCTTACGGGAGCACCGTTGCTGTAGGCGACGACCAATGGCCTGTACGCCGCGGCGTTCATCAACTGGCCCCGAGTATCGACGGTGAAGGCCTGATGCGCTCCGTAGAGCGTTCCGGTCGGAAGGTCGACGTTGGCGTCCTGGATCGCCTGCGCGACCTCGTCGATTCCGATTCCGCGCGACGCGAGCTTCTTGGGATCCACCTGGATCCGCACCGCGTACTTCTGAGATCCGTACACCTGCACCTGCGCGACTCCGGACACCATCGAGATACGCTCGCCCAGATAGGTCTCGGCGTATTCATCGACCTCGGAAATCGGCATCGTGGTCGAACTGAGCGAGAGATAGAGCACGGGAGAGTCGGCAGGATTGACCTTCTTAAAAGTCGGCGGACTTGGCATCCCTTGCGGAAGCTGCGCCAGGGTCGCAGTGATCGCCGCCTGCACGTCCTGCGCGGCCGCGTCGATGTTGCGCGAGAGCGTGAACTGTAGCGTGATGTTGGTGCCGCCCAGGATGCTGGTCGAGGTCATCGAATCCAGCCCCGCGATAGTCGTGAACTGCTTTTCGAGCGGAGTCGCGATCGATGACGCTATCGTGTCCGGGCTTGCTCCGGGCAGGCTCGCGCTGACGACGATCGTCGGAAAATCGACGTTGGGCAGATCGCTCACCGGCAGCAGCCGATACGCCATCATTCCGAAGAAAACGATCGCCAGCGAGAGCAGCGTCGTCATCACCGGGCGGCGGATAAATAATTCGGCGATATTCACGAAGCCACTCCGCTGCTGCCGCTGATTCCCGACTTGATCGATACGCGCGCTCCGGGCACCAGGCGCAATTGGCCGTCGGTCACTACGGTTTCGCCGCTGGTCAACCCGCGCTCGACCACGGTTTGTCCGTCGTCGGATGAGCCGACCACAACCGCACGGCTCTGCACCTTCATTTCATGATCGACCACGAATACATACGAGCCATCGGCTCCAGTCTGGATCGCCTGCGACGGAACCACGACCGTGCCGGGCCGTTCCTCCAGAATCAGATTCGCGTCCACGAACTGGCCCGGCCATAGCTTGCCGTCCTTATTGCTGAACAGGCCCTTGAGCTCGATCGTGCCGGTCTTCATGTCCACGGAATTGTCGATGAAACTGAGCGCGCCTTTTTCGAGTGCGTCCTGCTGGCCGGGAATCGATACTTCGACCGGCGGCGTTCGCTCGGACATGCTCCGGCGCACGTCCGGGAGGCTTTGCTCGGGTACCGAGAAATCGACATACACCGGGCTAATCTGATTGATCACGACCAGTGGCGTATCCGCGTTGTTCTTGACCAGATTTCCCTGATGCACCAGCAGGTTGCCGGTGCGGCCGTCGATCGGCGCGCGGATCGTGGTGTAGGCAAGATTGAGTTTCGCAGTTTGAACTTCAGCTTCGTCGGCGGCGACCGCGGCATTGTCGGCCGCGGCGGTCGCGTGAGCCTGATCGTATTGTTGCTGCGAACCGACTTTCTGCTTCAGCAGGTATGCGTAGCGCTTCTCGTCGGTTGTCGATTGAGCCTCTTTGGCCTGGTCGCGGGCGAGGTTGGCCTGGGCCTGGAGCAGGGCGGCCTCAAACGGGCGCGGGTCGATCACAAACAACAGATCGCCGCGTTTGACGTCCTGCCCTTCCTTGAAATGAACTTCAGTGATCACGCCGTCGAGCTGCGCCTTGATGTTGACCGTCGAATACGCTTCGACGCGGCCGATCGCATGCAGCCGCGTCGCGACGGTTTTCTGCTCGGCCTTTGCGACCAGCACCGGCACGGTCTGCTGCCCGAATCCAGCCGCCTGCTGCCCGCGGCATCCTGCCACGGCGAGGCTCGCAAGCAACGCGATGGCGCTCAGCATCGACGGCACGCGCGCGCGTCCGCCGAAGTCGAGCTTTTCGCCTGATATCCATGGCATCCGCATCTTCAAGTCGGTCGCGCCTTTCAAAACTCCGCGCGCTCGATAGTCCGAAACGACCGGACTCGCGCGGCGCGGTCACTCGATCTCTGATCTTTTAAGCCAGCAAATCTTATCAGTGGGATGTTACACGAGGAAAAGGGGCGAAGGACTGAACCACGCGCGCGCCGCCGGTCAGCGCTCCGCGGAGTCAGCGCCTCTGCGAAAAAAAGCGCCGATGCGGGTCGCCCGGCATCGGCGCCAAAGCGTCAAAATCGCGCGAGCGCTAAATGCTCAGATGGTAGAGCTCCGACACGTTGTCGTGCAGGATAAAATTTTTCTCATCCTCTGAGAGCTTCGCGGTCTGTTTCTTCAGGATTTCCTGCGACCACGGCCAGGTCGAGTCGCTATGCGGGAAATCGTTGGCCCACATCAGGCGCCGTACGTTGCACATCTTCGTCATCTGGAACGCGACCCAGTCATCTTGAAATGTGACGTAGACGTTTTCGCGAAAATACTCGCTCGGCATCTTCGACAGAGTTCCGGCTGGCAGCCAGTAGCGATGCCGATCGTAAGCATGATCCATTCGGTACATGTAGTGCGGAACCCATCCGGCATCCGCCTCGACGCATACCAGCTTTAGCTTCGGATGGCGCTCAAACACGCCGCTCAGCACGAACGTACCGATAATATCCTGGCATCCGCGGATAATCGCGAGAAAGCCGTTGAGCCGCGGCCCGCGCGCCTGGAACATGCTGTCGTTTCGGCTGGTCAGAATATGGAAACTCAGCGGCATCTCCAGGTCCACGGCGGCGCGATAGAAATCGTCGTAGGCGGGACTGTCGTAGTCTTCGACCGCGGGATTCCCGGGCATCATCACGCCCTTGAATCCGAGATCCTTCATCTTGCGCAGATCCTCGATACCCTCGGCCGGCGAGCGCATCGCAGTCTGGCCGACTCCGATCAGACGATCCGGATGGTGCCCGCAATATTCGGCCATCCAGAGGTTGTAAGCGTCGAAGCAGGCCTTTTTGTAATCAACATCCGCATGATTGCACAGCAGCATCCCCACGGTGGGATAGATGACCTCGGCGGAAACTCCATCGCGATCCTGATCGCCGAGGCGTGCTTCGGGATCCCATCCTCCGCGATGCATGTCCTCGAACTTCACGCCGCCGACCGCGAGCTCCTTTGCGCTCTTGCCGGCGGCCGCGAGCAAGCCCATCGGAATCGAGCGCTCCATGTCCTTGACCACGAAGACGTCGCCCATCTTGTCGTCGTGCACAACGTGTGGCGCGGTGTCCTTGTACTTGCGATCGATTCGATCGACGTAAGTGTTGGGTGGCTCGGTTATATGCGAATCCGCGGAGATGATCGGCTTTTGCATCATACGTACCTCTGCAGTTCCGTGCGCGATGCGCCCGTGTCTGACCATCTTTATAGCGAATCAGCGAAGCGGCGTACATCAAGCGGCGATGACACTCTCGCGTCGCTGTCATCCGCATGGCAAAATAATCGGCTCGGATGATGCAGGAATCAATCAAATACGCGTTCGATCGTACGGCTGAGACTTACGATCGGGCGCGGCGCAAACTCGTGCCCTGTTTCGACGAGTTCTATCGCGCCGCGATCGACACGATGCCGTTCGCGCGTGAGCGCGAAATCGACGTGCTCGATCTTGGAGCCGGAACCGGACTGCTCTCCGCGTTCGTTGCGTTCTCCTATCCGCGCGCGCGAATCGTGATGGTCGATATCTCGGACGAGATGCTGGCGCAGGCGCGCGATCGCTTTGCGGCCGGCGGCGAGCGTTTCAGCTTCGAGGTCGCCGATTACGGAGTGGGGCGAATTACAGGGCGTTATGACGCCGTCATCTCCGCGCTATCGATTCATCATCTGTCCGACGAGCAAAAGCGCGCGGTTTACGCGCAGGCCTACGCCGCGCTGAACGACGGCGGCATCCTGATCAACGCCGACCAGGTGCGGGGCGAGACTCCCGCGCTCGAGGCCCGCAATCACGCGATGTGGATTCGGCGCGCGCGCGAAATCGGCGCCAGCGAACCCGACCTCACTGCCGCGCTCGAACGGATGAAGTTCGACCGCACTGCGACGGTATCCGAACAGCTCGGATGGCTCCGCGCGATTGGCTTCCGCGAAGTCGGAATCGCCTATCGCAACCTGATCTTCGCGGTTTATTCCGGAATGAAGTAGCCTGCGCGCGGCGCTAAGCGGAGCGTTGACCAAGCAGGCCGACCGCGTGAGTGGCGGCTGCGATGTACTCGGGATGCGGATTTAGCGCACTCTCGCGCGTGCAGGCCTCGGTGAACTTGATCGCGTGTTCGTCGCCGGTCGCGATCGCACGCTCAGCCAAATCCGCAATCGAGGCGCCGTAAGTATTCTCCGCCCGCGCGCTTCCCGGACCGCGTGCAAACGCGGTGTACAGCGCGGCCGACGCCTGCCACGCGTAGAGTGAGGCGATTTTGCCTGTCTCCCGCGACAAGTGGGGAAGCATCAGGTGCAGCGCGGCGGGTCCGGTTACGCTGTGAATCAGCGCGATAGTGGTGAAGACTCCCTGTTCGCTTGCGACGTACGCGCGCGCGAAAGCTAAGGCGAGATCGGAAAGAAAAGCATCGAGGTCGCCTTCCGTCGAAACCATGTTGATCGCGTCCGCGAATGGCTCAAAGCTCTTCAACTGCGCGACCCCCTGGATCAATCTGCCGGAATATCTTTCGCGTTGATCGAGCGGAACGATCCGCACATTCGCGATCGCTTGCGACGGCAGTACCGAGTTTCGCACGCCACCCTGACGCTCCGGCAGCGTCATATATGACGCCGCCCACGAGCCGAGGCCCTGCGCCAGCTCCATGCAGCGTCCGCGCGAGTCGTGCTCCGCGAGCGCACGAACCGCATGTCCGGTGCGGATCACGCCGTGATTCGCAGCCGCGATAAAGCCCGCAGCCAGGCGCGGCACCCATCTTTCGAGGACATCAGGCCACGCCAATTCCTCGAGCTCGTTTTGAAAGAACGCGATCCAATCGCCCATCCGATCGCGTTTGCCAAGCGATTCGCGCCAGTCGTCTCTGCCGATTTTCCGATTCCCGTGCGGCAGCGGTGCGAGTTGCTCGCGATATCGTTCGAGCCAGGGCATCACCGCGTCGGCACGGCCGAGCGCGCACATCGCCTCGGCAGCCATCGGCGCATGGTTTGACAGTCCGTTGCGCAAGACCGGGCCGCTTTGAGCGACGATTTCGAGCGCTTCATCAAAGGTCGAGTAATCAGACACCGTTCAGACCCGCGTCCGGATTTCCAGCAGATGTTGGTTGAGCTCGCGGAAGTACACGACTCGTCCACCAAGCGAGGTGCCTACCTGCATGTCGTCGGATGAATGCGGTCCGCTGCCGTACGTCAGTCCGCCGGTTTTTATCCGGCCGAAGATCGCGTCGAACTCGTCTTCGCCGACATGGAAAGCGTAATGATGCACTTCCCGCGGCTGCCACCGATCATCAAAGTCCATCGTAAAGGTTTCGTTCACTTTGACCGGTGCGAACGGACCCATCAGCCCGGTGTAGGACAACCCGAACAGGTCCGCAAAAAATTTCGCGGACGCCACCTTGTCTTTCGCCGGCACGATAGTGTGATTGAGGGTTATGCTCATGGCGCACCTCCATCAGAAAATAAATATCTTACTCGGGCGGGCATGCGGCAATGTCTATTCCTCGAACAACCGGTCGCCGCGAAATAACCGCTCGGCGATTTGATATGTCTGCCCCTGTGCCCGCACTGTCGGCGAATGCGCCGCCAGGTAGCGCGCCGTCGAGAGGATCACATTGGCGCCGGCGCCGCGCGGCAGCATCGAATACTGCCGCACCGCCGCTTCAAGATCCTGGATAGTGTGGAAATCGCGATCCTCGCGCAGCATCGCATGGCCGATCGCCGCGATAAGCTTGCCGCCGTCATTCGGCGGCGACGAGAAATATTCAGCGACGATCGCCGCAACCTCGTTCACTTGTTGCTGTAAGTTGAGAAGCGAAGGAAGCGCTTCGATAAGCTCGGAGGGCAGCCGCGATGCGCCGTTGCCACGCGGAATCCGCGTGGCTGGAATATTCAGGAACCGATCGAGATAGACGCTCATCGCGGCGTCGAACGCGCCACGAATCAGCTCGGCCGACGGTGCGCGCCGCAGCGCCTGATGGACAGCGTTCGAGAACGTGTAGCTGTGATGCGCGGTGTCCCAGTCGCCGAATTCATTGCTGATATGAAACCGCGCGATTCTCAGCGATGCCGCATACGCCGCGGCACCGCCAAGATCAGCGGGGCTGCATCCTTCGCGCAGCGCCGCCAGCATCGAGTCGGCGATCGCTTGAGGGTCGTCGCCCAGGATAACCTCGGCCAACGCCTCGCGCCCTGACCATGACCCTGCGGCGCGATGCTCGGTCGCGAGCGCATCATCGATACCCTCGAACGCGCGCTCGACAATCGCAACCAGATCGACGGGGCTGCGCCATGCGTTGGCTTCCTCCATCCTGTCGGCCATCGCGTAGCTGCGCGCCAGGCTCGCCAGGACCGCGTCCGCGCGATCCCATCCGGCGTGGTCAAGCGCCTCGAACGCCTTGTTCGTGAAATCGAGCACGTGGCCGCCGGTCAGGTAACGGTGGTCGGTGGCCGCCGCGAACATCATATCTGCGACCTCGCGGGCCGGCACCCCGCCTCGCACCGCGCTGGTGATGCATCGCTCGGCGCCCTCGGCGTCGCGCACCTCAACGAAACTCTTGAGCCATCCCTTGAGCGTCGCGGCGTTGGCGCTCTGCGCACCGGGAAGAGGACGCACCATGAAGCGCGGAGGATTTCCGTCGCAATCGGCGGCGACGCTGGAGAGTCCCTGGTACAACGCGCGTTGACGATCCTGCGGGTCGAGCGACGGCAGCAGATTCATCATGCAGGTGAGAGTCGTCAGCCCTGCGCCCCAACCGTCGCGCCGATGCGCCACGCCAAAATCGAGCCCTGCGCGAAACGTCGCGAGCGAGCCGCCTTCATCGCGCGCGGAAAGTGCGATAACCGATTTCGCGATTACAAGGGGGATGTCGCGCTCGAGTCCGTCGCCAAGGCGCGCGAGATAATGCTGGCGCAGATCGCGATGCTCCGCGACATCGACCATGACTTCGCCGGCTTCGACCTTGACCGGAAACGCGCGCACGTCGTCGGCCCATTGGTCGAACGTGCCTCCGGTCGCAAGGTCGAAGCGCGCGTGATGCCAGTGGCAGGTCAGGATGCAATCCTTCACCGTGCCACGATCGAGCGGAAAGCCCATGTGCGGGCATCGGTTGTCCACCGCAAAAATTTTACCGCGCGAATTGAACAGCGCGATCACGTTGCCTTCGAGCGTGACCGTGTGGCTCGCGCCGTCGGGAAGCTCGGCGAGGCTGGTAGCTCTAACGAAACGGGTTTGCTTGCTCGCTTGTTCCATCGTGGATTCCTCCCACCGAGCGGCGTGCAACTGATTAGTAAAGTACTCTCTATCGTAATTATGTCAAGTGATGTCTTGATTAAAGATTCCGCTCCGGTAGGATTACGTGATGCGTCCCGCTACCAGTGAAGCCGACACCCGCACCGGCGACCGAATCCTCTACATCCTGAAGACCAAAGGCCCCGAGACCGCCGCAGCACTTGGCCGCCGCTTGAAGATTACCGCGATGGCCGTGCGGCAGCATCTGTATCGTTTCCGCGCGGAAGGCCTGGTCGATTACAGCGATGAGCGCCGCAGGGTAGGGCGGCCGGCGCGCATCTGGCGGATAACCGACCGCGCGGCCGATCGCTTTCCCGAGAGCCACGCCGAGTTGACGCTCGAGATGATCGGAGCGGTCCGCGCGGCCTTCGGTGAGGCCGGACTCGAGAAGCTGCTCGCCGAGCGCACGCGCCAGCAGCTAAAGGATTATCGCGCCCGGATGAGCGAGGCCGGCGCGTCGATCACCGATCGCGCGCGCGCGCTGGCCGAGATTCGCAAAGCGCAAGGCTACATGGCCGAGTGCGCGCCGCGCGCCGACGGCACGATCCTGCTTGCGGAGAATCATTGTCCGATCTGCATTGCCGCCGCCGAATGCCAGGGGCTCTGCCGCGAAGAGCTGTCGCTGTTCCGCACGCTGTTTGGCAAGGCCGCAACCGTCGAGCGCACCGATCACATTCTCGCCGGCGCCCGCCGCTGCGCCTACGTCATCACGCCCGCGCGCTGAGGCTTCACGGAGCTTCGGTCGAGAACGCGATCTTCGGATCGTCGCTCGCGAACGGGTAGACGTGGATCATCCAGCCGAAAATCTGCGGATGGAAATTTCCGCCGACCGCGGCGCATTCAGCGGCGGTTGAGATCGTTCCAGCAAATCCAAAACGCGGATCAGCCATATACCCGTAGCGCATGCGCGCCGCCTCGCCGTCGGAGAGGCTGCGTCCTTGCGGCCGATCGATCGCCGAAGTGATGTCGGGCCGCATCCGCGCGCCGACGTTGCCATTCAGAACGTCCTGTTTAGTGATGCCCGCCGGCAGGCAGATATTGGTATGCGCATGCCATCGCCCCACGCCGAGCGGGATCAGCTTGTCGAGTTGCTCGGGCGTTGAATTCGGCGGCCCGTCGTACATCGCACCGACCAGCTTCCATCCTCCAAGCGGCTCCTTCTCGTACAGCAGCGAGCCCGGATGCGCGAGATCGAAGTTGCCCAGGTATTCGGCGACCGTCAGGTCGCGATTGGCAAAGTGGTAAACATCTTGCGGCACTGTCGGCTGGAACGGTTTGTATCCGTCGGCTTCCGCGACCTTGTAGTCCTTGTACTTGGAGAGGTCGCGGCGCATCGTTTCGATGATCTCATGCGCGCGCGCTTGATCGGCGGCGGTTTCGGGACGCCGTTCCGTCATCGTCATATGAGCGCTCATCATCAGATGCCCGCCCATCGCTTCCATCGCCGAGCTTTGCGACTTTCCCGATCTCGCGCTCATGTCCATCCCGTCTATGCTCTGGGCGATTGCCGGAGCCGTGGCGACCACGAGGATCGACGCGGCGGCGATTGCGGCGCGAAGTGAGCTGGATAGATTCATAAAAGAAATAGTTGCAACGAATGAGGATATTCGATCATCCTACTTCCGCGGCCACTCGTCGAGCCGTCCCTCGGTGCCGACGCAGCCTGCCAATGACGCGGGACTATAACAGCCGAAATATTCGCATACTCGGCCGCGGCGCCGCGATCCTCGCGATCGTCACGATCGCGGGATGCGCACTCGCGGCGTGGATGAGTCTGCCCGGACGCGCCGGCTCGGCGGCGATTCAGTACGGAACTCCGTCGCGCGTGCTCGCGCTTTCGCCAACGCCCAAGGGCGGCCCTCCGCTGACGACGAAAAAAGTCGCGGAGGGAATAAGCGTCGCGGCGAAGGCGGGAGTCACCGGCGATCAGCTTTTCAACCTCTGGAACGCGCTCGAACCTTCACCCGGCCAGATCAACGTCTCGGATCCGGCCGGCGGGATAAGCTACCTGGGCGGCACGCTCGGATGGACTCTCAAGCTCACGATCGGAGTACTCAATACGTCGGTAAACGTCGTCCCTTCGGATCTTCAAGGCGTTGCGTTCGACGACCCGCGCATGATCGCGCGCTTTCACGCGTTGCTCGATCAGATCTTTCCGATCCTCAATTCGCACGTCGAGTATCTGTCGATCGGCAACGAGGTGGATGTCTATCTCGCCGCGCATCCCGACGAGTGGCCGCAGTACACTACTTTCTATGCCGACGCCGTCGCCTACGTTCACGCGTACGCGCCGGGCGTAAAGGTCGGAGTCGCGACAACCTGGAGCGGAACCAGCGGAGCCTCGCAGGCCGCGGTCGCGGGGCTGAACGCCTCGAGCGACGTCTGGATCATCACCTACTATCCGCTCGGGGGCGATTTCATTGTCGATTCGCCCAGCGCGCCGCTCTCCGACTTCCCCGCGATGGTCAATCTCGCGGACGGCAAGCCGGTCGTCCTGCAGGAGGTCGGCTATCCATCTTCTCATAAGCTGAAAAGCTCGGACGCGATGCAGGCGGAGTTCGTGCGCAACGTCTTCACCGCGTGGCAGGCCCAGGGCGATCGCATCCCGTTTCTCAGCTACGTGATGGAGCACGATTTGAATCGCAAATACTGCGACGAGCAATCAGCATATTACGGCGTCCCCGATCCCGACGGGCACTTCAGCGATTACTTTTGCACGCTCGGATTGTTGACGGTTGAGGGCGAAGAAAAACCCGGGTGGAAAATCTTTGTCGACCAGGCGGCCGCCCTTACCGGCGCGTCCGCTGCGACTGCCGATTAAGACCACCAACGCCCTGAACGAGCGGTTTGTCCATTGCCCCGCGTCTCGGCTACCTTGGGACGCGATGACTACCGGTCCCGAGCATTCGCGCTCCATCGATCGCGCTGCCGCGCCACCCGCACGAAAGCGCGAAGTCGAGGTCGCGAGTATCGCCGGAACGCTGCGCGCCGAGGTCGCTGCGGCATCCGCGTCGTGGAGCCTCGACGCCGAGGGCGCCGCCGGCGCCGATCCGGTCACCGCGTTTTTGGGCGCGCTCGGCGGATGCCTTCTGATGTCGCTTCGAATCGCGGCTCGCGTGCGCAACGCGGAGCTTGGCAGGGCCGCGGTCCGGGTCAGTGCGAATGAAAAAGGCCACGTCAAAGAAATTAAAGTGGAACTTGAAGTTCAAACCGCGCTTGACGACGAACGCCTGGCGCGCCTGGTGGAAGTCGCCGAGCGCGGATGCCATATAAAGGCGATGCTTCGCGAGGAGATCGCCTTCAGCCTGAACGTGCGCCGAAGCGCCGCCTGAACCCGGAGACCGATTCGACATGGCCGATATCAACCTCTATCAATACCCGATCTCGCCCTTCACCGAGAAAGTCCGGCGCGTGCTCACCTACAAAGGGCTCGGCTGGAACCCGATCGATTGCCATTACGAGGACAAGACCAACCTGCTCGCGATCACGGGCGGCAAATGGACCCGCGTGCCGGTCGCCGAGTGGAACGGTGAAGTGGTCTGGAACTCCGCTGACATTATCAAGTGGATCGACACCAAGGTTCCCGCGCATCAGGTGATTCCCGAGGGCGCGCTCGGACTGTGCGAGATAATCGATCACTTCGCCGACAACACGCTGTTCGTGCCGATCCTGACGCTTACGATTCCCGACTTGCTCGACGCGGTCGGCGACCCGAAGCTCAAGGCGAATCGCGAAAAGCTCATCGGCATGAGCACCGCGAAGCTGCGCGAAGGTTCGGCGCCTGCTCGCGAGGCGCTGGCCGGATTCGCGCGGATGATCGACAATCAACTCGCGGGCAAGGATTACTTTCTGGGCGCGTCGTTCACGATGGCGGATGCGTCGCTGTACCATCCGTTCTTTTTCCTCGCGCTCATTCCGGCGAATTTCGCGCTGGTGAAAGATTTCAAAAACCTGATGCGCTGGTACGAGCGCGTCCGCGATCTCAAGCACGCCTGATTTCATACGGAGGACTCAACGATGGCTCGCAAGCTCACGATCGGCGTCAACTGGCAGGGCAAACTCGACTATAAGGCGGCGATCGAGCGCGCGAAAATCGCCGACGCCGCCGGTATCCATTCGATTTGGGTCGCCGAGGCATGGGGCCGCGACGCGTTCACCCTCCTGACCCTGCTCGCAGAGCACACCACGAAGGCGCAACTCGCGACCTCGATCGTCAATATCTATTCGCGCACGCCCGCCGCACTGGCGCAGCATTTCGGCACGCTCGACGAATTCTCCGGCGGCCGGATGATCATCGGGCTCGGCACCAGCGGACCGCAGGTGATCGAGCATTTCCACGGCGTCAAGTTCAACCCTCCGCTGACCCGAATGAAAGAGACCGTCGAGATCATCAACCTCCTGATGGCCGGAACGCCGCTCAATTATCAAGGCAAGCTGTTCAAGCTCGGGCGCGGCTTCACGATGCGCTTCGAGCCGCCGCGAAAGCATATTCCGATCTTCATCGCGTCGCTCAACGCCAAGAGCGTAGAGTTCACCGCGCGCCAGGCCGACGGATGGATGCCGGTGATGATTCCGATAAGCGCGCTCAAGAAAACGATCGATGATTTCCGCAAGATCGCGACCGACGCCGGCCGCGAGCCCGCCGCGGTCGCGGTCAAAGCGCCGGGCGGCGTGACCGTCACCAAGAATGTCGACCGGGCGCGCGCTGCGCACGCTGCCAACGTTTCGTTCTACGCCGCGCGGATGGGCACCTTCTATGCCGAGCAGCTCACCCGTATGGGCTTCGGCGACGATGTCGCCAAAGTCAAAGAAGCCTGGAATACCGGCGGCTCGAAGGCTGGTAGCGAGGCGGTGTCGCCCAAGCTCCTGGCCGAGCTTGCCTATATCGGTCCGGTCGAGGGCGCGGTCGAACGCCTGCGCGCTCAGGACGAAGCCGGCGTCGACCTCCATCCGGTCGATATCGACGCGGGCGGCAGCGCGGCCGAGTTCGAGAAGATCGTCGCACGCCTGCTCTAGTGTTCAAACCAATAGCTGAATCGAAACGGAATAACTGAATTGAAAATGCAACCGAAATTGGAGGGCTAGTCCTATGCGAGCTGCGGTATTTGAAGAAACCAAGAAACCACTGGTCGTCAAAGATGTTTCCGATCCAAAGTGCGCTCCCAACGGCGCGATCATCCGCGTCGAGGCCAACGGCGTCTGCCGCTCCGATTGGCACGCATGGTCGGGCGACTGGACCTGGATGGGCCTGGCAGCGCAGCCCGGCTCGATCCTCGGCCACGAGTTCGCCGGCGTCGTCGAAGAGACCGGCAAAGACGTGCACAGTTTCAAAAAGGGCGACCGCGTAGTCGTCCCGTTCAGCCAGGGCGACGGCACCTGCGAGTATTGTCGCAACGGCCAATCCAACGTCTGCCTGAACGCGATGCTGCCCGGGTTCTCCTATCCGGGAGGCTTCGGCCATCTGGTCGCGGTGCCGGCGGCCGACATGAACCTCGTCAACCTTCCCGCGAAGATCGATTTCATCGAGGCGGCCTCGATGGGCTGCCGCTTCATGACCTCGTTCCATGGGGTCGTTGATCGCGCCAAGGTCCAGCCCGGCGAATGGGTTGTGGTCTACGGATGCGGCGGAATCGGACTTGCCGCGATCAACGTCGCCAACGCCTGCGGCGCCAACGTGATCGGCGTCGATCTCGACGGGGCCAAGCTCGAACTCGCCAAGGGCGTCGGCGCGACGCACGTCGTCAACGGCAAGAAGACCGACGCGGTGCAGGCCGTCCTCGATCTGACCAAGGGCGGAGCACATGTGTCGGTTGACGCGCTCGGAATCGCGACCACCTGCCGAAACGCGATCATGAGCCTGCGCAAGCAAGGGCGTCATCTGCAGATCGGCCTTACCACCGCGGCCGAGAAGGGCGAAATTCCGCTGCCGATCGATCGGATGGTCACGATGGAGCTGCAAATCATCGCGACGCTCGGGATGCAAGCGTCCCACTATCCCGCGATGCTCCAGATGATCGAGTCGGGCCGCATCTCACCGAAATCGATGGTGACCGGCACCTGCGACCTCGCCGGAATCAACCAGGTCTTCCAGGAAATGAACACGTTCCAGAACGTCGGCGTCACGGTCTGCAACAAATACAACTGACGTGCGGGTCTCAGGTCATCGAGAGGAGGGCCACCGCGGCCCTCCTTTTTTTGGCCGGTCTGCGACAGTCTCCCCAACACCGCATCGTCGTCATCCTGCCATGAAAGTAGAGGGGGCGTGAGTGTCGTATTCTCAGCCGAGCCATCGATCGTCATTCCGAGCCTTGGGCGAGGAATCCCGAGGCGTCCATGCTCGACGCCAACATCACATGAGAGGTCCTTCGCCCGGGATTCCTCGCGCGGCAGCCACGCGCGGGAATGACAACGGGACCTGTCTTCGTAGGGGCTGCTCGCGAGCCGCCCGTCTTCGCGCAGTCTGCGCCTGCACGCTAACGTTCGCCCCGGGGTGGCGGGTCCACCGGACCCGTGCAGGTCTGAGCCGCAGGCGAAGGATCTCCGCGAAGCGATTGGACATATCAATAAGAGCAAAAAGATAGTGGCGCGGGCGTCTCGCCCGTGGGAGACCGGTGCGCCGCAGGCGCACCGCACCAATGAATTCCCCTTATCGGCAGCGGATGGGTGGGGTCGAAGGGTCCCCGCGCGTGCGCGCCTGCGGCGGATTCATTGGAGGGACGGGCCATGTGCCAGTGGCACCTGGCCCGCCGTCGACCACGGGCGAGACGCCCGCGCCACTATCTCCTGCGCTGTGTGGCGTGGGCCGTTTGATTAGCGCTTGCGCCAGGCGAGGACCTTCCCTATCTCGATCGTATGAGATTCGGAATTCATGTCCCGCAGTTCGGCGACTACGGTGATCCAAACAAGCTGGCTGCCTTCGCGCGCGAGGCCGAAGACTCGGGATGGGACGGGTTCTTCATCTGGGATCATATCCAGGTCAATTGGCCGGCTCCCGTTGCCGACACCACGGTCGCGCTCGCCGCGATCGCGCTTGCGACCCGGCGAATGCGCATCGGCCCGATCGTGACGCCGCTGTTCCGCCGAAATCCGGCCAAGCTCGCGCGCGAGACGGTATCCCTCGATCATTTGAGCGGCGGACGGATGGTGCTCGGTGCGGGTCTCGGCGGCGATTGGTTCGGCGAGATCAGCACCTTCGCCGGTCCGCAGGAGGATCGCGTTCGCGCCGCGATGCTCGACGAGGCGCTGGCGGTAATTATCGGGCTATGGAGCGGCGCGAAATTCTCTTTCGATGGCGATCACTACCAGGTGCTCAAAGCGCAGTTCATCCCCGCGCCGGTGCAGCTTCCGCGAATCCCGATTTGGCTCGCGGGGACGTGGCCGAAAAAACCGCCGTTTCGCCGCGCGGCCCGCTACGACGGCATCGTGCCGGCGAGCGCCGATATCGAGAAGCTGCTTTCTCCCGATGACATTTGCGGAGTCCGCGATTTTATCGCGGCGAATCTCAGCATCGCCGCTCCGTTCGATATCGTCTGCACCGGCGAGACCTCCGACGATCCCACGTTGGCGCAAGAGAAAGTCGCGCCATATGCCGAGGCCGGCGCTACCTGGTGGCTGGAAGGCCGGCTGCCATGGAAGGAATCGTTCGACGACTTCCGCCGCCGCGTGCTTGCGGGTCCGCCCGCGCTCGCCTGACGCTTTTGACTCTGCGCGCTGGCTCGTGCAGGTTCTACCTTCATGAAAGCAGTCCTTATTGATCGGCCCGGCGATGAGTCGGTGATGAAACTTGGCGACGCGCCCGATCCGGTTCCGTCGGATGACGAGATCCTGATCAAGGTACGATGCGCGGGAATAAATCGCGCCGACCTGATGCAGCGCCAAGGCTTCTATCCGCCGCCGCCCGGAGCGTCGGAGATCCTGGGCCTCGAGGCCGCTGGCGAAGTCGTCGCCGTAGGCGCGCACGCGCACGGATGGAAACGCGGCGACCGCGTGATGGCGCTCCTGCCGGGCGGAGGCTACGCCGAACTGGCGGTTGCGCACGCGGGCTCGGCGATGAAAATTCCCGCCGCGCTTTCCGATGAAGAAGCGGCGGGTCTTCCCGAAGTTTATCTGACGGCCTTCCTCAATTTGTTCGAGCTCGCGGGCGTCAAGCCTGGCGACAGCGTGCTGATCCATGGCGGCGGCAGCGGAGTCGGCACCGCGTCGATCCAGCTCCTGCGGGAGGCCGGGGCGCGCTCGATCGTGACTGCGGGCAGCGACGCCAAGTGCGAGCAGTGCCTGAAGTTTGGCGCCGACGTCGCGATCAACTACAAGAAGGGGCCGTTCGCGTCGGCTGTGAAGACCGCTACCAGCGGACGCGGCGCCGACGCAATCCTGGACAGTATCGGCGCGGCGTACTTGTCCCAGAATATCGAGGCGCTCGCCCACGGCGGCCGCCTGGTGCTGATCGGTCTCATGACCGGGACCAAATCCGAGATCGATCTCGCCGCCGTCCTGCGGCGCCATCTGCGGATTTTCGGATCGACCCTGCGCACCCGCCCGGCCGCGGAGAAGGCCGCGATCGTGAGCGCATTCCTGGCCCGCTTCGGCACCGCTTTGGCCGCTGGCCGCCTGCGTCCCCCGATCTACAAGACACTCCCGGCTTCGGAAGCCCCGGCCGCACATCGAATGATGCAGGCCTCGGAACATTTCGGAAAAATAATCCTGCGCCTCGCATGATTTGCTCCGCAATGGGAAGGCTGTTCGCACTAATCGCTTCGCGGAGATACTTCGCCTACGGCGCAGGATGACGAACGAACTTGGCGTGGTTAGTACAGCGGAGACGGGCGCGTAGCGGCGCGCCCCTACAAAGACTTATGCGGTTGTCATTCCCGCGCGTGGCTGCCGCGCGAGGAATCCCGGCCGCAGGGCCTATGCATGCGATGTTGGCGTCGAGCATCGCCGTCTCGGGATTTCTCCCTTCGGTCGAAATGACGATCGGAGGCTCGGCTGAGGCTACGACACTCACGCCTCAAACATTTTCCCGAGCCTCCTTACGAAACCGAATTTAATTCGTAGGGGCGCGTCGCGACGCGCCCGTCTATGCGCGGCGATAATCGCCCGCGAGATTTTAGTCCTCGTCCTTCAAGTCAGAATGAAGCCGCGCCGCCGGAGTGAATCTCCGGCGGCGCGGTTTTGAGGCGTAAACTTCGCGGATGCTTCCGGTTCAGCGTCCCGTCACTGATTTACAAAAGCTGCCAGAGTCACCGAGGCGCTTTGCGTATCGCGCGCCGGGCACGCGCGTTTTTCAAAATGACCCGTGATGACCAAAGGCGTGCTTAACGAAGTACCTGCCCGTTTCTTCTTGCCCTTGACCCTAACGTCGTAGGTGCAGCTCTGGCCGGGAGGCAATGATTTCCCTGATCGGCAAGTTCCGCCAGTTATCGCAAAGCCCAGAGCTGTTGGACGTGTGATCTTGGCTTTCAGCTTGAGCGTACCCGCCGGTTCGTTGTTGGTGACCGTCAGCGGCAGGGTGATTGAGGCTCCGACGTCGACGTTGCCAAATGCCAGAGTGCCGGCGGGATTGGTGCTCAGGAAAACATCGGGCGAGCAGATCGGCGTCGCACTCGGGCTCGGCGTCGGCGTTGGCGTCGTAGTCGCGGTGGGAGTGGCAGTGGCTGTTGCCGTGGCGGTCGCAGTTGCAGTCATCGTCGCCGTCGCTGTGGGCGTTGCAGTGGCGGTTGCCGTCGCGGTTGCGGTTGGAGTTGGAGTTGCGGACGCGGTTGGCGTTGGAGTCGCCGACGCGGTTGCGGTCGGAGTTGGAGTTGGAGTTGCGCTTGACGTCGGTGTCGCAGTCGGCGATACCGCGGCCGCCGGACAGAAGGTGATGTTGTACGACGGTCCGGTCGTGTTTCCCGCGTTAGTGCATCCGTAACTTCCACTGTCGTCGTCGTAAGGGTAGGTGTAGGCAGTAGGGCATGCGTCGTGGAACACGGAGTAGAAGTCTCCTATCGAGGTGGTAGGAGCCGGAGAGGCGACCGGCGCGGTGCTTCCCGCAGGTACCTGCTCCCAATTGATATTGTCGGCAAGGCACTCTCCGGTAGCCGACCATAACGGGCATCCGCACACTATCCCGGTGTCCTTAATCGACGTTGTCGATCCGTTGTACGGAGAGAGGTTGTAAAAGTTATTGCATCCGTAGAGATCGGCCCAGGTTGAGCTCGCGGCGCTGGTATTGGTGCAGGTGCCCGGCGTTCCCCCGGTGCACGAGAAGCCGGAAGGACAGTCGTCGTTTGTCTGGCATTGGCACTGGCCGTATGCCTGGCCGGTCGTGGTGGAGCAGGTCATCGTCTGCGAACCAGACGCGTTGTATGGGCAATCGGTATTCTGCGCGCACAGGAAAGGAACCTGGCTCGTGCAGCCAAGGTCGGTCTTTTGTGCCGAGGTTCCGCTAGTGCAGGCCTGGGTGGGAGCCCAGCATCCCACAGTCCCCGATGAGTCCGTATAAAGGAGATCGGTAGGGCAGGTACTTAGCAGGTTGAATGAGCAGTAGGTGGTGGGGTTGCCGGATGAATCGACTGTTGCGACGCCGACCGGTCCGCACTGTTTGGGATTCGAAGAAGAATATGGCGGCGAAAAACTGCCCGCTGCGGGTACGATCGAATAGCCAATATTGAAACCGTTGACAGCGCTGGCGTCGTAATAGTCCGTCGCGCCGGCATTGTAGCTACCGTTAGGCGGGACTTCCATAGTGAACTCGCCCACGTACGCGGGGTTTTGCGGCCCAACAGGTTGAGATGCGGTAGAGGCGTTACAATCAAGGTTTCCCTGGGACCCGTTGGCAGCACCGCAATTTCCCGTCTGACAAGTCAACTGGTTGTTGTTGGTGTCCGCGCTTGCGCAGTCGGTGCGTCCCCAGAAGAGCCCGCCCCAGGTGAATACGGACTGGCATTCGCAGTTTTGGTCCGACGAGGTGCAAAGTCGATTAAACGCAGCTCCTGCCGCGCAAGTGTTGCTGATACAATCTGAGTTTTGGGTGCAGGATCCGCCCTGGGCTACGGTACCTCCGTTCGGCCCGGGCGATGCCGTCGGCCCCTCGGGAACGCAGATTACGGATTGCCCGCCGTGGGCCGGGAGTTGCCATGCGGAGCCGGAACTTGGCGTGGACAGAGATGTAGGCTCCAGATTTTTGAAATAGCATTCGTTGACGACAGTTCCGCTCGCGTTCTTCTGGGTTGTCGTATTGCAGGCCTGATTCGCTCCGCAATCCGAGGCGGTGGTGCAGACTTCGGTGCAAACATTGTTTACGCAATCCAAATTGGCTGATGGGTTGCAATCGGCGTCCGTTGTGCAAGCAGTAGTTGATTGTAGCTGCGGGCTACTTAGATTCTCGCCGAGGTAGATGTCGCTGCTGCAGTCATTGGTGAAACTCAACGTACGATAACCCGCAGGGCAGGCGCCGCTGACCGATGGCTGAACAGAAGGGGTCGCTGCGGCACTCTTCGTCGATGACTTCGCGGCGGCAGTTCTCGTTTGGATAACACCGATGCCCGTTATCATCACGACCGCGATCAGCATCAACCAACCCTTCAACCAGAATTTATGCTTTAAATTCCTCACAGCCTCTCCTCAGCCCCTCTGGTTTCCCAGGTTGCGCCTGCCCCGATGACAGTCGGTGGCGCGAATATCGCGCAGTTTTGCGAGAACGACGAATCTGGATCGGACAATCACGGGCCCTAGAGCAATCGCCGTGCCGCCCCGAAATCACCTAAAACGTTGAAGAAGCGCGCGAAGCTGGTTTTTTTCGCGCTGATTTGCATCTGCTGTTGCGTGGACGCAACCGAATTTGTGTCCCGCGCGGCTGATTTTTGTCACTAAGCTCCGTCTTGGAACCCGTCGCCCTGCGGTTGATCCGGCCGCGTTCGCGCGGAAGCGACAATCGCGTACGAAATGAACCACTGCGCGAAAGCGCCGCGCCGTTTTTTTCCGAGCGCAAGCTTGCGATTCTTGACCTTACTTTGTGACAAGATTATTTTCATGTTGTTCAGCTTCCGGAGAATCCCATGTTGGTCACCGGAAAATTACGCCCCCCTTAATCCGGTGACGGGTACTTCGAAATCTGGCAAAAGAGGCCCCGCGCTGAAAAAGTGCGGGGCCTCTTCCATTCTCCGAGCCAGAGCGCTGCACGTCGTTGGCAGCTATAGTCCGGTGTGATACATTGTATGACATGAAGACGAGCGTGGTCACGGTTCGCCTCGACGCGGATCTGAAGCCATTACTTGATCGGATCTGCCGTAGCTCCGGACGGACCCGCAGCGAAGTTATGCGCGATGCCCTACGGCGCCATCTCGCGCTAGCGCGTTTCGAGGACCTCCGTCGCCGAATCATGCCATTTGCCGAAGCGCGCGGCTTTTTGACCGACGAGGATGTATTCAAGACCGTCTCGTGAGGGTCTTCCCGGACACCAACGTCCTCGCCAGCGCACTTGCATCCCGCGGACTCTGTGCTGACCTCCTGAGGTTGATTCTCTCAGAGCACGAATTGCTAACCGGCGAGGTCGTCATCGAAGAATTGTGCGCCGTCCTTGAGCGCAAGTTCAGGGTTCCCGGATTGCGCAAAAGGGAAGCTGAAGCGTTCCTGCGCAGCTATCGCGTCGAGGCGCGCCCCCGCCACCTGCCTCCGCTTGCGTTGCGCGATCGCAATGACATTATCGTGGTCGCGTCCGCACTGGCGGCGCATGCTGATGCCCTCGTGACTGACGACAAGGAAATTCTTTCACTCAGCTCTCCCTCCGCGGGCATGATGATTCTCAGTCCGCGCCAGTTCTGGGAAATGGTCAGGCCGAGACCGCGCTAATCGCCGAAGGGAACCACTTTGGCAACGCTGAACAGCTCAGCCTTATACTGCCCTCCTCGATCGTCTAATGTGTGCTGATGTGCCCGCGATGAAGATCTTTGAACTCGACTACGAGCTCCCGCCCGAGCTGATCGCGCAGCATCCTCTGGCCGAGCGCGACCAGGCTCGGATGCTCGTGATCAAGCGGCGATCGGCGACGCGCACGCACTCGCGCTTCTACAAGCTTGCCGACCATCTGCGCGAGGGCGACCTGCTGGTCCTAAACGACACTCGCGTGCTGCCCGCTCGCCTCTACGCGCGCAAGGAATCGGGCGGACGCGTCGAGTTGCTGTTCGTCCGCCCGGTCGCCGATCCCGAGGGGGGATGGCTCGCGCTCGCGCGTGCGCCTCGCGGGCTTGGAGTTGGCGCGCGCCTGACGCTTGCGGACGCGCGCACCTTGATCGTCGCCGCGATTTCGCAAGACCATCGCCTGATAATCGTCAGCGAGGACGGCACTCCCGTCGAAGAAGTGCTGAACACGGCCGGGATGCTTGCGCTGCCGCATTATATCCGGCGCGAAGTCGGCGCCGCCGACCTTGACGATTATCAGACCGTCTATGCGCACACGCCCGGCGCGATCGCGGCGCCGACGGCGGGGCTGCATTTCACCGAGCGCGTATTCGCCGACCTGGCGACAGCCGGAATCCGCGTCGCTCGGATCACGCTGCATATCGGCCCCGGCACCTTCGCTCCGGTGCGCGAGGCATTGGTCGAGGGCCATTCGATGGAAGCGGAATGGTTCACGATCGACGCCGCCGCGCGCGAGGCGATCGAGCACGCCAGGCGCATCGGCGGCCGGATTATCGCGGTCGGCACCTCGACCGTGCGCGCGCTCGAATCTTGGGCGATCACCGGCGAGCCGGAAGGCGCGACCGGGCTCTTCATCATGCCGGGATTTCGCTTCAAACTGGTGGATGCGATGATCACCAACTTCCACATGCCGCGCACCACCGTGCTGGCGCTGGTGATGGCGCTGGCCGGCCGCGAGACGATCCTCCAGGCCTACGATGAAGCGATTCGCCACAAATACCGCTTCCTCAGCTACGGCGACGCGATGCTGATCCTCTGATGAGCGGGCTGATCCAGTTTAGTGTCGCCGCGTCCGACGGTCTCGCGCGCACCGGCGAGATTGTCACCGCGCACGGCGCGATCGCGACTCCGGTCTTCATGCCGGTCGGGACACGCGCGGCCGTCAAGGCGATGGCGCCCGACGAGTTGTGGGGGATTGGCTTCCGGCTGGTGCTCGCCAACGCCTATCATCTGTTGGTGCGTCCCGGTCCTGAGCTGATTCACGAGTTGGGTGGTGTGGCGCGCTTCATGGGATTTCCCGGCGCGATCCTTACCGACTCGGGAGGCTTTCAGGCGATGAGCCTCGCGAAGATCAATTCGATTGACGAAGGCGGAATCCGCTTCCGGTCGCATCTCGACGGCGCCGCGGTCACGCTCACGCCCGAGAGCGCGGTTGCGCTGCAAGAAGCGCTCGGCTCGGACATCATGATGTCGCTCGACGAATGCACTCCGTTTCCGGCCACGCACGATCGTGCGCTGAAGTCGCTCGAACTCACTGCCAGATGGGCCGAGCGTGTATTGCGCGCGCGTCAAAGCGCGACTCAGGCGCTGTTTGGAATAGTGCAGGGAGGAGTCTATGCCGACCTGCGCAGGATCAGCGCCGCGCAGATCACGGCGCTCGAGTTCGACGGCTTTGCCGCGGGCGGGCTCTCGGTCGGCGAGCCCAAGGAAGCAATGTACGAGATGGCGGCGCTCAGCGCCTCGATGCTGCCGGCGGATCGGCCGCGCTACCTGATGGGAGTCGGAACGCCGACCGATCTGCTTGCCGCAATCGGCATGGGCTTCGATATGTTCGATTGCGTGCTGCCTACGCGCAATGCGCGCAACGGATCCGCCTTCACCAGCGCGGGAGCGCTCTCGATAAAACGGGCCGCCTTTGCGCGCGACGACCGTCCGCTCGACGCCGGATGCGGATGCCGTCCGTGCCGGACGCTTTCGCGCGCCTACCTGCGTCATCTATTTTTGTCCGGCGAGATACTCGCGGCGCGCGCGCTAACGGAGCATAATCTCCACTTCTACGCGCGCTTGATGCAGGGGGCCCAAGCTGCTATCGCATCTCGGACCTTCGCTGCTTACGCAAAATCAATGACTGTCGGCTTTGCCGCGGAAGAAGCCGCATTGCAAGCCGATGGATGAGGATTGATGTTTTTCGAGGGAATTGCTTACGCACAGACCGCCGCGGCCAGCTCGGGAAATCCGAGCCAGCAGGTCTTCCTGACCACCGTCATCCCGCTCGCGCTGCTGTTTGGAATTTTCTACTTCCTGCTCATCCGTCCGCAGACGCAGAAGGCCAAGGAGCATGACCGGATGCTCAAGGAGCTGAAGCGTAACGACGAAGTCGTGACGACAGGCGGCCTGATCGGACGGATCCACGAGCTAGGCGATCGGGTCGTGACCCTCGAAATCGCGAACAACGTGCGCGTGCGCGTCGAGCGGCCGCAAATCGCGTCGCTTTCAACCACCGGCAAGACAGCCAAGAAAGACTAAATGAAGCCCGCGCTCTCGCGCGGCGCTCTATCGCAAGGTGATAACTAAATTCCGTGGAAGCACAATCTTTCGCACCGATCCTGATTCTGCTCGCGATTAGCGTCGCGTTTCTCTATCTCCATTTCACCGGCGGCAGCGGACTTACCCGGCTGTACCTGGCCGCGCTGCTGGTCGTCGTCGCGCTGGTCATCATGCTGCCCAGCTTCAACGTTCCGCTTCCCGATTGGTGGACCGGATGGATCGGCGGCACCAAGATTCAGCTCGGACTCGATCTTCAGGGCGGGACGCATCTGCTGATGGAAGTGAAGCTGGACGACGCGGTCAAGACTCAGCTCCGCCGCCGCGCCGACGATATCAAGCGCGAGCTCAAGGACAACAAGCTCGATCTTGGCGGTATCTCGCAGGACGCGAGCGGCAATCCGATCGTGAAGCTCAAGAGCGGCGACGAGCGCAGCGCGTTCCTGGACCTGATGTCGAAATCGTTCCCCGACCTGATCGTTTCGAGCGTGTCCGACGCGAGCGGACCGGCCTACAGTATCGCGTTCCGGCCGCGCGATTTGCAGCAGATCAGATCCAATGCGATGGACCAGGCGCTGGAAACTATTCGCAATCGAATCGATCAGCTCGGAGTGCGCGAGACCACCGTGCAGAAGGAGGGCGAGGACGAGATCCTGGTCCAGCTTCCCGGTATCCAGGATCCCGAACGCGCCAAGGAGCTGATCGGCAAGACCGCGGTGCTCGAATTCAAGCTGGTCGACAACACCCACAGCGTGCAGGACGCGATCCAGAACGGCCCTCCGCCCGGCGACGAGATTCTGTACGGACCGGTCGATCGCGGTGGGCGTACTCCATACCTGGTCGAGACTCCGGTGCTGGTCAGCGGCGACGTGGTGACCGATGCGAGCGTGCGTCCGGGCGGGCGTCTCGAAGGACCATATGTCTCGGTCGATCTCGACGCGCGCGGCGCGCAGATCTTCGACACGATCACGGCGGAGAACGTCGGCCGCGAGCTGGCGATAATCCTGGACGGCACGGTCTATTCGGCGCCGGTGATCAAGGAAAGAATTCCCGGCGGGCACGTCCAGATAACCGGCCGCTTTTCCTTCGAGGAAGCGCACGACCTCGAAATCGTGCTCCGCTCCGGCAGGCTTCCGGCGCCGGTCGAGATCGAAGAAGAGCGCACGGTAGGACCGTCGCTCGGACGCGACTCGATCAGGCAGGGCGAGATGAGCTTCGTAATCGGCGCGGCCGCCGTCCTGATCTTCATGGCGTTCTACTACAGCGGCGCGGGAATCCTGGCCGACTTCGGACTCTCGCTGAACATCCTGCTGCTGGTCTGCGTGATGGCTGCGATGCAGGCGACGCTCACGCTACCCGGAATCGCTGGAATCGTGCTGACGCTCGGTATGTCGGTCGACGCCAACGTGCTCGTCAACGAACGAATGCGCGAGGAGCTTCGCAACGGCAAGACCACTCGTGAAGCCGTGAAGCTCGGCTATCAGCGCGCGTGGTCGGCGATTCGCGATTCCAATATCTCGACCTTTGTCGCGGGTCTGATCCTGTTCCAGTTTGGGACCGGACCGGTCAAAGGATTCGCGGTGACGCTATGCGTCGGCGTTCTGACAGGACTCTTTTCGTGTATCGTTGTGACTCGGGCGTGGTACGACTATCTGATATCGATACGTCGATTAAATACAATTAGCGTCTAATAGCATCATTAGGGCTATTAAATCATAGAGCTATCATTCGAGCCCTCGCGGTTGTCGTAATCGAAGCGTAAACTTGACTTCATCAACCGGGCTGGGTTACAAAGGCCCGTTCCAATCCTAATCATGAAAGGCGTCTTGTTGGACTGACATGGCCGATAAAGACGACATACTACTTAATTCGCGCGAGGTCGCATTCCTGCTCGACCTCAGTCCGGACACGGTAAATGAATTTGCGCGACGGAATATTATTCCGGCGTTCAAGAAAGGGCGGCAGTGGCGCTTTCGCCGCCGCGATATCGCATCGGTGAAGCGCCAGCTTCGGGGAGTCAACGCGGCCGCGTAAGCGCGCCGATCTCGGATCGACAATAGCGAGAGCAACGCCATCGCGTCCGGATCCTGCCATCCGTTTCGCCTCGGCCTGATCAAGGGAAATTTCGCCAATGGCTGAGCCTCACGAGAGTCGCATCTATTCAGACTTCGCACGTTTCTACGACGCGGTTTTTGTCCGCGCTTTCCTGGTCCACGAGCACGAAGTGGTTGAGTCGCTCAACTTGCGGCCCGGCCAGCGCGTGCTCGAGGTGGGAGTCGGCACCGGAATGTCGCTCGACGCGTTTCCGCCTTACGTTCAGTTGACCGGCATCGATCCTTCGCCGGCGATGCTCGCGCATGCGCACGAGAAAATCCGCGAAAACGGATGGCGTCATATCGAGGTCAAGCAGGGCGACGCGCTCAATCTCGATTTTCCCGACAACAGCTTCGACGACGTGGTCTCGTTCCACGTAATCACGGTGGTGCCCGATCCGATCAAGATGATGAACGAGATGGTCCGGGTGTGTAAGCCCGGCGGACGGATCGTGGTGGTCAATCATTTTGCCAGTCCCAATCCGATTCTCTATTTTCTCAACACGCTGATAAATCCGCTGACCAAGCTCCTCGGATGGACCACGCGGCTGCGCGCCCGCGACGTGCTGCACGATCCGAACATCAAGGTGGAAAAGCTCGCCCCGGTCGCCCGCTTCTCGGTCCACGACCTGATAATCGCCCGCAAGCTCGCGTAGCGGGCGTGGCCAGAAAGCATAAACACAAAGACACCAGGGAAGACACTAAGACACGGAGAATACGTTGTGGCAGCCAGGCATCGATTCCGATCAGCGTCCGGGCTTCGCGAGGTTCAATACCAGTGCGCAGGGCGAGTCCAGGATCGCGATACGGAAAATCTCCGGATCGAGCGCTGATGATGTGAGTTCCGCACGCTGCCGACGCTTGCCTTCGAGCATCGCGATCTCGCGCTCGCTCCAGACCGGCTCGACGCACTCGCGAATCTCCAGGCCCGCATCGACTGCCGCCATGATGTAGTCCGAGACGGTCTGTTCCGGTCCGCGGATCATGCCGCGGCCTCCGTCGGCGTCGCGATAGAAGGCGCCTCCGCCGAGTTGGCGGCTGATCGTCGGATGAAGCGTGGAGATGATCACGCATCCGCCGGGCCGCACAACCCGCGCCAGCTCGGCGACGGGTGCGAGCAGATCGTCGGTGTGGTCGAGCGCGAGCGCGCAGAGCGCCAGATCGAAGCTGCCGGATGCGAACGGAATCGCGGTGAGATCGCCGAGCTCGAAGCGGGCCTCGGGAACTTTGACGCGCGCGAGCTCGAGCATCTCGGGCGAGCAGTCGATGCCGATCGTGTCGAATCCTTTGTCGGCGAGGTACTTGGTATGCCGCCCGGTGCCGCACGCCGCGTCGAGTGCGCGTCCCGGCGCAATCGAGTCGATCATCGCCTGAACGACGGGCTCTTCGACGGAGACCAGCGGATTGCCCGGCAGGTCATACGTCGCGGACCACGCGGCATATCCTTCGCGCACATCGGTTTCGTTGATAGCGACTGGCACGTTGCCCGGATGCAGTTCCATCGCGGCCGCGAAGTCGGCCAGTTTCCGCGCGATGCTCTGCGCGAGTGGCTCGTCGTGCGCGTAGGTGCGCAACAGCGCGAGTCCATAATGGCCGAGTGCGGAGTGGATAGGGCGGATCACCTTGCGCATGCGATCGTAATTACTCCGGCAGGATCGCGGAATCGAGCGATGACGGTTTCTTGATTGTCCCTCTCCCTACAGAATTGGGAGAGGGCGCGCGGCGCGGCGATTGCTTTTTTTAGCAATCGCCGTGACGCGCGGGTGAGGGACCGCCAGAATTGAATTTTGGATCTGGAGCGGCTGGGTCCATCGTGATCGCAGCTTGAAATTCTGCGTACTACGCCGCCGCCGTGGTGCCGGAATCGCGAGCTAAGATTCTTTGCTGTTGGTCCCTCACCCGTCGCGCGCGGCGCGCGACACCCTCTCCCAATCTTTTGAGGCTGTCGATAAATGCCAAATTCTCGCCCGTCATCCTGAACGAAGGCTGCCGGAGTGAAGGATCTCCGCGAAGCGATTAGTGCGCAAAGCCCGGATTGGTTGCACTAATCGCTTCGCGGAGATCCTTCGCCTACGGCTCAGGATGACACCAGCGGCGGGTTTGCGAGAAAATCGACAGCCTCCTTTTGGGAGAGGGACAGAGGCAGCAATTATGCGGTGCGGGCTCTAGCGGCGGGTGGTGCCTAGATCGTCGGAGCGTCCGGCTTTCAGGCGGGACCACTGCGCCATGGGACGTCCGTCGGTACGGAAATTTTGCTTGCCTTCAAACCGTTGTGGCCAGCCGGTCGGCGAGTCCTCCCACTTCTCCTGCCGCCCATAGACGGTCAAGTCGAGCAATCGGTAGCTGTTATCCATCGCCTCGACGCCGCGCATCGTCGTCCAGTAAGTCTCGAAGACCTTGGATCCTTCTCGCAGGTAGCAAACGATATACATCATGCTCACGCGGCGTCCGACCAGGAGTTTGTCGAGCGATCCGAGGGCCGAGTACCAAGGCATCTCCCAGCCCATGAAGTCGCGGTAGCGGGCGCCCTCTTCGTACGGGCCTTTGCAAAACGTGGCGTAGGTGACGTCGCGAGAATGAATGTAGGACAGCTCGCGGACCTGCGATGTGACCCAGGTGCATCCCTCGCACTGTTCTGGCGCAGGGCGGCCGGCGTGCCACATGAAGTAGTAGGCGATGAGTTGCCGACGGCCCTCGAACACCTCGAGAAGCGTCACCGGGCCGTTCGGGCCAATCAGCGTGATGGTGGGGTCCACCTCGACCATCGGCAGCCGCCGGCGGGATGCCGCGATCGCGTCACCCTCGCGCATGTGCGCCTTCTCCCGAACCCGCAGCGCATCCAGTTCGGCTTGAAAGGCGGCCCTGTCGACCACGGCAGGCTGCGCCGGAGTATCGATGCCACCGGGAGGCGAAACGTTCTTCGACTCTTCTTTCGTCTTCATCGATAGGCACCGAGCCGACAATTATGCGGCGCGGGTCTTTGGAACCACGACCGGCGGGATCGGCTCGCTCATCGTGCGCGTTACCTCTTCGTCGCTCATGGTCCAGATCTTCGCGTCGAGCGGGTAGTCCATCAGCGGCTTCGACGGATCGGGCGCGGGCTGCGGAACTTTTCCGCCCTTCGATTCGAATGCGGCCGGATGCTTGTAGCGTTCGAGCTCTTGCGCGTTGATTCCCGCCAACTCCACCACTTCGGGATCGATCCACGCCTCGGCGTTGATTGCCGTTCCCTCCGAGGTCGCGAATTCCAGCATAAGGCCCTCGGGCCCGGCAAAGTAGATCGATTTGCACAGGCCGTGGTCGAGCGGTCCCATGATCCAGACGCCGTGGGCGCGCACGCGATCGCGAATCGCCAGCAGGTCGGCTTCCGTGTCGACGTTCATCGCGACGTGTTGCATCACTCCGGGCGCGACGTTTTGAGCGGTGCGCCCGGCGTTCGAGACACCCTTGATTGGTTTGATATTCGCGATGTCGGGATGCTGCACGAACGCGATCGAGGAGCTGTCGCTCATCCGCAGAAAGCCGTGGAAGGTGTTGTCCACGCCATGCATCCAGTACAGCGCGACCAGTTCCATCCCGACTACCTCGGTGAAGAACTCGATCTGCTTCTTGATGTCTTTGGTACAGATGGCGAGATGATGGATTCCGTTTGGCAGACCCATGATGGCACCTCCGATTACGCGACGATGGACCGCTGCATCGTTCAACCACATCTATCACCGCTACTTCCGAATTTCCAACTTGAATGCACCGGCGGGTCGGTCGGGGCTTTGACAGCTTGCCATTGGTGCGATACGTGTGGCTCGCCGATCGCGGGCGAATCAATATGTCTGACGAATCCGATCGCGATTCCAAATCGCCGCAATCTCCGGAGACTGCGTTGCCGGGACAATCGACCGCCAACGATCGCGCGGTCGAGGATCTGGCGCGCGAGCTCTCCGAGCGGCTGCGCGAGATGCCGAATCGGCAGGAGATGACCGACTACGCGGTCTCGCTGCTGAAGGACAGCAACGAGGAAGCCGACCAGGCCGACCTCGCGCGCGATTCCAAGATCAAGGCGGCGCGCGGCGATCCATTCAATCCGATCGCGTTCGCGATTCCGCTTCTGGTTGTTGGGCTGGTCCTGATGGCGACGGGGCTGCTGACCGGGATGGGAATCCTGGTGGTGGCGATTGCGATCGTGATGTTCGCGTACGGATTGATAATTCCGCTTTTTTCGCGGGGTGGTGGTGGAAAGTCGTCCGGAGGCGAGAGTTAGCGATGATCGTGCGGCAAATCAGCGGTTCTTCTTGCAGAACCGCCTCATAATTAGGTAGCCTTACGCGCGGCGAGAGATTGGGTTTGGGAATCGAGGGGTTGGAAGCGCATCTCGTTTTAGGGTAAGCATCGGGTTTATGTGGAGGCGGGCGTTCGTGCCCGGGTAGTGGCTTAGATGGCGAAGTTGGACTGGAAAGAGGTCAGGCGCCAGATCACCGATTCTCAAGCGTGGCAGTCGATCTTCCGCCACGGCTACGAAGACACGCCGCGAAACCGGATCCTGATGGTTTCGGGCAACGTCTGGCTGCATCTTCATCCTTCTAAAGTACAAAAGCATGCCGTCCGTTTGCGCTTCACGTGGTGCATGGGCGGAATCACTTTTCTGCTATTCCTGGTCACGGTTATCACCGGCGTGTACCTGATGTTCTATTACCGGCCGACCGCGGAATACGCATACGCGGACATGAAGTATCTCGAATTCGACATGCCGTTCGGGATGCTGATGCGCAATATGCATCGATGGGCCGCGCACGGGATGGTGATTGCGGTGTGGCTGCATATGTTCCGGGTGTTCATGACCGGATCGTACAAACCGCCGCGAGAGTTCAACTGGGTGGTCGGGGTTATCCTGCTGGTGCTGACGCTGTTGCTCTCGTTCACCGGGTATCTGCTGCCGTGGGACCAGCTTTCGATCTGGGCGGTGACAGTCGGCTCGAACATGGCGCGCGCCACTCCGCTATTGGGTCACGGAGGACCGTTCCACGAGGTGCTGGGGGTCAACCCGATCTACGATGCGCGAGCGTTTATTTTCGGCGGTGCCGAGATCGGGCCGCATACGCTGCTTCGGTTCTACATCCTGCACTGCATCTTCTTTCCGCTGGTCGCGACCATCTTCATGGCGGTGCATTTCTGGCGGATCCGGCGTGACGGAATGTCAGGCCCGCTCTAGGCATTAGTAGAGAGGACGGCAATGGGCGACCTGATGTCCTATATCGCGCACATGGGAATCGTGCGCGTGCTCTCGGTCCCGGCGGGGATGGCGATTGCGCTGTGGCTTATCTGGCGCGCTGCGGCGCCTCCTCCATGGAAGGAAGACGATGACGCCTGAACGCATCACGCCTGAGCGCGAGCGAGCCGGTCTCCGCGGAAGCATGAAGGCGCGCGAATTATCGCCGATGGAATCGACAAGGGTTTAATCATGGCGAGCCACGAAGGAAATTCTCCGGGCAACGCACCCAGAAACGCTCCGATGATGATGGCGGCCGCAGGCGGCGCGGGTGCTCCCGCGCGCGCGCCGGCGGGTGGCGGAGCACCGGGCGCTCCGGGCGGCAAGCGGATCGAGGTACCGATCAAGAAGGCGGGCGGCGGCGTCGAGGAAAAGCTCCACACCTGGCCGTTCCTGGTGCGCAGCGAATTTCTGATGACGCTCCTGGTGATCGTGGTGCTGACCATCTGGTCGCTCACGATCAACGCTCCGCTCGAGGAGCCGTCCAATCCGACCCGCACGCCGAATCCCTCCAAGGCGCCATGGTACTTCCTGGGCCTGCAGGAGATGCTGGTCTTTTTCGATCCGTGGTACGCGGGAGTTGTGCTGCCGAGCTTTATTATCGTCGGCCTGATGCTGATCCCTTATCTAGACATCAATCCCAAGGGCAACGGCTACTATACTTTCCGCGAACGGATGTTCGAGATACTGACCTTCTTCGTCGGATTCCACGTGCTATGGGTCTCGTTCATCATTATCGGGACTTTCTTCCGCGGCCCCGGATGGAACTGGTTCTGGCCGGGACAGGTATGGGATCCGCACCTGGTCGAAGCATTGACCAACGTCGATCTGCCGTACCTGTTTGGATTCCGCGACTACCTGGCTTCCGCGATCTTCGGGCTCAGCTTGATCGTTGGATACTTCGTGGTTGGATACGTGGCTTTTTATTTATGGGTCCGCGCCCGGCCCGCCAACGATCCGTGGTCGGCGTTTCCCGGCGGAGGACGCGAGTTGCTTCAGAAGTGGGGCCCGGTGCGCTTCGGGATCACCGGCTTTCTGCTGATTGCGATGATGGGCGTGTTCATCAAGATGATGCTGCGGCATGCGCTCAACATCAAGTACATCCTCGTTACGCCATGGATAAATATCTGAGGATAAATATCTGAGGCGGAAAAATATCTGAGGCGCGGCGGAGTTGCGTGTACCTATTGGGCAAAGTTCTGGAGGCGCTCGGCTGCGCCGATGTGGGTTTCGCCCTGTTCGTGGGGATTACTCAGACGCACGGAATGGGTAATGAGTACAAGTTGACCGGGATCGGGATCCTGGTCTTTCTGGTTGGCTATATCGCCGAGAGTTTTTCCGGCGCGGATTCCTGAGTGCGATGAACCAAGCGGCTGCGGCATGCGGCGCGATCAACTGATTCGAGGGCGGGTAGGTAGGATAGATGGCTGGCAGACCGGGGCTTGATCCCACTGAGGAAGGCAAGTCATACAGCGCGCTGTTCGTCCTGATGGTCGCGCTGCTGCTCGTGGTCGCGGTATGGTCGATCTGGGACGACAATATCTCGCGCCGCCCGTGGAAAGAGTACCAGGTCGAGTTCGACCGGCTCGCATACGACAAGTACATGCAGGATGCCGCCGACGAGCAGAAAAAGCTCGACGCGAATCCCGAATACGTAAAGCTGATCAAGGACCTTGCCACCGACCAGCGCGAAATCAGCTCCGGCGCGACGGCCGACAAGCTCGCGGCGCTCAAGAGCCAGCTCGTGGGCCTTCAGGTTACCTCCGACGAAAAGGAACAGGCGGCGCGCTTCACCAAGTCGTACATGACCGAGAGCTGGTATGACTACAATCACGCGATCCAGACCCATCAGGATCCGGCCAAGTACAAAAATCAGCTCGATCAGTTGACCAAGGACCTCGATTCAGAGACCAAGGTCTCCGATGCGGCCAAGGCGGCGGTTCAGAAGGTCAAGGATCAGATCGACGCGATCAATTCGCAGGTCGATACGATAAACGACCGGCTCAAGGTCATGACCAAGACCCGCGACGATCTTTTCGACAAGGCCGACGGCTACATGATTCCGATCAAGTTCGCCGGCCGCGTTATCTTGCGCTATCCGAAGATTCCGAAGATCCAGCAGACCGCGATCGACGACTTCGATCGCAACGCCTTCGACGAGGCGATCGCGCGCGTCGACCGTTGCCAGTCGTGCCACATGGGTATCGACAAGAAGGGCTTCGAGAACGCGCCGCAGCCGTTTCGCACCCATTCAAATTTCGACGCGATTATCGGCAAGCATCCGTCGGACAAGCTCGGATGCACTCCGTGCCACGAAGGGCAGGGGCCCGCGGTCAACTCGATCGCGATGGCGCACGGGGACGTCGAGCACTGGGAGCATCCGCTGCTTCGCGGCGACCAGATGCAGGCGCGATGTACCAAGTGCCACGTCGATGTCGGCTCGCTGCGCAACAAGGACGGCAAGCAGATCGCGATCAACTGGGTCCAGGGCGAGCGCCTGTTCCAGCAGATGGGATGCACCGGATGCCATCTGGCGTTGGGCTATGAAGACATGCCCAAAATCGGTCCGTACCTGAAGCTTGCGTCGGCGAAGCTCGATCCGTCGTGGACCGTGCGATGGATCACCAATCCGCACCTGATTCATCCGCATACCCGGATGCCGAACTTTATGTTCTCGCGCGAGCAGGCGACCCAGATCGCGTCGTATATCCTGTCGAGCTCGGCAAAGAATTCCGCGGCGTGGCTGGCGGCGCATCCGGAGCCGCCGACGCTCGAGGCTGATATCGCGAATCCCGCGTTCGTGGAGGAGGGCAAGGGGCTGTTCGAGTCGGTTGGCTGCAAGGCCTGCCATTCGGTCGAGCCGAATCAGATTGGCACTCCGGTAGGTGACGACGCGCATTTCGTTCCCACCGCGACCCGCACGACGAAGGACTTCGCGCCGAACCTCGACGGAATAGCGGCCAAGACCAGCCCGCAATGGATTTACGCGTGGCTCAAGAACCCGCGCGATTTCTCTCCGCACACCGCGATGCCCTCGCTGCGGCTGTCCGACCACGAGGCCGAGGCGCTCACGGCGTTCCTGATGACGCACGGCAAGAAGCAGGAAGATCCCGGCGTCGAGACGGCGCTCAAGGATCCTGAAAATATCAAGGCCGGCGAGTCGCTGGTGCGCAAATACGGATGCTTCGGATGCCACGAAGTCGAGGGGATGGACAAGGAATCGCGAATCGGCGTCGAGCTGACCTCGTTCGGGACCAAGCACGTCGATGAGCTGTTTTTCGGAGATCGTCCCGAGATTCCGCAGACCTGGAATGACTGGACCTTCCACAAGCTGCAGGATCCGCGCATCTACCAGACCAAGGACGTCGAGCAGTTGATGCCTAATTTCGATTTCCAGGACGCGGATATCGATACCCTGCGCGTGTTCCTCGCGAGCCGCACCGATACCAAGGTACCCGAACGCTACCGCGATCCGGGCACCCAGCCACAGGACAATATCGTCGCCGGACGCAATTTGGTTAATTATTACAACTGCGTCGGATGCCACATTATCGAGAATCGCGGCGGCTATATCCGGCGCTTTTACTCAGAAGACGAAATCAACTTCGCCCCGCCAATACTCAATGGCGAAGGACTGAAGGTGCAGCCCGACTGGCTATTCACCTTCCTGCAGGGACCGACCCCGATCCGTCCGTGGCTGAAGATCCGGATGCCGACGTTCCATTTCACGAACGCCGAGGATGACACGGTCGTGAACTATTTCACGTCGCTCTCCGACGTCGAGGTGCCGTTCGAGTATCTGAACGTGAACCTGATCCCTTCCGATATGCTGCAGGCGGGCCAGAAGCTCACGACCAAGGATTATTTCAACTGCTTCAGTTGCCATCAGCAGGGCGACAAGAAGCCCGAGGGTCCGCCTTCCGGATGGGCTCCCGATCTCGCGATGGCGCATGACCGGCTGAATCCGCAGTGGATACTGCTGTGGCTCAAGAACCCGCAGGCGGTCCAGCCGGGCACCAAGATGCCGTCATTCTATCCGGGCGGCCCCGACGATATCCTGAAGGGCAACGAACCCGAACAGATCAAGGCGTTGCGCGACTATATATTCTGGTTCGGAACGTATCCGGGAAAAACTCTGCCGGCGCAGGTGGCGGAAGTCGCGCCAGTGAAACCGGTCAAGGCAAGCAAAAAGAAAGGTTCCTGAGGGAGAGGGCCAAGACGAATTTTTCAGGAGGAAAATAGATGAACAAGCTTTCAATTTTTGTTGCAACATGCGCTGCCGTAGTCGCCGTCGGGATGAGCAGTTATCCCGCGGCCGCGGCCGGTGGAACGATCAGCGGCACCGTCAAGTATGACGGCTCCGCGCCCGCGCCAAAGAAGGTCGAGATCACCAAGGACAAGGACGTGTGCGGACTCAAGCCGCATTTCGACGAATCGCTGATCGTCGGCAGCAATGGCGGAATCGCCAACGCGGTCGTGATCGTCAAGGGCGCCAAGGGCGAGCTCAAGCCGCAGAATGTCGAGTTCGATCAAAAAGGATGCGACTACGTGCCGCACGTACTCGCGTTTCCGGCCGGGTCGACCGTCGATATCATCAACTCCGACGGAATCCTGCACAATATCCATACCTACTCGACCGTGAATCCTTCCTTCAACATGGCGCAACCCAAGTTCAAGAAGAAGATCGAAGAGAAGGTCGAGAAGCCCGAAGTGATCAAGGTCACCTGCGACGCGCACGGCTGGATGAAAGGATGGTGGGTCGCGACTGACACGCCGTACTATGCCGTCACCGACGACAGCGGCAACTTCACGATCAAGGACGTTCCGCCGGGCAATTATACTGTCCAGGTCTGGCAGGAAAAGCTCGGCACCGAGGACCAGAAGGTCGATGTCAAAGACGGCGCGACGGCGAACGCGAATTTCTCGCTGAAGCCGAAGAGCTGATTCGCGAATTATAGTTTCGCTCGCGCGGGCCGGATGAATAGTCATTCGGCCCGCCGTGCTTTTTATCTGTCATTCCCGCGCCCTTCGGCAGGCTCAGGGCAAGCTCCGGCTGCCGCGCGAGGAATCCCGCCTTTGCGCCCTTGCGAGTCAGCAACTAAGCTAACGAAATCCTTGTGATCCAAATCGTATGAACAATATGAAAAGGCTCGACTGCCTCGAGATCGCGACAACGGACCTGGCCGATGCGGCGTCGATCTATGAAAAGAATTTCGGGTTCGCGGTCTCGCGCGAAGCGGCCGGCCACATAGCGACGGTCAAGGTAGGCGACGCCGAGATTCGCCTCGCCGCCGGAGAATCGGTAGCGGCGCAACTCGCCGCGAACGGCGAAGGCATGTACGCGCTATGGCTCGAAGCCGAAGACCTCGACGCGGTAGCCGCCGCGCTGCGAAAGGCAGGAATCGATCCCGGCGCAATCAAGCTCGAGGCAAACCGCCGAGTCCTGTCGATAGATCCAAAACACGCGAACCAAGTGCCTCTATATATTTTCGATCGCAAGCGCTGACCCCGCGCCGCTCTCCTGTCCGCGCCTCGATGTATGCCTCTCCCTCCCGAACCCAATGCATCGATGAAGCATCTTGAATCGCGAGATGGCGCAAGGCCCGCCCTCACCCGCGCGTCACGACGCTTGCGAAAAAAGCGCAAGCCTCGCGCCGCGTCGCCCGCGTGCCAGTGGCACCTCCCGGAGGGAAAGGGAATTTCTATGCGACGCCTTCCTCACACTTCCTCGGTGAACATTGCTTTTACGGATTCTTCGAGTTTGCGCGTCATCTCTGCTCGATCGGCGCTGCGCAGTCCTTCGGTTTCGATTGGCTTGCCTATGCGCATGCGCATCGTGCCGCCTGGCACCACGATCATCGCGCGGCGCGGAAAGAACAGGCCCGAGCCGCTTACCGCCATCGGCACTGCGGGCAGCTTGGTCAGGATCGCGAGCCATGCGGCGCCGTCTTCGAACTCGTGCACGCGATTGTCGTTGAAGCGATGGCCTTCGGCAAAGACGCAGATGCTGTAGCCCAGCTTGGTCACTTTGATCGCGTGGCGAATCGCTTTTCCGCCGCCCTGACGATCGATGACGATGTGGCACGAATTGTTCAGCGCGTACCCGAGAATCGGAATCTTCAGCAGCTCTTTCTTGGCGACGAAGCGGACCGCGCCGGGCATGTATGCGGCCACCGCGAAAATATCGAAGAAGCTCTGATGGTTGCTGACCAGAATGTAGGATTTTAGTCCCGCGAGGTTTTCCAGCCCTTCGATCTCGACGCGGATGCCGCTGGTCTTGATGATGAGCCATCCCCAGAGCCGCGCGAGTTGCGTCACTGGGCCGGGGCGGCCGACCAGCGCGCAGATCGCGGCCATAGGCGCCAGGATCGCGGTATAGACCACGCCCATCACGGTGGCGAAAGTCCCCCAGACGATTTTGAGTGGTCCGCGCGAGGCGGCAGGTACGAAGGCAGAGGTCTGTGCGTCGTTCGCCATCGTCGGCATTATAACCATAACCGTCGCGGGTAGAGCCATCGTGACCGCCGGCCGCGACCGGGAACCACGGCGCCTAAACGCGCGCATTCATTGGCAATTCCAGCGCAGTTCGACGCAAGTTACATTGACTTTTTCTAATCTGGTTGCTACATCAAAATCAGTTGCCCCAATGCGTCCGCGCGGGCGATTTGAGGGAGATGCGATGGAACCACTTACCGGTCTGCAGCAGTTTCTTATAATCCTGACCCAGGCCGACAATATCCCGATCATGGGGATGATGTTGCTGGTGCTGTTCTTTACCTGGATGGCGCTGAAGCAGGCGCGGCGCAACGATCAGCTTATCGAGCACGGGCATCGCGACCGGATTATCGACGAGATGCGCAAGTAGCAGCGTCTCGCGCACGGAAGGGAATCGATCATGCCGTTTACGATTGTCGCCGAGAATTGCACGGGATGCAGTGCGTGCGAGAAGCGCTGCCCGACCGGCGCGATCTCGGGCGAGTCCAAGCGAGTTTATTTTATCGAGCCCGCGCTATGCATCGACTGCGGCGCGTGCGGCGTTATCTGCCCCGACGACGCGATCATGAACAACAAGGGTGCGATGACCCACGTGCTCAAGCGCGCCGAGCGTCCGGTCGCGGTGGTCCATCCCGACAACTGCAACGGATGCGGCGTGTGCGTCGACGTTTGCCCGTTCGAGTGTATCTCGCCGTCGCCGGCAAATACCGCTAATTATCTCGGCCTGGTGCAGGTCAACGAGAAGACCTGCGTCGGCTGCCTGTTGTGTGAAGAAGTATGCGGATGGGACGGGATTTACATCATGCCGTCCGGCGAGAAGGAAGCCTTCCTGAACCAGCTCGGCTATTCGGCTGCGGGCGAGGACGCCGTATAGCAGCGCGCGCGTGCGCAATTCTGATCGTGATCCTCTTCTGGTCTGCTTCCGTCGTGCGCGCCGAGCCCGAGTCAGCGGCCACTTCCGCGCGGACCACGCTTAGCGCGGAGCAGGCCTGCGACACTATTCGTTTCTCTCTTCACAAGCTTGCCCACGCCGAGCACGAACAGGCTTTCGCGCTGGACTTGTCGGCAGGCGAGGGCGGATCGACTCCGATGGTCGCGGCTCGGCTTTCCAAGCTGCTCCAATGCAGCAGCGACCTGCGCGATACCCTGCGCAATGTTCACGCGCGCACGGCGCTCGGTGATCCGCGCGTCGAGGAATGCATGAAGATGGGCTTTCACGCGCTCGCCGAAGCGGAGCGCCTGACCACTACAGTGGAAGAAGTTTTGTACGGGAACGAACCGGGCGCGCAGGTCAAGTCAGACGCGATGCAGATGGCGCCCGCGCCTACGCCTTGATGGTGGTTTGCTTGATCGTGCTTTGCTCGACGGCGGTTTGCGCTCGTCCGCGCGGCATGAAGTACGACAGGATCGCTACCGCGATCAGAATCAACTGCGCGCTGATCGATTGCACCGTGGGAAAAATTCCGAGCGCGGTGATCTGCGGTACATGATCGATAAAGGTCGCGCTCAGCATCCCGGACTCCTGCCAGCTCGCAACGCCCTGTCCGATGAACACGACCGCGAGCGCATAGAGCATGATTGACGTGACCGAGAACACCGCGCGAAGCGGAATCTTGTACGCGGCGCGGGTCAGCACCCAGAAGATTATCGCGAGTCCGATAGAACCGGCGACGATTCCGAGCATCACGGCGTGCCGCTCAGCCGCAAGCGTCGTGCCCGCGGTCAGCGCCTGGAAGAAGACTATCGTCTCGCCGCCTTCGCGAATCACCGCAAGGAAGGCCGTGAGTCCGAGCGCGATCGACGGCGCCGCGCTGTGGCGCGCGCTCTCGACCTTGCCCCGGATAAATTTATTCCATTGGTCAGCCTGCGCCTTCGACGTTAGCCACGAACTGACATAGAACAGCGTCGCCGCCGCGAGGAACTGGAACACGCCCTCGAGGGTGTCGCTGGCGTCGTCACCGATAACGTGATTGACCGCCCATGCGAGCGCGATACTGGCGATAACCGCGAGCATCGCGCCGCGATAGACATCGCGCGAGCGATCCTGTCCCCCGACGCTGCGAGTGCCGGCCGCCAGCGCGATAATCACGAGGATCGCCTCGAGTCCTTCGCGCAGGATGATCCCGAAGGCGTACAGAAAATAGGGAACAGCGGTGCCGGTCAGTGTGAACATATCGTTAAGATTATGATAATGACTCTCAATTCCAATCTATCGGCTGCTCCCCGGATTGTCAATTCCAGTCCAGTTGGATGAGGTGTCATTCCCGCGCGCGTGGCTGCCCCGCGTGAGGAATCCCTAAGGCGTTCCAGCACCGACCCGCCCGCGAGCAAGAACGGGATTCCTCGCGCGGCAGCCACGCGCGGGAATGACATCGCTTTGAGCATCTTGCAGCAGTGAACCGTAGTGCTCCTGCCTTGCGGCCCTTTCGATCCGAGTGTAACGTCTCAATTGAAGCAGGCCGCCCCGTGGCGAACGCCCGCTTCATGTGTTTTTTGGGGCGCAAGCAACCTATCGGGTCCCAGATGCGCTGTAATTACTGCCGAAAACGTGCCGGACTTATCCGCAGGGTATGTGCGCCCTGCGCCAAGGTGATAGCGCTGGTCGAGCGCTCGGGCGGCGAAATCGGAATCGCGGGGCTGGTCGATCTCTTTATCGCCGAGGGTCTGGAGCGCCAGCAGGTCGACGCGGTGCTCGACGCGAAAATCGGTGACCAGCCTACTATCCGCGATCGCCTGACCTCGAACCTCACCAACGCCCTGATGCAAGGGCTCGGGATGCCGGGACGGCAGACGCCCGAGGACGTCAGGCGCGTGCGCGAGGCGATGAAGCCGGGCGCGGGCACAGACAGATGGTCGAGCGGCGACGCGCCGTCCGGATTCTCGCACGGGTAGCCGCAGGCAATTGCGAACGATCATGGCGGCGCAAAAGGATCGCAGCGACTTCGCGGTGATGAACCGGATGATCGATCATATCCGGCTCCTGATCGCGGTCGATGACGAAGCGATTCCGGTCAAGAAGAAGCTCGAGACGCAGGCGATTCTCAAAGACTTCCAGGCTCTGCTTGCCGAGCCGCCCGAGTCGCAGGAGCGTGGGCGGATCAAAGCGTACTACGAAATCCTGTGCCGCGATCTTGGCGCGGAGGCGGACGTTGCCGCGCTCTTGAGCTCGCTCAAAAATTATATTCCATACCTCTAGATGAACTCCGGGAGCATGCGATGGCGATAAGCACGGTGGGGATTATTGGTGCGGGGCAGATGGGCGCGGGTATCGCGCAGGTCACGGCGCAGGCGGGCATCAGCGTGGTCATGCACGACGTGACGCCGGAGCTGACCCAGCGCGGAGTCGATTCGATCACGCGCAACCTCGACCGGATGATCCAGCGCGGACGCTTCAAGCCCGAGGAGCGCGACCATGTGATGGCGCGGGTCTCGACCTCGGCGAAGCTCGAAGACCTGGCGGCGGTCGATTTCGTGATCGAGGCGGTGATCGAAAACGAGGACGCCAAGATCGCGTTGTTTCAGCGCCTGGACAAGATTTGTCCGCCCGAGGTGATCTTCGCCTCGAACACCTCTTCGATTTCGATCACCCGGATGGGCGCGCGGACCAGCCGTGCCGACCGCGTGATCGGGATGCATTTCATGAATCCGGTTCCGGCGATGAAGCTGGTCGAGATTATCCGCGGGCTTGCGACCTCTGACGAAACCTTCCAGGCGACGCGCACGCTCGCGGGCCGGGTCGGCAAGATGACGATGACCGCGCAGGATTTCCCGGGCTTTATCGTCAACCGCGTCCTGCTCCCGATGATCAACGAGGCAATCTACACGCTCTACGAAGGCGTCGGCGGCGTCACCGATATCGACACCGCGATGAAGCTCGGCACCAATCAGCCGATGGGGCCACTCGAGCTCGCCGACCTCATCGGACTCGACACCTGCCTTGCGATCATGGAAGTGATGCATCGTGTTCTTGGCGACGACAAATATCGGCCCTGCCCCTTGCTCAAAAAGTACGTTGATGCGGGTTACCTCGGACGCAAGGCGGGGCGCGGATTTTACAAATACGACGCGCAGGGCAATCCTGTCCCTCCGCAAGGTCCGCAGGGCCAATGAGCGATTGCGTGAAATGCTGGATGGCCGCTGACGGCGGCATTCGGAGGTGAGTCTATGGCGGTCAAGGCTTTCATCCTGATTGATACTTCTCCCGGCAAAGCCCGCGAGGTCGCGAGCAAGCTGCGTCAAGTCGCGGGCGTATCGGTTGCGCATGCGGTCACCGGACCGCATGACATTATCGCGATTGCGGAGGCTGACGACGTGACTGCGCTCGGTGAGTTGGTGGTCCAGAGAATTCAAAGCGTGACCGGTGTGAATCGCAGCCTCACCTCGATCGTGGCGGACTAGGCGCCGCGAGTTTAAGGAGAAGGCGGGAGATTATCGCGATGCCGCGCGGAGCTATGAGCCATCTGGCGCTGGTGGTGACCGACCTGGCGGCCGCGACCGCGTTCTATGACCCGGTCCTCGCCTTCATGGGCTACGCGCGGGTGCTGGTGCCCGAGGCAACGCAGACGCTGATGAAGACCGCTCTGATCGCTTACTCGAGTCCGCACGGATCGATCACGATTCGGCCTGCAAAGCCCGAATTCGCCGCGATGAAGTTTCATCGCGAGGCCGCGGGGCTCAACCATTTTGCATTCGCCGCGGCCTCGCGCGCGGACGTGGACGCGATGTATGAAAAGCTCAAGGAAATAGGAGCCACGGTGCTCGATCCTCCGGCTGACTACGCATACTTCCCGGAATATTACGCGGTCTATTTCACCGATCCCGACGGGATCAAATTCGAGTTCGCCTACGCACCCGCGCTGTAACGGCAAGTGCTCGGGCTCAAGGCAGGAAGAAGCAGTCGATGGCTGAATTACCGGTAATCAAGCGGCTCAAAAAAGATCTCGACGTGATGAAGCGCGAGCTCACCGTGGATCTGCCCAAGGAGCTCGAGCGCGCCCGCGCCCACGGCGATTTATCCGAGAACGCGGAATGGGCGATGGCCAAGCAGCGGCAGGAATTTCTGCGCGCGCGGGTCAACAACATGGAGGCGCGAATCGCGGAGCTGACCACGATCGACCTCGAATCGATTCCGCACGACACGGTCGGCCTGGGCAGCCGCGTGAAGCTCGAAGACCTCGACGAAGGCGGGACGGCCGAGTACGAGATCGTCGTACCCGAAGAGGTCGACGGCGCGCAGCACAAGATCTCGTTGTCATCGCCGCTCGGACGGGCGCTGATCGGCAAATCCACGGACGACGATATTGAGGTAGTAACCCCCAAGGGCAAACGCTCCTACCTGGTGAAGCAGCTAATAACGATCCACAAACTCCTCGCCGCAGAAAACTCGGGCAACGGCTGATCTCTACCCGCCGCCTGATCCCTCGCCCTGAAAGAGGCTGTCGATTTTCTCGCGGGCGCCCAGTTGTTGTCATCCTGAGCCGCAGGCGAAGGATCTCCGCGAAGCGATTAGTGCAACCATCGCGGGTACTTCGCACTAATCGCTTCGCGGAGATCCTTCACTCCGGCAGCCTCCGTTCAGGATGACGGACAAGATCTCGGCGTTTATCGACAGCCTCTGAAAGGGAGAGACAAGGTGAGGGACATTATTCAGCATGTCGCGTCATCGACGCGCGATTCAAAAGAAATATGGTCGCGCAGTAGCGCGACTCAAGATTAAATGTCCCTCACCTAACCTCTCCCATACTGGGCGAGGGATAAGATCCAGGGCGGCGGGGCTGATTAACAAACGAGCCGCATGGGATCCCATGCGGCTCGGTCGGTGAAAATGGAGTCCGGATCTGGTGACGGTTGCCGGAGTCTATCCGATTCCTCGCGGAAGCTTAATAGCGGGTGTCGCCGAACAAATCTCCCTAATATCGGCTATCGCCGAAAAGATCTTCGTCCTCGCGGGCGCTCGGGCCGACGCCGGTTACGCGGAACATCAGCTTGGCGGCGAATAGCTTGTCGCCGATTCGGCCCTGCGATTTCAAAAACCCGCCGTGACGGCGGCATTTCGGGCACGGCATCGATCCGCTCAGCAGACTGGCGTTCGCCGACGTGATTCGCAGGTCAAAGGTAGCGCCGCAACCGGGGTTCTGGCAGGTCGTCCGATAGACGATGCCGCGCAGGTTTCCGGAGTTGGTTTCATTCCTGGTGGTGGCTGTTTGCATCGTATTTTCCTCCCTTCCTCAGGAGGTTTCGTGGGGCCTTTATGACCCTCTCGGCTTCTTAGACGTATTAACCTCGCAAACGTTTCAAGTAATGCACAGCAAGCAAAGCAATCGGCGTGCCTCGTTCGCTAATAAGTCGCGCCCAAGAAGAAAACCCTGTAAAATCGGAGCAATCGCGCTCTCGTGCTTGATTAAGCTTCGCACGAAGGTGACTCGACGGATGTGAAATATGCTCCTTTTGCTACAGATCGTGCTACAGCCGCGACAGTACGCGGGCCGGGGTCGCGCGCATAAGATAACCAAATGTTCATGCCGCTTATCGGAAGCGCCACTGATTCCTGCGGTCCCGACGCTTGCTATTTTGCGCCGAGTAGTAGGTTAATGCGCCCCAACAGGGCAAATCTGGGATGAGAACACTTGCGCTCGTTATGGCCGGAGGACAGGGTACGCGGCTGCATCCGCTGACCCGCGATCGAGCCAAGCCTGGCGGTGCCCTTCGGCGGCAAGTACCGCATCGTCGATTTTGTTCTATCCAATCTGGTCAATTCTGGTATCTACGCGATCTATGTGCTGGTCCAATGGCGCTCGCAGTCGCTGATCGAGCATCTGAAGGACGGATGGCAATTCGGCGGGATGCTGCCGGACCATTTCGTGGTTCCGGTTCCGGCGCAGATGCGGCTGGGCGAGTCGTGGTACCAGGGCACCGCGGATGCGATCTTCCAGAACCTCAACCTTATCGACGATGTCAAACCGGACCTGATCGCGGTGTTTGGCGCCGATCATATCTACCGGATGGATATCCAGCAGATGATCGACTTCCATCTCGAGCGCAAAGCCGCGGTCTCGGTCGCGACGCTGCCGGTCGCGCTCGAGGAGGCCGACCAGTTCGGGATCATAACGGTTGATTCGGGTCTGCGAGTGCTGAAATTCGACGAAAAGCCGAAAACGCCGCCGCCCGCGATGCCCGGCGCTCCAGGCAAATGCCTGGCCTCGATGGGCAATTATCTGTTCGATCCGACGATCCTGCGCAACGCGCTGATCGAGGACTCGACGCATCCTGCGAGCCGCCACGATTTCGGCCACGACCTGATTCCGGCGCTGATCAACAAGGTGCCGGTCTACGCGTACAACTTCATGACCAATCGTATCCGCGGCGACTCGGAACAGAACCCGAGTTACTGGCGCGACGTGGGGACGCTCGACGCCTATTACGAAGCCAACATGGATTTGCGCGACGCGCGGCCGCTGCTTAACCTCTACAATCCGTATTGGCCGCTGCGCAGCTCTTACTTCGATCAGCCTCCCGCGAAGTTCGTGTTCGACGAAAACGGGCGGCGCGGCGTCGCGACTCACTCGGTAGTCTCGGAGGGATGTATCGTGTCGGGCGGCACGGTGCGCAATTCCGTGCTGGGACGCAGCGTGTTTGTGCATTCGTACAGCCTGGTCGAGGATTCCGTGCTGATGGACTACGTCGAAATAGGCCGAGGCGCGAAAATCCGCCGCGCGATTATCGACAAAAACGTTTTCGTGCCCGACGGCGAAGAAATCGGCTACGATCTCGAACGCGACCGCCAGCGCTTCTTCGTGACCGACGACGGCCTGATCGTCATTCCCAAGGCTCCTAAACGCGACCGCCCGGTGATGTGACGCGATGGACTCCGCACCTCACGCCGACGGACTACGGGCCGGCCGAACCCGGGGCCGCCGCAGCAGCATCGAATGGAAAGGCCGTTCCGCACGGGCTGCCGCTAAAACGCTCGATTCGTCCCGCGCGCCTCCAACTGACCGCGCGCCAGCGGCTGATGTACTGGCTGATGGTCGGGACGCTGCACGTGCTCAGCCTGATTCCCGATTTCATCCTGCTGCCGCTCGGCGCGTTGGGCGGACTCATCGGCTACATCCTCGACCGCCGTCACGTCCGGATCGGGATGAAAAATCTCGAGATCGCGTTTCCCGAAAAGAGCCTCGCCGAGCGCAGCCGAATCCTGCGCGCCTCGTATGTCAACCTCGGCCGCGCCGGCGCCGAATACATCCGGCTGGGCGGATTTTTTCACACCCGCCTGGCGCGCAGAGTCCGCTACCACAATCTCGAATACTGGAACGAAGTCGCCGATCGTTACCCGGGCAAGGGACTGCTGGTGCTGAGCGCCCATTTCGGCAACTTCGAGCTGGTCGCGGCGGCGCATGCGATGCACGGCTACCAGATAAGTTTGGTGCATCATACGCAGCGCTTTCTGGCCGGAGACACGATGGCGACCTTTGTGCGCGAGCGCGCGGGAGTCGAGATAATCCGCAAGCATTCGGCCGCGCGCGCGGTCTTGCGCGCGCTCAAGGCGGGCGACCTGGTGGCGATCCCCTTCGACCAGAACGCCAAGCGCAGCGAGGCGGTGTTCGTCCCGTTTTTCGGCGAGATGGCGGCGACCACCAGCGGCCTGGCGCGCCTTGCGATGATCTCCGGCGCGCCGATCGTGCCGGTGTTTATCGTGCGCGATCCAAATCATCGCACCCACTTCATCGAAATAATGGAAGAGGTCCCGGTCCAGCGCACCGGCAACCTCGATGCCGACGTGCTAGAAAATACCCGCCGATTCGTCGGCGCGGTCGAAGCGATCGTCCGCCGCTATCCCGAGCAATTCCTATGGACGCATCGCCGCTTCCGCACCCGCCCCCGCGGCACGCCGCCGATCTACAACTGGGAAACCCGCCGCTCAACCGCGACATCAGGCCGCGCGCAAAGAGCCTGAAGAGCCAAAATAGCCGATCGATCATGCGCATCATGCATGGGTGCGGGGCGAAGTAATTTGACTCACGCTGTTTCAGATCTTTAATGTCGGGAGTCGATACCAACAATTTCGAGGAGAAGTGATGAAGGAGTTTGCCGGTCGTACCGCGTTTATCACGGGTGGTGCCCAAGGCATCGGTTTGGGCATTGCACGCCGTTTGGCGAGTGAAGGCGTGAACTTGGCTCTGGTTGACATCGATGCCGAGGCCCTCAAGCGTGCCCGGGCTGAGCTCGCGGGACAGACTGAGGTCAGGACCGAAGTCCTTGATGTTCGCGACCGTGAAGCCTTTGCGCGGGTGGCGGACGCCGTCGAGGCGGACTTAGGCCCCGTTTCGTTGCTATTCAACAATGCCGGCGTGGCCGGTGCCATATCGATCTACCAAATGAATTATGCCGCCTGGGACTGGGTGCTTGGGGTAAATCTCCAGGGTGTCGTCAACGGAATCCAGACCTTCCTCCCGCGCATGATCAAGCGCGGAGCTGGAGGTCATATCGTCAACACGGCCTCGGGCGCCGGTATCCTGGCTGCCGGATCCGGATTCCTCTATGCCACATCCAAGTTCGCGGTCGTGGGCATGTCCGAATCGCTGCACGTCCAGCTCAAACAGTCCGCGACCAACATCGGCCTCAGTGTACTGTGCCCCGGCCCCGTCAACACGGGCATTGTCGCACGATCTCTCGGGGCGACGCCCGGTTACGTTGTCCCAACCGACCCGGAGGGGGTCAAGCAGATTGAGGCCGTCAAGGCCTTTCTCGCAAGCGGTGTCAGCATCGACGAGGTCGGCGACATGGTGCTGCGGGGCATCCAGGAAGATGCGCTGTACATCTTCACCGACCGGATCATTGCTGATGGCGTTGTGCAGCGCACCGAGGCAATTCTCGCTGCGCTGCCGGGCGACTCCCGGGGGGAGCCGATCCTAAAGGGCGGAACTAGTCGTACGCTCGCGCGTGGCAATTGCAGTCCTGTTCGGCAGTAGCGTCAGAATCGTGAAGATTATGAGGGCGGCGAGCCAGGCGGCGGCGCCGCTGATTAGAGGCTGATGGCCCCATCCGGCGAGCCATCCGGGCAGAATTGCGCGGTCAGCGATCATCTTGGGCCAGAGTTTCGAGCCGAACACGAAACCCGAGTGAAGGCCGATCGAGAAATAGACCGAGCCGGTCACGATGTACGCCTGCGCGAGCACGATCCCGAGCAGGAAGAGTCCAAAGAGGGTTGGCAGGGCGGCCGCCGGATCCGCGAATTGCGCGCCCGAGCCGGCCAGCGTGCGAATCCCGGCCGTCAAATCGAGTCCTGCGACATAGAAGTGCGCGGGTGAGCGCACGATATGCGCGAGCGCATAGATCGCCGAGCTTGCGATGAGCGCGCCCGTGCGTCCAAAATCCTCGCACATGCCGCCGAACAGGAACGCGCGAAAAAAAGCCTCTTCGAGAATTCCGATCACGATTGCGGCTGCCAGATACTTGGGCATCAGGCCACCCGCGCGCGCGATCGCTCCATCGCGCACCGCTCCCAGAGCGAACGCGGAGACAAACAGGATTGCCATCACCAGGATCGCGAGCGCAAATCCAACGAGCGCTCGCGATGCTCCGGCGCGCGGATTCTTGAAGCCTGCGCGCAGCAACGCGACGAGCTCCAACGCTCGTGCCGCGTATAGGATTACGCCGAGCAGCGCGAGCATCACGACTCGATCGAGAATGCGCGGAAACGGAATCCTGAATCCCGCGTCGGCGACCGCGAGCGCCGCGAATGGTGCGATTATCACCGCCGCGGCAAGACCGACTACCAGCGCGATCGCGAATTTTGCGGTGAACGATTTCGGCATCAACTATTTCGTCCGCATCGGCGCGCCGCCCATCGGATCGATCTGCGGTTCGATCGCGATTTCGACCGGGCATACGCGCGCAGGCATCCGAACGATCTGAACTACCGCCTCGGCGATATCGCCGGGCTTAAGCATCGCGCCGCGGTCGAGCCGCTTGTTGGCCGGAATCAGCGCGGTATCGACCAGCCCCGGCACAATCACTGAGACTTTGATTCCGCGTCCGCGCAGCTCGGCGAATGCGGAGTGTGTGAATGCGACCAGCCCGGCCTTTGCGGCGGCATAAACCGACTCACCCGCGGGAGTGGTTTTCGCCGCGGCCGATGCGAGGTTGATGATCGTTCCGCCGCCCTGATTGGTCATCGGCTCGACCGCGATCCGCGCAATCTCGATTGGCGCGCGCAGATTCACCGCAAGGATTCGATCGACAATATCGCCGCTCATCTTCGCGAGCGCGGTCCGCGCCGGCGCCCATCCCGCGTTGTTGACGATCACGTCGATACGCCCGTAGTGATCCATTACGGTCGAGACCAGCGCGGACGGTGCCTCGGATTGCGCGAGATCGAGCAGCACGATTAGCGAACGCTCGGGCGTGAGCTTGGTCAGCGTGCGGGTTTCGGCAAGCTCTTCACGCGTGCGCGCGACCAGGCATAGCGCATAGCCCTCGCGCGCGAGAGCGATCGCGATGGCGCGGCCGATTCCGCGGCCGGCCCCGGTGACGATCGCGGCCTTTTCCGGATTTGATTCTGCCATGCGCGTATCCCGAGCGGGCCACCGCCACATACGTACTTGCGCTACGCGGCGGAGTTGCACAGACTGACTAGCATAAATCGCGGCCGCGTGCGGGAACCCTCCCGAGCGGCAAAAGGGGGGCGAATCGTCGCCGTTAAACAATAGATGAACCCGCAAGTCTTTCGCGAATATGATATTCGCGGAGTTGTCGAAACCGACTTCGACGATCAGTTTATTCGTGACCTCGGCCGCGCGTACGCGACCGTCCTTTCCCGCGCCGGCAAACACAGCATCACGCTTGGGCGCGATTGCCGCCTGTCGTCGCCCTCCCTGCACGATCGACTGCTCGAAGGGCTGCTTCCGGCCGGGATTAACGTGGTCGATATTGGCATCGTGCCGACTCCGCTGCTCTACTTTTCGGTCCTGCACTGGAAGATGGACGGCGGCGCGATGATCACCGGCAGCCACAACGCGGCGGAATACAACGGGTTCAAGCTCGGGGTCGGGCCGACGACGATTTTTGGCGAGGAAATTCAAAACGTCCGCAAGATTATCGAGTCGCGCGACTACATAAAGAGCGGCGCGCCCGGCAAGCTCTCCGAAAAACCGATTATCCCCGAATACAACGATTTCATTCTCGGCCAGTTCAAGCTGCGCAAGGGGATGAAGGTCGCCGTCGATGGCGGCAACGGATGCGGCGGCGTAATCGCGGCGCCGCTGATGAAACAGCTCGGGCTCGAGGTCAAGGAGTTGTTCATCGAGATGGACGGGCGCTTCCCGAATCATCATCCCGATCCGACGGTCGAAGAGAACATGCGTTTTCTGAAGGCCGCGGTGAAGGAGCAGGGCTCGGAAATCGGGATCGCTTACGACGGCGACGCCGACCGTGTCGGCGCGATCGACGAAAACAGACGCATCGTATGGGGCGACGAGCTGATGGTCGCGTTCTCGCGCGCGATCCTGAAGACTAATCCGGGCGCGGCGATAATCGGAGACGTGAAATGCTCCAAGCGGATGTACGACGATATCGCGCGCAACGGCGGCCGTCCGATCATGTGGAAGACCGGCCATTCGCTGATCAAGAGCAAGCTCAAGGCGGAGCACGCGGCGCTTGCGGGTGAGATGAGCGGGCACATGTTTTTTGCCGACCGCTATTTCGGCTTCGACGACGCGATTTACGCCTCGTTCCGGTTGCTCGAGATCGTCAGCAACGAGCGTCGCGGCCTGGGCGCGATCCTCGCCGATCTCCCCAAGAGCACCTTCACGCCCGAGATTCGCCTCGACTGTCCCGACGATCGCAAGTTCGAGGTCGTGCGCCGCGCCGCCGAATATTTTCGCGGCAAGTACGATACGATCGATATCGACGGCGTGCGCGTGAATTTCCCCGACGGATGGGGTCTCGTGCGCGCCTCGAATACGCAGCCCGCGCTGGTGATGCGCTTCGAGGCCGACAACGCCGCCCGGATGAACGAAATTCGCGCGCTATTCGAGAATAAGCTCAAGGAGCTCGGCGCAATCTAGCGGAGTGCGGAAAACCTCTATGCTACTACAACGGTTTCCGCGCTCTGCGAAGAAAGCTGGCTGCGATCCTTTAGCTCTCCCCCGGCGGGGGAGATTACAGAGAGGGCGCGAGGATGCGGAACGTCCTTTTTCCGCATCCTGCTAGCAATGGCTCGGCGCGCTGCGCTTTCGGCGCTGATTATCGCGGGCGGCCGCGGGACCCGGCTGTGGCCCGCCAGCCGCGAGCATCAGCCGAAGCCGCTCTTTTCCGCCGACGGAAAACTCTCGCTGCTCGAAGCGACAATCGCGCGGCTTCATCCGATAGTCCCGCGCGAGCGGATTTTCGTGCTGGTCGCGCAGGCGCACGCGAGCGCGTTTCGCCGCGCATTGAAGGGACTCATCCCAGCGCGAAATCTGATCGTCGAGCCGGCGGCGCGCGGCACCGCGGTTGCGATCGCCTATGGGACGGCGGTAATCGAGCGTCGCGTCGGCGCGGGAATCGTCGCCGTGATGCCCGCCGATCACATTATCGAGCCTGCGGCGGGATTCCGCGCGACGATCGCCGCGGCGGCGGCGCTCGCGGCGCGGAAGCATGCGATCGTCGTGATAGGAATCGCACCGACTCGTCCCGAGCCCGCATTTGGCTACCAGAAAATTGGCGCCGCGATCGGCGCGGGGTTCAAGGTCGATCAGTTCATCGAAAAACCGCCGTTGGCGCGTGCGCGCAGGATGTTCCGGTCGGGCAAGTATTTGTGGAACGCCGGGATGTTCGTGATGGACTCGCGCACGCTCGATTCCGAGCTCCGAGCGCATAGCCCCGCGCTGGCGATGGCGGCGAAGGCGCTCGCCACGATGCCGCGCGCGAAATTCGTGCGCGCCTACAAGAAGCTCAAATTCGACGCGTTCGACCGCGAGGTGGTCGAGCGCAGCGGCAACGTGCTCGGCGTGCGCGCGCGTTTCCGATGGCACGACGTCGGCTCGTGGGAAGGCCTGCGGCAAGCGGTAGCCGGCGAGAGCGCAAGCGTAACGCGCGGCAACGTCCTCGCGCTCGACTCCGAGCGCATCCTGGCCCATTCCGATTCCCGCCTGATGGTAATTTTCGGCGTGAACGATCTGATAGCGGTAGACACCGGCGACGCGATCCTGATCGCGCATCGCAACAAATCCGACGCCCTACGCCGCGTAACCGACGCCCTGGCCACTCCCGCGCTGCGCAAATATTTATAGACCGTATCCCGGCGCGCCCGATTCTGATTCCTCGCCCGATCAGGGAGAGGTTAGGTGAGGGTCATTTTTCAGCGCGGCGCGCAGCGCGCGCGATTAAAAAAGCAGAGAACGGCACATGGACCCGCACAGTGCGCTCTCGCTAAACGGCCGCCGCCATGCGATATAATTCAGACAGTGGGGGAAGATCGTGAAGGGATTCGTTCCGACACCAAGCGAAACGGTTGATCTGATGGTCAGCCGTCTCTTTCGCGACCGGTATCCCTCGCGCGAGTCCACGATTTTGGATCCGGGTTGCGGAAGGGGCGCCTTCATAGAAGGCCTGCTCCGATGGTGCGAGCGTAATCGCAACCCAATCCCCCACATGGTAGGAATTGATTCCAACCCTCGACACGCGATCGAAGCGCGACGCCAGTTCGCAGGCCGCGCGAGGTTGAGATTCGTTACGGCGATTTTCTTGACGGAGACTCGGACGAGCAATTCGATTTTGTCATCGGAAACCCGCCGTACGTTTCGATTTTGGAGCTCTCGGAAGATGAGAAAGCCCGCTACAGGTCTCGATATGTCGCGGCGCAGGGTAGGTTCGACCTCTACCTCCTGTTCTTTGAGCAGGCGTTGCGTCGCATGAGCGCGGGCGGGCGATTGGTATTCATCACTCCGGAAAAGTACCTTTACGTGGAAACCGCTAAACCCCTCCGAAAGATAATCAGGCAATGGGACGTTGAAGAGATAAATCTTCTCGACGAGGAGACGTTCGGCCCGCTTGTGACCTATCCGACAGTTACGACATTAACCAAACGGCCCTATGCAAAGCATACATTCGTGATTTCACGAACCGGCTCCACAAAGCGAACGTCACTGCCTCCAGGTGGCGTCTCCTGGATATCGGTTATAGGCGGTGGTTCAAGAGACGAGGGCGGAGTCGCGCTCTCCGATCTCTGCGCGCGGATAAGTGCGGGCGTCGCGACCGGCGCGGACCAGGTCTTTGTGAAGCGAGTTACGGAAGTCGCTCAACATCTGAACAAGTTTGCCTACCCGACAATCGCCGGCAGGGAACTCGGAGCGAACAATCCATCCCTGCGGACCTCTCGTGTGATGTTGATTCCGTATTCACGCCGGGGGGTCTTGCTCGCACAAAATGATCTGGGTTCTCTAGGCCGATACTTGGAGCAGACCGGCATTCGCCGAACGCTTATGGGCCGGACTTGCGTGGCCAGAAAGCCATGGTACGCATTCCACGAGACGCCCCCGCTGCCCGAGATCTTGCGCCCGAAAATCCTGTGCAAAGATATTGCCGTGCGTCCGGAATTTTGGGCCGATCTCGATGGACATATCGTTCCTCGACACTCGGTGTACTATATCGTGCCGCGAAATCCTGAGGCGGTAAGCGAGTTATGTGGTTACCTCAATTCAGAGATGGCGCGTGACTGGCTATTCAAGAATTGTCAGCGCGCCGCCAGTGGTTTTTTGCGCCTTCAGAGCAATATCTTGAAGCGGCTTCCGGTACCGTCCGATCTAGCGCTCCGGATCGCGGCCATGTCGCGCGAGGGCACGGCCACGCATACCCAACTTTCGAACCGACGCGGCGCCGCGTCTCCGCTGAATCGAACGTTTGAGTTTGCTCGATGACGACGGCCTTTGACGACGTTATCGATCGAATCATCAAAGAGCGCTATCACAACCAGCGCCGTCAACTACATTCCGACATAGTAAGTCGGCGAATTGCTCAAGACCTTCGAGATAAATGTGAGGCAATTCGGTCGGATGTCGCCTCGGGGCGCGTTAAGGAATGGATCAACGCGCGCACGCCAGGCGCGCGGGGCCGCAAGGTCGATCTTCTCATTGGGGAGCCGAACGCGAAAGGGAAACCCGATTTACACAAGCTCCGGATCTGCGTGGAGAATAAGTCCGTTTGGACCGCGCATCGGAACACCACCAGCCGCTACGACGATCTCAATGACGTTCTTCAAGTCTTGCACCGCGCGAAGTCTGAAGCCGTGCTTGTCGCAACTGTAATGATCGGAGTCGCACCTCGCGTTCTGAACATCGCTGACAACGTGACGAAGAAGTATAAGAAGCAACGAGCAAGGTTCAATTCCGAAGTAGTCTCGAAGCTTAGTTCCGGCGAGCAGGCCCTTTGGGAGGAGTTTGGCGACGCAATCAGCGAAAACGAACCCGCCGATGCCCGCAAAGCGGTCGAAAAGTTCCGCTCACTGCCAACTCGTCCGCTGGGGCAAACTCACGTGCTCGGCTACGACTTTGTGCTGATCGTTCCATTTCACGCCGATAATGTCACGGTTCCTCGTCTTGAACGGGTCAACGATCTCGGAATCGACGTGGACGCGGAGTACCGCCGGATGCTCGATCAGGTTTGCCGAGCGTACACTCTAAGGTTTCCCTAGCCGACGATCCTCAGTCGCCACATTCGGTTTCAGTATCTGGCTTCCCGAATTGGGCCGCGCAATACATGCACTCCAGTATGAGTTCGGGTACAGGTTTGCGGTCGAACAAGATCCCATAAGGATAGTCTGCTGCCCAATCGATCTCCGCGTTGCCGTACTCCTCCGGTTCGCCCGACGCGCTCCATTTGGTTACAGGAGTCGCCACTACGTATAGTGAAAGTTCGGCAATCTCCTCGCAGCCGCATTTTGGACAAACAAAGCGCTTCTCTTCGGCCATCCGGAGCCCTCCTTAATTCGGATCTCTCTTACCTCGAGAACGGCGGACATCTCGAGAGCGCCAAACCTGTGTTCACACTCAGGGCTTGTCCGATTGGCGCGGGTCGTGGTACGGCAAATGCGTGGCTGAATTTCGTTAGCGAGAGGAAAAAATAGATGGCCGACAAAAGTATCGTTGGGCGCACTGGCAAGCCCTTCAAAATGCCCATCGAATGGAGCAAAGTGCGCGAGTTCGCGCGCGCTATCAAAGACCCCAGCGCGGAATATTTCGACCCCGAGGTTGCCAAGAAACAGCTCGGCGGTATCCCGGTGCCGGTCACCTTTCTGCAAACCAGCGCGTTTTGGACCGACGACAGCTCGAACCCCGGCTTCGGTGGCTTCGATCTGCGCCGCATCCTGCACGGCGAGCAGGAGTTCGAGTTGCTGAGGCCGATCTTCGTCGGCGACGTGCTGACCGGCGTGAGCAAGATCGCGGACGTCCTCGAGAAAGAAGGCGGACGCGGCGGCAAGATGACCCTGCTGGTCAGCGAGACCGAGTACACCAACCAGCGCGGAGAGAAAGTCGCGATCGCGCGCTCGACGCTGATCGAAACCGGACAGGCGGTAAAGGCCTGAGGGCGCCTCAGCGGTCTTCAATTGGAGAAAAAATCATGGCAGCAAAATTAAAGTTCGAATCAATCAAAGTCGGCGATGAAATTCCCGCGTACGTGGTCAACGGCGTGACCCGGCCCGATTTTGTCCGCTACGCGGGTGCGTCGGGTGATTTCGTGCCGCTGCATTACGATCAGACCTTCGTCGAGGCCGCCGGAATCCCGACCGTGTTCGCGCAGGGGATGTTCACGGCGGGCCTGCTCTCGAAGGCGCTGACGGATTGGGCGGGAATTGGCAGCGTGCGCAATTTCAAGGTGCGCTTCGCGACTCGGGTATGGCCGAGCGACGTGGTGACCTGCACCGGTAAGGTCACGGGCAAGAGCGAAAAGAACGGCGAGAAGCTGATCGAGGGCGATCTGGTCGTGCTCAATCAGAAGGGCGAGCCGGCGATTCGCGGATCGTTTCGCGCGGCGGCATCCTGAGCGGATCGCGCCGGTATTTTCTGAAATAAGACTGTTGATAGCGGCGGCCGGCGGCCTTTTTGCGCTGGTCCGCGCGCGCTAATTGCTACTATAATCTATTACAATGGGTGAGCCTCGTTACGTCATAATTCACGGCCATTTTTATCAGCCGCCGCGCGAAAGTCCGTGGACCGGGCTTATCAGCCCCGAACCCGGAGCCGCGCCGTTTCCGAACTGGAACGAGCGGATTCTCTCCGAGTCGTACACCGCCAATGCCCACGCGCACACGATGGAGGGCACCGTCGTCCACGTCCGTAACAATTACGAGTCGATGGACTTCGATGTCGGACCCACGCTCGCGCTATGGCTCCAAACCCATGGCAAGGCCGCGTACCGCGCGATGCTCCGTGGCGACATGCTTTCGCGCGAGAGAACCGGCGGCTACGGCAACGCGATTTCGCAATCCTACAACCATTCGATTCTGCCGCTGCTCACGCCGCGCAGCCGCAACCTGCAGATCGCCTGGGGCGTCGAGGATTTTGTCTACCGCTTCGGACGCCGTCCGGCCGGGATGTGGCTGCCCGAGTGCGCGGTCGATGAAGAGACGCTCGAAGCGGTTGCCGACGCCGGCTTGAAGTTCATCATCCTCGCGCCGCAGCAGGGAAAATATGCCGGTGACGACGCCGATACCCGCGCGGCCGGGCCGTTCCAATGGCAGAGCGGCGCGCGCAAGGTCGCGATTTTCCGCTTCGACCGCGAGATGTCAACAACGATCTCGTTTGGCGAAGGGCTCGACGACGGCGCGCGCCTGTCCGAATGGATCGCGGCGACCGCGCTTGCGCTGCCCGAAGGAGCGGCGCTGATGCTCGCGACCGACGGCGAGACCTTCGGGCATCATAAGAAGACCGGAGCCGCCGAGCTCGCACGCGCCTTCCTGATGCTCTCGCGGCGCGACGACGTGGTCGTCGTCAACTGCGAGCAGTACCTGGCCGAACACGGCGCGCGCGGAAGCTTCACGATCGACGCGCCGAGCGCGTGGAGCTGCGCGCATGGCGTCGAGCGGTGGCGCTCGGACTGCGGATGCCGCATGGATCCGAAAACCTCGCAGGAGTGGCGCGCGCCGCTTCGGGTTGCGATGGATTTCGTCAACAATCACGTCCACGCGGTTTACGATCGCTTCGCGCCGGGCCTGGTGAAAGATCCGCAAGGCGCGCTCACCGTTTCGATCCGCCTGATGATCGATTCGAATCCCGCCGTGCACGAGGAATTTTTCACCCGCTTCAAGGTGGCGGGCGAGGTCACGCGCGAGCGCCTGATGCGGCTGTTCGAGATGGTGCGCGCGGGCGAGGCAACGCTCACCAGTTGCGCGTGGTTCTTCGACGATTTTGGCGGACCCGAAGGACGCGTCGTGCTGCGATGGGCCGCGCGCGCGGTCGAGCTGGCCGCGGAGATCGCTCCCAGCATCGAGACCGAGCTGCTCGAGCGGCTGCGCGAGATCCATTCAAATCGCCACGAAGTCGGCGACGCGGCCACATTGTATTTGAGTCTGAAAACGCGCGAGGCGCGCGGGAGGGTTTGACCTTGGCGTCTGCTCCGAAAACCGATCCGAAGACCGAGATCGAGTCCACCCTTAACGAATCGCGCAAGTTCGAAGCGCCTGCCGAGTTCGCCGCGCATGCGCAGATCAAGAATCTCACCGAATACGACGCGCTATGCGCCCGCGCCGCCGCCGATCCGGAAGCGTTCTGGGGAGAATGCGCGAAGAACCTGGATTGGTTCACGCCTTTCAACAAAGTCCTGGAATGGAAATTCCCAAACGCGAAATGGTTCCTCGGCGGAAAAATCAACGCCGCCTACAACTGCCTCGACCGGCATCTGAGCGGCGCAAACCGCAACAAGGCTGCGATCATCTTCGAGGGCGAGCCCGGCGACTCGCGGGTGCTGACCTATCAGATGCTCGCCGACGAAGTCGCCCGCGCCGCCAATGCGCTCAAAGAGCTGGGCGTCAAGGACGGCGACCGCGTCGCGATCTACATGCCGCTCGTGCCCGAGGCGGCGATCGCGATGCTCGCGTGCGCGCGAATCGGCGCGATTCATTCGGTGGTCTTCGGAGGCTTCTCGGCCGAGGCGCTTGCCGACCGGATCAACGACGCCGAAGCGAAGGTGTGTATCACCGCCGACGCCGGATGGCGCCGCGGCGCGCACGTCGAGCTCAAGCAGAACGTCGATGAGGCGCTGAAGAAGTGTCCGTCGATCGAAAAGTAATCGTATTGAAGCGCGTCGGCGCCGCGGTCGAGATGAAAGCGGGGCGCGATATCTGGTGGCACGAGCTCGTCTCGCGCCAGAGCGCCAATTGCCCGGCCGCCGAGCTCGATTCCGAGCATCCGCTCTACACTTTGTACACCTCTGGCACGACCGGCAAGCCCAAGGGCGTCCTGCATACGACCGGCGGCTACCTGACTCACGTTCTGATGACGATGAAGTGGGTCTTCGATATCAAGCCCGACGATATCTACTGGTGTACCGCCGATATCGGATGGGTTACCGGCCACAGCTACACCGTTTACGGGCCGCTGGCCGCGGGCGCGACCGTAGTGATGTACGAAGGCGCGCCGAACCATCCGGAGAACGACCGCTTCTGGCGGATAATCGAAAAATATCGTGTCAGTATTATCTACACCGCGCCCACCGCGATCCGCACCTTTATCAAATGGGGCGATTCATGGGTAAAGAAGCACGACCTTTCGAGCCTGCGACTGCTTGGCTCGGTAGGCGAGCCGATCAATCCCGAGGCCTGGATGTGGTATCGCAAGGTGATCGGCGGTGAGCGATGCCCGATCGTCGACACGTGGTGGCAGACCGAGACCGGCGGCATCATGATCAGTCCCATCCCGGGCGCGATCGCGACCAAGCCCGGCTCGGCGACGCGTCCGCTGCCGGGAATCGCGGCGGAGGTCGTCACCCCCGAGGGCAAACCGGTAGGCGCCAATCAGGGCGGGTTGCTGGTGGTCAAGCGGCCGTGGCCCGGGATGCTGCGCACGATCTTTCGCGATCCAGAACGCTACAAAAGTCAGTACTTCAGCCAGATCGACGGATGCTATTTCACCGGCGACGGAGCGCGCCGCGACGAGGACGGCTATTTCTGGATCATGGGGCGCGTCGACGACGTGATCAACGTCTCGGGGCATCGCCTCGGCACGATGGAGATCGAAAGCGCGCTGGTCTCGCACGCAACCGTCGCCGAAGCGGCGTGCGTCGGACGTCCCGACGATATGAAGGGGCAGGCGGTCGTCGCATTCGTAACGCTCGAAGGCGGCCGCCACGGCGACGACAAGCTGAAGGAAGAGCTGCGCAAGCACGTGGTCAAGGAGATCGGCGCGCTCGCGCGTCCTGATGATATTCGCTTCACCGAGGCGCTGCCAAAGACGCGCAGCGGCAAGATCATGCGCCGTCTCCTGCGCCAGATCGCAGCCGGCGACAAGACCCTCGGCGACACCAGCACGCTAGAAGACCTCTCGGTCCTCGCCAAACTCCGCGACGACGACGATTGATCCTTCTGGCGAGGAATCAGGCAGTTCCGCGCCTGGTCTCGGCCCCGATGCCTTCCGCCTCTCCCGCTCCTTGCTGCGCGCGCGGCGGCGAGGTATCCTATGGTCGTGAGTGGGCCTGTGCCCACTTTTTTGTTGGTGTCGGCGACGGTTCCGGTAAATTCGAGCGGGTGCATATCCGCCCCAGGGAGGCATCCGCGATGCTCGTGCTGACGCCACATCCGGTTGCCGCGAAGATCGCGGAGCTGCTCGAGCCGCATATCGAGCGGCAGGGCTACGAGCTGGTCGCGGTCGAGTATCGGCACGGGGCGCGAAGCTCGCTGGTGCGGCTCTTGGTGGATAAGCCGGGCGGCGGTATCGGGCTCGACGATCTGGAGAAGCTGAGCCCGGTCCTGAGCGATTTGCTCGACGTGTACGACCCGGTGGCGGAGCGCTACACGCTGGAGGTCGCCTCGCCTGGCCTTAACCGGCCGCTGCGCAAGCTCGAGCATTTCGAGGCGGTGCGCGGAGGACGCGTCAATATCCGGACGCATCAGGCGCGCGACGGACAGAAATCGTTCACCGGCAGGCTGGCCGAAGTGAGCGAGGCGGGTATCGAGCTCGACGACGAGATCAGCCATCGCCGGGTCGTGATTGGTTTCGGCGAGATGGCGAAGGCAAATTTCGAGTACGATTTTGACGAACGCAAGAAAAAAGCCTGACGAAATGCGCCGCGCGAATCGAATTATGCGATTCGCCCGGCGCTGTGGCGCGCGGAACGCAGCGCGCCCCGGGGAGGCGGTATGCAGGTCGATCTGAACCGGGTTATCGAGCAAGTCTCGAAGGAAAAGGGAATCGATAAAACGATCGTGATCAACGCGGTCGAGGAGATGATGCATTCGGCCGCGCGGCGCACGTTTGGCGCCGAGCGCAATATCGAATCGCGCTTCAACACTGAGCTCGGCGAGATCGAGCTGTTCGAGATCAAGACCGTGGTCGAGACCGTCGCCAATCCTTCCGCCGAGGCGACGATCGTCGAGGCGCGCGCGAAATACGATCCCGAAGCCGAAGTCGGCGACGAAATTCTGATCAAGCTCGATACCGCGACGATGGGCCGGATCGCGGCGCAGGCGGCCAAGCAAAACCTCATCCAGCATATCCGCGACGCCGAGCGCAAACAGATTTTCAACGAGTTCAAGGATCGCAAGGGCGAGATCGTTTCCGGAATCGTGCAGCGCTTCGAGCGCAAGAACATGATCGTAAACCTCGGCCGCACCGAAGCAATCCTGCCCGAGAAGGAGCAGATACCGCATGAGCGTTATCGCCAGGGCGACCGGATTCGCGCGCTGATCCTCGACGTTGACCTTTCCGAAAAAGGCCTCGCGATAATCCTGTCGCGCACCTCGAACGATTTCCTGATCGGACTATTCGCGCAGGAAGTGCCGGAAATCTACGAAGGTATAGTCGAGATTCGCCAGTGCGCGCGCGAGCCCGGCGGACGCGCCAAGGTCGCCGTCTATTCCAAGGATTCCGATGTTGACCCGGTCGGCGCATGCGTAGGGATGAAAGGCACGCGCGTGCAATCAGTCGTGCAGGAACTGCGCGGCGAGAAAATCGATATCGTGCCGTGGACCGACGATCAGGCCGAGCTGGTCTGCCGCGCGCTCGCGCCCGCCAAGGTCTCGAAAGTCGTTATCGACGAGGACGAGCACGCGATGGAGGTGATCGTCCCCGACGACCAGCTCTCGCTCGCGATCGGCAAGCGCGGCCAAAACGTCCGCCTGGCGCATCGCCTGACCCAGTGGAAGCTCGACGTGCGCAGCGAGGCCGAGGCCGAAGAAGAGGCGCGCTCGGCGCGCGCGTCGCTAAACGCGATTCCCGGAATCGGCGATATCAACGCCGAGCTTGTTGTTCCAATGGGGCTATCGGTCAGCCGAGCAGCTTTCCGAAGCCGACGAAAATAATTTCGAGGTCGAGGGTATCAGCCCCGAGCGTGCGCAGCAGATTATCGCCGCCGCGCGAAACCATGTGACCGAGAAACGCAAAGTAGAAGAGGCGCGCGCCGAGGCCGAGGCTGAAGCCGACCGCGTCCGCGCCGCAGCCGCCGCGGAGGCCGCCGTCGAAGCGGCGACTCATGGGGCTGAAAAGGATGAAGCGCCGGCGGACGCGCCGGCCGCCGATGCCGAAGGGAAGTCATAGCCCCGTCCGCACCTGCCTTGGATGCATGCGGCGCGAGGCGCAATCCGCGATGCTGCGGATCGCGATTCGCGACGGCCAGGCGGTGCTCGACGAGGACGGAAATTTAGCGGGACGCGGCGGCTATCTGCATCGGAGTCCCGAATGCCTCGAGCGCTTCGTCAAGTCGAAGGTCAGGCAGTGGAAGTCGCTGCGCAGCGGGATCGACAGGGATCAACGGATGCGGATCGTATCGGCGGTTCGCGCGCGACTGGATAGAGAAGCATCGCTCGAATAGAATAGCCAAGATGGCGCGAAAGCGGATCAAAACTCTGGCGTTGGAATGGGGCGTTTCCGTTGAGGATGTGCTCCAAAGCAGCGTACGCCTGCGCCTTGGGCATACGCACTCGGAATCGAGCCTGCTGGCTCCCGAAGAAGCCGAGAAGATAAAGGCCGACCTCGACGAGCAGGCGCATCGCGCCGCGCTGCTCCGGCGCGAAACCGTGGTCGAGACTAGCGCCGGAAAAATCGTCGAGAAGCGGCTCAACGCCACCGTGATGCGCCGGCGGCATTCGGAGACCGCGCCCGGAGCCGCGGCGCAGGATCAGCCTTTCAATTTCGACGTTGATAGATCCGAAGACACTTTCGTCGCGCCGTTTATCGAAGAAGCGCCCGCGCCGATAGTTGAAACTCCAGTTCTGTTCGATACCGAGCCTGCATCGGCGGCCAACGCTGACATCGCGGCGGAAGCACCCGCGGTGGAAGTCGCCGCAACGGCCGACGATCACGCGACCGAAGACGATAGCGGGCAGTCCCTCGCGCCGATCACGCAAGCCGAAGAGACTCGGCAGGAATTCAGAGCGGAGACTCCGGCTACGACCGAACCACCGCCGAGAGTCGAGCCGCCTCGCGCCCCGATCGCCGAGACCCGTCCGGGACGCAACGGCGGTCCGACGGTGGTTGTGACCCGGCCCTCGGCGCAGGTTGGCGATCGCGGCTCGATCAATCTTACCAAGGGCGTTCAGGGTGGCCCGACCCTCGACGACGGCCAGCGCGGACCCAAGGTCCTGGGCAAAATCGATCTGCGGCCCAAGGCTCCCGTGCGTCCGGCCTCGCCGCCGACGCGTCCCGGGCAACCTCCGCGTCCCGGATCTCCGAGTCGTTTCGGCGCGACTCCGCAGCAGCAGCCCGCGCCGCCGGATCCCGGCGCTCAGCCGGGAGATACTGGCAAGCCGGGAGCGCGCGGCGTCAAGAAACGCAAGGTCGTCAAGAAGGGCACCGTCGATTTCACGGCCGAGCGCGAGATGCGCGGGCTGCGCGTGCCCAAGAAGCGGCGCGCGCTGCCGGGCAAGGAACAGCGCAAGACCGAAATCACCACGCCCAAAGCCTCCAAGCGCGTGGTCCGGATCACCGAAGGCGTCACCGTCGGCGATCTTGGCCGCAACATGGGCGTCAAGGCGGGCGAGCTGATTAAGAAGCTGATGGAGATGGGCCAGATGGCCACGCTCAATCAGACGCTGGACGTCGATACCGCGACGCTGCTTGCCGGCGAATTTGGCTACAGCGTGGAGAACGTCGCCTTCGACGTCGAACAGGCGATCGAAGATATCGAAGAGACCGAGCCGGGCGAGGCGCTGCCGCGTCCTCCGGTCGTCACCGTGATGGGCCACGTAGATCACGGCAAGACCTCGCTGCTCGACGCGATTCGGCATACCAGCGTCACGGCAAAAGAATTTGGCGGGATCACGCAACATATTGGCGCGTACATGGTCACTGCCAACGGCCGCGCGATCACGTTTGTCGATACTCCCGGCCACGAGGCTTTCACCTCGATGCGCGCGCGCGGCGCCAAGGTCACCGATATCGTCGTGCTGGTGGTCGCGGCCAACGAAGGCGTGATGCCGCAGACGATCGAGGCGATCAATCACGCCAAGGCCGCCAAGGTTCCGATAATCGTTGCGATCAACAAGATCGACCTGCCCGACGCCAACCTCGATCGCACCAAGCAACGCCTGACCGAGCAGGGCCTGATTGCCGAAGACTACGGCGGCGACACGATCACCGTGCCGGTTTCCGCCCGCACCGGAGAAGGAATCGACAAGCTGCTCGAGATGATCCTTCTGCAGGCCGACGTGATGGAGCTGAAGGCGACTCGCGACCGCGCCGCGCGCGGCACCGTGGTCGAATCGGAACTCGATCGCGGCCGCGGACCGGTCGCGACCGTGCTGATCCAGGAAGGCACTCTCCATCAGGGCGACGCTTTCGTGTGCGGCGTCAGCTTCGGCCGCGTGCGCGCGATGCTCGATCATCAGGGGCAGCGCCTGACCGAAGCCGGTCCTTCCACTCCAGTCGAAATTTTCGGGCTCTCGAGCGTGCCGGAACCCGGCACCGCGTTCGTCGCCGTGACCGAGGAATCCAAGGCGCGCCAGGTCGCCGAATATCGCCGCTCCAAGCAGCGCGAAGGCGAGCTCGCCAAGACCAGCCGAATCTCGCTCGAGGATTTGAGCCAGCGGATGGCGGCCGGCGAAGTCAAGGAACTCAAGGTAATCGTCAAGGGCGACGTGCAGGGCTCGGTCGAAGCGGTCACCGACGCGCTGACCCGGATGTCCACCGGCGAGGTCAAGCTCGAAGTGATTCACAGCTCCGCAGGCGCGATCTCGGAAACCGACATCACACTCGCGGCGGCTTCCAAAGCCGTCGTGATCGGATTCAACATCCGTCCCGAGCCCAAGGCCGCGCAGCTCGCCGAGAAAGAAGGAGTCGACGTTCGCCTTTACACCGTGATCTACGAGGCGATCAACGACATGCGAGAGGCGATGGAAGGTCTGCTCGCGCCGACATATCGCGAAAAGTCGCTCGGCCGCGCCGAAGTGCGCAAGACTTTCACCGTCCCCGGCGCAACGATCGCCGGCTCGATGGTGGTGGACGGCAAGATCACCCGCAGCGGGCGCGCGCGGCTGGTGCGCGACGGCCGCGTGGTGTGGGAAGGCAGGATCGCCTCGCTCAAGCGCTTCAAGGACGACGCTCGCGAAGTCCTGACCGGCTACGAGTGCGGTATCGGACTCGAGAACTTCAACGACGTCAAGCCGGGCGACGTGATCGAAGCCTTCGAGATGGAAGCGGTCCTGCGCAAGCTCGCTCCGGTCGCGCCTGCCGCTCGCGGACAGGCAGGAGCCGAGAAGCAGCTTCAGCCCTGAGACTGGATCGTTCGTCTTGCGCGAGCGCGAGCTAACGAGCCGCGCGTGATGCGGGGAGGGGGCGACACTTATGGTGGTCGGAGTTTTGCGCCTCACGCTCTTTCTGCCTGAGAATCATTCGCTCAAGGGCAAGCGGCAGGTGCTGCGCGCGATCAAGGCTCGCGTGCAGAACAAGTTCAACGTCTCGATCGCGGAATCCGACGGCCACGATTTGTGGCAGCGCGCCGAACTCGGCATCTGCCAGGTCGGCAGCGACCGTCCGTTCGTCGATCACGCTCTGCGCGAGGTGGTGAACTTTATCGACTCGCTCGGGCTCGCACCGCTCGGCGAAGAGCGGCTCGAAATTATCAACTGCTAGGAATTCGCCTGGAGAGACTCAAGTGAGCGAAGCACGACGGCCCGAACGGGTGGCGGAGATGATCCTGCGCGAGCTATCCGCCTTGCTGATGCGCGATCTGCGCGACCCGCGCCTGCGCGGCGTGACGCTCACGCAGGTCACGATGGCCGACGACCTGCGCCACGGCCGGGTCTACTTCTCGCACCTGGAAGGCTCGGCGCGCGCGCCCGCCGCGATCGCCGGCTTCAAGAGCGCGAGCGGCTTCATCCGCCGCGAGATGGGCCGCGTGCTGGGCCTTCGCTACACGCCCGAGCTCGATTTCGAATTCGACCCCGGCTTGGAACGCGCCGCAAGGATCGAGGTCCTCCTGAGAGAATCCCGCTCCCGCCAGTAGATCCGCGTGCCAGTGGCGCCTCCCTCTCAGGGCGATAGAGCAGACCGCGCGCGGCCCTTGTGTTCTCTTTGCAAAAGTTCTAAGTCATTTTGATGTAGCCTACTAAACGGTCGGTTTGTGTTGAACGATCGTTTAGCTCGAGCGTCTTCCAGTCGCGGAAGATAACCCGGAAGACGCCGCTATTCCCGAGTTCGCCGGCGGATCACTTACCGTCCGCCGCCGGGTTTCCCCCCAACCCCAGCAAGGGGGGCCGGTCGCGATGCGTGCGTGGCCGGCTCCCCACTCTTCTTGCGATACTCTCGCTCTTACACGGCTCGGGATGGTCCGCTATCCTCGAGGCTTCCCCATGGACGCGGTAATTCTTCTCGACAAGCCGGCCGGAATAACCTCGGCCGAGGCGGTGCGCCGAATCAAGCGATTCGTCAAGCCCGCGCGCGTGGGCCATCTCGGCACCCTCGATCCGTTTGCGACCGGTCTTCTGCCGATCATGATCGGCGAGGCGACCAAGCTCGCGCCGTTCCTCGAAGGCGGCGACAAGGAATATATCGGCGCGATCAAGCTCGGCGCAGAAACGGACACTCTCGATCGCGACGGCCAGGTTATCCGCACCGCGCCAGTCGCCGCGCTCACGCCGGCGCGAATCGGCGAAGTAGCGGCGGGATTTATCGGCACGATCACGCAGACGCCGCCGATTTTCTCCGCGATCAAGCGCGAGGGAGTTCCGATGTACAAGCTCGCGCGCAGCAATGCCGATGTCGCGCCGCCGCCGCCGCGCGAGGTCGAGATAAAGTCGCTCACGCTCGAAGCCTCCGGATGCGACCGGATCAAATTCGCCGCGATATGCTCCCCGGGCACTTACATCCGCTCGCTCGCGCGCGATATCGGCGCGGCGCTCGGCACGGCAGCGTATCTCGACGAATTACGCCGTGTCCGCAACGGCCATTTTCAAATTGCCGACGCGCTCACGCTCGATACCGTCGTAGCCGCGCTCGAGGAGGGCGATGTCGCCGCGCTCAAGACCCTCTCTCCGCGAGACGCCGCCGGCGCGATACCCGAAGTGGAGCTGGATGCCGCCGCCGAGCGCCGATTACGCAATGGCGATTCGAGCGCGCTCGACATGATGGCGCCGGTAGCATCGGGCTATTTCAAGGTGATTTCCGAATCCGGCGCGCTTGTCGCAATCGCCCGCGCAACCTCGCGCGTCACGGCGTTAATCGAGCGGATTTTCAACGCGTGATTCGCTCTTGTCATTCCCGCGCGCCTGGCTGCCGTGCACGAAGAATTCCGGACGAAGGTCCGCGGCACGCAGGCCTCGCTCGAAGCACGGCCGCCTCGGGATTTCTCCCTTCGGTCGAAATGACGGGTGTGGGCCTGGTGCATGAGTATCGTAGCCTCCGCCGAGCCGCCGATTGTCATTCCGAGCCCTGGGCGAGGAATCCCGAGGCGTCCATGCTCGGAGCTACGTCCACATCCAATGGCCCGTCGTTCGGGACTCCTCGCGCGCGGCGGGCGCGCGGCGGGAATGACAGGCAATCGTCGGCACCGTGCCCATAGCCGCAGCCCAAGGCTCGCCTTTACTCATGGGCGCGGCTTTGTTAGTTTCCTCGGATTAACAAAGGAACAAAAGGGAAAGAAAGAACTCCGAATGCCCCTCCAGGTCGCCAGGAAAAAGGAAATTATCCAGGCCAACGCCCGGTCCACTACCGATAGCGGTTCTCCCGAAGTGCAGGTCGCACTCCTGTCCGCACGGATTGAGCAGTTAACCGCGCATCTCGGCACGCACAAGAAGGATCATCATTCGCGCCGGGGTCTGCTGCGGATCGTCGGCCAGCGCCGCCGCTTGCTGGATTACCTCCATTCGCGCGACTTCGCCCGATACAAAGGGCTGATCGAGAAACTCGGCATCCGGAGATAGGCCGCAATCATTTGGCCGCGCCGCCCGAATTTTTCTCCGGGCAGACGCGGGCCCCGACCAGCCGCCCGGCCAGTCGGCGCGCGCACCATCGATGGTGCCCGGCGGGAATATCGCCCGCAGTCGTCCGCGGCCCCGTGCCTCCCTCAGGTGTCATTACATGTCCCACAAACTAGAGATTGAATTTGCCGGGCGGCAGTTGTCGCTCGAAACCGGCCGTCTTGCCAAACAGGCGCACGGCTCCGTGCTCGCCCAATACGGCGATACCGTGGTGCTCGCGACCGCGACCTCGGAATACAAGAGCCGCGACAAGATCGATTTTCTGCCGCTCACCGTCGATTACGTCGAAAAGACTTTCGCCGCCGGCAAGATTCCCGGCGGATTTTTCAAGCGCGAAGGCCGCGCCTCGGAAAAAGAAGTCCTTACCTCGCGCCTGATCGACCGCGCGATGCGCCCGCTGTTTCCCAAGGGCTATGACAAGGAAACCCAGATTATCGTGACGGTGCTGAGCGCCGATCACGACAACGACACCGACGCGCTCGCACTGATCGCTGCCTCGGCCGCGCTCCAGGTCTCCGATATCCCACACGACGGACCCGTTGCTGCGGTGCGGATGGGCCGGATCGGCGGCAAGATCGTGGTCAGCCCGAAGATCAGCGAGCTCGAGGAAAGCGATGTCTCGCTGATGGTCGCGGGCAAGCCGGACTCGATCGTGATGCTCGAGGGCGGCGCCCGGATCGTCGAGGAAGACGCGATTATCGAGGCGCTGTTCACGGCGCACGAGGCGATGCGTCCGCTGTTCGAGATTCAGGAACAGCTTCGCAAGCTCGCGGGCAAGCCCAAGCGCGAGTTCAAGGTCAAAACGACGGACGCGGCGCTGTTCGAGGCGGTGCAAAAACACGTCGGCGACGGAATTGCAAAAGCGTTCGCGACCGCCGGCAAAAAGGAACGCAACACCGCGGTGTATGGAGTAATCGACGGCGCGGTGACCGCTCTGGCCGAGCGGTTTCCGGATCGCGCGGGCGAGCTCGAAGAGGCGTGCGACAAGATCGTCCGCCAGCACGTTCGCTCCGAGATTCTCGACCATCACAAGCGCATCGACGATCGCAAGTCGACCGATATCCGTCCGTTGAGCGCGCAGGTCAGGTGCTGCCGCGCACCCACGGCTCCGCGATCTTCAGCCGCGGCGAGACCCAGGTGCTGGCCACGGTCACGCTCGGGACTTCGTCCGACGAGCAGAAGATCGACGCGCTGCTCGGCGAGCGTTTCAAGAAATTTTTGCTCCACTATAATTTCCCTCCGTTCTCGACCGGCGAGGTCAAGTTCCTGCGCGCGCCTTCCAGGCGCGACATCGGACACGGCGCGCTGGCGGAGCGCGCGCTGTCGCCGATTCTCCCCGATGAGAGCGACTTCCCGTACACGATTCGCGTCGTGTCGGAGGTGCTCGAATCCAACGGCAGCTCCTCGATGGCGACGGTGTGCGGCGGAAGCCTTGCCCTGATGGACGCGGGCGTGCCGATCAAGGCGCCGGTCGCCGGAATCGCAATGGGCCTCGTGAAGGAGGGCGACAAGGTCGCCGTCCTGACCGATATCCTTGGTGACGAGGATCACCTCGGCGACATGGACTTCAAGGTAGCCGGCACCGCAACCGGCGTCACCGCGATCCAGATGGACAACAAGGTCGGCGGAATCACCCGCGACGTTTTGCGCCAGGCGCTGTACCAGGCGCGCGACGCGCGGCTGTTCATCCTCAGCGTGATGGAGAAAGCGATCTCGGAGCCGCGCAGGGATCTCTCGGCCTACGCGCCGCGAATCGTCACGATCAAGATCAAACCCGACAAGATCCGCGACGTGATCGGTCCGGGCGGCAAGGTGATTCGCGGCCTGGTCGAGGAGACCGGCTGCAAGATCGATATCGAGGACGACGGCACCGTGCTTATCGCTTCGAGCGACGGAGCCGCGATGGAAAAAGCGATCAGCGCGATCCAGGCGATCAGCGCCGAGCCCGAGATCGGCAAGATCTACGACGGCGTGGTGCGCAAGATCGTCGAGTTCGGCGCGTTCGTCGAAATCATGCCCGGCACCGACGGCCTGCTGCACATCTCGCAAATCTCCGAACGAGCGGATCCGCCGGGTCGAGGACGTGCTGCACGAGGGCGACGAGATCACGGTCAAAGTGCTCGACGTCGATCGCAGCGGCAAGATTCGGCTCTCAATGCGCGAAGCCGAGCAGGACGCCAAGAAGAGTAGGCGCGCCCCGCGATGGTTCACGCAGCGTCCTGTCCAACGGCGTTCGGGTTCTGACCGAGGCGATGCCGCAGATGGTGTCGTCAACTATCGGCATCTGGGTCGAGAACGGCTCGCGCTACGAGACTCCAGCCGAAAACGGGCTCTCGCACTTCATCGAGCATCTGCTGTTCAAGGGCACGAAAAAGCGCACCGCCGCGCAAATCGCCGAAGAGATGGACGCGGTCGGCGGCGTGCTCAACGCCTTCACCGGCAAGGAATACACCTGCTACTACGCCAAGGTCCTCGGCGAAGACCTGCCGATGGCGACCGATCTGCTCGCGGATATTTTCCTCGAATCGATCTTCGACTCCGGAGGAAATCGATCGCGAGCGCCAGGTCGTCCTGCAGGAAATCTCGCAGGCCGAAGACACTCCCGACGATTTCATCCACGACCTGTTCAGCCTGGATTTCTGGAAAGGGCATCCGCTGGCGCTGCCGATTTTCGGCTCGCCCGACTCTGTCAACACAATCCGATCGCGGGGTGGTGCGCTCGTTCATGGCGGAGCGCTATCGCGCCGCATCGCGTCTTCATCTCCGCGGCGGGCCAGGTCGATCACGATCAACTGGTGCGCGATTGCGAGCGCCTGTTCGGTGTGATCGAGGGCGACGGGATGACCGAAAAAATCGCGCCGCCCGCCGATCGTCCGATCGTGATCTATCACGAAAAGAAACTCGAGCAGGCGCACATCTGTATCGGCGGTCCCGGCCTCAGCCAGGGCGACCCAGCTGCGCTACGCGAGCTATCGTGCTGAACACCGCGCTCGGCGGCGGGATGTCCTCGCGCCTGTTCCAGGAAGTGCGCGAGAAGCGCGGCCGCGTTTACAGCATCTACTCGTTCATGTCGTCGTTTGCAGATTGCGGTTACTTCGGAATTTACGCCGGCACCAATCCCGAATGGGTGGACGAGGTTATCGAAGTCACGATGCGCGAAGTGCGCAAGGTCGCGCGCGACGGACTCGCGTCGGCCGAGCTCGCGCGCTGCAAGAGCCAGCTCAAGGGCAACATGCTGCTCGGCCTCGAAGGGACCGACAGCCGGATGAACCGCCTCGCGCGCAACGAAATATATTTCCGCCGCGAAATCCCGGTCGCCGAACTGGCCGCCGGAATCGACGCCGTCACCAACGATCAGATCGTCGAGCTTGCGGCCTCATGGTTCCAGCCCGAAAAAATGGCGATGATCCTGCTAGGCGACCTCAAGGGCAAAAAACTGGACCAGTCGGTATTCTCGGCCCTCGCGTAAGCAGCAAGCAGGCGGCCACTAAGACACGAAGACACAAAGAAGGAGCTCTTTTTCTGAAAGAGAGAGCTGCCTTCCTTAGTGTCTTCGTGTCTTTGTGGCCGCTTGATCGCTTCTATAGCAGCGCCAGCTGCTGCGCGCGTCACTGACTCAGCGCGCGGGTGACGCGGTTGATCACGAATATGCCGTTCCCGTTGCGCCAGTGGTAGTAGAGCGACTGCCCGTCGGGCGAGATCGACGGCGCTTCGGCGAAGCCGGTTATCGCCTTGATCTTCCGCGGCTCGCCGAATGGCTTTGAGAGCGAGGTCCGGGTCGCCATGTAGATCGCCGGTCCTTTCTTGTAGGTCGCGCGCGTGAAGAAAAACTCGAGCTGCGACGCGGAGACGTTGGCGGCGTAGTTGAGGTCGCGGTTGTTGATATGCTTCATGAGCTTGCGGCTCTCCGGACTGACTACAAAGCCGTCGCCCTCGCGCGTCGCGAGCATCATCTCGGTGCTGGCGAGATTTCCGGTGCTGTAATTGCCCTGGGTGAAGTAGAGAGTATTTCCGTCGGCGCTGATTTCCTCATCGAAGTTGACCAGGCCGATTCGCGGCGCGCTCACTCCCGGCACCGGACCCACGGACGCTACCGCGCCGTCCGAGAATGGCCCGCTATAGATTGTCGACAAATAGCGGGCGCGCCGATATCCGAGTAGCTTCGAGTAGTGATGAAGTAGAAGTTATTATTACTATCCATCGAAGGAACCGCGTCGAGCGCGGTGCTGTTGACGCCGGCGATTTGGCCCTGGAATTGAAAGGTGACATCGTCGACCCGCGTGGCCCAGAACAAGTTGGTATCGACATTGGGACTGTTCGAGTTGTTGAAAAAGAGGTAGTTGCCGTCGCGGCTGATGAACGGCTCCATCGCGTCGTTGCTATTGCCCTGATTATCGTCGTAGCCGAGAATTTGCACCATCTCGGGATTTGAGAACGGCGGCGTCCGCTTTGCTTTCGCATCCGCCGCCGTGTTCGCGAATGCCGACGCCACGAGTGCGGCCACCAGAGCGCACGAGAGCGCGAAGATTGCAGCCTCGCGCCTTCGCGGCAAACAAACGTATCGAACTAAATTGAGGGCGCACATAGCCGTTCGAGAAAAGAGTGATATGCAGCACTCGAAGCTGTCAAGCGCGTCTGCTCTCTCATTCCTCGCCCTGAAAGGGGCCCATTTTGGGCGGGGGATCGGGCCTGCTTGAAAGACAAGAAACTGGACCAATCGGTACTCTCCGCCGTCGCCTGAATAAGAAGGCAGGCGGCCACTAAGACACGAAGACACAAAGAAGAAACTCCTTTCCGAAAGAGAAGGCCGCCTTCCTTAGTGTCTTCGTGTCCTTGTGGCCGCCTGATCGGCTCTGCTTTGCCAGTCACGCCGCGATACATCCAGCCGCCGATCTATGCTTAACTTCTGCCCGATGGACTCGCCGCCAAATGTGAAGATCAAGGTGAAGCGGTTGCGCTCTTCGGCGAAGACTCCGGCCTATCAGAGCGCGCATGCCGCCGGAATGGATCTGGTGGCCGATCTCTCCGCGGCGATTCTCGTCGCGCCGCGCGAGCGCCGCCCGATCCCGACCGGGATCGCGCTCGAGATTCCTCCGGGCTACGAGGGGCAGGTGCGTCCGCGCAGCGGCCGCGCGCTGTCGGACGGACTGACGCTGATCAACACGCCCGGCACGATCGACGCCGACTTTCGCGGCGAGGTGAAGGTGCTGATCGTCAACCTTGGCGACCGTCCGATCGAGATTCATCCCGGCGACCGAATCGCGCAACTTATCATCGCGCCGGTGACCCGCGCCGAGATCGTCGAGGTCGATGATCTAAACGACACCGCGCGAGGCTCTGGCGGCTTCGGCCATACCGGCCGCTGACCTTTGATAGTCAGGTCTCAACACCAAGACGGCCACTAAGACACCAAGACACAAAGGTCTTGTCTGATCAGAAGATTCTCTTCTGCTTGTCTTTGTGTCTGCATATTCCGTGGTGTCTTTGTGTTTCTCTTCTACGTACTTATACGTATTGGCGGACAGGTCTTTTTTATGGCTTCAGCGAGCTTCATTTCGTTAAAATCGGTCCCTTGCCGATTATCAGGTCCATATTGGCGGTCCGTCTCGTCGCCACGCGCATATACGCGAGGAAGCTCGCGCTGCTTGTCCTGATTGTGTTTTCGGCGATCTACTCGCAGGCCTGCGATCCATGCCCCAGTTGCAAGAGCAAGAAACCTCCGGTCACTCCGACTGCGACGCCAAGCGTAATACCGACTTTCACGCCGACGATCATTCCTACACCGAGCGTGACCCCGACCGGCGTCCCAACCCCGACCGCTACCGTCACTGCGACGGCGACTATTTCTCCGACGATCACGCCGACTGCAACCGCGACCGCCACTCTGCGGCCAACTGCGACGCCGACTCTGACGGCGACGCCGACCGCAACTGCGACTGCTACCCGGACGGCCACCGCAACGGCGACCGCGACGCCAACTGCGACCGCAACAACCACGGCGACGCCAACTGCGACAGCCACCGCGACGCGAACCGCAACTGCCACCGCTACGCCGACTGCGACGGCGACCCAGACCGCCACCGCGACCGCAACGGCCACTGCAACACGCACGCCGACAGCCACACCCACAGCAACGGCGACCGCGACGCGTACCGCGACCGCCACTGCTACCGCTACTGCAACTGCAACGATCACGCCGACCGCGACCGTCACAGCCACTGCGACAGCCACCGCGACGGCGACCGCAACCGCGACGCCTACTGCCACGCCGACGTGCGTGGTCGGCGTCCCTCCAACCACAGGATCGTTGCTGGTCAGCGACAGCGGCAATCAGCGCGTTCTCGAGTTCCTGCCGCCATTCACTACCGGGATGAACGCGAGCGTGGTTTTTGGCCAGCCCAACTTCACCAGCTCGGGCCAGAACGTGGCGCAGAACGGAATGGGAAATCCCGAAGCTACCGCATACGATCAGCTCGGGAATCTATGGTCGGGAGATTTCTACTTTGGCCGCGTGATCGATTTTGTGCCGCCATTCAGCAACGGGATGAACGCCACCACCGTCGTCGGTCAGGCGAACTTCACCACTAATGGCGGTTCCAGCGGGATCCCCGCGTCGCAGAGCAACATGAACAACGTGGTCGGGGTCGCGATCGACGCGGCCTGCAATCTGTGGGCGGGCGATTTCGGCAACAATCGCATCCTCGGGTTCGCACCGCCGTTCAGCAACGGGATGAACGCGAGCCTGGTGATCGGTCAGACTGATTTTACGTCCACCGGCGGCGCAACCACAGCCAGCAATTTCAACCTGCCGCAATTCTTCACCTTTGATTCGGCCGGCAATCTGTGGGTGGCCGACTATGCGAACAATCGGGTGCTCGAATTCGCCGCGCCGCTCTCGACCGGAGAGAGTGCGAGCCTGGTGATCGGTCAGACCGACTTTGTTTCGGGCGGAGGCGGCACCACGCAGAGCACGCTCGCCGCGCCGTTCGGCGTCGGCTTCGATCCCGACGGCGACCTGTGGGTGGCGGATTCGGTGAATAACCGGGCGCTCGAGTTCGTGCCGCCATTTTCAAGCGGCATGAATGCGAGCGTAGTCATCGGGCAGCAGGACTTCACCAGCTCGAATTCCGCGACCACGCAGAACGGACTGGCGAGTGCCTCGGACGTGAAGTTCGATAACGCCGGGAATCTCTACGTCGCCGATCCCAACAACAACCGCGTACTGATCTACCATCCGATCGTCGGCGGAGGTCCGAAGTTCACCAACGGGATGAACGCCAGCGTCGTGATCGGGCAGCCGGATTTCACCACCTCGACCGCCAACACTACCGTCAATGGATTCACCGGACCGCTCGGCGTCACGATCGGTCCCTGACCGTTCTCCCATGGTTTAGTGGCTGTCGATAAACGTCAAGTTTTGGCCGTCATCCTGAACGTAGGTTGCCGGAGTGAAGGATCGCCGCGAAGCGATTAGTGCGGAAAACCCATGCTGGTTGCACTAATCGCTTCGCGGAGATCCTTCGCCTACGGCTCAGGATGACACCATCGAGGCGTTCCCAGAAAATCGAAAGCCTTGATTTAGTGGCGCGGCGGTCATCAATCCAACCACCAAGATCCGAAGGCACAAAGATTCATTTCCGCGCGCCGCGCGTGGAAATGAATCTTCTTCGTGTCTTGGTGTCTCCGGCTTCCTTAGTGTCTTCGTGTTTAGCTTTTCTTGCCAGTTTGTTTTATCTCCCCGCAGCTACTTCACCTTTGCTTTCAGACTCGTCGATGCGCTCCCCGAATTGGCGCCGTAGCTGAAGCCGAGTGACAGCGTCGCGGTTTGAGTGCCGGTCGCATTTCCGGGCGGCGCGAACTCGACGGCGATCGCGCACTTGCCCTTTGCCGCAAGCGTCTTTCCCGAGCATGCGTCGCTGCTGATTTTGAACGAACCGGCGTCAGTCCCGCCAAGCGTCGCGGTCGCGAGCGTCAAAGTCACCGCGCTCGAATTCGAGATCTCGATATTCTTTGCCTTGCTCACCGCTCCCGCCGCCACTGACGATAGGCCTGCGGACTTGGGCGCCTTCAGCGTCACCGCCTCGGCGTTGCCTTCGAGAGCGACCGATGGACTCGCGCCGTTGTATGTCACCTCGATCGATCCGTGAACCGCTGTCTCGACCACCGCCGGCGCGAACTCGACCTCGAACGAGCAGTTCTTCTTTGGCGCGATCGACTGTCCGGCGCAGCTGTTGCCGCTGCCGCCGATCGTGAACGGCGAAGTCGCCGTGATGGCGGAAATCTGCGCCGCAGCATTACCCTTGTTGGTCAGCTTGACCTTCTTGGGCTTGCTGGTCGCCGTCGCGTCAACCTTGCCGAAGTTCACCGTCGAGGGCGCCGCGGTCAAGGTAGTGTTCCCACTGGGCGTGGATGTCGCCGTCGGTGTCGGCGTGTGCTTCCCCGACGTGGGTGTCGCCGTCGGCGTGGGGCCGGAACCGCCGCCGGTCGATATGGGAGTCGGGATGCCCTCGCCAGAGATGTTGCGCAGCGACGCGATGCCATTGCCGACCGCGAAGAGCACGTCGGGGTTGGTGCTTCCACTGACGTTGCCAATCGCCGGATAGCTCGACGAAATCGCGACCGGAAGCTCGGTTGGGCCGCTGAAGGTTCCGTCTCCTTTTCCCGCCCAGACCTCGGAGTTGGCAAAACCGCAGCAACTGGCGATCGCGAGATCAGGGAAGCCGTCGCCGTTGAGGTCGCCTACCTGCAAGCCGTCCGCGTACTCGTCGAGAGTGGTCGAAATCGCGGCCCCGAAGCTGCCGTTTCCTTCTCCCAGGAACACATACACCGTGCTGACGAAGTTCTCAGCGTCTTCGGACGGCGCCGATATAACAACAATATCCGGGATTCCATCGTGGTTTACGTCGGCGATAGCAACCGACTGCGGGTAGGCGGGAGCGTCAAGCACTTTTGGCGTCTGGAAAGTTCCGTTCCCGTTGCCGAGGTAAACCAATACCGAACCTGCCACGGGAGGCGTGGTTCCCTCCGCGCCCGCATCAGCGACGACGAGGTCAAGGTTCTTGTCTCCGTTGAGGTCGGCGGCGGCAAACGAGACCGGATTGAGCGGAGTGAGCGGAGTGCCGATCTCCGATGGCGTAGCGAACGAGCCGTTGTTCTCTCCGGCGAGAAAGTAGACCGCACCCGCCGTCGGGTTGCTGTCTATATCGGTGCTCACTACTCCTCCCACGATTACGTCGAGCTTGGTGTCATTGTTGAAGTCGCCCGTCGCTATCGCGCCGACAGTCGATGTGATCGGAGTATCTATCTCGCTGCCGAAGCTGTCGCTGCCCGTGCCGAGAAATACCGCCAGGTTGCCGGTTCCGGAATAGTAGCCGTCGGGATCCTGAGTAGTGATTCCTATGATCGCGTCCATCTGGTTATTGCCGGTAAGGTCACCGGTATTGACCAGCGGCTGGTCTTCGCCCGTCCCTTGAACGCTGATCGCGGCGGTATAGCCCGGGTTGAAGGTGCCGTCGCCGTTGCCGGTCAACGTGTAGAGCGAAAGACCCTCCGGCGAGATATTGTTAATGGTAACGATATCCAGCTTGCTGTCGCCATTGACGTCCGCGAGCGCGAACGCGGGTCCGGTGGACACGTTTGTGCCCTGAGTTGACTGAGCCGCGTATAATGGCGCCCCGGAGAAAGTTCCGTCGCCGCGGCCGAGCATGAAGTAAGTGTAGCTGCCCGAGTCCGAAGTGGGACCGAAGCCATGAGGATCGGCGATGCCCACGATGAGGTCCGGGTTGCCGTCGCCGTCGATATCGCTGACTCCGATATTCGCCGCGCCAAAAATCGACGCGTATCGTTGTCCCGGGGTGAACGTACCGTCGCCGTTGCCGAGGAAGGTTGCGACGATGTACTGGAAGCCGGCCACCGTAGCGAGATCGATCTTGCCGTCGTGATTAAAATCGGCCGCAACCAGGTTGTCCGCTCCCTGAAACTGAGGTCCATCGCCTTTCACCGTAAAGTGCCCGGTCCCGTCTCCCAGCAGGAGGTAGCCGTCGTTGGTTGCGATGTCGGCATTGCTGTCGTTGTCGCTGTTGAAGCTGGCCACCGCGGCGGACTCGTGCCCCAAGCCGGGAATATTCGTTAGCGGCGGACCGTTAATTGCCGATCCGAATCCTCCTGCTTTGCCATTGTTCAGAAATACCTGCACTGCCGGGTCGGAAGCGTTCCCCGACGCGGGACTGCCGACCACGACCAGGTCGGGGTACCCGTCATTGTTGACATCCGCGACCGTCACGTAGCCAGTCACGAGCTGGGTCGGATAGTCGGTGCGCGTTCCATAAGTGCCGTCGCCATTGCCGAGAAATACCGAAATGGTCGCGACGCCTGTCTCGTCGTTCCCGCTGATCACGACCAGATCAGGATTGCCGTCGCTGTTGACGTCCACTGAGGTGAGCGTCGCCGGAGTCCCCGGGACAGCGAGACTGCTTTTCGAGGCGAATGCGGTCGCGCTGCTGTTGCCGATCGCGGTAGTCACCGAGGTTGACGACTCAAGCACTCCGTATGTGAGCGCCAACGCGCCGTACAAGGTGCCACCGCTGGTTTCCTCAACCGCGGCGTAATCGGAAGGAACTCCCAGTCTCGAATCGTCGCATCCTGTGGGCCATTCGTCGCCCGTCGTGGTGAGCGCCGCCTGCTGGTGCAGAACGTCCTGGTAGTCGGACTGCGCCACGCTCGCAGTGAAATGGATCAAATTGGAGAAATAGGCGGTCAGCGTGCAGTCGCTATTGCGCTTCAAGTACGGAACTGGATTCGGTGATGACCAGTATGGTGATCCAACTCCAGCGAGATAGCTTTCGGCGCCGAGGAACTCGATCGGTGTCGAGGACGTGTCGGGCTCCGCGAAATTGGGCTGCATCCTCGTGACCATCCGCGCCGGCCGCGAGCGAGTCGCGGGGAGCCATACGCGATGCGGCAGCGCTCCGCCGTGCACCGCGTGGATGATCATCGAAATCAACGCATCGCTGTACAGCCTGCCTATGCCCACCGTACATAGGAGCAACAGCAGCCCGGATATGGCGACGACCACGCGTTTCGATAGATGCATGGCGATGACCCTCTCAGACGCGCAGAAACCTGTAGATAGACCTAAAAATACCGCAAGAACGAGATTCGTATCATTTTATCCGTTTGAAAGATGTTTAGTGGTTTATGATTGCTCCGGTCAAGCACTTGAGTGTTACCGTTTGACCAATTGCCCGGCCCCCTTACGCAGCGTTCGAGTCTGCGCTAGAATGTTTTGGTGAAGCAGTCGCTTCCAACGCTCTTCGCGACGCCCCCGGAAATCACGAGCATCATCTCGCGGCCCTACTGTAGCCGCAGCGGTCGCGCGGGTTTCGCAGATTGCGAAAATTACCAAACGAACCCAATTAATTCTGATTTTTCTGTATTATATTTAGAAACGATTTCAATCGGTTATGAGTCATTTGCCTATTCGTTAGGCAAAAAGCTGAATGACCAAAATAGCGCTTTTCGAGGCCTCGCGAAGCCATGAGTATCGTCAAGCAGGCTGCGGAAGAAGCGCTGATGGCGGTCACGCCGATTGACGGACGCTATCGCGCGCGCACTGCGGCGCTGCAAAATTACTTCAGCGAGTTCGCGCTTATCCGCTATCGCGTTCGTGTCGAAATCGAATGGTACTTGTCGCTCGCCGAGAGTCCCGCATTCGCGGCGCTCGCGCCGATTCCGGCGGTGTCGGTATCGAAGCTCCGCGCGATCTACGCGGACTTCTCGCTCGCCGATGCCGCGCGCGTCAAAGCGCTCGAAGCCGAGACCAACCACGACGTCAAAGCGGTCGAGTATTTCGTCAAGGAAAAAATCCCCGCGCTCGATGCGAAGCTGCCGGTCGAGATCGTGCACTTCGCCTGCACCAGCGAGGACATCAACAACCTCGCCTATGCGCTTATTCTCAAGGAATTTTCCGAGCACGAGCTGACTGCGCGAATCGAAAAAACTCTCGCGGCGATTGCGGCGATCGCGCATCGTTATAAATCCCTTACGATGCTCGCGCGCACGCATGGGCAGGAAGCCTCGCCGACGACGGTCGGCAAGGAGATCGCGATCTTCGCGGCCCGGCTCGAGCGCCAACTCGCGCAGCTTCGCCGCCAGGAATATCTCGGCAAGTTCAACGGCGCGGTCGGCAACTTCAACGCGCATCAGTTCGCCGCGCCTAAGCTCGACTGGATCGATCATTCGCGCCGCTTCGTCGAGGCGCAGGGACTCACTTGGAATCCGCTGACCACGCAGATCGAAAGCCACGACTTTATCGCCGAGATGTTCGCGATCATGGTCCGGCTCGACACGATCCTGCTCGGCTTCTGCCGCGACATGTGGAGCTACATCTCGATCGGCTACTTCGCGCAGAAGGCGGTCAAGGGCGAGACCGGCAGCTCGACCATGCCGCACAAGATCAATCCGATCGATTTCGAAAACTGCGAGGGCAACCTTGGAATCGCGAGCGCCCTGTTTGAGCATTTGGGGACCAAGCTGCCGATCTCGCGATGGCAGCGCGATCTGACCGACTCGACCGCGCTGCGCTCGATCGGAACCGCGTTCGGCCATGTGGTCGTGGCGCTCGCCTCGCTCGAGCGAGGGCTTGCGCGCGTCGAGGTGAACGAGCGCCGGATTGCCGAGGACCTCGACGCCGAGCAGGCGTGGGAAGTCGTGGCCGAAGCGATTCAGACGCTCATGCGGGAGCGCGGGTTGCCGCGGCCGTACGAGATGCTCAAGGAGCTGACGCGTGGGCGTCCGGTCAGCCGCAAGCTGATTGAGGAATTTATCGCGACGCTCCCGCTCGACGACTCCGCGCGCGCCGCCCTGCGCGCCCTCTCGCCGCGCAGCTACGTCGGCCTGGCCGCAGAGCTGGTCGAGCGCTTCGCACCTGGCGGCGACTCGCCCAAGCCGCGAGCGCGATGATCTTGTGTTGCAAGTTGGCGTCGCAACCGGCGCGGCGCTTGTGAATTCAAGTTTGGTTTGTGGATAGATCGCGCGGAGCTTCGGTTGTTCAAAGCGGCGCGGTCAGATAGTTGAAATATAAATACACATCAGGAGAGAGGAATTTGGAATCCACTCCGCAGCGCGGCGAGCAGTTTTACGAGGGCAAGGCGAAGAAGCTTTACGCGACTTCGAACCCTGACCTCATCATCCAGTATTTCAAAGACGACGCGACCGCCTTCAACGCCAAGAAGCGCGGCACGATCGAAGACAAGGGCGTGATGAACAACCGGATGTCTGAGTTGTTCTTCACGATGCTCGAGAAGCAGGGCGTCAAGACGCATTTCGTCCGCCGCATCGACGACCGCCAGATGCTGTGCAAGCGGCTCGATATCGTGCCGGTCGAAACCGTCGTGCGCAATATCGTAGCCGGTTCGCTCGCCAAGCGATTGGGCCGCCAGGAAGGCGAGACGCTGAAGCATCCGTTCGTCGAGTATTATTACAAGTCCGACCCGCTCGATGATCCGCTGATCTATGCCGAGCACGCGATCGCGTTCGGATGGGCGACGGAGCCCGAGCTTACGGAAATCAAAAAACAGGCGTTGCGCATCAATGAGCTCCTGACGAGCTTCCTCGACGAGCGCGGCGTGCTGCTGGTCGATTTCAAGCTCGAGTTCGGGCGGCATCATGGCGAGATTCTGCTCGGCGACGAAATCTGTCCCGACACCTGCCGATTCTGGGACAAGGCAACGCGCCAGAAGCTCGACAAGGATCGCTTCCGCCGCGACCTGGGCGGCGTCGAAGAGGCCTACCACGAAATGCTCCGCAGGGTTGAAGCATGATCGAAGGGTCTGAGACAGTCGGCCATAGTTCCCCTTCCCGTGCGGGAAGGGGTCAGGGGTTAGGTCGAGTCTGTCCGCCGCACCGAGGAATTGCGTGCAGGTAAAGGTCTTTATCACGCCGCGCAAGGGTATCCTCGATCCGCAGGGGCGCGTCGTCGAGCAGTCGCTCAAGACGCTCGGCTTCCCCGACGTCTCCGGCGTCAAGGTCGGGAAGTATATCGTGCTCGATGTCGCGGCAAAAAATGCCGCCGCCGCGCGCGAGGAGACTCGCCGGATGTGCCAGCGGCTGCTCGCGAATCCGAATATCGAGGATTTCACTTTCGAGGTCGAAGGCGAATGAAGTGGGGCGTCGTCAGGTTCCCCGGTTCGCTCGACGACAATGACGCCCTCTATGCCCTCGCGGAAGTCATGGGGCAGGAGGCCGCGATTCTGTGGCACAAGGACACCATGCTCGGCGGCGCCGAGTGCGTCCTGCTGCCGGGAGGCTTCAGCTACGGCGACTATCTGCGCACCGGCGCGATCGCGCGCTTCTCTCCGATCATGAAGAGCGTCGAGAAATTCGCCGCCGACGGCGGACTCGTCATCGGCACCTGCAACGGCTTCCAGATTCTGTGCGAAGCGCATCTGCTGCCCGGCGCGCTCACGCGCAACCGCTCGCTCTCGTTTATCTGCCAGCAGGTTCAGGTCCGGGTCGAAAACGCGCGCACTCCATTCACCCGCTCGATGCACCAGGGCGACGTGCTCAAACTTCCGATCAAGCACGGCGAGGGGCTCTATGTGGCTCCTGAAGCCGAACTGCGCGATATGGAAGAGCGCGGGCAGATAATTCTGCGCTACTGCGGCGCCGATGGCATCGAGAGCGACGCCGCGAATCCGAACGGCTCGATGCGCGCGATCGCGGGCGTCGCCAACGAGCGCTTCAACGTCTTCGGCCTGATGCCGCATCCCGAGCATGCAGTCGAGTCGATGCTCGGCGGCACCGACGGCCGCAAAATTTTTCAGTCGATCGCAGAGCACGCATGACGACGCCTGTCGCATTGCCCGGCGAGCCTCGAGTCGATCTCGAGCAGGCTCGCGCGCACGGTCTTTCCCCGGAGGAGTTCGAGCGCGTCAATAAGATTCTCGGACGCGGCGCGACCTTCACCGAGTTGGGCGTCTTCTCGGTCATGTGGTCGGAGCACTGCTCGTATAAATCTTCGCGAAAATATCTGCGCACGCTCCCGCAAAAGAGCGAGCTCGTTGTGCAGGGCGGACCGGGCGAGAACGCCGGCGCGATCGACCTCGGCGACGGATGGGTCGCCGTGTTCAAAATCGAAAGCCATAACCATCCGTCGTACGTCGAGCCGTATCAGGGCGCGGCGACCGGCGTCGGCGGAATCCTGCGCGACATTTTCACGATGGGCGCGCGGCCTGTAGCCTCGATGAACTCGCTCAAGTTCGGATCGTTCGATCATCCGCGGACCCGATACCTGCTCGGTGGCGTGGTCGGCGGAATCGGCGGCTACGGCAACTGCGTCGGCGTGCCGACCGTCGCGGGCGAGGTGATGTTCGACGCGGCGTACAACGGCAATATCCTCGTCAATGCTTTCTCGCTCGGACTCGCGCGCGCCGGAGAGCTGTGGAGCGCAAAGGCGCGCGGAGTCGGCAATCCGGTCCTGTACGTCGGCTCGGCTACGGGCCGTGACGGAATTCACGGTGCCTCTCTCCTCGCCTCGGCCGAGTTCGACGCCGAGAGCGAATCGAAGCGGCCGACCGTGCAGGTCGGCGATCCGTTCACCGAAAAGCTGCTGATCGAGGCCTGCCTCGAAGCCGGCAAGACCGGCGCGATCGTCGCGATCCAGGATATGGGCGCGGCGGGACTGACCTCGTCGTCCTCCGAGATGGCGGCGCGCGGCGGACTCGGGATCGATCTCGATCTCGACAAGGTTCCGCTGCGCGAGCAGAACCTGACGCCGTATGAAATTCTGCTGTCGGAGTCGCAGGAGCGGATGCTGATCGTCGCCGAGCGCGGACGCGAAGCCGAGCTGCAGGCGGTGTTCGAGAAGTGGGACCTGCATGCGGTCGTGATTGGCGAGATCACCGGCGAGCGTCGATGGCGCGCGCGATGGCGCGGACAACTCGTCGCCGATATTCCTGTCGGCGTGCTCGCCGACGACGCTCCGGTTTACGATCGCCCGGCCCATCCACCGAAATCTCCGCAAAAGAATCCGCCGCGTCCCCGCCGCGAGAATCCGATGCCCGCAGCGGCGCTGCGTGCGATGCTCTCGAATCCGAACATCGGGTCAAAAAGGTGGATCTATCGCCAGTACGATTCGATCGTGCAGAGCAACACGGTGCGCGGGCCGGGCGGTGACGCGGCGGTGCTGCGGATCAAAGGCTCGCGCCGCGGGATCGCGCTCACGGTCGATTCCAATCCGCGCGCCTGCGCGCTCGATCCCTACGCCGGAGCGGTCGCGACCGTTATCGAGGCGGCGCGCAATGTCGCGTGCGTCGGCGCGCGCCCGGTCGGAATCACGAATTGCCTGAACTACGGAAATCCCGAACGGCCCGAGATCATGTGGCAATTCGCCGAGGGCGTGCGCGGCCTCGGCGACGCCGCGCGCGCGATCGGCGCGCCCGTCGTGAGCGGCAACGTGAGCTTCTATAACGAGACCGAAGGCCGCGCGATTCCGCCGACGCCCACGATCGCGGTGGTCGGCCTGCTGACCGACGTCGCGCATCACGTCACCTCGCATTTCAAACGCGCCGGCGATGCGATTCTGATCGTGCGCGCGGCACGGCCGTCGCTCGCCGCGTCGGAGTACGCCGCGATGTACGGCGAGAGCGGCGAGGCGCTGGCCCCAATCGATCTGGCGCGCGAAAACGCCCTGCTCGAAGGGCTGGTTGAATGCGCCGAGCAGCGGTTGATAAGATCATGTCACGACGCAGCCGAAGGCGGGCTCGCGGTGGCAATCGCGGAAGCCTGTTTCAATCCCGAGGCGAGGCTGGGCGCTGAGCTTGATCTGTCGGCGCACGGCTTGGCCGACACGGTGGAATTGTTTGGAGAAGGACCTTCGACCGTCGTGATCTCCGCCGCTCCGGAACAAGTCGCGGCGGTGACGCGGATATTCTCAAGCCGCGGATTACCGGTCTATCAAGCCGGACGCGTGCTCGGTGAACCGCGGCTTGCGCTTCTGCCAGCCGTGAACGAAAACATAGACGAGTTGTACGAGCTTTACGAAGCCGCAATTCCCGGGAGGCTAGCCAGCCATGACTGACGACGGCGCGGTGATAGTCGAGGAATCCAAACTCGACGCCTTCCACGACGAGTGCGGCGTCTTCGGCGTGTACGGCCATCCGGAGGCCGCCAATCTCGCGTACCTCGGACTGTATGCGCTGCAGCATCGCGGGCAGGAATCGGCGGGAATCGTTTCCTCCAACGGCAAGGCGCTGATCTCGCATCGCGGGATGGGCCTGGTCGCGGACGTGTTCAATTCCGGCATTATCGCGGAGCTCGAAGGCACCAGCGCAATCGGCCATAACCGCTACTCGACGACGGGCTCGAGCTCGCTCAAGAACTGCCAGCCGATCGTGGTCGAGTACTCCAAGGGCGGCCTCGCGGTGGCGCACAACGGCAATATCGTGAACTTCGAGGAGCTGCGCGAGCAGCTCGAAGCCGGCGGCACGATTTTCTATTCGTCGTCGGACAGCGAAATCGTAATTCATCTGATCGCAGCCTCGCGCGCGGCCACGCTGCCCGAGAAATTGATCGAGGCGCTCGCGCAAATTCGCGGCGCGTACTCGCTGGTCCTGCTGACGGAGAAGAGCCTGATCGCAGTGCGCGATCCTCACGGCTTTCGGCCGCTGGTGCTGGGCACGCTCAACGGCGCGACCATCGTCAGCTCGGAGACCTGCGCACTCGACCTGGTCCGCGCCGAGTATGTCCGCGAGATCGAGCCGGGCGAGATGGTGATTGTCGACGAAAACGGCCTGCGCTCGGTCCGTCCGTTCGCTCCCGCCGGACCCAAGCGATGCATCTTCGAGTATGTCTACTTCGCGCGGCCCGACAGCCTGCTTTACGGCCGCAATGTTTATTCGGTGCGCAAGCAGCAGGGCAGGGCGCTCGCGCGCGAATGTCCCGCCGAGGCCGACCTGGTCGTGCCGGTTCCCGACTCGGGCACCGCGGCCGCACTCGGCTATGCGGAAGAATCGAAGATCCCGTTCGAGATGGCGCTGGTTAGAAGCCATTACGTTGGCCGGACATTTATCGAGCCGCGCCAGTCGATCCGCCATTTCGGCGTCAAGATCAAATTCAACCCGGTGGCGGAGCTGCTGCGCGGCAGGCGAATCGTGCTGATCGAGGATTCACTGGTGCGTGGAACTACGCTGCGCAAGGTGATCCCGATGCTGCGGCAGGCGGGCGCGCGCGAAGTCCACATGCGAATCGCGGCGCCCCCCACGACCAACTCGTGCTTCTACGGAATCGACACGCCGACCCGCGAAGAGCTGCTCGCGTCGTCGCATTCGGTCGAGGAGATCCGCCGCTGGATCGGCGCCGACTCGCTCGGCTACCTGAGCTGGGAAGGGCTGTACTCGTTCGTCGGCAACGGTAATCGCGAGGGCTACTGCGACGCCTGCTTCACCGGAAAATATCCGGTCGAGATACCGGCCGGCGGCTCTCCGCATCAGTTGCATCTGTTCGACGCCACCGACCGCGGCGAGATGCTCGCCGCCGCCCGCCGCTAGCGCGGTCGGGCAGCTTCGAGCGCCGCAAGACGCTCTCGAATATCCAGCGCCTCATCGATTCGCTTGTTGGTGTAGCCAATCTCGCCGCGAAGCGCGATGAAGCCCTCTTCCATGCGTTTTTCGATCTGGCGCATCTCTCCGCGCAGCCCCGCGATTTCTCCGCGCACGCCCGCGATTTCTCCGCGCAGACCCGAAATTTCGCTTTTCAACTCTTGTAGCTGAGGCGCAATCACGTCCTGGATTGCCTGCTTGATCGTGTCGTAGGTGCCCTTCAGCGCCATAGGTCTCTCATCGTAGCCGCTTCGCGGTCGTTGTCAAAGAGAGACTAGCCCGCCTGCTCGCGGACGTTGAGCCATCTGAGAGCTGCGAAGATCGCGAGCGCTACGATTACCACCACCGCGGCGACCGGCTGAGCGGCGTCGAGGCCGAAGCCCTCGAAGCGGTCGTAGATCAGCACCGGCGCCGTCATCGGATAGTACGCCAGCACCACCACCGCGCCGAACTCGCTGAGCGCTCGCGCCCACATCATGACCGCGCCAGAGACGATCGACGGCCGCGCCAGGGGAATCGTGACGCCAAAGAAAACCGCCCACGGACCGCGCCCGAGCGTTCGCGCAACGCCTTCGAGGCGCGGATCGACGGCGGCAAAGCCGTCGCGCGCGGCGTTGATCAGAAACGGCGCCGATACGAACAGCATCGCGATCACGATTCCCGGAATCGCGCCGGCGAAATGGATTCCCAGCATCGAAAACGTATGCCCGACAAAAAAGCCGCGTCCGAAGACGAACAGCAGCGCGATTCCGGCGATCGGATGTGGGATCACGACCGGCAGATCGATCAGCCCCTCGACCAGCGGCTTGCCCGCGAAGCTGTTCCGCGCGAGCAGGAAGCCGAGCGGAAGTCCGATGATCGCGCCGAGCACGGTCGCCCACGTCGCCGCGAGCACGCTGAGTCCGATCGCGCTCATGACCTCCGGGTCGGCAAAGGAGGTGAGCAGGCCGCTCGGATTGCTCGTCACCACGAGCTTGACCAGCGGACCGACCAGGAACATCAGCGCGATTCCGGCGCCGATCGAGAACAGCGCGGTGCGGCTTCCCGCCGTTCCCGGCCACGGCGAGCGATAGGCTTGAGTGCTCATCGAATCGCGACGATAGATCACTCGATACCTTGTTTGCGATAGCTTGGCGCGAACCGGAGTCCGCGGCTAAGATGGCATCGCGCGATCGCGATTAAGGAGAATAAATCATGAGAAAGTCAGCATTGGGCGGTGCGATGCTCGCGACCGCCGTCGCTTTGATGTTCACCGGCAGCGCGATGGCGGCCGACAGCGCTGGATCGGCCACGACGCCGGCGCAAGTGAAGTGCGTGGGCGGCAACTCATGCAAGGGCCAAAGCGCGTGCAAGACCGCCACGAGCGGATGCGCGGGCCAGAACTCCTGCAAGGGAAAGGGCTACGTGATGACCTCGAGCGCACAGCAGTGCGTCAAGCAGGGTGGCCACGCCGCCAAGGCTGACTAGAGCCCGCTCGACGCCGCGACAACGGCTCGGCTTTGCCATGTTTCAGCGCGAGGATTTTCCGTTTCTCGGCTTCGGCGTTGGTCTGCGCCGTCCGCATTACGCGCATATCCTGAAGCGGCATCCGAAGGTCGATTGGTTCGAAATCATCTCGGAGAACTTCATGGTCGCCGGAGGGCGTCCGCTCGAGGTCCTCGACTCGGTGCGCGCGAACTATCCGGTCGTGATGCACGGCGTGTCGATGTCGATCGGCTCGACCGACCCGCTTGACCTCCCATATCTTCGCGGTCTGCGCGCTCTCGCGCGCCGCACCAATCCCGCGTGGGTATCGGACCATCTATGCTGGAGCGGCGTGGGCGGGCATCGCCTGCACGACCTTCTTCCGCTTCCGCACAACGAGGAAACGGTGCGCCACGTCGCCGCGCGAATCCGCCGCGTGCAGGACATCCTTGGCCGCTACATACTAATCGAGAACGTGTCGCGCTATCTTACATTTCGCGACTCGACGATGACCGAGTGGGAATTCGTGCACGCCGTCGCGGAGGAGGCCGACTGCGGTATTCTGCTCGATATCAACAATATATTTGTAAATGCATTCAACCATCGCTTCAGCGCGGAAATGTATATCGACTCGATACCGTCCGAGCGAGTCGTGCAATTTCATCTCGCCGGCCACAGCGACCACGGTGACTACCTGCTCGATTCGCATGACTATCCGATCCGCGATGAAGTGTGGATGCTCTATGAGCGCGCGGTGCGCCGCTTTGGCGCAGTATCCACCTTAATCGAATGGGACGATAACATCCCGGCGTTCCCGGTCCTGGCCGCTGCCGCTAAGCGTGCGCGGCATATCTACGAATCCGCGCATACTAAATCCGCAACGATTCATGCCGCTCCAGCTTAAGAATACTCAGGCTCTCCTATATCGGCTCATCGCGGCGCCCGGCGGCGTAGCGGAGGGGCTCGAGCACGAGCGCGGCCTTCCGCGCGGCGGACTCGACGCGGTGATCGGCGGCGATTCGCGGATGAGGGCCGTCGAGCGACTGGATATCTACGCCAATATGTATTTCTTTCGTCTGCTGGAAGTCTTGAAGGAGGATTTCCCGGCGGTTCGTGCGGCGCTCGGAGAAGACGTTTTCCACAATCTCGTGATTGGATATCTGACTGAGTATCCGCCGACTGAGGCGTCGGTGTTCTGGGCGGGCAGATACCTGGCCGACTTTCTGCGCACGCATCCGATTCGTCGCGAGGGTTCGTATATCGCGGATCTTGCCGCGCTCGAGCGCGCGATCGTCGAGGTCTTCTGCGCCCGCGATACCGCACCGCTCGACGCCGAGACGATGCGCGCGATCGAGCCGGAACGGTGGCCTGGTGTGCGGATGCGCGCGATCGCGGCCTTGCAGGTAATCGAAACGCAGTGGCGGGTTGCGCCCGCAATGCGCGCATTCGCTGACAGACGAAAGCTCAAGGCGCCCGTGCGAGGTCCGAGCGCGATCCTGGTTTGGCGGCGCGATGCGAAAGTCTTTTTTCGCGAGCTCGACGCCTCCGAAGCGCGCGCGATCGCGCGGCTCCGGCGCGGCGCGACATTCGGCGCAATCTGCGCGGCCTTCGCCGCCAAGACTCGGGCAGGCGATCCGGTGGCGGCGATTAATGCGATGCTCGCGCGATGGATTCGCGAAGGGATTGTCGCCGATGCTCATTCTGCGCATACCGGTGCTAAGCTTGACGTGCGGCGACGGCGGCGCGCTGCGCGAAATTCATGAACGGGACGGGGATAACGATCGAGCGTGTCGCCACGCGCGACGGATGCGAGGAATTCGCGCGGCTGCCGTACCATGTTTACGCCGCGCGCGAGGCATGGTGGCCGCCCGACATCCAGAGCGAGATCGACATGATCACGCGCCGCACGCATTTCGCGGCATATCTCGACCTCGAAGCGTTTTGCGCGCGCAGGCGCGGGCGGATGGTCGCGCGGGTCAGCGCGGTCGTCAATCGCCGGTATATCGAACACTGGGGCGAGCAGCTCGGGCAGCTGATTCATTTCGAAGCGTACGAGGGCGAGGAGGATGCCGCGGTCGCGATGCTCGAAGCCGCGGCGGATTCGCTTGGCGCCCGCGGGATGAAAGCGGCGCGCAGCGGATTCGCCGCGTTCCTTGATTATCCATACGCCGTCGACGGCTACGGGCGGCTGCCCTCGTTTCTGCTTCGCGGCAATCCGCCGTATTACCATCGATGCTTCAAACGCGCGGGCTTCGAAACGGAAAAAGGACAAACCGATTACACCGCCGAGCTCCGTCCCGAGCTGCTCGAGCGCTATCGCGGGTCGGTTGCGGCGGCCACGGCGGCGGGCGTCACGATCAAGAGCTGGCGCGAGTTCGGATTTCTTGCCGCAATCGACGCCTGGACCGAAGTGACTAATGCCGCTTTCGCGCGCCACTGGGGATGGAATCCCGTCACCAAGACGGAAGTGCGCCCGATGCTGACGTCGCTGTGGGAGAGTCCGGCGGCCGACCTCTCGATGCTCGCCGAGATTGGCGACGAGGCGGTCGGCGCGGTGTTCTCGGTGCCGGACTTGAGTCCGATGCTCGCGCAGGTGAGGCGCGGCGTCCGCCTCGAGCCGCATCGCGGCGGCGGCACGCGCGGCGCGCTGATCAATATCGGCGTGAAGGAGAGCGCGCGCGGACGCGGAATCGCAACCGCGATGGCGTCGCGCTCGTACCTCAAGATGGCCGAGCAGCGGATGCGCTTCGCCGGCTACACCCTCGTGCTCGACGACAACTGGGCCTCGCGCCGGACCGCGGAGAGCCTGGGCGCGCATATTTCGGGAAATTTTGTCACCTACCGCCGCAACCTCTGAGCGAAGGTCCGCGATGCTGAGCATGCGCATACTGGTGTTGTTCATTCACGTGACCGCCGTGATCGTCGCGCTCGGCGGCTCTCTCTTCAGCACCTTTGCGCTCACGCCGATCTTGGCCGGAGAGCTCAAGCCCGCGGCGCGGGTCAAAGTTGTGCGGCGCGTGATCCGGCGCCTGGGCGTGATCGTGCTGAGCGCGCTTGTGATCCTGGTCGCGACCGGGATGCTCAACGTGCTGTATATCGGCGCAATAAGTGTGCTGCTTGCGATCAAGTTGGTGCTGGTCGTGATCGTGATCGCTCTTGCGATTTACCAGTATGCAAATCTCGGTGCGCGGATCTGGCGCGTCTCGGAAAACGGCCCCGCGCCCGAATTGCCGCCTCTGCTGGCGCGCTTTCGCCGCGTGGGTCTCACGCAGGGGATGATCGTGCTGCTTATCGTTTACCTGTCGCTGGGACTTACCCGCGTCGCGGGACCGATCGCGATCGGATGAAGCCAGCCTACCAAAGATGGCTGCGATGGCTCACCGTCATCGCGCTGTTGGCCGGAATCATCTCGACCTTGAGCTACGGCAGCGGCGCCCACCTGGCCGTCCGATACATTGATCCTCCACTCGGACGATGGTGGAACGAGCACGAGTTTGCGCTGATGATTTTCGCGGCGGCCGCGCTGGGGATGCTGATTGCGATTCGCGTTGGCGCGCGGCTCTTAGGCGACGCCGCGGCGCGCGGCCGCACTGCGGCGATTTCCGTGATCGCGGGGGCGCTCGTGCTGATTCCGCTTGCGCGGCTTGATGCGGCGCTCGGACAGCTCGGATGGACGGGCGCGAATTCGTTTGACACCTACGCGATGAGTTCGATCGTTGACAAGCTTCTGATCGCGGGCGTTTACTTTCTTAAGGTACTTTTCTTCGGGCTCATAGCCGGACTCGCGATATTCGCGATCGTCGCGATGGCGGTTTCGATTGCCGCTCCCGCGCCACGCGAGGCTCCTCAATGAAACCGAAATCCGGAAAAGACAAAGATCCGCGCAAGCTGCCGCTCAGCCGCCGATCGTTCCTGAAGGGCGCCGCGCTGACCAGCGCCGGCGCTGTTGCCGCCGTCGCCACGCTCGGTCATCTCACGCACGCAGAGGCGTCCGCGCCCGCGCTTCCCGAAGGTGCTGCTGAACAACTCGGTCCCGGGCCGGTCGATATCGAGCTCAAAATAAACGGTGCGACGCACCACCTCGCGGTCGAGCCGCGCGTGACCCTGGTCCGCGCCCTGCGCGAGCATCTGGGGATGACCGGCACCAAGCTGGTCTGCGATCGCGGCTCGTGCGGCGCCTGCACGGTTCATCTCGACGGGCAGCCGCTCACGTCGTGCATGATGCTGGCGGTCGACGCGCGCGGCCACGAGATCACGACGATCGAAGGACTCGGCAATCCGGACCGGATGCATCCGGTGCAGGACGCGTTCGTGCATACCGACGCGATGCAGTGCGGGTTTTGCACGCCGGGAATGGTGATGTCGATCGCCGCGGCGCTCGGGCAGAACCCGACCGCCGATCTGGAAACGATACGCCAATCGGTTGCGGGAAATATTTGCCGTTGCGGAACCTATCCTCATGTGTTCGCGGCCGCACTCAAGGTCGCGCGCACAAACGGCGGTGCGAAGGGGAGTGCGTGATGTCGCGGCGCGTAACGGTGAATCTCGGAATCGCCCAGGCGCCGCGCGAAGTGACCGTCGTAATTCCCGACGACGAGCCGACCCCGTGGCAGCTCGGCGACAAATTCGCAATCGTCGGCGTGGAAACTCCGCGGGTTGATGGCCCCGCCAAGGCCACCGGAACCGCGCATTACACTTACGATATCGCCCTGCCCGGGATGCTCTACAGCGCGATTCTGCGCAGCCCCTATCCTCGAGCGCACGTGAAGAGCGTCGATCTTTCTGCAGCGAAGCGCCTTGCCGGAGTGCGCGCCGCGCTCCAGATCACTGAGGGTGAGCTTCGCTTTGCCGGGCAGGAGGTCGCCGCGGTCGCCGCGACCAGTTCCGATATCGCTGCCGACGCGATCCGTGTCATCAAAGTGGAATACGAGCCGCTGCCGTTTGTTGTCGAGATGGACGCCGCTGCCGCCGCCGGCGCGCCGAGCGTGTTCAGCGGCTCGAACGTCGGCGCGGCAAAAACCTCGAGCGAGGGCGACGTAGAGCGTGGGCTGGCGCGGGCCGCCAATCGAATCGAGGCGACCTACACGACTCCCGTGCAGACCCACGTCTCGCTCGAAACGCACGGCGCGGTCGCTCAGTTCGACGGCGGCGCACTCACGGTATGGTGTTCGACGCAAGGCGTGTTCTCCGTGCGCGACGACCTTGCGGTGCTGTTCAATCTTCCGCCCGACAAGGTCCGCGTGATCAGCGAATATCTCGGCGGCGGCTTCGGATCGAAATTCGGCGCGACCCCGGACATCGTAATCGCCGCGCGCCTGGCAAAAGAATCGGGAGCGCCGGTCAAACTGATGCTGCCGCGCGGCGACGAGCATCTGGCGACCGGAAATCGTCCCAACTCCGAACAAAAAGTCCGCATGGGCGCCGACGCCAAGGGCAAGCTGGTCGCGATCGACCTGGTCCAGCGTGGCAGCGGCGGAATCGGCGGCGGCTCTGGTAGCTCGGGTCCGTTCAAGCTGGTCTATCCATGCGCCAACGTCCGGACTTCAGAAACCAACATCTATATGAACACCGGCCCGTCGTCGCCGATGCGGGCGCCCGGATGGCCGCAAGGCACGTTCGCGCTGGAAATGGCGATGGACGAAATGGCGCGCAAGGCCGGGATGGACCGGCTGGAGTTCCGCCGCGCGAACAACATAGATCCAATCCGCGCGATCGAGCTGGAGCTTGGCGCGCGCGCGTTCGGGTGGACCCCAGACAGCGCAGCGCAAAAAGACCGCGCGGCGAAAAAATCCGCCGGACCCGTCCGCCGCGGGACCGGAGTGGCGTGCGCCGCATGGCATGCGCTCGGAGCCTCGGGACCGGAAGCGCTCGCGATCGCGCATCGCGATGGCCGCGTCGAGATTCGTTGCGGTACGCAGGATATCGGCACCGGTACGCGCACCGCGCTCGCGGTCGTCGCGGCCGAGGAGCTCGGCCTCCCGATCGCGCAGATTTCTACCGAGATCGGCGACACGCGCTATCCGTTCTCGCTGCCCTCGGGCGGCAGCATGAGCTCGCCGTCCAATACGCCCGCGATCAGGCAGGCGACGGCGCATCTGAAGAACAAACTATTCAAGATGGCAGCGCCGACGCTCGGTGCGGAGCCGTCGGACCTCGAAGCGCGCGACGGAGTGATTCGCGTGCGCTTCGATCCGTCGCGAAAAATTGCATTCAAAGATCTATGCCGCCGTATTCCCGGCGATTCGATTTCCGCCGGCGGCGATCGGATTCCCAACTACGCCTCATATCGGCCCGATCAGGCCGGATGCCAATTCGCCGAGGTCGAAGTCGATACCGAAACCGGAGTGGTCCGCGTCAAGCGCGTAGTCGCGGTTCACGACGCCGGCACGATCATCGATCCGCTGACTTCGCGCAGCCAGGTCAATGGCGGCGTGCTGATGGGAATCGGATTTGCTCTGTTTGAAGACCGCCGGATGGATCCGAATCTCGGCCTGATGATGAATCCGACTATGGACGATTACAAAATGGTCGGCTCGCTCGACGTTCCGCGGATCGACGTGATGTTCCTCGACGTGATGAATGGCGGCACCAACACCGGCGTGCTCGGAATCGGCGAGGTCGCACACGTCGCGAGCGCCGCAGCCGTCGCGTGCGCGGTCGGCGACGCGGTTGGCACACCGGTGCGCGAGTTGCCGCTTACGCCCGACAAAATTCTGGCCGCGGTGGGGCGTGCGTGATGAACAAGTTTACGATCGTCACACCCGCCGATCTTGCGCACGCGAGCGCGATCCTCGCCGCCCCGAATCACGGCGCGATTGCGGGCGGGGTCGACGTCGTCGATCTGATGAAGCAGGACATCGCCAGTCCCGCGACGCTGGTCAATCTGAAGGGCTTGCCGGAGCTGGAGGGAATCAAATTTCAGCCTGACGGTTCGATGCGCCTGGGCGCGCTGGTGAAACTGCACGAGGTCGCTACCAATCCCGAGATTCAAAAACGCTTCACCGCGATCTCCGACGCCGCCGGCGAAGCGGCCACGCCGCAGATTCGCAACCTCGGCACGGTCGGCGGGAATCTGTTGCAGCGTCCGCGATGCTGGTATTTCCGCAATCCGCTGACGGTCTGCCTCAAGAAAGGCGGCGACAAGTGTTACTCGATCGGCGGGCTCAATCGCTATCACGCGATCCTGGGCGGCGGCCCGTCGTATATCGTGCATCCCTCGAACCTCGCGCCCGCGCTGGTCGCGTTCGGTGCGAGCGCGCGAATAGTAGGGCCGGCGGGCGAGCGCACGGTCGCGCTCGAGAAATTCTTCACGCTGCCCGAAGTCGATCCCAAGCGCGAAAATGATTTGCGCACCGGCGAGATAATCACCGAAGTGATCGTGCCTGCGCCCGCGTCCGGCACTCGCAGCATCTACCTTGAAGTGCGCGAGAAGCAGAGCTTCGACTGGCCGCTGGCGAGCGTCGCGGTTGTGATAGTTCCCAATGGCAAATCGGTTCGCGACGCTCGGATCGTGATGGGCGCCGTCGCTCCGATACCGTGGCGCGCGCTGGCTGCGGAGAAAGCGATCATCGGCGCGCCGCTGGACGCCGCACGCGCGCGCGCCGCCGCCGATGCGGCACTTGCGACGGCGCAGCCGATGTCCGATAACGCCTACAAGGTCACGATCGCGAAGGTGATTGTGCGCCGCGCTATCCTTGCCGCAGGCGGCGTCGCGGAGGCGTAAGCACGATGGCTACCGCGATAACGACACCTCGATTCTGCGGATTGCTCCGCACCAAGACTGCCTACTATCGCACTCCCGATGGCGCGCGGATGTTTGATCCCGACAGCACCACCGCATGCTATTCCTGCCTGAACACTCAACGTCCGTATGGACCCGACGGCGAGCCTGCCGACACGGACTCCTGCGGCCCGGGCCGCGGATGCTATCAAGAGGAGCAATAGAGATGGGCGCAGCACCATCCGAGCAATTGGGACCGGTCGCGACTCGCACGCTTTTCGAGAACGACGACGTGCGCGTGTGGGAGATGGATTTGCAGCCGGGCGAGGTCTGCGGGCTGCATCACCATACGCTCGACTACGTGCTGTTCATCCTGTCGAGCGCGTCAGTCGGAGCGCTGCGCCGCGGCGAGAATCCTCCGGGCGGAAAGCCCCGCGGTTTTCCGCTCCACGCGCGTGCGACTTACTTCGTGCCGGCGGGCGGAATCGAGAGCGCGCACAACGTCGGCACGACGCGCTTTCACGAGGCGCTGTTCGAGCTCAAGCGGCCCGCCAAGCGCGGCGCCGAGCGCCTGGGCTTCGTCGGATGCGAGGCGGTTGCGGGGCGCGAGCCGGAGCCGGGAACGATCACGATTCTCGACAACGACCGCGTCCGCGTCAGCGAAATCACGCTCGCGCCGGGCGCGGAGAGCGCGATGCGCCGTTACTCGCACGACGCGGTCGCCTACGTCGCCGAGGGCGGCGACCTCGAAGTCGTCGAGCGCGGCGACGGCGGCGAGATCGCACGTCGCACCGCGATGCCGACGGGCAGCGTCGCGTGGTATCCGCGTGGCGCGGGGCGCAAATTCCACAACTCCGGCGCGGGCCGCATCCGGCAAGTTCTGGTGGAATTAAAGTAACGCTTTAGTTTTTAAGAGACCGGTGCGCGCGTAGATTCGGCGGCGCGCGCCGTTCATCCCCGGCCCGGGACCGCCAATAGCCGGGTTCCGGCCGCCTGCCTGTTGATGATTGGCGCTAGTTCTCTAACGCGTGATAGGGTCACGCGCATGAAAATTCCATCCCTTGCGATATCCGCTCCGCTGGCCGTGGCCGTGTTGCTGGCCTTCGGTAATCCGGTACTCGCAGCCGAAGTAAAACCCGGCGAGACTATCACCCAGGCGAACGCCGCGGAGGTCCAGACTCTCGTGAGCCCCGGCACTTACCAGGCGGTGACCAAGGGGATGCAGATGCATATCGTCGCGCCCGGGAGAATCGAATGGCCGCCTCCGTACCAGATCGCGACCGAGAAATACTCGCCGCAAGTGCGTTTAGGACCGGACCGGCGCACGATTATCGGCTATGTCGCCGGGCAGCCGTTTCCGCTGCTCGATCCAAACGATCCCGACGTCGCGACCAAGATCATGTGGAACTCGAACTTCAAGCCGATCGCGACCGACGATTTCGATCTGCGCTATTTCCAGTGCCAGGTCTCGCGCTTCAATCCCGGCGGCGCGCAAAATCTGATCACCTTCACCGAGACCGGACACCTCGCCGGCTACTACGATATCGGTCGCACCGAGGTCGAGCCGCTGCCCGCCGATCCTGATTTCAAAACCACCGGGATCTGGTGGCGCGCCGCCGCGTATCCAACGATCGCTCCCGCGGAAGATCGCGGCAGCGGCGGGATGCGTTATCGCTATTGGGACCCGGACAAGGGCGACGACGCGTGGGCCTTTCTGTCGGGCAGTCGCCGTATCCGCCGCGTCAACGAGACGATCCTGACCTCGTCGCCGGGTCTCTCGACCTGGGATCCCGATCATGCGGGCGGCTTCAACGCCAAGCCGCAGGAATACAACTACAAGTTCCTGGGCGAGCGCGAGATGCTCGCGTGCGTCCACGCGCAGAATTCGCCGGCGCATCCGTGCCCGACCGACGGCGGGGCAACCTCGTGCCCCGACGATTGGGAGATGCGGCATCTGTACGTCGTCGAGATTACGCCGCGTCCGGAGCGGACCAGCGAGATCCTGCAGTCCAAGACTATCGCCTATGTCGATGGCGAAGCGTGGCTCAATCCTTACATGGACAGCTACGACACCAAGGGCGAGTTGTGGAAAACACAGATTTATCTTTTCACCTATCGCGATCGTCCAATCCCCGAAGCCAAGGTCGCGATTTATCCGTTCAAGCGCGAATTCAACGTCGCAGCCTCGAGCGCCGACTTGCAATCCGGGATGGTGACGACCTGTTATTTGCCCGGCCCCGACACCCCCGAGCGCGAATGCTGGTATATCAACATGGGCGCGGTCGATAAGGAGTTCCTGAGCACCGAGGCAATGGCGAAAGCCGGCCACTAGCGCGGCGCCGGAGCGGCCCCCGCGTCAATCGCGCTTGTGATTGGTGGCGCCGGTGAGGCCCGCGAGCACGAAGGCGACGCACAGCTCTTCGGCTGCGCGGCGGGAGGCGCGGCCGGTGCCGACCGAGCGTCCGATCGAATCGCACAAGCTCAGGACCATCGTGGTGAGGATCTCCGCTTCCGCGCGCGAGAGCTTCAGCGCGGAGCGGATGTGCCGGATCCACAGCTCGAAGAATGGGCCCAGGCGCGCGCGAACATTCTTGCGCAGCCGCCGCCCGCTCAGCCGATTCTGCAGGATCGCGATAAGCGCGCCGCGCTCGTCGACGATATCGAGGTAGGTCGATATCGCGGCGCGCACCCGCTCCTCGAACGGCGCTTCCGCGTCCATCGCGTCGCCGACCTTGCGGTACATCGAGGCGATTTCCTGATCCAACAGGGCGAGCGCGACCTCCTCCGAATTCTCGAAGTAGGCGTATCCGAGTCCTTTGCTGACGCCGGCGCGCGCCGCGAGCGATTCCATCGTGAGCGCCTCGAAGCCTTGCTTCACGATGATCCGCGCCGCCGCCTGCAGCAGATGCGCACGCCGCGCCGCGGCAGGCATCCGCGCGGGAGGTTTGCGCTCCGCGGGCCTCGTCGCAAATTTTTCGGCGGCGCTCACATGAGTCATCGCAAGGACCTTCCCCCGCGCCAGATTGTGCATAATCCTTCAGTTGACGCCAGTTGACGGTAGCGTCAATTCAAACTAAATTTCACCCGAGCGCAGGGCTGGATGGCCCATTATAGCCAAGGGAGCGAAGAATCGAAGCAGCGGCACAGCGCCGCGACTTCTTAAAGATGATGGGTGACACCGCATGACTTGAGATCACCGCGACGATCTCGGGTTGGGGGGAAACCCTAAGCGATGCGGGCGAGGTTAATTCCTCGCCCGCATCTTAATTTCACGCTAATTTCAATCTAATCGGCTCGCGTTCTACTTGATCGCGAGCGCGTTTGGCGGCGACCCGACTCCGCCCGGCACGTTGAGCGGCGCCGAGGTCAGGAAAAATTCGTACACCCCGTCGGCCGCGCAATCCTCCGCCAGCGGTTCGAGGTTCCACATCTCGCCTATCGGCATCCCGAAGAACGCCAGCATGTGGAAATGCAGGAACTCCTGGTCGCCGGATTTCGGCAGCGCTTCGAGCGCGGGCGAATCCGACGCGACCGCGGCCAGGTGATGCTCCCAGAGCCATCGCGCGACGCGCCGGCTGCCCTCGATTCCCGGCACGACCGTCTCTCGCGCGAGTTCCTCTTTGAGCTCGGTGCTGGCGCCCAGGTAGAACTTGGTCCATCCGATGCGAATCAGCAGGATATCGCCGGCGCGCAGCGGCGATTTCTGCGCGGCGAGCGTCGCTTCGAGATCTTCGAGCGGAATCGACTCCGCCTTGGTGTAATCTATCGACTTGCCCACCTTCGCGTAATGCCGGCGCAATATCGGCCAGCACTCCGCGTCCCGCGATTCCGCGCCGCGCAAGATTGTCGATGCCGAGGCGAGTGCCGCCACGCCCGGTCATCTCGTGGTCGGGGATTCCGTTGTACGCGCCATGCTCCGGATGCTTCACGTGCGCGAGCGCGTCCCATTGCGAGGAGGCCTGCGGATAGAAGTTGTCGAGATAATCGTCGAGCACGAAATTCGTCGGCGGAGGGAATTCTTTCACCGTATGGCGATGCGCCTGGCGGGTGAACAGGGGAGGATTGGGAATGTCGATCGGAAGGTTGAGCGCGAAGACCTTGCCGGTCCTGATCGACTCTGCCGCGGCGCGCACTCGGCCTGGCGTCAGCAGGTTGATCGTCCCGACCTCGTCGCGATCGCCGAACACTCCCCACGCGGAGCCCTCGGGAGCTCCTGCCCGCACCGGAAGCTCATCGTAGCTCGGGATGCGCGGTTCAGGTGGCGACGCGGGCCTCGCCGCCGGGCGCGGCGTCGCAGCAGGCCTCGCTGCCACGGCTTTCTTTTTCGGCGCCGGTTTGGGAGTGGGCTTTCGCGGCGGTCTGGCGCGAGCCTTTGCCTTGACCTGTTTCTTTTTGGGCTTCGGAGCGGTCTTTTTCGATTTTGCCTTTGCCACAGTGATCCTCCTCGGGTCGCACAACCGGAGATTTGTCCTTCTCAATAACAGAGCGGGTGTTAATCTCAAGGGTAGCGAGAATATTCCCGTGATATTCGGAGTTTCGGCTTGTTAGGCAGATACGCGGATGATAGTTTAATCGTTTGCTCCTTGCTCCAAACTCGGGGCTAGAAACCATAAGGAGGACTGAGCGCTTTGAGGCGCTACGAAACAATTTTTATTCTTCGCCCTGACCAGGGCGAGCCCCAAATCAAGGATACTATCAAGCGCTTCTCGACGATCGTCTCCCAGGGCGGGGGTGAAGTGGTCGAGAACGAAGAGTGGGGGTCGCGCGAGCTTGCCTACCGGATCAAGGGTGAGCGCCGCGGCTACTACATCCGGCTCGATTATCTCTCGGATGGCGCCGTGATGAACGAGGTCGAGCGCAACCTGAAATTGTCCGACACCGTTTTGCGCTATCTCTCGGTGCTGGTTGACGATAACGCCGACGCGGCCAAGGTGCGCGAGGAGATCGAGACCCGCAACCAGCGTATCGCCGAGGCTCGTGCGGCCGCCGAAGCGCGCGCGGCGGCGTATGCCGCGCAGCAGGCCGAGCGCGAGCGCCAGCAGGAAATGCCGGACGCGCCAGAGGAAATCATGGCCGAGGCGGAGGATCCGACCGCTATCGACCCCGAGGGCGGTGGCGAACAGAATTGAGCTTACGGGCCGCGTGACGCGCACCCCGGAGCTTCGGGTCACCCCGGCCAGGCACACCCGTTTTGAACTTCGGTGTCGAGTGTGCCGAGGCGGGTGAAAAGCTCGGCCTCGAAGTGGTGATGACGGGGGAAGCGGCGTGTGAGATTGCCGCGGGGCTCAAGCGCGGCGCCGTCGTCGCGGTGACAGGCAGGCTCAGAGCCGCCGCCTCGCGCGCGATCGGGACGGCGGGAATTGAGGTAGTCGCAAGCCGGATCGAGGCTCGCGCACAGGCATAACAGTGGCCGGTATCGGGATCACCTGAAGCCGGCGGCGAAATAGTAATTAAGGAATCGCAATGGCAGACGATAGAATGGATCAAGGCGGCGACCGGCCGCGTAACGACGAAGGCTCGCGAGGCGGCGGGCGCGGTCCGCGTCCCGACGGAGATCGCGGCGGCGACCGCGGTGGCGACGGCCGCGGCGGGATGCGCCGGCGGCCGGGCGGACGGCGCAAGGTATGCCGCTTTTGCGCCGACAAGACATTGAAGGTCGATTACAAGGACGTGCGCACGCTCGGCAGTTTTATCACCGAAGGCGGCAAGATTGTTCCGAGCCGCACCTCGGGCAATTGCGCCAAGCATCAGCGCCAGCTCGCGATTGCGATCAAACGCGCGCGCGTGCTCGCGCTGCTCCCGTTCTCGACCCTGGGAGTCTGACGGAGAATTCGTGACGCGCAAGGAAATAATCGCGATGACCCGGGCCTGCGCCCTGGCTGCGGTATTGTTTCTCGCCGGCGGCCTGATTCCCTTTTTCGGCGCGCTCGCGATGCTGCTGTCGCCGCTGCCGATCCTGCACTATGCCGCCGGCCGCGCGCGCGCCGAGTTGCGCGTCACGATTGCGGTCGCGGTAGCTGCCGTGCTGATCGCGATCGTTGGCGGGCTCGGAGGCGCTGGCGGCTACCTGCTGAGCTTCGGCCTGGCAACGGTGGTTGTCGCCTGGATGCTCGAGCGGCGGCGTCCGTTCGAGATGATCGTGATCGCGGCCGCGGGCGCGATGCTGGTCGTGGCGGCGCTCGCCGCGCTCGCGATGTTCGGCAGCCCGGCTGGAATTGCGAACGCGGTCCAGGCGCAGCTTGCGGCCGGGATGGCGCACGGACAGGAGATGTACCGCGCGATGGGGATGCCCAACGCGCTCCCGGCGGACACGCAGGCGGAACTCCTCTCTGTGATCATGCGAATTTCTCCGGCGCTCGCCGCGATGCTGGCGGGGTTCGCAATTTTCGTAAATCTGCGCTTGTTCTGGCGCTGGGGCGGCAAGAACAAGCTCACCTATCCGCTATTCGCCGATCTGTCCAAGTGGTCGGCGCCGGAATGGCTCATCTGGGGATTGATCGCGACCGGGTTCGGGATGCTGGCTCCGATCCATGCGATCGGCGATATCGCGCTCAACGGGTTCCTGCTGTTCGCGGCGATCTATTTCTGCCAGGGACTCGCGATCATGGGTTTCTATTTCCAATCGCTGTCGGTCCCGGTGATTGTCCGCGGCGTGATTTATTTCATCACGATCGTTCAGCCGGTAGTGGCGGCGGTGGTTTGCGTGGCCGGAGTTTTCGATATGTGGATCGATTTCCGCCGCTCAAGCCGCCGCGCCAGGAAGCCGGCAACTACGGGGATTTTCTCTAAAACAGGGCGCGCGAGCGAGGCGCTAACAAGCTATGAATGTGCAACTGATTCTCAACGAAGACGTTCCCAATCTCGGCCGCACCGGCGACGTGGTCAAGGTCCGCGCCGGCTTCGCGCGCAACTACCTGCTGCCGCGCGCGCTCGCCGTCGAGGCGAACCCCCGGAACCTGCGCGCCTTCGAGCATCAGAAGGCCACGGCGATGGTCAAGCGGGAGCGGCAGAAGACTCTCTCGATGACGATCAAGGAGAAGATCGAGGCGATCGTCCTCGAAATCAAGGCGCGCGCCGGAGAGGAAGGCAAGCTGTTCGGCTCGGTCACCAATATCGATATCGAACGCGCGCTGCGCGCACGGGGCTTCGACCTCCAGCGGCGCAGATCATCCTTGCCGAGCCGATCAAGGCGCTCGGCGATTTCACGGTCCCGATCAAGCTCGACGCGGAGGTTGAGGCGAGCTTGAAGTTACAGGTTGCGGCGGAATGAGGCTTTGCCAGATATGATCAAACTCTACGACTTCCTGTCCTGCCCTTATGGCCAGAAGGTGCGAATCGTGCTGGCCGAAAAGAGTCTCACCTACGACCTGGTGACGGTCAATCTCGCCGGCGGAGAGCATCGCAAGCAGGAATTCCTGCGGCTCAATCCGTTCGGCCGCGTGCCGGTGCTGGTGGACGACGACACCACGATTTACGATTCGACGATCATCAACGAGTATCTCGAAGACGAATACCCCGAGCCTCCGGTGCTGCCCGCGGTCGGCGCGAGCGCGCTGCGCTCACGCGCGCGCACCTTCGAGGACTTTGCCGACACTTCCTTTACTCCGCAGGTCGGCCAGTTGATTTCAGAGGTCGCCAAGCCCGAGGCCGAGCGCGACCAGAACCGCATCCAGCGGCTGCATCAGGGGGTCGAGCGCGTGCTCATCTACCTCGAGCAGCAACTGCAGGGACAGCAATTTCTCGCCGGGGAATTCTCGGTCGCCGATATCGCGTTCGCGCCGCGCCTGCTGGTGCTGCCGCATCTCGGGATCGACACGATCGGCAATCATGCGCAGGTCGATGCGTGGCTGAAGCGGATGCTCGAGCGGCCCAGTATCCGCAACCTGGCGGGACTCGAAGCCGACCCGGTGGCGACCGGCTGACCGCGCGAGCGGCAGATCCCGCAACCGATAATCCGCCGCCGGCCAGGCGCGTGGTTTCACATGACGCTCTGACCGTTTGATCAGGGTTGATCAGTAATCGCGCTTTGGGTTATTACTCGCCCGAGTGCTCGATCCCGCTATCCAGTACCTGCTCGCGATTGCGCTTGCGGCGATCTTCGCCGGATCCGCCGCGGCGAAGTTCGTCGATCTCGATCTGTTCGAGGGCGCGGTCGCGAATTATCGTCTCGTCCCCGGCTGGCTCGAGAGGCCGGTGGCATGGGCGGTGCCGCTTTGCGAAACGGCGTGCGCCGCGGGACTTCTGTTTGCCGCGACGCGACCTGCCGCTGCGGCCGCGCTGATGATTCTGCTCGGCGTGTTCAGCGGCGCGATTGCGGTCAACCTCGTGCGGGGACGACGCGATATCGATTGCGGATGCTTTGGCCCCGCACTACGGCAGGAGCTGGGCGGGTCGCTCGTGGCGCGCAATTTTGTTTTGATATTCGCGGCGTTCGTTCTCGAGCTGTCGGCCGCTCCGCGCGCGCTCGAACCGGTCGATTTCGTGACGATCGCATGCGGCGCCATCACGTTGATTATGCTGTATTTAAACGCCAATTACGCGATCGCCAACGCGCCGCGTACTCGCGCGCTTGAGATGCTTTGAGATGTCGCACGCGCTCCTCATATCGCAGGCACTGTTGTGGATCCTGATGATCGTGATGGCGGGATTGCAGCTCGCGCTCTTGCGCCAGATCGGCGTGCTGCACGAACGGATCGCGCCGATGGGCGCGCTCACGATCGACAAGGGTCCCAAAGAGGGCGAGGCCGCGCCGATATTCGAGCTTGCCGATCTGCGCCGCCGTCCCGTAATGATTGGCGGTCCGAACGCGCGCGGACTCGGCACGCTGCTGTTTTTTCTTTCGCCGACCTGTCCGGTGTGCAAGAAGATGCTGCCGATTCTGAAGTCGTTTAACGCCTCGGGCGGACAGGGGTTGCAGATTTTTCTCGCCAGCGACGGTGAGCGCGAAGAGCACGAGCGCTTCGTCGCCACATACAACCTCGGCGATTTTCCTTACGTGCTTTCGCAGGAACTCGGCATGACCTATCGCGTCGCCAAACTGCCCTACGCTGTATTGATCGACGAGGCGGGAATCGTGCGCGCCAAGGGCCTCATCAACACCCGCGAGCATCTGGAGAGCCTGCTCGAAGCCAAAGAGCGCGGAGTCGCGTCAATCCAGGAATACCTGCACGCGACGCATCAGCACGCCGCTTCGACCTCCACGCAGTCGAGATGAAGCCGGGGAGAAATCGGTGGTCAATCCTGATCGCAATCCTGCTGATGCTGCCGCTCGGCGGGAGCGCGCATGGCTCGGGCGCGAGTGTGTTTGCCACCAACTGCGCCGTCTGCCATCAGAGCAACGGGAAGGGTGTGCCGGAAACCTATCCTTCGCTGGCCGGCACTGTCGGCAACTACGTCCATTCGCAGGCCGGACGCGCTTACCTGGTGCAGGTGGTCTCGTTCGGGATGACTGGAACGATCGAGTCGGACGGTACCGAATACAACGGATTGATGCAGCCGTGGACGCAGCTCAGCGACGCGGATGTCGCGTCGGTGCTGAACTACATTCTCACCAGCTTCAACGCGAAGATTCTGCCCGCCGATTTCAAGCCCTACACCGCCGCCGAAGTAAAGCATCTGCGCGCCACGCATTTGAGCTTCGATCAGGTGCACGCCGAGCGCGAGATGATCGTGAAGCCCGCGGGCGGCGCCGCGAGCGCGCCGTCCGCGATGAAGGCGCATTAGCGATGCGCCGAGCTTTGGCGATCGTCACGGCCGCGGCGATACTTGCGGTGCCGCTTTTGGCGCGTGCGGAATCGCCTGCGGAGATGTACACGCTCAACTGCTGGGGATGTCACGGTGCGGGTGCGAAGGGAATTCCGGGCACGGTGCCGCGCCTTGCACATTCGATGGGATATTTTCTGCGGGTTCCGGAGGGACGCGCGTACCTGGTGCAGGTGCCGGGAGTTGAAAATTCTGCGCTCGACGACGCGCAGACCGCGACGATACTCAACTGGATGCTCGATACGTTCAGCCGCGCCGAGTTGCCGCAGGATTTCAGACCCTACACCGCCGCCGAGGTCAAGACCTATCGGGCGCATCGGCTCCAGAGCGTGATCGACACGCGGCGCGCACTGGCGCAAGAGCTTGCCGCGAAGGGCTGCGTTATCGCGGCGATGGGACCGGCCGCGCCGTAGGAATTGAAGCAGAGTCGTCGATGAAGAAATTTCCGGAAAACTTTCTGTGGGGCACCGCGACCGCCGCCCATCAGGTCGAAGGCGGCAACTCGAACAGCGATTGCTGGCTGCTCGAACACGTGAAGCCTACTCCGTTCGTCGAACCCTCGGGCGACGCCTGCGATCAGTACCATCTCTACCGCGACGATATCTCGCTGCTGGCGGGGCTTGGCTTCAACTCGTATCGCTTCAGTATCGAATGGGCGCGCGTCGAGCCTGAGCCGGGCGAATTCTCCTCCGCCGCGCTCGAGCATTACCGCCGCGTCCTCGCCGCCTGCCATGAGCATCGCATCGCCCCGATGGTGACGCTGCATCACTTCACCAGCCCGCGATGGATCGCGGCGCGGGGTGGGTGGGAAGCGGCCAACACCGCGGAGCTTTTCGCGCGTTATTGCGAGCGCGTGGGCCGCGACCTCGGCGACTTGATCTCGTCGGCGTGTACGATCAACGAGCTCAACTCGGTGCAGATGCTCCAGACGACCGGCCTTATTCCGCCGGATGAGAAAATAGCGCGTTCGCGATGGCGCGCAGCCGCGGCTTGGGCCGCTCGAGTCGCGCCCGAGGAATTTTCCGCGTTCCCGTTCTGCACCCGGTCGATCTGCCTCGACGTGATGCTGCGAGGGCATCGCTTGGGCGTGCAGGCCCTGCGCTCGGGGCGCGGCAAGTTCCCGATCGGGATGACGATTGCGATGGAGGAATACGAAGCGGAGCCCGGCGGAGAGGCGCTGCGCGACGCCGCGTTGGCGGCCGAGACGCCATTCCTTGAAGCGGCGCGAGCCGACGATTTTATCGGCGTGCAGAACTACACGCGCCAGCGCCTTGGTCCGAAAGGGCGGCTTGCTCCGGAACCCGGCGCCGAGCTGACCCTGATGGGCTACGAGTTCCGGCCGCAGGCGCTTTCAGCCGCGATTCGGCGCGCGGCTGCCGCGGCGCCGAAGGTTCCTATAATCGTGACCGAAAGCGGAATCGCCGCGGCCGACGATTCGAGACGGGTCGCGTTTATCGACGGCGCGCTCGAAGGGGTTCTCGGATGTATCCGTGACGGGATCGACGTGCGCGGATTTTTCTACTGGTCGATGCTGGACAACTACGAATGGCTATTGGGTTACCGTCCGACTTTCGGCCTGATCGCGGTCGATCGCGCGACGCAGCGCCGAATCGTACATCCAAGCGCGGAGCATCTGGGCAGAATCGCGCGCGCAAACGCAGTCGATTCCGTCCAATGAAATATAACAGTCAAATGAGTAATAACAGGAGTAGCCAATGAGTACACAGGAACGCTATCAACTGCCGATCGACGGACTGGAATGGGAGGTGCCGAGCAAGTTCGCCTCCGCCTTCAAGTGGGAATACCAGGACGGCAGTGAATCGCTGCGCCGCCTGTACGAGAAGGGCAAGAACCTGCAATGGAACGCGACCAACCGGATCGACTGGTCGCAAAATCTTGACCCCGAAAACCCGGAAGAGATGCCGGACGAGGCGCTTTCGATCTTCGGTTCGGAAGTCTGGAACCGGATGAACGCCAAGGAGCGCGCCGAGCTGCGCCGCCACGATCAGGCTAATAACTTGTCGCAGTTTCTGCATGGAGAGCAGGGCGCGCTCATCTGCACCGCGAAGATCGTCCAGCAGGTGCCCAATATCGACGCCAAGTACTACGCCGCCACCCAGGTGATCGACGAGGCGCGTCACGTCGAGGTCTACTCGCGCCTGTTGCACGAGAAATTCGACATCGTGTATCCGATCACGCCGCCGCTCAAGTCGCTGCTCGAAGGAATCATCAGCGATTCGCGCTGGGACATGACCTACCTCGGGATGCAGGTGCTGATCGAGGGACTCGCGCTGGCCGCCTTTGCGGGAATTCGCGACATGGCGAAGAATCCGCTCGCCGCCGCGGTCAATGCCTACGTGATGCAGGACGAGGCGCGCCACGTCGCTTTCGGACGCCTGGCGCTCCGCGAGTATTATCCGCATCTCAGCCAGAAGGAGCGCGACGAGCGCGAGGAGTTCGTGGTCGAGGCGTGCTACACGATGCGCGATCGATTTAACTCGCAGGATGTCTACGAGCGGCTGGGTCTGCCGGTCAAGGAATGTATCGAGTGGGAGGAGAACTCCGAAGGGATGCAGCAATTCCGCGCGGGACTGTTCACCCGGATCGTACCGGCGATCAAGGATATCGGGCTATGGGGCCCCAAGGTGCAGAAGGCTTACGCGGATATGAACGTGCTCTCGTTTGCGGAGATCGATTCGGCGGCATTGAGCGCCGAAGACGAACGCGTCGCGATCGAATTCGACAAGCGCCGCAATACCGTCTGAGCCTGACGGAAGTTACTGAGTGGACGCGCTGGGAGACGCGGCTGCGGCGGGGCTTACGTAGTCCTGGAGCCAGATGAGGCGGCCGCCCTCCGGATGCACCGTCGTGCCGAGCGCCTGGCAGGATTGCGCATCGCCAGACTTGCACGCGGCCTGCGCCGCAGCGAGCTGCGAATCGACGCGCCAGAAGCTCGCGTCCGGCCACGACGTCCGCATGTCGGTGCATGCGGCGTTGTTGCCCGCCGCGCACAGCGGCTGCAATTGGGAGTAGATGACCGCGAGCGATTGGCATACGTGCTGATCGCCGCGGTCGCATTTTTTCGCGGCCAGCGCCTGGCACGAGGGCATGTCGCCGGACTGGCACTTGATCGTGGCCTTCGAGTCGGCGGGGCTGACGCAATCAATCTCGCCCGCGTTGCATTGTCTTATGATTTCCGCTTTCGCGGCGGCCTCGGGCGATTGATGCCAGCATCCGACGGCGGCGATTGCCGCAAGGAAAATCAGCCCGGTCATCGCGCGCCGCCCGATCGAGATTCGCTCCATATAGATTTGATCGCTTGCGCGACCCCGGATTTCAAGATGCCGCCCTGAAATCTGCCTTTGCTCGGGCTGGCGCATCACCTTGCGGTGGATGGCGGTTTACGGGAGATTGTCGGATGGCGCGCCGGGCGCATCGCGTTCGATTCCAAGTCGGATTGGGGCAAAGCAGATCGGCCGCGAAACTATCGTCAGGACTATTCTATAGATGCGATTGCGATTGATGCTGAACAACGGCCGCGGGATCTCATTAGGCGCGATTGCGATTGTGCTCGCCTCCGCTCCGGCTTTCGCCCAGACTCCTCCAACGCCGATGCCCGGACCCATGCTGCCGCCGGGCGTCCACTTCGCGCCGCCGGCCTATCGGCTTCCTCCTACAATGCGAAATCACGATGAACCCGAGGAGACTCCGGTGCCGGAATTCCCGCCGACGCCGGCCCAGCTCAGATTCGCCGACGCTTACGTCAAGGCGGTGAATGACGGCGACGCCGGCGCCCTTCGCAAGCTCATCGCGCCCAAAGCGCTGGCCTGCTTCAACAAGAAGAACGAGATTTTTCTCAACGAATGGATCGAGCGTCAGTTGCGGGATCAGATTGCGCCATCGTACAAAATCACCATCGAAGAGTTCGACGCCTCCGACATGGGTAAGAGCAAACTGTTCACATTGCCGGTCATGCCGACTCATCAGTTGGACATCAGCACTACGCTTAAAGGCCGCGATGTCACGCTCGGGCGGCCGATCGCCTATCAGGACGGAGAGTGGTACGAGATCGCGCCATGCCCGACCGACCTGGGGGTGCGCCATTCGTTACAGCGCCAGCATCATTTCACCGACCAGCAGAAGCAGGCGGCGATGCTTTACAATTCACTTTCGCCGGCCTTCAAGAAAAAGCTTTACCAGCTGCTCCTCAGCAACCAGATGGCGCAGGCGTGCAGAGAGACCAGCGCCCAGTTGAAAGTTGACCTGCCGACCGGATGCCGCGTCGCGCAAGTCCTCCTGACCGCGATCGACGCGGCGCTCGCCAAGGAAGGCGCGCCAGCACCTTCGGCTAGTACCAAGGAAGGTGCGCCGCAACCTTCCTCGGCCAGCACCCTCGAAGCGGTGCCGACACCGTCGCCCGCACCCACAGGAGCCGGACACCATTGAAGCTCGGACTTCATCTTCCGCAGATCGGCGCCGCGCACGAAAAGCTCGCCGCGGATATCGTCCGAATCGCCCTGCGCGCAGAGGAGGCGGGCTACGCCTCTTTGTGGGTCAGCGATCATTTGCTGACTCCCGCCGCCTGGCGCATCGATTTCCGCGGTCGAGATCATGGAGCCGATCGTCACGCTCGCCTATGCCGCCGGAGTGACTAAGACCATTCGCCTCGGGACCAGCGTGATCGTGGTGCCGTATCGCGGCGCGATTCATCTAGCCAAGGAACTCGCGACGCTGGATTTGCTCTCGGGCGGCCGCGTGATCGCGGGGTTGGCCAGCGGATGGCTGGAGCAGGAGTTTCGCGCTCTCGGCGCTCCGTACGAACGGCGCGGCGCGTACACCGATGAGGCGATCGCCCTGATGCGCGCGTGCTGGGCCGGCGAAACGCCGGAGTTCGCGGGCGAGTTTTTCAAACTCTCGGGAATGCGGTTTGGTCCGCGCCCGAGCGCGGGAAAAATTCCTCTCTGGATCGGCGGAATCAGCCGCCGCGCAATTCGCCGCGCGGTCGAGCTGGGCGACGGATGGCATGGCACGCGGATGAAACCCGAGCAGGTCGCCGTGCGCCTCGGATGGCTGCGCGAGGGCGCAGCGCGGATCGGGCGCGACCTGACGGGCTTCGCGCTGTCGCATCGCGTCTATATCGGCTTCGCCGACAAATGGACCGAGACCGGAGGCTACGTCGAGGGAGTCCTCGCGCCGCCGGCCGAGCTAGCGAAATATCTCAACCGCTACGCGGAACTCGGGATCGGCGAGCTGCTCATAACGCCGCTTGCGGCTCCGCGAGCGCTCGACGCATTCCTCGATCGTTTCGATCGCGAGGTGCGGCCGGCGGTCGTCTGAGATTTTGACGGGGCTGTTGACCATCACTGACCATCGATGGCTTGTTCTCATCTAGTTGAGGCTTTATACTGCCGGCTATCGAGTTGCAGTAAAACGATCAAGGAATCATCGACGCCAGATCCTTCCTGACCCATGTGTTCTAAACGCAGCTTGGCCGCACTACAGGCGCTATGGCGGGGATAGCCGAATTCAACTCTTCGGGGATCGCCAGATCAGCCGAAGCGTCTGCTACATTGGCACGTCCCAAGAGCCGCTGGTCGAAGGCGCGCGCCGAGCCAAAATATCAATATACTTCGTACGGAGTATTGCTGCGCAGCGAGATTCCTCTGGCACTGCAGCAGGGCGATCAGGCTTGCGACGCGACTATCGAGATTCGGAGCGAACCCGCAAGCTTCTTCAGCCGGGCGATTCGTGGCGCCAGCTTTGATGAAAATCTCCAGGAGTGGTACCGATACGCCAGCCTCGAGGATCTTTCGAGTTACGCGCGATGGGAGGGGCTGGGAGAATTTCTCGTTTCGAGCGACGGCCGCCGTGTTCATTGCCGCAAGTTCCGCGGAGCGCACTCCGAATCCTTCCAGGTATATCTGCTCCAGCGTGCGCTGTCGTTTGCGCTGGTGAAGCAGGGGCTTGAGCCTCTGCACGCCACCGCGGTGGTTGTAAATGGACAGGCGATAGCGTTTCTCGGCGACTCGGGCTTCGGCAAATCCACCCTCGCCGGCTGTTTCCTCGCCGATGGGCATGAACTCGTGACCGATGATCTATTAGTCCTGCGGCTCAGCTCAGCGGGGCTGCGGGCTTATCCGGGGCCGCCGCGCATCAAGCTGTTCCCCGCGATGGCGCGACGTTTCCTGGGAGGGCAGGCCGCCGGAGTGCCGATGAACCCGCAGACCAAGAAACTGGTGCTGCCGCTGCGTCCCGAGCAGCTTTGCTCCGAGCCGGTGCCGCTCAAAGCGATTTACGTGATCCAGTCGCCGCGCGAGTCGCGGCGCAAGCAGAGTATCCGGCTGATTGCGCTCGACCCGCGCCAGGCATTCATCGAGCTCCTGAGGAACACCTACAACTATCTGCACCTCGCGCCCGACCGGCTTCAGCGCCACTTCACCCAGGTTTCCAGCCTGGCCAACACGGTGCGATTCATGAAGCTGTGCCACTCGCGCGCGGCCGAAGATCTGCCAGTTTTGCGCGACGCAATCCTGGCCGACGTTCGCGGTACCTTCGAGGAGGCGGCATGCGGCGCTTGAGGCGTTTTGCTGCGATGCCTCCGAGTGAGCGCCGTCTTTTGATCCGCGCGCTCCTCTATGTTGGAGCCGTCCGAACAGGATTGTGGATTCTGCCGCTCCGCGTCGTTCGCGCGAAGATTCTGAGATTCCGCGAGTCTTCGCGTGGCGGCTTCTCTGTAAACGAGATTGTCTGGGCGGTAAAAATCGCGAGCCGCTATGTTCCTGCCGCTTCGTGTCTTACCCAGGCGCTCGCAGCCCAGGCGCTGCTCGCCAGATCGAACCATCAATCGCGCATCGAGATTGGAATCGCCAAGGAGGGAGGACTATTCGCCGCTCATGCCTGGCTGGTATGCGGCGAGCGAGTCGTTCTCGGTGGACCCGACGTGGCCGGCTACGCGCCACTCACGGGCTGGGAGGTAAATGGCTAATGGCAATATCATTCACGGACCGGGTGACAACTTCCGCTGATGTGATGTTCCGAACGGTCGGTGATGAGGCCGTGATCCTGAATCTCAAGACCGAGTTGTACCTGGGTCTCGACCCGGTCGGCACGCGGATGTGGGAGCTGCTGACCAAGTCGGCTTCGATCGAGGAGGCGTTCGCCGCTCTGCTCTCGGAGTACGAGGTCGAGGACGCCAAGCTCCGCACTGATCTGGAGGAGTTTATCGGCAAGCTCCTCGAGCAAGGATTGGTCGAAGTGTCGCCCGGCCAATCCGCCGGCGGCATGGCCTCACCCGAATAGCCTTCCATGAGTGGAATCGCCGGGATTGTAAATCTCGATGGCGCCCCCGTCGACGCCGCAATACTGCGGCGGATGACCGATTCGCTGGCTTTTCGCGGACCCGACACGCAGAACACCTGGATAGACGGGCAGGCTGGTTTTAGCCATACGCTCCTGAAAACCACCGACGAGGCCGAGCATGAGCATCAGCCGCTCAGCCTCGACGGCAAGGTCTGGATCGTCGCCGACGCTCGTATCGACGCGCAGAGCGATCTGATCGCGGGACTCAAATCGAAGGGCCACGAGGTCGCGCGCGGCGTCCCCGACGTCGAGCTAATCCTGCGCGCCTATCAAGCCTGGGGCGAGGACTGCGTCGAGCACCTGCTCGGCGATTTTGCCTTTGCAATTTGGGATACGCGGCGAAAGCGCCTGTTCTGCGCTCGCGACCATCTGGGGGTCAAGCCGTTTTTCTACGCGCAGGCGGGCCAGACCGTCGTCATCAGCAACACGCTCGATACGGTGAGGATTCACCCGGCGATCACCGATCGGCTGAACGACCTCGCTATCGGCGATTTTCTGCTGTTCGGTTTCAACCAGGAATTTGGAACGACGGTCTATGCGGACATCCAGCGCCTGCCGCCCGCGCACACGGCCTCGTGGTCGCCGGACGGCTTCGCGCTCAAGCGCTACTGGACCCTGCCGATCGACGAACCGATCTACTACCGCCGCGACTCCGACTATATCGAACGATTCCGGGAATTGCTGAACACGGCCGTCGAAGAGCGGCTGCGGACCAACCGCCTCGCCGTCTTCATGAGCGGCGGCCTCGACTCGACGACGCTGGCCGCGGTGGCGTGTGGACTATTTCGCAAGCAGGGCCGCGACTTCGAGGTCCACGCGTTTACCCATGCCTTTGATGACTATGGCGAGGACCGGCGCTACGCAACGATGGTCGCCGAACACCTGAAAATTCCGATCCATTTTCGAATCGGCGGTGGAAACGATACGGTCGACCCAACTTGGGATCGAACTTCTCATCATACTCCCGAACCTGTGACCAGTCCCTTGAATTTCGCGAACGATTTGGCTTGGTTCCAAGAGGTCTCCTCCCATGGCCGCGTATTCTTCTGGGGCGAAGGATCCGATAATGCTCTGACCTATGAATGGCGAGCTTATTTGAAATATCTGATCGGCCACGGTCGGTACGTGCGTGCGTTGGGCGACATTTTTCGGCATGTGGTAAGTCATCGCCGGATTCCGCTTCTGCCCACGATTCCCAAAATGATACGGCAGCGATCCGATCCCGATTACAAACCGGCTTCTTTCCCCTCGTGGTTGAATCCTGACTTCGAGCGCCGTTACGGCCTGCGGGCGCGGATGGAGGAGAGGCGCGCCAAGGAACGAGGCCTCGATTCGCGGCATCCGCTTCGCCCCGAAGCATACGAATCTTTCACCGGACCAATTTGGCAGGCTCTCTGCGAAGGCTTAGATGCCGCGAACGTGACAGCGGCGCTAGAAGCCCGCTTGCCGTTCGTCGATCTGCGCCTACTTCGCTACATGTTGGCAGTTCCGGCGATGCCTTGGTGCCGGGTCAAGTACTTGCAAAGGCAAGCGGCACGAGGTCTCTTGCCGGAACCGGTTAGGCACCGTCTCAAAACGTTCCTGAGGGGAGAACCAACGTGGGACGCGCTGAAGGGCTCGAAATTACCTGCTCTCGCATGCCCCGCGAAAACCCAAGTATACGTATCTATCGAGCAAATTCCGGAATCGGCGGGTCAGGATCGAATATCCTTCCAGAGGGACCTCGCTGCACGCGGATTGGACTATTGGTTGCATAATAGACAGAAAGACTGTATCTCTTAAGCTACAGGGAGGAAGAAGAACCAGTGGAGACCTCGCAATCGATTAAACCTAAAAGCACGAAGAGGGTTTACACGCCGCCGAAGTTGGAGCGATATGGCAATCTTCGCGCTATCACGGAACACACAAGCAACACCCCTCCGCGTACTGACCCTCCGTTTCCGCCTGGTGGTCCCTACCGTTCATAGCTCCAGTTAACCCGCCGGTAATAGGGTGTTGGAAAATGCACCTAGCAGGGGTGAGAACGCTTTTCTTTCACACCTTAGAAAAGGTCGGCGGTTCTCCTTGAGCTTCCTCCGCCTCCGCAAGGCGATCTGGTAGGTGGGCGCAGCAGACGGAGTTCGCTAGGAGACGATGCGCTCCGCAAAATTTTTTCGAAGTCTTGGTCTGTTTGTTGCCGAGGATTTCGTGAGTGCAGATTTTTGCGCCAACTTGCGATCGGATATGGACGCTTCTGTTTTCCGAAAGGCGACTGTGATCAAAGACGGGATAGAAGGAGTATTGGACGAGGAGTCGCGCAAGGTAGTCAGCGTTCAGATGCCTGAAGAGACTTGGCGGTCGGTTCGAGAACGGCTCCGCAGCATCAAACCGAGCTTGGAAGAGCACTTCCGCGTTGCACTGAGCAGAAAGTGCCAAGGTCCGGATTTCCTAATTTATAGCCCGGGAGGTTTTTATCGCGCGCACCGCGATGCCAGCGAGGAATCACCAGAATATGTCAGAGCGCGGCGCGTATCTGTGGTTCTGTTTCTGAACGGTCAATCTGACGAACCCTCGCTCGACACCTTCGGCGGCGGTGGTCTGGCGTTCTATGGACTCATGGACGGACCGCAATGGTCCAGATGCGGCTTCAATCTTGATCCTGTGTCTGGGATGTTGGTCGCCTTCCGATCGGAAGTTCTGCATGAGGCTCAACCGGTAAGCTTCGGAAAACGATATGTGATAGCGACTTGGTTCACCGAAGAGGGGAACCGTCCGGATACACTCGAGGCGGAGAACGGAACCTCAAAACCGGCTTCTTAAGCTATCAGCACTTGTCAGGCGCTGCCAAAGGTTTGGAGCTGATCGCGAGGCCCGGGTATTTGTCGTACTTCCACTCAGCGCAAGGTCCATTCTGATCGACATAGTGCAGGAAGACCTGCGCCTGATGCTCGCCCGCGAACGGCTCTCGCCAATGTTTGCATTCCATCCCGCGGTACAGCATGGCGTCACCTGCTTCGAGGGAAATGGCAGCGCGTCCATTGGGTCCGGAAATCCAAATCGGCCAAGGCGCCGGCGCTGAATACCCAAGACACAACGTCACGCTGATCTCGCATGACGGCCGGTCCCTGTGAATCTTCAGGATATCTCCGGGCTTGTACATGCGGAAATAAGCGTAGGTTGGGAACAGATGCAATCCGGACGCCGCCTCCACTGCGGGCAGCATGTCGCTCAGCAGCCCGTCTATGACCCAATCGCCCGCGCCGCATGGCGTACCTGGAACTTGCTCATCGCCGGGAAGCATGAGGCCCTGCTCTGCCAGCTTACGAACGTAGCGGTAAGCAAATGAAAGATGACGCTCTGGCAGCCACGATCGAAGAACGAGGTAGCGATCCCGGCTGAAAAGCGCGCAAGTATCCATAGCCAAACCTCAGAATGCCTTTCCATAATACATCAACGCTCAGTAATGCAACGGGGTCGTCAAAGAGCGTTCACGTGCGGATGAGACGTATGGCGTACTTGACAGCCAAGCGCAGCGGCCGAAACAAGTAGTATAACAAGTATAGCCCCGAGGGCAGTTGGAGTGTGCGGTACTCGGCTTCGGTTGGCTGACAGACAGTGCCCACGACGAGCCGCACTTGGTTCTTGCGCTTGTCAAATGCCCGAATACCGAACATTACAGTGTCGACGGCGGAAGCAGGACTATCGGCACGAAGCCGCTCCAGCACAGCTCCAGCCAAGGTTCGGGTACGTGCATCGGCAACCATCAACTTGGTCGCCGCCGGCGGGATGTCCACGCCCAGAAGGTCTGACGCTAACAGAAGACCCAGCGAGACCATCCGGCATGTATCGGTCCGGCGCGCCTGCGCGAGAACCTCGGGCCAGTTGAGCTCCGGTTCCACTTGAATCAGCCGGGCCGTATCGCAGAGCCATCCCAATCTTTCCCACGAGTGCTTGGTCCCGTGCGCGCACAGGAACAACAACAAATGCTCGGGCGCGAGGGTCAGCGCGCGCGTGCGGCCCCACGATACCGGGCGTAACTTTCCCCAAAGCTCAGCGTCATCGAACAACGCGGGATAATACGTTGGAAGCAGCCGCCAGTGGAGATCGATCTTCAATTCGTCTGTCGGATTGCCGAAAGACAACTCACCGTTGAGGTCGCGCAGGTAAGCTCCATCGCCAGACCAGTGCTGGACCGAGGTCAGGCGATAGCCAGCCGCCAACATCGCGTGGATCGCTCGCAAAGCATCGCGCGGATGGACGAGCAGATCGAGGTCGGAAGAAGTCTTTAGCGCCTCATCTCCATACAGGGCAACGCCGAGCACTGGACCTTTGAGAGAAATTACGCCGATAGCCTGCTTCTCAAACAGGTCCAAGAGCTTGAGCAATTCCGCGCTCAAGGTGAGGTTGATCCGGGCGGCCTCGATCGCGATGTCCCTGAGTTCAGGGGTTTGACAGGAATGGCATAGAAACGCTGTGACAGCGTGGCGATCAGCGAGGCGCAGGATCTCGCTCCAATCCAGACCTTGCGGCGAAGGAAGAGGTGATTCCGGCTGAAAGAATCGCCGAACCGCGGCGAGCAAAAAATCAAATTCGCGTGTCCGCAGCGGATGCTCTCCCTGGCGCTTTATTGCACGGCTGCGATTCTTCTCCACTGCGCGGAATTGATCCTTAAACCTGACTTGAACCGCCCCAGCCTACGCTGTAGGTTCGGGCCGCGCGAGTTCTTGATAGCTGACAGGCTATGAAAGTCGCGAAACTTTACATGAGAAACGGAGCTGGGAGGAGAAGCTCGGGCTCGGCAAACGCCGCGTTGCGCAAAGCGCATGCCCGTTATTCCCACGCGTGGCTGCCGCGCGAGGAATCCCGGTTCTTCCGCATTGCCTCCACATTGCGAGCCACCAGTCGCCGAACAGGCTGATGATTGCGCCGCTTTATTTTTCTATCGAGCGTGTTCTGACATGGATCCACAATGGCGCCGTTGCGCTGATTCAAGGCTCAGCCCTGGGGCTGCTAAGCAACAATGCATTGGAGGACCTTACTGAGTATCGGTACTCCAGACACGCTGCTCCGTATTGTGATGAGTCATACTTGAGCTCTGGCCTTTTCATTTGGGAGCGAGAGGCGATTCGGCGCTATTTCCCGCCGGGCGGCCGAATACTCGTAGCCGCAGCCGGCGCGGGCCGGGAAATGATCGCTTTGGCAGATTGTGGATTCCTGGTTGACGGCTTCGATTGCTGTGCGCCTCTGGTTGAATCCGGCCGCAACGAATTGAAGAAACGCGGTATCGACGCAAAATTAAACTACGCCCCGCCTTCGACCGTGCCCAAATATAGCGGCCGTTACGATGCCGCCCTGGTCGGCTTCTCCGGCTATATGTATATGCCGGGCAGATTCCGCAGAATTCGTTTTCTTCGAGACCTGCGAGATCTCCTGAATCCGGGCGCACCGGTGATGGTTTCCTTTACCGAAGGTCTTCCTGGAAGGCAGCGCATCTGGACGTCGAGGATCGGGAGTGCCATCCGCAGGTTTCGGCGTGCCGAGCCTGTGGAGGAAGGGGATTGTCTGAAGGACGGATTCCAACATCACTTTGATCGCCAACAAATAGACTCGGAGATGAGCGAAGCCGGATTAGATCTGGTGTACTATGGTGGAGGGACTTGTTATGGCCATGCGGTTGGCTTGGTGCGTTCGAGTATGTAGTGCCACAACCGAAGGGGCATTCGGATTGATAATTCCCATCGGGAGCTTGCTTATAGACCTTCTCCCGTCGCGCCTATGAGCCGTGCTGCTATCGTTGTCCGGACGGCGAACCGGCCGGAAGTCCTCAATCGCTGCATCGAGGAAGCGGTTAGCGGTTGCAGCGTCGCACGGGACGCATTCTGGGTGATCCTCGATGACTCCTCTCCAGATCACTGCGGCCCAACTCGTGAGATAACGAAGTTCTGGAAGGAACTCGGGTTGCGCCTGACCTATGCGGATAAGCCACTCGAAGAAGAGATCGCGAATTCCCTGCCGGGGGCGATGTTCCGCAGCGCCTTCGCGCATTTGGTGGCAAGGCGCTCCGCCAACTCGACCGAAGGTGGGCGAAATCTTGCCCTTGTCATCGGGCTTTCGCTCAATCCTAATGTACTTTTCTTGGTCGATGATGACATGGTCGTTCGCCATGAGGGAAATTGCTTCTTCCACTGGTGCGTGAATCTCCAGCGTCCTGACAGCTTCGTCGCCGCATCTCCGGACCTTGGTATCCGCGACATGGCATATCTCGGTCGATTGGCTGCGGTTCTGAGCCGAGACGACTGGAGCCAATTCGTCTCGGATGCCGGCCTCTCGGCGGATTCGGAGTCGTGGCACTCACTCACGAACCCGTTGTGGAACAGCGGAATCAATACAAGCGATACGAACCATGGAACAACCACAACCACCACGAGAGATGTCGTGGCGGGCCAGCTCGTTGCTCTACGCGATAGAGGAATAGAGTGGGTGCCGTTTCCAGATGAGTACAACGCGGACTTGAACTGGAGTTTCCTGCAGTCAGCTTTCCATGGAACAGCCCTTCTGGAGGCCGGCGGAATGAACGTGCAACATTTGCCGCCGCGCATTGGACACCCAAGCGCTGAAGCTATCGTCTCGGAGCTTGTCGGCACGGCGATCACGCGGGCACTTCGGGAGATCAAGCCTCGTGGCGAGGAGCTTATGAGCACATTAGCGAGCCGCCTTCCTGACGTCTTTCGCGCCGAGCTCAAACGCGAATTGTTACCGTTCCTGGCAGTGGAACAAGCTATACACGCCCGCGTGGCGACATCCGCGAGCAACGCCGACGCCCGTAAGGCACTATCGAGGATCGAAGCCACGCTTGCGGACGCGGCGGAACAGTTGAAGTCGATTGACGCCCGGCAGGTTGCGATAAAATGGCTGAACGACTTTGCCGATCGCCATAAGATGTTCCGGGAATTGCGCCGAAATGAGGCGGTCCAGTCGCAGATCCGCCGAATGATTCTCGACGACGGCGTTTGACTTTGCGCCGGTGCGCCATCAACGCGGAGTAAGATTACCTCAGTGGCATCAGAACTCCCGGACAACAAACGACTCGACGAACTTCCCGCGCAAAAGCAAGCGGCGGCGCCGGACCAGGATCACCGTTCCGCGACCATCGAGGAAGCACGGAAACTTGAAGCCGGGACGCGTCATTATCGCGCTTACGTCGGCAGTCCCAAGGCGTACGATGTGACCGCCGCGACACAGTTCGCGCTGATGGTTGCGCTGGGCCTGCGTGAAAATCACACCCTGCTGGACATTGGCTGCGGTTCGTTGTGCGGAGGCCGGCTGTTCATTCCCTATTTGCTTCCCGGCTGTTACTACGGGATCGAGCCGCAGGCGTGGCTGGTCGAGGACGGCATCCATTTCGAAGTCGGCGAAGAACTGCGCCGCCTGAAGCGCCCGACCTTCCGGTATGTCGATGACTTCTCGCTGACCGCATTCAAGGTGCGGTTCGATTTCATGCTGGCGCAGTCGGTCCTGACCCACGTGTCGCAAACGCAGCTTGATCGCTGCCTCTCGGAGGCGAAGCTTGCCTTGAAGCCCGAAGGGCTGTTTGCCGCCAGCTTCTTCTCTAATGGCCAGGACACCTATAATGGTGACGACTGGACCTACCCGGGCTTCGCTTCCTATCCGGTGAAGTTTGTGATTGAAAAAGCGCGGCAGCATGGGCTGACCGGATATCCGTTGATCTGGACGAACAACTATGACCACTACTGGATGATCTTCGCCCATCAGACGCATGCCGACCAGGTTTCATGGTTGGGAGATGTCAGCGGCGAGCAACGGATGCTGCGCATTCTCGAGCTGACGAAAGCGCTGAACGACCTGCGCCTCAAGTACGCGAAGACGAAGGAAAAGCTGAAAGAAGCCGATCTGGAACTGTCAAATTTGCGCGGTGAAAAGCGCTCCCCTGATGACCCAAGCTGACGCAGCCGCCGCGGAGCTTTCGCGTTCGGCATCGCCGATCGCGCCGACTGCCGCGAGCGAGCCCCTGGTGCGAGAGCCGGGCCGCTCGCGAATGATCCCTGCAATCATCCGATTGGGACGGGCGCTGATTCGCGAGGCGCGCTGGCGCGCGGCCGGCGCGCTTGCGCTGATGATCGCGTTCTCGCTGACCGAGGGGATCGGCGTGCTGCTGCTCTTTCCGCTGCTGCAGGTCGCGGGGCTCGACCTGACGCATCAGGGCGAGGCCGGCCGCTTCGCGCGCGCGGTGACCAACGCGTTCGGGGTGTTCGGGCTCTATCCGTCGCTTCCGATCCTGCTTGCGATCTTCGTGATTCTGATCGCGGCGCGCACGCTTTTGGGACGGATTCAGAGCGACGCGATGTTTATCGTCGAGCAGCGTTTCGAGACGACCCTGCGGCTCGACTTGTACCGCGCGATTTCGCGCGCGAGCTGGCTCTACCTGGTCCGCAGCCGTAGCTCGGATTTCACCCACGCGCTCTCCGCGGAATTGGGTCGGACCGGGATGGCCGCGTTCGGGATGATGACGTTCGCGGGCGACCTGATCCTGACCGCGCTTTACCTGGCGATCGCGCTGCGCCTTGCGCCCGCGATGACTCTGTTGGTGGCCGGATGCGGAATCGCGCTGATTGCGGCGCTGCGGGGCCGCACCCGCGAGATTCATCAAGCGGGTGAAGATATTTCCGAATCGATGAATTCCCTGTTTGCCGCGATGACCGAGCATCTTGAAAATCTCAAGCTGGCGAAGGCCTACGGCGCCGAGGATCGCAACTACGCGATGTTTACGGACCTGACCCGCAAGGTCGAAGGCGCCAATATCAGCGCCCAGCGCCGCCAGACCGCGGCCGCGGCGTGGTTCGAGCTCGGATCGGCGATCATCCTGGGCGCCGTGCTCTATTTCGCAATTGGATGGCTTGCGGTTCCGCCCGCGGCAATCCTGATTCTGCTGTTATTGTTCGCGCGCGTGATGCCGCGCTTTCAATCCGCGTTGCAGCACTGGCATTCGATCATCAATTCGGCGCCTTCCTTCCTGAATCTGATCGCGATGCAATCTCACTTTGCGGCCGAGGCTGAACTGGCAGCTCCCTCGGGCAGCGTGCCCGAGCTGCGCCGGGAAATCCGGCTGGAGAGCGTGAGTTTCGCTTATACGCCGCAAGCGCCTGCGCTACGGGGCGTGAACCTTACAATTACGGCCGGACAGATCGTCGCGATCGTGGGGCCCTCGGGAGCCGGAAAAAGCACCATCGCGGATTTGGTGATGGGACTCATAACGCCGGACTCCGGATGCCTGATGATCGATGGAGCGCCGCTCGGCTCCGGCGCGCTGCGCGGATGGCGCGAACAGATCGGTTACGCGGCCTCGGATACGTTTCTGTTTCACGATACGATTCGCGCCAATCTGCTTTGGGCGCGCCCCGACGCCTCCGATGACGACCTGCGCGACGCACTCGCGGCGGCAGCCGCGGGCGATTTCGTTGCCGCTATGCCCTCGGGACTCGACACGATGGTGGGCGATCGGGGCGTCACGCTTTCGCAGGGCGAGCGCCAGCGCCTCGCGCTCGCGCGCGCGTGGCTCAGGCGTCCGCGCGTTCTGGTCCTGGACGAAGCGACCAACAGCCTCGACTCTGAAACCGAGGCGCACGTACTCGGCGAGATCGTACGGCGCCGCGGCAAGGTGACGGCGCTGATAATCGCGCATCGCCTCTCGACGATCCGATGCGCCGATCTGATCTACGTAATCGAAAGCGGCCGGATAGTAGAGCAGGGCACATGGACCTCGCTCGTCTCGCGCTCTGATGGAAAGTTTCGAGCGCTATGCGCTGCGCAAACGCTGATCGGTTAAGAGATCAGGCGGCCACTAAGACACGAAGGCACCAAGAAGAAGCGGACCTTTCCTTCAGGAAAGGTCCGCTCTTTATTTCTTTATTTCTTTGTGTCTTGGTGTCTTTGTGGCCGCCTGTTCTGCCTCTTCCCGCTAGTCCTCCGGCACCAGTTCGACGCGACGGTTCTGCGCGCGTCCTTCCGCCGTGTCGTTCGGCGCGACGAAATCGGTTTTGCCGAATCCGTTGGGCGCAAGCTGATTCGCGGGCACTCCCTGCTGCTCGAGGTAGCTTGCAACCGCATCCGCGCGTTTGTCGGATAGCCGCAGATTGTACGCCTCGCCGCCGATCGCGTCGCAGTATCCGTTGACGTGCACCACGGCGTTGGGATTCGCCTTCAGCACCGGCACGGCCTCGTCGAGCACGGCGGCGTCGCCCGGCCGGATATTGTACTTGTTGAAATCAAAATGGACTCCGCGCAGCACCATCTTCTGCCTGACCGGCGGTGGAGGAGGCGCAACAGGTGGAGGAGGTGGAGGCGGCGGTGCGGGTGGTGGAGGGGGAGGAGCCGGTTGGACTACCGGATCGCAGATGAAATGGCCTGCGACCACGCCGATGAGCGCGCCGATCCCTGCTCCCGCAAGCGCGCCTGAAACCTTGCGCGAGGTCTCCCCGTTTTTGCTCTGGCTCGCATCGCCGACCGCAAAGCCAGTCCCCGCGCCAACTGCCGCGCCGATCGCGGCGCCTGCTACTGCGCAACGTCCCCACTCGCGCGGCTGCTGCAAGCTCGCGCATCCGGCGAGCATCAGCGCAAAGCCGGCAGGCATGCTGATCAAAAGATGTGATCGTGGTTTCATCGTTCCTCCCGAATCCTCCGCGAAAAGCTTGTGTATCGCTTAGCGCGCGCAGGAATACGTGGGGAACGGCGTTACATAAATTTAACGAAATGACGCGTTCATGCAGGCGTCACTGATCCGAAATGCAGGTGAGTCGCAAGCGGCCACAAAGACACGAAGAAGAAAAGCTCAATGCCGAAACCCGGAAGTCACTTCGAAGGAAAGGACGGGATAGTGCTCGTTGACGAGCTTCAGGAGGTCCCAAGGCGGGCCGGCCATCTCGGGCCGCGTCCACGTGATTTCGTACCAGAGGCGGACGTGCAGTGCGTCATCGCCACGGCTTTGGCGGCGGAATTGGGCGTTGTATCCCTCCGGGATGATCAAGTTTTCCAGATCGTAGCTTGATGAAGCGCTGACGTCCGCGGTGATCACCAGCATCGCGCGCCGCTCGCGCGGAATTCGGATGTCGAGCCACTTGAGCGTCCACAAAGTGATGACGGCCAATATCGTCGCCGCGATCCCGAGTTCCAGTTGGCCGCCACCAAAACAAAGACCGATCACTGTGGTCACCCACAGCGTCGCCGCCGTGGTCACCCCGCTGACGAGATCGCCGCGTTTCAAAATCGTCCCGCCGCCGATAAAGCCGACGCCGGTCAGAATGCCGAGCGGCATACGCATCAGATCCATGACGCCATACGAGTCGGCTGTCTTCCCGCCGACCGAAAGCAGGACATTGGCCTGGATCATCGCGACCGACGCGGCCAGTGCCACCAGGATCGTGGTCCTGAGACCGGCAGCTTGTCCGCGTATCCCCCGGTCAAAACCGATCACCGCGCCGGCCAGCATCGTGAGGACGAGCCGAAGCACAATATCTTGCCAACTGGGATGCAGGGGCATGTTCATCTGCGTCAGCCGTCCTGGTCAGGCGGATCATTCGCGCTGCTTTAAGATGCGAGAGGGGGGACTTGAACCCCCACGCCTTGCGGCACTGGATCCTAAGTCCAGCGCGTCTGCCATTCCGCCACTCTCGCAGAGACTGTCAAACTATTTGAAGAGCGCGGTTTTTAGAAGTGAGGCGGCGGCGCAGACTTCGGCGGATGCGTGAATAAGTGTCCATGGCTTTGCGCTATGCTTAGCAGCCGGGCTCTCGCGGCATGGGTGTCCTGCATGATACGGTGGGGAGATGCACATTCGGGAAATCTCCGCTCGTACACGGCTCAAACATTTCACATCGGCGCTGAAAAACTCGCCGCTGAAAATCGCACGACGGTCAGCGGTAGTCGCATTCGCCGCGAGTGCGTTGATTGCTATGGCGATGGCGTCGCCTGCCTTCGCGGAACAACCGGGTTCGGTGGTGGCAACGGTAGGCAGCCATAAAATAACGCAGGCGCAAGTCGAGGAAAAAATCAAACCGCAGATGGCCGCGCTCGACGGCAAGATCTACGACCTCAAGCATGAAGCGATCGAATCACTCGCCGACGACTACCTGCTCGAACAGGCCGCCGCGAAAGAGCATCTGAGCGTTGACGAATACGTCAAGAAACACATCATCGATCCGACCCCCAAAGTGACCGACGCCGAAGCGAAGCAGTACTTCGACACCCACAAGGGAACCAGCACCGTGACCTACGCTCAAATCAAGGATCGGCTGCTCTCCCTGATGCAGAATCAGCGCGATTCAGAGCAGCGCGACAAGCTTCTTGCCGGACTGCGAAAGGCCGAGCCACTGAAGATCCTGCTCAAACCGCCGCGGACCGAAGTTGCGAGCGCGGGCCGTCCCGCCCTTGGTCCCGCCAATGCGCCGATCACGATCGTCGAGTTCTCGGACTTCCAGTGCCCCTTCTGCGAGCGCGCCGAGCCGACCGTGAAGCAGGTGATTCAGAAATACGGCGACAAGGTGCGCCTGGTGTATATCGATTTTCCGCTGCCGATGCATAGCCATGCGCTCGACGCCGCCAAAGCCGGGCAATGCGCGGACCAGCAGGGCAAATTCTGGCCCTATCACGATCAGCTTTTTGCCGACCAGTCCAAGCTCGCACCCGCCGACCTGAAGGCGACCGCGAAGAAGGTCGGTCTGGATACCACGAAATTCGACGCGTGCTTCGATCAGGCGAAGACCGAGGCCACGGTGGAGCGCGAACTCGAACAGGGTCGGGCACTCGGGATCGATGGCACTCCAACCTTCTATGTCGACGGGCGCCAACTCGTCGGTGCGCAGCCGATAGACGAATTCTCCAATGTGATCGACGACGAGCTTGCGGCCAAGGGCGCCGGAGGTTCGAAAGAGGCGCGTGCGAACTGACTCAAAACGGGCATCGCGTCCGGTTTAAGCACGCTTGACGGTTTTGTCCGGCTGCGCTATTCACCATGTTAGGGGGCACGTACGATCAGCGAATAGCCTCCGTATAAATCATGTCTTCCAAGGTTTCCGCTGCCTCCGCGCCGCCAACATCCGAACCGGGCTCCGACGCTCCGCGGTTCAAATACCGCGCGCGTCCGGAACTGCGCCTGACCCAGGCAGAGAAGGCCGCCGAATCACGCCGCCGCGTGCTCGACGCGGCCCTTTCATGCCTGATCGATCGCGGTTACTCGAACACCACCACCCTCGAAATCGCCAGCCGCGCGGGTCTTTCGCGCGGCTCGCAGCTTTATCATTTCCCCAAGAAGGACGCGCTTCTGACCAGCGCCGTCGAGTACCTGATCGAGCTGCGCATCGCCGAATTTCAGGAGACCGTGGCGGGCTTGCCCAAGGGCGCGGACCTGTGGACCGCGGCTATGGCTGCGTTCTGGGAGGCGTGGAACGGTCCGCTGTTCTTCGCCTGGCTCGAGCTCGCGGTAGCAGCCCGCACCGACCCTGCGCTGCACAAGTCGGTCAGCGCGCTCAACAAGCGCACCAATGACTACCTGCATCGCGCGCTTCAGCAGATCTTCAAGCCCGCGCCCGAAATGCGCCAGCGCTTCGAGCTGATCTCATGGACGATCTTTTTCATCTTTGGCTCGATGGCGCTTGAAAAGAGTATCGGCGATTTCGATCGTGTGGACGAGATTCTGCGCGTGATCGAGTCGCTCGGCCGCACCCTCGGCGCGCCGGCGAAAGCCGCGCCGCGGAAGCGAAAGTGAGCATCGCCAAAATGCGCGTCACAATTCGCCTGGAATGCAGGGCAAAACCTACCGACCGTTTAATTGGTAGCTCGCGGCGAGCTTGCAAGTATCGCTTCATTGACCGTAACATCAGTGACAGGTAAATCTCGCCGGATAATACCGCAGGGACGAATATCCAAATGCCAATCAGCTTTCCTTCGACCGACTATTTCGAGGCCCTTAAGGGCAAGATGACGGCGCAGCAGGAGAAGTTTCGCCGCCTCGGCTTTATCGACACCACCTTCGGCGTCCGCGTCGGGCAAAACGGCAAGGCGCGCAACTTCGTGCTCGAGTTCGAGGTCTTCGATCTCAAGAACGTGCGCGAGGTTGACGCGATCGACCTGAAGAAGGTCGATTTCATGATCGAAGGCGACGCCAGAATCTGGCGCGAGATGATCGAGAATATCCATCGCCACGGCGAGGCCGACTCTTCGCACGATCTGAACACGCTCGCGCATTTCGGCGAGCAGTTGAAAATCGTCTATGACGATCCAGACGGCCACGACAAGCTCTACCGCTTCATGGAATCGATCCAGAAATTTTTCGACCTCTCGAGTCAGGTCGAAGTCAGCTTCAATTGAGCGTCAAAGTCGCAAACCCTGCCCGGAGGCGCGGTTAACATGGCTTATCTTTCGACCACCAATTATCTCGAAGACAAAGACTTCGTCGACAAGTGGCTCTACACGATACGCACCGGAGAGATGGATCTCTCCTGGATGAAGGCTGCGACTGAGAAGATCAAGCCGCATGAAGCCAACCCGCGCCGGGGCCTGACTTATCGCGACCTCGACCTCGGCAGTTACGGCTTTACCGACGTGCCCGAGAAAGTCCGCGGCAACCGCTCCTACGCTCCGCGCGGCGCGGAGATTCCCGCGGGCGTTCCCGACGCGCAGCCGTGGGTCTCGCGCAAGAGCGAGGTCTGGGCCTTCAATACCGAGAGCTATTACGAAGAAGCGGTCAGCCGCCAATGGAACGTCACCACGGACATCCCGTGGGAACGCCTCGACGGCGTCGAGCTGCCCGAAACGACCGGCAAGGCGCTCTCGCAGTTGATGACCTTCCTGACCGAAGTCGAGATGATCGCGACCGATACGCCCGCGATGTGGCTGCCGCGGCTCAATCCGGATTTTATCGAGGTCAAGGCGTTTATCGCCACGCAGGCGTCGGACGAGGCGCGCCACACCGAGGCTTTTCGCAAGCGTGCGCTGACGACAGGATGGGGCCTCATGAAGGCCAGCCCCGTCAACGAGATGGCGCTGAAGCATCTCCGAGACGCCGACTCGTTCAGCGAAATGTCGGTGGCGCTGCACTTGGTGGCCGAGGGCAACGTGCTGACGCTCTTCCGCTTCAGCGAGTACCTGTCGCCGACCGACGTTGACAAGCGCATCTTTCGCCTCGTGATGCAGGATGAAGCCCGCCACGTTGGCTACGGGATGCAGCATTTCAAGTACGTGCTCGAGAACTTCCCCGAAAAACGCGAGGTGCTGCACGCGCATCTCGACGAGGCCGAGAACATCTCGTTCGCCGGCTCGGCCGCGACCGAGCTGACCGAGTCGTTCATTATCCTGGCGGGCGGCGGTCTCAAGAAAGAGAACATCGAGGAAGGGATCAAGGTCACGACCAAGTTCAATCTGAAGCAGATGGAGGAGCATTTCGAGCGGCTGGACAAGTGCGGAATGCCGGAACGCAAGGAACGCTCGAAACTCTTCCAGATGTATGAAATGGGCAGGGCAGCGGCCGAAGCGGCCGGAATCAAGCTCTGAGGTTTTATCCACGTGGCATTTTACGCGGACAAAGATTACACGGTCGATGAGACGGTGCTCGAAGCCGCCAACCAGGTGATGGCGGGGAACCTGACCCTGTTCTGGTATGACGCGAAAACGGAAAAGGTCAAAGGCAAGCCCTCCGATCCTCGCCGCGGCCTGACCTACCAGGATCTCGATCTCGGCAGCTACGGATACACCGACATCCCCGAGAATGTGCGCACCAGCCAATCGATGGTCGCGCGCGGTAGCGAGAAGTGGGGCAACTTGCCCGACATGGGCTACGTCGTCAACCGCAAGTCCGATGTCTGGGCAGATAACGTCACCGAGCTGTACGAGGAGGACAAGGCGCGCCGCTGGACTCCGGCGGTCGATGTTCCGTGGAGCCTGCTCGAAAAGAATCCGTTGCATCCGCCGCTCGAAGCGGCGGTCGCGCAGCTCTGCACCTTCCTGCAGGAATGCTCGCTAGTCTCGATGGACTTCGCGTCGCGATGGGTTCCGCTGATCAATCAGGATTTCATCGAGCAGAAAAGCTGGATGTGCGCCCAAATGTTCAATTGGGCGCGCCTCAACGAAGCGTTCCGCAAGCGCGCGCTTTACGGCGGCGGCGGACTCGGCCGCGCCAGCGTCTCGGGCGAGCAGGGCTTGAAGGAATGGCTGTGGGCCGACTCGTATCCCAGGGGCTCGGTATCGATCAACCTGTCGCTCGGAGGGATCGTGCTCGCGATCTGCCGCCACGTGGCCGCATTCGCGCCGAGCAAGACCGATCGCGCGCTGATGGGCTATGCGATGCAGGATACCGCGCGCCAGACCGCCTACGGCTCGGGCCAGCTACGCTACTTTCTGAAGCATCGCCCAGCCGAGCACGCCGCGATGCAGGAATACATCGATGAGAGCGAGCACGTGATGCTCGCGCTCTTGGGCAGTCCTGAGCTGCTCGAGCCGCTGATCATAATTTCCGGCGGCGGCCTGGAGCAACATCAGGTCAAAGCGGGCCGGGAAGCCGCGGCTAAGTTCATGCGCCTGGTCTCGCACGAATATTTGGAGCGTCTCGAAGCGGCCGGCCTGAATCACAGCCGAAAGCGCAGCCGAATCGCCCAGGTCGTAGAAAGAATCACCGCTTAGCCGTCTGATTACTCCGCCGCGAATAGCGGGGGAGTAATCAGGCAGGAAAAATGACCAAACGAAGCCACTAAGTCCCTGATTTTACAGGATTCTGGGTTGGCAGATCGCGACTATTCTGCCGCTCTCGAGGCGTCGCCGGGGCTTCGTTCTTTTTTCATCTTTGCGGCGCTGCTATTCTGTCCGGATGCCTGACAAATCAATTCCAGCATCCCCCACCGGCGGGGCGGTGCCGGATAGTTCCGATTTGCCGGACGAATCCGCCGACGACCCCGACGGACCCGCCGCCGCCGAGGCGGCACTGCGCGAGCTTTCTCCTGCGCCGCCTCCTGCCAAGGACGCCGCGCGCCGCGGACGGATAGGGCGCCTGTTTCCCAATACTCCTCTGTGGCGATTCTTGAGCTACGTGCGTCCGCATGCGTGGCTGGTCGCGGGCGGCGCGATGATGGGGGTGCTGAAGTTCACCCTGCCGCTGATGTTCCCGCTCGCGTTCAAATACGTGATCGACGTGCTGCTGGTTCCGCAGCCGAAGATGGATCATATCAACAGCTTGATCGATCGCGGATGCGTCAGCCTCGCGGCGGCGTTGCATCTGGGAACGGGTGCGATTCCGAAGCTTGAAGCGCTGACCGCCGCGATGTTCGTGATCTTCTTCGTGCAGGCGATCTCGACCTACTATCGCAACTACTGGGCGAGCATGGCGGGCCATCGCCTGATTTTCGATCTGCGTTACGCGCTGTTCATCCACATGCAGCGCCTGTCGCATTCGTTTTTCGACCGCAACGCGTCGGGCGGAATCGTCTCGCGCTTCATCTCGGATATCGCAAGCGCGCAGAACTTCGTCGGCTCGGGAATGATCAACACCTGGATGGACGCGGCGTCGCTGGGCGCGGTGCTCTACCTGATGTTCAAGCTCGACGTGCGCCTGGCCTGGATCTCGCTCATCATCGTGCCATTTTATGTCGCCGTGATCCGCCTCCTCTCCCCGCGCATCAAGGAGGCGAGCCACGACCTGCAGGAAACCCTCGAGGAATTTTCCGGCGAGCTGCAGGAGCGGGTGGCCGGCGTGGCGACGGTGAAATCATTCGCGCGCGAAAAGGAAGAGGCGCATCGCTTCTACAACCGCACCACCGAGCTCTACGATCTGACGATTCGCAATGTCCGGCTCGCCTCGACCCATCAGATGTTCGGCGAGTTAATCGGCCGCTGCGCGCCGCTGATCGTCATCTGGGCCGGCGCGATCTTCATCCTGCACCATCACATGACGGTCGGAACGATGGTCGCGTTCTTCGGATTCCTCGGCTCGTTGTACTTGCCGCTGCAGCGCTACTCGGAGCTGTCGATTATCGTCGCGACTTCGCTCGCCGCGATCGAGCGCATTTTCAATTTCTTCGACGAGACTCCCGAAGTGAAAGATCCGCCGGGCGCGAAAATCCTGACCGTCGGCCGCGGCGACGTGCTGATCGATCATCTGGCTTTCGCCTATCAGCCATATGAAGGCGGCGCGCCGCGCACTGTTCTGCATGACATCAACCTGCGCGTGGCGGCCGGCACCACAGTCGCGTTGGTGGGCCGCTCGGGAGCGGGCAAAACGACGCTCGCGGGCCTGCTGCCGCGCTTTTACGAAGCGTCGGCCGGGCGAATCGAGATCGACGGGGTTGATATCTCGACCGTGACGCTCAAGTCGCTGCGCGACTCGATCGGAATCGTGCCACAGGACGCGGTGCTGTTCAGCGCCTCGATTCGCGAAAATGTTCTCTACGGCCGTCCTTCGGCGAACGACGCCGATGTGTGGCGCGCGCTCGACCAGGCCAATATCCGCGAGTTCGTCGAGTCTCTGCCCGACAAGCTTGACACCGTTATCGGAGAGGGTGGCGTGCGTCCGTCGACCGGCCAGCGCCAGCGGCTCGCGCTCGCGCGTGTGTTCCTGAAAAATCCGCCGATCCTGATTCTCGACGAGGCGACCTCGGGACTCGATTCCGAGGTCGAAAATCTGATCCACGACGCCGTGCGTCGCCTGATGAAGGGACGCACGTCGTTCATGATCGCGCATCGACTCGCAAGCGCGGTGGACTCCGACGTGATCGTCGTGCTGGACCAGGGCAAGCTGGTCGAGATGGGAACCCATGCCGAGCTTCTGCGCAACGCCAGCGTGTACGCGCAGCTATTCAACGAACAAGCACGCAAGCTCAAAGTCGATACCCGCACCCAGCGCCGTTCGGGCGCGCTGGTGCTGGCTGAGCGCGACTGACTATTCTGAACTTTGCGAACTGATCGTCTTGCAACAGGAAGGAGATCTCATGCCCGCCACTAGCGAATCCTCCACTGCGAAACCTGGCATCAAGACTGCGGTCGGTACGCGCACGCTCGCGGTCGATATTGGCGGCACCGGTATAAAGGCCGAAACCCTCGACGCCCGCGGCAAGCCGGTGAACAAGCGGCAGCGAATCCCGACTCCGAAGCACGCAACGCCGCGGGAAGTGATCGCGATCGTGAAAAAGCTCGGCAAGATGTGCGCGCCGTTCGATCGTATCTCGGCTGGGTTTCCTGGAGTGGTCAAGGACGGAGTAATCTACACCGCCGCCAACCTCGGCAAGGGATGGAAAGGGTTCAAGCTGGCCGAGGGCCTGCGCAAGAAGCTGCGCGCTCCCGTGCGCGTCGCCAACGACGCCGACGTGCAGGGCCTCGGCAGTGTGAGCGGCAAGGGCGTCGAGCTGGTGATCACGCTCGGCACCGGAGTCGGCTCGGTGATTTTCGTTGACGGTCACCGAATCCATCTGGAAGCGGGGCATCAGCCTTTTCACAAGGGCAAGACCTACGAAGACGAGTTAGGCGACAAGGCTTTCAAGAAGAAAGGCAAAAAAAAGTGGAACAAGCTGCTCGCCGAGGCAATCGGCGATCTCGCGCGGATGTTCAACTACGATCGGCTCTATATCGGGGGCGGCAACGCGAGGCACATCACGATAAAGCTCCCCGCCAACGTAAAGATAGTAAGTAATCTTGAAGGCCTGCTCGGCGGAATCAAGCTCTGGGAACAACCCGGCCGCGCGGAAGCCAAGTGAGCTAACCTGAAACTGTATTTAACTGAGTAATCGCGTCGAGTCTTTCAGTTAAGCGGAGGAATCTCATGTCGGTTATCGACACGAGCGCACTAGGAGTCGGCGAGCGGCTGCCTGGGTGGAGGGATCGCACTTTCAGCACTGAGAAGATGACTTTTGCTCATTTCACTTTCACCGCGGGCGCGGCGATCCATGAGCATTGCCACTCCAATGAGGAAGTGTGGACCGTTCTCGAAGGGAAACTGCAAGTGACGGTTGGCGGTGCGACGATCATGGCGACTCCCGGCCTGGTCGCAATCGTTCCGCCGAATACCGCGCATTCGGTACGGGCTATCACCGATGGCAAGGCGATTGTGACCGATTCCCCAGTCCGGATTGATCGCAGCGGAGGCCGCCGCGGAGTCGTAGCCGTCGATTTCGATAGTCCGGTGCCACTGCCGGGGAAGGCAACTCGCACCCCAATCAAGATTCCATTCACGCTGCGGAACTGGGGCAAGACTCGGGTGGTCGTCAGAGGTCTGACGCTCGACGCCGCGGTCGCTCCCGCGCTACCATCGGCGAGTACTACTCAAATACCAAGCGGCGAATTAACTGAGTATTGCGTGCTCGAACCGGGTGCGCACCGCTCTGAGACATTCTCATTTGCGGAACTGACTAAGCGGCATCTCGAAGACCTTCGCAACGGCGCCGCGATTTTCTATCTTCGAGGAGTCGTCCTCTACGATGACGACTTCGGCGATCGGCAGCATCGCACGTTCTGCGTGATTTACGACCGCGAGGCGTTCGACCGTAAAGGCGGCTTCGTCGCTCCGGATAGGCCCGGCTACAACTACGGAACGTAGAGCGCCGCGATCACTCGGCGGACTCCGCTTTCATCGTCGCCTCGAGCGCGCCGATTCGATCGATCTCGACGCGCACCTTGTCGCTCTCCACCAGCCAACGCGGCGGTTTCGATGCCGCGCCAACGCCGCCTGGCGTGCCGGTGAAGAGGACGTCGCCCGGCTCGAGCGTCATCGCCTGAGTCAGGTGCGCGATCTCGTCGAACACGCCGAAGACCAGGTTCTTCGTGTTCGAGCTCTGCCGCACCTCGCCATTGACCAGGCATCGGATTCCGAGCGTATGCGGATCGCCGAGCTCATCGGCGGTGACGATCCACGGGCCGATCGGCGCATGCGTGTCGAATGACTTACCGATGGACCATTGCCCGCTGCGCATCTGCCAGTCGCGCACTGAAACGTCGTTGCCGGCCATGTAGCCAAACACGACTTCGGCAGCGCGCTCTTTGGAGACGTGCTTACAGCGCTTGCCGATGACCACGACCAGCTCCGCTTCGTAGTCGATCAGCTTTGAGGCTCTTGGCAGCTGTATCGGATCATACGGTCCGTTGATCGCGGTCACCGCTTTCGTGAACCAGGCCTGATGCTGCGGCGTAGGCTGTCCGCTTTCCTTGATATGATCAGCGTAGTTGAGTCCGATCGCGAAGATCTTGCCGGGACGCGGAATCGGCGCGAGCAGATGCACCGACGCGAGCGGCGCGTCAGCGGGCAACTTCTCCGCCAGCTCGCGAACGCGAGGACTGATGCGAGCCCATTCGGTGATAAGGCCAATCATCCCGGTCGGTAATCCCGCGAGATGCTTCCCCAGATCGATCACGTCGTCATTCTTGACGACGCCCAGTTTCGTTGTGCCTGCTTGCGAGTATGTAACCAGCTTCATCTGATCTCTTCCTCAGTGGCTATTGCGTAATGGTCATTCAGCACGCATCGGAGGGGCCGCCCGGCCCCACTGCACGCCCATCATTTCCGTCATCGAGGTGCGGCGCGATCCCCAATCCGCACTCAGCAGATCGCCGTCGGTCCAATGCTCGACAGTATGCCCCCACGGATCGCGCCAGTAGTCAAATATCTGGCTCCCCAGAACGTGACGTCCTACGCCCCACTGATGACGCCGCTGCTTCGCTTCGAGCCACGCGTTGCCTTTCATCAGGTCGTCGTAGTCCGCAACTTCAAAGGCCGCGTGATTGAACGCGGGCTTGCCGCGTCCGATCAGAAAGAGCGTGTGATGGTCGCTCGGAGTGGCTCCGCGATCGCATCGCAGGAACGCTCCAAACACGGCGGTAGGCTTGTCGTCGGGAAAAATCTCGTCCGAAGTAATCAATCCAAAATGTGATTTGTACCAGGCTTCGGTCTGGCGAAAGTCGCTGACGTTGAACACGCAGTGGCCGAGCCGCTTGAGCGCGTTCAGGCGGGGAGTCTCGTATGAACTATTGCTTAGACCGAGGCGCGGCACGACGATCGGTGCGGCCTGCTCGCGGCCGGCTACGACTTCGACCGCGAATCCGTCCGGCGCGGTCAGCTTTACCACCTTGCCGCCCCCCGGTCCTTCGAGCGGTTCGATCGCGGCGCCGTCGGCATGCGCGATCGTTTCGAGATCGGCAACCGACGCCGCCTCGAATGCGACCCCGGCGAAGCCTGCCTCGCCCCGATGCGTCACGTGCAGGAACGGATCACCGTCGGTCCCGCGCATGTACAGCGTGTCCTTCGTGCGGTCCGCGCGCACCATCCCGAAATCGACCAGGAACTCCTCCATCGCGTCGAGGTCTGGCGCGCGAAATCGGACGAACGCGATATCTTGAACTTTGATTCCCATCGGCGCCTCCAGGGTTCAGCTTGCCCGGCCAAACTTACTCCAGAAAGGCGGTTGAGGGTTAGCGCCGCGCAGCGAATTCTCAGTTGGCTCGCCGGATGCTGAGCGTCGTCACGTTGCGGACCCATCGCGCATGCCGTTTTTCATTCGGCACGACAATCCGAAATGGACCTTCGGTGGCCGCAAGCGGATGGCCGTCGCGGCGGTCCGCAAGCAGCACGACTTTGTCCGTATAAGCGGGATCGAGCTCCGCGAGCGCGAACAGCGCGCGATACCCGTCACTCGCGGTCACCAGCAAATAGAGCGTCATCTGCTTGCCGCGCAGCGCTTTGCCGAGCGGAGCACCGGCGCGTTCGAGGATTTCAGACAGAGCAACTCCCTCGTAGGTTACCGGTGCGCCTTTCTCGTCGGTGACGTGCTCGGTAACCTGCGGCATCGCCGCGAGCTCGGATTCGTCGAAGACGTGCGGATGAGCAACTTCCCCGTCAACGGTGAGCCTTGCCGACGTAGCAGCCGCAGGCTGCGCGGACGCCGGATGCGCAAAAGCAAGTAACGCGATCAGGGCGGAAAACAATACCGCTGATAGCAATCCGTTCCGCGTGGACCCGGGGAGCATCCTTCTTCGTGCGAGCACCTGCGAGTCAGTCCTTCTCGATCATGACTTCTGTCGCCTTGATCACCGCCGTCACCTGGTCGCCCTTCTTGAGATGGAGTTCTTCCGCGCTGCGCTTGGTGATGACGGACTCGATCAGGTTGTTTCCGACCTTGACCGTGATTAGCGCTGTGACTGTCCCAAGCAGGACTTCCGAGATCTCGCCCTTAAGATGATTGCGCGCGCTGAGTGCCATTTGATGCTCCTTCTGGGCCGATTAGTCCCGCCGCCGCGAACCTCCGCACATCGTATCCTCTTTCTCATTTTCGATTAAGCAGTTACAACCGCTGTAACAGCCGCGATGGAGAGACGCCGGTATGCCGAAGATGAAATTTGGTTACATGCTCGATTTCCGGAATCCTGAATCGTCGCACATCGATTTCGGGACTTTCTATTCCGCTATGTTCCAACAGGTCGAGTTCCTCGAAAAAGCCGGCTTCGATTCGCTCTGGGTCACCGAGCATCACTTCGTTGACGACGGCTACCTGTCTTCGGTGATGCCGATGCTCGCGGCGATCGCGGCGCGCACCACGCGAATCGCGCTCGGCACATATGTTCTGCTCGCGCCGTTTTATCATCCGCTACGCCTGGCGGAGGACGCCGCGATGATCGACGTTATCTCCAATGGCCGCCTGCGCCTGGGAATCGGGATGGGCTACCGTGACGAAGAATTTGACGGTCTGCAGGTCTCGAAAAAGCATCGGCTGAGCCGCACGCTCGAAACGATCGAGATCATGCGCCGCGCGTGGACCGGCGAACGCTTCAGCTTCGAGGGCCAGCACTTTCAGTTTCACGACGTGCGTGTGCTGCCGCGCCCCAAGAGCCGGCCGCATCCGGAGCTGCTGTGGGGCGGGATGACGACCAAAGCGATCCAGCGCGGCGCGAGGCTGGGTTTGTCATTCGCCTGCAACCTCGGACGTCATCAGGTCGAGATCTATCGCGAGGAGCTGCGCCGTCTCGGCAAAGATCCCGACGCTTTCAGTATCGTCAACAGCCGGATCGTTTACCTCGCCGATAGCGCCGAGCAGGCGTGGGCGGATATCGAGCCGGCAGCGATGTATCAGGCGGCGCTCTATGGCAAATGGCTTTCGGCCGCGAATCCGGGACAACGATGGATCCATCCGGACGCGAATCAGCTCAAGCAGAGCAGCATCATCGGACCGCCCGAGACGGTGAAGGATCGCCTGGCCGAGGTGATCGCGACCAGCGGTGCTACGGAGATCATCCTGATCACGCAGCTACCGGGCCTCGCGCCGGACAAGGCGATGCGTTCGCTCGAGCGCTTTGCGAGCGAAGTGCTGCCTGCCCTTTCGAGTTGACGCTCTCGCGGGTGGGCGAGGTATGCTAGCGCGATGACGAACGTGGATTACCAGGTGGAAGACTCTGTCGGCCTGATCCGGCTGGATCGGCCGGAGAAGCTCAACGCGTTCACCTTCGAGATGATCGGCGAAATTCGCAAGGCCGCAGATATGGCGGCGGCCGACGAGCGCGTCGTCGGAATCGTCGTGACGGGGACCGGCCGCGCGTTCTGCGCGGGCCTCGATACCGGTGATCTGACGCGCTCGGCGTCGGACACGGCGCCGGAAGCTCAGCCCGCCAGCGTCTCCGACGACGAACTGCCGGCGCTCTTCAGCCATCTGCTGCGAATTCCGAAACCTGTAATCGCTGCGGTCAACGGCGTCGCCGCCGGCGGCGGCTTTGTGCTCGCGATGATGTGCGACTTGCGCTTTGCAGCGGCCGGCGCGAGCTTCACGACCGCATTCTCGAAGCGCGGGCTGATCGCGGAGCACGGCACGAGCTGGATTCTGCCGCGGCTGGTCGGGCTCAACCGCGCGCTCGACTTGCTCTGGAGCGCGCGCCGAATCGACGCCGCCGAAGCGCTGCGAATTGGTTTCGTCGATCGCGTCGTGCCCAACGAAAAGCTTCTCGACGACGCAAAGGCCTATGTCCGCGACCTGGCGGCGAACGTATCGCCCCGTTCAATTGCGGTGATGAAGTCGCAGATCTACCGGCATTCGTCGCTTGCACTCGAGCCGGCAATTCGCGATGCGGATCGCCTCACCCACGAGTCGCTGGCGCATCCGGATGCGACCGAGGGCGTGAAATCGTTCGTCGAGCGGCGGCCGCCGCACTTCGCGCGATTGAAGGGAGAAAAAATATGAGCGCCGCAACCTTCAAGACAATTCTGTTTGAAAAAACCGGACCGGTCGCCACGCTGACGATGAATCGTCCCGAGCGGATGAACGGCATGACCGGCCTGATGGTGCATGAAGCGCGCGAGGCGCTGACCCGCGCCGCCGACGATACCGACATCCGCGTGCTCGTGCTGACGGGCGCGGGCAAGGCGTTCTGCCCGGGCGCGGACTTCGATGCCGTCGTCGCATCGGGAAAGAGCGCGGAGGGCGACGGCTCCGGGCCGCGCGACTATCACGTCTCGACGCTCCTGCATGAAATGCCCGCGGTCACGATCGCGGCGATCAACGGCGCGTGCGCCGGCGCGGCGTTCGGATGGGCGTGCGCGTGCGATTTTCGCTTCGCCGCCGAGTCGGCCCGGTTCAATGTCGCATTCCTCGACGTTGGCGTGGCGGGGGACATGGGCGGTCCGTGGACGCTGCCGCGGATCGTAGGCGCGGCGCGCGCGCGCGAGTTGTACTTCATGCCCGGAAAATTCGATGCCGCCGAAGCGCTCCGGATCGGACTCATCACGCGCGTGTTTCCCGACCAATCTTTTCGCGCGGAGATTAGCGCGATCGTCGAGCGGCTGACCGCGGCAGCGCCGATTGCGTTGCGCACGATGAAGTCGAACTTCGTCGAAGCCGAACGGACGGATCTCAGAACCTACATCGACCTGGAAACCGCGCGCCACATCCCGATGTTCGCAACCCACGACACGCAAGAGGCGTTCGCCGCGAAAGTCGAAAAGCGCAAACCACGATTCGAAGGCCGTTAAGCGGGAGGATTTCCTATGTGGCTCCGTATGCGCCAGTTGGCATTGGTCGCCAACAAGTTGGCTCCGGTGGTTGACGATTTGCACGCGGTGTTCGGTCTCGAAGTAGGGCATCGCGATCCCGGTGTCAAAGTTTTTGGTCTTGAGAATGCGCTGTTGCCGGTCGGCAGCCAGTTTATCGAGGTGGTTGCTCCGATTAAGGAAAACACTGCCGGCGGACGCTACCTGGAACGGCGCCGCGGCGACGGCGGTTACATGTGTATCCTGCAATGCGACGAGCACGCACCGCGCAAACGCCGCGCCGCCGAGCTCGGCATCCGCAAGGCGCTCGAGGACGACTCCGCCGAGTACAGTATCATGCAGCTTCATCCGCGCGACACGGGCGGCACCTTCCTGGAGATCGACTATCAGAAGGGCGGCGAAGCTCCCGACGGTCCGTGGGCTCCCGCCGGGCGCAACTGGAAGCCGGCGGTGCGTACCGACGTCGTCAGCGCGATCGCGGCCGCAGAGATTCAGTCACCCGAGCCGGCGGCGCTAGCCGAGCGATGGGCTCAAATCCTGGAGCGGCCGCTCACTCGTGACACTCACGGCAACTCCGCGATTCGTCTCGACATCGGAACGATCCGCTTCGTCAAAGAGACCGACGGACGCGGCGAGGGCCTCGGCGGTATCGATCTGGTCGTCGTCGATCGGCCGCGTCTGCTCGCGAGCGCGAAGAAACGCGGCAACCTCGTCGCCGGCGATATCGTGATGATCGGCGGAGTCCGCTTCGGCTTGGTTGACGCCTAAGGCCGGGGGCTTTCGGCCCCGAGAGGCCAAGGCTGCATAAGGTAGCGTTGTCGACGGCGCGTGCGCGGTCGTGTAATCGCAGCTTCCCAATTCATTACATTCGACAATTTACTTGCGATGCGGTGCTCCAGAGCACCCAAACCGCAATCGCCCAAGAGATGTTCTTGCCGTGACGCTGAATCCGTTCCTACTCTGAAGATGAACGATTCTTATGAGGAACTAACGGAGACATCATTGTGAAACACTCTTTAAAGACCGCAGCTTTGTCCTTGGGCATCGCGGTGCTGTTCGGAAGCGTCGGCGTCGTATTCGCTGACAGTTCCGACACCACGAGCACGAGCGAAACCACCACTTCCGCGCCCGCCGCCGTCGTGGCATATCCCGCCCCGGTAGTGGTTGCACCTGCTCCCGTGGTCGTGGCGCCGGCCGTCGAGGCTCCGACCACAACGACGGAGCATTCGTCGTCATCGTCAAACGGCGCGCCGATGGGGAACTCGAGCGAGCATTCGTCGAGCACTACCACTAACTACTAGAAGAGTCCTTCAGTTCGGATGCGGCAGACCTGCCCGATGCGAATCAACGTCGCGTCGCGGGCTGCCGCATAGTCCTCGCTTTCATCTGCTGATCCAGTATCGATCGAATCAGCCTTCCACACCCGTTCATGCGAACTCGGGCATAGTGGAAATTGCCTGTCGCATGCTAATCGAGAGGAATGAAGCGGAAGTCCGAATCGGCGAACGACATCGCCATATTTGGCGGGAGCGGTAGTCCCAAGCTGACCCGGAAGATTTGCGAGTATTTGAACCTCCGGCCGGGTGCCGGCGAAGTGCTGCGTTTCTCGGACGGGAACCTGTTCGTCCGGGTCAAGGAAAACGTTCGCGGGCGCGACGTCTATCTGGTTCAATCGACCGTCTTTCCCACCAACGATAATTTCATGGAACTGCTTTTCTGGATCGACGCGTTCAGGCGCGCCAGTGCGGAATCGGTCACCGTTGTGATGCCCTATTTCAGCTACGCGAAGGGCGACAAGAAAGACGAGCCAAGGGTTTCAATTCGTGCGCGGGTCTGCGCCGACGCGATCGCGATCGCCGGCGCGGATCGGGTGGTGACGCTGGATCTCCACGCCCCCCAAATCCAGGGCTTCTTTCATATTCCGGTGGACGACCTGTACGCGCTGCCGGTGCTCGGCAGGGAGATCAAACGCATGAAGTTACCGGACCTCGTCGTGGTCTCGCCCGACACCGGCTTCGCCAAGCAGGCGCGCAAGTTCGCATCGTTCCTGGGCACCTCAATCGCTATCGCCGACAAAGAGCGCAAGGCCCACGATGAGCGGGCCGAGATTCTCGAAATTATCGGCGAGGTCGAGGGCAAGACCGCGCTGCTGGTAGACGACTTCACGATCTCAATGGGTACGCTTGTCGATGCGGCCGAGAAGCTCGTCGAGCGCGGCGCGAAAGCCGTCTACGCTGCGGTCTCTCACGGAGTTTTCAGCGAAGGCTCGATGGAGAGGCTCGACGCCAGTCCGATCAAGCGTGTGCTCGTGACCGATTCGATCGAAACGCAGCCCGTCGCGCTATCGAAAAAGGTCGAGGTCGTTTCGGTAGCACCTCTGTTCGGCGAAGCGATCAAACGTATCCACAACCGGGAGAGCATCAGCGTACTATTCAAAGCGTGAGAAGAAACTGGCAGCGTCGGTCCCGAGGGTCTCGCACAAGCGGCGGCGCGAGCTTGCTGAAGCTGGCTGGAGTTTTGGCGATTCTGTTCGGCGCCGGAATCGTTCTCGGCGTCGGTTATGAATGGTTCCAAGGTGCAATTATTCCGGGGTCTTTTTTCGTTACCGCGGCAGGCAACTCGGCGCCATCCGGCGGCGAGGCGTTGTCCTCTAACGTGGCGGCGCCCGCCGCTATCCAATCACCGAGTTCATCGTCCGCGACGATCTCGAATACGACCCCAGTTGAGTCTCCGACACCGGCGCTGCAGTCGGACAGCAATGTTGTCGTGCTGAATCAGATCAAGCCGTCGCCGATCCCATCGCCATCCGGCGGCAACGAGTTGATGCTGCCGCAGGTGCAGCCAAACGAGTCGCCGGTGGACCGGCTCCCGGTCATCGGCAGCCAGGGTGAGACGATCTGGGTTCCGCAGGCGATCGAGGGATGCTGGGAAGGAACCGGAGATTCGCGTCTGCAATATCTCGGCGGATGCCCCAATTTGATGTCGGGACGGACCAGCCCGATTAAGTTGCGCTGGTGCTTTCAGCGGATGGGCAATCAGCCTCTCATCTTGACGATGGCGAAGGGGCAATACGGCGGACGCGTCAGCCAGCGTTGGGTGGTGATGTCCGCGCGCGGACAGACGATCGCGCTGCGCGAAACGATCAGCTACATGACGATGATGTTCCTGCACGTCGTTGATGTCGGCGACTGGAGCTGCCGGATCACGCCATCCGACGAGCTGATTTGCCAGGAGCACGAGTTGGCGAAATGCGGCCCCGGCAAATGGATGCAAGCTCCATGGTTCCGCGGCAGCGGCAGCGTCACTTCGAGACGCGTCAGCGGAGGAGGCTCCCGCAGCCACATGGCATCGGGGCACCGATGATCGAAGCGCGATTGCTCCCGAGAGTCTCGGCGGAGTAAAGAAGCCACAGGTACCTCCGGCGCTGAAGCGCCGGAAGTCATTCGGACAAGGAGCTCCGGCGATGGCGGAACGGCGAAGAAAATTCTGGGGATGGGGCTACGAAGACCAGGGTCCCACTCCCCAGCAACAGAAGCATATGGCGGAGCGGATGGCGAAACGCTTCGGTCTCGACGAGTTGACCTTGACGCCGCCGCCAACCGAAAAGGAGTTGAATCTTCACGCGCCACGGGTGCAGCCGCCCGATTCGCTCAAAGAGATCTGCTCGACCAGCACGCAGGACCGCGCGGGTCACAGCTATGGCAAGGGATCGCGGGATATTATCCGCGCGTTTCGCCGATACTATCCGAACCCGATCGACGTAGTGGCATTTCCGCGCGATGAGAAGGACGTCGTGAGGATCCTCGAATGGTGCGACGGCGCGAAGATCGCGGCATCGCCGTATGGCGGCGGGTCATCGGTCGTCGGAGGCGTCGAGGCTCCGAGCAAGGGCGACTATCGCGGCGCAGTGTCGATCGATCTAACGCATCTGAATCGAGTGCTCGAAGTGGACAAGGCCTCGCGCGCGGCCCGTATCCAGGGTGGTGTGCTCGGACCTCATCTCGAGGCGCAGCTCAAGCCGCACGGCCTCACGCTGCGCCACTATCCGCAGTCGTTCGAGTTCTCTTCTCTCGGCGGATGGATCGCGACGCGCTCAGGCGGGCACTACGCGACCAACTACACGCATATAGATGATTTCGTCGAATCGACCCGGGTCATCACGCCGACCGGCATCATCGAATCGCGGCGCCTGCCGGGCTCGGGCGCGGGACCGAGTCCCGATCGCATGTTCATCGGCTCCGAGGGAATCCTCGGCATCATCACCGAGGCCTGGATGCGCTTGCAGGATCGTCCGAAGTTTCGCATCGGTGCGTCGGTGCCGTTTCCGAGCTTCTTCGCTGCCGCGAAAGCTGTTCGGCAGATTGGCCAAGCGGGGCTGTTTCCCGCCAACTGCCGCGTGCTCGATGAGGGCGAGGCGCTCAACTCCGGCGCCGCCAACGGCGACGAGGCGGTGATGGTACTGGCCTTCGAGTCGGGAGACCATCCGCTCGAACCGTGGATGAAACGCGCGCTCGAATGCTGCGCCGATCACGGCGGCAAAGTTCCCAAAGAGGAAATCAAGACGCGCACCGATCAGGAAGCAACGCACGAAGGCGCCGCCGGCGCGTGGCGCAACGCGTTTCTGAACGCTCCGTATCTCATGGACACGGTCGCGGCGATGGGAATGGTGAGCGACACGTTCGAGACTTCGATCACGTGGGATCGCTTCGAGGATTTTCACTTGCAGGTGATCGAGTGCGCCCGCGACGCGATGAAGAGAATCTGCGGCAAGGGCAGCGTGACTTGCCGCTTCACCCACGTTTATCCTGACGGACCTGCGCCGTATTACACATTCCTCGGGCCAGGAAAAAAGGACTCGCAACTGGAGCAACGCGACGCCGTCAAGCAGGCGGCATCCGATCTTCTGATAAAGCTCGGCGGCACGATCACGCACCATCACGCGGTCGGACGCGACCATCGTCCTTGGTACGACCTCCAGCGGCCTGACGGCTTCGCGAATGCATTGCGCGCCGCTAAAAAGGCGCTCGACCCGCGGGGCATTCTGAATCCGGGCGTGCTGATTGATCCGTAGACGGACTCGCAAAGGAATTCACATGACGATTCCATGCGGCATCTCAATTCCGCAAACCTTCGACAAAGGTCCGGTCAATCTCGAACTTATTCGAGCGTTCGTTCCAAGAGCAGAAGCGCTCGGTTACGACAGCTTGTGGGTTCAGGAGCAGATGATCGGCGAGATTTCGGCGCTGGAGCCGGTGACGCTCCTGACCTACGTTGCGGCGCTGACCTCGCGCGTTCGCCTCGGCTCAGCGGTGTTGCTGACCGTGATCCGTAACCCCGTGGAATTAGCCAAGACGCTGTCCACGCTGGATCAGCTCAGCAAGGGACGGCTGATCCTCGGCGTAGGTATCGGCGGTCCGACCACTCCGCACGAGATTTTCGGAGTGCCGCGCGAGCAGCGTCCGCGCCGCTTCGTCGAAGGACTGCAAGTCCTGAAGGCTCTATGGACTGAGCCGAAGGCGTCGGTGAGCGGAGAATTCTGGAAGTTTGAAAACGTGGCGATGGAACCCAAGCCGATGCAAAAGCCGCGTCCGCCGATCTGGTTTGGCGCTCGCACCGAACTCGGGCTCAAGCGCGCGGTCCGGCACGGCGACGGATGGATGGGGCCGGGATCATCTTCCTCGGCCGAATTCATCCAGCACGTTGAGTGGCTGCGCCACCTGCTCGACGATGCCGGGCGCGATCCCAAAACCTTCCCGATCTCAAAGCGAGTCTATATCGCGGTTGACGATGATCGGGCGCGTGCGGAGCGTCGCTTACGCGAGTGGTTCGGCGCCCGCTATCGCAATGCTGAGATGGCTCCTCGCGTCGCGATTTACGGTAGTCGTGCGCAATGTATCGACAAGCTGCGAGAATTGGTGCGCGCCGGTGCGCAGCATCTTCTGATGGATCCGGTTTTTGATCACGTCGAGCATATGGAGTTGCTGGCACGCGATGTGATCCCGAATCTCTGAATGGCCGACAGTCACGCAGGAAAGGCGACGATGACACCGCACAAGCTTCTGCCGACGATGGTGGTCGGAAGTTATCCGCAGCCGGACTGGCTCATCGATCGCGAGAAGCTAAGCCACTTCGTTCCGCGCATCCGCGTTCCCGAATTGTGGCGGATCCCGGAGCGATGGCTCGAGCAGGCGCAGGATGACGCCACGATTGTCGCGATCCGCGAGATGGAGCGGGCGGGTGTCGATATCATCAGCGACGGTGAGATCCGGCGCGAGAGCTACTCCAATAAATTTTCCAATGCGCTGGCAGGACTCGATCGAGAGAAGGAAGGCAAGCTGACTTTCGTCAACGCGGGCCGCACGGTTACGGTCGCGGTGCCGCTCTTCTCCGGACCGGTCCGCCGGCTTGCGCCGGTCGAGGTTCGCGACGTCGCGTTTCTGCGCGCGCATACCGATCGAACAATCAAAATTACGCTGCCCGGACCGTTCACGATGTCGGAACAATCGGAGACGAGCCATCATCGCGATCGCGAGACGCTCGCGATGGAGCTCGCCGCCGCGGTCAACGAGGAAGTGAAAGACCTGTTCGCCGCGGGCGCCGATATCGTGCAGCTCGACGAGCCGTGGATGCAGCGCTTCCCCGAGCGCGCAAAGCAGTACGGCGTCAAGGTCGTGAATCGCGCGCTCGACGGCATCTCCGGCACCACCGCTATTCACATTTGCTTCGGCTACGCGGCGGTGGTTCCGCAGAAACCGTCGAGCTACTCATTCCTGACGGAACTCGAAGGCAGCTTCGTGAAACAGGTCTCGATCGAGACCGCGCAGCCGCGGCTCGACCTCGCGGTCCTGCGCGAGCTCCCGAGCAAGACCATGATCGTGGGCGTGCTCGACCTCGGAGACAAAAATATCGAGACGCCTGACGTCGTCGCCGCGCGGATCGAGGCCGCGCTGAAGCATGTTCCCGCCGCGCGGCTGATGGTCGCGCCCGACTGCGGGATGAAGTATCTGCCGCGCGAAGTCGCCTTCGGCAAACTTAAAGCGATGGTTGAAGGTGCGAAAATCGTTCGCGCCCGGCTCGGCTGATTAACTCAACTCGATGAGAGGAGAACGGCATGGCAAAATTTGACGAGATAAAGGGCTCATGCTTCTGCGGAGCAAACCAGTTCGCGATCACGCAACCCGCGGTTGATAGCCATCATTGCCACTGCTCGGTTTGCCGCCGGCTACAGGGCGCCGCTTTTGTGACGCTTTCAATTTTTCCAAAAGCCGGTTTCCGATGGACCAAGGGCGGCGATCTTCAGAGCTTCAGCAGTTCCGACAAGGTGCATCGCAACCGGTGCAAAAACTGCGGCTCGCCGCTCACGATCGATCTCGATGCGCTGCCGGATCTGATCGCGGTCAGCCGCGCATGTATCGATCCTGCCGCGAACACCGCTCATCCTGCCGAGAGCGAGCGGCATGCCTTCTGGCCGGATCGCGTGCCTTGGCTCGTGCTGAACGACAACGTGCGCAAGGCGCAGGGTTTTGACAAGTGAGGGCGATCCATACGCATAGTCGGCCGACAAGAGTGAGGACCCAGCGATGAAAATTGGCGCCTTCTATGAACTCCAGCTCCCGCGCCCATGGACGTCCGACTCCGAGCATCAACTGTTCAAGCAGGCGCTCGAGCAAGTCGAGCTCGCCGACCGCATCGGATACGACTACGTCTGGGCGACCGAGCATCATTTTCTTCGAGGAGTACGCGCACTCTTCAGCGCCCGAGATTTTTCTTGCCGCGTGCGCCGCCCGCACAAAGAACGTGCGGATCGGGCACGGTATTGTGCAGATGCCGCCGTACATCAATCATCCTGCGCGCGTCGCGGAGCGAATTGCCACGCTCGATCTCGTCAGCGACGGGCGGTGCGATTTCGGCACCGGCGAAGGCGCTTGCGAGGTCGAGCTCGGCGGCTTCACCGTCGCCCAGGAAGACAAGCGCACGCAGTGGCTCGAAGGCCTCCAGACCGTTACCCGGATGCTGGTCGAAGAGCCGTTCATGGGCTTCGAGGGAAAATTCCTCAAGGCTCCCGTCCGCAATGTCGTGCCAAAGCCGCTGCAGAAACCGCATCCTCCCTTATGGCTCGCGTGCTCGCGGCGCGAGACGATCCTGCTTGCCGCGCGGCTCGGGCTCGGCGCGTTGACCTTCGCGTTCGTGTCGCCGGAGGAATCGCGCCAATGGGTACACGACTATTACGCGACGATCGAAAACGAATGCGAGCCTGTAGGCTACGCGATCAATCCGAACATCGCGATGGCGTGTCCTTTCCTGTGCGATCGCGATGAAAACCTGGTGCGCGGCGTCGCGAAAGAAAACCACGGCTTCTTCATGTACGGCCTCGGCCACTACGCGTTTTTCGGACAGCATGAGCCGGGCAAAACCAACCTCTGGCAGAGCTATAAGGATCAAACGGCAAAGCCGGTGATCGATGATCCGCTCGCTTCGGGATCGCAGGCGCAGAACTGCGTCGGCACGCCCGATCAGATCCGTGCTGCGCTGCAAGGCTTCGAGGATTCCGGCGTCGACCAGGTGCTGTTCCTGTCGCAGGCGGGCAGGATCCCGCACGAACTGCTGAGCTCCTCGATCGAGTTGTTCGGCCGCGAAGTGCTGCCCGAGATCAAGGAGCGTGACGCGCGGCGCCAGCGCGAGAAAGCGGCCCTGGTCGCGCGGCTCTCTGAAAAAGCGATGAAGCGCAAGCCGAGGATCGAATATCCCGCCGGACTGCCCACGATGGTCCGCGCGGCGGGGCATCATTAAGTCGGGAGCATCGCCGTGGGCAAATACGAAACCCGTTTCGGATCACTCACCGATTTTGAAAAGGGCGGCGTCGAGGTCATCAACGACGACCCTCGCAACTACGCCTTCTCGAACGTGTTCGAGGTGGCGTCGAAGTCGCGCGCGTACGAAAAGGTAGCGGTCGGGCAGAACGTCGAGTATGTGCTCGAAGCGATTCGCGCCGAGGGCACCTCCGAATGGCGTATCGCCGCGCACGACGAGTTTGCGCTGACGATGGACGGCGAAGTCGAAGTGCGACTCCTCAAGCCTGACGACAAGACGCTGGTGCCGGATGGCCAGCAGGGATCGATCGCGCTCGAGGGGCCGCCCGCTGGCCGGAGGATGGGAACGATCAAGACGCGCCGCGGTCATATGGCTCTCTTGCCTGCTGGCGCCGCTTACCAATTTCACGCCGCGCGGCCCGCGGTGATCCTGCTGCAAACCATGAAGGGCGTGGATACGATCGAGCGATGGGCCGAAATCTGCCAGACGCGCAAGTGAGCAGAGGGAGCATCATGGCAAACTCGCAAAACGATTCGGCTAACGCGCAAGGCTACCGCAGTTTCTCTCTCGGGAGCTTCAAATTCTCGCGCGACGAATACTTCGTGCACATCGAATGGCCCAAGGGCCGTCACCTGATGGCCGCCGACGCGTTCCTGCGCGCGCTGCAACGCGATGTGGCGTGGGGCTTTTTCTACGGCACCGTGAATTTCGACGCGGTTATCGCCACTCAGAATCACTACGGCACCGTCGATCTTTCCGCGGGACGTTTCAATGCCGCCTACCGCGAAGCGAAGACCGATTTTACGGAAACATTCGACAGCGAAAAAATCAAAGCGTTGTTTGCCGCGATGCTCGATGACTGGACCAACGAAGGCTTCGATCCGTTCGCGAGTCCGACCGAGACCGGAAGCGCATTCGGCCCGAAGCATGGGAGCAATCGCTCCGCGATCAGCCGCCATCGCGTCACCGCCAAGCGGATGGTCAACGCTCCGGACGACGAGCCGCTGCGCACTGACCAGAATGGATTCGCCGTGAATCGCCAATTCGCCGACGTCGCGCAGGACGAACCGGAAATCAGCGCGGAGCCCGGATTCGAGAACGAAGTCCGCGCGTTCAATCTCGCGGCGTATCTGTCGCGCTCGGACGTGACCTGGAATCCCAGCGTCGTGTCGGTATGCAAGCACAGCCTGATGTGTCCAACGACCGAGGAGTACGTGCTGCCGATAATCCACGGCAACGACCGGGTGGAATGGTTCGTCCAGTTCAGCGACGAGATCCACTGGGAGGTGGAGGATGGCGCGACCGGAGCGCCGCGCGCCAAGGTCGTGATGAAGCCCGGTGATGTCGCGGCGATGCCCGCCGATATTCGTCATCGCGGGTACTCGCCCAAGCGCTCGATGCTGCTGGTGTGGGAGAACGCATCGCCAGATATCCCGGAGAAAATCGCGAGCGGAAAACTTCCGCTTCGTCCGGTAAAATTCTGATCGGCGCGCCCTCTGCTCCAGCGCTCACGATTCTGGCAGCACGAAATCGAACTCGATCGAATCGTGACGGCGGCCGTCCGCGTGATGATAGTCGACGACCAGCGACGACCGCGATCCAAATACCGCATCCGTGTCCAGATACTTATCGCCGGCGATATATAGCGCGGTCGTAAGTGTCTCAAACCTGGGCGCCGATACAATGAAATGAATGTGCGCAGGCCGAAACGGATGCCGTCCGAGCGAGCGGAGCATTTTACCCACGGGACCGTCGTGCGGTACGGGATAGCTCGCGGGCTTGATCGTCCGAAAGTCGAAGTGACCGTGCGTGTCGGTACGAAAGCGCCCACGTAAATTGATTTCCGGCTGACCCGCGTCCTGAACATCGTAAAGCCCGTTGGGCGCAGCTTGCCACACGTCGAGCAGCGCGCCCGAAATCGTCGTGCCTTCGATCGAAAGCACTCGTCCCCGGATCATCAGCGGTTCGCCGGCGGTGCCGTTCGATATGTCCGAGCCCAGCGCGAGCTCGGGCGCTCCGTTGCGATAGAACGGCCCGAGCAAGCTCGATTCCGTCGTGCGATTCGATTCGCCCTGGTGATGCATCAGATCAACCAGTGCGCTGAGCCCGAGCGTGTCCGAAAGCAGAATGAACTCCTGCCGCTTGTCGTCAGTGATATGGCCGGCCGCGGTGAGAAACTCGATTCCGGCATTCCATTCCTCCTGGGTGAGCTGCACGTCGCGCGCAAATTGGTGGAGATGATCGATGAGCGATTGCATCACCTGCTTGAGGCGGGGATTGGGAACGTCCGCGATACGGCTGCGAACGACCTCGGTGATCGTGTGCTCGGTGATTTTGTCGGCGGCCATGATTGGAGGATATCAAACCTGCCGTGCGGCGGCATTCTCCGCGCTTGACATTCCAGAGAGATCCGCGTTATTCGATGAGCACGCTCAGAACTGAGCCTGCTCAAAATGTCCGCATCGGCAACCAATTTTATTCCGGTCAGCAAGCGTCATCGCGGCGAGGAAGCAGTTCTCGGCCGGGTCGAACGCAAGAAGCTCGACAAACTCAACCGCATCAAGCGCGCCGCGCGCTCTCTCTTCGCCCGCAAAGGCTTCGAGCTGACCACCACACGGGAAATCGCGCAGGCGGCGGACGTTGGAGTCGGCACCGTGTTCCTTCACGGGGGTAGCAAGCAAGATTTGCTCGTGATGATTTTCCGCGAGGAAGCAGGGCGAGCGGTTGATGCTGCATTCGAGACCATGACCGAGCGCCGCCTGATCGATCAACTTCTGCGCGTATTTGGCGCCCTGATCTCTCATCACGAGCACAACATCGGCCTCGCCCGCGTTTTCGTCAAGGAACTGCCCTTTGTCGATGACGATCGGCACGGGCGCGCGACCTTCATGGCCGATTTGTTCAGGCGGATGGCGGCACTCATCGATCGCGCACAGGCACGAGGCGAATTGCGCCCAGGAATTCCTTCTTATCGTCTTGCGAAGAATCTGTTCGCGCTCTATTTCGCGTGCCTTCATGAATGGCTCGGAGCCGGGACGGTCACATCGGAAGAACGTGACACGATGCTCCGCGCTTCTCTGGAATTGCACCTCGAGGGCCTGCGCCCTTCAGGAGAAAAATAGATGGCCGCACGAACGGGAAGAGAGTTTCTGCAGGGATTGAAGAGCCCGCGCGAAGTCTGGGTCGGAGGCGAAAAAGTCCGCGACGTGCCGTCGCATCCCGCGTTTGTCGGCGCCGCCGCCACGCTCGCCGAGGTCTTCGACCTGCAGCACCAGGCGGCGGAGGTCTGCCTGATGCCGGATCCCGAGACCGGCGAGCCGATCAACTTGAGCCACATGATTCCCCGCTCGAAGGCGGACCTCGAACGGCGGCATCGCGCTTTGCAACTGACGGCGGAATTCACCGTCGGCCTGATGGGCCGCACGCCGGACTACATGAACGTCACCTTCGCCGGGTTCGCCGGACGCGCGGACGAATGGGCGATCAACGCCAATGAACAAGGCGCCGCCAACCTGGTCGCGTATCAGAAATTCCTGGCGCGCAAAGACATCTCGCTGACCCACACCATCGTGCAGCCGACGATCGACAAATCCTGGGGCGACGCTCCGGTGGCCGGCAACGATGTCGCGCTGCGAAAGGTGGAAGACACCTCGCACGGAATTATCGTGAATGGCGCGCGAATCCTGGCGACGCTCGCGCCGTTCGCCGACGAAATCGCGGTATATCCCGCCGCGCCGCTGCCCGAGGGCGCCGACGCTTACGCGCTGTCGTTCTGCATCCCGATGGGCACGCCGGGACTCAAGCTGCTGTGCCGCGACAGTTGCTCGACCGGCCGCAGCCGCTTCGACCATCCGCTCTCGAGCCGTTTCGACGAACAGGATGCATTTGTCATCTTCGACAACGTGGAAGTGCCGCGCGACCGCATTTTCATCAATGCGAACTGGATGGTCTACAACACGGTGATGACGACGGGCTGGTACCCGAACATCATGCAGCAAACGATGATCCGCGCACAGACCAAGCTCGAGTTCGCATACGGATTGGGCTGCGCGATGGCCGAGATCATCAACGACAAGTCACCCGCGACCTCCCAATTGCTCGGCGAAATCTGGACCTACGCCGAGTTCGCGCGCGCCGCCGTTCAGAGCGCGGAGACCGACGCGTTCGAGTACGGCAACGGCGTATGGTTCCCCAACGGCGGGCCGCTCGCGGCGCTGCGTGCGGCGTTGCCGGCATGGTTTCCGCGCGTCGGCGAGATTCTCACGCTGATCGGCTCGCACAACCTGCTCGCGACTCCTGCGGAAACCCAGTTCGACGACCCGGGGCTTCGCGATTTGGTGAACCGCTACTTGCGTGGCGCCAAGGGAGTCTCCGCGCGCGACCGGGCACGTATCTTCCGGCTGGCGTGGGATTTCACCGGCAGCGCGCTGGCCGGACGCAATGAATTATACGAACGCTTCTACCTCGCCTCCGGAGCCCGCAACTACGCCTTGGCGCATACGCTCGCGCCGCGCGAACGCGGCAAACGCCTCGTCAACCAACTGCTCGAACTTGCGCCCCGCGACGGCTCGGGCACGAGAGACTCCAGTAACAAAGTGATGGGCCTGCCACGAACAATCGGCGAGTGGGTGAGGAAATAATTCGCGCTTTCAGGTATATTGACCCTGGTCAGAATTGACTTTAGTCATGGGCGGCGCTAAGCCGAGCTTCAATCGTTCCGTTTTCGACGTAGCTTCATGCTTTCGGAGGTTTTGAAATGGCAAGCACCAAAGTAGCGGGAGTGGAAGTTTCAACCGCGCACTTCATTGACGGCAAGCGGGTCGAGTCGAAACGCACTTTTCAGACGTGCTCGCCAATCAACGGCAAGCATCTGGCCGACGTGAGCGCAGGCGGCCCCGAGGAGATCGATGCGGCGGTGGCGGCGGCGCGCCGCGCGTTTCCGAAATGGGCGGCGCTCGGACCCGAAGGGCGGCATCCGATTCTGAGCCGGTTCGCCAAGGCGATTCAGGATCACGCCAAGGAGATTGCCGCGGTAGAGACCGAGGACAACGGGTCGCTCCTGATAGGCAACGCCACCCGGATGGTTCCGCGCGCGGCGCTCAATATCCAGTTCTTCGCCGATCGGGCGCGCAAGCTGAACGACGAGAAGATCGATTCGCCGGAAGTCGTGAACCAGGTCCGCTTCGATCCCGCCGGTGTCGCCGCGCTCATCACGCCGTGGAACGGTCCGTTCATGCTGACCACCTGGAAAGTCGGTCCGTGCCTGGCGGCGGGCGATACCGCTGTGGTCAAGCCGCCCGAGTGGGCGCCGCTCACCTGCTCGATGATGGCGGATCTCGCGACCGAAGCCGGAATCCCTCCGGGCGTCCTCAACGTTGTGCAGGGAATCGGCGAGGAGGCGGGCGCCGCGCTCGCCGCGCATCCCGACATCGATCGGCTGAGCTTCACCGGTTCGACCGACACCGCGCAACTGATTGGCGCATCGACGGCGCGCTCGATAACCGCCACGAGCTTCGAGCTCGGCGGCAAGTCGCCGTTCATCGTCTGTGCCGATGCCGACCTGGATGCCGCGGCGCAAACCGCGGCCGGGCAATATTTCAACGCGGGCCAGGTATGCCTTGCGGGAACACGAATTCTGGTTGACGCGAAAGTCGCGGACCAGTTTCAATCGAAGTTCCGCGCCGCGGCCTCGCAGATGACGGTCGGCGATCCCCGTGAGAAGACCACTCGCATCGGACCGCTTATCACGCCCGAGCACTACAAGCGGGTCGAGGGTTTCGTCGAGCGCGCGCTCAAGGCCGGCGTCAAGCCGATCTGGGGTGGGCATCGCCACAGCGCCGGCGAGCTTTACTTCGAACCGACCCTGCTCGAGGGGGTGTCGCAAGAGCAGGAAATCGTGCAGCGCGAGGTGTTCGGTCCCGTCCTCACGTGGCAGACCTTCCGCGACGAAGACGAAGCGATGAAGCTGGCCAACGGCACCAACTATGGACTCGCGGCGGTGATCTTCAGCAAGAACGAGGAGCGTGCGATGCGCCTGGCGCGTCAGGTCGTGGCGGGCACGGTGTGGGTAAACTGCTTTTTCGTGCGCGAGCTGGCGGCACCGTTCGGCGGCAGCCGCAACTCGGGCATCGGCCGCGAGGGCGGCAACTGGAGCTTTGACTTTTATTGTGACGTGAAGAATATCGCGGCGATGAAAGGGTCGTTCGCCTGAAACCTTGAGCAAATTTCGGACAAGCAGTCGGGAGAAATCAAATGAGCGTTCTTGACGGACCAAAAGAGGAATGGCGGCGGATTCTTCACGAAGGGCAGCCGAAGTGGGTCAGGCCGGTCGGGGATCGCCTGGTGCTCGGCGACGGCCGCAACGTCGCCGATGCTGAAGCGACCTACTTGCCGCCTTGCGACCCGACCAAGATTCTCTGCATTCATTTGAACTACGATTCGCGCCGGATCGAATTTCGCGCTCCGGAGATTCCAACGCCGACCTATTTTCAAAAGCCGACCACCGCGCTCAACAGCCATCGCGGAACTCTGCTGCGGCCTGCCGGCCACAAATTTCTTAACTTCGAGGGCGAAGTCGGGGTAATAATCGGCAAACCGATGCGGAATGTCGGACGCGCTGAAGCCTGGGACTACATAGCTGGATTCGCGTCGGCAAACGATGTCGGATGCCAGGACTATCGGGAGACCGATGCAGGCTCGATGCTGCGCGTGAAAGGTCAGGACGGCTTTTGCCCGATTGGTCCGGGAATAGTCAGTGGCGTTGACGTGCGCAAATCGACCTTGCGTACATACATCAACGGCAAAATGGTCCAGGAAGGTGCGATCAGCGAGATGATCTTTCCGATCGACTACATACTCGCCGATCTTAGCCGCTTCATTACCCTGCTGCCTGGCGACATTATTCTTTCCGGCACGCCCAGGAATTCGCGGCCTATGAATATCGGCGACCTGGTCGAGGTCGAAGTGACCGGTCTTGGGCGACTTTCGAATCGGGTTGCCGAAGCTCCTGCGCCGGCGCATAAAGTAGGCCATCAGCCGACCGACACCGACGCGGTGCGCCGCGTCGCACTCGGCTCTGATTGGGTGCGCACCGATCCGAAGTGATCTGGAAAGACCGGAAGACCTTGCAGCAGAAGCGGTCGCAGCAATAGAAGTCGCCGACGGAGGCAAGAACATGATTCAGGTAACAGAGCTCGGATACATCGGGTTCGGGGTGAAAGACCTCGAGGCGTGGAAAAAGTTCGCGGCCGACGTTCTCGGTACGGAAGTTATCGACGATGGCGAAAGCGGCCGCGCCTACCTGCGGATGGATTACTGGCACCATCGAATCGCGCTTCATTCCGATCCGTCCGATGACTTGATGTATCTCGGCTTCCGGGTAGCAGGGGGCGAAGAATTCCGCGAGATGCAAAATCAGTTAAAGGAGGCCGGGATCAAGTTCACCGTCGGTTCCGAGGCAGAAGCCTCCGAGCGTCACGTGCTTGAAGTGATGAAGCTGCACGATCCAGACGGTAATCCGGTCGAAATCTTTCATGGACCGCATCTGCAATTCTCCAAGCCGTTTCATCCGGCCAGAGGCATGCACGGCAGGTTCAAGACCGGTTCCGGAGGCCTCGGGCACTGCATTATTCGTGAGAAAGATCCTCAAGCGGCGTATCATTTCTATACGCAACTCGGGATGCGCGGCGGAGTCGAATATAAAATCAAAATGGGCAAGCATACGGCCGGGCTCATTTTTATGCATTGCAACGAGCGCGATCATACCGTCGCTTTCGGGCTCCCTTCATCGGAGAAGCGCTTCAATCATCTTATGATCGAGGTGGATAACCTCGACGATGTCGGGCTGACGCACGATATCGTTCGCCGCGAGAAGATTCCCGTGAATATCACGCCCGGCAAACATTCCAACGATCATATGTATTCGTTCTACTTCCGGACGCCTTCAGGATGGATGCTGGAGTACGGATGGGGCGCGCGTCCGGCTACATATCAGTCCGAATACTACTCCGAAGATGTCTATGGCCATATGCCCGAAGCTGGTGGGTTCGGACCGCCTCCCAAAGAATCTCGCTGATGGCAATCACCGAGCACATCGTCAAAACCAAACGGCACACGACATTCTATCTAGCCGCCGGACCTGAGGACGGACCGCTCGTAATTCTCGCTCACGGATGGCCCGAGCTCTCGATCAGTTGGCGCCATCAATTGCCCGCGCTCGCGGCGCTCGGCTTTCGCGCTATAGCGCCGGACATGCGCGGATACGGCCGCTCGACAGTCTACAGCCGTCATAGTGACTATGCGCAGGAACATATCGTGCGCGATATGATCGATCTCATCGACCACATCGGTCGCGACAAGGCGGTATGGGTCGGCCACGACTGGGGAAGCCCGGTGGTATGGAACGTCGCGAGCCATCATCCTGAACGATGTCTTGCCGTCGCGAGTCTGTGCGTTCCATACTTCACGCTGGAACGCGGGCTCGATCACGCGTTGACGCTGGTCGACCGCGGGCTTTATCCGGAAAAGGAATTTCCATATGGGCAATGGGACTACATGCGCCATTACGAGGAGAACTTCGCCGACGCGATAGCGCCGATGGACGCCAACCCGCGCAACTTCGTGAAGCTCGCGTTGCGCAAGGGCGATCCTTCCGGCGAAGGCAAACCTGCCATTACCGCTTCGGCTCGCCGCAACCATGGGATGCTTGGCCGCGCATTTCCCGATGTTCCTCGCGACGGCGACGTTCTCACTGAAGAAGATCTCTGCGCCTACGCCTCGGCGCTCGAGCGCAACGGTTTCTTCGGACCGTCCTCGTGGTACATGAATCATCCCGCAAACGCCGAATACTCAAAGACGGCGCGCAATGGCGGCTACCTCGACATGCCGGTATTGTTTCTCAATGCACGCTATGACTATGTCTGCGAGTGCACACATTCACGGCTGGCCGAGCCGACGCGCATCTTTTGCCGCAATCTGACTGAACAGACTATTCGCTCGGGTCACTGGATAGCGCAGGAGAAGCCGCTCGAGGTCAACGCCGCGCTGACGAAGTGGCTAGCAACTGCGGGTCCCGGCGGGTGGCCCGAAGCGAAGTGATCAACACCCAAACAAGTAACTATTCGCGATTCAGTAAATGATGCGCATCGTTGTATCGCTGAAGCTGCCACTTTCCCTGGTCGAAACGCCATTCGGTTAGAGAAGTATTGTCGGGCTCAAGCCGTGCGCCGGTGCCGGGTCGCGGGATGCCGAAAGTCGCCAGGATTGAGACGACGATGAATCCGGCGTGCGTAACCGCCACCACCGTCTGATCGCTGAATCGCTCCGCCAATCGGTCCATCTCCAGGCGGACGCGGTTCAGGTATTGGGTCCAGCTCTCGCCGCCGGGAGCGAAGGGCCGATCGGGATGCTCGATCAGGTTGAATTCGCCATGTTTTGATCGGTACTCCGAGCGTGCGATGCCGTCGGCCTCACCGACATCTATCTCCGTCAATTCGGGATGTTCCTCAATTTCGCGCACCGGTAGACTGCTTGTCAGTTCTTCTGCGGTCTGACGTGCTCGGAGCACCGGGCTGCTGAGCAGCGCAGCGCATTCGCGAATTTCGCCCGCAATACGAAACCGCTCGGCTAACATCTGTGCCTGCCGAACGCCACGATCGGTCAAACCTTGGCAGCTCCGCATACCCGCAATGATCTCGCGATTCTGAATGCGTGATTCTCCATGTCGGATCAGGATTAGCCGCATCGGTATTCGTCCAGAGTGTTAATTTATTGTCGGAATCGAGATTTCGGCGCCACTTACCGGTTCACTCCTGCGGCGTCAAGAACGGCTTGAACGTCAGTTACCCAGACCAGCTTCTGACTCTTGAGATATTCGAGCACCCGGCGCAATGCCGCGGCGCCGTCGGGGGTTCCAACCACGAAAGGATGGATACCGATCGCGACGACCGTCGCTTCATGACTGGGATTGGTCTCGGCCTCTTTGACCAATTCATTTATATAATCAATCCACAACCGCTCGATATCGCTCGCGTTCTTCAGACGCTCAAAATACTGCCCCATGTCGACTGTGACTGTCGGATAAGGAATCAGGACCTGAGGTCCCGATTTGGTGGCGAGGCGAGACAGGGTATCGGAGTCCATCGCGTCGAGCGAGTAAGTAATTCCTTCGGCTCTGGTGGCGGTGAACGTATCGGCATTGGGATATACGCTCGGGCTGCTCCATCCGTGCGGCCTCACCCCGGTGTCTTTCTCGATGATATCCAATGTCCGGTGAATATACGCTTCCTGGGCGACAAGACCGTCTTGAAGCGGCAGTAGCTCGGTAGAGTTATTGATTCCATGAGCGATGATAGGCGCCTTCGGGACCAGGGAACGAAACTCCTTCCACACTTCGGCGTGCTCTTGAGGAAAAAGAGCGTTCAGAGCGATGCTCAAGGGTAAACCCTGTTCATTGAAGACCCTGCCGACGCGTGGGATACCCGAATTTATTCCGTACTGACGAAACGCCTCGTTCACGACGTTCTGGCTTTCGCGTTACCGTATCCGGCCTGAGGTCTGGACCTTGTCCATGGCCCCAGACTTCAACATACAAGATGAAGCAGACCGCAACTTTCTTCCCGTCCGGCCATGCTTTTACGTGAATAGCTTCCCGCGGCAATCCTGTTATCCAGTCGTCTCTGCTTTCACCGCCGGCAGAACTTGCCGAAATAAGTACACATACAAGCGCGACGACAATTGTGACCGCGAAACCCAACCGGTTAAGAGCATCTGCGACTTCTTCCACGGTCTGATCGCGTTCTTAATCCAGAATGGATTATGCGCCAAAAAAGTCCAGCAGCGACGCCAGCGTCTCTTGCGGCGACTCCTCTGGCAGAAAATGCCCGTTCGGTACGCTATGACCCCGCACGTCGGAGGCGTACTCGCGCCAAATCGCGATCGGGTCCTGCTTGTATCCGACGATCCCTTTCTCGCCCCACAGGACCAGCACAGGACACGCGATCTTGCGTCCGCCGTCGGCAGCGTGATGCTCCAGGTCAATTGATGCTCCCGCGCGATAATCTTCGCAGGACGCGTGGATGCACGCCGGATCACGGAAGCATCTCAAGTATTCGGCAAACGCCTCGGGCGTGAAGATCAGGTGGCCTTTACGTATCGCGATCTGCCGCAGATAGATTTCGGGATTGCCCCCAATCAGCGTCTCCGGCAGATTGTTCGGCTGAATTAGAAAAAACCAATGGTAGTATGCGGTCGCAAGGAACTTGTCGACCCGTCTGAACACCTCCGTCGTTGGAATAATGTCGAGCAGGACCGCTTTGGTCACCTTCTCCGGATAGTCGAGGCACAGCCGGTGTGTGACGCGCGCTCCGCGATCGTGTCCCGCCACCATAAACCGCTCGAACCCCAGCGCCGCCATGAGGGCCGCCTGATCCGACGCCGTGCTGCGCTTGGAATATGTCAGGTGCTGATCGTCGCCGGGAGGCTTGGAGCTGTCTCCGTATCCGCGCAGATCAGGCGCGACCACCGTGTAGCGTTGCGCCAGTGCGGGAGCGATTTCATGCCACATCACGTGAGTCTGCGGATAGCCATGCAACAAAAGCAGCGGCGGTCCGCTGCCCTTGATCAGATAGTTGATCGTCACCTGGTTGATCGCGATGCGCCGGGTCTCGAATCCTTCAAACATTGCGAAGGCTCCTTCCGTGGACGATTCGACCGGCGTCGCATTCGCCGCGTCCGAGCGCATCGTCCACCGATATGACTTGGCGTCGCATAGGGAAGAAACCAATGTCAAATGCGAGGCCGGCGCCGTTATCGGGCAGGCCGGCCCCTTGAATGGTCGCCCCGAGAGCCGGAATGCAGTAAGTACCTGAGTGGCAAGCGTCGGAGGGGTGGCCGAGTGGTTGGATGACTTCGGGAAAAGGCGTCTACGCCGACGACGTGGCTTGGACGTTCATTTTCCCCTCGGTATGAACCCGGGGATGCCCGTGTTCACAACCGAATTGAGCCTGACTCGGGTACTTATCCCTTGAGTGATCTCTTCGATGGCGTCATCGGGAAGAGCCGAGATATCAAAATTTTCCTCGATATAGCGGATGCTTGTAGCTGTGGTGAGAGGAGCCGAGCCGCGCTGGAGCGCCCAAGCTAGTAGGACTTGAGCGGGGGTCTTGTTGACGCGCTTCGCAATGACGGTGATCACGGGATTGTCGATCAACTTGGGTTCAATACCATGACCCAAAGCCGCGAAGGCCTGCATCACGATGCCGTTCCTCTTGCAATAGTCGAGCAGATCCCATTCAGGGAGATACGGATGGGATTCGACCTGAACAGCAGCTGGCTTTACGCGAGCGATGTCGAACACCTCTTTCAGCTGTCCCAAACTGACGTTTGATAAGCCGATCGCCTTGCACCGACCTTCGTCGACCAGGCTCTCCAAGGCTTTCCAGGTATTCGTCAGAGTCGCCGCGTCGTCATAAATCACATTACCGTTCTTGTCTCTCGGGTCTTGCTCGTCGCCGGGTTTGAAAGCGAACGGAGTATGGATGCTGTATAGATCGACATAGTCCAGTTGCAGTCTTTTCAGACTTGCCTCGAAGGCGGGCTTAACGCGTTCGGGACGATGATTGTTGTTCCAGAGCTTCGTACCGACAAAAACGTCCCCCCGCCTGACCTTACCCTCCCTGAACACCCCCCGCATTGCTTCGCCCACCTGTTCTTCATTTCGGTAGCGTTCGGCGCAATCGAATTGACGAAAGCCCACCTCAAGCGCTGTCCTCGTTGCCTCTTTTGTTGCGATCGGGTCAGGAATCAGCGTGCCAAAGCCGAGTGCTGGAATCTCATCGGAGCCGTTGTTGAGCGGGAGCTTTTTATAGCGAAGGCCGTCGGTGTCACTCATAAAACCGTAACCTCCTTAATACCTTAATCGATCCTCCTTTTTTCAGGGCTTGAACAGGGCTGGCAGGGAGAACCTGCCGCTCCTTATCGGTCCGTCTCCTTGGCTCACCCGTCATCTGCCCATGAACCCGGATTTTTCACTCCCCGATTGAGCGAAGAATTGGGGGATCCTCACGAGGTCGCTCATAGAGCGACCATCCCGCCGCACGCAGGGCGGAAAGAAACAACTCAACGTCGCTGAGATAAATCTGGAACATTGCGCCATGTCCGAAGGGAGGTTCCATTGACCCTGTTTCGTATCTCCGGTGTCCAGAATCAGAGGTCATCGTAGAATTATAGCAAATCGATTACGGACGCGTGTATTTGAGACTGGATCGGAGTTGCATCCGCCACGCGTTCGGGCGGTTCGTCCACCGGGATGAGTTGGCGTCGCACATCGGAGAAACGAATGTCAAACGCGAGACCGGCGCCGGTAGCGGAGAACCGCGCAATAGGCCGATACCTCGAATGGTCGCCCCGAGCCCCGGAATGCAGTAAGTACTTGAGTCATAAAGATCGGAGGGGTGGCCGAGTGGTTGAAGGCACCGGTCTTGAAAATCGGCAGCGGCTAGCGTCGCTCGTGGGTTCGAATCCCACCCCCTCCGCCAATTCGCTGGTTGCACGTCGCCGGGGTTCAGAGACCGTGGGGGCGTCGATATCGCACTTGCCGCTTACATACTGCGGCATTGAATAGAGCATCAATGATGTTACATCTGATGCCACCCTGAGAGACTTTGAAGATGCTAACCACGCTCGCGCACGATGACGAGCTTGTTGCCAAAGCTCAAGCCTTCACTGGGGTGAAGGAGAAGTCCAGCCTGGTCCGCGAAGCGCTGAAGGCCCTGATCGAGCGCGAAAAGCTGGGGAAGATGGCGTTCCAGGCTCAACAATTAGACGCACGTAACAAGTTGGAGGCGCAGCAGGATCGGGCGTGACCGATGGCGGGTGGCGTGGAGACCTCAAAATATCGCAGCTCCGCCTGCCATCGCGCGGCAGCGCCGCGCGAAGCACTACTCATACAGCGCCCGGCATCCGCGCAATTCCTGATGCACTTGCTACGTTACCGGCCTTGGTAGCAAACTGTGTCGCAGGTTTCGGGATTTTTGCGGCAATCAGGAGCATAGCATTACCCGATATGCAACTGTTTCACTTCAGCGATGATTCCGCCATCGCCACCTTCACGCCGCGTTCGGTGCTAGTGCCGTCTCAACGCACGCCCGGCATGGAATGGCTGAATGGCCCCTTGGTGTGGGCCATCGAGGAGCGGGTGGATTTTATGTATCTGTTTCCCCGCGACTGCCCGCGCATCCTGATATGGGCAACCGAACAAACGAACGACACGGACAAAATGAAATGGCTAGGCGAGTATCGCGCAGCGGCCTACGTCGAACGTGAACGACTTCCCGATCTCGCGACCGCCACGATACATCGCTACGATTTACCCACCGACAGCTTTGAGGATTTGCACGATGCGGGCATGTGGGTTAGCCGGGTAGCGGTGAAGCCGCTAGGTCGCGATACCATTTTCGATCTGCCGTCAGCCTTCGCCCCCCGCGGCGTGGACCTGTGCGTCGTCGATAGCCTGCTTCCCTTAAAACCTCTTTGGGAAACGACGCTTCATGCCAGCGGAATTAGGCTGCGCAATGCGAGGGGGTGGGCGTAGGCAGCCGTCTTGTCGTGCAACCTGAGTTTCACGACAAAATTGGCCGCGTTGAAAAATAAGAGGAATTTTCTGTCACAAAAGTCGCTCGCAAAAGTCAACTTGCGCGACTAACTTTTGCGACACGTCGAGTGATCATCGCTATCGGTCGTGGTTCGCCAAAGTCCATTCCACAGCACGATTGGATAGCTCTGATTTGTCTGGCGGCTATCGGCGTTGGATGCTTGTGTATTTCGGCATTGAATAGGACATCAAATGATGCTAGGTTTCATGCTATCCCTGCAGGATGCTGGAAGATGCGGACCACGCTCGCGCTCGATGACGAACTTGTCGCCAAGGCTCAGGCCTTCACTGGGGTGAAGGAAAAGTCCAGCCTGGTCCGTGAAGCGCTGAGAGCTCTGATCGAGCGCGAAAGCGCGCGGCGATTGGCGCGTCTTGGCGGCAGCGAACCTGGCCTGGGAGCTCCGCCACGGCGACGGCCGAGATCGAGGTGATCCTGGTTGACACCTCTGTTTGGGTCGATCATCTTCGCGCGGATAACAAGATGCTCGCCGGCCTGCTCGATACCGGAATGGTTCTCACCCATCCGTTCGTCCTTGGTGAACTTGCTCTGAGTAATCTCCGTCATCGCGAGATCGTAATGAACGCCCTGTTGGGTCTCCCCCGTGCCGGTGTCGCCACCAATGCAGAAGTGCTGCATTTCATCGATCGTCACGCTTTGTTCGGGCGCGGTGTCGGATACGTCGATGTTCATCTGCTCGCCGGAGTGCGACTCACCGGAGGAGCGGAGCTGTGGACGAACGACAAGCGCCTGCACGGCATCGCCGCTGAACTGGGTCTGGCGCTCACGCCGCGGCAGCATTGAGGACTATAATGCTGAGACCAAGACACAGTGCTCACCATCGTCTATCGAGGACTGTCAGCGAAACCTTTGCGGCGCCGTTAGCACGCGAGTGAGAAATTCAGATGCCTACAAGTGCTGAGACTGAAAGAGAAGCCTGGGTCGCCAAAGTTATCGAAGAGCCACTCGAACCTGCGCTGCCGATTATCGATCCGCATCATCATCTTTGGGACCATCCCGGCAGCCGCTATCTGCTCGACGAGATCCTGCACGATACTGGCTCCGGCCATCGCGTGATTGCTACCGTCTTCGTCGAATGCATGTCGATGTACCGCGCCGACGGCGACCCAGCGATGAAGCCTGTGGGCGAGACCGAGTTCGTCAATGGTATCGCAGCTCAGAGTGCGAGCGGCGGATATGGCGACACGAGAATCGCGGCGGGGATCGTGAGCTTTGCCGACTTGAGCCTCGGCGCTGCGGTCGAGCCTGTATTGCGCGCGCACCTCGCAGCGGCGCCCGCGCGATTTCGCGGAATCCGCCACGCCGGAGGTTTCGACGCGTCGCCCGAAATCCGCAACTCCCACACCAATCCTCCCGGGCCTCTACAAGTTGCCGCGCTTTCGCGAAGGCTTTGGCCAGCTCGCGAAGCTTGGGCTCGTGTTCGATGCGTGGCAATACCATCCTCAGATGCCGGAGCTGACGGACCTGGCGCGAGCGTTTCCCGACACCAAGATCGTCCTGGATCACTTCGGCGGTCCGCTCGGGCTCGGTCCCTACGAGGGCCATCGGCGCGAGGTCTTCGATCAATGGAAAAAAGACATGACCGAACTTGCGCGATGCCCCAACGTCGTCGTCAAGCTTGGCGGAATTAACATGCCGGTCAATGGATTTGGGTGGCACAAGCGGCCCTCGCCGGCGACCTCCGATGAACTCGTCGCCGCGACGCGCGATTACTATCTGCATACGATCGATCGATTCGGTCCGTCGCGATGCATGTTCGAGAGCAATTTTCCGGTCGATCGCGCCTCATGCTCGTACCTGGTGCTGTGGAACGCTTTCAAGAAAATCGCGGCGGGATTCGGCGCCGCCGACAAGGCGTGGATGTTCCATCGCACTGCCGCGGAGACCTATCGCATCGCAGTCCCTTCCGCCTGAGCGAGTGCGCTAGCCGTGATTTCGCGCGGTCTGCTACTCTTGCAAGTGGACCCGCGCAGCCTGCGCGCGAGCATGGAGGAATCATGGCAGACAGGAACGAATTCAATCAAAAGGTGATCGAGGAATTTCGCGCCAACGGTGGAAAGGTTGGCGGTCCGTTCGCGAATGCTTCGATGATCCTGCTTACGACCAAGGGCGCAAAGAGCGGCAAGACCTACACGACCCCGCTGGTCTATACGCGCGACGGCGATAGGCTAGTCATAATCGCGTCAAAGGCGGGAGCGCCCAAGAATCCCGATTGGTATCACAACCTGGTTGCTAACTCCGTCATCACGGTCGAAGTCGGAACCGAGAAGTTTCAGGCGCGGGCGCGCGTGACCTCGGGCGCCGAGCGCGAGCGGCTGTTCAACGCGCAAGCGGCGCAGATGCCGCAATTCAATGAGTATCGGCAAAAGACCAAGCGCGAGATTCCCGTGTTCACGCTCGAACGCATCGGGTAGACCGACGGTCAATCGCAGAAGACGTGCGGAGGAGACCGAGATGGAGACCTCACCGAAACGTGCGGGATTCGCGCCCGATCGGCTCGAACGAATTTCCGATCATCTGAATCGCAACTATATCGAGTCTGGGAAGATCTCCGGATGCCAGACGCTCGTCGCGCGCCACGGCCACGTTGCCTACTTCAAGTCGATGGGCCTGGCCGATCGCGAGCGCAAAACGCCGATGGCCGACGACACGATCTTCCGCCTTTACTCGATGTCGAAGCCGATCACCTCGGTCGCGCTGATGAGCCTCTACGAGCAGGGGCATTTCCAGCTCAATGATCCGGTCTCGCGATTTATTCCGGAATGGCGCGATCACAAAGTCTGGACTTCCGGCGAGGGCGCCGCGATGGAGACGGCCGTTCCCGCGCGTCCGATGACGATGCGCCACGTGCTTAGTCATCAGGGCGGCCTGACTTACGGCGCGACCAATCATCCTGTCGATCGTGCGTATCGCGAGGCGGGTGTAAACCGCGCCGAGGGCGAGACGCTCGCCAGCTTCGTCCACAAGCTCGCAAAAGTACCGCTGCGTTATACTCCCGGTGAGCAGTGGATGTACTCGTTCTCGACCGACGTGTGCGGTTACCTGGTCGAAGCGATTTCGGGCAAGCGATTCGATCAATATTTGCAGGATACGATTTTCGATCCGCTCGGCATGGCCGACACCGCGTTCTCGGTCGCGCCGAAGAACGCCAGACGCCTCGCCGCGAATTACGAACGCAAACCCGACAAGACCCTCAAGCTGATCGACGATCCTGAACGCAGCGCATATCTCAGGCAGCCCTCGTTCTTCTCGGGCGGCGGCGGACTCACCGGCACCACCGCCGACTACCTCCGCTTCTGCGAGATGCTCCGGCGCGGCGGAGAGCTCGACGGCGCGCGCATTCTCGGCTCGCGCACGATCGATCTGATGCGCCAGAATCATCTGGCCGGCGGCAAGGACCTGACCCAGATGGCGACCGGAGATTTTTCCGAGACCGCGTACGAAGGCGTGGGCTTCGGCCTCGGCTTCGCGATGACGCTCGGGCAGGTGGCGCACGGCGCGCTCGGCGAGGGCGACTACTACTGGGGTGGCGCGGCCTCGACCATCTTCTGGATCGATCCGAAGGAAGACCTGGTCGTGATCTTCATGACCCAACTCATGCCGTCGGGAACGTTTAACTTCCGCGGCCAGTTACGCAACATAATTTATTCCGCGATCGTCGATTGACCCGCGGTCCGCGCCGCGAGGATGATCAGTGAGAAGACGATCAAAGAAAGAAGATTGATCAGGAGACCGTATGAAAGCGACCAAGCAGCTTCACGACGCGGGCCAAAGCCTGTGGCTCGATAACATCACGCGCGCGCTGCTCACCAGCGGCGGACTCAAACGCTACATCGACGAGCTTTCGGTGACCGGTCTTACCTCCAATCCCACCATCTTCGACCAGGCGATCAAAAACAGCGGTGACTACGACTCTGCGATCGCGAAAAAGAACGCCGCCGGCCGCCACGGCGAGGAACTATTCTTCGATCTCGCGCTCGAGGACCTCACCGGCGCGGCGGATCTGTTCCGCCCGATTCACGAGCAGACCAATCGCGTCGACGGATGGGTCTCGCTCGAGGTTTCCCCGAAACTCGCGTACGACACCGCCAGCACGGTGAAAGCCGCCAAGGAGCTTTTCGCGCGCGCGGCGCGTCCGAATTTGTTTATAAAGATTCCCGGCACGCGCGAGGGTCTTCCCGCGATCGAGGAAGCGATCTTCGCCGGCGTCTCGATCAACGTCACGCTGCTGTTCTCGCGCGAGCAGTATCTCGCCGCCGCGGAGGCTTACCTGCGCGGAATCGAGCGTCGCGTCGCCGCCGGCCTCAATCCGTTCGTCGGCTCGGTCGCGTCGGTATTCGTCAGCCGATGGGACGTTGCGGTCGCGCAGAAAGTTCCGCCCGCGATGCGTGATCGGCTCGGCATCGCGATCGGCAAACGCATCTACAAGGCTTATCGCGATCTGCTCGACACCGACCGATGGCTGCGGCTCGCGAACCTTGGTGCGCGCGCGCAGCGATTGCTATGGGCGAGCACCGGCACCAAGGATCCAAAATCGTCGGACATCCTGTACGTCAAGGCTCTCGCGTCGCCGCATACCGTCGATACGATGCCGGAAAAGACTTTGCACGCGATGGCGGATCACGGCGAAGTCGGTGCGATGCTCTCGCGCGATGGCGGCGACGCCGAACGCGAGCTGGCTGAATTCACCAAGGCGGGAATCGATCTCGACGCTTTGGCGGAGCAGCTTCAGAAAGAGGGCGCCGCGTCGTTCGTCAAGTCGTGGGACGACCTGTTGTCCTGCATCAAGGACAAGAGCGCCGCGATCAAAAAGGCAAGCTGAGCGATGGCGCCCGCCGCCGCATCCGCGAAAATCGCGCCGTTGACCGAACGTCCCGCGTGGAAGGCGCTCGCCGAGCACTATCGCAAGATTCGCGGCGTGCATCTGCGCACGATGTTCAAAGATGATCCGGGCCGCGCCGAACGTTTCACGCTCGACGCCGTTGGCCTTCACGCCGATTACTCGAAGCATCGCATCACCGACGAGACCATTCGCTTGCTTCTCGCACTCGCCGAGCAGTCGGGGCTCCGTGCGCGAATCGACGCGATGTTCTCGGGCGAGAAAATTAACGTGACCGAAAAGCGCGCCGTCCTGCACGTCGCACTGCGCGCGCCGCGCGGAGCTTCGATCGTCGTCGACGGCGAGGACGTGGTGCCCGCGGTTCATGCGGTCCTCGATCGAATGTCCGACTTCTCGAATCGGGTGCGCAGCGGCGCCTGGATCGGCCACACCGGCAAACGCATCCGAAACGTGATCAATATCGGAATCGGCGGTTCGGACCTCGGCCCGGTGATGGCGTATGAGGCGCTGCGCCACTACAGCGATCGCAACCTGACGATGCGCTTTGTCTCGAACGTCGATGGCACCGATTTCGCCGAGGCCACGCGCGACCTCGACGCCGCCGAAACGCTGTTCATCATCTCGTCCAAAACTTTCACCACGCTCGAAACGATGACCAACGCGCACACCGCGCGCGACTGGAGCCTGCGCGCGCTCGGCGACGAGAAGGCAATCGCCAAGCACTTCGTCGCGGTCTCGACCAACACCGAGGGCGTCGCGAAATTCGGTATCGATACCGCCAACATGTTCGGGTTCTGGGACTGGGTGGGGGGACGCTATTCGATGGACTCGGCGATCGGACTTTCGACTATGATCGCGGTGGGTCCGGAGAATTTCCTCGCGATGCTGTCCGGGTTTCATGCGATCGACGAGCACTTCCGCACCGCGCCATTCGAGAAAAACCTGCCGGCGCTGATGGGGCTGCTCGCGGTCTGGTACAACGACTTCTTCGACGCGCAAACCGTCGGCGTGTTCCCCTATGAGCAATACCTGAAGCGCTTTCCCGCATACCTGCAGCAGCTCACGATGGAATCAAACGGCAAGCACGTCACGCTCGGCGGCGCCGCGGTTGATTATCAGACTGGACCCATCTACTGGGGCGAGCCCGGAACGAATGGGCAGCATTCGTTCTATCAACTGATTCATCAGGGCACGAAACTCATTCCCTGCGACTTCATCGGATTCTACCGCACGCTCAATCCGCTCGGACACCATCATGATCTGCTGATGGCCAACGTATTCGCGCAGGCCGAGGCGCTCGCGTTCGGTAAAACCCCCGAAGAGGTGAAGGCCGAAGGAACTCCTGATTGGCTGGTGCCGCATCGCGTGTTCGAGGGCAACCGCCCCTCGACCACGATTCTCGCCGACAAGCTTACTCCAGAAACTCTCGGCAAACTGGTCGCGATCTACGAGCACAGCGTGTTCACCCAGGGGACGGTCTGGAGTATCGATTCGTTCGATCAATGGGGCGTCGAGCTGGGTAAGGTGCTCGCGCAGAAAATCGTTCCTGAGTTGGAGAGTGAATCCGCGCTAAAGCACGACAGCTCGACCAACGCTTTGATTACCAAGTACCGCGCGAATCGGGCGAAGAGTTAGTAGCAACTCGTTTGTTCACGGCTCCAGGACGCAGCTTTCGATCTCGTCGTGCGCCGTGTCCGTGTCAATCGGGTTCAAATGCGGATGCCCGTCAAGAATGCCCCACGCGTATTCCTCTTTGATATAGTAATTCCGCGGCTCGGCTAATATCTCGACCTGGTCGAAGCTTTCACTTCCCGCGACGCTGCACGTGACTTTACCCGCCGGGACGATAAACGCGTGATAGCCTCCCGGGCCGATGTTCGCGCTTTCGCCGCCGCAAGTCACAGCGGGCCGCAACAACGATCCGGCGTAGTTGTATGGCCGATAGACATAAATTACGGCGTGATTCGGCGGAAATTCCACTTTCTGGAACGGTTGACCCTGCACCGCGCAACCCGACGCCGGCAGCATCGCGATGCAAAGCATCCACAAGATAGCCGCGCGACGATTCATGGCGTCGGCGGCGCGTTCGCCAGGTTTCTCGATTCGGCGAGCGCGCCCGCCAGCCGATTTCTGTCGAACTCCAGTTCCGCGTCGATTTTATCCCGCACCTCGGCGCGCGCGTCACGCTCGAGTTCCGCGTGGGTGGGCTCCGAGTAAATAGTGTAAGATCGAGAAACCAGAGCTTTGGCCGTGTAGTAGCCGATTACCGTGTCTCGATTTGAGATGGACAGGGTAGCGAATGCGGTAACGTCATAGGTGCCGAGCGTTCTGCCCAAATAGGTAGTAGGAGCGAGAGCCGTCAGCCAGAGCGGCGTGTGGTGCTCGTCGTGGGTTAGTTCTTCGCGATAGGAAAATCGAATCGGCGAAGTATCTGATAATGACATCTCGACCGCCTGCGGAATCTCGGTCGGATCGCCTTCGACTAACCGACCCTGAAACGGCAACGCCTCCACGTTAACCGGTACGGGCGGCGGCTCTACGACCGTAGCCTGCTGCGCGGCGCAGCCGTATGCGAGAAGCGCCAGCGCAAGCACTGAGGCGCGAAGCAAACGACGAATATACTCAAACGCGATCATTCGGCACTCGCGAACTGCTATTTTGGAGCGCCACCCAGTCGAATAGCTATTGACCGCTCCACGCGAGCCGCTCCGCGCGGAACGGATCATTCTCGATTCGGCATTGATTGTCGAAAATCATCGTCGCGCGGCGCTCGGGCGAGTAGTGTGGCCAATCCGGCAGCCCGCCATGATTCGGATTTCCCGTGCGCGCGAACGCGAGCCACGCCTTGCTCATCTTTTCTCCCAATGCGAAACGCGTCGGTGCGTCACCGGCCAGGTTCCGGGTATGGAGCGTGTCGAACACGAACGGAATTTCGAGCGCGTGGGGCGATTTGAGTTTGCCTTCGAGCACCGGCGTCTCCCAGGTGAACATATAGACGAATACCGGCGCGCCGTTCTGCGCGACCTTGCGATCGGCGATGACGAGCGACGGGATGCGCATCGATTGGTCGGTCGCAATCGCCAGCACGATATCGCGTCGCGAGTCCGACGGCCGCGCGCGTTTGTACGACGCGATAATCGCGTCGGCGCGGTCCCCGACGAACATCGCGACCCGCGAGCGCATCGCGGCGTCGTCCATTCCGTCGAGCCACGGCGCGAATCCGAAGAACAGCGTCATCTCGTCTTTGTTGGTTCCGATCATCAGCGGTATGCGCGCGGAAATCTCCGGCGCGGTGGGCGCGAACGGGCCGCCCGGCAGATGCTTCCCATCGACAACCGGATTGAAGCCGACCCGGCGCCGGTTCGCGAACGACATCATGCTCACGCGCTTCAGGACCGCCGCCTGCGCCTTGGCGATGCGCTCGGCGGGGATCTCGCGCAGCTCAGCGGTTTGCGTGGGTGCGATTCCCAGCTCGGCGAGAAGCTGGCGCGCGGTCTCGCTCGCATCGTCGCGATTCGCCATCTCGACCGCCGGTCCGCTCTGGATGATCGCCTTGTGGAACATACCGTGCGCCTCCGGCATCGCCATCAGCACGCAGACCTTGGCGCCGCCGCCCGACTCGCCGAAGATCGTGACGTTGCCGGCATCGCCGCCGAAGTTCGCGATATTGTCCCGCACCCATTCGAGTGCCGCGACGATATCGAGCATCCCGGCGCTGCCTGAAGAATCGAACTCGGCGCCCGCGATATCTGAAAGATGGGTATAGCCGAACGCGCCCAGACGATGGTTGATCGTAACGACGACCGCGTCGCCCTTGCGCGCGAGATTGGTGCCGTCGTACCACGGCGCGGAGCCGGAACCGGCGATGAACGCGCCGCCGTGGCACCAGAACATCACGGGACGTTTGCGCCCGTCGGCGAGCGCGGGCGTCCATACGTTGAGGACCAGGCAGTCCTCGCTCATCGGCTGCGGCTCGACCCCGCCGAACAGGTTCAGCATCGCGGGAGGCAGCGCGAAGGCGTTGTCGTCCTGCATCGCGCGCGCGCCGAATTTTAGCGCATCGCGCACTCCCGTCCACAGCGCGGCTTTCAGCGGAGGCTTGAACCGATTCGCGCCAACCGGCGGCGCTGCGTACGGGATCCCTTTGAAGATGTTGACGCCCTGGTCAACCGTCCCGCGAATTTTTCCTGAGGTCGTATCAGCGACAACATGCTCTGCCATCGATCTATCTCCTGCGCGACGTATCCAGCATAGCGAAGTTCGCGGTCTGAGCGCGAAGGGCCGCTCAGTGGCCGCGCGTTGCGAGCCCTAGAGCGGCGCGCAGCTTGGGCTTCAGCAGATGCACCAGCTCGGCTTCCCAGCAGATGTAGTTGTCCGGGATGTCGAGGACGACGACTTTGTCCGCGTGTGCGGAGCCAAAGCGCTCGAGGATAAAGCGGCGATGCGCTTCCTCCATCACGCAAATCACGTCGGCCTCTTCGATCAATTCCGAGTTGACCGGATTCTTCGCCCACGGCTCGGTGCCGGCCAACGTCACCCACATCGGCGCGCACATCTCCGCCACCAGCATCGCGGCGGTTGGGCTGCGGTCCTTGTTGCCCGTGCAGATCATCAGAACTTTTTTCATGGCCATCGAAATCCTAGCAGATGCGTCGCGCTAGTCAGTAGGGCCGGCGTCTCGCCGGCCTTCGCGCAGGCCAACGGGATTCCTCGCGCGGCAGCCACGCGCGGGAATGACACGAGTGTGCGTGGATTACTTCCGCTGCCCGTCGTCTGCCCATTTGAGGACGTACACGCGATGCGCGCCGGTCAGGCCTTTGAGTTCGAGGTCGCGTCCCGCGTCGAAATTCAGATCGCCGGCGCTGACAGTCAGGTCCCGGAGCGTCGCCGAGACCAGAATCTCGCCGCCACGCGCGCGTGCGCCGATTCGCGATGCGACGATTACAGCCTTGCCGTAAAAATCACCGGTCTCTTTGATCGCTTCGCCGGTATGCGCGCCGATCGACACGCGGATTGGCGCGTCGCGATGAGTCTCCGAATAGGCCGTGCACGCGCGCTGAATCGCGATCGCGCAATTGAGCGCGCGGCGCGCGCTCGGAAACGCGACCATGAATCCGTCGCCCATTGATTTTACTTCGAACCCCTGATGCTCCTTAATCTGCGCGCGAACGATCGCGTTATGCTCGCGCAACCACGCTTGAGCGCGAACATCGCCCAGACGCTCGGTGGTGCCGGTGGAATCCTCTATATCGGTGAACATGATCGTGACGGTGCCGTCGGGTCCCGCGTCGGCGCGAGGATCGGGGCCAGTCAGCTCGCGCAGATTTTCCTTGAGCGCATTCATCCCGAGCGATTCGGCTGTCGCCAGCGCAAGCTCCGCGAGTTCGAGGGCGCGCTCTCGATCGCCGGGCTGGTCGCGCGCGAGCAGCATCGCGGCGAATCCGTAGCGCGTGCGCGCGACCCACGCGCTCGCGCCCATCGCGAGATTGAAGCGCAGCGCGGCCTCGAAATGGCGCTCGGCTGTGTCCAGTTCGCCAATCGTCGCCGCCAGCATCGCCAGGTAGTGCGCGATCGAGCCGTAGCAAACGTGGATATCGAGCACGGCATTGCGGCCGGCGTACGGTTCGAGCAACTGGTACAGCATCCGCGCGCGCGGCGCGTCGCCCAGGTACGCGCACACTTCCGTGAGCAGCACCATCGTCGCGTACCAGCTCATGTCGCGCGGCATCGCGGCGAAGTTGCCGGCGGCCAGCTCCTCGAAACTCGCGCGGGCTTCCGCACGGCGACCGGTCTGCGAATATAGAAATGCCATCGCGCATCGCCTGATCGCGGAACCCGGAGTTCGCGCCAGACCGGCGCGCAGGACGGGCTCGAGCTCTGCGATACGGCCCTGCTCGCGCCGCAGGATCAGCAATTGCGAATTCACCGCCGCGCGAAACGGACCCAGCCGCCGCTCCAGGCGCATGGCGACTTCCAGCGTCTTTGTTCCCAGCCGTTCGGCCTCATCGAAGCGCCCGTCCATCAAGGCGCGCGTGGCGCGAATCAGCTCCTCGTATCCGAGGTCTTGCCGCAGCTCGGTCGCAAGACGCGAGTATTGCGCGATCTCGCGATCGACGGCGGGAATATCCCCGGCTTCGAGCAGATCGGCAAAGCGCATGTAATGCGCGCCGAGGCCCCACACCCTGAGCGCCCAACGCCGATTTCCGGTCTGTTCCGCGAGCGCGATTATTTCGCCCGCGATCGCGAGACGCTCCTCGAGATTGTCAGGCTCCCACACCGCCGTGTGGCGCGCGTACAGAACGTACAGCAAGGTGGCAGGGTCGCCGGCGCGCCGCGCGATCTCGACCGATTGGCGCGAGAGCTCGGCGCGGCGCGAATCGTGCGCCCAGAAATACTCGACCGACATGCGCGCCAGGATCATCGCGTGCAGCGCGGAATCGGAAGCGCCGAGCGCATCGCGCGCCTGCTCCAGCATCGTGATCAGATCATGATCGGCGCGATCCGGAGTTGACGGCGGCATCCCGAATCCTAATGCGGCGCGCGCCATGTCCTCCGCGCTGCCGATTTGCCGCGCGCTCGCGGACGCGCGTGCGAAGGCCGCCCGCGCGCGATCGAACAGCCCCGCGCCGTAGAGCGCCTCGCCCAGGTTCAAGAGCATCTCGCAGCGCAACCGCTCCGCGTCGGGATGTCCGAGTTCGAGCGCGGAGATTGCCATCTCGTACATCCGCGCCGCCTCTTCGTATGCGAGCATCGCCTGCGCGTGCTGCGCCGCGCGGCGCGTGTACGCGATCGCCTTGTCCAGAGGACCGGACGGCAATGCGGCCGCGTAATGATACGCAAGCTTGGCGAGTTGCGGTTCGAGGTTCGAGTGATGCAGCGTTTCGAGGGTTTGCGCGATCCGCAGATGCAATTCGCGCGCCGCCGTTTTGCTCAGATCGCCATATAGGGTCTCGGGAATCAGCGCGTGGCTGAAGCGGTAGCCGCCCATATGATCGTGCCGTGTCGTAACCAGGCCTCCCGCCTCGGCTTCGTCGAGCGCGGCCAGCAACGACTCGATCGGCATCGCGCATGCTTCGCGAATTGTGGCGAGGTCGAACTCGCGGCCCGCGACCGCGGCGACGCCGAGCGCGTCGCGCGTAGCTTGCGAGACCATCGCGACCCGCCGCTGGATCGCGGCGCGGACTCCGTCGGGAATGCGGAACGCGGAGCGCCCTTTGGCGCTTCTTCCCGGACCTTCGGCCGTCAGCAGCCGGACAATCTCGCTTAAGAAAAATGGATTGCCTTCTGTGACCTTGCGCAGCTCCGCAACCAGCGACGCATCGGGCGCGCTCGGCATGCGAGATTCGACGAACATCGCAACCTCGGGCGCCGTCAGGCCGGTGAGCGCCATGGTTGCGCCTTCGCGGCGCAGGGCGGCAAGAGACTCGGCCCGCTTCGGATCGAGCCGCAATTCGTTTTCGCGATAGGTGACGACCAGCAGCAGCGGCAGGCGGCGTACGCCGCGGGCGATGAACCGGAGTAGCAGCAGCGATGCGGGATCGGCGTCGTGCGCGTCATCCAGAACGATCAACAGCGGACGATCGCGCGCAATCGCGCCGATCAGAGTCGCGATCGAATCGAACAGGCGAAAGCGTTGATCGGCGGGCTCGTTGGAACCCATACCCGTTGCCTGTGGCGCCGTCGCGGGACCGGCGGGGGAGGGCGCGGAGGCGGCCAACTCCGGCATCAGCGCCGACAACTGTACCGCGCGATCGCCGAGTATCGCGTCGAGCGAATTGGGATCGCGCCCCCGCACGAGCGTGCGCAGAATCTCCGTCCACGGCCAGTACGCGGGCGCGCCGCTGTCTTCCGAACATCGGCCCCACGCGACTTGCGCGCCGCGCGCAGCCGCCTCAGTCGAGATCTCGTCGGCGAGCGCGGTCTTGCCGATACCTGGTTCGCCGCCGAGCATCAGCAAGCTGCCGCGGCCCGCGAGAGCGTCGGCCAGCGCGGTGCGCAACTCGAGCAGCTCGGGCGTCCGCCCGATAAGCCTGGAGCCCGGATTCGTCATTTCACCGCGACGCGCCGAATTGCGCGCGTGATGCGGAGATGGTTCGTTTGGAGATTGTTACGCGGTACCGCCCATCGCTCTGACCATCTTTTCCATCAGGGTAGCGAGTTTGGTCACTTGCTCGTTGTTCTTGCGCAGCAACTTTATCAGCTCGTCCATTTGCTTGGCGTAACGGGTGCGCTCTTTCGCGTCCATCACACTAATCAGCGCTGCGGGCATAATGGCTCCCTCCGAAGTGGATTGTTATGGTTTTGTGTTCGTGGGCGCAAATTCAGCCGGGCCAATTCGTGCCGCACGCATCACGATCTAACATCCGCGCGGTTGCCGCAATGCTCGCTCGCAATCAAATTGAGAACGCAACTGTGCCCGCGCGGAACGGAAATCTTTTCCGCGCGGGCACGTCAAGTGTGGTGTGGGGGAAGGTTAGCTATTGTTCGAGGACGACGCCGCACGGACTTTCAGGTGATTGCTCACGTGATCAACTCCGGAGACGCCCTTTGCGATTTGTTCGGCCTCTTGAGACACGGCAGTGCTGGGAACGTGTCCGGTCAAATAGACGACGGCGGACTTGGTCTTGACGTGAATATGGGCGTGTTCGGTTTCGGAGTTCTTATCCAGCTCCATTTTCACCTTAGCCGTAAGGCCGGTATCGCCAACCGCGGTCGCGGTGGTGTTGTATGCTCCCTTGGCCGCGTTCTCGGTATCGGTTCCGGCGTTCTTCATGGTCTGGGTCATGCTGGTTGACGCACTGGCGCTCGGAGCGCCGGCGTCCTGCGCAAAAGCTGGCGCCGAAAGCGAGAGCCCGAATGCTACCGCCGGGATGATCGCGAGAAATCCAATTGATCGCTTCATGATGCTTAGTTCTCCTTCAAAATGGTGCCGCCGCTACCACGCAGCGAACTGGTTAAAAGAGAAGAGCAATTGCGAGGCCATGGATTTGCCTAATGAATACAAGGCCAATCTCAAATCAACGCTGGTGACGGTGAGTATATATTTCACACTTACTAGTCTTCGCCGCATGATCGTTCGAGAGGAGCGCGAAGTCATTTCGCCCGATGCGTTGCTGGAGCCTGCTCGGCCAAAGTCAGGTTGTGCGCGCTATTGACCAGGCTTACATGCGTGAACGCCTGCGGGAAGTTTCCGACCTGGCGCTTCAGCCGGGGATCATATTCTTCAGACAGCAGGCCCAGGTCGTTGCGCAGCGCAAGCAAGCGCTCGAAGATCTCGCGTGCCTCGGTGTAGCGGCCGGTCAGCGCAAGATTATCGACCAACCAGAAGGTGCAGGCCAGAAACGCGCCCTCTCCGGGTGGAAGTCCGTCCACACCGGTTTCCGTCTGATAACGGTTGACCAAACCGTCTTGCACCAGCTCGCGCTGGATAGCGGCGATGGTTCCGATCACGCGCGGATCTTTGGCCGGAAGAAATCCGACCAGCGGGATCATCAGCAGCGACGCGTCGAGCGCCTTGGCGCCATAATACTGCACGAACGCGTTGCGCTCGGTGTTGAAGCCGCGGGTGCACACGTCGCGATGAATCTCGTCACGCATCGCGCGCCATTTCTCGACCGGTCCTTCGGCCTTAAAACGCTCGACCGCCTTGACCGCGCGATCGGCCGCGACCCACGCCATCACCTTGGAATGAGTAAAATCGCGGCGCGGTCCGCGCACTTCCCAGATTCCGCTGTCGGGCTGACGCCATCCGCTCTCGAGGAAATCCATCAGCGCCACTTGCACGCGCCATGCGTCGTCCTGCGGGGCGATTCCGTATTTCATCGACACGTGCATCGAGTCCATCACTTCGCCGTACACGTCGAGTTGAAGCTGATCATTGGCGGCATTGCCCACGCGCACCGGGCTGCTGTTCTCGTATCCGGACAACCACGGCAGCTCGAACTCCTGCAGCATCCGCTCGCCCGCGATTCCGTACATGATGCGGGTGTCCTGCGGATGCCCGGCGACCGCGCGCACCAGCCACTCGCGCCATTCGATTGCCTCCTGCGTATAGCCGGAGATCAAAAGCGCGTAGAGCGTCAGCGTCGCGTCGCGCAGCCAGCAGTACCTGTAGTCCCAGTTGCGTGGCCCGCCGATACATTCGGGGATCGAGGTTGTCGGCGCCGCGACGATGCCGCCGGTGCGCTTGTGGGTCAATGCTTTGAGCGTGATGAGCGATCGCAGCACGGCGTCTCGCCACGGCCCGGTACCGGTGAATTTTGCGGACCATTCCTGCCAGAACTTTTCGGTCTCGGTGAGCATCCGCAATGGATGGCGCGTTCCGGGTTCCTGATCGTTCGAGGGATACCACGTGAGCGAGAAGGGGATGCTCTGGCCCTCGGCGACGTTGAACGAACCGACGGTAGTGAAATCCTTTCCATGCAGCCGCGCCGAGGTTCTGATCCGCACGGCGTTGGGTCCCGCGACGGCGCGCACGCCGAAATCGTGGCTGGTGACCCATGGGATCGTCCGCCCGTAGTCGAATCGGAGCGCGAGCTCGGTGTGCATGCGCACGTGTCCGCACACCCCGCGAACTATCCTGGTCAAATCGACGCGATCGCGATGCTCCGCGATCGGCATGAAATCCACAACCTGCGCAACTCCGTCTTTGGTCTCGAACTCGGTTTCGAGCACCAGAGTCGAGTCGCGGTAACGGCGCCGCACCGCGGTCGTTTCTCCCTCGGGCGCGATTAGCCAGCGCCCATTGCCGGGCTCGCCCAAAAGCGCGGCGAAGCACGCGCCGGAATCGAACCTCGGCATGCATAGCCAATCGATCGATCCGTCGCGCGCGACCAGCGCGGCCGTGTGAGTATTCCCGATGAGTGCGTAGTCTTCGATCCTGGAGCTCATAAGGTTAAGTACCATGTAGATGTTACACGGATATCACGGCGAAAGCGCCAATTCGCGTGCCGATCAAATTTTTTTATGGCGATGCTCCAAAAGCGCGAGCGATAATAGATCAGCAGGGGTTATTCATATGCTGAATCGCCGATGGAGCTTCAGTCCCTCGTGCTGCGCGCCTCCTTTATCGCGCCCGCATCGACAAATCCCGCTAATCAGTTTCCGGATACTGCCAGCACGCCATTCCCTTACGACCGCGACAGGAGCCGTCGTGGCGCTGCTTGCGATGGCCCTGAGCTTGAGCGCCTGCGCTTCGACCGCGAAACCCGACCAACGGCGTTTCTTCCGCCCCGAGTACGGACTTGAAACGCACGGGCGCAAAACCTGGTTCGATCATCTGGTGGAAGTCGATCCAGGCGGAATAAAAACCGAGATTGCGTCCAACTACGACAGCGACGCGCCGCAACGAATCGCGGTGCTGCCGTTCACCGATTGGGGCAGCGCCAACTACGTCGTGGACAAGATTCCGCTGACGCATCGCGACGCAAACGAGCGAGAGAACTGGGCCTGGACCGACGCGAACCGGATGCGCCGGGCTCTCACTGGCTATCTGGCTGAACGCGAATTTGTGGAGGCGAATCTATTTCAGATTGACGCGGTTCTGAAACAGCACGGAATCGACGACGAGAAAAAGCTCGACCAGGTGCCGCCACAGACGCTCGGCAAATGGCTCGGCGTTGACGCTGTGGTTTACGGAAGAATCACGCACTATGAAGCTTACTATGCGGGCCTGATCTCGGCATGGCAGGTGAGCGCCGAGGTGAAGATGGTTTCGACCCAGGACGGGGAGCAGCTCTTTGCCGCCCACGGCAGCCGCTACGACGTCAACCTGCAGCCTGCGTGGGATCCGATTGATATCGCGATAGACTCCGCGATGGGATTGCTGCAATTGCGCGACGTCGAGCTGGCGCGCTCCGAGGAGGAAGACGCGCGCGAGATCGTGCTGCGGATTCCGCGCTCGCAGCGCCTCGAGCGCGATCTGATCGAAGAAGCGGATGGAGGAAACCTGCAATTCGCCTCCCACGAAACTATCCCTTCAGTTGATTCGGAGGTACGAGTGACTACAAGTGAGTAACGTGCGCCCCGACCAGGGCGCCGGAGGAGACTCATTTCAGAGCCGAGCGCGCGATGAGGGCGCTTACAACCTCGAGGTCGATTGGCTTCGCCAGCACGTCGACTACCAGTTTGCGCCGTGGATCGAGCCGGCCAACTTCACTGCTCCATCCGGTGACCAATAGAACCTGCGTGCCGGGCGCGATCTCCGCCGTCTGTTCGGCGATCTCCCATCCGTTGAGGCCGGGCATCCCGATATCGCAGATAACGAAATCGAAGTGCGCGCCATCGCGCAGATGGCGCAGTCCCTCGTATCCGTTCGCCGCCGTCGCGACGATATAGCCCTTGCCCTCGAGCGCCTCGCCCAGCGCGTCGAGATTGTCGCGGTCGTCGTCGATTATCAGGACCCGCAGGCGGCTGTCCGATGACGCGGTGCCGTTTCCGTCGTGTTCCGTGCCGATAGGACGTACAAAAGTCTGGTGCACGGCCTCGGCGATCGGGACTGACAGGAGGATCACCGCATTGGTGTTGCTGCGATCTTCGACCCGAAGGCTGGCGCCCAGACGCGCGATCAAACCCGACTGCGCAAGCGAGCGCGAGATCTCGCCCGCCTCAAAGATCGAACTGTCGATCGATCGAGTCTGGCCTCGAGCGCCCGGTGTGGCCAGCGGATGCGGCTCGATCGCGATAGTCAGGCGGGTCGTGTTCGCCGATGCGTTGATCATCACGGCTCCGCCTGAGAGCATCGTGTCGCAAACGCTGAGCAGCAGCCGCTCGAGCGCGTCACCCAGGTCTTCGGCGATGATCGTCATCGGTTCGAACGCGCCGATTTCCAGATCGATGTGAAATACACGATCTTTTTCCGGATAGCGCTGACGCAACTGGCCGCGCACGCGCTCGACCGCGGCGCTGATCGATTCCGACGGATCAATCGGCCCGGTCATCGGAGACTCAGCGCCCAGGCCTTTTTGCACGTGCCTGGTGACGTCGCTCGCGTCGCCCAGAAGGCGCCTGAGCCGGTCGATATTTTCAATCTGAGCGGGCACCGCCGAGCGCATCGCTTCGAGCCGCAGCGCCATCGCGTTCAGGATATTGTTCAGATCGTGCGCCAGCGCCGATGACTGCAAACGTCCCTGGCGGGCAACCCCGGTCGGCGATACCGCCTCGCGCATGCGCAGGACCTCGCTGCGCAGACGCATCGTTTCGGTGATGTCAGTCAGAACGCAGATGAAGCGCATACCGGGGCGCCATCGCGAATGCTCTTTGCGAATCGTCATTGCGACCCACAGGATACTGCCATCGCGGCGCACGCGGATGCCCTCTTCGGAGAAACTGCCCAGCTCCGATGCAACGCGAAGCGCCTCGCCGGGCCGGTCGCGCATCAGTTCTTGCGGGAGGTAAAGCAGGCTGAAGGAGCGCCCGACTATATCTTCGCCGCGGTACCCGGTCATTCGGGTGGCGCCTTCGCTCCAGCCGGTGATTTTCCCCGTCCGATCGAGGGTCAGGATCGCGGAGTCCTTTATGGATTGCGAGAATTTCTCGAACAGGTCAGAGTGCGACCAGCCACTTGCAAAATTGGCGATCCTGGCGCCCGCGCGCTTCGTTTTTCGGGCGATCTGTTGTATTCCGGCCCGCAATGATTGCCGTCGCATTGCAAGTTCACCGGACCGCACAGACGCGGAGCTGAACCATACGCGAAAGGCCGGCGAAAACGTCGCCAGGCCGCCATAGCCAAAGGACTGGCCGACGTGCCGTCACACCATACAAAAATTTCACGATTCCTGGTGCGTTTCCGAGAAGCCGTGAATAAACGCGGATCCGCGCAGGCATATCGGAAGAAAGAGCACTAGCCGTGCCACCAAGAAACGCATAAGCACGAAGAATCACCGCTGGTCATCGCGCGCGTCCGCCAAAGATTCCCGCCCCCAGCAGTACGATGCCAATAACGATCGCCCCTATGCTTACCTGGACCGGAATAACATGCGTAGTCTGCTGCGTGCTCTGAACCGAAAGATCGCCCAGCTTGGCGACCTGATGAGTGTCCTGCGTGGTGAAGAATGGCATCGCCATCCCGATGATGCCGAGCAGCAGCAGCACCGCTCCGAGACCGGCAAGTGGTTTCATAGAGATCTCCTACGCGTCGCCTATACAGCGTCGTCGTTCGATTCGTGATGACTCGCCGAGCGCATCGCGAAGCGAGTCAGCAGGTATCCGGCCAAGATCGCGGCGGCGCCGCTGATCGCGAGCGATTGCCACCACGGCAGCCATTCATGCAGCAGCATGATCAGCGCCGCCAGCAGCGTGACCCCGCCCACGAGCATCACAAAACCCGCGATCAGGCCCGCGACCACGCGATCGGTAAGATCGGAAAAAATCGGGATGAGCGAATTGCGGAACAGCTCGATCTCGACCCGAATCACATGGGTCAGATCGCTGATAACGCGTTCGGCCAGTTCGGGCCAGGTGATCTCTCCCGGCGGCTGCCGGCGGACCGGATCTTCCTGACGAGGAGTCATTGCGGCTCGCTATCGGACGGGGGTTTGGGCGAGGCTGTGGAAGTGCCGGCCAGCACGATCGCGGTTCCCGCCAGCATCAGGCCCAGCGCGAGAAAGTTCTCATCGACGGCGCCGAGCAGAAAGCCCGCCGCGCCCGCGGCGCACAGCACCGGCATCGAGTAGCGTTCGATCAATTTTTCAGGCTGAAGCTGATCGCCGACGGCTTCGGCTCTTTCGTTCACTTCCGTCAGGGTCCGATGAAGCCGTCTCTTTGCCCGCGCCAGCTCCGCTTCGAGTTGATCTGTATCGTTTGCCATTGTTGTTACCCAATCCGGCGATCGTATCCATCACCAGTTTTGGCGCCGCGAACCGTATTGCCGACACGAGCATCAATCGGCCAATCCAGGTGTTCAGGCCGCCGCCGAGAATGAACCCGGCTCCGGTGGCGATACCGACTGCTGCCAGCGGATTCTCCCTGATACTTTCCTTCAGGGCGGATTTATCGATTATCGGTACTGGCGATTCTTCCTGCGACTCCATGATCGTCATAGCCTAAGCCGAAAGCCGGCGGATAACTTGCGCCGCAACGTATCCGACCAGAAACGCGCCCGCGACTGCGAGCAGCGGCTCGCGTTTGACGAAATCGAGCAAGCCTTCGCCGGCCTGGCTCGCGTATTCGAGGGATTTCTCGCCGTATTCGCGCACGCTTTCGTAGCCGCTATCGAGCGCCTCGCGGCCGGCCTTGCGCGCGTTGTCGTAGGCATCGGTTCCAGCCTGGATGCCGTCTTCGAGTTTGCTTTCCGCCATTTTACTTAAACCTCCTGAAGCTAAGAGCGATGTTTTTGAGATGACAATGTATCCGTGCCGGCGTCAGGCGACGCCGCGCGTGTCGCGACGAAAGAGCGAGCAATATCGCTGCCATTGGATTAGTCCGAAAATCGTTTCCCTACCGACGCTTTGTTATCATCGAAGCCGGATCGTGTAAAAACGAAACATATGCGCCAAAAATCATAGCGGTCTTCAGGAGGCAAGCGCGATGGATTGAGGGTGTTCTTTACGGAACACAGCCAAAGTGCTCTGTTGTCTACACGATCTTGTAAAATCTTCGCTGCTTGAAATTGACCGGTCGCAAGACCTCGAGCCGCGGCTCGAAAAGCTCGGATTAACATGAACCGCTTGCGCGGACGATTCCTGGTTGCGTTTCTGCTCCTGCAATTGGTCCCGACCATCGCGATCGCGATGTTCTCGTTGTCTTATACGATCAAGAACGTCGTCAACGGTATCGCCGATTCCGGCGACCTGATGACCGAGCAGATCTACCAGCAGATCCGCACGACCCTTGAGACCGCACACACCGATCCGATGACCGCCCTCAAGAGCGATGCCGCGCTCAAGTCTCTGCTCGCATCCACTCAGGCATTCGGATGGGCTGTCGTGCGCGCGCGCGTGCTCGACGCGCAGGGCGTCGTGATGGTTGCGCCTGACGATGAGGACGGCAGCAAAGAGCAGCGCCCGCTGCCCTCGATGAACGTGCTGCAAGATACGCTTTCGAGCTGGTGGCCCTTGCCGGCGCTCCACGCATTGTCGGTCGAGCGGGAATACGCGATCACGCGGCCGATCGAGATCGCGGGCAAACCCTTCGCATCCGTTTCCGTGACCATCACGACTGTACTCATTGCCGCGCAGGCGCGCAGGCTTGCGTTGGTGTTCGCAGCATTTATTGCGATTGATCTGATCGCGGTCACCCTGGCCGCGATCCTCCTGCGCAACCTGATGTTCCAGGGCTTCAGCCTTATCGCCGCCGGCCTTGGCCGTTCCGATGAAGCGCGCTCGATCGTCGGCGCGGGCAATGATCTGGGCGGCCTTGCCGATCGCTTCAAACGCCTGTCGCGCCAGGTCCATTCGGAATCAGGCCGCTGGGAGACCAAGCCCAGCCACGCGTTCGAGATGATTCGATCGATCCGCGACGGCGTGATCCTGCTCGACGGCGACGGCATCTTGCTGTTCGCCAACCCGGAGGCGCACGAGGTCCTAGGGATTCCGCGCACCGGAAACGCGGAAGGACGGCTGCTGAGCGTGCTCCTGCGCAAGAACCATCCGCTGGTCCTGATGGCGGAGGCGGCGATCGAGTCTGGTGCGGAGGCGCACGACGTTCCGATCAAGGCCGACCATCCGGATTCCGAACGCGCCTCGATGATGGTTTCGTTCTTCCGGCTCGGCAGCAGCCGCAGTCCGATGGGGCTGCTGCTGGTGCTGCGCGACATGAACGCGGTTCACGAGCTCGAGACAGTGGTGGAATTTTCGAGCCCGGCTGGCCCGTCTGGGTGCGCTGATCTCCGGCGTCGCGCATCAATTGCGCAGTCCGCTGCAATCGATGAGCCTGCGCATCGGGCTCTTGCGCGACGACGCCGCCGCCGGCCGCGACATCGGCCGCCATCTCGATCATCTACGCAACGACGTACGCCGGCTCGATCAATCGGTCGAAGCGATGCTGCGCTTCATGCGTCCGGCCGAGCTCAAGTTGAGCGAATTCAACCCGAACGATCTGCTGACCGAATTGAGCTCGACGGTCAAACCCGGCGGCAACGTGACGGTAGCCTTGCGGCTCGATTCCGAACTACCCTGTATTCGTGCCGATCGCGCGATGGTGTCGGAGGCGCTTGCAAACCTGATCCAGAACGCGGTACAGGCGATGCCGAACGGCGGGGCGATGACGCTGCTCAGCACCGCGCGCAACGGAATCGTCGAGGTCCAGATTTCAGATCTTGGCGAAGGAATTCCGCCGGACAAGATGGAGCAGATATTCGACCTGTACTATACGACCAAGCGCGAAGGTAACGGACTTGGGCTGCCGCTTGCGCTGCGCGCGATCGAGTTGAACCAAGGGACGATCGAGATTGCATCCACGGTCGGCGAAGGAACCACCTGCACGGTCAAATTTCCGGTCGCGGCCGACGCGTCCCGGCTCTCGATCGATCCGCGCGATTAGCATTAGCCGGGGCATCGACACATTGCGCACCTCCATCGCCTTTCTTGGCGCGGCAATTCTGACCGTTACGATCGCCGCGTGCGCCACCTGGCAGCCGTTCTATCAACCGCCGGCAGCCACAGTCGCTCCCGATCCCGAGGCGTCGATAGCCGCATCGCCGACGCCGACTGCGGTGCCATCGCCGTCCGCGGCACCCACTCCTGCCGCCGCGCACCATAAAGATCCCGCGGCGTTAAGAGCGGCGCCGGAGCCTGTGCTGATAACGGATTCAACTCCCGAGCGCCGCGATGCGGCCGCAAAATCGGTGGAGGAGGCGAGCGCGACGATCGGAAGGATCGATCGAAGTCATCTGAACAACTCCGATGCCGAGAGTTATGACCTTGCGGCCAATTTGCTCGCCAGCGCGCGCAAGTCTTTGGACGAAAAGCAGTACGAGGCTGCCGCCAGCCTGGCGCACAAAGCCTCGATTCTTCTCGGTACGATCGCGGTTCCCTGATCGGCTCGCGCGGACTGTGCAACCTGCTTTCGCCCAGTGTATAATTTATGCGCATACGGTAAATTTTTCCGATCCTCTTATTCCGCCTTAACTCAATGAATTGCTAGTCTTTTTTCCGGTACGACAATTGCGCTTTTGTCGCGGCGAGGTTCAGCAATGGCACATCCAACTCGAATCCTGGTCGCAGAAGACGACACTTCGACCCACGAGACCTGGCGCGAGTCGCTGACCACCTGGGGTTACGCCGTCGAAGTCGCGGAAGACGGCGTGCGCGCGCTCGAGTTGATCAAGACCTTCAACCCGCATCTTCTGCTCGCCGACGTAAAGATGCCGCGCAAGAACGGCATCGAGCTCCTGCGCGATATCCGCGAGATGGGCGTGAATCTGCCGACCATCATGATCTCCGGCGAAGGCGATATTCCCGAAGCGGTCGAGGCGATCAAGCTCGGCGCGATCGACTATCTGCGCAAGCCCGTCGATCCGCCGCATCTGCGCCAGATGCTCCGGACGCTGGCCGACAGTATCGAGGTCCGCGAAGAGAACCTCGCGCTGCGCCGCCGCCTGGCCGAAGTCGGCGAGCTCGGTCCGCTCTATGGCCGCTCGCCCGCGATGCGCAAAGTGCTGGCCGCGATCGAGCGCGTCGCTCAGTCGTCCGCCTCGGTCGTAATTTCGGGCGAGAGCGGCACCGGCAAAGAGTTGGTCGCGCGCACGATTCACGAGATGTCGCCGCGGCGCGGCGCCGCATATGTCGGCGTCAACTGCGCCGCGATTCCCGAGACCCTGATGGAGAGCGAGCTGTTCGGCCACGAGCGCGGCGCATTCACCGGCGCCGATCGCAGACGCGAAGGATGCTTCGAGCTGGCCAACGGCGGAACTCTCCTGCTCGACGAGATCACCGAGATGAAGCCCGAGCTGCAGGCCAAGCTGCTCCGCGTGATCGAGGAACAGCGGATGCGCCGTCTTGGCGGCTCCGCCGAAATCCCGCTCGACGTGCGCGTGCTCGCGGCCTCGAACCGGGATATCGAGCAGTCGGTGCGCGACAACAAGCTGCGCGAGGATCTGTTCTACCGCCTGAACGTCTTCTCGATCCGGCTGCCGCCGCTGCGCGAGCGCTCGGACGATCTGCCGCTCTTGATCGATTCGTTCGTTTCGCACTACGCCGAGCGCAACAACAAACAAATCGCGGGCGTCGACGAAGAATGCCTCGCCGCGCTGCGATCGCATCCGTGGCCCGGCAACGTGCGCCAACTGCGCAACGTGATCGAGCGCGCGATGATCGTGTGCGACGGCCGCATGATCGGCCTGCACGATCTGCCGGAGGAGTTCCGCTCCGCCTCTCAGAGCGACAGCGGATTTTTCAAGGTGCGCCTCGGCTCCTCGCTCGACGAGGTCGAGCGCGAGATCATTTCGCGCACGATCGAATTCACCGGCGGCAACAAAACCCGCGCCGCCCAGGTTTTAGGAGTAAGCGCCAAGACCCTTTACAACAAGCTGGATCGTTACTCGCAGGAAAATTAATGCTCTTGTGCGAATACTCAGTTATGCCTGATGGCAAGATCTCCCGCGCCGAAGAGGCCGCCGGGACGGCGGCCCTACTGAATAAAGAGTTCCCCTCTAAATACCCTCTCCCTCCGGGAGGTGCCACTAGCACGCGGGCGGCGCGGCGCGATGCTTGCGATTCTTTTTCGCAAGCATCGTGACGCGCGGGTGAGGGTGCAGCTCTGCGCTTCTGGACTTCGATCAACCTCAGTAAAGCATTCCGCAATACTCAGATGGAGAACCAACAATGAAACGACACGCCTTTCCGATCTTGCTTCTGGCGATAACCCTGGCAGGTCCTGCGATGTTGTCCGGATGCTCCGATCAACAAACCACCACGACCACCGTTCAACCGGCTGATCCCGACGCTCCTCGAGGCACCACCAGCAGCACTACAACCACCACGACCAACGAACCAGACAGCGTGCTGGGATCGACCCTGAACGCCGTAGGTACGATTATTCTGTTCCCGTTTCGCCTGATCGGCGACGCGCTCGGCCTGATCTTCTAGTCGCGCCAAGAAGCGCTACAGCCTGATCACGTCGACGTTCGGATGGTCCAGCAGCAGGAACGCGAGCATGTAGTCGCGCATATGCCGCGTCAGCAGAAAATTGGAACGCACATGATTGTGCCCGTTGCGCCCCAATTGCCGCGCGAACTCGGGCTCGGATAGCAACTGCTTTATCCAGAACGCCGTGCCCTCGATCGTGTGGGTCAGGATGCCCGAATACTTGTGCGTGATTTGAAGTGGAATGCCGCCCGCCGCACCCGCAATGACCGGCTTCGATTTCCATAGCGCCTCGGAGACCGTCAATCCGAATCCTTCCTTCAGCGATTTCTGGATCACCACCGCCGATGCGCTCTGGATCGCGTTGACCTCGATATGCGAGGTCGGCGGGAGATCCAGGATATGCACGTCCACGTCGTTGCCGGCGCGCTCCCGCACCTCGCGCAAAACCTCCGCGCCTTCGGGGTCGTCGCTGGCGCCTCCGCCCGCGAGCACGAGCTGGCAATCCACCCGGCGCCGCGCGAGCTGCCACGCCTCGAGCACTCCCAGCGGATCCTTCAGCCGATCGAAGCGCGAGATCTGCGTCACCATCGGCTTGTCGCTGCGAATCCCGAGCCTGGTCAGGATCGCGTCGATCTCGCTGCGGCTGAGCTCGCGGTTCTTGTCCGCCAGCGGATCGATCGATGGCGAGATCAGGATCTGCGGAATCGGCAGTGCGCGCGTGAACTGCGGCGCCGAGAACACGCTCAGATCAAACTGCCGCACCATCGGCTCGATAAATTCCCACGCTCCCGGCGCCGGCGCCGACAGGTCGATATGGCATCGCCAGATCCATTTCCCGCCAATCGCGGCGCGGTTGCGCACCAGCCCCGCGGGCTGCGGATCGTGGATGAACATGATGTCGCCGTTCAGGTTCAGCCGCTCGAGGTTGGACTTCGTGGTCAGGTCGAAGACGCCCTGGTCCGCGGCCGTGAAAACGTGCGGAGTTCCATGCAGCGCGTTGTGCAGATGCTTGGTCAGGGCGAAAAAATCCTGGGTCCCTTCGACCACTTCCCATTGCGCGTTGATCCCGACTTCTCCCAGAAGCGGAATCAGCCGCTGCAGTATCTCCGCCACGCCGCCACCGCTGCGAGTCGAGTTGACGTTCACCACTTTTTTTCCCGCCAGCCGCGCGCCGAGCACCGTCAGCTCCTGCACCACGCCCTCGCCGACGATCGGTATATATTCGGAAAGCTTTGCGCCCATTTCAGTTGCCCAACCGCTGCTCGACCAGGGTGATCATCCTGCGCCGCAGCCCTTCTTCGGTGTAGGTGTATGGATCGAGCGTCCGCAGCGACTCGGCCAGCGTCTTCTCTCCGAGCTGTCCTTCGACCCAGGCCGCGAAATCATTGTCGCCCGTCTCCAGCCGCAGCCGCGCGTCGAACATGTGATAGGAGATGGCGCTCAGCGAGGCATAGGTCAGCGCGTTGCGAAACTCGCGCAAGTCGGCGGCGCGCACTCCCGTTGGCATCACGAACGATACCGAGCGCATGAAGTGAAACTCCTGCCCGCGCGGCGCGGCCCGAACTTCGCTATTGCGCTCCAGCGACGCCTCGATGACTCTGACCAGCGCCTCGCGCAATTCATGGATCGTCGAAAATCGCATCACGTCGATCGACGCCAGCTCCTCGCCCAGCCGCGCGTCGAGCAGGATGTTCGACACCCAGTACGCGAAATCGTTGGGCGGCTCAGGCGAAAGGTGTTGATGCTGCACCAGAAAATGGTGAGTGTGATGGTAGATCACCGAGCCGGGCACGCTGCGCAGATTCTCGGCCATCTCGGCCAGGTCCTGCGCCTTGCGTCCGGTCAGCAGGGTCAAATTGAGGCGCGAGCAAAACTCGAACGGCTGCTTCGCGGTGGTCAGGTTCTTGCTCTCGTTCATTGTTGATATTCCATTAGCGGATATTTCATTAGCGCGGGTTTGAAGAATCGTGCCACGTCATCTTTCAATCCGGTTGAAGTGCGCCAACGGCATCTGCGCCGCGCTTGCCTGCTTCGCGATCGCCGCTCTCGCAGGATGCCGCGATTCGGAGCCGGCGCACGGCCAGCTCAATCTCGCGCTCGCGGTCTTTCCGTCCGAGGCCGCGCGCTACGCCGATTTTGTTTCTCCTTTCGAGGCCGCTCATCACGTGCGTATCAATATCGTCGCACAATCCTATGGCGATATCTTGCAGGCACTGCGCGTGCAGGCCCGTGGACGCCGTGGATCGCTCGATCTGGTCGAACTCGACCTTGCGATGCTCGGCGAGGCGCGCGCGAACGCCGCCGTGCTCGACGGCCTCGTGCCACCCTCCGCACATTCTCTATTCTCCGAAGCGGCGTGGGCCGCGGCAACCGAAAATCATCACATATATTTTATTCCGCATCGCTTGATGTGGCAGGCGATGATCTATAACCGGATCGAAGTTCCCGACCCGCCGCGCACTTGGGACGATCTCGCGCGTTTCGCCCGCGCTCATCCGGGAAAGCTCGCGTTCAAGGCTGCGCGTTACGAGGGCGCCGCCTGCGACGCGATGGCGTTCGTGTGGAGCGCCGGGGGTAGCGAATGCGATCCCGAATCGAGCGGCTCGCTGCGCGCGTTCGACTTCCTGCATCTTCTCGCGCCGGATCTGAACGACGAATCCGCCGTGTTCCGCGAGATGTCGGTGCTCGAGGCGCAGGCGCGCGGCACCGTGTGGATTCATTTCAACTGGCCCTTCGCGATCGGATACTTGAAATCCAAGGGCCTCGCTCCCGAGGTCGATCTGAGCGCGCCGATTCCCGCCAGTCCCGACGGGATGGCGACGCCGCTCGGCGGCGGCTACCTTGCGATTCCTGTTTCCGCTCCCCACCCGGAGCTCGCGCGCGCATTCCTGACTTGGCTACTCACGCCGGAAGTACAAGCGCGCCTGAGCAGCGAGCTCGGATGGTACGGCTCGGTCCCGCCAGCGGCAGGCAGCGAGGACGCGAAACTCTACGCGGGTTTCACCGCGATGCGCGATCACGTTCGCGCGCGTCCCGTGCTCGATTGCTATCCGCAACTGAGTAATCGCTGGCAACAAGCGATTCGCGAGGTTCTGCTGCGCGAAACCGCTCCTGAAGCGGCTCTCGCCACAATACTCAGTTCACAATTGACTACCGGCTCGGCGAAGGATAATACCGACTCGCAATGCTGCGCGGAGCTCGAACAATGAACGCGCGCGCACGAAACCTCAGAACCGCTTTTGTCGTGATTCCCGCGATTTTCATGCTCGCCACGCTGGTGCTCCCGGCTCTCGGCGGTCTGGTCGGCTCGTTCGACTATCGCGGTCCTTCGCTCAGAAATTATTCGATGCTGGCGCACGATCCGATGTTCTGGCGCGCGGCGATCGACAATCTGATTCTCCCGATCGCGAGCCTGATTCTCGAACTCGCGATCGGGCTCGGACTCGCCCTGATGCTCACCGCGCGCAAGCGGCGCTCTCCGATCGTCGAGGTCGCCGCGATTCTGCCGTTCGCGATTCCCGAGATCGTCATCCTGACGATCGCGCGCTACCTGCTGATGCCGCGCGGGTATGTGAACGCCGCGCTCGAAGCGTTCGGGATGCACGGCGTGGCGTGGCTCTCGCCGCGCGGCTCGCTTGCGATGCTCTCGGTCGCGATCGTCGACGCGTGGCATGTCACGCCGATCGTGATGCTGATGCTGATGGCGGGATTGCAGACGATTCCGCGCGAGCTCTACGAAGCCGCGCGCCTCGATGGCGCGGGCAGATTCGCTGCGTTCCGCTACGTGACGCTGCCGATGCTCGCGCCCGCGATCGTCGGAGCGACGGTGCTGCGCGGAATCGACGCGCTCAGAATTTTCTCGACCGTGCTGGTCCTGACCGGCCCGGAAGCCGTCCCCGTCCTGTCCACTTACTCCTACGGGCAGTGGAGCGACGCGCAGGAGCCACGAGTCGCGATGGCGGCCGCGATGGTGCTGGCGCTGGTCGTGACAATCTTCGCGCTCGGCGGCGCAATCGCCGCGCGCAGGTGGTCGTCGGATGAAGGAGCGAAGGCATGAGCACGGCCACGCGCAGCGAACCTACCGCTCTCGCGGCGGTGCGCATCGCCGTGAGCGCCCTCGTGATCTCCGCGGCCGTTCTGCCGCTCTATCTGCTCGCCAAGCAGGCGCTCACGCCCGAGCTCGAAACTTTCGCATGGCCGCCGGCGTGGCTGCCGCGCGACCTGACGCTCGAGCATTTTGTGACCGTCTTCGCGGTCGGCGAGCTGCGCGGCGCGATCGTGCGCAGCCTCGCCGTCGGAGTGATGTCGGCCGCCGGCGCGACTGCTCTGGGAGCGATGCTGGCATATGCGATGGCGCGCGGGACGACGGCGCGCAGCGCGGGCTTCGGCGCAGTCTCGGGCGTGCGCCTGCTCCCGATGATCGCGGTCGCGATCCCGGCCGGAATCATGCTCGCGTCGGTCGGGCTCTACGATATCCCGAGCGCGCTCGGCCTTGCGATTATCCACTGCGCGATCGCGATTCCGACCGCCGCGCTCACGCTTTACGCCGCCTTCGTCGCGGTGCCGCGCGAAATCGAGGAAGCCGCGTGGCTCGACGGCGCGTCGCCCGCGCGCGTGTTCCTGACGATCGACCTGCCTATAGTTCGCGGCGCGCTCTCGGCGGCGTTCGTGTTGTGCTTCATCCTGAGCTGGGACGAGTTCGGCTTCGCGCTGCTGCTTCAGCAGACTAATCGCACTCTGCCGCCGCTGCTTTATTACTACACGGTCTTCGGCAACGTCGGACCGGCCAGCGCGCTGGCGCTCCTGATGATGATCCCGGCGGTGTGCGTCGTGATCGCGCTCGGCCCCACTCTGCGCACCGCGCTGGTGACGGGGGGCTCGCGCTAGAGCGAACGCCGGATGGACGCGCTGACGATCAAAAACCTGACTCGCGTGTTTGCCGCCGGCGGCGGCGTGCGCGACGTGTCGCTGACCGTCGCAAGCGGCGAGTTCCTGGTGTTGCTGGGACCGTCAGGATGCGGCAAGAGCACGCTGCTCAGGCTGATCGCGGGACTCGACGAGCCCGACTCCGGCGCGATCGAATTTGCGGACGCGGCCGATTCTCATCAGGCGCGAATCGCGATGGTGTTTCAGAATTTCGCGCTCTATCCGCATATGAGCGCGTTCGGAAATATCGCGTTTCCGCTGCGGCTCGGGAAAGTTCCGTCCGCCGAGATCGATCGCCGGGTGAAGGATGCGGCCGCGAAGGCCGGCCTGACGGTCGGGCTCGAACGCCGCCCCGCCGAGCTCTCCGGCGGCGAGCAGCAGCGCGTCGCGCTCGCAAGAGCGCTCGTGCGCGAGCCGGAAATCATCCTGATGGACGAAGCGCTCGCGAGCCTCGACGCCCGCCTGCGCGCGTCCCTGCGAATCGAACTTAAAAACCTCCAACGCGCGACCGGCCGCACGTTCGTTTATGTCACGCACGACCAGGTGGAAGCGTTAGCGCTGGCCGATCGGATGGGGGTGATGCGCGCAGGACGAATCGAGCAAATGGGTCCGCCCGAGGAAATTTTCAATTATCCCGAAACCGAATTCGTCGCGTCGTTCGTAGGCGATCCCGCGATGAATTTGTTCGACGCACACAGAGCAGGCGAGAGCGAACTGGAAATCGCGGGCGTCCGCTATCCACTCAACCTCGCGGCCAACGCGCCGCCGTCGCTGCGCGCAGGAGTCCGCCCCGCCGATCTGTCGCTCGAAGAAACCGAAGGAGCCCTGGCAATCGAGGTCGCGGTAGCAACCGTCGAGTTCTCCGGCGCCGCATTCACAGTCCGCGGGACTCTCGCGCACGACGCTGAAATTCCGATCTGCGCCGTGACATCGCGCCGCCTGGAACCCGGCAAAACACACCGCTTCTATCTGGCCCCGAAAAAACTACACTTGTTCGATGCTTCCACAGGCCGCCGCATCGCCGTTTGATCCTTCGCCCTGAAAGGAGCGCTTTGCATAGCTCCCTCTTTCAGGGCGAGGGACCAGACGAAGGACGGGGATCACAGAGTGATGCTGTGCGCTCGCTTTTCCCCGCTCTCTACCGGCGGGTGCCTGACCAGATCACGCTGCCGATGATTGCGATCGTCTCGGGCGCCGCTACCACCGGCTCGTACGCCGGGTTGTCGCACTTGATGATCAGCTTGCCGTCGGGGCGGCGCTGCAACCGCCGCACCGCGAGCTCGTCGGCGTGGCGCAGGACGTAGATCGCGTCGCGCCGAAAGCGCGGCTCGCCCAGATCCACTATCGCGAGGTCGGTCGCGTTGAGGGTGGGCGCCATCGAGTCGCCCGCGATTTCGAGCAGCAGCAGATTGCGCGGCTCGGTATGCAGCCGCGTGCGCACCCATTCGCTGCTGAGCGCCAGGCTGTCCACGATCTGGTCGTTCATCAATCCGTGCTTGCCGCGCGCGCCGCCCCGAGCGTCGAAGCGCGGCATGAACGTGTATCCCTCTCCCAGCGTGCGCGGCGCCGCCCGTCCGCGCGCCGTCCCGCGTCCGGTCGCGAGCCATTCGATCGAGACGCGGGCCGCGCGCGAAAGCCCCACCAGGTTGGACAAATTAGGCTGTCCGTCGCCTTGCAGCCACTTGTAAATCGTGTTGTTGGACACGCTGATCGCGCGCGCCAGCGCGGCCACCGAGCCGAACCTGGCCAGCACCTGGGCGAGGCGGGATCGGAATTCGGCGTCTTCGTGTATAAACACTTTGTGTTGACTAATATCCACCATTTGTGGAATAGCTGTTTTGGCATGGGGATGACAAGCAAAGCAAGCTTTGGATTGGATGCGCCCGCCGATTATCCACAGCCCTTCCCCTGTATCGATCCGCCCGAGCTGCCGATGCTGTTCGCCTCCGCCGATTCCGCGCGCGAAGTCTTTTCCCACGCCCGTCTTGACGTCCGAGCCTCGCGGCGAATGCCGTCTGGAAATCCACATGCTCCAGCAGGACCATCGCGGCCGCCACGTCCGCTCCGCGGATCGAATGACCAAGTGCCTGTGGTGCCGCGAGCCAGTGCGCTACGGTGTCGCGGAGAAGCATCGCGGGCTTTGTCCCCTGTGCGTCGCCGAAGTAGCGGAGCTCAGATGGCGCGTGGTGTACGATCGCGAGCGTGGAATCGGCTCGATCCCGCCGAATCTGCGCGCAGCATACGGGCTGTGAGAGCCGTCGGACATAGTAGCCGGCTGTTCCAGCTACTTGCCCGCGTTGCCCGAGTGCCCGCGCACGACGGCTACATCCTGAGCCGCGAGTCGCTGATCCGCGATATCACGCGGGTGATCGGGATGAAGGCGACGTTGCATCTGGCGCGCGATTTCGGCGGACGGCGGGTTTATATTCCGAACAAAGTTTCGTCGAGCGATCAGATCACGCGATCGATCGGAATGGGCGCGGCAGCGCGCCTTGCGCGTTCGTTCGGCGGCGACCGCGTGATGATCCCGGCTCATCCCGACCGCGTGCTGCGACGAGCGCAGATAATTGCGTTACGCACAGCGGGCGTCAGCGTGTCCAGGATCGCGAGAACATTAGGCTGCACGGAGAGGTATGTGTACAAAGTATTATCGGGGAAAAAAAATATAGTCTGAAGTGTGCGGCCTTACGCGACTTTTGCGTTTGCGCTAGACTGTAATTCTTCGCGGCCCCGATCCACGCCGCATCAACGCCCGCGTTGCCCGCAGTGAGTATTGCAGTGGACGACGCATCCGGCCTCCAAGAATCGCCGACCGAATACTATTCGCCCGAGTTCATCGCCGCGGTAAACCGCGTGCTCGGCGACGAGGGCGGCATCGAGACCGCACCGGACGATCCGGGCGGAATCACCCGCTTTGGAATTTCGGCGCGCGAGTATCCGACGCTCGATATCGCGAATCTGACTCGCGCCGACGCGATCGCGATTTACTATCGCGACTACTGGCGCGCCTTCGGTTTCGACGCGGCGCCCGGAGCGATCGCCGCCAAGGTGTTCGATCTCGCGGTGAATATCGGTCCCGCCCACGCGATCGGATGCCTGCAGCGGGCGCTGCGCGCCGTCGGCCGCCGCGTGACTGAAGACAACGTCCTTGGACCGGAAACCGCCGCCGCTGCGCATGCGGCCGAGCCTCTGGCCCTGATGGCGGCGACGCGCTCGGAAGCCGCAGGTTACTACCGCGTGATGGCCGCGTTCGCACGCGATGAGCGTCCCGACGGCGACCAGGAATTTCTGACCGGATGGCTCAATCGAGCCTACGAATAAACGCCCGCATCAACGACCGTCGCACGACGGAGGTTTCCGATGACTGACGCACTGAAAATGACCGCGTTGGCGGCCGGCGTGATCGCGCTCGCCGGCGGATTCGCGCTCGGCACGCTGTTCGGCCGCAAGCTGGTCGCCGATTTGGTCGCGATGGTCACGGCGCTGGATTCGCGCCTGAGCTCGGTCGAGTCCGCGGTGGCGAGCACCGCTGCGGCGCAGCCCGCGACGGCCGCGGTGACACAGCATAGCGCCGCGATCGAGCATCATGCGCAAGCGACCGAGAAACTCGCAAACGCGATCCAGTCGAGCGCGGCGGCGGCGGCCGCAAAGCCCGCGGCGGCGAAGTAGGGCGCGATCGCGATGCCTGCCTTACTAGCACTCTTCGCGGCGAATTGGCGGCCGCTCGCTCTTCTGGCTGTGCTCGGCACAGTGGCTCTGGGAGCGGTCGTGTTGATTCATGAGCGCGACTCGGCGCGCAAAGAGGCTACCGCGCTTCAATCGCAACTCGCCGCCGTCCAAGCCGAGAACGCCGCGTGCCAGACCGCCGTCGCTCAGCAGAACGCCGCCGTCGACGCGATGCGCGCGTCGGCGCAGAGGGTCGCACAAGCGGCCGACACGCGCGAAGCCAACCTGGCTGCGCAAGCGTCCGCCGGGATGGAAAAAGCCGGCGCGCAGGCCGCCCAGATCGCGCAGGCGGCGGTCCCGCCCGGATGCGACGCGGCGATCAAGTGGGGCAACGCGCAGGCGCGGGAGTTAGGCCAATGGTAAAGCGGCGCGGATTAATCGCGGTGTGGATTGCGGCGGCGATCGGCGGATGCGCGCGTGCGGCGGCGCCGATCGCCGTCCCGATGAAAGTCAGCGTCCCGATTCCCGAGCCGGTGTACTGCGCCGCGGCCGCGCCGCCGCGGCCCGCGCTGCAAATCGCGAGCCTTACGCCGGATTCCGCGCCCGCCGACACGATTCGCGCCTATGCCGCGTCGGTGGTGGTCCTGAAGGCCGCCGTGGTCGAGCGCGATCAGTTGCTGCAGGCCTGCGCCGCACCGCCGGCGCAAGGGAAGCATCCCGGTGAAATTTCTCAGTGACATCCTCACGGGCAAGGACAATCTCACCTACGACGCGGCGCGGGTCGTCGGTGTCTTGGGCGCATTATCCTACATCGTGTTCTGGTGTATCCAGGTCTGGATCACGCGCCGTTTCGGCCCGACCGACGCCGACGCCTATGGGCGCGGGCTGGGCGTCGTGATGCTGGCGATGGCGGGGGCGTGCGCGATCAAGCGAACCACCGAACCCGATCCCGCCGAGCTGAGCGACGAGCGGCGGCTTGCCGACGGCCGTCCCGAGAATCGCTTCGAAAATCGTCCCGATAACGGCGCCGACAACCGCGCAGGTGCCAGGTGAGCTGGGACGCGGTGGCGGCCTTCCTGACCGCGGGATTAACCCTGGCGGGCCTTAACGTCGGCACGGTGCGCTGGATTCTCGAGCGTCATCAGCAAGCCGTGCTGCGCGACTCGGCCCGCTGGAGCGAAATCGAGCGCGGACTTTACGAACTGCGCGCGTCTCTTCCGCTCGAATACGTCCGGCGCGAGGACTGGATCAGGTTCAGCGCCACGCTCGATGCGAAGCTCGATGCGATGCGCGAAGAGATGCGCCAGGAAATCGCGACTCTGAAGGAAAGACTCTATGGCTGATGCAATCGACCTCGAACAAAAGCAGCGCGAAGAAGCCCGCTGGCGGATTTTGCGCGTGGTGGACGCCGGACGTCCAAGCGTGGTCTCGGAGCAGATCATCTGGCGCGTCTTGATCGATCTCAAGCTGCCGTTTTCGCTCAACGCGGTGCGCCGCGAGTTGAGCTATCTGGCCGACCTCGACCTGATCGAGCTCGAGGGCCAGGACACCGGCACCTGGTTCGCGCGCCTCACGGCGCGCGGGGTCGACATGGTCGAGTACAACCAGGCGGCGCCGGCCGGCGTCGCCCGTCCGCGCAAGTACTGGTAATCGGCGATGGCAAAAAACAGCGCAGACGAGAGTCACGATAAGAAAAAGACCGGCAAAGAGAAAGCGGCCGAAGCGAAATCGCACGACGACTCGAAAGACTTCGCGGAACAACTTGAAGCGGTTCGGCTCTCGATCGCAGAGGCGCGTGTGATCGCCGAGGAAACCGCCGGCGACGACGAAACGATGGAGCGCGCACTGGCCCGGATGGTGCAGACGCATCTGTTTACGATCATGCAGAAGATGCTCAACGCGGAAAGAAAAGGAAAAAACGCTCCGGATATCCACGCGATCGCCAGAACCATTTGTGCGGTGAGCAAGCAGGGAATCGAGACGGAACGATGGCGCGTCGAGGCGGGATCGCGCGTGAATGCGGGCGTCGACGCGGCCGCGGCGCGGGTCGAGGAAGCGCGCGAATCGGGGCTCACGCCGGACGCGGCCGAGAAGATCCGCAGCGCGCTGCTCGAAATCAAGCTCTGATGCGGCCGCGAGCGTATCACGAGGAGCCTTGCGATGAATGAAGGTCTGAATCCGCACCAGCCGAGCGTGGAGGAACGGATCGCCTCGTTCGCGCGGATCGCGAATATCCTGGCAGCCTTCGCGCGCGCGGGCGCGAGGCTTCGTCCCGCAGCCGCAATCCGCGCACGTGCGAATGCGCCTGCCGAGGCGCTGCACGCGCTCGACGTTCCAGCGCGTGGCGCGCCCACGCGAGGCCGCGTTCCTTTAACAGACGCGGCCAATAGCACGTCGCCACGGAGCGCTCGGCCGCTGACCTCGGTCCTTGCGGCGGGAAACGCGCGGTCTGCTCCGATCGCCGAGGTGCGTAGTGGCCGCGCGCGAAACGAACGGATCGCGCCGGCCGGAGAAACGTCGGAACGCGCGCCCTCTTCGCCCTCTTCGCCGCGAGTCGCTACGACGGATGCGCTTGCAGCGGTGCGGGCCGGCAGCATCGCGGTCAGCCGCGTGCGGCAGCTCACGTTGCACGCGAATCTGCAAGGTGCGCAGGAAAATGGCCGCACAGCCGGCGGAAGCGCAATCGCCGCGCCCGACATATCGCCAGCGGCGCGAGTGCGAGCGCTCAATATCGCGGCGATGCTCACGGCGAGCAGCGCGGCGCGCCGTACGATCGCGGAGGACCGGCACGCTCGGAACTTCACGACGGCTCCTGAAGCCATTGAGCCAAGTGCGCGCTATCGCGGCGCGACGCGCGCCTCCGAAGCGGCGACTGCGATCGCGATGCTGCCGGCGCGAATCCAGCGCGTGCTCGCAAGCTCGCGCGCTCCTGCCGACGAATTCTCGCTGCGGGCGGATCTCGCGGATCCATCGCACGAGCGAACGCGCGATTTTGGCGCGCGCGGTGGACGCCCGAGCGCGAACGTGGCCGCGCCGATCACGATCAACTCGTCGCCGTCGATCACGGTCAATCTGCCAGCCGGAGCTGCTGCTTCCGGCGAGAGCGGGATCTCGCGCGCGGTTGCGCAGGCGCTCGAAGAGCACGCCGAGCGGCTCTACGAGATGATGCGGCAAGTCGGCGCGTTCCGAGAGCGCACGGAATTTTGATGGAGACTGAAATGAACGATGGATTGTCGATTCTCCTGCCGTATCAACGGCGATGGATTGCTGATCGCGCGCAGGTGAAAGTCGCCGAGAAGTCGCGCCGCATCGGGCTTACCTGGACCGAAGCCGCCGACCGCGCGCTCGGCGCCGCCGTCGCGGGACGCGGTGGAATGGACGGCTGGTACATCGGGTACAACAAGGACATGGCGCTCGAATTCGTCGAGACCGCCGCGATGTGGGCGCGGCGATTCGACAAGGCGGCGCGCGCGATCGAGGAGATCGCCGTCACCGACGAATCGCGCGACATCCTCGCGTACCGGATTCGCTTCGCCTCCGGACACAAGATCGTCGCGCTCTCGTCGCGTCCGTCGAATCTGCGCGGCAAGCAGGGCTGCGCCGTGATCGACGAAGCCGCCTTTCACGACGATCTGGCGGGCCTTCTGAAAGCCGCGCTCGCATTCACGATGTGGGGCGGCCTCGTGCGCATCATCTCGACCCACAACGGCGCCGCCAACGCGTTCAATCAGCTCGTGTGCGACGTCCGCGCCGGACGCCTGCCGTATTCGATTCATCGCGTCACCCTCGACGACGCGCTCGCGGAGGGACTGTATCGAAAGATCTGCGAGACGCTTGGGCGCGAATGGTCGCCCGAGGGCGAGGCGGCATGGCGGCGCGAAATCTTCGAGCTCTACGCCGACAACGCCGGCGAGGAGCTGATGTGCATCCCGCGCGCGTCGGCGGGGACGTTCCTGAGCGCGCTCGCGATCGAATCGCGGATGCGCGAAGGAATTCCGGTGCTCCGATGGTCGGTCGCGGACGATTTCGCGTTCAAGCCCGAAGACGTGCGCTGCTCGGAGACCGAAGCGTGGTGCGAGGATCGTCTCGCGCCGGCTCTGGAAGCGCTCGACAGCGCGTCGGCAACCTGCTTCGGCGAGGACTTCGGACGCTCGGGCGATCTGACCGTGATCTGGGTGATGCAGATCGCGCCGGACCTCACGCGCAGAACCGCGATGGTCGTCGAGTTGCGCAATCTTCCGTTTCGGCAGCAGGAGCAGATCCTGTTTTATCTCGCGGATCGGCTGCCCAAGTTTATCGCCGGCGCGATGGACGCGCGGGGGAACGGACAGTATCTCGCCGAGACCGCGGCGCAGCGCTACGGCGCGCGGATCGCGCAGGTGATGCTCTCGGCCGAGTGGTATCGCGAGAATATGCCGCGCTACAAGGCCGCGTTCGAGGACGGTGCGATCGAGCTGCCGCGCGACGCCGATATTCTGGCGGACCATCGCGCGATCGTGGTCGAGCAGGGAATCGCGAAGGTCGGCGACGCACGCGCTCGCGGCTCGGACGGGATGCCTCGGCACGGCGATTCCGCGGTCGCGGCGGCGCTGGCGTTCGCGGCCTCGCGAATGGAAGTGGCCGAGATTGCTTATACCCCTGTGCGAGGGGCCGCGCCGGTTCGGTTTGGGGAGGGGGCTTGGTGAAGGAGATTGCAGAGCAGCACCCTCACCCGCGCGTCACGATGCTTGCGAAAAAGAATCGCAAGCATCGCGCCGCGCCGCCCTCTCCCGGAGGGAGAGGGCATCTCAAGCCGCAATTACCTAATCCAGGGCACTAGCTAATAAGAAATATCCACTGAGGTTTGAATGAGTATTTATTGGGAATGGCGGTGCGAGGCTTGCGGATATCAGTTTTTGCTTACCACTATGCGGTTGCCCGAGCCGTGCCATCTTTGCGGCGCTGGATGGTTCCGCAAGGTCGGTGAATCAGACCGCAAACATCAGGAGGCGGCGTCATGAAGCTTTACGACGCGTACGGGCGCGAGGTCGAGACCGAGAGCCTGCGCACGGAGCAGGCGGCGCCGACGATGGCGGGAATCCGCAATATCTTCTCGGTGATGCATCCGTCGGTCGGGCTTACGCCGGAGCGGCTCGCGTCGATTCTGCGCGAGGCGGAGTTCGGCGATCCATTTCTCTACCTCGAACTCGCCGAAGAGATGGAAGAAAAGGACCTGCACTACCTGGCGGTGCTCGGCACGCGCAAGCAGGCGGTCGCCGGCCTGGAGCTGATCGTGCGCGCGGCGTCGTCGTCGGCCGAGGACCAGCGCGCGGCCGCGATGATTCGCGAGCTGCTGCTGGGAGGAGCACTGTCGATCGATTCGGCGCTGGTGGATATTCTCGACGCGATCGGTAAGGGCTTTTCGGCGACGGAAATAATCTGGGATCGCTCGGGACGTGAATGGTTTCCGCGCGAGCTCAAGTGGCGCGACCCGCGCTGGTTCATGTTCGACTGGATTTCCGGCAACGAGCTGCTGGTGCGCACGCTGAAGGAGCAGACCGTGACCGGCGCGTCGCCCACAGCGGCATCGAGCGACGGCGGAAAGACGCCGCACTTCACCGGCGGGCTCGCGGGCGCGCTGCGCGACGGAATCCAGCCGATGACGGCGCCGCTGGCTCCGTTCAAGTTCATTACTCACTTCTCCAAAGCGAAGGCCGGCCTGCCGATTCGCGGAGGACTCGCACGCGCGGCGGGATGGTCGTACCTGTTCAAGAACTACATACTGAAAGACTGGGTGACGTTCACGGAAGTCTTTGGGCAGCCGCTGCGAGTAGGCAAGTATCATCCGGGAGCGACCGAGATCGACAAGCAGACGCTGTTGCGGGCGGTCGCGAATATTGGCACCGATGCGGCGGCGATAATTCCCGAGTCGATGATGATCGAATTCACCGAGGCGCGGCAGGGCGGAAGCTCGGAGCTCTACCGCTCATTCTGCGAGTATTTGGACGCGCAGGTCTCGAAGGCGGTGCTCGGGCAGACGCTGACGACTGAGATGTCGTCGTCGGGCGGATCGCGCGCGGCGGCCGAGGTTCACGACGCGGTGCGGCGCGATATTCTGGCGGCGGATGCGCGCCGGCTGGGCGAGACCCTCGGGCGCGACCTGGTGCGGCCGATCGTCGATCTGAATCTCGGTCCGATGCGCCAGTATCCGAAGCTGGTGCTGGGACTGCCGGACGATCAGGACGCCAAGGAGTTTGCCGATATCGTCGGCGAGATGGCGGATCGCGGCCTGCGCGTCTCGCAAAAAGCGGTGCTCGACAAGCTCGGCCTCCCCGAAGCCGCGCCCGGAGAAGCAATACTCACTCCAGTGCGTTCGAGTGGCGGTCGATAAATGCCGTTCTCCTGCCATGAACCTCGAGTGGGTGAGCGTCGCGAGGGCGTTGCGCAGCCGAGACGGGCGCGTCGCGACGCGCCCCTACGAATTCAATGCGATTCTTTAGGGGGACAGCTCGCTCGGCAATACAAGTTGAAACGACTCCGGACAGTTCGAACGTATCTGTCCTCGTAGGGGCGGCTCGCGAGCGCCCGTCTTACGCGCCGCCTGTAACTATACGCTAACTCTGTTCGTCGTCCTGCCATGAAAATCGAGGAGCCGCAGGCCCGACTGAGTATCTGTTGAAATCCAAATCAATGCTTGAATGATTGCTTGAGCTTGGCGCGCAAGGCGCGGCGGCGATGTTTCAGATTCAGCAACAGGTCGTCGTAGATCAGTTTGCGTGCGGAAACGGACGCGCCGGCCAGCGCGGCTGAATCGACCGGGCCTTGGGCGCGGTAACGATAGAGCTGGATGCCGTTCCACCAGGTCGGATGATGATTTCCGGGGGTGCGCAGATTGAGTATCAATTCGAAGCCGGGGACCTGGCGCGCGATTAGTGCGTCGGCGGAACGCGCGGCGCGTTTGTTGGTATCGTCGATAATGACTATTGCGTCATCGGCAAGATGCGGTATTGCGAAGCGGAGTCCATCGTACTGATCCTCGAAGGAATGGCCGCCGTCATAGAAGTAGGCGCCGATTTTCGCCGGGCGCCACGGGGCTGCGGTCATGAAATCGCGGAAATCGAGATCGCGGAACTCGACCTGGCCCGGCCGAGTGAATTGCGCCAGCACTCCTTCCAGCGCTTCGGCGGCGCCGTCGAACTGGGAGAAATTATCGCAGGCATAGATCCGCGCGTCGGGATTTCCAGTCGCCGCGCCGACCAGGCTCGCGCCCCTGTAGCATCCGACCTCGACATATACCTCGTTGTCGCCGAGCGAGGCGACCGCGAGATTGAGCAGCTTGAGCTTGTTCTCGGTCGCCATCCCGGGCACGCGCGACAGGACCTGGGAAAGGTCGCGAGTGGCAGGATTGCGCGACTTCGCGAGGAGGCGAGGATCGCCGAACTCCGGCCACTCGGAGTGGCATCGCTGGATAAATCTGTCGAAGCGCATCGCGGATATAAATCGCCCGCGCGATCAATAGTACATTCCGGGACCGATCCATCCCATTCCGCCGTAGGGATTGAACATCTCGGTCTGCAATTCCATCTGCTCTTCCTGGCTGGCTTCGAGGTTTTCGCGCGCGTCCTCGTTCTCCTTGCGCTGCCAGTTCTGCTGCAGACGCATCTGCTCGAATTTCTGGTAGTCCTCTTCGGTGCCGAGGTAGAGGCATTTGCAATATTGCGGATCGGCCATCCAGTAGTGCAGCTTGCCTTTGCGCCCGACATAGTAAGACACGGTCAGCGGAGGCAGCGTGGAGAGTTGCTCCTGACGCTGGGGCGTGTCGGCGGGCAGCATCGCAAAGCCCGCGGCGGCAAGCATCGGTTCGAGCTGTTGCGAGCGCTGCTGGGGAGTAGGCTTGTTGGATTGCGAGAGCGCGGCGCATCCGCCGAGCGCCAGCGCAAGCGCGAAGACAACTGCGGAGCGGGCGGCACGGCGATGGAGTGGGGCGTCATTCATTAGTTAGTTCCGCATTAGTCAGTCGCGAAGCAGCATTACTCAGTTTGATTGGTGCATCAAGCACTCTCACCCGCGCGTCACGATACTTGCGAAAGAAGCGCAAGTATCGCGCCGCTTGCCCGCGTGCCAGTGGCACCTCCCGGAGGGAGAGGGTTCCATTCAAAAGAGTGCAATCGGATTTAATTCTGGTCCGCCGACTTAGTCGCCGCTGTTTACCGCTTTGCCCGACGAATCGAACACGGTCAGCGCGCCGGCTCCGTCGGAGTTGAGCGTCAGCGTCGCGCGCGTGACGCCGTTGGTCCCGAGCAGCGCCAGCCCCGGCAATCCGTCCGGAGTCACGTCGAGTCCGATGCGCGAGCCATTCGCGTCACCGAGCCTGAGCGTCGGCGAGCCGTCGGCTGCGACTTCGATCGAAGCGCGGGTGCGGCCCTGATTATCCTCGAGCACCAATTCGGGCTGGCCGGTCGAGGTCGCGCCAAAGCCCGCAACCGTGCGCCCGTCGGGATTGAAGAAGCGCAGCCGCGAGGTATGGTTCGAGAGCGCCAGCTCGATCCGGGTCTGGCCGGTGGGGCTGTAGATCGCAAGGCCGGGTGCGCCGTCGTGTGCGACGCCGAGGCCGGCGCGGATGTGATGCTGGTCGTCGAAGAGCGCGAGCTGCGCGACGCCTTGCGGGTTGACGCCGAGCTCGCCGCGGGTGCGGCCGGCCTCGTCGACCAAAACGAATTTGCGCGCCGTCATCGATTTCGGCGTGCCGGCGGCGTCAAGCGTCGCCGCGTTCATCAGATATCCACCGATAGCACCACCGATCATCGCGGCGGCGGTTACCGTCGCGAAGATGCCAAGTCGCTCCTTGATGCTCATGTTTGCGGTCTCCTTTCGAGCGCCGAATCAATAGTTAGGCGCACTGTAGCATCGCTCTGCCAAGTCGTTAAAGCCATAAAAGAGAGACGGCAGATTACGTAATCTGGGAGACAAATCAAGCGCGAGCGCGATTCGGCAGTGATCCAGCCGGGGCCGCGGGCCGTCATCCGCTCCTATTCCGCTCCTATTCTACTTCGCCGGAATTTTGTCCATAATGGGCTTATAAGGGCGATGTCGCGCCGATTGGCCAACTAGCCGCCGGACGCGGGATCAAAAAAGGGGGACGCGATGGCAATTGCGCGGGCTATCGTCCGGCGCAGAGCCTGCTATGCCTTCGCGGCGGTGATCGCTGCGGGAGCGATGGCTGCGCTTGTCGCGATCGCCGGCGATCAGCAGGTCGCGAGCCTGGTTTTCGGCCAGGCTGATTTCTACAAAAACGCACCCAACTTTGTTGACGGCACCGGGATGGCGGCGCCGAGCGCGGTCGCGATCGATACCTCCGCGTCGCCTAATCACGTCTGGGTCGCTGACACCGCGAATAATCGCGTGCTCGGATGGAACGACGCGGGAGGATTCGTCAGCGGAGCGGCCGCGGATATCGTCATCGGGCAACCGGACTTCCTGTCGTCGGCGCCAAATCAGGGCGGCGCGCCCGGCGCGGGCACGCTGTCGGCTCCTGCGGGAGTTGGCGTGGATCGCTGGGGCAATCTCTACGTCGCCGACAGCGGGAATAATCGGGTGACGGTGTTCAGCGCCCCGCTTGCGGGATTCTCCGGCTCGCCGATCGTCGGCGGAGCTGCGGGGGCAGTGTTCGGGCAGGGAGATTTTCAATCCAGCGCTGGATGCGCGAGCGGGCAGGTCTCAGCCGCATCGCTCTGCCAGCCCGAGGGCCTCGCGCTCGATAGCGCCGGGAATCTGTTCGTCGTCGATGCGGGCGATAACCGCGTGACGGTTTACTTCACGCCATTTTCGGGCGGGCGCGTAACGCAACCTGCCAGCACGGCGGCAAATCTGATTTTCGGGCAGAGCGCCGCGAACGGATCAGCCTGCAACCAGGGCTCGAGCGCATCGGCGTCCACGCTATGCTTCGAGGTCGGAGGCGCTCCCTTTGGCAGCGCGGGGCTTGGGCTCGATGGGGCCGGAGATCTGTTCGTCGCCGATACCGGAAACGACCGCGCGCTGGAATACACCGGCCCCTTCGGCGCGAAGGAGAGCGACTCGACCGCGGCGAATCTGATTTTCGCGGGCACCGCGATCGTGAGCGAACCGTCCGGGATCGCGGTCGACGGCTCAGGGAATCTCTATATCGCATGGAATCAGGGCAACGAGATCCTGATCTATGAAGACGCGGTTGCCCTGTCGAACACCACGGCGAACCTCTCCATCGGGCCGGGTGAAGGAAATCCGAGCTCCACGAGCCTGTTCAGTCCGGGAGGTCTAGCGATCGACGGCGCCGGCAATCTCTATGCGGCTGATACCGGCAATAATCGCGTGCTCGAATTCAACGCGGGAAATTCGGCGGCCAGCCGCGAGCTCGGCCAGCCGGATTTTGCGCGTGGCGCGATAAACCGCGTCGACGGCGTCGGACTCGACGCTCCCGGCGGTGTCGCGATCGGAGTCGCGGACGCGCAGACGGCGGTGTACCTCGCCGACACCAAGAACAATCGCGTGCTCGGATGGATCGGTCCGTCGGCCCCGGCCAGCGGCGCCGCCGATATCGTGATCGGGCAGAGCGATTTCATTTCATCCAGGCCCAATGCCGGCGCGGCGGAAAACGGCGCGTCGCTTTCCGCGCCGTCGGGCGTCGCGACCGACTCGAGCGGCAACCTGTTCGTCGCGGATTCGGGCAACAACCGCGTGCTCGAGTTCGCGGCGCCGTCCGCGGCGTGCGGTCCTTATCCATGCGTCGATTCGGCTCCCGCGATCAGGGTCTTCGGCACCTGCGGCAGCTTCCAGGCGAGCGCCTGTACGCCGCCCGGGTCGGTGAGCGCGTCGTCGCTGTTGGATCCGTCCGCGGTCGCGTTCGATCGCGCCGGCGACTTGTTTATCTCGGATAGCGGCAACTCGCGCGTGCTCGAATTCACACCGCCCTTCGGCCCGGCCCCCGCCGCGATACGCGTGTTCGGACAGGGCGGCAATTTCACCACTAATCAATGCAACGGCGGAGGCATAAGCGCGCTCACGCTATGCGCTCCCGGCGCGATCGCGGCCGATACCGCGGGCGATCTGTTTATCGCGGACACGGAAAATAATCGCGCGCTCGAAGTCACGGCGCCTTTTTCGGCCGATCCTCAAGCGAGCGTCGTGTTCGGGCAAAACGGCAGTTTCACTTCGAGCATCGCGAATGCCGGCGGCGCCTCGGCGTCGACGTTGGATGCGCCTGCCGCGGTTGCGCTCGATTCTCGTGACAATCTGTATATCGGAGATTCCGAAAACAGCCGCGTGCTCGAGTTTGCTCCGCCGTATCCTGCCGCGCCCGCCGCGATCGCGGTGTTCGGGCAGAGCGCGATGAGTGCAACTGGCGCGAATCAGGGCGTCGCGCCGGACGATCTCGACGGCCTGGGTCCCGATAGCCTCTCCGCGCCGGACGCGCTCGCCCTCGACGGCGCCGACAATCTCTACGTCGCCGACACGGGGAATAATCGCGCCCTGATGTATCCCGATCCGGCGCCGTCGCCGACGCTAACCGCCACCGCAACGCCGACACTCAGCCCGACGCCGTCGGCGACCTTATCCGCCACCGTTACCGCGACTGCGACCGTATCGCCGACGGCGACCGCGACTGCCACACCGACGGCCACCGCCACCACGACACCGACTGCGACGCCGACGGCCGTCGCGGAGCGAATCACGATCAAGCCGCTGCGGGTGAATTTCGGGAAGGTCAAGCTCGGCGCCTCGCGGCTCAAGCGAGTGACCGTGATCAACAAAAAGTCGAAGCATGCCGTCGCGGTGATAATCGAAAGCGTTGATCCGGCGCCCGCTCCATTTACGGTCGCAAATCAATGCCCCCGCGTGCTCGCTCCCGGCGCCCGATGCTCGATCGACGTGACCTTCGCGCCGCAAGCGGCGGGCCGTGTCGAGGCCTCGATCGCGATTTCCGACAACGCGGACGGCTCGCCTCAATCGATCGAGGTGTCGGGAATCGGGAAGTGACACGACGGTTTAAGTCACGGGAAGGTTACTGAATTGCGCAGAATTGATTAATTTCGACGGCATCGAGTGTTGCATCCTTGCAACAAGTGATGCTGCATGATACGACACGTCACGTTGGGTCTTGGTCGCTTGCGTCAGGGGTGAGGCAGTTGGATAGCGCGGCGATAGGCCCTCATTCACAAATAAACAGTTGATCGGCTCGCCTGAGGGAGGAAGCATCCGATGTCCTACGATGCCAAGCCAGGGAATTTTGGTTCTCGCACAGTCTCGATTGCGATAGTCGCGGCGGCGCTGATGATCGGTGCGGCGGCGATCGTCAGCATCACCTCGTTACCGGCCACGCAGCCGGCGCAGTCAACGCGCACCAGGCAGGTGTCGAAGGCCGACGCGGTCAACAAGATCGCCGGGATGCCGTTGTACTTCGAGCAGAACCAAGGGCAGAGCGACGCGCGGGTCAAGTATCTTGCGCATGCCGGCGACTACACCCTGTTCCTGACCAACGACTCGGCGGTGTTCTCGATTATCGGCGGCGACAAGCGCGGCGTAATCGCGCGGGGAACGTTCGGAGGAGTGCAGAAGAGCCGCGGCAATCAGCCCGCGCCAAAACTGGTCGAGTCCGACGTGCGTATCCGGCTGCTCGGCGCAAGCGCGCAGGCTTCGGTCGCAGGCGCGGAGCCTCTGCCGGGCAAAGTCAATTACCTGATCGGCAACGATCCCAATAAATGGCATCGCAATATCCAGACCTTTGGACGCGTGCGCTACCAGGGCGTCTATCCGGGAATCGACCTCGTATTCTACGGAACGCCCGACAAGCTCGAATACGATCTGATCGCCAAGCCCGGCGCCGACACCAGCAAGATCAAGCTGGCGGTCGAGGGACCGGCCACGACCACGCTGATGCCCTCGGGAGATTTGCAGATCGCGACCGCGGCGGGAAATCTCGTGATGCGCCAGCCTCGGGTCTATCAGGAAGGCGCCGACGGATCGCAGACCCCGATCGACGGCAAATTCACGGTGGGTAAGGATGGGATTATCGAGGCGGGGATTCCGCGCCACGAGGTCGGCTTCGACCTCGCCAGCTATGACCGTTCGCGGACGCTGGTGATCGATCCGCAGGTGGAGCCGGACGTCGCCGTGCCGCAGATTCCATATTCGAGCTACATCGGCGGCTCGGGCGACAGCTACGGGCCGATCAACCTCGAGCAGTTCGGCACGATCCCGGGCATCAGCGACCTGTCGGTGTCTGATCTCGCGGTCGATATCGCGGTAGACACGTCAGGGAATGCGTACCTCGGCGGGGTGGCGTTTTCCAGCGACTACCCGACGACCTCCAGCGCGTTTCAGAAGTCGAACAAGGGCGAAAACACGGGTGACTTCGCACCGCCCAACGCCAACCCCAACGCGGTCGTGTCGAAGTTCGACACCAGTCTGAGCGGAGCGTCGTCATTGGTCTATTCGACCTATATCGGCGGTTCAGGAAATACCACTCCTGCGGATGCCGGAAATGGCGACGGCGATCAGGGCAACGGAGTCGCGGTCGACACGGCGGGTAATGCGTATCTGGTAGGGCTGACCTACTCGACGAATTTTCCCGGCACTTCATCGTGCGGATTCACCTCGGGCAAGACCAACAATCATGGCGCGGCCGATATCAACAACGGCTTCGTCACGCAGGTTAACTCGACCGGCACCAGCGTGATCTCCTGCTATATCAACGGCAGCAGCGGCGCGCCCGCGATCCGCGTCGCGATCCACGGCTCCAATCTCTCTATCGCCGGTGCGAGCACGACTACCAACTCCGGCGGCGCCGGTTCGGACTTCCCCTCAACCGCGAGTGCGAAGCAGACCGAGAATCCCGACACCAACGGCAACAGCGCCGCATATTTCATCGAGATGCCGACGAGCCTCGCGTCGATTACCTATGCGAGCTTCTACGGCGGCGAAGGTACATCGACCGGCGGCGAGGCGGCGCTTGGGATTGCAACCGATACCGCGGGCCATGCCTGGATAACCGGCTTGACCTTCTCCTCGGATGACGGCGTGTTCCCGCTGGTGAACGAGTTCCAAAGCGCCAATAACGCTTTCAGCAATGACGCCACCAATGCCTTCATCGCGGAATTTAATCCAGCCGAAAGCGGCAGCTCCTCGCTTCCATACAGCAGCTTCTTCGGCGGAGCAGGGGTAAACACCGATGCTGGGAGCTTTGGCGATCTTGGGACCGGAATTGCGGTCGATACCTCAGGAAACGTCTTCGTCAGCGGCATCGCATTTTCGGCCGGGACGCCTCCTGTGGGCCTGAAGACCACCGGCGGTAACCGCGCGACGCCGTACCAGGCCGCGAATGCTGCCGCCGACAACTCTGGCGCTAATGCGTTCGTGCTCAAACTCGATCCGTCGGACAGCGGTGACAACCAGGCGCTATATGAGAGCTATCTTGGCGGCAGCGGAACGTCTATCGAAGTCTGCGAACCGATTATCGGTTGTCTTTCGGTTCCGGGCGGTGGAGATCTGCCCCTCTCGATGACAATCGATACATCGGACCACGTGTACCTGACGGGAGCCACCACCTCGACCGATTTTCCTGTCTCGGGTAGCGCGTGCGGCTCGACCAACAACAGCACCGGTATCGATGTCGAAGATATTACGGTTCCGATTACCGCATTCGTCACCGAACTTAATCCGGCTGACGGGACCAGCGGCCTGGTCTATTCGACCTATCTGAGTGGGACGGGCATGGCGGACGTTGGCACCGGAATCGCGCTCGATCCGTCCGGCAACATCTTCGTAGGCGGCGCGACCTACTCGAGCGATTTCCCGATCACCTCCAACGCGTTCCAGATCGTCAACAACGCGGTGGGCAACGAATCAACCAACGCGTTCATCACGGAGATCGATCCGGCGGGCGCGGTCTGTCCGACGCCGTTCCCGTCGCCAACCGCGACCTCGACCAGCGCGACGCCGACGGCCACACCGACCACGGTCGCGCCGACACCGACGCCAACGGGGGTTTCGCCGACGGCGACGCCAACAGGAGTTGGGCCGACCGCGACGCCAACCGGAGTTGGACCGACGGCGACGCCAACGGGAGTTGGGCCGACCGCGACACCGACCACGGTTCCGCCGACGCCCACGCCGACAGTCGCTCCGCCGACGCCGACGCCCACTCCGACGCCGAGCGGACCGATCCTGAGCGTCAGCACCCTTGAGATTGATTTCCCCAATCGGGCGGGCGGACGCGGCAAGGCAACGCGCAAGTTCACCGTCGCCAACACCGGAACGGCCCCGCTTATCGGCTACGTGAGCCCGCTCGAGGATGACGGCTTCCGCGTGCGCAAGGGCGGCGGCAACTTCGACCTCGCTCCGGGCCAGTCGAGAACCATCACGGTGCTGTTCGCTCCGCCGCGTGGCGAGACGGCCTACAGCTCGAAAATCGTGATCACCTCGAACGATCCGAGTCTCTCGCAAACCAGCGTGGTGTTGGTCGGCATCGGCACGCCGTTCAAAGACCAGCTGGGAGAGTGATCTGACTAGGGATTAGCATTCACTATTGGTACTGAAACGGCGAAAGGCCCGGGAGAAATCCCGGGCCTTCGCTTTTCCGCGATCGGGCTACATCACGTGCGAGGCCGCGCGATGCACCGTCAGCGCGTAGCGCGAGCCCTTGCGCACCAGGCGCACCGGAGCGCCGAAGGCCGCCGACAACGTTTTCGAGCTGAGCACTCGCGCGCGCGGACCGGCGGCGAGCACGCGCCCTTTGCGCAGCACCAGCACGTGCGAGAAGGCGGGCGTGATCTCCTCGACATGATGCGTCACCAGCATCATCGCGGGCGCGGCGCGCGTCCGCGCCATCCGCTCGATGAATTGCAGGAAATGCTCGCGCGCGACCGGATCGAGCCCCGCGCAGGGTTCGTCGAGAATCAGGAGCTGCGGCGCGGCCATCAGCGCGCGCCCGATCAGCACGCGCTGCCGCTCCCCCTGCGACAGATAGCCCCACGCGCGCTCCGCGAGCGCGTGCGCCTCGACCCGGCGCAGAATCGCGGCGGCGGCGCGGCGGTCGCGCGGCGCGGCCTTTCCCCAATAGCCGATCATCGCGAATTTGCCTGAGAGCACGGCGTCAAGCGCGGTTTCGTTCTCGGGCATTAGCTGCTGAATCGACGAGCTGACCATCCCGATCCGCGTGCGCAGCTCGCGCCAGTCCGCGTGGCCGAAAGTCTCGCCAAGGACGCGGATAGTTCCGCGCGTCGGCGGCAGGTATCCGGTCAGCGCCCGGAGCATCGAGGTTTTCCCGGAGCCATTGGCGCCCAGGATCGCCCAGTTTTGTCCGCGCTCGACGCGCCAGTCGATGCCGCGCAGGATCGCGGCGTCGCGCTCGATTACCAGTCCCGAAAGTTCAATTATCGGATCAGATTTTTTCATCGCGATCGACCCGCAGACTACACAGATCGCGCCCCCCGGGCATCCCCCGCGGCCGGCGTTCCTACCGGCTCTGAGCCCGCTTCCGCCAGTGGATGCCGACGGCTCGTCGGCCGACGCGAAGCGTCGTCCGCGTGCGTTTCTGAGGCTGATCGCGCGGCGCTCAACGGCGAAAAACCGGTTTTGTATGTAGGATTTTGACACGTCCATTTTGGCATGGTCGCTCGCGAACACCGCGAAAACGGCGCTTCCTCACCCTTCATTAAGCCCCACTGCCGCAAGGGCTTCATCGCTTCGGCGGGCTATTTCAGTCGCTCATTTTTCTCCCTAACAATCGTTCGGGTTTTTGCCAGATTTGTTCATGGCTGAACTGTTCAGCCTTATTTATTTTTTTGATTCGCCGCAAAATGCCTCTCGATGGGCAAAAACCTCCAGACACGCGCCGGTGGTGAACGCGGATTGGACGCAGGCAAACTGAACCGTCCTTCCGCGCTCGATACCGCCGGCGCGCCCGCCGCTCCCGCCCATCCAGGCGGACACGGCGGAGTTGCCCCCGACTGGATCGAGCTTCTGCCGGCGGGAATCTTCAACGGCCGCGACGGCCGCGGTCCGTTCCAGGTCGAAGATCCGGCGAACGTGATCGCCGCGACTCGCGCCTTGGCGATGACCGCCGGACTGCCGATCGACTACGACCATGCGACCGACTTCGGCGCTCCCGCGGGGCGGCCCGCACCCGCGGCCGGATGGATCGTCGAGTTTGCGGTGCGCGCCGGTGCGGTATGGGGCCGCGTCGAATGGACCGCGCGCGCCGCGGCCGCGATCGCCGCGCGCGAGTATCGCTACGTCTCGCCGGTGTTCCAGTTCGATCCCGCAAGCGGCCGCGTGACCCGGCTGCTGCGCGCGGGATTGACCAACAATCCAAATCTTTACCTGACCGCAATCGCCGCGGCGGCAACCCACGCCGCGAGCCCAGAGGAAAGCATGATGGAAGAGTTCCTGAACAAGCTGCGGGAGATCCTGGGCCTCGAGCCCGGCGCCGCGCCCGACCAGGTGCTGGCCGCCGTGCGCGATCTCGCCGCGGACAACGACAACGACGGCCATGACGACAGCGGAGCGGGCGGTGATGCGGCGGCCAACGCGGGAGCGCTCGATCCGGCGCGCTTCGTCGCGATCGCGGAGTTCCAGAAGGCGCTCACCGAGCTCAATGCGATGCGCGCGGAGCGCGCGCGCGACCGCGCCGCGCAGGCGGTTGACGAAGCGACGCGTGCGGGCAAGCTGGTCCCGGCGCAGCGCGAATGGGCGATTGCCTACTGCGCCGCCGATCCCGCGGGCTTCAGCTCCTTCATCGCGCGCCAGCCCGCGATCCTGGGCGCGGCCTCGGGCTTCGACAGCGAGCCGATGGCTCCTGGAGCATCGGGGACGCGCAACGCGCTCGGCGCGACCGAGCTCGCGATCTGCTCGCAACTGGGCGTCAGCGCCGCCGATTTCGTCCGGCGCAAAAACGGACGCGCGGATTTCCTGAGCCTGCTTTCGCCCGGCGGCGACCGCTAACAGCAAGGAGCATGTGCAGACATGGCTGGATTGACTAATTCACGCAACACGCCCGAGCTTTCCGACGGCGGCCGGATGCGCGTGTTCGGCGTCGAAGCGAACACCAACGTTTACCTCGGCGGGATGCTCGCGATCGACGCGAATGGCTACGCGGTGCCGGCTTCGGCCACCACCACCACAGCCAACGCGCTCAAGATCGTCGGACGCGCCGAGAACGTCGTAAACGGAATCCCTGGCGAGAACGCGATCAACAATCCCGGCACGGCCGGCGCGATCTCGGTCACGGCGCGCAAGGGCGTGTTCCTCTACGACCAGGACAACTCGATCACGATCGCGGACTTGGGCGCGATCTGCTTCGCGCTCGACGACCACACCCTCACCGCCACCGACCGCGCAAGCGGCGCGAGCGTGCAGCAATACGCCGCCGCGGGCGAGGTGGTCGCGCTCGATCCAAGCGGGCAGGTGTGGGTCGATTTCTGGCATCAGGCGTCCGCCGCCGCGTAACCGAGCGTCAGCAAGAGGAATTGCAATCATGGAAATCAGCGCCGCCAATCTGACCGCATTGTTCACCGGCTTCGACGTGGTCTTTCAGCGCGGATTCGAGAAGCCGCCCTCCTACTACGAGCAAATCGCGAGCGTGGTGCGTTCCGGCTCGCGCCAGACCACCTATCCGTGGCTCGGCCGCACGACCCGGTTTCGCGAATGGCTCGGCGACCGCGTGGTCCAGGCGCTCGAAGCGCATACCTACACGATCGTGAACCGCAACTTCGAAGACACAGTCGCGATCGATCGCAACGATATCGAGGACGATACCTACGGCGTCTACGAGCCGATCATCGAGCAGCTCGGCTGGGATACCAAGATGCATCCCGACATGCTGCTGTTCTCGATGCTCAAAACCGCGGTGGCTACTCCCAGCGCGGTGACTGGCTATGACGGCCAGCCGTTCTTTTCCGCCGCGCATCCCGTGGGACTACTCAATCAGTCGGGCGGCACTACCGCGTCGAATATCAACACCTCGGGCACCGGCGACTACTGGTTCCTGGTCGATGCGTCGCGCGCGATTCGCCCCTTCATCTTCCAGATGCGCCGCGAATACGCGGTCACGCGGATGAGCGCGATGACCGACGAGGCGGTCTTCAACCGGCGCGAGTTCCGCTACGGCGTCGATGGACGCGCGAACACCGGCGTCGGACTGTGGCAGCTCGCGTACGCCAGCAACACCGATCTGAGTAATCCGGCCAACTACGGCGCGGTGCGCGCCGCGATGCGATCCTTCACCACCGACGGCGGCGCGCCGTTCGGAGCGCTCTCGGGCCGCGGCGGCGTGTTCCTGGTAGTTCCGCCGTCGCTCGAAGAGGTCGCGCGTCAATTACTCAATTCCGAATTCATGGCCGGCACCGGCGCGAGCGCAAGCGTCGCGACTACCAACATCTGGCGCAACAGCGCGGACCTGATCGTCAGCGAGTACCTGGCATAACGGAAATGCGAATGACGGCACATTCTCCCTGCGCCCGCGCGGTGACTCCTCCTCCCGCCGCGTGGGCAACTTCCATGGCCCCCGCAGGTCTTGGCCTCGCGCCGAGCCTGCGGGGGCGCTCAAACGCGATCGCATCAGTTAGAGGTATCCGGGCGTGAGTTACGCGCAGCCCCAGGACATTATCAATCGCTACCCGAATCGCGATCTGGTTCAGCTCACCAATGAGGATCCGAGCGCGACCACGGTCAATACCGATTCGCTGACCCAGGCGCTCGACGACGCGTCGGCGGAGATCGACAGCTACCTCGAAGCGCGCTTCGCGCTGCCGCTCAGCGATCCACCGCAGGTGCTGAACCGGCTTGCGTCGGATATCGCGATGTATCGGCTGCAGGCGCTGCGCCCGCTGCACGACCTCGCCGACGCGCGGCGCCGCTACGACGACGCGATCGCGATGCTGACCAAAGTCAGCGCGGGCGAGCTGACTCTCGGCCTCGCGCCCGACAACGCCGAGCCTCCGGTCGCGGGCGCGGCCGAAGAGGTCGTGGGCCCTCGTCGCGTGTTCAGCCGCGGAAGGCTCAAGGGGTACTAGGTAATGGCTGCGATGCTGGATACGCCGTGGAACGGCGAAACCTTCACTCCGCCGACCCCGATCGATATCGCGACGATCGAAGTAGCTATTGTCGCGCAAATTGCCGCGCAGGTGGCGGGAATCGAGGTCGCGCACTATCCCGACGAGCCCGAGTCCTACCGCCTGACGCATCGCGTCGGTGCCGCGCTGGTGCAGTATCTCGGTTCCAAGTACGGCGCGATGCTCGACACCTCCGCGATTATCCAGGAACGGTTGATGGAGTTCGGCGTGACTATCATGATGCGCGACCTCGGATGGAGTTACGGCGCCGAGCCGAGCGGCCCGAGTCCCGGCGCATACTCGGTCATCGAGGCGGTTCGCGCCGCGCTGACCGGCTTTCGCGTCCCCGGATGCCGCCAAATCTATCCGCGGTCCGAGAAGTTCGTCGAGCGCGACAAACAGGGTGGGGTGTGGATCTATCGAAGCACTTTCGGGCTCTCGACAGTCGCGGTCCAGGCGTCATCCACTCCAGCTTTTCCGCTCTTCATTCGCGGCGTCGCGATGGACGAGGGCGAGCAGAGCCAGGTCACGCTCGCGCCTGCGCCGTTTACCTTTAACTCGGCCGGACGATCCAGCTTCCCAACGGCAATCTCACCGCGGTAGTCGTCACCGCTCCGGGCGGCGCGGTGTTGAGTCTTGGGACCGATTACTCACTCGACGCGGTAAACGGAATTATTACCGCCCTCGCGGGCGGCGCTATCTCCGCGGGTGAGACGGTGCAGATCGGCTATACCTTCGCAGACCAGGTGATCGCGGCGGCCGGTGATACAGTGCCCACGAACTAATTGAATTCGCGGGGACAATCCCCGCGCGAGGTAAGAGGACATGTCAGCAAGCTTCCTGCACGGGGTCGAAGTGATCGAAGTTACTACTGGGCCGAATCCGGTCACCGTCGTCAAGTCCGCCGTGATTGGACTAATCGGCACCGCGCCATCGTGGGCGGTGGCCGCGCCCTCCGTCGCGCCCGCGATTAACTCGCCGACACTGGTCAGCTCGGCGCTTGACGCCGCGAACTTCGGCCCGCTCATCCAGGGCTACACGATTCCCTACGCGCTCGCGGCAATCCAGGAGCAGGGAGCGGGCCAGGCGATCGTCGTCAACGTGTTCGATCCGACACGCCACTACACCGCGATCGCGGCGCAGGCGATGAGCTTCCCGGCCTCCGGCGCGCAGGTCCTGAATCTCGCGCATATGGGGGTCAGCAGCGTAGTAGTCAAGAACCAGGCCGGGTCGACTACCTACGTTCTCGGAACAGACTATTCGCTCGACGCGGTAAACGGCGTCATCACTGCGCTCGCTGGAGGCGCGCTGACCGCCGGAGAAGCAGTGAGCGTGTCGTTCAACTACGCCGATCCAACCAAGGTCCTCGACTCAGACATAATCGGTGCGGTGACGAGCGGGGTTTACACCGGCATCCAGGCGCTGCAAACCACCTACGGCACGATGGGCTTCTTCGCGAAACTGCTCGCAGCTCCCGGCTATTCACAGAACGAGGATGTCGCCAGCGCACTCGCGGTGATGGCGAATACGATCCGCGCGATGGCGCTGGTCGATTCCGCGCCGTCGACCCCCGTAGCCACAGCGCTTGCGAACCGGGGCGTGGCCGGGAACGCGTTCGATACCTCGTCGAGCCGCGTGATTCTGTGCTATCCGCAGCAGCAGTTCTCCGACAGTGGGCTGGTGCCGACCGGAGTGACGCTGACCTCCGCCGGTACGCCGATTCCCACGCCGTACTCCGAACCTCGGTCGGACCCTATTCGCAATGGATGGCGGGTGCGATCGCGGCCAAGGATCTCGCGAATGGCTATTGGTGGTCGCCTTCCAATACCGAAGTCGAAGGAATTCTGGGACCCGACGTAAGCATCTACTCGTCGATTCTCGATCCGCTATCGGACTCGAATAATCTGAACGCGCAGGGAATCGTGACTGTGTTCAACGCGTACGGAACCGGGCTGCGGGTGTGGGGTAATCGCTCGGCGGCGTATCCGACCGATACCGCGCCGGACAATTTCATCAACGTGCGGCGCACGATGGACGTGATCGAGGAGTCGATTGAGCTTTCGATGCTCCAGTTTATCGACCAGCCGATCTCGAACGCGCTGATCACGGCGATCCTCGCGAGCGTCAATGCCTTCATACGCAGCCTTATCCAGCGCGGCGCGCTGGTCGCCGGCTCGGCCAGCTACGATCCGTCGGAGAATCCCACTAACCAGGTCGCCGCCGGGCAGTTGGTTTTCGATATCGACGTGATGCCGCCGCCGCCCGCCGAGCGCCTCACGTTCCAGAGCTATATCGACTCGACCCTGCTGTCGCAGCTCGGTCAGACCAGCCCGCAAACCACGACCGCCTCCGCGACTGCGTAGGAGTATCGGCGGATGAATATCCAGATCAATTCATTGACTAATGCGAATATCTATATCGACGGCGTAGGACTGCTCGGCCGCGCGGAAGAAATCCAGATCGCGCATCCCAAGCACAAGATGATCGACTACAAGGGCCTCGGGATGGCTGGGACCGCGGAGTTGTGGGCGGGCGTCGCCAAGCTCGAGTCGAAGATCAAGTGGGCGTCGTTTGACGCCGAGGTGCTGACCTTCGCGGCGAGTCCGTTCACCGCGCATTCGTTCCAGACGCGCGGCAATCTCGAACAGTACACGAGCCAGGGACGCAGCGCCGAATTGCCGGTGGTCTACCTGATGACGGGAGTCTTCAAGGACGCGGGCGCGCCCGCGTTCAAGCAGCATCAGATGGTCGAGACGACTTCCGCAGTGAGTATCTATCACGCGGAGCTCTATGTGAATGGCGTACAGATTTATCTCTACGACGTGTTCGCAAACCTTTACGTGGTCGGCGGCGTCGATCAGCTTGCCGATTTCCGCAGCAACCTGGGCGGCTGAGACGCTCGGCGGGACCGCGAACTTCAAGCGAGGTGAGCGATGGCCGAAGAAATGCGAGTGAACGGTGTTGTAATCGGAATGAGCGGTGACGCGGAGCAAGGCGAGTCGCACGCGTTCGAGCTGCCCTCCGGCAAGCAGGCTATCGTGCGCAAGGGCTACGGCCGCGATCTGATGCGCGCGCAACGCGCGGCGGGCGGCGACGATCCGAACGCGGTGGTGTTCGCGCTGGTCGCGGAGCTGGCGGAGATCGCCGGGCGGAAGATCGTGTACGAAGACGTGCTCGCGATGGAGCTGGCCGACGTGCTCGCGCTGCAGGCCGAGGTGATCGGCGAAAATTTTCAGCTCCCTCCGCCGCCGGATTCGCGGGACTCGTCCGATTCGGATTTTCGCTAGCCGAACTGCGGGCGATGGATTTCGCGGAACTCGAATACTGGACCCGCGCGGTGCGCGATTATCGGCGCGCAATCGCCGGCGGCGGAGGGGAGGCCGAACTGGACGTAGAATGACCGCGAATCGAAAAAGGACGTAGTCAGATGAGTGCGCGACTATTTATTGGCAATCTGAGTTTCCGTCTGAGCGACGACGAGCTGCGCGAGGCGTTTGAGAAAGTGGGTATCGTTGAGCGCGCGGAGGTGGTGCGCGATCGCTTCGACGGGCGCTCGCGTGGATTCGGTTTCGTCGAAATGGCGCGCCTCGAGGACGCCGCGGCGGCGATCGAAGATCTCAACGGCGCCGAGCTTGCGGGCCGTCCGATGCGGGTCGAAGCCGCCACCTCGGTCCGGCGCGACAACCAGGGCGGATCGGCCGCGCGCACCGACTGACGAGCGCATAGTGGCTATTCGGAGAAAGTACATTGTTTGCTGAACTCGGCACAATCCAGTTTGAAGTGGTCGGCTCGCCGGAGGGAATCGAGTCCGAGCGCGGCTATGTTTATGCCGAGCAGCGAGTAATCGAAGCGCAGCCGCGGCTGCAGTGGACGGGCGACGGCCTCGAACGTTTGTCGTTCGACCTGCTGCTGCACGCCTCCATCGCAAATCCCGAACTTCAGGCGGCCGCCCTGCGCGCGGCCGCCGAGACTCATCAGGCGATGCCGCTGGCGCTCGGCAACGGAACTCTGCGCGGCTACTTTGTGATCGAGACGATCACCACGCGCGCGGCGCAACTCGACGCCGGCGGCGCTCCGATCGCGCTTCGTCTGCGGCTCGGGCTAAAGCAGTGGCCTCTCGATTCGCTGCTCGATCCAGGAACTTCGGCCCTGCTCAACTTCGCGCCGCTGGGTCTCCTATCCAGCTCAAGCACCGCGAGCGCGCCGGCCGCGTCGCTATCACCGGCCGGACTTAGTGCGCTGCTTGGGAATCCGCCGCCGTCGGCGCCGGCTACCCCGATCCAGCAGCCCGGTGACATCTCGACCGCCGCGATCACGCGGAGCGTGGCGCGATGACGGCGACGCAGTACATCGCGCATGTCACTCGCGCGGGCGAACGCTGGGACCTGCTCGCGTGGAGGTTCTACGGCGACGCGACACGCTTCAGTCCGATCATCATGGCTAATCCGCTGGTGGCGATTGAACCGGTGTTCGAGGCTGGAATCGTGATCGAGGTTCCGGTTTTGAGCGCGAGCAATTCGCAGACCACGGACCTGCCGCCGTGGAAGACAGCGGCGTCATCAAGCGCAACGGGTACCACGTCATGAGCGCTGCTATCTCATACTCAGTCCGCTCGCCTCAGTGGATACTCAATTACGCGGGCGTGAATATCTCGGGTGAGATTTCCGCGATGGTGCGCGCGATCAGTTATGTCGACCGGCTCGGCGCGAGGTCCGGCGAACTCTGCGTCGAGGTGGAAGATCACGCGCAGCGCTGGCAGGGACCGTGGTACCCCGCGCTCGGCGACGTTATCGAAGCGTTCCTCGGATACAACGGCGGCCAACTTCTCGAGTGCGGATCGTTTCAGGTCGACGATTTGCAATTGTCCGGGCCGCCCGACGTGTTTCGGTTGCGCTGTCTGGCGGCATATGTGACTCCCGCGATGCGCACGCGCAACAGCGCCGCGTACGAGGGGCAGACACTGCTCGCGATCGCCGCGACGATCGCGGGCAAGTATGGACTCGGGCTGGTAAGCGCGCCCGAGGTCGAGGATGTCGCGTTTGAGCGCGTGACCCAACGCGACGAAACCGATCTCGAATTCCTGTGGCGCCTTGCGGACGAATTCGGCTACGACTTCACGATTCGCGGCGCGCAGTTGGTATTTTACGCGCACGCGATACTGCAGGCGTCGGCGCCGATCGCGACAATAGTGCGCAGTGACCTCGCGCGGTTCGACTTTCGCAACCGCACCCGGCGAATATATACGGCGGCATCGGCCGCGTATTTCGATCCGTCCGGAAAACAACTAATCGCGCAGAGCGCGTCGGCAGTTACCACGGCGCCGACTGGGGACACGCTCAAGATAATCGCGCGATGCGAGAATGCGGCGCAGGCCGGACTGCGCGCGACCGCTGCGCTGAATCGTAATAACCAGTCGTTCTTCAGCGCTCGCCTGGCCGGCCGGGGAATCCCGCGCTCGCGGCGGGATGCAACGTGCTGCTTTCGGGATGGGGAATGCTCGACGGGATTTATCTGATCGAAACCGCGCGACATCTGCTCAGCCGCGAGCGTGGCTATACGACCGAACTCGAAGCGCTGCGCAGCGTGTGAGGTAGGCGATGTTGCTTCATGAGGATCGCCGCCCGACGGCGCCCGGCCTGTTCCGGGTCGGGATTGTGCAGGAGCAGGACACGGCGCTCGCCCGCGTGCGGGTTACGTTCGCCGACTATGATCAGATGCAGAGCTGGTGGCTGCCGATCGTCGTGCCCAAGAGTCAGAACGATAAGGCCTACTGGATTCCGGACCTCGGCGAGCAAGTGGTATGCCTGATGGACGCGCACGACGAGGCGGGCGCCGTCCTCGGCGCGATTTATTCATCGGCCGACACGACGCCGGTCAGCAGCGCCGACAAGTGGCATCTTGGGTTCAAGGACGGTGCGTCGTTTGAGTACGATCGCGCGGCGCACATACTCAGTCTTCAGTTTGGCGACGGCGCGTCGATCAAGTATGACGGCGGCGCGCACGCGCTCACGGTTGCGTTGCCGAGCGGCGCCACGTTGACGCTCGGTGCGGGAGCGGCGTCGATCGCGATCGACGCGGAGGGCAACGCGCAGGTAACCTCGCTCGCGCAGATTCGTCTCGGAACCGGGCAGTTGAAAGGAGTCGCGCGGCTGGGCGACCAGGTGACCTGTCCCGCGGGGCTCGGATCGATCACGAGCGCTAGCCTGATCGTGGAGGCGGAGTAGGATGAGCGCGGACGCAGTCACGCTGGCCGACATCACCTCGGCGGATTGGTCGCTCAAGCTCGGCGCGATCGGGCAGGTAGTTCAGGGCGTCGCCGATGTCGATCAGTGCGTTGCTATTATTCTCACGACGCCGCTCGGCAGCGATCCGCTGCGGCCAACTTTCGGCTGCGATATCTGGCGCTACATCGACCATCCGATGTCCCAGTCGCTGCCCGCGATCGTTCGAGAGCTGACCGCCGCGCTGATCCTATGGGAACCGCGGATCACTATGGTGAATGTCACTGCGGTTCCGGTGCTCGATACGACTACTCAGTCGGGAGCGCATCTGGACGTGAGTGTCACATGGCAACTCAATCTGTCCGGGACTTCGGGCACGGGCGCGAATACTACTACGACCACTACCGTCTCGCTTGGCGCGTCGGCCCAGTGAACGGCAAGGATATATAGTGATGGCAGCTGGAATCCCGTCGCTTCCGCCCCCGGTATTCGTCGATGATTCGGACGGGCTCGATCCGAACCTCGTCCTTGCCGATATGATCGCGGAGTTTGAGGCGGCTGCCGATCGCACTTTGCAGCCCGCACAGGTTGAGCGCCTTCTGATCAACCTCTACGCGTACCGCGAGTCCCTGGTGCGCAACGCAATTCAGTACGCCGCGCAGCAGAACCTTCTAGCTTTCGCGATATTTCCGATGATCGACTACCTGGGCCAGCTCGTGGGTGTGACCCGGCTTGCCGCCCAGAGCGCGACAACGACGCTCGAATTCACCCTCTCGAGCGTGCTGACGGTCGCGATTACGATCGCCGAGGGAACGCTCGCCGGCACCAGCGACGGGCAATACTCATTCGCAACCACCGCTGCGCTGGTGATTCCCGCAGGCACGCTTTCGGGCACGGTCGGCGCGTCGGCGGTCCAGGCAGGGTCGGGAGCTAATGGCTACCTGGTGGGGCAAGTCAACGCACTACTCAGTCCAAGCGCGACAATCGCAAGTGTCAGCAATACCACAGTCACTGCGGGCGGCTCGTCGCCGGAAACCGATGACCATCTGCGCGCGCGTATCCAGGCGGCGCCTAATCAGTTCAGTGTGGCTGGTCCGGCGGGAGCGTACAGGTTCTTCGCGCTGGGAGTCGATCCGTCAATCGTTGACGCGTTGGTGATCAGTCCGGCGCCGGGGCAGGTCAACGTATATATCCTCACCGGACCGATAACCGTCCAGCCGCAAGCTGCGCCGAACTCGGCCGGAGTTGCGGGAGCGCCGCTGCTCGAGAAGGTATTGGCCACGCTGAGCGCCGATGCGGTGCGCCCGTTGACCGACACGGTCAACGTGCTCGCGGTGACCGAAGTTGATTACCAGATTACCGCGACTGTAACGCTGTACTCGGACGCTGATCCGGGTACGACCATGACCGCCGCGAACAACGCCGCGGTGCAATACGCACTCGGGCTCGCGGCGAAGATTCAGCGCGATATCGTGCCGAGCCAGGTGATCGCGGCGCTGTCGGTACCAGGCGTTTACGAGGTCACGCTCACGGCGCCTGCATATACTCAGCTAGCCGCGGGCCAATGGGCGAACTGCACCGCGATTTCTTTGACCTCCGCAACGTCGAGTGAACATTCGTGAGAGAAATGAATCAAAAGACCAAGGCACGCGTAGCTTTCTTGGTGTCTTGGTGTTTCTCTTTTTCCGGAGTGCATGATGGCTGAGTTATCCGCATCGCCGTCGATCAACGACACTCGGACTCAGGCATTGCTCGTGCTGATTGAGCGTCTGTCGGCGCTCGACCTGACGCCGCTGTTGATCTATCGAATCGATTCGGTGATCGATGGGGCGCTGGTCTTTCTTGCGTGGCAGTTCGATATTCTGTCGCCGCTATGGCAGCTCACGGCTCCGGTTGCACTGAGTATAGATACGCTGACCGACATCGATTCGCTGACCGATATCGATACGCTTTCCGGACCTGAGTCGGTGGCCGGCGAGGCCTCACCGAATGCCGGGACCGAACGCGAACTATTGAAGCTCGCTATCGCGCTGCATCGCGAGCGCGGAACACCGGCGGCGATCAAGCGCGCGCTATCATCACTTGGATGGACCGACGTAACAATTCAGGAAGGTGAGGCGAGCTGGGGCGGGACCACGTATCCGAGTTCCGAGGGATGGGCGGTATTCCGGATTGTGATAACTCTCGGCGCGGACGCGGCGGTGCCGGCGGGTTCGGCGCAAAGCGCGATTGCGGCGATCAATTTCTTTCAGCCCGCGCGCGCCTGGCTCGATTCGCTATGGTTTGTAACCGCGCCGGTTCGAGACGCCGCGCCGACGCCGGATGACAGTGTTACTCTTGGCGGTATCGCCGAGTATCAAATCGACGCCGCGCCTCCGCCGTCCGATGCGCAGCTTTTCGTCGCGATCACTACGCCGCCCTACACCGACGGCTACGGTCCGATCGCGCCAATATACAACGCACACTACGTGCATAGCGGAATCACGTACGGCGCGAATGAGCCGATCGTCGCTGATCCCGCGCTGATCGTAAACGGCGTCGCAACGCTCAATGGAGGTTGAAATGAATAGGCCTTGCGGAACGGTGTCGGTGCGGGTGTTCGAGCGCGGCGAATTGATCTACCGGGATGAGGGACCAAACCTGTTCGTGAATGCCGGACTGCCTGCTTTGGCGGCGCTGCTCGGCGGGGACACGACCGGCGAGTTCTGTTCGGTGGTCGGTTTTGGTACGGGCTCGAACGCGCCAACGGTTAATGATCTCGGACTTACCGCACCGGCGTATTACAAACCGGTCGACGCTCATTCGGAGAACGGGAACGGAAGCGTCACGTTTAACTGGAGCCTGACCACCGGGGATACCGGCGCGCAGGGAATCACGATCCAGGAAATCGCACTGTTCGCAAATCATACCGGCGTGGGGGTTCCGGGAGGCAATGCGCCGACCCCGATTCTCGCGCGCAAAACTTTGAGCCCGATAGTATTCACCGCCGGGATGTCGCTTGCGGGAACCTGGACACTGACCTTCTGAGGAGCCGCGCGGAAGATTTAACGATGAGCGGTCCCGGCGCAGCGGAAGACCGGGCGTCACGACGAGAGGACATGCATGGCCACGCTAATAGATAGTCCGGAGTTTACCGCTAATGAGATTTACGAAATCCAGGCGACGGATTCAGTTGAAGGCGCCGCTGCCGGCGCCAGCTTTAGCGGAATTGGACTGAGTAATCAGCCTCATCAGCAGCTAGCGAACCGAACCGCCTATCTGTACGGACGCCAGAACATCAATATCGCGAACATCGGGATTCTCCAGGCGTTCATGGCCGGCTTCACGGGCTCGCTTCAGGCCAATGGCTATCTGACGATCCCGATCGCGGACATCAGCCGGGGCGCGGTCGCGGCGCTTATTCAATGGGGATACTTCCCGCTGAGCGATCAGAAGATTCCAAACGACGAAGAGTTCAACGTCACCTGGCCGATAACCTTTCCCAACGCGATATTGCTTCCGCCGCTCGCGACCAACGTCTATGCAAGCACCAGCGGGTTCAACACGGTAGCCAGCGTAGTGACTTACAGCCGCACCGGAGCCACCTTCGTGCTGGATGTTCCGGGCGGCACTTCGCTTGGCCCCACTGGCGAACGGAGCAATGGCTTTTCGTGGCTGGCGATAGGGTTCTGAGCAAGTGAGAATACTCATGAAGCAGATACTTAGTGCGTGGACGGCCACGATGATATTCGGGCTGGCGATCGCGGCCGCTCCCGCAAGCGCGGTGGCACAGAATCTTCCGCCGCCGGGCGCTTACCAGCCGATCCCGGACTACTCGGGCACCAACGCAGGGCTGTTGTTTCGCGAGGCGATCAATGATCGACTCTCTGGTGCACAGCCGATCTCACCCAGCTTCGTGAGTCTGAGTTTTGCGAATCTGCCGGCGGAGCAGGACGGCACGATGTTTTACTGTGTCGATTGCCAGAAGGCCAGTCCTTGCACTGGCGGCGGTTCGGGAGCGTGGGCTTTGGGCCAGAACGGTATGTGGAGTTGCGCTGCCAGCGCGAGCAGTCTTTCGATGGGCGGCGATGTGACGGGAATATCCAGCGCCAGCAGGGTTAACACCGTCGAGGGCGGCAAGGTCCCCGTCGTCACCGGCGGAGCAAACACAGCGGCGGGAGCGTCGGGCGCCGATGCTCTTACCGGGTTCAACGTCAATGGCCAGCAGAATGTGCTCGATTTCGGCGTGCTCTCGACTTCGACCATGACCGAAACCGCCACGACGACGGCGAGCAGTACTTCGGTTTCTCTCGGCGCGATCGCTGACTTCGCGGTGGGACAAGGAGTTCTGCTTCCTCATGCCGGGCCGACCGCGAGTGTGACAGCGCCAACCGGGTTTACCGGCAGCAACATAAGTTACACGCTTAACGGCCAGCCGTCGGCGCTGCTCAATGCCGCCTATCCGTGCAGCGTCGATTCGTCGAATGCGAGCTGCACGACTTCCTACACGGTCAAAGTGATCGCCGTCGACGCGCAGGGCGGCTGGTCCCCCGCGAGTTCCGCTGTGACTGTAACCAACGGCCCGGCGACCCTGTCGGTTGACAATGCTGTCATATGGAAGTGGACAGGAGTTACTAATGCAACCAGCTATATCGTGCTCGGATGCACCGGCGCTTCCTGCACTCCGACCTCAATCTGGGCAGTAGTCTCGGGAGGTTCAAATAGTGACCCATTCTTCTGGGATTTTGGAAATCACTTCGGCGCCGATATCACCTATGGTTCGACGATATCGACTACGGTTCAGGGGACCGGAGCGAATCAGGACCTCAGCACGACGATTATCGGAGTCTCGGGCACCACGCTCACGCTTGCAACCGCGCCCAGTGTCAGCGGCAACACGTTTACAATCCGGCACGACAATGCTCCCGCTATTAATGCGGCTATCGCAACGCGGGCCTCAAGCGGCGGCGATATTCTCCTTCCGCTCGCATCCGCGGATTATCCGGTTTCGCAGATCAATTTTGCTCAGACTGAGAATGTGGCTTTGAGCGGCACGGCGGCCGGAAAATGGGGCGCGGCGGCGACTAAGTTCAATTTTATCGGCAGTGCGGGGCGCCCGATGGTCTATATGGACTGGGCAGCAGGCACCCAAACTCACGACTGGATGTATGATACTTCGAGCACGCCCGGCGAAATCGTTTATATCGATGCCGACTCGACGTTCAGCGGTCCACAACGCTCCAAGGGCAACGAGATCTACCACATCAGCGCTGGCCCCGCTAATCCGACGTTCGGCGCGGCGGTGACTATTGGCATCAACAGCGGCGGTGGTGAGAACGAGTTCGTCTACATCCACGATAATTATTTCGGTGGCATCGGATATCAGGGAGTCGTGGTGGCTGCCGGCTACCAAACGGACAATACGGAGATCGATCGGAACATCACACCCGTCGTCAATTTTGGCTATTCTCTTTTTAATGCCGGAACGGTCAACCAGAAAAACAACGATTGCGGCAGCTCGTACATTTGCCACTATGTCGCCGGCTATTTTAAGAACTGGAACATCGACGGCGACTACACAGATGGCGGCCCAACTTACTGGCTATACGACAACAACGGCGGCGGCGCTGTCCCTGAGATTCGGATCAGCAATTCCTTTATCGCTTCGACACCGGGACCGAACGGTTATGGCGTCCTGGAGGATTCCTCGGCGATCTTTGAGAGCAATAGTTTTTCCTGTAATGGCTCAAACAACTGCCTGATAGGCGTCAACGGCGCGTCTGCCGGATACCGGCGTGCGACGTTCATCGGCAACACCTACAATTCGCAGTATCCGTCAGGATTGCCATCTACCCTCGAACCGCCTTACGGACTGCCGATCACGGACTCGACAGGGGTAAACAGTATTCCGCACTTCATTTCTCTTGGGGAATCGATGCTGGTCGGTGGGAGCTATATAGCATTAGGTGATGTATTCAATGGCGAACTGTCACTGACCGTCAATGGAACGCCTCTGGATCTTGTCCCATCGGCGACGACACTCACCGGAACCGCCGGCACCGCGCTCTGCTCCATGTCTATGCAGGGGACGCTCAAGACCGCGACTTGCTATTTGAATGCATACCAGGAGACCGGCAGCGCGCAGACTTTCACCTTTCCGACCGCGTTTTCTGCGGCACCCAATCTGCTTGCGAGTTGCGGGACCTACAATCCGACCGCGACAGCATCGGTGCTGACGCTGCCGGCCAACGCCTCGATGACCGCGGAGACCTGCAACGTCACCGCGATTGGACAGTAGAGAACGAGCGCGCGCGTTGGATGAGCAGCGGAACTCAAGAGTCGCTGCGATTCCGGCGGAGCGCATCGATCACGCGGTCCATCGCCATTCCGAGCGAGCCCTTGACCAGCAGTACGTCGCCGGAGCGGAGAATGCCGAGCACGATCATGGCGGCATCGTCGCTATCGGCGGCATCGAGCAGATCGCATCCGCTGGGAGAGATGCGCGTCAGAGCGGCGCGCATCTCGGGCCCTACCGCGACGATCACCGCCGCGCCGGAGTCGGCGGCGTGGCGAAGCGCTGCGTCGTGCGAAGCGGGCGCGAGCGCGCCGAGCTCGAGCATGTCTCCGAGCGCGAGCACCAGGCGCGCGCCGCGGGCGGCGGCGATCTCGCGCGCGGTCTCGATCGCGATGCGCATCGAGGGCGGCTGCGCGTTGTAGCTGTCGTCGAGGACCAGCGCTCCGCCGATTTCAAGCGGCACCATCCGGCGCGCGATAGGTTTCGCGGCGCCGAACACCGCGCCAATCGATTCAAGCTGATCGGCGGTGATCGGCGTCGGACTGATTGCAGCGACCGCGGCCAGAGCGGCGGCGCAATTGAGTGCGGCGGCGGCGCCGAGCATATGAATCTCCGCGTTCAGGATTGGGCTTGCGCCGGTGGCAAGCAGCGCGGGATTCAGTTCGAGCACGATTCGAGCGCGGCCATCGCTCAGCGCGACGCGGTTCATCACGCGCACGTCGGCGCGGCGAGCGAGGCCGAACGTAATCGCGCGCAGCCGCTCTGGGAGCCGATCAAATAGCAGTGCGTCATCGGCGGGAACAATCGCGGCGCGCCGCGCAGCGGAGAATATCGAAGCTTCCTCGTCGGCGATTTCTTCGAGCGTGCCCAACCCCTCGCTATGTTCGATCGCTACGTTCAGCACGGCGGCTGCGTCGGGCTGGACAATCGCGCCGAGCCGCGCGATCTCGCCGCGCGTGTTGGTCCCGCATTCGAGGACCGCGGCGCGATGGTCGGCCGTGAGCATGAAGATCGTCATCGGAACGCCGATGAGATTATTGAGATTGCCGGGCGTGGCGAGCGTCTCGCCGAAGATCGCGCGGGCCGCGGCAGCGGTGAGCTCCTTAGTGGTGGTCTTTCCGGCAGCCCCGCCAATCGTGACGACCGGAAGATGTTGCGCGCCGCGGATGCGCGCGAGGTGAGCGCGAGCGAGGCGGCCGAGTGCGTCGAGAGGATCGGCGACTTCGATCGAGGCGAGCGCGTCTATCGCGCGGCCGGTCTCGACGATCGCGGCGGCGGCGCCGCGCTTGGCGGCACGCGCAAGATATGCGTGGCCGTCGGCCTCGCCGCGCAACGCGACGAAAATCGCGCCGGGCTCGAGGCTACGTGTGTCGATACTGACGCTCGAAGCACGGCGCTCCGGATCGGCGCCGCGCAGCACTCCGCCGACTGCGGCGGCGGCCTCGCCCAGGGTGAAGGCGCAATGATTCGGCGGGATCGGAGTCGCCATGATCGGACATTTTGCCGGAATCTGCCTCGATGTCCTAGGACGGAAACCGGCTGCAACCTTGCAGTGTCATTCCCGCGCGCGTGGCTGCCGCGCGTGAGGAATCCCGAATTTTTTGCGGACGGTATCCTTGGACGACGGCCCGAGCACAATCGGAATTAGGGATTCCTCGCGCGGCAGCCACGCGCGGGAATGACAGGAAGCGGACATTCGGCAACAGCAATACGCGAGCGGCGGCATAAAGATCTGTGACTCGTCAAACTGACCCACTACCGGAGCGTCGGCGGGCTTGACAACTGCGCGTCGGGCGGCAAGCCTCTTGGCATCCGAAGTTGAGGCAGGGGGCCGAATAGACAGATGGCATCGGGGCAATCAGCGCTGGTCGGCGTGGTGCTGGGCAGCAAAAGCGACTGGGAATTCATGGCTGCGGCGGCCGAGGTCATGACCGAACTTAAAGTACCGCATGAGGTTCGGGTGCTGTCGGCGCATCGCACGCCCGAGCAGACGCTCGAGTATGCGGGCGCGGCGGCGGGGCGCGGAATCCGCGTGCTGATTGGCGCGGCGGGCGGAGCGGCCGCGCTGCCAGGAGTGCTGGCGGCGAAAACTATTCTGCCGGTGATCGGAGTGCCGATGCCCGGATGGGCGCTCAACGGAATCGATGCGCTGCTCGCGATCGCGCAGATGCCCAAAGGCGTGCCTGTTGCGACGATGGCGATCGGCAAGCCGGGAGCGGCCAATGCGGGACTATACGCGGCGCAGATAATCGCGCTTGGGGATCGCGAGCTGGCCGAGCGCCTGATCGCATGGCGCGCCGCGCGCGCGAAAGAGATCCTCGACCAGAAGCTGCCGTAGCGCGCGGCCGATCAAAACTTCGCGCGCTGGATGATAGGATCAGGTGCGATGCGCAAAAACGAGATCGATACGCCGGCGCTGATCCTTGATCTCGATGTGGCCGAGGCGAATATCGCCGCGATGGCGGAATACTTTCGCGCGCGTCCGCAGAAACTGCGGCCGCACTTCAAGACTCCCAAGACGCCCGAAATAGCGCGCCGCCAGCTTGCCGCCGGCGCGATCGGAATCACGGTGGCGAAGCTCGGCGAGGCCGAGGTGCTGGCGCGCGCGGGTCTCGGGCCGATTCTGCTCGCGAACCAGATCGCGGGAGCGCAAAAGATCGATCGCTTTTTCGCGGTCGCGCGGCAGGTGGAGATCATCGCTACGGTCGAGAGCGAGTTCAACCTCCGCGAGCTCGAACAGGGCGCCGAGCGCGCGGGCCGCGGCGCCGACGTGATAATCGAAGTCGACACCGGGATGCATCGATGCGGCGCCGAGTCGCCCGAGGAAACGATCGCGCTCGCGCGGAGGATCACGCGCGGACCGCTGCGCTATCGCGGAATCATGGGATACGAAGGGCACGCGGTGCTGATTGCCGATCGGGAGAAACGCGAGGCGACGGCGCGCGACGCGCTGACAACTCTGAGCCGCCACGTCGCGGCGCTGCGCGCTGCCGGACTCGCGCCGGAGATCGTGAGCGCGGGAGGGACCGGGACGTATGACATCGCGGGCGCATGGCCGGAAGTTACGGAGGTGCAGGCGGGGTCCTACGTCTTCATGGACGGCACGTACCGGTTCGTGCGGCCGGACCTCGGGCAGCCCGCGCTGAGCCTTTTGACCACGGTAATCGCGCGGCGCGGCGAGCGCGCGATTACCGATGCCGGGATGAAAGCGCTGACCAACGAATTTGGTCCGCCGCGCGGAAAATATCTGCCGATCAAAGTCGAACGATTGTCGGAGGAGCACGGACATGTGGCCGCGGGCCACAGCGAGCTTGCGGCGGGGATGAAGCTCGAGCTGATTCCGAGCCACGGCGATACGACGATCAATCTGCACCGCGAGTATTACGTGGTGCGCGGCGACGAAGTGATCGCGATTTGGCCAATCGAAGCGGCGCGAGCTTATAGATAGGGAAGGAGGGCGATGAAGCGGTCGATAGGCAAAGCCGGTGCGGCGATCCTGTTTGCGATAGGGGCGACTGTCGCGAGCGGCGGAGCTCGCGCCGTCGCGGCGGATGTAAAGACGCTCGGGCGGCTGGATATCGCGCCGGGAGCGGCGGTGATGGCGATCAGCACCGACTCGACCGTGCAGAACGTGCTGAGCGGCGATCTGAGTGCGCATCGGGGCAACGGCGCGCCGGTCGTCGTGACGGTGACGCTTAGCGTGCACGTGCTTTCGCCGGGAGTTTCGCTGCAGGATGTTTCGCCGGGGGATCCTTCGGTGGCCGGGATGCTCAAGGATCTGGGCGCCGAGGTTCCGGCGGTCGGCAACGCGGGCGATACCACGCCAGACCCGTACGCGATCGAAGCAGAGCGCCAGAACATGGCGCCGGACGATCCGACTACCGAGCAGTTTCGCCACTACCAGACTTTCAAGAACGGATTGCATAGCAGCCCGGACACGTACAACGGCCTGCCCGCGAACAAGATTTACGATACCGCGATTATCGCACGCGCGACGGTTTCAGGATCGCAGAGCGAGCTCAAGGTGGTAGCGGTGGCGCATCCGGGCGACGATATCCGCACGGCGAAGAAGCTGGTGGCGGAAGAGATCGCGAATTCGATCCTGCACTGAACGGCGCGCATTGTTATAAACACTCGAAGCAGTGCGCCTGTGCGAAAGGGCGAGGTCTCGTTCGGCCTTGCTCTCGCGCGCGGCAGCAGCGCGCGGGAATGACAACTGCGGAAACATGAAAGTTAGCGTTTAGCGACAGGCGGCGCGAAAGACGGGCGGCTCGCGAGCCGCCCCTACGAAGAAATGTCGGCCGAGACTGCGGAACGCATCGCGAGTCAATTGCCGAGGGACCAATCCTCTGAAGAATCACGTTGAATTCGTAGGGGCGCGTCGAGACGCGCCCGTCTTCGCACGCCTATAACCTCGCATACCGACGGTGTCTCGCCGGGGACCTTATGCAAAGATCTCCTGAAAGCGAATGCTACTCGTCAGACTGCGCGGGCGCTGCCGGCGACGGAGCGGCGGCAGCGGGCGACTGCGGCGTGATCACGGTCTTGAATGGAATTCCCGAGGACTGCGCCTGCGGAGTGTTATCAGCGTCCGCGCTCGAAGCAGGAGCGGCCGGCGATGCGAGCGGCGACGCGGTACTGTTGCCGACCAGGCCGCGCGCGCCGCTCATGAGCGTGTCGCGGCGCAGATAGAGCGCGATGGCGAGGACCACCAGCGCCGCGATCAACAACGCGGTCGCGACCGGGCGGCCGCGCGGCGGCTTGCGCTCGCGCGTGCTGGTGACCATCGAAATCGGCTCGGCGATCCGCGCGGAAGGATTGTTCTCGGCGCGCTGCACGTCGCGCACGAAGCGCGAGGCGACTTCTTCCGGGTCGAGGCCGACATAGCTCGCGTAGCGGCGCAGGAACGGCAGCAGGTATAGCTCGTCGGAGACGGTGGCGTAGTCGTCGCTCTCGATCGCGCGGACGTAGTGCGAGGGAATCCGGGTTTCGGCGACGACTTGCTCAGGAGTGAAGCCGCGGCTCTTGCGCGCTTCGGTCAGGTATTGGCCAAGCGTCGCGTCGGCGGCGCGCGGCGGGGCGGCCGGGTCAGACGGCTTTGCGGAAGATTCGGGTTTCTCGTCAGCCACTACTCACCTGTGCATCCACATCATACTGCCGTTTCCAGCCAGGCTTTTGCCGCGTCACTGGTTCGTCCCGCGTGCGCCGACATAGGGCGCGAAACCGCCGGACTGGACTTTAAGAAGATTCTCGCGCGCCGACTTCACGTAGTCGGGGTCAGGCGTGCCCGCGTAACCAGCTCCGGCGCTGCCGTATTTGATCGCGTCCTGCCAGTTATGCTGCTGAAACGAGAGCATCCCCATGTAGTCGTAAGCCATCGAGTAAGTCGGGTAGTAATTGATCGCGCGCTGGAAATCGTCAGCCGCCGCGATCATCTGGCCGGGCTTGATATTCCTTGACTCCGCGCTGGGTGAAGATCTGCGCGGCGAGCTGCTTGAGGCTCTGGTTGTCGGGATCGTGGCTGAGCGCTGCCTGGATATCATTCGCGGCTTCATCGTAGCGTCCCTGCGCGTATGCGGATTGCGCCTGATCCTGCGCGACCGGAGCGCACGATACGGCCGCGATGGCGATTGCGGCGACGATCAGGAGGGTCAGCGGATTCTTCATCTTCGATTCCCTGGGCCCAGCGTTTCTGCCAGCCAAATAACTACAGACCGCCCGCAAGGATTCCAAGTGCCTCCGGTTGTCTTATTCCTTGCCCAGAATGGGAGGTGCCACTGGCACGCGGTCAGGTGAGGGACCCTTAATATGTACTCGCGCTACTGCGCGACCATAGTCTCTTTCTTTGAATCGTGCGGCGCTGAATAAGGGACCCGCTCCTTACCTCTCCCTTTCAGGAGGCTGTCGATTTTCTCGCAAACCGTCCGCTTGGTGTCATCCTGAGCCGCAGGCGAAGGATCTCCGCGAAGCGATTAGTGCAACCAGCGCGGGTTCTCCGCACTAATCGCTTCGCGGAGATCCTTCACTCCGGCGGCCTCCGTTCAGGATGACGAACCAGAACTCCGCGTTTATCGACAACCTCTTCAGGGCGAGGGATCCGACGGAGGGCGAGGAGCCACACTATCTTCAGCTCACATGCTCCCAGGCGTGATACGAGCTTCGCACCAGCGGTCCTGACTCGACGTGCCTGAACCCCAACGCTCGCGCCGCTTTGCCAATCTCCGCAAACTCCGCCGGCGGAACATAACGGACTACCGCCAGATGCTCTCCCGACGGGCGCAAATACTGTCCGATCGTCACGATGTCGCATCCGACGGCGCGCAGATCGCGCATCACCGTCATCAACTCGCCGCGCTCTTCGCCCAGCCCGAGCATCACTCCGGCCTTGGTCAGAACTTCGCGGCCGAGCGCGCGCGCGGCCTCCTTCGCATGCCTCAGCACCGCGAGCGAGCGCGGGTAATTTCCACCCGGCCGCACGCTGCGGTAGAGACTCGGCACGGTTTCGATATTGTGGTTGTAGATATCGATCGGCGAGCGCACTACCGTCTCGACGCTTGCAAAGTCGCCCCGAAAATCCGGCACCAGCACTTCGACTCGTGAGGCCGGAAGCTCGCGCTTGATCGCGCGCGCGGTCGCGGCAAAATGCGCGGCGCCGCCGTCCGGCAGATCGTCGCGATCGACCGACGTCACCACGACGTGCCGAAGCCCGAGCCGCGCGACCGCCTGCGCGATCCTGCCCGGCTCTTCGGGATCGAGCGGCCGCACCTTGCCGTGCGCGACCGCGCAGTAGGGACAGTTGCGCGTGCATACGTCGCCCATCAGCATGAAGGTCGCGGTGCGATGCGAAAAGCACTCGCCGATATTCGGGCAGCATGCCTCCTGGCAGACGCTGTGCAGCTTCAGCTCCGAGAGGATCGATTTGGTGCGCAGGTACTCGGCCGAAGCCGGCGCGCGCACTTTGATCCAGTCGGGATGTTTTCGCTCGGGCATCACTCGATCCGATCCTCAGCCATCACATGAGGCGGGTCAACGAGCCTCCACAGCGCCGACGCATCGATCGATTCCGCCGGGTCGTAGTCGAACGTCGCGCGAAAGCATTCGCCAAGAATCTTCGAGAACCGTGCGACGCTGATATCGGGCCGGCCGAGGCTCGCGATCGAAGTCATCTCGCATCCTTCGATTCCGCACGGCACGATCGACTCGAAATAGGACAGGTCAGGGCACACGTTGAGCGCCAGGCCGTGATAGGTCACCCAGCGCCGGATGCCGACTCCTATCGATGCGATCTTTCGCAGGCCGCACCATACGCCGGTAAGGCCGGCGCGAGCGCGCGCCTCGATACCGCATCGCGCGAGCGCCGCGATCATCGCGGCTTCCAGCGCGCGCAGATATTTCGCCACGTCGCGCGACTTCCCTTCCAGCTTCACGATCGGATAGGCGACGATTTGGCCCGGGCCGTGATAGGTCACTTGTCCGCCGCGCGAGACTCGCACGACCGGAACCTCGGGACGCGGAGCTACGATAAACTTCTCGTCGGCGGCGCGCCCGAGCGTATAGACATGCGGATGCTCCAGCAGCATCAGGGTGTCGCCGATTGCGCCGGTAAGCCGCGCCTGCACCATCGCGATTTGCAGCGCGAGCGCGCGGCGATAATCCACGACGCCGAGCTCCGCGACCGCGAGTTTTCGTTGCGCCTCGTTCATCGCCATCAGAAGTTGATCGATTCGCCGTCGGCGGCGAGCGCCGCTTCCATGATCGCTTCGGACATCGACGGATGCGGATGCGCCATCTTGCCGAATTCCTCGGTGGTCGCCTCGAGCGTCTTGCCGAGCACCACTTCCGCGATCATGTCGGTCGCGCCGTGGCCGATTATCTGGCAGCCGATCACCTCGCCATATTTTTTCTCGGCGACAATCTTGGCGAAGCCGTCGGTGTGGCCGATCGCGACCGCTTTGCCGAGCGCGCGAAATGGAAACTTTCCGACTTTGACCTCGATCCCTCGCGCACGCGCGTCGGCCTCGTTAAGTCCGACGGTCGCGACCTCGGGCTCGCAGTAGATGCATCCCGCGATCGACAGCAAATCGAAACCCGGCTCGCGCACGCCCGCCATGATCTCGACCGCCGCGATTCCCTCCGCCGAGGCCTTGTGCGCGAGCAAAGGAGGGCGAATCACGTCGCCGATCGCATAGATAGTCGGCGCGGTGGTTCTAAACGAGTCGTCCACCTTGATGAATCCTCCCCGTTCGAGTTCCACGCCCGCCTGGTCGAGTCCGATACTGGCGCTGAGCGGAGTGCGTCCGACCGCGACCAGCACCGCTTCCGCCTCGACCGATTTCGCGGCGCCCGCAGCGTCGAGCGTCACGTTCCACGCGCTGCCATTTTTCGCCATCGACTTGAAGCCGTGCCCGAGCATCACCTGGACCTTGCGCTTGATGAACGACTTGCGCAGCTCCTCGGCGATCTCGGCGTCGAATCCCGGGAGCATCTGCTTTTCCAGCTCGACGATCGTCACCGCGGTTCCGAAGGCCTGGTAGAAATATCCGAACTCGAGGCCGATCGCGCCCGCGCCGATAATCACGATGCTCTTGGGCAGCGTGTCGTGCACCAGCGCTTCCTTGCTGGTCATCACGCCGTCGCCGATTTTCATTCCCGGAAACAGCCGCTCGTTCGATCCTGCCGCGAGCAGGATCTTGTCCGCTTCGAGCGACGCGACCGGCGGCGCGGGCTTGTCCTCTGCCTGCATCAGCGCGACGGTGTTCGGCCCCGCGACGGTGGCGCTCGCCTCGAAAAAATCGATGTTGTTTTTCTTGAGCAGAAAGCGGACGCCGCGCGAGAGCTTCTCCGCGGCGGCGCGCGAGCGCGCGATCACTTTTTTGAAATCGACCGTCACCGCGCCGGTTTCGATTCCGTGTTCTTTCGCCGCGCCGCGAATCGTCTCCATCGCTTCGGCCGAATTGAGCAGCGCCTTCGACGGGATACATCCCCAGTTCAGGCACACTCCGCCGGGACGATCGCGTTCGATAACCGCGACCTTCATTTTGAGCTGGCTCGCGCGAATCGCCGCGACATAGCCGCCCGGGCCGGAGCCGATAACGATCAGATCATAACGTGTGTTGGCCAAGATAAAGTCCTTTCGCAGCGCTGGCTCACACGAGCCGCGCCGCTACCTCAACGATATCACGTGAGCGCGCGCGAGAGACGATCTCGATCGGCGCTTGCAGCGACCCGAATGCAAGACGATAGATGCCGGCGGCGATTTCCGCCTCCGCGGCTCCTTCGCCGGCGATGATCACGCGTCCGGTCTTCGCGATCGATTCGGCAACGGTCGCGGCATCGAGCGGAGCGAGCGCGCGAAGATCGATTATCTCGGCGCTGATTCCGCGATCTTCCAGAATCGCCGCCGCTGCTTTCGATTCTTCCACCGCGTGCGAGTACGCGACGATCGTCACCGCCGCGCCGCCGCGAATAATCCGCGCGCCTTCGAGCGTCGCCACGTAGTCAGGACCATCCGGCACTTCGCCTCTAGTGTCGTAGAGCTGGCGATGCTCCAAAACGATGACGGGTGCGCCGTTCCGAATCGCCGACTTGAGCATTCCCCTGGCGTCGGCCGGCGACGCGGGTGCGATCACGCGAACTCCTGGATTGATTGGAGTCGACGCGCGCATCCCGTCATCACCGAGTGGCGCGCGGATCACGATTGGCAGTGCGCGATGGTTCCCCAGTTGCGCGGCGGCCGCGAGCGCGAGTGCTCCGTTTCGCATCTCCACCACCGGCACGAGCCCGCCGATTGCGGCGCCCAACGCGACTGCCGTTAGCGACGCGTCAGAGCCCGGCGCGTCGCGAATCCTGCGCTCTCCGAACTGCGCGAGCATCCCAGCGGTGACCCCGAACGCGCCGCCTTCGTATCCGATTCCTTCGCCGAGCAGAAATATCCGCTCGTCGCGGACGAGCTCCTCGCGCAGCGCATCGGCGATCGCCTTCTGGTAAGTGATTATCGGCATGGCGGAAGATTGCCGGCGAAGGCGGCCGCTTCGTCGAGCAGACGCTCGATATCGCCGTCTATCTGATCGAGGCGCGCCGCCGCGATGCCGCCCTCATCGATCATTCGTCGCCGCATCGTCGCGATAGGATCGCGCTCGGGCGCAATTCGATCTCCGTGCGCGCCGCGTGGCCTGTATGTCACCGCCTCGACCAGCGACGGTCCTTCACCGGCGCGCGCGCGTCCGAGCGCCTCGGTCACGGCGGCGTGAACCTCGAGCGCTTCCATCCCGTCCACTCGCGTCCCGGGCATCTTGTACGGCGCGGCAAGCTGATGGAGCCGTTCCTGGAAGACGGCGTTGTCGGTGATCGTGCCCATCGCAAAAAAATTGTTCTCGCACACGAAGGCCACCGGGAGATTCCACAGCGATGCGAGATTGAGCGCCTCGTGGAACGCGCCCTGCGAGAGAAGGCCGTCGCCGAAGATGCAGCAGACGGCGCGCTGTATCTCTCGATACGCGATCGACAGGCCGAGCCCGATCGCAATCCCGAGCGCGTCAGGCGCCTCCGAAAAATGCAGGTCCGCATCGGCCTCCGCAATCGCGTCGCGAGAGATCTTGCCGGATCGATAAGCCGTCGCGATCTTCGCGTCCGCGCCCGCGGCGAGGCGATGAGCATGCTCGCGGTACGCGCTGGCAAAATAGTCGCCCTTGCTGAGCGCGAGGATCGCGCCGGCCGAGGTTGCCTCCTCACCCCGGTAGAGATTCGCATGCGCGGGATCGTCATGGCCGAGCGCGGTGGCGCGTTCGTCGAAACGCCGCATCAATAGCATCGCACGGTACAGCTCGCAGGCTCGCTCGGCGGGAACGGCGGACGCGTTCGGTTCAGATTGTTCTGCTGCCTTTTCGGTTTTCATCGCCGGCCCGCGATCGGTTAGCTATCAGAGTTCCACGCTAGACCAACCGCCGTGATCGTGAAACGGGCCGTCGGCTAGTGAAGCGGCGAGATGGTGGAAGAGCGAGGCGCGCCCGGCGTCGCGGCGGGGACTGGCACCGGCCGAAGCCGATCGGCGTACAGGATCGCGTGCTGAAAATCCGCGCGATTCGCAAGATTGTCCACCGCGTGGCTGAGCGCCTGGTCGAGGCCGGCGGCGCGATTGTCGCCGATCGGATCCTGGTCGTTGCGTCCGCCTTCACCCGCGACGGCCTGATAAAACGTCACCGCGCCGTCGCGCGCGACCACCTGCGCGTTCATCACGAGCGTCGCGTGCGCGTCGCCCGCGCGCCAGTTGGGTTGAAAGGTCGAGTAGAGCTGCGAGAGCTCCAGGTTGATCGTGACCGGTGCATTCGCGGCCACGGTGAACCCGCGCGTCGCGAGCGCCTGCTCCATCGACTTTTGCAGCACGTAGTCAACGTCGTTCTTGATCGTGATCTGCGCCGACTCCTGCTGGACGCTGTCGAGCGTCTGGCCCACATCGATCTTGTCAGTGCGCACGTCGAGTACGTTGACCCGCACCGCGACGCGATGAGCCCCCGCGACCTGGCTGTAGACTGGTGACGGCAGGTATTCGATTTCAACTCGCGACGGATAGACGCTCGAGCATCCTGCCGCGAGCGCCACGAGCGCGGCAGTTACAATTGTGCCAATCAGGACAGCGCTGACCGACGCGCGTGAAGATTTTTTTTCCGGGTGCGGCACGGATGGGTTGCTAACACGCTCCAAGCGAGCAAGGCAATCGACTGTCGTGCAAAGTGGTCAATCCGCGAGCAGCAGTTTCATCTGCGCCGCCATCGCGACCGGCGAGAACGAGCGGCGATGAATCGGCGACGGGCCCAGGCGCTGCACTGCCTCGATATGCTCGGCCGTGCAATATCCCTTGTGCTGCGCGAGGCCGTAACCGGGGAAGCGCGCGTCGAATTCGACCATCATGCGGTCGCGCGTCACCTTGGCGATTATCGACGCCGCCGCGATACAGAAGCTCTTGCGATCGCCGCCCACTATATGGGTCTGCGGAAGTCCGAGGCCCGGGATATCGCGGCCATCGACCAACACGTGTTCAGGGATGCGTCCCAGGGCGGCGACGGCGCGGCGGCTCGCGCTCATCGTCGCCCAGAAGATATTGAGCCGATCGACTTCTTCGACTTCGGCGACTCCGATGCCGACCGCGAGCGCGCCCGCGCGGATCGGCTCGAACAGCGCCTCGCGTTTTTCCGGCAGGAGCTGCTTGGAGTCGTGCACCCCCTTGATAAATTTCTCGGGCGCGAAGATCACCGCCGCGGCCACCACCGGACCCGCCATCGGGCCAACCCCGGCTTCGTCGACGCCCGCGACTTCGGTGACGCCGTTGACCCACAGGCGGCGTTCATAGCGGAGGTCGGGGCGTTTGGACATGCCTACGCAAGCCTCTTGAGGCGCGCCTTGCGGACGGTCTCGGCGACGCCGTCGGGATCGGTGATGTCGCGCAGATGGATTGCGAAATCGGAGCTCGCCGCCGAGGCGATCGTAACGTCGCCCAGGCCGAGCATCCGCTGCATCACGCGCTTGGAAACCTCGACCGAGCGGATATCGGCGAGCTCCATTTCGCGCCGCGAGGTTGCCAGAATTCCGCGCTGTTCGAAGATTCGATCGGAAGTCACGGTCCAGCTCTGGCGCCGCCGCTGGATCATAGCGTTGACGATTGCAATCACTCCGAGCCCCATCGGCACAAATCCCGCCGGCCACATCTTCGGGTTCTTCTGGAAGGTTTCACCCAGCACAATCGCACCGAAGATGATCAGCACTCCGCCGACGACCATCGCATTTGCATAGCGCCACATCGAGGGATGGATTTTCGCGAGCATGTACTCGCGCACCGCGGCCGGCTTGGGCGCGAACATCCGCGTGCCGCATCGCGAGCAGAACTGCGCTCCTTGCGGGCATTCATTTCCGCACTGGGGACATCGCATCGCGCCGCGCTTCCACCTCCCGCCCTGGTTCGGGATTATAGGCAAACACAATCCACAGACAAACACCAAGGCACCAGGCGGCCACTAAGACACAAAGGCACCAAGAAGAAAAAATCTCTTCTTTGTGTCTTGGTGTCTTTGTGGCCGCCTGGTGTCTTGGTGTTTGAATTCTTTGGCGCTTTCCGCGCGGGCGCATGCCGTGGTAAATCTCGGCTCATGAAATTCGGATTATTCGGAATCAATAACGGCCTCTGTGCTTCCCCAAAAACCGCTGCCGCGGTGGCGCGTGCGGCCGAGCAGGCCGGATTCGAGAGCCTGTGGACGGGCGAGCATGTGATCGTCCCCGACCCGCAAGTGCCGCCGTCGCCGGTGGCGCCCGACTACCCGATGCTCGATCCGGCGATCGCGCTTGCGTACGTCGCCGCGCACACCGAGAAGATTCGCCTCGGCACCGGGATAATCATTTTGCCGCAGCGCAATCCTGTCGTGCTGGCCAAGGAGCTCGCGACCACCGACGTGCTCTCGAATGGACGGCTGATTTTCGGAATTGGAGTCGGGTACCTGAAACCGGAGTTCGACGCGATCGGCGCTCCGTTCGATCACAAGGGCGCACGCAGCGAGGAATATCTGGCCGCGATGATCGCGCTATGGTCGCAGGCCAAGCCTGAGTTCAACGGGCGATGGGTGAAATTCAAGGGCGTCAACACGATGCCGCGGCCGGTGCAGAAGCCGCATCCCGAGATCGTCTTTGGCGGACACACTCCGGAGGCGTTCAGCCGCGCCGCGCGGCTGGCAAAAGGATGGTATGGGTTCGCGCTCGACCTCGAGGGCGCCAAGAAGTGCATTGCCGGCGTCAAGGAAGCGTGCGCGAAAGCGAAGCGCAATTTCTCGGAGATCGAAATCAGCGTCACTCCGCGCGGAAAGATCGATCTGGATACGGCTCGCCGCTTTGCCGAAGCGGGAGTGCATCGGCTCATTCTGCTCCAGAGTGGAAACGACCAGGCGTCCATCCTGACTCAGGTGAGCGAGGTCGGACGAAACCTGATCGGCAAAGTCTAAGCAACCGGGAGGTGGCGAATCTCGTCGCCGCCCGATTCCTCGCTGCCTGCAACGGTTGCCGCTGACGCCCTGGATTTCGCATTGGTTCCCCAGGGAACCAATGCCAGATGCCGTCAGGACGGTGGAAAGATGGCTTTAGGCACTTCGCAGTGCGCTTCGGACTGCCAATTTCTCGTCATCGCGGCAAAATCCTAACGTGCGCGAGATCAACAAATCGCGCAGCACGATTCTATTTCGAGGCGCTCGGGAAGCAAATCCTCCGGCACGGCGCTTGCGTTGACAGAAAGTCAACTCGGCAACGACGACGAGCAAGCCCGCTAAAAGGAGGGCGAGCCAGCAATGATGAAGAACGACAGTAGCCACGTGTTAACAGTGAAAGAACTCTCGGACTATCTGAAGGTCCATCCGTCCACGATCTACCGACAGCTCAAGCGCGGGAAACTGCCCGCGTTCAAGGTCGGCAGTGACTGGCGGTTTAATATCGAATCGATCGACCGGTGGCGGTTGGAGCAGGACGCGTTTCGCGGCGCGTCGATCTGATTTTCGGGGAAAGAGGGGCAACGGCGCCTCCTGGCAGCGCGTTGGAAAAGGCTTGGCAGAAGAGCCTCGGGAAAACTTCTGAAGAGCTAATCTCAACCCTGCCAGGAGGGCGCTTGCTTAACGGATGGCTATGGTTCCTCGGCGGAGTCGGCGACGCGCAGAAAATCGAACGCCAGCCATCCACGCAGCGGATCGACGCGGCTTACCTGCACCATGATTGGAGTGTCGTCGGCAAGCTCGGGAGCGCCGCGCAGCGTTCCGCGAACGACGTAGTCATCGAGTTCCGCGCCGGCGCCGTCGCGAGTCGCGCTCGCGCGCAAGGGTTTATCGGCGGCATAGCGCTCGAGGTAGCGGAGCGTCCAGTAGCGTTTGGCGCGGCGTTCGAGTTCCCGGCCGGAGGTCTCGGCGTTTTCCGCGCCGGCCAGCACCGTCAGCAGTTCATCGACGCTGTACGCTTGCGCCCCGGGATTCGACAATGCCGCGAGCAGTTGGCGCTGCAGCACCAAGTCAGCGTAGCGCCGGATCGGCGAGCTCAACTGCGCGTAATAGTCGAGTCCGATTCCGGCGTGAAACTCGGGATACATCGAGAGCCGCGGCCGCTGCATCGCCGCGTCGCCGCGCATGTCGGGCTGCACCCGGTAGATAATCGGAATCCGGTGTTCGGCGGCGAAGCGCGCCGCGACGAAATTGCTCAGCACCATGAATTCCGCCACCAGCATCCGGCTCGGCGAATTCGAATCGAGCAGGAAGATCTCGATCTCGTCGTCGCGCACGCGGACCTTGGCCTCACGCCGATGCATCAGCATCGCACCCGCGGTCCGGCGGCGCTCGCGCAGGCGCTCCGCCGCGTCGGCGAGCATCGCGAGGGTCGCGCCTGCCGGGTCATTCGCGGGCGGGGCCGCGAGAATCCGGTCCGCCTCGACGTAATCGAGCCGGCGTGCGATCGCGATTTTGGACGGATAGATCGACGCGGCCAGAACTTCGCCCGCCGCGGAGATCGTCACGTCGGTGGTCAGGACCGGACGCTCGCTCCCCGCGATTAAGCTCGCGGCCTCGCACGAGACCCGGTCGGGCAGCATCCGGATGGTAGCCTCGGGCAGATAGACTGTGGTCGCGCGTGCCGCCGCCTCGATATCCATCGGACCGCCCTTGGCCACGAAGTCGGCCACCAGCGCGATATGCACGCGCACGCGCAACGAGCCGTCGGGCAACGGTTCGCACGCGAGAGCGTCGTCGACCTCGACCGTATCTTCGTCATCGATTGTTATCGTGTATCCGCTATCGGCAAGCGGACGCACTGGCGGCGCAACTGCTGCAGCTTCGGCGCGCGCGGCTGCGCTGAACTCCTCGCGCAGTCCGGCCACCATCGCAAAGCGCGGAGCGCTGGGCCTCGCTCCGAGCTTTTCCAGAATTTCGAAAGCGGCTTCCGCGGAATCGACATCCGGGGCGATCGCGGCGAGCATCAGGCTGAGCTCGCGCGAGCGGGCAAAAGGATTCTTCAAGTATTTGTTTAAGTCTTCGTTGAGCGCGGCCGCTTCCGCGGCGCCGGGCCGCGCGTCCGAGGTCAGCACCTCGCGCAGCGTCGCCTGGATCCGCCGGTAGTCGTCGCTGCGGGTACGAACGCGCTCCTGCTGGACGCGCAGGCGCTCGACCTGGTCGGGCGCGCGCGGCACGAAATCCATGTGCCGGCGCGTGAAGTAGAGCCGGTCGCCGATCAGCGCCTCGAGCATCACCGAGTCGCCGACCGCCGAGCGCCGGCCGAAGAACAGGTCCGCCAGCTCGGGGGCGGTGAAGCTGCGCCCCTGCTCCTGCACGATTTCCCACAGCAGGTTCAGGTCGAGCTCACCGGCGAGCGCGGCGCGCTCGGCCTCGAGCCCCGCAATCGCGCCGGCGGCGGCTTCGCGCGCGGGGCGTCGCTCCGGATGCGCGATCATCACGAGGTCGCGCGCGACCAGGCGCTCGCGGCCGTCGGCGCCAAGCACGGCGACGTGGCGTTCCTGGTCGCGAAGTGCAAGCGCGGCACGAAAGCGCCCCTCGTCGAGGTACTCGACAATCGCGCCGGCGTAGCGGCCCGGATATTTTGCATCTGTCGCCATCTCTGATTTCATTTTGACGATGCCAGTGGACAAAGACTATATGAAAGGTCGAACCGATGGCCCGAAAACAGATTGAAGTCGATTTGCCCGACGAGCTGGCCGATTCGCTTAAGCGGGTAGCCGAGGCGCTCGGAATCACGACGCTGGACGAGGCCGCGATTATTGCGATCGCGGACTGGACCTCGCGCCGTGCCGCCGAGCTCGACAATCTCGATCCAGACCGCAGATATTTCGTGAACGAGGCGTTAGATGAACTCATCCACAAGAAAGACCGGTAACCTCTTCTCCATCTTCTTCATCACGGGCGCCGTCGCGGCTTTCGCGCTCGTCGCCGCAATCTCGATCACCGCGGGCGTAGCGCTCGCCAAGAAAGGCGTCGACGTTGAGATTCCGTTCGACGGCTCTCAGCTCAAGACTCCCGAGATCAAGCAGCCAGTTTATCTCCAGCCTGCAGGCGGCAGCAGCCTGATCGTGTCCGACGCGGCGGGAGGTGTTTACTCCGTTACGATGTCGGGTGCGACGAAGACGATTGCAGACAAGACCAAGGTGCCGCATCCGGGCGGGCTCGCCGAGGCGCCCGCCGGATTTGGATCGTATGCGGGACAGATATTCGTGCTCAACGCGCCCGAGGGCGCCAAGGGCTCGTGCGAGGTCGATCGGATCGACAAGTCGGGGACGGTAAGCGTCTTTGCAAAGCTGCCCGATGTCGGCGCGAACAAGGCGACCGTTTGCCGCGACCTGGAGTTCGCGCCGGCGGGCGGAGCCTACGCGGGCAAGCTCTACGCGGCCGCCTCGGGCAACTCGACGATCTACGCGATCGATTCATCCGGCAAAGCGACCGCGTTCGGCACCTTCGACAAGCCGCTCGCATTCGACCTGAGCGCAATCGCGTTTGCGCCATCGAGCGACAGCAACGCTCCCGGCAAGATGCTGGTCGGGATGCGTCCGCGGATGACCGGCGCGTCGAAGATCGGGCGCATCTCAGTCGTCGGTCCTGACGGCAAGATGAACAGCGATCCCTACCTGGTCGGATTCATCAGCCCGACCGGGTTCGGCACTTCGCCGTCCGGCTTCGGCACCTATGGTGACACGTTCATGATCGCCGACATGGGCAAGCCCGCGGAGAGCGGCGGCGCCGACGACGGCGCGGTCTATCGCGTGTACAAAGACGTCGCGCGGCCGTTCGTCGGGAACCTCGCCGATCCGACCTGCATGAAGTTCATCGGCAACAAGATGGTGCTGGCCGATCCGTCGGCGAAGGGCGTGGGCTCCGGCGCGATCGTGGTGATCTCCTCGATGCTGTAGTCGCGACCGCTTTGTGATCGCGACGGGGTACTTGATAGTCGCACGACCTGACGGCGAAACAGGTTTGCAGTGACGTTGTCGAATCGCATAATCCTGATCGATCACAGCGCTGAGTGGCACAACTTGTTTGCGACTATGGCCGCAAACCTGCGCGCCGCACTTGGAGACATAGCTCTGCGGATAGATCATATTGGCTCGACCTCCATTCCCGGCCTTGCAGCGAAGCCGATCATTGACATTCAGATCTCGGTCGCGGATCTCGAGCCGGTTGAGCCTTACCGGCGAAAGATCGAGGCGTGCGGATACAGATGGAAGTCGGAGAACCCGGAACTCACGAAGCGATATTTCCGCGAGCTACCTGGCGCGCGACGCACCCATATCCATACGCGCCGCGCTGGAAGTTGGAACGAACAATGGGCGCTGTTATTCAGAGATTATATGCGCACGCATACGGACGAACATGAAGGTTACGCCAGCCTGAAACGCTCGCTCGCGGAGAAATTTCCATACGATATGGCTGCATACACCGACGCCAAGGGCGATCTGCTTTGGCAGATCATCCGGCGCGCGGATGAATGGGCCTCGGCGACAGGTTGGAGGCCAAGCCCGAGCGATGCGTGACTCGCTGCTGGCGTACGGACGTGAGTGAACGCCTCGAACATCAGTCATGGCGCCAATTAGCTCACAACCTCTGATTGCGGTGCGCGAGGTAAGGGCAAGCAGCCGCTGGTATCAACGGCTGCTCGGAGCTGACGCACTTCCGGAGCACGAGCATCGCGATGCCTATGAGCGGCTGTTTTGTGACGGCCGGATGATCTTGCAGCTCCATGCATGGGACGAGGAAGATCACCCGAATCTCACGAACGCCGACGCGGCCCCGCCGGGGCATGGCGTGTTGCTCTGGTTCGAGGTAGCCGACTTCGATGCGGCGGTCGAGCGAGCACGTTCGCTGCACGCCGAAATCGTCGAGGAGCCGCACGTCAACCCGGCGCCCAAGCATCGAGAGATGTGGCTGCGCGATCTCGACGGGTACGTAGTGGTAATAGCCAGCCCGGACGGCGAGTCCAGGGCCTTGGCGCCCTCGGCAGTTCGAGCGCGATGATCTGCGAGTGAAGAAACCTGTCGCGAATGAGGCTCGGAGCGACGATCTGAGGCTCTTGCAGGTCGATGTTGCGACGATGTTTGTGATGTCCGCGTCGGAGCGGATCGAGCGGTCGAACGATCCTGACTGCTCGCCCGGGCCGCGCCTCTATTTTTCCGGATGCCCTCTCGGCAATATCGTGCGCGTTCGCCGCGACCTCGATAATCGGACCGCGAAGAGATTACTTGCCATTGGCGCGCAGGAGGCCGCGTGGCGCGATCCTGACGTCCTGCCGCAATGCCTGGGAAAACTTATCGACGTTCTTTCGATCGCGCAGCCGGTCGCGACCGTTGCTCCGCATGTTATCTACCGGCTTCCGAACCGGTTGAGATATGAGCACTCGGCGACAGTCGTGCGCGGCGATTCTGCTGAGGGCGCCGCGATGCTGGCGCGGTTCGCTGAGCGTGGATTGCCTCAGGCGATGCTCGCCGCGGGATTCAAGGGAGTCGGCGACTTCTGGGAGCCGTGGTGCGTCGCCGTCGAGCGCGAGGAGATCGCGGCGATTGCATTCGCGGCTCGGCTCGGCGATGACGGCGCGGAGATCGGGGTCTATACGGTTCCGAATTTTCGCGCTCGTGGATTCGCTGCGGCGGTGACGGCGAGCTGGTCGTCGATGCCGTCGCTTGACGGACGCGCGCTGTTCTATAGCACGGCGCGATCAAATCGATCGTCGCAGCGCGTCGCCGCGAGGCTCGGGCTTCGCATGATCGGGGCGAGCGTCAGCATCGGCTAAGCCATGCCGCTCCGATCAGGTTCGATTGGAGATCTGAAACGGATTGCCGTCGGGATCGGTGCCCTCGCAAAGATCCAGGCCGTCTTTCGACTTGATCTTGCCGAGCTTCACTCCCCGCTTCACGAGCGCGTCGCGCGTTCCGGCAACGTCGGTGGCAAAGAAGACGAGTTTCGGCGGCCTGCGCCCAACCTCTGACGTGCCATTGTGCAGCGCGATATCGCATCCGCCGGCGTCGAATACTTTCCAGCCGGGTTCATCGGCTCTCTGCTTCAACCCTAGCGCGTCGCGATAGAAGCGCGCCATCGCCGGCATCGCGCGGGTGAATATGATGACGCGTTTGATCGACAGATCCATCGTGATTCGCCTCCGGTTCGGCGGACCATATGGGAAGATATTTTTTTTGTCGAGGGGGACTGCCGCGCTATTTGCGCCCTATTTAATTGACGAGGTGATGATCGTTTTCGTGCCGATAGGCAATGTCAGGAGCATCCCGTCTGATCCCATGATGACGCCGCGGGGCCGCACTGCCGCGACGCCACGCATGAAGGCCATCCGCGCGATCGCATTGGGCGTCGGCGGCCCGAGATGGCTCAGCACGAGCAACTGGACCCCCGCCTCGTTGGCCTCAGTCGCGGCTTCGATGGGAGTGGTGTGGTACGACTGGATATCGTGCATGATTTTGGCCGCGCGCGCGTTTCCTGCCTGGCCCGCCGCCTCCTGAATCATTTTGACCATCGTTGCCGACTGAGCCTCATGAATCAGGACGTTCGGTGCCTTTCGACTCCGCGACGAGGTTGGCGCATACGGTGGTGTCGCCGCTGACTACGACCGAGCGTCCCTTGAAATCGAATCGATAACCGTAGGCCGGGACGACCGGCGCGTGATTCACAGTGAACGCCGTCACCTTGAGCCCGTTCTCATCGAACACGATCGCCGATCCGCCTGCGCATGGCGAGGCGCCGGGCAGGAGTGTCGATCTTCACCGCCAGCGGCTCCATGTTCCAGTCTGCCGGCGGCATCAGGGCGGCGCCGTGATGCGCCACGCGGTAGCCCTCATCCAGCGCGTATGCCTGCGCGAATCCTCCGACCACCTGATCGATGCCGGGAGGACCGTAGACGCGCAGCGGATGCTCGCGTCCGTTCGCCCAGGTCTCCAGGTTGGCTTCGCCGAGATCGCCGATATGATCCGAGTGAAAGTGCGTGAGCAGTACCGCCGCGAGCCGCGCGGCGGGAACGCGCCATAGCGCCAGGTTCTTCCACGAGCCCTGACCGATATCTACCAGGTAGAAGTTGCCGCCGGCAAAGATCGCGGTGCAGGCTGCCGCACGATTGCGATCAGGTAGCGGATTGCCGGTGCCGCATAGAACCACCCTGAGCGCGTCGGGGGCGAGCAGATCGGTCCGGGTCGCCGCGAGGTTGCGGTCGATCACGCGGCGCAAAATCGCGTCCTGAACCGACGGCAGCCGCGCCAGCAAAAATGCCGCCACGGCAAGAACAACCAGCGCAACCGCCGCGCCGCGCAGGACTCGTCCGCTGGATCGCCAGATTCTCAATTGCGCATGCGCTCGATGAGATATATTTGCACAGCGAGTGCCATAATATGTGCGAAGCTCAATGCCGGCAAGCCATCCGCCCGGCTCGAATCGCAACCGCTCAGAGCGAGCGCGGCAAATCTTCCTGCGAACAACTCCATGCGGCGCGCGAACTCCAATGCGCATGCGATCGCGGGCGGATCGACGGCTCAGCGTCGAGCGAGCCCGCAGGGATGATTACCTCCCGTCCGCTGCGCGTTAGATGCGGCAACGGCGAGCCGCATCGCGAGCAAAAGGTCGTCGCAAAGCTGCGCGCCGACGCGAGATCGAAGCGCACCACAAGCTCTTGTCCCGAGCTCCACGCGAACTGCTCCGGGACGACGACCAGGTTGGAAGCGTGAGCGCTACCGGTAGCCTTGCGGCACCGCGAACAATGACAATGCACAAAGTTCAAGAACGGCCCGGAGACCCGATACGTAACCGCTCCGCAAAGACAGCTACCAGGAAGGCTTTGTTCCATCGATGGAAGTTAGCGATGAACATCACGAATGGCCAGCGTCATCGCCAGTGGAGTCCGATCGTCCCTAGCTTCGATGCGGTGCGAGTCGATTTGCAGTTCGTGGCAAACTTCAGTTTTTTTGCAAGTTCGCGCTTCCGGTCACGTTGACATTTGATGTTTGATGCATGATGATCGCGACATGCGAACCACACTGGATATCGACGAAGATGTCCTCGAGGCGGCGAAGGAGCTTGCGGCTCGGCGTTCGACTACCGCGGGGCGCGTCATCTCGGATTTGGTTCGTAGCGCATTGGCGCCCCGCGATCAGACTGCTCGCAAGCGTAACGGCGTCCCGCTCCTGCCGGGCCGGAAAAACGGCTCGCTCGTGTCGCCAGCGCTGGTTAATCTGCTCCGCGACGAGACATAGGCGCGCGATGATCACAAGAAGAGGGCAGGTTCGTACGTCATGTCCAGGAACATCGCCAGCTCACCCTTCAAGGGAAATACTCTTCCGCATCGCGACAAACGGTGAGCGAAAAGGTATGTCGCGGAGACCCTTCAACCAAGACGCTTCTGGAAGAACGCGATAGTTCTTCGCACGCTCAATGCCAAGGTTCCGTGATCGTCTGCGTGTCGCCGGTCTCTTTGTCCACCAAGAGCATCTCGACTTGCTGGTAGGTGCCCTTGGGAAAGAACACGTAGCCGCTGACTGTGAAGTTGTGATTGACGTCCTGCGGCCGCAGCGCGACGGCGTCGAGCTGCTGATTCGCCTGCTCATCGGCTTTGCTTTGGCCACGCTCCGCGCCGCGGTACATCCCGGTGCCTGCGCCAATCGCGGTGCCGACCAGTGCTCCTGGTCCGACCGCGCCGAAGCCTGAGCCTGCGAGCGCGCCGAGGCCTGCGCCGACCGCGCCTCCCGCTGCGCCGCTGATCGCGGCGCTGCCGAGCGCTCCGCCGAGTTCCTTTGCGCCACCGGCCTGGCGCGCGGCCTCGCCCGGAGGCAGAGGTGCGACGCGTTCACCCGCGGAGTTGAGCGCGAAGACCTGGCTTGGAACCACGGAGCGCGGATCGTCTGTACCGTTGGCGACCGACACGAAGACCGGTTGCACTTCGCCGACCGAAGGCGCCGCCTGCACGCTGATCGTCAGCTGCCCTTCCATCGGGGTCGCGACCACCTGCGGCGTATGCGCGATCGGCGCCGAGGCGACGGCGCATCCTGCAAACGCCAGAGCCATCGCGGCGAATGCCGCGCGACCCGCCGCGCGCATCGGTTCGCAAAACTGCCGCGAGCTTTTCATTCTTTGGGTCCCCTTCTGCATCGCGAATTATTTTGGCGACGGCGACCCATCCAAGTCCATAGCGCCTCCGTCCGCACGCTTTGCTAGATTACTCACGATGCTCCCGAAAACAGCGCCGCGCCCGAATAACGCGATCGTCATATTACTCGACAGCCTGAACCGCCACATGCTGGGCGCATACGGCGGACGCGAGTTCGCGACCCCCAATCTCGACGCCTTCGCGCGGCGCGCGATTCGCTTCGATCGCCACTACTCGGGTTCGCTGCCCTGCATGCCCGCTCGCCACGACATTCTGTGCGGCGCGCTCGATTTCCTGTGGAAGCCGTGGGGCTCAATCGAAATCTGGGAGCGTCCCGTCACTGCATGGCTGCGCGCCGCCGGCGTCGTCACCAAGCTGATTTCGGACCATCCGCATCTGTTCGAAACCGGCGGCGAAAATTATCACACCGATTTCACCGCGTGGGATTACCAGCGCGGGCACGAGAGTGACCCATGGCGTACGCGGGCCGACCCGTCGTGGATAGGCGCGCCGTCGTTCGGCCGCGGGCATATGCCCTACGACGACTCGCGCGGCTATTTTCGCGGCGAAGAGGATTTTCCCGGCCCGCGCACGATGCGCGCCGCGTGCGAATGGCTCGAACGCGAGGCGTCAGCCGACGCGCGCTTCATGCTCTTTGTCGACGAGTTCGATCCGCACGAGCCGTTCGACACGCCCGAACCCTACGCCTCGATGTACGATTCGTCGTGGACCGGGCCGCATCTCATCTGGCCCCCGTACATGCGCGGCGCGATCGAGAAAGGCGTCCTCACACCTGCGCAGGCGCACCAGGTGCGCGCGTCCTACGGTGCGAAGCTCACGATGATCGACGCGTGGGTCGGAAAGCTGTTCGCCGCGATCGAGCGCGGCGGCTTTTACGACAATACCGCCGTCATCGTATGCACCGATCACGGCCACTACCTCGGCGAAAAAGATATCTGGGGCAAGCCCGCCGTTCCGATCTACGAGCCTCTCGGCCACACGCCCCTGTTCATCGCATGGCCGGGCGCTGCCGCCGGCGCGATCGATTCGCTTACGACCAACGTAGATCTTTCGGCGACGATCGCCGACATCTTCGGTGTCGCGATGAAGCATCGGACGCATGGCCGCTCGATCCTTCCGCTGCTCACCGGCGAACAAAGCTCGATTCGCGAGTTCGCGCTCGCCGGCGTGTGGGGCCGCGAGGTGCATCTGATCGACGCCGAGCGCAAATACGCGCGCGCTCCCTCGGGCGACAACGCTCCGCTCAGCCTATGGTCGAATAGATGGTCCACGATGCCGGTGCATCGGGTTCCCGAGCTGACGCTGCCGACGCCCGACGACCGCGCGGTCCTCGATCGGATGCCGGGATCGCGCATCCCGGTTATCCGCCAGCCGTTTCGCGCCGGCGACCTGCTGCCGTTCTGGGCTATGGGAAAGTTCGGGGGGAGTTGCCTCTACCGCGTGCGCGACGACCCCGCCGAGGAAAACAATCTCGCCGGCTCGCGCGCGGAGAAAGATACAGCCGACGCGTTACGCGCCGCGCTGCTCTCGATCGACGCGCCCAAGGATCAACTCGAGCGGCTCGGCCTCGCGTGACGCTTCCCTAGCGATGCCCGCCGCCGGGGCCGCCGTGACCCCAGCCTCCGGGATGATGCCCTCCGAATCCACCTCCTCCGCCTGGGCTGCCATGATGTATGCCGATCCCGCCGGCGACAGGTCCGAGCCCGAGCAGATAGATCGATGGAGGGAACATTGATTCGTTAAGCGCGTTCAGCGCGACTACGTCGTTATCCTCCGAGTCTGCCACGTACGCCGCAGTATCGTTCTCCTGCGTGAGTTCCCACTGGTACTTTTGAAACGCCTCCGCGTTGCCCTCGAATACGCATCCGCAATTCCCGGGGTCATAGTACCAATAGACATTTCCGTTCGGTGTCGGATAACTATGCATCGCGTAGGTCGGCAGCCCCTGCACCATCTGAAGCTGATCCGGATAATGCGCCTCCATCCGTTCGAAACCAGCCTCTGCCAGCGCGGATTCCGTCAGGGTCACCGCCGCAGGCCGCGACGCCTCGTAATGCTGATAGAGCGAGCACCCGGCAGCCGCGAACACGATCGAGCAGGCGATCGAAAATATGGCGCCATAGCTCCGCATTCGGATTGTTCTTATTTCGGACGAATCGCCGAACACCGCCTTCGATCTCATATTATCTCTGCGGCGCATATTGCAAAGTGATCGATAGAGCTCAGCTCTTCCCGCGCGTTGACATCATGGCTCGTGCCGCGATAGTCCACGAGCTTGGAGAGTCCATCCGGGAGCATACGATGAAAGATCGCGCGTACGAAGCCGGCCTTTCCGTGCGCAGGCGCGTGCTCGGCGCGGCGCACGTCGAGCGCTCGTTCGCCGCCGCCACCGAGTTCGATCGCGAATGGCAACGCTTCGTGACCTCGAACGCCTGGGGCGCCGTATGGACTCGCCCCGGACTCGAGCGCAAAACCCGCAGCCTCCTCACGATTACGATCCTCGCGGTGCTCGGACGCGAGGAAGAATTGCGCCTACATTTGCGCGCCACGCGCAATACCGGCGCGAGCCGCGACGAAGTCAAGGAAGCCCTCATGCACTTGGCAGTCTACGCCGGCGTGCCGGCAGCAAACACTGCATTCCGGATCGCCAAAGCGGTATTTGCGGAGATGGACGGCGATCAGCAAAAGCATCCGGCGCCGAAAAGCCGTGCGGCGAAGCGAGGCGCCCGATGAGCGCAGGATATCGCCGCCCCGCGCCGGGAATGCATCCGGAGAACGACACGCCCGCATACGCGAGCACCGCGAAACGCGCGCCGCGAAACCCCGCGATCAAGATTCCGCACACCCGCTCCGAAATTACCGGACCACGTTTCGAATCCTCTATCGCGCATAGCGCCGACCTGACTAATTTTGACGGCGGCGTCGCCCTCGGTGAAAGGATTACAGTGGTCGGCCGCATCCTCGACGATGACGGGCGTGCGATCCCGCACGCTCTCATCGAGCTATGGCAGGCGAATGCGGCGGGCCGCTACGCGCATCCGACCGATCAGCACAACGCTCCGCTTGATCCACATTTCTCAGGCACCGCGCGAATACTCACTGGCGAGAACGGTGAGTACCGCTTTATCACGATAAAGCCGGGAGCATATCCGTGGCGAAATCATCCTAACGCGTGGCGCCCGCAGCATATTCATTTCAGTGTATTCGGTCCCGGGTTTGCCGCGCGCCTGGTTACTCAGATGTATTTTCCCGGCGATCCACTGCTCGCGTTCGACCCGATCTTCAACAGCGTCGCGGACTCGGCCGCCCGCGAGCGCCTGGTCTCCCGCTTCGAGTTGGATACTACCGTCGCCGAATACGCACTCGGATACCAATTCGATATAGTACTTCGTGGGCGCGACGCCACTCCTCCGCAGGGCTGAGATGACTACCCGGCTCACTCCCTCGCAAACCGTCGGACCATTCTTCGGACCCGCTCTCGTCCGCGCCGGTGCCGAGCGCGTAGCGGATGAAGCCGCGCGAGGCGAGAAGATAGTGATCAAGGGCAAGGTGCTCGACGGCGACGGCGCTCCCGTTCCCGACGCGATGATCGAAATCTGGCAAGCCAACGGCGAAGGCCGCTACGACCATCCTGAAGACACGCAGGAGAAACGGCTGGACCCGAACTTCCATGGCTTCGGCCGCGCCGGCACCGGTTCATCCGGTGAATATCAGTTTCACACGATCAAGCCGGGCGCAGTCGCGGGTGAGGGCGGTACGCTGCAGGCGCCGCACATCAACGTATGCGTTTTCGCGCGCGGATTGTTGCATCATCTGACGACGCGAATATATTTCCCCGACGAATCGGATGCCAACGCTGCTGATTCGATCCTGAACCTGGTCGACCAGAAACGCCGCGCAAGCCTGATCGCTCGCGATACCGGCAAATCGCTCCCCCGCGTTCTTCGCTTCGATATTGTTTTGCAGGGCGACAACGAGACGGTGTTTTTCGACATGTGATAGAGGCGCTGGTAGAGTGCCGTCCTCATCAAGCTCAGAAAGGAGACCCTCCGATGCCTACCGCAGCGCCGCATAATCCTCCTTTTCGTGCCGACCATGTCGGAAGCCTGCTGCGGCCTCCGGCACTGCTGGCCGCGCGAGCGTCGCGGGCGGCGGGAAAGATTTCCGCCCCTGAACTACGCAGCGTCGAGGACGCCGCAATTCGCGAGGTGATCGCATTCGAAGAAGAGGTCGGCCTTCAGTCGATAACCGACGGCGAGTATCGACGCGAGGTCTTCTACTCCGATTTCTATTTTCGTGGACTCGGCGGAGGCACCGTCGCCTATGATCCGACCTCGATCGACGAAGCGTTCTTCATCGATCGTGAAGGTCACAAGCTACCGCTGCTGATCCCGCGCATCCAGAGCCGGATGCGATGGACCGGTCCGATTCATACCGATGACTTCAACTTCATTCGCGCGGCGACCTCGCGGGCGCCCAAGATTACTATTCCGTCGCCGACGATTATCCACTTTCGAGCGGGCCGCGATAATATCAGCCGCGCGGTATATCCAGATCTCGAAGGCTTCTGGGAAGACATAGTTGACGCATTCCAACGCGAGCTCCGTTCGCTCGCCGACGCCGGATGCCGTTACGTCCAGATTGACGAGACTACTTTGATGTCGCTGAACGACCGGCGTAGCTGGGACCAGATGCGCAAGCGCGGCGACGACGGCAAGAAGCTGCTGCTGGAAACCTACCCAGCGATAATCAATCGAGCGTTGGCGAGCCGTCCGCCCGAACTGCATATCGCGATACATATGTGCCGGGGCAACAATCAAAGCCACTGGAGCGCCGAGGGCGCCTACGATCAGGTGGCTGATATAGTATTCAATCAAATCAATGTAGATTCCTACTTTCTCGAATATGACACCGCCCGCGCCGGTGGGTTCGAACCGCTCCGAATGCTGCCCAAGCATAAAACGGCCGTGCTGGGATTAGTGTCAAGCAAATTCCCGGAACTCGAGAGCAAAGAACTGCTCAAGCGCCGAATCGACGAAGCCGCAAAATTCACCGCGCTCGATCAACTATCGCTAAGCCCCCAATGCGGCTTCGCCAGCACCGCCCCCGGCAACCGCATCACGTTAGACGACCAAAGAGCCAAACTCCGGCGAGTGGTAGAGGTCGCCCAGGAAGTCTGGGGGTTGATGTCTGATCGGCGCGAATAACGCCGGCGAGCGGACCTGCCGCGGATACTTTGGTGAAGGACTGAATTGAGTTAATTTGAGCGGGTCGATGCCGGGGTGGTGAAATCGGTAGACACAGAGGACTTAAAATCCTCTGGAGGGAAACCTCCATGCGGGTTCGATCCCCGCCCCCGGCAATGGTGCGTTTCGATCTGCTCGCGTCCGATTTCGTGCCGCCTCGGCTGGACGAGGCGTGGAGCATCAGGGAGACGTTGAGAAGGGGTGGTGCTGGTCTTGGTTTATTGACAGGCGCGCCGATACCTTCGCGGAAGCCGGACTTGCGGATCGGTGACAACCTCGGCGAACCTTTGCTCCCATGCTGTCTCTCAGACCGGTACGGGATACCTTATACGTCCAGCCTGCTGATGGTGGCGGCCGGCACCGAGGCAAAACACTCAAAGCCTTGCCGTGAAAGGTCAGATCACGCTATGGGTGTCCTGAAGCAAGAGTCCTGAAGGAACTTCCGGACGAATCCACGCGGATTGAGTTTTGAGAGGCCACGCAGCGCGATCGTTTCCACGACCAGTTTTGTGGGGGCTAGGCTCACCACGCGCGACTGCAACCGCTCTCCTGGCCGGCATTGTCCTGCAAGGCAGGCTATCGGCAAGTCTTCGAAATCACTAATGAATTTGCGCGGCTGAGGTTTTGAGGAGGCGCAACGAATCGGCTGTTTGCAAAGTCAAAAAGGAAATTGCGGATTGATGAAAAAAACTGGATTCTATGCGTTGATTGCTACCTGTGTACTGCTTCTAGCTTCGTGCTCTGGGTTGAATGAGTCGGCTCAGAACGTCAAATACTCGACCAAAAGTGAGGCTCCAAAAGATTGCAAGGAAATTGGCGAGGTCTCTGTCGGTTCATTCTTGCCGCATGTGACCATGGAGTCTGTAAAGAACGAGATGAGAAACAAGACCTCTGCGATGGGCGCCAATTTTTTAGTCATCGATGAGATCAAAAGCGTATCCAGTTCCACTCCGCCCATGGTCGGAGCCAATGGCCTCATGATGGGTGGTGGCTCTTCTTCCAGCGGCTACGCCGGCACCGGCCGCGCATATCAGTGTCCGCAAAGCTGATCCGCAATCTGTCTGGCCTGCCCCGCCGAAAATAAACGAGAGAAAGGCAGGACGGCGATTCTACCTGGGTTGCGGGCCTCAGCTCGCGCCGGAAGCGCCGACGCTGGCTTATTAGGATTTACTCTAACGATCACTTTGGTTAGAAGAATGCTGGAAACCGGTTCTTTCTCTCTTTGAAAAAGATCACCATTAGTATCCTGGCGCATATAACTCATCACATCGAGCGTGAGCGGCATTTGTCCTGTACGCATCCCATCGCCGCTCGAAATTCACCGCTACCACTATACATATCGTGCCCTTATTGGAGCAGGGCGGCGAGGGCATTCGAAGTCCAGGTCCGCCATTCACCTTCGACACCTGGCGATGATCAGGGCAACGCCCGCCGAACATCAAACTGAGCATTTCGCCGCGAGTAACTATGCCGATTCACTGTCGGCAGGTACGAGTCGATAAATTGAAGAGGTCACGGTTATTCTTCTTCGCTATTTTGGTGGCTGCCTTCGCCGCGAGCGGTGGCCCTGGCAGGTGCGGCGGGACTGTATTGAGCACTAATGTTGCCCAGGCTCTGTTCGTGGCATCGCGGTGCCCGGCACTGCCAGCGCTAGCCAATGCCCGATGCGGACATCTTGTCGTGCCCGAAGATCGCGCCCAGCCGACCGGCCACACCATTCGGCTCCTCGTCGCGATCATCCCGGCACGTTCGGCGCGGGCGAAGTCCGACCCGGTCGTGTACTTGGCTGGTGGTCCGGGGGGCATCGCGATGGCTGAGGCACCGATACTCATTGAGTCGGGCATTAACCGCGACCGCGATCTTATCTTGATGGACCAACGCGGGACTCTGTACTCCGAGCCGGCGCTGACGTGCCCGGACATGGACCAGTTCTTCGTGCGCAGCGTCGGCCTCCGCCTGGATGCGCCGTCGACCGAGCTGCTGCACGCTGCAGCGGCACGAGCCTGCTACCTCCGCTCGGTGGCGACGGGAAGCGACCTCAGGGCCTATAACACGAGCGAAAGCGCTGCCGACTTCGCGGCCCTGCGCACGGCGCTCCGAATCACGCGATGGAACGTGTTCGGGGTGTCCTACGGGACCAATCTCGCACTCACACTGATGCGTGAGCATCCAGAAGGCATCCGCAGCGTGGTAATCGACTCGGTAGAACCGCCATCTGTGGTGAACGTGGGCAGGTTCTGGGGCAATGCCAGCGAGGGGTTCGACAACCTCTTCCGCGCGTGCGCCGAGCAACCCAACTGTTGGGCTCGCCAACCCGGATTCGGCGAGACCTTCACCGCTCTGGTGCGTAAGCTTGAATCCAATCCGGTCACTACGAGCGTCACGGAGGTAGTGGGTCAGCCGCCAACGAAGGTGGTGATCGACGGTGGGGCGCTGGTGAACTGGCTCGTCAACATGTCCTTCGCGACGCAGGACTACCCACATGTGCCAGCTTGGATCGGCGAGCTCATCGACGGGCGCGCGGAGAACATCGCCTTGTCCATCGCAAAGCCGGTGTTGGCGACTCCCGCGGGGCACATCGACTATGGCCTGACCTATGGCGTCATCTGTAGTGAGTGGGTTCCCTACGAGAGCGAATCCGACGTGCTCTTGCAGGGACGGCTCGCCTTCCCGGACTATCCGGACTCCGTGCTCGCGCCGTCCGTTCACTTCAGCTATGTGTATGCCGACTGCCGCGGTTGGAACGTCCCCCAGGGACCCTCGGCGCAACGCGCCATTACGCGCAGCACCATTCCAACCCTGATCCTGTCGGGGGGCTTCGACGCCGTCACACCGCCGAGTTGGGGAAAAATCGCGGCCCGAACGCTTCCCAACTCCACCGACGTGGTCATCCCCGGCGTCGGACATTTCGCAGCCTCCGTGTCTGGATGCGCGCGGAGAGTGATCGCATCGTTCCTGGCCAAGCCGAATGCCCCCGAGACGAGTTGCGTCGGTGCGTTGCGATCGCCAAACTTTCTCCCGGCGTTCTCGATGAAAAAACCGCCAGGGCAGCCGTAAAATAAATTCGCAGGTAAAAGTGGCGATATATCGGACAATTAAGGCTGGGCCGCAAGACTGAGAAGTGAGAAATTTCGCCGGAAAACCCTGAACTTTGGCTGTTTCGGTGCAAAGACGGTGCAGAACTGTTTAAAGAACGCCTACGCAACAGGTCTCTGCATTCAAAACCAGTCCCTGACTTGCGTTTGCAAACATTTAGACACCTATGCTAGTCTAAATTGGGATTTGCAACATGGAAAATTCCCGCTTACAGCGGATTTGAGCTTTTTCTTTAGAGCCGCTGGCATGCCAGTGAAGAATAAGAGCGAGACGCATCGAATTATCGAGCACGAGGACAAGCGCCTCGCAGGATCCACCGGGATCTCGCTCCGTCTCACTCGCCGCTCCTTGCTGAAACATGTTGCGTTGCTTGCGGCGGCGTGGACGATCCGTCCATGGCGGATCGGCGTGCCGTCCGCCTTCGCCCAAGGGATGGACGACCCGGCGACAACGCAGACGCTCGACGCCTACGACGATACCCCGGCGATGACGCAGACGCTCGAAGCTTACGCCGATACGTTGATCCCGGGCGAGAAGCGCTTCCCTGAGGACCGAGCGATCGCCGGGGTAGTCACAGGCGCGGGCGCGGTGCAGGGGGGCGCGATCGAGATGATGAACTTCCCGCCGGTCGGCTTCCAGCCGGTACTGCCTTTCGTTGCCCTGGGCATCAATGTGTACGCATTCCTATACGCACTGCTCAACGGGATCACTCTCGATCCGACGGTACCACCTTTCGTCTCGCTCGACTTCGCGTCGCGGACCGCGCTCCTGGTCGCGATCCTCGCCGGGAACGGGGAGGATCAGCGCGTGTTCTACGGGCTCGCGGCCGTTTGTTTCATCGCATACAACACGGCGGGTTACCTCCCGACGGCGGTCGCAATCAGCGAGGGGCATCCCGGTTTGGCGGCGATCGGCTTTCCGCCCCCCGATCCCGACGGCTTGTGGCGCTTCCCCGAGTTCTCGTACCAGCGCGTCCTCGCGCGGGCGCATCCGCGCTCAAAGCGCGGCAACCCGGCATAAATCTGGAGTGACGCGATGGCGAATGAGACCACTGACGTCCTGATTATCGGGACGGGCTTCGGCGGCTCGATCCCCGGTTACTATCTCGCCGCCGGCGGCGCGAGCGTGATCATGCTCGAGCGCGGGCCGAGGTTCTCGACCGAAGATTTCACACAAAGCCTGCAGGTGGGCGGCTACACGCGCATCATCGACAGCATCGCCGGCAACGGCATCGACGTCACCGCGGGCAACTGCGTCGGCGGCTCGAGCGTCGTCTACTACGCAGCGTCGCTGCGGGCGCCGAGCTTCGTCTTCGAGCGTCGCGGCACGCTGGGCCGTCGTATCTGGCCGAAGTCGATCACCCGCCGCAAGCTCGACAAGTGGTATCGTCGCGTCGAGGACACGTTGCCGGTGAGCCGGCTGAGCTGGAACGACGTGCCGTATGCCGGCGGCGTCTTCGCGGCGGCGTGCACGCGCGCGGGACACACCTGCCAGCCGGTGCCGGTCGCCGTCGACCTCGCGCGCTGCACCAACTGCGACTGGATGCACACCGGCTGCATCTTCGACGCGAAGCGCTCGATGCTGCTCAACTACATCCCGGCCGCTGAGGCGTCGGGCGCCGAAATCCGCCCACTGCACGAGGTGCAAAGCATCCAGCCGGCCCAGACCGCCGGCTACCGCTACGCGGTCTCGTATCTGCAGCTCGACCCGAACGACTACACCAAGTCGGTCGGTAGCGGCCTCATCGAAGCGAAGATAGTCATCGTCGCCGCAGGCGCGATGGGAACGCCGGTGATTCTGCAGCGCTCGGCACAGTATCTCGACGGCATGCCGCAGGCGGTCGGACGCTACTTCTCGGCCAACGGCGATCGGGTCACCGTGGCGGCCCTGGACGAGGATAAAGTCCGCGATCTGCTCGGGCTTGAACGCGCGCCCGGTGTCGCCTACGACGCCTTCCCGATCGGCAAGCCGATCAGCGCCATGACCTTCGACTACCTCGACCCGAACGCGCCCGAGTTCTCGCGCTTCGGCTTGCAGCAGATCTACTTTCCGCCGATAGTGAACCACCTCCCTGGCGTGGACGACCCGCCGCGCTGGTTCGGCATCGACAAGCGTGAGCTCCTGTTACGCTGGCGCTCGTGGATGACGGTCCTCGCGATGACTGAGGACGCCAACGAAGGGGTCTTCGGCCCGCCACCCCCGACTGGCAACTTCAAGCGTGTCGGGCCGGCAGCGGTCGGCCAGCTACAGTACGACATCGCGCCGGAGACCACGCACGGCTTCGACCTGTCCGACGCGGCGAGCCGATCAATCATGACGCTCGACGACCTCGCCACGCTTCATCTGGTGGCGTCGACGAACAAGATCCAGTGTGCGCACCCCCTGGCTTCGTGCCGAATCGGCGACGATCCCGAGACCTCGGCGCTCGACGATCGCCACGAGTTGCGCGACCATCCCGGCATCTTTGTCACCGACGCGTCAAGCGTACCGACCTCGCTCTGTGTGAACCCGTCGCTCACGATCGCGGCGCTCGCGGAGCGCGCGTCGTCGATATTGCTGAGGCGCGCCCACAAGTACGGCGTTGCGGTCAAGCATCGCGGCGCCATCGACGCCTTTTCCTGAGGCGACGCGCCGCTTGGGGACAGGTCGTCTTTATACCTGTGGCGCAGCCCTTATTGTTCTTCATTCTATTGTCATAGTTGGTCGCCAGTCTAAAATTAGACAGGATTCAAAATCCTCTGGAGGGAAACCTCCATGGGGGTTCGATCTCCCCGGCGGCGAGACAATCTCGTCAAGCGATGTGCGCGAGCGTGATAAGCCGAAACCAAGCCGTAGTCGCGATGATGCTATGGCTCAACCTCGCGGTCCCATCCCTTGCAAATCGGCCGGCGTGCGCCAGCGAATACTCCGACTACGACGAGGCGGCGCCGAATAGCTATCCCGCCCAGCATGCGGTGCTCCAGAAACATCGTGAGGAGCTAATGAAGATTCCCGAGCTTATCCGGGTCTTCATCGGCAACGACGGGTACATCGTGGTGCAGATTCGAAAGCGCGTTTCGGGAATCGCGCAATACGTGCCGCCGCAGATCGACGGATACCCAACCCGAGTAGTGTGTGTGGAGGAGGTGCTGCAGCGTCATCTCCACGAACTCGAGCAGATCGCAGGCCCGGACAGGATTTACCGCTGTGGAATCGAATCGTTGCCTGATGGTGAGCCGGCGATCGTGGTCCGCGTTACTCAGTATAAATGGGACCAGAGTATGAAGGTGCCGGATAATATCGAGGGCGTTCCGCTGCGCGTTCTGACGGCGCAGGAACCGCTGACGCACTGATTCTCGTCCACCGTGGCGAATCTTCGAGTTAGGGACATCCTGCCGGTCTCGCCACGCATTCTTCATGGTGTGCCGCTCGATGGATGTGTCCTTCGGACTCAAACACTGGAAGTCGCTGGCGCCTTTCTTCACAAGGTCGCCATTCGGCCCGTTGATTTCACAATCAATCACCCCGCTGGCTGTTTGGCACGACCGATGCTCCCTCACCATGAGGACGAACCAGGAAAGATGGCGAACATATTCTCGAAAATATTGTGTCCGATCGACTTCGAGCGAGACTCGATGGACGCGCTCGATCTCGCTTGCGCGCTGGCGAAGCAAAATTCCTCGACGGTCTGCCTTCTGACCGTAATCGGCGTACCGGCCATGGCCGCCACTGCGCTGCCGCCCGTTCCTGTTTTCCCCGATCCTGAATATGAAGCAGAGACTCGCCGCCGACTGGAAACACTTGCGCAGAATAAACTGGCTGGAGTTCCCTATGAGGTTTTCATCGCGAGCGGACACGCGGCGCCGGAGATTCTCAACCTCGCCGCCGAGCGAAGCATCGACCTGATCGTAATGGGCACGCACGGCCGCACCGGCGTTAAGCACCTGCTGCTAGGCAGCGTCGCGGAGCGAGTTGTCCGCGAATCGCGGGTACCCGTCTTGACAATCCATCCAAAGGCCGCCGAATAAGGAATTGCCGGGCATCCCGGCGGATAACGAAACCCTCGATGTACGAGACCGAATACAAATCCAAATTAATGTCGCCACCGGCGGCGGTGGAGTTAGTCCCGTCGCGCGGCACGCTCTCGATGGGCATGGCAATCAGCGAGCCACCGGCATTGTTGACGGCGCTCGAGGATCGAGTGAGGGCCGGCAAGATCGAGGAGCTCCGCGTTTACTATTCGCACTCGATCACGGCTGCCGCGTTTACGATTCTCAAGTACGAGTACATGGACGTCATCAAACCGCATCCGTTTTTTCCGACTATCGTCGAACGTCTGCTCGTCGAGCGGGGCCAACAGGACAATCGGCGCGTTGTGTTTTACATGCCGGGCAATTTCAGCGCGATGCCGCGAACGCTGCAAGAAATTGGAATCGACGCATTCATCGTGATGGTCGCGCCGATGGACAAGGGCGGATTTTTCAGTTGTGGCACAAACTCTGACTATACCATCCCTACCGCACGAACAGCGAAGAAGCTGATCATCGAAGTGAATCCAAGGATGCCGCGGGCGTTCGGCGATTCGTCGGTGCACATCTCGGAAGTCGCAGCCATCGTCGAAAACGAAAGCCCGCTGTTTTCAGTGCCCGACAGGCCGCTGACGCCAATAGACGAGCGGATCAGCAAGTACATCGTCGAGATGGTGCCCGACCGCGCTACGCTGCAAGTGGGAATCGGCGGTGTTTCTAATGCTGTATGCGCGGCTCTGCACGGCCACAAGGATTTGGGCATCCACACAGAACTCATGATGCCGCCGTTGGCCGCGCTGATTCAGGCTGGCGCCGTGACCAACAAGTACAAAAACCTGAACCGGTACAAGAACGTATACACCCTGGCGGCTGGCGACGAGCCTTTCTACGAATTTCTCAACGACAACTCGAGCATGGAGGCCCGCCCGGTTGCCTATGTGAATAACCCGAGCGTCATCGGACAGAACGATCTGGCAATCTCGATCAACGCGTTTCTTGAGGTGGGTCTTGACGGCGAGGCCAATTCTGAAGCGATTAATGGCAAGCAATACAGCGCGCCCGGAGGCCAGTTGGATTTCGTGCGCGGCGCGCAGCTATCGAAAGGAGGAAAATCGATTCTCGCCGCGTACTCGACTGCGAGCAAAGGCTCTATCTCCCGCATCGTTCCCAAGATTGAAGGACCGACCACCGATCCAAGAACCGATACTCAGTACATCGTAACCGAATACGGGGTGGCGTGCCTTACCGGCAAATCGACGGCGCAGCGCGCCGAGGCGTTGATCGCAATTGCTCATCCGAAATTTCGCGACGGACTTCGTGTCGGCGCGCGGCAATTGGGCTACCTGTGAAGTGTTTCCAGAGGAATTGGATAGCCGCCAAACTCCAGGCCAAAGGCCGCAGTGCTGTCGAATCACTCCGCTCTTGCCTTTGTGTGCGGTCGTCCGATCTTAACGACCGCCAGCAGGCTGCCGTCTTCATCGGACCACGAAAAATGCGCGTGTCCAGTGAATGCCTTTTCGACCTCGCGCGCGATCCGATGCGCGAGCTTCTGCGAGGTCGTCAGGACTTCGAGCGTCTTGCCGTTCCAGTTGGTGGAGACGATCCGGCGCTCGGGCTGCGTGAACTGCGCGCGGCGCTCGACATTGGCTATTCGTGCTGAAACCGCTTCGAGGCTCGCGCGATCGCCGACCGTGATCAAAACTTGTCCGTGATACTCGCCTGCTGCCGCCTGCGAGCATCCGGGGCACGTCACCCACGGCGCCTTGTCTATGACTTCGCGCGCCAGCCGCGGGCCCCGCCGCCAGCTTTTACCGGAGTACACGGCGCCGCATCGATCGCATATTGCAGGATCGCTGAACTTTTGTTTTTTGGCGACTGGCGGGCTCTTATCCGACCGCGAGCCGCGCCGATCCATGCTCCGTACGATTCCCTTGTTCATCGAAATCTCCTCGAGCTCGCCGGGCGCGAACGCGGCTGGTAGTGAGCCATCTTCTTGTAGATGGCCATTACGATCCGATAGAAGCGCTCCCCCGTCGCGTCGGGATACTCTTCGCGAGCGCGGGCTTTCGCACGCTCCCACGCGATCTCCTCCTCGGGCGTTCTGACCACATTTACCGGCATCTTCTGAATCCTCAGCTTCTTAGCTACTGCCATGCCAAGCCGCGCCGGCATTCTCAGGAGGCGGAAACGCGCTCTGCCAAGGGCTTTGACTCGCGCGGCCAGCCTGACCAGCCGCCACAATGTATCGCGTCAGTACCCCTTCGGAGGTTCGTTGCATCGATAGGCGTCAGCGGTCACAGAACCGTGACGCGATCGGCCACATGGTTGGATGGTGTTTGAGTTATCGTCGCCTGAATTTCGATGGCGCGTTGCTTGCTGAAGCAAGACTATGACGAAATTCCTCGTCAGATGAAAATTGAAAAATGGAGGACAGGAAAATGGGCGCACTTACGACATGGAACCCTTTCCGGGAACTCGAACGGATCGCACGACGATGGGAATCGCCTTTCTCGCGCGTTTTTGAAGACATCGAGGACAACCACAACGAGGCGTTCATGCCGGCGGTCGAGAGCTACGTGAAGGACGGCAACCTGGTCGTGCGCGCCGACGTCCCGGGGCTCGAACTCAAAGACCTCGAGGTCTCGGTTCTTCGCAACGTTCTCACCATCAAGGGCGAACGCAAGAGCGAGAAGGAGATCAAGAAGGAGGACTACCTGCGCCGCGAGGTCTCATACGGCTCCTTCGAGCGTCGCATGAGCCTGCCCGACGGAGCGGCCGCTGATCAGGTCAAGGCCAACTTCAAGAACGGCGTCCTCGAGATCACAGTCCCGATGGCCAAGGAAGCCACCGCCAAGAAGGTGCAGATCGAGAGTGCAGGCGAAAAGAAGGTCGATATCTCGAAGCATTAACAACCGCTGCGAGGCCCGCGGAACCTTGTATCGGAGAGCAAAAAAGATGATCCGAGAATCAAAGACCTACCAGGAAGGCAGCGACACGCTCCGCGAAATGCTCTCCCGGCTGAAGGAAGAAACCCGTCGGAGGATAACAGGCCTCCGACGGGATCAGGCGCAAGAGTCCGACTCAGGCCCCGCCGACGAGATGGATTCTGCAAGTACGACTGAGCAGATCGAAACTCACGCGGCACTCATTGCGCGCGCTGAAGAAAAACTCAGGTACCTCGAACGAAGCGATGACGCGACTGGACGCGGGCAAGTACGGCCGATGCCTCAAGTGCGGCGGCGCGATTCCAGTCCAGCGGCTGATGATGATTCCGTTCGCGTCGTACTGCGTCGATTGCCAGGAAAAGCTCCATCGCGCGAGAGGCGGATGGGGAGACGGCACGACGATTCCTCCGTACGATCACCTGTGGAACCTGCCCGAAGAGAGGGAAGAGCCGGTTGACCACGATTATCGAAGCACCGATTCCGAAGAGCAGTTGACCATTCGTTCTCAGGAAACGGTCGCGGATTCCAGCGAAGAGGCGAAACGCCTGCCAGCGCGGAAGTAATGAACGTTCTAACGCGGGAAATAGTCGCTCGGCACCGGGCCTTAACGGCCCAGGTCAGTCACGTCGGAATCCCGTTAAAACGTTAGTCGCGCATTGCTTCCTTTCGCTACACCCCAATTATCTCAGTATTGCCGCTACCGGATTCACGCGTCCGAAATCTTCGCGACCCTCGTGAGTTGTGACGGACGGCGATGACTCGCACGCTTCTTGCTCCCTTCTGTTAAATCATGCAGGGAATCGTGATTCTCGCCTACAAGCTCTTGGTTGGCGACAAAGGCAAATACACTGCGCTGCTGGTGGGAACCACATTTTCGGTATTCCTCATGGTACAGATGACCTCGTCTTTCGCGGGTATTCTGACCAAGGCGTCCTCTACTGTCATTAACATTGGCGCCAGCGTCTGGGTCATGGATCCTGCGGCCCCGAATGGCATTCTCAGCAACGTTCCGATGCCGGATTACATTTTGGACGCGGTGCGCAGCATCACCGGTGTCAAATACGCGGTGCCGCTTTATTCCGGAGCGGCGCTGGTGAGGCTGCACGATGGAACTTACCAGCCCGTTACCGTGATCGGGCTCGACGACACCAGTTTAGTTGGCAGGCCAAAACTGCTGGAGGGGAACATCGATGATATCTTTGCGGAAAATGGCTTCGTCGTGATCAAGGATGAGGAGTACTCAAAGCTTGAAAGTCCACAGATCGGAACAGAATTCGAGCTGAATGACTATCGTGGCGTCATCGTCGGGATCGCCACGGTTCCGACGGGAGCCTTATTTGGTACCCCTACGCTTTACACTACTTACTATAGAGCGATTCAGTACATTCCATCGATGCGTTTTACCATCTCATACATTCTGGTCGAACCAAAGTCCGCATCCGATATCGCGCATATCAAACAACAGGTTGCGCAACTCGGCTACCTCGCGCTGACAAACGCCGAGTACCAGAACGCGATTTCGAATTACCTGAAATATAAGACCGGAATCGGCACGAATACTCTACTGATGACGGTGATCGCCTTCATCGTGGGCCTTTCCATCTCCGGTCAAACCTTTTACACGTTCATTATTGAAAACCTCGAACACTTCGGTGCCCTCAAGGCTATGGGCGCCAAAGGGCGCGAGTTGGTCTACGTGATCATCTTTCAGGCGGGTTTTACGGCGCTCGTTGGCTACGGGCTCGGAGTTGGCTTATCGACACTCGTCATCGCCGGCGCACAACTCAGGCTTCCGGAATATGCATCCCGTGTAACCTACTACAATCTCGAGTTTGGCTCTGCTGATGGTCCTGATCATCGCGGGCGTCTCCGGTTACGCAGGTGTTCGCCGTGTGTTGAAAATCGAACCGTTCGAGATCTTTCGAGGCTGATATGCCCGGGGCGGCAATCGTTGCTGACAAGCTCTCGAAATGGTTCGGACACGATGAAGCCAGAACCTACGCGGTAAAAGAAGTGAGCTTCGAGGCTAATTGGGGAGAGATGCTCTACATAGTGGGACCGTCGGGAAGCGGCAAGACGACTCTGCTGAGTATGATTTCCGGAATTCTTCGGCCGAACTCCGGCTCGGTGAATATAGACAACCGCGATCTATGGCGCCTCTCGGACGACGAACTTGCCAATTTTCGGTTGAATACAATCGGCTTCGTTTTTCAGGACTATCACCTCTTTCCGCGCCTCAGCACTGCGGAAAATGTGGCTATCCCGCTGATTCTGCAGAGGCGAAGCTGGAGCGAGGCGCTGCGAGAGTCGGCCAGGTATCTCGACATCGTTGGTTTGGCCGACAAGGCGCAACTTCCGCCGACCAAGCTCAGCGGCGGCGAACAGCAGCGTGTCGCAATCGCTCGCGCGATCGTCCATCAGCCGGAAATTCTCGTCTTCGACGAACCCACCGCCTCGTTGGATGGCGAGACAGGCCGCAAGATAGTGTCCTTCGTCAAGACTGAAATCCTGACTGCAAAGCGCTGCATTCTCATCGTCACGCATGATAGCAGAATCTTTGAGTACAGCAGCCGTATTATGGAAATGGAGGACGGACGGATAACCGGCTTCCAGCAGGGACAAGCAGTATGAGGCCCAGGATTGAGCTGCTACTGGCCTCTCTCGGAGTGGCGGCGGGCTTGATTGGCGCCTACCTCTACGGGCTGCATGGCGCACCGCTTGGGCCGGCGTTCAGTCCGGCGGCAAACCCATATGCAAAGGGTATCTATGCGGAGGGTATCGTCGAGAGTTATCAGAACAACGGCGAGAACATAAACATCTTTCCGAATATATCCGGCACCATCGTCGGCATCCCTGTCCACGAGGGGCAATGGGTTGGTAAGGGAACGGTGCTGATACGCTTTGACGACTCAGTCCAAAAGGCGGCTGTGGAGAGTGCGAAGGCTCAGATCGCGTATGCTCGTGCGCAACTCGGAAATGTGCGGGATGAGCTGTCGAAGGACGAAGCTTCCTACCGGTTGGATCCTAAATCGATAAGCAAGTACACCCTCGACGACGCAAGAAATGCGGTCAAGGTGGCGGCCCGCAACCTCGAGGTTAATGTAACAACCTATAACTCCGCCAAGGCCCTGCTTGCCTGGTATACGATCAGGGCGCCGGCCGACGGCAGAGTTCTCGCAATTCAGGCCGCGGTTGGCAGCTACGTAGTTACTTCCCAAGGCACCTACGATACCTATACCCAGAGCTTCGACCCCATCCTCGTGATGGGGCTGTCGGAAAATTACGTCAGCGTCCGGTGCTACATCGATGAAATACTTATACACAGATTGGCTCCGGGACCTCAGATGCAAGCGCGTATGTTTATTCGAGGCACCAACATCAGCGTTCCACTCGAATTTGTACGAATACAACCTTATGTCTCTCCAAAGATTGAATTGTCTGACGAGCGACTCGAAAGGGTCGACGTTCGAGTGTTACCGGTAATCTTTCGGTTCGCGAAGCCCGGGAACATCGCAGTGTACCCAGGACAATTAGTGGATGTTTACGTTGCCGAGAAATAGCGGCGTGGACGCATACCACCCTGCTACCAATTATCTGTTGGCGATTGTCTGCGTCTTTGCTGGTTGTCTTTCCGCATGCGCAGTGGGACCGAACTTTGTCAGTCCCACAGCCCCGGCAACTGAACACTACACCTACGAGGAGCAGCCCACTAGAACCATCGTTGCCGCGGGCGGTGGCCAGCGTTTCGAGCACGGCGCAAAGATCGCGGCCGATTGGTGGCGCTTATTTGATTGTCCCAAACTGAACGCGGTGGTCATGCTATCGGTCGCAAACAACCCAACTCTGCAAGCCGCTCAAGCCGCCTTGCGCCAGAGCCAGGACAACCTACAAGCCGGCTACGGGATCTTCTATCCTCAGCTAGGCGCCAGCTTCGAGCCGGCACGCCAGCAGTTTTCTCCTGCCCGCTTCGGCGAGAATACCGGATCTAGTACTTTTAGTCTTTATACCTTTTCGACGACCGTAACCTATGTTCTCGACGTATTCGGCGGTGAACGACGGACGGTCGAGAGCCTCGGCGCGCAAGTCGATGTGCAATACTACAACACTCAGGGAACCTATCTCACGTTGTCCGGTAACATTGTCAATGCTCTGGTGGCGGAAGCCGCGTACAGCGCTGAGATCGAAGCGACGCAACAGATCATTGGATTTCTTGACGAACAGACCAGAGTCACCACCGCACAAGCGGAGGCGGGCGTCGTTCCATACGCGAACCTACTCAGTATCCAGACTCAACTGGCTACTACTGAGGCGACGCTGCCGCCTCTTCTCCAGCAATTGGCACACACCAGGCACTTGCTCGCGACGCTGGCAGGCCGGGCACCTGCGGATTGGGCGCCGCCACGAGTCACGCTTGCCGAACTCAAGCTCCCTAACGACCTGCCGGTGAGCCTGCCGTCCGAATTGGTGCGTCAACGCCCTGATATCCTGGTGGCGGAGGCCCAGCTACATAGCGCCAGCGCTCAGATCGGCGTAGCAACCGCCAATCTATTCCCGAACTTCAATCTGACCGCTAACTACGGGTTGAACAGCACCACGCTCTCCACTCTGTTTGCGGGTAGCGCTGCTTTCTGGACCATGGGAGCCACCGTGGCTACGCCGCTGATCCAAGGACCCACCCTCTGGTACCAACGAAAAGCGGCAATCGATGCGTACCAACAGGCGTTGGCAAACTACCGCGAGATCGTGCTGGCGGCGCTCGCTCAGGTTGCGGACGCTCTGGATGCTTTGGAGCATGACGCGGAGGCGCTCAAGGCACAGTCGCTAGCACTCAACGCAGCGGCAGAAGCGTTGCGCCTGATACAGGCAAACTATGAAGCAGGCACTGTCAACTACCTGCAAGTCTTGATCGCTGATTATCAATACCAACAGGCGGACCTTGGATATATCCAGGCGGCGGGTCAACGATTTCAGGATACCGCCGCGCTGTTCGTAGCGTTGGGAGGCGGATGGTGGAATACGCCTCTTGGGACTTCAGACGCGATCGGAAGCTCGCCTCGATAGACGGAGATGATCGCCGTGTGTTTACGAATCAGGACTTCTACAGACCGTATTTTTCGATCTTCGCGTAAAGCTTCTTACGCGAGATTCGTAGCAGGGCCGCGGCCTGAACCTTGTTGCCGTCGGTACTCTTGAGTGCCCGCGCGATAATCTCGCGTTCAGCCTCGGCAAAGGTGCCAATGGGTGATTCTGGTTGCGGCCGTCGGTCCTTCCGGCTGAGGTAAGGACCCGGCGGACTCGACTTCCGGCGATGCCGGCCGGAAGATCCTGCAGCCGAATCATCGGTGAACGGCCGAAGGTGAACGCACCCTCGATCGCGTTGGACAATTCACGGACATTCCCAGGCCACGGGTATTTCATCAGCGCGGCGATCGCGTCTTCCTCGATCCCTCGCACCGGAATGCGCGGCTGGAGCTTTTCGTTGAAGTACTCGATAAAGTGCTCCACCAGAAGCGGGACATCATCCAGGCGCTCGCGCAGCGGCGAAACGTTCAGCACGCCAGCCTGTAGTCGATAATAGAGATCCTGGCGCAGATTGCCGGATCGGACAGCTTCTTCCGGATCACGATTCGTCGACGCGACCAGGCGCACGTTTACCGGCGTCTCCTTGGTCGAGCCGACCGGTCGGACGCTTCGTTCCTGCACCGCGCGCAGCAGCTTGCTCTGCGTTTCCGGCGCCATCTCCGTAACTTCGTCGAGAAACAGCGTGCCGCCTTCGGCGGCACGGAAGAGTCCCAGGTAATCGGCATTCGCGCCGCTGAACGCGCCCTTCCTGTATCCGAACAGTTCGCTCTCGATCAGGTCCTTCGGAATCGCGGCGCAATTGAGCGCGACGAACGGAGCCGCGGAATCTGCGCCGCATTCGTGGATCGCGCGCGCAACCAGTTCCTTGCCGGTCCCGCTTTCGCCGACAATCAGGATCGTGCCGCGAGTTCCTGATGCCGCGTCGATCCGGTCGTAGAGACGGCGCATCGCGGCGCTGGAGCCAACCAGGCCGTGAAAGATACTGCGCTTCTCGCGCGCCACCAGAGTTGCTTGCCGTTCGAGCGCTTGAATGCGCGCGCCCGCGCTGGCCGATGCGGACCGGAAGTACGCGTCTGCCAGCAGGATCATGCGAACGTGGCTCAGCTTGTCGAAGGTCGTGTAGATCTCCAGAGACGGTGGCGGGTCCTTTGGCAAAGGCGGTGTAAGCGCTTTCCTCGTACAGATGCAGAGACGCGACAATCTCCGCAAACGGCACGTTGCGCTCGCACAACAGTTCGCCAGTTCGGATCGTGTTGATCGCGTAGCGATCCATGTCACCTTCGAGCAGATCCTTGGTGTTTCGTGACAACGCGTTGAAGAACAGGTCGTGAAATTCCGGCTCCGACAGGCTTCGTGTATCCCCGAAGTGAAGAACGTAGAGCTGATACCAATGCTCGATGACTTCGCTGAGGTGTTCGAGCACTAAACTGAGGACCGGCCGCAGCGCCTCAAGCTCCTCGTCCCACAGTAGGTGGTAGTGGCGCGGACCACCTTCGGTCGCTAATTCCCGTTTGGGCCCGCCCTTTCCGGTGTATCCGATGGAAACATCTATTGGAAATTGCTTCCATTTGCTGCGTCGAGCTGAAGCGGCACGCAGCCTTGGCACATTAGCTGCTGCAACTAGCTAGACTCTATGAAGATATCACGCTTCTTCACGGATGGCACACGTTTCGGGAACGGGCTTGATTGAAAGTGAACAAGGATTTGAAGGATTTGTCGTCTTGCGCCAAGTTTGCTGCTTCTGTCCGATGACGAGGCGTTGGCGAATCTCGTACGCGGTGTAATCAAGCCCCCCTGGAAGCTGGTTCAACGTGGAGCCGGCAAACTCATGACTCGCGAGGTGTTCGCTCAGCCAAATGTGCGCCTCGCTATACTCGACGATCAGGACGGTCGAGGAGAAGCGATCGTGGACGACTGCTCGCGCAGATTTCGCAAGCACTTCTCCGGCGTCTCGTTGCTCTACATCGCCGACAATCGATCCGAGGCCAGCGAGAAACGGGCGCGCGCGAACGGTGCCCACTACTACGTATCGAAGCCGTTGTCGCCTCGAACGATTCGGGCAGGTGCTTGCAATCGTTCCTCCGTACGCTGCAATCGCGGGCGATTTACGCCTGCTCACCCGGACAGCAAAACCCATGCAGACCGCGCAACTACCGCGCGCCGACACTCCAGCCCGCATCGACGCAGGAATAAGTAGTCTCTCGGAGGAACTCAATCGCGAAGATTCGCAACTGCGTTCTCTGCTCCTCGATGCGGCGCTCGCTGGATTGCGTCTGGAGCGCAATCCGGAATCACCCCCACTCAGGCTTGATGCCGCTCAGATTTGGGCGGTTATCGAGCCAATACTGTCTCATCACCTCGACGTGGAAGAGAACGACTTACTGCCGTGGCTTGAGCGGCAACGCGGCTCTCGCACCGGCGGCTGGCCGCAAGATCCGCGCATATCACGACCGCCTGCGAAAGCTGGTCGGCGCGATGGCTAACGCCGGCGCTGATCGTCTCACCGACGCGCAGGCGCGCGCGATCGGACTGGCGTTGAGAGGGCTCGCGGTCAGCCTGGACGACGCAATCGATGACGAAGAGCGCCGGCTCTTTCCTTCGATTCAGAAGGCGCTCTTCGCAGTCGAGCGTCGAAGTTGAACCGCGACCTCGCGATCGCGAACCTGGAGGCCGACGAACAGAAGGTGGCCGCGCGGTAAGCCCACTGCCTGCTGATGGACATTGAGTCGAAGCCCATGTCTTCGGCGACACGCATGCAATCAAACAGCTCTTTGAGTATTTGGTGTTCGGTCTTGCCCGCCGCGGCATGTTCAAAACTCAATCTTCCGAATCTTATGGCGAACCCCTCTCGAAATGTTAAAACACTATGAGTGGCTTGATGACGCCGTCGAGCTTTTTGTCCATGAGCTCAAAGGCCTTGTCGAGCTCGTCGAAACGGAAGGTGTGGGTGGTCATCTTTGTGGGATCGACGCGTCCCGCTTGAAGGATTCTCAGCAGGCGTTCCATCCTCAATCTCCCGCCGGGGCAGAGGCCGGAACGAATCGTCTTTTCGGCCATGCCGACTCCCCAGTCAATTCGTGGAATGGAAACGAATTCGCCTTCGCCGTGATAGCCGACATTCGAGACTGTGCCGCCGGGCTTGGTAACGCTGACCGCGTTCTGAAAAGTCTCGTCGGCGCCGAGAGCCTCAATCGCGGAGTCGACGCCGCCACCGCCGGTCAGCTCCCTGATTCGCCGGACCAGGTCTTCGCTCGCGTGATTGATGATCACATCAGCTCCATAATGACGTGCCAGTTCCTGCCGCGCTGGAATGGCATCGACGCCGATGATCATCCCGGCGCCGCGCAGCCTCGCACCCGCAACCGCCATCAGCCCGACAGGTCCGAGAGCAAAAACCGCTACGGTGCCGCCAATCGGTATGTCGGCGTTTTCCGCGGCCATGAATCCGGTTGACATCATGTCACAGCAGTACACAGCACATTCATCGGTGACACTGCCGGGAATACGAGCCATGTTAGCGTCGGCGTCATTAACATGAAAATATTCAGCGAATACTCCGTCTTTACTATTGGCGAATTTCCAGCCGCCCAACGGCCCCCCGGATTGTGAGGAATGGCCTGCCTGGGAGGCCATATCACTCCAATCAGGCGTGATCGCTCCCACGACGACACGGTCTCCGGGCTGGAACAACCGGACTTCGGATCCGATTTGATGAACTACGCCGACCGCTTCGTGCCCGAGGGTCAAGTTCTCCCGCGGACCGATCGCGCCGCGCACAGTGTGTGAGTCCGACGTGCATATCAGCGCCCTGGTCGTCTTGATAATCGCATCGCGGATGCCGGGTTTGACAATGGGTTTCTCCATAAAACCAACCCGGTTTAAGCCTTTCATCACGAACGCTTTCATGGGTGCAGTACTCCTCGGATGTGCGAGCGCTGAATCGTAGCGATGGCCGGTGTCCCGAGCTTGAGGAACGACCTGACTACTTGCGAGAAGCGCTCGGCGTCGATCGGTTTAGAGGTGTAGTGGTGGACGCCGGCGGCGCGCGCGAGCTTTTCCGTTTCGCTGTTGTGCTCCGCCGCAATGTAAATAACAGGCGCATGCGGAGCCCATTCGCGCAACTGAACCAGAGCCGAGGACGAATCGGCATAGCTGAGGATCTGGTCATCGAAAAGGATCAGCTTCAGTTCAGGGCGGGCCAGGAATACCGCGGCGGACGCGAGCTTTGAACAGTGCTCGACATGCCACTGGTCTCCGGCCGCCTCCGACGCGAGCGACGTCAATGCCGCGTCATCTGAAGCGACAACGATATGGACAGGGCTGGCCATTTGAGTTGTTCGTCGTACGGTTTTGCTCGGTGGACGATGGCATCGTCACGAACTTGGCTGCTTTTGCTGATGGCCGTCAGTCTTCTTCGATTCTCCTGACTCCACCTGAATCGGCACTTTGTGTCCCGCAAGCTGTTTGGGAGCCGGCATCCGAACCTCGAGCACGCCGTTGCGATAGACGGCCTTCAATTCCTCGGGCCGGATTCCTTGTGGCAGAGTTATTGACCGCTCGAAGCCTCCATGAGCCAACTCGCAGTGAATAAAGTTTTGAGCCTCATCCTCCTGGTGATGTTCTCGGGAACCACGAAAGGTAAGCAGGTTGTCGCTGACGGTGATTTCAACGTCTTTGGGGTCGATTCCCGGAAGATCGATTCGGACCACGAATTCTTTGCCGTCGATAAGGGTTTCGACCGGCGGAATCAGCGGCATCAACTCCGTGCTATGCTTATCCGGGCCCATCAACCGAGAGAAGAGAGCATCTATTTCGTGGCGAAAGTCCTCCAGCGGGCTCCGCGAGGTCCAGACTTTCAGCGTCCTTGCCATTCTCTTTGCTCCTGCGGTTGTTGCAGCTACGAACTTAGCTCGGACCGTGCCAACCGTTGGCTAGAAGTTTGGGCAGCCGCGAGGCCTGGCTGACGCCTTTCGCGCCACCCGCGTGACGCGGTTGGAACCACAGGATATGCTTGGCCGGGTTGCGAGACTTGTCAGCGAACGGAACAGCCTGAAGAGACGAGCATAAACGTGGAGCCTTGCTATTTTCACATCCTCTGGGATCACGAGCTGGACGATTTGCATGGCCTGCTCGAGAGCCTTCTAAAACGGCGCGGCGAGGTAATGAAGTTATGGCACAGTCTCTATGTCGTGCATTTCGGAGACTCGCGCGCGCTTTCCGAGGCCGAGTTCTCCGCCATTTTTGGTTCCGAATTGGAACGTTCGATTCCTGATTTACTGCGGAAGGACATGCAGGGATTCGCCGCCAAAGTTCGCGCCGAAGCCGAAGAGTTGGCAGCACGCGAGGTTCCCTATTCTGAAGTGATTGTCTCGATGCACCTGTTCGAGGAGAGCGTTGCCAATGTCTTTCCGAGTTTTCCGCCAGCTTTGCCGCACCTCTATCTGGCCTTCGACAAACTCAGCCACATCCGAACGATTATTCTGGCCGAGGCCTACTTTCGGTCGCGCTCGGCGACGGCCCAGGTTCGAATTGAAGACCTTGAAAAAGAGGCATCGCGTATACAGCTTGATGAACGCAGCCGGTTTCACGGATTGGTCGGATCGAGCGCTCCGATGCGTCGGCTCTACGAACGAGTTCAGGCGGCGAGCAGAACCCGGGGCACGATTCTAATCGTTGGCGAGAGTGGGACCGGCAAAGAACTTGTCGCGCGCGCCGTCCATGAGGCCGAACATACCGCCTCTTCAGCTCCATTCATTCCGTTCAACTGCGCCGCTATCCCGAAAGATCTTATTGAAAGCGAGCTGTTCGGCTATCGCCGCGGGGCCTTCAGTGGCGCTACCGCCGAGTACCTTGGCCTGTTTCGGGCCGCCGAAGGCGGCACGCTCTTCCTGGATGAAGTGACCGAGATGGGAGCGGAGACACAGAGCAAGCTCTTGCGTGCGATCCAGGAGCATTCGGTGCGTCCGGTTGGGTTTACGAAGGAGGTTCCAGTTGACGCGCGGCTGATAGCTTCGACCAATCGTGAACCGGAGGAGGCGGTTCGTAGCGGACGGTTGCGGCAGGATCTGTACTACCGGCTGGAGGCGGGCGAGTTGCGCTTACCGCCACTGCGGGAACGGACGGAAGATATCCCGCTGTTGGTTGAACACTTCATCGTGCTGTTCAATGAAAAGACTGGACGGAAGCCGCCGGTCGAAGGGATCGAGCCAGAAGCGCTGGAGGCGATGCGTCGTTACCAGTGGCCGGGCAATGTAAGGGAGCTTTCGAACGCAATCGAAGCTGCCTTGACCTTTGGATGCGGACGCAAAATCGGGCTCCAAGATTTGCGGTCGCGGATTCGGGGAATGCCCGGCTCCCCGGAGGTGACGGCAAATCTTCCGGGCGAAACCTTCGCCGACGTCGAGCGCGAGGTCATTCGCAGAGCTCTCGAACAAACTGAGGGCAACAAGGTTCAAGCGGCGAAGTTGCTGCGTATTTCGCGCAAGAAGCTATATGCAAAAATTACCAAGTTCGGCCTGTGATCATGAGCTGCGCGGGAACCAACCTCACGCGGCGGCCCATCGGGGAGTCGTCCCGGTCCGTGCCAGCACGTCCATCACCCGATGCGGCTCGCCTAAATCGCTCCAATCCAGGCCTCGAACTGGCAGCACGGCAAGATTCACCGCATGACTCGCAAGGACCTGGTCGGAAAAGTTCAGCGATGGAAGAGCGGCGTAGAGCGCGCTAACAGCGCGCTCCTCGAAAGGCGTGCCGAGCTTTGTGCGGATTGCAGCGAACGATGCATAGAGTTGCGGCAACGCCATCATGATCAGGCCCAGCAGAGTCGAGGCGCGGGCCACCATGACGAAGCTGTTCCACAGACAACCGCGCTCCAGCAAGGCTCTTGCGATTTCGGGCGCCGGCTTTTCCCAAAATCTACGAACTTTGAAGAGAGATGATGCTCCGCCGAAGATCGGCTCGCCAGGTTCTATCCATCCGTAACCGACCTCCGGACTATCCGCGGCGAGCCCCAGCAGGATCGTGATCTCGGGCCGCGCGGTTGTCGCTTCAAGCGCCAGCTCGACCTCGTGGATGAATTTCAGGTCATCGCCGACGTAATGATCGGAAGGAAAGATCGCGACGGAAGCCGATGGCGCAATTTGAGCGAGCCGGAGAAGAGCGTACAGGATCGCAGGAGCGGTTCCACGATTATCGGGCTGGACCACCAGGTTTCGCGGCTGCGCGCCAGCCATGATCGGAGAGTAGAAGCGCTCGTGAGCGCGCGTCAAAACGGTCAGAACGTGGCTCGGTTCAACCAGTAGCGACGCGCGGAAAAGCGTCTGTTCGAGCAAAGTCGCGCTTCCGATTACCGGACAGAATTGCTTTGGAATCTCGCACCCCGAAATTCTTCGTGTGAGCGATTTCAGCCGCGTTCCCTCTCCTCCGGCCAGGACGATTGCCGCATGATCCTTCCTTCCATCTCCGGATGTTTTCATGTCGAGGTTCCCTGTACAGGTTGGGTCGGGCAGGTGCCCTGTCATTAACATATGGTCTGTCTCTGATCTCAGACCGCCATCGCAAGGAATCTGCCAACATCAGTTGACTTGTGGCTATCGTCGATCGGCCTCGGCAGCGCAGGATCGATGGCGCTATAAGAGCCAACCTGTGTCAGTTGGACTGTGCGCTTAAGCGCCATAATCTGGGTGCGCTCGATTTGAGCGTCAATCTCGGTCCCACCCGGTTACGGAAATGGTGACGGCACGATGGTTGCGGAGTAACGATCACGAACTCGAGGCTACAGCAGCCATGGACGAAAAAGATCGGTACGGGGAGAAGCTTCTGCAGGCGGAGCAGGCGCGCGAGCGCCAGTGGGCCGCGGAAGGAGACGAGAAGCTGCTTGCGCAGCTACGCGGCCGCGCCGAGAAACGAGCGGCGATGGATCGTCAACAGGGGGAGCCGTTGAAAGTGTTCAATCGAATCCTGTGTCCGATCGATTTTGACGAGAACTCGCTGATGGCGCTTAGCTTGGCGGGGCGGTTGGCGTCTCAGAACAAGGCGGAACTTTATCTGCTTCATATCTGTTCAACCGCCTTTATTCCGCTTGGCGGATCTGTTCCCGATTGGGATACGGAAGAACATTCGGCCAAACGGAGGATCAAAGAGATCGCCGATCGGCGGCTTCACGATATTCGATATGACCTGTTCGTGACGACGGGTGATGTTGCCGAAAGAGTGAACGCGGTTCAGTCGGCGCTGAAGGCAGATCTGATCGTAATAGGCACGCACGGAAGGCGAGGGGTTCCGCGCTTTTTCCTGGGCAGTGTCGCAGAGCGGGTGATCAGGGAAGCGTTGTGTCCTGTGCTCACCGTTCGGCACGATGACACGGCACGCGGTGAGATCGCTTGATCGGCTGATGAATATAGAGTCGTGAAACCGCAGTTCGATGGAACGGAGTCTGCCATTACGGCGGTATTCGGCGCGGCTGCTCTCAAGCATCCATTATGTGTTGGGCGGCCTGCAGCACGTCCAGGAGCGCTCTTAGCAGATCGCTGGTGCTCACGATCCCGACGAGTTTACCGTTCTCGACGACCGGTAGTCCGCCGATCTTATGCTGGAGCATCAAGCGGGCCGCATCTTCCGCTGTAATACGCGAAGTGATCGTGATCGGATCTGGTGTCATCGCTGCGCTCACTTTGGTCGAGTCGAGGTAGCCCAGATGCTGGCGAATGTCGCGCTCGGTGATAATTGCCTCGAGCTTTCCGTTTTCCATGACGGGGAGCCGCCGGAAGTGTCCTGCATCCATCAGTAACTTGGCTTTGGCCAGCGTGTCGTGAGACGTCACGAAGACAGGGTTGCGAGTCATCCAGTTGGCGATGTCCATTGAATTCTCCTTGATGCTTCATTCGAGATCATCGCAAATCGCTTGCCAAAGCTGGACTGAAGATTGGCTCCGTTCGACACACTATTGAAAGAGCGTAGCATGCCTCCAAAGGCAACCGAATGATCGCCGCCTGACAGTTTTGCCCGAGACTCCCTCGTGAAATCGGCTGGCACGGCGCTGGCTATAGAGTTTCACGACAAAAGTGATTTCAGACACGGAGGCGTCTCAATGCCCTTTCCATTCAGGAGAATCCTGAGTCCTGTGGACTTCGACGATAGCTCTCTGGCGGCCCTAGATGTGGCAGCGCGAATCGCTCACCAAAATGGCGGGACGATCCTCTTACTGCACGTCGTTCCAATGGTAATTCCACCAACCGGCATGCCACTCTATGTCGATATCTACCAGGGTCAGGAGGAGGCGGCGCGGGAGAAACTGCGCGAAATTGCGAGCCAGCGACTTCCGGGAATTAAGTCCGAGCAACTGACTTACATGGGCGATCCCGCGGGGGGAATCCTCAGAATGGCGAAGCGGAACGCCGCCGACCTGATCGTGATGGCCACGCATGGGCGGCGAGGATTTTCACGCGTCATGCTCGGGAGCGTGGCGGAAATGGTTCTTCGTGCGGCGCCATGCCCGGTGCTCTGCATTCGCCGCGGCGAAGCGGACAAACATCTTGTCGCCAGATGGATGAGCTCTAACCCCGTGACGACTACTCCGGACGAGAACCTCTCGACCGTTCAAGCACGCATGCAAGAGGGCAATTTTCGCTGCGCGCCGGTGATCGAAAAGGGGCGTCTGGCTGGTCTCGTCAGCGATCACGACCTACACAAATACTCATCAAGTCTGGAGCGCACCGAAGTTCGGACGGCGATGGGCAAAGATCCGGTGACGGTGGCCCCGACCACGCCGCTTCATGACGCCGCGCGAATTCTGTTCGAGAGAAAAATCGATGGCTTGCCCGTGCTGGAAGACGGGCAATTAGTTGGAGTGATCACTACCAGCGATGTCCTCAGAGCGTTCCTGGAAGAGGATTGAAAGGGTTCGCTATGCCTGACCGAGGAGCCAGCGCAATGGCGCGTGTGTCGCGTCTCGTCGACGCGATGATGCAGCCGGAGTTTTACCCGAATCGTCCGTCGCGGATCGAAGTTAAGCAGACCCACATCTCTTATGTGTTTCTCGCGGGCGAGTACGTCTACAAGATCAAGAAGCCGGTCCGGTTTGATTTTGCCGACTGTTCCGCTCTCGCCACTCGTTATGCGCTCTGTCGCGAAGAGGTACGCCTGAATCGGCGTCTTGCACGCGAAGTCTACTTGGCGGTTCTACCAGTCCTCAGCGAAGGCGAGCGCTTTGTGCTCGGCGCCGAAAGTCCGGACTTCAACCCTGAGGCACGCGAGTACGCGGTTAAGATGCGGCGGCTTCCAGACGGCCGAATGCTTGACCGGTTGGTACGTTCCGGAGAAGCGAATGCCCCAGTGATCGATGCGCTTGCGAAAACACTGGCCGCCTTTCATCGCGAGGCTTCCACCGCCGGAGGTTTGCGTTATGGATCGGCAACGTCTGTTTGGCGCTCGGTACTCGGCAACCTGGATGAGAGCGAGCGCTTTGCAGGTCACACGGTTGCCATATCGCAGCTCGCTGTAATCGAAGAATATCTAAAAGGCTTCATGGGAGCGCACTGGGCATTGTTGAACGATCGGGTTCGCGCGGGACATGTGCGGGAGGGTCATGGAGACCTCAGATGCGAACACGTCTGCATGAGCAATGGAATTCAGATCTTCGATTGTCTGGAGTTCAGCGAACAACTGCGTTACGGCGACGTCGCTTCGGACATCGCCTTTTTGGCGATGGACCTCGACGCGCTGGGCGCTCCGCATTTGGCCGATGAATTGATCGATGCCTACGCAAAAGAAACCGGCGACGAGACGCTCGCGACACTGACCACGTTTTACAAATGCTACCGCGCCTGCGTTCGCGGCAAAGTGGAAAGTATCAAGAGTCTTGAGGGTGAAGTGCCGTCATCGGAGCGCGAGCAGGCGCGGGATCGGGCACGCGGCAGCTTCTCCCTGGCGTTTCGTTACGCATTGCGCGGCAGGCCGGCGCTCGTGATCGTGTGCGGGCTTGCCGGCACCGGCAAATCGACCGTCAGCCGAAGACTCAGCTATCGCACCGGCTTCACTGTTCTCAGCTCCGATCGTATTCGCAAGCGGCTTGCGGGCTTGTCTGAAACCGCCCGCGCTACGGCTGCTTACGGCGCCGGAATCTATTCTCCAAGTTTCGATCGGCTGACCTATGACACTCTGCTGGCGGAAGCGCGTGAGCGCCTGCGCGACGGTTGCGGGGTCATCATCGATGCGACGTTCAAGAGGCCGGAGGATCGACGTGACGCCCTGGAGATTGGTGCGCAGGCCGGAAAACCGGTCCTGTTTTTAGAATGCCAGACGCCTGAGCGCGAAGTGCTGCGGCGGCTGCGAGCGCGGGCAACCAGGGATAGTGAGGTTTCGGATGCAACGGCGGAAATCTATTTGAATCAACGCGCGGACTATGAACCGATTACTGAGGTGCGAGCCGGTCGTCATTTGGAAATCGACACCAGCGAAGATATTGAACCAGCCCTGGAGCGGATCGAAGGATCTCTTCGCAGCCTGTTTCAGGCGTAAGGATTGCGTGCGGAGGGCACAATGAAAGTTGAACAAATGATGAATCGTGCAGTGAAAGCCTGCAGCCCCCAAGACTCACTTAACAAAGCTGCTCAAGTCATGTGGGAGAACGTTTGCGGCGCGGTTCCGGTAGTGGATTCGCAATCCAAACCTATCGGATTCTTAACCGATCGGGACATCTGCATGGCCGCCTACACTCAGGGCAAGCCCATCCAGGCTATGACCGTCGAAGGCGCGATGGCCCGCAAGGTTGTTTGCTGCCAGGTCAGCGATGAACTCGACTACGCGATGAGACTGATGGGAGAGAATCATGTTCGGCGCCTGCCGGTGATTGGATCGGACGGCAAGCTCGCGGGAGTCCTCTCGCTCGACGACTTGGCGTTCGAGGCGGCGCGGCCACTGCGCGGCGGAGTCAATAGGGCGCTGCGCGACCAGGTCGCGGAGGTATTCCTCGCGGTCTCTCGAGGTCGAGTCGGGGCGCGGTGCGCGCCAACGAAATGAAAAGGACGTGCTCGATCAGCATTCGGGATTCCTCACGCAGCAGCCGCGCGCGGGAATGACTACCGCAAAGCATCTCGACTCTGCATTAAACTTTCATTCCGCGTGGCGTGCCGCACTATTAAGTGAGTCTTGCTTGCGGCTGAACCTGAGATGGCGATTCATTAGTGCTTGAACTTTCATGGTCACCTTCAGCGCCTTATGTCCTGACTAGGTTCATTGTTTTCGCGAACCCGAGGCAATCTCGACGCTCTGTTCCGATCCTGAGTCGAGACGCGGACCGAGGATGCGATTCAACTCGTCGGAACCGACGGTCTCCTCGCGCAGCAGCGCCTCGACCAACTGGTCCAATCGCGGCCTTGAGTCCGTTAGGCAACGGCGGACGAGATCATGAGTTTCTTCCAGCACACGCAGGACTTCCTGGTCAATTCGCGCGGCCGTCGCTTCGCTGTAATCGCGTCCCTGGGAGATCTCGTAACCCAGGAATGGTTGCTGCTCGTCGGTCTTGAAAGCCACGAGTCCGAGTTTGCTCATACCCCAGCGCGTAACCATGCGGCGAGCCAGACGCGTTGCTTCTACCAGATCATTTTCCGCGCCAGTGGTCACCTCGCCGAATACGACCTCCTCCGCAGTGCGGCCGCCCAGCATCACGGCGAGCCGAGATTTTATATAGGATAGGCTCAGATTGTGGCGGTCTTCACCCGGGAGCTGCTCCGTCATTCCGAGGGCTTGGCCGTGCGGGACAATTGTGACCTTGTGCACTAGATCCGCGGCCGGGGTCAACCACGCCACCACTGCGTGCCCGCACTCGTGATAGGCGACAACGCGTCGTTCGGCGGGATTCACCAATCGCTGATGAGCCGCACCCATTCGAACCTTATCTTCGCTCTCTTCGAAATCCGCCGTGGTGACTGCAGGGCGGTTATGTCTGGCCGCCGTCAGCGCGGCTTCATTGCAAAGGTTCGCCAAGTCGGCCCCGCTCATGCCTATCGTGCCGCGTGCAAGCATCACCAAATCCACCTCGGGGGAAAGTCTCAGCTTGCGCGCGTGGATCCGCAAAATTCCTTCGCGCCCTTTTCGATCCGGCAGATCAAACACCACCCGGCGGTCGAAGCGACCCGGCCGCAGCAGCGCCGGATCGAGAACGTCGGGCCGATTAGTTGCCGCGAGAATGATCACCTCGAAACGCTGGTCAAAGCCATCGAGTTCGCCCAGTAACTGATTTAGTGTCTGTTCGCGCTCGTCGTTCATCGCCCCCAAGCCCGCGCCCCGCCGCCGGCCAACCGCGTCAAGCTCGTCGATAAACACGATAGCCGGCGCCGCGTCTTTGGCTTGCCGAAAGAGATCGCGCACGCGGCTCGCGCCTACTCCGACGAACATCTCGACGAACTCGGACGCATTGAGGCTGAAGAATGGAACCCCGGCCTCGCCGGCGACGGCGCGGGCCATAAGAGTCTTGCCCGTTCCCGGCGCTCCGACGAGCAACACACCCTTGGGAATCCGCGCGCCCAGATCGTGGTACTTTTGCGGGTGCCGCAGGAAATCAACCTCCTCCTTAAGCTCGGACTTGGCCTCGTCCGCGCCTGCGACGTCGTTGAAAGTGACCTTCGGCTGTTCGCTGTTGTAACGCTTGGCCCTCATCCGCCCGAAGCCGAACATACCGGATTGACTGCGCACAGCCCGGTTGCTCATCCACCAGAAGAATCCGAACAGGACTACGAGCGGTCCCCACTCGAACAGCATCTCAACGAACCAAGGCATCGAGGACGACGACACCCGTACGACGACGTGGTGCGCAATCAACAGCGGCACCAATCCAGGATCGCCGACCGCTGCGGGATATGTGGTTGTGAATTCGCGATATGTTATCGGAGGAGGCATCGCGGCTTTCGGCGAGGTAGGCTTTGGAGACGCAGAAGGGGCCGGGGCCGACGATGACTCGGGAGTGCCAGCCGGTGGCCAGACCAGAGCCTTTGCAAAAACGCCGACAATTGCGTCTGTGGTGATGTGAACCGAGCGGACGTTGTCTTGGCTTATTTGCCCAAGAAATACGGAATAGGGAATATCAACTTTGACACGCGGCTGCGGCCACAATCCGGTCACATACCAGACAAACACGGCCAGCGACATCAACCACCAGAAGAGCACAGCTCGAGGAGGCTGAGAGCGTTTCTCCGGCAGTCTTTTGTCCGATCCGGGTTGCTGCTGCGACATCTGTCCCATTTTTGCTGTTCGCAACGGTTGATTGTTGGGGCCGACCTCAGTCCGATGCCGTCTCGCCGTTGGTCGACCAATCTGCGACGAGCCTTCGTCGGAGAAGTGGGGCTCTGGTCCGCTTCCTCGTCGTGCTAATTACGGTTTGCGCCCGCGCGAATTCGATCAGTCCGCGCGATGTCGTTCCCGCACGGTCAAGACTGGCGCAATTGATTCGCGGACAATCCGCTCGGTGACGCTGCCCAAAACCAGATGGCGCAAACCGGTCCATCCATGAGTAGCCATAATAACGAGATCGGGCCGCAGTTCCTTTTCGACTTCGAGTATAGCGTTGGCCGGATCGCCCCGTCGCACGAACAGTTTGCACTTCGCGTCCTCGCCAAGATTTTGGGCAGCGATCTTTACCAGCTCGGCTCGCGCCTCTTGCTCCCATTCAGGTAATGATGGCTCGATAGGAACTTCTGAGGGCTCGAAGGGCACAGGGACTACATGGAGCAAGCTCACTGCGGCCCTGTATTCCTTGGCCAAGTGCCATCCAAAACGAACTGCGGCCAAGGAGTTTGGATCAAAAGCGATCGGGCAAAGAATCTTTTTCAGCGTTCGAATAACGGTCCCAGGGCCGAAGCTGAGGACCGACCGCTCTGACCTGCGAACAACGTGTTCAGCGACACTGCCAAGAAATAGACGATCGATGCCGGTCCGTCCGTGAGTCGCCAAAATAATCAAATCGACATCAAAGTTCTCCGCGGCCTTTTCGATTAGCTCCGCAGGCCGTCCAAATTGCACGAGAATCTCGTGCCTTACATTGGCCACGAGTTTTCGCGTCGCCTGCTCGAGCCGCAGCTTGGCGGGTTCCGTCGAAAGCGTGACGTCCTGGGCAAGTTCAGCGACGTTACCCATCGGCACGAACTCTACGTGCATCAAGTACAACAGGGCGTCGTCTCTTTGAGCGATCTTGGCAGCTTGGCCGAGTGCCGCCATCGAGTTGTCGCTAAAATCGATCGGGCAGAGAATCTTACGGAACATCGTAGTCATTGGATCACGCGGTGCTCCATCGAAGGTGGATTTCCTTACGGCTCGGGACCATCGGCAGCTATCCGCTGCGAGGGCAAAGATAAATGCTTTCCAGCCTCGCCCGCCAAGATGATTGCCCGGCGGTTCTGATTTTCATTATGGGAGAGCATCACTCGCTCCCTGAATCCAGAAATGTGGTTTAAGCACGCTTAACCAGCAAAAAACCTGCCATCATTGCGCCGGCGAACAGCAGACACCGTCCGCAGTCTTCTCGATACTGGTTACGGCGCGTCAACAGCGCAGGCCGCTCTCAATTTTCGCCGAGTCGATGATAATACGACGGCGTTCGCGCATCACAATGCCCTCGGCAATCAGCTTTTTGAGACACTCGCTCGCTTTCGGCCGTGAGCATTCCACCAGGTCCGCGATGTCCTGGCCACTTAAGCGGAGATCTATGATCGTCCCGCGGTCGTGTCGCACACCGAACTTGCGGCCGAGATCGAGCAAAGCCGTCGCGATTCTTTCTCTAATGGTTTGGTTAAGAAAGTTTGAATGGCGTTCCAGAAGCTTCCACCATCGGCCGATCGTCATATTTACCGCCTCATTGAACTCTCGCAATGGAATCCCGACGATGCCCTCAACCAGCTCGCGTGGACTCACCGAACCGATTCGACAATCGGTGAATGCTTCGAAGGAGAGTCTATGGTGTATGTCGGGCAGCAATGATGGAATTTCGATCACGTCGCCGGGTCCCAGCACCTCAAGCAGGTTGCGTTCGCGTTTTCGGCTGAGAGAGATAAGCCGAGCGATACCCGAGAGCACGATGTAAACCGCGATTTCTGATTGACCCTCCTCGTAAATGATCGAGCGTTTGGAAAAGTGTCGAACGGTCATCCTGGAGCGCAGGGCTTCCAATTTGCGTAGCGGAAGGTCCGACAGCCCTTCCAATTTAGCCAGCTCTTGAGCGCTGATTGCGCGAGATCGGGGAGGCCTGGCGTCACTCTGCCTAATCGATGCGGTGCGTGGTTTCATGAGAAAGAAGATCGAGGAGACCTTGGGTTCCTTTCAGTTTGAATTACGCCCGGTTGAATCGCGACGGCCGCTGACGTCGAGCTCAGTTGCAGGATGTGACGATAATCCGTGGGGATAAAACAAGTGACAGTTTGTTCCATATGTAACAGAATCGGGCTTGAACGTAATTTTTTTCTCTCAGAAGATGGAACGCAGCAACAGTCAATGGAAATGCGATGGACCATCCATTCGCCACTGTATGTCGGATCGGCATCTAAGTTGCGTCGATCACGTCTTCCATGTCGGTCGCCAGTGCGAAGTGGGTCGAGTCTGTATCCGTTGGATACACCGCTGCCGTTGGATGCGCCGAATCGAGACAACGCCGAGCGCGGGAGGCTCGTGGAAATTCGCGCGATGTCATCAGATCAGAGCCGAGATGGATTCGGCAGGCTAGCAGAGGCTCTAGGATGCCATTTGAGGTCGGTGTGGAAAGCATTTGCTGCTGGGGTTATCTACTCACGGACTGAATCGGTCGGAAACAAGAAGGGAACCCTCATGGCAGAGAAAAAAGCGGCCAATCAACAATTGGTCGTAGAAGAGAAACCGCAATCGTCGACGGAAGACGAGATCCGCAAGCGCGCCTACGAACTTTATTGCGCCCGTAATGGCGGTCCCGGCGACGAAATAGGCGATTGGCTGAAGGCGGAAAACGAGATCAAGCAACTGCACGCGACGACTTAGTAATCATCCCGTCATTGGTCGCCGCACTATGAGGTTTGCATTCGGAGGTGCTTCCTGAGTTCCCGGCGTGGGTATCCCGCCACGAGACTCTTAACGATTGCTCTAGGGGGAGGGCCGCTGATGACTTCCAATAGTTTGCAGAGTCGCGAGCTCGAGTACCGTGGTATGACTTGCCTCGATTTCTCGAAATTCTGTGGCTCGACGGCCGCCGAACTTCTGGGACACCATGACGCCTTTCTATCGACGCTTACCCAATCTCCCCGGATTCGAGGTGGGCGCTAACCTCGATAAGAGCGGCTTGCGCGCAGCGGCAATCGTGGGCACGGCGGTTGCCCATGGTGTCGGCGAAATTGTGTGGCATCGTACGGCAAACAAGCCTGCGGCCTCTGATGGCAACGCGAAGGATCCTGACCCATGGCCGACATCGCCCTCATCGCTGTCAGCCATTTCTTGTCATTGCTTTAATCCTAACTGGGGATTGCGCAGTAGCGAACGCGAAGCCTGTGCGATTCGCAGAAGGAGGTCCGCGAAGACCCGTGATCACCCTACTCGACGGATCCCCCTTTCGAATACTGGTTTTTGCGGCTGCGCTGGCGCTGGCGATCCTTTACGGCGGGCCCGCAATCGCAGCCGACTCATCGCAGACATCTCCAGCATCGTTGTCGGCGCCCTCGCCGGTCGAGTCTTCCCAACCGCATGTTCCCGGAGCAAGCGCAGTAACTGCAAATTATGTCGGCAGCAAGGCATGCGAGGGATGCCATCAAGCCGCCACGCATGCGTTCAGCGACACGATGATGGGCAACATCCTAATCAAGCATCCGCGGGATGCCGCCGAGCAGCACGGATGCGAATCGTGCCATGGGCCAGGTAGCCTGTACGTTCCCGAAATGGCGGCGGCAATGGGCAAGGGCGCAACCCCTGAACAAGCGATGCACGGGCCGCCAGCGGAAGCGACGCTGATCACATTCCGGCCCGACTCAGGTGAATCGCAAGCGCGTGAGAACAACGCCTGTCTCACTTGTCACCAGAAGGGCGACCAGGCGTTCTGGCAAGCCAGCATGCACGCTTTTCGAGGCGTCAAGTGCGTGGACTGCCACGTGGTCATGCACAAGACCTCTGATTATCAGCTGGCCGCTGAGTTCCGCGCCAACCCGTTCATGTACACGCGGCCCGAAACTCAGGTCTGCATCAGATGCCACCTCGACAAGCAGAATCAGATGAACATGCCGTCGCACATGCCGCTGCGCGAGGGGCTGATGGTCTGCACGGACTGCCATAATCCGCATGGCGGACCCTATCAGCATCAACTGGTACAACCGACAGTTAACGAAGTCTGTTACACCTGTCATGCCGAGAAGCGCGGGCCGTTTTTGTGGGCCCATCCGCCGGTCTTGCAGAACTGCGACAACTGCCACGACCCTCACGGCTCGACCAACATGTTCCTGCTGAAAGTCTCGCCGCCGCGGCTGTGCCAGCAGTGCCACGTCGGCACCTATCATCCCGGGACACCTGCCGGCGCGGGTACGGTTTTTGTGTTCGGACATGCGTGTACCAATTGTCACGCGAACATCCATGGCTCGAACTCACCAGGAGGCCTGTTCTTCACCCGATAGAGGCGACGGAAGTGAACTCGAGGTAGGCACAATGAGAGACTTGATGAATCACGCGCTCGTCGTATCCGTCGTGCTGCCAGTTTTGCTTGTGTCAGTGTTAGCGGCTTCGCGCGACGCAGATGCGCAGACGGCCTTGGGGGCGGTAACCATGCAAGGCACCGCGGAGGTAGGGGCCTATCCACAGCCGGTTCCCGATACCAATGTCGCGAAGTACCGCGAGCATAGCGACATGGCACAGCAGGTCATCGCTCCCGAGCTGCACCTGCTCCTTGGCGTTAAGAGCGACGACCGGATCTTCGCCAATTTTCGCTCCTACAATCTGGGACAGACTAACCAGATGTACAATCTACACGCTGGAGTTTATGGCCTGCTCGATATCCAGGTGCAATATCTCGACATGCCGCATTATCTAAGCGACGATGTCGGTTCGACAGCGTATAGTCAGAATGGCGGCAACTTCAGCCTGGGTTCGCATCCGGGGCCTCCGACGGCAGGCGAGCCGCCGGGAAAGAACATCGGCACCTGGGTAAATGAGGTCGCGAATCCGACCGCGATGAGCCTGCTTGATGGCGTCGCGAACCTGAATGTTCGCTACACTCCCGATCCGCATTGGACCTATACCGCTCAGTTCAACTTCCAGAATCCGAGCGGCAATGATCACGCGTTCGGTACGATGTTCGGCGCCAGTCCCGGAAGCTATAACATTTCGCAGGTATCCCAGCCCGTCAACTATGACATCTACAACTATGGAGTCGGGGTCGGGTACGCGGCCGATTGGTGGACGCTTGGTGCGAAATACAACGGGTCGTTCTTTAGGAATCAGGACTCCGTTCTTACCTGGTCGAATCCAGATGTCTGGGGCGAGCTTTCGCCTACCGGCGCGTGCACCAGCTCCGCCACTTATTCACCATCCGGTGGAACTGGACCATGCACGGGCCGAATGCAGCTCTACCCGGACAACCAGGCGCATACCTTCACCGTCGATGGCGGCGTGACCTTGCCTCTCAACACGCGCGCGATGGGCAGTGTGTCATACGGCTGGTGGCTGCAGAACCAGAGCTTCATTCCGTACACCGCAAACTCCGCACTGCCGTCCCAGAGGCTGCCGCAGAGCAGTCTCGGTGGTGACGTGCAGCCATTCTTTGCCAACGCAACGCTGGTCAGCAATCCGACTGAACCACTGGAACTCAGGGGTACCTACAGTTATTACGACTACAACAACCAGGATCCGAAGATCACGTTCAAGGACATCACCTCGTTGAATGACGTCTCCAGCACTTTCACGGCGACTGCGTTCCCATTCTCATTCTCAGACCAGAACATCGACCTGAGTGCGAGTTATCGGATTACTCCGACCCTCGCCGCACGTTTGGTGGGCAGGATCGACACTACTCACAATAGCGGGCTGATGGTGCTGCAACAGAACACCACTTCCTACGGTCCGCTGCTCGATTGGACGCCCTCAGACTGGCTCGAATTCCACAGCAGTTACCAGTACGCGAACCGCGACTCGCCAGGTTACAACAATAACCGAACTTCGCTGGTCGAGCAGAATAGTGGAAGTACCGAGCTCGCCGATCTGCGCCGATTCGATGAAGCAACCGTTCATGTGAACCAATTTAATCTGTCCGGCTCGTTTCATCTGTTTCACAGCTCAGAGAACCCCAAGCTGAACAGTATCAGCGTTAGTGCAGCGATGGATTATGACGACTACCGCTATCCGTCCTCAGAAATCGGCCTGCAACACTCGTCGGATTACACTCCATCGGTCGGAGTTACCTATCAGCCGAGCGATGATTTCAATCTCTTCGTCAATTATAGTTGGCAAGCCACGGATTGGAATATGGCGGGAATGCAGCGCGAGCCTCACGCAGCCAATCCGATTGAGCCGGCCTGCCCGGCCGCGACGCCGGATTCCCAGACTCCCGAAAACTGTCCCGCGCAAGTGTGGACCAGCTATGGCCGCGATCAAGGCAGCTCAGTCGATCTCGGAATCGAGACCACGTTGCCACCGTTACTGGTCGAAGGCGCGCAGCTCCTGAAAAACAAGTCCAAGCTAAGTGTCAAGTTCACTTACGCGGTTAGCACCGATCTAACTCACGCCAACGGTGACGCGGCGCTAGGTCCGGCAACTTCGTTTCCAAACATTGGCACTACGTTTGAGGAACTGATTCTCCAATACCAGTATCCGCTCAAAAAAAATATGAGCCTCAATTTGGGCTATTACTTTAACCACTTCGGCGAGAATGACTTCGCCTGGGACAATCTGAAGTCGTGGATGGGAAGCGCGTCGCCCTATTCGACCTTTGTCGGCGCGACCTCCTGGACACCATACACCGGCAATGCCGGATATATAGCCTTGAAATATCGTTTTTAAGATTGTTGCTCGACGTACGCAAAGATATCCGCATAATCAACAGACATAAGGAGATCATATGATTGCGAACAGACTTTCCCGGTTTCTATCGATAACACTTGCCGCATTTGCAGTGATGCTGTTCGCGGCGCCACGGTCGGACGCTCAGACTGCGGCTGCGCTCTATACTCAGCATTGCGCTGGCTGTCATGGAACGAGCGGCAAAGGTGACGGTCCCGCTGGCAAATATTTGAAGCCGACGCCTGCGGACTTCGCCGTGTCGTTAAAAGGCAAATCCGACGACTGGGTTGCGAAATCAATAAAAGAGGGCGGCAAAGCGGTAGGCGAGTCGCCGGTAATGCCGGCATTTCCCGATCTCAGCGACGACCAAGTCAAGGGTTTGGTCGACTACGTGAAGCACTTCGGTTCGTGACGCGAGCAACCGGGAGCGCATCCGGTGGGTACACGAGAGAGACTACTGCTACTAATTGTTCTCGGAGTCGCACCGGTCGTGCTTGGACTTGCCACGTTTGCGCTCTCGTTCCAGCGGGCCGAACATGTGAGTTTCTGCGCTGATTGTCATACTATGACGCCTTGGGTGGACGATCTGCACAATCCAAAGAGCAAATCCTTGGCCGCGATGCATTTTAGCAACCGCTGGATCCTTAATGATCAATGCTATACCTGTCATGCCGATTACGGCTTCCTGGGTCCCATTAAAACCAAGCTGGCAAGCATGGGCCACGTGGCGCGATACTATGGATTTTTGAAAATGCCGAAGCAAATTAAACTCGACAAGCCTTTTCCGAACGCAAACTGCTTGCAATGTCACGGTTCGGCGGAAAACTTCAGAACCAATCCTGCGCACGCGGCGGTGATGAAGCCGCTTCTGGCTAATCAACTCAGCTGCGTTACCTGCCACCAGCCGATTCACACACCAAAGGTATAAGCATATGCCAACGCTGATAGAATCCGCCCTGATTTCTACTGGCCTTGGGTTTTTGCTCGCAGTCCCGTGCATTGTCGAGACCACACCGATCACGATGTGCCTGTTTTTCTTTTTTGGCGTTCCTTTGTTCGGCCTCGGATTTCTCCTCTATGCATATTCGGTTTTTAAAGATTTAAGGGCGCACGGAATCTTTTGAACGGAACCTGGACAAGGCGCGCCGGACGCCATAATACTCGCTGCCGCCCTCGCGCCATCCTGCCACGGACCGGCGCCGACTAACGACCATCACGACAACCTCGCAACGACAACACGGCAGTTAATTCCCTTGCGGCGCGCTGCGTCGGTACCGAGATTGCCGAGCTTCTGGGTCTCTCGCCCGAAAAGTCATCGCGCTGACCCATCCCGCACTTTCGGACTTGTCGCCGCTGGTGCTTCCGATCTGTGCGACCTTGTTGAATCCGGTCTGGAGCGCACGCGTAATCGGCCGGATGACGGATTGGGCGATGAAAGCGGCCTCGAACGCATGGTCGAGTGCGAGCCCGAGCGTCCTGCCCGCGATGCTGGCTGCAGAATAGGGTACGGCGATAGTCACAATAAGAAAGAGAACGGATAGGGCAACCAGGTCGAGTATCAAACGGCTCGGAATGGCGTTCGAGCAGACCCCGGGTGGAATCAAAGCCAAGTCCCTTGGCAATCTCTTGCTGCGCACCCGGATTTCCTTTGTCAACGCGGGACCCAAATCGCGCGCGGCTACAAAGGAGCAATTGGCATTTTCCGCGTGAGCCCCTGACTGGCGCCCGGAAGTTGTCACGCGAGGGAGAATGACAACCGCAAAGCATCTCCACTCTGCGCATTAAGCTTTCATCCGGCGCGGCGGCACCATCGGATTGTGAAGGCCCGACAGAGTTGTGAACTAGTTTCTTGATGCGCTACGCGGTCCAATTTGGATCGACTGCAGATAGGCGGCGAGATCGAAAATCATGGCTTTGATCTCACTTTCACTCCCTTGTGCGGTCGGATAAAACCGCTTGCCCCACACAGGCATATCACGCGGTCCATGAGCCTTCACGTCCACGCGGCCGTCAATGTATTGTGCGATTGCTTTTTCCGGCAACGGGTTGCCGTAACGCTCTGAGAGCAAGCGCAAATTCGTTGGCGGCGAACTGAGCGCCCGGGCCATCGGACCATCGCCCTCGCCCGATAGGCCATGGCACGAGGCGCAATATTGCTGATAAATCGCACGCCCGTGTGCGACATGCGTGGCCCGCGTGAGGTCGCTGGCGCGGGCGCTGCTCGCGGCCGCGATCATCAATCCAATCAACGGAAGAATTCTTTTTCTCATCGGCGCTCTCTTCACGCTATCTTTTGGTTTCAGTCACGGTTCCTGCTCGCGAAGAGAGCCTTCCGAATCGTCGGGAAGAGCCTGCGCTCCTCGTCATCGATCGCGTCATCCAGACTGACGGCAAGTCCGCTCATTGCTTCTCCGGTATCGCGCGCCTCTGCCACGGTGAGATAATCCACGCCGTTGTTAGCGATCGCGCCTGTCAGCGTTCGAATCCGGTGATGAAATTCGCGAACTTTTTCTCCCACGAAGGATGAGCGGCTGCCTTGCTGCTCCAGCCAGGGAAGCACTTCCGCGTCTTCCGCGTCCAGATGATGCGAAAGAATCGGCTCGATCTTTCCCCAAATTCGCAGAGCACCAGTTCTGAGTTCGCGGGATTCCGGATCGCGTGTGAGCCGCAACCCCGCAAGTGCCGCATCGAGCAGGTATGATCGCAATTGGGAGTCTTCGCGATTGAGTTCGTCTGACAGACGCTGGATACCGGCGTCGACGCGACCGAGTTTCGGCGGCGTGGTTTTTGATCGGCTCATGACGATTCTACCATCCTCCGTCACTATCCTGCGCTGCTTCGATAGCGCCACGCCCGCAAATGCGCATCACGGCTACGAGTCGCGGCCGAGCATGGGGCGAGTTGAAATTCTGCTTCGTCATGCCCTGGTTCTCCTGGCGATTGATTGCTTCGATAGGAATCATCGTAGATGGTCCTAATAGAGAGCAATTAGGCTGCCACTTATGTGTCTGTGCCCAGACGCCTAGATTCCTGGACCGCGGTCTATACAAGCGTTTCAGTTGGAACCAGTTAATCCGCGTATATGGCGCGTTCGGATGCATCCATGGCGAGAGCGCCAGATTTATGTTGGCAGTCGCCTGCTGGTGAAGACCGGGCCTTTGAGCCATGCAAATCCCCGCAAGCATGGCGGCATAGGGATTGCTGGCAGGAATATCGACGCGGTCTATTTTTCTCTATTTGCGGAAGCGACAAAGCGACAAACTCATGGTCAGAGCAGAATACGGATTAATGCCTCAAGACCTTGAGGGTGTGAATGACCTGGCCGAGCTGGCTTTGGATCTGAGCAATTGTTGGGATCACGGTACCGACCAATTGTGGAGTCGGCTCGAGCCCGAGTTGTGGGCGTTAACCCACAACCCGTGGGTTGTTCTGCAAACAGTCTCGCGCACCAAGCTTAAAAGGATCGCCGCTGATCCAGCGTACCAAAAAGATCTACAAAGCCTTTTTGAGAACCGCAGAAAGCGCAGGAGCGAACCGTCCTGGTTCAAGCGTACGCACGGAGACTCGGAACTTACCACGGTCGCGTATTTCAGCATGGAATTCGGCCTCAGCGAAGCGTTGCCGATCTATTCGGGCGGTCTCGGCAATGTTGCGGGTGATCAACTCAAGGCGGCGAATGACCTCGGAGTGCCGGTGGTGGGCATCGGTCTGCTCTATCAGCAGGGATACTTTCGCCAATTCATCGATGCTGACGGAAACCAGACGGCGCTCAATCCATATAACGACCCGAGCCAACTACCGATTTCGCCGGTGCGCGACAAAGAGGGCGAATGGCTTCGCCTCGAAATTCGGCTGCCGGGTCAGAGGTTATGGGTGCGCACCTGGCAGGCGCAGGTTGGCCGCGTCACGCTGTATCTGCTCGACAGCAACGATCCGGCGAATCCGCCGGCCTACCGCGGAGTCACCAGTGAGCTCTACGGTGGCGGTCCGGAATTGCGGCTCCAGCAAGAGCTGGTGCTTGGGCTCGGCGGTTGGCGCCTGCTGTGTGGTCTCGGGATAAAGCCCGAAGTCTGCCACCTCAACGAGGGCCACGCCGCCTTTGCGGTTCTAGAGCGGTCGAGCAGTTTCATGGAAGAAGCCAAACAGCCGTTCGACGTCGCATTGGCCGTCACCCGTGCTGGCAATCTGTTTACCACTCACACGCCAGTGTCGGCCGGGTTTGATCGTTTCGCTCCTGACTTGATGGAAAAATACCTGAAGTACTACGCTGAGACGCAGCTGCGCATCAGCATGAGCGATCTGATGGCGCTGGGCCGTCTGAACGCTGACGATCGCGATGAACCCTTCAACATGGCTTACCTGGCGCTTCGCGGAAGCGGCGCGGTTAATGGAGTCAGTCGCCTGCATGGAGCCGTGAGCCGCGCGATTTTCCAGCCGCTTTTTCCTCGATGGCCGCAAGGCGAAGTTCCACTCGGCCACGTTACCAACGGCGTTCATACACCGACTTGGGATTCGTCCCACGCAGACAAGCTATGGACCGAGGCCTGCGGCAATGAGCGGTGGCGCGGCTCAATGGAAAGTGTGGGCGATAGAGTCTGCGATGTTTCAGATGCTGATCTGTGGTCGATGCGCGCCAACAACCGGCTCGATCTGGTCAGATATGTACGCGACCGGATGAAGGGAGAACTTGCGCGCGAGAGTTTACAGGCAGATATGGCGCAGACCATTTTTGATCCCAATACTCTTACCATTGGGTTCGCGCGGCGTTTCACCGCATACAAACGCCCCAATCTGCTCTTGCGCGATTCGGAGCGGCTGATGCGAATCGTGACGAATCCTCAACATCCGGTGCAGATTATCGTCGCGGGCAAGGCTCATCCACAGGATCGTCAAGGTCAAGCGATGGTTCGCGCGTGGGTGCAATTTGCCAGACGGCCAGAGGTGAGCAAGCACGTAGTATTTCTGAGTGACTACGACTTGTTGCTTGCTGAGCGCTTGGTCCGCGGAATGGACGTATGGATCAACACTCCTCGCCGGCCGTGGGAGGCGTGCGGAACCAGCGGCATGAAAGTTCTGGTCAACGGCGGTCTCAACCTGTCTGAGCTGGATGGCTGGTGGGCTGAAGCATACTGTCCACAGGTTGGCTGGTCTTTGGGTGATGGGAAATATCACGGGGACGATCCGGCATGGGACGCTGCCGAGGCCGACCAGCTCTACTCTTTGCTGGAAGGCGAGGTGATCCCGACTTTTTACGACCGCAACGAAACCGGCATACCAATCGCGTGGGTATCAAAGATTCGCGAGAGCATGTCGCGGCTGACGCCGCAATTCTCCGCGAATCGAGCGGTCCGCGAGTACACCGAGCGCTATTATCTTCGTGCCGCGCACGCATATCGAAAACGCGCCGAAAACGGTGGCGCTCTTGGCCAACAAGTACGCGGTTGGCAGGAGCAGATCCGGCAGCACTGGCCTGCGATCTACTTCGGCAACGTCCATGTCGAAACCTCCTCGGGCCAGCATCAATTTCACGTGCAGGTTTACCTGGACGAGCTGGACCCGGACGCGATCGAGGTGGAGCTCTACGCCGACGGATCGAACGGCGACGAACCCGTACGGCTGAAGATGGCGCGGCGCGACCAACTTGTCGGCGCAACCAAAGGATGGATTTACACTGCGCAGACGCCTGCAACGCGCGCCGCCGAAGATTTCACACCGCGCGTCATACCTCGCCACCCCGATGCGGCGATCCCTCTCGAGGCGGCGCAAATCAAGTGGCAGCGTTGACTCCATCGTCGATGCCGGCCACGGGACTTGTGGTTCGCGTCCGAGGATCCGTGATCGATGTTGAGTTTCCCGACGGCGCGTTGCCTGCCCTCAGCGAGGCGCTGATCATCGAGTGGGATGGCGCCTATCAGGTGGTTATCGAGGTAGAGGAGCATCTCGATCCGCACGCGGTGCGAGCGGTGGCGATGCAGAATACCGCCGGGCTTCAGCGCGGATGCCCGGTTCGCCGGACCGGCGGACCGATTAGTGTACCGGTCGGCGCGAAGGTGCTGGGTCGCCTGATCAATGTGGTTGGCGAACCGATTGATGGGTTGGGAGCTTTCGCGTCCGACGTTCCACGTTGGGCGATTCATCGGGCCGCGCCGGCTTTCAACCGCCAGGACTCAACCCGCGAAGTTTTTCAGACTGGAATAAAGGTCATCGACCTGCTCGCGCCGTTGGCCAAGGGTGGGAAGGCCGGGATGTTCGGCGGCGCCGGCGTCGGCAAGACGGTTCTCATCACGGAATTGATTCGGACGACGGTCGAGAAGTACTCGGGGATCTCGGTCTTCGCCGGGATCGGCGAACGATCGCGCGAAGGGCATGAATTACTGGGCGAGCTGCGCGAGTCGGGTGTGCTCTCCCGCACGGCGCTCGTTTTCGGGCAGATGAATGAACCGCCCGGGGCACGATGGCGTGTCGGGATGACGGCGCTCACCATCGCTGAATATTTCCGCGACACGATGAGCCGCAATGTGCTGCTCCTCATGGACAATGTCTTCCGCTTCGTGCAGGCAGGAGCGGAGGTTTCAGGGATGCTGGGGCGTCTGCCGTCGCGCGTGGGCTACCAACCGACGCTGGCAACCGAGATATCGGATTTGCAGGAGCGTATTACCTCGGTGGCGGGGGCCGCCGTTACTGCCATTCAGGCGGTTTACGTACCGGCTGATGACTTCACCGATCCGGCGGTCGTGGAGACCTTTCGTCATCTCGATTCGTCGATAGTGCTTTCTCGTGACATGGCCGCCGAAGGACTTTATCCGGCGATCGATCCGCTCAATTCTGCTTCGATCCTGCTCGACCCGCGCATCGTAGGCGAAGAGCATTACGCGCTGGCAGAAGAAGCGCGCCGGACGATCGCGCGCTATCGTGAACTGCAGGAAATCATCTCGCTGCTCGGCGTCGAGGAGTTGAGCGCCGAGGATCGGCTCACGGTCGAACGCGCCCGCCGCCTGCAACGCTTCCTCACGCAGCCGTTTCTCGTGACCGAGCAGTTCACCGGTATCGTGGGAAAATCGGTGCCTATTGGGGAGACAATCAAAGGATGCCAGGCAATTCTCAGCGGCGAAGGCGACAAGTGGGCCGAAAGCTCATTCTACATGATCGGTGTGCTGGAGGACGCGCGCGCCAAGGAAGCCAGGTCAAGCAAAGCCTCGAACTGAAGAACGTCGATGAAATTTGTCATCACCACACCCACCGCGATCGTAGTGGACGCGGATAATGTCAGCTACGTGCGCGCGGAGGATTCGACCGGAGCGTTCGGGATACAGCAGGGACATGCGGATTTCCTGACCGCACTCGCGATCAGCGTGCTGACCTGGCGCGACGCGACCGGCTCGGAGCATTGGGCAGCGGTTCGCGGCGGCGTTTTTCGTGTGCGTAACGGCAATTCCGTTGAGGTTGCGACACGCGAGGCTGTCTTAGGCGAGAACCTTAAGGATCTTCGCGAGGTCGTTCTGCTGCAAATGACGAAGAACGCGGAGACGGAACAGGCTGCGCGTCTTGGAGCCTTGGGTCTGCAGCACGCGGCGATTCAGCAGCTTTATCGCTATCTGCGTCCCGGCGAGCAACCGCGGGATCCGCTCGTGCGCAAACCATGACGCCAGATGGCAAAAGTGGCGGACCGTCCGACCCAGATGAACGCAAGCTAGTGAACGTTGTCGATCAAATGAGTGCCAGACACGAATACTGGAAACGAACCGGCGAATGGCCGCTCGGACGTGCGCTCGGGATGATGGGCAGGTTCGGATGGACCATAGTCGGACCGACGTTGCTGGGCGCTTTCATTGGCCGATGGCTGGATGGGATCTTCCACTCCGGAGTTTTCTGGAGCGCAACGCTTGTCTTCCTCGGCGTGGCTGCGGGCTTCTACATGGTCTGGAAAAGGATGCAGGCGGACGCGTGAATATCCTTGGTCTGAAACTATTGGCTTGTCTCATCTTGGGTGCGGCATTCGGGGCGGCATTTTTCGGCGCGCTCGAATGGAACGTTCGGCTCTATAGCAGGAATGCCGCAACACGGCTTGCATCGCTCATTCACCTGACGCGATTCATCGTCATGGCCATAGTTTTCGTCGGATTTGCCGAATTAGGCGCCGCGCCATTATTTTCAGCTTTAGCCGGATTTCAGTTGGTGAGGATTTTCGCCGTTAGTGCAAAAGCGGCGGCGTTAGAGGGAGTGCCGTGAGCCGTTCTCCCCTCGAAGCGACGGTCGTGTTTCACATCGGCCCCGTTCTGATCACTGGCCCTGTCGTCACGACTTGGGTGCTGATAGCCGCGCTGGCTATCGCGTGCCGTCTCGCGACGCGCCGACTGCGTGTGGCACCCAAGAGCCTGCAGGCGGTGATTGAGACGCTCGTGGGGGCTATCGAGGAGCAGGTTCAAGGAATAGTCAATCGCGACCCGGCGCCGTTTGTGCCGCTGCTCGGGTCGCTGTTCATATTTCTCGTCGTAGCCAATCTGTCGGGCGTCCTGCCGGGAGTTCGCGCACCCACCGCCGTGATCGAAACCCCCGCGGCATTGGCCGTTATCGTCTTTTTCTCCGTGCATGTTTTCGGCGTGAGGCAGAATGGGTTCGTAGGTTACCTCAAGGGCTATCTGAAGCCCAATCCACTACTGCTCCCTCTGAACATACTCTCAGAATTCACTCGCTCATTCTCGCTGATGATGAGGCTGTTCGGCAATATCATGAGCGACGAACTCGTCATCGCGATAGTAGTGGCGCTGGCTGGACTGCTGGTACCAATTCCATTCATGGCGTTCGAAATACTGGTTGGCCTCGTGCAGGCTTACATATTCACGGTGCTGGCCGCGGTCTATATCGGCGGTGCTGTCGGTTCAATCGAGAAATAGTAATGGAAATAGCAACGGAGGATGACTTATGACCGTGCAGATGATCAGCATAATTGGCGCCGTGGTGGCCGTTGCGATCGGCTCGATCAGTCCGGCCCTGGCCGAAGGGCGTGCGATTGCGGCGGCGATGGAGGGTATCGCACGGCAGCCGGAATCGGCAGGCGCGTTGTCGCGCACGCTCTTTGTAGGTCTGGCCATGATCGAAACGATGGCTATTTACTGCCTGGTCGTGGCGTTGCTGTTGCTATTCGCTAATCCTTTCGCAGTCCGCTGATGTCTTTCAGTTGGACAACATTTGCGCTGCAAGCGGTCAACTTTCTTGTCCTTGTTTGGCTGCTCAAGCGGTTCCTGTTCAAGCCCGTCGGCGCCATCGTTGCCGAGCGCAAAATGGAAATCGCTCGCGTTCAGGCCGAGGCGGAAACCGCCCGCCAAAGCGCCGAAGAGGCACGTAAGGAGTTCGAGTCGCGTCAAGCTCAAATCGCGGCCGAACGGCAAGGTATTATCGATCATGCACGCACTCAGCTTGCCAACGAACGTGGGAGGATGCTTGAGGCGGCGCGCGCCGACATCGAGAAGCTGAAAGCGGCCGCCTCCAAACGGGTGGAGGAAGAACGGGGCACCGCGTCGCGCGAGTTGTTCGAGCGCTCGATACAAATTGCGGTCGGGCTCGCGCAACGCCTCTTGCAGCAGTTCTCAGCGCCGGGCTTGGAGGAGCTGTTCCTCGAACGTGCGCTTGATCATCTGGACCATCTATCGGCGGCTGACCGCGCAGCGTTGATCAGCGAGTTCGGACGCGACGGCGCGCAACTGATCGTGACGACAGCATATCCGCTCAGCCCCGCGGGTGAGTCCAAATGGCGCGCGACACTGAGTGAACGACTAGGTGAGCATTCGCAAATAATGTTTGTCACTGACAAGGATCTGATTGCCGGCGCGGAGCTGAAGTTTCCCCACGCGATCCTCCATTTCAGTTGGCGCGACGCTCTGGCTGACGCGCAACGGGAATTGATTCGTAATGAGCACGCTATCTGAGAATGTGAGGCAACGGCTGGATGAGGCGGCGCGCCGCGTCGATAAGCTCACTCCCGCGCCGACGGTCGATCTGCTCGGCCGCGTCGAGAGCATCGGCGACGAGGTCGCGATGGTCTCGGGCCTTCCCGCGACGCGACTCAATGAGTTGCTCCTGTTCGAACGAAAAGACGGCGGCCATCCTGTAACGGGGATGGCGCTCGCGCTGGATCGCGATCTGATCGGATGTGCCATGCTCGGCCCGGCGGAAGGAATCGCGGCGGGCAACCGCGTCCGCGGAACCAGCGCGGTCGCCAGAGTGCCGGTCGGAGAGATGCTGCTGGGTCGGGTGGTCAATCCGCTCGGTATCCCGCTTGACGGCGGCGCGGAATTAACGCTCGAAACTTTCGAACCGGTCGAAAGGCCCGCCCCCGGTATCATCGAGCGCGACCTCGTGAGCCACGCGCTTCAGACGGGGCTGGTGGTGATCGATTCCATGCTGGCTTTGGGACGGGGTCAGCGCGAGCTGATCATCGGCGACCGCGAAACTGGCAAGACCGCGATCGCCGTCGATACCATCGTCAATCAGCGCGACTCAGGTGTTATATGCGTTTACTGCGCGGTCGGGCAGAAGACCTCTTCCGTCAACCAGGTAATCGAAGCGGTCAAACGTTATGGCGCGCCCGAGCGATGCATCTTCGTGATCGCCGCATCGGATGATCCACCGGGACTGCAGTGGCTCGCTCCATATGCGGCGTGTACGATGGCGGAGTACTTCAGCGACCGCGGCGGCGACGCGCTGCTCGTTATCGACGATCTTACCAGCCATGCCGTAATTTATCGGCAGCTCTCGTTGCTATTGCGGAATCCGCCCGGACGGGAAGCTTACCCGGGCGACATCTTTTATATCCATTCTCGCCTGCTCGAACGCGCGGCCAAGTTGAGCCACGAGCGTGGTGGCGGCTCACTCACGGCGCTGCCGATTGCCGCAACCGAAGAGGGCAATATCTCCGCTTACATCCCGACCAATCTCATATCGATTACCGACGGACAGATCGTTCTCGAGCCGCGGCTATTCCAAGAAGGCCAGAAACCGGCGATCAATGTCGGCAAAAGCGTGTCGCGCGTGGGCGGCAAAACCCAGGCGTCCGCCCTGCGCAAGCTCGCGGAAAACCTGCGTCTCGAGTATGCACAGTTTCTCGAACTGGAAATTTTCACGCGCTTTGGCGGAATGGTTGACGAGCACACGCGCCAAATAATTGAACACGGCCGCCGCATCCGCGCCGTGCTGACACAGCCGCAATTCTCGGGCCTGGCGATGCCTCATCAGGTTGCGCTACTGCTGGTTCTCAACGAGGGGATGCTCGATCCGTTGCCCTTAAACAAGGTGACCGAATTCCGCAACTCGCTGGCGCAAAGGCTCGGCGAAAAAAATGCCGCGTTGATCGAACGGATCAAATCAACCGGTGAACTCGACGATGAGACATATGCGGCTCTGCGAGTGCTGATGGCAGAGGTGATCGCACATCTCGGCGCCCCCGCTACCGCGCAAGCTGCCACAAAATGACCGCATGATGGCACGAGCACAGGATATTGCCACGCAAATCGGCTCGCTCAAGGAGCTGCTTGAGATAGTCGCGGCGCTCCGTGCGATGGCCGCAGTGCAGATGCAGCAGAGCCAGCGCTCGCTCGAGGCGATTCGCGATTACTCCGGTATAATCCGCTCTGCGTTGGCGGAGGCCGCGACTCTGGTGCCCGAGGAAGGCACCGACGCAGGCGCTGGCAGCGCGGCGTCGCCCGGCCTAGTCGTCTTCTGCTCGGAGCATGGATTCTGCGGCGCCTTCAACGAGCCTCTCATCAGTACCGCCATCGAGGCGTCCAGGAGCGAGCCGAATCTCCGTCTGATCTTCGTCGGAACCCGCGGGGCGCAGCGCGCTTCCGAGCGCGGACTTCTGCCCGCGCTGATACTTCCGATGGCCACGCATAGTGGGGGCGTCACCGCGACAGCCCGCCGAGTGGCAGCGGAGCTATACCGGATGTTCATCACGCCAACGCTTACGAGTATCGAAGCGATCTTCACTCGCGAAACAACTGGTCAGCACGCCGAGCTCGTCAGATTGAAACTTCTGCCGCTGGAAACGCCACCCGTCGAAAAAAATCAAACCAGGCTGCCTCCTATCGTGAACATGAAGCCGCGCCGGCTCCTCGACGAGCTGGCGGAGGAATACATGTTCGCGGTCCTCGAATCGGCCGCGATGGAATCCTTCGCAAGCGAGAACGCCGCACGTTTTCGCACGATGGAGGCCGCGCACGAAAATATCTCCAACAAAGCGACGGAACTTAATCGCACCATGAGCCGGATGCGTCAGGAGGCCGTCACTACCGAGATACTCGACTTGATCGGAGGTTTCGAGGCGATGAAACCCGGTTAGAGATAGACGGCATTACGAAATGCCCGAGTAGCCAGACCGACCCGTTAGCTTAGCTTCCTCGGCCATGAAGGTTGCATAAACCTCGCGCTCGATAGCGCTCAACTTCTCCAACGCGCGAATCCCGCGCTCCTTGTCGCCGCGTTGCTCGGCGATCTCATGGATCTTTGCGTCCACCCACGCAAGATGCCACTCCTCATCTCCGGTGACAGCTTTCAAAACCTCGAGCGTCTTGCTATCGACGCTCTCTTGCTGTGCGTGATTTCGATAACGTTCGAGCGCACGCCTCTCGGCGATAGAGGTCAGCGCGAGCAGGTCAATTATGTCTTTGGGGACCCCGACTTGCAGTCCAAGCCGATGCTGGTAGCCATCAAGAATCGCTAGTGGTGATCCACCCATCTCGACGATTCTCTTCGTCCACAGCAGCGCATGGCGCGACTCGTCGGCAAGATGGCGCGTCAGCTTTATCTGCGAATCCGGATCGCGCAGATGGTGATGCATAACCAGGAGTAATCGCGCACCGTGCAACTCGGCTTCGCGATAGAAACTCATAACCGTAAGGAGCTGATGAAATTCCTTAGTGTCTGGCGCAGGACCTGATTTCAACATCTGGCTGAACTCGTCTCGTTCGTCCGGCGCATGGTGTGCAGGGAATATGCCATCAGGCGCCAGAAATTGCCTGGCCGACAGATCGTTTCTTACCAACCGTACGGTCGGTAAAAAAAGCCTGACACTTTTGGGCTGTCGCAGCGCCGAAAATTCCGGCTCCAAAAGCTACAACTGTCTCGATCGGCGACAACAAATTGGTGTCGCTCGTCACATCCGATAGCTAGTTCAGATGGCACGCCGCGTGCGTACGGTCCGGCATCGGCGAAAAGGAATTCTCGTGCTCAGCAGCCTTCTACCGATAGATGTTTCGACGTACGGTGGTGACATCGACCATCTGTTTTGGCTGATCTTCTGGATTGTCGGAATCTGGTTCGTCGCTGCCGAAGGCATCCTTCTCTATTCCATCATCCGGCATCGAAAGAGAAATGGGGCGCGCGCGATGTATCTGCGGGGCGACACTCCGCGCCAGCTCGGCTGGGTGTTGATTCCCGCATTCGTGGTGCTCTGCCTCGACCTTGGTATCGACCGCGCGGGCGCGAGCGTATGGGAGCGCGTGAAAGGCGAATCGCCGCGCAGTGATTTCGTAGTGCGAATTACGGCGAAGCAGTTCAATTGGAACTTTACCTATCCAGGACCGGATGGGAAGTTTGACACTGCCGACGACGTTCACGACCGAGAACGATCTGCACGTGCCGGTTGGCGAGGTCGTGCGGTTCGAACTGCAATCCGGAGACGTCATCCACAGCTTCTTCGTGCCGAGTTTGCGGCTGAAGCAAGACGCAGTGCCGGGGCGGACGATTCGCGGTTGGTTCCAAGCTACCAGGAGGGGCAGCTACGAAATCGCCTGTTCGGAGCTATGTGGGTTCGGCCACTACTCGATGCACGGGAACGTCGTCGTCCTAGTCCCTGCCGAATATGCCGACTGGGTTCGCGAGACGTGGCCGAGCCGTCAACCTGCAAATTCATCGGTGTCGAAGAAGAACTGAGGCAAGATGATGGACGTCGCAGATTCGCACGCGGCGCGGGCCGGGTTCATTCGACGCTACGTATTTTCGACCGATCACAAGGTCATAGCTAAACAATACCTGCTGCTCAGTTTGACTATGGCCCTGATTGGCGGTTTCACCTCGTACCTGATCCGATGGCAACTCGCGTGGCCCGAAACCAATATCCCCGGATGGGGCCCGATTGGCCCTGACAACTACGACGCGATCATCACGATGCATGGCACGGTGATGGTGTTCTTTGTCGCGATGCCGTTGCTGCTCGGCGCGTTTGGCAACTTCCTGATTCCTCTGATGATCGGCGCCAGCGACATGGCTTTCCCACGCCTCAACATGATGTCCTTCTGGACGTTGTTCACCGCTTCTGCCGTGTTGGCGGCTTCGATGTTCGTTCCAGGCGGCCCCGCGGCGGCGGGATGGACCAGCTACGCGCCGCTGTCCGACAATCCGATCTACACTGGCGTCAACTGGGGACAGAATCTCTGGATTCTCGCCGTGGCGTTGGAGTTCGGCTCCTTCCTTATGGGTGGTATCAACTTCCTTACGACCACGCTGAACATGCGCGCGCGAGGAATGACCTTGTGGCGTCTTCCGCTGCTGGTGTGGATGGAGATCACAGCCGCTGTCGTATTTCTGCTTTCGGTCGGTCCCCTGATTGCCGGCGCGCTGATGCTGCTGATGGATCGCACGCTGGGAACGAGCTTCTTTCGTCCCGATGGCGGCGGCGATCCTTTGTTGTGGGAGCATCTGTTCTGGTTTTTTGGCCATCCGGAGGTTTACGTCGTGGCGCTGCCGGGTTTCGGAATTATGCTGGAGATAATCCCGGTCTTCGCCCGTAAGCCAATATTCGGTTATCGCACAATGATCTGGGCGACGATCGCAGCCGGGCTGCTCAGCTTCGTTGTGTGGGCGCATCATATGTTTGTAAGCGGGATTGATCCGCGACTCGCAATTCCGTTCAGCGTCACCACAATCCTGATTTCGGTGCCCTTCGCGATCATCGTGTTCGCGATGATCGCGACCGTGTGGCGTGGCTCGATCGTGCTTTCCACTCCGATGCTGTTCGCGCTGGGTGGACTTGCGACGTTTATTATCGGCGGAGTTACCGGAATTTTCCTCGGGTCAGCATCGACGGACATCTTCCTGCACGGCACGTACTTTGTCGTGGCGCATTTCCACTACACGCTTTTTCCGGTGACGTTCTTCGGTGGCTTCGCCGGTCTTTATTACTGGTTCCCGAAGATGTTCGGCAAAATGATGAATGAGACGCTGGGCAAGATTCATTTCCTGTTCACCTTCGTCTGTTTCAACGGCGTTTTCATTCCGCTCTTTCTGGCCGGTCTTAAAGGCAATCCGCGGCGAATATACGAACTCACCTCATACGAATTCCTTAAACCCGTGCAGCATCTTCACGTGATCGCGACGCTGGCGGCGATTGGCCTGCTACTCGGGCAATTACCGTTCGTCGTCAATTTTGGGTACAGCCTCGTGCGCGGCAAATCGGCCGCGTCCAATCCATGGCAGGCCAATACACTGGAGTGGGCGACCACCTCGCCGCCTCCCCACGAGAACTTCACGACGATGCCGATCGTTTATCGCGACCCGTACGAATACAGCGTGCCCGGCGCGCCCAGTGATTGGATCCCACAGACAGCGCTCGAGCCTGTTCAGATAGCCGCCGTCGCCGCGGATTGAATCGTGAAGCGGCGCGAAGGGAAGACATGAGCACCGGAATTCAGGCCGCAGCGGCCGAAATGCAGGATGGGCAAGAAGCCGTCGTCTCGCCAAGCGGGAAACTGGGCGTCTGGTGGTTTATCGCGTCGGAGATCATGGTCTTTGGCGGGTTGATTGGCTCGTATGTGCTACTGAGAGTTGCTCATGGTGGATGGCCCGATCAGGCCTCGCATGTGAACTGGCGCCTGGGCGCGACCAACACGCTGATCCTGGTGACGAGCAGCCTCACCATGATCCTCGCGCTCAATGCCGTACGCATCGAGCGTCGGCAACGTGCCGCGAGGTTCCTGCTCGTGACGGTTCTGCTCGGTTTTGCGTTTCTCGGGGTCAAATCGATCGAGTACACGCACGAACTCAGCGAAGGTTTTACGCCAGCCAGCGGGATGTTCTGGTCATTCTATTACATCATGACCGGGCTGCACGGCGTGCACGTGCTTGGAGGCATCATCCTGAACGCGACGCTCTACATCGCCGCGGTCCGCGGCGACTTGTGGTCTGGTAATCGGCGGGGTCGGGTCGAGTTCGCGGGACTGTATTGGCATTTCGTCGACGTCGTCTGGATTTTTCTCTTCCCGTTACTGTACCTGGCCTGAGGACACCTGATGAAATCTAACGAAGCTCCCGCACTGACGGCCGAATATCTCGATCGCTCGTCCATCATCGTTTGGATTTGGCTGGTCGGACTGCTCGCCACCGGGATGCTGGTGTTCATGCTGCCGATTCCGCGAATTCCAATGTTGCTCTTGATTTTCGGGATTGCCGGATGCAAGGCCATTCTTGTCATTCGGGACTATATGCATCTCGCAGGCGAGAAATTGCTGATTTACGCGATCCTTCTGACGCCGGTATCGCTCGCAATCGCGCTGGCGCTGGTGCTGATTCCAGACATTATTTTTCACCGCTGACCGAGACCGATCTGAATGGCAACCATCAGAAATCTCACGGCCGCGTGCGTGCTGTTGATGGCGTTCAACGATACGGCGTTCGCATGCGCCGCTTGTTTTGGCGCGTCGGCGCCTGCGACATTGCGCGCTTACTACATCAGCACAATTCTCCTGAGCACGATGCCATTCGTGCTCGTAGCGGGGTTTCTCATTCTTGTTCGGCGTTATCGGCTCGGCGGCTCAAATTCTCTCGAGGCAACAGGAGTACGTGATGAGCAGCGACACAAACGGAGATAGCATCCACGAGTATTTGGGATATTCGATTAAGCGGAATCCTCAGACGGGACGATGGGAGATCTACTGGCGCGATCGGAAGCAAGACGTTGATTTCGCGCGGGTAGCGGACGCTGAAGAGTGGATCGACGATCTATTCCCGTCGCATCGATTCTAGAGCAATCGCGATCCACTCCGAAAGGTCGGCATATTGCCCCTGACTTAGACAATGCTGATAAACGCTCTCTCGCCTGGACCGCCACCGCCCTAAAGGCGCTTCGATGTCTTTACATGCCTAATAATGGATGCCTCACGGACTTCTTGCTCGCAGGTCGTAAGACGCCTTTCGGCTAAGCTTGGGCAGCCTTTGCTGCGGCCATTGCCTTCACTTTGAAATTCGCTCAGACTCGCGGGGGTAGCGGCTTAAAAGAATGGCCTTCCTGACCGCCAGATTTCGAGGGCGTTCGGCCCCGTTGATTGCTACTGTCGGATTGCTAGTAGTCGTAGTGTTGCGCTCGTTGATCACGTCTAGTCCTCACTTCATCCAGGTCAAGGCAAATCCGTCGATAAGCATTGATGCCGATAATCTGAGTCCAGGCGATGTCCGTTTTTTTTGGTACCGCGATCCGGCGGGCGACAGGATACGGTTTCTGCTGGCCCGTGACTCCGCAGGACGGATTAAATGCGCTCTCGACGCCTGCCAACGCTGCTATATGTACCGCAAGGGCTACCTCAGTTCACGCGGGAACCTTGTCTGCAGATATTGCGGCAATCGCTACAAGCTGGAAGCAATGGAATCCGGGTTGGCATCATGCGTACCTGTGAAGCTTCCGATGCAGGTGTCTGGGCATACCGTCAAGATCAAGCCGGAGGATCTTGAACGCGAGCGAGGACTGTTCTAAGAGTGCACTGGGGTATGCGAGGCTTGTTTTCAAAGGCCGACTTGCGGGTGCTGAGTTTAGTCTTAGCGATCGTGGTGTTCTTGGGGTGTGCCCCCTCGACCGCCGGGCTCGTCTTTGTCTCCGCATCGAGCCATGCCGAACTGACCGTTAACATTTGCCAGCCGCTTCAAACGTTCGACCTCGTCTCAGGCGTACTGCTTGTCTGTCCAGCGGCCATCCGGCCGGAGTTCATTCTTCGCGACTTGGGATCCGCCGTTGCCAAAAGCGAGTTCCGACTGGTCGATTTTAAGGTCGATCCCGACACTCCGCCGCCCAAGCGTCCCGTCTAACAAGTTTCATTCGACAGTTTAATCGGATTTGAGTGCCCGACGCCGCGAAAAAATCACGGCGTCAGGTTCTTCGTTCAGATTAGCGGCGCACCGGGAGGTGTTCGCCGGGGGAACATTTATGAGACGGATTTCTGAGTTTATGCTTTCGGCCAAGGCGGCCCGAGGCTTCTTGGCCGCCGCAGTTTTCGTCATCGGTCTGACGCCCGGCCTGGTTTGGGCGTGTGCCTGCGGCTGCGGAGTCTTTGACGTTGGTACGCCGTCCCTGATCCCAGAGGGGTCTGGCGGCACGGTCTGGTACGAGTTTGATTTCATGAACCAATATATCAACTGGCACTCGTCTCGGCCGGCGGCCGCGGACACCAACGATGACAAGCAAATCAAGTCTTACTTCAATACGGTCGGTGGTCAGTACATGTTCAACCACGACTGGGGAGTGATGGTTACGGTTCCGTATACGGCCAGAGTCTTCAGAACCTCCGACACCGGCAATGCCCCGCCCGATCAGTTCGAGCACGCCAACTTTGGCGATGTCCGAGTCTGGGGCATGTACACGGGCCTGCTCAAAGATATGTCACTGGGACTGCTCGTAGGAATCAAAACTCCCAGCGGTGATTGGACTTACCCCCACTTTGACCGGGACACCTCGATTGGAACCGGAAGTACGGATTTGCTCCTGGGTGCCTATAAGACAGGTGCGCTTCCGAACCGGATTGGCAACTTCAGCCTCACCTTGTGGGAGCGGCCGATCAACTGGTACGCGCAGGTTCAGTACGAATATCCGTTTCTGCACAGCGACCTCTATGTGCCAGGCAAGGAATTCGACGGCGCGATGGGTCCCATTTATAATTTTGGAAAGGTCGGGCCGCTGAACGAGTTGGCAGTATTGGGGACGCTGTACGCGTCGGTGCGATCGCACGATCAGGGGTCGAATGCCGATCCCGCCGATGCTGGATATGACCGAGTGCTGCTGTCCCCCGGGACCGAAATAGGATGGGGCCCATTCCGATGGTACGCTGATATGGAGTTTCCAGTTTTCCAATACGTCAACGGTCATCAGTTGACCGCGCCTTACCTGGTTAAGACGATCCTCAGCTATAGCTTCTGAAGGTGATCGAGATGCGGCAGGCACTCGCGGCGCTCATTCTTCTGACAATCTCGTTTGCGGCTCCGAGCGCGTGCGAGGCTTTCGGGGCAGCAGAGATCGGCCAGGCGGCGCCGGCGCTTGTGGTCCAGGAGTTGAACGGTCAAACCTTTGATCTCGCGGCACAACGCGGAAAGGTGGTCGTCGTCAACTTCTGGGCCACTTGGTGCCCCCCCTGCCAGGCGGAAATGCCGACTCTCGACGCTTTCTATCGACGCTATCACGGCCAGGGACTCGAGCTGATCGGTCTGGCCGCTAATCGGCTGCACGAACGGTCGGATGTTGCCAAGGTGATGGAGTCCTTCGCTTATCCTGCAGCGATGTTGCGCGATTGCGAAGCCAACGGCTTCAACGATCCTACCGAACTACCCGTCACTTACATCGTCGACGAGCAGGGTATTGTTCGCGCCAAACTGACCCCCGACGAAACTCCTCTGACCAAGCAAAGCCTGAGCAACGCCGTCCTGCCGTTATTGTCTGGACGAGCGCCGTCCCACGACACCGGACAGGAACATTGAAGATGAAAGTTTTGGCCATTACCGCGATTCTTCTCGTCGGCTGCACAACGCGAACGCCGGAAACCTCGGGCGCGGCAAACAGACTTACCCTGAAACAGGCTGAGCAGCGTCTCGATCAAAACGAGGACAAATGCATCGAGGAAGCGGTGATACGCTGCGACGCTCAAATGAGCAACGTCGTGATGACTCTCGGCGCTCTCACTCAACTGGAAATCCAGGCACTGTTTCTCCAACGTGATGAAGCATTGTCTCAATGCGTGGCCAACGCGGATAGAGCATGGGAGACCATCGCTGCGCGCGATCGTACTCTGTATGTGAACGCCGAAGCACTCGATCGCGAGGTCCCGCTCCCGGTCCTGACGATGTCGCTGTCTCGATGAAGCCGCGAGTCGATCTACCGTGAACCTAAAGCGCAAAACGAAAGCTATACCCGCGACGAATCCTTCTGAACTGGGCAGAGCGATCGCGATTTACGCTCAACCAGCAACGAAAAGAATTATTTTAGAGGTCGTAAAGAGATGAACCAGCAGTGTTCGAGGCGAGAATTATTGGGAATGGCCGCCGCACTTGCGATGGGAGTAAGTGTCATGGCGTCGAAGAGGGCAATGGCGAAGGAGCCGCCTGAGACTCCGACGGGACCATTCAAACTGCCTGAATTACCATACGCTCACAGCTCATTGGCTCCCTACATATCGGCGGAAACGCTGCACTATCATCACGATAAACATCACGCGGCGTATGTGAAGAAACTCAACGAATTGGTACAGGGGACAAAGTATGCCGCTATGCCGCTGGAGGAGGTAATCAAGACTTCCGGCGAAGGGCCGCTTTTTAACAACGCCGCGCAGGATTGGAATCATAGTTTTTACTGGAAATGCATGAGCCCTAACGCTGGTGGTGAACCCACTGGACGTTTGGCTGATCGACTTAAGAAGAACTTCGGTGACTTTGCTACATTCAAAAAGCAATTCGCCGAAGCAGCGATGGGCCAATTTGGAAGTGGCTGGGCTTGGCTCGTTAAACAGCCCGACGGCTCATTAGCAGTCGAAAAGACCTCCAACGCGGACCTTCCATTAGTCCACGGCCGTCATGCACTTCTGACCTGCGACGTCTGGGAACACGCCTATTACCTCGATTATCAGAACGAGCGAGCGAAGTATGTGGAAGGATTCTGGCACGTCGTGAACTGGAATTGGGTCGCAACTAATGACGCATGAATCGAACGACGCGCGATCGTTGGCGCCAAGGCGGAGGTATTGCCTTTGCCCCTGACTAATAGCATCTGCGCACATGGGCGGCACGCGAATTGTCAAAACTAACACCAGCGGACGCTATCGAAGGTCAGATGATTTTGTGGTTCAAAATCTGAAAAATAGTTGAGCCATCCAACATGAGGCGAGCGATAATTTTGGGCTTCTCGGCTGCGGCCATTCTGCTTGTGGCATATCTGTGGCCAACGTTCGGCGCTTCATCAGTAGAAAATGACAGTGCGCATGGCACGATATGTATCGCGGGTCATTGCTGTTGCGGGGGACGTGCTCAGGCGGATACTGCGGCGGTCGACGGAGCCCACGAGCGTTTGACGCTCGATCCCGACCAGTTCACTGGTCCGGTAAAGCAAGCGTACAAATTTGCGGAAGAGAATCCGGCGCTGCTGACGAAACTGCATTGCTATTGCGGATGTGACAGGGTGTACGGTCATCGGAATCTGCTCGATTGTTATCGTGGCACCCACGGCGCAACGTGCGGAATCTGTACCGGAGAGGCGTTGATGGCCGAGCAAATGTCGCAGCAGGGTTCGCCGGTCGATCAGATCCGAGATGCACTTCGCACGAATTTTTCTCGGGATGATAATGACAAATGATAAATACACTGAAGTCTAGGAATCGGAGTACGATGCATTCTCGCCGAACCGCAGCGGCGATCGTTACAAGTCTCGCTCTGACGATGCTGGTTGTTTGCGCGGAGACGCTCATTCTGACTGGTTGCCGCCAGCGGGCTCAAGACATTGGAGAACGCGGAGGATTCGAGGTCCGCAATACCTCAGACTGCCTGCCCGATATTACATTGGTCGATCAGAACGGCCGGAAGGTCTCGCTGGCCTCGCTCAAGGGTAAACCCGTGCTGTTCGATTTCATTTACACTACCTGTCCCGGACCCTGTCTTGTCCTCACGAGCCGGATGAAGACGATTGCCGATCGACTCGGGCCCAAGCTCGGAGCGGAAGCGCGGATCGTGTCGATCACGGTCGATCCCGAACACGATCATCCGGAGCAGCTTCGCACATACGCGAACGCGCAGGGCGCTGATTTAAACGGATGGTTGTTCCTCACGGGAACGCCGACACAGATCGAAGAGGTAATGGCACGATTCAACCTGGTTCGAAAGCGCGAAGCCGACGGAACGGTCGATCATGTTCTCGAATTTTTCCTGGTTGATGCGAACGGCCGTGAATTGCTCCAGTACATGGGAGAAAAGGCCGAGCCGGATCGCGTTGCGAGCGACGTGGAACGGGCTGCCGCACACGAGCCGGTGGCGGGCTAGCGACGGCGCCATCATAGCGCTTATCTTTTAGGAGGTGCGCGTGTGAAATCGTCCTTGCCATTCGTGGCAGCCTTCGTCGGTCTGGCGTGCGTCTGCCTCGCAGTGATCTCTGTCGCTCGAATCGTCGGTGGTGGCGACGCCCCGCCTGCGCTCACGGTCAAAGCGGTCGCGCATCAGTGGTGGTGGGAATTCGACTATCCGTCTCTCGGCATTAAAACCAGCAATGTTTTGTATCTTCCAACTACGACGAATGTACGGCTTGAGCTTGTCTCCGCCGACGTGATCCACAGCTTCTGGATTGATGGGATGAAGGATCCGGTGGACATCTTCCCAGGTAAGACGCACCCGCTCGACCTGATCGTCAAGTCGCCAGGCGAGCTCCATGGAAATTGCGACTCCGGTTGTGGCTGCAACACTGTCTGTATGCGATTTCGCGTGCTGGCGAGCAACCCCGGCAGTTTCGATCGATGGTCGGCGCATGAGCGTCTGCGTCCAACGGCGTTCAAGCCCCCGAACACACGCGCTGCGCCAACGTGTGCTCTGAACACCGGCCACGACGGTCACACCGGACACGAGTCTACCTCCCGTCGTTTGCAAAGATTACTTGATGGAGACATTCGATGACCGGATCTCCGGCGATCCACTTGGTGGTCTCTCGCGTCAAGCTTCTTGAAGCGGAACTAACCCCCTGTCAGTCGCTCCTAAAGATCTTCTGACAGACTGCCAACGCAAGGCCGGCTCAACGATTTGGCGCAATTCGCATCGCTGTCAACCGGCGTTGATTGGACTGCAAGAGCAACTCGCGAATACGTCGGAGACACCGCTCCACTGTTGCCGCCGCCGGGTCGGATATTTTCCTAGCCTCCGTGTCTGGATGCGCGCAGAGAGTGATCGCATCGTTCCTGGCCAGGCCGAACGCCCCCGACATTTTCAGTGTTGGTGATTTCTACTCCAGCACCTAAATCGCGGCGCATTGAGGTTCTGCGCTTTCTTCGACAGATTAAACGAAAAAGATCCTTAGTCTGATCTAAGGCGTTTCAGGCTATCCGATTCTCCGATCACGACCAGCAAGTCATCCGGTTTGATCGCCGTTTCCGGAGCAGGAATCATCTCGAGCTGCTTATCATCGCGCTTCAACGCCACGATCCGTAGCCGCGGATTCTCTCGTTCCACTGCGGCGACGGTCTTTCCTGCCGCGGGACTTTCGCGCGAAATCTTTATCTCTTCCAAATCGACTTCGGACTCGCGTCCCGGCATCGAAAGTTGCAGAAAATCCACGACCGATGGACGCAGGATGCTGGCTGCGATTCTCAGCCCGGCCCATTGATAGGCTGCAACCACCTGGTCCGCCCCGGCCAGCTTGAGCCGACGCAACCCGGCATCAGAATCGCCGCGCGCGTAGATCAGAATCCGCGGGTTCTTTTCGCGCGCTGACAGCGTGATGTACACATTGTCCGCATCCGATCCCGTCGCGACGACTATGGCGCGGGCCGAACCGATGCCTGCGTTTTCGAGCACCGAATCTTCCAGCGCCGATCCCATCACGTGCAACACGCCGGCGGTGTCCAGGTCGGCCTGCTTCGCCGGGTCTGTCTCGATCACTGCCATCGGCACCATGTCGCGGATCAATTCTTCTACGACAGCGCGGCCGAAACGACCGAAGCCACAGACGATAACGTGTCCCTGGAGATTGTGAATTTTTCGATTCATCGCGCTCTTCCCGAGAAACTCTTTAAGGCTCCCTTCGATGACAAGTTCCCCGATCACCGTAAACAAGTAGATCGCACTGCCCACGCCTGTGACTATCAATCCGATAGTGAAAAGACGACCGGCGGGGCTCAGAGGCTTTACTTCGCCATAACCGACGGTCGAGATAGTGATGACCGACATGTAGAAGGTGTCGAGCGCCGACCAGTGCTCGATCAGCATGTAGCCGATTGCGCCAATCACAGTCATCAGCGCAACTCCGGATACCGCGAGCGCGAATCTTCGAGTTGGAGACATCCTGCCGGTCTCGCCACGCATTCTACATGGTCCGGCGCTCGATGCATCTGTCCTTCAGCGTCAAGTGCTGGAGCTCCCGGGCACTTTTCTTCACAACGTCGCGCTTGCGTGCTGGCGGAGCAGAATTTCGCGGCTGACCGTAATCGACGTATGAACTATTGCGAAGAAACGCCGCGGAAAAATCGCGCGCGCCAACCTTGCCGAGTCCGAAACGCAATACTCATCGTTGGAGGCTTTCTATGTATTTCGCCATCGCATCGATCCTGCGTTTTACTTCGGCATCGCTCGGAGGTGTGAATTCTTCACCGGGTTTTTGAAGGGTTACGCCCCAGAAAGGCATCTGGATACGCGCGTGTGAAGGGATCGCCTTTCGTCCATCGATTGCATTTACCACTTCATCGAACGGAAACTTTCCTCCGTGCTCGCTCGCGAGCAAGGTCAGGTCGCTCGGCGGCGGCGTCATTGGAACCAGTGTGTTGAACGGTCCATTTCCTTTTGCGTCCTTCCCGTGACAATCGGAACAGTAATGCTGATAATCGGCTTTCCCAGGAGGCTCAGTGGCGCTCGCCGTACCGGCCGCCAATGCGAGCATCGCAGCTATTCCGATAGCGCAGCGCGCGCAAATGCGTATAGCGGCCGCGAGTCGCGATCTCGCACCAGGCGAGTTGAGATTCTGCTTCGTCATGCCGTGGTTCTCCTGGCGATTGATTGCTTCGCTACGAATCATCGTAGATCGTCTCAACAAAGAGCAATTAGGCTGCCACCTTGGTCCTGTCCCCGAACGATTAGATTCGCGGACCGGCGCCTATCCAAGCGTCTCGATTGGAATCAGTCAATCCGCGTGATGGCGCGTTCGGATACATTCATAGCAAGAGCGCCAGATTTATCTTGACCGCGCATGCTGGTGAAGAGTCGGGCGCAGCTCGGCTAAAAGATCTTTGAATCATAGACGCGACGTCTCTTCCGCGTGAATCTGTCCGCGGTAGATAAGAAGTCACCGAGAGTTGTTCTGGATTGAGCAAAGCACCAGTTATCAGTAAGATACGTGAGATTAGTCGCGAGAGCGTCAGCCATCCGGCGTCGCATCTCGCGCGGGGTTTCGTTAATCCAATGTTGCGTGTATCAGCTTCCGCCATTTTCGTATCGGTCTTTGCACTGGTTGTAGCCCTTGGTTTAATTGGAGGGGTCGCTGCTCAAGCAACCGCGCAGGAGGCGAGCTCCAGTCCTCTGGCCAAAACGCCCAAGCCGAGACTCGCCATCTCGCCCGATAAGCTCAACCTCGGGAAGGAAGGTCAGCGGACCGACGACGGGGCAGTTTTCGATCAGCGCCCTCAACGGGACATTCAACGTAGTCGTCAATCCCCCGAGCGGAAAAGGAGCGGCGGCGTACGAGATCCTGTCGGGCGGCGGCAGCTTTACCCTTGAATCTGGTGCGGTTGCGACAGTCAGCGTGCGGTTCGATCCTCAAAGCAAAGCTAACTTTACGGCGAAAATTCCTATCATCTATAACTCTCAGGTATCCGCCGGGACGGGAGTCATCAAGACAATAGACAAGAAAGTCAACGTGGCGCTGGAGGGCTCCGCGGCCTCAGCCGTTTCGACGACCTCCGGTCCGTGGCCGATGTTTCGCGGGAATCTGAGTCACACCGCGCGCAGCCAATTCAGTACGTCCGCCGACACTGGAGCGCTGAGCTGGCAATTCCCGACCGCGAGCGCGGTCGATTCCTCGCCGGCGGTTGGCGCCGACGGTACGGTCTACGTGGGCTCTGACGATCGTAAGCTCTACGCGGTTAATCCGGACGGCGGCATGAAGTGGCAATTCACGACCGGCGACGAGGTCGCATCTTCGCCGGCAATCGGGGCCGACGGAACAATCTACGTCGGCTCCGACGACAGTAACCTGTATGCGATCAACCCCGACGGAAGCCTGAAATGGATGCTCCCCACCGACGGCTCCGTAGTTTCCTCGCCGGCAATCGGGGCCGACGGGACTATCTACTTTGGCACTGTCAACAATACTAACCTGTATGCGGTCAGTCCCGATGGCGCCGTCAAGTGGAAGTACGTCGGCGACATCTATGGGACAGGCGCCTCTCCCGCGATCGGCGCCGATGGGACGATCTACATTGGTTCGGGTGGATACAGCCTGTACGCGATCAACCCCGATGGTACGCTGAAGTGGGTATTCACCAACGGCTACGTCTTCGACTCCTCGCCGGCAATCGCTCCGGACGGAACGATCTACGTGGGCGCGTACGACGACAACCTTTATGCGATAAGCGATAAAGGCTATCTCAAATGGACGTTTGCAACCGGCGATTTCATTAATTCCTCACCGGCTATCGCCGCCGACGGGACTATCTACATCGGGTCGTTCGATGGCAGCGCGTACGCGGTAGAGCCCAACGGCTATCGGAAGTGGAAGTTCACCACTGGCAGTTCCGTGGAATCCTCGCCCGCGATCGGCGCCGATGGGACCGTCTTCATCGGGTCTTTCGACGGCAACCTTTATGCGCTCACTCCGGACGGCAAGCAGAAGTGGAAGTTCACGACGCCAAACAGCATTTACTCTTCGCCCGCGATTGGCGCTGACGGCACGATCTACGTCGGCTCCGACGACGACAACCTGTACGCGATTCACTGAGCACCGGGGGGCCTCGCCGCGGACCTCAGATGCTTTCGCCAACGTTCCGCGAACTGGTCCGCCCGATGGAGAGAGTGCATCGCGCGCTCTGGATTATGTTTAACGGATCGATCCTCGCGTACGTCGCTTTCATCTACTTCTTGTTTGGTCTTCCAGCCGGCGGCGCTGAAGCGCTGCGCTCAAATCCACTCTCGGTTCCATTGGGCATCGTCGCCATCCTGACCGCGATCGTGTCTCTGTGGATCGCAGACCTGGTTCTGCCGAAATGGAGAATACGAGCAGTACTCGATCGCCGGCTCGAACCCGACGATCCCGCTCTCATCGCACAGACGAGCTTCGCGGATAGGGAACGCCTCGCTTTGACAAGGGCGCTGTCGGATGACGAGCGGCGAATCCGAGCACTGATTCCCCTCATCCTCAACGCGCTCATAGTGCAACTTGCGTTTGGGAATGCAGTCGCGCTGTATGGCCTCGTGTTAGGTTATTTTTCGCAATCGTTGGCGCCTATGTTGCCGTTTGCGATTCTCGCTCTCATCCTCGACCTGCGAGTCTCGCCCGACCTGGATACGTGGCTCGAGCGAGCCGCAAAGCGCGCCGCTCAATAGTTTCGGTTTCCGCTCTGTTTAGATCCCACGATGATCCTTGCCATGAGTGGGGGATTTTCGGGTCTGGTGCTTTGTTGCTATGACTGCGATCGTAGAGGAATCTGTTAACGCCCGATAATTCTGAGGGAGAAACTTTCATGATTACCGTCCATCATCTCAACGATTCCCGATCGCAGCGGATCCTGTGGTTGCTCGAGGAGCTCGGGCTCGCCTACCAGATCAAGAAGTATGAACGCGACGCGCAGACCCGCCTTGCGCCTCCTGCGTTGAAGGAGATTCATCCGCTTGGTAAGTCTCCCGTTATCACCGAGGATGGGCGCCCGATTATCGAATCGGGCGCGATCGTCGATTATATTTTGCGCCATCACGGAGGCGGTCGCTTGCAGCCCGCCGCCAACACTCCCGCCTACGACGAATACCAGCAGTGGCTCCATTATTCGGAAGGCTCCGCGATGTTGCCGCTGATGCTGAATCTCTACGTCGCGCGCTTGGGAGATTCGGGCGCCGCGCTGCGTCCGCGGATCGACGGCGAGATCGCGAATCATCTCGGGTACATCGAGAAGGCGCTGGCTGGCCGCCAATTTCTGGTTGGAGATAGCCTGACCGGCGCGGATATCCAGATGAGTTTCGTCGCCGAAGTAGCGGGCGCATTTGGAGTGCGCGCTGCGTACCCAAACCTCGACGCATGGATTAAGCGCCTGCACGAACGCCCCGCCTACAAGAAAGCGCTCGAACGCGGCGGCGCCTATAACCTGGGCAATTGAGCCGGCCCTCGCGCCGTCTTCTCACTCGCGTGCGTTGAATAGTCCCTCTCCCAGATTGGGAGAGGGCAGGGCGGCGCGGCGATTGCTCTTTTCAGCAATCGCCGTGACGCGCGGGTGAGGGACCGACAGAATCGAAATCTGATAGCGCGACCAAATTGATCGCTACGCTCGTGACGATGGTTTTTGCAGGCGATTCTGTTTTTGTGTGTACTGCCGCGAAGAAGATCGAAGACTCTATTCCGTCGGTCCCTCACCCGTCGCGCGCGGCGCGCGCTACCCTCTCCCAATCTTTTGGGGAGAGGGACTACCAAAATGCGATCTATCCGAGATAAAACTAATCTTGCTATTTGGCACGTAATGTGTATACTGAGTAATGTGGTGCGGGGACGGGATGAATGGCGAACGAATAGAGTAGGTATTGAGTAAAGCGATCGATCGGCGAATAAAGAGATTAGCTATCCAAAAAGACGCCCAAACGAACCCAACTCAAAGCGAAAAACCAAATGATTTCAAAGCAAATGTTGTTTTCGGGGCCTTAATAGCGACCCAAAAAGATACCAAACGAACCCACCGAAATTGAGCTTTACCGGCAGACCCGCATCCTGCGTGGATAGTAGCTTGTCGTCAACGCGGCGCGGCTCTTACAGCGCGCGAACCGGTATTCGATCATTACTCAGAACGGACTGACTACTCGAGGCCTATCGGCGCTTGCGCGCTTCCATCTCGTCGAGAGTACGCGGCCAGTCCTCGTGCAGGAGGCGCGAGAGCGCGCGGTCGGCGAGCAGGCGGCCTCCGGTCTGGCATCGCGCGCAATAGTTGGTCTCGTTGTTCGCGTGGCGGATGCGCTGAACCTTGGCGCCGCATCGCGGACACGGCAAACCGTAGCGGCCGTGCACCGCCATCTCGGGACGAAAGGCGGTAACCTTTTCGGGGAATGCGCCGGCGGATTCCGCGCGCAGGCGATCGATCCATTCGGCCAGTGTCGCGCGCGTCGCGTCGTACAGCCGCGCGAGCTCCGGCTCGCCGAGCTTCTGCGTCATCGCGATCGGCGAGAGCTGCGCGCGATGCAGTATCTCGTCGGAATATGCGTTGCCGATTCCGCTGAAAATGTGCGGGTCCGTGAGCGAGCGCTTGAGCGTGTGATTCTCGGAACGCAGCGCGGCGGCGAATTCGGCCGGGCTCGCGTCGAGCGGCTCGAGTCCCCCGGCACTGAGCGCCGCGAGGGCAGCTTCTCCGGCCACGACGTGCAGTGAGGCGCGATGCTGCGTGCCCGCTTCCGTGAGCCAGAGCCATCCGCTGTCGAACTCGAACGTCGCGAGAACATTCCTGCCCTTTGCTTTGGGCGCGGCAGTGTCCCAATGAAGCCGCCCGGCGATCATGAGATGCAGCACCAGCCATAGATCGCCGTCGAGTCCGATGGCGATCCGCTTGCCGAGCCGTCTGACTTCGCGGACGGTTTTGCCGGACGCGGCGCTGAGCGGAGGATCGGCGGAGCGCAGCAGAAATGGAGATCTGACGGATGTGCGGATCAGCGTGCGGCTACAGATTCGCTCCCGAAGCGCCTCGACGTACACGGTGATGTCAGGCAATTCCGGCATCGTGGATATTGCGCGGCGAGCGGGGCGGGGCGCACCGTTACTTCTTCGGATAGCGCGCGATCGCCTGGCTAATCAGCTCCCGCGCGGCGGCGCGATCGACCCATCCGTTGACCTTTACCCATTTGCCCTTTTCCAATTCCTTGTAGTGGCGGAAGAAGTGATCGATCTGGTCGCGCACGATCGGCGGCATATCCGCCAGCTCGTTGATTCCGTCGAAGTACGGATTGAGTTCGTCGACTGGTACCGCGAGGATTTTTTCGTCCACTCCGTGTTCGTCTTCCATTATCAGCGCGCCGACCGGACGGCATCGGATGACCGCTCCAGGAGCCACCGGCACCTGCGAGAGCACCATCGCGTCCGCGGGGTCGCCGTCCTCGGAGAGCGTGTTCGGAATAAAGCCGTAGTTGGCCGGATAGAACATCGCGGTGTGCAGAAAGCGGTTGACGAACAGCGCGCCGGAAACCTTGTCGAGCTCGTACTTGATCGGCACTCCTCCCTGCGGAATCTCGATCACCACGTGAATTTCGTCGGGCGGATTGCGCCCCGGCGTAATCTTGCTGACGTCCATCGCGATTGGCTCCTTAGGACTCGATCAAGTAGAGCATGCGGCTCGCGCCCGGGCTATCGCGGGAAATCGCGCGCGGCGCTAGCATCGACGCCGCGCCATCCGCGCAAGGTAACGGAGATGCCGACACATTTCACTTTTGAAAAAGACGCCGCGATCGCCACGATCACTTTCAACCGGCCCGAGAAGCGCAACCCGCTGAACGATGAGGTCATCCTCGAGCTCGAAAGCCTCATCCATCAGGTGCGCGACGACCGCGAGGTCCGCGTGCTGATCGTGACCGGCACCGGCGCGGCATTCTCCGCGGGCGCCGATCTCTCCGCGACCCGCGGCGTGACCGACCCGCGCGAGCGCGCGCGCATCACGCGCGAGACGGCGGGGCGTTTTCCGCGGCTGATCGGCCGCGCGTTCGAGGCGATCACGCATCTCGACGCGCTGACGATCGGCGCGATCAACGGCTACGCGGTTGGCGGCGGATGGTCGCTCGCGCTCGCGTTCGATTTTTGTCTGGTCGTCGAGGGCGCGGAGTTCTGGGTGCCCGAGGTCGATATGGGCGTGCCTTACCGCGGCGCTCCCGCGCAACTGATGGCGGCGCGAATGGGGCCGTGGCGCGCGCGCGAGGCGATCCTCGAATGCCGCCACTACCGCGCCGAAGAGTTGCTCGCGATGGGCCTCATCAACCGCATCCTCAAGCGCGAAGAGCTGATGCCGGAGGCTCGCGCTCTCGCCGAGCGCCTGGCCAGGAAGCCCGTCGCGGCAGTACAGGGCAGCAAACGCGACATCAACGCTTTCTTCTTCGGCCAGCGGCTATTCTGACGGCGCGAGGCTCCCGCTCAGTTCGCGCGTGCGGCCGGCATCGGGACGCGGCGCCGCACCTCGAGGTTGAACATCCGCGCCGCATTGAGCCCGAGGATCTTCGCGCGCTGCTCGTCGCTCAGATGCGCCATCTGGCGCTCGATCGCTTCTGCCGAATGCGGCCACGATCCTTCATGATGCGGATAGTCGTTGGCCCACATGAAGTTGCCGCACAGATCGTACTTAGGCGCGAGGTCGAGGCCGGGAGCGTCTTCCTGGAACGACGCGAAACCGTTGCTGCGGAAATACTCGCTCGGCAGATGCTTCAGCTTCGGAAAGACCCACATGTGATGCTTCTTGTACGCCTCGTCCATCGCCTGCAGCGCCCACGGAACCCATCCGATGCCCGCCTCGATCGAGGCGAAGCGCAGCTTCGGATATTTCTCGATCACGCCCGACGCGCACAGATTCGCTATCGGCTCGATCGTCGGCGCGAGCGAATGCGATACGTAGTTGATCACGGCGCCGCCGTCTTTGCGCGCCGCGCGGGGATCGCGTCCGGTCGAGACATGGAAGGTCACGCACAGGTTCAGGTCCTGCAGCGCCGCCCACAGCGGATCGAAGATCGGCAGGTTGTAATTCGGATGGCGCGCGTCGTGCGCTCCGAAGATCGGCTTGCACGGCAGCGTGACACCGCGAAAGCCCAGCTTGGCCACGCGCTCGACTTCGCCGACGCAACCTTCCAGGTCGCCGGTCGCGATCGACGCCATCGGCACCATCCGGTCCCGATACGGCCCGTACGTCTCCGCGGCCCAATCGTTCCACACCCGGCACTGCGCCGCCGCGAACTTCACGTCGGGCGTTGCCCACATCATGAGGCCCTTGTTCGGAAAGATGACTTCGACATCCACGCCGTCGTGATCCAGATCGATCAGCCGCTCCGCCGGATCGGCGCCCGCCTTCGAGCGGACGTGGTCCTCGCCTTCGAGGCGGTTATCGAGGAGGCGCGAGCGCGCCCATCCTTCGGAGACCTGCCACTTGACGCCGTTCTCGTCCACCTCGATTCGCGGCAGGCGCTTTGCGTATTCCTTCTCGAGCCGCTGATGCCACAAGCCGCCGGGCTCGTTGGCGTGGCAATCGGCGGAGACCATGAAGTACTTATTGGGATCGTCAGGCCGTGCGGTCCGCTTCCATCCCTGATGCCCAGGGGTTTCGAGCCGCCAGCGGTTCGGTTGATCGATTTCGGTAAGATGCTCGCTCATCGGGGCTGTCTCCCTCGCGTGTCGATCGCGTCTACAATCACTGTGCCGATCCTAGTTCCACTGACGGGCCGCGGTAAAGCCCCCGCGCTCAGTAGGACCGGCGTCCCGCCGGTCTCTTTATGTATGGAGCGTTCTCATATGCTAATGTTCGGATTCGTAATCGAGGGCGACACGCGATGCTGAAAATCGAAAACGAAATTCCGATCAATATCGAGCCGGGCGAGAATCCGTTTCTGCGCGGAGTCTTCGGGCCGATCGGCCGCGAAATCACCGCTGACGCGCTTGAGGTGGTCGACGAGATTCCCGACGACCTGTTTGGCGTCTATCTGCGCAACGGACCTAATCCGATTTTTCAGCCGCGCGGCCGCTACCACTGGTTCGATGGCGACGGGATGATCCACGCGATTCATTTTGAAGGCGGCAAAGCTTCGTATCGCAACCGATGGATTCGCACCGACGGCTTTCGCACCGAACGCGAGGCCGGCCATGCGGTCTGGCCCGGACTGATGGACCGTCCCGATCCGAGCGCGCCGAAGGGCGCGGGCTCCGACGGATGGCTCAAAGACACCGCCAACACCGACGTGGTATTTCATAATGGCTACGCGCTCGCGCTGTGGTACCAATGCGGACTCCCATACAAAGTCGATGCGCGCACGCTCGAGACTCTGGGCGTCGAGACTTTTCGCGGCGGCCTCAAGCGCACCGTCTCCGCGCATGCGAAGGTCGATCCGGTAACCAACGAGCTATTGTTCTTTGACTATTCGACCGCCGCTCCGTTCATGACCTACAACGTAGTGTCGGCGGCGGGAGAATTAACGCATCATGCGCCGATCGAGATTCCCGGACCGCGGTTGCCGCACGATATGGCATTCACGGAGAAATACTCAGTCCTGATGGACTTGCCGCTCTTCTGGGATCCGGAGCTGCTTCGGCGCGGAGTGCATAAAGTAACTTATTATCCGGAGATGCCGAGCCGCTTTGGGATCCTGCCGCGATTCGGAACCAATCGCGACGTGCGATGGTTCGAAGCCTCGCCTTGCTACATCTATCATGTGATCAATTCGTGGGAAGAAAACGATGCGAACGGGAACGAAGTGATCGTGATGGACGCGTGCCGCGTCATCCAGCCCGAGCCGGGCGCAAAGCGCGGCGAAGGGGAGCTGGCGCGGATGCGTGCGTTCCTGCGGCTCGAAGCGCAGGTCTGCAGATGGCGCTTCAATCTCGGAACGGGTGAGGTAAAGGAAGAGCAACTCGACGACGCCCGCACCGAATGGCCGACGATCAATCGCAGCCGAATGGGCAGGCGCTCGCGCTATGCATACAACTCGCTGGTCCCGCACTTCGAGGGGATCGTCAAGTATGATTTAGAGCGCAACTCGACCGAGAAATACCTATTCAGCGCCGGCCGCACCGCCAACGAATGTCCATTCGCGCCGCGCATAGGCGCTCGCGACGAAGACGACGGATACGTAGTAGCATTCGTATCCGACGTGAACGCTAAAGACTCCGGCGAAGTAGTAATCCTCGACGCGAAGGATATTGCGAAGGGTCCGTTAGCGAGCGTAAAGATTCCGCAGCGCGTCCCGGTAGGCTTCCACACAATCTGGGTCCCCGGCGATCAACTGAGTACCTAGCAGAAAGAAATCCGCGCCCTCGATTCTGATTCCCTCGCCGTGAAGGGGTTATGCCAGGTGAGGGACCGCGCGCAATAGCTACGCGAGCATCCGATGCGTTGGCGCCGTGAGGTCCGCTACTGGCACGCCGTGGGGGCAGGCGCCTGCGCAGGGTTTTGCCGTACACGACAGGCACGCGGCGGCGTTGCTCGCGAGCATCGCGTATTCGGCGCGCGCGAAGCGCAGGTCACCGTAGTCATTCGCATACATCCGCGTGCGCATCACGTCCGCGATAGGAACGTCATTGGGGCACGAGCTCTCGCACGCGTCGCAGGCGTGGCGGCAATACGAGGTTCCATTCATCCGCGCGTAGCGCCGGAGCAGCGGCAGGTCGGCCGCCGCGGTGGCGCGCCATCCGGAAGCGCCCAGGTACTCGTCGATGATCTCATTGCTGGTCATCGATACGATCAGCGCGTTTACGTTGGGATTCGACAGCACCCACCTGAAAGCGGCGGGAGCGAACGTTGCGCCATCTTTTTCGTAGGGCCGCATGTCGTTCAGCCGCGCGCCCATCAGGGTTTTCATCACTACCACGCCGACGCCCTTGCTATGCGCTTTCTCCAGCACGCGCGGCAGGTCGGGCTGGCGCGCGACGAAGTCGAATCCGCCCAGGAAACGCTGGTAGAAGCGCGGATCCTGCCCGAAATTGTATGCCGCCAGAATTACGTCAACCTGATTGTTGTCGATTGCGTAATCAAGGCATTCGATTAGATGCCCCGCGTGCCCTGACATTCCGACGTGCCGAATCTTGCCCTGCTTGCGCGCGTCGGCAACGAACGCGTGCCATTCGGGGTTCTTGAGCCGCCCGACATTGTTGACCGCGTGATTGAAGTAAACGTCCACATAGTCAGTTTGCAGTCGCTTGAGGCTCGCTTCGAGCGCGCCCATCATTTCACCGCGCGGGGTATCGGGCGCGGTAATCACCTTCGAGGTCAAATATACTTTGTCGCGCTTGCCTTTGAGCGCGTTGCCGATGGTGGTTTCCGACTCGCCTTCGCCATACTCGTTGGCGGAATCGAAATAGTTAATCCCGGCTTCGAAAGCGTGGCGGACGATAGCTTCCTCGCCCGCGCGAAGCCGGCTGGAACCGAACGAGATGCCGGAGACTTTCATGCCGGTATTTCCGAGCGTCACGTAGCGCCGGACTTCCGGCGGACCGGGCGGCGGAGTGCTGGCTTCCGCCGCCGCAGCAGCGAACGGCGCGAGCGCGATACCGATTCCCGCGACCGCTCCGCGTTTGAAGAACTCACGCCGATCGAATCTATTGTCGGGCCGTTCGGACTTCATCGAAACACCTCCGACGCGTGATGTTTGATCGTAACCGCGCGCGCGATCCGGGGCAATCACGTTTCGCAATGTATGCAGCGCGCTATCTATTGTACAATCGCGCGTGATGAATGATCTCGGCCTGGTTCGGATTGTCGCCGAGAAGATCGCGCCGCTTGCGATTTTCAAAGAGCTGGCTCCCGCGGTCCGCGACTCGATTTGCGCGCAGCTCGAATGGGTAAGCCTGCCGGGAGGATGGACCTTGTTCGATGCGGGCGAGGCCGCCGACGCGATGTTTATCGTACTCTCCGGACGGCTGGTCGTGATCGCGAACACTGCCGAACGCGGGCCGCACGTAATTGCGGAGATCAGCGCCGGCGAGACGGTCGGCGAGATGGCGATGCTCTCGGGCGAGGTACGCTCGGCGCGGGTCGAGGCGCTGCGCGATACGGAACTGTTGCGGATGCCGAAAGGCGCGTTCGACCAGTTGATCGATTCGAGTCCCGCGGCGATGCGCTTCATGAACGGCCTTCTGGTTAGCCGCTTGCGCAACACCTCGCGCAGGCCAGGCCAGCGCCGACGCACCGCGCGCGCTCGCGATCCAGCCGCTCGGCGCCAACGTCGACGCTGCCGCATTCGCCCGCGACCTGGCCCGCGCGATCGAGGCTCGCGGACGCAAGGCCGCGATCACGGGTGCGGCCGACGCTGGCCGCGGAACCGAATGGTTTGCGCAGCTCGAGGAAGCGCACGATCTCGTTCTCTACGTCGGCGAAAGTGCGCCGACCGCATGGACCGGGCAATGCCTGCGGCAAGCCGATCGCGTGCTCGCGATCGTTCGCGCCGCGCCGGAGTCTGCCGTGCGCGACAGCACTGCAATCGACGCGATGATCAAGGCGCGCCGCCACGCCGGCGTCGAGCTGGTGATCCTGCATCCGCGCGAGTCGCCCCGCGCCGCGCATACCGCCGCGATCGTGCAGCGCTTCCCCGACGCCGATCATTCACACGTGCGCGAGGGCAACGAAGCGGACCTCGCGCGGATGGCGCGGCTGATCGCGGGGCACGCAGTCGGAATCGTACTGTCCGGCGGAGGAGCGCGCGGCTTCGCGCATCTGGGAGTGATCGCGGCGCTGAAGGAAGCAGGAATTGCGATCGATCTCTACGCCGGCGCGAGCATGGGCGCGATCATCGCGGCAACCGCGGCGCTCGAATGGGATCGCGAGCAGACTCTCGCGCATCTGGTGCCTGCTTTCGTCGAGAGCAACCCGTTGAGTGACTATACGATTCCGATCATCGCGCTCGCTCGAGGGCGCAAAGTGTCGCGGCGGCTGCGCGAGCATTTCGGCGATGTAAATCTCGAAGAATGCTGGCGCACCCTGGTTTGCACCGCCTCGGATCTGACCACCGGGCAGGTGAGGATTTTCCGCAGCGGTCCGATCTGGAAAGCGCTGCGCGCCAGCGTTGCGATTCCGGGCGTGCTGACGCCGGTGATCGAAAACGGCCATATCCTGGTCGACGGCGGCGTGCTCAACAACATGCCAATCGATCTGATGCTCGCGATGCGCCGCGGGCCGGTCGTCGGCGTCGACGTGATGCGCGATCATGCGCTGGCCGCCGCCGCCGAAGCGCTGGAGGAATTGAGCCTGCTCAACATGATGCGGCCCGCGCGCCGCGGCTCGCCCAATATCGTCGCGCTGCTGATGCGCGCGGGAACGGTGGGTAGCGAGGCGCAGGTGCGTCATCTGCGCCCGCAGGTCGATCTGCTGATTGAGCCGCGGATCGAGCCGATGGGAATGCTCGACTGGAAAGGCTACCGCCGCGCGATCGACGAAGGCTACCGGCAAACCATCGCACTACTCGAGCATCGCGACAATTCATCGCTCCTGCGCTGATCGACGAGCAGATCGATCCGCACGGAAGAATCACCGGCTAAAGCCGGTGCCACCTTCAGAGGCCCCTCGCGCACGCTGGATGCGTCTCGACGGATTTTTTCGTAGGCTAGGAAGATCGGAGGCATCGCGAGATGGCTGAATCACGATGGAACTTGCGGCAGCGCTATGGCGATTGGGCTCTGGTCACCGGTGCGTCGGCCGGAATCGGGCTCGAATTCGCGCGCGCGCTTGCGCGCGAGAATGTGTCCGTGGTGCTGACCGCGCGCCGCGAGGATCGGCTGAATGCGCTCGCGACCGAGCTGCGCGATCGATACAAAATCGAGACTCGCGTCGTCGCCGCCGATCTTGCCGCCGTCGATGGCGCCGACCGGCTCGCGAGCGCGGTTGCGGATTTGCCGATCGCGATCCTCGTTAACAACGCGGGCTTCGGCTACGCTGGCCGTTTCGACAAGCTTGACACCGAGCGCCTTCGGCTGATGGTGCGGGTCAATTGCGAGGTTCCGGTCGTCCTGACCAGCAGGATTCTGCCTGGGATGCTTAAGCGAGGGCGCGGCGCGGTGATCGTCGTAGGCTCGGTCGCGGGACGGCAGCCGCTGCCGCTCCATGCGGTGTACAGCGCGACCAAGGGATTTGATCTCCTGTTCGGCGAGGGTCTATGGGGCGAGCTGCGCGGGACCGGCGTCGACGCGATCGTTCTCGAGCCTGGATCGACCGCGACCGAGTTTCAGCAGGTCGCGGGAGAGAGCGTCGGTCCCAATCACGGCGAGCCTCCGGAGAACGTCGTGCGCGTGACCTTCGACGCGCTGGGAAAGCATCCGTCGGTCATCTCGGGATGGTTCAACTGGGTGCGCGCAAATTTTGTGCGCCTGGCGCCGCGCTCGACCGTGGTGAAAATCGCCAAGCGCGTCGTCGAGGGACAAACCCCTGCCGACTTGCGCTGATCCATGACTAATTTGAGGCGCCGAATATATACGATTACCGACAACGGAAAAAAATACTCAGTAACTTAAGGTTCATTTATAAATGTAGGCGATATTTTTTCTATCCGGCGAGGTGCAACGAAAGCTCAATTCCGAACGTCTTCTCTAGAGACCATGATGCGACCGCGCCGAGAGCTCGGCGTTGCAGGTTTGAAGATGAAGACTGTCGGTATATGGGGCGGAAAACTTGCTATCGCTGCGCTTCTGGCTGGAAGCGTTCTAATTGCCGGATCGATCCCCGCTCGTGCCGCGCTCGGCGGTGACGCCGCATCGATTGAAGCTGATGCCTCTGCGATGGCGGGCAAAATGTCCCCGGCGTCGTCGCAAACCGCCGCGACGATCCCGCCGGCGCAGTCCGCGGCTTTCTCGACCCAATCATTTGTCACCGGCAACGGAGTCACCGTGCGCGAATATTCCGCACGCTCCGGTCCGGTATTCGGCGTCGCCTGGCAGGGGCATCGGCCGCCCGATTTGAGCGTGCTGCTGGGATCGTATTATCCCGAATATCAAGCGGCAGCGCGGGCACATAAAGGTCCGATCGGGCTGCATCACGGCGTGATCGCGGGGCCTAATTCCGTCGTTTATCTAACCGGCCATATGGGCAACCTGAGCGGCCGCGCTTACGCGCCGAGCCTGGTTCCCTTGGGCGTCGATCCCGAAGCGGTAGTGAAATGAAGATGTCGATTGCCCGGGCAGCGTTCGTGCTGGTTACCTGCTCCGCGATGATCGCGACTGCTGCGCTCGCGCAGCACGTGTCCGGCGCCGATACGGCAGCCGCGCAGACCTCGACTGCGCATCTGGCGTTTTCCCGGAAATCGATTGCGTTTGGAGTCGTCAAAGCCGCGACGATCAAATCGCTGACTATCAGGAACACCGGTGATATCAACGCGAACGTCACGGTGAGCGAGCCGCCGGCGCCGTTCAGCGTGGTAGCAGGCGGAGGATCTTATTCGCTGGCGCCCGGCGCCGAGGAGGCTATCTCGGTCGAGTTCGCTCCGACGGCCAAGGGTCCGGTGAAAGCCGAGCTCGAGGTCGATTGCAGCGGATGCAAACCCGCAAACGAGTTCGAGACAGTTCATCTGAAGGGCAACGCGAAAGGGCCGGTCGCGACGCCAACGCCCGTCAGCCCGACGCCGACCCCGTCGACTCCTACCCCGACTCCGGGCGGTCCGACGCCGACGCCGACCGCAACGCCTTCGCCGACGACGGCGAATGCGCTGCCGATGTCGGTGAATCCCGGACCTTACGGCACCGTCGATATGCCTTTCGTGTCGCTGACAATCTGCGCGGCGGGAAGCAGCAATTGTACGACGGTCAACAACGTACTCGTCGATACCGGATCGTTCGGATTGCGCATTTACGGATCGCAAATCAGCGGTCTGGGAATTGTTCCGAACACCAATAATGGAGACGAGGTTGGAGAATGCGCGTTCTTCGGCTCAGGTTCGACCTGGGGCGCGGTCTCGACCGTCGACGTGACTGTCGCGGGCGAAGCCAAGATTACGATCCCGATCCAGGTGATGGACGATAACGACGCGTTCGCCTCCGCGCCGCGCGACTGCACGGAAGGAACGGAATTGATCGCGTCGCCGGAAGACGCCGGCTTCAACGGAATCTTTGGCATCGGCCCGTACTCCAACGACGCGATTTTCACTGAGTACTTCGATTGCTCGGGAGGTGATTGCTCACTTCTCGACAGCGCGCCCAACGCCGACATCGTTCCAAACCCGGTCGCGGCATTTCCCGTCGATAACAACGGCGTGGTAGTGAGCCTGCCGACGATTTCCGCCGGCGGCGAGGCGACGGCCAGCGGCACGCTCTACTTTGGCGTCGGGACTGAAAGTGACAACCAGCCGGGATCGGTAAAGACGTTCCTGGAGAACTCCGATACCGAGAGCGAGAACTTCCTCGATATCAACACAGTCTTTGGCGGCAGCACGGCGGGCGGCTTCTTCGATACCGGCTCGAACGGATACTTCTTCAACGACAACTCGATCAAACAATGCTCAGACGGCTCGGGATTTTACTGTCCCTCCTCGACGCTCTCGGAGAGCGCGACCAACCAGAGTATCGGGTCGTCGGTAACTGGCGTGGTCGATTTCAGCGTCGCCGACGCCAACACGCTGTTCGACACGGACGATGCCGCGTTCAACGACCTTGGCGGAACCTACGACGGCGGCAGCAGCTACGACGGCTTCGACTGGGGCCTGCCGTTTTTCTTCGGACGAACGGTGTATATCGGCATGGCAGGCACCTCGTCCTCGCTCGGCGCGGGCCCTTATACGGCGTACTAGGTCTGGCTCGGATCTTATTGAATGAAGCCTGTGCCGCGAATCCTGATCATGTTCTTAGCCGGACCGGCGTCTGCCGAGCTTTTCGACGCTCAAGTCGCCGCTGCGCGACGACGGCCGGCGAGATGCCGGCCCTACTGACTCTATCGTCTTGTTTTGCCAGTGGCCGCCGACGGCCCGTCGGCCGACGCGAAGCGTCATCTACGGATAAATCGCAGAGTAGCGCCGCGCCGCGCGACTAAAAGAAGATGCAGTGCACTGCCGCCCTCACCCGCGCGTCACGATGCTTGCGAAAAAAACGCAGCATCGCGCCGCGTCGCCCGTGTGCCAGCGGCACCTCCCGGAGGAGAGGGTATCGAGCAGAGGCACATCCGGAGACGGGCGCGTCGCGACGCGCCCCTACGAATTGAATCTCTCTTCTTGACTCTCTTCGTAACGGGACACGCGACGAGAGGTCCGATGCTGATAAGAGGATTCATTGGTGGGGCGCGCCTGGGGCGCGTCCGTCTCCCACGGGCGAGACGCCCGCGCCACTATTTTCCTCCGTCGATCGCCGTCATTCGTGCGCTTGCGGGGGGTTGCCTTTGAGGCGGTAGACGATGCCGGTTTTCGTTGTGCCTAGCGAGACCCATTCGCGGCCGATTTGCTGCAGCGCGACGAAGAATCGTTGGCATCGTTCCATCGCCTTTTCGTGGAGCTCGTTTTCGCGCTTGAACTTGCACTCGTACGAGAACTCGCCGACCAGCAGTTTGTGATCGCCGCGCTGCCGCCACAACGCGGCGTTGCACTTGGCGGTGACGCCTTTGCCGAAATCGAGCTCGCCCAAATCCTGCAGCACTTCCTCGACGATCTCGTGGTTCACGAGCTCGATCTTTTGCGCCCCGGATTTCTTGAGCGTCGCCAATAGCGGGAACAGATTCACCAGCGTCGCCAACGATGCCGAATCGACTCCGCGCGCCTGGTTCAGGCCGAATTCGACGTTGTGCGAGAACAGCATCCTGTAACCGCCGAGCTTGTTTTTGAGCGGCAACGCCTCGGCCTTGAACTTGATTCGGTATTCGCCGCGGATATTCGGACGGACGTCGAGTTCCGCCGCGGTCTCGAAATCCGGATGGCGAAATTTGAAGACCACTTCCGGCTCGCCGATCGGAAAGCCGTCTTCATACGTGATGCGCCGGCGCAGGATGAACGCATGGTTGTATAACGCGAAATCCCTGGTATCGAGGAAGACCACTTCCCTGATCTTCGGTTTGAGATTCTTGAAGCCCGAGGTTGAAAAATCCACGTCGGTCTCTTCGGCCGCGCGCCGTACGATCTTGGCGTAGTCGTGAAAGCTCGGCGGGGCGATAAAGCGATCCGGCTTCAGGATCAGCTTGCATTCGAGGTAGTGAACCTCGTCGAGCGGATGGCCGTCGCTGTAGGATGCCGTCTTGGGATTCGACATCCGTGGCAGAACACCCATTTTAGCGGCCATTTATCGATCCTCCAGCGGAGACAATTTCGAGCATACGCATGCGCCGAAAACCCGACCTTAGTCCCATACCGTTCCGTGCCGGTCAAGATCACAGGGCGTGCAAGGCTCGCGTCGCGAGCAGGATCGCGAGCATCCCGGCCGCGGTCGCTACGCCGACCAATGGCGAATCATGCTCCTTGGCTTCCGGCAGGAGGTCGGACGCTCCGATATACAAGAACGAACCGGCGAAAAAGGCCAGCAGCCAGGGCAGCACTCTGCTCAGATTGATCAGCAGCGTCGCGGTGGCGCCGAACACTGGCGCCAGCATGTCGAGCGCGAGCCAGAAGATCGCGCGCTTGAGCGGATTTTCATGCGCCAGCACCACGGTCACCGTGTTGAGACCGTCGCTCAAGTCGTGCGTGATAATTCCCAGCGCAATCAGAAGTCCGATTTGCGCGCTGGTCTGAAATCCAACTCCGATCGCGACGCCGTCGAGAAAGCTGTGGAAGACCAGCCCCGCCGCGGACATCGCACCAAGCTCCTGCTCATGCGCTTTGGCCCGATGAACATGCTCGCGCGCCCGATGCATCGCGGTGTAGCGCTCGAGCCCGAAAAAGGCGAGGAACCCGACCGCGGCCAGCGGCATGTACGAGGCGCCGCCGTGAATCGCGAAGACCTCCGGCAGGATGTCGAACAACGCCACGGCGATTACGGCGCCAGAGGAGAATCCGAGCAGGAAATGCAGCCGGTCGCGAAACCGCACCGCCGCCATCCCGCCGATCCCGGTCGAGACCAGCGTCATCGACGCGAGAATTATCGGCATGAATCGCATGGTGGCGGTCGCGGGCTCCATCGGATCGCTCGATGTTACCGAAAAGCAGCCGCGACTCTACAGGGGGAAACGCTCAAAGCGGCGGAGTTCGCGCGAGTTACAGATCGACCGGCAGCTCGAGGTACTCGCGGTAGATGAAATCGCGATGCGCCAGGAGTTGTGGCGTCGTCGCGCCGAGAATCAGGGGATCGGCACAGTCGTACGCCCTTCGCATCCCTTGCCGCATCGGGCATAGCTCGTGGGGAAGCGGTTTGATCACGGCGGCGAACGCGGCCCAATAGATGTCGAGCGCCGTGACCCGCTCGCCGATAAAGAAGCGGCTGCCGAGAGACTGCTGACGCTCGAGGCGTCGGGCAAAGACCGCGATCATCTCTGCGCACTTTGCGGGCGCGGCCGCCGCAGCCTCGCGCGAGTAGCCGTACTTGGCTCCGAACGCGAGCGATGCTTTGCGCGCGTTTTCGTCGGCGCCGGATTCTTTCAGCATCCCCTGGACAATCAGCAGCCGCCGCGTCCATCCGAAGCCGTTCTCGCCGGCGAGCAGATTGCACAGGCCGAACATCAGCACGCGGTCGTCGAGGTCCGCGGGAACGAGCGGTGGGCTGGGCTGCAATCGCTCGGCGAAGTTGATCTGATCGTTCCACACGCTGCGCGGGCGTTCGTCGTTGTAAACCAGGACGGGCGTGCTCGCCTGCGCGGTCCATCGGATGAGCGGCGAGTAGTCAACTCGATCGTGGCGGACCTTGATGTAGGGAATTTTCTTGACGTGAAGTACGCCCTTGATCGCCTCGCCCCACGGTCCCGGAATTCCCGGCGGCAGGACGACCCGCAATCCGGGCAGGCTTCTCGCTTTTTCTATGTCGACGTATTCCGCCATGAACGGTGCCCTCCACCGTGTTCGCCTAACAGGAAGATAGCATCATGAGCCATCGTTTCGCATTCCATCAAGGAGAAGTGCCGGAAATGGCAGATGTGGATGCTGCGGAGGTTACGAGGCGTCGAGCGCCGCGGCCTCGGAAATTGAACGCTCGCCCTCGCGCGTCGCGGTTATGCTCTCGGGCACCCACCATAGCAGCGGGACTATCAGCGCGGTCGCGAGCGTTGTCACGATAACCGCAAGGACAAATCCGCCTCGCGAGTAAATCCAACTGCCGAACAGATTTCCCGAGTTGTAGGCTATCGCCAGCGCGGCGCCGGAGAGCATCACGCCGGTTCCCTCCAGACCTTCGGGACACGAGCGCAGGATCAGGTCCATGTAGGCCGCAGTCGCAAAGCCGCCGAACAGTCCGAACCCCACGGCGACGGCGATAGCGCTGCGAGGGCTGTCGGCGAAAAACATGATCGGACCCTGGAGAATTGCGACGAGCGTCCCCCACCACAGGAGTTTCGACAACGAGAATCGGTGGCATACGACTCCATAGAGCAGAGTGGTCGGAAGGAAGAACCCCCATTGCAGCGCGGTGAAGGTCCCGAACAACTGGCTCGAAATCTTCACCGTCTGCGTAAGATGATAGAACATCGGGGTGCCCCAACCGGGCGAGAAGTTCCACAAGAACCAGATCATCGCGGCCGGCCAGATCGGACGATGCGCCGCCAGCCGCGCGATCGCCGACAGGCCGCTTTCGAGCACGTCAGGATCGGAATCTCCCCATACGGTCACGCCGTTCAGTTGCCAGAACGCCTGCGCGATGATCACAGCCGTGGCGCATCCGGCGAGGATAAAGGTGCCGCTCGGCGATACGTGAGCAACCAGCCATCCGCCGAGACATGCCGACGCGACCAGCGGCACAAAGTAGCCAAAGCCGAAAACCACGCTTAGCCTTCCGGTCATCAGGTTCGACTGCGCAACCACAGTCATCAGCCCCTGAGCGGCGGCGGCGATCATCAGGTAGGCGATGACGGCGAAGATGACGCCGTGCAGCAGATGGTAATAGTCGGTCGCGGCGCGGCTCAGCCATAGGTAGGCCAAAAGCGCGGCGACGCCACCGAGCAACAGGTACGCGCGGTCGCCCCATACGCGAGGCTGCCATCGGTCCCGAACGAAGCCAAATAAAAATCCGACATAGGCGGGTGCGCTGGCGATCGCGACGAAGATAGCCATCTCGAGCGGCGACAAGAGAAGCTTGTCCTTCAGGATGTAGAAAATTGGTATCGCGGCCAGCCCGGTCAGCGGCGTTCCCAGACCGACGGAAAGATTGAGCAGCGCGAAGTAAAAGAGGATTAGCCGCCGCGACGGAGCGGAGTCGCCGGCCGGGATGGCTTGCTCTTCTGCGGGGTCGCCGATCGAATCGATTTTAGGCACTCTGGCTTGTCTTACGTTCCGAACGGAAAATCGAAGCGACTCTTGCCTGTGAATCTGGCCCGCAGCTTACGCCACGATCGTGACAGGCGCCACCTCGGAATGCGGTAGGATAGCAGCAACCAAAGCCCGGGCGAGGCGTCTGGTCGAGTGGAACAGGCTTTGTCGGAGGGTTAGATTTGAGTATTGCGATCGGACTCAGGATTCAAAATGGAAAATCCCGCTAATAGCCGCGCGGCCGAATCGTTTCTGGAGATCTTTGCGTCCGGGCGGCCGCTGGTCTATGTGCGCTCCGCGGAAGAGGATCGAGTGGGCGATCTGCTGCGCCACGTCGGGCGGCAGATGGGCGGATCGAAGCCTATTCCGGTCTGGACCTGGAGCCTGACGGAGGGCCTGTGCAGCGACGCGGCGAAAACGCAGGCTGGCGATCACGCTCAGCGTAATCCGGCGGAAGCGGGCACCTCCGATCCCCGGGAGGCCTTGGACTTTATCGCGTCGCACAACGAGCCGGCGATCTTTCATCTGAAAGATTTCCACGAGCCGTTGAGAAGTTCCGCGGAGGTCCGCCGCCGTATTCGCGACCTCTACCAGATCTGCCTCGATCGGCGGAAGTTCATCGTAATCACCTCGGCAGTGCGGGCAATCCCGGAGGAAGTCGAGCGAATCTTCGCCGTTATCGAGCTGCTGCCGCCTGACCTGACCGAGCTGATCGAATTCCTCAGATCGGAGACCGCGCACAACTCAGCGAACGGAACGAAGGCCGAAACCAGCGAAGAAACTCTGTACCAGCTCGCACGCGCCCTGCAGGGACTGACGCTCGACGACGCGCGCCATGCAGTGCGCCGCGCTCTGTCGGCAGGGCACGGGCTCGGAATCGAATCGATGCCGGCGCTGCTCGAGGAAAAGGGCATCCTGATCAAGCGCAGCGGGGTTATCGACTACGTGGCCGACAGCACCGATATTGCGGCAATCGGCGGCCTCGAAAATCTCAAGAAGTGGCTACTCGAGCGCCGCCGATTATTTCAGCAGCGCGACAAGTTGAGCGCCGACATCGTGCCCAAAGGCGTCCTGGTGATGGGAATCCCCGGATGCGGCAAAAGCCTGTCGGTCAGGGCGATCGCCTCGTGCTTCGAGCTTCCGCTCTACCGGATCGACATGATCGAAATCTTCTCAGGTCGCCACGGCAATCCCGAAGCGGCGTTCGTCGAAGCGTGCCGCACACTCGAGAGTATGGCGCCCGCGATCGTGTGGTTCGACGAAATCGAGATGGGCATCACTGCCTCCGAGACCGGCAGCCAGCAGGGCCGCATCTTCGCATTCTTTCTGACCTGGATGCAGGATAAAGCTTCGGGCCTTTTTGTCGCCGCCACCGCCAACCGAATCGATCTGCTCCCCGCCGAGATGATCCGCAAGGGCCGTTTCGATGAAGTGTTCTTCGTTGACCTGCCGCACGACGACGAACGAATTTCGATTTTCAAGGTTCATCTGAGCCGCCGCAATGTTGATCCCACGCAGTTCAACCTGCAGCAGATCATCGAGTTCACCCGCGGATGGACCGGCGCCGAGATCGAGCAGTGCGTGATTTCCGCGCTGACCAAGGCGCGCCTGGCCGAGCGCGACCTGACCGAGGACGATCTGGTCAATGCGGCGGTCGGAGGAGTGCCGCTCTCGCGCTCGATGAAGGAGCAGATCAATCATATCCGGCAGTGGGCCTTCCAGCGCGCCGTCCGCGCCTCTCCCGGCCCGGTCGCGCACTGAAAGGGCGCTGGAAAATTGCATCGATCTCGTGGCAAGCTGCGATCGGAAGGGGTTCGTTGGCATTGACCAGTGCTGAACTGAAAGCATGGCGATGACCTCCACGCACGGAGAGCAGATATATGGCGCAGGAAAAGCCTATCGGGCTCGCGGCCCGGCCGACGCGGCCGCAGGAATTCTACGACGAAGTTAAGCGGAAGTTCGCCGAGGAACGCGACCTCAGACTGAACTATCGGCCCAACGGCACCGCGCAATACACGTCTGACTTCTCGGGCGCGCTGTCGAAATACGAAGTCGATCCGTACGCGGGCGAAATCAAGCCGCGCGAGCCGATCAACGATACCGTCGAGGTCCTGTTTATCGGCGGCGGATTCTCGGCTCTGCTGACCTCCGCGCGGCTGCGCGAGCGCGGCGTCGAGAGCATCAGGATTGTCGAGCGCGGCGCGGACGTTGGCGGCACATGGTATTGGAATCGCTACCCCGGTGTAGCGTGCGACGTGGTCGCGTATGACTATCTGCCGCTGCTCGACGAGCTCGACTACGTGCCCAGGGACCACTACGCCAAGGGTCCGGAGATTTTCGCGCACTGCCAGGCGATCGCCAGAAAATACAATCTGTACGAGCTCGCAACCTTTCAGACTACCGTGACCTCGACCGTGTGGGATCCCGCCGAGCAGATGTGGAACCTCACGACCGACCGCGGCGATCGAATGAAGGCGCGGTTCGTCATCTGCGCCAACGGCACTCTGTCGAAGCCGAAGCTCGCGAAGATTAAAGGCCTCGAAACGTTCAAGGGACACTCTTTTCACACTTCCCGATGGGACTACGCCTTCACCAAGCCCGATCTCTCGGGATTGGAAGACAAAGTCGTCGGGATCATCGGCACCGGAGCGACGGCGGTGCAGGCGATTCCCGGCCTCGGCGCGGCGGCCAAGGAGCTCTACGTGTTCCAGCGCACGCCCTCGTCGATCGACGTTCGCGACGATTGGCCGACCGATCCCAACTGGGCGCGAAGGCTGCCGCCCGGATGGCAGACCAGGCGGCGCGAACGGGCGCGGATGGCGCCGCAGATGAGCGAGGAGCAGCGCGCCAAGCAGGCCGCGATGTCGCCCGAAGAAAAGGTCCGGCGGCAGGAGAACGCGAATATCGAAGCGATGATGAAAATCCATCAGCGCATCGACGCGATCGTGAGAAACAAAGCCACCGCCGAGGCGCTCAAGCCGTGGTACATGCTGATGTGCAAGCGGCCATGCTTTCATAACGATTACCTGCCGACCTTCAACCGTCCCAACGTCCATCTGATCGACACAAAGGGCAAGGGAATCACTGAGATCACGGAGAAGGGTCCGGTGTTCGAGGGCAAGCAGTACGAGCTCGACGTGCTGATCTACGCGACCGGCTTCGAGGTGCAGAAGACCGGCATCTACAACCAAATCAGGGGCGAGAACGGCCTCGAACTCAACGACAAGTACCGCGAGGGCATCCGCACCCTGCTCGGAATCCATTCGCAGGGCTACCCGAACCTGTTCATCATGGGCGGCTACCAGGCTTCATTCCAATTCAATCTGACCGACATGCTCCAGGCGCAAGGCGATCATATCGCCGCGTGTATCGACTACGCGCGGCGCCACGGCTACCAGTCGCTCGACGCGACCCCGCAGGCCGAGGAATGGTGGGTCGGCGAAGTGATCGAGCATCGCGGCAAGACCAATCGCAACCAGGAATGCACTCCCGGCTACTACAACTTCGAGGGCGAGTTCCAGCGCCGTCAGGACGGCAACTACAACGGCGGCTTCTTCCAGTACTGCAACCATCTGACTGAGGTACAGGTCCGGATGGACGAACACTTCGCCTTCACAAAGAAGTAGCTATTGCGGGCGGGTAAGATTCATCGTGAGATTTTTACCGGGAGTGGAAGTTCCGCAGATCGCTATTGTGGTGTCGATGTTTGCGATCGCAGTCGTTGGCTGGAACTCCGCGCCGTCTCGAATCGCGGTTCATTTTGGAGCAGGTGGGCACGTTGATCGCTATGGCGGCAAAGTAGAGGGTCTGCTGCTCATTCCTTTGATCGCCGGTGCGGTCTATGTCGGTGGCTATTTGATACAGGACTTAGTAGCGGGAAACCCACAAGTCATATCGTCTTACATACTATTCAGATTTGCCTATCTCATTACTCTCGCAGCAGCATATGGGGCGATTCAGCTCTACGCTCGCGGCTTCAAAGTTTCGGTAGGAGCGATAGTGCTCCCCGTGGTTGCGTTGGATATGCTCGTGACGGTCAATTTTCTCTGGCACGCTATCGGCGCTTCGCACGCCGGATAAAGCGCCGAACCGGCCCGGTCTCGGGGAAAAGCTAAATATTAGCCGGGCCGATAAGGATGCGCGCGTATTTCGCGCGATCAACGTTGCCGCCGCTGAGAACCAGCCCCACGCGGCGGCCGCGCATCTGATCCCGCTCTTTGAGCAGAGCCGCCAGAGTCGCGGCGCCCGCGCCTTCGGCGACGTTGTGTGTATCAGTAAAGTAATGGCGCATCGCCTCTTCGATCTCCCCATCCGACACACTGACCACGCGCTCGGCAAACCGGTTGATGATCTCGACCGCCTCAGCATCAGGAACGCGAACCGCGAGCCCGTCGGCTTCAGTTTTCGCCGAGTCCGTGGAGACAGGCTTACCAGCCGCAAACGAAAGCGCGTAGGCCGGCGCTGCGTCCGACACGACGCCGACAATCCTGGTCGTAAGACCCAGCGCTTCGCGCGCCGCGATGGTTCCGCAGATTCCCGATCCGAGGCCGATCGGTACGTAAACCGCATCCATTCCATTCACAGCGCGCAGGAACTCGAGCCCATATGTCGCAACACCTCTCACTAGCGGCTCATTAAATGACGGAACCATGGTGAGATTGCGTTCGCGCGCGACATCTGATGCGTACTCAAGAGCGTCCTGGAAGTCCCGGCCGTGCTCGATCAGCTCAGCGCCGAGCGCCTGGATCGCCGCGTTCTGCTCGACGCTGTTGCCATGCGGGACCACGATCGTCGCGCGCAAGTTGTGCTGTCGCGCCGCGAACGCGATGCTCCGCCCGTGGTTGCCACGCGTAGCCGCGATAACGCCCACGGGCGCCGAGCCTCGGCTATGCAGATCGTCGATGTAAACCAGGCCGGCGCGGACCTTAAACGCACCGATGGGCGTATGGTTCTCGTGCTTCACCCAGAGCTCGACACCTGAGCGCGCCGAAAGCGTTGCCCAGCAGATTTGAGGCGTCGGCTTCATCGCTGACGCAACCACCCGCGCGGCTTGCTCTATCCGTTCAAGTCTGGGCAGCGTCATCGGTCAACCTTCACCGTTTTGAGGTCGAATCCCTGTCCGAATCTGTCTTCAAGTGGCACCGGCTTCAGCCGGTGCGGACCACAGGCTAAAGCCTGTGCCACGAAGACTTACTCCTCTTCCCTCAATCACTAAATGTTGACCGGGCGCATGTCGTAGTAGCGGTCGCCGGCGGCGAATCCCTTTGGCGCGGCTTCCTGGATTCGCGCGAGATCGCTCTTCGAGAGTTTCACGCTTGCTGCCGCAGCGTTTTCCTCCAGGTATTTGCGGCGCTTGGTCCCCGGAATCGGCGCCATGTCGTCGCCCTGCGCGAGCACCCACGCGAGCGCGAGCTGGCTCGGCGTGATTTGCTTTTCGTCGGCGATTTGTTTCAGCCGATCGACGACGCGAAGATTGCGCTCGAAGTTCTCGCGCTCGAACCGCGGCGAGATTCGCGCGCGCATGTCGCCGGTGCCGAACTCGTCGACCGAGCGGATCGTCGCACTCAGCATCCCGCGCCCCAGCGGACTGAAAGGAACGAACCCAATTCCCAGCTCGCGCAGGGTAGGGATCACGTCGTCCTCGTAGTCGCGCGTCCATAGCGAATATTCCGATTGCACCGCGGTGATCGGATGCACCTTGTGCGCGCGGCGGATAGTCGCCGCCGAGGCTTCCGAGAGTCCCAGGTACCGCACCTTGCCCGCGCGCACGAGCTCGGCCATCGCGCCTACCGTCTCTTCGATCGGCACGTTGCGGTCCACGCGATGCTGATAATAAAGATCGATATGATCCACGCCGAGGCGCGAGAGCGATCCGTCGCAAGCCGAGCGCACGTACTCCGGACGCCCGTTGACGCTGCGCTTGCCGTCTGGGCTGAAGATGTTCCCGAACTTGGTCGCGATCTGGATCTTGCTCCGAAACGGCTTGAGCGTTTTGCCGACCAGTTCTTCGTTGCGATGGTTCCCGTATACGTCGGCGGTGTCGAAGAAATCGATCCCGAGCTCGATCGCTCGATTGAGCGTCGCGATCGATTCAGCCTCGTCGGGCGTGCCGTAGGCCTGCGACATCCCCATGCATCCCAGTCCGATCGCGGAAACCACCAACCCCTGCGTTCCAAGTTTGCGCTTTTCCATGGTGATCTCCTTACCACTTACCGACGCTGAACCAGAAACATCAGAGGCCGCGTCTTTAGCAAGGTTCAATTTGTTGTCATCGTGTCATCAAAGTGTGTGGAGCGACGAGCACCGTGGTCTCAGCCGAGCCCCCGGCCGTTATTTCGACCCCTTCGGCGTTGTTCAGGGCAGGCTCCGGCGAGGAATCCCGAGGCGTTCATGCACAGACTCGCGGGTGGCGTAAGGCTCAACGGCCGAGCGGGCGGATTCCCGCGCGACGCTCACGGCTCACAGCGCGAGAAATTTTGCGAGGGCCGCCGACGCCTCCGGCTCCGTGAGCGACGGCGCGTGGCCGACTCCCGGAACCTCGACGATCGTTACTCCCGTGTGGGTCGTGCTCATCTGGGCGGCCGTGCGCTGCGACAGGATGTCGCTGTCGGCGCCGCGGATCACCAGGACCGGGCAGGTGATGCGCGCGAACGGCACCCAGAAATCCGGGCGCTGCTGCGCCGTCGCGCCGCGAATCGGACGCCTGATCGTCGGATCGATTTTCCATCCCAGTCCGCCGCCTTCGAGCGGCTTGACCGACCACTTTACCGACTCGCGCAGCTCCGCTTCCGGCAGCTTGGCGTTTGTTGGATAGGTCTTGCGATAGTATTCCGCCACCTCGCCGATATCGTTGAAGCGTTCCGGCGCCACGCCCATGTACGCGCCGATTCGTGCTGCGCCCGCCGGATCGATATCCGGTCCGATATCGTTCAGCACCAGCCGCTCGACCCGCTCCGGCCATCCCCCGGCGTACATCATCGAGATGATTCCGCCCATCGAGGTGCCGAGCAGTGTGACGCGCGCGATCTTCAGCCGCTCGAGGATCGCCGCCAGATCCTCGACGTAATTTTTCGGCAGATACTCGGTCGGCGGACCCCACGCACTGTCGCCGCGTCCGCGCACATCGACCGAGAGCACGTGATAGCGCGGCGCCAGGCTCGGAACGATCGCGTCGAAGTTGTGCGCGTTGCCCGAAAGCCCGTGAACGCACACCAGCCACGGGCGTCCGTCGCCGCCGAAATCGAGATAATGCAGCCGCAGCCCTTTGACCTCGATAAATTTATCGGCCGGATTAACCTGCGCCGCCGCGTTTGCCATCGCTTGCTACCTCAAAAGATTCGCAGCTTCATGCGTTCTGCGACTGAGCGATCTGATACAGCTTCTCGGGCACGATAATCAATCGCCGCCCCTCGCGCAGAATAATTCCGTCATGCTCGAATTCGATAAGCTGCTCGGTGATTCGCTGGCGCGACGCGCCCACCAGCTCCGCCAGGTCGGCGTGCGTCAGCTTGAGCGTCAGGAGCGTCCCGCGCGAGTCGCGCACTCCGAACTTGGTCGCGAGTTCGAGCAGCGCGCCCGCCAGCCGCTCGCGAAGTCCGAGTCCGACGAAGTTCGCGTACCGCAGCAGCATCGACCACCATCGTCCGACCGTCATCTCCAGCGTGCGCGATAATCCGTCAAGCGGTACTCCCAGCACCGTCTCGACGAACACCTGCGGCTTGATGGCACCGACTGTGCAATCTGAGAAGGCGTCGCATCGAAATGGGCGGGTGGTTTCGGGCAGCAGCGAAGAGGCGCCAAAGACCTCGCCGGGTCCGACCAGTCCAACCAGCACGCGTTCGTTGGCTTTAAGGAAAGAAAGCTTGGCAACGCCCGAGATAAGCACGTAAACGCGGCTCGAAGCCTCGCCCTCGTAGAAGATACTGTCGCCGCGCTTGATGCGCATCGAAGCGGCATTTGCCGCCAGAATCGTTAGCTGCTTGGCGTCAAGCCAGGCGAAGTTCTTGAGCTTATGCAGGCTCTTGGGGTCAAGCGGATGTTCCAGCGCCACGGGCGAAAGCTAGCACACGAGGTCGGCAATTGTCGCCATTGCGACAGTTCGCGTGCATTTTCGTATTAGATTTCACGATTTTGTCGCAGACCGGACAAACTTAAGTAACCCTAATGCTTGTACTATCCGAGTTATCAGATACTCTACTGAAACTGAAAGTTGACAAACACCAGGGAATCAATCCGGGGAGAATCCATCAGATGAGCACCACGCCGCAAACCAAAGACGCATCCACGACGCTGCCGGCAACGATGCCCGCCGCGATGCGCAGCATCGTCGATATCGCGGAGGCGATCATGATCGACCTGCCGATTGCGGCAACCAAGCGCGTACTCGCCCGCACCGACGAGCGCGAGCTCAACGAAGCGGGATGGAAGGCGTACGACGCGATCGTCAAAGTGGCCAACGACGCCACGAGCCGCGTCTATACCAATTCCGCATTCGGCCGCGTCGCCTCGGGGGCGATGGAATTCGCGGTCAGGGCGCAGCGCCTGAACGCCGCGCTGTCGAGCGCGATCTTCGCCAACCTGTGGCCCGCAATCGGCCTGCCGACGTTCGAACGATGTCGCCGCGATGCGCGAGGAAGTCACTGCCCTGCGCGCAGACCTGGCCGACGCCCGCGCCGCCAGCGCCGCCCGCGTGATCGAGACCGCGACGCCGGTTCATCCGCGCGAGCCGCGTGACAACCCGCGCTTCGATGTCGAAGCCGCGATCATGTCAACCTCGGGCGGCTTCCAGCGTCCGCTCTACAACGGATTGGCGATGCCGAAAGGGCGCGAGATTGCCGAAATGAAGGCCAATGTCAGCAATTAGTGCAATCGCCGGCTTCTGGATGGAAGGAGCGCTGCGCACCCTCGACGCGTTCACGACCGGTTTCGGCCAAGCGAGCAACGATCCTCCGGCCACGACGCCCTATCGCGTCATCTACGAGGGCGGCAAGGTCCGCCTGCGCCACTACGAAGCCACCGGCACGGCGCATCACACGCCGATCCTGCTGATCTATTCGCTGATCAAGCGCCCGTTCATCCTCGACCTGATGCAGGGGCGCAGCGTGGTCGAGAATCTCACGCGCCAGGGCTTCGACGTTTACATGATCGACTGGATTCCGCCGGTCGCCGCCGACAAGAATCGCGGCTTCCACGAATACGTTGACGAAGATATCGCCAACGCGGTGCGCGCGGTGCAGATTCATCGCGGAGTCGAGAAGGTCTCGATCATCGGCTACTGCTTCGGCGGACTGCTCGCGCTGCTTTACGCCGCGCTGCATCCGCAGAACGTCAAAAATCTGGTCACGCTGACGCTGCCGCTCGATATGAGCACGCGCGACCTGCCGATCGATTTCATGTCGCGGATGCTCTCCGAAACCGGCGCGAAGATGCTGGTCGATACCTACGGCAACGTGCCGCCGTGGATGATATTCTCATTCTTCAACACGCTCGCGCCGACGCATCATCTGATCGACAAGTTCGTCGGCGCTCATCGCAGCACCGCGCGCCGCGGCTATCTGGATATGTTCCGGCTGTTTGAGAAGTGGCTGCACAGCGACGTTGCATTCGCTGGAAAGATCTTCCTCGAGACCACCAACGATCTCGGAATCCATAACGCGCTGATGAAAGGAACGATGAAGGTCGGCGGCGTGACCGTCGATCTGAAAAAGGTCGTCGCCTCGGTGATGAACGTAATCGGCGACAACGACGATATCGTCAATCCCAAATCCAGCGAGGCGCTGCCCGATCTGATCGCCAGCGAGGACAAACAGAATTTTCATTATCCGACTGGACATATGGGCGCCGCGGTTTCGAGCGACGCGCTGAAAAATCTGTGGCCCGCCATCGGCGGATGGCTGACCGAGCGCGACGCATAAGAAAAGTTAACGCAGAAAATCCAACAAAATTGTCGCGTTCGCGACCAACGCAAACGGGCGCGGCATCAATTGATGCTTAAATTATAAAGAACCCCGGCCGCAGAGCCGGACCTTGGAGGACAATGACAGTGGCAGAAGAGAAAGCAAGCACGATTAGCTTCGAGAGTATCGCAAAGGCCGGCCGCGAGTATTTCAGCCTCGAGGGCGCGAAGAAGTTCGCCGCCTGGTACATCGAGACCAGCGAGAAGATCGCCAACGACGCGCTCGACATGCAGGCCCGCGCGACGAGCTGGGCCAAAGAGACTCCGCTCGCCCCGGTCTTCGCGGCGCAGCACGAGCTCGGCCGCAAATTCGTAGAGCGTTCGGCCGAAGCCGCCCGCACCATCTGGCGCCTCAACTAACTCCTCGACCTGATCCCCCGACACCTGAAATTCGGCGCGCGAGCCACCCCCGCTCGCGCGCCGAATGATTTCCTTCGCTTGCTGATGTTCCCCATCCCGTCTCTGCGCTAAGTGGCACAGGCTTCAGCCTGTGTTCTGCGCCTCTGCCCATACCCTCTCCCTCCGCCGGGAGAGGGCGAAGCGGCGCGATGCTTGCGTTTTTTCCGCAAGCATCGTGACGGATGGGTGAGGGCGGCCTTTTTCGTTCCTTCGCCCTGAAGAGGCTGTCGATAAACGCCGCGTCTTGTCCGTTATCCTGCCATGAAAGTCGGGGCGGTGTGAGCATTGTGTTCAAAGAGCAAAGCCATAGTGGCGCGGGCGTCTCGCCTGCGGGCGACGGCGGGACGACGGCCCGCCCTCCAATGAATGCGCTGCAGGCGCGCCAAGTGGGAGATCATTGCGCTCCACCGCTCGGGTGCCGCTAAGTGCTATTCATTGGTGGGGTGCGCCTGCGGCGCGCCCGTCTTCCACGGGCGAGACGCCCGCGCCACTATTTCCTGTGCCATGACCTGATAATTTATTGCCATCACGATCGACAGTCTCTTTCAGGGCGAGGGATAAACTCGGACACAACATTGTAAACTATTTGTGAACAAATTATAAGGCTGAACAGTTCAGCCTTATCGTACTCCGCCTTCTATGCGATCATCGCAATCATGCGTCACTCGGAAAAAGTCTTGCACTTCGGCCGGAAGCGAAATAATAGCGAAAGAAGAAAACGAACTGTCATTCTCTGAGAAGAAATCCTTGATTCTCCTCATTAATCTTGATCCGCGATCACCAAAATCGCCTGAACGAACCCACCGATCGCCGGATGTTCGCCGTACGCCGACACGACCGAATCTCTGCGCTTTACGCCTCGATGCCGACGGCGCTACTATCGCGCCGCGGCTCGCCGCTTCAATACCGATCGTTTAAGGAGTTCACCTAAGTGCCTACACGCGACTTTGCACAATCCAAAGACGGCCTCAAAATTCGCTACGAGATTCGCGGCTCGGGCGCGCCGCTTGCGCTGATCATGGGCTTCAGCGGCTCGGGCCGCTCGTGGGGCGAGCCGTTCCTGAAGCTTCTGGCCGAGCGCTTCCGCATCTTCATGATCGATAATCGCGGCACCGGCGAGAGCGATAAGCCCGATCGTCCGTGGAAGCTCTCCGATATGGCTGACGATATCGCATGCGTGCTCGATCACGCTGGCACTCCGACCTCGCATATCTACGGAATCTCGATGGGCGGGATGATCGCGCAGGAGTACGCGCTCGCGTATCCGGCGCGCGTTAAAGGCCTGGTTCTCGGATGCACCAATTGCGGAGCGGCGCATTCGCCGCAGGCAAAGCCGGAAAATATCGCGAAGCTGATGCCGCAGCCCGGGATGGATCCGCTCGAGGCCGCGAAGCTCGCCTTCTCGGTCGCGTGCGGCAGCGCGTTTCTGAATTCGGCGGCGGGACAGAAGACGCTCGCCGAGCGGATGGCGGAGTCGGCGGATTATCCGATCACGCCGACGCACACCTACCTGCGCCAGGGCGAGGCGATCGGCGGCTTCGACAGCTTTGCGCGCCTGCCGCAGATCAAGGCGCACACGATCGTCATCCACGGCGACGACGACAATATCGTGCCGGTCGCGAACGCGGAGATTCTGCACAAGGGAATCGCCGGATCGAAGCTCAAGATTCTTCCCGGCGCCGGCCACATGTTCTTTTGGGAACAACCGGAGAGCTCGGCAAAATTTCCCGGCGACTTTCTGGCCGCGGTGAAGTAGCAGAAATTTTTACGAGGGCATCCGCGATGGCATCATACGAAACCGTTATCTACGAAAACGTCGAAGGCAAAATCTGGCGGCTCACGCTCAACCGCCCCGAGAAGCTCAATGCGCTCTCGCAGAAGCTGCTCAAGGAACTCGAACTCGTGATGGACGAGTACGAGGCCAATCCCGACGCAAGCGTGCTGATCATCCGCGGCGCGGGCCGCGCGTTCTCGGCAGGCTACGATCTGCAGGGCACGCAGCATCCGGGCTCGGCCTTCACCGTCACCAACGATCGCCTGGGATTGCACAAAACCATCGAGCGGTGGCAGCGCCTGTGGGCGATCTCGAAACCAACCATCGCGCAGGTGCACGGCTACTGCCTCGCGGGCGGCACCGAGTTTATCGGCCACTGCGATATCGTCTTCGCGAGCGAGGACGCGCGGTTCGGCCATCCCGCGGGCCGCTCGCTCGGAATACTGCCGACGCTTTCGATGTGGCCCGTTCTTATGGGTCCGCGCAAGACCAAGGAATATCTATTCACCGGCGATTACATGAGCGCCAAAGAAGCGCTCGAATGGCACCTGGTCAATCGCGTCTTCCCGAAAGACAAACTCGAAGAAGAGACTCTCGCCTATGCGCGGCGGGTTGCGATGGTTCCGGCGGAGCTGCTGATGCTGCACAAGGCTGCCGTCAATCGTTATCTCGACATCCTTGGGATTCGCGCCGCCGAGCAATCCTCCGCCGATATCGACGTGATTGCGCATCAGACCGACACGGTGAAGGCGTGGATGAAAGCCTCGCGCGAGAAGGGGCTCAAGTCGGCGCTTACCGAGCGGGACCGCCCATTCGCGAAGAAAGGATGACCCGGGGCGCAATGTGGATTTCCGAAAGCCTCGCCAGGCCGGGATTTGAGCTTGCGCGCGAGGCGCCGGCTTTTCATTCCGGCCGAATCTCCAAACGGTTGTCGCATCTCGTTACCGGCATTATGCATTATAGTTCGTGAATCTCTTTCCAGCACGTACCAGGCAATTTATACAGTCTCATCCAAGACTCACTGCCGCCGTCGGTCTGGTCTTATGCTACATAGTTCTGTTTCTCCTGTACTGGCGGCTCTCCCTTACCCTGGAAAAAAGCTCCGACGATGCCTGTTACGTTCTGGAGGGACTGGACGTTGTTCGCGGAAACCTCCTGCTGCGGGGCTGGACCCTTCCGCTCGACTCATTTTACACAATCATTGTCCCGTTTTATGCTCTCGGCGCATTACTCACTCGCAATACTTCAATCCTGATGTACATTCTTCCCGCCGCCGAATACTCACTTCTGGTGGTGATGTGCATAGCGATCGCATGGAAGAATGTTATGCCGGAATATAGGCTAGTCAGTGTAATTATTATACTCCTCGCTATCGGCTGCCCATCATATCCTGCCGGGCCGCCCAACGAAGCTGCCGGCCACATAAGTACGGTTATCTTTATAACCGCTGCGTTTTATCTGCTGTCGACCGGCCGTTTCCTTTTGGCTGCCGTAATTCTCGTGCTTGCCGATGCCGGGGATCCATTCGCTTTGTGGATAGGAAATATTTCTATCGCGCTCGTCGGCCTTCGGTTGATGGTCGTCGAAAAGTGGCGTGGCGCCAAACTGCTTATTCTCACCGTCACCTGCGTGTTACTCTCAAAGTTGATACTTCTGGCTATCTCTTTGGGCCACGGTTACAAGATCGAAGTCGGCGAAACCAGGAGCGCTTTCGTCTCATTGGGGCGGCTAGGGCACACCTTTTATCTACTGTGCGAATCGGTCCTGGATCTCTTTGGCGCCAATTTCTTCGGCCGGCAGGTATTAAGCCTGGAGACCGGACTGATCCTGGTTCACCTGGTTGCTTTCGTATTTATCTTCTGGGCGCTCATAAAATTGATTAGTGGCCCGATTGATCAACATGAGATCATTCCCGCGCTTCTGATGACGGCAATAGTCGTGGATATCGCCGCGTTCCTTTTTTCCGATATCCCGGTTGACATAGACAGCGCCCGCTTTCTGTCTCCGGTACTGATCTATGGAGTCCTTCTGGTTGCGCTCTCGTGGTATCGGCTTGGAATCGAGCACAAGTATCTGTGGGTTGTCTTGCCCGTCATGATTTGCGCTTATCTGACCTCATTCGGCATGCGTGTGGCGGAACCGGTGGCGCCGGCGCCCACTGAGGTTTTCAGCTATCTTGAGTCGAAGGGAGTCACGCACGGATACGGCGGATACTGGAGCGCCGGTCTTTTGACCGTGCTGTCCAATGAAAGGTTTACGGTGCGGCAGGTCGTCCCGCGATTGGGCGGTAAACTCGGTCCGTACAAATGGGTCTCGGCCGCCGATTGGTACGATATGAACGATGCGCGCTTCCTGATTGCCGATCGTCGCGATCCGGCCGTTAACCTTAGCACGGCAACAGTGACTTGGGGCCGGCCGGAAGAGATCAAGTCCATCGGGCGGTATCGCATTTTCATTTGGAAAGGGCCGATTCACCTGCCGGCGCAATAATGTTCACTACACAGGATTTGACCTTCCTGAAACCTCAGTTGCGAATTGCGTGAGATGTTCATAAGCTTGCGCGTCTGAGTATTGTCTGCCGCGCGGAGTATTGCCGATGGCGTCGCCTGCGACTGTTGCGAAGACGAGCCGGTTCTTCAACCGCTGGTACGGGCGCGTGTTCTCGCGCAATCCGTACCCGCTCTATCGCTTTCTGCGCAAGCGCTTTCCCGTTTTGCGGACGCCGATCGGTTTCTGGATGATCACGCGCTACGCCGACGCATACAACGTTCTGCGCGACCGCCGCGTCTACTCGTTCGATCTGTCCACGATCGATAATTTTCCGCACGACGACGGTTTGCGCTCGATGCAGACGCTCTTGCGGCCCGCGCTTCAGTTTCGCGTTCCGCCCGACCACACCCGCCTGCGCCGGGTGCTGGGCAAAGCCTTTTCGCCCGCAAACCTCGAGGCGATGCGCCCGCGGGTTCAGAAGATCGCCGACCGCCTGCTCGACGCGGTGCAGGAGCGCGGTACGATGGAGGTGGTCGCGGACCTGGCGTTTCCGCTTCCGGTCGCGGTGCTCGCCGATCTGATTGGGGTGCCCGAGCGCGACTTTCCGTTGCTGAGCGCATGGGTGCGGTCGCTCGGCGAATCGATGGATCCCTCCGAGAGCGCCAACGATCACGGCGCCGGCGTGCGCGACACGATTGTATCGGCCAAGCGCTATTTCGCGGAGCTCGCCGCCGAGCGCCGCAAAAATCCCGGCGAGGATCTGCTAAGTCTGCTCATCGCCGGAGAAGAGCGCGGCGAAATCATGAGCGAAGACGAACTCGTCTCCAACGCGATCTTCACCTTGGTCGCCGGTCACGAGACCACCATGAACATGATCGCCAACGGCACGCTGGCTCTGCTGCGTAATCCTGATGGCGCGGACCGCCTGCGGGGCGATCCGAGCTTAATCGATTCCGCCGTCGATGAAATCCTGCGCTACGAGAGTCCGTCGCAGGTGACGGTCCGCACCGCGACGGAACCGATCGAGGTCGGCGGCCGAACCGTCCCGCGCGGGGAGCATATAGTTGTGATCATGGGTGCGGCAAATCGCGACCCTGAGCGCTTTCCCGATCCGGATCGTTTCGATATCGCCCGGCGAGACAACAACCACCTTGCGTTCGCCGGAGGGATTCATCGATGCATCGGCGAGCCGCTCGCGAAACTTGAGGGCCGCATCACGTTCGAAACTCTCCTGCGCCGGATGCCGAATCTCAGGCTCGCGGGACAGGATTATAAATGGCGCCGCACGATGGTGATGCGAGGCCTCGAGCGTCTGCCAGTAGCGTTCTAAGCGCAATCAGTCACGGGTTTTGCGCGCCGCTAGCCGTGCGACCAGCGCAGGATGCGGGCGGACCGGCGCGGTCTTGAAAAACGGCCGCACATGCTCTTCGAGCATCGCGTCAACGACCTTCGCATACGCGGGATCGCTGAAGAGGTTGCGATCCTCGGCCGGGTCGTCGATCTCGTCGAAGAGCTGTCCCGCTTCGAGCGTGTCTTCGAACACGACCAGCTTGTAGCGATCGGCAAGGAACATCGCGAAGCCGTAGTTCTCGCTCACGAGCGCCGGGATCGCCGCGGGAGGCGCGCCGCCGCGAATCACCGGCAGCAGAGAGTTCGCGCCGCTGCCCTCGATCACTCCGGCGCCCGCGATATCGCGGATCGTCGCCGACAGATCCATCAACTGCACGCGCTTGCGCACGACCCGCGGGGACGTTGCACGCGGCGGCCGCACGATCATCGGCACCCGCACCGACGGCTCGTAGAAAACCATCTTCATCAGCATCCGATGCTCCCCCATCATCTCGCCGTGATCGCTGGTGTAGATGACCCAGGTGTTGTCGAGCATTTTTCTGCGCGCGAGCGCGGCGGTGATCGCGCCGAGCCCCGCGTCGATCACCGAGACGTTCGCGTAGTATGCGCGGCGCAGTGCGACGATCGCCGCGTCGGTCATCGTGGCTGAATCGCTATGCGCAAGAAACGCGTTCAGAAACAGCCTGAACGGACCGGTAACCGGAACCGCGGGGCGCTCGAGCGAGCGCGGCATCGGAATTTCCGCGTCGCGATACTGATCGACCGCCTCGCGCGGAGCGTCCCACGGATTGTGCGGCCCGGGAAATCCGACCCACAGAAAAAACGGCGCGCGACTCGCGTAGCTGTCGATCCAATCCGCGGCGCGCCGTCCGTGCCACGCGTCCGGATAATCTTCGATCGAGAGGGGGCACGGATCCGCCTGCCACGCCGGAGTGCCCGCGCGATTGCCCGAGAGCCGCGTGCGCGCGATAAACTCGCGGTAGGTTTCGAGCAAGCCGCGTTCGCGCAGATACTCGGTGTACGGAGTGTCGTAGGTCCGGGACGCGAGCTTGCCGACGGTCTCGATCGGCTCGTCGAAGCCATACGCGCTCATCAGCTCGCGCATCGCGGCGGTCGAGCGTTCATGGCGCTGGCCGTGCGGCCACAGATGCATCTTGCCGATCTCCGTGGTGTGATAGCCGGCGTCGCGGAGGCGATTCAGAAAAGTCGGCATGCCGTCTGCGACCTGCGACGAATTCTCGAACACTCCATGATCGCGCACGAAGCGCTCTGTGAGCACTGATGCGCGCGCCGGCATGCACAGCGGACCCTGGCAATACGCGCGCTCGAAGCGCACGCCCTCGCGCGCGAGCTGGTCGATATGCGGAGTTTTGATCACCGGATCGCCGGCGCATCCGAGCATGTCGGCGCGATGCTGATCCGCCATCACGAGTACGATATTCGGCCGCTCGCTCATCGGAGTTCGTCAGTTGGCCTTCGCATGCGCCGCGAAGAATTTGCAGATCAGATCGGTGCCGTCGAGCTTGTTGCTCGCCTCGCCAACCCATCGCGCGGGCAGAACCTGTGGGCTGCCCGGCCATACGTGCCCGAGACCGTCCACTGTGTAGAACTCGAGCACCGTGCCGCTCGCGCACGGACCGTATGAGATTCCCTTGACCCCGCCGCTGTTGCGCAGCGTCGCCGCGTTGCTCGGGCACTTGAGCATCGCGCGCCAGGCGCTGATCGATTGTGCGATCGGAGGCTTGGAACTCGTTCCCCACGGCGTAGTCGCGGGCCCGCCGGCCAGAGGGTTAAGCGGATCCGCGGTGCCGATGATGTAGAGCATCGAGAGCGGCGCCGCGAGCGTCGCGGCGCCTAGTCGATATTGGCCGGAGACGGGCGCAATCGCCGCGAGGCGTCCAGCGAGCTTCACCCCGAGCGTCAGCGTCATGCTTGCGCCGCTGGAAAACCCGGTGACGTAGATGCGCTGCGGATCGATCCGGTATTGGCTCGACAGGCGCGTGATCAGCGCGCTGATAAATCCGACGTCGTCGACCCGATGATGCGCCGTGTCGGGAGTTGCGGTCTGGCCGAGGTCATTCCACGCGGTTGGATTGGTGCGAAAACTTTCAGCTTCCGACGGCCGAATCGGAAGAGCGTCGGGTCCCGCAACGATAAAGCCGTCGCGGTCGGACGCCGCGACCCAGCCCTCGCGCGTGAGCGTCCGCGCACCCGAACCTCCCGCGCCGTGCAGCGCGATCACGAGCGCGGCCGGAGTTTTGCCGTCGTAGCGAGAAGGAACGTGCAGCGCGTACGTGCGCTCAAAGCCACCAAATTGAAAACTGCCCGAGGTCACAGGCTCGGCGGCGTGCGACAGCGGCGCCAGCGCCAGTATCAGAACGATCGCGGCGATCGCAGTCGATGAAACAGTAAGACGATTTTGGCGTCTCATCTTTCCTTCCCCCTTGGGCGGTCGCCAGCGGAATCGCTCGCATCCCAATGCTCGCCGCTAGATCGCGCGGGTCAGTGGCGTGACGCCCTCGATCGCCTCGGCCTGGCTTGTCTCCGCGATCGCGCCGGCGTCGCGTAGTTGCTCGAGGTTGTGCTGATGGCTCGCGCGATCGATCCGGTAGAAGCCCAGCACCGCGATCGCGATCGCGCTGCACGCCGCCGTGATTGGAACATAGATCAAAACCAGATGGCGCAAAATCAGCGGATCGACGTGTCCCTGCACCGCGTTCTGGGGAAAATGCACGAAGGAGAGCAGCAATCCCGAAACAAAAGTCCCGCCTCCCGAAACCACCTTCTGTAACAGCCCGTTGGCCGCGAACAGCAGCCCCTCGGAGCGCTGCCCCGTGTGCACCGCGATATCCTCGACCACGTCCGCCATCATCGAGGACACGATGATGAAGCCCATGATGCCGAGAGTGTCGCGGACGACACCGTCCACCACCAGCGCCGCGAGCAGCGCGAACGAATGGGCGGGAGGCATCAGGCCGACGAGCTTCAGCGGAATCGGAATCACGCTCGCGACCAGCGAGATCGCGAACAGCGTGATCATCGCGCGCTTCTTGCCCATCCACTTCGAGACCATTGGCGCCAGCGTTACGCCCAGCAGCGCCGAGAAGAAGCCGAACGCGACCAGGTAGGAAATTTCCTTCGAGGTCAGCTCCCAGAAATAGGTCGAGATGTAAAGGCCGAGGCCGCTGGAGAGTCCGCCCGCGATCGCCGAAATGATCCCCGCGATCATCAGCGCCAGAAACGAGCGGTTCGACAGCGTCGTCATGATTTCCCGGATGTTGCCGGAGAAGCTCCCGGCCACGCGCGGCGGAGTTTTAATGTCGATCCCGCGGCCCTGCGTGCCGACGCAGGTGATCAGGATCGTGACGAACATGACGATCGACGCGACCAGGCCCCAGCGCGCGTAGCCCAGCCTGTCCAGCACGCCGAGCGTGTGAGTTGCGTCCTGGCGCAGGAAAACCCGGAACGCCAATATCGCCATCGCGGTGCCGCCGATCATCCCGAAGAAGAAGCGGTAGCTGAGCAGGCTGGTGCGCTCGTCGTAATCGGGCGTGAGCTCGGGCGCGAGCGCGGAGCTGGGAATCTCGTACAGGCTGACCAGCAGCCGCACCGAGATCAGCAGCGTAATCAGGTACGCGAACGTCGCTCCCTTGCTCCATCCGTGCGGCGGGTTCCACAGAAAATAAAATGCGACCGCCAGCGGCAGCGCGGAGGCGTACATGAACGGATGCCGCCGGCCCAGCCGGGAGCGAAAGTGATCGGACCATTGCCCCACGATCGGATCGAAGATCGCGTCGAACACCAGCGCGATCATGATCGCGGCTCCGACCCACGGCGCCGGCAGTCCGACCACCTGGTTGAAGAACAGCAGCAGCAGCGAGCCGAGCGCCACCGTCTCGACCCCGAAGGCGATCGAGCCGACCCCATAAAAGCTTTTGATCGCAAAGCCGAGGCGCGGCCCTTCGAGCGGCGGCCCAGCTACCGGCGGGGTGGAAATTGCGGTTGCCATTTATGCACTCCTGCGGGTGGCGCGATCAAAGAGGTTGACCAACTCGCGCGCATACGCGTCGAGGTCAAGCTTGGGATCGGCTATCAACTGTGGCGAGATCGCGTCGACCGCCGCGATTCGGATCGTGATCGCCATCACGCGGGTGGAGAACTCGCGGAACTCGCCGCTCCGCTGTCCGCGGCGCAGAATCCGCTCGAGCCCCGCTATCAATCGCTCGTCGGAGTGCGCGTCGCTGCGTTCGACAGGCTGACCCGGCCGCGCGTTCTTATATATTTCCGACAGCGCGGCCAGATGCATCCGATGCGTGCCCAGGAATTCGAGATTGGTCTCGATATATTTGCGCAGGATCGCGCGCGCGGAGGTCTCCACCATGAGGCGCGGGCGCATGAAGGCCTCGCCGGCGGAGTAAACCTCGTCGACTATCTGCCGGATCAGTTCGCCCTTGCTTTTGAAGTGATAAGAGATAACGCCCTTGCTGATTCCGGCGCGTCGCGCGATCTGCGCCAGCGACGCGCGCGCGTATCCGAGGGTGGCGATGGTCTCGATCGCGCATTCGATAATCTGCGCGCGCCGCGCGGTTTCGATGAAGGAGCGCCGGTCGGAGGAGTCGGGTTCAATTTCTGGCCGCATGGTCAAAATATTGACCACTTGGCCAAATCATGTCAAGAGGACGAATAACAGTCCATCTGAAACATCCTCTCCCTCCGGAAGAGCCAACGCGGCACGATGCTTGCGCTTCTTTCCCAAGCATCGTGACGCGTGGGTGAGTTGGCATGCGCTACGCGCACCCTGATGGATGAAAATCGGATGCCTTGGTGCGGAGTTGATTTTCAGACAAACGACCTAACCCCTGTCCCCTTCCCGCACGGGAAGGGGAACACTAGTCGCAAGCGTTGGAGTGGTTCGGCAAATTCCCGCTGCCGCGGGCGACGATCTGCCTGCCAATCTTGTCATCGAGGTTTGATTTCTGACTCCCCTTCCGTGCGGGAAGGGGTCGGGGGTTAGGTCGCTTTTTTTTGGGCCTTCTCGGGGCCCAGGTTCATTTTGTAACGCGGGAGAAGTGTATCGACTTTCTTGATAGGGCGGCCTTGCTCGATCGTGGAGGCTGCTGAATACCCAGTCCACTTTCTTTAATCGCGCGGCGCTGCGCACCGCGCTGAATGAGGCCCTCACCTAATCTCTCCCTTTCAGGAGGGTGTCGATTTTCTCGCAAACCCGCCGCTGGTGTCATCCTGAGCCGTAGGCGAAGGATCTCCGCGAAGCGATTAGTGCAACCAATCCGGGCTTTGCGCACTAATCGCTTCGCGGAGATCCTTCACTCCGGCAGCCTTCGTTCAGGATGACGGGCGAGAATTTGGCATTTATCGACAGCCTCTTTCAGGGCGAGGGATCAGACAAAGGCGGGCCGCGATGAGAATGGGCGCGCGACAGATTATTCCATCAGGGCTTTGGCGGAGGGGCGGGATTTCATTCGCCCGTACCAGGTGACGAGATCGCGATGGCGCGGGTCGATGCCTATCTCGAGGCGCTTCTGAAATTCGAGCGCGCACAGTCCCGCGATATCGGCGACCGACACCCCTCCGTTGACCAGGAACTCGCGGCCGGCGAGCTCGTTGTCGAGCCATTCGTTGTGCCACTCGATTTGCGCGCGCGCTTCCCGCGCGGCTTTCTGGTTGCGCTCGGCCTCGGGCAGCCGGAACGCATTCGCCAGCACCGTGCGCAGCGCCGTGATGAACGATCCGTCGATCGTCTCTTCGATCATCCTGACCCGTGCGCGCTCGACCAGGCTCCGTGGCAGGAGGGCGGGCTCGGGATAGGCTTCGTTCAGATACTCGACGATCGAGGTTGATTCGTAAATCGGAATCGAATCGACGAGCAGCATGGGGACACGGCCGTGCGGATTCAGGCGCAGGTACTCGGGAGTGCGGTTTTCGCCTTTGGCGAGGTCGAGAGCAATCTTCTGGCAAGGGATTTTCTTTTCCGCCATCGCGACCCGCACCTTGCGTGCGAACGGCGACTGGATGGTGTGGTACAGAACCAATCTCGGCATGTTACTGACTCCCGAGAACGCCCGGTGCAGAGACGTGCGGCCTCGCCATCCGCGCGACTGCCTGTTTTCATTTGACGCGCGCTACACCCGCTAAGTCAACAAAAAAGTCGCAGCGCAGGAAAAAAACAAAAAAATTTCATCTGGGAGCAAGCTCCAGGAAATTCAGTTCGGGCGGATTCGACGCGAACTCGGCGCGCAACCTCTCGTACGCCGCCAGGTCGTCGACGGTGCGCATGTAGCCGCGATGCGCGAATCCGAATACGGGCAGACCGTCGCGGACCATCGGAGCCAGCAGTCCGGCCATGATGCTCCAGGGTGGCGACGGTGGAATGAGCTTCAGCACGGCGGGCTCGGCGACAATCACGCCGCAGTACATGAAGGGCGACAAACTCGAAGCGGATTCGTCGACATCCGGGTCGGCGTAGTCGTCGTAGGTGCCGCGCGAGACCGACGTCAGCAGGCGCATCCTGCGGATCCTTGAGCCGGAGTCGATCTCGATTTTGCTGTAATTGCCAAGGTTCTCAGGCCGTGCGAGGGCCAGCGTGGCGAGCGCGCCGCGATCGCGATGAAAGGCGATCATCGCGGCCAGATCGAGGTTCAAAATCGTGTCGCTGTTCGCGATCACGAAGGTATCGGCGCCGAGATATCCGCTGAGTCCGTTGAGTGGCCCGCCTGTCCCGAACAGAGCAGGTTCCGGCGACCATACGATATGGATTCCGAGCCGCGCGCCGGTTCCCAGCGCCGCCTGGATCCCGCCGGCCAGGTGATGGACATTGATCGCGACCTCGGTGATTCCGGCCCGCTTGAGCATCCCGAGCGGATACTCGATAAGCGCGCGCCCTCCGACCTCGACCATCGGTTTTGCGACCTTGTCGGTGAGCGGACGAAGCCGCTCGCCGCGTCCCGCCGCCAGCACGAGAGCTTTCATGGCTGGTCCACCGCGCCCAGGGCGGCGGACAGGCGTGGAAAGCTCTGTCGCTCGGGGCCAGCCAGAATCCGGCGCGCCTGTGCGACGAGATGCGGAAGAAACGGCGTATATCCGGGTTTGCCTTCGCGCTCGAACAAGATGAAACGACCGATTATTTTGAGCGCGTGCTGAAGGACGCAGAGCCTGTAGCTCTGGCGAAATTCGTCGGACGAAAGCTGGGCCGCGCCGCGGCGGACCAGGCCGGTGTAGTAGAAATGGAGCAGCTTGTCCTCCAGCGCGGGAGCGATGATCGAGCCGGCATCGCGCGTGGTGAGCAAGACGGCGAGATCCTGCGCTGCGGGCGCCATCAGGGCGTCCTGGAAGTCGATGATTCGCACGACAGTGCGCGCTCCGCTCTTTTGCACGTAGAGATTGTGGCCGTGATAATCGCGATGCGAAAAGACCCGCGGAAAATCGCCCAGCTCGCGCGCGAGCGCGTCCAGTTCCGGCGCCAGCGCGGCGGGATCGGCGCTTGGCGCGACAATGGCGCATCCGAGCTCGACGAATTCGGTCATTTCCCAGCGAAACAGCCGTGCGTCGTACGCGATTTGCGCGGCGATGCATCCCGCGTCGATTTGCCGGGTTCCGTCGACATGCAGGACAAATAGATTTTCCACCGCGAGCCGCAACAAATCGGCGCTATCGGCCCCGCCCGCGCGCAAGATATCGAACAGTGCGACTTCGCCTACATCTTCAACCAGCAGTGCGCGCTGCGCCGCATCGAACGCATACAGCGCCGGGACAGGAGCGCCTAGCGCGGTCAGAAATCGATGCAGGTTGATCCACGGAGGCTCGGCTATCGGCTCGCGCATCAGGCCGAGCACGCGAACGTAGCGGGGCAGGTCGTCTGGCCCGAGATCAACCAGGATAGCGCTGGCAGGGTCGGCGCCGGGCGCGAAGCGCAGGCGCCAGAAGCGGCGCGCAGATGCGTCGCCACGCAGCGAATCGATCTCGGCTGTCCTTGCGCCGGGCCATCTGCGCGAAGCTTCGGTACTCGCCCAAGCTATTCGCCGCGCGTCAACTGTATCCATCGATAAGGATTCTATCGGCGTACGTTCGGATATGCAGCACGCGAGGCGCCAACAAAAAAACCGGCGCAGCCTTTTGGGCCGCGCCGGTTATCACCTTCAGTTGCGGGTCGAGTTAGCGGCGGGACGCCTTCACGATCGCCATCGGATCGAAGAACGAGCGATCCACCGCGCCCATGTTGATATACCAGCACTCTTTTTCAGCGGTCGAGTACCCCGGATGGTAGCAGACCGTCGACAGGCCTGACTGAACATCGGTGGACGACGAACCGCTCTGGAACAGCCGCTTGAACGGGTAAATCGCGATGCGCGCCTGAGGTGTCACGCGGTCGGCATATTTCAGCCACGAGGTGTAGTTGATGAAGAGCTGCCCACGGCGGTCGTACTGGTCCTGATACATTCCGAAGTCAGCTTCGGAATCGACATACAGGACGTGCCTGGAGTAGAGGTCGCCCGGCAGGCGGTCGTGGCGTGCGATACCTTGGATAATATACAGATGGCGCATCTGCCAGTTCGCCGGACAATGGCTTGCGCCGCCGTCGGTCTCACAGGTGCGCGCAGGCATCACAGGATCGTCGATCGCCGCCAGCATCTCTTTTTCACCCAGGTACTTCCAATCGTAGTTCTCGTTCTTGCCAGCGAAGCACTCGAAGTCGTCGGGGCTGTAGGACTCAGGACCCGAATCCTGTGCCGTGCTCATAAGAGTTTCGTTGAGGCGGCGCAGGCGTTGCGCGCTGGGCGTGTAGGTGTATGCGTCATCGCCGTGGTTCGGACCGGCGTAGCGGTAGCGGATGAAGCCTGCACCGGCGCCGTCTTCGGGCGAAAGCTGCGGATAGAGGCCGGTCATCGAGTATCGGTTCGAGACTGGAAAGTCGGGATCCACAGGCAACGGATTGACCTCGGTGCGGCCGACCTCGTTGTATCCGGCATAGTGGCCTACCGAATAGTACCAGAGCACCTTGTAGGGTTTATTGAGTCCGGCGTACACGCTCTCGCAATCGAAAAAGCGCAGATCGTAGTCGTCGGTCGAGATCGGGCGGAAGAAGTAGTTCCACATGATCTTGTTGGCTACGTCAGGATCATTCGGGTCGAGCAGCGGGAACGGTTGCCCGGCGACATAGCCGACCAGCGAACGATGGTCGCTGCTTAAGCGCACCTGCGGCGAATATTTCTCGGTCGCTTCATTGTACGGCGGCGGCCAATCGATCCGTTCGGTCGGAACGATTTTCATCGTCATGCCGCTCTGCACGCGCCAGTAAACGCCCGGCGAAACCAGATCCTTAACCTTGTAAGCGTTTTGGTTACTGATGAAATCGCCGGGCTTCACCTGTGCCGAGGCTGGCGCGGCGATCACCAGCAGCATCGACGCGATTCCGATTACCAAGGAAATAAGTGAACTTCTCGCCTGGTCCATAATGACCCCCTCTCCGGCCGATGCCGGAGGTTGATGAATGTTCCCCAAAATCCCCGATGTTCTGGTTCCCTCATTAGTCAGGTTACTTTGAAATGTCAATCTAACTGATCTGAACCCTGTCGCTATAGCTATCACAGATGAGAAATACTCAAGAAATAAGGACTTTTTCCGATCCTCCGACAATGCTGCCGACACGGCATCCGGTACTTTTGCAGAATAAGTCAGTAACCGGAGCTATTGAATGCTAACTTATGTTAGGTAGAGGCTGTCCTTGAACGATCGGTATGTTCCACCGACGGCCCCCAGCGTTGCCGGCCAACTTTTCGACCGCCGGTTGGTAAAGCGCATTCTCATCCGGTATTAATTGCGGTACTAATTGAAGTTGAGCTGCGGCCCTAATTCTTTGGGGCCGGCGGCAGTAGAAACACATGACGACCTGGTTTCCGGTTCTCGTAACGTTTATTTTCGCCGCTATCGTGGTGGGCGTGATGGTCTCGATCAATTCGATCATCGGGCCCAAACGGCCGAGCGCCATCAAGAGCGAGGCGTTTGAGTGCGGCAATCCGTCGAGCGGCAGCGCATGGGGGCGGTTTTCGGTTCGTTTTTACCTTACCGCGCTGTTGTTCCTGATTTTCGACGTGGACCTGGTCTTCCTCTATCCGTGGGCGGTGGAAATCCGCAAACTCGGGATGTTTGGGTTCGTCGAGGCGGTGGTTTTCATCGCGATCCTTACGGTCGGACTGATTTACGCCTGGCAGCGCGGCGCGCTCGATTGGGACTAAATCTCGGGGACTGCGCGATCAGGACGAAAGCTGCGTCCAGCGGGATGCGGCGAAAGCTCCAATTCGCGAGAATGAGATCATGCTTATCGAAAAATTAAAGGAACGCTTCGGCGCCGCGATTTCCGAGGCCGGAACCACGCATGGCCAGGATTTTATCGTCGTCGCGCGCGAGAATGCGCTCGAAGTTCTGCGCGCGCTGGCTACCGAAGCGGGCTTCGAGTTCAACTCGCTATCAGACCTCACGGCGGTGGATTGGCCCGAGCGCAATCCGCGCTTCGAGGTGGTGTACAACCTGAACTCGCTTGCGCGGAACCATCGCCTGCGCGTCAAGGTGAGGATTCCCGGCGACGACGCATCGATTCCCAGCGCTATCTCCGTATGGAAGGCGGCCGACTGGCTCGAGCGCGAGTGCTACGACATGTTTGGAATCGTATTCAGCGGGCATCCGGATTTGCGCCGCATCCTGCTCTACGACACCTTCGAGGGCCATCCGCTGCGCAAGGATTATCCGTATCGCAAGCGCCAGCCGATCGTGCCCGAGGTCGATGCGATCGTGAAACCGATCCCGATGTCGCGATAGCTCGCCTGAGAAAACCGATGCCCTTACCCGCCCGCTGGAAAAACAAGCTCGAAGCCGCGGACCCCGCCGACGAGGTGATGGAGATCCAGATGGGGCCGTCGCATCCCGCGTCGCACGGCACTATCAAGTTCAATCTCAAGCTCGACGGCGAGCGGATCGTCGATTGCGACGTCGAGGTCGGCTACCTGCATCGTGGGTTCGAAAAGATGTGCGAGCAGGGGACTTGGACCCAAGCCTTTCCCTATACCGACCGGCTGAACTACGCATCGCCCTGCATCAACAACGTCGCCTTCGCGCTGGCGGTCGAGAATCTGCTTGATCTCGAAATTACCGAGCGATGCAAATACGTGCGCGTGATCATGAGCGAGGTCTCGCGTATCGCCGACCATCTCACCTGCCTCGGGATGGCTTCGGGCGAGGTCGGCGCGCAGACCGTGATGTTCTACATGCTCGAAGCGCGCGAGTTCCTGTACGACCTGATCGAGGCGGTGACCGGCGCGCGGCTCACGATCACCTGGTGCAGGGTCGGCGGGCTCGCAACCGACCTGCCGGCCGATTTTTCCGAGCGGATTCGCGCGTCGTTTAAGTGCCTGGATTCGGTCCTGTCCGATTGCGACAAGCTGCTCTCGCGCAACCGTGTGTTTGTCGATCGGATGAGCAACATCGGGATCATCCCGCGCGAGGATGCGATCTCCTATGGCCTTACCGGCCCGCTGCTGCGCGCCTCGGGCGTGTCATACGACGTGCGCAAGGCGCATCCGTACCTGGTTTACGATCGCTTCGATTTCGACATCCCCACCGGTGAGCGCGGCGACAACTACGATCGCTTCAATGTCCGCTTCCAGGAGATCGCGCAGTCGCGCAGGATTATCGAGCAGGCGATGGCGTCGATTCCCGAAGGTCCCGTCTCGGTCGATAATCCCCGGGTCGTGATGCCGCCCAAGGAGCGCGTGTACAATTCGATCGAAGGCTTGATGAATCACTTCAAGCTGGTGATGGAAGGAATCAAGGTGCCGCCCGGCGAGACTTATACGGCGGTCGAGGGCGCCAACGGCGAGCTGGGCTTCTACGTGGTCAGCGACGGCAGCGGGCGGCCGTACCGGGTGCGGGTGCGACCGCCATGCTTTTTCGGGATGGGAGCCCTCAGCCAGATGCTCATCGGGCATATGATCCCCGATGTCATCACGACTTTCGGCATGATCAACATGATCGGCGGCGAATGCGATCGTTGAGCTATTAAACGTCCGTTAATATCACCGATTGCGCCGTCGCGGCTGGTTTTGCTAACCATAAACAGGGGCCGTCTCTGCCGAGCTGTAACACACGGCTGCGGTGCCTCCCGGAGACAGGCAGGGGAATCAGTTCGTTGCGGTGGGAGATGAGAGCATTCGCCATTCGTACGCTTGCATTATTGATCTTGCTGCTGCTTCCGGTGGCGGCGCACGCCCAGGCGTTTTCGCAAGGTTTCGAGACCGACACCAGCGGCTGGTATAATCAGGGCAACGGCAGTATCACCCGTGTTCCATCCGGCTTCTCGACCGGAGGAGGATATGCGGACGCGATAAACTCGGCGCAGGGCAATGATCACGCGCGCCTGCACGTCGATCCCGCCGCCAATTTCGGCAACGCAGGCAATCCCGAATGCGCTCCAGGCTCGAAGGACTGTATCGGACCATACACCGATTGGGGACTCTCTTTTTCCGCAGGCCGCTTTCCGAACGGCGGGGTTTCGACCTCCGCCGATATCTATCTCGACACCACGTTCGCCGCGGCGCACAAGGATTACCGCTTCGATTGGGACTCGGCGCTGAACGACTCGACGGGACAGTTTCTCCAGGACTACGTGTTCAACGTCGGCACCGCGGTCCCGAACGATCCGTGCGTCGAATCTGGAGTTGCTAGCGGCAATTCACATTTCGTGGTTGCCGCCTCGACCAATGCGCTGCGCGAGAGCTCATCCCCGGAGGATCCGACTCACAATCCGCAGTGCATTACGGCTTCGGGATGGTACACGTTCCAGCACGTCTTCAAGCCCGACGCGAACGGCAATCTTGAAGTCGACATGACGATCACGAACAAGCAGAGCGGCGCCGTCGCGGCGAGCTGGACGCTGCATCCGAACTGCGAGATGCCGCAATCGCTCGGGCTATGCTCCGAAGGGCAGCCGCTGCCGGTTTCCGCCGTCGGCGGGAACGCCTACGGATGGCTCGCGAACCAGGAGATCGACCAACTCGCGCTCGACGATACCTCTCTGCACACGCTCCAGCCGCAGTTGATCAAAGACTGCAAAGACGGCGGATGGGAAAATTTCAGCGATCCGCCATTCAAGAATCAAAGCCAGTGCGTCTCCTTCGTCGAGCACCAAGGCGACTGACGCGACCCTGCCGATTGTGATTGTCCGAAGCCTCGCTCCGCGCGGGGATTTTTTTGGCCGACGCCGGTGGCCGAAGTGCTTTGCAGCCGAAGTATCATCATAACTCGCTGTGTTGCGGCAGAGTGTCGGTGATTTCGAACCAAGGGGCCTTTGATTCCACGAATATATGCAGGGAAGGCCTGATTCCGGGATCGTCATCCAGGGTGCCGAGCGCGATCCAGATGGTCTCCGGCCACTGCGGCCAGGTTCCTTCCAAGAAACAGGCTTCGGCGACACAAGTAGTTTGGGTTTGGGTAGTGCTTGCTTTTGGTGTTCTCCTAGGCAGTGGATTTGGCGGTTAGAGCTGAAGACAGGGGTGGAAAAATGGGAAACACTCTTCCAAACGGGATCACGCCAATGGCGTGTCACCAATGATCTTGTCGTTACACCCCATGGACCACGCTCCTAAACGGGCTCATATCGGCACCAAGGGACGGCCGGTCTCGGTCTTCAGCTCTTTGCGCCAACCGCGTTATACCCTGATGCTGTTTCTGACGCGATCTGTCGCGGCATCGCCGCGTGCCCAGCTCCTAACGTGGAGCCGCATCGCTTGCAAAAAAGTCGGATTACGCCAGAAGATGATTCGAACCGTCTCAGCAGATCATAGACCAACTACATCTCGCAGCGGTTGGCGCCGTCGCAGCGCACCAGCGTATCGGTCAAATAATTGATCGTGGAGGTTTGCGAATGGCCGTTAGCGCGTCGGTGACTTGGAAAAGATTTCCGAACAGGTCATACAAGAATTGCGTGGCTTTTTCTTGAGCGGGCGACGCTGATGCGGAAGTGCCGCGCGGGACTTATCCAGTCTATCGAGAACTATTCCTCCACACATTTAGCAGGTCATAGAGGTACTGGGGAGCAGGATAAATCTAGCGCGGTAGGTTCACGAACAGTGGGAAAACGATTAGCGGTAAAGCATCGAGAAGTGAATGTGCTATCACACAGGTGCTGACGTTCCTGCGCCACAGATACAATAGAACGAATACGAGCTGATCTGGAAGAAACACATACGCCTTGTTGACGCCCCACGAGGCTATGTGCCCGAGCATTGAACCTGCAAGCGCCGCGAGGCCGCCGAGCGCAGCGCTGTCCGAAATCCTCGCGACACGCTCGATCACGTACCCCCGTCCGCACTCTTCCACCAGCGCGTCGCCGACCACTCCCACGATTCGGGTCCACAATGGCAATGCCCACACGCGCTCTATCCACTTCATCATCGAGGGATCACTAAATTGGTGGCCCACGATCCAGAAGTAAACGTAAGCAAATGACACTGCAGAACTAACACACGCCAGGAATCCGAGTACCGCAGGCAGGATCTCGTACCGGGTCGGTAGGCGCCATCCGGCCGATGCCACTGGCAATTTCTCCCACCAAATGATGATCCCGGCGAGAATCGCCACCACCAGCGCAATATACGCAATTCCTATCGCATAACCCGCGAAAACTGACTTAGCACGAACCGCCAACTGAAAAGTACGTGCGGTAGCCTCGCCTGGAATCATCGGCAATACATATGCGGCGAGCAAACCACCGACGAACGCCCAGACATCGATCGGCTTGGCTGGCGGCGTGTTTGCTATCGCATGCGAACCTCCGATCTCGCGGCCTGCTTCCGTGGCTGTCACGCATATCTCCAATCTTCTCGCCAAGGAAAAGAGCGACCCATATCAACACCCGCTGAAGGCGGCGGAACGGGTGGTCGGGGCGGATCAACGAGCAGTGGTGGAGGATTAACGAACGGCTCTAGTGGATGATTGTTCGGCTGCATACCGACAAATCGATATAAAGCGCCTGCAGCCGTGAGAACGGCCCGGATAACGGCGATAAAGATAGGCGATGTAGATATGATCAAATTCGGCGGAGGTTGATTGGGGGGAGGCGTGGCAGTCGCTTGGGCGCTAGGCTGATTATGGCTTGGAGCGGCTGTTGCCGTTGGCTGGGGTTCAGGATTCGGCGCAGGATCTCCTCCTCCACCGACTGATCCGCCAAAAAGCCCCATCCTGTCGCTCCAATTCATCGGGCTATTCCCGACGTAGGCATAGAAGTTGGGTTGACCGCCAGCGAGGCCGATAGGGTCGGGAGAGATGAACCGCTGCGCGATGGGGTTGTAGTAGCGCGCGCGCATGGAGTACAGCCCGGTCGAGTCCATCTCCCGCCCTGTGTACTGGAACGGGTTTCTGCTAGAAGTTCCACTCGTCGTTGTCTGACCGAAGGGACCGTATGCGTAACCGGTCCCGATAGCGCCCGACGAATTGACCAAGCCCAAAGTCGACCCTAGGCCGTCGCGTAGCGTCGCATTCGTGCCGGTTCAGCCGCCACCCATCATCATCCCTCAGATCGGCGGCCGCAAACAGAATGGACGCACGCGACTATTTCGATCATCGAATAGTCTTGCGGACATACCGATTAGTTGGTACGGTGATGCCGACACTAATCGGTACGGAAATGAAGCAGCCTGAACACGAATCCAAGACCAGACTTCTGGACGCGGCTCTAAAGGTCGTTCGTACCAAGGGGTACGCAGCGACGCGGATCGAAGACGTTCTGCGCCGAGGCAGGCGTTACCAAGGGTAGCTTTTTCCACCACTTCACAAGCAAGGAAGACCTCGGGTTGGCGGCGGCGGCCAGTTGGGATTCGTTTACGACCGACTTCTTCGCCAACGCGCCTTATCACCAGCCTGACGATCCGCTCGATCGCCTCCTCGCCTACGTTGATTTTCGCAAGGCGACATTGATTGGCGATCTGCCCGACTTCACCTGCTTTGCGGGAACCGTCGTTCAGGAAGCATACCGTACTCACCCCGACGTCAGCGGCGCCTGCGGACGAAACATTCTCGACCACGCAAACACCCTGGAAGCCGATATTGAGGCCGCCATGCGTAAGTATCCGGTACGCGGCAACTGGACGGCGGAAAGCCTCGCGCTGCATATCCAGGCTGTGATCCAGGGCGGCTTCGTTCTCGCGAAGGCGACCGGAAGCGCGGCCACTGCGGCGCGGACCCTTGAACATCTGCGTCGCTATCTCGAACAGACGTTTTCACGGCCAACGCGTGGGCGTCGAGGTCAAGAGACGTGAGCGCCACGGCGATAACTAAAGGAGCGCTGATATGAAGATCTATTGGATCAAGGCGCAAGCTCCGCGGCGAGTTCTGGCGCTGGTCAAGCATCTCGGGCTCACAGCGGAACTGGTCGAGATGGACCTGATGGCCGGGGCGATGAAGACGCCTGACTACATCGCGGTCAATCCGAACATGAAGGCGCCGACGCTCGTGGATGGCGATCTCATCCTGTGGGAGTCGTCCGCGATCATGGCGTACCTGTGCAACAAGGCGGGTTCAGACATGTGGCCAGTGCGCAATCCGGCCGAGCAGGTCGAGGTGCTGCGATGGCTTTCGTGGAATGATTGCCACTGGTCTCCAGCGGTGGCGCCATTTTACTTCGAGCACGTGGTAAAGCCGACCTTCAAGATCGGCAAGCCCGACAGCGCAGCCCTGAAGGGAAAGACAAACGACTTATTCAGGTGGGCGAAGGTGCTCGATGGTCATCTCGCTGGAAGGAGCTATGTCGCGTGCGAGCGGCTGACCATCGCTGATTTTCAACTGGCTTCGATGGCGAGCTATTGGCGCGAGGCGGAGATACCCCTTGAACCGTTTCCGAATGTCGTGTCGTGGGTCGACCGCCTGATGCACATTCCCGCCTGGGCGGATCCTTGGCCGGCCGAAGCCGCATCGGTTCCGGATCCGGATGGTGACAACATTGAAGCGGTGTTGCGCGAAGCAAACCGATGATTTTAGACGAGCATCTCTGATTTACGATCTACCGATACCACGATGCGCAACGAGCTTGCCGCGATGGCGGGTATGACCTTGGCGTCGCTTGTCATGATCTGTGCCCCAGTGGCAATCGCCGGTGAAACATCCGGCAACGCGTTGGTTCTCGGCGGCGGGGGGCCTGTGGGAGAAGCTTGGGAGTCAGGGGTAATCGCGGGCCTGGCGGACAGGGGCATCTATCTATCGCGGATGGACCGGATTATCGGAACCTCCGCGGGCGCGATCGTGGGCGCGCGGCTCGCGATGGGCCTGACGCCCGAGCAGTTGACTCAACAAGCGCTCACCCGATTCGAAGGCGCGCCGCCAGCGCCAACGCAGAAACCTCTTCCGCCTCCCGATCTTTCGTTTCTGGTCAGCCAGCTCGAGGAACTGAACGCGGGAAAAACGACGGAGCAGTCGGTCGGCGTCGAAGTTGGTAGATGGGCGCTGAGAGCGCATCCGGTTGCGGCCGAGTCGGAGTTCGTCGCCAGCTATTGGCGGCGGTTTCCGAAAAAACAATGGCCAAGCGGTGCTTACGAATGCGTGAGCGTGAATGCCGCGGATGGATCTCTCAGGGTGTGGCATGAATCCTCTGGCGTTCCGCTCGCGCTAGCGGTCGCGTCGAGTTGCGCGCTGCCCGGTTTGTTTGCGCCCGTGGAGATCGATGGTCAGCCATACATGGACGGAGGCGCTCGATCCGCAACTAATGCTGACGTCGCGCGCGGCTGCAAGACAGCGATCGTCATGGTCCCGACCGCCGGGATTAATCACCCGCTTGCGACTCTATCGGTCCCTCGCCTTGATGTAGAAGTAGGGATTTTACGCAAGAGCGGATGCGAAGTCGCACTCATTCTTCCGGACTCGGCCAGTGTGATGGCCTTCGGACAAAGCGGCGCAGAAGAGAACCGCGACGCCGCAGCACTGGACGCCGGACGGATTGAGGGACGAGCCAAAGCGAAGGAGATCGCTGCGCTTCTGAGTACCTCTGAAGACTCGCACGGAAATTCATCGCCGATGTCCGGGCATTGAGCCTTGACCGAAAAAATCTCTCCCTTTTTTCAAGCGCACGCTCTGCGTAAGCGGACAGGATCACATTGGAGGGTCGGACTCGAACCGAAGGATATTCATGATTTCTACCGGCGCTCGGCGACGATCAGGAGGTGCAACGCGGTACGCGTTGTCCATCCGCGCCGATTCAGCCGCCACCCGTCGTCATCCCTCCGATCGGCAGGCGCAAACAGAATTAGAGCATGCAACTTGTTCGATCATCGCTGCATCCTGCTTCTGCGGACCCTGCCTTCGGCTCTCCACCTGCGGATCCACTCCATACTTGGCCATACTGGGTGGTCAAGCTTCCGGCCGTCTGCTCGCCGACTCACCGCGATCCGGTCGCTCAGGCGTTCGGGATTGTCAGCAGGCCGCCGACGATGAAGGTCTTGCGGACGAGCGTCGATGAATCGAAGAAGAGAAACGGCGTCGGCATCAGGTCGGCGGAGCGCGGAGTTATCGCCATCCCGGGAAAGCTCGGGAGCCAATCGGTCTGGTCGATCACGTTGATTCTGACCGGGCCCGTCGTCCCCAGTTTGAGCGTCAAATCGAACCCGCCGTCGGGCACGCCCCAGAACCACGCTGAGTAGCCGTTACTCGCGCCAATGCCCGGCGATTTTCCGTCGATTGACGAAGCCATCACCTCTACTCCGCGCGCGATTGTGATCCACACGATCGGCACGCCGCGCGCCGACGCGATATGCATCGTCATCGTGCGAACTCCAGCCGTGGTCGAGTCGTCGGTCACATGAAGCTCAGGCGCGGCGAGTTCCGCGGCGGGGGCGTCGCCCTCGATCGTCGCGCCGCCATTCAGCCCACAGAAGCGTCCCGCGTCGGCCGGAGGCTTGCGCCCGGCTCCGTCGCCATTCTGCGGCGGCGATGCGCTCTCTCCGGTCAGGAGCGCGAGCGATCCTGCCCGAACATGGCTTTGGAAAAACTGCGCGGTGAAGCGGTCGGGCGCCCGGTCGAGGCTCGCCCACGTTGCGTGGCCGGAGTTCGCGTCGAGGATGTAAAAGATGCTGTCTGGGCGCGGCTGCGTATCGCTGAAGTGGCTCTCGCGCATGCCGATCGCGAACAACAACATTCCTGCGGCGCCCAGCACAGCGGCGAGTAGCGCTTCATGATTCCCGGACAGAAGATCGATATAAGGAATAAAGATCCCGAACATCAGTACGGCGATAAGTGCGCTTGCCCAGAACATCATCGGAGTTGCATGCCCGGTCGGGATAAGTCCGGGCGCGAGCATGACCGCGCAGGGGATGACCGCGATGAGCGTCGCCGCTATCGCCAAGATCGGATCGTGCGATTGCAGTCCGGCCCATTTGAAGTTGAGCGCGATTACGGCGAATATCAGCGGCCAGGTGAGCAGATAACTCGCGCCCGGCAGCACGGCTGAGCAAGCCAGCGTCAGGAGCGCCAATATCGCCAGCGCGCCGGCGGCCAGATTCGCGCGCGGGATTTGGCGGGCGAGCCGCCAGTAGATCGTGCACAGAGTCGCGAAGACGACGGCGGTCGACGCCGCAACGAAGAACGCGCCGCCGTAGCTGGTGCCGCCTGGCAGCATCCCCCGCGCCGCGAAATGCGTGACCGTAAACATGACGATGAGGCCCTCGACGAGCGACAACACCATCGCCGCCGCATAGATTACCAAGCCTGCTAAGATTCCGTCGCCGACGATCGTCTCGCGCCTGAGGCCGATTATCAGCGCGACCAACAAAACGATTGAGACGAGAATCGCGAGCGGTATCGCCATCGACGTGGGATAGTGAAAGAAGCCGCCGAATGCGGAAAAGTAAATTGCATCGCCCATGCGCGGCTTGCTCAGATCGGCGTCGCCGAATTCACGCGTGAGCGATAGCGCGTAACTTCCTTCGTGCTGCAGCGAGCGCGGATCGAGATTCGCGATATTGTCGAGGCGGGTGTGATAGCGCGTCAGCCCTCGGATCGCGGCGAAATTCATGCCGGCCATTCCGGCGCGCAGAAAGAAGGTCAGATCGGTATAGTTCGGCATCAGCCGATACGTGGACGCCCCGAGCGAACTTCCGCGTGGAAATGGCGTCGCCGCCAGCGCGCGAATCAGCCATGCGTTCTTGTTGCTGGTCTGAAACATCAGGACTGGACCGTAGTCGCCGAGCATCTCGAAGTTGAGCGCGACCTTCACGTCGTGCAGAGCGGAGTAGTTCTCGACGAACGCTTTCGCGCCCAGCGCCCCGAGTTCTTCGCCATCGGTGAAGAGCACGATCAGATCGTTGTGCAGGGGAGGACCGCTCTTGAGCGCGCGGACGGTTTCCAGAATCGCCGCGACGGCCGCCGAGTCGTCGCCCGCGCCGGGTCCGCTCGGGACCGAATCGTAGTGCGCCACGAGCATGATCGCGCCGGTGCTGGCGCTGCCCTGAATACGCGCGGCGATATTGTTGACGACCGCGAAGGTTCGGAGCCCCTGTGGGTTTGCCACCGCGACAGTTGCCGTTTGGACTTCGGGAGCAGCGCCAAGCTCGGTCAGGCGCTTCGTCAGGTAGGCGCGCACGCGCGCGTTCGCCGCCGAGGCGAGGGGATGCGGCTCGGCGGCAATCTCGCGCAGATCGGGCATCGCGCGCGCCGCCGAAAAATCGGTCGCGGGAGCGCCCGCGCTGACGACGGCCGGCGGACCGCTCTTCTGGATCGCCGCGATGGTCAGAATGATCGCCAGGATCAGGACAATCGGACCGCTCGAATACGCGGGGTCGCGGATGGAAGCGGAGGAGGGACCGGAAGTCGCGGATGTCTCAGCCATTGTCGCGCGTTTTACCTGCCGCGGCGACGCGGCCGCAAGCACTCCCTGAGCCCGCTTTGCCCGCAGCGTCTGCGCCGATATCATCGTGCGCGAGGGGCGTGTCCTTCCGCCTCGGCCATGAACGACCTCGAAACTACTCCGCCTCCGGCGCTCGCGCATCCTCCGCGGCGAATACTGATCGTCCTGCACGGCGCGATCGGCGACGTGGTGCGCGCGTTGCCGCTTTTGGGACGGATGCGGCGGGGTTGGCCGGACGCGTTTATCGCGTGGGCGGTCGAGCCGAAATCGGCGCCGATTCTCGAGCGTCATCCGTGGCTCGACGAAATTATACTCTACGACCGCCGTCGCGCACCTTGGTCGTTCGTCCCGTTCCTTCGCGAAGTTCGCGGCAGGCACTTCGATTTGGTCGTCGATCTGCAGCGGCATCTGAAGAGCGGCATCACCTCCATCGTTTCGGGTGCGCACGATCGAATCGGCTTCGGCGCCGCCAACACCAAGGAACTCAACCATCGCTTCTCCACCATCCAGATTGCGCCGCAGCCGAACCTGCGCCGCAAGCTCCTCCAGTACCAGGCCTTTGGCGACCGGCTGGGTCTGCCCGCCGCACCGATCGAGTTCGGGCTCGAAGCTTCGGCCGAAGAAAAATCGCGTGCGCGCGAATTGCTGGCTGGCGCGCCGCGCCCGCTCCTCGGCGTGATCCTGGGTTCGTCGTGGCCGAGCCGGATCTATTTTCCCGAGTCGATCGCCGCCGCAATCAAGGAGCTGGCGAGGTCCGCCAACAGCTCTCTCGCGATGTATCCTGTTCTGCTCGGCAGCCCGGACGAAACTGAAATCGCCGCCGCGGTGATACGCAGCTTAGGCGATATTCCCGCGCTCAACCTGGCGGGACGAACGCAGTTGCGCGACCTGATCGCGATCTTCCCGGAATGCGCCGCCGCGTTTGGCCCGGACTCGGGGCCGATGCATATCGCGGCTGCTGTGCGATGCCCCGTCGTCTCGCTGTGGGGCGCGACCGCGCCCGAGCGGTCGGCGCCGTGGGGATACTCGGCGTTCACGATTACCGGCGCGATTCCGTGTCATCCGTGCTATCTGCGCGAGTGTCCGATCGGCCGCGAATGTATGCGGCGAATAGCGCCGGATGAGGTCGTCGCGACGGTTCGTCGCGCGATTGGCGCCGCGCCATCCGAATCTGTCGATACGATCACGGGCGAGGCGCTCCGATGAGCGACGACTTCATCGTGCGCGGCGGATGGCGGCTCAGTCTCGCGGGCGAAGACGTGATCGACGCGGCTATGCGCGACGCGTTGGTGGCGGCGGCGCTGGAGGCGGCGTCGGGCAGGGGAGCACGGGCTGCAGCGGCGCTCGCGCCGCGCGACGACCTACCTTGTCCGTGCCGGCGGGGCGTCGGAGACGGGATTTTTCATAAAGATAATCGACCCGCCGCGAGGTTTCGCAAAATTCAAGCGATGGTTTTCAGGCTCGCGCGCCGCGCATATCCACGCTATTTCAGACGCGATTCGCCGCGCGGGTCTCAACGCGCCGCCGGTAGTGCTGTGGGGCCGCGAGCCCTCGAGCGGACGCGAGCTGGTGATGACGCGGCGCGCGCCGGGAGTCCTGGCGACGCGCTATCTGCGCGGCGCGCCCGAGGCGGGCTTCGTGCGCAAGCGCGTTCTGCTTCGCGCGCTCGGCGCGGAAATCGCCCGTCTCCACGCCGCCGGTTTTATTCACGGCGACCTGACCCCGTTCAATGTCATTGCGGACGAATCGCCAACGATCTCGTTTATCGATCATGAACGCACGCGCAGAGTATGGTTCCGGCGTATCGCCGCGCGCGCGCGCCGGAGAAACCTGGTTCAGCTCGGGCGCTTTGCGTTTTCCGGACTGACCCGCAGGGACAGGATGCGCTTGTGGTCAAGCTACGCCGCGGCGACGGCGCCTGCGCTCGGACGGGCGGAGCTGCGCCGCGTGCTCAAAATGCTCGACGCGCGAATCGCTCGCGACGGTGCGCCGGAAATATTCCACGCGCCGCAAATTCCGGCGGCCCGGCGGAGTGCGGGAGGCCTGATGGAAAAGATGATCGATCAGACCGCGAAAATTTCCGTCGTCATCCCGGTGTTCAACGAAGTGGCGACGATCGGCACGATTATCGATCGCGCACTCAATTGCGGTTTCGACGCCGAGGTTATCGTGGTCGATGACGGATCGTCGGATGGCACCGCCGAGTTTCTGCGGAAGTTCGAGCATCCGAAGGTCCGATGCTATTTTCATTCGCACAACAAGGGCAAAGGCGCCGCTCTGCGGCTCGGGTTCGCGGCCGCGGCGAATCCTTATGTCTTCGTGCAGGACGCCGATCTCGAATACGATCCCAACGACTACCGGCTGATGATCGGGCCGCTGATCGACGGCCGCGCCGACATGGTGTACGGCTCGCGCTTTCTGGGCGGGCCGCATCGCGTGCTCTTCTACTGGCATTACTTTGGCAACCGGATGCTGACGCTCGTCTCCAATATCATCAGCGATCTAAACCTGAGCGACATGGAGACCGGGCAGAAGGCGTTCGTGCGCGACAAGCTGATGCAACTGAAGCTGTCGGCCGACCGTTTCAACTTCGAGCCGGAAATCACCGCCAAGGCGGCGCGCGCCAGATGGCGAATCTACGAGGTTCCGATCTCGTACTCGGGCCGCACCTACGAAGAAGGCAAGAAGATCGGATGGCGCGACGCGATCGCCGCGATCGGCGCGATTTTCTACTACCGGTTCTTCGACTGACAGAGATGCCGCAATCTTCATCCGAACCACCACATCTTGAATCGAATGCGCCACTGCGCGTGGCAGGGGTCGATCCGGAGCGTGGCTTTGCCGGCGGAGAAACGCAGGTGCTGGGTCTGACGCTCGAGTTGCTGCGAATGGGCCATCGTGCCGAGCTGATCTGCGATCCGGCAGGACGGCTCTACGAGCGCGCGCGGCGCGAGGGCGTCATTTGCCATCCGCTCAAAATTCACAACTCGGTTGATTTGCCGGCGGCGATCAGGTTTCGCGCGATCCTGCGCCGCGCCCGCTACGAAGTGGTGCATTTTCATACCGCACGAGCGCATGCGATGGCGCCGTATGCGCGCGGATTCGCGCGCGCCCTGGTCGTCACACGCAGGATGGATTACCGCCCGAACCGTCTGTTCGCGCCGCTGCTTTACGGCCGTGCGGTCGACGGGATCGCGGCGATTTCTCACGGCGTCGCGGATTCGCTGGCGCTCGCGGGAGTCCCGCCTGAGCGCATCACGATTATCCCAAGCGGCGTCGATTGCGAATATTTTCATCCCGCCGATTCGGCCGCCACCGCGGCGGTGCGTGCGGAGCTGGGAGTGTCGCCCGAGGCGCTCGTGCTCGGGACGGTAGGGATGCTCGAGGCGCGCAAAGGCCATCGCCATCTGCTCGAGGCGCTCGCGCGAATCGTGCGCGGAGGCGAGGGCGCTAACATGATCTGCTTGATCGCAGGTGATGGCAGCCTGCGCGCCGAGCTGCAGCGCGACGCCGAGTTGCTCGGAATAGCGCGGCAGGTGCGCTTTCTGGGGCGCATTGATGACGTTCGCACTGTGCTGGCCGCAACCGATATCTTTGTGTTCCCTTCCCTTCGCGAGGGGCTGGGTGTCGCGGTGCTGGAGGCGGCGGCGAGCGGACTGGGCGTCGTGGCCAGCGATACGGGAGGAATCGGCGATGTGATCGAAAATGGCGTTAACGGAATACTGGTGAAGCCCGGCGACAGCGAGGCGCTGGCGCTCGCGGTCTCGCGGATGGCGGCGGCGCCGGCCGAGCGCGCCGCGATGGGACAAGCCGCACGCACTCGCGCGGAGCGGGGTTTTGCGATGAGCACGATGGCGGCACGGACGGTCGAACTCTACCGTTCCTGTCTTGCCGCGATCGGAAGGAAGAACTGAGCACGATGCGGAGCATGACCGGATTCGGACGATCGGTGGTCGAGCGCGCGGGCGTCCGCGTGGTGGCGGAAATTCGATCCCTCAATCAGCGTTTTTTCGAGCTGAAACTCAATCTGCCGCGCGGATGGGGCGAGTACGAGGCTGACATCCGCAAGACGATTCAGGCGTCGGTCGCGCGCGGCCGCGTCGAGCTGTTTATCAAGTACACCGCGCTCAAGCCGCCGCCCACGCGGCTCGAAGTCAACGAGAAGCTCGCGAATCAATACGTCGCCGAGCTGCGCCGGATGGGCAAGCGGCTGCATCTCAAGGGAGAGCCCGGAATCGAGGCGATACTGAATCGCCCCGAGATTTTTCACGTGGTCGAAGAAGAAAACGATACGCGCGAGGCGGTCAAGCTCGCGACCACCGCGCTTAAGGGCGCGCTCAAGGCGCTCGAACGTCGAACGCGTGCGCGAGGGTATCAGCACGCGCCGCGACTTCGGCGAGCGGATCAAGCGGATTCACGCGGCGCTGCCGCGAATCGAGCGGCTGGCGGAAGAGACGCGCGCCGAGATTATGAAAACCTTCGAGGCGCGGATTCGCGAGCTGCTCGCGGCGCTGCCGGTGAACGAGAAGCGTCTCTACGAAGAGGCCTCGATCGCGTCGCAGCACGGCGACATCAGCGAGGAGATCACGCGGCTCAAGACCCATCTAGAAGGGCTGGAGGCGCTTCTCGATCGCAAAGGACCGGTGGGAAAATCGATCGAGTTCCTGCTGCAGGAAATCAACCGGGAAGTCAACACGATGGGCTCGAAGTCGCAAAATGCGGCGCTATCGCAGGTAACGGTCGAGGTGAAGGCAGAAGCGGAAAAGATGCGCGAGCAGGTGCAAAACATCGAATGAGCGTAGTATAAAACATTATTTGCAATCGGCTGGACGCTCTTATAGTGTCGAATTCGATACACCTTCCGCCTCCCAGGCGCGGTATAATATTTATACTTTCCGCTCCGTCTGGGGCGGGTAAGACCACGCTCTATCGCGCGGCCCTGAAAGGAATCGCGGGACTGGAATTCTCGGTCTCGCTGACCACGCGGCCCGCGCGCGGAGCAGAGGTTCAGGGGATCGATTATCATTTTGTGAGCGAAGAGGAATTCATCGCCAAGCGCGACGGCGGCGCTCTCGCCGAATGGGCGCGCGTGTTCGACGCCTCGTACGGCACGCCGCGCGCGCCGCTCGAAAATGCGGTCAGCGAAGGCCGCGACATCCTGCTCGATATCGACATCCAGGGCGCGCTCCAGATTCGCGAGAAGTATCCGAACGACGCGGTCGCGATCTTCGTTCTGCCTCCCAGCTTCGCCGAGCTCGAAGGGCGCCTGCGCGGCCGCGGCACCGAAAGCGAAGAATCGATCCAGCGCAGGCTCAAGCGCGCGCGCGAGGAAGCTCGCGAATGGCCCTCGTACGATTTTCTCATCATTAACAACGAAATCAGCCGTTCGGTTGGCGAGCTTTCCGCAATCGTCAACGCTGAACGCTTGAGAGCCTGTCGCCTGCGCGAGGGGTTCGCGCCGTGGAAGAGCTAGCGCAAGCTGCCGCCACTGCGCCCGACGAACTCGCCCCGCTTATCGCGCGGGTGCAATCCTACAACTCCGCCGCCGACCTCCAACTGATCCGCCGCGCCTACGACTTCTCGGCGCGGATGCATGCGGAGCAGAAGCGGGTCTCGGGCGAGCCTTACGTCACGCATCCATTGAACGTCGCGATGATCGCGGCCGAGCTGAAGCTCGACGTCGCGTCGATCGTCGCGGCGCTCTTGCACGACGTGGTCGAAGACACCGCGACACCGCTCGACGAGGTGCGCGCGCTGTTCGGTGACGAGGTCGCGCAACTGGTCGACGGGCTGACCAAGGTTTCCAAGATCACGTTCCAGAGCCGCGCGGAGAAGCAGGCCGAGAACTTCCGCAAGATGATCATCGCGATGTCGCATGACATCCGGGTGGTCCTGATCAAGCTCGCGGACCGGCTGCACAACATGCGCACGCTTGAGTCGCTGAGCGCGGAGCGTCAGCTCGAAATCTCGCGCGAGACGATCGAGATCTACGCGCCGATCGCGCATCGCCTCGGAATCTATTGGCTCAAGTCCGAGCTCGAAGACCACGCGTTCCGCTACCTGAACCCGTCGTCGTACTCGACCCTCAAGGCGTTCGTCGCCAAGACGCGCAAGGAGCGCGAGGAATATATCCGCGACGTGATCGCGATCCTGTCGCGGCGGCTCGAGGAGTCGGGCGTCAAGGCGGAGGTCACCGGCCGCCCCAAGCATTTTTTTTCGATTCACTCCAAGATGCAGGAGCTCGCGCTGTCGTTCGATCAGATCTACGACCTGGTCGCGTTCCGCATCATCGTGGGGTCGGTGCGCGAATGCTACGAAGCGCTCGGCGTGGTGCACGCGAACTGGAAGCCGGTGCCGGGCCGCTTCAAGGATTATATCGCGCTGCCGAAAGCCAATATGTATCAGTCGCTGCATTCGACGCTGATCGGGCCGCGCGGGCAGCGGATGGAAGTGCAGATTCGCACGCGCGAGATGCACGCGGTCGCGGAGGAAGGAATCGCCGCGCACTGGAGCTACAAGGAAGGCGTGCGCGCCAAGGAGCTGAAGGAGACTGAACGTTTCGCGTGGCTCCGGCGGTTAATCGAATGGCAGCAGAACCTGAAAGACCCGCAGGAATTTCTCTCGACGGTCAAAGACGACCTGTTCCCCGAAGAGGTTTTCGTCTTCACGCCAAAGGGCGACGTGCTGGATTTTCCGCAGGGCGCGACCGTGATCGATTTCGCCTACCGCATCCATTCCCAGGTCGGGACGCATCTGTCGGGAGCGCGGGTCAACGGCCGGATGGTTCCGCTGCGCTACAAGATGCGCTCGGGCGACACGATTGAGGTGATCACGTCGGAGCGGCAGACCCCGGGAAAAGATTGGGCGAATTTCTGCGTCACCGCGCGCGCCAAATCGCGCATCCGGCAATGGCTGCGCGCGCAGCAGTCCGAGCGCTCGCGTGAAATGGGTATTCAATTGCTCGATCGCGAACTCGAGGGAATTCGTCTGAGCGTCGCGCAACTGCGCGGCGCCAAGCGGCTCGAGCCGATGCTCAAGGAATTCTCGCAGCGGGATATCGACGGACTCCTCGCGGCGATCGGATACGGGATAGTCACGCCGGGCCAGTTGCTCAACAAGGTGCTCACGCCCGACGAGCTGAAGCTCTATCGCGACGGCAAAGTCGCGCCGACAGCGCCGGTCCCGCCCGCAACCACGCGCGAGCGCGCCGAGAAAGCCGCGCGCAAGGCGGCGAGCGGAGCGGTCGTCGTGTCCGGCATTGGCGACGTGCTGGTCAGGTTCGCGCGATGCTGCAATCCGCTGCCGGGCGAGGCGATAACGGGATTCATCACGCGCGGACGCGGAGTCACGGTTCACGTCGCCTCGTGCCAGCACGCGCTCCTGACCGATCCGCAGCGCCGCGTGCCTGTAGTGTGGAAAGACGGCGAGGAATCGCCGCGGCCGACGCGGCTCGAAGTCCTGTGCGTCGATCAGCCAGGGCTGCTGGCCGCGATGACGAAGACGATCGCGTTGGCGGGTGTGAATATCTCGACCGCGGAAGTAAAGACCCGAGGCTCGGACGGACGCGCGCTTTCGATTTTCGAGGTCAGCGTGTCGAGCGCGCGGCAACTGAACCTGCTGATGAACGCGATCGGCGCGATCGACGGCGTGATGCGCGTGTCTCGGATCGGCTACCACAACGCGACTCGCGACGAGACATGAAGCGGGCGATCGAAACCAAAAACGCGCCGGCCGCGATCGGACCTTATTCGCAGGCGGTCGTCGTCGGCTCGATGGTCTTTTGCTCGGGGCAGATCGGACTTGATCCCCGCACTGGCGCTATCGTTTCGGGCGGAATCGAGGCCGAGACGCGGCGCGTGCTCGCCAATATTCGCGAAGTCCTGACCGCCGCGAAACTGGAATTCGCGGACGTGGTCAAGACTACAATTTTTCTGGCCGACCTTGGCGACTTCGATTTGGTCAACCGCATCTATGGTGAGCACTTCGAGCCGCCGTTTCCCGCGCGCTCGACGGTTCAGGCGGCGGCGCTCCCGCGGGGCGCGAGAATCGAAATCGAAGTTGTCGCGATGAAGCGGCCGCGGCCAAGCTCGTCGCGGCGGCGCTAGCTCACATCCAGCACTTTCAGCGCCGCGTTATCAAAATAGCGCCCCGACGGGTCGAGCTTGCGCGCCGAGCGAATCAGGCGCTGCGCGTTTTCGCGCCTGAGCGTGGGCGACAGCGGCGCGTCGTAGAGCCGAGCCTTGTCGAGATCAAGAATCACGACCGCGAAGCTTTCACCGGCTTGCGTGACGAACAGATTGTGCAGGTTCAGGTCGGCGTGAAAGAGCCCCTGGTTGTGCATCGTCGCGATCGCGGCGCGCGCCTTCAGCAAGACGTGACCGCGGACAACAGGATCGTCGTCGGCGCGCACGAATTCCCACAGCGTCATTCCTGGAATCGCGCGGGTCAGAAAAAATCCGCGATAGAAGCCCGGCGCGACCGACTCGACGCTTGCACCCATCGGTTCCGCGACGCCGATCCCGCGCCTGCGCGCCTCCGCGGCGATCTTAAGTTCCTCGAGCGGCCGGGGTTTGAGTCCGAAGAACGTCTCTTCCATCAGAAAGCGCATCATTCCGCCGCGCCTGGCGCGCCGCGCGAACAACTCCGGGCTGCCGTCGAGGCTGATTCGATATCCGCTCGCACGATTGCCCGCTCCCGCCACTCGCGTGGGCGACTCGAGCTCGCGCAGGCGCGCGGCGATGACTGGCGCATACGGAAGAATCTCGCGATGCAGTATCAGCAGGCGGCGGCCGGTCACGATCCGCGCGAAATTCGGATCGGGACGCCAGTCGATTTCGCCGCGCGGTTTCATCGCATGGCCGCGGCGGGACTTGCGTTGCCATCGACCTCGACGGCGCGCGGCATCCGCCAGATTCCGGTCGCGACGGCAAAGAACGCCGCGATCGACGAGAGGAAATGCGCCGAGTAAAACAGCGCGAGATTGCTGAGCCGGCGTCCCGGCACGAAGTTCAGCAGTACGGAGATTGCAAAGTACGCGATCGTCTTGGGCCGCAGGCGCGCGCCGGCAGGCGGCGCGGCCAGCAGCATCGCGCAGAGCAGCATGTACGGCACGATGAGCGCCGCGAAATAACTTTTCCACGAGATCGGCGCGACCCCCGGCATCAGGCAGAAAAGTCCGGCCAGCGCTGAGCGATCGTGCTCAACTTCGTCGCCGGGCGCGCGTACCGCGCGCCAGATCCATTGCGCCTCGAGCGCGATTAGCACCGCCTCGAAGCCCGTGCCCATCCAAAGCGGGCGCGAGCTTGCCGCCGCCGCGTCGCCTCCGGCGCTCAGCTCCAGCCGCGCGATCCAGGCCACCGCCGATTGATTCGTGAGCATCGTGCGATAGCGATCGGTCATCGAGGCTACCGATTGAATGTAAGCTTCGGTCTGATCAACCAGACCGTGCGGTCCGAAGATGAGGATCGGTGCGGCGAGCAGCACCGTCGCGGCGAGGATTGTCCATCCGAGCGCCGCGAATTTCCCGCGCAGCAACAAATAGAGTCCAGCAAGAAGGGCAAATGGTTTTATTAGGATCGCGGCCGCCAGCATCGCTCCTGAAGCTATCGAGCGCGATTCGCGCGCGTAAACGATCGCCCACACGCACAGCGCGAGCACCGGAAGGTTGACCTGTCCGTGCTCGAAATTGTTGTTGATCAGGATCGAGGTCAGAAGGACCGGCACGATGATCAGCGCGGCCGGCAGAGTCCGCCCGCGCCCGAACAGCATCGCGCCCGAGCCGAGGATCAGCGCGACCAGTCCGCCCGCGTTGACCAGGAAAAATGCGCCCTGCGCGGCGTGGCGCGGCAGTATTGCAAACGGCGCCAGCACGATCGCGAAGATCGGGGCGTACAGGAAGTGATCTTTTTCGCCGGGCGGATAGATCGCGGCGCCGTGCAGCACCCGCTTGCCCGCGGCGTAGTACACCGCGAAGTCGCCTTGCATGCGAAGAGTGGCGGAGATTCCGAGTGCGATGAGATAGATCGCGAGCGCGCACCACGCGAGCTTGCGCGCGCGCTCGGCGTCGAGCCGGATCATGACGGATGAGCGCGCGTCACTTTAGCGGCTGGGCCTCGTCGATCAGCATGATCGGGATATCTTCGCGGATCGGATAGACCAGTCGGCATGCGCCGCAGACCAGGCCGTCTTTCGCGTCGGTAAGCTGCAGCCCGCCCTTGCATTTCGGGCAGGCAAGAATCTCAAGCAAATCCTGGCTAACGGGCATCGCGGGAAACCTCCTGTGCGGTAGCGGCGGCGTCGATGGGGCGGATTCGCGCGAGGATCAACTCGTCAAGCGCGCGCGCGTCGCCTTCCGGCATCGTCACCTCAAGGCGCAAAGCGTACAAGGAATCGCGCGCGAACGGAAATCGCTCGAGCTTCACCAGGTCCTTTTCAGTAGTGACGATCAGGTCAACGTCACGCGCGGCCGACGCAATTTCTTGCCAGTCGGCGGCCGTGTACGAATGATGGTCCGGAAAGTCGAGCACTCCGATCAAATCGGCTTCCATCTCGTGCAGCATCGCGTGAAACGCCGCAGGATCCGCGAGCCCGCTGACCGCGAGCACCCGGCGTCCAGTGAGCGACGCCGCGGATTCGCGCCAGTTCCCGTTCGCGACGCTGACCAGGCTTTGGGGATGAAGTGCGGCGTTCAGCACGCGGTTCTGGTTGATACTCGCGAGTTGCGCCACGGACAGCGTGCTCTTAAGGCTCGCGTCGGCCGTAACGATCACGACCGCGGCGGCGCGCCGCAGCGCTGAGAGCGGCTCGCGCATCGGTCCGGCGGGCAGCATCCATCCGTTTCCGAGTCCGCGCTCGCGGCTGATGAGAACCAGATCAAGATCGCGGCGCAGCCGCGCGTGCTGGAAGCCGTCATCGAGGATGACCGCGTCGAGCGGGACGCGCGAGCGCAGGAGCTCGATCGCGTCGATACGTCTGCGCGCGACGGCGATCGGCCCGGTAAACCGCCGCGCCATCATTGCCGGCTCATCTCCAGCTACACCGGCGTCGAGGATCATTTCTCCACCATCCGAGACGAGCGCGGCGGAATTGCCGGTGCCACTGTACCCCCGGCTGACTATTGCAACCCGGAGCCCGCGGGCTTGCAGGCGCGCAGCGAGAAAAAGTGTGAACGGAGTCTTCGCGTTGCCGCCGACGGTCAGATTGCCGACGCTGATTACCGGCACTCCCGGATCACTCGCGCGCCATCGCCACCACAGGTTTCTTGCCGCGACCGCGCCGCGGAAAATACCTGCCGCGCCGCGCAAGGGAAGTGCGACCAGATGATGAATGGGCTTCGGATCGCCGCGCCACAGCCGTTCCAGACGCGGGCGGCGCGTGGGTCGCGTCGGCATCGCGCGTCACGCGTCCACTGCCAGGCGGCGCAGATGCTCGACGGTAGCGCGCGCCGCGCCTCCGGCACTTTCGGCGGCGGCTTTCGCGCGTGTGCCTGCGTGAGCACGAGCGCTCTCATCGCCGAGCCACTTGGCACATTGCTCGGCCAGTTCGGCTGCGTCGCGAACGATCGCGCCGCCGCCGGACTCGACCAGTGCCGTCGCCATCGCACGCTGATTTTCGTGGAACGGTCCGAACATCACCGGCGCGGAAACCGCCGCGGGCTCGCCCACGTTCTGGCCGCCGCGTCCCGCGATCATGCTGCCGCCGACGAATGCGACACTCGCGCGCCGATACATCCCGCGCAGCTCGCCCATCGTATCCAGCAGCATCACCGAGGCGTCCTCGGCGGGCGGCGGTCCGCTCTCCAGCGCGCTTGCGCGCAAGTACGACACTCCGGCAGCGCGCAACGCCTCCTCGACCTCGGGCGTGCGCGCAGGATGACGCGGCGCGAGCACCAGCGCGAGCGTGCCAAAGCGTTTGCGCAAAATCTGGAACGCGGCGATCACGATTGCCTCTTCGCCGCGCGCGGTCGAGCCCGCGACCAGCAGAGGACGCCCGTGCGCGAACCGGACCAATGCGTCGCGCAACGCAACTTCCTCTCCCGCGAAAGAGACATCGAACTTGGTATTGCCTGTCACCGTGATTTTGTCGCTCGACGCGCCAAGCGTGGTAAAGCGCCGCGCGTCTTCATCGCTCTGGGCGAGAATCAGATGCGCCGACTTGAGCGCGTGGCCGAACAGCGACTTCGCGCGTTTGTAGCGGCGCAGCGAGCGCTCCGAGATTCGTCCGTTAACGATTGCAACGCGCGCGCCTGCGCGCCGCGCCTCGATAAAATAATTCGGCCACAGCTCGGTCTCGCCGATCAGCACCAGGCTTGGACGCACTCCACGCAGGAACCTGCGGACGGTTGCGGGACAATCGAGCGGCGCGAGGGCGCACGTCGTGGCCGACGGGATTCGGCGGCGGGCCGCGTCGCGTCCTGTCGTGGTCATGGTGGTGACGACAATCCGCGCGCCATCGAGCTCGCGATGCAATCCCGAGGCTACAGGGCGCATCGCTTCGACTTCGCCTACCGAGGAGGCGTGAATCCAGATGCGCGGACCGGCGCCGTTGGGCGGAAGCTCAATCGCGCCCATCCGCTCGCGCCGATCCTGCCGGTCGCGCGCGCCGGTTGTCGCCAGTGCGAACGGCAGAGCCGGGTACCAGAGTGCGTTGTATATTACGCGAAGCATCTTCGTCGCGGACGCGGGCCAAGTTGCGCGGCGGCCGCCTAGTTCACCAGGCCGTCTTCGGGAATCGGTTCATCACCTGAAGCGAACTGGAGATTGTAAAGCTTTCGATACTCGCCGTCGCGCTCGAAGAGTTCGTCGTGCGAGCCTTCCTCGACAATCCGCCCGTGGACCACCACCACGATCCGATCGGCGCGGCGCACGGTGGATAGGCGATGAGCGATCACCAATGTAGTGCGGTTGCGCATCAGCAATTCCAGCGCTTCCTGCACCGAGCGCTCAGACTCGGAATCGAGCGACGACGTTGCCTCGTCGAGGATCAGAATCGGCGCGTCTTTCAGAAGTGCGCGCGCGATCGCGATTCGCTGGCGCTCGCCGCCGCTCAAGCGAATCCCGAGCTCGCCGACGATCGTGTCGTAGCCGCCCGGCAGCCGCATGATGAAGTCGTGGGCGTTGGCGAGCTTGGCCGCGGCAGTCACGCGTTCGAGCTTTCGCGACTCCGAGCCATACGCGATATTGGCGCGGATCGTGTCGTTGAACAAAAACGTATGCTGCGTCACCAGGCCGATCTGCGCGCGCAACGAATCGATCCGGATACGCCGCACGTCGATTCCGTCCACGGCGACCCGGCCCTCCTGCACGTCGTAGAAACGCGGAATCAGATCCGCGAGCGTCGACTTGCCGCCGCCGCTCATCCCGACCAGCGCGACCACTTTGCCCGCGCCGACTTCGAGATTGATATCGTGCAGAACCCATTCGGCGCCGTAGCGGAAGCTCACGTGCTCGAAGCGCACGCTATGCGGTCCCGCGGAGAGTTCGATCCCTTCGGGATCGTCGGGCACATCACTCGGCTCGTCCATCATTTCGAACACGCGTTCGGCTGCGGCGAGCCCTTGCTGGATCGTGTTGTTGGTTTTGCTGACCGATTTGAATGGCGCATACACCAGCAGCATCGTGGTGAAGAATCCCGCGAACGATCCAAGCGTGCGCCGACCGGCCGCGACCGACGGGAACGCCCACCACACCACGACCACCACCGCCACCGCGCCGAGCGACTCGATCATCGGGCCGGTGATCGCCTTGATCCGCGCCACGCGCATGTAGATTCGAAACAGGCGACGCAGCTCGGCGTTGAAGCGGCGGCGCTCATAATCTTCCATTCCGAAAGCCTTGACCACGCGATTGCCCTGGAAGGTCTCCTGCAGCAGCGCCTGCAGGCCGCCAAGCTGCTTCTGCGCGTTCTTGGTTTCCTTTCGCACTCTCTTCGAGAAGCTGACGATCGGACCAATCGTAAGCGGGAATCCGACGAACGCGACCAGCGCGAGCTGCCAATCCATATAGAACGCGGCAGCGATCAGCGCGACGAGCGAGAGTCCGTCGCCGAACAGCGAGAAGACGCCGTTGCTCAGCGTCTGCACGACGACGTTCACGTCGTTCAGCACCCGCGAGACCATCATTCCGGTCGGAGTGCGATTGAAAAAACTCAGCGACTGGCGCTGCAGGCTTTCGTTCAAGTCGGCGCGCATGTCGAGCACGAGTTTCTGCGTGATGTACGCGCTCAGGTAATCGTCGGTGAGGTTCCCGCCCGCGCGCAGCAGGAATAGGCCCGCCAGCATGAACGAGAGCATGTGCAGACCGCCGGCTCCCTGAGCCCGCGTCATATCGTTGACGAAGTTCTTGATCACGAACGGGATACCGGCGTTCGCGCCTGCCAGCACCAGCATCGAGACGCCGAGCAGTGCGGTGTACGGAAACAGGTAAGGGCGCAGATAGTTGAACAGGCGCCGATGCATCGGTGACAGGAGCTTCATGCGGAAATCTCGAGCGCGATCGCGGCCACGCGCGCAGCCGCTCCGGGAGCGCCCAGCGGCTCGCGCAGGGAGTTCAACGCGGCGGCGGTTTCGCGATGGATTGTTTCGCTCAGAAGAGGTTCGGCGGCGCGCACAAGGTTGTTCGCCGTCATTTCGCCCTGGATCAGTTCCGGTACGATTTTTCGTCCCGCCAAGATATTCGGCATCCCAATAAAATCGACCCCGGTTATCAGCATCCGCCCCAGAATATAGGTCAGGGCCGACACTTTATACGCTATCACCATCGGACAGCCGAGAAGCGCGGTCTCCAGCGTCGCGGTTCCAGAGGTCACCAGCGCAAGCTCGCTGGCCGCAATAATACTATACGTGTCGCCCGCGATTATACGGATTCCCGACAGGTCGGCGCCCGACTCAGCTGCAATAGTGTCGGCGTTGAGAGTTGGCGCGAGCGCGAGGACCGGCGTCAGGTCATGATCGCGCGCCAAGGTTCTGGCCGCATCGGCGAATGCGGGCAGCATCAGGCGAACCTCGGCGCGGCGGCTGCCCGGCAGCAGCGCCAGAATTTTCGCATCGGCGCCGAGACCATAGCGCGCGAGAGTCTCAGCGCGCGGCGCGGGGGTGGCGACGCGATCGAGCAGGGGATGGCCGACGAAGCTCACGCGATCACCGGCGCGGGCGAAGACCTGCTTTTCGAACGGCAGCACCACCGCCATATGTTCCGCGCGATCGGAAATTTTCTTTACCCGCCCGCGACGCCATGCCCACACCTGTGGTGTGATGTAGTAAAGCACCTTCACGCCCGCGCGTTTGGCGACGCCGGAGAGGATGAGATTGAACTCGGCGTAGTCGATCAGTATCAGCAGGTCGGGAGGATCGCGCCGGATGATGCGGCGCAGATGCAGGAACGCCTTGGCGGTGCGTCCGATCGTAGAAGCGAGCTCGGAAAGCCCGAGTCCGTGAATTTCCTCCATCGTGACCAGCGCGCGCACGCCGGCCGCGCGCATCTTTTCACCCGCGATTCCGAAGAGATCGCAACCCGGGTCGCGCGCAAGGATCTCGTGCGCGAGGTCGGCGCCGTGGAGATCACCCGACGCCTCGCCGGCGACGATCATGATACGCCGCGTGGCGCGACTCGCACGCGTAGCGGCGGCGCTCGGGTCAGTCGAAAGCGGCATCGCGCAAATTGTGATGGAAAACCCCGCTTCGCACCACCGGGGTGCCCGCTCAATTGATGGCTGGTGCGGCCGCCGAGAGCCGGCAGATATCCAACCTCTGCCTGAAACCCCAACGGACGCAGGAATGCGGTCCAGTGCTATACGGCGCGGCCCGGATGATCAAGCGCAACGGGGTTTCTCCCGGGCGTGCGACTCCGTATGATTCCGTGCGCGAGGATCCACGATGATTATCGTTACAGGAGCCGCTGGATTTATCGGGAGCAATTTGCTTCGCGCGCTGAACCAACGCGGCGACACCGATATTCTGGTCGTTGATCGGCTGGGCGCGAACTTCCGCAACTTGAGCGACCTGCGCTTTTCCGACTTCATGGAACCCGAGGCGCTGCTCGGCGCGATCGGGCGTGACGCGATGCCGCCGGCAGTCGAGGCGATTTTCCATCAGGGCGCGTGCGCCGACACCACCGAGTCCGACGGCCGCTACATGATGGAGAACAACTTCGCGTTCTCGCGCGAGTTGCTGCGCTTGGCGCTCGCGCGCCGCGTACCGTTCGTATACGCGTCGAGCGCCGCGGTCTACGGGTCCAATCGCGTGACACTTGCTGAGCCCGCGAACGAACGGCCGCTCAATCTCTACGCGCTCTCGAAGCTCGCGTTCGATAATCACGTCCGCCACGCCGCGAAGAGCGCCACGAGCACTGTCGTGGGCCTGCGCTATTTCAACGTCTACGGTCCGCGCGAGGCGCATAAGGGCAATATGGCCTCGATGGCGTATCAGCTCTTCCGCCAGCTTCGCGAGACCGATATCGCGCGCCTGTTTGCCGGAACCGACGGCTTCGGCGACGGCGAGCAGCGCCGCGATTTCGTATTCGTCGAGGATGTGGTCAAGGTAAATCTGTATTTTGCGGGCGCGCCCGCGCGCCGCGAGATTATCAACGTCGGCACGGGAGCGAGCAGAAGCTTCAACGAGCTGGCGCGAATCCTGATCGATCTTCGCGGCCGCCACGGCGAGATCGAATACGTGCCGTTCGACGAGCGCCTGAAGGGAAAATACCAGAGCTTCACCCAGGCCGATCTGACCGCGCTAAGGGCCGCAGGCTACACCGCCGAGTTTACCCCGCTCGAGCAAGGCCTCGCGCAATCGCTCCCCGCGTGGGAGTAAGCTCAAAACGCTGCGCTTTACTGTGAGTTGGAATCGATGTACGTTTACGTAGGAAGATATACGCAAACATCATGCAAATCTCAGCAGAAATTTCAGCGGGAACAAGGCTGCTGCTCGAGCGTTATTCGCGAGCTCACGGGGTCAAGAAGCAATTTTTGATTGAAAGTGCGGTGCTCCATCACATTCAGGCGCTGGAAGAACTACCGGCTGGGGTTATTATCCCGCCGCGTCTACTCGTGAGCGCTGCCAGCGGGCGCAAGATCGCGGAGTTGCTCACCAAGCGAAGAAAGCCGACTGCAAGACTGGTCGAGTTGATGCGCGGTGGCGATTGAGGTTCGCCCCCTCCGCGAGAGCGAAGATCGTGCGTCTTTCCACTGCGGTGACGATCAGCTCGACCTGTTTTTTCGCCGCTACGCTGGACAGAACCAATTCCGCCATCATATCGGCGTCACATACGTAGCCGTCGATGCTGGAGTGATCGGCGGCTTCGCTACCCTGGCCACCGGGCACATCGAGATCGAGAGACTCTCCACCGCGCTGCGCAAGAAGTTCCCGAACTATCCTCTTCCTATTGTTCGGCTCGCTCGGCTGGGCGTGGACATCCGTGCACAGAGCAGCGGCGTTGGCGAGCATCTGATGCGCGCGGTGTTTCTGGCTGCGCTCGAAATGCGAGAGAAGCTGGGATGCGTCGGAGTCGTGGTCGATGCGAAACCGGGCGCCGCGCCCTACTATTCGCGCTTCGGTTTCGTCGCACTCGAAGGAATTGGGGGCATCCTTGAGGAACGGCCGTCGCCGACGCCGATGTTCCTTCCCCTGAGCGATATCGTGCAGGCGTTCTTTGCCAGGCGCCGGCGCTAGCTGGCGCGGTTGATGTCGCTTACGATCGTTTGCGCGCTTACTTCGAGGCCGTTGTACTGGCGCAACTGGCGGCCGCCTGGGCCGAGCAAAAATGCGGCGGTCATGTGCATGATCGAGCCGTCGGAACCCTGGCCGATCTTCAGGCCGTAGATCGCGAGTACCTGTGCGATCTGTGCGGGCGTGCCAGTCAGAAAAATCCATCCGGGGTCTCCTGCTCCCATTCGCTCGGCGTACTTGGCGAGTTCGGATGGTCCGTCGTGCGCCGGATCGATCGTGAACGAAACAATCTTGACCTTGCTGCCGAGCGCGGGACCCAAGAGCTTCGCGACCGCCGCCATCTTTTGCGTGAGGAGCGGGCAGGTCGAGGTGCAAGTGGTGTAGATGAAATCGACCAGCACCGGAGTTCCGCGCAGCGAATCGAGCGGAATTTTCTTTCCAGCCTGATCGACCAGTGCCAGATTCTCCGGCAGGCACTGCGCCTGATTCACCGCCGGATAGGAGCCGGGAGCCTCGTCGCGAGAGCATCCGGAACTCAGGAGCAGCATCGCGGCGAAGACGCACGCGAAAATTTGCGCGTGCGCGGGTTTGTCCAAAAGATACATTTCGCCCGGGTCAGCGCCTAAAACAAATAGCGGCCCGATTCGAGGTCGGAGGTCTTGATCGTCACGGTCGCGCCGTTGTCCTGATGCGGCAGGCTTGCGGGAACGCACGAGGCTTTGCCTTCGGTCATGTGGTTCATCGGGTAATGATTTCCGCACACGCGGCAGATTAGTTCGCCGTCAGAAATCTTGAAGCCGCGATGATATGTAAAGCACTGCCGGCACGCATCGAAGACCGAGCGCACCTTTCCGTCGCTTCCGCGCGCCAGGATGAAGCGCAACCTTTTTCCCGCTGAGTCGGTGTAACAGTAGCTCTGCGCGCTGCCCCGCAGCAGATCTGCGACGCTGATAGTGACGGCGTTATCGCCCGAGACCTGAACGCAGCTCGCGCGCGTGACGTGAATCATCCATCCCGCCGCGAGGATTACCACACAGGCGCCGAGAATTATTTTATTTCTGCCGAGCCGCATTGAATTGCTCACCAAGACTTGCGCGGCGCGAGCGAAGGGTCAACCCCCGGTCTCGCGATGGCTGTCCTCCTCGATGATCATCTCGCGCTTGATTCGCTCGCTCAGCTCCATCACGCGCAAGCCGTCTTCGGCCGTGACCGCGGGAACCCCTCGCGTGCGGACGGCGGTGACGAAGGCGGCGACTTCATCGGCAAGCGGGTCGCCGCTTTCGAGATCGATCTGATCCGCAGAGATGATCGGATATTTCGCACCCGGCGGCGGCGGGCTCTTGCGATAGACCTGCACCCGGCGCGCCTCGTAGTCGACCGAAATGTACGCGTCGGGCTGGAAGAAGCGAATCTTGCGCTCGCGTTTTGGCGCGACCCGGCTGGTGCTGATATTCGCGATAAGCCCGCTCTTGAACCGGATACGAGTGTTGGCGAGATCGATCGAATCGGTCAGAATCGCGACCCCCACCGCCTCCACTGAGACCGCCTCCGACGGCGCCAGCGACAGGATCACGTCCAGGTCATGCACCATCAGGTCGAGAATCACGTCCACGTCTGTGCCGCGTTCGGTGAACGGCGCCAGCCGATGGCATTCGACGAAACGCGGATGCGAAATGATCGAGCGCAGCCGCACGATCGCCGGGTTGAAACGTTCGAGATGGCCGATCTGGAGCACGCGCCCGGATTCCGTGCCCAACGCGGCGAGCTCGAATGCTTCATCCAGCGTCGTCGCCATCGGTTTTTCCAGCAATACGTCGATTCCCGCGCGCAGCATCGCAGACGCGATCTCGAAGTGCGTGCTGCCCGGCGCGGCCACCGTGACAAGATCGACCGTGCCCGCCAGATCGCGAAAATCCGTCAGCGCAACGGCGCCAGTCTCGGCCGCGAGTTTCTCCGCCGCCGCGCGATCGACATCAACGATCGCTGCGAGACGGACCCCCTCCTGCGCTGCATACTTGCGCGCGTGCAGGGTGCCGAGCCGCCCTGCGCCAATCACCGCGGCGCGCAGGTCAGACATGGCCGTACACCGAAACTTTGGACTCCGCCGCGAGCCGCATCGTGCGCTCGCGCTCGAGCACCAGGGTCACGCCTGCTTCGACTCCGAGCATCGCGGCGCCGATCTCCGCAACCAGCGCGATTGTCTCCGGCCCGATAGCAGGGCGGTCGAAACGCAAGTCCTGCCCCGGTTTGGCCGCCTTGGCGATTATCAGGCGCGAGCCGACCAGCGCCGCAGCTCGCCGTAGCGCGGCGTCGGTCCCCTCGACCGCTTCGACCGCGCCGACGATTCCGTCGCGCACCGCCACCGTCTGCCCGATATCGAAACCGCCGAGCTGACGCGCGACTGCGAAGGCGAGATCGAGATCGCGAAGCTGTCCTTCAGACGGCTCCGGTCCTGCGGCGAGACCCGGATGCGCGAGGCAGTTTTCCACCATCGGGACGGGATCGATCACCGCAATTCCTTCAGCCTCGATTTCACCCGCCACGCCGCGCAGCACGGCGTCGTCGCTCATGCGGCCCAAGCCGGATAGCATCCTTATCGCGCGCGCATCGGGAGCAAACGAATCCTTCAGGCGCTCGCGCGAGATTCCGCCCGCCATCGCGACCTGGCTCAAATCCGCGCGGCGAAACACCTCGATCATCTTTTCGAGCTCGCCGACCTTGATCCAGGTGATCTGGTCGACGCGGGATTCCAGTTCCGGGCGGGTCTCTCGCAGATGCGCGATCGCGATCACGCGGATTCCGCGGCGGCGCGCCGCGTCTGCGACTTCGAGCGGAAATACTCCGTTGCCTGCGATGAGTCCGAGACTATTCACGCTCGCGGCCGACCACGCCCCGCTCGGAGGCGGCAATAAAATCGACCAGGCGGCGAACCTCGGGAACGCCGTCGTGCTGTTTCAATACTTCAGCGATCGCATCTTCGCGCAGCAGCCCGGAATAAAAGAGCGTGCGGATGGCGGCTTTGAGCGCACCGATAGTTTCGGCGGGAAAGCCGCGGCGTTGCAAGCCAATCACGTTGATTCCGACCAGTCGCGCCCTGTCTCCGGCGACCATCGTGTAGGGCGGCACATCCTGCGCCGCTTTAGCGCCAGCGGCGAGAATCGAATGCGCGCCGACGCGGCAGAACTGATGCACTCCGCACATTCCTTCGATATTTACCCATTCCTCGATCACGCAGTGACCGGCGAGTTGGGTCGAATTGACCAGGATGCAATGGTCGCCGATCTGGCAGTCGTGCGCGACGTGCACGTAAGGCATCACCAGCGTGTGATTAGCGATCCGCGTGACCATACCGCCGACTTCGGTGCCGCGATGAATCGAGGTGAATTCGCGAAAGATGTTGTCGTCGCCGATTTCGAGGGTCGAAGGCTCGCCGTGAAATTTCAGGTCCGGAGTCGCAAGCCCGATCGCCGCGAACGGGAAGAAACGGTTGCGCTTGCCTATGATCGTGTTGCTCTCGATCAGCGCGTGCGCGTCGATCACCGTCTCGGCGCCAACCCGGACCTTGGGCCCGATAACCGCGCCGGGACCCACTTCCACCGTTGAATCGAGTTCCGCGCTCGCGTTGATGACGGCGGAAGGATGGATTCGCCTCGCTATTTTACTTGCTCCTGGACTTCCATCGCGGACAGCTCCGCTTCGGCAGCCATTTCGTCGCCGACCCGCGCGATCGCGTGCATCCGCCATAGCGGGCGGCGGTACTTGATGACGCGCACTTCGAGCTTGAGCGCGTCGCCGGGAACGACACGGCGGCGAATCCGCACCTTGTCGAGCCCGGTCAGCATGAACAGGCGCGCAGGGTCGTCGCCCAGTTGGCTGAGCGCCAGCATCGCGCCCGATTGCGCCATCGCCTCGACGATCAGGACGCCGGGCATGACCGGATAGTCGGGAAAGTGGCCTTGGAAGAACGGCTCGTTGAAGGTGACATTCTTGAGCGTGAGAATTCGCCCCTCGCCGATTTCGAGGACTCGGTCGACGAGCAGGAACGGGTACCGATGCGGCAGGCAGTCGAGAACCCGCTTGAGCTCGCTCATTTTTTCGTCCGCAGCCATCAGGCCTATCGTGAAAATCCGATCGGGAGCCGACCACTATTTCGAGATAGTCGAGCGCCGCGCCGCCGCCGATCCGAAATCGCCCAGCGAAGGCGCGCTGCTTTGCGAAGCCGACGCCGGCGCCACGCTGGCGCCGTTCTCACCGAGAGTTCCGATCTTGACGTGGGTCGCGTTGTAGCTCCGGATTACCTGGTCGGTGATGTCGATCGATGGCGCGCCCCACAGGATCGATCCCTTCTCGAGCACGAGCGTATATCCGTCACGCTCGCCGAGGTTGCGGATGATCTGCGCGAGGTCGTGGACGATCCGGCTGGTGATCTCGTTGTCTTTGCTCTGCAGCTCGTCGCGGGCGTCTTTGTACTCGCGATCGAAATCCTTGGCCTTGGCGACGTACTGGTCCTGCAGGCTCTGGCGCTGATCGGGATTCATGAGCATCCCCTTTTTCTCGATCTCGTCCTTGAGCGACTGGACCTCGTTCTGTTCGTGCTGAAGCCTGCTTTCGAGCGCCTGGACGCGGCCCTGGAAATCCGCCTTGGCGCGCTTGCCCGCATCGCATTCGTTGAGCGCGCGTTGCACGTCCACGTATGCGACCCTTATGTCGGCGCGCGCGGGTTGAGCGGCGGCAAGCATCGCCAATAGCAGCGCACCGGTTATCAGACGTAACCTCATCGTGAGCACATTCCTCCTCGAAAATTCGGCTCGGGCACCAGCAAGTCCGTCCCGGCGATAATGCCGCGGGCATGTGCCGACATTAAAGCCAGTTTTGGCCCGTCGGCGCTAGAGCGGCGCGCCAGCCCCGATCTCGAACACCGTGCGCTGATCGGCGGGCCGCGGATTGATCGGGAACGCCAGATCGACGCTGAGCGGCCCAAACGGTGAACGCCACCTGACCCCGAAACCGACCGACGCCTGCAGTTCCGTGAAGTCGATTCCCTGCTTGAGCGTGTAGGCTTGTCCGGCGTCGGAGAAGAGCACACCGCGCAGTCCGAGTCCGGACAGGATCGGGAACGTGATCTCGTTGCTCAGAATCAATTCCTCGCTGCCGCCGACGTCCTGAACACTGATCGGCTGGCCGGCGGCATTGTAGATCGTGACCAACGGTCCCAACGAATAGAGCTGGTAGCCGCGCACCTCGGCAGGACCGCTGCTGCCGCCGGGGAAAAACCGCTCGTAAAGCGGCAGCTCGCCGCCGGTGCCGCTGTCGAGGTTCGTGCCCACGCCATAGGTGAGGCCCTGCGAGACCACCCAGGTTCCCCAGGTTGAGCTCTTGATGAACGGATAGAAATAGCGCCCGTGGATAACTCCCTTGACGAAGGCATTGCCGCCGCCGAGGCCGCCGATCTGTCCGTTGAAAGTCAGGACGGTTCCGGTTCGCGGATCGACCGGGTTATCGACCGTGAAGCGGCGGAAGCTCGGCAGCAATTCGGAGGTCTGCGTATAACCCTTGTAGCGCAGGATGTTGTATGTCGTCAGCGGGTTCAGGCCGGTAATACCGACGCTCTCGAACTGATAGCCGAGGCCTACGCTTACGTCCTTGAGTGAGAAGGGGCCGAGTTTTTTAAATCCCAGCTCCGTCAGCGGATAGTAAGTATTAAGCGCGAATCCCGCGGCCGACTGATTGAAACTCAGCAGGAATTCCTTGTTGTCAAAGAGCTGGATCCCGACGCTCAGCGGCATGTCGAGGAACCACGGCTCGGTGTAGCTGATCGAGTAATTCTGGAACAGGAATCCAATCTGCGCGTTGAGCACGATCGATTCGCCGCCGCCGAACAGGTTGGTGTTGCCCAGCGTGAAATTGCCGAAGACCGACGAGTAGGTGTCGTACCCGCCGGCGACCTGCAGTGACGAGGTGTTCGCCTCCGCCACGTTCACGTCGAGATTGATCTTGTCCGGCTGCTGCGCGGGCTCGGTGGTGATCCGAACCTCGCTGAAATAGCCGAGCCGGTCCAGCCGCTTCTTCGACTCCCGGATCGCCTCGGCCGAGTACGGCTCCTGCTCCTGGATTTGCAGCTCGCGCCGGATGACCTTGTCCGAGGTCTTAGTGTTCCCGGTGATATTTATCCGGTTAACCAGAACTTCGTGGCCCGGGTTGATGTAGAACGTGATGTTGATCCGATGCGTGACCGGATCGAGCTGGGTGCGCGGGTCGACGTTGACGAAGGCGTAGCCGCGGTTCGAGTAGAAATCCGACAGCGAGAGCACATCATGCTGCAAGGTCGCGCCCCGGAAATGCTGCCCGCGCTTGATCGTGAGCAGCCGCGCCAGTTCGCGATGCGGAAACTTCATGTTGCCCGCCAGCGCGACTCTGCCCACGCGATACACGATCCCTTCGTCGACATCGATCGTGATGTGCAGCGAGTTGCCGACGCGCTGGACGTTGGGGGTGCTGATATGAACGTTCAGATAGCCGTTCTGATAGTAGAACGCGGTCAGATGATCGACGTCGTCCTGCAGTTTCTGCTGGTCGAGCGCCCCCTGGCCTGTGAGCCAGCTCAAAAGGAAGCTGTGCGTGCTGGTCTCCATCACCGAGCGCAACTGGGCCGAAGTGAAAGCCTTGTTGCCAGTGAAATTGATCTGGGTGATCTCTACTTTCGGTCCTTCGGTCACGTCGAAGACCGCGACCGCGGTGTTGTCCGGCTGCAGGATAGTGCGGAAGTTGACCTTGACGTTGAGGTAGCCCTTATCCTGGTAAACCTGCGTGATCCCGTTGATCGTCTCCTTGACCTGGCCCGGATCGAGAATCGCGCCCGGATGAATCTTGGTCGCCGACGTGATCTTGTCGTCAGTCGAGCGGATCGCCTTCATCCCTTCGATCCGGACGTCGGTAATCTGCGGCCGTTCGACGACCCTGTATACCAGCACATGGCCGCCGTTGGCGTTTTCGACGATAGTATCGACGTTCTGGAAAAAGCCCATCTTGTAGATGGCTTTGACGTCCTGATCGACCGCGTTCTGATCGAGCGGCTGGCCAACGGTTTGCGAGATGTGAATCCGGATCGCGTCGGTCTCGACGCGTTGATTGCCCTCAATTCTGATCGCCGTGACGATCGGTGCGGAGCCCTGCGCGAGCGCGCCGGTTACGGCGAAAATCAACGCCAGCATCACGATTGGCGCGCATCTGGCGAGCAAGCGCCTAGCGCTGGCGATAGGGGTAGGGATTGTCACAGAAAAACACCAAAAAGCGGCGACCAACGTAACCAATCAGTCCCGGTAAGTAAAACCGAAAATTGATTCTACGATTGGCGACCGGCGCGCTTCACCTCGTGCTTCTGGCTAGACGCGCGGCTCGTCAGACAGTTTTCCTTCTTTGAGTCTCAGTGCGCGGCTCATGCTCCGCATCAGGCGTTCGTTGTGGGTCGCGATCACCAGCGTGACGCCCAATTCGGCATTGAGCAGATGAAACAAATCGTGAACTTCGTCGGCGGTATGCGGGTCGAGATTGCCGGTCGGCTCGTCGGCCAGGACCAACCGCGGCTTCAGCACCACCGCCCGCGCGACGGCGACCCGCTGCTGCTCTCCGCCCGACAGCTCGGCCGGCCGGCGATGCAGTTTTTCGCCGAGGCCGACCACCCGCAGCATCTCGGCCGCGCGCTCTTCGGCTTCCCGATCCGGCATCCGCGCGATCAGCGCCGGCATCATCACGTTCTCGAGCGCGTCGAAATCCGCAAGCAGGTAATGGAACTGGAACACGAAGCCCAGACGAAGATTGCGGAACTCCGCGATCGCTTTCGGATCGAGCGCGAACAGATCCTCGCCCTCGAAGAAGACTTTGCCCGCGCTCGGCTCCTCCAGACTGCCGAGCACGTGCAGCAGCGTGGACTTGCCCTCGCCCGACTGGCCGACGATCGCGATCTCCTCGCCCGCGTGCACGACCAGGTCCAACTCGCGCAGCACGCGAATCTCGCGCGTCGCGTCGTGAAAGGTCTTCACCAGCCCGCGCGCGTCTATCAGCGGTTTGTTGGACGCCGGCGTGTCACTCATAGCGGATAACCTCGACCGGAGACAGCGCGCACGCGTGTAGCGCCGGATATATCGCCGCCACGATGCACAGCGCGATCGAGGCCGCCGCGACCGCGATAAAATTCATCGCATAAAGCCGCACCGGAACCGCGCTGACCATAAAAAGATCGGCCTGGCAGATGGATCAGATGGAAATGGCCGATCGCCCACGACACCAGGAATCCGCCGCCGACCCCAAGCGCCGTGCCAACGATTCCCAGCGCTACGCCCTCGCACAGGAAAATCAGGAAGATCGACTGCGTCCGGGTTCCCATCGCGCGCAGGATCGCGATCTCCTTGCGCCGCTCCATCGCGATCATCACCAGCGTCGAGAGAATATTAAACGCCGCCACCAGCACGATCAGAAGCAGCACCATAAAGTAAGTGAATTTTTCGAGCTGCAGAGCCGAGAACAACGGCGCGTTGGCGCGCGTCCAATCCGACACCGTGTAGTCGGCGCCCGCGATTTTTTCGATCGCCGCCGCCACCGCCGGCGCGTCGAACATGTTCCTTAACCTGACTTCGAGTCCCGACTGCATCTCGGAATCGTCGGACAGGAGCGCGCGTCCATCCTTCAGCGCGACGAACACCAGCGTCGAGTCGAAGTCATACATCCCGGAGTAGAAATAGCCCGTGATCACAAACCGCTTGAGCCGCGGCGCGCCCAGTCCGCTGGCCAGGCTCGCGGGCGAAATGAGGATTACCGAATCTCCCACCTGCAGGCCCAAATCAAACGCCAGCGTCTTGCCGACTATCGCTCCCGGCAGATCCACTTTGCGCTTATGCCCTTGCTCGGCGATCTGCACCGGATGCTCCGCGTCAAGCGACGCGAGCGTGCCGGATTGCAGGGTCTGCTGGAGCTCGGTCAACACCGGATTGTTCTCCGCCTCGACCCCGCGCAAAATCCCGCCCGAGACATAGCCCGGCGCGCCCGAAGGCGTGCTCGACACCGCCATCACCGGGGAGGTTACAAACGGCGCCACCGCGGTCACCGACGGCATCGCCGTAATCGCCTGGCGCAACTGCGCGGGATTCCATACCGCGCCATCGCTGCGCTCGACCGTCACTTCGGGGGTGAAGGCCAAAAGGCGCGCACGCAAATCTTCCTGGAATCCGCTCATCACCGAGAGCGCCACCGTCAGCGCCAGGGTGCCCAGCGTAACTCCGGTAAGCGAGATCACGGCGATCAGCGAAACGAAGCGTTCGCGGCGCCGGGCGCGCAGATAGCGGATGCCGATCAGGTACTCGAAGCGCATATTCAGGCCGTCTGGAATTGGCGGATCGAGCGCGATCGCGAGGCCGGCCGGGGGTCGTAGGGGCGACGGGGAGGTTTCATTGAATCAAGCGGACGCGGGATTCGTCTATAGTCCGCGACCAATTCGGCTTTTGCAACGGTCATGCAACGCCAAGAGGTTGCGCTCTCTCGTGGGGGTGCCATATGCTCACGCCGAAATCGGTTCTGGAGGTTGCTCGGATGAACCGCTACTGGCCTGCGGCGATCGCCGCGGCGTTGATCACATTTTTATTTGCATCGACTAGCGGCGTGAACGCGGCGGAACCTCGGGTCCCTCCCGACCAGATCACGATGAACTTCCAGAACGTGGATATTCCGGTTCTGGCGAAATTCATCAGCGAGATCACCGGCAAGAATTTCATTATCGACGAAAGCGTGCGCGGCAAGGTCACGATCATCTCGCCCACCAAGGTTACTCCCGAGCAGGCCTATTCGCTGTTCCAATCCGTGCTTCAGATCAAGGGCTTCACCACCGTGCAGGCGGGCAAGGTCATAAAGATCGTTCCCGCGCGCAACGTGCGCTCCGATGCGCCGCTGACCGAGTCGCAGCTCCCGGCCGACACCCACGGCGACGAGTACGTGACCCGGATGGTCAAGCTCAAGAATATCGACGCCGGCACTCTGGTCGGAGTCGTGCAGCCGATGGTTTCGCACGACGGTCTGGTCGCGGCCTATCCCGAAGACAACACCCTCATCATTACCGACGACGCGTATAACGTGCAGCGCCTGCTCCAGGTGATCGGCAGCCTCGATATCGAGGGCACTCAGGAGACGGTCGCCGTGATCCCGCTCAAGCTCGCATTCGCGGGCGAGCTCGCGCCCGAGATCGAGCAGATCATGGCGGCGCGCTACGGCGGCTCGACCTCGAGCCCGCAGGGCCCTCGCCCCGGGATGGGCGTCGTCGCGCCGGTCTCGACCGGTCCTTCCAACGCCTTCAAGGTCATTCCTGACGAGCGCACCAACTCGCTGATCGTGCTCGCAGCTCCGCTCCAGATGCGCGATATCAAAGACGTGATCGCCAAGCTCGATATCGTGCCGCCCAACGTGACTTCCCGCATCCACGTCTATCGGCTGAAAAATGCGCAGGCGCTCGAGATGGTCCAGGTCATGAACAACCTGCTCAACGGCGGCGGCGCTCCGACCACGCTCTCGCCCACCACTGGCCGCGGTTCGCTTGGCCGCAGCAGCGGCATGGGCGGCATGATGGGTGGAATGGGCGGCGGCATGAGCAGCGGCTTCGGCGGCATGGGCGGCGGGATGAGCGGCGGCTACGGCGGCTCCAGCATGGGCGGCATGATGAGCAGCGGCTATGGCGGCTCCAGCATGGGCGGTATGGGCGGAATAAGCGGCGGCATGGGCAGCGGGATGGGTATGATGAGCGGCAACTCGTCGGGAACCACCGGCTCCGCTTCGGCCAGCACTGCGGGCGGCAAAGGCACCAACTTCCTGAATCCGGTCAATATCACCGCCGATCCCGCAACCAACTCGATGGTGGTAAGCGCCTCGCCGCAGGACTGGTCCACCCTGAAGCAGATTATCGATGAGCTCGACGTTCCGCGCGTGCAGGTTTTCGTGCAGGCGGTGATCGTCGAGGTCAGCGCCGAACGCAGCCGCCAGCTTGGCTTCGAGTACAATGCCTACAACGGCATCGGCGTTGCCTCGTTGAACTATGGAAACCTTCAGAACGCGCTGACTAATCCGCTCGGATTGAGTGGTCTTGCAATTGGGATGGCCTCAAAGAGCCTGTGCTCAATTCCTTCGACGGTCGCCGCCGGCGTTTCGACGACCGGAACCGCGGCCGCGTCAGCAGCGAGCCTGATCACGGTTCCCTGCGATGTCGCGCTGCTGGAAGCGCTGGAAACCGATACGCATACCAACGTGCTCTCAGCGCCGACCCTGCTCACCGCCGACAACGAAGAGGCGATGATCGTGGTCGGCCAGAACGTGCCCTTCGTCGGTTCGGCTTCGGCCAATGCCGGCCTGCCAGGACAGATCTTCAATTCGGTCGATCGCCAGAACGTCGGTATCACGCTCGATATCGTGCCGCAGGTTTCCGAGGGCGACTATGTCAAGCTCGATATGTATGAGGAGGTCTCCAACGTGGTCGCGAGCACGGCGAACAATCCGCTCGGACCGACGACCACCATCCGCTCCGCGTCGACCAGCGTGATGGTGCAGAATCATCGCACCGCCGTAGTCGGCGGATTGCTTTCGAGCCAGGACAGCGCCTCGAACCAGGGAATTCCCTACATCTCGGATATTCCGGTGATCGGCAACCTCTTCAGCTTCAAGAGCACCGATCGGCAGAAAGACAATTTGATTGTCTTCCTGACTCCGCATGTGATTCGCGACCGCGGGCAGTTGCGCGACCTTGCGCTCGACCAGCGCCATCAGTTCATCAATTCGATCGGCCGCAAGGAAGTTCACGACATGCCGGCCTCGCAGATTCACGAGCTGTACAAGCCGTCGTTCTCGATCGCGGTGCCGCCATCGGCCGATCTCGGCACGCCGTCGGCTCCGGGCGCGCCGTCCGCCGCCGACGTACCCCCACCGGCCTCGAGCGGATCGCCGTCGGGTGACACGCCGTTCAACACCGAAGAGATCGGGCCTTCGAGCATGCGCGCTCCATCCAGCTCGAGCGCACCCTCGGCCCCGGTCGCCAGCAGCGGGATCATGCCCTCTTCGCGGGCCTTCGACGCGACCCGGGCGGGGATGGCGCCGGCGGCGCCCTGATCAAGCTTCAGACTTGATTGTGAACGCAACTTTTCCTCGCACCCGGCGCGCGGGCTTAAACCCGCGCGCCGCTCTTTACCCATCGCGATGCCCCGGCAGATAGGCGGAATTCAGGCGCGCGTCGAATGGGCCGGCGCCGCGGCGTATATCGCCGCGATGCGGGCGTTGCCGCTGGACCGTGCGGTGCGGCTGGGTGCAAAGCTGGGCCGAATCGCGATGGAAGTGGATCGGCCGAATCGTCCGATCGCGCTGAAGAATCTCGAAATCGCGTTTCCCGAAAAATCCGTCGCGCAGCATCTCGAAATCCTGCGCGGCAGCTATCGCAACTGGGGACGGATGGCGGCCGAATGGTCGCATATCCGCAAACTCAACCGCTCAAATATAGAAGAGGTCGTCACCTACCAGGGCAAGGAGCATTGGGACGAAGCCGAGCGCATCTCGAAAGGGCGCGGAATTATCGTGCTGACGGCGCACTTCGGCAATTGGGAATTGCTCAACGTCGCGCATTCGGTTTATGGCTACCGGATCGCGATCGTCAACCGCGTGTTGCGCAACCCCCTGATGGACAAGGCGGTGCGCGCCGCGCGGGTCAGTTTCGGCAACGCGCTAATCGAGCGCAAGACCGGAGGACTGACCGCGATGCGCCTGCTGCGCAAGAACTGGCAGGTCGCGATCACGCTCGACCTCGACGTGCGCAAGGGCGTGTTCGTCGATTTCTTCAGCCTGCTCGCCTCGACCAGCGACGGCGCCGCCCGCCTCGCGCTCGCGACCGGAGCGCCGGTGGTACCGACCTTCATGGTGCGCCAGGGCACGGGAGCAAAGAACAAGATCACGATTCATCCGCCGGTCGAGATTCAACACACGGATGATCGCGCCGCCGACGTAATCGAGAACACGCGCCGTTTCGTCCGTCCGATCGAATCAATGATCCGCGCGCATCCGGACCACTGGAACTGGATCCACCGCCGCTGGAAAACCCGCCCCCCCGGCGAAGAGCGATTTTACTAGACTGTTCTCTGAAGTGGCGCCGGCTTTAGCCGGTGATCCTCCCGCGTGTCTGAGGCTATCGATTCTTTCGCAAAACCGTCCGTTGGAGTCATCCTGAGCCGCAGGCGAAGGATCTCCGCGAAGCGATTAGTGCAACCAGCGCGCGTCCTCCGCACTAATCGCTTCGTGGAGATCCTTCACTCCGGCAACCTCCGTTCAGGATGACGAACGAAAACCTATCGCTTATCGACAGCCTTTGTGAGAGATAGGCGCCACCAACGGAGGCGGTCGAAAATTACCGCGGCGCGATCTGTAATGACCGGCGGGACGCCGGTCCTACTGAATAGAGGCCTAATGCCAGTAGGGCCGCCGCCGTCTCGGCGGCCTCTTACATTAACGGCACAAGAGATAGTGGCGCGGGCGTCTCGCCCGTGGGCGACGGCGGGCCAGATGCCACTGGCACGTGGCCCGCCCACCAATGAATCCGCCGCAGGCGTGCAGCGCGGGAGCCATTCCACTCATCCGCTGCCGATAAGAGGAATTCGTTGGCTGGGTGCGCCTGCGGCGCACCGGTCTCCCACGGGTGAGACGCCCGCGCCACTATCTCCTGTGCCGTGACCTGCTGCATTGCCGTGAAGTCGAGTGGAGGCGAAGAACCGCGCACTCCTACTCTGCATTTCGAGGCAAAACGAAAGACGGGCGGCTCGCGAGCCGCCCCTACCAAAGCCGCTTGGATTCGTAGGGGCGCGTCGCGACGCGCCCGTCTCCGCATGCCGATAATCGCGTGAAGCGCGCGGTCTTACGAAAATGTCTCCAATCCGCTACGATCGGCCCGCGATGCCGCGCGAGCCCAAGAATCCTCCCGCCTCGGCGCCGGAGCCGCCGTATCTCTACATCCGCGCGTGCGGCGCGCTGTGCGACGCGTTCTGGTGGGCGCGGCGCAGTGCGCCGATCCAAGAATCGTCGGATCGCGAGCACGAGAAATCCGCTCCTCCCGATCCGCCCGCGCGTTCATAGCGCAGGGTCGCGACCTCAATCAGCGCGCTAACCTAACGGTTCCGTGAGGTAGTCGCCTTGACGCGGTTTGCCCGGCTTCGCATCGCCCGCGGGCGATCCACCCGCTGACGCGTCTGGACGAAAGCGCGCAGAACGGCGTTGATGCGTGTCTGGTAGCCTCTGCCGCGCGCCTTGAACCAGTCGAGAATATCGCCATCAAGGCGAATGTGAATGTCCTGTTTGGCGGGCGGTAGTCCAACCATGACAGTGCTTTCCCAGTCGGGCTCGAGCCGTCCTTCATCCTTGTCGGCAAGCCGTTCAACCTCGGTCGGGGACATCGCCTCGACGCGCTTCCAGTCGGTCTTGCTCTCGCCGCGCGCAATTTTCCGTCTGATTTTGTCAGCCGAAAATCGAGCGATATTTTCGTTCTTCCGCATCTCTAGCTCTCCTGAATGAAATAAGCCGGACGGCATCCACGCGCTCGGTCCACACAATTGCGAAAATTCTATTCGTCAACCGCCCCACGGTGACAAAGCGTTCTTCGCCCTGACGCGGAGACGGGTAGGTGAATACCGGGCGTCCGTCGAACAGCGCGGCCGCGTCGATCAGGTCCAGGCCATGCCTCACCAGATTTATCGCACGCTTCTTTTCGTCCCATTCAAAGTCCATCGATCGTCATGTACACAACCATGTACATAGTCAGGAAACTTAATCAAGCAAGCTCCGCCCGCGCGTTCATAGCTGACCCGAGCGGTAGCCGCGCCACAAATCTTCCGCGATACGAATCGGATCCGCGTTGATTCCCGCGCGCCTGAAATGGCCGCAGATATTTTCGAGGTCGCGCCTGAGCAGCGCCCGCGCATTCGGATTCATCCGCGCGTCGACCGCCTGCGGAAAATCGATCGCGACTGCGCGGTCTCCAACATAGAGCAGGTTGTACGCCGACAGATCGCCATGCACGCGATCATTCGCAAGCCACAGCGCAACGTTCTCGATAATCCCTCGAAGGCATTGCTGCGCGGCCGAGAGATTCATCTCCGCCCGCACCAGCATCGGCGCGGCCGCGGTCTCGTCGCCAAAATATTCCATCAGGATCGCGCCCGGCGCTTTCGCGATCGGCTCGGGCACGTCGGCGCCGGCGCCATGCAGTATTTCGAGCGTCTCGTATTCGGCGCCGATCCAGGTCGCGTATTGGACCGCGCGCCCGTGATCCGATTTATTGGCGAACGCGCGGCGGTTGCGCGCTCCCCAATCCCGGCCGCGCCCGGCCTGATAGACTGCGTCGTTGCGGAAGGCGCGCTTCTCGAGCGGTTGATAGACTTTTGCCGCAACCAGGTCGCGGCCTAAATCTGCCGAGGCGCGGCAGCAATAGACGGTGGCCTCCTTGCCGCTGCGCACGATGTACAAAACTTCAGTGATCAATCCGTCACCGAAAAACGCATCGAGTACGTTGTCGGCTTCGATTTGCTGATTCTCGGTCATTGGGTGCTCCACGTTTTGGGGCGGTTGCGATTTTCGCGAAACCCGGTTGCCATAACTTGAGTACGGTCATTGCAAGTCCTCCTTCCTCTGATGTTGCCGCCGCCGCATCGAAAATCGGCAGGCGCGCGCGAACGCACACCCGCGCCGCGCGGCAATTTGCGGACGCAAAAAAAACCACGGGGCGCTCGCCTCCGTGGCCGATATGCAGTGGAAATCCGGTAGTTACCGGTGGGCTACCACGGAAGGCGCGACGCGGCGAATTTGCGCAAGTTCATTTCGTGTACTCTTCATCGCGACTGCTCCTCCTTCCGGGATGCCTCCAACTCTACCGCGCCGCGCCATAGAGTCAAGCCGCCGATACCGCGGTCTCGAGCGATCGCGATTGCGCGAAAGACGGGCGGCTCCCGAGCCGCCCCTACGAAGAGAGGATTTTTGTTTTCGTAGGGGCGCGTCGCGCCGCGCCCGTCTTTGCACGCCGACAATATGCGCCCATGTGCCGCTATTGTCGCTTGCGCATCGTCTGCTACTTTTCAGCGCGATCGGCGGAAAATCAGCACGGCCATTTTGGCGAGCCGCCTTGTCCTGGCGGGCTCCTCGATTCTCCAAACCCCTTCTCGCACAGGCACTTCGACTCACTTTTGCGCGCGCGCCGCTTCCCTAACGAGTGTTCGGGTTTTTGCCAGATTTGTTCATGGCTGAACTGTTCAGCCTTATGCTCAAATTCACTTCGTGCAAAACTGATCCCGTGGAAGCATCAGGCGCAAAAATCAGTCAGACCCACCAAGACACGAAGGCACAAAGAAATCACCCATTTCCGCGCGCCGCGCGCGGAAATGGGTCTTCTTCGTGTCTTGGTGTCTTCGTCTGCCTTGGTGTCTTCGTGTTTAGTCTTTTCCGGCACACTCGGACCAAAATTCGATGACCAAAAAAGCTGCTAAAACGAAGCCATCGCGGCGAATTCGGCAGCATCTACAAGGAGTTTATTTTTTGAGCCGATAAAAAAGATACCAAACGAACCCATCGATTTTGCCCGAGATCAAAAAATCCAGGGCGCCACCTTGCCCAAAAATCAAGAGATCATAACTCTACAAATTCGCGATCACCGCGCGCGCGAACTCGTGCGTCTGCGCGTTGCCGCCCTAGTCGGGCGTCAGCACCTTGCCCTCGGCGTACACCTTGCGCGCCGCCGGGTCGAACCGCCGCCCCGCGTCGTCGAGACCGCAGTATACTTGCAGGCACCCTCTTCGCTCGCAAGGTGCCGATCCTCGCGGGTGATCGCCCGATTAGGAAGCGGGCGGAAACCGATACTGAGCTTTGGTTCGAGCGACAATGCAGGAAGAAGAGATCGGCAATACTGTATGACTACCGTACTTTGTTCGTTGCTGATTCAGAATCGAACGACCACGATCAGCAGTATTGAAAATGTCAGATAGCAAGATGCGGAGAGGAAATTACCGAGCGCAAGTTCCCTCTTCAGCCCTTTCAGGTCGTCGCAATACTCTGTCAGCTCCTGCGGCGAATAGAGGTGATCTCGCCAATATGAGGCACCAAAAAACCAAAATCGATATATTCCGATCATTCCCCAGAATGCCATTAAGATAACTGCGACAATTTTCAGAAGGTCGGAGAAGTCCCAGATCTGCGATAGATGAATCGGTGCCAGAAAATAAATCACACCAGCAAAGTAGATGGCAGGAACAAGATTGAGAATCAGAATGGAAAAGACTGTCCTCTTGAAGTCGACCCAGCAGCAGCCAAGCCAGCCGAATGGCTTGAATTTCGCTTCCGCTGCGACGACGCCGCCCCAAGATATGGCAAAGAAAACACCGAAAATTTCTTGCAATTCCTTCATGCGCTCTTTTTCTTCAACCGCTCAGGCTCCAGAGAAGTTCACTTACCTTAGTTCTGGTCCTTTGCTACTCCCATAACTTTACTACTTAATCGCAGGACCCTTTCGGGTACTCATTTCCTCCGCTTCACTGTTCCAAGACTTATTTGCCGATCGTTCTGCAGTCGATTTGGCCGCCCTCTTTGGGTCATTGCCCATCGAAATCCATTTGTCAAGGCCGAACAGTGACGACTACTCTATAGGCAAATTTAGGCTGATCTTGAAGTCCGGTTGGTTCTTAGACACACAAAATGGTTCTCGCGATTTCAGGCGCGGAAAGAGCGAGGAGAATCGGAGATCGCACAGATATCTCGACCCCAAAATCGTCTGGCGGTTCGGTGTTTGCAAGATTTTTCGACCAGCTCAACGTAATGGGAGCTGCCCAAAAAGAACCGGACTCTGACGGACCGCGATTCTACAAATTCGCGATCACCGCGCGCGCGAACTCGATCGTCTTCGCCTTCCCGCCCTGGTCGGGCGTCAGCACTTGGCCCTCCGCGTAAACCTTGCGCACCGCCGCGTCGAACCGATGCCCCGCGTCGTCGAAGCCCAGGTACTCGAGCATCAGCGCCGCCGACATCATCGTCGCGCTCGGATTGATGATCCCCTGGCCGGCGATATCCGGCGCGGTGCCGTGCACCGACTCGAAGTACGCGTAGTCCTCGCCGTAGCATCCGCTCGGCGCGAGGCCGAGCCCGCCGATAATTCCGGCCGCCGCGTCCGACAGGATATCGCCGTAGAGATTCGGCATCACGACCACGTCGAGATCGTGCGGCGACGCGACCAGCCGTCGCGCGAAGTCGTCGACGATAAACTGCTCGTACTTGATCTCGGGATGCTTCGCCGCCGTCTCCTCGACGATCTTGCGGAACAGTCCGTCCGACTCGTGCAGCATGTTGTACTTCGAGGAGCAGGTGAGCTTGCCTTTGCCGCCCGCGCGCTTGCGCTTGAGCGTGAGCTGGCAGGCGAACTCGGCGATCCGCCGCGTGTTGCGCTCGGTGATGATCTTGATCGCGTAGATTCCGCGCTCTCCCGTATCGAGCGGAGCGCGCAGAATCCTGCTGTAGGGCGCAAGCGGCGCGAGGTTCGCGATCGGTCCTTCGAGTCCGAGGTAGAGGTCCTCCAGGTTCTCGCGCACGATCACGAAGTCGATTCCCTCGGGCCGCGCCATCGGACTGCGATAGCCCTTCGACCATCTGGCCGGCCGCACATTCGCAAATGTTTGCTTGCCCCAGCGCAGGTAGGTGATCGAGGTCGTCTTGCCCGAGGTCGAGCCGAACAGCGTCGTGTCGGAGGCATCGATCGCGGCGCGCGCTTTCGCGTCGGTCTCGCCGCGGAGCCATTTTTCACCCGGCGGAAATTCCAGGTAATCGATCGGCAGCTCGATCGCGCGCAGCACTTCCATCGTGGCCGCCATCGCCTCGGGCGCGGCGTCGTCGCCGGGCAGCACTACAACTTTTTTGTTTGGCAACTTCCTCTCCTGGTACGGCGCGCGCGCCGCGAAACCCTAGCCGCCGTAGTTCCAGCCGGTTTCCTTCATCGTCAGAACTTCGCTGTCTTTCTTGACGTGCGCCTCGGTCACCTTGCCGACCACGACGCTGTGGTCGCCGAGCTCGTAGAAGCCGACTACTTCGCATTCGACCGACGCCGGCGCGTCGCTGACGATCGGCGCGCCATTCTTGCCGTTCTCGTAGGCGAAGTCGCCGAACTTGCCGTCCTTGGGCTCGACGTGCCGGAAGAACGCGCCCGCGATTCCCTTTTGCCCGGTGCCCAGCACCGAGAGCGCGAACTTCTTCGAATCTTTCACCATCGCATGCGAGCCCGAGTCCTTTTTGATCCCAACCACTACCAGCGGAGGATTGAAGCTCGCCTGCGTCACCCAGTTGACCGTCGCGACGGTGCTGGTTCCTCCGTGAGCGGCGCCGAGAATGAACAGCCCGTACGGGATCATCAGCAACGCCTGTTTCTTCGCTTTCTCATCCATGATTTTAGAGCCTCCAGTGTTAAGCGGAATTCACTACTTCCAGCGTATCGCCCGGGCTTCGTCTTGCGCGATGCGCAAGTGTTATAATTAAACCTGAGAGATCACCTATGGCTCTTATCAAGCCTAAGAACCCAAAGATCAAGGGGCTCAACGAAGTCGGCCGCTACGCCGTCGGCGTGCAGTGGACCGACGGCCACGACAGTATCTATCCATTGGACAACCTGCGCCGCCATTGTCCGTGCGACGCATGCCACGGCGCCGTGGAAGGCGAGATCCCGCCCGCGAGCCAGCGCCTCGAACGGCTGTCACGATTGGGCGAGCAGGCGATGTTCCTCGGATGGGCCGACGGGCACGAGACGATCTTCACGATGCGCCAGTTACGCGACATCTGCCGATGCGCCTACTGCGTCGCGGAGCCGGAGCGTCCGATTACCGGATAAGAATCGCGGGCGGATAAGGTTTTCGGGGAGAAGTCTGATGCGGAAACGAATTGCGGCCGCTTTTGCACTCGGTTTGTTTCTGGCCGGAGCGGGCGCCGTGCAGGCGTTTCCAGTCAATGTCGTACCGGGCAGCGGGTTTCAGGCTAATCCCGGATCGAGCTTACCCGGAATAAATGTTCCAACTGCTCCCCGGGAGCGAGCGCCGCAGCGTTTCCGCGACCTGACCGTTGTGGGCGATGTTGGCCTGAAGGAATCCGACTTTCCGGCGGGAGCGAAGATCGTGCACCTGCGCGTCGACGGACACGACGTCTACATGCGCCTTGATACGGAGCTCCACGACGTGGAGCTGCAGTTCGATCCGAACGCGGAGTACGCGCGCGATCTCTATCGCGCAATTCTGACCAAGCGCATCGAGGTGGTCGGCCAGCAAGACCTGCGCGATCAGATCATGGCCTCGGCCGACAAGGCCCAGCCGATCAAGGTCAGGGGCTACGTCTTCGATCGGACCAGTCCGTTCCTGGTGGTGAAATCAGTCTCGACTAAATGAGCGTCGCGCCGGTCTCAGTGCCGGCTGACGCTGCCACGTCCGGTCGACCCGGAATTGAGCGCATGCAGGTTATCCCGCGCGATCTGGAAGTTCGGATCGAGCTCGATCGCTTTCTGGAACGCTTCGGACGCCTCGTCGGGCCGCTCCAGATCGTTGAGCGCCATCCCCTTGGCGTTGTACAGCCGGGCGTTGCGCGGCGCTTTCAAAATTCCCGCGTTCGCCGCCATCAGCGCGTGCTCAGAATCGCCCACTCGCATGTAGATGTCGGACAGCTCCAGGAAATTCGCTGGCGACGGATTGATATGCACCGCATGCACGTACATATCGACCGCGGTCGGTCCGTCGCGCAGAAGTCCATAGCAGAAGCCCAGGTCCACGTACGCGGAATCATTGTTGGGATCGGCGGCGAGCGCCTTGTGCAACTCGTCTATCGCCTGATGCACCTTCGCGGTATCGAGCGGATGGGATCTTCCCGCCGCTCGAATCATCGTCTCCGCCTGCGTGACCATCTGGTCCGACTCGGCGCTGGTTCCCGCCGCGGACGCGCGGCCGGCGGACAATATCGCGAGCGCGATAATCGTCAGCACGAGCACGGCGGCGCGGCGCGGCGCGGCGGCTCCATCTATTTTTCCCTGACGGCTGACCGCCTCAAAACTGTTCCGCTCGAGATTTGCCACGGCAGAAACCCTAACAGTTTCAGCGCGGACTGCGAAGCAAGCTCGCGGGCCGCGAGGGGGCCAGTTTGAGAATTTGCACGGCTAGCGATGCCCATTTGTCATTCCCGCGCGCGTGGCTGCCGCGTGCGAGGAATCCCGAACGAAGGTCCGCTGCACCTGGACGTAACTCGGAGCATGGACGCCCCGGGATTCCTCGCGCGGCAGCCACGCGCGGGAATGACAACAAGCCCGCGCAACCGCTGAATCCGAATCGCGTACAACGGTCGTCAGGTTTACCCACTACCCGCGAGCCGCGAGGCTCGGGTTGCATTACGAAACCGCGGTTGTTTCCCCATGATTGCTCCGATTAGTATTGACTTTGTGCCGCGCGATTCCTTCAACCGCGAAATCGACTACTTGCGCATCTCGGTTATCGACCGATGCAACCTGCGCTGCGTCTATTGCATGCCGCTCGAGGGACTGCGCTTCCTGCCCAACTCCGAGCTTCTGACCCCGGAGGAGATCGAGTCCGTCGCGCGCGCCGCCGTAAGCGTCGGCTTTCGCAAGTTCCGCCTGACTGGCGGCGAACCGACCCTGCGCGCCGACCTGATCGAGATCGTCGAGCGGATCGCGCGCGTCGACGGAGTCGAAGGGCTCGCGCTCACCACCAACGCGCTGATGCTCGACGAGCTGGCCGCGCCGCTCAAGCGCGCGGGGCTTAGCCGAATCAACGTTCACCTCGACAGCCTCGATCCGGCCACGGTTGAGCGGCAAATGCGATGGGGCAGCTTCGAGAAGATCTGGCGCGGCATAATCGCGGCGGAAGACGCCGGGCTTACGCCGATCAAGCTCAACGCGGTCGTGGCCGCGGGTTATAACGAGGACGGCGTGGTCGAGCTGGCGCGGCTGACGCTCGAGCGCGATTGGCACGTCAGGTTTATCGAGCTGATGCCGCTGGGCGGCGGCGAATGCGCGACGCTGTCGGTCAAGCGCTACGTCTCGAATATCGAAACCCGGCGTCGGATCGAGGCCGCGCTCGGTCCGATACGCGAGTTGCCGACCGAGAACCTGGCCGACGAATCGCGCAATTATCGTGTCGCGGGCGCGCGCGGCGTGATCGGATTCATCAGCCCGGTCAGTGAGCCCTACTGTGGCACCTGCAACCGGATGCGCCTGACGGCGGACGGAAAATTCCATTTGTGCCTGCTCAACGACGACGAGCTCGACGTCCGCCGCGCGCTGCGCTCGGGCTCCGGTAATGAGCACGATGAAGTCGCGCGAATCCTAAGGCGTGCGGTAGAGCTAAAGCCGACCGGCCATCACCTGCTGGAAGGCCGCTCAACCCGCGACCGCTCGATGTACCAAATCGGCGGGTGACTTACGAAAAGCTGGAATATCAAACGCTCGAGCCGTTTGGAGTATGACTCATTCATCGCGGAGAGTGGGGATTTTCTTCAACTCTTCTGCCAGCCGATGCGACGATTCCCATGCGTCATAACGTGCTTGCAACGCAAGCCACAGATCGGGGCCGTTGCCGCAGAGCTTACCGAGGCGCACCGCCATATCGGGACTGACTGCGCTCTGACCTGCCATTACTCGGTGCAGGCTCTGACGGCTGACGTTCAGCAGCGTAGCGATCTCGCCGATAGTGCGGCGTCCAAGGCTCGGCAGAATGTCGCGTGCGAACAGCACGCCCGGATGCACCGGAGGACGGGTGATACGCTTCCGATCGACGATAAATTCCTCACTCATTGTTCCTTCCTATGGAATCGTCAGTGGTATTGTACGAGGTCTACCTTGAAGGCATTCGGCGCTTGCCATTCAAACGTGATGCACCACGGGCCGTTGATATGAATACTCTGCCGGACGGGCTTTGTGTGCAGTGGATGCAGATCGTAGCCCGGAAGATTCATATCCCTCAGATCACGGGCGGCGTCCAGAGCCTGCAGTCGATCGTTGCACCGCTGAATCAGTTTCGCATCCACCTTGGCGCTGCGGCCGGTCTCGAACAACTCCTTCAGACCCTTGTGGCTGAAGCTTGCGATCACTCGGGAAGTGTAGCGTACCGTGCGTCATGCTGTCAATTATCACGTTACACACGCGCTGTTAGAGATTCCCGACAACTCGGGAGACCGCTCTGAGGACATTGCACACGCTGAAAATGCGGCGGACAATTCTCGGGTGATCGATCAAATCGGCGGATAGTAAGATGCGCAGCAGGAGATTCCCGCGCGAGCGTGAGTGATGCGAGCCGGATTTTGCGGACGATGCGGTAGCGCAAGGGCCAGCGAGGCTGATCGGTTCTGCCGCGCCTGCGGCGCGGAGATTGACTCCGCGTTCGGAGGAGCGCGCGAGTATTCGGGTGCCAGCCGATCGCGCGCGCCTGCCCTTGTGATTGCCGGCGCGATCGCAGGAACCCTCGTCACCGCGCTGGTAATGACGCGGATCGCGCGCAAACCAGAAGCGCAGAAAATCGCGGCCACCAAACCCGTGTCTGCTCCCGCCGCCGAACCGCTCGGAGCGCTGATCAAACGCGTGCGGCCCGCAGTGGTGACGCTCGAGATATACGATGCTCGCGGCAAGGAGATCGGCTTCGGCAGCGGATTCTTTATCAACCGCAACGGCGAGATATTGACTAATCATCATGTGATCGAAGGCGCCTCCTCGGTCAAGGCGCGCACCGCCGACGGCGCGACCCATCCGGTGCAGGTGGTCCTGGCCGACGACAAGGACGCAGATCTGGCCAAGCTCCTGGCCTTCGTTGACACCGATGCGCCCTACCTGAAGATCGCCGCGCAGCGTCCGCAGGTCGGCGACAGCGTGATCGTCGTCGGCAGCCCGATGGGGCTGGAGGAAACCGTCACCCAGGGAATCGTCTCGGCGGTTCCCGAGCAGCGCGATGATCAGAGCGATCTGGTTCCCGCCACCTTGCAGATCACGGCGGCGATTTCGGAAGGGTCCAGCGGCGGCCCGGTGCTGAACGCGAATGGAGAAGTGATCGGCGTTGCGACGGCGTTCATGCGCGACGGTGAAAACCTGAGCTTCGCGGTGCCGCTCGAAAGAATTCTCGCGCTCGGGCGTCATCAGCCGCGCACCTTCGCGCAATGGCATCAGCCGCGCCGCGCGCCCGACTCGAACGACCTCTATGTGGACGGGATGGCGTCGTGGCGGCTGCAGGACTGCGATACCGGCCTGAATTATTTCAAGCGCGCGCTCGAGCGTGACCCCGAATTCGCCGAAGCGTGGTGGGGCAGGGGACTATGCCTGAGCGACGACGGACGCGCGGGCGACGCGATCGGCGCCTTCGATCAGGCGGTGCGGCTGAAGCCCGGCTTCGCGCACGCGCATTACGATCTTGGCGTCGCTTACGCCGACCAGGGACGCCGCGACCTCGCGACGCGCGAGTATGGAGTGTTGAAAACGCTATCGCCCGAGCTGGCACTGAGGCTCCAGGACTATATCGCGCAAGACAGCACGGCCGACCGTCCCGCGCATCCAACCACCGCCACCAAACGCCGCTGAATCGCAGACGACGTATCAACGATCATCGTGGCAATCCGCTCTTGCCGTATAACAGCGCGGCATGATCTGCAGATCGAAAAGGCTCCTTCAGATGCGCTGCGCAATCCTTTCCGATCGCGAGCAAACGGTCGGATAGACGAGCTTCATGCGTTCGCTGCACACGGTTCAGACGCTCCCGAATCGCTTCCGTGACGGCAGCGGTCATGCTCTGACCCATTAGCGACGCAAGCTCCCGCGCCATCCGACATGCCTCTTCGTTCTTGATGCGAATCGCCACCTGATTGGGCCTACGGGCTACCAATTCTACAGATTGGGACCGCCCGTGGAGGCTGTGGGCGCTGCGACGGGCGAGGCTGCCGCTTCGGGAATTGGCGGCAGCGGCTTTGCCGGACCCCATAGCCTCTGGATCAGATCGTGGCCGAACTGCAGCGATTCCTGCGGACGGCCGTGCAGATTCGCGGTCGCGGGCGCTTCGGTCTGGACGATAGCCTCGCCAACTCCTTCGCGCTCGAACGGACGCCGCACGTCCAGCGGCGCGGGCTCGACCGCCTGGCCGACGTTAATCGCTTCATCGCCAGCCACCACAATTCCGGATTTCAGGATCAGGCCGCGCTCGGCGCGCAGGTCGTAAACTCCCGGCGGCAGATCGACGGAATAGTTGCCGTCGTTGCCGGTGGGCGCGATGAACATGTCGTGCGAGACGCGATTTTCGAAATGAAGCTGGCGCTGATTCGCGGGCCTGCCGCCGCGATAGACGAAGCTGCCGGTCACGACGGCGGCCTTCGCGCCAGGCACGGCAATCGCCGCAGCCGCGAGGATCGAGAGCGCCAACAGTCCGGAGGTTTTCAGTTTCGCACGCATCGGATTATCCCTTGATACTCGATTTGATGCCGCCGCAGTTTCGCGCCTATGCTTATCAAAATTCACGAGCGAGGAAAGCATGGACCGAACCACAATCTATCACAACCCGAAGTGCGGAAACTCGCGCGGTGCGGTCGCCCGGATGACCGAGCGCGGGATTGATTTCGAAACTATCGAGTACCTGAAGACGCCGCTGGATCGTGCGGGACTGGAGCGGGTCCTCTCGATGATCGAGAATCCGCCCGCCGACCTGGTGCGCAAGGACAAGCGCTTCGAGGAGCTCAAGCTGAAGCCCGAAAACTACACGACCCGCGAGCAGGTGATCGCGCTATTGCTGAAGCATCCGGAGCTGATGCAGCGGCCGGTCATCGTGCGCGGCAAGCATGCGGTGATTGCGCGCCCGCCCGAGAAGCTCGACGCGCTCTTCTAGAGCGAGGAGGCTAGGCGACCTTCTGTACTTTGCCGCTGCGGATGCATCGGGTGCAGACGCGAATCCGCATCACGCCGCCGCCGATCTTCGCGCGAACCTCTTGCAGGTTCGGCTCCCATCGCCGCTTGGTCTTGTTGTTCGCGTGGCTGACATTATTTCCGACCGACGGCTGCTTGCCGCAAAGTGCGCATTGTCGCATGAGGTTGTCTCTCTGATGAATTCCGATGCCGCCCCCTCTCTTATCTCCCCCTGATCAGGGGGAGAAGATAAAGGAAGGCAGCCGTCTTTACCGCAGGGTGTTGAGTGCGGCGCTTTCAGATACCATCCGGCTCCGCACCACTCAACGCCCTGCTAAGGTAGCCCGACCTGCGGTCTGGTGAAAGAGGGTGCGAAGCTCGCGCGCAACAGCGCCTGCCCCGCCGGTTCGGCGGTCAAGAGCGCGCCGGCGTCGCATCGGCAGCGGATACTCATCAGCCACGCGGCCTTGCCGAGGGCGGTTGCGTACTGGTCGAGCGCGGTCTTGATGCCACCCTCGGCCTTCTTGTCCTCGACGGTTACGTCCTTGTCGCTGACCACGACCTGATCGGGCGCCGAACCGGTCGCGTCGAACATCATCTGGGACAGCATCGCAATAAACGCCGTCTGATCGAGTCCGGGAACGTCGCTCAGAAGAAGCTCGCGATAGGCGGCGTCGGCGCGAGTATCGGTCTGGGTCGCGAGGGCGCGGCGCACCTGCTCGCCGCGCGAGGGCTCGGCGGTTGGCTCCCTCTGGTATTCGGCAAGGATCGTGGACGCGGAGCCGATGTTTCCCCCCGCGATCGCGCCGAGGGTGCGGCCGAGCAGTGCCTGCGCCTTCGCGCGCCGCATCTTCTCCTGCGCGTCCGCCATCATCTTGCGCACTTCAGGATTATCGACCCCCGCGGCTTTGAACACCGCAAGAGCGGTGTCCGGGTCGCCGCGATTTACGAGGGCTTGAGCGCATTCGAGCAGGTTGAGCGGCTGCGTCGCGCCGAGCGTCGAGGTCGATAGATAGAGCTTGGTCGCCGCGACCAGCTTCGCCTCGACGCGCACCTGGATCGATTCGTACGCCTGCCAGGTGCTGCTCGAAATCAGGCGCTGGCCGCTGGTGCGCTCGAACAGGAACTGCGCGGGAATCGAAAGAATCGCGGCCGGTCCGCTGATGATCGTCTCGCTGTCGGCGAAGGTGAATGTGTGCCGGTCCTCGGCCAGCGTGGAAAGGTTGAGCGTCCAGATTTGATATGAGCCGGTGAACTTCGCTTCCGAGCCGGTCTGCACGACCTTGAACGAATCGGTCGGCAGGCTCACGACGATTACGGCGTCGAGCCTGTCGTCAAGCTCGCCGGCAACAAAGCGCTTCACGCAGGCGTCAACGTCGCCGGGCGGCTGGATCGGCACCTCGGTGACGTTCGGCATCGCGCCGACCAGCTTCTCGATATCGTTTTCGGCCTGCGGCGAAATCGGGCCGAGCGCTCCGACGCCGATCTTGACGTCGGCCAGCGCGGGAGCCGCAAATTGCAGCACCGCCGCGAGCGCGATTATCAAGGTGGTTGAGAATCTACGTTTCATCCTGAAACGCTCCCTTGCGAGACCCGCCAAGCTATCCTGAGTGCGCGTCGAAGTTCAATTTCAGGCCGCGCGCGCGGAGCGGCTTGAGTATCCGGTGCAAAAGCCGCATTGTCTAGCGGGATGTACTTCCTTCCTATTAGGGTTGTGGTGCGATGGGCGAGCGGCTGATCCACATCCTGCCCGAACAAGTTGCGAGCCAGATCGCGGCCGGAGAGGTCGTCGAGCGGCCGGCATCGGCGGTCAAGGAGCTGGTCGAGAACTCGCTCGACGCGGGCGCGGGCAGAATCGATATCATGATCGAGCGCGGCGGATGCGCGCGCTTCGCGGTGGCTGACGACGGCTGCGGGATGAGCCGCGAGGACGCGATTCTCGCGCTGCGCCGCCATGCGACCTCGAAGATTCGGAGCGCCGCCGACCTGGTTGCGATTCGGACACTCGGCTTTCGCGGCGAGGCGCTGGCCTCGATCGCGAGCGTTGCGCGGATGACGCTGCGCACGCGCGCGGCTGATTCATCAGCGGTCGAGATCGTCTCAATGGGCGGCGAGATCGAGGAGATTCGCGACTCGGCCGCTGCGCCGGGCACGCAGATCGACGTCCGCGATCTTTTCTTCAACACTCCCGCGCGGCTCAAATTCCTGAAAACCGTCGCGACCGAACAGAGCGCGATCGCCGAGGCGATCCAGCGCGTGGCGCTGGCGAATCATCGGGTTGCTTTTTCGCTCACGGCGGACGGCCGCGTGATGTTCGATCTAATCCGTGCGGCGTCGCCGCTCGAGCGCGTGCGGCAACTCTTCGGCGCAAAGCTGGCCGAGCGGATGCTCGGGTTCAACGGCGGTCGCGACGCGGTTCGCGTGCGCGGGCTCGCGACGATGAGCCAGGAGTCGTTCGCCTCGGCGCGGATGATCTTCACTTTCGTCAACGGCCGTGTCGTCCGCGACAAGCTGCTCGCGCGCGCGATCGCGCAGGCCTACCAGACGCTGTTGCCGCGCGGACGCTATCCGGCGGTGGTGCTGTTCGTCGAGCTGCGCCACGAAGAGGTGGACGTGAATGTCCATCCGATGAAGACCGAGGTGCGCTTTCGCAATTCGGGCGCGGTGTTCGAGGCGGTCTATCACGCGCTGCGCGATCGGCTCTCGAACCAGAGCGAGGTTGCGCAGGAGCGCCTTGAGGATACCGCCGTCACACCGGCCGCTTCGGCTCCGAGCGTCGATACGGCGGCGACGCTCGCACGCGCGCCCGAACGAGATTTCCGGGCTCCTGAGATCGACGCCGCTCGCGCGGAGCCGCGTGCGTTGCGATTGGTTCCCGACGTGGCGCGATCGGTCGCAGCGCAGCGCGCGCTTGGCTTGGGCTTTGCCACCACAGCCGATCCGGCTCGCGCCGATGCGCATCCGGAAGCTGGCGTGCCGATGTACTCGCAACTGCGCGTGCTCGGGCAGATCTTCGTCGGCTATATCGCGCTCGAAAGCGACGAGGGAATGCTCCTGGTCGATCAGCATGCCGCGCACGAGCGGGTCACATTTGAAAAACTGCGCGCCGAGCTGCGCGACGGCGGAGTGCGCGTCCAGTCGCTGCTGGTCGCGGCCACGATCGAGCTCAACCCCGCGCGTGCTGCGCAGATTCACGGCGCGATACCGGAGCTGCGCGCGATGGGCTTCGACGTCGAGAGCTTCGGTCCCTCGTCGCTGGTCCTTAAAGGTACTCCGGCGGTGTTCGGAGCCGAGGGTGGCGCCAAACTGCTCACCGACATGATCGACAGTATCGGCGAGACGCCGATTCGCGCCGGCGGAGAGGCGGCGTTCGAGAATCTGCTCAAGCAGCTCGCCTGCCACGGTTCGGTGCGCGTCGGCCGCGTGCTCGAAGCGGCGGAGATTCACGCGCTGCTGGCCGAGCTCGATCGCACCGAATTCAAAACCAACTGTCCGCACGGCCGCCCGGTGCACATCCGTTTCCCGCGCGGACAGATCGAGCGAATGTTCCGCCGATGAGCGCCCCAACGGCCGTAACGCGTGCGTCATCCCCGCGCGTGGCTGCCGCGCGAGGAATCCCGGTCGCACCGCGAGGCTCTCCGCCACTCGTGGGCGAGTGCATGACCGCCTCGGGATTTCTCCCTTCGGTCGAAATGACGGATGCGGGCTTGGTATATGAGTATGTGGACATGGCGCATGAGCATCATATCCTCAGCCGAGCCCCCAGCCGTCATTCCGAGCCATAGGCGAGGAATCCCGAGGCGGTCATGCACTCACCCACGAGTGGCGGAGAGCCTGACGGCGAGGATTCCTCGCGCGGCAGCCACGAGCGGGAATGACGCGGTAACAGTCGAATGCGAATAACGGCGGACGGAAGACTAGTGGCTAGTCAAACTGACCCACTATCTGTTCTTTCGGAGGCTCAGCCGCGCGTGCGGATGCGCGTGGGGCTTATCGTCGGGCCGACCGGCGCCGGCAAGACCGCGCTCGCGCTCGAAATCGCCGAGCGGCTTGGCGCGGAGATCGTCAACGCGGACTCGAGGCAGTTCTATCGCGGGATGGATCTCGGCACCGCCAAGCCGACGCCCGCCGAGCGCGCCCGCGTGCGGCATCATCTTATAGATGTTCGCGCGCCAGACGCTCCGCTCGACGTGGCGGGTTTCGTCGCGCTTGCGCGCTCGGTGATCGAAGAAATCGCGGCGCGTAACCGCCGCGTCCTGGTCGTCGGCGGCAGCGGACTATACCTGCGCGCGCTGCGTGGCGGGATCTTTCGCGGTCCGGCCGCGTCGGCGGAAATTCGCGCGCGGCTTTCGCGCGAGGCCGCCGAGCACGGACTCGAGCGTCTGCATCGGCGCTTGAGCGAGATCGATTCCGCAGCGGCGGCGCGAATCGGCCACAACGATCTCTATCGCATCATGCGCGCGCTCGAAGTGTTCGAGCTCACCGGCGAGCCGATAAGCGCTCATCAGGCGCGTCACGCGTTTTCCGCGCGCGAGTACGAAAGCCTGACCGTCGGGATCTCGCCCGAACGCGAGAATCTCTACCGGGCGATCGATGCGCGCTTTGATGCGATGCTCGCGGCCGGGTTGGTGGCCGAGGTGCGCGCTCTTCTCGCGGCGGGATATGGGCCCGAGCGTCCTCCGCTCGCGACGATCGGATACAAACAGATTGCGCAGCATCTTGCCGGCGAGCTCACGCTGGACCAAGCGGTCGCGCTCGCCAAGCGCGACTCGCGCCGGCTCGCCAAGCGGCAGCTCACATGGTTTCGCGCCGACCCGGAGCTCAAATGGCTTGACGCGGCGCGTCCGACCGAGCACGCTTTGGAATTGTTCGCGGAATTTTTCGCTCTGAAAGAATCGCGAGAGAAAAGGTGAAACGCCAGCCTAAATCCAATCACAACGGCAATCGTCCGCACGCGAGAGCCGAAGCGGCGGTCGCCGTGGAGGCCGCCGCGGGCCTTACCCCGATCGAGCGCGTGCGCCTGGCGCGGCATCCGGCGCGTCCGCAGACGCTCGATTATATAGGCGCGCTGATCGGCGAGTTTATCGAGATTCACGGCGACCGGCGGTTCGCCGACGACGGCGCGATCGTCGCGGGCCTCGGCTACTTCGGCAAACATCCGGTCGCGATCGTCGGGCAGCAGCGCGGACGCACCACGACCGAGCGAATCAAGCGCAACTTCGGCAAGCCGCATCCGGAGGGCTACCGCAAGGCGGCGCGGGTTTATGAGCTGGCGGACCATTTCCGCCTGCCGCTGATCACTTTTATCGACACGCAAGGCGCGGAGTCGGGAGTCGGCGCGGAGGAGCGCGGACAGCATGAGGCGATCGCGCGCGACCTCGAGCTGATGGCGCGGCTCGAAATTCCGGTCATCGCGTGCGTGATCGGCGAGGGCGGTTCCGGCGGCGCGCTCGCGCTCGGAGTGGCGAACGTCGTCCTGATGCAGGAGAACGGCTCGTACTCGGTCATCACGCCCGAGGGCTGCGCCGCGATCCTGTGGCGCGAAGCGACCGAGGAAAACGTCGCGAGGGCCGCGTCGGCGCTCAGAATCTCCGCGCCCGATCTGCTCGAATTCGGCGTGATCGATGAGATCGTTCCCGAACCACCGGGCGGAGCGCATACCGCGCCCGACGAAGCGGCGCATATCCTGGGTGAGGCGATCGAGCGGCATCTGGCGCGGCTGTCCAAACGCGGGCCGGCGGAGCTGAGGATGGCGCGCGAGCGCAGGTTTGCCGCGATCGGAAACGCCTACCTGACGCGCGTTGAAAACCCCGCGATGATCAGTTAGCCATAGTCGTTCCTCATGGCCTCCCGGACTGCGAAAAAGAGCGCTCCCGCGCGTATCAAGCCGGCTCGCGCCGAGCAGCGCGACGCGGATGCGGAAGAGCGTCCCTCGCTCACCAGCCTGCGCGAACGGATCGACGAGATCGATCGCAAGATCCTCGCGCTGGTCGCGATGCGCGGGGGAATCGTCGAACAAGTCGGCCAGCTCAAGCATTCGACCGGCGAGATCGTGTACGTGCCCTCGCGCGAGCGGGAGATTATCGATCGGATGATCGCGGAGAACCCGGGCCCGCTCGCGCCCGAGCATATCAAGAACATCTTCACCGAAGTGATTTCCGCCTGCCGCGGACTCGAGCACGCGGCGCGAATTGCGTTTCTGGGGCCGGAGCATACTTACTCGCATGAGGCCGCGCGCGAGCGGTTCGGCTCGAGCGTCGAGTTCGCGCCACTGAGCTCGTTCGCGGCGGTGTTTCAGGCGGTCGAAAGCGGTCGCGCGGATTTCGGCGTGGTGCCGGTCGAGAATTCGACCGAAGGATCAGTTGGGTTGACGCTGGATTTGCTGATCGATACTCGCCTCAAGATTATCGGCGAGATCCTGCTGCCGGTACGCCACGCTCTCTTGTCCCTGAGCGGTGATCCGCGTGCGATCACCAAAATCGTGTCGCATCAGCAGTCGCTCGGGCAGTGCCGCGGATATCTGCAGGCCAACTTTCCGAATTGCGAGATCGAAGCGGTCGCCTCGAACGGGTTTGCGGCTGAGCGCGCGGCGCGCGACGCCTCGCTCGCCGCGATCGCCTCGCGCGCGGCGGGCGCCGCGAACGGACTCACCACGATTGCCGAGAATATCCAGGACCTCGCAACCAACACCACGCGCTTTCTCGTGATGGGTGCGAGGCCGGTCGAGCGCACCGGCGCCGACAAGACCACGGTGCTGTTCGCGGTGGCCGATAAAGTAGGCGCGCTGTTCAAGGCGATCAGCCTGTTCGCGCGCAACTCGATCAATATCTCGAAAATCGAATCGCGTCCGCTGCGCTCGCGTCCGTGGGAATATATTTTCTTCGTCGATCTTACCGGGCATAGCGAGGATCCCAAACTCAAGCGCGCGCTCAAGGCGCTGGAACGCGAAGCCCTTTTTTCCAAGGTGCTGGGATCGTATCCTGAAGGCAGGTCGGCCGCCGGCTAGCGCGGCCGTTCAACTCCCTTGATCAAAGCTGACGATCTGGTTCTGCCGACGGTTGCGGCGCTAAATCCCTACGAGCCCGGAAAGCCGATCGAGGAGCTGCAGCGCGAACTCGGAATCGGAGAGCCGGTCAAGCTCGCGTCGAACGAAAACCCTCTCGGTCCCTCGCCGCGTGCGGTTGCCGCGGTCAAAGCCGCGCTTGCGGAACTGAACCGCTATCCCGACGGCGGATGCTACGAGCTGCGAAAAAAAATCGCGCAGAAGCATCGCGTCGCGCCGGAGCAGATCTTCGCGGCGGGCGGCTCGGTCGAGGTGATCAACCTGCTCGCGTTCCTGTTTATCCGCCCCGGCCTGAATTCGGTTTTCTCGGAGCATGCGTTCGCGATCTATCCGCTGGCTACCCTGGCCGCGGGCGGCAGTTTCAAAGCTGCACCGACGAGCGACGGATTCTCACACGACCTCGACGCGATCGCCGGCGCGATCGACGCGAACACGCGCCTCGTCTTTCTCGGCAATCCCAATAATCCCACTGGCACGATTTATCGGCGCGCCGAATGGAAGCGGTTTCTCGCGCGCGTGCCCGAGCACGTCGTGATCGTCGCCGACGAGGCCTACTTCGAGTTCGTGCGCGACCCCGACTATCCCGATTCGCTCGAAGATCACGACGGGCGGCGTTTGATAGTCACGATGCGCACGTTCTCGAAAATTTTCGGGCTCGCTGGCCTCCGCGTCGGTTACGCGGTTGCGCAGCCGGATATCATCCGGCTGCTGAACAACGTCCGCCAGCCGTTCAACGTCACCTCACTCGCGCAGGTCGCCGTGATCGCCGCGATGGACGACACGGCACACGTTGAGCGCACGCTTAAAGTCAACGCGCAGGGGATGGCCTATCTCGAGGGCGAGTTTCACCGGCTCGGACTTTCCTTCGTGCCGAGCCATGCAAATTTTTTCCTGACCGAGGTCGGCGACGGCCGCGCCGTGTACGACGCGCTCCTGCGCAAAGGCGTGATCGTGCGCCCGATGAACGGCTACGGCTATCCGCGCCATGTGAGAATCAGCGTCGGATTGCCCGAGGAAAATCGCCGCTTGATCGAGGCGCTCGAACAAGTACTCCCGCGCTAACCGCGCGAGTTGATGACACAGCTATTCAAACAGATGACGATCGCGGGCGTCGGGCTTATCGGCGGATCGCTCGCGATGGTTGCGCGGCGCGAGGGTCTGGTCGGGCGAATCGTCGGGCTCGGCCGCACGCAGGCGAACCTGGAAGTCGCGCTCGAGCGCGGGATGCTCGACGACGCCACGCGCGACCCGGCCGAGGCGGCGCGCGGCGCGGACCTGCTGATGCTCGCGGTGCCGATCCTCACGATGCGTGCGACGCTCGAACAGATGCTCCCGAACCTCGCGCCGAACGCTGTCATCACCGATGTCGGCAGCGTCAAGGGATGGGTGGTGCGCGAACTCGAGCCGCTGATTCCCGCCGGGATGGCGCTGGTCGCGGCGCATCCCGTGGCCGGAAAAGAAACCATGGGCGCAGTTTCCGCCGATCCCGAATTGTTCCGCGGCCGGCGCGTGATTATCACGCCCTCGGCGAAGAGCACTGCCGACGCGGTCGCGCGGGTCGAGGCGCTTTGGGCGGCGGCCGGCGCGCGGGTCGAGAAGATGGATCCTGATCTGCACGACGCGATTCTCGCGCGCGCAAGCCATCTGCCGCAGATCGTCGCGAGCGCCCTCGCCGCGGCGCTCGCCGACGAACGCGTGGGCGGGATGCTGGCGGCGGAGTTCGGAGCGAGCGGGCTGCGCGACACGACGCGGCTTGCGGGATCGTCGTGGGAGATGTGGCGCGACATCTTTATCACCAATCGCGACGCGATCGTCGCCGCGCTGAAGCTCTTCGGATCGACGGTCGATGAATTTCAGGAGCTGGTCGAGACCGGCGATATCGCCGCGCTCGAAAAAATCTTCGACCGCGGGCGCGCGATGCGCGAGAGACTCAAGTGATCCGCTCGAAACCTATCGTCGCGATCGACGGACCGGTCGGCGCTGGGAAATCGACCGTCGCTCGAAGAATTGGCGCGTGAGCTGGGCTTTCGTTATCTCAACACCGGCGCGATGTACCGCGCGGTCGCGATTGCCGCGAACGAGGCGGGAATCGATCCGGCGGCGTCGGACCTCGAAGCGCGCCTTGCGCCCGTGCTCGCGGCGATCCGGATTTCATTCGAGGGCGAGCGAATCCTGCTGGGTGGCGCCGACGTGACCGGGCGCGTCACCGATCCCGCGATCAGCGATCTTGCCTCGCGCCTGTCCGCGATTGGCGCGGTGCGAGCGCGGATGCGCGAGTTGCAGCGCGCGGCCGGAAGCGACGGCGGAGTGGTGATGGAGGGGCGCGATATCGGCACCGTGATCTTCCCCGACGCCGAGTTCAAGTTCTTTCTCGACGCCGACGTTGCCGTGCGCGCGCGGCGCCGTTTCGAGGAGCTGACCGCAAAGGGCTCCTCGATAAGCTACGATCAGGTGCTCGATCAACTGCGTGAGCGCGACGCGCGCGATTCGAGCCGCGCGCTGGCTCCGCTTAAGCGTGCGGATGATGCTATAGTAATTGACTCGACCGCGCTCGATATACCGGCGGTCATAAATGCGATAAAAGAACACATACTGGCCGCGGTCAACGCAGATAAGGGGTTGAAACGCAGCTAGCCCGGTTGTAAGTTTCGCAGCAGCTTCGAAGTTCCCGGAAGGTCCCACTACATGGAGAAAGTTTTGCCTGAAAAGCTCGGCGGAGGAGAAAATGATTTCGAGTCGCTGATGGAAGAGAGCCTGAAGGCTCCGCGTCCCGGTGATGTGCTCATCGGACGAGTCCTCCTGATAACCCGCGACCACGTCATCATCGATATCAACTACAAGTGTGAGGGCCAGGTCCCCGTCGCCGAATTCTACGACGCCAACGGAAATCCGACCGTCAAGGAAGGCGACGAGGTTGACGTTTACTTCGAGGGCACCGAGACCGAGAACGGCACGGTGATGCTCTCGCACGCGAAGGCCGAAAAATTCAAAGTCTGGCGCGAACTCGACCGCGCCTTCCAGAGCGAGACGCCGGTCGAAGGCGTCGTGCTGGGTAAAGTCAAAGGGGGCCTCAAGGTCGATATCGGAGTGCCGGCGTTCCTGCCCGGCTCGCATGTGGATATCCGTCCCGCGCGCAACCTCGATCGCTACGTGGGCCAGCGCGGACGTTTTCAGATCCTCAAGTTCAATCGTGCGCGCGGCAACGTGGTGGTGTCGCGCCGCAGCGTGCTCGAACGCGAACGCTCTTCGCTGAAAGAACAGACGCTCAAGGTTCTGGAAGAGGGCGTCATCCTCGAAGGCACGGTCAAGAACATCACCGATTACGGCGCATTCATCGATCTCGGCGGAATCGACGGCCTGCTGCATATCACCGACATGTCGTGGGGACGCCTCGCGCATCCGTCGGAAGTTCTGAAGGTCGGCGAGAAGGTCAAGGTCGTGGTCCTTAAGTACGACGCGCAGCGCGAGCGCGTGTCGCTGGGGATGAAGCAGATCATGGCCGACCCGTGGAGCAAAGTGAACGAGCTTTATCCTCCGGGCACTCGGGTTCACGGCAAGGTTGTCAGCGTCACCGACTACGGCGCGTTCGTCGAGCTCGAAAAAGGCGTCGAGGGACTGATTCACGTCTCCGAGATGAGCTGGAGCAAGCGCGCGGTTCATCCGTCGAAGGTCGTCAATCCGGGAGACGGCGTGGAAGTGCAGGTGCTCGGCGTCGATGAAGCCAACCGGCGCATCTCGCTCGGCCTCAAGCAGACCGAACCGAATCCCTGGGTCGCGCTGGCGGAGCAGCATCCGGTGGGCAGCCACGTCTCGGGCAAGGTCAAGTCGATCACCGACTTCGGCGCGTTTGTCGAGATCGAGCCGGGAATCGACGGGCTGGTGCATATCTCGGATCTGTCGTGGACCAAGAAAATTCGGCATCCGAGCGAGATGGTGAAGAAGGGCGACGACGTCGAGGCGGTCGTGCTCGGAATCGACGCCGAGAACGAGCGCGTCAGCCTGGGCGTCAAGCAGCTCACCCCCGATCCGTGGAACACGATCGCGGAGCGTTATCCGCTCAACACCCGGATCCATGGCAAGGTCAGCTCGGTTGCCGATTTCGGCGTGTTCGTAGAGATCGAAGAGGGAATCGAAGGACTGATCCATATCTCGCAGCTTTCCAACGAGCGGGTGGACAAGCCGTCGTCCCTTTTCAAGGTTGACGACCAGCTCGAAGCGCTGGTGGTGCAGCTCGATCCGAAGGAGCGGCGCATCGGGTTGTCGATCAAGGCACTCAAGGCGCACGAAGAGCGCGAAGAGATGCAGGCGTACCTCAAGCGCGAGCACGAGAATGCGCGGTTCTCGATGGAGGATATCCTGAACGAGGAGCTGCGCCTCGATCGTGATGAGGGTGACCGCCGCGCCTCGCGCGGACGCCGCGACCGCTAACCGCGCGACAGGTAAATCGCACCGCCACGGCCATGACCAAGCGCGCGATTATCGAAGAACTGCTCTCGCGGCATCATAGCTGCTCGCATCGGCAGTCCGAGACGATCGTCAACGCGATGTTCGACGCGATGGCGAATGTGCTGGCGGGCGGCAAGCGAATCGAGATTCGCGGCTTCGGCAGTTTTGGGGTCAAGGATCGCCGCGCCCGCCAGGGGCGCAATCCCAAGACCGGAGAAGTCGTACCGGTAGACGCCAAGCGCATCCCGTTTTTCCGCGCGGGCAAGGAACTCCGCATCGAGGTTAATGGCTCGGACGACGCGGCGCGCTAAGGGCTCGCGCGTCGACGTATCGCCGCCGGCCGGGATGCGCCTGTGGGCGCCGTGGCGCTACACCTATTTGCGCTCGGCTGCGGGCGCCAAGTCTGAATGCATCTTCTGCTTCGCGCGCCTGACCGCGGCGGCCCGGCGCAAGCGGTTCGTGATGCTCGAAACCGGGCGCGCGGTCGTGATGCTCAATCGCTATCCCTACAGCAATGGACACGTGATGGTTGCGCCGCGCCGCCACGTCGCGTCGCCCGAGCTGCTGACCCGCGACGAACGGATCGAAATCGGAGAGCTGGTGGCGCAATCGATCACAATCCTGCGCGCGGAACTGAGGCCCTCGGGCGTCAACGTGGGCGCCAATCTGGGCCGCAGCGCGGGCGCCGGATTCGCCGAGCATATGCACTGGCACGTGGTGCCGCGCTGGGACGGTGATAACAACTTCATGCCGGTGCTTGCCTCGACGCGCGTGCTGTCGCAGAGTCTCGAAGACAGCTACATGCAACTGAGCCCGCTTTTCAAAGCGATCGAGGCTGGTTTATCCTGAACAGGGAAGGGCGCTCCGGGAATTAATCGATGGACCAAACTCTGACCAATATCCGTACGCTCGGCGGGCTGCGTTCCGCCGGTTATGAAACTCTCCCGGTGCGCATGGAGATGCGCCGCAATCTGCTCGCGCGGTTGCGCGCAAAAGAGGGCATCCTGCCTGGGATCGTCGGCTACGAAGAGACGGTGGTGCCCGAGATCGAAAACGGGATCCTCGCGGGACATCATATGATCTTCCTGGGCGAGCGCGGGCAGGCGAAGTCGCGGATCATCCGCGCGCTGGTGAGCCTGCTCGACGAGTTCGTGCCCGCGGTTGTCGGATGCGAGATCGACGACGATCCGTTCGCGCCGATTTGCCGCCGATGCCGCCGATTGGCCGAGGAGAAAGGCGATGAGCTCGAAATTCACTGGATCGGCCGCGACCGCCGCTACGCGGAGAAGCTCGCGACCCCGGACGTGTCGGTCGCGGACCTGATCGGCGAGATCGATCCGATCAAGGTCGCCGAAGGGCGCTACCTCGCCGACGAAGAGACGATCCACTACGGACTTATCCCGCGCACCAACCGCGGTATTTTCGCGATCAACGAGCTGCCCGACCTGACCGAGAAGGTGCAGGTGGGTTTGTTCAACCTGATGGAAGAGAAAGACGTACAGATCAAGGGCTACAAGATTCGCCTGCCGGTCGACGTGGTGTTCGTCGCGAGCGCGAACCCGGAGGACTACACCTCGCGCGGCAGGATCATCACGCCGCTCAAGGATCGTTTCGATATTCAGATTCGTACGCATTATCCCAAGAAGATCGAAGACGAAATCGCGATCATGGAGCAGGAGGCGCTCTATCCGCCGCGCCCTGGGATGGACGTGCGCGTGCCGCAGTTCCTGAAAGACATTATCGCGCAGATCACGTTCGAGGCGCGCGGTTCGAACGAAATTAACCAGTCGTCGGGTGTTTCGGTCCGCGTCACGATCAACAACTTCGAGTCGGTGCTCTCGAACGCCGAGAAGCGGTCGGTTATCAACGGCGAGAACGAGATCGTGCCGCGCATCTCGGACCTGCATTCGCTCTACGCCTCGACCGCGGGAAAGATCGAGCTCGAATACGTGGGCGAGGACAAGAAGGAAGACGACCTGGTCGAGCGGCTGATAAATCGCGCGGTGCTGAAAGTTTTCGATCGCTACTTGAAGCTCGAAGATCTGAAAAAGGTCAGCAGCTATTTCGAGCAGGGATGGGGCGTCGAGGTTTCCGATCGCGCGCCCTCGTCGGAATACATGGAGCCGCTGCGCGAGGTCACCGGCCTGCGCGAGGCGATCGCGGCGCTCGGGCCCTTCGAAACTCCAGGGCTGATGGCCGCCGCCAGCGAATTTATTTTCGAGGGGCTGCATCTGCATCAGAAACTAAACAAGGACCGCCAGGGCGGCCGCTTCGCCTATCATTCCTGATCCTGACGGATAAACAGGCGCGCGATGGTCAATACACGCTACACGCAGTGGGACGGCACTCAGAAGCTCAAGCTCGACGCCGACAAGGTGTTCGAGAAGCTCGCGGAGTACATGTCCTATACCGACGACGTTCCGGCAGGCGATGGACTGGATGATGCGCCAGGGGATGGAGTTCGACGGCGTGCAGGTGATGGGGCTCGAGGAGTTCATCGAGCAACTGCGCCAGGAGATGCGCCAGCGCTACCGCGACTTCAACCTCAAGAGCTCGCTCTCCGAGATGGAGCAGAAGCTCGAAGACATCCTGAACCGCGAGCGCAACACCCTCGATTCGCTGAAGGGGCAGAAGCCCGGCGTCGAGGACAAGCAGCGCGAGCTCTCGCGTACGCCGCGGCGGCTGTCGGAAGCGATCCGCAAGCTCGAAAGCTACGAGTTCGAGGACGCGCAGGCGAAGGCCGATTTCGACGAGCTGCTCGAAGAGTACGAAAATATCCGCGACCTCGAAAACTTCCGCGACCGCAATCAGCACATGTTCCACGGGCAGAAGAGCCTCGGCTACCAGGAATCGCTCGACCTGATGCGCGAAATGGAACGGATGCGCCAGCTCGAACAGGACCTGATGTCCGGGAACTTCGAGACCATCTCGATGGAGGATCTTCAGCAGATCCTCGGCCAGCAGGCGGCCAAAGATTTTCAGAATCTGAAACAGGTGATGGTGCTGCTGGCGGACTCGGGCTACGTGATGCCCAAGGGCGATCATTTTCAGCTCTCGCCCAAGGGCGTGCGGCGGATCGGCCAGCTCGCGCTGCGCGACATCTATCAGAACCTGCTGAAGGATCGCGGCGGCTCGCATATGACCGACCATCGCGGCGTCACCGAGATGCGCCCCGACGAGACCAAGCCCTACGCTTTCGGCGATCCGATGAATCTCGATCTGGTCGGAACGCTCAAGAAAGCGCTGGCGCGCAAGGCCGGCGTGCCGCTCGAACTCGCGCCGAGCGATTTCGAGATTTACGAAAGCGATTTCGGCAGCACCTCATCGACGGTGCTGTGCCTCGACATGTCGTGGTCGATGAGTTGGGAGGGGCGGTTCGCGGCGGCGAAGAAAGTCGCGATGGCGATGGAGACGCTCATCCGCTCGAAGTTCCCGCGCGATTTCTTTTCGATCGTCGGCTTCTTCACCCGCGCGGTCGAGCTCAAGCTCAAAGACCTGCCCGAGGCGTCATGGAACATGGGCGACCCGTTCACGAATCTGCAGGACGGATTGCGCCTCGCGTCGGATCTGCTCGGGCGGCATCCGTCGCGCAACCAGCACATCATCGTGATCACCGACGGGCAGCCGACCGCGTATTTTCTGAACAAGCGGCTCTATTGCGAGTGGCCGCTCTCGTTCGGCGGCATCAGCATGCGCGCCGCGCAGGAGACGCTCAAGGAAGTCGAGCGCATCACGCGCAAAGGCATCACGATCAACACCTTCATGCTCGACGATTCGCCGAGCCTGCGCGCCTTCGTCGAGAAGATGACGCAGATAAATCGCGGCCGCGCGCTCTATACGCGTCCCGATCATCTGGGCGAATACATGCTGGTCGATTATCTCTCGAAGAAGCGCAAGCGTGCCTGAACCGCGCTGGCGATTTAAGATTCAGGGGGTCGCGTGGAAGATAGCGCCAAAAGAGAAAACACATCGGTGAGTTCTGGTAAGATCTATCTAGGCGACTGCATAGATACGATGAGCTCGTGGCAGAGCGGCTGTATAGACGCCTGTATTACTGATCCGCCGTACAATATGAGCCGACGCAAAGGGTTGGGATGGGCATTTAGTAAGCATATTACAATGGAGGAAGTTTGGGACGCTTTCGGTTCAGATGAATATGTGGCATTTACGCGGCAGTGGCTCAGTGAAGTCTGTCGTGTTGTGAGAGAGAATGGCAACATTTTAGTCTTCGGAAGCTTCCACAACATCTATTTGATTGGTTTCGTTCTTGAGCACATGCTCAATCGTCGCATTCTACAGCAGGTGACATGGTTCAAGCCTAATGCGCAACCAAACATTACGGGCCGACTTCTCACCGAGAGCACGGAATATGTGATCTGGGCTTGCAATAACTCCACCGCGGAAGCGACGAAATGGGTATTCAATTATGCAGAGGCAAAGGCAATAGGCGGTGGCAAGCAGTTGCGAAATATGTGGTCAATTCCATATACTCCGGCGTCTGAAAAGAGCCATGGCGCGCATCCAACACAAAAGCCACTCGACCTATTGACCAGAATGCTACGAATATGGACAAATCCCGGCGAAATGGTTCTAGATTGCTTTTTGGGCGCGGGCACAACGGCGGTTGCATGTGAACAACTGAATCGCCGTTGGGTCGGGATCGAAAAAGAAAACAAATATACAGAAATTGCACGCCAGCGCTTAAGTACCGCTAACAAGGAACTACAGTTGGCCTAGATTCTTAAGGCGACGTTCCTCAACCTCAACTTCTTTGAGTTGAGAGGATGTGGAAATTGCCGAAACGCAAACCGGCGCGATATCCAGCAAATATTCATGCGGTCCAAATCTCGGTGAAGAATTTACCTCGGAATGAATTTCGAACCGAGCTAGAAGCATTACCTTTCCTAGTTTTTGAAGTCGAGCGTATTTCCGACGGACGAACGGTGTGTATCACTAAACCCGGAGGGAAAAGTGCGTGGGGACACATGAAGATCCATGACTTCATGGTGTGGATATACGATCCAGCAAAGAAGGAATTCTGGCGCATTAGTCACAAGGAAATCTATGACGATCTGGTCGCAAAAATCGATGCCGATCAGGCGGGTGCGAATCGAGTTATCAAGGCTCTAGACCTCGTATACCAAGGAGCCGAACCAGACGAGGCCCTTCAACAGTTTCCGAATATCGACGATGACCTTCCAGGTCAGTCGGCAGAGGTAATACTTAAGGTATACAAGTGGATATGGGGACAGGAAGATTGCAATTATCCGACAGGGAAAGGCCGAGCTATGTCCATGACTCCTATCCGTGAGCTCTTGAATCGAAATAATTCCTGATCATTTATCTTACGGACGTAGTTCGTGTAGAGGCACTCGTAATCCTTTGCTGGCCGTTGGTAGCTGCCAGGTTCCGCCGATCTGCCTGAGCACGATTCGATTGGACTGATCTCCGGCCGCACGGATGAGGCGCGAGAGCGGCTCGTCCATCGGCTCCTTCGAGAGCTTGAACGTTCCCCAATGAATCGGCAGCAGATACTTCGCGCCCGTCTGCTGGAACATCGACCAAACCTGCTCCGGGTTCGCGTGATTGCGAATCCAGGGATCGTACGCGCCGATCGAAAACGCCGCGACCTCGGGCGGATCGCTCGCCAGCGCCGCGAACACGTCTGTGTTGGCGCTGTCGCACGCCAGCAGCATCCGCACGCCGTTCTTTTCGAGCACGTAGCTGTTGAAGCCGTAGTCGTCGCCGAACGGCGGCCAGCGCTTGCCCCAATGATTCGCCGCCATCGCGCGCACAGTCAGCCCTTTAACCTCAGTTGAATCACCCCACTTGAGCTCGCGCACGTCGGTGAAGCCGAGCGGCGCGATCAGCGCCGAACACTTGGAGCACGCGATCACCGTCGCGCTTTTCGGAAGCGTCTTGAGCGACGGAATATCCAGATGATCCATGTGCGCGTGCGTGATCAGGATGACGTCGAGGTTCTGCAAATCAACCGGCGCGAGCGGCGGCGGAGTCACGCGGCGCGGCCCGATCGTGAAGATCGAATCGAATGCGAGCCCGACCCGGTCGAACAGCGATGGATCGGTCAGCACGCGCACACCCAGGTAGTTCATCAGCAGCGTCGCGTGGCCTAGGTTCGCGATCGTGAGCGCGTTGTCGGGCCACGCGGCGGGATTAGGATGGCCGACAGATTCGGCGGCGACGGGTTCCATCGCACCAGCGTACGACCGTACGACCGTGCACGCCAGCGCGAGCGCGGTTGCAGCGCCGAAAATCCACAGCACTGCCGATCGGCGCTTCATTCCGAAACCGCCGATGATTTTCAATTGAGCGGCTTGAAGCAGGGCAGCTTTTCGACCAGCACGTATCCGTAGGTGCGCCCATGCCATTGGAATTTGCCGATAGGCGGCCCGAACACTTCAGTCACGGTGGTTTCCTGATCGCTGTCCGCGATCGTTTCCGTATCTTCGGGCGCGTAGGCGAGGTACATCGGATCGCCGCCTCGTTTGAGCTGGCTTTTCAGCTCGGGCGAGAATTGCAGCTTGGCGATTCCGGGCTTCGGCTGCCATCCGTCGGCCGGCGCCATCTTCTGCTGCACGATCGCCCACTTCATTCCGTCGTCGGAATTTATCAGCCGCCACTGCCGCGCCTCGATATCGCCGTCCGCGTTCTTGCGAACTTCCTCGACTCCCGGCGGCGTCTGCACCAGCGTGTCGCATCGCTCGCCCTGCTCATCTTCCGGTCCGGCGGTATTGCGGTCGGGCCCCTTGGCAACTTGAATTCCGGCGTACTCGCCGAGGCTCATCGCTGCAGGCGCAACCGTGGTGAGACCGAGAGCACATCCTGCAAGCGCGCTCATTGCGGCGCACAAACACGCGAGCGACAGATCCCGCGCGAAGCTGCGCAATTTCGGCCATCGTGGACGCATCACGGCTTGTCAGCGATCACGAGGGAAGAAGTGAAGGGCGGGCTCGGCAGATCCTCGCGGCGTGCGCCGCTGAACCCGGCTTCGGCGAGCCATTCGGCGATCTCCTCGAACGAGTAATCGCGTCCGCACGTCGCGAGCAGCAGATAGAGGGAGAAGACCGCGCCGGTGCGCGGACTGGTCAGGTCGCGGTTCATCACGTGGTCCTTGATCACAATGGTGCCACCTCGGGCGAGCGATCGAAAGCACTTGCGCATCAGCTCCGAATTGGTCTCCACGGTCTCGCTGTGGACGATGTTCGAGAGAAAGATCGCGTCGACCGGTCCGGGCAGTTCGTTTTTGAGATAGTCAACCGTGCGCAGTCCGATTCGCTTTGCGGCCTCCGCTTCCCGCTCGGCGAGAATCTTCCGCGCAACTTCAAGTGTTGCTTTAAGATCCCAAATCTCGCCCGACGCCGCCGGATATTTGCGCATCAGCGCCGCCAGATAAGTTCCGGGCCCTCCGCCCAGGTCCGCGATCGTGCGCGCGCCTTGCAGATCCAGATGCTCCGCCACCCACTGCGCGTCGCCGCGCGCGCGAACCAGGCTGTCCATCGCGCGGATGAAGCGCTCGGTCTCGGCGGGATCGCCCTGGAACATATCCGGCGCGCGGGCGGGGCGGCCGCTTCGCACGGAGTCTTCGAGCGAGGACCACAGCGGAAAGATCGCCTCGTCGAACAGGATCAGCCCGCCGAGATATTCCGGCGACGCTTTCACCAGGAAGCGGCGCGCCGTCGCCTCAAGGTGATAGCGCCCGCCTTCGAGCTCGAGCAGGCCGAGCGCCACGATCGCGTTCGCGAGGATTTCTACCGCGCGCTGATTCGCACCGAGGATGCGCGCGAGATCGGCGGCGGAGGCGGGATGATTCGCCAGCGCTTCAAAGGCTCCGAGTTTCAGCGCGACCTGGATCGCCCGCGCCTCGGCGTGCGCACCCGCCATCGCTGCAAGCTCGGCAAATTCCATATTGGTCGGATCTTTCGCTCAGCGCACGAAATCCTGGGTGACGTAGATCGTCCCGTCGGCGGAATGCGCCACTCCGACTCCGGTTTCGGAAAACCGGTCCGAGAGCATCGCCGCGCGATGCTCCGGGCTGGTCATCCACGCGGCGACGGTGTGCGCGGCCAGATTGTTCAGCTCGCGATAGTCGTCGGAATAGATATTTTCGCCCGCCGCCTGGTAGGAGATTCCCTCGCCGGCAATCCGCTGGGCGGGACCGATCCCCTCGGGACTCTGATGCGACAGGTAGTGGCGCAGCGCCATGTCGTAGCTGTGGCCGCGCGCGACGACCGCCAGGCGCGCGGAAAATTTCAGCGGCGGAACTCCGGCGTGTGCGCGCTCGAGATTCACCCGCGAGAGAATCTGCGCCTCCTGCACGCTGGTTTGCGCCACCTGCTCGGGCGAGCGCTGCACCGTCCGGAAAATATAGATTCGCGCAATTGTCGCGCTGACCAGCGAAACCATCAGGACGCCGACTCCCGCCCGGATCGCGCGGCGGCGCCGGACGATCGCCGGCGTCGGCATCCGGATCACCTTGGCGGGACCGCGGTTTGCGCGATGCGTCGTCGATCGTCTGCTGGCGGAGCGTCCGTTCATGGTGCCGCTCATATGAATCCGGCTATGCTCTCAGCGATCTTGGCGCGGCTGGTAAGGCCGCCAGAGCCCTTGCTATCGCGCGTCGATGAAGTTGTCAACGAAAACCTCGCTTGCATCACTGCTGACCGTGCTGGTCGTTTTTTCTATCGGATCGGTCGCGATCGCCGCGCAACCGACTGCCGCGCCCGATGCGCTGCCGGCCTGCGCGCTGACGCATAGCGCGAGCCTTTACCTGCGCGATGCGGCATCGGACAAAATCCGATGGCAACCGTGGAGCGACGCGTCGTTCGCGCTCGCGCGCAAGCTCGATCGTCCGGTCATGATCGATATCGGCGCCGTGTGGTGCCATTGGTGCCACGTGATGGACAACACGACGTACAGCGATCCGGAGGTCGCGCGAATCCTCAACGCGCAATTCGTTCCGATCAAAGTGGATAGCGACGAGCGCCCCGACGTCGATTCCTATTATCAAGCCGCCGCCGCGAGTCTGACCGGCGCGGGCGGATGGCCGCTGGTCTGCTTCGTTACTCCCGACGGCGCGTTGATGTACGCGACGGGATACTTGCCCGCCGAGGCGAATCCCGGCGACAGCGCTGCCTCGGCCGCAATGATTCCGCTTCTGCAACGGATTGCCACGGCGTGGGCGAGCGATCAGCACGAGCTCAGCGGACAGGCGAATGCGCTCGCGATGAAGCTCGCCGCCGAAGCGCATCCGCCCTCGGATTCGAGCGGAGACTCGCGCGCGCTGCAGGCGCAGATTCTCGCGGGTCTGAAAGCGGCGTACGATCCGCGGGCCGGAGGTTTCGGCAGCGGATCGGGTCCGCGCTTCTATGACTTTCCGGCGCTGCGCCTGGCGCTCGCCTACGGATTTTTCGGACATCCCGAGTATCAACGCATCGCGGTCGATTCGTTGGTCAAGATTTCGCGCGGCGGCGTTTTCGATCAGCTCGGCGGTGGGTTTCATCGCTATTCGACCGACCCGCGATGGCGCGTGCCGCACTTCGAGAAGATGTCGTACGACCAGGCGATGGCGCTCACGGCTTATAGCGAGGCGTATCAGCTCACGCGCGATCCGCGGCTGCTTGCCGTGATCGAGCGGACGCTCTCGTACGTCAGCGGCACGCTGCTCGATCCACGACAACAGGATTTCTACGCGCATCAGGATGCGGATTCTTTCAAGGGCGACGACGGCAGCTACTACACCTGGACGATCGACGAGGTGAAGCGCGCGCTCCCCGCCGATCAGGCGCGCGCCGCGATTCTCTTCTATGGGATGGACGCGCCGTCGCCGCCGCGCGCTCCCGACGGACGTATCGTGCTCGCGCAGGCGCTCACGCCCGAACAGATCGCGGAGCGGCTCAAGATTTCCGTGGCCGATGCCAAGACGATCATCTCGAAAGCGAATCGCGGCCTGCTCGCGGTGCGCAGTCGTCGCCGCACCCCGCCGGTCGATGAGGCTGTGATGACGGATCGCAACGCGCTGATGGCGTCGGCGTTCATCGCGGTCTCGGCGGCGACCGGCGACGCGCGCTACGAGAAGACTGCGCTCGCGGCGCTCGACTTCATCCTCGAGCATCTGCGCGCGCCCGGCGGCGGCTTCTATCACGAATGGTCGATGGGCCGCGCAGCGGTTCCGGGAATCGCCGCCGATCAGGTCTACCTCGCGTCGGCGCTGCTCGACGCGTTCCAGGCGACCGGCGATCCGAAATATCTCGCCCAAGGGCGCGCGCTCGGCGATTTGATCTTCACGAAATTTCGCGATCCCGCCACCGGACTAGTCAGGAATCAGAGCGCGGAGCCCAAAGACAACGTGCTCGCGATGAGCGCGTCGAGCGCGCAGGTCATGTACGACTCGCCGATGCCGTCGTTACAGGGACAGGCCGCGATCGTGATGCGCACGCTCGGCGAGATCACCTCTGACGTGCGCTATCAAAAGCAGGCCGAAGCGATACTTGCGCCCGCCGCCGCACTCGCGGGCGGAGGCGCGGATTCCTCGCTCGGCACGATCGGCCTGGCACTCGAAGGAGAGGCCGATGGCGCCGCGACGATCGCGATCGTCGGTGCGCCCGGCGATGCGAAGACCGCGGCGCTCCTCGCCGTCGCATTCGCCGCGTATCGCCCCGCGAAGATCGTCGTCCGCGTCGATCCCTCACGCGCGAAATCAGGCGCGATGCCGACCGCGGCGCAGGCGATGTATGCCGCGGCCGCCAGTCACGACACTCCACTCGCTTTCGTATGCGCAGGCACCGCTTGCGCTCGGCCGGTCTCGGACCCGCATGCGCTCGCGCATCTGGTCGCGACTTTCATGACCGGCGGCGCATCTAGCGGCCTTGGCCTTCAGCGTCCGCCCAAATAGCAAAAGCTCCCGTCCGGCGCGACCGAGAGCGTCGGGCTAGCGACAAAGTGGCGGGCAGGCGCGTCTATCTCGAACGCGGCGTCGTGCACCGGAGCGGTATCCACTTCGTGAATCGAGCCGCGAGGGTCCGCGAAAAAGACGCCCTGGTCGCCGGCCGAATCCAGCGCCGGAAAGATCGTAGCCGCGCCGACCGCGGCAACGGGATCGCCGAAGCTCGCGAGCTCGCCGGGCGCCGACGCGGTCTCGCGCGCGGTCGCGACGACTCGAATTCGTCCGCGCTGGTCAAGGCGCAAAATCATCTCGCGTGATCGGCTCGCGCCGCGCAGCGCGATCGTTCCGTCCGGCGCCATCCCGGGCCGTCCCTGTCCGATGTATATGATCGCGCCGTCGGGGCTCGCGGAGCCGCGCTCGAGAGCAAGGCGCGTTCGGCGGTGTTCGAAAACGTACACCGAGTTTTCGCCGGGACCGTCGTCGGCGAAAACAACTTCTCCGTGCGCGCCCGCCAGAGCGGGCAGACCGAGCACCGCGTAGCGTTTGCCGCCAGGCGCGGTTTCGCCTTCGACCGCGATCTCGGAAATCGCGCGTCCGGGTGCAATTTCGACGATCGCGAGCGGATCGTCATGCCACCATAGCGCGGCATGCGATACTCCGCCGCCGTGCAAATACGCGTTTGCTACGATCGTTGCGCCGTCGGCCGCGAGCTGCAGGCTGCCGAATGAAAATCTTGCGATCTGATGGCCGCGATCCGTCTTGTCGCCGGTGCGCGCGACGCAGTGCAGCTCGCCCTCACGATAGACGAAGACCGCATCGACACCCGGCTTGACCGGCGCGGCAAACGCGATCGCGCCGTCGGCATTCGCGACCGGCGACGGATCTTCGACGAAGCGCGGAGCGCATCCGGGCGACACCGCCGCATGTTCCAGCGCGCGTGTAACTTGAATGTCGCCGTGCGCGCCGGGATTCGCGACGAAGATGTCCCACGATTCATGCTGCCCGGCGTCGATAATGTCCGCGCCAAACAAAATGCGCCCGCCGATCAGTTGATAGGGAACCCCGAACTCACTGATGGTTCCGCCGGGAGCGGGATCACCCACGCGGAGAATCGGAACCGCGCTGCCGCCGGGGCGGCTCGCGTACAAAACCGCGACGTGGTCCATCGCGAGCTCGGCGCCGCCCGCGCCCAGTGTCAGCGATACGGCTTGCGCGAGGCCGGCGAGAGAAATGATCGAAAAGATGATCGCGACGAAGAAGATTGCCGAAGCCTTGGCTCTCATAACTGCTCCTTCGAGAAGCCGGGCGTTGAAACCATGCGCGGCGGAGAACGGGGATCGCGCGCATAGCTGAACGCGCGATCCCCTTAAGCTCACGGCGCGGCCTTTACCATCGACTGGGTGGTGAAGAAGTCCCGGTCGACCGCGCCCATGTTGATGTACCAGCATTCGCGCTCGGGCGTGCTCAGCCCCGGCAGGTAGCACATGGTCGCGAAACCGCTTTGCACGTCGGTCGAGACGGCGCCGACCTCGAATTCGCGCTTGAACGGATAGATCGCGACGCGCGCGTCAGGAACCGGACGGTCGCGATAGGTCATCCACCAGATGTGGTTGTACCAGAGCTGTCCTTTCTGATCGTATTCGTCGATGTACGGTTCGAACCACGCTTCCGAGTCCATGTAGACGAGCGTCTTCGATTGCAGCGCGCCGGCGATCCGGTCCCGCCGCGGAGTCGTTTCGACCACGTAGATGTGGCGCATCTCCCACGCTTCGGGACACGCGCTCGCGCCGCCGTCGGTCGAGCATCGGACTTCGGGCGCATGCTCGGCATGCACGACGCCGAGCATCTCGCGGTCGCCCAGGAAGCGGTAGTTGTATTCCTCGGTCTTGGCGTTGAAGCCTGAGTAATGATCCGGATTCCAGGCGGTCGGACCGCTGGCGGTGCTCATGATCGATTCGTTGTCGCGGCGCACCCGGCGAGCTCCCGGCGTCCACGACCAATCGTCGTCGCCGCGATTCGGATCGGCGTAGCGATAGCGGATGAAACCGTCGCCGCGATCGGTCGCCGGCGCCATCACCGGGTAGAGTCCGAACAGCCACAGCCGTCCGGTGGTTTTGAAATCCGGATCGGTTGGCATCGGCTCGACCTCGACGCGGCCCACCAGATCGTAACCGGCGTAATGGCCAATCTGGTAATACTGGATCGGCGAAAATGATTTGTTGTGTCCGCCGTAAACGCTGTCGCAATCGTAGAAGCGCAGGTCGTAGTCGTCGGTCAAAAGCGGGCGGAACACGTTGTTCCACATGATCTTGGTCGCCACGTACGGATCGTTCGGATCGATCAGCGGAAACGGCTGCCCCGCCACGTATCCGACCAGCGAGCGATTGTCGTGGCTCAGCCTGACCTGCGACGAGTACTTCTCGGTCGCGTCCTTATAGGGCGGCGGCCAATCGATCCGGTCGCCCGGAATGATCTTCATCGACATCCCGTTTTGCACTTTGTAGTAGACCCCGGGCGAGACCAGGTCTTTTACTTTCGCTGCATTGTCGGGCGTGATTACGTCGCCAGGCTTGACCTGTGCGAGCGCGATGGTGGATGCGGCCAGAATGGTGAGCGCCGCGAGCGTGGCGATCGTTGCGAATCCGGCGGCGGTGCGCCGAAGCTGCGCGAGCATTCGTCTGCCTGCATATGCAAAACGCATAAAAGCCTCCTCCTTGGCGGAAGTCGTTGCGAGTAAGCAAACTCGCGGCCATCGCGCGGCGGCCGAAGAAATCTTAGGAAGGGCGCAGATCGCGGCGCTCGTTGAAATGATTTTTCTGCGCAGGATGCGAGCGGCATCGCGCGATAAATGCGGCGCACACGCGCGCTAATGATTTGCATCCAATCGGAAATCGCCGCGCCAGCAAGGCTTTGCGCGCGATCGAGAGCGTGATCGCTAATGCCGCCGCGCGCGAAATCATGCGCCGGCTTATAGTTGCAAAATGCAACTGATATTTCGCAAAAAGTTTTTCGCAGACTGCAATAAAAACGGGCGGCCATCGCCGGCCGCCCGTCCTGCCAAGCTCCAGGCCGAAAATTCGGCTACGGGATCAGTACCAGCTTGCCGACTGATCCGCGCGATTCCATGAATCGATGCGCATCCGCCGCCTGCGCGAGAGGAAAGCTGCGCCCGACCAGCAGCCGCAGTTTCTTCTGCTCGATCAGCTTGAACGACTCGTCGATTCCGCGCCGCATCACCGCGGGTTCGGCTTGCGCGGTGTACAAGATAAATCCGCTCACCTTTTGCGACTTCGGAAACAGCCGGAACAGGTTAAGCGGCTGCGGAACTCCGCCCGAGCGTCCGTACAAAATCAGATGCCCGAACGGCGCGAGGCAGGCGAGGCCCTGCTCGAGCGTCGAGCCGACCGCGTCGAGCACCAGGTCGATCCCGCGGCCGCCGGTCAGCCGCAGCGCCTCGGCGGCGAAATCTCCGCTCGAGTAATTGATCACCTCGTCGGCGCCGTATTCCTTCGCCAGCGCCGCCTTGGATTCGCTCGACACCGTGCCGATCACGCGCGCTCCGGCGGCCTTTGCGATTTGCACCGCGACAATGCCAACTCCGCCCGCCGCGGAATGCACCAGCACCGTCTGTCCGGGCGTGGTGTGATGCGCGGTGTGCAGCATGTGCCATGCGGTGAGCACCTGCACGGGGAAAGCTGCGCCTTCCTCAAAACTGACGCCGGCGGGCAGCGGGATCACCTGGGTCGCGGGCGCGAGCGCATACTCGGCGTAGGATTTTGAGCCAAGAAACGCGACGCGCGTGCCGGGCTTGATCCCCTGCACGTCCGGACCCGCCGCCTCGATTTCGCCCGCGCCTTCGAGGCCGGGAGTATCCGGCAGCTTCGGCTCCATCACGTACTGTCCCTGGCGAAACAGCGTGTCGGCGAAATTGATTCCCGCGGCGCGCACCTTGATCAGCACGGTCCCGGGCCCGGCTTCGGGCTTGGGCAGCTCGCCGAGATGCATGACCTCGGGACCGCCGAGTTTGTCGAAGATGATTGCCTTCATGATTGAATCCTCTCTTGTGCGGAGCGCAAAAGGTCGCGCGCCGCCGATACCGCCCATCTAGCGAACCGAGTTTCAAAGTGCAACTATACAGGCGTCAGTCTCGCGGCATTGGGGATGCCGCCGGGCGGATACGGGACCGCTCGGGGGAGCGAATAAATTCGATGCGATGGCGTTCGGTCGGTGAAGTCAATTGCTCGGTGGCGCGTACGCTTTCCGTGATCGGCGAGCGCTGGACGATGCTTATCCTGCGCGAAGCGTTCATGGGGCGGCATCGCTTCGACGACTTTCAGCGCAACATCGGAATCGCGCGCAATATCCTCGCGACCCGCCTGCGCGCGCTGGTCAAGGACGGAATCCTCGAGCGCTCGCGCGCCGACGGCGAGCATGCGCGCGTCGAGTATCGGTTGACCAGGAAAGGGATGGAGCTGTATCCGGTGATGGTCGCGATGCTGAAGTGGGGCGACGCGTGGCTGTGGTCCCCGGGCGATAACGGGCCTCCGCTCCAACTGGTGCATCGCGGATGCGGCGCGAAGGCGATGCCGTCACTGGTATGCCCGCATTGCGGAGACCCTGTCGGCGCACGCGACATGATTGCGGTCACGCGCCGCACGGCGCATCCCGCGCGCCGTACCGATCGTATCGAGCGCCGTCGCGCCTCGCGCTAACCTAAGCGCCTCGATGATCGATCTGGTTATATTCGACGCCGACGGCGTCCTGTTCGACTCCGACGCGTCGAACGTCGCCTACTACAATGCGATCTACGCGCGGATGGACGAGCCGCCGCTCGACGCTGATGAGGCGGCCAAGGCGATCTCCTATTCGACCGAGCAGGTCTTCGCGCTGCGCACGCGCGGTGACGGCGCGAAGCTCGGCAGGATGAAGGAGATCGCGCGGACGGTCGATTCGGCGCCGTTCTTAAAGCTGCTCCGTCCGCCGTTCGAGCTGCGCCCCTTCATGCTCGAGCTGCGCCGGCGCTTCCGGCTGGGCCTTGCGACCAATCGCTCGGGCACGGTTCCGGCGCTGGTCGAGCATCTTGAGCTAGACGATATTTTCGACGCGATCGCCTCCGCGCGGGACCGTGTGCGGCCCAAGCCCGCGCCCGACATCCTGAACCTGTGCATCGAACGCGCGGGAGTGCCGCGCGAGCGTGCGGTGTACGTCGGCGACAGTCCGATCGATCGCGTGGCCGCGCTGGAGGCGGGAATACATTTCATCGGGGTAGGCCCGCGCGTCGAGCACGACCGCCGTATCGCAAGCATCGCGGACCTGCCCTCCGCACTCGAGAGCATACTGTCCAAACTGGCGTAGTCGTGCTCGTAGCGCGCAGAGCAGCACCCTCACCCGCGCGTCACGGCGATTGCTAAAAGGAGCAATCGCCGCGCGCCCTCCAGGAGGGAGAGGTCGGCGATAATGGCCGTGCTGGTCCGTCATCCTGCCATGAAAGTGTGTGGGGCGACGAGCATAGTATTCTCAGCCGATCCCCCGGCCGTCATTTCGACCGAAGGGAGAAATCCCGAGGCGTCCATGCTTCACGCCAACACCACATGCAGAGGCCCTTCGTCCGGGATTCCTCGCGCGGCAGCCACGCGCGGGAATGACAAGACCACCGCACAAGTCTTCGTAGGGGTGGCTCGCGAGGGGGATTATGTTGGGCTTGACACTCATGTTCTTGTGCGGCACATTATGGGCGACAGGCCGGTATTTAGGTTCCTCGATTCAGCTCATCGGGCCCAAGATAGAAGAAAGCTTCTCGCCTAGCCAAGCCGGGTGGCGAATAAAACCAGTAGAACGGCTGTTCATAGCTTTCAGTCGCGGCGTCTCGATAATAGACCTTGCCAAAAACCGCGATCCGGGATTCTCCATTAAAGATAGTCGCCCACTCCGGCTCAGAGAGCAGAAAAATTCCGTGACTGACGGTGATCTCGTCCGCTGTGGCAAGAACGTGTTTGGTCAACGGTGCGCTGGGGAGTTCTTCGTACTTCGGCGCTGGCGTTCGCGTTATGAGTGGTTCGCTACCTGTCAGCGAATAGGGATGCTTTTGGAATCCGAACGCAATTCGAGTAATCACGGCTGGGCTATTCCCGCAGTTACGAAAGACCGCTTTAGGACGCAGGCCGTGGCCGTCGCGCTCAGCATCGACGGCCGCAGCGATAACGAACGGACGATCAGAAAGAACGTCGCGCGTGGCTACCTTATGAAGATCCTGCGTTACGCCGACCAATTGGAAATTGAATACAGCCAGAGCGACGGTTGCTGCCGCCATAACGAAGGTCAAAAAAATCATCACGCTCGAACTAGAATCGCCACTGTCATTGCTGCCGTTCTCGTTGGTACGGGCTGTCTCATTTGGGGACTTGGGCGGATTGGTCGTTGCGCTTGGAGTTGGGTGATTTGCGGCTGGTTGCTCTATGAGGCCGCTGGTTTCATTTGGTTTTGTGATCGGTTTTGGGCTTGGCTGTGTGCTTGGGCTTTCGCCGCTTAGAAGTAATGCCGACGCTATCAGGATCAATGCGAACCAAGTGTTTGAGCGCTTCATGGAATGTTAGCGGATGGAGTGAGATGAGTTTTGCTTTCGGCATAGTACTACCCTTCGCGGGAACGGCAATCGGAATTGTCCTCCCCTGTCCACAACTAGGTTGCTGGCTCGATCTGGCTGAGGCTTCCGCCAGTGGGTTGACCTCAGCATCCTGCTATCACGTCGAAGAAAATGTTCGGGTTCTTGCGATTGTTGAAGCGATATTGAAACTCGGCGAGATACAACGGCAGATATTTCTTGCTTACGTTGTGATACGTCCCGATGACTCCACGCTTGAGCAGACTCCAGAACGATTCGATGCTGTTCGTGTGTACCTCGCCGCGCACGTATTCGTTGGCCGAATGCCGGATCACTTCATGGCGATTGGTATCGCCGATGGTGTCGTAGCCTTTGTGCTCATCGGTCACGACCAACTTGACCTTATCCGATACCGCGTTGCGCACGAACTTCATCATCGTGGCTCGATCAGCGTGCTCGATCATCTGACAAGTGACGTTGCCTTTGCGCGAGATCGCGCCGATGACTGTGCTCTTTCCCTTCCCTCCCAAGTTGCCCGGATTGCGCTTGCCCAGATGCTTGTTCTTCTCTTTTCCGCCTATATACGTTTCGTCCACTTCGACCGTGCCGAGCAGCTTAGCAAGCCCCTCATCCTTCATCGCAGCGCGGACGCGCATGACCATGTACCATGCCGTGCGATAGTCGCCCGATCCAATCTGGCGATGGATTTGGAGCGCACTGATACCCTTCTTGCTTTGGGTCATCAGGTAGATGACCTGAAACCAAGTCGAGAGCGGGTAGTTGGTATTCTCGAAAATCGTTTTCGTGATGACGCTGAACCGGTAGCCGTTGCGTCCGCCGCAATTCTTGTTCTTGCAGACCCAGTGCCACGGCTTAGACGCCAGCGCGTACACCTTCTGGCTGTTGCAGCGCGGGCACTCAACGCCGTTCGGCCAGCGCATATCGCGCAACAGCGTTTTGCACGCCGTCTCATCACTGAACTGTTTCATCAATTGAGCGAGCGTGATGTTGGGCTGAGTGCAGAGCGGCTTGCCAGCTTCGACCCTCTTGTTCATGCGTCAAATATACGCATTCCCAATGTGAGTGTCAAGCCCAACATAATCCCCCTCGCGAGCCGCCCGCCTTCCGCGCAGCCTGTCGCTATACGCTAACTTTCATCCCGCATGGTGGGTCCATCGGACCCGTGAAGGTCTGAACGGAGGCTGCCCCTTCGGCGTTGCTCAGGGCAGGCTTCTGAAGGATCTCCGCGAAGCGATTAGTGCGGAAGACCTGGGTTGGTTGCACTAATCGCTTCGCGGAGATCCTTCGCCCGCGGCTCAGGATGACAACCTCGGAGCGTTTGCGAAAAATCGAGTCGGCCCGCTGCTCAAGCGGCTAGCTTTGCCGTGGCGCCCTCGACGACCGTGCCGGCGAAGAAATTCGGATTCGCGGCCAGATGCATCCGCGCCGGATAGGTGAAGACGAAATCGCGATAGTCGGCGTCGGTCAGGATTCCCTTGTCCACCAGTTGATGGCTCTCCAGCAGCACGCTTGCGATATCGGGAACGTCCCAATGTCCGATGTCGGAGCTGAAGATCGGTTGCAGGCGCGTGCGCTTGGGATTGGCGCGCGCGTCGAGCGCGCGGAACACGCTCGGATCGTCAGCCTCACATCCGAAGAAAAATTTGCCGAACATCCGGGCGAAGTCCGCCTCATCGCGAACTCCGGTCGCCGCCCATTCGTCGCGATCGGCGGCGCGGTCGTGGCGCGCGATCCCTTCGTCGTACGCGCGGCTCATCCCGGCCGCGGTCGAGGCGTCAACGAAGCTCGCGCCGCCGTACTCGCGCAGCAGGCCGTGCAGCTTTGGCCGGTCCAGCAGCGCGGGGTCATAATTCTTGAGTCCTTCGAGGTTGCGCTTTTCCCAATGCTCTTCGAGCGAGTGCAGAAGATCGACAGCCCATCCGGCCCCGCATTCCAGGAATCCAAACGCCAAATCGGGAAAGCGCGCGGGAACTCCGCCGAAGACAAGCGAGCGGCACAGCTCGCCCTGCTGATACGAATGCCCCCCGATATGATTGAACATGTAGTTCGACGGCGAGCGCCGCCCGAGCGGCAGGTAGCGCAGTCCTACGCCGCCGTGCGAAGTGACCGCGATGCGCAGTTCGCTGAACTTGCGCCACACCGGATCGTAATCGTGGAAGCTGTCGAGGCCGTAGTTGTCGAAGTACGCGGCGTTCGGAAACGCGTCGGGAGCCTTTTCATGCAGGGCGGGAATTGGACGCGCGACTCCCGGCGGGATCATCGCGACCTTGAGCCCGAGGCGCGAGGCGTATTCGAGCTCCTCGATCGCCTCGGCGGGCGTATGCATCGGAATCGCGGCGGCGGGCGCCAGCCGATCGCGATACGCGCCGCAGATCTCCGCGTTCATGGTGTTGAGCGCGCGGCATGCCGCCCGCCGCACGTCGGCGTCGTGGATCGTCGGGAGCGCGAGCCCCAGCGTCGGATACATCACGGCGAAATCGATTCCGATCTCCTCGAGCCGGCCGTGCAGTAGCCGCGGCGCCATCACGGTCGCGAGGTCGTAAGCATTGTTGCCGATTCCCCACCATGCGCCGCGCATGTCTCCCGAGTCGCGATTCCCGCGCGAGCCGGTAGGATGCTCGCGCAGCTCGGCGCGATAGCGATCGGCCATCTGCGCGCCGCCGATTTTGGTCAGGTAGTGATGAAACAGAGGCTGCGGCTCGATCAGGTGTCCGTCGGCGTCGATTACCGGATGGTCGAGCTTCGACCGCAGCGCTTTTACGCTTCGAGATTTGTCCGATTCCATGGCCGCACACTCCTGAGGACCGGCGAGAAAGCCCTCGCCGCAATGAGCGACCGGTAGCGCGCGGGATCGCGCGCTGTCAAGTCAGGTTTGCGCGCGCGTGTAAGTCAGATCGGACGATTCGGGCGCGGGCTGGTATGCGTCGGGCTGTCGCCGTCCACAATTCCGCTCTTACGTGCACATCGCAGATGCATCGGCGGCGTGCCCGTCACCTGGGCTCCGAAGCCGAGCATCAGATGGCATTGGGGGCAGTGCTCTGACGCGAGCCTCCTGATTGACAGGCAGGCCGGATGTCCGCATGAGCCCCGGCATGGACCAGCAGGTTCCCCCGGAGTTGCGATAGTCAGAATTTCCATTGCCCGGTACCTCCACGAAGAGATCGAATCGTGGCGAGCAGGATCGTCAGAGCCGCGATTTTGGCCGCGCGCTCCCAAGGCGCGGGCCTTTGGGTGATATGACGCATCTCGCGCAGCAGCAGTTTCAACCCCACCAGACTATACTGTATTATACCGATAGGAGTAAATAATAGCTAGAAGGCGAGAATCGGGATTCGAGCTGACACAACCTGCTCCAGGGTCCCGGACGAGGCGACCTTCGTGCGCGAGGCCGGCGCCGGGAACACGCGTTGACCCTCACCGCGCCAACTGCTACCGCCATAGCAGGGTTCTAGAAAGAACCAAGGACCTACAAACCGTGCCGGACGCCTTGAGAAACAGGCGTCGCGCGCCCCCGGCGCCGGAGGTGTCCCATGTACCGCGCGCTACTCCTCACGATCGCAATCATCGCGCTGATCGTCGGCGTCCAGCCCGCTTTCGCGGCCGAGATGAAACCGGCTCCGGCGGTCCAGCGGGCCAAGCCCGGTGATCACATCACCAAAGAGAATGCATACAAGGTCGCCGACCTGGTCAGTCCCGGCAACTATGTGCTCGTGCGCCAGGGGATGGAGATGAATATCGTCCCGGCCAAGGACTACAACTGGCCCGCGCCGTTCTGGAGCTCGACGGAGCAATATTCCCCGCAGGTGAGGCTCGGACCCAACGGAGAGCTGACCAACTATCTGGCGGGGCTGCCCTTTCCGATGATCGATGCGAACGATCCCGATGTCGCGCAGAAGATCATGTGGAACTTCCAGTTCGGTCCGGCCTATTCCGACGACCTCGATTCCCAGGACGCCGAGATCCAGAATTTCGCGCCCGGCCATCCGGGCGATCCGTTCGCGGTCTATCCAATCGGGCATGTGGCCGTCTATCGTAATATCGGCCGCGAGGAAGTAGCTCCGGCTCCGACTGACTATGACGGCGACACCGGAATAATGGAGCGGATGGCGGTCGGTCCGATCATGGTTCCGATCGAGCCGCCTTTCTGGCAGAACCCGTGGACCTACTTCGTCCGCTACCGATACTCGAATCCCGATCGGTCGGATCTCGTGTGGTCGGGGATGTCGCTGTCGCGATGGCTGGGCGAATTTCGCGGGATGGGAAACTCGAGTTATCTCCTGGGCAACGCGTTCTTCGGCAACCTCGACTTCGATTCGTTGTTCGGCTTCGCGGGCAAGTTCCAGGACTTCAGTTTCAAGTTCCTGGGCGAGCGAGACATGCTCGCGGTGGTGCATGCAAAATCGCTTCCCGCGAAATCGTGCGCGGCCGACGGCGGCCGCTCGATCTGCCCGGAAGACTGGGAGCTGCGCCACGTTTATGTAGTCGAAGCCGACGCGCGCCGTCCGGCCCGATACGCAGACGTCCCGGCGATCGCGAAGCGGATTCTGTATATCGATTCGCAGGGATGGTTTATCACCGCGTCGGATCAATACGATCACTACGACAAGCTGTGGAAGACGCTGGCAATCTTCAACACGGTGCGCGACCGCGAATATCCCAACTCGAAGGCGGCGGTCTATTCGTTCGACCGGCTGTTCCAGACCGCGCTGGTCGATGAAGACGTGCAGAGCGGCTACTCGACGATTCTCTTCACGCCGAGCCCCGACCAGCCGCAGCACGATACGTGGTTCGTCAACCAGGGAGTAATCTCGCAGCGCTGGATCGTCCCGCAGCGGTTCACGACGCACCGGCAATATTTCTATTGAGCGCCGTCACGGCGGAGAGCTTTGCATTACCGTCTGAGCGCCGAGATTCCCGCTCCTTGCTTCTGCGGTTGTCATTCCCGCGCGTGGCTGCCGCGCGAGAGCCTGTCCTGAGCAAGGCCGAAGGAAATCCCGGGCGAGGGGTCGCTGCATGTTATGTAAGCGTCGAGCATGGACGCCTCGGGATTTCTCGCGCAGCGCTCGAAATGACGGCCGGAGGGCTTGGCTGAGATTACGATTTTCATCGCCCGACCGCCTTTCATAGCGGGATGGCAGGGCGGGCTACTGTGTCAGCCCATGACGACGTTGCCCAGGAAGTCCCGGGTGCGATCGAGATGGCGCTTCAGGTACGCGCGCATCAGGCGGGCGACCGCGTCGTCGAGGCGGCCGAGCGCGAGCGCCGCCGCGAACTCAGAGATAGCCGCCTCCATCGCGCGATGATCAGGAGGATCCATTTTCGCGGACTTCAGTCCGCGCGTGATCACCTTTTTCAAATCTCCATGCCCGCGTCCCAGATGCTTTGGCGCCAGGCGCGCGAGCGCCGTGAGCGTCGCGCGCAGGTCCTTCAGCTCGGCGGCGTTGTAGTCGCCCTCGCGATCGTAAACCGCCGCCGCCCGCGCGAGCATCGCGATCACATATGCCGCCTGTCCCTGCGCATAGGGAGAAGTCAATTCCGGCATCAGGATTCCGCCCACCGTTCCCTGCAGACTCATCAGCAATTCTTTGATCGTTGGTCGAAGCATCGCGCGCGCGATCCCCTAGATGAGCTTCAATTGCAGCGCCAGGTCGTCGCACAGCGGCGCGAGCAGTTGTTCCAGAAACGGCATCTGCGCGTCGGCGGTGCGGCCTTGCGTGAAGTCGCACACGCCGGTCAGGCAGATCGTCGCCATCTTGGCGTTGCCGAGCACCTGGTAGAAGAACAGCCGCGCGCGATCGACGCCGCGTCGGGTCTTTTCCTCGTACAGACGGTAGAACGCCTCGCGCTCCATCAGTCCGGCGGCAAATTCGCCGCGTCCCCAGAACATCATCGACGCCCACGCGAGGTCTTCCATCGGGTCGCCGAGATGCGTCATCTCCCAATCCAGCATCGCGAGCATCCCGTCGTCATCGTACAGATAATTTCCTGAACGATAGTCGCCGTGCACGATCACGACGCGATCGCTGATGACCGGATTCGCGGCGAGCCACGCGAATGCCGCGTCGAGGACCGGATAATGCTCGCCCATCCGGTCGCGGTCGTAGATCTCCCGCCAATGCGCGGTCTGCACGCGCGCTGGCTCTGCCAGATCTTTCGGTTCGCCCAGGAATTCGAGTCCGAGCGCGTGATAATCGAGGGACTGAAGCTTGGCCAGCTCTTCGAGAAACTGATGCGCGACTTTTTCGCGCAACGGGGCAGGCTCGGTCTCGGGAAACGCGCCGCCGGAAGTCCGTCCGCCCGCGCGATGCATGATGAAGAACGGACGATCCATCACCGCCGGATCGAGTTCCAGGTACAGCGGCTCGGGCACGCGCAATCCGGCGCGATACATTGCTTCGAGCACACGAAACTCGCGCTCGCGATCGGATTTGAGCAAACCTCCGGTCGGATCGCGTCGCCCGATGAGAGGCCGCGAGCGCCGCTCGCCGCTGTCGCTCCATTCGAGATCGAAGGCGTAAGTCTCGCGCGAGGACCCGCCGGAGATACGCTTGAGTCCCTGCACGCGCAGGTCCTCCGCCTGCGGCATCGCGCGCTTTAGATATTCGGTTAGTCGTGGATGATCCATGCCTTCAATCATGGCGCGCCGCCGGAGCTAAGGTGTCGTCGGAACCGCAGGCGGCACGGTCAGCGTGTTGGCTGGAGCGGCGGGAGAGCCGCTCCCGGCAGGTACGCCCGGCGGCGCCGCGGCATTCATTTGCTCGACGGAGGCCTGTAGCTGATCAGCCTCGGCATTTTTTCCGTGCGCGCGAAGCTGGCGCTCGACGGCCGCCGCGTCGTGGCGGAAGTCGTCCATCTGCGCGGCGCTCGGCGGTGCAGTCGCCGCGACCGCCGCGAGGGTTTGTTGCGTGAGCTGCTGCAACTGTTGCGAGAGCACATTTGGAGGAGTTCCCGCCGCGGGCGAGGCAGCCGAGGATGGCGCGGTGGCCTGCATCTTTGCGAACAGGTTGGCGTAGCGTTTGGCGATCGTCGTTGGCCCGAGGCTCGAATCGAAGAGTGCGGCCTGGCTCTGATTCGACGCGCCATAGATGACCGCGCCCTCGGGCGCGTACGCGCTCGAGAGATCCCGATTCTCGAGTTCCAGCGAAGGGCCGACGCCGGTGCCGGACAGGATCAGAATCGAATCGACGCGCACGCTCTCCGAATATCCCGAGTTGATCGTAATTGCGGCCTGCGAGTCGCCGGTGGCAAGCGGTGTCACCCCTGTCACGGTGCCGATAGTCGTGCCGCCATGGGTCACGGGATCGCCGGGACCGAGGCCGTCGGGCGCGTCGAGCACGGTCGAAAAATGCGCGGGTCCGGCGCACGCCGAGAGCGCGAAGGCGAGTACGATCGCAATCGCGCAGCCGAAACTCCGCGCGACGATTGCCAGGATTTTGCGCATCAGCCGCACTTACGCGAACGCGGGCATCACCTCGTGCGCGAACAGCTCGACCGACTGCGGCTGATTGAAGTCCGCGAACATGATCGTGAAGGTATGGATCCCCATCGCGACGCGCTTCTTCAGCTCTTCGACCACCACCTTCGGCGTGCCCTTGATCGCGGTCGAGGCGAACGGCAGCGCCTGCGCCATCTTCCACTTCTGCTCGACCTCGGCGTCGGTCGCGCCGATCGCGATCAGCAAGCTGCTCGGAGATATCGATGTGGTTGATGTCGCGATCGACGTCCTTGCAATGCTCCTTCAGCACGTTCAACTTGTGCTCGAAACTGGTGTAACCGGCCGGGCAATTCCAGCGGTCGGCGTAGCGCGCGACCAGCTTCAGCATCACCTTCTCGCCGCTGCCGCCGATCGTGATCGGAGGACGCGGCTTCTGCACCGGCTTGGGACTATTGATCGCGTGATCGATCGTGTAATACTGCCCTTAAACGTCGCGCGCTTCTCGGTCGAACATCGCTCGCAGATATCGCACGCCTTCCTCGAACTGCTTGAGCCGCACGCCTATCGAGGGAAACTCGTATCCGTAGGCGCGGTATTCCTCGTCCATCCAGCCCGCGCCCATCCCGACTTCGAGCCGTCCGTTCGAGATCTGATCGATCGTGGTCAGCGACTTCGCGAGCAGCGCCGGATTGCGATACGAGTTGCAGATGACCAGCGTGCCGATGCGGATTTTTTCGGTGCGCGCCGCGAGTCCCGCCATCGCGGTCAGGCGCTTCGACATGGTCGAGATCGGGCATCGCCGCGGGTCCAGAAATGATCGACCAGCCAGATCGAATGATAGCCGAGCTTTTCGCAGAGCAGCGCGCGTTCGAGCAGCCCCTTGAAGTTGAGTCCGGCCTGCGGAGAGAACAAGGCGAATTGCGGTTTCTTGGCCATCGTAAAACTCCCACCTGGTGATTGCGAAAAATCGGGTTACCGCAATGGTTTCGCACGGCGTGTGGCGAAGGGTCAACCGCCGATGCACCGGCGCCGTCCGGATGCTATAAGAGCGCGGCAACCCGGAGGCTAATCGATGGCACCGCCAGGCGCATCCAGAGAACCGCGTACCGCCGCAATCTTCGTACGATTGGCACGATTGGCGCGAATCGCACTCGCGATCGCTCTCCTGCTCGTCGCGGGATCGCGCGTGGCGAGCGCGGCGCCCCGGCCGAGTGCCGAAGTGCAGTTCACCAACGCCGGCGGTCCGCGTGCGATCGAGAAGGCGCCCGGAGTTTACGAATGGCGCTATATCGCGAGGCCGGGGCCGACCGAATACGACGAGATCGCGCTGCATCGAATCGCGCTCGGACCGCGCGTCGAGGCGCATCGCGCGATCACGGTGCTCTACCTTCCCGGCACCAACATGAACGGCGAGGTCGCGCTCGAGAATCCGCGCTACTCGTTTGCGGTCTATCTGGCCGCGCACGGCGTCGACGTGTGGACGATGGACTATCGCACGCATTTCGTTCCGGCCGCGGTTCCCGTGAGCGTGATCGCGCCCGTCATGAGGCGCTGGACCAACGAGCTGTTCGCCGGCGATATCGAATCGGCGGCGGAATTTATTCTGAACCAGACCAGATCCGAAAAGATCTTTGTCGCGGGCTTCAGCCGCGGCGTCGAGTTCGCCTACCTGTTCGCCGCGATTCATCCGGCGCAGGTCCGCGGGATCGTCGCGCTCGACGGATTTCTGCCGCGCCATCCGACCGCGCAGCAGCCGCCCGATCGAATGGTTGACGATATCGGCGGCGCGCATTTGACCTACGAGAAGCGGCGGATGCTGATGCAGTTCGTGATCGACAATCCCGACGGTCCGGCGCCGATCCCGAAATATAAAACCGCGCGCGAGAATCTGAATCACGTCGTCTATGACGCCAAGGATTTCGGTGGCAAGGGCGGACTTGCCAATCCTGTTGACGGCCATTCCGATCCGGTCGTGCTGGCGCGCTTGCTGATCGGCTACGATCGCTATTGGCCCGCGGTGCAGGATTACGAAAATCCATTCACGCCGGCGCGCCTGCAGGCGCTCAAGGCGTCGAAGATTCCGGTGATCGCGTTCTCGAGCACCAATATCGCGACCGACTGGCCGGCATGGGTGTACGAATCCGCGGCGTCCACCGGAACCAGCAACCCGACTTTCACCAAGTTTCCCGGATGGGGCCATCTGGACGTGTTATGCGGAAACGCCGCCGAGGCCGACGTCTTTGCGCCGACGCTCGAATGGCTCAGGCGGCATGAGAAGTAGGCGGATAGGCGGGAGGCTCGGGACGCGCCGCGCGCTCGGCGGACACGGCGGGCAGTATCAGAACAGCCGCGAGTGTCCACATCCCGAAAATTCCGGCGGCCGCCCAGACCGAGGCGCGGCGTCCGCGATGCGCTGCGATCACGGCGGTCAGCGGCGCGAGCGCGAGATCGACCACGATCGAAGTCGCGACGATCGTCTCGGGAGCGAGCCGATTGCCCATCAAGGCAAAGCCCGAAGTGATGCTGAGTATCGTCGCGAGAGTGTCCATCGTTTTTGCGCCGCTGCGATGTATCCATGATATAGTCACCAGCCATGGCACGACAGGACCTTGAGAGTGTGATCGCGAAGCTCCGGCAGATGGGCGAGGACGGGCTTTCGAGTATCGTCAGCGAGGCGATGACCAACAAGAAGCTGCGTTCGGGGCTGGGCCGCGCGGGCGAGAAGCTGATGGCGAACAAGTCGTCGTTCGATCGCAACGTCGAGTCGATGCTCGACTTCGTGAACATCCCGTCGAAGAGAGACGTGCGCGATCTGAAGCAGCGGCTGGATCATCTGAGCTCGCAGCTCCTGAACCTCAGCATCAAGCTCGACCGCGTCCTCGCCGAGAAGGATCGGCCGGTGGCGATCAAGCCGATAAGAAAAGCTCCCAAGCATTAGTATCGATTCCGCGCTGCGCCAGATTCCGGGCAAGGCTGTGCCCTGGATTTTTTGATTTCGGTCAATTTGCGGTGGGTTCGTTTGGTATCTTTTCTAGTGGCTTAAAAAATAAACTCCTTGAAAATGCTGCCGAATTCGTGACATTGGCTTCGTTTCAGCAGCTTTTTCGGTCATCGATTTTTGGAGCAAAAAACTGAACACGAAGACACCAAGGAAGAGGCAGACACCAAGACACGGAGAATACCCATTTCCGCGCGCTGCGCGCGGAAATGGATCAGTCCCTTGTGTCTTCGTGTCTTGGTGGCTGGATTGATGACTGCGCCTGTCGCGGGAGCATTCCACTTGGGTGAGGCGGATAGAATTGGGCGCGGCAGTGAGAGGTTCGCTTCCATCCGATCATTTTTGCACGAAGTGAATTTGGGCATAAGGCTGAACAGTTCAGCCATGAACAAATCTGGCAAAAACCCGAACGATCGTTAGGGAAGCGGCGGCCTCTCGCGATCGCGTGAAACCCCTGTGTACCAGGGGTTTCGTGACTTCTGAAGATCGAGCTGACTGGCGACCCCCTCCCGCGAGGACGTGTCGATTTTTTCGCAAAACCGCCCGATGCTGTCATCGTGCCGCGAAAGTGAGTGGGCGATGACTATCGTAGTCTCAGCCGAGCCTTTGATCGTCATTCCAAGCCCTGGGCGAGGAATCCCGAGGCGTTCATGCTCGGAGTCCACGCCTCATGCAGCGCGCTCGCGTTCGGGATTCCGCGCGCGGCAGCCGGAGCCTGCCGAAGGGCGCGCGGGAATGACAACCTCACCTGTCTTCGTAGGGGCGGCTCGCGAGCCGCCCGTCTCCGCGCAACCTGTCCCTACACGCTAACTTTCGTCCCGCGTCGCGGTCCATCGGACCCGTGAAGGTCTGAGCCGCAGGCGAAGGGTCTCCGCGAAGCGATTAGTGCGGAGAGCATTGCGATGCCGAAATGATCGGGCGGTTGCTGGTGATACGGAATAGCATCGCTGCACCCCCTCCTTTAATCCTCCCCCGTTAAGGAACGGGGGAGGAATCAGGCGGGATGGAGATGGGCGCCTATTTGGGCGAGGTCGGCGAGCGTGCGGGGTTCGTGGTCGAGCTCGGGCGAGAGTATTAGCGCGGCGCCGGGGGGCATCGCGGTGCGGAGCGCCTCGAATGAGATCGATTCGCGGGTTTTCAGGGCCGCGTAGTCATCGAGATTGCGTTTGAGCTTGCGCCTTAGTGCGGCGGGAATTTTCGCGCGGTTGATTTCCGCCGCGTCGGGAAGATCGCCCATCGCGCGATTCACGATCACCGCGCTCACTCGCAGATCGGCGCGTCCAAGCGCGGCGATAAACTCGCTTGCCTGCGCAATCCTGCCCGCTTCCGCCGTCGTTACGACGATCACCGCGGTGCTGTCGGCGTGCAGGATCGCGCGGGCGCGCTTCGCGCGCTCGGCGAAACCTTCGTACATCCCCTCGAAGTTGCGGACGAACGCCTGCACGTCCCCGAGCAGCTTGAGTCCCGTCACCCGATCGAAAGCCGACAAAACCGCGCGCGCGGCGAGATCGACCATCCCGCCCGCGAAGCGTGCTTGACGTGTGCCAAGCAGAGTGACCGCGCGCGAGCCTAGCAACTCCAGGAGCCGTCGCGGAGCGTCGAGGAAATCGAGCGCCTCGGCGGCGGGAGGAGTGTCGAGCACGATAAAATCGGTTCCAGGTTCGGCGGCGAGCTCAAGCAATTTTTCCATCGCCATGTAATCGGCGACGCCGGCGAACGCGCTCGCGAGGTTGGCATAAATGCGGCCCGCGATAATCGCCTCGGCCGCCGCCGACGACGGGGCGTGGCGGCGAACAATCGCATCGAAGGTCCCACGAGGATCCAGACGCAGCGCCCGCAGACGCCCGCGCCGCATCCCGCCAGAGCGTGCGACGGAATCGAGAGCGACCTCGCGCGGTTCCGACGCGTCCGCGTCGAGGCCGAGCGCGTCGAGCAGCCGCGGGGCGGGATCGACCGTCATCACGTCGACAGCGCGGCCACTGCATGCGCCGTCAATCGCGAGCGCGGCGCTGATCGTGGTTTTGCCGACGCCGCCGGGACCGAGGCAGATCGCGAGCTTGTATCCGGCGAGATCGAGCCGGTTCATCGCGCGGGCATCTCCGCCGCGAGCGCCGCTCCCAGTTCCGCGATTTCGGGCCGCCCCATCGCGGGCCGATAGAGCATTTCGAGTTCGACCATCGGCACTCCCGCACGCGAAAATTCTTTGCGCGCGCGGCCGGCGGCGGAGCGTTCGCGCTCGCGGCGCTGCGCCAGCGCGAAGTGCGCTCCGAGCTCCGAGATCGCGTGCATATCCGCCTTACTGAAAAGCGGCTCGGGAGTTCGATTCATGATCGCGGCGACCGTCGCGATTCCAAGATGCTCCCGCAGCGCGGCGGAGAGCTCGAGCGCCTCGCGGATCGCGAGCTCCTCGGGCGTTACGGTCAGCACGACGCCGAAGCGCTCGCAATCGACGAGAAAGCTCTCGACGCTGTGCGCGATTCGATTGAGCGAGCCGACCGGCGCGATTCCTTTCACTCCGCGCGCGACCGCGAGCAGTTCGAGCGCGCTGCCCGAGGCGGGCCCGTCGACGACCACGTAGCGATCTTCCAGCGCGGCATCGCCCGCCATGATTCGCAGCCGTTCGAGCATCAGGAAGGCTTCGAGACCCGGCAGCGCGGCGGTGACGTAGCCGAAGGTCCGGCTTTTGAGCATCCGGCGCGAGATCGCGGCGACCGGCACGATCCGGCGCATGAACGCTTCGAGCTCGGCGTGAGCGTTGAGCGCCACGACTTCGAGCGTCGCGCTGGCGCGGACGGAAGCGCCGGGCGTCATCGGCGCTGAGAGCAGCATCGCGGCCGCGCTTAGGCGCGGATCGAGATCGGCCAGAATAGTGGGGCGCTCGAGCGACAGCGAATGCGCCAGCGCCGCCGCGACCGTGCTCTTGCCGGTGCCGCCCTTTCCGGTTACGAAGAGAAGCCGCGCGAGCGCCATCGCCTTGAATCTATGGAGCGCGAGCCGCGTAGTAAACCGCGAGGCAAGGGGCGGGTCGGATTGAGAGCGTGGCTCTCGCGCGAGGAGTCCTGTGCTTGGCCATTAGTCTTCAGGCAACTCGGGAATAAGTGCACGAACGCCCCGGGATTTCTCCCGGAGCCTGCCCTGAGCAACGCCGAAGGGGTCGAAATGACGGATGTGAGCTTCGTGGAGTGGGTATCGATTTGGTGGAACGGATGTGGGTTTGGTGTATCAGTATCGTAGCCGCAGCCGAGCCGTTGATCGTCATTCCGAGCCCTGGGCGAGGAATCCCGAGGCGTCCATGCTCCGAGTCTACGCCTCATGCGGCGCCCTTTCGTCCCGGGATTCCTCGCGCGCCGCAGCCACACGCGCGGGAATGACATTCGGGAACGCGTTGCAACAGTTGAGCGCAGATTGTTGATGGAAACACCGCGAGCTATGAACGATTCGACGCCCAAGCTCGGCAGTATCCTGATTGCGATCGCGCCGGCGGAGATCGTGCTGTTCAAGTCGATCCTCGAAGCGTACGACAACCTGGCGACGCTGCGGACTGAAGATCCGGTGCGGCACTATCTGCGGATTTTCTTTGGCGAGGATCAGCGCGCCAACGTCGAGCAGGTGCTCGGCTCGCTTACCGCGCAATTCGGGATTCGCCGCCTCGACTGAGAACTACGGCTCAATCTCGACCACGTAGTCCTTGCCTTCCCACTGGTCTGGTTCCTGCCAATGAAAGGTGAAGCGCACCGGCGCGCGGTCGGCGGTGCCGATATCGATATCGACGAAATAAACTCCGAGCGGCGAGGGCGCCGAACGAGTGTCGATCGCGTGGCGCCATTCGTCCTTGGTCCAATGCAAGATGAATGGGCGCCCGAGCATGATCCGCAGGCGCACCGGAGCTTTGACCCGGCGTACTTGCCGCCGATGGTATTTCCAGATCTCCATCGCGCGCCGCGGCCGCGGCATCAGGTAGCGCTCGGCCACTTCGGGGATCAGATCAAACACCTGCCCGTCCCACGACGAGCGCAGCAGCTTGATATATTCCGCATGCGCCCACATCAGCGGCATCGCGGCTCCCGTCTGTTTGCCGAGGAAGAGCAGAGCCTTGGGGATGTCGGGTTGATCCCAGACCTGCTCCGGCAATAGCCGCGTCTCGTTGGCGAACGCCTCGATCGCGCGCAGGTAAGGAACCGGGTCGCGTCCGGCGGCCAGCTCGTAATGCCCGCGCTCTCCGGTCAAAAGCGGCCATGGACGGCCGCGTCCGAAGCCAATGAATGGTCCGCCGTCGTCCTGCTGGCCGTATCCGTCGTAGGTATAGCGGCGCCAGCACGGACCCTGCGGCAAATCCGTCTTGAGCGACGCGTCGATGACGCGCAGCGAATCCTCCATCAGAGGATCGCCCGCGCGGCGGATTCCGTAGCGCACCAGCTCCAGGAAGCCGGCATCAACGATCGCCGCCGCCGGAAAATCCGTCTGCGTTCCCGGCGGCCGATTATGAATATGCACCGGCACCGCGTCGGGATCCTCGTTGGGGTAGGGGCTCTCCGCGTCGGCTGTCGTGATGCGGACGTAGTGGCGGCGGATGCCCGGCACCAGGAAGCCGTGATTGGTTACGGTCCATCGCTCGACGTGCGATTCCAGGAAGTCGGCGTACTCCTCGAGCAGTTGCGCGGTGACGCGATCGCCGCGCTCGAACGCGAAGCAGGCGGCGCAAACCAGCGCGGCGATATTGCTTGCGAGCGTCGAGGGCGAAAAGCCGCTGTTCTCTTCCCACCGCTCCTGCTGGGTCGCGGGTCCGTGGCGCAGAAGATAACGCGCCCCCGCCAGCACCATCGGATAGGGATCGAAATTCTGCAGCGCGTTCGCCTTGTGCATCCGCCACGCCAGCATGATCGGAAAGGCGACTTCGTCGAGCTGAATTCCCTGCCAGTAGGGCATCCCGTCGATCCAGAAATTCTGCGAGAATCCGCCGTCGGCGTGCTGGGTGCAGGCGAGATAGATAAGCGCGCGCATCGGAGTGGCGACGTCGCCCGAGGCGAGCAGGCCGGTCGCGCTGTTGACCATGTCGCGGGTCCATACCAGGTGGTATCCGCCCAGGTCCTCGTCGCCCTTCGCTTCTCCCCACGGGATGCTGAGCGAGGCGATTATCGCGCCGGGAAAACTTTTGTCCTCATGCGCGAGCAGCAGCTCGTGGCTGCGGCTGTAGAGCTCGCCGGCGTCGCCCGACGACGCGCCGATCGGCAGGAAGTGGCGTGCGGCGCGCTCCCATTGCTCGATGAAGCGCTCGCGATGCTCCTCGAACGGGGTTCCGAGCGACTGGAACAGGCAGGTCACCGCGCGATGCGTCGAGCTGCCAAAGCCGAGGCCCAGGGTGAATTTGCGCGACGCGCTCAGATCGATCTCGCCGGTCAGCGCGATATTGCCGTCGGGCGCGGAGCCGAATTGATGATCGAGCTGGAAGTTCTGCGACAGATCCTGCCATCCGTCGGTGGTGCCGACGTAGCCGCACGAGCGTTTGACGAACGGCACCGTCGCCGCCATCGCGAGCCAGACGCCGTTTTTGTTCGCGGTGATAAATTCGCGGCCGATGATGCTGGTGAGGTTGCCGTTGTTGCCCCATCCGCCGACGCACAGATGCGGCGAGAGCAATACGTAGAGATGCAGCTTCGCGATGAAATCAGGATCGCCCGCCAAGCGCACGTCCATCAGGAGCGAATTGCGATGGGGATCGGAGATGACTTCCTTTTCGATCTGGTAACGGCCCGCCGGATCGCGGTTGACGACTCGCGCGCCGAGCCCGTGCTGCGCCAGGTACTCGGTATGGCTAATCAGGTCGCGGCGTTCTTCGTGGAAGAACGTCTTGCCGTCGGTCACCAGCAATAGCAGGTCGCGCACCTGCGGCTGATCGATCGTCGGATAATAAATTTCGTTAAGCACGCCCTTAGAGAGCGTGAACCACACCCGGCTGACGGACGAATAGGCGGTGCCGACAACGTCTTTGGCGCTGCGGGTCCATCGCGGCGGAATTCCCGGAGCGCCCGTGGCGCGCGGCTGGTCCTGAAGTATTGCCATGCGAGTTCCTCTTGTGTGCGGCGCGCGTCCCTCGAATGCTAACCGGCGGTCGCTCCGCCGCTTGGCGCCGACGCGGGAGCCGCGGCCGCGGCGGTGCGGAAAACATAAGCCACTCCGATACTCAGTCCGTACAGGCCGAGCAGCGGAATCGCGAGCAGGAATTGCGACACCATGTCGGGCGGCGTCAGTATTGCCGACACGATGAAGATGACCAATATCGCGTAACGGAAAAAGTGGATCATTTGCTTGTAGTCGATCATGCCGAGCCTGGTCAGGAAGAACGCGAAGATCGGCATCTCGAACGTGATTCCAAAAGCGAGCAGCAGCTTGGCCGAGAATGCCAGGTACTCGCTTATCCGGATGGTCGGCGTGATTCCTATACTCGCGTACTGCTCCAGAAAAAAGGCAAATCCAATCCGGAACACCACCGCCCAACAGAAATATCCGCCCAGGATGAAAAACACGGTCGCGGAGACGATAAACGGCATCGCCATCCGCCGCTCGTTCTCGTACAGTCCGGGCGCGATGAATTTCCAGATCTGGTAGAAGACCGCCGGGCTCGCGATAAACAATCCCGCGATCAGCGCGACTTTGATCTTGGTGAAGAACGCCTCGCCGACGCCGGTCCCGATGAGCAGCAACTTGCCGTGCGAGACCTCGCGAATCGGGAGGGTCAGCGCGGCGAAGATCGGGTCGGCGATCGCGTACGCGATCAGAAATCCGGCCAGAAGCGCGATCGCCGCGTAGACCAGCCGCAAGCGCAATTCCTTCAGATGCTCGATCAGCGACATCCGGCCGAGGAGACCGCCGTCGCTCTCATCGATAGGTTCCGGCGCGATCGGCGGCGGTGCGACGCTGGCGGGTATTTCGGGCGGCTGAGCCGGCGGTGTCGTTAGGTCCCGGGTTCCCACAGTCGCGCGCGCTCAGGAGGGCTCATGCCCCGGCGGATCGGACTTCGCCGCCGGAGTTTCGGAAGCCGGAGGCGCTGAGGTTTCCGGCGCGCGCGCTGCGGGCGCTGACGGTTGCGGGATCGCAGGACGAGTCGCGCGCGCGGGATCCTCGAGCGGCGGCGGAGCTGCGGGATCGGCGCGATTTGGCTGCTCTTCGAGCACGTCGCTCAGCTCGCGCATCACGGTGTTGCTCGCGGCGCGCAGCTCGCGCAATATCTTGCCTACCGTGCGCAAGACCTCGGGCAAACGCTCCGGACCGAGCACCACCAGCGCGATCGCCAACACGATTACTATTTCAAACAGGTCCACTCGCAAGATCGCGCCGCGCAGGCGCTATATTGTTTCAGCAGATTTGGGTGCATATCGCTCGACTGATCATTCTTAGCACAGATGGTGGAGTCAACGATGCTCAAGACCGCGCTGGTGACCGACCGATTGTATCTGAAACATTTCGCCGGACGGTCGCATCCGGAACGCCCCGAGCGGATAGAGGCGATGATCGAGATGGCGGAGTCGCTGGACCGGCCAAATCTCCGGATGCTTACGCCGCGCCCCGCGACGCTCGAGGAGATCGCGCTCTGCCACGACGCCGATTATATCGCGTTGGTCGAGCGCACCGCCTCGGTCCCGCGCTTCGATTTCGATCCCGATACGCACACCTGCGCCGATACCTATCGGACCGCGCTGCTCGCCACCGGCGGCGTGCTGACGGCGGCCGAGGCGGTAATTGATGGCGCGGCAGACAACGCGTTCGCGCTCGTGCGCCCTCCGGGGCATCATGCGCGCCCCGCGCGCGCGATGGGCTTCTGCTTTTTCAACAACGTCGCGATCGCGGCGCGATGGCTGCTGGCGGCGCGCGGCCTCGAGCGCGTGATGATCGTCGATTGGGATCTGCATCACGGCAATGGCACCCAGGAAATCTTTTACGAATCGGCGCAGGTGCTGTACGCCTCGACCCATCAGTATCCGCACTATCCCGGCACCGGATCGCTCCATGAAATGGGCGCGGGCGAGGGCGCGGGCTTCACCGTGAACGCCCCGATGCCGGCCGAGTATGGCGACGACGAATACCTGCGCTTCTTCGACGAGTTCATCCTGCCGATCGGGCGCAAGTTCAAGCCCGAGTTCATAATCGTGTCGGCCGGCTTCGATTGCCACTTCCGCGATCCGCTCGGCGATATGCGCGTGACCGAAGACGGGTTCGTCGCGATGACGCGGCGCATCAAGCAGCTCGCGGCCGAGTGCTGCGGCGGCAGGATGATCGCGGCGCTCGAAGGCGGCTACGATATCGAGGCGATAGTCGGTTCCGGACGCGCTGTGATCGAGGAACTCGGGCGCGAAGCCGACGAGCCGATCGCAAAGGCGCGCGGCGGCGACCGGGTGATGCCGATAATCGAGCGCGCCGCACACGGCGTCGGCAAATTCTGGAACCTCGGCTGATCAAAGCGAACAAGGGGAAGGGGTGGTGGCGGCAGGAGCCAGGGGTACGACCAAACAACCGCGCCTCGTCGCGATCGGAGGCGGCGCCGGCGCGCGCGAACTGCCGCTGATCCGGCGCAAGACCACCATCGGCAGCGCGATCGGCAACTATTTCGTACTGGCGGAGAAAACCGTTTCACGCCGTCACGCCGTAATTCGCCGCAGGCTGCGCGGTTACGATCTGATCGATCTCGAATCGACCAACGGCACCTACTTAAACGGCAAGCGGGTCACGAACCCCACCAGGCTCAAGCGCGGCGACGAGATCGGCTTCGGCAAGGCGCGCTACGTCTTCATGCCCGGCCGAGGCGCGCCCGGACCGGGCTTGCGCGTCGCGATCCCGCTGATGCTCCTGCTGTTTCTCGTCGCCTTCTCGCTGACTCGCCGATGGATTAGGCACGAGGCTCGCCTGAGGCTCGTCGAGTCGCATGCGGCGAAAGAATCCGCCGCGCCCGCGGCAGGCGCCACGCTAGCGTCATCGGGATTGTCTTCGCAATCGTTACCGACTCCAATACCGACGCCCTCGGGTCCGCCGCCCGAATGGCTCAAGCGGCTCAATGCGTATCGCGCGATGGCGAAAGTCGCGCCAGTGACCGAAGATTCTACGCTCAGCGCGGGCGACAGCGCGCACGTGAAGTACCTGGTCGAAAATTTCGGTCCGTCGTTGCGCGCCGGCGGTAATCCCGGAATCGATTCGCATCTCGAAAGCGCGGACAAGCCTGGCTACTCGGCCGTGGGAGCGCGCGCCGGCGAATCGAGCGACGTCGATTTCATCGCGTTCGGCGGCATGAAGGTGAAGGACCCGGCAGGATGGGCGCTGGTCGATTGGATAAGCGGCGCGTTCCATCGCCTGCCGCTCTTGAGTCCGCGCCTGCGCCGGGTCGGCTTCAATCAGGTTTGCGATCGGGGCCTGTGCGTCGCCGCGCTCGACGCACAAAGCGGCGTCGAGCCGAGCGCGGCGGGGACAGCCTACGCGGCGCCGATCGAGTTCCCCGCCGATGGCGCGACAATCAATCTGCGGACCTTCACCGACGAATGGCCCGATCCGCTGAGCGCGTGCGCCGGCTACAAAGCGCCGACCGGATTGCCGATCACGCTCGCGACCGGCTACCAGATCCGCACCAGTCTCGACGCCTATTCCTTCGAGCGCATCGCCGCTGACGGCGCAGCATCGAAGCTCGACGCCTGCGGCTTCGACTCCTCGACCTACACCAACCTCGATCCGGCAACACAGAAAACCGCCCGCGACGTATTGCTCGCGCAGGGCACGGTAGTAGTAATCCCGCAAGCTCCCCTGACAGCGGGCGCAACCTATCGCGTATCGATCACCGCAAGCGGCACGCACTATCGATGGACATTTTCGGTCGCGCGATAACAGCGAGCTCCTATCCTTCATCCGCCATGAAAGTGTGTGGTGGCGATGACTATCATAGTCTCGGCCGAGCCGTTGATCGTCATTCCGAGCCCTGGGCGAGGAATCCCGAGGCGTCCATGCTCCGAGTCCACGCCTCATGCACCGCCTTCCCGTTCCGGATTCTTTCGGCCTTGCTCCGGACGGGCGCTCGCGCACGGCAGCCACGCTTTTGTTCGTGGCGTTCCCGGGCGACCGGCCACTCGGAACGAAAGTCTAATGCCGAAATGCTTTTGCGCTTTCATTCTCGCGCGTGGCCGCGGCGTGAGAGCCGGTCCTGCGCAGGGCCGAAGGAAATCCCGATCGAAGAGTTGCTGCGTGTGATGTTGGCGTCGAGCATGGACGCATCGGGATTCCTCGCCCATGGCTCGGAATGACGGCCGGGGGCTTGGCTGAGATTACGATTTTCTTTGCCCCACCGACTTTCATGGCAGGATGACGATTAGAGCGGAGCGGTTGTGAAAAAATCGGTGGTCCACAAATCTTCAGTGGAGGCGGACGGCCCGTCCGTCCGGCGCGGCTTCGTGCACGATCGCGCGGGCGGCTCGCGAGGGGGAGTATGTACTTGACGCAATCTAGCGCGAAAAAAATTAGCGAGCGCAATCGCAGCTAGGATCGCCTCGCTGCCAACCATAGGTGTGTTTGTGGTTATAATCGATATGACGCCATCCGTTCCAATAGCATTTGCTGCATGAACCGTCTTCATGGACCCATAGGCTCGTTGGAGCTGGACGTGGCCTGAGTCCGACTTCTAGCGACTGTTTTCCACAGCCCGGACAACGCTCCTTCATGGCTTCGGCCATCCCTCTTTGGGATGCTTTTTGCGCAACGCCTTCTTAATCGCGTCTTTCCAATTGCCCTCGATCTTGAGGACTTCGGGTTTTGGCCCCGGGTTCTTACGCGCTCTCGGCTTCGGCGCTTTCCCTGATTTGATCGGCATAAGTTAAACGCTTCCCATTGGCGTTGCGGATAGCAAGCGCGGTGCGCTCGCCATCGTCGATCCTACGCGCATTGTAGCGGAAATCGAATTCTCCCAAGTACCGATGCAGATGCTTCTTGCTCACGCTGTGGAACGTGCCATACAGGCCACGCTTGAGCAGCGAGAACACACTCTCAATCGTGTTGGTCGTAACGTCGCCCCGCACGTACTCCTCGGCGTTGTGGTTGACAAAATCGTGCCGTGCAAATGGTTTGCCGACGAATCCGTATAGGTTGAATGAGTCCGTCATGATCCGAGAACCGAGATCAACGTTCTCCAAAAGGACCTCGCGGAGATTTGCCATCGTCACTCTGTCCATAACAAAGGAACGAACGTCACCGTTCCGCTGTACCATCGCGAAGACCGGCACTTTTCCCTTTCCCCCTAGATTCTTCGGATTGCGCTGGCTCAGCGGTTTGTTCTTTTCCTTGCCGCCGACATAGGTTTCGTCCGCTTCCACGATCCCGATCAGCTTCGGCTTTGGCGCGAATTCGTCGCTCATCGCGAAGCGAATGCGGTGCATCATGAACAACGCCGATTTGTATGAGAGCCCGGTCATACGCTGAATCTGTTTGCTGCTGACTCCCTTCTTACTCGCAGCCGCAGCCCAAAAGCCGTAACACCAGTGGCGAAGCGGGATGCGCGAATCTTCAAACACGGTGCCGACTCGCACGGTGTATTGTTTTTTGCAGCCATTGCAGAGCCAGAGGAAACGCTTATTGCGTTCGCCAGTCGCGCGATCTGTCATCTTGTACACGCTGGTATCGCCGCAATGTGGACAGCACGGCCCTGTTTCTTCCCAACGCCGATCTTCCAGAAATTCAACAGCCGCAACTTCATCCGAGCAAGCGCGTGGAAGTTTCGCGACGATTTCCGATTTAGCCTGAGCGACTTTGCGTTGTCCTGTTGCCATGTCACAACTATTTCATAATTCGATACTTGAGTCAAGTATTAAGATAACTCGTTGAAATGAACCGTATTGGCGGCACGCATATCCCTGTGATAAAGTGTAATCGTCTGGGTGACGGGATTTGCACCCGCACGGGCCGTATGCTTCTTGGTAAGGGAAGCGGCCCACTGGCTTCCAAGGCCAGCGCGTCTGCTGATTTCGCCACACCCAGGTTTCTAGACGGCCTGAATCCATTCCCTAGCCGGAGAGATTCAGGTCGTTTCTTTTTCCCCTTCTAAGCTGGCTGCATACGTACCTCTATTGACGCGACGGATTCTGCCGTCGTTTGCCAGTCGGCCCATCGTGGCTCTCAGTGATTTCTCTTGCGTGGGCGGCAGCCCTAGCCTTGCACGTAAGGCACGCGGCCCTATTTGTTCCGTTTGATGTGTGGCGAAAAAGTTGATGGTCCGATCGATAAGCGAACCTCCTCTCAAGACTGGGGGAGATTGATCGTTGAGAGCGGTAGTGGTGATAGTCGGATCGGGAAAGCTAATAGTAGCTTTCAGCGGCAGCTTTCCGTTAGGTAGCAGTTTGTCCAGTTCCGCTTCTTTGACGCGAAGAGTCGCGCGGAGTTTCGCGATTTCTTCGGCCAATTGGATCAAACGTTCCCGCAGTATCATCGTGCGTGCCTTTGACGATAGGGATACTAACGAAAGGCACGCACAAATGCAACAAGGCAACATCGAAGGCGCGGATTATTGCGTCAAGTACATATTCCCCCTCGCGAGCCGCCCCTACGAAAATCGGACAAGGCAATGTGTTTCGTAGGGGCGCGTCGGGACGCGCCCGGTTGCGCACGCCGCTCGCTTCCGCGTGAGGCTGCGATCAGAAATCCAGCGCGATTACTGTTGCGATTGGATCGAGCAGGCGCTCGGGGATGTCGATTATCAGCTCGCCCACCGGGTCTTTGTTGAAGACGGCGTCCATCGCGGCTATCCGGCGATGCAGCTTGAGCTTCTCGTTCGAGCCGAGCACTGTCGCGCTCGTCACCTGCCTGACGTGCAATCCGCGCACAGAGACCTCTTCGTACGGGCGCATCACGCAGTGCAGGTAGACGCGGCTGCCGCGCCGCGTCGAGGGTCCGTAGAATTGCCACGGCTCGAGGCCCGGCGTCGTTCCGGCGATACTCTCGCCGTTGCGCTCGTTCCATCGGGCGAAGGCTTCGAGCCGCTCGACATGCTCGGGCGGCAGCGTGCCGTCGCCGGTCGGGCTGACGTTGAGCAGGAGATTTCCGCCCTTGCCCGCGACCTCTTCGAGCGTGTGGACGAGATTGCGCGCCGATTTGTAATGGCGATCGCCGGGGTTGTAGCCCCAGCTATTGTTCATCGTCATGCAGGTTTCCCACGCGCGTGATGGCGCCGCGGCGGGAACCGCCTGCTCGGGCGAGTCGTAGTCGCCGCATCCGGGCAGGCGATCGTTGATGACGATTTCCGGCTGCAACTCGCGGATCATCTTTTCGAGTTCGCGCGCTTTCCATTCCTCGGGCGCGCGCTCCCATCCGCCGTCGAACCACAACAGATCGATCTTGCCGTAGTTGGTCAGCAACTCGCGTAACTGCGCGAACATCACGCCGATAAACCGCTCCCACTGCTCCGGCGTGCCGCGGCGCCATTCGCCCCACTTGTAGGGCTTGTCCGCCTCGGTGAACGCGGGGTAATCGGGATGATGCCAATCGATGAGCGAGAAGTAGAAGCCGACGCGCAGGCCCTCGGCGCGAAACGCGTCGGAGTATTCGCGCACGATATCGCGCTTGAACGGTGTGTGCGCGACGCCGTAATCCGAGGTCGCGGTATGGAACATCGCGAAGCCGTCATGATGTTTGGTCGTCAGCACGCCGTAGGTCATGCCCGCGCGCTTTGCGAGTCGCGCGATCGCGCGCGCGTCGAATTTCGTGGGATTAAACGTCGCCGCGGCCGAATGATATTCGTCCACCGCGACGACTTGCGCGTTGGGCAGCGAGTTGATGCTGCCGACCAGCGGCCACGAAAGCTCCCATCCGCGTTGTGATGACGGCGCCCAATGAATGAACATCCCGAAGCGAGCAGTATCGAACCATTTTTCCATAGGTGCGCGGATTGTTGCGCGCCCCGCGCGCGATGTCCATGGCGACGCGCGAACGTGCGAGGCTCGGCGGCTGATCGCCGGCTCGTCCTCTTTGAGGATCGGCGCATCCTCGTGGTATGCAATCGATCAGGCGCCGGCCGCGTATCGGCGGCGGCGCCCGTTAGGAGGCGACGTGCGATGAAGATCTCGATGTTCCATCTGATGCCCTACCGCGATCTGCCCGCGGATTTCGAGCAGCGTTACAACTCGGTGTGGGTCGATCCGCCGTATTGGGAGCTCGCCGATTCGAACAAGGTCGGCCAGTACTACAACTGGACGCTCGACGAGCTGATCCATGCCGCGAATAACGGCATCGACGGGATCTGCGTCAACGAGCATCACCAGAACGCCTACGGCTTCATGCCGAATCCCGACCTGATGGGCTCGATCCTGGCGCGCGCGACCAACGGCACCGACGTCGCCGTGGTGCAGATGGGCTCGACGCTGCCGACCTCGAATCCGCCGATCCGGGTCGCCGAGGAATACTCGATGATCGATTGTATCTCGGGCGGACGGATGGTCGCCGGGATGCCGCTCGGAACCTCGCAGGACGTGAACCTCTGCTACGGCATCTCGCCGATCGAGCAGCGCGAGCGCTACTACGAGGCCCACGACCTGATCATCAAGGCGTGGACCGCGAAAGAAATCTTTCCGTGGAACGGCAAGTACTTCAAACTCCCGATGGTCAATATCTGGCCGCGCCCGATTCAGAAGCCGCATCCTCCCGTATGGATTCCTGGCAGCGGCAGCCTTTCGACCTGGGATTTCTCCGCGCGCAACGACCATTGCTACTGCTTCCTCAGCTATTGGGGAAATAATTTCGGCAAACGAGTGATGGACGGATGGTGGGATTTCGTCGCCAAGGGCAATCACGATCCGAATCCGTACCGCGCCGGATTCCTGCAGCTCGTCGCCGTCTCCGAGACCGACGCGAGCGCCGAAAAAGATTACTACCAGCACATCAGATATTTTTACGATAAATGCCTGCACATCCAGCCGGAATATTTCCCCGTCGCGGGCAACCAGGATTACAAGAGCCTCGTCAACTCGGTCACCAAGCTCAATCCGCAGATGTTCGATCTGATGGGGAAGATCCCGACCTGGAAGTACAAGGACTTTATCGACAATCAGTTCGTCATCGCGGGCTCGCCCAAGACCGTCACGCAGCAGTTGATGGAGGCGGTCAAGAAACTGCGCGTCGGCAACCTGATGGTGCTCTTGCATATCGGCTCGATGCCGCATGAGCTGACGATGAAAAACGTCGAGCTGTTCTGCAAAGAGGTGCTGCCGAACTTCCGCGATGTCTGGGACGACGAGTGGGAAAATAAATGGTGGCCGGAAAAGCTGCGCGGCGCTCGCGGCACCAACGCGATCGCGAAAGGCGGCAACGGGAAATCAGGCGGCAAGCCGAAGCATGCGCAAGCCTGAGCGGATCGGAGAAAGACGAGACAGATTGATATGGCCACCGAAAAAAGCATCAGCGTCTGGGGCGACAGAGTTCATCCCAAGGTCAAAATTTCCGGCAGCGGGTCGCCCGTCGTCTATCTGCACGGCGGCTATGGACCGATCGATACCGAATTAGTCGAGGAGTTGGGGAAGCATCACACCGTCTATGCGCCCGAGCATCCGGGGCTTACCGCCGGCGACGAGGACGCGATCAAGGCGCTCGACGACTTCTGGGACCTGGTCCTCTACTACTACGACCTGTTCGACAAGCTCGGGCTGAAGTCGCCCGCGGTGGTGGGGCATTCATTCGGTGCGATGGTCGCGGCCGAGGTCGCGGCGACCGATCCGACGCGCGTGAGCAAGCTCGTGCTGATAAACGCGCTCGGCCTCTGGCGCGACGCGTATCCCGTCGCGAACTACGTCATCACGGCGCAGACCAAATTGCCCGAGCTCCTGTTCCGCGATCCGCATCATCCCGCGCTCAAGCGAATCGTGCTCAACCCCGAGGATCAGCAGGGCTTCATCAGAATTACCTGGTCGCTCGGATGCACCAGCAAATTCTACTGGCCGATCCCCGACAAGGGTTTGAAGAAACGGCTGCATCGGATTACCGCGCCAACCCTGATTCTCTGGGGCAAGGAAGACAAGGTTGTAGCGCCGATCTACGCCGAGGATTTCCGCAAAGCGATTCACGACGCGAAAGTAGAATTGATCGCGGGCGGCGCCCACATGATGACCCTCGAGGACCCCGGCAAAGTAGCCGCCGCCGTCACGAAGTTCTTGAAGTAGGACGCGCTTGCGCGCACGCGCGGGGTCGAATACTCAAAGGAAATTGCGTGCAACGATGACGATCGGAGACCTGAGAGTGAAGCTTAAGAAATTATCCTGCCTTGCCGCCTTCGCCGCGATACTAATCGTCGCCTCGGCCTGCAACGGCTCAACGGACGGACTACCATTGAGAAACACCGGACATTACGCAATCGTGAACACGGACCGCGGCACTTTTGTGATCGAACTCTACCCGAAGGTCGCGCCGAAAACGGTCGAGAACTTCGAGACCCTGGTCAAAAAGGGTTTCTACAACGGGTTGACGTTTCATCGCGTCGTGCCCGATTTCGTCGTCCAGGGCGGCGACCCCGACGGTACCGGCACCGGCGGCCCGGGCTACACCGTTCCCGCCGAGATCGACAAGAATGAGCATCACTTGCGCGGCAGCGTCGCGACCGCCCGCACCGGCGACCAGGTGAATCCGACGCGCGCGTCGTCGGGCAGCCAATTCTACATCTGCCTCAAGCCGCAGCCCGGCCTCGACGGCGACTACACGATTTTCGGCGGCGTGGTTAAGGGGATGGACGTGGTCGATCAGATTCAGAAGGGCGACCATATGAAGACGATCACGCTATCGAGCGAGCCGCCAAAGTAAGCGCGCGAAGTTCGCGATGGCGGCAAACGCAAGCGGGCACCCAAGCGGGCCCTACTTCAGCGTCGATCTGCACCTGCATACCAACCGCGGCAGCTCGGACTCAAACCTCGCGCTGACTGATCTGGTCGATCGCGCGCGCAAGACCGGAATCGGCGCGGTCTGTATCACCGAGCACGACACGATGTGGGATCTGCGCGAGGTCCCCGCGCTCGGCCGCGACTCGGGCCTGCTGTTCCTGCGCGGGATGGAGGTCACCACCGACATGGGGCATATCGGGGTCTTCGGCCTCGACCACTATATCGGCGGAATCTACAAGCTCGCCGAGTTGCGCAAGGTCGCCGATCAGAACGGCGCGCTGCTGGTCGCGAATCATCCGTTCCGCTACAAGCTCGACCCGCGCTTTTCTTTTATCAATCCCGATCACGAACCGATCGACTCGGGCTACCCGGATCGCGCCGCGAAGCTAAAGATTTTCGAGTTGGTCGATGCGATCGAAGTGCTCAACGGCGCCTGCTCGGAGGACGAAAACATCTTCGCGCTCCGCGTCGCGCGGCATCTCGGGATGCCCGAGGTCGCGGGCTCGGATTCTCATTCGATGAATTCAGTCGGATGCGTAACGACGCTGCTCGACGCCCCGGTCGCTGACGAGCGCGAGCTGATCGACTCGATCAAATCCCGCCGATGCCGCGCCGGCCGCGGCCTCCTGCAGCACGCGCTCGCCGAATTCGATCTGCCTGCGTGAGAATAAAACCAGGCAGCCACAAAGACACGAAGACACAAAGAAGAAACTCTTTTCTGGAAAGAAACCCGTTTCTTCTTAGTGTCTTTGTGTCTTAGTGGCCGCTTGGATTCTCTTCGGCGATTGTTTGCGCTTTCAGTGGTACGATACAATTCGCGGGCTGACACGCGGCATTATCGATGGCAACTAATCGAGATCGCTTTACGCTGATCGAGGAAATTTCCTCGATCGGCGGTGAAGACCACGAAGATCTGCGCTCCGCGCTCGATCGTATCGTCGCGGCGATCGCCGAAGGCATGCAGGCCGAGGTCTGTTCGCTCTACCTGTTCGATCCCCAGGGCGAGCGCCTGGTGCTGCGCTCGACCTTCGGCCTCGATCGCGACTCGGTCGGCAAGGTCTCGCTGCGCCCGAGCGAGGGGCTGGTCGGGATGGTGATCGAATCGGGCGAGGCGGTGACTGTTCCCGACGCGATCAGCCATCCGCGCTACAAATACTTTCCCGAGACCGGTGAAGAGCGCTTCCACAGCTTCCTCGGCGTGCCGGTGCAGGAGAGCAGGCAGAAGGCGATCGGCGTGATGGTCGCGCAGACGCTCTCGCGGCGCAAATTCACCCGCACCGACGAGCGCCTGTTGCGCACCGCCGCGACCCAGGTCGCGCAAATCCTGTCGCACTTCCGCCTGCGCGAGACCCTTGCCACCAAGGAAAAAGAGCGCGCCGAGTACCGCCGCCGGATGATCGAAGCCAATCGCCAACTCAAAGACTACGAAAAAGTCGGCGGCAAGGCGCGGATGAAGCCGCCGCAGAAGATTCGCCGCCCGCGCCTGGTCGGATTGCCCGCTGCTCCCGGTTTCGCGCAGGGCGTCGCCCACGTGGTCGGCACTTTTCTCAGCACTATCGATCGCAATCAGCGCGCGCGCGACACCAAGGCGGAACGCAAGCGCCTGGACGAGGCGCTCGAGCGCTCGCGCGCCGAGCTCGAAGTGCTGAAGGCCCGGATGGCGCCGCTGATGCCCGAGCAGGACCTCAAGATTTTCGACGGCCATCGCCTGATTCTCGAAGACGACGAATTCGTGGGCCGAATCCGCGACACGGTCGAGAAAGGGTTCTCCGCCGAGAGCGCGCTGTTCCGCGTTATCGACGAGCTCTCGGCCCAGATGCTCGCCGTTGCCGACGGCTACCTGCGCGAGCGCGCCACCGACTTCCGCGACGTCGGGCATCGCGTGCTGCGTCATCTGCGCCAGGAAGATCGCAAGGGCGCGTACGCGAAGCCGACGATCCTCGTCGCCGAAGAGCTGACGCTCTCGCAGCTAACGCTGGTTTCGCATGAGAATCTCGCGGCTATCGCGCTTCAGTCGGGCGGTGTCACCTCGCACGCCGCGATCCTCGCGCGTTCGTTTGAAATTCCGACCGTCGTCGGCGTCGAGCATCTGATGGAATCGGTCATCGAGGGCGACCATCTGGTGCTCGACGGCAACTCGGGCGTGGTTTACGTCAATCCTCCCGCCGACGTTGAAAAGGATTACCAGGGGATGACGCGGCGGTACGAGGCGTTCAAGCGCGAGCTGATGGAACATGGCAATGAGCCGGCTGCGACCAGCGACGGGCATCGCGTCATGATGCTCGCGAATATCGCGCTACTTGCCGATATCCATCTGGCGAAGCGTTACGGCGCCGAGGGTATCGGGCTTTTGCGCTCGGAGTTTTCGTTCCTGACCTACGAGGATTTTCCCGACGAGACGCAACAGCTCGCGCTCTACAACCAGATGCTCGAGGCGGTCGGCGGCCGCAAGCCGGTCACGATTCGCACCCTCGATATAGGCGCCGACAAGTATCCGCCCTACATGCGGGTGCCGCGCGAGGAGAATCCGTTTCTCGGATGGCGCTCGATTCGCATCTCGCTCGAAATGTCGGGCCTGTTCAAGGTTCAGTTGCGCGCGATCCTGCGCGCCGCCGCGCGCTACAACGTCCGGATCCTGTTCCCGATGATCTCCTCGCTTGAAGAGCTGCGCCGCGCCCGGGAGCTGCTCGCTGAGTCGCAGGCCGAGCTCTACAAGGAAGGCCTCGAGCATAATCCCAACATCGAAGTCGGGATCATGGTCGAGGTGCCGTCGGCGGTGTGGCTCGCGCCGCGGCTCGCGCGCGAAGTAGATTTCTTTTCGATCGGCACCAACGATTTGATTCAGTACCTGCTCGCCGCCGATCGCAATAATCCGAAGGTCGCACATCTGTACGAGCCGTTTCATCCCGCTGTGATTTCCGCGATCGCGGAAGTCGTCAACGTCGCCCGCGCCGCGGACAAGGAAGTCTGGATGTGCGGCGAGATGGCGAGCGACCCGCTCGCGACGCTGCTCCTGGTCGGGATCGGCCTCGACGAGCTGAGCCTCTCGCCGCTGTTTATCCCGGTCGTGCGCAAGTTGGTGCGCGAAGTCGATTTCCAGACCACGCGCCTTATCGCGCGCGAGTGCCTGCAGATGGCGTCGGTCCAGGAAATCAAAGGCTACCTGGTCGAACGCTATCGGGACTTGGGGCTGATCCAGCTGGTCGAGATGTACCGATAAGGCGACGGTTCAAAGTTCTCCAAAGCACCTTAAAACGTCGCCATGACGGGCTTTTTCCCCGAAAATTGTTGACTTCAAGGGTCGGGATTAGTTAATCTCTAACCGGTCGGTTAGGTGTCCCGGCCAGACTTTGACCGAGACCCTTATCGAGGCCTTGTGCCGCGGGTTGGGATACGGAAGAGGATTTATCGATGGTATTAACTCTGGTCGCACTTGTAAGCTTCCTCGTCTTCGCGACGGTCGTTCTGTACATGCTGCTTGGGCGCAACCGCTACGGCGGAGACAGCTCGACGGTGCCGCTGCAGATTGCGGCGTCGCCCAGCGCGCTTGCGGGCGCCGCCGTCAAGCCCGAGCCGGTCCGCACGATTCGCGTCTATTTCATCAAGCCCTCGCGCTACGACGAGGAGGGCTACGTCCAGTTCTTCCGTTTCGGGGTTCAGCCGAACAATACGCTGACGGTGTTGACCGCGCTCAACGAGACGTTCAACAACAAGTTCGCGGCCGAGCGCAACGTCTAGCTCGAGACCGTTATCTGGGACGAGATTTGCGACGGCGTGGTCAGTCCCGACACGATCAAAGCGATCAAGGAAAAGGCCCACGAAGACGGCGTCGAGCTGCTGATCGGGATGGCCGGCGTGCAATCAAATCAGTACCCGCGCGGCCGCGACATCGCGCTGCAGTTCATGGCGCTGGAAGTGCCGGTGATGATGGGCGGGTTCCATGTCAGCGGCTATCCTGAGTCGCGTCAAGTTCCTGAACGAATGCGGCATCACGACGATCGTCGGCGAGGCCGAGAATCTGTGGGGCGAAATCGTTGAGGATTTTCTGCGCGGCGAGCTGAAACTCAACTACTCGGTGACGGAAGGAATCCGCGCCAAGACCGGCCGCGAGGATATTATCGTCCCGCTCATCACCGAGTCGCTCCTGCCGGTGCTCGACGATCGCTATCTGACGCGTTTTTTCAACTCCACGATGACCACGATCGACACGTCGCGCGGATGCCCTTTCACCTGCTCGTATTGCAGCGTGAAGAACGTGATGGGCCGCACGATGCGCTCGCGCGAACCGGACTCGGTTGTCACCTGGGTGCGCGACGCGTGCCGCAACCACGGGATTCAGTCGCTGTTCCTGGTCGATGACGATTTCTTCCGCTCACCCAGATGGGAAGAAATTCTGACCGGCTTGATCGAAGTCAAAAAAGAATATCCCAACTTCTCGTTCATGATGCAGGTCGACGTAGACGCGTCGTGCTACGCGACCGTCGCGCCGGGCGAGACCGAAACTGCGAAGCATCGGCGCTGCAAGCGCTTCACCGAGCTGTGCGCGGCCGCGGGATGCTACCAGGCGTTCGTCGGAATCGAGTCGCTCAATCCCGACAACCTGAATTTCGCGACCAAGTACCAGAACACCGACGATCGCCAGCACAAGATGAAGCTCGAAGAGTCGCGCGCCCGCGTGATCGACAAGTATCGGCGCGTGGTCGATAACTGGCACAAGGTCGGCATCTCGGTTCACGCCGGCTACATGCTCGGCTTCCCGTTCGACGGACCCGATTGCGGCCGCGTCGCGGCGGAGACGCTCAAAAAGATCGGCTTCGACATCGTGTCGTTCTTCATCATGACCCCGCTTCCCGGCACCGAGGATCAGGTGCGCTACGCCGATGACGGCGAGATCATCGACTGGGATTTCAATCAGCTAGATTCGCAGCACGTAACGCTGAAGCATCCAAAGCTCGACAGCGCGGCCTGGATGCAAGCCTATCGCGATGCATTCAAGGGCTTCTACTCGATCCCGCGGATGCTGCACACGATCTTCACCGTCGCCGGCGGACGCGGACTCGCTCCCGAGTCGCGCCGCTCGACCCTGCGCCAGTTCATGTACTACTTCTTCTCGTATCGGCAGGGGCGTCATCCGATGGTCGGCGGCATCTGGCCGATCCTGCGCCGTGACGTGCGCCGCGTCGCCGTGACTGACGACGAGGCGCGCCGCCACTACCTGGGCGGGATGCGCTTCGACGCAATCCTGCGCGGCGACGCTGGCGGCTTCGCGGCAGCCCCCGCGTAGGATAAGAATCAACCGGCCACAAAGACACTAAGACACAAAGAAGAGCAAGCGGGGGTTTCCTACTGGAAAGGCCCGCTTTGTTTTCTTGGTGTCTTCGTGCCTTAGTGGCCGGTTGGATTTTTTCCTGCGCCGCCCGCCACTTGATCACTGCCGCCTGACTGCCTTCTGCGACCGCCTGACTATCCCGCGCTTGCCTGCTGCCGCCCAAAGCGGATACGAATTCATCCACCGGTACCGCCATGGCGAATATTCCCTACGCTCCAGAAATCATCGCCGTCGTCATCATCCTGATTCTGATCTTCGTGCGTCCGATCAGACGGCTCGTCTCCCTGCTGCTACGAATCGTGATCGCGGTCGCCGCGATCATCGTCGCGATCGGCGGCGTCTCGATGCTGATGAACAACGAGACTATCTTCGAGAAGCCCGGTGTCGAAGCGCGCTCGATCCGCTTCTTCACCCAGAGCGGCGCTGCCACCAGCGAGAAGGGTCTCGGCTCCGCGACTTGCAGATGGCCCGACGCCATTGGCGCCGCCGCGCCCGCGCTATCGCAGCCAGCGCCCGCCGCTTCGCCGTCGCCGGCCAAACACGAATCGCCCCGCAAGCGCGCGAAGGAGGAACCCGGCTCGGCGCCGAGTCCCGCCGCCACGGCGAGCCCTGCGGCGGCCGCGTCAAATCCCGACGACGACGTCTATCCTGAGCTGATCACGCCGAGCTATCCGGGAATCGGGCAGGCCAAGCTCTTCGCGCTCTCGCAGCAGGTGATCAACTCGCTCGGCGGATGGAAGATCGTCAACGCCGATCCGAGGACTGGCGTGATCGATTGCATCTACACCTCGCGGATCCTCCAGTCGCAGGACGATATCCGGATCACCGTCACCTCAAAGAGCGAGATCAACCTGTGCTCGCGCTCGGGCTCGTCGCGTCCGGATTCGACCTCGCTGGGGCGCTATTTCCCCGGCGACTTCGGCGCGAACATCGGCCATATCAAGCAGTTCACGGAAACGCTCGAGCCGATGATGGACGAGGTCTACCAGAAGGAACAGGAAAAAGAGAACGCCAAGAAGCAGCCGGGGGCGCGCTGAACTCTCGCGCGCGGCTTTGACACGCGCATCGGGATAGGTGCAGGTTGAAACCATATGGCGATGCGCGAAACACAGATCGATTCGCTCGCGAGCTTTCTGGTCCAGGGACTGATCACCAAGGGCATCATCAAACCCGAGGCCGACGAGAAGGATCTGATCGCCTGCGTGGTCGAGCTGATGTCCTCGAACTTCGAGACTGAAGCGGCGATTGACCTCGAGACCGACAACATGGTCGAGGACCTGATGCGCAAGGACTCGCGCCTCGACGGCGAGCGCCTGCGCTCGATGATCCGCCAGAAGATCGCAGAAAAGAAAGGCTTCACGCTTTGACAATTCGCGCGGGAGAGAAGAAAAACTCAACCGGCCACAAAGACACGAAGACACAAAGAAAACAAAGCGGACCTTTCCTCAGAAAGGTCCGCTTCTTCTTCGTGTCTTAGTGTCTTTGTGGCCGCCTGATTTCTGCTTTACGCGCGTGCGTGCCGAGCGCCGGGATGCTAGATGAAAGACACAGCGGTCTCCGCGCCGCGAGGGATTCTTAAGCGTGAAACTCAGCGAAGCACGAATTCTGTTCCTGGCGCGCGAGTCGCTCGCGCGGTTGCGCGACGAAGGCCTGGCCGAAATCGCGAACTTCCCGCTCGCGTTGCGCCAGGGGCGCGAGCTGATCGCCGAATGGAACGAAAAGGGCGACGAGATCGATCAAATCGTCAGGCGCAAAATCACCTCGATCAAGCGCGGTATCGTCGAGGGCAGCAACGAATGGAGCATCCTGTTCCGCCGCTATCGCGATGAGGAACTGCGCAAGCGCGGCCTGTTGCGCTGATGGCGCCGCGTCCCGCTGAAAACTCCTCCGCTCCGATTCCTGGCGATATCGCCGTCCGCGCACGTGGCGGCATGCGCGGACTTTTCGCCGCGATGCCTCCCGGCCTGGTGCTCGATATTCCGGCCGGCGGCGGCGCTCAATCCGCCGCGCTCGCACAACTTGGCTACCGCGTTCTCTCGGCCGATCTGTTCGCCAACGGACGCGGAACGCCGTCATGGTCATGGGTCCGTGCCGACGCGAACGGCTCGATGCCGTTTGCCGCCGGCGCGTTCGACTACGTGCTGTGCCGCGAGGGAATTGAGCATCTGGAAGATCAGATGGGCTTCATCCGCGAATGCGCGCGGGTGCTCAAGCCGGGCGGCAAGATCGTTGTGACGACGCCTAACGTGATGCATCTGGCGGCGCGCGCGAGCGCCTTTCTGACCGGCCAGCGAAACCTGCGCCGCGGACTGGTGAACGAAGTGCAGACCCTGCGCGCGCGCAACGGCTCGCGCCTCTACCACGGCCACGTCTTTCTGCTCGATTACTTCCGGATGCGCTACATCCTGCGCGTGTGCGGCTTCGACAATCTCGCGATACACACCGACCGCCTGAGCCCGACCTCGATCGCGATGGCGCCCCTCGTGCCCCTTCTGTGGATCTCGATGAAGTTCGCGGTGGCGGTCTCGGCCCGCAACGTCCGCCACGGCGGCCAGCGCTCCCCCGACCCCCGCGTCACCCGCGAACTCTTCGCCGACGTCCTCTCCCCCGCGCTCCTATTCGGCCGCCGAATGATAGTCGTCGCCGACCGCGCGGGCTAACCTAGGACAAGAATTATTCCCTCTCCCTGACCAGGGAGAGGGATAAAGGGAGAGGGTTCTTAAGGCGTCGCAGGAAAGCCTCGAACGAGCAGGTGTGATCGTCCTTGGCCTGATACAATCGCTGCATGGACGATCGCGAATTCCAAAAAGCCGCCGATGCGTGCCTGGCCCGCGTAGCCAAATGGCTTGAGGGTCTGGATCCCGACGACGCCGACTACTCGACCGCCGACGGCTCAGTCACGATCGAGTTCCCCGACGGAATGAAATTCATCCTGAGCCGGCAATCCGCGACCAATCAAATCTGGCTGGCAGCAGCGGCGCACGGCTACCATTACGACTACGACCCCGCGAGCGACGCGTGGCGCGACGACAAAGACCATCACGACCTCTACGCGCGCCTCGCGGAGTTAGTATCCGAACAGGTAGGCCGTCCGATCGGATTCGAATCCTGACACGGCCGACGCTCGCGCGGTAAGAATCCAACCGGCCACAAAGACACGAAGGCACCAAGCAGAAAGAAGAGTTGGCCGAAGGCGAAGAATAGACGAAGAAGGTCTGGGAATCTCAAACGAACCCACCTCCGCCGTCATGGCGATTTCACGTTCGCGCGCTTGCGTTTGTCATAGTCACATGAAAGACTGAGCCGGTTGGCACTCTCAGCGCGAGAGTGCCAATTGACATCTGGTCGGTCGTGGTTAGATTTTCACCGACCCGATCTACTCACAGGCCGGGTAACAATCGAAATTCCACAGTAGGAGGCGGCTAGTCCCAATGAAATTCAGACCGCTGGGCGATCGCATTCTGGTCAAGCGTATCAAGGAAGAAGAGAAGACCAAGGGCGGCATCATCATCCCCGACACCGCGAAAGAAAAGCCCCAGGAGGGCAAAGTAGTCGCGGTCGGCAAGGGCAAGTACGGCGACGATGGCAAGCTCATCCCGATCGAGGTGAAAGCGGGCGACAAGATCTTGTTCGGAAAATATTCCGGCAGCGAGATCAAGCTCGAAGGCGATGAGCATATCATCCTGCGCGAGGACGACATCCTGGGCATCCTCGACTGAGCGGAGCTTTTCAAATCGCTTCGCGTCCGATGCGCTTAACCAAAATCTGAAGAGGAGAGGCAAGAATCCATGCCTGCGAAGATACTTCGTTTTTCACAAGAGGCGCGCGAGAAGATCCTGAAAGGCGTCAATGTCCTCGCTGACGCCGTTACCGTGACGCTCGGCCCCAAGGGCCGCAACGTCGTACTCGAAAAGAGCTTCGGCGCTCCGACCGTGACCAAGGACGGCGTGACAGTCGCCAAGGAAATCGAGCTCGAAGACAAGTTCGAAAACATGGGCGCGCAGATGGTCAAGGAAGTCGCCTCGAAGACTTCCGACGTTGCCGGCGACGGCACCACCACCGCGACCGTGCTGGCCCGCTCGATCTACACCGAGGGCATCAAGATGGTCGCCGCGGGACACGATCCGATGTCGCTCAAGCGCGGCATCGATCGCGCGGTCGAGGCGATCACCGGCGAGCTCAAGAGCCTGTCCAAGCCGACCAAGGATCGCAAGGAAATCGCGCAGGTCGGCACCATTTCGGCCAACAACGACTCCACCATCGGCGACATCATTGCCGAGGCGATGGAGAAGGTCGGCAAGGAAGGCGTCATCACGGTTGAAGAGGCGCGATGGCCTCGAGACCCAGCTCGAAGTGGTCGAGGGGATGCAGTTCGACCGCGGCTACCTGTCGCCGTACTTCGTGACCGATCCGGAGCGGATGGAAGCGAAGCTCGACGACGCGTTTATCCTGATCAACGAGAAGAAGATCTCCTCGATGAAGGATCTGCTGCCGATTCTCGAGACGATCGCGAAGGCGGGCAAGCCCTTCCTGATGATCGCCGAGGATATCGAGGGCGAGGCGCTCGCGACGCTGGTCGTCAACAAGATTCGCGGCACGCTGTCCTGTATCGCGGTCAAGGCGCCTGGCTTTGGTGATCGGCGCAAGGCGATGCTCGAAGATATCGCGATCCTGACCGGGGGCCACGTGATCTCCGAAGAGCTGGGAATCAAGCTCGAAAACGTCACGCTGCAGGACCTCGGCCGCGCCAAGCGGATCGTCGTGGACAAGGACAACTGCACGATTATCGACGGCGCGGGCAAGAAGGCGGATATCGAGGGCCGGATCAAGCAGATTCGCGCGCAGATCGAGGAGACCACCTCGGACTACGATCGCGAGAAGCTGCAGGAGCGCCTTGCGAAGCTGGTCGGCGGCGTCGCGGTGATTCGCGTCGGCGCGGCGACCGAAATGGAAATGAAGGAAAAGAAGGCCCGCGTCGAGGATGCTCTCCATGCGACGCGCGCCGCGGTCGAAGAAGGCGTCGTTCCTGGCGGCGGCGTGGCTCTCGTGCGCGCATCGGCGGTGCTCGACAATCTGCGCGCCGGAGAAGCCGAAAAGGTCGGCATCGGGATCATCAAGCGCGCGGTCGAAGGACCCGCATGGTGGATCGCGCACAACGCCGGCTGGGAAGGCTCGGTCGTGGTTGACAAGATCAAGAGCAACAAGGGCTCGTTCGGATTCAACGCGGCCAACGAGGAGTTCGAAGACCTGACCAAGGCCGGGATCATGGATCCGACCAAGGTCGTCCGCAGCGCGCTGCAGAATGCGGCGTCGGTCGCGAGCCTGCTGCTCACGACCGAATGCATGATCGCCGAGAAGCCCGACGAAAATAAGGGCGGCGGCGGTGGACCGCAGATGCCTCCGGGCGGCATGATGTAACCGCGTCCGAACAAGTTGACAGATTTCCAAGCGGCGGGACTGGATTATCCGGTCCCGCCGTTTTTTTCATGGATGGACCTTCGCTGCTCGGGCGATTCTCGGCCCCAGCGCCTGTCACGAGCATGCAACAATTCACGCCGCTGCTACGCTACGGTGCTATTCATTAGCGCTGCTCGCACTTTTCGGCATTAGCGCGGCGCATCGCACGGCGTCCGCATGCGGACCCGCGGGAAGATTTCTCGTTATACCCCGGAACAAATCCGTAGCCGCCGACCGGTTCGCTCGTATTGTAGATACGGGCGAATTTACCGACATGGTGTACGTATTTTGAGATCGCGAGCTTGTCCCGCGATGCGACTTGCAACCGAATGAAACAGTCCTGATCGCGTAAATTTGACAATCGACGGCTAAATTTACGTTGCAGCGCTTGCACATTGTTATTGGCCTGCCGCTTGCTACCTCTTCCTGCGATGACTCGCGAAGCCGTAATGATGAAGTCAAGCCCGGGGGTGGGCAGGAGGTCGATCCGAATGTCTGTCCGTGTGCTGATAGCAGATAGCTCAGGTGAGGGCCGCGAAGTGATGCGGCACCATCTGGACTGCATGGGATGCGACGTGATCGCCGAGACGGACAACGCGGTGCAGACCGCAAATCTTTTCCGAACCGTGCGCCCTCAAGTAGTGATCCTTGATAGCGCTCTTAAGACTAGTGGCGACCTCGACGCACTCGGCCTGGTCCGGATGATTCGTCAGGATTCACCCGATACCGCGATTATCGCGGTGATTCCCGCGAGTGATTCGGAACGCGCGCGCGCATTTATCGACGAGGGCGCGCTCGAGTGCCTCGTCCAGCCAGTGGTCAGCGACGGCTTCGAGCGCGTATGGCGCAAGCTCCTGACGCGTTTTCCGGAGCTCCGTCCGGTAGAACTACCGCACGCCAAAGCCGCCCGCCGCAACGGCAGCAAGCGAACGTAAACCGTTCTCTCTCTGTCCAATTATTCTACGTCGAGCCTCTGCCGATACCCTCTCTCTTTCAAGAGGCTGTCGATTTTCTGGTAAATGCCCCCAGGATGACGGACAGGAACTCAGCATTTATCGACAGCCTCTTCAGGGCGAGGGATCAGACAGTCGGCGAGGATCAGATCGGTGGATCTTCGGGCTGTCCGGGAGTGACGACTACGCGCTCGATTCGTACCGGCTCGCCGGGGAGGCATTCCACCCACGCGGCCCATCCGCAGTGATCGCCCGAGTAGAGCGGCGCGGGCGTGCCGCAATAGAATGAGCGCGTCGCGCCGTGCGAGACGTCGCCCCAGACGTGGACGTGTCCAAGCGCGATATAGTCATACCCCGACTCCGCAATCTCCTCGCCCGTGATTGGCGACGAGCGGTAGCTGTCGCCGTCTTCCATGTAGAAGCCATGTGCGAGCGCGATATTCCACAAATCGGGATCAGGCGCAGGAATACCCGCGAGCGGCCGATACTCCGGCGTGTGCTCGACCAGCGCCCGTCCCCACAGCCGTACCGCCAGCTCGGGAATCTCGATTGCGCGGCCTTCCGGCTCGAGGATCAGATGCAGATTCGGCGGCATCGCCGAGGGCGCGAGCCCCGCGTAGATCGAGCGCTCGTCGTGCGCGTCGTGATTGCCCGGAATCATCACCACCGGCATCCGCGCGCGTCCGATCGTCCCGAGCGCGAACGCAAGCCCCGCCTCGCTGACGCGGGCCGAGTCGAACAGGTCGCCGACGATCAGCAGCAGATCGGCCGAGCGCTCGTTGGCGAGATCGATCACCCGAGCAAACGCGCCGCGCACGCGGTCGCGCAACTCCTCGCCGCGCGGTCCCGCGCCGAAGGTGTCGGTCTCGAGATGCACGTCCGAGGTATGAAGCATCCGGAGCGCGCGATTGGTGCGATTGTTCACTAGGTATTGGCAGGCGGCGCCGGTTCCAGCAATTCCGCGTGTGCTATACACTTTAGATACTAGACTTCCGCCGCGCATTCCATCGCTTTCATGATGCGCGCGACCGCGAGCCGGAGAATCATTTGATCGTCGTACTCAAACCGAAAGTTACTGAAGAGCAGATCGGCACGATCGTAAAGATGGTCGAGGAGCTCGACTACCGCGCGCATATTATCCGCGGTGTCGAGCGCACGGTCGTCGCCTGCGTCGGCGAGGAACGCGGCGAGCATCAGCTCGAGCATCTCGAGGCGCTCAGCTACGTCGAGCGCGTGATGCCGGTGCTGAGATCGTTCAAGCTTGCGGCGCGCGAGGTCCGTCCCGAAGGCTCGATCATCGATGTCGGCGGCGTAAAGATTGGCGGCAACAAGCTCGCGATCATGGCGGGACCGTGCGCCGTCGAAAGCCTTGAGCAGGTCGAGGCCGCGGCTGATGCGGTCAAGGCGGGAGGAGCGCATCTGCTGCGCGGGGGAGCGTTCAAGCCGCGCACTTCTCCCTACGCTTTCCAGGGAATGGAGGGTGAAGGGCTTGCACTGCTCGAAAATGCGGGCAAGCGGGTAGGGCTGCCGGTCGTCACCGAGATAATGGATCCGCACGATATCGATCTGTTCGTCGAGCACGCCGACATGCTGCAAGTCGGTGCGCGCAACGCGCAGAATTTTTCACTGCTGCGCCGCCTGGGCCGAACCAAAAAACCGATCCTGCTGAAACGCGGGATGTCCACGCGGCTCGAGGAATTCCTGATGGCCGCGGAGTACATCCTGTCCGAAGGCAATCCCAATGTCGTGCTGTGCGAACGCGGAATCCGCACCTTCGAGACCGCGACTCGCAACACCCTCGATCTGACCGCGGTGCCGCTCCTTAAGGAATGGACGCATCTGCCGGTGATCGTCGATCCCAGCCACGGCACCGGCATCTGGTCGCTGGTCGCGCCGATGGCGCTTGCGTCGATCGCGGCGGGCGCCGACGGCCTGCTGATCGAGGTGCATCCAAATCCTTCCGTTGCCCGCTCCGACGGTCCGCAGCAACTCAAGCCCGAGCGCTTTGCCGATCTGGTCAGGGCGGCAAAGCCTGTCGCCGCCGCGGTCGGCCGCTCGCTGTAATGATTCGACTAGAGCGCGCATATCGCTTAGCCTTGGGTTGAGAGGGAGGACGGTATCCGGTGGAAAATATCGATCCGCATCGCATCGTGACCGAGGAACAACTCGACGCGCTGCTCGGCGCGCCGCATCCGATGACGCGCAGGAAGCTGCTCACCGCGCTCGACGAGATGGCGGTCGGCTTTATCAAGCGCTCGCCGCTGCTCGTGATCGGCACCGCCGACGCGGACGGCAACCAGGACGTGTCGCCCAAAGGCGATCATCCCGGATTCGTTGAGGTCGCGGATCGGAACACGCTGCTGATTCCGGAGCGCAAGGGCAACAAGCTCAAGTTCGGCTTTCGCAACGTCCTTGCCAATCCGCACATCGGTCTAATCTTCCTGGTTCCCAACACCGACGAGACTCTGCGCGTCAACGGTACCGCCGAGCTGACCGCCGACCCGGTGCTGCTCGAAAGGCTCGCCGCGCGCGCCGCTCCTGCTCTGCTCGCGATGCGCGTGACCGTCCGCGAATGCTTCTTCCATTGCGGCAAGGCGTTCATCCGCTCTGCGCTGTGGAAGCCGGAAACCTGGTCGCCGCACACCCGGCTGTCGTTTGGCAAGCAGCTTGGCGGCGGCGCCGAGGACCTTGCGCGCAAGATCGATCAGGCCATCGAGCAGGATTACAAAGACAACCTGTAGGCGATGCGTGGCGGCGCGCACCAACCTCGTAAGACCTCCCGCGCTGCGCATCGGCGATACCGTTGGGGTGGTCGCGCCGGCCGCGGCGATCGATCGCGAGTACCTCGAGCGCGGAGTCGGCGCACTCGCCACGATGGGCTTTCGGGTCAAGGTGTCTCCGCGCGCGCTGGCGCGTTCCGGAATTCTGGCCGGTGACGATCGCGAGCGCGCCGCCGAGTTGCAGGATTATTTTGCCGACGATTCCGTGCGCGCGATTTTCGCCGCTCGCGGCGGCTACGGATGCGGCCGTCTGCTTCCGCTGCTCGACTTCGCGCGAATCGCGCGCACGCCCAAGCCGTTCATCGGCTTTTCCGACGAGACATTCATTCTCAATCCTCTGGTGACGCGCGCCGGAATTGTCGCGATTCACGGGCCGATGGTCGCGATGGATTTCGCGCGTGGACTGAGCGCGCGCAGCTTCGAGCATCTGCACCGGATGCTCACGGGAGAGCTCGGCGCCTTCGACCTCGAAGCGCGCGAGAGCGTGCATCCGGGCCTCGCCGAGGGCGAGCTGATCGGAGGATGCCTCTCGGTTGTCGTCGCGATGCTGGCGACGCCGTTCGCGCCGGACTTTCGCGGAAAGATTCTTTTTCTGGAGGACACGGGCGAGCGCGCGTACCGCATCGATCGGATGCTGGTGCAGCTTCGGCAGGCGGGCGTCTTCACTGCGGCGGCGGGAATTGTTTTTGGCGCGATCCGGCCAGTCGAAGGCAACACCGACGAGGCCAGGCTGATCGCGCGGTTTATCACCGAGCAAACCGCAGGTTTTGGAATTCCGGTGATCGCAGGAATCGAGGCGGGTCACGGCACTGAGAATCTTGCGCTACCGTTCGGGGTGCGCGCGCGGATCGATGCGGGCGCGAAGACGCTTCAAGTTCTCGAATCGGCAGTTACGGCGTGAATCACGCTGAAAATTAAAGCCGTCGACACCCGCGCGCATGGTTGCAGCGCGCGACATATTCGCCGCATATTTGGACTTACAGCATTTTTATCGAGCGATAGCTGATCGCGCGCATAGAGAGCGGGTGTTTCGTGGGCTGGAGTGAGGTCGAAAAGGCGTTCGGAGATGCGGTCGAGCGGGGCGCAATTCCCGGCGCGACGGTGGTGGTCCGCGTCGGCAACGACCTAGCCTTCGAGGGCGCGTTCGGATTCCGCTCGATCGTGCCTGAACGCACGCCGATGAAGATCGATACGGTCTTCGATCTGTCGTCGCTGACCAAGGCGCTCGCGACGACGGTCGCGGTCATGCTGCTAACGCGCGACGGCAAGCTTAGGCTCGACGATCGCGTGACGCGCTTTTTTCACAACTTCGGCGTGCACGGAAAAACCGGCGTCACCTTTCGCCATCTGCTCGCGCACTGCTCGGGTCTCGCGCCGTGGCGGCCGTTCTACGAGCGGGTGGCGGAGGTCGAACGGTCGGGCAAGGTGAATTTCATGGCGAGCTACGGCGCCAAGGAATTTGTGTACGAGGAGATTCATCGCGAGAAGCCCGAGGCCACGCCCGCGACCAGGGCGATCTATTCGGACTTGAATTTTATTGCGCTCGGCGAAACGGTAGAGAAAGTCTCGGGCGGCGCGCTCAACCGCTTCAGCCGCGACAAAATTTTCCGGCCGCTCGGGCTGCGTGCGACTGACTTTATCGACATCGCGCTGGTGCGCTCGCGCCGCCTCGAGCCAGTCGCCGACATGTTCGCGCCGACAGAGGTGTGTCCCTCGCGCAAGCGGTTGCTGGTCGGCGAGGTCGACGACGAAAACGCCTACGCGATGGGTGGGGTGTCGGGACACGCGGGGCTGTTCGCTCCCGTTCGCGAAGTCGATCAGATCGCGCGCGAGCTAATCGCGTGTTGGGCCGGCCGCTCGGATTTTATTCCGAAGAAAATCGTCCGCGAGTTCTGGTCCCGTGATAAGACCGTTCCGGGATCGACCTGGGCGCTCGGATGGGACATGCCGTCGGCGCAGGGTTCGAGCTCAGGCCGCCACTTCTCGCCCGACGCGATCGGGCATCTGGGCTTTACCGGGACGTCGATTTGGATCGAGCCGGCGCGCGAGATCGCGATCTCGATCATGACCAACCGGGTGCATCCGCGCCGCGACAACCAGGCGATTCGCGAGTTTCGTCCCCGAATCCACGACCTGATCATGGAAGCGATCGACGGTGAATGAACGAGACAGCGCCGCGCGCCTCGCGCGGGTTCCCGCGCGCGTCCATCACGTGCATCTGATCGGCGTGGCAGGCACCGCGATGGCGGCGCTGGCGGGGATGCTGGCGGAGCGGGGTTATCGGGTCAGCGGCTCCGACAATCAATTCTACGAGCCGACCGCGTCGCTGCTCGCGAAGTTGAACGTCGAGGGGCGGACGGGATTTTCCGCGGCGAATCTTTCGCCCGCGCCCGACCTCGCGATCGTCGGCAACGTCATCGTTCGCGACAACCCGGAGGCGCAGGCGCTCCTCGCGTCGCAGATTCCGTACCTCTCGATGCCCGAGGCGCTGTGGCATTTCTTCCTGCGCGAGCGGCGCGTGCTGATGGTTGCCGGCACGCACGGGAAGACCACTTCGACCGCGATGATGGCGCAAATCCTCGCGGCCGGGGGGCACGACCCGTCGATGCTGGTGGGCGGAGTCGCGAAAAATTTCGGCTCGAACTATCGGCTCGGCGCCGGCGGCGATTTTGTGATCGAGGGCGACGAGTACGACACCGCGTTTTTCGACAAGGGTCCCAAGTTTCTGCACTACCGCGCTCACGGCGCGATTATCACGGCGGTCGAGTTCGACCACGCCGATATCTACCGCGACCTCGATCACGTGAAGTCGAGCTTCCGCGCGCTGGTCGAATCGATGGACGCGTCGCACGTGCTCGCGGTATGCGCCGATTTTCCGCACGCGCTCGAAGTCAGCAAAGGCGCGCGCGCTAGGGTGAGTACGTTCGGCCTGCGCGCGGGTGATTGGCGCGCGGCCGCGATTCGCATCGGCGCGGACGGCGCGCATTTCACCGTCGAGCGTCGCGGCCTGCGCCTAGCGCCGGAGATTTTTCTGCCGATCGGCGGACGGATGAATATCGCCAACGCGCTGGGAGTGTTCGTGCTGCTTCGAGAATGCGGATTCGAAGCGGAGGAAATCGCGCGCGGCATCGCGTCGTTCACCGGCGTCGTCCGCCGCCAGGAAATCGTCGGTGAGGCGGCAGGCGTGATCGTCGTCGATGATTTCGCGCATCATCCAACCGCGATCGGAGTAACGCTCGAAGCGATCGCCGAGCGCTTCGCGGGGCGCAGAATTCTCGCGGCCTTCGAGCCGCGCTCGAACACTGCGCGCCGCAATGTTTTCCAGGATTCGTTCGCGGCGGCATTCGACAGGGCCGCCCGCGTCTATCTTGGCCCGGTGTATTTCAAAGCGAACGATCCGATACCAGTCGCAGAACGTCTGGCCACGGACACTCTCGTCGCCGCGATCTCCACGCGCGGCCCGCAGGCATTCGCCTGCTTGTCGAACGACGAAATCCTCGAACGGATGCTCGCCGACACCCGCGCTGGCGACGTAGCACTATTCATGTCCAACGGCCCGTTCGACGGCCTGAAAGACCGCTTCCTCGCCGCCCTGCGCGCGCGCAAGTGATGCTGCCTGATGGACTCCTCTCCCGCCGTTTCAGGCTCCGAGTTTTGTGTCCGTCATCCTGCCATGAAAGCGGGTGTGGTAGGCGATGAGTATCGTAGCCTCAGCTGAGACCCCCATCGTCATTTCGACCGAAGGGAGAAATCCCGAGGCGCCCATGCTCGCGCGCCAACACCACATGCAGAGGTCCTTCGCTCGGGATTCCTCGCGCGGCAGCCACGCGCGGCAATGACAACCGCACCTTTCTTCGTAGGGGCGGCGCGCGAGCCGCCCGTCTTTCGCGCGGCCTGTCGCTATACGCAAACTTTCATTTCGCGTGGCGGGTCCATCGGACCCGTGAAGGATCTCCTCGAAGCGATTAGTGTGGAAACCCCAAGATGGTTCCACCAATCGCTTCGCGGAGATCCTTCGCCTACGGCTTAGGATGACAACCGGGGAAGGCCAATAGGCGAACTCTAGTAGCCATGCGCGGGGTCTACTTGATTCAGTAACGGAGTGCCGGATTGGAAGCGGCGGAGGTTTTCGGCGAATAGTTCGCTGGCGAGTTCCATGTAGCCGCGAAAATCGCCGGAGACGTGCGGCGTCAGGATTGCTTGCTCGATGTCCCAGAGCGGACTCTCAGCTGGCAGCGGCTCGCGCTCGAATACGTCCAGGCCGGCACCGCCGATTTTGCCGGCGCCGAGCGCCGCGGCGAGCGCGGCTTCATCGACCACCGCGCCGCGTCCTATATTGACGAAATATGCGCCGGGTTTCATTGCCGCGATCTCTTTCGCTCCGATAAATTTTCGCGTCGCATCGGTCAGCGGCAGCGTCACACTGATATAATCCGATTCGCTGAGCAGCTCGGCGCACGCTTCGGAGCCGAACCATCGCGCGGGAATTTTTCCTTCCGGATCGCCGAGGCCGCGCGGAGTCCATCCGGTCTCGCGCCGCTCTGACGGATTACGCTTGAGCGCGAGGATTCGCATTCCGAACGCATCGGCGAGCCGCGCGGTCTCGCGCCCGATCGATCCATAGCCGACGATGCCGAGGGTCTTGCCGCGAATCACGTCGAGGCTGGAGATAACGGTGCGCCGCGACCATTCGTGGCGCTCCTGCGCGCGGATGGTGACATGCAGGCGGCGCGCGTACGCAAGCATCGAGGCGATAGTGTACTCCGCGATGGGAGTCGCGTGGACGCCGCTGGCGGTGGTGATCGGAATTGCCGCCGATTTCATCGGTCCGCCGAGCGCGTGATCGGCGCCGGCGCTCAGCAGTTGCACCCACTTGAGTCCGCGCGCGCGCTCGAGGATGTCGCTCGGCATCCGGAACGAGAGCAGCACGTCGCATCCGCCGGAAACCAGCTCCGAGATCTCCTCCGGCGACTTGCACGCGCGGTCAATCAGTTCCGCGCCGGGCACGGCCGCGAGAATCGTGGCGCGCTGCGGCTCTTCGAGGGCGACGGTTGAGATGATCTTCATGATTGGCAAAACCCGGATGGGTGATGAGCTCCAAATTTCGCACGCTGCGCCGGGCGCATCAAGCGCGATTTGACGCTCCTTGAGAAGCGCCGATCGGCGGCCTATGATCGCTTGGCCGGGCCAATCGGTCCATCACCATGACGATGCTTCGCAATCTCGCGCTGGGCGTATTCGCGGTCACGATCGCGGCGGTCGTCGGGATCGCTGCAGCGCAAACTTCAGCGCCGCCCTCCGATTCGCAGACACAGGAGGGGGCGGGAGCGCCGCCTCCCGGAATCAACTCGCAGGGAAGTAACCCGGATACGACGCTCGAAATCGCGCCGCAGCCCGGAGTCACCGCGCCCAAGACTGGTGTGGACGAAATTCCCGGCGGCGAGAGCTTCAGGCCCGGTGAGAATAGCGACTCGGTCAATCCCAATTACCGGCCGGGTACTGAGAACGGCGATTCCAATTCCAGCAACGGCAATAATCCCAATAGCCTCGCGCGCCACGGCCGGCCCTATCTCGGGATCACGGTCGCAGAGACCGACAAGTGCTTCAAAGGAAAAGAGGAGCACGGGCTCGAGGTCCTGACGGTTGATCCGAACAGCCCTGCAGAGGCTGCGGGCGTCAAGGGAAAAACCGGTGCCAATGCGGTCGGCGCGACTGCTTCGACTCTCGGCGCTCTGATTCCCTTCGCGGGAACGATCATCACCTCGCAGCTCGATAAGCGCGGTGATCTGGGGATGTCGGGCGATCTGATCGTCGCGATCGACGATCAGCGCGTGCGCACGCAACAGGACCTCGACGACGCGATCGCGCGGCTCAAACCAGGCGACACGATGTACCTCACCGTCATCCGCCCCGGGCCTGACAGAAGCCATACGACCCAGAAGCTCGCGGTGCATGTCGGACAGCTAGGGCAGGTAGGACAGCCGATCGCGAATGCTGGTCCGCCGCTGACGGAGTAGCGTCCGCGCCTGTCCGAGGCTAGCGCGCAGCCTGAATCCTTCGCGCTCGATTCTCTGATATACTCGCCCCTGATGCCGCCCGCGCGGAGCCTTTCGTCCGCTGCGGGTAGGCGAAGTTGCGTTTCGCGCAGGAAATAAATCGTGCTTCGAAGCGTAAAAGATGCGGCCGGCGAAATTCAGGCCCGGCTCAAGAACGGCAGCGAGCGCCGCTTTCCCGTGATGGGGCTGAAGGGCGCGGCGGGTGTTCTGCTGCTGCGCGAGACTGCGCTTGGCGTTACGCGCCCGATCGTCGTGGTAACCGCGCGCGCCGCCGAGGCCGAGGCGCTCGCGCATGAGGCCGCGTTTTTTCTCGACGAATCTGATGAGGCGGACACTCCCGGACGCCGAGTGCATCATCTGCCCGCGTGGGAGCTGAAGCCGCTTGCGAATCTCTCGCCCGGGTCGGACACGCAGGCCGCGCAGATCGCCGCGATGTTCGCGCTCTTGCGCACGCCCGCGCCGATCGTGATCACGTCGGTAGAGGCGATGATGACGCGCACGATCCCGCGGGAGATCTTGAACGACTCGATCATCCGCGTCACCGCGGGTGAGCGCCTGGACCTCGAGTTGCTGGTCGAGGCCCTGGCCAATGCGGGATACCAGCGGCTGCCGCAGGTCGAGGAGCCCGGAGACTTCAGCGTGCGCGGCGGAATCGTCGATGTGTTTTCGCCGCTCTATCGATCGCCGGTCCGGCTCGAGCTGGAAGACGACATGGTCACATCGATTCGGCGCTTCGATATCGCAAGCCAGCGCTCGGCGGGCGAGCTGGATGAAGCGACGATCGTGCGGACGCGTCTGGTCGCGCCCGAGTCGCTCAAGGATGTGCGCGTGCGCGATCGAGCGGCGGTGCGTGCCGCGGATATCGGGATGGTTCGCAAAGAGGCCGGCGAGCTGGCCGAGACGCTCGAAGAACGGCCTGCTCTTTCCCGGCGCCGAATTGCTGATGCCCTATGTCTATGGCGCGCCGCTGCAATCGGTCGCCGACTATCTGCCGCCGGACACGGTGCTGTGGCTGGTCGATCCCGGACGAATTCGCGCCGACGCGGATCGCTTCGCGACCCGAGTTGCCGAAGAGGCGGCGATCGCCGCGGGCGCGCCACGATTCTTTCCGGAGCCGGAATCGATGTACCTGTCGGCCGAGGAGTTCGAGCGCGCGCTGGCGGCCTTCGCCGCGGTCGAGATTGGATCGCTCATCACCGCCGCGCCGCCGCGCGAAGGATGGGCTCCGCCGATCGAGGTCAAGTCGCAGCCGAGCCTGCGCCTCGCTTCGCCTGAACTCGTCGGCACGCGCGCCGCGATCAGTTTCGAGCCTCTCGCAGAGCAGCTTCGCGAGGTTCAGCGCGGACAGGGCAGGGCGCTGATGATCGTCGAGGGGCCGAACCAGGCGGCGCGCCTGCGACGTCATCTCGAAGCCTACGATCTGGAAGTGAACACCGAGTGCAAGACCTTCGGCGCGCTGCTTGCCTGGCCCGATTTCCGTCCCGCGATTATGGAAGGAGAAATCTCGGCGGGCACCGTTTTGCAAGACGACGGAATCTATCTTTACAGCGAGGAAGAGATTTTCGGCGAGCCGCGCGCGCGCCGGAAGCATCGCCCTACCGCCAAAGGCGCGATGCTGAACCTCGCCGAGCTCAGGCCCGACGATATCGTCGTGCATATCGATCACGGGATCGGACGCTACCGCGGCCTGAAGCATCTGAAGGTCGCCGACGTTCGAGGGCGATTTTCTGAACCTCGAATATGCCGGCAACGACACCATGTATGTCCCGGTCGAGCGGATAAACCTGGTCCAGCGCTATATCGGCAGCGACAGCGAAGCGCCTCGTCTGGACAAGCTCGGCAGCGGCTCGTGGGAGAAGGTCAAGCGGCGCACGCGGCAGGCGGTGCTTGCGATGGCGTCGGAGCTGCTGGAAATTTACGCCGCGCGCGAAGTCCTTGAGGGCCACGCGTTTCCGCATCCGGGCCGCGACTATCATGAGTTCGCGGATCGGTTCGAATTCGAGGAGACGCCCGACCAGCAGGCCGCGATCGACGACGTGATTCGCGATCTGACCCGCGCCAAGCCGATGGATCGCCTGATTTGCGGCGACGCAGGTTTCGGCAAGACGGAAGTTGCGATGCGGGCCGCGTTTATCGCGGTGATGGACGGGCGGCAGGTCGCGGTGCTGGTGCCGACCACGATTCTTGCCGAGCAGCATTGGAACACGATGCGCAAGCGGTTCGAGGAGCTTCCGGTTCGAGTTGAGATGATCTCGCGGTTCCGCAGCGCGAAGGAGAACAAAGCGGTTATCGACGATGTCGCGCGCGGCAAGGTCGATATCGTCGTCGGAACGCATCGCCTGCTCTCGGCCGATGTCAACGTTCCGCGCCTGGGCCTGCTGATTATCGACGAGGAGCATCGCTTCGGCGTGGCCGACAAGGAGCGGATCAAGAAGCTCAAGAAGATGGTGCCGGTGCTGACGATGACCGCGACGCCGATTCCGCGCACGCTGCACATGGCGATGCTGGGAATCCGGGATTTGTCGGTGATCCAGACCGCGCCGCCCGATCGCCAGCAGATTCGTACTTTCGTTGCCCATTTCGACGACAGCCTGATTCGCGACGTGATCATGCGCGAGCTCAACCGCGGCGGCCAGGTGTTCTTCGTCCACAACCGCGTCGAGAATATCGAGTACATGGCGCGCCATCTTCATACCCTCATCCCCGAAGCGAAGATCGCGGTCGCGCACGGCCAGATGCCCGAGAAGAAGCTCGAAGACGTGATGCGGGGATTTATCGAGAACCGGGTAAACGTGCTGGTGTGCTCGGCGATTATCGAGTCGGGCCTCGACATCCCGAACGCGAATACGATGATCATCAACCGCGCCGATCATTTCGGGCTGGCGCAACTCTACCAATTGCGCGGGCGCGTCGGGCGCTCGCGGCAGAAGGCGTTCGCGTACCTGCTGATTCCGGGCGAGCACATCATCACGCGCGACGCCAAGCGGCGCATCGACGCGCTGCGCGAGCTCGTCGACGCGGAGACGGGCAGCGGCTTCAAGCTCGCGATGGCGGACCTCGAGCATCGGGGGGCCGGCAATCTTCTCGGGCGCGAGCAGCACGGCGAGATCGAGGCCGTCGGCTTCGAGCTCTACACCGAGATGATGGAGCAGGCGATCGCGGAGCTTCGCGGCGAAGAGCGGCGGCCCGATTTCGAGCCCGAGCTGAAACTCGGAATTCCTGCCTACATTCCCGAGACCTACGTGCCCGACGAGAACGAGCGCCTGGTGCTCTATCGCAGGTTCGCGCGCGCCGAATCCGAGCAGGATCTGGCCGAGCTGAAAGACGAGATGCGCGACCGCTTTGGTCCGGTGCCGACTCTGATCGATAATCTGGTCGCGGCGATGAACGTTCGCCGGCAGATGCGGCTGCTACTGATCATAAGCGCGATCCTGAAGGGCAATCAGCTCGAAGTGCGGTTTCATCCCGACGCCCCGGTCGATACCGGCAGGCTGGCCGCGATGGCCGACGCGAATCGGCGCACGATGAAGCTCACGCCGTCGTTCCAGGTGCTGGTGCGAATCGAGACCGCCGCGGGCGAGTACGAGCGCCTGTTTGCGCAGGTCGACGGTGTCTTGCAGGTGTTGGCAGGCTGTGAAAAATTGGACAACTGGCCGGTAGGCCACTCAGGACCGGCTCCCAACTAGATTCATGCGGATCTTTATCTCGGCGAATGCCACACTCGCTGCTGCGCTCGGCGCCGTGCTCGCGCTTTTCCTGTGCGCGGCGCCCGCCTCGGCACAGCAATCGGTCGATCGCGTGGTTGCCAGCGTGGACGGCGATCCCATCACCGCGCACGACGTGCAGGCCTTCAGCGTCGCGATGGGGCATCCGGTTTCTACCGACGATATCGCGAACAATCCGGACGCGAAGCTGATGCTCAAGGAGCTGATCGCGGCCAAGCTGTTTCAGAACGAAGCGCAGAAATACTCCGACAAGATCGACGATGCGCAAGTCGATCGTTACACCGATCAGCTTCGGCAGGATCGGCACCTGACGCCCGATCAGTTCAAGGACGCGATCGCCCAGAGCGGGATGACCATGCACGAGTTCCGCAAACACGCGCGCGAAGAGCTCGAGAAGGCGATGATGATCCAGCAGCAGGTCCGCGACCGCGTCGATATCTCGAACGCCGATATCCAGACCTACTACGATCAACATCCGGGCGAGTTCACGGTTACAAAAGAGCGCTATCGGCTGTCGCAGATCCTGATTGGAATTCCCGCCAACGCGACTCCGCAACAGATCGCGCAGCTCAAGAACAAGGCCCAGCAGCTAAGAAGCGAAGCTGCCAAGGGCGCGGACTTTGGCGAGCTGGCGCACAAATACTCCGACGACGTTTCCAAGAACAACGCCGGAGAGCTCGGATGGTTCGAGCCGCAGGACATCATGGACCAGATCCTGGCCGCGATTAAGACGGTCAAGCCCGGCGATGTCTCCCAGGTTGTCCAGACCAGCCATGGTTTCCATATTTTGAAGGTTGAAGCTCACGAGGTTCCCGGAGTTCGTCCGCTCTCCGACGTCAAGGACGAGATCCGTGAAAAGCTGATCGACGAAAAGGCCAAGGCGGAGACCCAGGAATGGGTCGAGACCCAGTTGGTCAAACAGCACGACGTTGAGACGCTGTACTAGGTTTGATGGCGCCGCGAGCAAAGGCGCAGCCGCTTATCGCTATCAGCATGGGCGATCCGGCGGGAATCGGCGCGGAGGTGATCCTCAAATCGGCGTCGCGGCTCGCGTCTCGGCGCGATGCTCCGGCGCTGGTCGTCGTGGGCGACTTGAACGTGATGACGGAGACCGCGCGCCGCCTGCATTCCCGGATTCAGCCGCGCGCATGGAGTCCGGACGAACCTGCGCCGAGTGGCCGCAATCTCCGGGTGATCACGCGCAAGCCGCTGAGCGCTCGCGCGCGGCGCGTCGGAAAGCCCTCGATCGAAGGCGGCGACGCGTCGTTCGGCTACGTCGTCGAGGGCGCGAAGATGGCGCTAAGCGGCGCGGCCGACGCACTCGTGACGGCTCCGATCAGCAAGCAGTCGTGGGACCGCGCCGGTCATCGCTATCCCGGCCATTCCGAGCTGCTGGCGCATCTGGGGCGGACGCGGCGATGGCGCATGATGTTCGCCGGGGATCATTTGAAGCTCGCGCTGGTGACGGTGCATATGGGTCTGGCCGGCGTATCGAAGAAGCTGACGCGGGCCGCGGTGCTCGACACAATCGTGCTGCTTCGCGACCATATGCGTGCGCGGCTCGGAGTTGCGCGGCCGCGAATCGGAGTGCTGGGATTTAATCCGCATGCGGGCGAGCATGGACTGTTTGGAAACGAGGAGATTCGCGTGATCGAACCGGCAATCGCGGCGGCGCGGCGCGCCGGAATCGACGCGTTCGGGCCGCTTGCGCCCGATACTGCGTTCATTCGCACCAAGGGTCGTTTCGGTTTCGACGCGGCGGTGGCAATGTACCATGATCAGGGCTTGATCGCGCTCAAGACTCTGGAGTTTGATCGCGCGGTGAATGTTACTTTAGGGATTCCGTTTATCCGCACCTCGCCCGACCATGGCACTGCGTTCGAGATCGCGGGCAAGGGCGCGGCCAGTCCCTCGAGCATGCTCGCGGCGATCGAGTACGCGGCGGCTGCGGCGCGCAGCCGCAAGGACTGAACGGCACGAATCGCGATGGCCGATAAAATCGTAATCAAGGGCGCGCGCGAGCATAATCTCAAGAACATCGACCTCGAGATTCCGCGCGACAAACTGGTGGTAATCACCGGGCTCTCGGGCTCGGGCAAATCCTCGCTCGCCTTCGACACTATCTATGCTGAGGGCCAGCGCCGCTACGTCGAGTCGCTGTCGGCGTACGCGCGGCAGTTCCTCGAGCAGATGGAGAAGCCCGACGTCGATTCGATCGAGGGGCTGTCGCCCGCGATCTCGATCGAGCAAAAAACCACCTCGCGCAACCCGCGCTCGACGGTCGGCACGATCACCGAGATCTACGACTACCTGCGCCTGCTGTTCGCGCGCGTCGGACATGCGTTCTGCTACAACTGCGGGCGCGAGATCTCGCAGCAGAGCGTCCAGCAGATTGTCGATCGCCTGATGGCGTGGCCCGAGGGCTCGCGGATTCACGTGCTGGCGCCGATCGTGCGCGATCGCAAGGGCGAGTATAAAAAAGAGCTCTCCGAGATGCGCCGCGCCGGCTTCGTGCGAGTCAAGATCGACGGCAAGCTCTACGAGCTCGGCGAAGAGCCCGTACTCAACAAGAACACGCGCCATACGATCGAGGTGATGGTCGATCGGCTCGCGATCCACAAGGGAATCGAAAAGCGCCTGGCCGACTCGCTCGAAGTGGCGTTCAAGTACGGGCAGGACCTGCTCAAGGTCGAGAAGCTCGACGACAAAAAGGGCGCGGAGGGAGTTTATTTCAGCCAGCGCTTCGCCTGCGTCGAATGCGGAATTTCGTATCCGGAGATCACGCCGCGGATGTTCTCGTTCAACAGTCCGCATGGCGCGTGCACTGAATGCTCCGGGATCGGATCGATCATGTATTTCGATCCGGAGCTGGTGGTGCAGAACGAGGACTTGAGCATCGCCGACGGTGCGATCGCGCCGTGGGCCACGATGAATTACATGCAGCCGGTGCTCGAAGCGCTGGCCGCGCACTACAAGTTCAGCCTCGACACGCCGTGGAAAAATATTCCGCCCAAGGTGCGCAAGGCGATCCTGGGCGGCTCCGGCGCGGAGGAGATCGAATTCGCCTACCAGCGCGGGCATCATCGGTCCGAGTACTCGCGCGCGTTCGAGGGCGTGCTGCAATGGCTCGATCGCCGCTACAAGGAAACCGAGTCCGAGGGAATCCGCGAGGTCCTTGAGGGCTACATGAACATGCGCCCGTGCCCGGTATGCGCAGGCGCGCGGCTCAAGAAAGAAAGCTTGTTCGTCCGCTTCCAGGGCAAGTCGATTTCGGAAGTGACCGCGATGTCGATCAAGCAGGCGCTCGCGTTCTTCGTCGCGCCCAAGCTGACGAAGCAGGAGACCGAGATCGGCAGGCTCATCCTGAAAGAGATCCGCGAGCGGCTGTCGTTCCTCGGCGACGTGGGGCTCGATTACCTGACTCTCGATCGCACCTCGGGCAGTCTCTCGGGCGGCGAGGGCCAGCGCATTCGGTTGGCAACGCAAATCGGATCGAGCCTGGTCGGCGTGCTGTATATCCTCGACGAGCCGTCAATCGGACTCCATCAGCGCGACAACCAGCGCCTGCTCGCGACGCTGAAAAGGCTGCGGGAGCTGGGCAATACCGTGCTGGTGGTCGAGCACGATCGCGACACGATGCTCGAAGCCGATCACCTGATCGACATGGGTCCGGGGGCCGGCGCGCTCGGCGGCTACGTGGTCGCGCAAGGCACGCCTGAACAGGTGATACGAAATCCGAAGTCGCTCACCGGAAAATATCTTTCCGGCGAAGTCGAGATCGCGGTGCCGTCGCGCAGACGGCAGGGGACCGGCCGCTCGCTAGTGATCAAGGGCGCGCGCGAAAATAACTTGCGCGATCTGACTGTGCAGTTTCCGCTCGGAGTTGTGACTTGTGTCACCGGAGTTTCGGGCTCCGGCAAATCCACGCTGGTCCTCGATACGCTCTATCGCGCGCTCGCGCAGAGGCTTAATCATTCGCGCGAGCGCTCGGGCGTGTTCAAGTCGATCGAGGGGATTGAGCATCTGGACAAAATCGTCCACGTCGATCAGAGCCCGATCGGCCGCACCCCGCGCTCGAACCCCGCGACCTACACCGGCCTATTCACCCACATCCGCGAGCTGTTCGCACAGCTGCCCGAAGCTCGCATGCGCGGCTACGGACCCGGGCGCTTCTCGTTCAACGTCAAGGGTGGACGCTGCGAGGCATGCGAGGGCGACGGCATCATCCGGATCGAGATGCACTTCCTTCCCGACGTGTACGTCACCTGCGAGGTCTGCGCCGGGATGCGCTACAACCGCGACACGCTGGAAATCCAGTACAAGGGCAGGAATATCGCCGAGGTGCTGAACATGACCGTCGCCGAGGCGGTCGAGTTCATGGGCTCGGTCCCGCCGATTCGGCAGAAGCTCGAGACGCTGCGCGACGTCGGATTGGACTACATCCATCTCGGGCAATCCGCGACCACGCTCTCCGGCGGAGAGGCGCAGCGCATCAAGCTCGCGAAAGAACTCTCGCGCCGCGCGACCGGCCGCACGCTGTATATCCTTGACGAGCCGACCACGGGGCTGCACTTCGACGATATCAAGCGTCTGCTCGCTGTGCTCGGCCGGCTGGCGGATGCCGGCAACACGGTTATCGTGATCGAGCACAACCTCGACGTGATCAAGACCTCCGACTACGTGATCGATCTCGGTCCCGAGGGCGGCGATCGCGGCGGCACGATCGTCGCGAAGGGCACACCCGAGGAAGTCGCCGCCGCGCCTGATTCCTACACCGGCCAATTCCTGCGCCAGGCGCTCGGCCAGCGCGCCGCCGCCTGAAGGTTCGGAGCTCATCCGCTCATCTCGACGCGCCTCTGCTGCTCGTAGTATGACTGGTAGTCATTGCGCTATGGCAAGTGAGATGAAGCGCATGCGGGCATATCTACAGCGAGATCATAAGATGTTGAAAGCGATTGCAATCGCTTTTGCGTTGACCGTCGCGATGCTCTGCGGCGGATGTGCGCAGCAGGCCGCGCTTCAGCAAGCTGACGCGGATTCGCAGGCGGCTCAGGCGAAGGGCGACTACAAAACCGCCGCGCTCGATCTCAATCCGATCGTCGCGGCCTATCCGGAAAATCCGCAAGTCTACATGGCGCAGGCTTACGACTATTTCGAGGCGGGCGAGGCCGATCAGGAAATCGCGGACGTGAGCCGCGCTATCGAGCTCGAACCGAACGCCGCCGAATATCGCATCTTCCGCTCGCAGGCGTACACGCGCATCCCGCGGTTCGATCTCGCGCTCGACGATGCGAACGAGGCAATCAGGCTCGCGCCAAATACCGCCTACTGCTACTCGTCGCGCGGCTACGTTTACATGGCGATGGGCGACAGCGCGAAGGCGATCGCGGATATCTCGCGCGCGATCGAGCTTGACCCGAACAACGCGATGTTCCTGGTGCAGCGCGGGTTCGCATACGGCATGGCGGGCCGCTACGCCGAGACTCAGGCCGACTGGCAAGCGGCGATCAAGATGCGGCCGGATTACGGGCCGGCTTACAGCGCGCTCGGATGGCTCCAGGCGACGTGTCCGGACGCTAAATTCCGCGACGCCAAGCAGGCGCTCGAGAACGCGAAGCGTGGCGCGGGACTCGGCGCACCCACGATGCTCGTGGTGGTCGCGTCTACGGCCGCGGCGAAGTCAGATGCCAAACCAAAACCGGGACAGAACAATTCGGCGGTAGCGTGGTCGCTCGACGCGCTTGCGGCCGCGTACGCCGAGTCGGGTGATTTTCAGCAGGCCGTTGCGGTGCAGCAGCAGGCAATCTCGCACAATAAAATGTCGCCGAATCCGCTGGCGACCAAGGAGCACGAGTTGCTCGCGCTCTATCAGCAGCAGAAGCCTTATCGAGCCGGTTTCGATGCGGTGGTGCCGTCGCTTCCCTGGATCGTGCTGCCGTCATAGACAATTTTTCCGTCGGCTACTCGCGCGAACGGCGACAACACATGCGCCGAGAGCTTGCTCCGGGAGGGGAACCGAATCCTGAATGCGCACTGTGTAAATGAGAGGAATCATAAAATGAAACAACTCATCTTGGCTTTTCTCGTAGGGGTCTTCGCGTTACTAGCATTTGTATCGTACAGAGTATCGTACAGATATTACAATAATCACCAAATAATGTTGCGCGGTAGTTTCCCCACTCTGATGGGATACCTTGACTGGCCGGGGCGTATACGCAGATATTACGAAAGTCACCATATTTACCACGCTAACCTATACCACGCTAACCTATGTGTAGAAGCCAAAGATACAATCATGAATAAACTGTCAAAATCGAAAGATGATACATTATATGCAATCGATTTGACTAATATAACGGAATTAGTCCACACAGCTGGATTTTCAAGTTGTAGTTCTGTTATTGTAATGAATTCAGAAGGCAAAATAACCTCAAATCGATTTACTTATTCAGTAACTCAAACCAATAAGGAAGGAGTATTCGATCCGTCAGGGGAGTATATTTTGCTGCAAGTTCTCGGACCGGGGGAATAAAGTCCCTCGAGAATGCCAGACGCCGAGCACAACTGGGTGCACCAACGATGCTGGCAGCGATGGGCGCGGTCCAAACCAATATCAAGCCAAGACCCGATCAGTGTGATCCCGCGCTGGCGTAATCGCTAGGCGCGCTTGCGGCCGCGTACGCCGAGTCGGGTGATTTTCAGCAGGCCGTTGCGGTGCAGCAGCAGGCAATCTCGCACAATAAAATGTCGCCGAATCCGCTGGCGACCAAGGAGCACGAGTTGCTCGCGCTCTATCAGCAGCAGAAGCTTATCGAGCCGGTTTCGACGCGGTGGTGCCGTCGCTGCCCTGGATCGTGCTGCCGTCATAGATAATTGTTCCGTCGGCGAGTCTCGCGAACGGCGACAGCGCGTGCGGCGAGAGCTTGCCGGTCGGCATGATGTGCTCGACGCGCCATCCGCGAACTACCAAATGGTCCGAGATGATCCGGCGATGGCATCGCCACCACAATCCTTCCGAGCACATGTAGGCCGTGCGCGCCGCGGTCGCGAGCTCGATCAACTCCGCCAGACCGGCCGCGAAATCCGCGCTGTCGGTGTAATCGGCGTAGGAGCGGAACGCCGGATGCTGCCACGCGCCGTGCGGTGAATCGGCGCGCTTGCTGTGCCGCCGTCCTCCCAGCAGCTTCATCCATCGGTACGAGATTCCCGCTCGCTCCAGCGACTCGGCGAGCGGCTCCTGGTTGAACTGCGGCCATTTTCGCGACGACGGGAACGAGCGCACGTCGGCAAGTGTCGCGATGCGATGCTGCCCGAGCAGCTCGAGGAATTTCTCGATCGGATGCGTCGAATGGCCGAAGGTGAAAATCAGCGGCTGTTCCGCCACGGGCTTTTCTGATGCGCTCGGCATCGACCCTTCGCCTGATTTTCCGCGCGGCGCGTGGCGAACCCGCTACTGCTTGGCGGGCGCGGCGGAATCTCCCGCGGCGACCTGCGAGAGCATCGCGGTGTTGATCGCGGCGTCCTTCAGATTCGCGACCGCGACCAGCAGGATCGCGTCGGGATGCAGATATTTCCGCGCCATCTCCTGAACGTCCTCTTTGGTGACGGCCTGGATCAGCTTCGGATAACGATCAGCGTAATCAAGCCCGAGGCCGTTGAGCTCGACACCGAGCATGAAGCCCGCGATCGCGCTCTGCCGATCGAACTTCAGCGGGAAGCTGCCGATCAGAAATTTCTTGGCGCCGTCGAGCTCGGCGTCGGTCACCGGATGCTCCTGCATGATCCGCATTTGTTCGAGGATCAATTTAATCGCTTCGTTGGTGCTCGAGTTCTTGGTTTGCAGGCGGATGCCGTAAGCTCCCTCGAACTTGCCCGCCGAGACGACGCTGCCGACCGAGTAGGCGAGCCCGTGCTCGCTGCGCACGATCTGCACCAGGCGCGAGGCGAAGCCGCCGCCGCCGAAGATATAGTTCATCACCTGCAGTTTGTAGAAGTCCGGGTTCGAGCGCGCGATTCCGCCGAAGCCCATGATGATATTGGCCTGCTGCACGCTGCGATCGATGAGCTTGGTCTCGAGTCCCTTGGGCGCGGGCGGCGGGGGCGGGACCGCCTGCGGCGCGACGGATCCGCCGAGGCCGGTCAGGGATTTCTCAAGTGATGCTTTAATTTCGTCGGCATGCACGTCGCCCGTCACCGCGATCACCGCGCTGCCGAGCTTGTAATACTCGTGATAGAAGGCGCGCACGTCCTCAGGCGTGAGCTTCGCGACCGACTCCGCGCTGCCGTCCTGCGGATGTCCGTACGGCGAATCGCCGAACAGCGCTTTCTCGAACTTCACGCTGGCGGTATAGCCGGGCTCTTCCTCCTGCGCGTGAATATCCGCGATGGTCTCGGCGCGTTTGCGCTCGATATCGGCGTCGCGCAGGCCCGGCTCCGTCAGGATTCCCGCCAGCAGCGCCAAAGTATCGTCCTGGTATTTTTTCAGGGACGTGAATCCGGCAACCGCGTAGTCGCGGTCCGCTCCGGCCTCGACCGAGCTGCCCATGAAGTCGACTTTCTGGTTGAAGTCGGCGGCGCTCAGACTCTTAGTTCCCTGCCCGAGGCATTGCGCGGTCAGCGCAGCGAGTCCGGCTTTGCCGTCGGGATCGCGACGCGCGCCGGCGTCGAACGCGATCGACATCGTAACCATCGGGAGTTGATGCTCTTCCGACACCAGCAGCACCGCGCCGTTCGACAGCGTCATCCGCTTGATTTCGAGCGCGTGCGCGCGCGGCGCAAGCGCCAGTATCGCAAATATCGCGAGGGCGGCGCCCGCGAGTTTGCCGGTATTCCGTTTGCAGCGGTTCATCGGACCACCTCGCCGAACGCGGCTTCGCCGATCATGTCGGCGTGGCGGACTCCGCCGCCGCTTGCGCCTCCGGCCATCTCGTGCGGAAGCACGCCGGTCGGAATCAGCACGCCGACGGTGCGATTTGTATCGACGAAATATTTTCGCGCGACGCGCTGCACATCGGCCGCGGTGACCTTGTCGATATTCGAGAGATATTGATCGACCATCTTGTAGCCGCCGAGCATCTCGTAGACCCCGAGCAGCATCGCCTCCTGCAGAATCGAATCCTGCGAGAAGACGAACTCCGCCTGCTCGAGATTCTTGGCTTTCTGCAACTCCTGCGCGCCAACCGGCTGGTCGCGCAGCAGCATGATCTCCTTGTCCGCCTCCGCCATCGCGTCGTCGGTCTTCACCCCGGGCCGCATCTGCGCCGAAACCACGAACAGGTTCGGGTCGAATGAAGTCATGTCGTAGCCCGCGCCGACCTCGACCACCATCCGCTTATCGACCACCAGCTTCTTGTACAGGCGCGAGCTCTTGCCGTCGGAGAGAACTTCCGACGCGATTTCGAGCGCGAACGCGTCGGAGCTCTCCAGATTCGGAACGTGATAGGCCTCCTCGAACGCCGGCAGATTAGCGGCGTGATGCAGCTCGACGCGGCGCTCGCCCTCTTGCTCGGGCTCGACCTCGGGCATCGGCGGAGGCTTGGGCCCGTTCTTGATCGCGCCGAACGCCTCGCTGATTTGCTTGAGCACCTGGCCGGCGTCGAAATCGCCCACCACCACGACGATCGCATTTTGCGGCGAATAGTAAATCTGGTGATACGCGAGCGCGTCCTGCAGCGTCAGCCGCTGGATATCCTGCATCCATCCGATGACCGGCCAGTGGTACGGATGCTCGACGAACGCCGCCGCGCGGACCTGTTCGTCGAGCGCGTCCTCGGGCTCATCGTCCGTGCGCAGGCGCCGCTCCTCGGCGACCACCGCGCGCTCCTTGTCGAACTCCTGCGGGTCGAAATTCGCCATCCGGTCGGATTCGAGCGAGATCGGCACGCTCAGGCGATCGCGATTGATATTCTCGAAGTACTCGGTGTAGTCCGAGCTGGTCATCGCGTTGTCTTCGCCGCCGTTGGCCTGGATGATCTTCGAGAATTCCTCGGGCCCGAGCTTCCTGGTTCCCTTGAACATCAGATGCTCGATCAGATGGGAGATTCCGGTCTTGCCGAATTGCTCGTTGCGCGAGCCGACATGATAGAAGACGTTGAACGACGCGACTGGGGCCTTGTGATTTTCGAGCACGATCACCTTTAGCCCGTTCGGGAGCGTCTCGGTCTTGACCGCGTCGGTCATCCCAGCGCGCGCGGCGCCGGCGCACAGCAGTATCGCGGCGAAGACAAGTGAGATTGATCGGGCAAGACGGTAGTTACGCAGGAAGATAATTTTCATGACGAATAACCATCTAACGCCGTGCCTTGGCGCGGAGTCAAGAAAGCCCGCCGCGCGGTAGTGTGTCAGTTTGACTGGCCGACGATCTTCGGTCGTACGCCATTCGGATTCCAGGTTGCGCGTGTCGTACGCTTGTCATTCCCGCGCGCGGCAGCCACGCGCGCGGGAATGACAAGCTGGTAACGGTACAAACCTCAAACTGACCCACTACCCGGCGCGCCGCCGCGATTACCTTGCGGCGGCAAATTGCATCGCGGGCCGCGAGTTTGCCACAATCAGGGTTAGTAACCCGATGACCCAGCCTGCCAGCCAGCCACTGTTCGAAATCAAGGGCGTGCTTACGAAGTTCATGCGGATGCTGTTTCCGCTGGAGTTCCGCATCGACTCGATCGCGAACTGCGGCCCGATGCTGCCGTTTCATTTTCCGCTGCTGCCGGGCGAGATGATCTATCTGCCGGAAAAAATCGACGCGTTCGGCGCCGACGGCGACGAATACAGTTATTACCTGGTCACCACCGCACACCTGGCCTCGCGGCACGACTTCGGCACCTTCGATTTCCGCCTAGCCGATATCCCCGGCTTCGAGGATCGCGCCGAGACCGGCGTCGAGGCGATCGACAGCTTCGTCGCCTCCTTCGACGACGCCGCGCTGGCCGGCGCTCTGATGCGTTTGGGCGAAGCCGCGCGAATCGACGCGGCGCTCGGGCGGCGCTACCCGGGGCTCGCGCCGCGAATCGCGGCGATCAACCGCTCGCTCACCGCGCTCCTGCCGCCCGAGGCGCTCTCGACGATGCTCGTGCGCGGGTCGCTCGATCTGATCGACGGCGAACCGGGAGAGCAGGGCTTCGCGCGGATGGCGCAGCGGTTCTTCGCGCCACTTCGCGGCGCCGACGCCGACATCTTCACCACCGCGCGCCAGACCACCGCGCTCTACGAATGGCTGCAGGAGCTGATCGAGCAGGCGCGCGCCGCGGGCAACGCCGATCCGCTCGCGGGCCAGGCCGAGCAGATGCGTAACGATCTGATAAGCGGCGTCAAAGGCGGCGACAGCGCCGACGACGGCGCGGAAGGCGAGGGCGATCAGGGCGAAGCGGGCGGCGAGCCCGACCAGAAGCTCAGCATGGACGCCTCGGGCCGGCAGTCCAAGGGCAACCAGGGCCGCGCGCTCTCGCCCGAGGAGCTGCGCAAGCTGATCGAGCAGGGCGCGCAGATCAATCCCTCGCAAGGCGAAGGCAACGCCGACGGCGACGGGATGTACCTGACGCAACTTACTAACAAGCAGATGAGCGAGCTCGAAGCGATGCGCGAGCAGCTTGCCGAAGTCGGCAGCGTGACTGGGCAGGGCCGGCTGATGATCGCGCGCTCGCGCCAGGATTCCTACTACGCCTACGACGAGTGGGACTACGTGCTGGCCGACTACCGCCGCAACTGGTGCCGGCTGCGCGAAATCCAGCTCACGGGAGACGACGGCGACTTCTACAACAACACGCTCCTGCGCTACGCCGATCTGCTGCCGGTGATCCGCCGCAACTTTCAGCGCATCCGCCCCGCGTCTTACCGGATGGTGCGCGGACTCGAAGACGGCGAGGAGATCGATTTCGACAAGACCGTCGAGTCGCACGTCGCGCGCAGGATGGGCGAGATTCCCGACGGCCGCGTGTACAAGGACCGCAAGAAGGAAGCGCGCGACGTTGCGACGCTGTTCCTGCTCGACATGTCGGCCTCGACCGACGAGCCGATTCATCGCGAGCCGCGCAAGTTCACCGACGATGATGACAACGACGACTGGATGAAAGCGTGGCAGCGGCGTCCGCAGGCCGCGCAGCGTCCGCGCCGGATTATCGACGTCAACAAGGAAGCGCTGATCATCATGGCGCAGTCGCTCGAAGAGCTGGGCGACCAGTACGCGATCATGGGATTTTCCGGCCACGGCCGCGACAACGTCGAGTTCTACGTGATCAAGGAATTCGACCAGGAGCTCTCCGACGACGTGCGCGCGCGCGTCGGCGCGGTCGAGCCTAAACGCTCGACCCGGATGGGCGCGGCGATTCGCCACGTGCGCGAGAAATTCAAGAACGTCAACTCGCGCGCCCGGCACATGATCCTGCTGAGCGACGGCTTCCCGCAGGATTTCGACTACGGCCACGACCGCCGCTCGAACGCCTACGGAATCCAGGACACTATGGTGGCGCTGAAGGAACTCGAGATGGCGGGCGTGCTGCCGTTCTGCATCACGGTCGACAAAACCGGCCACGACTACTTGCGCCAGATGTGCCAGTCCTCGCGCTACCTCGTGATCGAAGACATCGCCTCGCTGCCACGCCAGTTACCGAAAATCTACGAACAAGTCGTCCGCTGGTAGGCCTCGCGCGCGAGCTACGAAGCCTCGCGCAGATCGTGGCCGGACATTTCGCGCGGCGCTGACAGACCGAGCATCGCGAGGAACGTCGGAGCTACGTCGGCGAGGGTGCCGGCGTCGCGTAGGCGGCCGTGGAATTTCGGATCGACCAGAATCAGCGGAACCGGATTCGTCGTGTGCGCGGTGTGCGGCTGGCCGGTCGCGGGGTCGGCCATGAACTCGGCGTTGCCGTGGTCCGCAGTGATGAGCGCCGCGCCGCCGCGCTTCGCGATCGCGTCGAGCACGATCCCCAGCGCCGCGTCGCTGGCCTCGACCGCCTTGACCGTCGCGTCGAAATGGCCGGTGTGGCCGACCATGTCGGGATTGGCGAAGTTCATCACCACGACGCCAAATTTTCCGCTCGCGATTTCCTGCGCAGCGCGAGCCGCAATCTCGTGCGCGCGCATCGCGGGTTCGAGATCGTAGGTGGCGACTTTCGCCGACGGGATCATGACTCGCTCTTCGCCGGCGAATGGCTTCTCGACTCCGCCGTTTAGAAAATAAGTCACGTGCGCGTACTTCTCGGTCTCGGCGATGCGCAGATTCGGAATTTTCGCGGCGGCCAGAACTTCGGCGAGCGTGTTGCGCACGTCCTCGGGGCCGAACGCGAGCGGCAATCCGAATGAGCGGTCGTACTCGGTCATGCAGACGTATCCGACCTTCGGCGTGCGCGGACGCTTGAAGCCGCTGAAGTCCGCGAGCGCGAGTGCGGCAGTAAGCTCGCGCGCGCGATCGGCGCGGAAGTTGAAACAGATGATTTGATCGCCGTCGCTGACTTTCGTCGGCGTTCCGATCACACACGGCTCGACGAACTCGTCGTTCTTGCCCGCGGCGTAGGATCGCTCGATCGCCTCGCGCGCGCTTTTCGCCGGTGCGCCTTCACCCTCGACTATCGCGCGCCACGCCCGCTCGATACGGTCCCATCGCTTGTCGCGATCCATCGCGTAGTAGCGCCCCTCTACCGTAGCGATTCGTCCGCGTCCAATCTGCCTGAGCTTCGCTTCGAGCGCGTCGATAAACGGCAGCGCCGAGCGCGGAGGCTTGTCGCGTCCGTCGAGGACCGCGTGCACGGCGATATCGTCGAGGCCCTCGTGCGCGGCGAGATCCAGAATCGCGAACAGATGATCGATATGACTGTGCACGCTGCCGTCGGAGAGCAGGCCCCACAGATGCAGCGTGCGATGCGCGGACTTGGCCGCGCGAATCGCGCCGAGGATCGCCTCGTTGCGCGCGAACGCGCCGCTCCGGGTCGCTTTCGTGATTCGCATCAGGTCCTGGTAGATCACGCGGCCCGAGCCGATCGTCAGGTGGCCGACCTCCGAGTTTCCCATCACTCCCGGCGGCAGCCCGACCGACTCGCCCGACGCGTCGAGCGCGGTGTGCGCGGAAGTTTTGAGCAGCGCGTCCATCACGGGCGTGCACGCCTTCGCGATCGCGTTGGACTCGCGCCCGTCGCTTAGGCCCCATCCGTCGAAGATAATCAGCGCCGCGATCGGCGGACGATCGCTCATCGCGAAGTTCCGCCGCGCGCGAACGCCGATGCGCCTGGATAGACCGCTCGCGTGCCCAGCTCCTCGGCGATTCGCAGCAGGCGATTGTATTTCGCGTTGCGCTCGCTGCGGCTTAGCGATCCGGTCTTGATCTGCCCCGTTCCCGTCGCCACCGCGAGGTCCGCGATCGTGGTGTCTTCAGTCTCGCCCGAGCGATGCGAGATGACGCAGGTGAAGCCGGCCTCGCGCGCCATCGCGATCGTCGCCAGCGTCTCGGTCAGCGTGCCGATCTGGTTGAGCTTGATTAGAATCGAGTTGGCGGTCTTCTCCTTGATTCCGCGCGCCAGGCGCTCGCGATTGGTCACGAAGATATCGTCGCCGACGATTTGAACCTTCGCGCCAAGCTCGCGCGTCAGCAGTTGCCAGCCGGCCCAGTCGTCCTCGGCGAGAGGATCTTCCAGCGACACGATCGGATACTTTGCGAGCCATCCGCCGTAGAATTGCACCATCGCGGCCGCGTCGCGCGAGCTTTTGTCTGATCGCGCGAAGACGTACTTGCCGTTCTCGAAAAACTCGCTCGACGCGGGATCGAGAGCGATCGCGACGTTGGCGCCGGGCTTGTAGCCCGCGTTGGCGATCGCCTGCAGGATCACTTCGAGCGGCTCCTCGTTGCTTTTGAGGCTGGGCGCGAAGCCGCCTTCGTCGCCGACGTTGGTCGAATGTCCGGCCTTCTTGAGCACCGCGGCGAGCGCGTGAAAAACCTCGGCGCCGGCGCGAACCGCCTCGGCAAAAGTCGGCGCGCCCTGCGGCACGAGCATGAACTCCTGCATATCGACGCTCGAATCGGCGTGCGCGCCGCCGTTGAGCACGTTCATCATCGGGACGGGCAAGATATGCGCGTCCGGATTCAGATAACGATAGAGCGGCAGGCCGCGCGCCGCGGCGGCCGCGTGAGCGTTAGCGAGCGACACGCCCAGGATCGCGTTGGCTCCCAGCTTCGATTTGTTCGGCGTTCCGTCAAGCGCGATGAGCGCCTCGTCGACGGCCTTCTGGTCCGCGGCGTCCGCGCCCTTGAGCTTCGCGGCGATTGTGGTGGTCACATTCGCGATCGCTTTCAGCACGCCCTTGCCGCCGAAGCGCCGCGTGTCGCCGTCGCGAAGCTCGAGCGCCTCATGCACGCCCGTCGATGCGCCCGAAGGGACGGCGGCGCGTCCGAGCGCTCCGCCTTCGAGCCTCACGTCAACCTCGACGGTGGGATTTCCGCGCGAGTCGAGTATCTCGCGCGCCCTGATTTCACTGATTTTCGTTCCTGCCGCCATGTGCTTCCTCTCGCGTAAATGGAGAGCGGGATTCTAGGCTAGAATCCAGCGCGCTGTCATCAGTGTGCGTTTCGCCGGATTCTGGACATAGTTGTGCCCTGGATTTTTGATTTCGGTCATTTTGCGGTGGGTTCGTTTGGTATCTTTTCTAGTGGCTTAAAAAATAAACTCCTTGAAAATGCTGCCGAATTTGCATCATTGGGTTCGTTTCAGCAGCTTTTTCGGTCATCGATTTTCGGAGCAAAAAACTAAACACGAAGACACCAAGGAAGAGACAGACACCAAGATACGAAGAATACCCATTTCGGCGCGCGGCGAGCGGAAATGCGTCAGTTCTTTGTGCCTTGGTGTCTTGGTGGTTGGATTGATGTCCGCGGCTGCTCGCGAAAGCATTCCACTGCAATGAGGCAGGCAAAGTGGTACGCGATAGTGAGCGGTTTGCTTCCACGCGATCAGCTTTGCACGAAGTGAAGTAGGGCATAAGGCTGAACAGTTCAGCCATGAACAAATCTGGCAAAAACCCGAACGATCGTTAGGGAAGCTGCGTATCGGCCAAAATGCGTTAAACCCGTGCTGGGACGGGGTTAAATGAGCATCCTCGTTCCAGACGGCGGGCAGATGTGGCGTAAACGGACGTGCCTCGATCGGGAGGCGGGCGGCTCGCGAGCCGCCCCTACGAAGAGAGGATTTTGGTTCGTAGGGGCGCGTCGCGACGCGCCCGTCTTCGCATGGCGATGATCCGCGTCCCATGCACATGCAGCCTTCTGCGATTGTCATTCCCGCGCGTGGCTGCCGCGCGAGGGATCCCATGCTCAACCCTTTGTTTGCGAAATGCTCGCGGGTGAGTGCACGGACGCCCCGGGATTTCTCCCTTCGGTCGAAATGACGATCGGGGGACTCGGTGCAGAGCGCAGGGTTCAGGCGAGTGATTTTGCGGGGCGGGCGCGGCCGAGATATCGCACGGCCAGCGGGGTCTCGATTACTTTGCCGCCGCTTGAGGTTACGCGAAGGGCGCGGGCGCGCGGACGCGAGGACACTACTTCCTTGAGCCGCGTGCCGACGAAATGGGCGGCGACGCCGTCGTCGAGCGCTAGCGTGGGAAGGAAGCCGCGCCGTGCGAGGCGATGGAGGACCGGGCGGCGCGCCGCTTCGCCGTCATAATGAGGGCAGAATCCGCCGTGGAGGAAACCGAGACCGGTGCCCAGAGGGCGAGGGCCGCCGCCGAACGAATCTGTGATCCCGTCCTGGAACCAGCAGAGCGCTCCGGCGCTGATTCCCGCGAGCACGACACCCGCGTTCCAGGCCGCGCGCAGAGCGCGGTCGAGTCCGTGCAGGCGCCAGATCGCGAGGAGGTTCGCGGTGCTGCCGCCGCCGACGTAGATGACATCTTGCTTCAAAACGAAGCCACGCAGATCGGTGATGGTGCGCGCGAAGAGGCGCAGCAGCATCGCCTCGGCACGCGACGGCGGAAACGATTCGAAGAAATTTCGAGCGTAGCTGTCGCTTTCGCCGCTGGCGGTGCCGACGAATGCGATTCGCGGTTTTCGGTTGCGGATGCGACGGCTGCGGCGCGCGAGTTCGAGCACGAAGTTATCGAGCAGCGGGTTGTCGGGTTCCATCGAGAACCCGCCGCCGCCCATCGCGACAATATGACGCTCATGACGCTCCGGCATCGCGATATCGTATCAGCCGCGGACGGAACGTTACAGAATCGCGCCCGACTCGCGCATCGCGCCGATCTCTTCCCACGAGTATCCGAGCTCGAGCATCACTTCTTCCGCGTGTTGCCCGAGCTCCGGCGGCATCCGGGTCTGCTTCTCGACCTCGCCGTTGAGTGTGACCGGCGTGCCGGAGACGAGTACGCGGCCCGCGACCGGATGGTCGAGCTCCTGGAGGTAGCCGTTCTCGCGCGCCTGCTCGCTTTTCAGCATCGTGCGGTAGTCCACGACCTCGGTCGCGAGAATATCGGCGTCGTGCAGCGCGGCGAGCCATTCGGCGCTGGTCTTCTTCGGGAAGATCGCGTCGAGCACCGCGGCGATCTTGTCGCCGTGGAAATTTCGCACGACGTTGTCGCCGTATTCGGGGTCTTTCTCGAGATGCTCGATTCCGAGAATTTTGCAGAACGCGGGCCAGCGCTTGTCATCGACGCCCGCGATGCAGATATGCCCGTCGCTGGTCGGAAACGCGCCCCACACGCCGTGCAGAAACTGATGCCCGCGGCCGGCGCGCTCGGGCTCCTGCTGCGTGATCGAGGTGTAATTGATCTCCATCCCCTGCATCGCGATCATCGTGCCGTAGATCGACGCATCGACCTTCTGGCTCTTGCCCGTCCGCTCGCGCGCGAACAGCGCGGCAAGAATGCCGCTGGCAAGGCTGAGCGCGCCCGAGTGATCCGCGATGAACATCCCGGCCGCCAGCGGCGGATCGGACGGCAACCCGGTCTTGGCCATGATGCCGCTTGCCGCTTGCGCCAGCGTGTCGCGGCTCGGGCGGGTGACCCACGGTCCTTTCGGCCCCCACGAGCTGCCCTGCGCATAGACGATCTTCGGATTGATCTTGCGGATTTGATCGTAGCCGAGGCCGAGCCGGTCGAGCACGCCGGGGCGATAGTTGGTCAGCAGAACGTCGTAGGTCTTCGCCATCCTGCGCACCAGCTCGATCGCCTGCGGATTTTTCAGATCGCACGAGATGCTGCGCTTGCCGCGATTCATCGCGATAAAGTAGTGCGAGACCTGGGCGTTGCGAACCTCGGGGCCGCCGATCAGCGCGGTCAGCATCCAGCGGCTCAGATCGCCGGTCTCCTTGTTCTCGATCTTGACCACGTCGGCGCCCATGTCGGCGAGAAACAGTCCCGCGAACGGGCCCTGGATCTCCTGGCCGATCTCGATCACCTTGATTCCATCCAGCGGCTTCGTCATCGCTACTCGCTCCGGCTAAACGGTCGTTCAGGCAGGTATCCTTCCGATGGGATTATCGCGCCGACGCGAAAAGCTCAAGTGCATTCGGCGGGGATTTGCGCGTGCGGCGGCTGCGGCTACACTTGCGCGCCATGGTATCGAGCATCTACGAATTTCCCGACGTCTTTCGCCGCGTGCACAAGGAGCAGCCCTACGAAATCGGCGAGGAAGTGCGGTTTCTGCGCAAGGTATGGAAACGCCACGCGCGGCGCCCGCTGCGGCGCGTGATCGATCTGGCGTGCGGCAACTCGCCTCATGGGCAAATCCTCGCGCGTGGCGGAGTGGAAGTTGTGGGAATCGATCGCTCGGCCACGATGATCGCCGCTGGGCGGCGCGAATCGCGCGGGCTCAAAAATATCCGCTTCTATCGCCGTCCGATCGAGCGCTTCAAAATTCCCGAGCGACCGTTCGACGCCGCAATCTTCATGTGCGAGACATTCCCGGTTATGATCGCGAACGACGCGATACTGTCCCATCTGAATTCGGTTGCGGCGACGCTCCGGCGCGGCGGATTGTACGTGATCGATATCGATCGCCACGACCAGTTCCGCGTCACCAGAGCGCGCAAGCTATGGCGCGACCGCACGCTCAATGCCGGGGGAGCAATCGCTCGCGTGCGCGCGCATAGCAATCCGATGCCGTGGCACAGCGGTATCCATTCGATCTTCGAGCTGGAATGCGATCTTGAGTTTCCCGATCGAGCAGTGAAAACCCGCGACCTGATATCGGTGCGCTACACGATTCCGCCGACGCTCGATCTGCTCGCGCGCGCGTCGGGCAAATTCGATATGATCGCGGTTTACGCCGACTTGTCGTTCAGCATCGCGATGGAAAATTGCGAGCGGCGATGGTGGGGCGTGCTGCGGCGAGTGTGAGCCGCGCGTCAGCCGCGCACATCGGTCAGGTGCGCGATCAAATCGAGCGCGGCAGCATTCCAGGCGTCAGTGAACTTGAGAATCTGGATCGATCCGAGCTCCGGGGTCGGCTCCGCGCCGGCGAGTGTCTTGACGATCGTGCGGATCACGCCGCGATGCGCGACCACCAAAGCGCGAGTAGCTGCGGACGCGCGCTCGGGAGTCCATCGCGAGAGCATCAGCCCGACGCCGCGCTCGACGCGCGCGGCAAACGCCGCGCGGTTCTCTCCGCCGGGGTAGGTGTAGGTGGGGGAGAGCGGGTCGGCGCGCCATCGCGCGTACTCGTCGGGAAAGCGCGCGCCGATCTCCTCGCGAGTCAGTCCCTCGAAATCGCCGAAGTGGACCTCGGCGAATTCCTCGAGCGCGAGCGGCGCCGGCGCGTCGGCGCTCGCAATGATGCGCGCGCCCTCGGCTGCGCGAACCAACGGACTGGTGAAGACGTGATCGAATACGAGACCGCCATGATCGGTCTTGATCGCGGCGCGCGCGGCGCGCATCTGCGCGCGCCCCAGCTCGGAGAGCGCCACGTCGTTGCGCCCGTGGTAGCGAATGCTCGATTCGCCTTCGGTCTCGCCGTGGCGCACCAGGATCAGCGTTGCGCGCGGGGACGATTGAGGCGTCATCGATAAGCTCGGCGGCTGCGTGCGCTCGCGGTCAATTCAATCGTCGAGCGGGTTCATCACCAGGCCGGTCAGAAGCTTGGGATGAAAGTAGGTCGATTTTTCCGGCATCGTGGCGCCGGCGTCGCTCACACGCTCAACGTCTTCGATCGAGGGCGGATTCATCAGGAACGCGCCGTCGGCGGCGCCGCTTGCGACCGCTTCGAGCGCGGCAGCGTCGTCGATCGTGTACTCGATATTTCCGCCCTTGCGAATCTGGGCGGCCGTCAGCGAGAAAATCCGGTCGAAGATCATCGCATGCAGCAGGGTGACATCGAGCTCGCGGACCGGCGGCGGGGTTTCGGGAATCGCGGCCGAGACGGCGGCGCGATCGCGAATCCGCAAAAGGTAATGCGAGCGATGCCCCTTGAGCGCGACCGCGAGCGCGCCATGCCCGGAGTCGTGAAGCCGCGCGCGGAGAGTATCGCGATCAGTGATCTCCTCCCCAGTGAAGACTTTGCGGACCTCGGCGGTGAACGCGGCGATCGCCTCAGGCCGCAAACGGTGGACGACGCGATGCGTCGGCAGAATCACCAGGCCCGGATCGCCGCACGCCACCATCGTCATCATCGTATAGTCAAAGCCCTGCGGCGCAGAAGAATTCTCCGCCACGCGGCGGATGCGCTGGTAGTTGAGCGCGGTCTCGTACCGATGATGCCCGTCGGCGATCAGGACGCGCGGCGTGGCCAGCGCGCGCTGGATCGTCGCGATCTCCGCAGGTGCGTCGATAACTCGCAGCTCGTTGCGAATCGCGAGATCGTCGGTGAGCTCGATGAGCGGCGCGCGAGCCGCGACTTCGGTGCGCAGACGATCGAGCTCCGGATGCCGTCCCGAGTAGAGGCCGAAGATCGAGCTGGTGTTGGTGCGGATTGCGGTCAGGAGTTTCAGCCGATCTTCCTTGGCGGCCGGAAAAGTTTTTTCGTGCGGCAGAATTCTGCCGGCGGCAAACGGTTCGAGCCGAATGCGCGCGATCAGCCCGGTGCGCACGAGGCTGCGGCCCTCGATCGTGAAGCGCTGGGTGTAATGGAAGATCGCCGGGCGTTCGAGACGCCGCAGCACTCCGGCTGCGAGCCAATCGTGAAGCGTCGTGGCGGCGGCAGCGTAGCGATCCGCGTCGCGGCCAAATTCGAGCCGCACGATATTGTAGCGGCTGCGCTCGTATAGCTCGTTCTGCCGCGCCGCGCCGATCAGGTCGTACGGAGGCGCCACGACGGCCGCAGGATCGCCCGCGATCGCGCGATCGTAGAGCAGGACGCGGAACGGCTCGATCCGCTCGCCGGTCATTCGAGCACCTCGCCCGAGAGAGCGGCCGCGAGCTGGAGCTCGCTGATCGCGCCGGCGCGGATTAGACGCCAGGTGTCATCCTCGACCGCGACAACGGTGCTCGGGGCCGCGGCGTTGAGCGTGCCGCCTTCAAGAAAAACTTTAACTTTATCGCCGAGGGCGGCGCGCGCGTTGCCGAGCGTCCGCGCCGGAGGCTCGCCCGCGCGGTTCGCGCTCGTGGCGGTGACGGGATGCCCCAAGCCAGCCGCGAGCGCGCGGGCCACGGGATGCGGCGATACGCGCACGCCGACGCCGCCGCCGATTCCGACGATCGCGTCGGGCAAATCCGCGCGCGCGGGCAGCACGAGGGTCAGCGCTCCGGGCCAGAACGTATCGGCCAGACGCCGCGCGACGAGAGAGACCTCGCGCGCGAGGGCCAACGCTGAATCCGCGTCGGCGGCAATCAGCGCGACGGTCTTTTCCGCGTCGCGGCCCTTTGCGGCAAACAGGCGCTCGAGCGCGGTCGGTGAAAACGGGTCCGCGCCGAGGCCGTAAAAGGTCTCGGTCGGATAGACGACCAGCTCGGCTGCGCGCAGCGCGGCGACAGCTTGATCGAGGCTCGGACGATCGCGATTGGTCGTGCTGGCGGATTTCCTGGCTGGCAAGACTTAATGTGCTCCTTTCAATTTATCCAGCGCATGATGCGCAATATCGTGGCGCAATTGTTTGCCTTCGAATTCTATCAGGTCCGCGACCTGGTATGCCGCCGCGACCGCGGTCTCGAGCTCGGGCGCCATCGCGGTTACCGCGAGCACGCGGCCTCCATTCGTGACTAGCTGGTCGTCCTTGAGCGCGGTGCCGGCGTGAAAAACTTTGACGCGAATTTTTTTCATCGCCCAATCGACTTTGAGCTCCGACGGCGCGCCGCCTTCGACTTTCTCGACGCCGGTGATCGCAATCCCTTTGCGATAGTTGCCCGGATATCCGCCCGAAGCGAGAACCACGGTGACGGCGGAGCGTGGCGAGAGGCGCACGTCGGCGTCGGCGATCCTGCCCTCCGCGGCGGCGAGCAGAGTCGCGGCGAGGTCGCCATCGAAGCGCATCATCATCGGTTGGGTTTCCGGATCGCCGAAGCGCGCGTTGAACTCGATCACGCTGATCGCGTCCGCGCCGATCATCAATCCCGCGAACAGCATGCCCGTGAACGGAGTTCCGCGCGAGGCCATCTCGCGCAGGACGGGCCGCACGACTTCGCGCATCGCGCGCTCTTCCAGATCGGGACCGAATTGGGGAAGCGGCGAGTACGCGCCCATTCCGCCAGTGTTCGGGCCGCGGTCGCCGTCGAAGATCGTTTTGTGATCCTGAAACAGGCCGAAGGCGATCGCGTCTTCGCCGTGGCAGAGCGCGAAGAACGAAACTTCCTCGCCGGCGAGAAATTCCTCGATCACGATCCGCCTTCCCGCCGCGCCGAACTTCGCTTCGGTCATCGCGGCCTCAACCGCCGCGAGCGCGGAGCCGCTATCGGGACAGATGGTGACGCCCTTGCCGAGCGCGAGTCCGTCGGCCTTGACGACCACGGGCCGATCGAGGCCGCGAACGTAATCACGCGCGGCGGCGGCGTCATCGAAAGAGCGATACGCGGCGGTGCGCACGCCTGCCGCCTCCATCACCGATTTCGCGAACGACTTGCTGCTCTCGATTTGCGCGGCCGCGCGCGTCGGCCCGAAGATCGTAAGGCCGGCGCGCCGGAACTCGTCGACAATTCCCGCGGCGAGTGGATCGTCCGGACCGACGATCGTCAGATCGATTTTTTTCTCGCGCGCGAAATCGACCAGCGCGGCGAAGTTGCCGGGCGCGATCGCGACCGGCTCCGCGAGCTGGTTGATTCCCGGATTTCCCGGCGCGCAGTAGAGCCCCCACACCGACTGGCTCTGATGCAGCCGCCAGCATAGCGCATGTTCGCGCCCGCCCTGTCCGATGACGAGAACTTTCATCGCGGCCTAATGGCGGAAGTGCCGCACTCCGGTAAAGACCATCGCGAGGCCGTACTTGTCCGCCGCGGCGATCACGTCTTTATCGCGGATCGAGCCGCCCGGCTGCGCGATCGCGGTCGCGCCCGCCTCGGCCGTGAGCGTCGGTCCGTCGGGCATCGGGAAGAGAGCCTCGGAGACGAGCACCGAGCCTTCGAGCGAGACCTTCAGGCGCGCGGCTTTCTCGCGCGCGGCATAGACCGGATCGATGCGCGAGGTTGCGCCGCCGCCGACGGCGAGCGTGCGATCCTCGGCGACGAACGCGATCGCGTTGGACTTGATGTGCTTGCAGACCTTGATGCCGAATTCGAGCGCGCGCAGCTCGGCGGCGTTGGGCGCGCGCCTGGTGACGACTTTGCCCTGGCGCGGATCTTCGATCGACAGGTCTGGAGACTGCACCAGCAAACCGCCGACGACTTTCTTGAGGTCGAACTCGCCGCGCGGAACCGCGTCGGGATGAAAGCGCATCAGGCGGCGGTTTTTGTTCTTCTTCAGAAACTCGAGCACCTCGGCGGGAAAATCGGGACCGATCAGAACCTCGGTGAAGAGTTCGTTGACGGCGCGCGCGAACTCCATATCCCAGGGGCGGTTCGCGATGATGATTCCGCCGAACGGAGAATCGGGATCAGTCGCGAACGCCTTGTCCCACGCGGATTTCAGCGTCGATCCGATTCCGACGCCGCACGGAGTGTTGTGCTTGAGAATCGCGACGACGGCCTGCGGCTCGCGCTGGAATTCGAGCATCAGGTTGGCGGCCGAGCTGATGTCGAAGACGTTGTTGAACGAAAGCTCCTTGCCGTGGAGTTGCTCCGCGATCTTGAGGAAGTTGCCGTAGAGCGCGCCTTCCTGATGAGGATTCTCGCCGTACCGGAGCTTCTGCTCGCGTTCGAGGGTCAGGCTGAAAGTCTCGCCGAGCGCGGAGGTCTCGCCTTCGCCGGAATTTGCGCCGAGCCAGTTGGTGATCGCGGAGTCGTAGGCGGCGACGCGCGTGAAGGCCTTGCGCGCGAGGCGCCATCGCGTCGCGAGGCTCAGCGCGCCCTCGTTCTTTTCCATTTCGTCCGCGATCGCGGCGTAGTCGGCGGGATCGACGACGATCGCGACGTCGGGATAGTTCTTCGCCGCGGCGCGCACCAGGGTCGGACCGCCGATATCGATATTCTCGATCGCTTCGTCGCGGGTGACGCCGGGCTTCGCGACCGTGCTCTCGAACGGATAGAAATTGACGACCACCAGATCGATCGGCTCGATTCCGTGATCCTTCATCTGCCTCTGATGGCTCGGTTCGGAGCGGCGGCCCAGAATTCCGCCGTGGATTTTCGGATGCAGCGTCTTCACCCGTCCGTCGAGCATCTCGGGAAAGCCGGTGAACTCTTCGACCGCTTTGACCGGCACGCCCGCCGCCTCGAGCGCGGCCTTGGTGCCTCCGGTCGAGACCAGCTCGACGCCGCGGCGTGCGAGCGTGCGCGCGAAATCCGCGAGCCCGTCCTTGTCGGATACGCCGAGCAGCGCGCGCCGTAAGATGATCTTGTCGCTATCCATTTCGCTTGAGCCTTTCCAAAAAAATTATCCGCGGCAGATTCGCGGCACGCGCTTGCCGACGGTGCAGAGCATTTCATAGGAGATAGTATGCGCCCGCCGCGCAACGTCATTGACGCTGATCACCGCCTCAGCGTCCGGATAATCGCGGCTTTGGCCCCATAGTATCACTTCGTCACCGACCGCCGAGCCGGGGATGTCGGTAAGATCGATCGTGGTCAGGTCCATCGAGACCGCGCCGATCACGGGCGCGAGTGCGCCGCGCACCAGCACTTTGCCGCCGCGCCGTACCTCGCGGCGGTAGCCGTCGGCATAACCGACCGGCAGCACGCCGATCACGCTTTCGTGCGGAGTGATGAAGGTGTGTCCGTAGCCGACGCCGCTGCCGGCGGGGATGCGCTTGGTCTGCATCAGCCGGGTCTTGAAGGTCATGACCGGGCGCAGCTCGACGCGTCTGCGGACGGCGGCGACCGGAGGCAGGCCGTAAATCGCGAGTCCGGGGCGAACCAGGTTGAAGTGCGCATCCTTGCGCAGCGCCAGCGCGGCGGAGTTCGCGACGTGAGCGATCGGATCGAAACCGGCGGCGCGCAGCGTCTCCAGCGCCGCGCGGAACACTCCGAGCTGCCGGTCGGTGATCGGGCTCGCGGGATCGCCCGCGTTCGCGAGCAGGGTGCATAGGCCCTCAAGCTGCAGCGACGGCGCCGCGCGCATCGCATCGATAACCGCGGGCAGGTCCGTCGGCAGCACGCCGAGGCGGCTTGCGCCCGTATCGACCTTCAGATGGATCGGAAGGCGCGCATGCGACGGCGCGGCGGCGGCCTGAAGCGGCGCGATCAGAGCCGCGTCGCAAACGAACGGCGTCAGGCCGAGCTCGACAATCTCGCGCGCCTGCTCGGCGAAGAAACCGGCTTGCAGAAAAATTCGCGCGGTGATTCCGGCGCGGCGCAGCTCGCGCGCCTCGTCGATCGTCGCGACTCCGAAATTGCGGCATCCTTCGGCCGCCAGCGTGCGCGCGACGGTCACCGCGCCGTGCCCGTAGCCGTCCGCCTTGACCACCGCGATCAGCTCGTGACTCGCGGCGAGCCCGCGCAGCGCGTGGTAGTTCGAGCGCAGCGCGCCGAGATCGATCTCGGCTACAGTTGGGCGGTGTTCCTCGGGGTTCATTACTATCCTTCGCGCAGTATCGATCGCGAATGAGCGCCGGGTCGCGCGGAAATCGCAGGATTTAAATTCGTGTTGAAAGCGGATTCAGATAACCACCCGCCGAACGGACAGTCAATGAAATTCCCCGCCGCGCCTGTTGATTGAACCGCGACGCGCTGTTGATGGTTTTTCTCCGGGGCGCGCGATGCTATAACCAAAACAGGCTGGGGGCGCGCGTACGCGCTGAGAACTCTCGCAGGAGAGAACCCCTCGAACCTGATCCGGGTCATGCCGGCGTAGGGAAGCCAAGGACCGAACGTTCGCAGTTCGGCCGAAAGCCGCTTCCCCGGGTGCCCGGAGGGCGGCTTTCTTCGATGCCCGAGGCGACAATCACAATCACGCTTAATGGCGAGCCCAGCCGAATCGAGGGCGACGCTCACCTGAGCGCGCTGATCGAGAGGCTCAGGATGCGTCCGCAGCGAATCGCGGTCGAGATCAACCGGCAGGTGGTGCCGAAATCCGACTACGCCGCCACGATTCTGCGCGCGGGCGACGAGGTCGAAATAATCAACTTCGTCGGAGGCGGATGAACGCCACTGCTCATCAAACTCCGGCACATGAGGTAAGACTGTGGATACTCCCCTGGAACTTGGCGGCAGGAAATTCAGCTCGCGGCTGATCGTCGGAACCGGCAAGTACAAAGACTTCGCCGAGACGCGGCGCGCGGTCGAGGCAAGCGGCGCCGAGATGGTCACCGTCGCGGTGCGGCGGGTGAATATCACCGATCGCAAATCGGAGAACCTGCTCGACTACCTCGACCCCAAGCGCTACCAGATTCTGCCCAACACCGCAGGATGCTACACCGCCGAGGAAGCGGTGCGCACGTGCAGGCTCGCGCGCGAGGTCGGAGTCGGCGACATGGTGAAGCTCGAAGTTATCGGCGATCAGAAGACGCTGTTTCCCGACGTGCCCGCGACGATCGAGGCGGCGAAAATTCTCGTCAAGGAAGGCTTCAAGGTTCTGCCCTACGTCACCGACGATCCGGTGACGTGCCTGCGGCTTGCGGAACTCGGATGCGCGGCCGTGATGCCGCTGGCGGCGCCGATCGGATCGGGTCTCGGGATCCGCAATCCCTACAACCTCGCGATAATTATCGAGCAGGCGAAGGTGCCGGTGATCGTCGATGCGGGCGTAGGCACGGCGTCGGACGCGGCATACGCAATGGAACTCGGATGCGACGCGATCCTGATGAACACGGCGATCGCGGGAGCAAAAGATCCGATCGCGATGGCGCGCGCGATGAAACTCGCGGTCGAAGCGGGGCGGATCGCTTATGGAGCGGGGCGGATCGAGCGCAGGCTCTACGCTACCGCGTCGAGCCCGATCACCGGGATGATCCAGTGACGCAGTGCGGCGCGCGGGGGTTTCTTTTCTACCTGATAACCGACCGCGATGCGGTGCGCGCCGGCACGCTGGTCGATGCGTGCGCGGCGGCGCTGTCCGTGGCGCCGCGCGCCACGGTCGCGCTCCAGGTGCGCGAGAAAGATTTGCCCGCGCGCGAGCTCTACGGCCTCGCGCTAGAGCTGCGCGAGGTATGCTCGCGCTACGGCGCGCCGATGATCGTGAACGATCGCGTGGATATCGCGCTCGCCGCGCACGCCGACGGAGTGCATCTGCCGTTCGACTCGATCGGAGTCGCGATGGCGCGGCGGCTCGTCGGCGACGGCATGCTGATCGGCGCATCCACTCATTCGCCGCCCGACGTCGCGTCGGCCGCGCGCGAGGGCGCGGACTTCGTCGTGTTCGGACCGGTCTTCGATCCGATCTCGAAGGGCGCGTACGGACCCGCGTGGGGACGCGACGGCCTCTCCGCCGCATGCCGGGCAGGATCGGTGCCGGTCTATGCGCTCGGCGGAATCACGCCGGAGCGAGCGCGCGAGTTGATGAGCAAGTCGGATCCCGGCGCGCGTCCGGCGGGAGCGGCGGGAATTGGATCGATCCTCGGCGCGGAATCGCCCGCCGAAGCGATGCGTGCGATGCTCGCCGCGCTCACTTCTTCCACGGCCGCGTGACCGCGCGAACCGCCGCCATCAGGTCGCTCGTGCGCGGGAGAATCCGGTAATATGGCGACGCGTAAATCCATCGGATCGTTCCCGAGCCGTCGACGACGAAGAACGCGGGAATCGCGCTGTCGGGCTGGCCGTCGCGATGCCGCTGCACCAATCCCATTGGCGCGAGAATCGTTTCATGTTCATCACTGAGCAGCGGAATGTCGGTCTGCAGATAACTGGAGAGCATCTTCGATCGATCGACAGGATCGGCGCTGATCGCGATCACGTTCGCGTTCGCGCGCGTGAGCTCGGGCGCGAGAGCCGTCAGCTCGGCCAGCTCGTGCCGCGCGAACGGACAAAAATCGCCGCGATAGACGAACACCAGCGTCGCGCGATCGCCCGGCGGTGTCAGCGTATGAACCGCAGCTCCGGTTTGATCGGCGAGCGAGAATTGCGGAAACCGGTCGCCGACTGCGAGCGCCAGATGATAGGGCGGGTTCATCGTTCCACGCATGATATAGCTCGCGAATCTTCCGCCGCCGACTCCGATGACGACGCAGGCGAAAAACGCGAGCAGCCCGAATCCGAGCTTCGCGTGCGGCGACCAGATTCCCAGCGCGGCGCCAAACGCGGCCAGTCCCAGCAGCATCGCAAGGGCGAGCGCGCCGAACGCGGGCCACGGAATCCGGTCATGTATTCCCAGCGCGGGCGACGACCAGAAGTTCAGCAGCACGAACTCATAGAGTCCGAACCCGCACGCGGTCAGCAAGATCGCCGCGATCGCGCGTATCGGCTGGAACGGCGGCGGAACCCATTCCTCGGCGGGTTCCTGAGGGAAGCCGGACGACTCGACGTTCATGATGCGCCTTAAAATTCCGGTTCGTGCTGGCGGCGGCTGTCGCGTTCGAGTTGCACGGTCATGTGATGGATATTGAAATTGGCGCGCAGCATTTCCGACATCTGATGCAGCACCAAATCCTGATCGATATCGGCGCGCACCACGCAGTGCGCCGCTAACGCGAATTGACGCGAGCTCAGGCACCATACGTGCAAATCGTGAACTTCCTCTGCGCCCTCGACCGCCAGCAAATCGTCGCGCAGCCGTCCAAGATCGATATGCTCCGGCACCGATTCCATCAGGATGTCGACGCCCTCGCGCACCAGGCCCCATGAGCTGTACAGCACCAGCGCGCCAATCAGGATGCTGACGGCGGGGTCGGCTTGCCATGCGCCGGTGAAGTAAACCAGCGCGCCCGCGACCAGCACGCCGATCGATCCGATAAGGTCCGAAATCACGTGGACGAAAACCGCCCGCACCGCTATTCCGCGCCTGCCCCGGGAGGCGGGAGCCTCAGCGGTGATCCATGCGGCCAGAGAGTTTACGACGATTCCGACCACCGCGACGGCCATCACGCCGAGTCCGTGCACGTGCTCGGGATGCCGCAGGCGAGCGAACGCCTCGATCCAGATGAACGCGACCAGCAGCCACAAAAATAGTCCGTTGAGCAAGGCGCCCAAAATTTCCGCGCGCAGATAGCCGAAGGTCTTGCCCTGATTTGCCGGACGCGCCGAAATCCAGAGCGTCAGCAGGCTCAGGCAGATCGCCGCGATGTCGGTCAGCATGTGGATCGCGTCGGATAACAGCGCGAGGCTGTTCGTGAGCCATCCAGCGACGAGCTCGAGCGCGAAATAGCCGACGGCGATCGCCAGCACGAGATAAAGACGGCGGCGATCAGCCGGGAGGCGAGCGTTCTGGTTGGATCCTTCCACGACTGAGTACCGCTGCGTTCCGCAGGACGCGTATGCGATCGAGCTGCTAGTAGCTGACGAGCGAAAAACTCTTCGCCGGCGCGATCCGCGCAAGGCCGCCCAGCGCCGATAATTCGACGATAAACGCGCACCCGACCACTGCGCCACCGGTCCTGCGCACCAGCTTGAGCGCCGCTTCCGCGGTGCCGCCGGTCGCCAGCAAGTCATCGACGATCAGCACGCGCGCGCCCGGCTTGATTGCGTCGCTATGCATCTGCAGCGAGGCGCTGCCGTATTCGAGGTCATATGATTCATCAACGGTTGTAAACGGAAGCTTGCCAGGCTTGCGCGCGATCGCGAGGCCGACTCCCAGCCGATAGGCGACGGGAGCGCCGATAATGAACCCGCGCGATTCGATTCCCAACACCGTATCGACCTGCCCGAGGTAGGGCTCGGCTAGTCCATCAACGATCGCCGCAAAACCGCGCGGGTCGGCAATGAGCGGAGTGATATCGCGGAACAGGATTCCGGTTTTCGGAAAGTCGGGGATGTCGCGAATGAGTTTCTTGATTTCTTCTGGAGTCATTTCCACTTCACTTGTGAGTTTCACTTATGCCAGGCGCGAAGCAAGGAGCTTACTCGGCGCCGAGCGGAAAATCTATTTTTAGGAATGCCGCGCCGCATGGATTTCCGCTGTACTACATGCCTCCTTCGGCGGCATAGGTGATGCCAGGAGCCGCAGGAGGTTCGGGCAGAAAGGCCAGCGGGTTGCGCGCGATGTTGTCGTGGCGGACCTCGAAGTGCAGGTTCGCGCCAGTGGTACGTCCGCTGGTGCCGATTTCTCCGATCATCTGTCCGCGCGATACATGGTCGCCCTCGCGCACGAAATTGCGCTCGTCGTGGCCGTACACCGTCGCGTAGTGATCGTCGTGCTGGATGATGACGGTGTTGCCGTAGCCGTGCAGGACCCCCGAGAACACCACGACGCCGTTGTCGGCGGCGAGAACGGGAGTTCCAGCGGGCGCCGCGATATCGACCCCTTCGTGCATCGCGCCATTCCGGATTCCAAAGCCCGAAGAGACCACTCCCTCGGCGACCGGCCACGCGAATTGCCGCGACTCGCGCATCCCGCGGTACGGCATCGCGTTCGAGGGTCCGTGCGGCACGCTGCTGAGCGCAGTTACCGGATGCGATCCCGGAATCGTGAGCGTCTGCCCGACGCGCAACTCGCGCGCGTCAGAGATTCCGTTGGCGGTCATCAGCCGTCCGACGCTGACGCCGAATTTTGTCGCGATATGATAAACCGTGTCGCCCGGCTGCACCGTGTACGATCGTTCGGAGCCCGCCGAAGTGAAAGACTCCGAGCCGCCGCTGGCGCATCCCGAGATTGCGAGCGCGACGCACAGCACGAGCGCCACGGATATTGCCGCTCGTCTGATACCTGCCGCGCTGTCGCGCACCGCCGCCATCCCATCCACCACATCCACCGTCGCCGTCCGCCGCGAAAAACAGCGGCGCGGCCGCGCTCCGGTCAATCGAGAGCGCTAGTGACTAACGTCACTCGTCTTTGAAGCCGTACTTGCCGGTCATCTTCACGTATCGGCATTCGCCGAAATATTCTTCCTGCCAATGGCCGCTCTTGCGGCTGATTCGGACCAGGCTCTGCAACTCGTCCTCGCCGATCGGAGCGATCAGCCGGCCCGCCGGAGTAAGCTGGCTAAGCAGCGGCATCGGGATGCCGGGCATCGCGGCGCTTACGACGATCACGTCGAACGGCGCCGGCTCTTCCCATCCTTCGGAGCCGTCGGCGAGCTTCAGATAGACATTCGACACGCCGAGCGAAGCCAGAATCACGTGCGCGCGATCGTGCAGATGCGCCAGGCACTCGACTGACCAAACCTCGCGTGCGAGCGAAGCCAGCACAGCGGCCTGGTAGCCCGAACCGGTCCCGATTTCGAGGACGCGCTCGCGCCCGGTCAAGGCGGCGGCCTGCGCGGTCAGCGCGACCATGTAGGGTTGCGAGATAGTCTGCGAATCGCCGATCGGCAGGGGCCCGTCGTCGTACGCGTGTCCGACGTACTCGGGCGGAAGGAAGCGATGGCGCTCAATCGCGCGCATCGCGGCCAGCACGCGCCGGTCGCTTATTCCGCGCGCGGCGAGTTGCTCGGCAACCATCCGCTCGCGCGCCCGCTCCAGATCGTCAGCCATCGCAAACCAATTATACCCGCGGCGCGCACGTCGAGTAAGGCACGCGATTTCGGGCGTGGAGATTTTAATTTCCGCCAACCCCCTCTATTCCGTCATGCCCTCAGGGGCATTCCACTGTTCTGGCGCGCACCTCGGTTGTCATTCCCGCGCGTGGCTGCCGCGCGAGGAATCCCGGACGAAGGGCCTCTGCATGTGGTGTTGGCGTGAAGCGCGGACGCGTTGCGGATTTCTCCCTAGGGTCGGAATGACGGCTGCGGCGTCGGCTGAGAATACAATGCTCGTCGCCCCACACACTTTCTGGCAGGATGACGACAAACACATGTCGTTTCTCGACAGCCTCTTGCTCCGAGGCGAATGGCCGAGCACGGGATTCCTCGCGCGCGGCAGCCACGCGCGCGGGAATGACACACAAGAGTCGATTATCAAATTGAACAACCACGCGATTTCGCGCGGCATGGAAAATTTGGAACCGATATGTTACCCCGGAATTGAAAGGTCTGAAGTTTGCGGCGATGGGCGTGACCGCGATGCCGACGGAGTGAAACGGCGATGGCTGATGGCGCGAAACCATGGCGCGAAGAGACCGTCCGTGTGGACGGCACCGAGCTGAGCGTCGCGATCGGCGGCGCGGGCCGCCGATTCTGGTCCTGCACGACGAGCTGGGAAATCCCGGATTGCTCAAATGGAATCGCGCGCTCGCCGCGCGGCGCACCGTCGTCACGCCGCTTCATCCGGGCTTCGGCCGGACGCCGCGCGCGGAATGGATCACCTCGACTCGCGATATGGCGGCCTTTTACGCGCGCTACCTGATCGAGAAGAAGCTCGCGCCGATCGACGTGATCGGCTTTTCGCTCGGCGGATGGATCGCGGCCGAGATGGCGGCGTGCAATCCCGCGCAGTTCCGCAAGATGGTCCTGGTTGCGCCGGTGGGAATCCGTCCGCCGGAGGGCGACATCCTCGATTTCTTCCAGATGATGGCGCCGCAGCAGGTGCTTGCGAGCGTGCGCGATCCAGCGGGCACGCCCGAATTTGCCGAGCTTTACGGCGGTCCGATGTCGCCGGAGCAGTTCGAGTCCTGGGAGGACGCTCGCGCGCAGACCGCGCGGCTGGCGTGGACGCCCTTCATGCACAATCCCTCGCTGCCGCATCTGCTGGGAGTCGCGGCGGGATTGCCGACGCTCGTGATGTGGGGCAGGCAGGACGCCGTCGTGCCGCCGAGCGCGGCCGAGTCGTGGCACGCGGCGATCAAGGGAGCGCGAGTCGTGATGTTCGACGAGTGCGGCCATCGCCCTGAAATAGAAAGGTCCGCGGACTTTATCCGCGAGGCGGAAGCGTTCCTCGGCGACTAGAGCGCCAGGGAGGTTCGACGATGCACATAATGTATTTCACCGAGCGTCCGTATCGGGACGGTTCCCAACGACGAGGTGATCAAAAACGGATTCTTCGGAATTCCGAACAAGCATTTCGACTCGGAGAAGGGCTCGGTCCTGCTCAACGAATATCTCGACGAGAAGATCCTCGCCGAGGAGCTGGGCTTCGACGGCGTGATGCTGAATGAGCATCACGACACCGCCTTCTGCATGGGCTCGGTGATGAACGTCGAGGCGTCGATCCTCGCGCGAATCACCAAGAAGGTGAAGATCGTGCTGCTCGGCAATCCGCTTGCCGGTGGTCGGCAATCCGCTGCGGCTGGCCGAGGAGCTGGCGATGATCGACATGATCTCGGGCGGGCGGCTGGTCACCGGATGGGTGCGCGGCGCCGGCAGCGAGCAATTCGCGACCAACGCGAATCCCGGCTTCAATCGCGAGTACTTCAACGAGGCGCACGACCTCGTCATCCAGGCGTGGACCCAGCCCGGTCCGTTGCGCTACGAGGGCAAGCATTTCCATTACCGGTTTGTCGATCCATGGGCGCTGCCGATGCAGAAGCCGCATCCGCCGATCTGGATTCCCGGCCTGCTGAGCCCCGAGACCGTGGTCTGGTGCGCGAAGCATCGCTATCCGTACGTCGCGCTGGCGACCTTCCTGGAGCCGACCGTCGAGCTGTGGAACATCTATCGCGACGCGGCGGCGAAAGAGGGCTACCAGGTCGGGCCGGAGAATTTCGGCTATCTGCAAAAGGTTTACGTCGCCGAGACCGACGAGAAGGCGCGCGAGATCGCCAAGTGGGACATGTTCGGCGGCGCGGGAATCGGCTACAGCCTGTTCGGCCAGCCGCAGTGGATGTTCCCGCCGGGATACAACTCGCAAAGATGCGACCCGGCGTGTCGCGCGCCAGTTCACGGACCCGGCGGCGGCCAAGGGCAGTCCTTGGCGGGCAACGGCGGCGCAAAGACACCACCGCGGAAGAGCGAATCGCCGCATCGCAGATCGAGATGCGCGCCGGCGCCTGGCAGCGACGAAGCAGGTCGACATCGAAGCCACGCGCAAGCAGATCTTCGACGCCTTTCCGCAGGTCGAGCGCTCGATGCAGGTGATTTGCGGCACGCCGAAGACGGTGCATTCCGAAGATCCGCAAGGTGCTCGAAGTGCTGCGGCCGGGCATCTTCGGCTTCTGGCAGAACGACGGCCCGATCTCGGCGGAGGCGCGCACGAACAATATCCGGCTGATCGCGACCGAAGTGATGCCGGCGGTGCGCGAAATCGCAAAGGAACTCGGCCTGGTATCGCCGTTTGACGTAAAGCCCGGCTCGCGCAAACTCCCCGCCTCGGGAATCCCCGACTCGGTAGGCTCGCTGGCCCCTCTGGCGTCGTAGCGTTATTGATTTTGCGGCGCGGTTGGGTGATACCGTCGTTTCATCCGGGAGGACTTGTCGATGGCGGTTGCAGAGGGTTTGGTTGAGGCTTTGGGCGGCGTGCGATGGTGGCGATGCGGAATTCTTGTCGTGGCGCTGACGCTGGTCGGATGCGGCCACAATCCGGCGCTTGGCAAATGGAGTATCGGCAAACGCGAGAAGGAAATCGAAACTTCGGATATTGATGAGCTGACGCACGACATCAGAACCTCGACCGGTGCGACCACGATCGAATTCCGCAAGGACTCGATCGTGATCAGCGGCGGCAGCGCGGACCAGACCGAGAACAATATCGACTACAGCGTAGGCGGGATGGACAGCGGCGCAACCAACGTGAGGATTCTCCAATCGCGCAAGGGCGACACCAGCGCCGATATCGACACGCTGCACATAGCACCCGACGGCAAGACCGCGACGCTCGAATCCCGCACCGAAGTCGTGGACCTCACGCGCATCGAGAATTGAGCTAGTTAGCAGTGTAGTTGGTCGGGGTGGCCGGATTTGAATCACCCCAAGCGCGAAAGACGAGGCTTCGTCGCTATCGTATTGGTACAGACCGTTACCCAGTGGTATTGTTCGTTATAGGATGGATCCACGTCCGCAACGGCGGGGACTTTATGAAGATTTTGGTGACACTGGAGACTGACGAAGACGGCTGGCTGGTTGCCGAATGTCCGGCGCTTCCCGGATGCGTCAGTCAGGGGCGCACCCGCGAAGAGGCGCTAGCGAACATTCGCGAAGCAATTGTAGCGTCGCTCGAAACGCGTCGCGCTCTCCTTTCAAGTGAAATCCAGGTTGCCGACGGTGAATCGCTATGAACGCGGATGAAATCCGGCTCGAAATCGAAATCGATCGCGAAGCGGACGGCTGCTGGATCGCCGAGATTCGCGCGTTGCCAGGAGTCATGGCCTACGGACCATCGCGTGAAGCCGCGATCGCCAACGTCAAGGTGCTCGCCTTGCGCGTCATCGCCGATGAAATCGAACATGACGAGCGCCCGCGCGATCCCTCCAGCGTGCTTTTCGACTTTGCGGCGTGAGCCAGTGGCCGGCCGCTAAGGCCAGGCGCGTGCTGCAACTCATTGCGGGCTCAGTTCCGTGATTTCGCGCGGGAGACATCGTTTTCAAACTTGCGGCGATGTGAGCGCGGCGGTGGGCGCGTTAGGGAAAGTTGGTCGGGGTGGCCGGATTTGAACCGGCGACCACACGCACCCCAAGCGTGTGCGCTACCAGTCTGCGCCACACCCCGACCGTGAATTCGTGCGCGTCGAACTCGACAGTATAATTTCCGCCGCGACTACTCTACAAGACGAACTGCCGCCCGGTTGTCATTCCCGCAGCACTATCCGAATTAGGGATTCCTCGCGCGCCAGCCACGCGCGGGAATGACACATCCACGGCCCCGCGGTTCTCAAAAATCAGAGCAGACCGCAAATTGCAGCGTGCGAGGCGCGCGATTATGGCTTCTTCTTTGCGGCGACGCGCGGGCGCCATTGGACGTAGGAGCGCAGGTCCACCTGGAAGGTCCACGAGCTTCTCGGTTGATTGATCAGATGGACAATCTCGGCGCAGATTTGCGACGGAGCGACGAAGTGCGACGGATCAGTGTCCGGCATCGCTTCGCGCACCCGCGCGCTGTCCACCGCGCCGTCGACGTCGAGCGCCGCCGCGTGGATCCCGCGATGCATAAATTCATACGCCACCGATTCCGCGATCGCGCGCTGCGCCACCTTGGACGCCGTGTACGCCGAGTACTGCGCCGGTCCGCCGCGGGTCTCCGACCCGAGCACGAAAATGATCGCGCCGTGTCCGCGTTCGGCCATCTTGCCCGCCACGGCCTGGGTGCAGAAGAACGGACCGTAGGTGTTGACCTTGAGCTGGAAATCGAAATCCTCTTCGGTGATTTCCAGCAGCGGCTTCTTCAGGTAGGCTCCCGCGTTGTTGATCAGCACCGCGATCGGACCGAGCTCGCGCTCGACCGCTTCGACCGAGGCGAGCACCTGCTCGCGCTCCGAGACGTCGGTCGGCGTGACGAGCGCCTTGCCTCCGGCTTTGCGGATCAAGTCCGCGGTTTCGTCAAGCTGCGATTTGGTGCGTGCGATTAGCCCGCAGGCATAGCCTTCGCGCGCGAGACCGAGAGCGATGTCGCGGCCGATTCCGCGGCCAGCGCCAGTGACTAGAGCGATTTTTGCTTCCGGCATAGGCGGCAATCTTATCCAGACTGCGCGCGCCTGCAAACCCTGTTCGTGCGAGAGCCTTGGCGACGCACGTTGCGAGTGGTAGCCTTCCGATCAAGGAGCGCCGCGTGGTATTTGCGCGCGGTTCGGCAAGCCGGTGGATAAGTATCGAAAATCCGCCCGAAGGTCCGAGAGCAAATTCGCCCGCAAGTTCGGCCGACTAATCGCAGGCATCGCCTGCTCGATGCTGCTGATCGGGCTCAGCGCTCCGCGAATCGCGCTGGCCGAAGATCCTGCTCCCGCTCCCGACGATTGGGAGCTCTCCGAGCAGGTGCTCGAAATTCCTCAGGCCTGTATCCCCGACGGCGTCGTGATGACGTGTGACGCGCTCGCCCCTGGTGACGATTCCTCCAGCACCGCCGCAGTCGATGGTTCCACCGGCGCCGATCCCGCTGCCGACCCGAGCGCCGTGGCGAGTTCGGCCGATTCCAGCAATACCGACGAAGCCTCGAGCGACCCGAGCCTCGGCAATCTGCAGGACTATGAAAACCAGGGAATCGCCGAGGCGCCGATCGCGCCGGTCTATACCTCGGGTGAGACCGTCGTTCCGTACGGTTCATCAACCTATTTTGTGCCTGCCGCGCCGGTTGTTCTGGTTCCGGTGGCTCCGGTCACGATCGCGCGGCCGTTCGGGTCCGGGCCGTGGTTGATCCCGCCGAGGCGCGCCGCGCCGGGCAGGTTTCCGTTTCGTGGGGGTGCGCATTCGTTTCGCGTCCGCTGAAGCGGGGGGCTATTATCTTCGCACTGTCATTCTCGCACGCGGCGCGCATCCGCGGCGGAGCGTCACTTCATGCTCATCACGCTTGATGTAGGCAACAGCCACACCGTTATCGGAATTTACGAGGGTGAGCGTCTGACTCATCACTGGCGGATCCAGACCGTTCCCGAACGCACCACCGACGAACATGGCGCGCTGCTGAACACTCTTTTGCTGGGCGCGGGAATCGAGCCCGGCTTCAAACCCGAAGGCGTCATCATCGCGTGCGTGGTGCCTCCGCTCAACCAGGCGATGGAGCAACTGTCGGAGCGGTACTTCCGATGCGTTCCGCTGATGGTCGGACCGGGAATTAAAACCGGGATGCCGATTCTGTACGAGAATCCCAAAGAGGTGGGCGCCGATCGAATCGTCAATGCCGTCGCCGTTTTCGATAAATACGCAAGCGCCTGTATCGTCGTCGATTTTGGCACCGCAACCACGTTCGACTACGTCAGCGGACGCGGCGAGTACGCCGGCGGCGCGATCGCCCCGGGGCTCGAACGTCTCGATGAATGCGCTGATCCAGCGCGCGGCCAAGCTCTATCGGGTCGAGCTGGTCCGTCCGCGCGAAGTGGTGGGCCGCACGACTATCGGATCGATCCAGTCGGGCCTGATTTTCGGCTATACCGCGCTGGTTGACGGACTGGTGCATCGAATTCGCAAGGAACGCGGCGAAAAGGCCCACGTGCTCGCGACCGGCGGCCTGGCGGACTTGATCGCGCCCGAAAGCGAGACCATAGAAGAGGTGGACGAGTTCCTGACGCTCAAGGGGCTTCGGCTGATTTTCGAGCGCAACCGCAGATAGGCAAGATTAGGGGGAGAGGAAGGTTCGATGGACAAGCAGCCCGCGCGGATCGTTACCGATTCGATGATCGGAATGAAGCTGCCGGACTACGCGCGCCATTCGCCGCGCGTTGCAACCGTGCTCGGCCATAACCCTGGGCCGTTTACCGGACCGGGAACCAACACTTATATCGTCGGGTCGAGCCGGCGGCCGATGCTGCTCGACACCGGTCAGGGCGTCCCGATCTGGGCCGACCTGCTGGTCGATGCGATGAAAGAGCTGTCGCATTCGAACGAGCTCGATCGAATCGTCGTGACGCATGCGCATCCCGATCACGACGGCGGCGTCGCCCACGCGCGCGAACGTTTCGGCGACCTGCCGGTGCTCAAGATGCCGTGGCCCGGACACGACAAGGTCGCGCCCGATTCGATTACCGTGATCGGCGCCGACGCCGTGGTCGAGGCCGAAGGCGTGACGCTGCGCGCGATTCATACTCCCGGACATGCGCCGGATCATCTATGCTATTATCTGGCCGAGGAACGCGCGCTCTTCACCGGCGACGTTGTCCTGGGTGCGGGAACCACGGTGATACCTGATGATACCGGAGACCTGGCGCAGTACATGGATTCGCTGCGCCGCTTGCTCGAACTCGATCTCGAGACGATCTATCCGGCGCACGGCCCGGTCATCCGCAATCCAAAGGAAAAGATTCGCGAGTATATCGCGCATCGTGAGCTGCGTGACCGCCAGATCCTCGAGGCGCTGGCTGCTGGCCCCCTGGAAGTGGTCGCGATCGTCAAGAAGATTTACACCGACGTGCCGGAATATCTGCATCCGGCCGCGGCTCGTTCGGTTCGCTCCCATCTCAAGAAGCTCGGTAGAGAGGGCCGGGTCACGGAGCATGAGCAGCACTGGAGCCTTAACTAAGGGGGCGCGGCAGGCCGGAGCCTTTCGAGCGCCGATCCTCGGCGTCGCATGCGCGATAGCGCTCGCCTGCGCCGTAGGCCGCGCGCGCGTGTGCGCCGCCGCCGACGCGTCAGGTGCCGCTCCCAGCGTGGCCTCCTCGCCGGCAGCTTCCGCCTCCCCGATAGTCCCGATAGCAGCGGCGACGGCGCCTGCCGCCGCGGTCACTCCGGCCGCGGCTCCTTCCGGCGTCGGAGGGGTTTCGTCCTACGTGGCGGACAGCACGCCGCCCAGAGTTCTGGCGTCGCCCGTTTCTTCACCGGCGGCCGGTCTTGGTGAATTCGGTGCCGCCGCGCCCGATCCGGCCGAAACGCCTATCGCCATCATTCCGCCGAATCTCGTGAAGACACTTTCCGATCCGTACGCGGTCCCTTCGACGACGGTCGAAATAGCGCCCGCGATAGCTGAGCCGGCCGCGTCGCCATCGCCTCCACTCATCGAGGAAGATTCCTCGAGCTTCCTGGACAATCCGGAAGTGGTTGATTACGAAAAGCATCAGGAAGACGCCACGTTCCCCGGTCCTCCCGGCGCGTTCGGTCCGTCCTCGATGCAGATGTCGGCGCTGTCCGAAGACGCAATTTCTTCGCCGATCGGAATTGAATTGCGCGAGGCGCGGCGCACGCTCAAGTCGGGCGAAGAGGCCGACGGCCTTCTGATCACGGAGGTCACCAAGGGCAGTCCGGCCGCGATTGCGGGGCTGCATGCATACTCTCGCGGGGTTCACAATGCATTGACCGGCGCGATGATCGCGGCGGCGCTGGTATTTCCGCCCGCGATTATCGGCGTCCCTCTGCTCGACTACGCCGAAGTCGGCGAGAGCTACGACCTGATCATCGGCGTCGACGGAGTCCGCGTGACCGACTTCCTTGATTTTCAGGATCGGATGCGCGACCTCAAGCCGGGCGAAATCGTGTACCTGAGTGTCGTGCGCGACGGCCGCCGCCATCAGTTCCGCGTGAACGTTCCACTCGGCACCAATCTCGCCTCATGGTAGATGAATAGCGCCTCTTTACCGCGCGTCAAATTTCGTACTAAGTGTTTTGTCTGCCCGTCGAGGAATTTCTCCCGGCGAGGCCTGCAGTAACCGCCCCTTAGGGTGCAAAGCTCCGCTCATCTGGGCGGACGACATACGAAACGAGAGCTTGGGCTCGCGCCTGGATCCGCAGTACGGACCGGGACTCCAACGGGACTTGAGCATTACTCAGCGCCGATCGAGAAGATCGGATGCCTGATAAGTTCGCTCCCACACGGGGTTGCCGGAATGCGGCAGCCCCGCTTGCGTTTCTGGGAGCCTGCGATGCACGAAGAAAAAGTTCGCGTGCCTGATTTGGTGCGGATGAAATCGGCGCGGCGGCCGATCACGATGCTGACCGCGTATGACTACCCGTTCGCGCGCATTTTCGATCTCGCCGGGGTTGACGTCCTGCTGGTCGGTGACAGCCTGGCGATGGCGGTGCGGGGGGAAGACAGTACGCTGGCGGTCACGATCGACGAGATCATCTACCACACCCGCGCCGTCGCACGCGCCCGCAAACGCGCGCTGCTGATCGCCGACATGCCGTTTCTCTCCTACCAGGTCACGCCCGAAGACGCGCTGCGCAACGCGGGCCGCCTGATCAAGGAGGGCGGGGCAGAGGCGGTCAAGCTAGAAGGCGGAGTCGCGATCGCGGAGACGGTGCGCAGGCTCGCGGCGGTCGATATTCCGGTGATGGGGCACGTCGGGCTGACGCCGCAGTCGGTTCATCGGATGGGCGGGCATCGGGTGCAAGGCCGCAAGAGTGGCGGCGCGCCCGGATGCCGCGAGCGCCTTGTCGAAGACGCGCTGGCAATCGAGGCGGCCGGCGCATTCGCGCTCGTGGTCGAGGGTGTGCCGCCGTCGCTCGGCCGCGAGATCGCGGCGCGCGTGCGAATCCCCGCAATCGGGATCGGCGCGGGGCCCGACCTCGACGGCCAGGTGCTGGTGATGCACGACATGCTCGGCCTCGGCGAATCATTCATCCCGCGCTTTGCGAAACCATTCGCGGCGTTGTGGAAAGACGCATCCGCGGCAACCGAGGCGTACGTGCGCGAGGTTCGCGAGCGCGCGTTCCCCGCCGCCGAACATTGCTACGCGGAAGCCGGCGCGCGCGACGCGAAGAAATCCGAGGATGCAGATGCAAATCATTAATCATCCCGATGAAATGACCAGGTGGGCCGACGCGGCTCGCGCACGCGGCGAACGGATCGCGCTGGTGCCGACGATGGGCTTTCTGCATGACGGTCATCTAACCCTGATGCGGCAGGGGCGGGCGCGCGCGGACGCGCTGGTCGCGTCGATCTTCGTCAACCCAACCCAGTTCGGCCCGAATGAGGATCTGGCGCGCTATCCGCGCGACTTCGCACGCGACCTCGCGATGCTCGAGACGGTGCCGGTGGACGTGGTCTTCGCGCCGGAGGCCTCCGCGATGTACTCGGCGGACGCGGAGACGTGGGTCGAGGTGACCGGCGTCACGCGCGGGCTATGCGGCCCGTTTCGTCCGGGCCATTTTCGCGGCGTCACGACGATCGTCGCGAAGCTGTTCAATATCGTGAAACCGCATCTCGCGGTGTTCGGCGAGAAAGACTTTCAGCAACTGCGCGCGATCGAGAGGATGGTCGCCGATTTGAATTTCGATCTCGAAATCGTTCCGGTGCCGATCGTGCGCGAAAAAGACGGCCTCGCGATGAGCTCGCGCAACGCTTACCTATCGCCCGAAGAGCGCGAGCGCGCCCTGGCGCTGAGCCTCGCCCTGCGCGCCGCGCGCGATCGCTTCAAGTGCGGCTCGTACTGTGTCGAGGAGCTGGTCGCCGTCGCCTCGCGCGTCCTGCGCAGGACTCCGGGCATCGAATTGGAGTACGTAGAGGCGGTGGATGCTCGCACGCTGGCGCCAACTCGCTCTCTCGCCGCGCCGCTACTAATCGCAATCGCGGCGAGAGTCGGCAAGACCCGTCTGATCGACAACACGGTGCTGACGCCATGAATGAGAACATCCGAGCGATGAGCACGCATGAGGAAGCTATCCGTCAGTAGGACCGGCGTCCCGCCGGTCATTGCCCACGCGAGACTCAAGAGACCGCGAACCTCGCCCGCGCCGGTGTCGGTGGCACCGGCTTCCGCCGGTGCGGACCACAGGCTAAAGCCAGGCTAAAGCCTGGGCCACGAATTCTCAATCATGTGCTCAGGCGGACCGGCGTTTGGTCGGCATCTCGACGCTCAAGTCGCCGCCATGCGACGCCAGCCGCGGACGCCGGCCCTACCGATTCTCTTCCGCCAGTGGATGCCGACGGCCCGTCGGCCGACGCGAAGCGTCATCTTTGTGTGAGGATAAATCGCGCTGACCGCGGGTCCGATCCCTCGCCCAGTAGAGGCTGTCGACTTTCTCGCAAATGCGCCCAGGATGTCATCCTGCGATGAAAGTCGGTGGAGCGATGAAAATCGAAATCTCAGCCAAGCCCCCGGCTGTCATTTCAAGCGCTGCGCGAGAAATCCCGAGACGTCCATGCTCGACGCAAACATCACATGCAGAGGCCATTGACCCGGGAACGCCAATCTCCCGATTGGCGTGCGGAAAGACGCCAATCGGGAGATTGGCGTTCCCGGGTTCGGAATGACGATCAACGGCTCGGCTGAGACTACGATGGTCATCGCCCGATCGACTTTCATGGCACGATGACGGATTTAACTCGGCGTTTATCGACAGCCTCCAGTATGGCAGAGGCTAGGTGAGGGACCTTGTTCAGCGCGGCGCGCGGCGACGCGCGATTATAAAGAAAGCTCTCCGCAAGGCCGCCCTCACCCACGCGTCACGATGCTTGCGAAGAAGAATCGCAAGCATCGCGCCACGTCGCCCTCTCCCGGAGAGAGAGGGTATATACAATCGCTTTCCATTCGATTGGTGCGATGATGTTTACAGTAGGGCGGGCGTCTCGCCCGTCGACGGCGGCGGGCCAGAGGCCCGCCCACCAATGATAAACGAAGACGCGGGATTCCTCGCGTGGCGGCCACGCGCGGGAACGACAGAAAAAGTTAACAGCGAGCCATGCTGAAGTTCTCGATCTGAGCCTTACTCTTGTGTCATTCCGAGCGCGGGCAGGAAATGCGTATCGCATAATCCGCGTCAGACCGAGCGGCAGAGATCGCGAGGAATCTCGCCCTCGGCACTAGCACACGCTCGGACTTCCATCCGTTGATCGAGAGTCCGGCGCGAGATCAAGCCCGACGGAAGACGAAAAAGTCCACAGGCTCGACTACGGGCTCAGCCGGCGGACGGGCGGCCGCATGTTTGCGGACGGCTGCTAGGCCGGCTTCGAATTCGCGATCCGAAAGTTGAGTCAATATCGAATCCGCGCGATACGCGAGCTTCTGCGCGTATGCGTCCCAGCTCTCGGCCGCCTGGCTGGGCACCAGCTCGTGCGCGATGAGACGAAACCCCGCCGCTGCGAAGATCGATTCGATGCGTGCCTGCGAGGTCAGCGTCCGGTTCAAGATCGTTCGAGTATTTGGAAAGAACGGAACGTATCCGTATGAATCGCTGCGCTCCACAGTGCCGGCGCGCAGGCATACCGCGCCGTTCGGACGCAGCACGCGGCGGCATTCCTGCGCGACGCGATCAGGATGCGCAAAGTGATGAAAGACCATCGACATGAACGCCATATCCATCGAGGCATCGGCGAGCGGCAGTTCTTCTCCTGACGCCCGCTGATAATGCACGCGCGGCGTGGTTTTCCTGCGAGCCTCCGCGAGCATCTTTTCCGACGGATCGAGCGCGACCACGCGCGCATCGAAGTGGTTCGCCAGCGCCGCGGAGTAGCGGCCGATGCCGCAGCCAATATCAACGATGTCCGAAACGGTTCCCTGGGGAACCCATCGCGAAATCACTTCGAGCCAATAGGCCAGCACCGCTGGAGGATAGCTGCGACCCGCATCGTACGCCGACGGCATCCTCGTTTTGTCGTAGTCCATCGCGCACTTACACCTTTCCGCAAATGAAGATCGACGCGCGCGCGCCGAGGATCGCGATCTGCAGCGCCTTCTCGATTCGGATGCGCCGGCGCGCCGCGAGCTCGCGCATCAGCGTCCACTCGGCCGAGAGCAATACCATCCGCCCTCCCGGAGCGAGCACGCGGTTGAACTCCGCGATCCATGCCGGATAAAGCTTGCGATTCTCGCCGTGCGTGCCGTAGCGAATTCCCCACGGCAGATTGGTGACGATTTTTGTGACGCTCGAATCGCCGAGCGGCAGCGCCGCGGCGTCCCATCCTTCCAGGCGGATCGGCTTGTAACGCGGGCCGACGTTCAGGCGCGCGGCGGCGAGCGCCTCGATATCGCGATCGCTGCCGATAAGTTCCGCGTAGCGGCCGAGGCTGGCGCGCTCGATCAGGATCGTCCCCGCGCCACAAAATGGATCGAGGACGACATCGCTCTCGTCGAGGCCGGAGAGCCATCCGAGCGCCGCCGCCGCTGCCGGGCGCAACGACGCCGGACGATGCGCCACCTTGTAATCGCGATGACGCATCGCCTCGCTCGAGAGCCGGACCGCGAGCAACAGCTCGGACTCGAACATCGTGGCCCAGAATTCGACGTCAGCCTCGTTGTCGTCGTGGCGCCAGGTATGGTCGGTGCGCTCGGCGATTCCGCGTTCCACGGCGTGCTGCAGATCGACCCGGCGGAATTCATGCTCGCCCGCCTGCCGCGCGATCACGCGATAGCGCAGCCGCCGTCCTCCGCGCGCCTTGGGATCGAATCGCACGCGCGCGAGCACTCCGGCTTCGACCAGAGGAGCGTCGCGCGCGGCCGCGCGAATCCGATCCGGAGTCACGGCTTCAGGATCGGGGCCTGCGCGGTAGCCGACCAGTGCGAAAATATCTTCGGCGCATCGCAGGCGCACCAGAGCCGACGGATCCGGCGCCGAGAAAATCGCCATCCCGCAGCGCTCCGGCACTATCCGCTGTCCGACTTCGCGCGCACGCGGCACCCGCGCCAGGATCTCGCTGGTCGCGGTCGCCTCGAACCCCAATTGGGTCTGCGCGATATACTGATTTGGTCCGAAGTGCAGCGCTTGCGGCGCGGGGCGCGGCGCGCGTTTTGCCCGGACCTGATGTTGAAACCGGTTCACGGCTTTCCTTGAGCCGCGTTCGGCGGTGGCTCTCTACTTGGTGCGCGACAGATATTCGCGAGTCTCGGTGTTGATCGTGATGGTGTCGCCGGTATTCACAAAATGCGGCACCTGGATCACCATCCCGGTCTCGAGCGTCGCGTTCTTGAGCGTGTTGGTCACGGCGGCGTTGCGATTTCCCGGCTCGGTCTCGGTAACCTTGAGCGTGACGGTCTTGGGCAGCGTGACGTTGAGCGGCGTGGACTCGTGGAATTCGACCTCGACTTCAAGGTTGGGCGTAAGGAAGCCGGCCACGTCCTCGATCAGCTCCTTGGGAATAGTGATCTGGTCGTAGGTCTCGGTGTTCATGAAGTGGTAGTCGTCGCCGTCCTGGTAGAGGAATTGCATCTTGAGCTGGGACAGGATGATACGCTCGACGCGGTCTTCAGAGCGGAAGCGGTTTTCGGTTTGCGATCCGGTCTTGATATTGCGCAGCTTGGTCTGGACCATCCCGCGCCAATTCCCGGGCGTGATATGCGTGATCGTCATCACGCGCCACAGATCCTTGTTGTACTCGACCACCATCCCGGCGCGCAGCTGCGTCGCTTGAATCAACATCGTAGATGCACTCTCGACTCGAAGATTAAGAACGAAAACTTATCCAACAAGAACAACCGTAGCAAGGACGCGCAGCGCACTACGGGATCAGGCGGCGATACCACGGTGTCGACGGAGGCACGTAGCCCGGAGGATAGCCGTAGCCCGGCGCGGGATAGCCGTAGCCGCCGTAACCCGGAGGATAGCCGCCCGGATAAACCGGAGCTCCATAGGGACTTCGATATGCGTATGGCGATCCGTAGCCGTATGGATTCGCGCCGGGAACGACCACGACGGGCGGGCCGCTCGCGGTGCTCATCCCTTCGCTGTTCGCGTCGACCGACGCTTCGACGAAATTGCTGCCGACACCGTATGCACGAATCGAGGCTTGCTGGCCGGGCGCCATCTGGAAGATGACGTTGAACGAGTTGTAGGCGCCTCCGCTGATCGGAATCGACTTCATCAGCCGCCCGTTCTCGTATACGCCTGCGCGATGCACTCCCGCGCCGGAGATCTGTCCGATTACCTCATAGCTGCCCGGCTGCGAGGGCGACGGCATCACGCCGAGCACGTTTATCTGAACGTTGGTCAGAGGTCCCTCGACGCCTCCGGGCAGCCTTCGTCCGGGCGCGCCGGTTGCGTCTTCGGAGCCGTCGGCGCGCGGAATCTCTTCGGTGTTGTTGCGCGGACCAGGAATTGCGGCCGGATCGGCCGAGGCCACCGCCTCGGAATCGAGCTCACCGCCGCCGAGCTCGATCATCTTTTCACGGCCGTCGGGCGAATGCGTCAGCGCGGCCGCATCCGGCGCGAGCTGCGCGCGGGCAACCCGTCCGAGCGCATCGGTCACCTCGAGGGTCTGCGAGGGCGAGGGATCCTGCAATCCGAAATCGAAATTCACCCGCTGCTCGCCGCTCACATCGGTGACCGTGATCGTTTTGATAGGAGTCGAGCCGTCGAAGATTCCCGCCGAGCGGAGATCGGTCCCTTCGAAGAATCCGCGCACCCGCACGCCGCCGCCTGTAAATGACCTCGAGCTAATCACGACTTGCGGAGCTTTCGGAGCTTCCGGGGGCAGGCTCGCCGACGGCGTCAAAACGTTCGACGCCGGCGGCGCACTGGTTGCGACCGGTCCCGCGACCGGCGTTACCTGCGCTTCGAGGGCGGCGATCTGTCCCTTGATTGAATTCCATTGTGGCAGATCTGGCGCTCCCTTGACCGCGCGCGCCGCGTCGATTTGATTGCGGTCTTTGATGATCGCGGCCATCGCATGGCCCGCCGCCGCGCGATCGCCTTTATCCAGTGCGCCGCTCAGCGATTGCGCGTCGCTGGCCAGGCTCGCGACGGGTGGCAGCATCGCGCCCGCCTTCGCGTCGGCGTCGATCGAGTTGAGCATCGCGAAGGCGGCGTCGCTGAGTCCGGAGGCTACCGCCTGCGGGGAATCAGCACGCGTAGCGACGGGAGCGAACACCGCGAGCGCGAATGCCAGAATCGCCGCGGACGCTCGGACGGCCTGCGCCCGAATCGTATCGCGCAGAGAAAGAAAGTTCCGTACGGTTCGCATCGCCCCCGCGATCCACCTCAGGAGGATTGTTTGTACCGATCCGCGGTCAGCTTGATCTGCCGGCCAAGCTTCAGGAACAGCTCGCCTTCGTTGTAAATGAAGAGCGCGAGCGCGCCTGCCCACTCCAATAATCAGTCCTAGAAGAAACGCACCCATCTTCGGCTCCTCAAGACACAACTATAGTCCAACTTGCATCCATAAAAGAAACCAGATTTCGGGCGCTCCGGCCGACCTCGGTCCGGGCGGGTTGTGGCGCCGCGCGGTGATCTGTTAGTAAAATCCCTTCTGATATACTCGTGATCTGACGCCGTCTGTAAAGTGGGACATCCTGACATCAATGCTGCGGGTTCGTCGCAGGCAATCTCTGCCTCGGGCGACTACCGTGCGCTGCGCGAGGGGGCGGGCGCGATCGCGCTCGGCCAGCGAACGGTCGTCCGCGTGACCGGCGACGACCGCGTCTCGTTCCTGCACGGGATGAGCAGCAACGATATCAAGCAGGCGAGTGCGGGTACGGTGATGCCGGCGCTATTCCTGACCGAGCACGCGCATCTGATCGCGGACTTTTTCGCGTGGATCGAACCCGACGCGATTCTTATCGAGATCGATTCCGCGTTATGGACGCGCGCGCGGGCGCATCTGGAAAAGCTGCTGGTCGCCGACGATGTCGAGTTCGAGGAGATGACCGAGCTTGCCGTGATCGATATCGAAGGTCCGCGCGCCGCCGAGGCGGTTCGCGCCGTCGCGGGTGAGAAAGCCGCGGCTCTTGGCGAATGGACTTTCGTCCGCGCCGACGACGTGACCGTCGGGAATCTGCCGCGAATGGGATCGAGCGCGTTTACGATTCTGGCGCCGGCTGAAAAGACCGTATCGATCCTGGCACAGATAACCGCGCTCGGCCCCGATTTTCGCGTGGTCGGAGCCGATGCGCTCGAAATCATCCGGGTCGAGAACGGACTTGCGCTGACCGGCGTCGATACCGCCGAGAAGACTATCGCGCTGGAAGCGCGGCTTGACCGCGCGATCTCGCTGCGCAAGGGATGCTACGTCGGCCAGGAGACGATCGAGCGTGCGACGGCCCGAGGCGGACTCCGCAAGCGCCTGTTCGGCCTGCGAATCGAGGGACCGCGCGCGCCGCAGCCAGGAGCACCGGTGATACTCGCGGGCAAGGAAATAGGGCGTGTGACCAGCGTCGTGCATTCGCCGAAGCTCGGCATAATCGGCCTCGCGATCCTGAACCAGAGCGCGTGGGCCGCCGGCGCTGTCCTTTCAATTGCCGATCCGGCTGGCGAGATCATCGCGCGGACGAGCGAGATTCCGTTCCATTGATGGTTACAATCATTAAAGCAGTACTTTAAGTTTGAAAGGAGCATGCGGAAATGGCGAACACCCTGGGCAAACGTTACCAGTGCGAAAAGTGCGGCACCGAGGTCCTGTGCAACAAGGCGGGCACCGGCGAGCTAGAATGCTGCGACCTGCAGATGAAGATCAAAGAGGCCAAGCCGCTTCCTTCGTCTGACTAAGGGCGCGCCCGCGCCGCACCGGATCGCAATGGCTGCCATCTCCGCCAAGGCCGATCTCGTCCTCCACCAGGGCGTGATTTTCGGGCATCGCGATAGCGACTCTGTCGCGGTCAGCGGCGGACGGATCGTGAGCCACGGCCCTTATTCCGAGCTCAAGGCGCTGGTCGGCCCGCGCACGCATCTGATCAAGCTGGGAGGGCGCACGCTCGCGCCCGGCTTCGTCGATGCGCACCTGCATTTTCTCGAAGCTGCCTCCGCCGTCAGCGGGCTCGCAGTATGGCGATGCCGCAACCTTGCGGATCTGTTGGCCGACCTGCGCGTCGGCGCGGGACGGACTCCGCCCGGCAACTGGCTGCGCGCGTTCGGATGCGACGAGGCGCTGCTTGCGGGCAAGCGCGGCCCGACGCGCGACGAGCTCGATCAGGCGGTCGCGAAGAATCCTCTGAGGCTGCGGCATCAGACGCTCCACGCTTCATGGCTCAACACCCGCGCGATCAATCAGCTCGGACTCGAAGCGAAAGATTTCCGGCCGCCCGCCGGCGCGACGATGTTCCGCGACGGAACCGGCAGGCTGACCGGCCTGGTGGTCGGGATGGAAGAGTGGCTGACGCATCATCTGCCGCTCGTGACCAAGGCCGAGCTCGAGGCGCGCGCGCGCACGATGAGCCGCGAGCTCTGCGCCGCGGGAGTGACGGCGTTCACCGACGCGACCGTGCGCAACGGCCCCGAGGAGGTCGAGCTGTTCGCGAGGCTTGCAGCCTCGGGCGCGATCTGCCAGCGCATCGCGTTGATGATCGGGGCGCGGCATCTGGAAGCCGCCACTAAAAGCGCGGAGGTCGCGCGCGCTGCGGGAATCCGGCTGGCGGGACTCAAGTTCATGCCCGGCGCCGCCTACGATGGATCGACCGCGGCGCGCCGCGTCCGGATTGCTCTCAGCAGCGGACTGGATTGCGCGTTTCATGCGACCGAGGTTGAGGAGTTGAACGAAGCTCTCGAGGCGATCGAGCTTGCCCAGCGCCAGATCGGTGCAGCCGAGACGCCTGCCGTCTGCCGAATCGAGCACGGCGGCGTGATTTCGCCCGACCACATCGCGCGAATCGTGGCCGCGCGCGCGTGGGTCGTCACCAATCCGGGTTTCATTTATTTTCGCGGCCCCAAGTATTCGATTGAGGCGGGACTTGCGCCGCATCTGTATCGCGCCGCGTCGCTGCGCGAGGCGGGAATCGAAATCGCGGGAGCATCAGATGCTCCGGTGACGCCCGCGCGTCCGCTCGCCGGCGTGGCCGCGGCAATCTCCCGCGCGACGATCGACGGCGATGTCCTCGGCGCCGAGGAGCGGCTTGCTCCCGCCGAGGCGTTCGCGCTCTTCACGCGCGACGCTGCCCGCCTCCAGCGCCTCGAGGCCGGCGAGATTGCTCCGGGGATGCTCGCCGATATGGTGGTGCTGCAGCGCGACCCGATGACGCTCGGCCCGGCCGAACTGCTCGCGCTCAACGTCGATATGACCCTTATCGCGGGCCGCGTGGTCTACGAGCGCGGCCGCCCCGCGGTCGCGCACAGCGACAGCGCGGATCTTCATTCAGCCTGATGATGCCGCTTTCGGAAAAGGACAACAGCGCGGTCCTTTATGAGAAGCGCGGAACGGTCGCGTGGGTGACGCTCAATCGTCCCGCGCAACTGAACGCGTACAACGTCGCGATGCGCGACGCGCTGTTCCAGATTCTGAGCGCGATTCACGACGACCCCGAGGTCCGCGCGATGGTGCTGTGCGGCGCGGGCAATGCCTTCTCGACCGGCGGCGATCTGCATGAGTTCGGCACCGCGCCGTCGCCCGTAGCCGCGCGATGGATCCGGTTCCGGCGCGACGTGTGGGGGCGCCTGAAATCGCTGCCGGTCCCGACGCTCGCCGCGGTGCACGGCTTCACCGTTGGCGGCGGACTCGAAATGGCGCTGCTGTGCGACCTCGCGATCGCGGCCGACGACACTCGGATCTGCCTGCCCGAGACCGGGGTCGGGATGATCCCCGGCGTGGCCAGCACGCAGACCGCCTCGAGGCGCCTCAAGCTCGGCCGCGCGCTCGATCTGAACCTGACCGGCCGCTGGATTGACGCGCAAGACGCATTGCTTATAGGTTTGGTCGCCGAAGTCGTTGCGCCGCCGCGCCTTGAGCGGCGCGCACTCGAAATCGCGCGCGGACTTGCTCGCATGCCCCGGGAACACTCTGCTATCGCCAAGCTCGCGGTCTGGGGCGGACTCGACCTGCCGCTGGACGAAGGGCTCGATCTCGAACGCAGGCTCGCCCGCCGCATGGCTATACTGATGCCGCTCGATACTAAAAAGCGTCACAATCCAGGAGGTAACGCGGTCCGTGAACACCGTTAATTTCGTGACGATTCCGTCGTCGATCGTTCCCGATCAGGAGATTGTTGATTTTGGGGATCGGCGGCTGAATTACGCGCAGTTTGCCGATACCGTTGCGCGCCTCTCCACGGTCTTCAAGCAGCAGGGACTCGCCGCGCGCGATGTCGTTGCCGTGCTCGACACCAATTCCGATCTTTATATCGCCGCCTACTACGCCGCCGCCAAAGCCGGACTCACGTTCCTGCCGCTCAACTACCGCGCCAAGGAAGCCGAGCTCGAATACATGATCAATACCGCGGCGACCAGGGTTCTGCTCGCCGGTGATCGCTATCTCGACCTGATCCGGCGCCTGCGCCCGCGCCTCAAGCTCGCGAGCGTCCTCGCGATCGGCGACGGCGAGCCGGGCCTCACGCGCCTTTCCGATCTGATCGCCAAGGCCGAGCCCGACGAAGCCGAGGCCGAAGTCGACGACGAGGACACCTCGATCCTGATGTACACGAGCGGCACGACGTCGCTGCCGAAGGGCGTGATGCTCTCGTTTCGCGACTTCACCGCGTACGTGACGGCGAACGTCGAGATGGCGGACGGCACCGACCGCGGCGTCGCGCTGGTGTGCGTGCCGTTTTACCATATCGCTGGAACCACGGCGTACATGACCAATATCTGGACCGGCAGAAGGCTGGTCGTGATGCCCCAGTTCGACGCCAAGACGTGGCTGGCGCTGGTCGCCAAGGAGCGCGTCACGCACGCGTTCGTCGTGCCCACGATGATGAAGCAGGTCCTCGACGAGCCGTCGTTCAAATCGACCGACCTTTCGAGCCTGACCAATCTCGCCTATGGCGGCGCGCCGATGCCGATACAGGTGATCCGGCGCGCGATCGAGGCGTTCCCCGCCACGGTCGGCTTCGTCAACGCCTACGGGCAGACCGAAACCACGTCGTCGCTCATCGTGCTCGGTCCCGACGACCATCGGATCACCGGCACGCCGCAAGAGAAGGAACAGAAGCTCCGCCGCCTCAATTCGATCGGCAAGCCGCTCCCCGACGTCGAGATCCGCGTGCGCGACGAAGACGGCGCGCTGCTCCCGAACGGAAAGGTCGGCGAGATCGTCATCCGCACCCCGCGAATCATGAAGGGCTACGCCGGCCGCGCCGACGACGCCGCGCTGGCCGAGGGATGGCGCGCGACCGGCGACTTGGGCTGGATCGACGAAGACGGCTACGTGTTCTTCGCCGGCCGCAAGGACGACATGATCATCCGCGGCGGCGAGAATATCGCTCCCGCCGAAATCGAGACCGTGCTGATGAGCCATCCGGCGGTGGACGAATGCGCGGTGATCGGCGTTCCCTCGGTCGAATGGGGCCAGACCGTCAAGGCGTTCGTGGTCTGCCGTCCGGGCGAAAAAATCACCAACGAGGATTTGAGCGAGTTCTGCCGCTCGCGCCTGGCCAGCTTCAAACGCCCCGAACAGATCGAATTTATCGACGCGCTGCCCAAGAACCCGCTCGGCAAGATCCTGCGCAAGGATCTGCGCGCGCCATCGGGAGAATGACCAACGGCGTCCCGCGCGAAAACCCGCAGGCCGCGCCCGCGCGCGAGCCGATCGAGATCTCGCGCACCGGCGGATGCGTCACCGCGCGGATCGTTAACGCGAGCCGTCCGCTCGGCTCGGCGGTCGCAAACCGGATGCTCGAGCTGTTCGAGCAGGTCGAGGACGACGAGTCGATCCTGATGCTCGCGCTCACGGGGACCGGCGCGTCGTTCTGCGAGGGGTTTGGCGACGACGTCGATCCGCGAATCGTCGAGTCGCTCGCCGCGATCTCGAAACCGACTGTCGCGATTATCAACGGCAACGCGATCGACGAGGGGCTCGAGCTCGCGCTCGCGGCCGATATCCGCGTGATTGTCCGCCGCGCCCGGATCGCGCTGACTCAGCTGGCGCGCGGCGAGCTTCCGCACTTCGGCGGAACTCAGCGCCTGGCGCGAATCGCCGGTCCCGCGCAGGCGCTCAGGATGCTCCTGACCGGCGCCGCGCTCGACGGCGCCGAGGCCGAGCGCGTCGGTATCGCGACTTATCTGGCTAAAGATGAGCGCGACCTCGCGCGGGTCGCGGGCGCCCTGGCCGAGGCGATTCTCTCTCGGGCGCCGCTCGCGGCGCGGCTGGTTAAAGACGCGGTCCTCAAGGGATACGATATGACTTTGGAGCAGGGCGTCAGGCTTGAGGAAGATCTGTACGCCCTGCTACAAACGACTGCCGACCGTGGCGAGGGCGTGCGCGCGTTCCTGGACAAGCGCAAGCCGATTTTCCGCGGCGCTTGAAGAATCAGATTTGCGAAAGGAATGGTGAGATGGCCAATCAACTGGGCAAAGTTTATATCTGCGCCAAATGCGGCTCGCAGGTTATAGTGACCAAGGGCGGCACCGGGATGCTCAAGTGCTGCGGCGTCGCGATGGAACAGAAGAAGTAATCCGCCGCCCCGCGCGGCGTCCGAATGCGATCGCCAAAGACGACCTGTCGACGAGGAGGATCTCCCGATGATCGGAGCCATAATTGTCGGAATCATCGCCGGATGGCTGGCGGGCAAGCTGATACGCGGCAAGGGTTACGGAATAATCGGCGACCTGATTCTCGGGTTGGTCGGCGGCCTGATCGGCGGATGGATAATCGGCGCGTTCAATATCCCCGGTCCCAACGGAACGATCGGCGCGATCGTCGTCGCGACGATCGGCGCGATCATCCTGGTGTGGATCGCGCATCTGATCCGCGGCGAAGTCTGAGTCTCGCGATTTTTTTCTGATCCGATCAGGCGAGCGCGCGCAGGCGCAGCTCTTTGGCTTGGCTGCGAATCGGCTCGGGCAGCGCGACCGTCGTCGCGTCAACCCACGTGCGCTCCAGCCGGTAGAACTCTCGCGCCGGCTCGTAAAAGATGTGCACCACAAGGTCGTCGTAGTCGAGCACGATCCAATGCGCGTGCTTGACGCCCTCGACCGACAGCGGACGAATCTTGCTCTTCTGCATCCGCTCCTCGATCCCGCGCGCGATCGCCTGCACCTGCACGTCCGAGCGCCCGGTCGCGATCAAAAAGTAATCCGCGATCGACGAGAGATGTTCAGACTCGAGTACGACCAGGTCGTAGGCCTTCTTTTCCAGGGCCGCTTCGGCGGCGGCTATCGCCTTGGTGAGTGAATCCACGCTTGCGGGGTTGTCCCTCAAAAGAGCTGATGCCGATTTATGTAGTCCACCACGTCGCCGGGCACGAGGTAGTTGATCGAACGGCCGCGCTGAATCTTGCGCCGAATCGCCGTGGCGGAAATGGAAAGGACAGTCGTGGCTACGAATGAAAGCGTTTGTCCGCTCGGGTTCACGTAGTGATCGTCTGCCTTAATGTAGCCAAACCTTTTCAGCGCGGCAAGCGAGAAACGCGGCTGGCCCTCCGCGCCCTCGGGCATCCGCGTGTGGACGACGATACTGCACAGCGACGCCATCTCGTCGCAGCTTTTCCACGTGTCGAGCTCCACGAACTGGTCCGCGCCCATCAGCAGGTAGAGCGTGGCCGGCTGGCGCAGCGTCGCGAGAAAAAACTTGACCGTGTCGATGGTGTACGAACTGCCGCCGCGCCGCATCTCGGCGTCGGAGACCATGAAGTGGCGATTGCCCTTGGTCGCCAGCCGCACCATCTGCAGGCGATGCTCGCGCGGGCGCAAGCTCGCCCTCGGCCTTGTGCGGCGGCGACGCGGCCGGGATGAAGTAGACCAGGTCGAGCTCCAGCGCCTCGCGCACTTCTTCGGCCGAGCGCAGATGACCGAAATGAATCGGATTGAAGCTGCCGCCGAACAGCCCTACTCGCATCGCGTTTACTCGCGCACCCGGTTAACCGCGCACCTGTCCGGAACCGTGGATCACGTACTTGTACGTGGTCAGTTCGCGCTAGGCCCATCGGCCCGCGCGCATGCAGGCGATTGGTGGAAATTCCGGTTTCGGCGCCGAAGCCGAACTCGAAGCCGTCGGTAAAGCGGGTCGACGCATTGACGTAAACCGTAGCCGAATCGACCTCGTGCTCAAAGCGCGCGGCCGCGGCCGCGTCGCGCGTCACGATCGCGTCGGCTAGATGCGATCCGTGGCGCTCGATAAACGCGATCGCCTCATCGAGCGAATCGACGACCTTGATCGACAGAATCAGGTCGAGATACTCGGTGTCCCAGTCCTCGGGCCTGGCCGCCCGCGCTTCATGCACGATCGCGCGCACGTGCTCATCGCCGCGAAGTCTCGACCCCGGCTGCGCTCATTCGCGCCGCCATCGCGCGGCAGAAAACTCGCCGCCACCTCGCGATGCACCAGCAGCGTCTCCATCGCGTTGCAGACCGACGGGCGGCTGCATTTGGCGTTGAAGCAAATCTCCTCGGCCATTTTCAAATCGGCGACGCGATCGACGTAGGTGTGGCAGATTCCGTCGAAATGCGGGAGCAGCGGAACCGTCGAACCGGCGAGCGCTGCCTTTGAGCGAGCGCCGCCGCGCGGAATTATCAGGTCGATCGCCTCGGTGCTCCGCTTGAGGATCTGGATCGTCGCGATCCGGAGTTGTCGATGAACATCGCCGGCTGAGGGGTCGAGCCCGGTCCTCGCCAGTGCGCGCGAGCATCAGGCTCGCCAGGATCGCGTTGGTCGCTGAGCGCTTCCTTGCCGCCGCGCAGCACGACCGCGTTGCCGGCCTTGAGGCATAGCACGCGCGGCGTCGACGGTGACGTTGGGCCGCGATTCGTAGATTATCGCGATCAGCCCGATCGGCACGCGCAGCTTTTCGATCTGCAGCCCGTTGGGCCGCCGCCAGCGAGTCGATCGACTTCGCCGACCGGATCGGGCAGCGCCGCGACCTCCTCGACCCTGCGCGCCATCGCTTCGATTCGATGCATCGTTGAGCGTCAGCCGTTCGACGAACGCGCCGCCGCGCCGCTCGCGATGCGCGCTGTTCGAGATCCTTGCGATTCGCGGCGAGGATCACCGGGTTGGACTTCCGGATCGCCTCCGCCAGCGTCGCGAGCGCGGCATTCTTCCGCTCGGTCGAGCACAGCGCGAGTCTTGCGGCGCGCGCGATACGTCCGGCTGCGAGAGATCGCGGCGACGTCGGTTTCGTGGCTCATCCGATCTCCTTCAGCAGCACGAAATTATCGCGATGAATGATCTCGTCGGCCAGCTTGTACCCGAGCAGGCTAGCGATCTCGGCCGACGCGCCGCCCCTTGAGCTTGGTCACATCGGCGGCCGGATAGTTGACCAGCCCGCGCCCGAACTCGACGCCCTCGGGATCGAGCAGGCTCACGCAATCGCCGCCGCGCGAACTCGCCGCGCACCTCGCGGACTCCCGAGGGCAGCAGGCTGCGGCCTTTCGTGCGCAGCGCGTCCGCCGCGCCCGCGATCGACGGCGAGCGCTCCGGCAGGGCGCAGCGCGAAGGCGATCCAATGCTTGTCGGCTCTTGAGCCGCGTGCCCGCCGGCACGATCAGCGTGCCGCATTCGCGCTCCGGATCGAGCGCCGCGCGCGATCGTGCCGGGCTCGCGCCCCGGCGCGATCATCACCGCGATTCCGGCGCGCGCCGCCTGGCGCGCGGCGCTTGCAGCTTCGTCGCCATCCCGCCGGTGCCGAGCGGTCCCGCGCTCTCGGCGACCAGCCCCTTCATCTCGGCCTCGGGATCGGTGATGAGCGGAATCAGCCGCGCGTCGGCGACGCTTGTGCGGATCGCCGGTCAGCACGCCGGCAACGTCGCTCAGGATCACCAGCATCTGCGCCTGCACCAGAGTCGCGACCAGCGACGAGAGCATGTCATTGTCGCCGAAGCGAATCTCCTCGACCGCGACGGTGTCGTTCTCGTTGATAATCGGAATCACGCCGCGACGCGAGCAGGGTGGTGATGGTTTGCACTCGCGTTCTGGCGGCGGCGTGCGATCGGCCAAATCCTCATGCGTCAGCAGAATCTGCGCGACCGTGCCGCTCGATGACGGCAAACGCCGCCGCCCACGAGCGCATCAGCTCGATCTGTCCGGTCGCCGCCGCCGCCTGGCGCACCGCGATAGTCGCGCCTGACAGCTTCGCCAGCCGCGCGCGTCCCGCCGCGATCGCGCCCGAAGTCACCACGATCACCTCGCGGCCGCCGGCGATCGCTGCGTCGATATCGGCGGCGAGCCGATCGATCACATCGGCGCGAAGCCCGTCGGCGTCGGACAGCACGGCGCTGCCGACCTTGACCACGATCGCGTTTCACCCGTGGCAGGATTTGCTGTCTTGTAGTCTAGCTGGGACATGCGGCCGGAACGGGTTCGAGGGTCGAGAGCGCGCGGGCGATCTCGCGCGATGAGCGGCTTGAGTCCGATGTTTTTCTCCGCCGAGATCGCGAAGGTCAGCAGGCCGAGCTTGCGCGCAAGCTCGCGCGCGGCTTTGCGCGCTTCCTTGTCGCTCAGAAGATCGATCTTGTTGAGCGCGATCACGCGCCGGCCGCTCGAGCAGCGCCGGATCGAATGCGCCAATCTCCGCGCGCACGGTCTCGAAACGCCTGCGCCGGATGTTCAGATAGCATCGAGCACGTACACCAGCATCCGCGTGCGCGCCAGATGGCGCAGAAAGCGGATGCCGAGGCCGTGCCCGAGATGCGCGCCTTCGATCAGGCCGGGAATATCGGCGATCGTGAAGCTCTCTTCGTCGGAAATAAACACGCGCCCGAGATTCGGCGTGAGCGTGGTGAAAGGATAGGCGGCGATTTTCGGACGCGCCGCGCTGAGCGCCGTGAGCAGCGTCGATTTTCCCGCGTTCGGCAGCCCGACGAGTCCCGACCTCGGCCACGAGCCGCAATTCGAGCCGGACCCATCGCTGGTCGCCCGGAGTCCCCGGCGTTGCGATTCGCGGTGAGCGTCGCGTCGAGCTGACGAAGTGCATATTGCCGCGTCCGCCGTCGCCGCCTTGCGCGATCGTCGCGCGCGACCCGGGCATCACCAGGTCCGCGATCGTTTCGCCGCTCTCGTCGTCGAACGCGACCGTGCCCGGCGGCACCCTCACGATCAGGTCCGCGCCGGCTTTGCCGTACTGCTGCTTGCCGCGTCCCGACTCGCCGTCGCGCGCGATGAGCCGCGGCTGATATTTGAAATCGAGCAGCGTCGAGAGGCCCTCGTCGACTTCCAAGATAACGCTGCCGCCGCGGCCGCCGTCGCCGCCCGCCGGACCGCCGAAGGGGCGATATTTCTCGCGCAGGAACGCGATCGCGCCATCGCCGCCCTTGCCCGCATGCACGAACACTCGCGCTTCATCGATAAACCGCATCGCAGTAGGAAGATTATAGCAGGCCGCGCCAGTGTGAAGCGCGCGCCTCCTCATCAGCAAAAAACCGACCTACCCCCCAACCTCTTCCCGCGCGGGAAGGCTCTTGTTTTTGCCGACGCTCAGTAGGTGTCATCCTGAGCCGCAGGCGAAGGATCTCCGCGAAGCGATTAGTGCAACCAGCGCGCGTTCTTCGCACCCAGTATCGACGGGAGACGGGCGGCTCGCGAGCCGCCCCTACGAAGAAAGAATTTGATTCGTAGGGGCGCGTCGCGATGCGCCCGTCTTTGCTTCGCGCCTGACACTTTCATCGCAGGAGCGAGGCTTGAAGTGGCACCGGCTTTAGCCGGTGATTCTTCCGCCTATGCGCAAATATCCGCGAGGGCGCGGACCGCTTCGACGGAGCCGTTCCGATGAGCATCGTCTTCACCGGCGAGGCTTTCCATGCCGCCATGCGATCCTTGATGCGCTCCTTCGGGCCGACCAGCGCGACGTCGTCGATCAGCTTGTCCGGCACCAGCGCCATCGCTTCGTTCTTCTTGCCAGTCAGGTAGAGGTCCTGGATTTTTCCGGCCGCGTCTTCATAGCCGAGGCGCCTGGCGTAGTCGTTGTAGAAATTTTTCGACCGCGCGCCCATCCCGCCGATATACAGCGCGAGCTGCGCCCGCACCGGCATCCGGCATTTCTCGAGGTCGTTGCCCATCACGCAGGTCACGAACGGCGCGACCTCGAAGTTGGCGAGCGACTTCTTGCCGCCCGATTTCGCGAAGCCGGCCCTGGTAGGCGCGTCGTAGAGGTCCCACCTTTCGGGATTCATCCAGACCGGAATCACTCCATCGGCGATCTCGGCCGCGAGCTCGATTCCCTTGGGGCTTATCGACGCGGTGTAGATCGGCATCTCCTTGCGCCCGTGCAGGATACTCTTGAGCGGCTTGCCGAGGCCCGACGCGCCCGGTCCGTTGTACGGAATCTGGTATTCCTTTCCCCGATGCTCGAGCGGCACTTCGCGGGCGAGGATTTTGCGCACGATCTCGATATACTCGCGCGTGCGCTGGAGCGGCTTGCCGTACGCGACGCCGTGCCATCCCTCGACCACCTGCGGCCCCGACGGCCCGATCCCGAGGATGAAGCGGCCGCCCGAGAGCGCATCGAGCGTCATCGCGGTCATCGCGGTCGCGGCGGGGGTCCGCGCCGGCATCTGCATGATCGCGGTGCCTAGGCGGATTTTTTTGGTCAGCGCCGCGATCCACGCAATCGGCACGATCGCGTCGGAGCCGTAAGCCTCCGCAGTCCAGACCGAATCGAAGCCGGATTTTTCCGCCTCGAGGATCAAATCCATCGGCATTCCCATCTGGGCGCCGGAATATCCGGAGATAAGTCCTAATCGCATTGCGGTTCCTCCTCGCAAGGTGATGGTCGCGAGCCAGCACAGTCAACCTGAGTCCGCCGAAAATGAAAAGCCCCGCGAGCCGCGCGAGACCGTCGATAAACCCCGAGTTCTTGTCTGTCATCCTGAACCCTTCGGCGCAACTCAGGGCAGGCTCCGTGAAGGATCTCCGCGAAGCAATTAGTGCTGAGGTCGCAGGTTGATTGCACTAATCGCTTCGCGTAGATCCTTCGCCTTCGGCTCAGGATGACCCCATAGAGAAAATGAAAAGCCCCGCGCGACGCGCGAGGCTTCTCGAATCTTCGATTCTGTCAGTCGCTATGCCGAAGGCTGTTCGGATTGCGCGGGATGCGGCTCGACGCTGACCTGGCGCTTTTCGCCCTTGGGCTCGTACTTCGTGACGCCGTCGATCTTGGCGTAGATCGTGTAGTCGCGGCCCATCCCGACGTTGCGTCCCGGATGAATCCGTGTGCCGCACTGGCGCACGAGGATATTGCCGGCCTTCACGGTCTGTCCGGCGTAAATTTTGATTCCGCGACGCTGGCCCGGGCTGTCGCGGCCGTTGCGCGTGGAACCTTGTCCTTTTTTGTGCGCCACGGCGTTCTCCTCTGGTGATGCAGCGCCGCAGCGCCGCGAGTTGATTACAAATCAGACGGGCTATGCGCCCGCGGAAATTTCCTCGATCTTGAGGACCGTCAGTTCCTGCCGATGTCCGCGCTTGCGCCGGTAATTCTTGCGCCGCTTCTTCTTGAACACGATCACCTTTGTGCCGCGTGGCTGCTGCACGATCTTCGCGCGCACCGCCGCTCCCGCGATAATCGGAGTGCCGACCCGCGGCGCGTCGCCGCCGAGTGCGAGCACGTCGGTCAGAGAAATCTGCGCGCCGACATCGCCTTCGAGCCGTTCGACAACGATCTGGTCGCCGACCCCGACGCGGTACTGCTTTCCGCCAGTCTTTAAGATTGCAAACATGCTTATGCCAGAACCGTCTTAATTATCGAACCGCCCGCAGCCTGTCAACGTATCGACGGTGTATCGACGTTCGCCGCGCCGGAGAGATTACGCCAAGTCAGTCCAGCCCCAGGCGTTCGCGGCCTTCGGGCGAGATCATTTGTGGAGTCCATGGAGGATCCCACACCAAATCGACGTTGGCTTCCGAGACTCCGGGCAGCGTCATCAGCTTGTTCTTCGCGTCGTACGCGATCGAGGCGCCCATCCCGCAGCCTTGCGCGGTCAGGGTCATCTTCACTTCGACTTTGCGCTGCCGTCGGGCTGATCTTTGACTTCCATCCCGTAGACCAGACCAAGGTCAACGATATTGACCGGAATTTCCGGATCGAAGCAGGTCTTGAGCTGATCCCAGACCATCGATTCCAGGTCGCCGCCTCCGCCCGCTTGCGCGCCACCCGCGTCCGCGGGAGTCTTGCCGAGCGCGTCCGCGTCTTTGCCAGCGATACGAAACAGTCCGCCATGAGCAGGCACCTGCACGGTGAATGTCCCGCCGAGCGACTGGGTGATATAGGCCTCGATACCTTTTTCGAGCGTGGTCTTGATGCCGGCCGGAATCTGCACGGCCTCGACATCGCGCGCAATCAGAACTGGTTCCATCGCTGATTTCCTCTTGGTTTGAACTCCAATTGTAGACCGCTCGTCACGTCGGCGCCACTCGCGACGGCTGATTGACGCTTCGCGTCGCCGGCGAGCCGCCTGCCACCACTGGCACAGAGGAGTGCTGTCGAAGAATTACCGCAGCGCGATCTGTAATGACCGGCGAGACGCCGGTCCTTCCGAGCACGCGAGCCTATGCACGCCGCATCATGTGCGTCAGGTCGAGTGGGCACCGATCGCGAGGAATCTCGACCTCGGCGTCTGCACACTTTGCCAACTGGCTACGATGCTCTTTCTGCCAGTGGCGGCCGGCGGCTCGCCGGCGACGCGAAGCGTCAATTCTCGGATGACACGGGGGCGTCCAACCTTAGCAGGTTTTTCGAAAATTTATAAGGCTGAACAGTTCATCCTTATTTTCATCGCCGGTCTGTGCAGAATACCAAGAGTGGAGATGCCGCCTTAGCGGCAGGCGTCTCTTAACACGAATCATGGAAATACGAAGAAAAAGCGAAAGAAGAAAACGAAGCGAATCTCTCGGCATAATTATTCAGCATTTATGCGGACAATCTCAAATTTCATGATCAAAAAACCGCTGAACGAACCCACGCAACTAACGACGTTCTATTTTTTCCGAGCGGCTGCGAATTCGCGATGCATTGCCGTTCCGGCTCTCGCGATGCTAAAGCGAAGATGCGACGAAGGTGATGAGGCAGGGTGGATGCAGGAATATCGCACACCAGAAACAGTATCAGCGGTCCCGGAACCGCCTCCGGCCGGCGATCCGCACGCCACAATCCGCGAAAAGCTCTACGCGTTCCTCGAGTCGCATCCCGGCGGCGCGGACGCTAATGAGCTCGCGGGCCTGCTGCTGAAGGGTCTCTCTTCCGACACCGAACTCGGCGCGCAGCTTGTCTATCGATTGCTCGGCGGCGATCCGAATTTCTCCTTCGATCCCGCCACCGCGATGTGGTCGCTCAAGTCGAGCGACCGTTACCGCGTCGCGCTCGACGACGCGCAATTCACCGTCGTCGATCTCGAGACCACCGGCGGGCGCCCCGGCCCCGGCACGATTATCGAGATCGGCGCCTACCGGATGATCGGGCGGCGGCTGGCCGATTCGTTTTCGAGCCTGGTGCGCCCGCAGGGATTTATCCCGCGCTTCGTCACCGGACTCACCTCGATTACGAACGAGATGGTTGCGTCCGCGCCGCCGATCGAGCGCGTGCTGCCAAAGTTCCGCGAGTTCATGGGCGACTCGGTGATGGTCGCGCACAACGCCGCGTTCGATCGCGGATTTCTGGACTTCGAGTTCCGGCGAATTTTTGGTATCGGGCTGCGCAATCCCGTCCTGTGCACGCTGCGAATGTCGCGGCGCTACGTGCCTTCTCTGCGCCGCCGCCGGCTCGATTCGCTGGCGGAGCATTTCGGCCTTTCGACCGACGGGCGTCATCGCGGACTCGGTGACGCGCGGATGGCGGCGGAGATTCTTTCGATCTTCCTCGAAATCGCGGCCAAGATGGGAATCACGCGGCTCGATCGCCTGCTCGACGATCACGGCCGCGGGCTCTCCGGACGCCGCTTCGAGCGCCACGTGCCTCCGGAAGAAATCGCGAAGCTGCCGCATACTCCCGGGGTGTACCTGATGCGCAATGCGCGCGGCGATATTCTTTATGTCGGCAAGGCGCGCCGCCTGCGCGATCGGGTGAGCTCCTACTTCAACTCCGCGGTGAACGCTAAGACCGCGGAGCTGATCAGCCACGTTTACAGGATCGACACGCAACTCACCGCGTCGGCTCTGGAAGCCGCTTTGCTCGAAGCGCGGCTGATTCGCGAGCTCAAGCCGACCTACAACCGGATGCTTAAATCCGCCGCACCGGCATACTTTATCAAGCTCGATATGATGGACGATTTTCCGCGCATCGTCCTGACCACCAGGATGACGGCGCGCCCGGGCGTGATGCATCTCGGTCCGTTCATCGGGCGCAAGAGCCTGGACGGCTCGGTGCGCGCGCTCGCGCGGGTTCTCGGTTTGCGCACCTGCGCGGGCAAGCTTCGCCCCGACGAGGATTTCTCGCCCTGCGTGTACGGCCAGATGGGCCACTGCGCCGCGCCGTGCAACGCGAGTATCGATGAAGACGGCTACGCGGGGCGGGTGCACAAGGCGCTAGGCTTTCTGCGCGGACGAAGCGGCGCGCTGCTCGGCGACCTCGCGCGCGCCCGCGACGACGCCGCCAGGGCTCTGCGCTACGAGGAAGCGGCGCGGATGCGCCGCGAGCTCGAAGCACTCGCCACGCTGGCGAGTCGCGCCTCGCGCCTTAGCCAGGTGGTGACCGAAAACAACCTGGTGATTATCACCGGAGAAGAAGGCTCGCGCACCGCGCACGTCGTGCTGGCGGGCCGCCTCGCGATAACGCGGCCGCTCGATTCGCCGGACGCGGCGCGCGAGGTCTGCGCGTTCGTAGCGGACAACTACGATCGCTACCGCGCCCGTCCGATCATCCGCGGCGAGCTCGAAGCGATGACGATCGTCGCGCGATGGCTCCACGAGCGGACGCCCGACGAAGGCCGCCTGGTTTATCTAAGCGGCGCCAGCCTCGATCCGGCGGCGCTCGGCGTTCCCGCCGTCATCCCGCCATGAAAGTAGATGGAGCGATGAGAATCGTAATCTCAGCCAAGCCCCCCGGCCGTCATTTCGAGCGCTGCGCGAGAAATCCCGGAGCGGCCATGCTCGACGCCAACACTACATGCAGAGGCCCTTCGCCCGGGATTCCTCGCGCGGCAGCCTCGCGCGGGAATGACAACCGAACCTGTCTTCGTAGGGGCGGCTCGTGAGCCGCCCGTCTTTCGCGCCGCCGGTCGCTACACGCTAAGTTTCGTCCCGCGTGGCGGGTCCTTCGGACCCCGTGAAGGTCTGAACGGAGGTTGCCCCTTCGGCATTGAGCGTCTGCGAGAAAATCGACAACCCCTTGTCCAGAGGGTGCCGAGAAATGACGATAAGTTCGCGAGGTAAGAGGCCGCCGAGACGGCGGCCCTACTGGCAAAGGGCTTTATTCAGTAGGACCGGCGTCTCGCCGGTCATTACAGATCGCGATTATCGACAGCCCCCTTGTCCAGGGAGAGCTGATTTATTCTGCGGTCTACCGGTTATACAACGCTCTCCATCCGATAGAGCTCACCCCTTCAGATTTTTCGCGAACAGCGCGAGGGTGTGCGACCACGCGTCCTTGGCTGCCGCCGCGTTGTACACGTCGGGGCGCGTGTCGTTGAAAAAGCCGTGAGAGCAGTCGGGATAGATCTTTACCTCGCCGCGTTTATCGTACTTCTTCAGATCGGCGGCGAGGCGATCAACGTCCTTGCGCTGGATCCATCCGTCGTTCGCGCCGTAGGCGTAGAAGATCGGGCATCCGAGCTTCGCGATCTTGTCGTCTGTCGGAATCGCGCCGTAGAACGGCGCGGCCGCGGCGAGCTCGCTCGACTCGCACGGCAGCAGCATCGCGTAGCTTCCGCCCATGCAGTAGCCGGTGATCCCGATGCGGCTGGTATGCGTTCGCTTCTGCGCGCGGATCCATCCGAGCGCCGCCTTCAGGTCGGCGATCCCATCGTCCATCTTGAGCCCGCCCATCAACTGCGCCGCGGTATTCGCGTCGCTCGCGACCTTGTGCCCCTGGCGCGAGTAGAGGTCGGGTGCGACCGCGACGTAGCCCTCGCGCGCGAAGCGCCGCGCGATCTCCTTGATGTTGGCGTTGAGGCCCCACCATTCCTGCACCACGATAACCGCGGGGCGGGGCGCGCCGTCGGAAGGTTCCGCGCTGAAGGCATCGATCGTGCACGCAGGCCCCGCAAAACTGACTTCGCGTTCGAGAATTTGCGCATCCGCCATCGTCGTGAACCTCGAATGCGGCGAGCGCCCGGCCCGCCGGTCTATGTGTCATTCCCGCGCGTGGCTGCCGCGCGAGGAATCCCGTTCCTGCTCGTGGGCGATCCGCTTCTCGCGAGTTACTGCACTTCGGGATTCCTCGCGCGCGGCAGCCACGCACGCGGGAATGACACCTACCAATCATTCGGCCACGTTGACTGGAATAAATCCGACCGATTTGTTGCGCAACCTGATCTGCAGAAAATTTCCGGTGATGCCGACGACGTGCACATACTTTCTGCGCTTCACCTGCGCGATGACGGCGCTGGTTTCGTCGGGATTCTGATACACCGCCGAGTTCTTGGTCAGCAGGAAGAGCTTGTTGAGCGGCTTGATGACCGGCGCGGCCGTAGACGCCGCGGGAGACGGCTGCGCCGCGGCGGTAGGCTCGTCGGCGGAAACCGCAACACCCGAACTCGCGGCGACGACCTTGGGATCGATCGCGCGCGCCGCCGCCATCTCGGCCTCGCCTTCGCTCTGGCGGCCCGGCTCGCTCTCGAGCAGGTTGGCGAGCGCGAGATGCGCCTGCGCGTCGCGCGGATCAAGTCCTAAAGCGGTGCGGATCGCGGATTCGGCATCGACCGGACGCCCCTCCTTGCGCAGCGTGTTCGCCAACTGGAGGTAGTAATTTCCGCGCGACGGATCGAGCACGATCGCGGCGCGATACTGTCCTTCGGCAAGGTGGTCCTGTTCCTGGTCGAGATAGAGATTGCCGAGCGCGACATGGGCGGCGGGATTCTTGGGATCGAGCTCGATCACTTTCATGAACTCGACCTGCGCGGGACCGGGCTTGTGCTCGAACACGTACAGATTGCCCATCGCGACGTGGACGCGCGGATCGTTGGGCGCGAGCTTCTCGGCGTCGGCGTAGTCTTTCTCCGCGTCGGAAATCTTGTTGCTCTGCATCGCGGTATCGCCCGCCTGCAGGTAGTCGTCCACGCCTTTGTGGCTGCATCCCGCCGCGAGGACTATCGCCAATACGGCCGCGCCGAACGCAAGGCCGGACCGCAGTATCAGATCGTCATGATGTTTCCGCATCGCCAGGTTCCCCTCCCCATCAAGTGCAGCACGCCGCATCGCGCAAGTCGCCGCGCGGCTCCTCGAATAAGTTGAGACTCGTTCTTAAATGCTGTCAAGTGAGAAGCTTTCTGATCGACGGGGATGGCACTACGCGGCTGCAACGTTCTCTCGACGCGAAGGGTGATTTCGTATCCGCAAGTGCGTCGCGGAGCAACACCCTCACCCACGCGTCACGGCGATTGCTAAGAAGAGCAATCGCCGCGCCGCGTCGCCCTCTCCCGGAGGGAGAGGGCATCGGACGGATCGGCGGGAATGGTGCTGCGATGCGCGACGTTGCCGCGGATCTCACTTGCGCCAATGTTTCTCGAACACCACGTTGCCCTCGATCTCGATCTGGCCGGTCAGTGACATTCCGTTCTGGCCAATCCAGCTCGTTGTTTTCACCACCACCTTGCCGATTGACGGCAGCGTGAGCGCTATCGTTGTGTTTGCGTCGACCGCGGCTCCCTCGGGATGCGCATCGGTTACACAGGCGCGCGCGGTGTGATTCATCTCAAACGAGCCGCCATTGAGCATGTTGCTCACCTGATGTGAACCTGTGATCACGCTGGTGCGGCCGGTCGCGAGATCGCGCTCGATCGTCCATCGCGGCGTCATCGCGACGGCGAGCGGCGTTCGATTGGTCGTCGTATCCGGCCGGTTCACTTGAGCGTGGCTGTTATTTTCTTTGGGCGGCGGCGCGATCGGGATCCTCACATGCGAGCCGCGCCGGCCCCCTGAATAGACCCGTATCACCGGATTGGTTCGGGTCGGAAAGATGCGCGGAAAATCCGAGCAGGAGATGCTCACGCGCAAGCGATGCCGCCGCGCGACCATGTACGACGTCGCCACCATCGCGACTCGCATGTCGATTGTCTGTCCGGTGGGAACCGGCTCGGGAGTCTCGAGCGAATTACGATACGCCGCCTTCAACCATCCGGTGCTGATCAACGACGAGCTGCCATCGGGCGCGACGTCGCATAGCTTTACGACCAGGTTTACGTCGTCGCCGCTCTCGACCGCGATCTTGATCAACGCTTCGGCCGATCCACTTATCTCGAGCTCGGATTGCAGCGGCGCGCTGGTAAAAGCCACAGACCCCAGGTCGTCGTGATTCTGATCCAGCGGCAGACCAACGCCGAGCGCCGTCGGATCCCACAAACCAGCATGCGTGCCGACCGACGGTCGCGCCTCGTAACGCTCGCTGGTCTCGTCGCCGGCAGGGTCGGTGCTCAGATTTTGCTTCGCGCCCAGGTAGTAGTTGCTGAAAGCGGTTCGCGGAACCGGCCATTTCCGCTCGCTGCGCCATCGATTGGCGCTGCCTTGTATGAAGTATGTGACCGCAGGCTCGCGATCGACTCCGTTGTCCTGATTCTTCAGCCAGCGATCGAAGAACCGCAACATCTCGAGCAGATAGTCAACCGGCTCATGAGGCGAACGGTCGGGCAGACCGTGCATCCACGGCCCCATCAGCAATTTCTTCGGGCCCTTCCGAGCTGCGGATAGAGCGCGCGGCATGCCTTCGGGAAAAATGTCGCGCCATCCGCCGATGATGAACGTCGGAATCGTGATCTTCGCGGGGTCGACCGCCTTGCGTGCTCCAGTACTCGTCGAAGATCGTGATGCTCGAACCACGGAAGCACGTACGGAACGCTCTTTTCGAGGCGATCCATCCACACGCGGTACCAGCGGCCGTCGGCGTCGGTGTTGGTCGGCGGCATCAGGTTCATCGCGAGCATGAACGAACCCCATGCGCCATAAGAGCCGAGCAGGCTGCGGCATCCGCCGGGCGCGATGTAGTCGGCGTAGATATTCGCGGAGCCCTGAATGGGCACGATCGCTTTGAGATGCGGCGGATTTTCGGCTGCGACCTTCAGTGAGCTGATGCCGCCATACGACAGACCCCACATCCCGACGTTGCCGTCGCACCAGCTCTGGCGCGCGATCCATTCGCACGCCTCGGCGCCGTCGACGCCCCTCGTTGCGATGCATCGCTTCCCACGCAATGCCATCGGAGCCGCCGAGCCCGCGAAAATCGATCAGCAGATGCGCGTAGCCGCGCTGCGCGAAGTAGCGGCGCGAGGCCTCGAACGATCGCGCCGATCATGTCGTCCTTGTGATACGGGTAAAAGCTCATCAGCGCGGGAAATTTGCCGTCCGCGTCGGGCCGATAAAGATCCGCCGCCAATGTCGTGCCGTCGCGCAGCGGAATCAAAACGTTGCGATCGACTTTGACCTGATACTTCTCGTTGTTCATTCGTCCTCCGATCTCAAGCACCGTGCCCGGGGCCGACTTTCACCGCCGAGCTTCTATCTTGCGGTTCACATCGTCAAGGAAAATGGACAATTGTTGCTCCTCCAAGTTGAAGCACGATTAGCCGAATCTCGCTCCGCCGGCGGATGTGCGTGATGTCACCGCGGTTTCCGTTATTCGGCGGGTCCGTTATAGAGTGTCGCCGTGCGTGTAATTCTTATCGCAGCCAAAGAGCTTGGCCTGGCCAAGACCCGGCTCGGTTCGGCGATGCCCGAAGACGAGCGCGAAGCCCTGGCCGAGGCGATGTATCGCGACGTGCTGGCGGCGGCGCTCGGCTCGCAGCAGGCGGAGATGGTCGCGGTCGTGAGCTCGGACCGCCGCTTGCTCGAGATTGCGCGCGGAGCGGGCGCGATGGCGATCGACGAAGGCTACGCGCGCGGACTCAACGTCGCGGTTGCGATGGCGACGGGAATCCTGGCCGAGCATGGCGCCACCACGCTTTGCACGCTCCTGTCCGATATTCCGATGATCACGGCCGCCGATATCGACGCGGTATTCGGCGCGATGGAAATAGAGCCGGGACCGGGCGTGGTGCTGGTGCCCTCGCGCGATTTCAGCGGCACCAATGTAATCGCGCGCTCTCCGGCCGGGATCATCGGCACCCGGTTCGGACGCCAGAGCCTGGCCAAGCATCTGGATGATTGCCGCGCGCGCGCGGTGCCGTGCCAGGTCTTAAGGCTTGCGCGGCCCGCGCTCGATCTGGATCTTGTAAACGACCTCTACGAATTTGTACGCTCGGCTTCGACGACGCACACCCTGAACCAGCTCTCCCGCCTGGGAATCGCGCATCATTGAATCCTTCGAACTCCTTCGCCAACGGATATAGCGGCAGTGGAAATGATTGAGCAGCTAGGCGCATCCATACTCGACGGTATCGTTGCGCTCGGAAATTTCGTCCTGTTCCTGTTCTATTCGATCCTCTATGTGGTGGTGCCGCCTTACAAGGCGCGCCTCGCGATCCGCCAGATTCGGATTATCGGCGCCGATTCGCTGCTCCTGATCCTCCTGATCGGCGCGTTCACCGGGATGGTGCTGGGACTGCAGGGATACACCACGCTGCGCCGCTTCGGCTCCGAAGGTGCGCTCGGAACCGTGGTCGCGCTCACGATAGTGCGCGAGCTCGGGCCCGTCCTGGCCGCGCTGATGATCGCGGCGCGCGCGGGCTCCGCGATGGCCGCCGAGCTGGGCTCGATGCAATCGACCGAGCAGGTCGACGCGCTCACCGTGATGGCGATCAACCCGGTGCAGTATCTCGTCTCGCCGCGGATGATCGCGGGGATAATCAGCTTTCCGCTGCTGACCACGATCTTCGACGTGATCGGAATCTGGGGCGGATGGCTGGTGGGATGCGGTCTGATGGGCGCGCCGTCGGGCGACTATTTCAACGGAATCGCGTCGCAGATGGGCTTGCACGATATTGCGCTTGGGCTGTACAAGGCGCTGACGTTCGGGGTCATCGTGATGTGGGTGTCGTGCTACAAAGGCTACCACGCGCAGCGGATGGCGACCGGAGTCAGCCGCGCAACGACAGAGGCTGTGGTGCTGTCGAGCGTTTTAATCCTGGCGGCTGACTATATCCTTGGCGCGCTTCTTCTGTAACATGGCGGACTTGGCAGAATCTTCCATCGGGCGGCGCATGAACTCCGAAACCAACGGCAATACCGATCGCGGCAATTCCGGCAACGCGATCGCGGTGCGAGGCCTCAGGCGCAGCTTCGGCCGCCAGGTGGTGCTCGACGGGGTTGATCTCGACGTGCCCGACGGAAAGATCGTCACGATCGTGGGGCCCTCGGGATGCGGCAAAACCGTGCTGCTGAAGCATCTTAATTTGCTCCTGCGTCCCGACGCGGGCTCGATCGTGATCGAGGGGACGGAGGTCGTAGGTCTTCGGGGCGGCGCGCTGAACGCGGTGCGCGAAAAGTTCGGGATGCTGTTCCAGGCGGGCGCGCTGTTCGACTCGATGACGGTATTCGACAACGTCGCCTTTCCGCTGGTCGAGAAGACCACGTTCAGCCGCGAGGAGATTCGCGCCAAGGTGCTGGAAACACTGGCCGCCGTAGGGCTTCAGGGCATGGGCGAAAAATATCCCTCCGAGATGAGCGGCGGGATGCAGAAACGCGCGGCGCTCGCGCGCGCGCTGGTGCATCGCCCGAAAATCCTGATGCTCGACGAGCCGACTACCGGGCTCGATCCGACTCGCACCGGCGCGATCCACGAGCTTATCCGCGCGACCCAGAAGAAGTTCGGACTGTCGGTGGTGATGGTGAGTCACGACGTGCCGGCGGTGTTCCAGGTCTCGGATCGAGTCGCGTTCATGCATCACGGCAAGATGCAGCTCGTCGGAACGGTCGAGGAAGTGACGGCTTCGAGCGACGACGAGTTCAAACGCTTTCTGGCGGGCCGCGCCTCGGGCGACGACCTGGAAAACAACCAAGCGAGTTCGTAGAGACCCAATCAAATAAATGTACGCAAGCCGCACAACGCAATTTATCGTCGGGATTTTCGGGCTGCTCGGAATTCTTGCGCTCGTGATCCTCTCTTTCCGCCTGGGGCAGATTTCGATCATTCCGCCGCCCGGCTACACGCTCTACGCGAGCTTCGACAATATCGCCGGTCTGAAGCCGGGCGACGAAGTCGAGATCGCCGGCGTTCACGTGGGCCGTGTGCAATCGATCGAGCTCAAGGACGAGCGCGCGCGCCTTGCGCTGCGCATCGACGACGGCGTCGCGGTCGATAACGACGCGATCGCCTCGATCCTGACCAGCGGACTTATCGGCAGCAAGTACGTCTCGATCGCTCCAGGACCGGGCGAGAAGACACTGGTCAACGGCGACACGATCCGGCAAACCCAGTCGGCCTTCGTGATCGAAAACGCGATCGGGCAATTGATCAACAACGCGGGCTCATCGTCGGGCAAAGATTCCGGCGGATCCGGAGCCTCGAGCGGCGGGGGCGGCGACGATATCGGCGCTCCTCCGGGATTGGACACGCCGGCGGCAAAGTCCTCACCGGCTGCGGCCGGCGCGAAAGACAAAACGCATTCCGCTCCGCCGAAGAAACCGTAGAATAATTGGATGGAGAATACCCAAGTGATAATGGCAACGCGTCTCCGCCCGATTGCGGGCTTCCTCAAGACCGCGGCGATGCTGCTCGTCGTGGCGGCATTCATTTCCGCAGCCGCTATCCGTCCGGCGCGCGCCGCGGATGATCCGATGACCGTAGTGCAGCAGACTGTCAACGATGCCCTGGCCGTGCTGCGCAACAAGCAGGTTCCGGCCGAGCAGCGGCGCGACCAGCTGCGGCAGATCATCTCGCGCAGCTTCGATTTCACCGAGATGTCGCGCTCGGCGCTGGGTTATCACTGGAAGCAGATCACCCCCGATCAGCAGCAGGAGTTCACCACCGTCTTCACCACTTTTATCGAGGATTCCTACCTGGCCAAGATCAACGACTACTCGGGCCAGCAGGTCCAATTCGTCCGCCAGAGTAAGGACGGCGCTCAATACGCGCAGGTCGCGACTAATATCGTGCAGCCGGGCAAGGACCCTATCGCGGTCAACTACCGATTGCTCAGCGAGAACGGCCAGTGGAAGGTCTACGACGTGACCGTCGACGCGATCAGCATTATCGCCAACTACCGCAACCAGTTTAACCGAGTGATGAACAACCAGGGCTATCCCAAATTGATCGCCGATTTGAAGAGCAAGCAGGCCGCCCTGGCGGCTTCGCTCGGCGATCGCCATTGAGGTGGACTCCCTTGCGACAATAGCGCGGCATGGTACGCTATGGCTCGACCAGCGCCGCCGAAAGTGCGTGTCATTTTAGCGTTTCGCGCCGCGCAGGCACGGAGAAGGAAGCTATGAGATTGGTTCGTAAATCGGCCGCGATTTCGCGGGTAGTGGCGGCGGTTGTCGCCACAGCGATCGCTGTCTGTCTGATGCCGGCGGTTTCGGCAATGGCCCAGGACGTTGCACCGCTCAGCACGAACAAGTCACCGCAGGCGGTTAACGAGCCGGCACAGGCGGTTCTGCCGGGCGAAGACCAGGGCGTGTACAGCGATCCGCTGGCGCCGTTCAATGAATCGATGCTCACGTTCAATCTCAAGCTCGACGACTGGATTCTGCGCCCTGTCGCCTCGGGCTACGCGTTCATCGCTCCCGAGGTCGTGCGCCAGAGCGTCGGGCGTTTCTTCGACAACGTCAACGTACTTCCGCGCTTCGCCAACAACCTGTTCCAGCTTCGCTTCGCCGAGGCGGGCGGTGAAGTCGCGCGCTTTGGAATCAACAGCACGCTCGGGGTCGCGGGATTTTTCGATCCGGCCGATGCGTGGTTCGGACTGAAGGAGCACAACGACGACTTCGGCCTGACGCTGCGCTATTACGGCGCTCCGACGGGGCCGTACGTGATGCTGCCGTTTTTCGGTCCTTCGACGATCGGCGACACGCTCGGGATGGTCGTCGATGGCGCGATGAATCCGATGAGCTATTTGCTGCCGTGGTACGTATATATTCCCGCGGACATCGGACAGCGGGTGGGCGAAGCGGTGAACTACCGCTCGTTGCATCTGAACCAGTTCGAGGAAGCGGATCGCTACGCGGTCGATCTCTACGGCGCGGTGCAGGACGCCTATCTGCAGACCCGAGCTCACGAAACGAAAGAGCTGAAGCAGTAGCGCTCGCGGAAATCCTCTGCCGATACCCTCTCCCCTCGGGAGAGGGCAAGCGGCGCGGCGATTGCTTCTTTTTAGCAATCGCCGTGACGCGCGGGTGAGGGCGGCCTCGCGGAGAGCTTTCTTTTAATCGCGCGTCGCTAGCGCGCCGTGCTGAGATCGGACCCTCTCCTTACGTCTCCCATACTGGGCGAGGAATCAGAAATGGCGGGCGAGGGACACGTGCGAGAACCTAGCCCGCGAGTTTCTGTTTCAGGATTTCGTTGATGACCTTGGGATTGGCCTTGCCGCCCATCGCTTTCATCACCTGGCCGACGAAAAATCCGAACAGCTTGTCGCGTCCGCCGCGATACTCGGCGAGCTTGTCCGGCTCCGGCCGCGATCACCTTGTCGCACGCGGCCGCGATCGCGCCCGTCGTCGGAAACCTGCGCCAGACCCAGTTCGGCAATCGTCGCGTCGGCGCCTCTTGCCCGACTTGCACATCGCGGCGAACGCGGTCTTGGCGGCATTGAGGCTGATCTTCTGCTCTTCGACCATCTTCAATAGCGCGCCGACTTCGGTCGCAGCGGGAACCGCCTCCGCCAGAGGCTTGCCGCTGTCTCGTTAGCGACGCGCAGCACTTCGGTCATCACCCAGTTCGCGGCGGCTCTTCGGATTCTTCAGTCCCGGAAGCGTCGCTTCGAAGTAGTCCGCGACCTCGCGCTCGTCGATCAGACGCCGGCTTCGTACGCGCTGAGCCCGAACTCGCGGACGTAGCGCGCGCGCGATCGGCCGGAAGCTCCGGCATCGCGGTTTTGATCTTCTCGACCAGGTCAGGCGCGACGCGCAGCGGCGGCAGGTCAGGCTCGGGGAAGTAGCGATAGTCGTTCGCGAACTCCTTCGAGCGCATCGGGCGGGTCTCTTCGCGCACCGGGATCCCACAGATGCGTCTCCTGCGCGACTTTGCCGCCGGACTCGATGACTCGATCTGCCGACTCAACCTCGAAGTCGATCGCCTTCTCGACGAAGCGGAACGAGTTCAGTTTTTGATTTCGGTCTTGACGCCGAGTTCTGAGGCGCCGCGCTTGCGCACCGAAACGTTGACGTCGCAGCGCATGCTGCCTTCCTCCATCCGTCGCGTCGGAAACTTCCGAGTAACGCAGCATCGCGTGCGCAGCTCGCGCAGATACGCGCCCGCGTCCTCGGCGGTGCGGATGTCGGGCTCGCTGACGATTTCGACCAGCGGCACGCCCGAGCGATTGAAGTCGACCAGGCGAGCCATCCGCCTCGTGGATGTTCTTGCCCGCGTCTTCTTCGAGATGGATTCGCATCAGGCGGATGCGCTTGGTTTCGCCGCTCTTGAGCCGGGATCTCGATATATCCGCCTTTGCACACCGGGGTGTCGTACTGGCTAGATCTGATAACCCTTCGGCAGGTCGGGATAGAAGTAGCTCTTGCGATCGAAAATCGACTCGCGCGGATATCTCGCAATGCGCGGCGAGTCCGGCGCGGACCGCCAGCTCGACCGCCTGGCGATTGAGTACCGGCAGCACCCCCGGCATCCCCATGCATCACGGGCAGACGTTTTCGTTGGGCTGCGCGCCGAACGCCGTCGAGCATCCGCAGAACATCTTCGATTTCGTCGACAGATGGGTGTGGACTTCGAGCCCGATAACCGCTTCGTATGTTTCGGTTATTCATAGTCGTTTTCCATTCACAGCGCGGGCCGTTTGAACGCGACCGTTCCCGAGCTTCTCGTATGCGTCGCCCGCGCGCAACATCGTTTCCTCGCTAAACGGCGCGCCGATGATTTGCATCCCGATCGGCAGACCGTTGTCGTCGTAACCGCACGGCATCGACATGCCCGGCAGCCCCGCCAGGTTCACCGAGATCGTGAAGATGTCCGAGAGATACATCGTCAGCGGGTCGTCATCTTCTCGCCGAGCTTGAACGCGGTGCTGGGCGCGACCGGCGTCACGATCACGTCGCAGTTCTCGAACGCGCGCTCGAAGTCGCGGCGAATCAGCGTGCGCACCTTCTCGCCCTTCAAATAGTAGGCGTCGTAGTAGCCGGCCGAAAGCGCGAAGGTGCCCAGCATGATGCGGCGCTTGACCTCGGCGCCGAAGCCCTGCGCGCGCGCTGTCTCATACAGCTCGATGTTGTCTCTCCGCGGCGCGCGCGCACGCCGTAGCGGATGCCATCGTAGCGCGAGAGATTCGCCGACGCCTCGGCGGTCGCGACGAGGTAGTAGCGGCGACCGCGTACGACGTGTGCGGCAGCGAAATCTCGACGGTTCGCGCGCCGATCGTTTCGTACTGATTTGCAGCGCCGCGCGCACCGAGCTTCTCGACTTCGGGTTGCATCCCTCGACGAAATATTCCTTCGGCACGCCGATGCGCAGTCCCTTCACGTCGCCGGTCAGCGCGCGCTCGTAGTCCGGGACCGGACGCGTCGAGCAGGTCGAATCGCGGGGATCGTGTCCCGGCGAGCGAGCGCAACATGAATCGCAGCATCGCGCACGGTGCGGCTGAACGGTCCCACCTGGTCGAGCGATGAGGCAAACGCGACCACGCCGTAGCGGCTGACGCGGCTGTAAGTCGGCTTGATTCCGACCACGCCGCAAAACGACGCGGGCTCGCGAATCGAGCCGCCGGTGTCGGTGCCGAGCGACGCCCAGGCATTCGTCCGCCGCGACCGCCGCCGCCGATCCGCCCGACGACCCGCCGGACACGCGCTAGAGATCATACGGATTCACGTGGGTCCGAAGGCGGAATTCTCCGTCGACGAACCCATCGCGAACTCGTCCATGTTGGTCTTGCCGACGAACACCGCGCCCTCGGCGCGCAGCCTCGCGATCACGGTCGCGTCGAACGGCGGAACAAAGTTGCTCAGGATTTTCGACGCGCAAGTCGTCGCGACGCCCTTGGTCGCGTAGATATCCTTGATCCCGAGCGGAATTCCGCACAGCGCCGGAGCGTCGCCCGCCGGCAGGCGCTCGGTCAGCCTCGGCGGCTTGCGCCAGCGCCGCTTTTTCGATCACCGTGATGAACGCATTAAGCCTCGGCTCGACTGCCGCGATCCGATCGAGGCATGCGCGGGTCAGCTCGGTGGACGAGAATTCGCGCTTGCGCAGCCGCGCGGCGGCGTCGGCGATAGTCAGTCGATTCAGTTCAGAAGATGCCATCGTGTCAGCAAGTTCTCGCTCGCCCAGTTCGGTAGTGGATAGAACCCCAGGCGCCGTCTATTCGATAATTTTCGGAACCTTGAAGTAGCCGCGTTCGCGCGCCGGCGCATTGGCGAGCATCGCTTCCGCGTCGGGCGAATTGGTGACTTCATCCGCGCGCATCGGGGTGCCGGACTCACCGACCTGTGTAGTCGGAGGGACGGAGCTGACGTCCAGTTCGCCGAGCTTGTCCACGTACGCGAGGATTTGATCCATGTCCGCCCGCAGATGCTCTTCTTCGTTGTGGCTAAGCTCGATACGCGCAAGCTGCGCAACGTGCCGCACCTGTTCCAGGGTAATTTTACTCTCCGCCATCGTGCCGGAATCGTAACATCCCCGTGCCCGCGTGTCAGTCGCATTGGCCGGTCGCACCTTCGCGGCGGCTTGCCGCAATGTTGCGGTCGCAATACCCTAAGATCAGTCTCAAAGTCGGAAAAAAAGTCTCGCTGGACCGGTGAGCTGGAGTATAATCCGGACTAAGAGGGCGAGCGTTCTGGTATGGCACGAAGTGTAACCTCGGCGGGCGAAGTTTGGGCACGGCTCGACGAGCTTATAAGCCGATTTGCGACTCGCGAGAGTGTGCTGCCGGGAGCAGCGCGATTTCGCTTTGGGCGGCGTGGCGAGCGAATCGCGGAGCGGCACTTGCGCCGGCTCGGCTATCGCATCGTCACGCGCAACTATCGCGCGGCAGGGGCCGAGATCGATATTATCGCAATGGATGGGGAGACGATCGTCTTTGTCGAGGTGAAACGGCGCACTGGAACTTCGGCGGGAGCTCCGGAAGAATCGGTGAACATCGCCAAGCAGAACCAAATCCGGCGTGCGGCCATGGCGTTTGTCACGCGATATCGGGCTGCCGAGCGCGATTCGCGCTTCGACGTAGTTGCGATTGTTGAGACGGGCCGCAGCCGCCGCCTCCAGCATCTGAAGGATGCGTTTTGAATGCTCGATATCAAGCTGATTCGCGAAAAACCCGACTTGGTCAAAGCGGAGCTGGCCAAAGTCGGCGTCGAAGGAGCCGAGCTTGACCGAGTGCTCGAAACGGACGCGCGCCGCCGCAAGCTCCAGTTCGAGCTCGACGAGTTGCGTGCCCGCCGCGCTGGCGAATCAAGAGAGCTAGGCAAAGCATCGCCCGAGGTGCGCGAGCAAAAGCGCGCCGAGATGCGGGCGCTCGGCGACCGGATTACCGCGGGCGAGCGCGACCTGACCGAGCTCGAAAGCGAATGCGAGAATCTCCTGCTGACGCTGCCGAATCTGCCGCGCCCGCAGGTGCCCGTCGGAAAAAGCGATGCCGACAACAAGATCGTCCGGACGGTAGGCGCGCCGCAGGAGTTCACCTCGTTCAAGCCGCTGCCGCATTGGGAGCTGGGCGAGAAGCTAGGGATTATCGACTTTGACCGCGGCGTGAAAATCTCCGGCACGCGATTTCATTTCCTGCTGGGTGCGGGCGCGCGGCTCGAGCGGGCGCTAATCGCCTGGATGCTCGACATCAAGACGCAGGAACAGGGCTACCTCGAAGTCGCGCCGCCGCTGATGGTCAATACCGCGGCGGTGACGGGCAGCGCGCATCTGCCGAAATTCGCCGACACGATGTATCGCGATTTCGAGGAGGATTTTTACTTTATTCCGACCGCCGAAGTGCCGCTTACAAATATGTACGCGCACGAGATTCTCGACGCCGCCCGATTGCCGATTTACCTGGCCGCGTACACTCCCTGCTTCCGGCGCGAGAAGATGTCGGCCGGACGCGACGTGCGCGGAATCAAGCGCGGCCATCAATTCGACAAGGTCGAGATGGTCAAGCTGGTCCATCCGGAGAAGTCGGACGAGGAGCTCGAGAAGCTGGTCGAAGACGCGTGCGAGATCTGCCGCCGCCTTGAGATTCCATATCGTGTGATCCAGATGTGCACTGGCGACCTGGGCTTCGCCGCGGCGTCGAAGTACGACGTTGAGATGTGGGCGCCGGGGTGCGGTGAATGGCTGGAAGTCAGCTCGTGCTCGAACTGCTGGGACTTCCAGGCGCGCCGCGCGCAGATCAGGTTCCGCGCGGGAAAAGGCGGCAAACCCGAATTCGTCCACACGCTCAACGGCTCGGGCCTCGGGATGCCGCGAACGCTCATCTCCCTCCTCGAGTCCTACCAAAACGAGGACGGCAGCATCACGATCCCTCCGGTCCTGCGTCCCTACATGGGCGGGCTCGACCGAATCACCAAGGCCGTCTGATTCCTCCCATTATCCACCGGGGGAGGATTAAAGGAGGGGGGGCAGCGACAACGCTCTCGCGTTGGCAAACGTTCCCGATGGTTCCTTCCTGAGCGAGGACTCGCGTAAGCGACTTCCCGCGAAGATGTTGAGGCTAAGCAAACGCCTGCCCCGCCGCCTCGGGATTCCTCGCCTATGGCTCGGAATGACGATCGGGAGTCTCTATATTGAAGATCATAGATTTCGCCACTGCCCTTGAGTATTCATTTGACAAACGCCCAACCGTCATTCCGAGCCGCAGGCGAGGAATCCCGAGGCGTCGAGGCACTTACTCGCGATGCTTCGACACGTCTGCGGGAAGCCGCCGACGCGAGATGCTGGTTGAGGCAGAACGATCGGGAGAGTTCGCCGAAGCGCGACTATCGTCGCTGCATCCCCTCCTTAATCCTCCCCCGTGGAAAAGAGGCGGTCGATAAATGCCAAATTCTTGTCCGTCATCCTGAACGAAGTGAAGGATCTCCGCGAAGCGATTAGTGCGCAAAGCCCGGATTGGTTGCACTAATCGCTTCGCGGAGATCCTTCGCCTACGGCTCAGGATGACACCAGCGGCGGGTTTGCGAGAAAATCGACACCCTCGAAAAACGGGGGAGGAATCAGGCGCCGGATTCATTGAGGGTTCGCGGCGTGGTAATTAATCCTTAACAATCCGTCGTTAGAATTGCCCATGATGGGAGCGGGATCGTCGGCGGCGGTGGCGGGATAATATGTCCGACAAACTGTTAGTGCGTCACCTGAGTGCGTTTTTCCACTCAGTGCGCGCGCTCAAAGACATCAGCCTGTCATTCCCCGAAGGCAATGTCACCGCGATCATCGGTCCGTCGGGATGCGGCAAATCGACGCTGGTGCGATGCCTCAACCGGATGCACGAGGTTGTTCCGGGCGCGCGCGCCGAAGGCGAAGTCCTGCTCGACGGCGAGAATATCTACGCCCCCGAAGTCGATCCGGTGCAGATCCGGCGGCGAATCGGGATGGTGTTCCAAAAGCCTACCCCGTTTCCCGCGATGTCGATTGAAGACAACGTCGCGTCGGGCCTCAGCCTCAACGGGCTTAGACTCTCGCGCGCCGAGCGCGATCGGATCGTCGAGAAAAGCTTGCGCCAGTCCGCGCTCTGGGATGAGGTCAAGGACCGCCTGCGCCGCCCGGGCGCGAGCCTTTCCGGCGGACAGCAGCAGCGCCTGTGCGTCGCCCGCGCGCTCGCGGTCGAGCCGGAAGTGCTGCTGATGGACGAGCCGTGCTCCGCGCTCGATCCGATTTCAACCGCGCGCATAGAGGAGCTATTGCTCGAACTCAAGTCCAGCTTCACAATCGTGATCGTGACGCACAACATGCAGCAGGCCGCGCGCACCGCCGACTTCACCGCATTCATGTACCAGGGAGATTTGATCGAGTTCGGCGACACCAATCATATTTTTACCAACCCCACACGGCGCGAAACTGAAGACTACATCACGGGCCGATTTGGCTAGAGCGCCGGGAGGCGAAAATGGATACTCCGCAGCCGCAGCATACTAATCGCCAGTACGAAGAGGATCTGCGCGGCTTGCGCGCTGGTCTGCTCAAGATGGGCGGCCTGGTCGAACGCCAAATCGCAGAGGCGATTGAATCGCTGGTCGAACGCGACAGCGACCACGCGCGCGCCGTCATCAAGAACGACAGCGAAGTCAACACCATGGACGTCGCCAACGACGAACAATGCATCCGCCTGCTCGCGCTGCATCAGCCTACGGCCAGCGACCTGCGTTTCATCACCACCGGACTCAAGATCACCACCGACCTCGAACGAATCGGCGACAACGCGGTCAATATCTGCGAGCGCGCGCTCGAACTCAACGAGGTTCCCCAGCTCAAGCCCTACGTCGATCTGCCGCGGATGGCGGAGATCGCGCAATCAATGGTCAAGGATTCGATCGACGCGTTCATGCGCAACGACGTTGAGCTCGCGCAAGGCGTGATCGAGCGCGACGACGAGGTCGATCAGCTCAACTATCAGATCTATCGCGAGCTGCTGAGCTATATGGCCGAGGACCCGCATACTATCGGGCCCGCGACGCGGCTTTTGTTTATCTCCAAGTATCTCGAACGGATCGCCGACCACGCGACCAATATCGCGGAGATGGTGATGTTCATGGTTAACGGAAAAGTCGTGCGCCACATGGACAAGAAACAGAAATGAGCCAGCCAGCTATCGCCGAGGAACGCCGCGGCGCGCGCGCGCGCGTGCTGATCGTCGAGGACGAGGCCGATATCCGCGAGCTGGTCCGCTACAACCTCGAGCGCGAAGGCTTCAGCGTCGAGGAAGCGGGCGATGGTCCGCAGGCGATCGAAAAGATCCGCCGCCGCGCGCCCGACCTGCTGGTGCTCGACCTGATGCTGCCCGGGATGCCGGGGCTCGAAATCTGCCGGCAGATGCGCCAGAACCGCGAAACCGAGCATCTGCCGATCCTGATCCTCACCGCCAAGGGCACCGAAGTCGACAAGGTGCTCGGCCTCGAGATGGGCGCCGACGACTACGTGGTCAAGCCGTTCAGCCCGCGCGAGGTCGTCGCGCGGATCAAGGCGCTGCTCCGCCGCGCGGCCGGACACAGCGCGCCCGACGATGTGGGCGTCTATGAGCGCGGCCGGGCTGAAGATCGATTTCGGCACCTACCAGGTTTATGTCGAAGGGGTGAGGCGCGAGCTGGCGCTGCGCGAGTTCGAGCTGCTCAAATTTTTCGTGCAGCATCCGCTGCGCGTGTACGAGCGCGAGCAACTGCTCGATATGGTCTGGGGACGCGACACGTTCGTCGAGCCGCGCACGGTTGACGTCCATGTCCGCCGGCTGCGCCAGCATATCGAACGCGACGACGCCAACCCGGAACTGATCCTGACCGTGCGCAGTGTCGGTTACCGCTTCGACCCCGAGGCGCTTGGCTAGTCCCGCGAAGCTCAAGATTTTCGCCGCGGTAATCGCGGGTCTTCTGCCCGCGGCCGTGATGCTGGCGGCGCTGACCGTTTGGAGCGGTGTGCCGGCGTGGCTTGCGCTGGCCGCAATCGTGCTCGGACTCGGCGCAGGATTCCTGCTCGCTTCGACTATCGGCGGCGCATTCGAGAATCACGCCGAAAGGCTCGAGGCCATTGCCGCCGCGCTCGAGACGCGCAAGCCTCCTCCCCATTTGCTCCAGAGCGACGGCGACGCAATGGGCCACGCCGAGCATCGCCTCCTGGACGCTACCGACGCGATCGTTGACGAGATCGATTCGCTGGCCGAGCAGCGCGACGAGTTCGAGGCGATCTTGCGCAGCATGACCGAGGCGGTCGTGGTCGCGGGCCAGCGCGGCGAAGTAGTGCTGGTCAATGGCGCGGCGCGCCGGATGTTCGCGCTCGAGGCCGAGATCGACTACCGCGGACGTGACTTCGTCGAGCTATGCCGCGACCCGCGCCTGCAGGAATTCGTCGCGCGCGCGACTCGTTCCGACAGCGCCGAATATGGCTCCGCGGAGTTCCTGATCCAGAACCCCGCAGTGCGGCATGTCAGCGCAAGCGCGGCGCCGGTCCGGACTTCGCAAGGCGCGGCGCGCGTGTTTGTCTTCCACGACATCACGCAGCTCAAATCGTACGAGACCGTGCGCCAGGATTTTATCTCGAACCTGACCCACGAGCTGCGCACCCCGCTCTCCGCACTCTACGGATACGCCGAAACCTTGGTGCAAGGCGTGGAAGATCGGGAGACGCAGATTCGCTTTCTCGGCATCATCGACCGCCAGGCGCGCCGCCTTGCCCGCCTGCTCGATGATTTGATTTCGCTCTCGGACCTGGAACGCGGCGCCTCTCCGCTCAACTTCGAGGAGCTGGAACCGCAGGTCGCGATCGCCGAGGCGGTCGAGCTGATGCGCGAGTCGGCGCGGCGCGAAGGTGTGTCGCTCGAAATCGATTGTCCCGCGGGCCTGCCGAAGATCGAGGGCGATCGCGATCGGCTGCATCAGGTGATGGTCAATCTGCTCGATAACGCGATCAAATACACTCCGCGCGACGGCCACGTGACCGTATCGGCCCGTCCCGCGAGCCTTAACGGCGCGGAGCCGGAGCGGGGCGCCGTGGCGCTCGCAATTGCCGACACGGGCGAGGGTATTCCGGAGCGCGACGTCCCGCGCCTGACCGAGCGCTTCTACCGCGTCGACCGTGCGCGCTCGCGAGAGCTCGGCGGCACCGGGTTGGGCCTCGCGATCGTAAAGCACATCGTGCAACTGCATCGCGGCGCGCTCCGAATCGAAAGCAAACTCGGCGTCGGCACCTCAGTCACGGTAACGATCCCTGAAGCCCGTCACTAATTGCGCGTCGATTTGGTGAGATTGATGGCGCGCCCGGAGGGATTTGAACCCCCGACCCATAGATCCGTAGTCTATTGCTCTAATCCGCTGAGCTACGGGCGCATCCGAGCCTATGAAATTTTCATATCGCGCGTCCGCGGGCAAGACGCGCTCGCTGGATCATGAAAAAGCGACGGCACACCATGTCCTGTAGTTCCCTCGGACGTGAGTGCCGCGCGAGAAATCGGGATTCCTCGCCGGAGCCTGCCCTGAGCAACGCCGAAGGGGCTCGGAATGACGGTTGGGGGCTTAGTGCATGAGAACTAGCGCAGCGACGAGATCCGTGGTTTTCACCACTGAAACCTCGATCGTCATTCCGAGCCATAAGCGAGGAATCCCGAGGCGTCAAGGCAACGACCCGCGAGGTTTCATCAACTCCGCGGGACGTTGCTGCACCCCCTCCTTTAATCCTCCCCCGTGAATAACGGGGGAGGAATCGGACGGATGCAAAATTAGAGCGGGCTTTCGGCGGGGACTACCAGCGAGTGCTGGTCGCAAATTTGATGCATCGCTTCAGCGCCTGCGGCGTTTTCGAAGATGCTCATTGGGTATGCGCACCACAGAGCGAATTTGTATTTCCCGGCGAGCAGATTCCACAAATACTCGAGATGAATTGCCGCCGCGGAATTGCCCTGCGCGCAGAGCTGCGCAACCATTTCACCGAAGATCAGGACCGATCGATTCGAGCTTCGCTCGATCGCCTGGCTGACGATTCCGCCAACGCAGTCGAAAAACTTTTCCTGATTCGGCCATCCGTCTTCCATGAACCGCGACAAGGTCGCGTCGGCGTCCTGCGTGACGTGCCGGCCTTGCGCGCGGAGAGTATTCAGATCCACGCGGGCCTCCGACAGCGCCTGCTCGATCGTCGAGAGATGCGGCGGCGTCGCGACAAATATCCCCGAATCTCCAGCCGCCATCCGCTTGCTCGCCAGGCGGCCGATATTCTCGATCACGAAACGGTCGTCGTCGTAGAAATGGACGAAGTGCCCGACCTCGCCAGCGACGTGTAGCTTGGTAATGTCCGAGCGAGTCGCTCGCGCGTGATTGAAGACCGTCAACGATTTGGGAGATTCAGCCATCTAGAACTATGCTAAAGCAAATTCCGCTGCCGCCACCTGCACAAGACCGCACCCACATCATATCAGTGGTCGACGATCGTTCACAATGATGAAATATTCTACGAACGGAAGGCGAACCTTTTGTGCGAATACAGGCGAATCAATCGCACGCGGCGCGCACTGCCTTCACCAGCAGATCGATGTTGATTGGCTTCTGTATGACGCGTACCGGCTTCAGATCTCGGGCCTCAGACGGATCCAGGGCGGTGACGATGATCACTGGTATTTCCGCGAGTTCCTTCTTCTTGAGCATCTCGGCGCGCAGTTGCCTGCCATTCATCACCGGCATCAGGATATCGAGCACGATCACGCTGGGCTTAGTCGCCGCAGTCTCCAGATAGGTCAGGGCTTCGGCGCCGTTGGGAAATCCCAGTGTCTTGAAGCCCTCGAAAGTCAGTATTTCGGTCAGAAATTCGCGGGCTTGATCCTCATCCTCCACCACCAGCACAACACCATCAGTCATGGTCCTTTCCTATCAACGATCGCTGCCCGTCGATTGGCAGTCGCAAGGTGAATGTGGAACCTCGGCCGGGTTCTCCCTCAGCCGTGACTGAACCACGATGGGCTTGTGCGATTTGCCGCGTAATCCAGAGTCCCAATCCGAAACCATCACTGGTAGCGTTGGGCGCCGCTCGTTCGAACTGTTCAAAAATCCGGGTAACGTCGCCCGGCGCCAATCCAATTCCGTGGTCAGTTACGCTCACGACCGCCTCATCGCCGGCCATCGCGACGCCGACGTGGATAGGCTTATTCTGGCCATATTTTATCGCGTTCGAAAGCAGATTCGTGATGGCCTGATCGAGCCTGCCCCGATCCCAGATTCCGGAGACCGGGCGCTCTGCCTGTAGTGCAATCGGCGCTTTCGGATATTGCTCGGCAAATCGGGAGACCACTTCCCGAATCAATTCACTCAGGTCGAATGTCTCAGGATGCAGTTCGTATTTACCCGATCGAATTCGGGATACGTCGAGTAATCGCTCGACCAGCATGTTCAGGCGATTTAACTGGAATTGCGATCGATTCAGGATGTCGCGGATACCCTCAACCTGGCCGAATCGCCTGTACAGAAGCTGCATGCTCAAATGAAAAACGTTTAACGGATTTCTCAATTCGTGAGCAGCGATCGCGATAAATTCGTCGCGTGCTCTGATAGCGGCGATCAGCTCCTGCGCCACCCGCTTTCGCGCGAGCACCTCTTTTCGCAGCAACTCCAGGCGCTCGTTGAGCAGGAGAAAACGGTCCGCGATGTTAAAAAACGGCTTGCAGCGGACGATGACCAATCCGGGTTTCCCGGCGCTCGCCGGCTCGGCGCACCAGGCTTCGAGTTGAGGAGACTGCGGACCCTTCGCGGTCTTCCAAGTGAGCCGTCCTGGAACCGGAGAGCGGGTCCCTGCCCAACCATGGAAAACCGACTGCATCTCCGCGTCTGGATTCGCCACCACGGAAGACAGCGGCACGCCGGCCACCGTCGTCAATCCGAGCAGCCGCAGCCCCGCGTCGTTCGCCTCGATCAGGAAACGATTAGAATCGACAAGAAAGATCGGATCCGGAATCGCTCTTACTGCGTCGAAGTAGAGCAGCCGATTTTTTTCCGCGGGGGGAATGTCAGCTCAACCTGCCGGATTAGCGTTCAAGCCTTGACGTACTCTCGTCCCTCGGCCTTGATGCTCTGCGCGGTGGATTTGAGGTGCACGACCACGACGCAGCCCGGCTGGCCCATCGCGATCGTCTCGCGCAACTCGACTTTTGCATATCCCAGATTGGCGGCCGCAATCGAACCGAACATATTCGAGGTCATCATGCACATCGAGGGCCGGCCGAGAACTTTGTCGCCGAAAGGGCAGCGGCGGTTGCCGAGCACGATTCGCTCGTCATTTTCCTCGATCACGAAAAAATCTCCGCCGATCCGGCGCTTCAAATCAACCAGCACACTGGCGACCTGATGGCGGTCGAGCTTGTCGGTATCCAGCGCCAAGCGGTATTTCTGGTTGATCTCGTCGCCGATTCGCTGGCTGATGATACTTACAAAACCGCTCGCTTCCTTGAGGCCGATAATTTCTTCCAGGCTGCCGGCAAGTTCGCGAATCAGCGAACGAAAAAAGGAATCGCGGTCCAGTTCAATCGACTTTTGTTCGAGCGTTTCTTTCGTCATCTCTATTGGCTCCGCTATGCCGCCCGATCGATTTGCATACCTCAGGCGGATTCGGCCGTGCGCCGGATGAGCGAGTCCAGGGCCTCGAGTTCAATCGGTTTGGTAATATGCTGATCGAACCCGCATTCCATGGCGCGTTTACGATCCGATTCCTGGCTGTAGCCGGTGATGGCGAACAGCCGCGCGGGCCCGAGTTCGGGCATCTGCCTGAGCTTTTGCGCCAGCTCGTATCCGTTGACGATCGGCAGTCCGATATCGAGCAGAATCACGTCCGGGGAAAATCCTGAAACGAATTTCAACGTTGTCGCGGCATCAAACGAGGTCGCGGTGACGTGGCCCCTGGCTTCCAGCGCTTCTGCCATCAGCATTGCCGAATCTTCGTTATCATCGACGATAAACACTCGCATCCCGGTCTTTTCTGCTGCGTTTACGGCCACATTTGGGGTTTCCGCGATGGGATCGCTCTCCTGGCCTGCTATCGCTTCGGTGTCCCGGTCGGAGAGTTGTGTGCTCATTTTTGAAGCGTAAGCCCGCTGGCATAGAAGATCAATAAAATTAGTTCCGTACCTTGGTTCGAGGCGAGGGGCTCGTCACAATCGAATCGGCGTTTTTCCGATGAGTGGATTCGTAACTTATGGCGGCCCGCGGCCGGTTCCCGAAGCCAGGCCTGCCGTATCGATCCTGCGTCCGTTTCACCTGCGGATTTTCTTCGCCCTGTGGGTCGCCGCGCTGGTCTCCAATATCGGCACCTGGATGCAAAATGTCGGCGCCGCGTGGCTGATGACCACGCTCACGCCGTCGCCGATGATGGTCGCGCTTATCCAGACCGCGTCGAGCCTGCCGATCCTTTTTCTCGCGCTGCCGGCGGGCGCGCTGGCCGATATCGTCGATCGCCGGCGTCTGTTGATTTTCTCGCAAGCCTGGATGCTCGCGGCTGCGGGCTCGCTCGGATTTCTCACGCTCACGCACGCGGTGTCGCCGTGGACTCTGCTCGCACTCAGCTTTGCTCTCGGAATCGGATCGGCGCTCAACGCGCCGGCGTGGCAGGCAATCATTCCGGAACTGGTCGGACGCGAAGACTTGACCGCGGCGATCTCTCTCAACGGAATCAACTACAACGTCGCTCGTGCGATCGGTCCCGCGATCGGCGGCTTGGTGGTCGCCGCCGCCGGTATCGGGCCGACCTTCCTGCTGAACGGGCTCTCGTTCCTGGGCGTGATGGCGGTGCTGTACGAATGGCGCCGCGTCGCGCGTCCCGCGGTGCTTCCCGCGGAGCGCGTGATGGGCGCGATCCGGGCGGGCGCGCGCTACGTCCGCTATGATACCAAACTGCGCGCCGTGCTGGTCCAAACCGCGGCATTCATCTTCGGCGCCAGCACCCTGTGGGCCGTCCTGCCTTCGGTCGCGCGATGGTCGCTCGGTCTTGGCGCGGCCGGCTACGGGATGTTGCTTGGATTTTTCGGCGGTGGCGCGATCGCCGGCGGGATGCTGATGCCGCGCATCGGCCGCCGTTTCCCGCGCGATACCGTTGTCTTCGGTGCGGCGATCGTCGTCGCGGCCGCGATTGCCGCGCTCGCGCCGACGCACAATCTGGTGCTCGCGTGCGCCGTCCTGACGATCGGCGGAGCGGCATGGACGATCGCGATGGCGACGCTGAACGTTTCCGCGCAGCTCTCGGTCCCGGTCTGGGTGCAGGGCCGCGCGCTCGCCACCTACCAGATGATCGTGCAGGGCGGGATGGCGCTCGGCGGCGTGATGTGGGGATACGCCGCGGAGCGAATCGGACTGCCCGCGGCGCTCCTCGGCGGCGCGGCGGCGATTTTCCTCGGACTGGTCACCCGGTTCTGGTACCGGCTGGCGACCGATGCCGAGCTGAATCTTGCCCTGGTATCCCGGCCGATGCCTGACGTCGCGCACGCTATCGATCCGGACAGCGGTCCGGTGCTGATCACCGTCGAGTACTTAATCGATCCCGAACGCGCGATCGAGTTCGAGCGCACCTCGCGCGCGCTGCGCGAGATTCGCCGCCGCGACGGCGCGACGTTCTGGGGGATGTTCTTCGACGCCGCCGCGCCAGGCCGCTTCGTCGAGTACTTCGTCGTTGAATCATGGCTCGAGCATCTGCGGCAGCATCAGCGGGTGACCGCCGCCGACTTGTTCATCCTGGACGGGGTCTTCGCCTTTCATATTGGCGCCAAGCCGCCCGCCGTGACGCATCAGGTATCGGCGCAAAGCCTCGACGGCGCCAACGCGGAATTCTTCGCCCAGATGGCGGTAAGCGGCGTCCGCGATCCCGACGAAGCGCCGTGATCGATTCTATTTCGCGTCGTGAGAAATACAGTTAAATTACCCAGATTCACGATTTTTCGGTCATTTGACCGATTAAAGCTCTAATGTTACGTTCTGGGAGAGAGACTTTGACGATGATTCATAGTTTGGAGATATCAAACTTTTATTCGCTTCGGGATCTCCAAGTTATTGACCTGCGGGTCGCAGCAAATGTTCCGCATTCGTCCGAGCGATTCGCGCCCGTCTGGCGCGACGCGAAAGACCGAGCGCCAAAGGTGGTCGCGTTCTTCGGCCCAAATGCGGCTGGCAAATCGAACGTGCTCCGTTCTTTAGGCTTTCTATCTTGGTTTGTGGGCCAGAGCTTTCTCCACCCGCCGGAGGCCTTCCTGCCATACCAACGGTTCAATGACGACGAGGGTAACGAATTACCCACCCGACTCGCCATCAGATTTGCCGGACCCGCGGACACGAGCAAGCCGAACGACACTTCAAGGCCCCAATGCTGCTATGCGTATGAGGTGGTGCTCGGTGGCCCAAAGAACAAGCCACAGCATGTGGAAAGGGAAACTCTACGATACTGGCCGAAGGTGGCTGGTCGGCAAACACTTCTTTTCGACCGAAGAGAAGACGGCTCCATTAAAGCTGGAAAGTCTTTTCCACTCGCTGGGTATCGAGCTGCGGTTGAAAAAATTCTCCGGCCGAATGCCAGTTTGATCTCCACCCTTGCGCAGCTTGATCATCCTCTCGGTCTCCTTGGTCGCCAATTGGCTACGAGTATCTTCTCCAACGTGTTGATCGAGAAAGTGGAAACAACTGAGGAAATAATTCTCCGGCACTACGCCGCGAATCCTCTCCTTCTCCAGTCCCTGAACCGCGAGATCGCGCGCGCCGATCTCGGCATACGCAAGGTGCAAGTTCAGCCAGGACCAAACGGACCGATAGCGCTCTTTGAGCACGAGGGTCTCACTCAGCCTCTTCCGGTCCAACTCGAGAGCCAGGGAACACGCGCGTTCATCCGAATCTTTCCGCTCTTGGCCGTCGCGCTTCAAACTGGCGGAATCGCCGTGGTTGACGAGTTGGATCTCTCCATCCATCCGATCGTGCTTCCTGAAATCATACGTTGGTTTCATGATACCGAGCACAATCCTCTCAATGCCCAGCTCTGGATGACGTGCCAAAACGTCTCGTTACTCGAAGAATTGATCAAAGAAGAGGTTTTCTTCTGTGAAAAAGATTCCAAAGGTAGGACAACTGTCTATGGCTTACGAGACATTCAAGCAGTCCGCCGAGACGACAACTACTACCGAAAATATCTCGGTGGTATCTACGGAGCGGTTCCCCACCTCGGATGAGACGTTGTCGTCCCGCACTGCCTCAGCGCCGACCCATCTTTTTAGGCTGCGAGGGAGAAAGCGAGCGCGGTTACGCCGAACTCATTCGTCGTTTGCGGGAGGAGCGGCGGCGCGATCTGCATCTTGACGTGACTCTGCTGAGGCCGGGCGGGGGCGACCCGCTCGCTCTGGTCGAACTCGCCTGCAGGAAAATTCGTGATAACGAACGCAAGCGCGACATTCGCTACTCGATTCGAGCGGTTCTATTGGACAGCGACAGGCGTGGCAGTGACAGCCGGCGCGACCAAAGGATGTTCCAGCTCGCTAACACCGAACAGGTGCTCCTTATCTGGCAAGAACCGTCTCACGAGGCACTGCTGCTTCGTCACCTTGATGGGTGTCAGACCCTTCGGCCGCAAACTCCGGCCGACGCGAAGGCAGAGTTACTACGACGCTGGCCGCATTACTCGAAAGGAAGCTCAGCTGCACAGTTGCTCAAACGAATCGGCATCGAACAAATCATGGCAGCGGCTTCGGTAGAACAATCGCTTCGGGAATTCTTAATCGCCATCGAATTCTCTGATAGATAGCTACGTTTGGAACTCTTCCTGATAGTGGTCCCACTTCGATCGCAGTCCAGAGACAGGGCATAGATCAAGACGCCCAAGCGGCGCACTCGAACTCGGCACGATCCGCTGAGGCATGCTATTTCGCGTCGTGAAAGATGATCCCGAGCGCGTAGCGCTCGCCGCGTGTCACCGTGCTGACGCCATGCCTGACGTTCAAGCGGTAATGCCCCCGCGCGCTCAGGGCGGGACGATAGCGGTTCGCGAAGATAACGCCGCATCCGGCGTCCGCCGCGATCGCCTCGCCTCGCGACTGTGCGCGTGGCCGCTGCTCGACCAGGAGCAACTCGCCGCCGTCGAAATCGCGCTCGCGATCGTTGAGCGTGCAGGTGAATTGGAGCGGAAAGGCAATTTCGCCATACAAATCCTGATGCAGGCAGTTGTAGCCGCCCGCGTCGTACCGGAGCATCAGTGGAGTAGGGCGATTCTGTCCGTGCGCGTGGCACAACGCGACGAAGTTTTTGAGCGACGCGGGATATTCTGCGCCGAGGCGCAACTCTCGTGCCCATCTGTTCGCGATCGGCGCGAGCCGGCGATAGAGTGCCGTGCGCAGCTCCGCGACTTCCGCGGGCAGCGGATAGGCAAAGTATTTGTAGTCGCCGACGCCGTAACCATGCCGCGCCATCTCGACCCGGCTGCGGAATTTCTCGCGTTCGGGGTAGAGCGCGATCAGCGCCGCGCATTCATCGGGCGCGAGGATCTGGTCGGTGAGTGCGTAGCCGCGCTCGTCGAGTTCGCGCTCGATTCGTTTCCAATCGAGCGCGCCGACGCGCGCGGCCATCTTTTCAGTAAGAGACTTTTGCGTGACTGGCAGCATCATCTCGTCCGCAGGGTGCCGTTTATCTGTCATTCCCGCGCGTGGCTGCCGCGCGAGGAATCCCGAAATTCTTCCGCAAAGCCGGGACGGCGCGCATCTGGCACAATTGGCGGTGCCCGCTCCGCGGTTCATCAGCCTCACCGGAATCCGGGATTCCTCACGCGCGGCAGCCACGCGCGCGGGAATGACACAAGAAGAGGCCGAATCGTCATTCCGCGCGCGAGTCGTCCGCCGGCGGGGCGAGCATCCGTCCCGTTGATCGGTGTGGCGTCTCGCGAGATCCGCTTGGTGCCGGCTACGCGGTATGCTTCAGCACGAACGCGCCGATCTTGTCGATCGCCTGCTGGCCCTCGTCGAGTATCGGTGCGAACGACTGAAAGACGTGGATCATGTTTTCCCACGGTTCGAGCGTGACGTTCACGCCGGATTTGCGCGCGCGCTCGGCCAGCCGCGTCGAATCGTCGAGCAGCGTCTCCGCGGTGCCGACCTGGATCAGCAGCGGAGGGAGCCCGCTCAAATCCGCGTACAGCGGTGCGGCGAGAGGAGTTTTCGGGTCTTTTCCGGCCAGATACGCGGAAGCCATCGGGACCAGCGCGTCCTTATGCACCATCGGATCGGCCTGCGCTTTGGTCGTCATCGATTCGCCGATCCCTTCCAGATCGACCCACGGCGACAATCCAACTCCCGCCGCCGGCATCGGTAACTTGGCTTCCTTGATCGCGACCAGCGCCGCGATCGTGAGTCCCCCGCCCGCCGAGTCGCCCGCGACCGCGAGCCGCCCGGGACGGATTCCCTGCGCGAGCATGTAGCGATATGCGGCGACGGAATCCTCGACCGCGGCTGGAAACGGATGCTCGGGCGCGAGGCGGTAATCGATCAGCAGGACCCGGGCCTTGGCGGCGCGCGAGATGCGTCCCGCAAGCGCACGATGTGTATTGATCGAGCCGATAACGTATCCGCCGCCGTGCAGGTAAAGAATCGCGCGGCCCGCGTCAGCGCCCGGCGCTGCGACCCATTCCGCCTTCATTGCGCCGACCTTGACCGGTTCGCATTTGACATCGGCCTCGACCGGCAACATGACGGTCATCTGTTCGAAGCCCGCACGAATCTCCTCGACCGCGGCGTTGGGATTGAGCGGCTGCGCCTTGAGCATCTGGATCAGTGAATCAAGCTGCTGCTTGGACATCGCGAGTTACCTCCGGATGTATAGCGAATATCATTGCCTATAGTGTTACGACAATCTTCCGGGAATCGAAACTATGATGGTGATACTCGCGGATCTGGTCGTCGCGTTCCATCTCGCGTACGTCGCATTCGTAGTGCTAGGACTGGCGGCGATACTGATCGGCGGCGCGGCCGGATGGCGATGGGTGCGCAACCTCTGGTTTCGCGCCGCGCATCTGGCAGCGATCGCGCTGGTGCTGGCCGAATCGATTTTAGGACTAGCGTGCCCGCTGACGACGCTCGAAAATTTTCTGCGCGCTCAGGCCGGCCAGTCAGGCTACGCGGGCGCATTCGTCGCCTACTGGCTCGACCGGCTGATTTTCTACCGCGCGCCCGGGTGGGTATTCATCGCGCTATACGCAGTCTTTACGCTCGCCGTAGTCCTGGCATTCTGGCTGGTCCCTCCGCGCAGAGAATCTGATCCTGCGCCTTGAAAAGGGCTTTTGATAAACTGCGAGTTCTTGGCGCGGACAGTGACAGCATGCGCGCAAGACGGGCGGCTCGCGAGCCGCCCCTACGAAAACGGATTCACCGCAGATGGCAGATGGCGACTCGATTGGTGCGGATCGGCTAGCAATGCCTCGGATTTGTAGGGGCGCGTCGCGACGCGCCCGTCTCCGGATGTCCGCGATCTCATGCTCGTGCTGAGACCGTCGCTAAACACCTGTCGCGGAAATCTCCGCCCCATCATCATGGGAACCGGCCCGATTGCGCGATGCCTGCCACAGGAACGCCTGCGATCTTCGCCGCTGCTGAATCTTGCGGTGCGTAGAGCCGCGACGACGCATCCGCGTATATCAGTTTCCAATCCGTGCGCGAGTCCATCAGCTTTCGCGACTCCGAGTTCGGCTTGATCAGCACAAAGTCGTTCGGAAATTCTCTCAGGATCGTGTCGCCGTCTTTCAAATCGTAATTGAACAGCGCGAACTTGTAGATGATGTCTAACGGGAAAACCGTGTCGTAACGGCCGTCGATAAACACCTTCGAGCTGGGCGCCATGTTCCAGATCAAGTATTCGCCCCATTCGAACGAGCTCAGGATGTTGCCGTGGAGATCGTGCCGCTTCATGAACTCGCACGCGCCGGCGGGGTATGGATCGGGAGAAACCAGTGAGCGCGAGAACAATCCGCTGTGGACGAAAAATACGATCGATAACGCGATCAGAACTGCCTGATTAGTCCATCTGACCCACGCTGGGCGCTGCGGCGGCTGCGCGGGCTTTTTCGCGGAGACCCTCGATTGCCACGCACGTGGAAGATGACGCGCGAGCGGCGCCGCAATAGCGATCATCGCGATCGGGAGATTGCGCGTCGAAATGAAAGCCGCGATCGCCATCACGACGGCTATCGCAAACAGCGGCAGATCAACCGCCTCGATTGTCAGCGCCCACGAAATACCGGCCGCCGCGATCATTACGATTCCGAGGTCGTAGTTCGAGATCAGAAGCTGATGCTGTTGCCAGTGGACGACCGCCGCCGACAACAATGGCCGCCATTCCGTGATCACGATGCGGGTATATGGATTACGCAAAGCGTGGCCGACCGTCTGCCAGGTCCCGAATCCATAGGGCGTCGCCAGCGTCGCGAGGATCGCCGCACAGGTAATTGCCACGAGCCTCGTCATGCGGCCCCATCCGCGCCCGGTGACGACGTCCTGCAACCCCGATACGGCGCCGTAAATGCCTATCGCCGCGATACCCATGATGAATCCGCCGTGCAGATTCGCCCACAGCGCGAGCAGAAGAATCGCGAGCCACAGCCGTCCCGTGCGCCGGTAGGCATCGCGAGTGAGCAGCAGGATCAGCACCGCCAGCATCGCGAAAGTAAACGACTGCGGACGAAACTGTAGCTGCGGCTTGATCACCACCGCCGAAGCAATCAGAACCGCGAATTGAATTATTGTCGAAGAATCAGTCTCGGCGAGCGCCGCTGCGAGTGCGACGATCACCACCGTAGTGCACGCGAGCTTCAACAGGATAAGCCCGAAGACGCCGGCATGGTTGAAGATTGCCGCCATCAGCACTTCGGAGAGCCACTCGTGGTTGTTCCAGTAATGCCCTGCGGCGGAATAGGAATAGGGATCGAGCGTCACCAGGTGATGCAACCGCAGGGCCGCCTGGCCGAAAGGAACATGTCCCCACAAATCCGGGTCCGGCTGACGGATCGAATCAGCAATCGCGATCGTGATGAGGATGAGTCCGGGGGAATAGCGAAATAATGACTGCGTCCGCGGACGCTTGACGACGGGCTCTTCCTCGGGGCCGCGGTCCGCTCCAATTCTCTGCGCGGCTTCCTCCTCCGCATCTTGCCCCTGCGCCCTTTCCACGTCTTCGATTCTCCCGCCCCAACCGCTGGCCGAATTCTATGCGAGCGAGTCCACGCTGCCCATACCACGCTTTGCAGTTTTCCCGAATTCAGCCAAAACGAACCCACCGCGGCTTGCCGCGTGCTCGCACTAAATCCTAGAGTCGGCTTCGGAGTGATATCACGATGAAAGTTTCTCTGTTCTATCTGCCGTCAGTCGGAAGCAAATCCGATATCGAAAAAGGACGTGTCGGACTCAACGGCGCGCTCTACGACCAGATGCTGCGCGAGCTTTCCGCGCAGGCGCGGCTCGCCGACGACCTTGGCTACGATTCGATGAGCTTCACCGAGCATCACTTCCACGTCGAAGGCTTCGAGCTCTCGAACAATCCGGTGCTGCTCGATCTGTTCATCGGGATGCAGACCAAGCGGCTGCGGGTGGGGCAGCTTGGAATCGTGCTGCCGTCGCAGAATCCGATCCGCGTCGCCGAGGATATCGCGATGCTCGATCACATGACCGGTGGCCGCGCCAACGCGGGCTTCGCGCGCGGCTATCAGAGGCGATGGGTCGATATCATGGCGCAGCAGACGCATGGGATTCACGGCGCGCAGCCGCATCAGCACGACGAGATCGACGCCGCCAACCGCGCGGCGTTCGAGGAGAATTTCCGCATCATCAAGAAGGCGTGGACAGAAGATTTTCTAACCTACGAGGGCAAGTATTGGCGCGTCCCGGCCGGCCCGACGCCGTGGAATATCGACGCGACGATCAAATGGGGCGGCGGGGTCGAAAACGGAATCGTGCGCGCGGTCTCGGTCGTGCCAAAACCGGTGCAGAAGCCGCATCCTCCGATCTTCCAGCCGTTCGCATCGTCCGAGCGCAGCATCAGGTGGTGCGCGCAGGAGGGCGTCACCGCGATTCTGCCTCCCCTGCATCCGGACCTCGAGCATCACCTGTGCGAGGTTTACGCGGAGGTATCAAAACGCCCGCTCGGCGACGGGGTGGGCGTGCTGCGCGATATCGTGATCGCCGACAGCGACGAAGAGGCGCGGGCGATCTGGCATGAGAGCGGTTACTTTTGCGGCCACGAATGGTTCGAGCCTTTCGGCTTCTCGAAGGGACTCGAGGATCCGAAGACCGGTGAGACCGCGGACTTATGGTCCAACGGACTCGCGTTCGTCGGCACCGTCGATACGGTTACGCGCCAGGTCGAGCATCTGCTGAAGCGCCTGCCGATCAGATGGGTCTTTGCGTGGATGTACAATGGCCTGATGCCGCACGACCGCCTGATGAAAACGATCGAGCTGTTCTGGACCAAGGTACTGCCGCGCGTGAGCGATTTGAAATGAAACCGGGCGGACGCGTACTCACGCGTCCGCCCGGCTCCGCGAATTTTCGCGAGACCCTAACTCGCGTTGGTAATCTTGAGATTTGTGAACTGCCACACCGGAAGCGTCTTGGCGCCCGATGCGCCCGACAGTCCGATCTCGCCACCGCCTGCCGGCGGCTGTCCCGAGAAAGTCGTCAACTGCGTGCCGTTAATATAGAGCGTGGCTTGATTTCCCTTGGTCACGACCCGGAGCTGATTGCTCTGGTTGACGCCTTTTTTGATCGCCGCGTTTGGCGTCCAGTTGAGCACGGTGATCCATCGGTTGGCCAAATGACGGAAGACCGCGTAGGTCCCCAAACCGGATACGGTGAACTCATAGTAGTTGCTCGTGTCGATGGCCCAAAAGATCAGGCCGCCATACGCATGCCCTTCCTGCGGACCCATCGCGGTCGGCTCGACGGTGACGCATGCGTCCATATCGGTGAAGACGTTTCCATTGTTGAGCGCGTCGATCTCAGAGTTCAGCGGCGGTTTGATCAGCAGCGCGCCGTTCTGGACCAGGATGCTGGCACTGGGCGTCCCCCAGTTGGCTTGCATGGTCTTGAAGTCATCCTGAAGCAACACTGTGCTGCCCATGCATGCGAACGCCGGTATCGCGCGCGCACCAACTGTCGCGAGCAGGACTCCAAGGCAGATAGCAAAAGTTCGAATGCGCATTCCGGTCCCTCCCCGAGGTGGTTGCATCCGCATGATACGGCGCTCTTTGGCGATTTACTTACCCGCCGCTTGAGTTATGCCTCGCGGTGGCACACAGGCTTACGCCAAGCGGCGTTGAATTTCAACCTCGCCCCGATCATGCCGATGCCTCGCTAGCGCGTCTGTCACGCGTGCCCGGTGCCCGCTATCATCTCGCAAATCGGATGATCCTCGCGTCGCACAATGTCTTGGAAGATCTCGGCCTGGTCCTCGGTATCGCGGCTATCACCACCGTTGTATTCCAGAAGATCCGCCAGCCCGTGGTGGTCGGCTACCTGGTGGCCGGCGTGATCGTCGGTCCCTACACACCGATCTTTTTCGCCAGCTCCGATCGAATCCACACGCTCTCCGAGCTCGGCGTGATCCTCCTGATGTTCGCCCTCGGGCTCGAGTTCCGCATCCGCAAGCTGGTCCAGCTCGGCCCCACCTCCGGCTTCGTGACCGCTTTGCAAGTCGGCCTGATGCTGTGGCTCGGCTACATGGTCGGGAAGCTGATGGGATGGACGCGGCTTGAATGCATTTTCACCGGCGCGCTGCTTTCGATTTCGAGCACGACCGTCGTCGCGAAGGCGTTTGGCGAAGAGCAGATTCCACAGGGCGTCCGCGAGCTGGTCTTTGGCGTCCTGCTCGCTGAAGACCTGACCGCCGTGATGATACTGGCGGTCCTGACCGCGCTCGCGGCGGGCGCGGGCCTCAGCACCGGAATGATGGTCTCGGTAGTCGGCAGGCTCGCGATTTTTTTGGCCGCGCTTGTAGGCGGCGGATTGCTGGTCGTGCCGTGGAGCATCCGCCAAATCGTGCGTATTGGCCGTGCCGAGACGACGCTGGTCGCCAGTATCGGAATTTGTTTTATCTTCGCGATCATCGCGGAGCGCGCGGGCTACTCGGTCGCGCTGGGCGCGTTTCTGGCGGGCTCGCTGGTGGCCGAGTCGGGCGATATCGACAGCATCGAGCATCTGGTCGCGCCGGTGCGCGATATCTTTGCGGCGGTGTTCTTTGTATCGGTCGGGATGATGATCGATCCCAAACTCATCGGCGAGCATTGGCGCGCGCTCTCGCTCCTGGTAGCCGCGGTGATCGTGGGAAAGCTGTTTGCGGTGACGATCGCGTCGCTGCTCTCGGGCGCGGGCGTGCGAACCTCGGTGCGCGCCGGCATGAGCCTCACCCAGATCGGCGAGTTTTCGTTCATCATCGCGGGGGTCGGAATCCAGACCCACGCCACCCGCGAATTTGTCTATACGCTGGCGGTCGCGGTCTCCGCGGTGACCACCTTTACGACGCCGTTCATGATTCGCGCGTCCCTTCCGCTCGGAGATTTTGTCGCTCGCAAGCTAATCCCGCAGCGGTTGGGCTCGCTGCAGGTGATCTATGACTCGTTGATGGAGCGCACCTACAATCGCGGCGCGCAGAGCCGCACGCTCCTATGGGGAATAGCGCTGCTCTGCTCCGGAGCGATCGCGATCGCGGGGATTCTCATTTTCAACGAGGCGGATCCATACGGGATCACTGATCTGGCGCAGCAGTGGATTCATACTTCATATTTCGAGGCGGGATTGTCGGTCGATTTCATCGCGCTGATCATCTGCCTGCCGTTCGGCTACGCGATGTATCTCGGTTCGCGCAATATCGCGCGGGCGATCGCGGCGCGCGCTTTTCCCGCGGGCACCGGCGCGGCGCCTTCTCCCGCCGCGGAAGCGCTGGTTGCGGTCCTGCACGCGACGATTCTGCTGGTCACGGTGATGCCGCTGCTCGCGATCGTGCAGCCGTTTCTCGAACCAGTCGAAGGAATCGGGGCGATCGTGATTGGCGTCGTGCTGATGGTGTTCGTCATCTGGCGCAGCGCGCGCAAGCTGCAGGGCAATCTGGGCGCCGTCGCCGATCTGATCGCGGCCGCATTCGCGACCAGCCGCAACTCTCCGCACGAGGTCCCCGGCCTCGGAACCGTCACGCCGATCATGCTCGGCGCGGGCGCCGCCGCGATCGGCAGAACCCTTGCCGAGATCGATCTGCGCGCCGCGACCGGCGCCACCGCGATCGCAATCGCGCGCAACGCCGGACCGGTAGTCGTTCCTTCGGGCGAGGAAGTGCTGGGCGAGGGCGACGTGATCGAGCTCGTCGGCCCGCGCGAGCGCGTTGAAGCCGCGCGCCGCCTGCTGACCGGCGTCTCCGCCGCCGCGTGAGTCCGTGTCGCGACGTAGTGGTACACTCGAGGGCAGCATCAGCGGAGACGATTAGCGCATGAACGCAGAACCCAAACTCCATCCGCAAAATCACGGCTTCAGGTGGACGCCGCGCCGCGGACCGTTTCGCGCTATCAGCGAAGGGCAGGCGCGCTCTTACGACGAACGCGGCTTCTTTATCTTCGAGCGTGCGATCGATCGCGAGACCCTGGCTCGCATCACCGCGGCGATCGATCCGTGGGAAGCGAAGTTCGAGGACGCGCTTAGGCGCGCACCCGGTGGCAAGGCATTTATCGCGCAAGCCGACGGAATCACGTTCACCACGCATCTGGTCAAGCAGTCGCGCGTGATTCGCGAATTCTCCGCGAGCCAGCTCTTCGCCGATCTCTGCTTCGACCTGATCGGTCCCGACGTCCGCCTCTATTGGGACCAGGCGGTGTACAAGAAACCCGAGTATCCGAAGCCGTTCCCGTGGCATCAGGACAATGGATACACCTACATCGAGCCGCAGGCCTATCTGACCTGCTGGATCGCGCTCACCGACGCGACGGTCGACAACGGATGCCCATGGGTCATTCCCGGCGGCCATCTGCGCGGCACGCTCGAGCATCGGCTGACCGGCCTGGGATTCGTATGCCGCGAAGAGGACGGCCCGGAAGCGACACCCGCGCCGGTGCGCGCCGGCGAAATCGTGGTGTTCAGTTCGCTGACGCCGCATCGCACGGGACCCAACACCACCAAGTCGGTGCGCAAGAGTTACATCCTGCAATACGCGCCCGAGGGCGCGCGCGTGATGCCGGGAGGCACCGCCTGCGACGCGCCCGATCGCCAGTTCCCAATCCTGAAAGACGGCCATCGCGTAGCGTCCCCAGATCTTCCCGAGCGCGCGGTTGACTGAGAGCCCGACCACTATTTCAAGCGGCAGATTAGAGTTCTGCTCCGCCGCTAAGAACACAGGCTAAAGCTTGTGCCACTCAAGAAAATGCTCCCCGCTCCTAACATAGGCCAGAGCCTGTTCCACATGAGAAAATTGCTTTCAACACATTTTTGTTTTAAGTGGCACAGGCTTTAGCCTGTGTCTTCAGCTCTCGCCGTAGATGTTTGATAAGTCCGGATCAGCTTGGATAACGATCGTCAGCGGTTGCATTGACCGCCGTTGGGTCGTAGCTTTTTCGAGTCCGCAGATTTCCCCGACGAGGTTGTCATGCATCTCAAAGATACTGTTGCGCTTGTCTCCGGCGGCGGCTCGGGACTCGGCGAAGCTACCGTGCGCGAGCTGGTCTCCGGCGGCGCCAAGGCCGTGATCCTCGACCTGCCGGCGTCTCCCGGCCAGAAGGTCGCCGAGTCGCTCGGCACGAGTGGACTCTTCACGCCGGCCGATGTCGTCTCCGACAAGGAAGTCGCCGATGCGGTCGCGAAGGCGCTCGCCAAGTTCGGCGCGATTCATATCGCGATCAACTGCGCCGGTATCGGCCGCGCGATGCGCACGATCACCAAGGAAGGTCCGCATTCGCTCGACCTGTTCAACAAGGTGATCCAGGTCAACCTCGTCGGCACCTTCAACGTGATCAGACTTGCCGCGGCCGCGATGGCGAAGAATCAGCCCAACGCCGACGGCGAGCGCGGGGTGATCGTCAATACGGCGTCGGTCGCGGCGTTCGACGGACAGATAGGGCAGGCCGCCTACTCGGCGTCGAAAGGCGGCGTGGTCGGGATGACGCTGCCGATCGCGCGCGATCTCTCCTCGCTCGGGATTCGCGTATGCACAATCGCGCCGGGCACTTTCGAGACTCCGATGCTCGCGGGACTGCCGGATGTCGCGCGCAAGGCGCTCGCGGCGCAGATTCCATTTCCGCAGCGTCTCGGCCAGCCGCGCGAGTACGCTGCGCTCGCGCGGCATATCGTCGAGAACGCGATGCTCAACGGCGAGACCATTCGCCTCGACGGCGCGCTGCGGATGGGTCCGCGCTAGGCGGGTCGTCATCATGTCAGTCAACCTGAACGGCAGAACCGTCGTTATCCTGGGTGGAAGCTCAGGAATCGGACTCGCAACGGCCAAGGCCGCGCACGCCGAACGCGCCGTGGTGGTCATCACCGGACGTTCGCGCGAGCGGCTCGACGCCGCCGTGCGCGAGATTGGCGAGGACGCGCGCGGAGTTGTCCTCGACGCGGCCGACGAGGCGGGGACGCGCGCGATGTTTGAGAAGATCGACCGAGTCGATCATATCTTCGCCAACGCCGGCGGAGTAACCTCCGACGCCGCGCTCACCGTGGACGTTGCCGCGATGCGTCCCGCACTCGACGTGCGTTTTTGGGGTGCGGTGTACGCCGCCAAATATGGCGGCAAGCGAATGACCGACGGCGGTTCGATCACGCTGATGTCGGGTACCACGGTGGTACGTCCGATTCCCGGTGCCGCGATCGGCTCGGCTTCCTGCGCCGCAGTCGAGGGCCTCGCGCGATCGCTCGCGGTGGATCTCGCGCCGATCCGCGTCAATGCGATCCGTCCCGGCCTGATCGACACTCCGCTGATCGACTCCTTCATGGGCGAGCGCAAAGACCAGATCGTCGAGAGTTACAGCCGTCGTATCCCCGCGCGCCGAATGGGCCGCGCCGAAGAGGTTGCCGACGCCGCTCTATTCCTGATGAAGAACGGCTACGTCACCGGGACCACGCTGGTGATAGACGGCGGTATTGCGTTGGTGTGAAGGTCAGCGTCGCTCGACGACGCCTCGCGCCACGAGAGACTCAGTTGAAATTAAGAATCGTTTTCATTACGATGCGAAGCGCTTGCAAGGAACCATTTGGTGTCGAAGATGTGGAAATCCGCCAGGCGTAATGGCGCAACGATCGGAGCGCTGGCCCTGGTTCTGCTCATTGCCAGTACGCCTTCGATGATCGGCCTGGTTTTCACCCGCATCGACCAGACGACTTCAATCTCGCTCGATATCTGTCATCCCGGAACTGTTCTCGATCACTCTTCAACGATCGTGCTTCTCGCTCCTGCTCCATGCATCGAGCGGATCTGTACGCTGAACGAGGCGCGATTCGCGCCTGAGACAGTGCCACCGCTCGTATCGAGTCTCAATGAGGCTCCCGATCCTCCGCCTCCGAAGCAGCGCGCCTGACGGCCGCTGACTCATCGAAATTATCGAAGAGGTTCCGCATGGCTCCGCCGGAGCGATGCGGCTGCACGTCCGAGTTGCGTTCATCAGGTGCGCAACCGGCGCGGAGGATTACAAAGTGAAGAAGGTGTGGGGGTGCGCGTTAATCGTGACGCTCTTGGGAATTCCCGTTCGCGTTTGCGCGGCGGGTCCGCAGACGGCTCCGATCACTGGAGCGCCAGACTCCGGAACATCAGCCGTGCCTGCCGTCAGCGCGGGCGGCGGTCACAAGAAAACCAATCAAACGGCGGCGGCGCCGAGACGCAACGCGCCGCTACGTCTCGCTCCGGTTACCGTGACCGGCAAGCGCATCGTGCCCGAGCGGCTGCAGAGCGACAAAGAGGCGCGCAAGTCGCTCTATCAGACGCCCGGCGGAGTCGGCCTCGTGACCCAGGAGCATATCGAGCGGCGCAAGCCTTCGGATCTCGCGGGCGTGCTCGACTTCGTGCCCGGCGTGGTCGCTGGGACCAGGCAAGGCGCGGAGGAACAATCGCAGATATCGATCCGCGGCTCGGGGCTCGAAAGCACCTACCAGCTTTGGGGTCTCAATCTTCTTCAAGACGGTTTCACGCAGAACCAGGCCGACGGATTCGCCTACCTGCAGCCGGTCGACCCGGATTTCGTCCAGCGCATCGAGGTCTATAAGGGCGCGAACGCGCTGCGCTTCGGCGGCGACAGCCTGGGCGGAGCAATTAATCTCGTTTCGAAGACCGGCTACGACACTCCGCCGCTCGAGACCAACTCGATCGGCGGTTCTTTCGGCTACGTGAAGAACTACGTCGGCTCCGGCAATGTGATTGGACCTTGGGACTACTACGTCGGGCTCAGCGATTCGGAGCTCGGCGGCTATCGCAACCACAGTGGCGCGGTTCAACGGCGCGCGTTTCTGAGTATCGGCTACCTGGCGCAAAACGGAATGACTATTCGCTTCGATGCGAACTATCTGCATAACGACGAGAAGCTTCCGGGCGCGCTGACGCTCGGGCAACTGGAATCGAGCTCGAAACAGGCGGAAGCCGCCGCCGAAACCTTTGACGCCTGGCGCCGCTATGATTTCCTGAGAACCGGATTGACTGTCACGCAGCCGCTCGGCGAAGACCAGGTGTTGGAGTTCTATACTCAGTTTATCTGGCACGATCTCGACCACACGCCGAACTATGCGTTTCTGCAAGGAAGCAGCTACGACTGGAACTCCGAGCTGCGCTACGTCTCGACCGCGCCGATCTCCGGCTATCAGAACAAGATGACCGCCGGTATCCAGTATGGCGGCACGCTGGTTCATGACCTCGAATACGCACTGCTTGCGGGAGGGCATATGGGCTCGCGGCTGCGCGACCAATGGGACCACGCGCTGACGATCGGCCTCTACGCCGAAGACGATTTCAGCCTGACGCCGAAACTCACGCTGGTCGCAGGCGGAAGGATGGACTATTCGCGCCGATCGATCGTGGGCTACAGCTCGCCGTATCTTGCGGACTCGACCGGAGGAACCGATTTCTTCTCCGGCATCTCCCCGAAGATGGGATTCATCTACCAGGTCACTTCCCAGGCGCAGGCTTTTGGAAATATCAGCCGCGCCTATCAGCCGCCAATCCTGCTCGAGGAGTCTTCGCCGGTGGACACCAAGGCAGGCCTCGGCAACATGGACGCCGAGAAAGCGTGGCAGTTCGAGCTCGGCACGCGCGGTTCTCTGAATGAACGAATCAATTGGGATGTGAGCGTTTACGACTACGAAATTTGGGACGAGCTTCAGAACGTGAACTTCGTTCCCTACAAGGGTGCTGGATATACCATACCTGCGTACGATAATATTGGCCGCACCCGCCATACCGGAGTCGAGTTCGGCAACGACGTGCTCGTCGCCAGCAACATCGCCCGCGCCTTTGGCCTCGGTTCAGAGAATGACTCGCTCAGAGCGCGAGTCGCATATACATTTTCCTATTTCAGGTTCGTTGATAATCCGACCTATCACAGCAATCAGATTCCGGGTAACACTCCGGAAAATCTTATCCATGCCGAAATGGTATACAGCCACAATTCCGGCTTCTGGTTCGGACCGTTCGTCGATTCGGCGATGGACCACTGGGCGGTCAACAGTGCGAACACGGTGTATGCGCCGTCGTACGTATTGGTCGGGGTGCGAGCGGGCTACAATTTTCAGCCACTACAAAACAAACCCTTCCGTTGTCAGTTGTTCTTCGAGGGGCGCAACCTCACTAACGCAACCTGGGTGTCCGCGGTCGTGCCCGACGCGGGCAACGGCGCGTATTTCGATCCGGGCGACGGCCGCGCCTTTTACGCAGGCCTCCGCGTCAGTCTTTAGGACAATGAATAATCGAAAAATGGTGATGCGTTGGGCTGCTCTGACTTTAGTCTGCACAGCATCTATCGCGGGGTGCAGATCCAGGGCTTCCTCCGACTGGGTGTTCGAGCCGCAAGCGCGGCCGATCTTGACGGTCGCGAGTTCCAACCCAGAATTGGAGGTGCTTCCGTCCGGCGTCGTCTTGGCCTCGATCGTCGAGCCGGATGCTGGCGGCGGCGATAACCTTTTCTTTTGCAATTCCACCACTGGCGCCGATCTCTTCACTCAATCATTGGAGCTCAATGCCGGCATGGGCAGTGTGCATCCTCATCGCGAGGGCACTCCGCGTTTACTGATCGGCAGAGCCGGAAATTACTACGCGCTATGGACTGGCAGCGCGCCCGGCGGGGAGGGGATGGCGCTGTTCTTCGCGAGGTCCGACAACTTCGGCCACAGCTTCTCCAAGCCGGTCCAGCTCGACGCGCAAAGCGGGGGCTCTCATCCTTACTTCAATGTTGCCGTCGCTCCAGACGGCGTCGTACTCGTCGTCTGGATCGCCTATGACCAGATAGTGGGCGCGGTTCCCGGAACGGGAATCTTGCAGCTCATCCGCTCGACCGACGGCGGACGGAGCTTCTCGGCGCCGGCGCGGGTAGCGATCAACGTCTGTCCCTGCTGCCGGCCGAGATAAAATTCGCCGGACGAGGCTCCTGGTATCTGTCGTGGCGTCATGTCGATCCGGACCAGGAACGCGACATCGTGGTGGCCTCTTCTCATGACGACGGCGCCGCCTGGTCGGCCGAGGCCCGCGTCTCGCGCGACGGATGGCATATCAACGGATGCCCCGATTCCGGTCCGTCGATCGCGTTGCTGGACGGCAAGCTCTTCATCGCATGGCATACGGTGATCGACGACAAGCAGCGGCTGTTCTGGTCGCACTCCGACGACGGCGGCCAACACTTCACCGCGCGGCAGGATCTGGCGGGCGATATCCGCGATCCAAATCATCCCTACCTTGAAACGGTTGGAGATCACCTGCTGGCTGCCTTTCAAGGACGCGACCCCGCTGAGGTTCAAGGCTGGGGTAATCTGCGAATCTACTTGCGGCAGATTGCTCCGACGATTTCCGCCGCGCCCATCGCGTTGCCGCGCGGGCCCGGCAGCGCCACCTATCCGGTCTTGACCGCGCTCGGACCTGACGAGGTGATGGCGGCCTGGACCGATTCATCCGGCGGCGGTTCTCGCGCGCTCAGCGTACGCGGATATTTCAAAACATCCCGATGAGCGAATCCGAACAGGACGAGCCGCTCGATCGCACGCGTCGAGGCGCGCGGCACGGCGGCGCATTCGTCGCGTCGTGTCTCTTCCACGCGACTCTGATCGTGCTTGCGGTGCAGCTCGATCGGACGTGGATGCATGCCGTTCCCCCTCCCGTCGAGGATACGATCCGGGTGACGTTGGTCGAACCGCCGCCGCTTGGTGAGGGCGGAAAGCCGAAATCCGCTCTGACCGCCGGAATGAATCGCGTTGTGCCTCCCAAGCCAAAGCCAATCGCAAAGCTTTCGCACAGACCGGTTCACGATCCTGCTGAAGATCGCCCCATGGCCGATAACATTGCGATTCCGAAACCTGAACGGACCGATGATCATCTCGCGCAGAAGACCGCGTCAGGCGCGGTTTCCTATTCGAACGACGGGCGCGTGTCGTCGGCCGCGGCGAGCGGTGCAGGCGGATTCGCGAGCGGAGTGCCGGGAGGCATGGGCGACTCGCCGATCGACGCCGACCAGGCCGCTATCCCGCCGGTTCCGCTCGAGCGCGTGACGCCTATCTATCCGATGGAGGCGCGCGTGCGCGAGATCGAGGGTGATGTGGTCCTGGAGGTGGTCATCGACGAAAAAGGAAACATGGTCGGTCCGATACGAGTGAAGGAGTCGATCCCGCTACTCGATGCGGCGGCGATCGCCGCGCTCAAGCAATGGCAATTCTCGCCGGCGCGCGATCGCGACGGCCGCCCCGTCCGCGTAATCCTGGACGTTCCGCTGCATTTCGTTCTGGACTGATACTCAGGGACCAAACGAGATGATCTGCTGGTCAAGCGGAAGGGCTGCCGTCACGTTACGCGGCGGCGAGACGGGAGTCAGCGCGATCGGGGTGCCGTTCGCCTCGGCTTGATCGAATGCCTCGGTGCCTGGAGTGGATGCAGTAATCTGGTAGCGATCGATCTCGTAGGGAAGTCCGTTGGACGCGAGCGACCGCGGAGAATCCGTCATTTGGAAATGCAGATGCGGCGCGAGCGTATTGCCCGAGTTGCCGACCAGTCCGAGCACCTCGCCGCGGGTCACCTTGTCGCCGACCGCTACGCGGATACTTCCGGGCTGCATGTGCGCGTACGTCGCGTAGTTACCGTTGCCGAGATCGAGGATAACGGCGTTGCCGTCGGCCTGATCGGGGGTCATTCCGGGTGGAAAGCTGCCCGGCGGCACGTCGGGCTGATCGTTGATCGCGGTGACCACGGTGCCGTCGGCCACCGCCAGCACCGGCTTGCCGTAGATCGTGTAACTCTTCACCAGGTTCGTGGGGCCGGAACAGATCCGATCGTCCTTGTTGAGTTGCTCCCAATCGACCGCGTAGCGTTGCGCGACCCAGACTGCGCCATCGATCGGCAGTGCGGCTCGCGTGTGCCGCGTCGCGTCGCAGCACGAATCGGCCGAGACAAAACGTTCGCCCTTCAGCGGAGGCCCGATCACGGCGACGCGCCGGCGATCGACGCGCGTGCCGTCGAGCGTCGCGGTCAACTCCTGATGACCCGGCGGGGCGGCGTCGAAGCGAGCTTTGACCTGATGGCTCAGCAACTTCGGGACCGCGGCATCGTTTGGGAGAACTACATGGATGAACAGCAGGGCCACGCCGCCCGACGCAAGCTTATCGCTCGAGACGCGCCTGCCCGCAGGTTGCAATCGCGCGGCGATGTCGGCCTGGTTCATGGTCGCGATCGGATGGCCGTCGCCGAGGATCTGTAGCTGCTCGACGGTGGCGTCGCCGCTCGAGAAATTCGTCAGCCATAGCTCGTAGACCAGATGCGTGTGCCCATCGGAGCCGGCAAACGGGACCGGCGCGTTTTTGATCGACAGGAGGAGCGGCGACATCGTCTGCGCTTCCGGCGATTTTGCAGACGCAGCCGCCGCGCGATCGACGAATCCGGCGGCCAGCAAGGAGAGAAGGATCAGCGACATCGCGACGATGATCGCGCGAGGTATGCGTTTGCTGCCGGAGAGCGGCATCGCGGAGATTTGTTGCGATTTCATGTCGCAAACAATGTGAACGCCGATCGTTGAGATTGCAATCGAGCAGCCGCGGGCGTCCTTGAGTTTCCAGTGGTGGCCGACGGCTCGTCGGCCCTGCTGGCGACGAGCCACGCACGCGGATGACGCTTCGCGTCGGCCGACGACCCGTCGGCGAGCACTGGCGGAAGCGAGATGTTCACAGTAGGCCGGCGTCCCGCCGGCCGTCGTCGCGTAAGCGGCGACTTGAGCATCGAGAAGCCTGGCCGATATGACGGCGCTCTCAAAAGAGATGAATGAGGATTCGTGGCACAGGCTTCAGCCTGTGGTCCGGACCGGCTGAAGCCGGTGCCTCTGCTGCCAGCTAATCTTCAGGCGCGGCTTCTTCGGAGTCGGAGGGCGGTGGTTGATGCGAATGCATCAGCGGGACGCTGGTGCTGGCGCCGATCGAGATTATCAGCATCCCCTGTTCGTAGCGGGGACCGCCGACGATCAGGATGCCGTTGTTCTTGAGTTTCAGGTCCGTCGTCATGAGTGGGCGCGGGCCCTGGAACAGGACTATCTCCATCGCGATCATGTCGCCGTCGACTTCGCGCGGCTGCACGTGCAGGATTCGTCCGCCCGGAAGCTGGAACGCGATCATCTTGCCGCATTGCGTCTGTCCGGCTTGATCGCTGACGAGACGATAGGTGCTGTAGCTGAACAAAGCCTGCAGGCGCGGGCCCATCGATTGCAAGCGCGGATCGACGCCTTCGTTGGTCTCGGCTGCGAGCACGGAGTTTACCCGCACGGTCACGGTTCGCTTCGGATGCGCCGATTGGGCGAGCGCCCCTTGGGCCCCCATCGCGAAGACTACGACGATGAGCAGGCTAAGACTTCGCGGGCTCGTCAGCATCAATAGCCTTATGGTTGGTCTGGTAGCCAGATCACAGTCGTGTCGGTCTTGGGTTCGCTCCAGACCGCAACGGAAGGAATCTCAGACTCCAAGCGGGAGATAACAGCGTGCGAGTCATCCGCGACGTCGGCGAGATCGGCAGGTCCCGCAACTGACGCCACCGCCGCGGGCGCGCTCACTGCGGCGTGCTCGAGCGAGGCCACTTCGTATCCGGGATGATGCAATGCGTGCGCGAAAAAAGGAGTTGCGAGAATCGCCGTGAGGACGGCCGCGACCGCGGCACCACCCGCCAACGCGAGGCCGCTTGAAAGCTGCTCGCCTGCGCGACTGAACCATCGTGAGATCCGGATGCCGAGCGGCACCGGAATACCGTCGATCCGGCGCATCACGGAGGCCTTGAAGCCGTCGAGCGAAGGTTCCTCGAACAACGTGCGCAGCTCGCGGCCGATCGTGGCGTAGTCGGCCAGCTCGGCGGTGCAGTTATCGCATCGCGCCAGGTGGTAGGCGACTTCCTGATATTCGTTAGGCTCGAGCGCCCGGTCCTCGAACGCGCCCAGCATAAGGCTAATTTGATTGCATTCAGCCATCGTAACTCAGCTCTCCGGAAGATCCTTCAACAAGACGCGCAGCCGGTTGCGCGCATAATGCAGCCGGCTCATCACCGTGCCGCGAGGGCATTGCAGCGTCTCGCTGATCTCGTCGTAGGATAATCCTTCCACCTCGCGTAAAAGTATCACGGTGCGATGTTCCGGCGTCAACTCCTCGAGCGCCGCGGTAAGGCGGGCCGAGAGTTCCTTGCGGCTGGCGGTTTTGAACGAATCGCCGCTGTCGCTCGGCAGCCGGCGTATCTCATTTTCGGCGTCCTCACCGCGCAGGACGACGTGGCGGCCCTCGCGCCGCCAGAAATCGATCGCGAGGTTGGCGGCGATCCGGTAGAGCCAGGTCGAGAAGCTCGAGCGCGATTCGAACTTCGACAGATTTTCGTAGGCGCGGACAAAGGTTTCCTGTGCGAGCTCGATTGCATCGTCCTGATTATGAACCACGGACAGCGCGACGTTTGCGACCCGGCGCTGGTACCGCTCGACCAGGACTCCGAAGGCTTCCTTGTCGCCCTTCCTCGCCCGTTCGATAAGTTCGGCTTCGTCGCCGTCCTGGCGTCCTGGGGTTCCCAATTCCTTAGACGCGAGCCAGGGTGACGAAATTCAGCCAGATTTTCATTTCCCCCCGCCCATTTCGGCCCAGTTCGGGCCCCATTTGAGGTCTGCCTTGAGCGGCACCCGCATCTCGGCGACGCCTTCCATCTCCGCCCTCGCGGCCTCCGCGACCTGCTGGAGGGCGTCTTTTCGCACTTCGAGAAGCAACTCGTCATGCACCTGCATCACAAGGACGGCTTCCATTCCGGTGCGGCGAATCTGGCTATGTAGCCTGATCATCGCGAGCTTAATCAAGTCCGCCGCGGTTCCCTGAATAGGCGTATTTATGGCGATCCTTTCGGCCTGCGCCCTCGCGCCTCCGGGAGCGGCCGCCAGTTCCGGCAGGTAGCGCCTGCGGCCGTACATCGTGGTGACGAAGCCGTCGGCGCGCGCTCGCGTCAACGCCTCCTCGAAATACTGGCGCACGCGCGGCAATCGCTCGAAGTACCGCTTGATGTACTCCTGCGCGGCGGCCAGAGGAATCCCGAGCTGCGCGGCCAGCCGCTGCGGTCCCATCCCATAGATCAGGCCGAAATTGATCGTCTTGGCGACGCGGCGCGCGTCGGTGTCAACCTGTCCGGCGCCAACTCCGAGCAGCTCGGTCGCCGTGCGCGCGTGAATATCCTCGCCGCGCTGGAAGGCGTCGACCAGGGTAGGGTCCTCCGACAGATGCGCCAGCACGCGCAGATCGATCTGCGAATAGTCCGCCGACAGCAGGATAAAGCCCTCGCGCGCGACGAAGGCGCGGCGGATACGGCGCCCCTCCTCGCTGCGGGTCGGGATATTCTGGAGGTTCGGGTCGGTCGAGCTTAAGCGGCCGGTCGCGGCGACCGCTTGGTGAAACGTCGTATGCAGCCGGCCGTCGGTGGGATCGATCAGCCCGCCGAGCGCGTCGGCGTAGGTCGATTTCAATTTCGCGATCGAGCGGTATTCGAGCAGCTTGGCCGGCATCGGATGCGCCGCGGCGAGCTTCTCGAGCGTGTCGGCGTCGGTCGAAAATCCGCTCTTGGTCTTCTTGAGCCCCTTGGTCGGGAGCTTGAGCGTGGTGAAGAGCACGTCGCGCAACTGAATCGGCGAGTTGAGATTAATCTCGCGGCCGGCCAGCTCGTAGCATTCGCGTTCGAGGCGCTTTAGCTGCTCGCCGAACTCATCGCCGATTTTCTTAAGCGCGTCGGCGTCAATTCCGATTCCCGCCGTTTCCATCTCGGCCAGGATCGGCGCCACCGGCATCTCGATATCGTTGAATAGGGCCTCCAGCTTGGCGTCGCGCATCCTGGCGGCCAGCAAAGGATACAGCGCCGCGATAATGTCGGTGCGCGCGTGCGACTCGGCGCGCGGTCCGAGCGGCGCAAGGTGCTCATGATACATATCGTCGAGCGACGGCTCCGGGTGTCCAGAGTTGACCAGGAAGCCCGCGATCATCGTGTCGAAATCGACGCCGCCGAGCTCGATTCCGAGCTTGGCCAGGCGAGTCATGTGCGTCTTGAAATCGTGGCAGGCCTTGAGCGGCGCCGGCGCGGAAAGAATCTCCGCCATCTGGCCGATAAGTTCGCGGTCGATCGCGAAAGACTCGCCGGGCTTTGATTCTTCGATCGCGCGAACGGACAGGCGCTCGGCGCCGGCCGCGTCGGTGGAAAGATCGATCGCGATTCGTTCCGCGGATTTAAGCGTCGCGACAATCGTCGCGATATCGGCGTGGCTCGCCTGCGACTGCGCCACGGCGGGACCGATCGGCAGCTCGGCCTGGCTCGGAGCCAGCTCCGCCAGCATCGAGTGAAATTCGAGCTCGCGCATCAGCTCGGCGGCGGCGCGCTCGTCGATTCCCTTCCATTCGAAATCGTCGGGTCCGACTTCGAGCGGCACTTCGGTGTCGAGGCGCACCAGCTTGCGCGCGAGTTCGGCCTCGGCGCGATGCGTGCGGAGCAACTCCATCACTCTTTTAGCGCCGCGAAGCTCGATGTGCTCGACCTCGTCGAGATGCTGATAGAGATTGTCCAAGCTGCCAAATTTCCGGATCAGCGCCGAGGCGGTCTTCTCGCCGATTCCCGGCACGCCCTTGACGTTGTCGATCGTGTCGCCTGTGAGCGCCTGGATGTCGACCAGCGCGCGCGGCTCGACGCCGAAGCGTGCCTTGATCTCGCGCGCTGTGATACGTCCATCATCCACGGTGTCCCAGAGCGTCACGTGTGGACCGACCAGTTGCATGAAGTCCTTGTCCGACGTGACGAGGACAGTATCGATGCGCTGCTTGGCGGCGCGCGCGGCGAGCGTGGCGAGGACATCGTCGGCCTCGTAGCCGTCGATCACGATTTTCCTGATCCGCATCGCGTCGACGGCGCGATGGATATACGGAATCTGGCTGCGGAGATCGTTTGGAGTCTCGGAGCGGTTCGCCTTGTAGTCCGAGAAGAGATCGTCGCGGAAGGTCTTGCCCGGAGCGTCGAACACCACCGCGACATGCGAGGGGCGCGCGTCCTTCAGCAGCTTCACCAGCATCCGGATAAAGCCGTAAACCGCGTTGGTCGGCATCCCGCGCGAGTTATTGAGCTGCGGCAGCGCGAAGAAGGCGCGAAAGATATACCCGGAACCGTCAACCAGAATCAGCTCGCGCTTCGCATCCGCCATGGCATGAAACTACCCGATGCGAGAGCCGAAGCAACAGCGCTGCGTGGGAGTAATTCTAAAGCGTTACCGTTAGTGAGGTCTGACAGATCTGTCGCACGCGTTTGGTCCGATTTTGGACAAGGCTGTGCCCTGGATTTTTTGAATCGGGCATTTTTCGGTGGGTTCGTTTGGTATCTTTTTTATTGGCTCAAAAAATAAACTCCTTGAAAATGCTGCCGAATTCGCGATATTGGGTTCGTTTTGGCAGCTTTTTCGGTCATCGAATTTTGCGCGGTTCGAGGCGGCAAAAGACTAAACACGAAGGCACCAAGGAAGACGCGGATACCAAGACACGAAGAAGATTCATTTCCGCGCGCGGCGCGCGGAAATGCGTCAGTTCTTTGTGCCTTCGTGTCTTGGTGGTTGGATTGATGCCTGCGGCTGGTCGCGGGAGCATTCCACTTCAGTGAGGCAGGTAGAATCGGGCGCGATTGTGAGCGGTTTGCTTCCACGGAAACATTTTCGCATGAAGTCAATCTGAGCATAAGGCTGAACAGTTCAGCCATGAACAAATCTGGCAAAAACCCGAACGATCGTTAGGGAAGCGGCGCAGCGTGCAAACGGCGTGAAACGCCTGTCTCCCAAGGGTTTTAAGACCTCTGAAGATCGAGCTGACCGGCGACCTCTTCCTGCGCGGACGTGTTGATTTTTTCGCAAAACCGTCCGCTATGGTCATCCTGCGATGTAAAGTGGAGGGGGGAATGAGTATCGTATTCTCAGCCGGCCCCCGGCTGTCATTTCGAGCGCTGCGCGAGAAATCCCGAAGCGGCCATGCTCGACGCCTGCACTACATGCACAGACCCTTCGTTCGGGATTCCTCGCGCGCGGCAGCCACGCACGCGGGAATGACAATCTGCGAGTTGCGCCAACCGACCCGCCGCCAATCTGTCGGATCGTATTGACTCTGCGGGCTGCGGAGATTTAACTATTCGGTTGTCTCGTGCTTCATCTGAATTCTTTGAACCGTGGCGTCGTCAATAACGCTTGGAGGATTGGACAGCCGCCACTTGGCACACCGGGCGGCGGCGAGCGACTGGAATGATTGAGGTCAAGAACCTAACCAAGCTCTACGGTAATTTCACCGCGATCAAAAACGTCAGCTTCAAGGCTGAGCGCGGCTCGATCCTCGGTTTCCTGGGCCCCAACGGCGCGGGCAAAACCACCACCATGAGGATCATCACCGGCTATATGCCGGCCAGCGCGGGCACCGTCCTGATCGACGGGCTGGATATTTTCACCGAATCGCTCGAAGCGCGGCGCCGGATCGGCTACCTGCCCGAGAATCCTCCCCTCTACACCGATATGCGCGTCGAGCCGTATCTGCGCTTCGTCGCGAAGCTGCGCGGGGTTCCGCGCTCGAAGATGGAAGCCGCGCTCGATCACGCGCTCGAGGTCTGCGGGCTGGCGGAGATGCGCGGGCGTATCTGCGGGCAACTATCCAAGGGCTACAGGCAGCGCGTCGGCCTTGCGCAGGCGCTCATCCACGATCCGCCGGTGCTGGTGCTCGACGAGCCGACAATCGGACTCGATCCGCGCCAGATTCACGAGATCCGCGGACTTATCAAGACGCTTTCGGGCGAGCGCACGGTGGTGCTCTCGACCCATATCCTGCCCGAAGTTTCGCAGATCTGCGATCGGGTGGTGATAATCGCCGACGGGCAGGTGGTGCTGGAAGAAAAGCTCAGCGAGATTCCCGCGGGAACCTCGCTCGAGCAGGTGTTCCTGGAGGCGATCTCGAAGGAGCGCCATTCCGCGCGTGCCGATGACGAGGAGACGCTGGAGGAAGTGGGAGCGGGGCGCGCGTAAGGCGCTCGCGATTGCACGATGAAGAATGCTCTGACGATCGCGGGCAAGGAGCTGGCCCAGTATTTTGTGCAGCCCGTTGCCTACGTGGTGATGACGGTGTTCCTGCTGCTCGGGGGATTCTTTTTCTTCGAGCTGCTGAGTTATTTCCAGATAACCCTTCAGATGTACTCGGCGGCGCAGAATCCGGAGTTGCTGGCGCATCTGAACTTGAACGATCGCGTGATCGAGCCGCTATTGCACAACCTTTCGATCATCCTGGTGATCCTGGTTCCGGCGGTCACGATGCGCACGTTCGCGGAGGAAAAGCGCGTCGGCACTTACGAGCTGCTGCTGACGGCGCCGATTCGCACCGGCGAGATCGTCGCGGGCAAGTTTATCGCGGCGTCGGCCTTTCTTCTGATCATGATCGGACTTGCGGGAATCTTTCCGCTGATCCTGATCGGCTTCGGTAATCCGGAAATCGGCGTGATGGTTTCGGGATATCTCGGACTCGCGCTCTTGGCGATCTCGTTCGCCGCGGTTGGCCTCTTTACCAGCTCGATAACCCAGAATCAGATCGTCGCCGCGATTGCCGGATTCGGCTCGCTGCTCCTGCTGTTCGTGATCTCGTGGCCGGCGCAGACCGGAGCGGCGGGATGGTCGGCGGGAGTGCTGCGTTATCTTTCGGTTACCGAGCACTTCTCGCAGATGGTCATCGGAATTATCGACACCCAGGACCTGGTATATTTCTTAAGCCTCATCATCGTCGCGCTGTTCCTGACCCAGCGTGCGGTTGAGTCGGCGCGCTGGCGTTAAGGGAAAGGGGAGACGGGATGCGGCGGTCGGCGGCACTGTACGGACTAATCGGACTGGTCCTGATCATTTTCGGACTGATCGATCTGAGGATCGCGCCCGGGTTCCGGCTCTTCGTGTGGGTCAACCTGGTCGGCGGCATCTTCGCGCTGGTTCTGTGGATCACCTCGAGCCGCTCTGCTCTCTCGGGCCTGGTCGGGCAGCGCTCGGCCCGCTACGGCGCGAACGCGGCAGTCTACACGGTCGCATTCGTCTGTATCGTTATCGCGGTCAATTACATCTCGACGCTGCATCATCGGCGGCTCGATCTGACCGCCGAAAAAGTCTACAGCCTGTCGTCGCAATCGACCCAGGCGGTCAAGAATCTCAAGCAGCCGCTCAAACTGATCGGCTTCTTCGCCGGCGGCGAGAACCCGCAGGCGCGCGAGTTGTACTCGACCTACGCCTACGCATCGCCCAAGGTCACCTACCAGCTCGTCGATCCCGACAAGCATCCGGAGCTCGCCGAGAAGTACAAAGTCACGGTCATGAACACGACCCATATCCAGTACGGCGACGACGAAAAGGGCGCCGGCTCGAACGTGACCGAGCTCAGCGAGGAAGCGCTCACCAACGCGATCATCCGCGTCACCAAGAGCACCAAGAAGACCATCTACTTCCTTGACGGCGAAGGCGAAGCCGATACCGACGACGCGCAGAGCCCTACAGGATACGGCCAGCTCAAGACCGACCTCGAGGGAGAAGGCTTTGAGGTCGAAAAGCTGGTGCTCGCGCAGGCGCCCAAGGTTCCCGCTGACGCGACGATGGTTGCCGTCGCGGGACCTGAGAAGCCGCTCGATTCGCACGAGATCGACTCGCTAAACGACTACCTCAAGAATGGCGGCCGCGTGATCGCGATGTTCCGGCCGGAAAGACCCGACGGGTCGGTCGACGAAAAGGCGCTGGTCTCGATGGTGGGGCAGTGGGGCGTGACGGTCGGCGACGATATCGTGGTCGATCAGGTGGTGCGCCTGTTCGCCGGGCCGGCGCTCGGGCTCGATCCGATCGTGCAGGACTACGGCGTGCATCCTATAACCAAGGATTTCAAGCAGCGCACGGTGTTCTCGATGTCGCGCTCGCTGACCGTCGAACCGAACCTCAAGCCCGGCCTGCAAGTCACCGCGCTGGCCAAGACCAGCGATACTTCTTGGGCCGAGGTTAACTTGAAGATGCTGTTCGAGCAGCAGAAGGCCTCACTCACCGACAAGGATACTCGCGGACCGATTACCGTCGCCGCCGCGGTGCAGGGCGACCTGGCGCAGCTCGGATGGGGCAAAGGCGAGGCGCGGATGGTGGTGTTCGGCAGCACCGATTTTATCAACAACCAGCACATCACGAATTTTTTCAATCGCGACTTTTTCGTGAACAGCGCGGATTGGCTGGCGGGAGAGGAAAACTCGATCTCGATCCGTCCGCGCTCGCTGCGCGCGTCGCGGTTCCGGCTGACGGTCGATCAATTCAGCATCGTATTCGCATTCTCGGTTCTGCTCTTGCCGGAGATGCTGCTGATCCTGGGAATTGCGGTGTGGTGGGAGCGGCGCAACTAGGCTGTGGCACAGGCTTTAGCCTGTGTTCGCCGCGTTAGCAGGTTCAACTTCTTCGATGCGTCCCCGAAATACGATCATCGCACTGGTCGTGCTGCTGATTATCGGCGGCTACGCGTTTGTCATGAACCACTACTCGCAGCCGATTCCTGCCGAGAGGCTGCTCGGCGTCAAGGCGGACGATTTCGCGAAGATCGAGCTCAAGTATCCCGACCGCGTGCTCACCGTCGAGCGGCCCAAGGGCGGGCTGTGGCGGATCGTCAAGCCGATCGGCGTGGACGCCGATCAGACTCCGGTCAACAATCTCGCGCGCGCGATCGCCAACGCGCAGGTCACCAAGACGGTCGAAGACAAGGCGACCGACCTCGCGCCATTTGGCCTCGCGAAGCCCGCGGTCGTCATCACGGTAACGACCTTCGACGGAAAGACGCTTGCGCCAATCGAGGTCGGCAAGAGCACGCCGATCGGATTCAGCGCCTATGTGATGCGCGGCGGGAATCCGGCGGTGATGCTGACCTCGTCGGCGTTTCCATCCGGAATGAACAAGACCGTCGATCAGTTGCGCAAACGCGACTTGCTGACCTTCAAGATTGGCGACGTATCGCACTTCACGCTGGCCAAAGATGACGGCTCGATCATCGATATCGAGCGCGACGGCGACCAGTGGAAGTTCACCAAGCCTGGAAGTTATCTCGCCGACCCGACCCAGGTCCGCCAGCTCCTGAGCTCGCTGCTCGAGGTCAAGGTCGCCGACTTTATCGCCGACGCGCCGACGAGCGTCTCTCAATACGGACTGGAAAAACCGCATCTGACGATCACCGTCTATGACAAGAACGGCGCGCAGGAGTCGCTGCTGTTCGGGTTCAAGCAGACCGAGCGGGGCAAGGACGGAATTTACGTCCGGCGCGGAGAAGGCACTCCGGTCTATACCGTGCACGAGTGGGTGCTGAACGCGGTGAACCGCTCGGCGCTCGACCTGCGCGACAAGACCGTGTTCAGCTTCGACCCGTCGTCGGTGCAGAGCGCCGACGTAACAGTGGAAAAAGATCGTTTCACGCTCAAGCGCGCCGCGGGCGGCAAGTGGGACGTGATCGAGGGCGCGAGCTCCTTGCCCGCCGACGTGCCGGTGGTCGAGCGCTTCCTCGACGAGATCCGCGAGCTGAAGGGCGTGTCGATCATCGCCGATCCGATGCCGTCGCCGAAGCCGTTCGGACTCGACGCTCCGCAGATCGTCGTCACGCTGATCGGCAAAGACGGCAAGCCTGTCGGCACGATCAAATTTTCAATGGTTACCGTGCAATCGAAACCGTCGGAGCCCGGCCAGAAGCCGGAGCCGAAGACCGAGTATTACACTACCTCGACGGCGAGCCGCGCGGTCTATTCGATGAGCGATTTCAGCTTCAGCCAGTTCGACAAGCCGGCCGCGGTCTTCCGCGCGCAGGTTGCCGCCACGCCGGCGGCCTCGCCGTCCGCCGCGAAGTAGGGCTAGCCTTCCGCGATCACGTGCGCGATCGCCTCGCGGGTCGTGTGCGTGATGCTCAAGTGAAAGATGGTGATGCCGCGGCGCGCGGCGAATGCAGCCGATTTGCCGTGAAGCCTGATCGTCGGGGCTTTTCCACGCTCGCGCACCACTTCGATCTCGCTCCATCCGACGTTGCGGTTCCATCCTGTGCCCATCGCTTTCATCGCGGCTTCCTTGGACGCGAATCTGGCCGCATAGCTCTGGAAGCGCGCGACGCCGCGCGACTCGCAGTACGCGACCTCGCGCGCGGTGAAGACGCGCGCGCGAAAACGCGCGCCGGTGCGCTCCCGCGCGAGCGCCTGCGCGATCCGCTCGACCTCGATCACGTCTATGCCAGTGCCTATGATTCGCGACATCAGTTCTCGCGCCAGTATCGTCGGCGCGGTCGCGCGTTTCAACGAGCCGCGCTATTGTGCGTTTGCGAGACGCGTGGAGGTTCCGGAGATGGCCAAGCTCACGATTAGCGTCAACCCGGTGCGATGCATCGGCAGCGGCGATTGCGTCGAGACCGCGCCGGCTGTGTTTCAAATGGACGAGAACGAGAAGTCCCAGGTTATAAATCCTACAGGCGCTCCCGACGCGACGATCGTCGCCGCCGCGCGCGGATGCCCGGTCAAGGCGATCACCGTGGTTGACGCTGACAGCGGCGCGCAGCTTTTTCCGCCGCCGAAGAAGTGACCGGCACTTGGCAATCCGGCGGCATCGCGCGGGCGAACTCGTAATCGAACAGACGCGAGATATCGCCGCGGTGCGCGCATTCCTCGAAGCGGGCGGCATGATCACCGACGGCGTCGAGTGGCCGGTCGCGTGCTACCTGATGGCGTTTTTCGGCGACGCTCCGGTGGGAGTGATCGGCGTCGAGCCGAAAATCGACGCGGCCCTGATTCGATCGCTGCACGTGATCGAAGCGATGCGCCGCCAAGGAATCGCCGCGAAGCTGATCGCCGACGCGCGCAAAGCCGCCCACACGCGCGGCGCTCGCACGCTATATTTGTTCGCATATCTGGAGCTGCGCAAATTCTTCGAGCGCTTCGGATTTTCGGAAGTCGCGACTGAACGCCTGATGAACGATCTGCGCGGCGCACCGGAGGTTGAGTATTACCGCACGCATCCGGAAGAACTCGCGCGCGAATGCGCGATGGCTCTCGATATCTCGAACGATGGCTTAATCGCGCGCTAGGCGGACGCTTTCGTATCGTCAGCGACTATCGCGACCGTCATTTCGAGCCCTAGGCGAGAAATCCCGGAGCGTCCGTGCTCCGTGCCGACATCACATGCAGTGCTCCTCCGCCCGGGATTTCTCCCGGAGCCTGCCCTGAGCAACGCCGAAGGGGTCGAAATGACGATTGTGGTTTCACTGATGCGTATCGAGACCTATGTATCGCCGTCGCTTATGATTATTTCAGCAACAGCTTTGCATCCGCTCAGCGCGGCTTTCGGATCATCATTTCGTAGCTGTGCTCGGCGCGGAACTTTGCGCCAGCGGCGGGTTGCTCCTCGCGCGGACCGAGATCGAGGATCATGCACTTGATCGAGCCGCCGCCCTTGGCCAGGAATTCGCTCGCGTCGCATAAGACCGGCTCGACTCCGCGCTCGCGCACCGCGGCGAGCAGTCGCGGGCTGACGCCGCGCGGCATGAAAAGATAAAGTATCCCATTAAGTTCGCTCTGGAACGAATTTGCCGCGTACAGAGCCGCGTCGCATTCACTGAGCTCGATTAGGCGATCGCCGAATTCCGCCTTGAGCCGCTCGCGCGACGGCTCGGTGAGTCCCTCCATATACGCGAGCAGATATTCGCGCGCGGATCCGAACGAGCACAGCACGGTGTCGCCGTGATAGTGCGCTTCGAGCGCGAGCTCGAGCGGCAGGATAGTGCTCCCGGGCGCCGCGCTATTGAGCTCGTCGAGCGCGCCGATATCGGAGCGGAAACCGTACACGCGCTTCCATGGCGGGATTCCGAAGCGCGCGACGAAGCGCTGCCGCTCGACGCGTCCGTAGGTGAAGATCATGAAGCGGCCAGCCGGAAAGAAATCCGCCTCGCCCTCGAACGGCGCCGCGATGTCGCGCGTCTGGTAGCCCATCGCGCGCAGATAAGGACGATAGACCTCGAGCTCGGCGGCGCGCGTCGGCAGCAGATGCGACAGATGGAAAATCTTCTCGCCGCCGCCTTCGAGCGGAAAAAGAAATCCCGCGTTGGCCGGATAGACCAGGCCGGTGCGATGCGCGTCCGGCGGGATCACGCAGACCTCGACGCCGTGGGCGACGAGCTCTCGCGCGAGCGCGTGCCACTGTGCGCGAGCGCGGTCCGCGTCGACGCGCTTGCGGACGCCGAGCGCATTGCGCGTGTGAGGATTCGCGCCGCCCCGCACCGAGAAGTGAGCAGGGTCGCCCATCAGGATCGTCCGCGGCATGTTCCCCTCACTACGACGCGAGCTCGCGCATGACGCCGAGCGCCGCGGCGACGATCGCCTCGCCCGAGCCCTCGGCGACGCGCGCAGTCTCAACTTCGTAGCCGCCCTGCGCGTACGCCTCTCGCGTCGGGAGGTATCCGACCAGATCGTTGCAGTAGCAGGCGACGAGCGTGTGCGCGAAATACGGATTCGCGCGCAGCGCAAGGCCGAATTCGACAAACGCCTCGCCGGGGATGCCGACGATCGCGAGATCGCCGAGCGCGAACACGCTCATGCTGGTCGCCATCTCGCCGCGCGCGAGATCGACGCGCTTGTCGCGCCCGTTGGTTTCCTCGAGCGCTTCCAGCGCGCGGATCGCATCGAGGGATTGCTGATGATGGTCGCGCAGGCGCTTTAACTGACGGCCCTCGCCGCCGCGATGGTTCGCGAGCGAAGCCTTGGTCTGCGCTGCGCACGCGCGCGCGATCGCAAGAGCATCCGCGGTAGGTTTGAGCTTCAGTTTCAGATCGATCCGGCGGCCGGCAATCGCCGACGCGTCAAGCTCCGGTGCCGTGGCGAGCGCCGCAGCGATCGCGCGTCCCGCAGCGCGGCCCCATTCGGCTGCGACCTCGAACCTGCCGCGGCTCCGCGGATCGATATTGCCGGTCGCGCCTTGCATGAAAATCGCGATCGGCGCCGAGCCATCGCCGCGCGCGAGGTCGCGTTCGATCTCATCGATCGCAAAGCCCATCCAGTCGCGTGAGTAAAGCAGGTTGTCCTCGCACAGCACGACGCCGTGGCAGGGATAGTTGAGAATCGCCGCGATCGCGCTGCCGTCAGGGCGAAACGCGCCGAGCGCGACCACGGCGTCGTCGGCGACTCCGGCATAGTTGGCCGCGAGCTGGATTTGTCCGTCGGCGCGCCGCAGGCGCCGATTCGTTCCGAGCGTGAACCGCGCATGAGCGGTCTTCAGCACCGCGGGTTCCAGCGCGCGATTTGCGGCGACGATCGCCTCGGCAATTTTTCCGGGCAACGCGCGCTCCCACTCTAAATTGCGATCGTCGGCGACCTTCGCGTCCGCGCGGGGAGTCGCAAAGATATTGAACGCGGGAGCCGAATGCGTATGCGTCGCGCCGATCAGAATCGCGTCGGCGGGAATATCGGTTCGCGCCGCGACCATCGAACAGATTTCGTCGGCGATCCGTTTGCCGATTGCGAGCAGATCCACGCCGCAGAGCGCGAGCTTGTGCGCGCCGTCACTGACCACAAGCGCCTGGGCTGCGAGATCGTCGTGAACGCCCGTCGCGCGTCCGACGCGCGAACCGTATCCGAGCATCCCGAGGCCGAGCGGAGGTTCGAGCCGGATACGCGCCGCTCCTGCGTGAAGCCGGGCCATCGCCGGTCAGGCTCCGTGCTCGAGCTTGGCGGCGCGCAGCTCCGCGGCTTGATCCGCGATCTTGCGCGCCGCCGCGATCACGTCGTCCACGTCGCGCTCGTCGCCGAGCAGCACCTCGTGCGGAATCGCCGCCATCTCATGTTCGAAAAGTTTCTCGGCAACCGGACAATCGGGCGGCGGAGGATTCGGCGCGCCCGCGAGCTCGCACGCGGTGCGATAGGGCGCGGACTCGGCGGGGAAGAGCGCGGAGCGATAAACCGGATCGTTGCCGACGCCGCACGGAATCCCTTCGGCGCGAAGCGCGCGCACGAAGCGATTGCGCGAAACGCCGAGCGCGGCCTCGTCGATCATGAAGATGAACGCGTAAATCGTCTCGCGGGTCAGGCGCGGGTCGCGCGCCACCGCGCGGAGTCCTTTGATCGCGTTCAGTCCCGCGCGCAGACGCTCGGCGTTGCGGCTCTTGCGCTCGATCTGTTCGGGCAGCCGCTCGATCTGCGCGAGCAGCACGCCGCACTGCCATTCGGACATCCGGTAGTTCGCGCCGAGCAGCGGAGTCTCGAAGGTGTCGCCGGGGCGGCGCCGTCCGCAGTTGACCAGCGCCTGGCAGCGCTGCTCGAGGTCGGGATCGTCGGTGATAATCATGCCGCCCTCGCCGGCGGTCATCGGCTTGCTCGACTGAAAGCTGAAGCATCCGAGCGCGCCCCACGCGCCGAGTCCGCGCTCGCGCCACTTGGCGGCGGGAACGTGCGCGCAATCCTCGACGATCGGGATCGAGCGCTCGCGCGCGAGCGCGGTCAGCGCGTCGAGGTCGGCTGCGCTCGCGCCGTAATGCACCGGGATGATCGCCTTGGTGCGGCGGGTGACGAGCCGCGCCACCGACGCCGGGTCGATGCAGGCGGTTGCGGGATCGACGTCGGCAAAAACCGGACGCGCCATGCAGGCGACGGGAGCGTACGCGGTCGCGGCGAAGGTTATGGCGGGGACGATTATCTCGTCGCCGGGACCGATGGCGAGAGCTTTCAGAGCCACTTCGAGCGCCGAGGTGCCGGAGGTCGTCGCGATCGCGAAGCGCGCGGACTGCATCGCGGCGAATCGCGCTTCGAGCTCGGCGGCCTTGCGATTCGGAGATGGATAGCCGCCCCAATTGGCGGAGCTCAGAACCTCTTCGAGTTGCGCGCGTTCGCGATCGTCGAAGACCGGCCAGCGCGTGAACGCTCGCGTGCGAAGCGCCTCTCCGCCAAGAATTGCGAGCCGTGAAGCCATCGGATCGATCTATAGCGCGCGCGATTCGCGGGCGAAACCGCGAAAAAGAAACGGGCGGCGAGGATGCCCGCCGCCCGTTGCCGATTCTCGCGAGGATCTACTTGTGCGCGATTTCAGTCAGCACGTGAATTTCCGGCCGCCCTTCGAGCAGCGCGCCGATCTTGCCGCCGAACGCCTTCATGTGATCGGTCTTGCCGTGCGAATCGAGCGCAGCCTGATCCTGGTACACCTCGTAGTAAACGAAGGTGGTGGGATCGCGCACGTCCTTGTGCAGGATGTAGGTTTGCGTGCCGGCCTCGCTCCTGACCTTGGAAATCATCTCTTTGCCGGCCTCTTCGAACGCGACTTCGTTGCCGGCCTTCACCTTGAGTTTCGCAACCACGGTAATCGCCATCGGAATGTCTCCTTGTCCGGTTAAATTGCTCCGGACGGGAGGGCCGTTGCCCGCGCCCGAGAGCGTGCGTCAGTCTCTGGGTCATATCCGCAGCGGCTCTGATTTTCAAGGCAACGCTCTATGGTTGTCATTCCCGCGCGTGGCTGCCGCGCGAGGAATCCCGATGGGAGGGCTCTGCATGTGGCAGGGACTCGGAGCACGGACGCCCGAGATTTCTCGCCTCTGGCTCGAAATGACGGTCGTTGGCTGGGCTGAGGCTACGATTCTCATGCATCGAGCCCACACCCGTCATTTCGACCGAAGGGAGAAATCCCGAGGCGTTCATGCTCCGAGTCCCTGCCACATGCAGAGCCCTCCCATCGGGATTCCTCGCGCGGCAGCCACGCGCGGGAATGACAGCATAAAGTGCGCGCAACAGTGAAATCCGAATGAGCATTCGACGAAGGATCTGTTGGTCGCTTGAATCGCCCGCCACCAGGAGCAGCGGGCCTCTTTCAATGGCGCGCGCCGCCAGATAACACTTTTCTGTGCGTCCGTTTTCACCGGCCGCGCATTCCATGGAGACCGCCGATGTTTGGATTTGACTTGACCGAAGAACAGGCAGAGCTCAAGTCGCTGGCGCGGAAATTCGCGGAGCAGGAGATGATCCCGCGCGCGCGAGAGTACGACATCAAGGAAATCTTCGCGCGTGACGTATGTGAAAAAGCGTTCGCGGCGGGGCTGATGAACTATTCCGTGCCCAAAGAACTCGGCGGCGCGGGGCTCGGCGTGCTCGACAGCTCGCTCATCACCGAAGAACTCTGCTACGGATGCGCCGGAATTACCAATTCGATCACCGCCAACGATCTTGCGACGCTGCCGCTTTTGATCGCCGGCAACGAGGAGCAGAAGCGCACCTTCCTTGGCGGCCTGATGAAGCAGCTAAGCTTCTGCGCGTTCGCGATCACCGAGCCCGGCGCCGGCTCCGACGTGGCCTCGATGAGCACCACCTACCGGCGCGAGGGCGACGAGTTCGTCCTCAATGGGACCAAGCATTTCATCTCGAACGGCTCGGTCGCCGACTGGATCGTGACCTTTGCGACCAGCGACAAGCGGCTGCGGCACAAGGGGATTTCGAGCTTCGTGTTTCCGGCGAATTTGCCGGGGATCACGCGGCGGCGGATGCACGGCAAGCTCGGCCAGCGCGCTGCCGATACCGGCGAAATTGTGTATGAAGATTTGCGCATCGGCGCGAGCGCGCTGGTCGGCCGCGAGGGCGAGGGCTTCAAGTACGCGATGGCGACGTTTGACCATAGCCTGCCCGAGACCGCTGCGGTAGGAATCGGAATTGCGCAGCGCGCGCTCGACGAATGCCTCAAGTACTCGCGCCAGCGCAGCGCGTTCGGGCAGCCGATCTCGAACTTCCAGGCGCTGCAATTCATGATGGCCGACATGGCGATCGAGATCGAAGCGATGCGCCTGCTCACGTACAAGGCCGCGTGGCTGGTCGATCAGAAAGCGCCGCCCAACGTCAATTCCAGCTACGCCAAGGCGTTCTGCGCCGACGCATGCATGAAGATCACGACCGACGCGGTCCAGATTTTCGGCGGTTACGGATATATGGACGAGTATCCGGTCCAGAAGTTGATGCGCGACGCCAAGCTGCTGCAAATCTACGAGGGCACTTCGCAGATCCAGCGCGTCGTGATCGCGCGCAACCTGCTGCGCGATTGACGAGCGCTACTCGCCGGTGTTGTGCGGCAGCGGAGGATCCTGATCGGAAGGCTCGTCGCCGGTCACCGCGCCGACGTACGCGCCCTGGTGATAGACCTCGACCTTGCCGCTGGTCGGGTCGGGAAAGATATTCCAGTCCTGCATCAGCGGGTCGGGCTGTTCTTTGACCGGCGGCGCGGGCGCCACCGCGACGACGGGAACCGGCGCGGGCTGCGGCGGAGGAGGCTGCTGCGCCGAGCATCCGGCGAATGCGGCGCACATCACGGCGACCGAAAATTCAATGATTATTGTGCGCACAGTCATTGTCATTGATTGACGGCGCAAGGACTGAGGCTACCGCCGGAACATCGTTCCCGCGATTCTGCGCACCAAGGCGCGAGGAGCCAGCCGCGTCGTCTCGGCCAGTACCAAGTTGATCCTACCGTTGATCTTGACCGCTTTGCCATCGCGCGCCGCGGCGATCGCCTGACGGACCACGGTCGCCGAGTCCATAAATGCCGATGCGGGAAAGCCGGGGTGTCCGCCATTATGTGCGACGCTCTGGAATTCCGTACGCGTCGGACCGGGACATAGCGCGGTGATCGTCACTCCGGTGCCGCGAAGTTCTTCGGCGAGCGCCTCTGAAAAGCTCAGCACGAACGCCTTGGTCGCGCCGTAGGTCGCCATCCACGGCACCGGCTGGAAGGCAGCCGTCGAGGCGACATTGATCACGATTCCCTGTCGGCGCGCGATCATCGTGGGTATGCAGATCCGCGTCAGAGCTACCAGCGATGTAATGTTGAGATCGATTTCTTCGATCTCTCGTGCCAGCGGCAACGAATCGAAACGGCCGTTGGTGCCGAAGCCGGCGTTGTTGACCAGGTAGCCAACTTCGCCGGACTCCGCGACGGCGCGGCGATGGACGTCTTCGGCGGCGCCCGGCTGCGACAGGTCGGCAGTGATTATTGAGACCCGCGATGCGCCGAGTGTGTGCGCGCGCTCCGCCACCGACTTGAGCTTGTCCTCGCGGCGCGCGACCAGGACGAGATCAAGTTTCTCGCGCGCGAGTTGCAGCGCGAATTCCTCGCCAAGGCCGCTTGACGCGCCGGTGATGAGCGCAGTGGTCATGTCTTTATGAGTCCGAGCTCCGCGCGCATGTGCTCGATCGTTCTGCCGAGCCCCTCGCGCAGCGCGATGCGCGGTTCCCATTTGAGGATCTTCCGCGCGAGCGTGATGTCGGGCTTGCGGCGCACCGGATCGTCCGGACGCATCGGCATGATCTTGGTTTTCGATGAGCTGCCAGTCAGCTCAATCGCGAGCGCTGCCAGCTCGATCATCGTGAATTCGTCGGGATTGCCGATATTGATCGGTCCGATATGCGCGTCCTGGTTCATCATGCGCACCAGCGCGTCGATAATGTCGTCGACGTAGGCGAACGATCGCGTCTGCTTGCCGTCGCCATAGAGCTCGAGGTCCTGTCCGCGCAGCGCCGCGGCGCAGAAGTTCGAGACCACGCGCCCGTCGTTGATCGCCATCCGCGGTCCGTAGGTGTTGAAGATGCGCACGATGCGGATATCGACTTTGTTCTGGCGATGGTAATCCATCATCAGCGCTTCGGCGACGCGTTTGCCTTCGTCGTAGCAGGCGCGCACGCCGATCGGATTGACGTGTCCCCAGTAGCTCTCGGTCTGCGGATGCTGTTCCGGATCGCCGTAAACCTCGCTGGTCGAGGTGAGCAGGATTCGCGCGCGCACCCGCTTGGCGAGCCCCAGCATGTTGATCGTGCCCATCACGCTGGTCTTGATGGTCTTGACCGGATTGTACTGGTAGTGGACCGGCGAGGCCGGGCAGGCGAGATGAAAGATGCGATCGACTTCGAGCAGGATCGGCTCGACGGTGTCGTGGCGGATCAACTCGAAGTTGCGGTTATCGAGCAGATGCGCGACGTTGGTGCGCTTGCCGCTGAAGTAGTTATCCAGGCAGATAACTTCGTGGCCGTCTTTCAGCAGCCGCTCGCACAGATGAGAACCGAGGAAGCCCGCGCCGCCGGTCACCAGTGCACGCACGTGGAGTCTCCTTGGCTTGCGCCGCGTATCAGCGGCGGTTTTCGCGCTCGACGGATTTGACGGTTTCGATCACGTAGTCGATATCCGCGTCGGTCATCGACGCGTAAATCGGCAGCGACAGGCAACGGCTGTAGATATCTTCGGCGACCGGAAAATCTCCGGTCCGGTAGCCGTACGCGTCCTGGTAATAGTGCATCGTATGCAGCGGGATGCAGTGGACCGAGACGCCGACTCCGCGCTCGCGCAGCGCCTCGACGAACTGCGCACGTCCGACGCGCAGCAGCTCGGGCCGCAGGCGGAGCACATAGAGATGCCACGCGTGCTCAATGCCGGCCTCAGAGTAGGGCGTCTGCAGCGCTTCGATTCCCTTTAACGCGCCGTTATAGCGACGGGCGATCTCGGTGCGCCGGCGCATGAATTCGTCGGCGCGCTTGAGCTGCGCCACTCCGATCGCGGCGTGAACGTCGGACAGATTGTACTTGAAGCCCAGGTCGTGGATTTCGTAGAACCACGAGCCGCTCTTGTCGTAGCGTTTCCATGCGTCCTTGTTCATTCCGTGCAGGCTCGCGACCGCGATCTTTTCCGCAAGAGCGTCGTCTTCGGTCGTGATCATCCCGCCTTCGGCGGTGGTGAAATTCTTGGTTGCATAAAAGCTGAAGCAGGTCAGATCGCCGATCGTGCCGACCTTCGCCATCCCGCGTCCGTCCATGTGGCGCGCGGCGCCGGCTGCGTGGGCGGCATCTTCGATCAGCTTGAGATTGTATTCGCGCGCGATCTTCATCAGCCGGTCCATGTCGCACGGATGACCGGCGAAATGCACCGGAAGGATCGCCTTGACCCGCGGATGGCTGCCGCCCTCGAGCGCTTCCTCGGCGCGCGCGGGATTAAGATTGAACGTGCCCGGATCGACGTCGCAGAAAACCGGCCGCACGCCCAGGTAGCCCATCACTTCGGCGGTCGCGGTGAAGGTGAACGGAGTGGTGATAACCTCGTCGCCGGGCTTGAGGCCCGTCGCCCACAGCGAGAGATGCAGCGCGCCCGTGCAGTGAGCGACCGCGAGCGCATTGCGCGCGCCGACGTACTCGGCGAATTCCTTTTCGAAGCGTTTTGCCTTGGGTCCGGTGGTGATCCATCCGGAGCGCAGGGTATCAAGAACCTCGCGTTCTTCTTCGGGACCAATTGACGGGCGATGAAAAGCTACCTGTCGCATTCAATCTTGCGCCTTCGCTCTCGCTTGGAGTCAGTACGTGACGATGCCGCGCCGCAGCGGATTTTCCGGCGCTCGCAGAAAGTATAGGGGATAGCCCGAAACTGGAGCAAGGCGGCTCGCGCCGACGGTCTGAGTTGGCACTCCCACGCGTGGCTGCCGCGCGAGGAGTCCCGTGCTTGGCCTTTGGTTTGCGCACCACTCGCGGGGTAAGTGCACGGACGCCTCGGGATTTCTCCCTTCGGTCGAAATGACGGTCGGGGGCTCGGATGAGATCACGATACTTATGCACCAAGCCCACGTTCGTCATTCCGAGCCATAGGCGAGGAATCCCGAGGCGTCCATGCTCCGAGTCTACATCCCATGCAGTGCCCTCTCGTGCGGGATTCCTCCCGCGCGGCAGCCACGCGCGAGGGAATGACATCATGGAACGAGCGAAAAAATGAAAAGAAAGAACCTTGGTGGGCGACGCACCGTTTAGACCTTCACGGGTCCGAACGACCCGCCAAGCGGGACGAAAGGTAGCGTGTAGCGACAGGCCGCGCGAAAGACGGGCGGCTCGCGAGCCGCCCCTACGAAGACGGCAGCGTTCGAACTCTCCGAGGTGGTCGCGACTTGATTGCCGAGCGAGCGGTCCCCCTAAAGAATCGGATTGAATTCGTAGGGGCGCGTCGCGACGCGCCCGTCTTCGCGCGCCGACGATCTGTGCAAGGCCCTCCTAAACGCGCGTCGCAGCACCCCGGCTTTCATAGCAGAAAATCGAAACTGGCCCGCTTCTGGAGCGCACGTCAGCTTGCGGAACCGGATGGAGGATCGCCGGGCATTACGTAGGTCGGGATGCCGGTCTTGCCCTCGACCGCTTTTTCGAGCTTCTGCAGATCGACCTGATCCTCGATACCCAGCCGCTTGATTTCGTCCTGCGCGTGCGCCCACAGGCCCGGATAGACGCCGTACAGGTCGTCATATACCTGCACGTACAACGCGTCGCCGCGCCATCCGAATTTGATCGGCTGATATACGAATTCACCCGGCGTGCCGACCTTCACCTTGTTGAACAGCCGCTCGATATCTTCGGGATAGAGCCGCACGCATCCGTGGCTGACTTCCATCCCGACGCCCCACGGGACGTTGGTGCCGTGCAGGGCATACTCCGGCAGCGTCAGCTCGAGGCGGTAGTGGCCAAGAGGATTGTCAGGATCGCCGCCGGGAATCATGTGCTCGGCCTCGCCGTCGCGCTCGAGATGCTCTTCGTAAATATCCTGTGGGACGACCCAAGTCGGCTCCCGAGTTTTTCCGCGCACGGTAAACGCGCCAAGCGGAGTTTTCCAATCGAAGCGGCCGAGTCCAACCGGAAAAGTATAAACGACATCGGGATGAATCCCGCTGTGCGCCTCGCTGCGCGCGACCGATCCGGTCTTGAAGCCGGCTTTCTTGAGTTTTCCTCCGCCGAGAACCGGTCCGGTCGGCGACGGATAGTAATAGTAAATCCGCATCTCGGGGATATTGAGAATAATCCCGACGTGCGGAGTGTCGGGCAGAATATATTCGTCGGGCAGGACGATGTTCCTGCCAACCGGCGGCGTCCACCAATCGATCTTTCCGTTGGCGGCCGATACTTCCGTCGCCGTCACGCCGAACCATCGCCCAACGTCGAGCAGCGTGTCGCCCTTCTGGATTTGATACGTAATCAGATTGCCGATGATATTGTCGCGGCCGTGCGGCAGCGGATACGCGTAGAGCGGGCGTTTGTCAAATTCCGAGTCGGTCCATCCGTGCGCGATGCGCGGAGCCGACCATGCCACGACGATCAGGCACAGCGCCGCCGCGAGCCATCGAAACTGATTATGTGTTCGGTACTTCAATGAATCGCGCAATCGGGCTTCCGCCGCCGCATCGTCAATCAAACCCCAGCCCTCAAAATTGTAGGGGAAGAACGCCTAGTCGGCAATCGGCTTTAGATTGGCGAATTTCAGCACCAGTAACTTGACTCCCGCGCGGTCAAAATTCACCCACGCCTTCGCGCCGTCGCCGCGTCCCTCGCGCCGTCGCACGACGCCGCGGCCGAAGGTCGGATGAATCACGCGCGCGCCAATCGCGAGCGCGCCGTCACCTGCCTCCTCGTCGGATAGCTGGCTGTCGCTGTAGTCGACGTAGGGACGATTCAGCTCGGGAGCGCGCGGGACAGGGCGCTCGCGCTCGGGCGCAATTCGGCGAAGAAGTCCGCCGTCGATCTCCGCCAGAAAGCGCGAGGGGCGCGGCTCGTCGCGCCTTCCGTAAAGCTCGCGCGAGAGCGTGTTGGTCAGATAGAGCATTCGCCGCGCCCGCGTCATCCCGACGTAGCAAAGCCTGCGCTCTTCCTCGATCTCGTCGGGGCTGTCGGCCGAGCGGCTATGCGGGAACAGTCCTTCTTCCATTCCGGCGATAAACACGACCGGATATTCGAGACCCTTCGACGTATGCAGCGTCATCAGCGCCGCGCGTCCCGAGGCTCCGGAGACCTGGTCGGCGTCGTTGACGAGAGCGACGCGTTCGAGAAACTCCGCGAGTCCTCCGCCGGAATTTTCCGCGTCGAAGGCGCCTGCCGCCGTCAGCAACTCGGCCAGGTTCTGCTTGCGCGCGGCCGCATCAACCAGTCCGTCGAGATACGGCTCGAAGCCGGAGTGGCGCACGACCTCGGCGACGATCTCGCGCACCGAGATCGAGCTCGCGCGCGCCGCCAGATCGCGCATCCATGAATAAAGCGCGCCGGCGGACTTCGCGATTCTGAGCGCGACGACGGACACGGTTTCGAGCCGTCCGAGCGCCTCGAACGCGGTGATATTTTCGCGCGCCGCGATCTCGTTTATCGCCTCGACCGTTTTCGCTCCGATTCCGCGCGGCGGCGTCGCCACCATCCGCTCCAGGCTGACCGCGTCGGCGGGATTTGCGAGCACGCGCAGGTAGGCGAGCAGATCCTTAACGTCGCGCTGCTCGTAGAAGCGCACGCCGCCGACGATGTAGTAGGGAATCCGCCGGCGCACGAGCGCCTCTTCGATCACTCGCGACTGCGCGTTGGTGCGGTAGAAGACCACGAAATCCATCGGGCGCAAGCCGCCCTCTTCGACGAGCCGCGCGATCTCGCGCGCGATAAAATCGCCTTCCTCGCGCTCGGTCATTCCGGTGAAATAGACCACCGGCTCGCCGGCTTCATTTTCGGTCCAGAGGGTTTTGTCCTTGCGCTCGGTGTTGTTGCGAATTACTCCGGCCGCCACCGCGAGGATCGTCTTGGTCGAGCGATAATTTTGCTCGAGCTTGAAAATCCGCGCCTCGGGATAGTCGCGCTCGAAGTCGAGGATGTTGCGGATATCGGCGCCGCGCCATCGGTAGATCGACTGGTCCTCGTCGCCGACGACGCACAGGCTGCCCGAGCGCTGCGCGAGCGCTCGCACCAGCAGGTATTGGACGCGATTGGTGTCCTGGTATTCGTCAACCAGCAGATGCGCGGCGCGGCGCTGCCATTTTTCCAGGACCTCCGGATGCCGCTCGAACAGGGTCCAGACGTTCATCTGCAAGTCGGAGAAATCCATCGCGTTCATCGCGAGCAGCCGCTTTTGATAAAGCGCATAGAGCTCGGCGATTCGCTTGTCGCGATCAGATTCGGCGCGCTCGGCTATCGCGGCCGGGGAGATCGCCTCGTTCTTGGCCTGCTCGATTCGCGCGCGCAGAACCTCGACCGGGGGCGAGTCGGCGAGCATCGCGTCCTCGAGCACCCGCCGCATCACCGCGGACGAATCGCCCTCGTCGAGGATCGAAAAGTTGCGATCGAACCCGAGCGCGCCGCCTTCATAGCGCAGGATTCTCGCGCACGCGGAATGGAACGTGCTCACCCACGGCGCGCGCGCGTCCTCGCCGATAAGCGCCGCGACCCGCTCGCGCATCTCGGCCGCCGCCTTGTTGGTGAACGTGACCGCGAGCAGCGCCTCGGGCGCGGCCTTGCGCGCCTCCATCAGGTGGGCGATACGGTAAGTGAGGACGCGGGTCTTGCCCGAGCCGGCGCCGGCCAGGATCAGGATCGGGCCGGGCTCGGCGACCACCGCGGCGCGTTGTTCAGGATTCAGATCGTCAAGATTGATGGACGGCATCGCGATAACTTCGATGAAATCAGTTCGCAGAGCCCATCAGAATACCGGCTCGGACGCGCGGATCAAACCGTGCGGCGGAATTTTCTACGCGCGATAATTCGATGGCCACGTACGAGCCGCGCGACAAGTATTATCGCAAGGCGCGCGAGCGCGGACTTCCGTCGCGCGCGGCGTTCAAGATCGAGGAGCTGATCGCGCGCGGGAAGCTCGCGCCGCGAGGTGCGCGAATCGCCGACCTCGGATGCGCTCCCGGCGGATGGCTCGCGATCCTGGCGCGCGCCGCGGGTCCGTCGGGGCGGATCGTCGGCGTCGATCTCGCGCGATGCTCCAGTATCCCGGCGGGCGTCACGGTGATCACCGGCGACATTCTTGATCCCGCGATCGTCGAGCGTGTGATCGCGGAGCTTGGCGGTCCCGCCGACCTGGTGACCAGCGATCTCGCGCCGAAGCTCACCGGAATCGCGGCGCGCGACACGGCGGCCTCGCGCGAATTGATGTTCGCGGCGCGGGACTTCGCGCGGCGAGTGCTCAAGCCAGGCGCCGCGATGGTCGCAAAGGTTTTCATGGGCGCGGAGTTCAAAGATATCGTCGCCGAAATCGAGCGCGACTTCGCCCGCGTCGAAGTAACCCGCACGACCGCCACCCGCCCCGGCTCGTCCGAGCTGTACATAATCGCAAAAGGCTTCCGCCGCTTGGCTTCCGGGGCGCCGCGCGCGTAACCTGATTCTTATGCGGGCTTTTGCAGCGCGTCATCTATGCCTGCTGACCCTCGCCGCGACGCTCGCGGCATGCGCGTGCGGGCAGCATGCGGCAGCGCCGGGAAGTTCTTCTTCGGCCCGCAGCCCCGACGCCGTACGGGTCAAGGTCGCGACAGTCGGCTTCGACGAGGAAGCGCAGGCGCACTTCGTGCTCCTGGTCGATTCTGACGACCGGCGCGAGCTCCCGATCCTCATCGGCAATGTCGAGGCGCAGTCGATCCTGCTCTCGTTGCGTGGAGTCAAGCCGCCGCGTCCGCTGACCGACAATCTGCTCGGCACGGTAATCAGCCAGACCGGTAATCGGATCGACCGGGTCGAAATTTCCAATCTTCGGGGCGAGATCTACTACGCGAAGATTTTCATGGACGCGGGAAAGTACACGATCGACAGCCGCCCGAGCGACGCGATCGCGCTCGCGATGGATACCGGCGCGCCGATCTATGTCGCCGCGCCGCTGTTCGTCAACGCGCCCCACGCTGGTCTTGCCGAGCGGCCGCCGGTTGAGCCGGGACCGCGCGTCGCGACCGCACTCGGAGTCACCGTCCAGGACCTGACCCCTGCGCTCGCCGCCGCGTTCAATCTCCCGTCCGGCAGCGGAGTGCTGGTGGCAGACACGACACCCGCAGCCGAGCACGCCGGAGTAGCCCGCGGCGATATCGTGACTCAGGTGGATTCGCGCGCGGTGACGCAAGCCTCAGACTTCAGCGCCGATATCGACGCGGCAAAAAGCACGGACCCTATCGCGATTACCCTAGACCGCGCCGGCACGCAGCGAACGATCACGATTGCACGCTAACGGACCGAGCTCTGGAATGTCCCTCTCCCTACAGAATTGGGAGAGGGTGCGCGGCGCGGCGATTGCTTTTTTTTTAGCAATCGCCGTGACGCGCGGGTGAGGGACCGACAGAAGAAGATTCTTCGATCGGAAAGCGCCGACTCAGACGTGAATCGCTGCCTGAAACTCTGCCGTATCGCGCGCGGTCTGTGCTCGAGGCGGGCAAAGATTCTCGCTGCCGGTCCCTCACCCGCCGCGCGCAGCGCGCGGCACCCTCTCCCAATCTTTTGGGAGAGGGAATCAAGCACTCTTGGCAGATTGCGATAGCGATTTGTCAGCCGCGCTTGATTAGTACGCTGCGGATGAAGCGTGGATCGATTTCGCGCTCATTGCCGAGGCCGGCGAACTCTTCTTCGAACACGTTCAGGCACGAGTTCAGGAATTCCGCGCCGGCGATGCGCTCGGATTCATCCAGCCGCTCGGCTACCGCCTTCGCGACCAGCTCGTGCAGCCCGTCGCTAAGCTTTCCGATTCCGCCGCGATAGGTCATCAGAACGTCGCGCATCGCCGTCAGCCTCGTGGCCTCGATTGGCTCGGGCGTGAGCGCTCCGTCAAGCGCGGCGCGTGCGAACGCGGTCAGCAGAATCTGGCTAAGGCGAATCTCGCGAGCCGCGACCGACGCGCGGAAACCCGGACTGCCGATATCGATTTCGAGCAGCGCGCGGAACAGCGGCCGCGCCGCGTCGATCTGATCGAGCATCGCATAGCCCAAATGCAGATCGCGCATTGTGCGGAAGTCGCGCATCTCGACCGAGCCCTTGCCGTCGAGCGCCGCGTAAAAGCGCGGCTGGCGCTGCGCGATTCCGGTCAGCGCCTCGCGATACGGAGAATCCAGGAACGCGACCTCGGCCGTTCGTCCGCCGGCGAAGCCAAGCCGCGCGAGCGATTCCTCCGCGCGTTTGCGCAAATCAATCGTCAGGCTGACGCCGAGACGGAATAGCAGCTTCAGATGGGTGTCGCGCAGATGCTCGATCGCCGCGTCCAGGTCGCCGCCGGCCAGATTCTCGAGCCCGAGGTTCAGATAGTTGTGCGTCATCTCGACCGCGACGCGGACCGCGTCCAGATCGCCGAAATCTACCGCACGCGCCATCAGCACCTGGTTCGAGACCATCGCCATTTCCGCGCGCACCTGCCGCTTGCTGTGCGCCGCGAATCCCGCGGTCAGCGCGGTATTGAAGAGTGATCCGTCCGAGCCCGCGATCGCCGGCGCCATCTCGGGCGGCAGCATGTCGCGCTCATCGAGCAAATCGGCGCGGGTCGGCTTGTCGTATTGCTCGCGAATTTTCAGGAACTCGTGCGGATTGATATACGCGAAAACGTCCTGCGCCTCGAAGTAATCGGGAAAGCCACGATCGGCCAGGCGCGCGCTGCGGAACGAATAGGCCTCTTCTTCGAGCTCGGCCTGAACGCCCCAGTAGATCTCCTCCATCACGCCGGCGAAATAGTTGTAGTCGCGTTCGAACGCCTCCTCGATAAAATCGGAGATATGCTGCGTGATCGCGTCGTTGCGGATGAACTCGATCAGGTAATGCTCGTCGAACTGGACGTAGCGGTTGAACGGCGGATCTTCCGCGGCATTTGGATCGTCAAGGCGATGCACCTTCACGTAGCCGCGCAAGAGCAGCGCGACCATCTCCATGTCGAGCTGCATCAGGCCGTCGGCCAGGCGGCGGCGTCCAGCCTCCGACAGCGCCTCGATCCATTCGCGCATCCGCGCGAAGTTCGGACGGTCCTTGTTCCAGCAATCCAGGTCGAAGAGCGATTGCACCTGCTCCGGCAACGCGAGGCTCAGCAGATCGCCCGCGTCGGCCGAGCCGATTTCCTTGAGCGTGTAGTAGAGCGTTTCGGGCGAGAACGATTGCACCAGGCGCTCGGCCTCGGGCGCGGAGAGAATCAGATCGCGCTTGGTGCGCGCGGGCAATCCGTACAGGAACTCGAGCTTCTCCTGGAACGGCAGATGCAGAAAATCCGCTTGTGACTTGTTTTGCATAGCGATCGCCGTCCGGCGACATAGCGGTCGCGCACGATGCGATCTGACCGGCAAAATACCCTTGGGTTCGATCGTCAAGCAATCGACCGCGCCCGGCGCGCGCGGTTTGCGAATCTGCTATAGTGTGATCGTTTGTAAGTTGCCTCCAGACGCCGCCGAGCCGCTCGAAAAACTCAAAGTCATTCATCGCCGATGCCTTCCCGACCAGGACGACGAATCGCGCTCACGATCGCGGGCAGCGATCCGGGCGGTGGCGCCGGAATCCAGGCCGACCTGAAAGTCTTCGCGGCGCTCGGAGTCTACGGATACTCCGCGCTGACCGCGGTGATCGCGCAGAACAGCTCGTCGCTCGGGCGTATTCAGGCGGTCACTCCGGCGATCGTCGCCGCGCAGATCGAGGCGGTCGCCGCGGAAAAAATGCCCGACGCGCTCAAGACCGGCGCGCTCGCAAGCCCCGCGATCGTCCGCGCCGTCGCGCGCACGATCGGAGAGCTGCGGCTGCCCGCTCCGGTAGTCGATCCGGTGATGGTTTCGAGCGCGGGCGCGCGATTGCTCGATCGCGCAGGTGAGCGCGCGCTGCGCCGCTACCTCATTCCGCTCGCGCGCGTGGTCACGCCGAACATCGCCGAGGCCGAGGCCCTGACCCATCTGCGAATTGATGGCGCGGCGGCGATTCGCGCGGCCGCGCGGGAGATCGTCGCGATGGGCGCGCGGGCGGTCGTGATCAAGGGAGGTCATCGGAGCGAACGCGATGAGTCCGTCGATCTGCTGTACGACGGCCATAGCTACGTCGAGCTGCGCGCCGCGCGTATCGCCGGCGGCGGGGCGCACGGCACGGGATGCGCCTTCTCGGCGGCGATCGCGGCGTCGCTCGCGCGCGGGATGAACCTCGAGGCGGCGGTCCGCGCTGCCAAGCGCTACGTGACCGCGGCGCTCAAGCGCCGATTCCGGCTCGGCGAGGGCCGCGCGCTTCTCGATCATTTTTCGCCGCGATAAGCCGGTACAAATTGTCGCGTCAGCGTGTTAATTGGATTTCGGGTGCTCCGCGATTCTCCGCGCGGCCCGCGTGCCATGCAGAAGCTTTCATCTTCACCAGCCGATAATTTCGATCAGGCCGTCGTCGATGAGATCATCGCGGCGCATCACGACTTGCCCGGAGCGCTGCTCCCGATTCTGCATGAGGTAAATCGGCACTTCGGATATATTCCGCGCGAGGCGGTAGCATTGATCGCGGCGGGACTGAATCTCTCCCGCGCCGAGGTTCATGGCGTGGTGAGCTTTTACCATGACTTCCGCACGACGCCGTCGGGCCGCCATGTGATTCGCATCTGCCGCGCGGAATCGTGCCAGGCGATGGGCTCCGCGCCACTTGAGGATCATATCGCGCGCACGATCGGCATCCGCGTCGGCCAAACCAGCGCAAACGGCGAGTTCACCTTCCAGGCGGTCTATTGCTTCGGCAACTGCGCCTGCTCTCCTGCCCTTGAGATCGATGGAGAACTGCAAGGCCGCGCGACGCCGCTTAAGTTCGACGCCGCGATGGCGCGGCTCAGGAAAGAAACGTGAGCGCGCAAATTTTTGTCCCGTGCGATTCCGGCGCAGTCTCGGTCGGCGCGGACGCGGTTGCCCGCGCAATCGCGAATGAAGCCGAGCGCCGCGCGCTGCCGGTCAAGATCGTCCGCAACGGATCGCGTGGAGCGTACGCATTCGAGCCGATGGTCGAAGCGGCAACTCCGGCAGGACGAATCGCATACGGTCCCGTCACCGTTGCCGACGTGCCGAATCTGTTCGACGCGGGATTCCTCGACGGCGGAGCGTATCGCCTGCGCCTCGGAGTCGCGGAGCAGATCCCGTTTCTCGCGGCGCAGAACCGGCTCACTTTTGCGCGCGCGGGAATAATCGATCCGCTCTCGATCGACGATTATCTCGCCCATGGCGGTTTCCGAGCGCTGACGCGTGCGCTTGAGATCGGACCCGCGCGAATCGTCGAAGCGATCAAAGCCTCGGGACTGCGCGGCCGCGGCGGCGCGGGTTTTCCCGCCGGAATCAAATGGGAAACCGCGCGCGGCGCGGCGGCGGATCGCAAATACGTCGTCTGCAACGCCGACGAAGGCGATTCGGGAACCTTCGCCGATCGAATGATCCTCGAAGGAGACCCGTTCGCTCTCGTCGAGGCGATGGCGATCGCGGCGGCGGCGATCGGCGCGTCATACGGCTATGTCTATATTCGTTCGGAATACCCGGACGCCTGCCGCGTGATAAATAGCGCGCTTGCGGCGGCACGCGCGCGAGGATTCCTCGGACGAGGGGCTTTGGGCGCGGGTCACGATTTCGATCTCGAAGTTCGCGTCGGCGCGGGCTCGTATGTGTGCGGCGAGGAGACCGCGATGCTCGAAAGTATCGAGGGGCGGCGCGGGATGGTGCGGTACAAACCTCCTATCCCCGCGATCAGCGGGCTATTCGGCAAGCCCACGCTGGTGCATAACGTCGTGACGCTTGCGAGCGTGCCGGCGATTATCGAACGCGGCGCGGATTTTTATCGCGCGCTCGGAACCGCGTCGTCCGCCGGCACGCTGCCGTTCCAGCTCGCGGGCAACGTGAAGCGCCCCGGTCTGGTCGAGCTGCCGCTCGGCGCGACGCTGCGCGATCTCGTTATCGGGATAGGCGAGGGAACAGCCAGCGGCCGGCCGATTCGCGCGATCCAAATTGGCGGCCCGCTCGGCGCTTATCTTCCGGCCTCCGCACTCGATATATCGCTCGATTACGAGACGATGCAGCGCGCGGGCGGGATTCTCGGACACGGCGGGATCGTGGTCTTTGACGACACCGTCGATATGGCCCGGATGGCGCGGTTCGCGATGGAGTTCTGCGCGCTCGAATCCTGCGGCAAATGCACCCCCTGCCGGATCGGATCGGTTCGCGGCGTCGAGGTGATCGACAAAATTATCGCGCGCCGCGATGCACGGGCGAACCTGATGCTGCTGCGCGATCTTTGCGATACGATGACTAACGGGTCGTTGTGTGCGCTGGGCGGCCTCGCGCCGCTGCCGGTGCTCAGCGCGGTGCGCAATTTCCCTGGGGACTTTGGCTTCAGCCCGGGCGAGGTCGCGGACTTAAAATGACGATCGAAAGATCAGAAGGTTGAAAAGCGATGCGCTCCCATAGCGACACCGATCTCGGAACGCCTGCCCGCGCGGGTTCGCCGGTCACCGTGACGCTGACGATCGACGGTGCGCCGATCACGGTTCCCGCCGGAACCAGCGTGATGCGCGCTGCTTCGCTCGCCGGCCACAAAATTCCAAAGCTCTGCGCGACCGATTCGCTCGAGGCGTTCGGCTCGTGCCGGCTATGCCTGGTCGAGATTGACGGGATGCGCGGTTATCCGGCCTCGTGCACCACTCCTGTGCGCGATGCGATGGTCGTCCGGACGGAATCCGCCGCGCTCGCCAAGCTCCGGCGCGGCGTGATGGAGCTGTACATCTCCGACCATCCGCTCGATTGCCTGACCTGTCCGGCCAACGGCAACTGCGAGTTGCAGGAGATGGCGGGCGTGGTCGGATTGCGCGAAGTCCGCTACGGTTACCAGGGCGAGAATCATCTCGGCGCTCCCAAGGATCAATCAAACTCGTTCTTCACCTTCGATCCCTCGCGATGCATCGTCTGCTCGCGATGCGTTCGCGCGTGCGAGGAAGTGCAGGGCACCTTTGCGCTGACGATCGACGGCCGCGGCTTTGGATCTACTATCGCGGCTAGCGAGAACGAGCCGTTCGGCGCGTCGGAGTGCGTATCGTGCGGCGCATGCGTGCAATCGTGTCCGACCGCTGCGCTGACCGAGAACTCGGTTATCGCGATGGGCCAGGCCGAGCGCAGCGTCGTCACCACCTGCGGATACTGCGGCGTCGGATGCTCCTTCAAGGCGGAGATGAAGGGCGAGTCCGTCGTTCGGATGGTGCCGAATCAGGATGGCGCTTCCAATCACGGCCACGCCTGCGTCAAGGGCCGCTTCGCGTGGAGCTACGCGACGCATCCGGATCGGGTCAAGCGCCCGATGATTCGCGCGCGAATCGAAGACCCGTGGCGCGAGGTCTCGTGGGACGAGGCGATCGCGCATGCGGCCCGCGAGTTCAGGCGAATCCAGAGCCGCTACGGACGCGAATCTATCGGCGGGATCACCTCCTCGCGATGCACCAACGAAGAGACATATCTTGTTCAGAAGCTGGTGCGCGCCGCCTTCGGCAATAACAACGTCGATACCTGCGCGCGCGTCTGCCATTCGCCGACCGGCTACGGCCTCAGGACCGCATTCGGCACGAGCGCGACCACCCAGGATTTCGATTCGGTCCGCAAAGCCGACGTGATCATGATTGTCGGCGCCAATCCGACCGAGGGCCATCCGGTCTTCGGCTCCGCGCTCAAACGGCGGATTCGCGAGGGCGCCAAGCTGATCGTGATCGATCCGCGCCAGACTGAAATCGTGAAGTTGCCGCACGTCGCCGCGTCGTATCATCTGAAGATCAGGCCCGGCGCCAACGTCGCGCTAATCAATGCGATGGCGCAAGTTGTGATGACCGAGGGTCTGGCCGATCTGGATTTCATCGCCAAGCGATGCGATCAGAAAGAATTCGAAATCTGGCGGAGCTTCATCCTCGAGCCGCGCAACTCGCCCGAGGCGGTCGAGCCGGTAACCGGCGTCCCCGCCGCCGAGCTGCGCGCCGCCGCGCGCCTGTATGCCTCGGCGCCGAATGCCGCGATCGATTACGGCCTCGGCGTGACCGAGCACAGCCAGGGAACCACGATGGTGCTGGGGCTCGCGAACCTTGCGATGGCGACCGGAAATATCGGACGGCCGGGCGTCGGCGTCAATCCGCTTCGTGGCCAAAATAACGTGCAGGGCTCGTGCGATATGGGATCATTCCCGCGCGAGCTGCCGGGTTATCGCGATATCGACGATGACGTCGTGCGCGGTTTGTTCGAGCGCGATTGGGGAGTGAAAATCGACTCCGAGCCCGGCTTCAGAATTCCAAACATGATGGACGCCGCGCTCGACGGCAGCTTCAAGGGGCTTTATGTCCAGGGCGAGGATCCGGTCCAATCCGAGCCCGACTCGGCGCACGTGATCAAAGCGCTCAAGGAAATGGAGTGCGTCGTCCTGCAGGACATCTTCCTCAACGAGACCTCGAAGTACGCGCACGTGATCCTGCCCGGATCGTCATTCCTCGAAAAGGACGGCACCTTCACCAACAGCGAGCGCCGCATCGCACGCGTGCGCAAGGTGATGGAGCCGCTGGCCGGCTACCAGGACTGGCAGGTCACCTGCCTGCTCTCGGCGGCGCTCGGCTATCCGATGGAGTATTCGCATCCCTCGGAAATCATGGACGAGATCGCGCGGCTCACTCCGACCTTCTCCGGCGTCAGCTACGAAAAGCTCGAACGCACAGGCGGCGTGCAATGGCCGTGCAACGACGCCGCGCCCGAAGGCACTCCGACCATGCACGTCGGCCGCTTCGTGCGCGGTCTCGGCAAGTTCACCGTCACCGCGTACATCCCGTCCCATGAGCGCACCTCGGCGCGCTTCCCGCTGATTCTGACGACCGGCCGCATCCTCACTCAGTACAATGTCGGCGCGCAGACGCGACGCACCGCGAGCGCCGCGCTCCACGCCGAGGACCTGCTCGAAATTCATCCGCATGACGCCGAGCAGCGCGGAATCCGCGATGACGTATGGGTCAACGTGCGATCGCGCAAGGGCGCAACCCGGCTTCGTGCGCGATTGTCCGAGCGGATGCAGCCCGGAGTCGTGTACACGACGTTTCATCATCCGGAGTCCCAGACCAATCTTCTCACAACCGAATTCCAGGATTGGGCCACCGGTTGTCCCGAGTACAAGGTCACCGCGGTCGAAGTTTTGCCCGTAGCCCGGCTCGAGGACTACGATCGCGAATCTAATCCGTCGAGCGCCGCCGAGTAAGGAACAGTGGATATCCGGCGCCTGATTAGAATGGCGAACGACACCGGTGCATTCTTCGAGGCCTATCCCGATCGCGCGCAGGCGGTCGCGGACATCGCTCACCATCTGCGCACCCGCTGGGCGCCGGTGATGCGCCGGCAGATTATCGAGTACCTGGCCGCGGATGGAACCGGGTTGAGCGACATCGCGCGCGACGCGATTACGGCGCTTGCGCGTCAGGACCCTTCGCATGACGCTTCGCGCGGCGCGGCGGATACCGGCGGTGAAAAACCAAATCGATGAAGGCCGCACCGCGCGGGTGCATGCGCTCAAATGGACCGGCGGACGCGCGACCGAGGGCGAGGAATGCCTCGCCGCGGAAGAGCCGCTTGAGATTCGCCTGGCTGGCCGCCGCTTCACGCTCACGATGCGCACGCCCGGCAATGACAACGAACTGGTCGCGGGATTTCTCTTCGCCGAGGGCTTCGTCGCGTGCGCGCACGAGCTCGGCGAGATTCGCCGCGTCCGCGGACCGGACGGCAAGCTCGAACCCAATATTTTAGACGTGGTGCTTGAGGTCCCGGCCGCGGCGCTGCGCGATCGTCTCAAGCGCAATTTCGCGATCAGTTCGAGTTGCGGAATCTGCGGCAAAACCAGTATTGAGTCGATCACTCGCAGAGTCGCGCCGCCCGAAGGCGAGGTCCGCGTGAAGCCTGAGACGATCCTCAGTCTCGCGTCCGCGATGCGCTCCGAGCAGAAAATCTTCGCCGCGACCGGAGGCCTCCACGCCGCCGCGCTATTCGATCTCTCGGGAAAGATCGTCGCGCTGCGCGAAGACGTAGGCCGCCACAACGCGGTGGACAAGATCGTCGGATGGGCGCTCGCGTCCTCGATGGTCCCGCTGAGCGGCAATATCCTGATGGTGAGCGGGCGGCTCTCATTCGAGCTGGTGCAGAAGGCCGCCGCCGCCGGTGTCCCGATTCTCGCCGCGGTCTCCGCCCCGTCGTCGCTCGCGGTCGAGCTCGCAGAAGAAGCCGGCACCACGGTAATAGGCTTCCTCCGCGACGGCAGCTTCAACGTTTACACCCATCCCGAGCGGATTGTCGCCTGACTGCCGCGCGCATCGGGTGCGCTTTGTGCCGCGCCACGCGCTGTATTACACTGCGTATTACAGGAATACGACGATGCCAACTGTCACTGTTCGCCTCGACGCCGCGCGCGCTGCGAAGCTTAAGCGCCTCGCGCGCCAAAGTGGAAAAACTCGGTCCGAACTTTTGAGAGAGGCACTCGATCGCTATCAAGGAAACGATCGCGGCTCCGACAGTGAGAGACCTTACGATAGGATAAAGCATCTGGTCGGCTCAATTCACAGTGGCATCGGCAACCTGTCAGTGAACACGGGAGAGAGATTCACCGAGATGCTGCTCGAAGAGAAGCGCTTACGTGACGCTGATCGACACCGGCCCGCTCGTCGCGCTTTTTGACGCGGATGACCAGTGGCACCAACCATGTGTCGCGGCGATCCAATTAATCAATGACCGGCTAATTACCGTCTGGCCCGTTCTTTCGGAAGCAATTTACATGCTCCGCAAAATTTACGATGGCCAGGATAAGATTTGGGAATCGGTCGAACGCACACCAATCCACATCGCGCCGCTTGGCGCCGATGACGTGCCTCGAATCCGCGAGCTGATGCGCAAGTATCGCGACCTCCCGATGGACCTCGCCGACGCCGCGCTCGTCCGCGTCGCTGAGCGCGAGCGCATCCGGCGCATCTTCACCGTCGATCGCCGCGATTTCGAGATCTATCGCCCCTACCGCCTCGGCCGCTTCGACATCGTCCCATAACCTCACGGTTAGTCCGCTAAACGGTAATGCGTCAGTTTGAGAATTGACGTGACGGTAAGGTGTCATTCCCGCGCGTGGCTGCCGCGCGAGCCTGTTCTGAGCAAGGCCGAAGGAAATCCCGATCGAGGAGCCGCCGCACCCGGACGTAGCTCGGAGCATGGACGCCTCGGGATTTCTCCCTTCGGTCGAAATGACGGATGCCGGGCGACGGATCAGAATCATAGTCTCAGCCGATCCCACGATCGTCATTCCGAGCCTTGGGCGAGGAATCCCGAGGCGTCCATGCTCTGAGTCTACATTTCATGCAGCGGAGCTTCGTCCGAGATTTCCTTCGGCCTTGCTCAGGACAGGCTCGCGCGCGGCAGCCACGCGCGCGGGAATGACACGCTCGCGGCGTCGCTAGCGGTGCAAATTTCAAACCCCCATCCGCGGAACCCGCCCCCTTGAGCGGCGCTTGTGCTGGTGCTTAAGCTGATTGGTCATGCAGGTGCCGTCCGATGTTTGCGCGTAAGCGCGCGCTCGATCGCCTCTCCCGGGAAAAGACGCTCTACCAGCGCCATCCGGGCGGAGAGGTTTCGGTGTGCGTGGTTTACCCGAACGTCTATCCGGTAGCGATGGCGAATCTCGGCTTCCAGGCCGTCTTCCATATCTTCGATTCGAACCCTTCCGTCGACGCCGAGCGCGGCTTCCTGCCCGACCCCGACGAGCGCCCCGCGATCGCCTCGGGCGCCGCTCGGATCGTATCGTTCGAGCGCGGCCGTCCGCTGTCTGATTTCGATATCCTGGCGTTTTCGATTCCGTTTGAAACCGACTATCTGAACCTGCTCGCGATTTTGCGCTCCGCCGGAATTCCGCCGCGCCGCGCCGATCGCGCGGGCCGCAACTTTCCGCTTGTGATCGCCGGAGGTTCCGCGATCTTTCTCAATCCCGAGCCGATCGCCGATTTCGTCGATCTGTTTCTGATCGGTGAGGGCGAGCAGATGGTGCCCGAGTTTATCGAGCGCTTCCTCGACGCGCGCGCGAATCCCGCGCGCCTCGATGATCTCGCCCAAGTCGAAGGCGCCTACCGTCCCGACTACTATCGCCCCGCCTACGACGAGCGCGGATGCCTCGCGTCGGTAACCTACGCCGGTCCCGGCAAGTCCGCCGTCCGGCGCAGGCTCGTGAAGAATCTCGATCAGTTCACGACCGCGTCGCTGATTCTCACCGAAGAATCCGTCTTCGGCGACATGTACCTGGTCGAGGCGAGCCGCGGATGCCAATGGGGATGCCGCTTCTGCGCCGCGGGCTTCATGTACCGCCCGATCCGCTATCGCTCGCCGGATAATCTCATCGCCGAGGCGAATCGCGGACTCGCCGAGCGCCGCGTGATCGGCCTGGTCGGCGCCGAGATGGCCTCGGTGCCGGGTGTTGCCGAAATCGCGCAGAGCGTCGCCGACGCTGGCGGGCGGCTCTCTCCGTCATCGCTCAAGGCCGATTGTATCTCGCCCAAACTCGCCTCCGCGCTTTCGCAGGCCGGAAACCGCAGCGTCACGATCGCGCCCGAGGCCGGTAGCGAGCGGATGCGCAAGGTTATCAACAAAAATTTGAGCGAAGCGGAAATTCTCGAGGCCGCCGCTATGATGATGGGCGAGGGGGTCGAGAACCTGAAGCTCTATTTCATGCTCGGCCTGCCCGAGGAGCGGGATCACGACGTTCTGGAGATCGCGCATCTGGCGGGAAAAATCCTCGAACAGGCGCGTGCGCGCCGCCAGCATATCGGCCGTGTGACGGTCTCGCTGAATCCGTTCGTGCCCAAGCCGTGGACGCCGTTCCAATGGGATCCGATGGAGGATCCGCGCGCGACCAAGCGCAAGATTGCGCTGTTGCGAAGCGCGCTCGGAAAGCTCGGCGCGGAAAAGTTCGGCACGATCGAGCTCGACTCCGAATCCCCGCGCGAAGCCTACTTCCAGACTCTCGTCTCGCGCGGCGACCGCCGCGTCGGCGCGATCCTCGAACGGCTTGATGCCGCGGGATGCGACGCGCCCGGATCGATCTGGCGCGAGCTCGCGGAGATTCGCCGCGAAGCCGACGACGGCGGCTGGACCAAGAGCCCCAATCCCGATTTCTACGTGACCCGAGATTTCGGCCACGACGAAATTTTGCCGTGGGATTTTATCGACCATCACATTCATAAGTGGTTCCTGCTTTCCGAGCGCAAGAAGGCGCACTTCGAGCATCAGACCCCGCCGTGCAACGTCACCCGCTGCGACGTATGCGGCGCGTGCTGAGAATCAGAACAACTATCTGTAGTGTTGAAGAGGATGGGTGGAGGACGAGACAGATGGACATGAAAACTGGATTCGCGCGAATCACCACCACTGCGATCGCGATTTTTGCCGCCGCCGTGATCGCCGTCCAATTCGCGGCTACAGCCATCGCCGCGCCTCCTGATCCCGGTGAGCCTGAAACCTCGGTGGTGCCTGCCGGACCCAATAGTGGTCCAAGCGCCGCTCCTTCGATGTCGGAACCGGCGGGAGAATCCGCAGCCTCTCCCGCAGAGGCTCCGCCAGCCGCCCCCGCGCACAAGAAAGCCTCGGCGCATTTGAAGTTCAATCCGGGCGACGTCGAGCCGGGCAACGCGCGCGCGAAACTGCTCGAGGACACGTGGGCCTACACCGAGCCCTCGAAATCCAGCGCCCACGTCGAAAAAGTCGTCAAAGACAAATACGTAGTCGTGACCGGATCAACGCATTACTTTCTGCAGGTAAAGCTCCGGTCTGGAAAGACGGCATACGTCGAACAATCGGCGGTCGATCTGGTCAAGCCGACCGACAAGATTTTCAGGCTGACCGCTAACGCCGCCGTTCTCGACAAGCCCAACCGCTGGGGCAAGAAGCTCTCCGAAGTCCACGCCGGCCACGACGTGCACGCAATAGGAATCGCGCTGAGCTACGTCCAAATCCGGATGCGAAGCGGCCTCGAAGGCTTCATCCCAACCTCCGCGATGCAGTAACGCGACTGAAACCCCCTCCCTTCGGGAGGTGCCACTGGCACGCGTGGGTGAGTTGGGATGGGCTGGGCGCATCTTGATGGATGAAAATCGGATGTCCTCGGGCGAGGGTGCTGCTCGGGCAATCGACCTAACCCCTGTCCCCTTCCCGCACGGGAAGGGGCACACTGATCGCAAGCGTTCCAGTGGTCTGGCCAATTCCCGCCGCCATCAGCGACGCTCCGCGTGCCAGTCTTGCCATCGAGGTTCGGTTTCTGCTCCCCTTCCCATGCGGGAAGGGGTCGGGGGTTAGGTCGTTCTTTTTGGCCTGCGCCGCAGCCACGTTCATTTTCCCGTAACGCGCCAGAGGTGCGGTGACTTTCTTGATAGGGTGCTGCTCTGTTCTTTTAATCGCGCGTCGCGACGCGTCCCCTATGAATTCAATCCGATTCTTCAGGCGGCGCGCCCGCTCGGCAATCAAATCGCGACGAGCGCGCACCTGTCTTCGTAGCGGGGCAAGCGGCTGTGCGGCGACACGCCACGCGAGAAACACGGCCGGTGAACCTCGCCCAGACGCGGGCTTCAAGTGGCACCGGCTTTAGCCGGTGCGGGCCACAGGCTAAAGCCAATACTGTTCACTTAAGGAGTTTGATAGCTCGAGGGAAGGAGGCGAGGAGGGGCGCGCGGGGAGTGGGGAGAAGCGGAAACTTGCCGATCTTGCGCTTGACCGCGCGGGGATTACGCCGGTTGCGGCTGGAGACGACGCGTTCTTGCAGAATCTCCGCGAGGGCGCGGTCATGCAGCGCCGTTCGGTGTTGCGGGGGGAAAAGCGTTGCAGACGGAGAGTTTACGGCGGACCACGCGCACCGCATGCAGGAAGGAGAGGCGGTCGGGATCCTCGTTGCCGTGAGCGCCGCTTCATGGATTAGGTTGCGAATGGCGAAGTGCGCCATCATCAGCCCGTAGAACTCCTGACGCACCAAGTCCGGAGTCTTGCTGCGTAGGACGATCTTGCTGCCGCGCAGATGCGTCTTCAGTTCATCCAGGGCGGTCTCGATTTCCCAGCGCTCCTGATACAGGGCCGCCAGTTCCTCGGCCGGCGCTGCTCGGTGATCTAAAATGCTGGTGACCAGCCGATAGCGGGGCTCGGCCCCGGCCACCCCCTCGAGCCGGTAGTCGATGACTCGCACCCGGATCCGCTTGCTCGCGCGCTCGCGCTCGCGCTGGGAAGGATAGAGGGAACTGAGATAGGAGCCGTCGGGCAGCCGCTTTTGCCCGACCAAGCGCGTATTCTGCTTGATCCGCCAGACCAGCGCCGCGCCGGTCCCCACGGCTTGACTCCACAGCGCGAAGCCGAAAAACATCCGATCGGCCATACACAACATGCCTGGACGCAAGCCTTCAAGCACGGCTTTGGCCAGGGTAATTTCGCCGGTCGCGTAGCCCGCCATCCGGCTGCCGAACAACACGTGAGTGCCATTCTCCACCAGCGCGACAAAGCGGATCTGGGGATAAGCACTGCGCCCGCGGCTACTTGGAGGGCGCCCAAAAGCCGCCGCGTTGGCCCGCTCGTCGGCCACCTCCAGCGTGCTGCCGTCGAGGCTCACCAGCCGCCGGCCACGATACCATGCGCCCTTGCTGGTCTTGACCGCGATCGGTTTGACCACCGCATCATGCAATCGGCAAAGCGGCTCCCATCCCAGCCGGGTGCGCGCTTGCGAGATGCCCGACTTGCCCGCCACCTTGAGCTCGGCCGAGGGGTCCACCAGCCATTGCAGACCCTCCAGCAGGCAGCGCAGCACCTCGCGATACGAACACTGCATGTATAGCGCCAGCGCCACCACGTAATACACCACCACCTGCGCCGGCAAATCGCGCTGCCGCTTGCTGGCCTTGTCGGTCGCTGCCAATACCGCCTGGATCCCAGCCTTGGGAAACGTCTTACTGATCACGCCCAGGCTGATGTAGTCCGTTACCCGGCTCCCTATAGGTAGCCGCCCGACCATTCTTGCCATCGTCCCATCCTCCTACTCCACAATCCTTACGATGGCATACAAATCCTTAAGTGAACAGTATTGAGGCTAAAGCCTGTGCCATCTAAGACTCAGTCATGTTTCTTCGTAGGAGGCGGGCTCGCGAGCGGCCCGTCGTTCCCTGGCGAGAAAAACGATGCGTCCTTTTTAGAGGGGTCATCGGTCAGGCCGATCTTTGAGACTAACGAAACCCTTGGGAGACAGTGGTTTCAAGCTATTTTCGCACCGCGCCGCTTCCCTAACGATCGTTAGATTTTTTGCCAGGTTTGTTCATGGCTGAACTGTTCAGCCTTATGCGCGTCGCCGCCTTGTGTAGAATAGAGCGCATGAAGTTGCGATCAAAATATTTCCCACCCGCTCATCGTCCGTATCCTTGTCCCCACGTCAGGACGCGACGGCGGCGAGGCAGCGCGTCTGGTCGTCAGGTCAGTCGAATTCGCAAAATGCGAGAGATGAAAACGAAGTCCCTTCCTGATCGAAATTCTTCAGCAAGTCTAGGAAAGATTTCCAGAGACGCAAGGCAAGTTTCCCCAAACGAACCCACCGTCGAGACATCGTTTCAATTCGCATTTCGGCAGCCGCGGCGGATGCTCCGGCTCGACGCTCGCGCGGTGCGCGAGCTATAAGTCTCTGCACGCCGAGCTCCCTCGCGGCAGGGGCGGAGATTTTTTGATGACCACACGGGAACGACAGGGATGGACGATCGTGGCGAGCATGTTCGTCACGCTCTTCCTCGTCTTCGGCTCCGGCTACAACACCGGCACGCTGTTCTTCCCGCAACTTGTCAAGCACTTCGGATGGACTCATGCGCGCACCGCGTGGCTGACGAGTGCGCTTGCGCTCTCGGCCGGGTTCAGCGCTCCTCTGGTCGGATGGCTGCTCGACAAGATCGAGGCGCGCATCGTGATGGCGTCAGGCGCGGCGCTCGCCGGAGCCGCGTTTCTGATGGCGAGTGCGTCGCACTCGTTCATGCCGATGCTGATCGCGTACCTGGTGCTCGGTCTCGGTATCGGTGCGGCAACTCTGCTGCCCGCGTCGCTCGTGATCGCCAACTGGTTCGGAGCGCGGCGCGGAATGGCGATGGGCATAACCTTCGCCGGCACCGCACTCGGCGGCGCCGTCATGATCGCGGTCGGCAACATTGCGATCCTGCATTTCGGCGGATGGCGCGCGGGCTATATCGCGCTTGGCATTCCGATGCTCGTCGTCGTCATCCCGCTCATCCTAATCATGATTCGCACCCGCCCGCCCGAGACGCGCGAGATGAGCGTACAGGCGTCGGCCGACGCGCTGCCAGGCTTCGAGCTTGGCGAGGCGATCCGCACGCGCTCGTTCTGGATGATCTCGGCCGCGCAATTTCTTTACTCGTGCGTCGCGGCCGCCGCGGGGCTGCATCTGGTCAGCTACCTGATCGGTCTTGGCTACACCGAGACCTTCGGCGCCGGGATGGCGAGCCTGGCGTTGATGCTGGCGGCGGGCGGCAAGCTGATAATGGGCGCGGTTTCCGATCGGGTCAGCGCGCGTATCGCGCTGAGCGCGAACTTTGTCGTGCAGGGGATCGCGATGCTGCTGGCGCTGACCATTGGGCGCGGCGTGATGATGCCAATTTTCATGCTGCTCTTCGGACTTTCTCTTGGCGCGCCGCTGGTGCTGATTCCGCTTCTTACCGCGGACTCGATGGGGCTTAAGCGATTCGGCTCGATCGGCGGAATCGCGGGAGTGTTCAACACGATTGGCGCGGCGGTCGGACCGGTTATGGCGGGGCGAATCTTCGACGTGAGCGGCAGCTACGTTCCAGCGTTCGAGATCTTCGCCGTGCTGTGCGTGCTCGGCGTAATCGTCACGCTCGCATGCCGCTCGCTCGCCTCCGAGCAGGCCCGGATGGCGCCGATAGCCGCGGTGAGCGTTGCCTAGTTTGCGCCGCGCGGCGAGATCGCGAGCAGCGCACGCACCTTCGCGGAGATATCCGGAGCTTTGACCACATCGGTGATGATCGCCGCGGCGTCGGCGCCGACGGCGAGAACTTCCGGCATCGAGTCGTCTCCGTGATCCCGCCGATTGCGACGATCGGAATCTTCACCGCGCCTCGGACCGCGCGCAGATTCGCGAGCCCCTGTCCCGCAGTCGTGTGCTTGAGTCCGCCCGGATACATCGGGCCGAAGCCGATATAGTCGGCGCCGTCGGCCTCGGCCTCGCGCGCCATCGCGAGGTCGTGCGTCGAGATTCCGATGATCTTGCTCGCGCCGATAATCTCGCGCGCCGCGGCGAGCGGCAGATCGGTCTGCCCGAGATGCACTCCGTCGGCTTCGGCGAGGATCGCGATATCGACGCGGTCGTTCACGATAAAGACCGCACCGCGCGAGCGGCATCGCGGAGCAATCGCGCGCGCCGCGAGCAGAAACTCGCGTCCCGGAGTGTCCTTCAGCCGCAGTTGCAGGATTCTCGCGCCCGCCGCAAGCATCAGCTCCGCCAGCTCGACCGGATCGTGGCCTCCCGACGGATCGACCATCGCGTAGAAGTGCGACGGCATCTGCATAATCAGGCGCCCATTCAGGTCGGATACTTGGTCAGCGCGATTTTGTGATCGGTGATCTTCTTGCGCAGCGTGTTGCGATTGAGCCCGAGCATCCGCGCCGCCTTGACCTGGTTGCCGCCGGTGCGGCTGCAGAGCCAATTCGATGAGCGGCTTTTCGAGCTCGCCGACCAGCTTTTCGTACAGGTCGCGCGGCTCGCTGCCGTCGGCGGCGTCGAGCCACTCGCCGATTCGTCCGGCGATAATTCCGGCCAGAGTGGCGCTGTCTCCTCCCACGGGCGAACTTCCCGGAGAGACAGGCGCGACGATACTGCGTGCGAGCTCGATATCGTCGGCGCGGATGGTGTTGCCCGGCGCGAGCAGCGCCGCCCGCATCACCGTGTTTTCGAGTTCGCGCACATTGCCCGCCCAGTCGTGCGCGGCGAGCTTGGCGCGCGCTTCGGGGCTGATCGCGGAGACTCGCGCGCCCATCTCGTTCACCGCCTTGCCGACGAAATAATCGGTCAGCTCGGGAATATCGTCGCGGCGCTCGCGCAACGAAGGCATCTGGATCGGAATCACGCGGAGCCGGAAGTACAAATCCTCGCGGAATTTGCGCGCTGCGACCAGTGTCTGCAAGTCCTGGTTGGTCGCCGCGATGACGCGCGCCTGCAGCTTCAGCGTCTCGACGCTGCCGACCCGGTTGAATTCGCGCTCTTGCAGGACGCGCAGCAGCTTCGGCTGCAATTCGAGCGGCAGGTCCCCGATCTCGTCCAGAAAGAGCGGTGCCGCCTTCGGCCATCTCGAATTTTCCCGCGCGCCGCTCGGTCGCGCCGGTGAACGAGCCGCGTTCGTGCCCGAAGAGTTCGCTCTCGAGCAGTCCTTGTGGAATCGCCGAGCAATTCACCGCGACGAACGGCGCGCGCCACCGCGCCGACTTGAAATGGATCGCGCGCGCGACCAGCTCTTTGCCGGTTCCGCTCTCGCCCGAGAGCAGCACGGTCGCGTCGTTGGTGACCACGCGCCCGACCATCTTGTAGACGTTCCTGCATCGCGGAGCTGCGGCCGATAATCTCGCCGCCGACTAGCTGCCGATTAACCTCGTTCTTGAGCCGATCGAGATCGGCGGCCTGCGCCGCAACCTCGATCGCGCGTGCGACCGCCGCCGCGACCAGATCGAGATTCTGCGAACGGCTTGGTCAGGTAGTCGTGCGCTCCGCGCTTCATCGCCTCGACCGCATTGTTCATCGTACTCGCCGCGGTCACCACGATTATCAGCGTGCGAACGTCCTGCGCCTTTGCGGCCGAGAGCACTTCGAGCCCGCCAACTCCCGGCATGATGATATCCAGTATCGCGACATCGAAGCGGTTGGTGCGCAGCGCCTCGAGCGCCGCCGCGCTGTCGGCCGCTTCCTCGACCGAGTAGCCGTCGGCTTCAAGGCGATGGCGCAGAACCAGGCGAATCGCGGGGTCGTCGTCCGCAATCAGGATCGTGGCGGATGAAGGGATAGTGACGGGAGTTTCGTCGGGCGTTTGGGCTTCGGCGGATGGCATCGTGACTACCAGCTTAACGATCGTTCCCGGCCGTGTCATCGCCACCGAGTTTCGAGCTGCCGACAGGGAGCGTCACCTTGAAGGTCATGCCCGCAGGAGGGTCGGAATCCTCGCCCGTCCGCCCCATTCCCCCGCGCGTCGCCCATAGCCGTCCTCCATGGAGCGCAATGATGCGCTGGCTGAGCATCAGGCCGAGCCCGGTCCCGGACGGCTTGGTTGTGAAGAAGGGGGTAAAGAGCTGCGCGAGCGCGTCCTCAGGGATCCCGACGCCATTGTCGCTTATCTCGACGCGCAGGAACTGCAGGCGCTGTCCGTCGGTGGTCATCCGGAACTCGGTCTCGATCCGCGTATGCATCCGGATCGTCCCGCCCGAGCCCAGCGCCTCATGCGCGTTTTTGACCAGGTTCAGGAACGCGCGTTCGAGCGCCGCCGCGTCGCCGGAGACGTCGGGCAGGCTGGGGTCGAAGTCCTGCTCGATATGAACCGCGTCGGGCGCTATGGGATATAGCCCGGCCATCCGGAGCGCCTCATGCAGGACCTGATGGATGTTCACCGGTTCCTTGACGAGGCGCTGTGGCGCGCTGACCGCAAGGACCTGCTCGACCAACCCCGTGATGCGGTTAACGCCGTCGCGGATGACCCCGTAGTACTGCTGGACGCGCGGTTCGGACGGATACATCGCTGCCAGCAGCTCTGCAGCCCCTTTGATGCCGGTAAGGGGATTCTTTACCTCGTGGGCCAACCCCGCGGGCGACAGGCGCAGGCTCAGCTCGGTCGAGTCGGTCACCTGCGCGGCGCTCTTCTGATGGGCCAGATCGTGGAGCAGGATGATCGCGCCCTGCGTACTGCCGTCCTGACTCAGCAGCGGTGATACTTCGGTCCGGACGGTGATTGACCGCGGACCTATACCGAGGACCGTATCCGGGTCGCCGACGCTCTGCCCGGTTTTCAGGCAGTTCCGGACCATCCGGTCCAGCCAGGGGTTGTGATCCAGAAGGTCCGCGAGCTGAGGAGGTGTAATCGAGGCCGCGCCCAGCAAGGTTTCCGCAGCCGGGTTGATCGCCAGGGGCTCGAAGCCCTCCGACAGCACGATGATCGCGTCGGGCAGGCTGTCGATAATGTCGCGCCAAAGCTTCAATCGGATAGCCGCGCCCGGTCTTCGGATACCCACAGGAGAGCGGGCCGGTCTGAGGGGGACGGTACCACAAGCCGTGGGAGTATCGTAGTGCGGGCGAGGTTTATGCCGGAATCATGGGTGTTTTGAGGAGTTCGAACGTCAAGAATTATAAAAGTTATCAACAATTTTCGTTCCAAGTATAAGTTTATTTTATTCATGATCGCCCGTTTACGGGTTGCTTACTCGTGGCTCAGCGGCTACCGTGGCCGAGGTTCTTGGTGGGAGATGACTCGAGGCAACCGAACAACCCTCGCTCTGTGTGCGATACTTCTGGCTCCGGTTCTGACCGGGATGCCTGCGTACCGCGCGGTTGCCGCCGAACCTTCCACTATCTCCCCGGGATGGGAACCCCAAAATCCTGCGATTGCCGCCTTGGGCACGTCCGGGGCTGAAGAGCCCATCCTTGCTGCGCCGTCACAGCAGGATGTCGCACCGTCGCCCTTCATCACTTCCAAGCCCAAGGGCGTGGCGCCTTTCCCGATCCTGCTCAATTCGATCGTCCAGCGATATGTTAATGAATACCTGAGCCGCCCTGGGACGCTCGAGGCCAGCTTTACCCGTAGCCGTCCCTATTTGCCCGAGATGGCCCGAGTGATGCGCTCCTACGGCGTCCCGGATGACATGGTCTACTTGGCCTTCGCCGAGAGCGAGTTTTCCCGGCATGGTAAGGGACCCTGGCAGTTCAACAAAGGGACTGCCGAGAAGTACGGACTGCACGTCAACCACTGGGTCGACGAGCGCCGCGACCCCATCCTCTCGACCCGAGCGGCCGCCGAGTACTTAGCTGACCTGCACGACGCTGCGGGGTATGACTGGCGGGTAGCGGTGGTTGGATGGAACCGTGGCGATTTGGCGATCAACCGCTTCTGGGTCATGCGCGGCGAAAACTTCAACCGCTTCATGGCCTCGTTGCCGCGAGACACGCGATGCCTCCTTGGCAGGTTCATGGCGGTCGCCTTTATCGCGCATAACGCCATCGCCTACGGGATTGGCAACGTCAACTACGATGCGCCTCCAGCCTACAGCCAGGTGTCGGTCAGTGGCGGGACGACGCTGGCCAATATCGCGCGCGGGCACCATACAACGGTGGCCCATCTGAAGGAACTCAACCCGGCGATCCTGCGCGACCGGGTTCCGCCCTATGCGCGCAACTACACGGTCCGCGTCCCGATCGTCAGCGCCGCTTCCGCCAGCTAAATAGCCTCTGTTTGCCGCCGCCTGTACCGCTTTTTCATCTCTGTTCTCATCGCGTGCGAAGCCGCGTATCCTTGCCGATACGATGATTAGCACCGACGACGCTCTGCGCATCGTCCTTAAGGCGGTTGCTCCGCTCGGCGTCGAGCGCGTGCCGCTCCTCGACGCGTTGGGCCGCGTGCTCGCCGAGGAGATTCGCTCCTCGCGCGATATCCCGGGCTTCGACAACTCCGCGATGGACGGTTACGCTGTTCGCGCTGCCGATATCGCCAGCGCCAGTGAAGCGCATCCTATCCGCTTGAAAGTGGTCGAGACGGTGCCTGCGGGCCGGATGCCGGAGCATCAGGTCGGTCCGGGCGAATGCGCGCGCACGATGACCGGCGCGCCGATCGCGCCGGGCGCCGACGCGATCGTGCAGGTCGAGCGTACCCGCGGCGAGGGCTCTACCGTCGAGATTCTCGCGCCTGCCGAGGCCAAGTCTTTCATCCGCCCGCGCGGCGAGGATTTGCGCATCGGCGAGTCGGTGATGGCGCCGGGTAGGACGCTCTCGCCCTCTGATTTGGGGATGCTCGCGTCGCTCTCCCGCTCGATGGTCGGCGTCTATCGCCGGCCGCGTGTCGCGATCGTCGCGACCGGCGACGAGCTCGTCGATATCGACGAGCATCCGACTGGCGCGCAGGTCGTCAATTCGAGCGCCTACGCCCTGTCGGGTGCGATTCGCGAGTCGGGCGGCGAGGCGGTAATCCTGCGAGTAGCCCGGGACACCAAGGACGAGGTTCGCGAGCGGCTCGAAGAGGCGCTCGCGTCCGACGTGGTTCTTTCGACCGGCGGTGTCTCGGTCGGGCAGTTCGATTTCGTAAAGGGCGTCCTTGACGACCTCGGGATGCGCACGCTGTTTCACGGCGTCGCGCAAAGGCCGGGGCGTCCGCTCAAGTTCGGCCTCGTCGGTGCCCGCCCGGTCTTCGGATTGCCGGGGAATCCGGTCTCGACGCTGGTGTGCTTCTATCTCTACGTTGGCCCCGCCCTGCGCCGGATGGCGGGGCGCATCGAGGTCGGGCTCGAGCGCGTCTCGGCGCGATGCGCCTGTGATATCAAGCTTGCGAACAATCTGACCGAGTTCGTGCGGGTCAGGCTTGAGCGCCGCGACGGTGAATTTCTCGCCGCGCCGACCGGGAATCAGGGTTCAGGAATTCTGAGCTCGCTCTCGCGTGCGGACGGCCTGCTAATCGGTCCCGCGGCAGTCTCGCTTCTGCGCAAGGGCGATCAGGCGACAGTGCTGCGATTGACGGCTACGGTCGGAGACGAGGCGTTCTTCGAGGAACGTCCCCACAACCAATGAATGACGATGGTCACGATTGCGCCGAAGATCGCGGAGCCGATGATTATCGCCGAGAGCTGGATCTGAAGCTTCACAAAGTGCGGGAACAAATAGATCGTAACCGGCTGCGGCTGGATATTCGCCCAGACCACGTAAATCACCCACAGGACGATGAGCGTGCCGATGATGAATTTTGGGTTTTTCGCGAATGCAGGCATGACCGGCGGCTCCTTGCAGCGTGACCTGAGCGAAAGCTTGCTTGGCCGCATCGGTATTGTCAACGCAGCCGGGGAACAGGTTCGTGCAGCCGCAATGCTGCGCGCAATGGGGTGATCGCGATGCGCTATCGAGTTGGTCAGGGCTTTGACTTTCATCCTCTCGTGGCGGGCCGCAAGCTCGTTCTTGGCGGGGTCGAGATCGCGCACGACAAGGGCCTCTCCGGCCACTCCGACGCCGACGTTGCCGCGCACGCTCTCGCCAACGCGATTCTGGGCGCGATAGGCGAGGGCGACTTGGGCCGCCATTTTCCCGACAGCGACCCGCGCTACGCCGGCGCCGACAGTATCCGCATCCTGGGCGAGGTCTGGACTCTCGCGAAGTCGCGCGGATGGCGCATGGGCAACGCCGATCTGACGATCTTTGCGCAAGCGCCGAAGCTCAAACCTCATCTCGACACGATGCGCCAGCGAATCGCCGACGCGATTTCAATCGAGCGCGATCGGGTGAACGTCAAGGCGACGAACCCGGAAGGAATCGGCGCCCTGGGCCGCGGCGACGGCATGGCCGCCGCCGCAATCGTAATGCTCGAAGCGGATTGAGTTGCGAGCCAACTCGGCAGATGGTTTTGCCCGGACTCGATCATCCTGGATAATTTGGTGCGGCGATGCCCAAGCAGAGCGACGAACTAGCTCGCTACGTTACGGCCGAGCTTAAGCGGCTCGCCGACCCGGCGAAGGCGCCGGCGATGGCCGCGTACATGAAGACCCCGCAGCCATTCTTCGGCGTTCCGACCCCATTGCGTACCGCGATGCTCAAACAGATGGGCGATCGGTTTGCGCCGCCCGATCAAAAATCATATGCGCGGAGCGTGATAGCACTGTGGAAGCTGCCGCATCGCGAGCAACAATACTGCGCCATCTCCTTCGCCCGCCGGTATGAACAGTTCATCACGCCCGCGTCCCTGCCGCTCTACGAGCGCATGATCCGCGAAGGCGCATGGTGGGATTTTGTTGATGACATCGCGGTTAATCTGGTCGGCGCCGTGTACGGAAATTTCCGCGCTCAAACCCGGCCAACGATCGAGCTATGGATCGATGACAACGACCTGTGGATTCGGCGCACCGCGTTGCTTTCTCATCTGAAGCACAAGCGGGCTACCGACGCGCCGCAACTATTCAGGCATTGTCTTAAGCGCGCGCACGAGCCGGAGTTCTTCATCCGCAAAGCGATTGGATGGATTCTGCGGGAATACAGCAAGACCGACCCGCGTGCGGTCCGCAAGTTCCTGGCAACGAATCGCAAACGCCTCTCCAAGCTGAGCTTCGACGAAGGCTCGAAGCAGCTCGCCCGCGCGCGTTCTATCTAGTGGCCGCCGAGGAATGTTCGCTCAAGCGCCCATTCGCCAGCGGATTTCCGTCCAAACCTGCTGATATGGCAGGGAAAAGTGCAAAGTGACAAACTACAGAGCGGGTTTGCACCGTCCTGCGGGAACTGATCCTGCGTGGCCGACGGCCCGTCGCTCGCATGTCCGAAGGATTGCTCCATTCCGGGCCTTCTCTGAGTAGCCGCGTGAAGGTCCTGCGCCGTATCGCGAGGCCCGCCGTCGCGATCGCCGCTTGCGCGCTGTTGCTGGTTTTTCTGCATGGCCTGTCGCGCGCGCTCGACTACCACGGCGTGATGCTGGCGCTGCGCCAGACGCCACGCGGGCTGATCTGGATGACGGTGCTGCTGACCGCTGTCAGCTATATGGCTCTGGCAGCGTGCGAACTGTCGGCGTTGAGCTATGTCGGCGTGAAGGTCTCGGCGCCGGCCCTGTTGCTCTCATCGTTTTGCGGGTCGGCGCTGGGCAACGCGATCAGCTTCAAGACATTGACCACCGATGCGGTTCGCGATCGGGTCTATGGCGCTTTTGGCGTCAGACCGGAGCAGACCGCACGCGTGATGCTCTTCATCCACGTTGCGTTCGGTGTCGGCCTCGCGGTGTTCATGGCGGCGGCCCTGGCACTCTCGGGCGGTAGCTTGTGGCATCTCCTGCCGGTTTCGAGCATCGCGATTCGGTCGGCCGGAGCGGCGGCCCTGCTCGTGATCCTCCCAACGCTGCTGCTGTGCGCATGGAGGCGCAGGGCCGTGACGATCGGAAGGCTGCGGATTTCGATGCCCTCGCTCGCGATCACGTCGCTTCAGCTCCTTGCGAGCGCCGCCGATTTGACCGCGGCCGCCGCCGCTTTACTGCTTCTGTTACCCAGCGGCGAGATCGATTTCTTTAGCTTTGCGGTTGTCTTTTCGGCGGCAACCGCCTTGGGGGCTGTCAGCAGGATTCCCGGTGGTCTCGGGGTTTTTGACGTGATCGTCTTCGTTGCTTTCAGGCGGTTTGTGCCCGCCAACGAGCTGGCTGCCGCCTTGCTGATTTATCGGGGCGTTTACTTTGTGCTGCCGCTCCTGCTTGCCACCGCGACCCTGGCTGGACTGGAACTCAGGAGCGCGCCGGGACGTTTCGGTTCGAAGGCGGGCGAACGGATCGCGCTCGGAGCGGGATTGCTCGCGCCGATCTTTCTCAGCGCCGTGACCTTTGCGGTGGGCGCGATGCTGGTGGTGTCGGGCGCGACGCCGGCGCTGGACTGGCGATTGGCGGTGCTGCAAGGAGTTCTGCCGCTCTGGGCGGTCGAGATCTCGCACCTGCTTGCGACGTTGGCCGGGGTCTTTCTGCTCTTCATCGCGCGCGGCTTGTATCATCGGCTCGACGGCGCATGGTGGCTCGCGCTGATCGCCGCCTTAGTCAACGTGGCGTTCTGCCTGGCCAAGGGACTTGCGTTCGGGGAGACTGCGGCGGTCATTTTCCTGGTATGCCTTCTGCTCGCGACACGGCGCGAGTTCACGCGGCCTGCGGCGTTCATGCATCAGCCGTTGAGATTAGGCTGGTTCATCGCGATTGCGGTGGTTATCGCGTGCGCGATCGGGATCCTGTTCTTTGCCTTTCATGACGTGACCTACCGGCGTGAAATCTGGTGGCAGTTCGAGTTCGACGCGAAAGCGTCACGGTCGTTGCGGGCGATTCTCGCCGCGTCGATCTTCGCGCTCGGCATTTCGCTGTGGCAGCTATTGCGCGCATCGCCCGGCCGCGTCGACCCCCCTTCGGAGAAAGAATTGGCGCGCGCGGCCGCGATCATTTGCGGCCAGGAGCGCAGCGCTCCGACGCTGGCGTTGATGGGCGACAAGAGTTTCCTGTTCTCGAGCTCGGGAAACTCCTTTCTGATGTATGCCAAGCGCGGGCGGAGCTGGGTTGCGCTGTTCGATCCGGTGGGTCCGCACGCGGAATGGCCGGAACTGGTCTGGCGTTTCGTCGAACTGGCGGACCGGCATGGTGGACGCGCCGCCTTCTACCAGGTTAGGCCCGACAGCCTGCCGCTCTATCTCGATGCCGGCCTTCGAGTCGTGAAAGTCGGGGAAGAGGCATGCATCTATCTCGACCAGTTCAGCCTCGAGGGTTCCGAGCGCTACGGCCTGCGCCAGGCGCTCAAGCGCGGCGAACGCGACGGACTGAGATTCCAGATCTTGCCGCCGCAACGTTCGGGACCGGATCAGGATGTCATCTGCCGGATTTCGGACCGGTGGCTTTCCAATCATCGCGCGGCCGAGCGAGGTTTTTCGGTGGCGGCCTATGAGCCGCGATTTATCTCCGCCCAATCGGCCGCGTTGCTATGCCAGAACGGCGAGCCGCTCGCCTTCGTTACCTTCATGACCACCAATTTTCAGACCGAGGCGACGGTTGGACTCATGCGCCAGGTGCCGGATGCGCCGCCTTATACGATGGATCTCATTTTCACGCAGTTGGCGCTGGAGCTGAAAGCCCGGGCTTTCAAAGTGCTCAGCCTGGGGATGGCGCCGCTGGCCGGGATGGCGCGCACGCCGCTGTCGTCAAAGTGGCACCGGATCGCCGGCCTGGTATGGGAACATGGGAGACCAATCTACAATTTTCAGGGACTGCGGCGTTTCAAGAATAAGTTCCATCCGGTCTGGGAACCGCGCTACCTCGCGGTATCTGGCGCCGCCGGTCCATTCATCACCCTTGCCGACGTGGCGGCGCTCGCCAGCGGCTATCGGGGATCCTCCCCGACATGATCAGGCTGCGCCGCACGCTGGCTCTGCTGACTGCCGTCTGTTGCCTGATCACGTCGCCGGCCTACGCTCTCGATACCGGCCGCTACGGCAGCATCAAAACGGTGGCGCCCGAGGGTCCGGCGCGCGGCGTCGTAATTCTCTTCTCCGGCCAAAAGGGAGTGTCCGCAGAGGATGAGGCTGCGGCTTCCGCAATCGCAAAGGCGGGAGCATTCGTAGCTGTGGTCGATACCGCAAAGTATCTGGAGCAGCTCGACAAGCTCAACGAGAAGTGCCACGTGCTGGACGCCGATGCCGAGGGACTGAGCCGCCAGATTCAACGCGACTACAAGTTTCCCAATTATCTGACGCCGATTGTTGCCGGAGCGGGCGAAGGGGGAACCGTTGCCGAGATGGTTCTGGCGCAAGCTCCTGCGGTTACGATCGCCGGCGCCGTGGCGCTGGATCCCTCGGAGGCCGTCGAGAGCCGGAAGCCACTCTGCTCCGGTCTATCGACCACTTCCTACCACCACGGATTTCGCTACGGTGCCCCAAAGCAATTGCCCGGCTTCTGGATCGTCGGACTCACCGGCAAAGCTCGCAGGTCCGACCGCGAGTATATCTTGAGGTTGCGCCGCGAGGGCGCGCCGGTCGAGTTGCGCCAGATCGGGGCCGGCATGTCATCCGCCGATGCGCTACAATCGATGATCGAGCCGCAGCTTGCCAAACCTCCGCCATTGGCGAAGAGCAGTTCAGCGTCACCCGACATTTCCGGGCTGCCGATCGCGGTGATGCCGGCCGCTCATCCGTCGAAGCTGATGGCGATCGTCTTGTCGGGCGACGGCGGATGGCGCGATCTCGACAAGACCATCGCGGAAGACTTTCAACGTCAAGGCGTGCCCGTCGTTGGTTTGGACAGCCTGAGATATTTCTGGAGCGGCAAGACGCCCGCACAGACCGCGAGCATGGTCGCAGCGTTGATCGAGAACTTCACGGCCAGATGGCATGCCGACAAGGTTGCGCTGATCGGTTATTCCTTCGGCGCCGACGTGATGCCGTTCGCGTACAACCGATTGCCGCCGGACCTGCGCGCGCACGTGGTGCTCGTCGCTCTGCTGGGGCTGTCGAAATCCGCGGATTTCGAGATTTCAGTTCGCGGATGGCTGGGCGAGCCTCCGGGAGAGCACGCGCTCGCCGTTCTGCCGGAAGCGGACAAGATTTCGCCCCATTTGATCCAGTGCTTCTACGGGCAAAGCGAAACCGATACCGCCTGTCCGATGCTGGCGCAGCGCGGCGCGGAAACCTTTCGCCGCAACGGCGGCCATCATTTCGACGGAAACTACGATGCGCTCGCGGAAATCATTCTGGCCGGATTCAAGCAGCGCGCCGGATTACCGGGCACGCAATAATGCCGCCGCAATGGTAATGCTCGACGGGGGCTGATCCGCGCGCGTTCCCTGGATAGTCCCTCTCCCAATCTTTTGGGAGGGACTGAAGACGATCAGACGGTCAACGCCGGGCGAAAATATTGGCCGGGGGTTTGGCCGAAGGTCTGCCTGAACGCCGAGATGAATGCGCTGGTGCTGTCGTAGCCGACTTCGAGTGCCGCGGTTGTTACCGCGTCCCCGGCGGCCAGTAGTCGCAGCGCGCGACCGAGCCTAAGCTGCTGGCGCCATCGCCCGAACCTCAGCCCGGTCTCAAACCTTAACAATCGCGTCATCGGATGGCGAAATGCTATGGATACTCAGCACCACCGAGGCACCATGATGGTCGCCAAAAACATTACTCACTTCGATGTCCATGCGGATGACGTCGCGCGCGCACGGAAATTCTACGAGCGGGTATTCGGATGGCGTTTCTCCGCGTGGGGTCCGCCGGATTTTTTCCTGATTGAGACGGGCACCGAGAGTGACCCAGGCATTCATGGTGCCGTCCACGGACGCCCCAAGGAGGGCGAGCGCAGCGTCGGCTTCGAGTGCACGATCTCTGTCGATGATGTCGACGCGATCGCCAGCACCATCGAGGCGGAGGGAGGCAGGATCACCGTACCCAAGTTCGTGATTCCCGGCGTGGGCGAGTTGATCCAATTCAAAGACACGGAAGGCAACGTCGTCTGCGCGATGCGATACTTCGACGAGGTGAAGTTGGGAAGGCCTTGATGGTCGGCTGAACCGTCGATCGTCATTTCGACCCCAGATCGGCATCTGATCGAGATCGGCCGCTACTGAACAGCGGCCTATAGATCGCCGCCGTCGGAATCGTCGCCGCCGGACTCCATTTCATCGACCGCTTCGTCGAAGTCTTCGCCGCTGAAGTCCTCGCCCATTTCCTGGCCCATCTTTTTCATCATCCGGGCGACGCTCTTCGGATCGTTCTCGTCAAGCCCGCCGAGCCTCGATGGGTCGGCGAGCGAATCCATCCGCTGCTCTTCGGACTTCGGCATCGCGAAGCGCGACATCAGCCGCTTCATCTTCTTGCCGCCGCAATGACTGCATACCGCACGAACCCGTTCGCTGACCCGCGTGGTCAGCACGCTGGTCCGCCGACGGCATCCGGCGCATTCGTATTCATAAATCGGCATCAGTACTTCCCGATTGAATATCCAATTGTTTCGTCGACCTCGTCCAGAATCTCGGCGAAGGTCTCAGCCGCGAAGACTTCCTCAGCGAGCGCCCGTTCTTCCTTCGGAACAAGTTTCGCGCACTCACGTGCCAGACGTTTGCGATCCACACGGCGGCGCGTCGCGCGCGGAGCCGGAATTTCATTGGTCGCCATGATGAGTATGATGATGAATCATACTCCCAACGGCAACAATTGTGCGCTGACGACAGTGCTTGGTCGATCGACGCAGCGCATCGTGTTTGCTTGCCGTTGCTTCGGCGTATCGCTGCTCTGCTGTCTCTTAGGTGGCACGGGCTTCAGCCCGTGAGAGCCGCACAGGCTAAAGCCTGTGCCACCAAGGTCCGCTTGAATCGGCGGGTGGGGTCGGCATACTGGTCAGCGGCACGATGATCTCCGCCGAACACCATCGCGAGCTGGTTACGCCTCCCGCTGCGGCCGCGCATCCGGCGACCTACGGCATCACCGCGATGTGGCGCAACACGCGGATGATCGTGCTGTGCTCGATCTCGGCCGCGCTCTACGCGGCGGTGCTGATCCCGTTCAAGGCGGTGCCGTTTATTCCCGGCGTGACCGAGCTGCGCCCCGCCAACGCGATTCCGATCGTCTGCTCGTTTCTGTTCGGACCCGCGGGCGCGTGGGGCAGCGCTATCGGCAACACGATCGGCGACTTCTTTGGCGGCGCGTCGCCCTCCGATCTTTTCGGCTTCCTGGGAAATCTCTCCTACGGATGGATTCCGTACAAGGTCTGGCAAGTGATCGCAGAGGGCGAGGCGCCGATCTCGCGCTCGCCATGGGCAATCGCCAAGTATCTCTTCGCCTGTCTTGCCGCGAGCATGCTGTGCGCCGACCTGGTCGGATGGGGCGAGAATCTGCTCGCGCTCCGGCCGTTCGCGGCGCTCGGCAACGTGATTATCCTCAACAACATGACCGCGGCGATCGTGCTCTCGCCCTTTATCCTGCTCGCGGTCTATCCGCGCGTCCGCCGGGGCCATCTGCTCTATACCGACGTGATGCCCGAGCTGAAGCTGCGTCCGATCCCGATCAGATGGCTCGGGCTGGTGATGCTGGTGGTCGGTGAAACGGGGGCGTGGGCGTTCGGTAATCTGCTTTCAGTTGGGCTGTGGGCGCCAAAATTTCTGCCGGCTTATATGAACGCCGCGCCTTATGACAAGTCGGTCGCGATCATCGTGAGTCCGTTTATTTTTCTCGCGATGGCGGGGCTGGTGGTGATGTGAAAGTCGAGCCGCAAATCTCCGCCGGCAATATCGCCGGACCTGTCGGCGCCGGCGCCGAGCATGCCGTCGAGGCCGCCGATCTCAGCTTTACCTATCAGGACGGCGTGCGCGCCGCTCTGCGCGCGATCGGGTTCAGGCAGGCGCACGGCGAGATGATCGGCATCATGGGCGCGTCGGGGGCGGGAAAATCGACGCTCGCGAAATGCCTCAACCGGATCATCCCCGAGTTCGAGGGCGGCCGCTTCAGCGGCTCTGTGAGTATCGGCGGGCGCGCGCTCGACGGTCTGCGCGTATGCGACGTTGCCGCGGAAGTCGGGATGGTGTTTCAGGATTTCGAGGCGCAGCTTTTTTCGACCAACGTCGCGCACGAAGTGGCCTTCGCGATGGAACAAATCGGGATGGATCGCGCGACGATGAACCAGCGGATGACGCCGGCGCTCGAAGCGGTCGGCCTGCGCGGCTTTGAGCATCGCGATCCGACTTCGCTCTCGGGCGGAGAGAAGCAGCGCCTCGCGATCGCGTCGGTGCTCGCGCTGAGCCCGCGCGTGATCGTCCTCGACGAGCCGACCACCGACCTCGATCCCGAAGGCAAGGCGGAGGTCTTCGCGCTGATATCACAGCTTCGGGAGCGCGGGCTCAGTCTGATCGTGATCGAGCATGAAACCGAAGAGCTGCGCCGCGCCGATCGCGTGATCCTGATGCGCGAGGGCGCGGTGATCGCGGTTGGTCCGCCCGCCGTCGTGATGACTGACCTCGAGCTGCTCGAACAGTCGGGAGTGCATCCGCCGAGCCTCAACCGCGCGCTCGCGATGCTCGGAATCGGCGGCCACGCCGAGAGCGTCGATGACGCGTACGCGGCGATCGTGCGCGCGTATCCACGTCTCGAATCGAGCGCGCGGAGCGTTGCGCCGCAACTCGAAGCTGCGCCGCCGCAAACGAATGACGCCGTCGCGCTTGTGAGCGTCGAGAATGTGAGCTTCAACTACACCGGCGGTCCGCGAGTGCTCGACTCGATCAGCCTCGCGATCAGGCCGGGCGATTTTCTTGCGATCGTCGGCCAGAACGGGTCCGGCAAAACCACGCTCGCCAAGCATATCGTTGGGCTGCTGAAGCCAGTGACCGGCCGCGTGCTCCTCGAAGGGCGCGATCGCTCCGGGTTGCGAGCGGCTGAGACCGCGCGCGAGGCCGCGTACGTTTTCCAGAACCCGGACCATCAGATTTTCGCCGCGACGGTGTGGGACGAAGTCGCCTTCGGCCCGCGCAACTTTAAGCTCGCTCCCGACGAGGTCGAGCGCCGCTGCGTCGAGGTGCTCGACGCGGTCGGCCTGCTCTCCGAGCGCGAGAGCGACCCGTTCCTCTTGAGCAAGGGCGAACGCCAGCGCCTTGCGGTCGCGAGCGTGCTCGCGCTGCGCCCGCGCCTGCTGATTCTCGACGAGCCGACCACAGGCCTCGACTACCGTGAGCAGCGCCGGATGATGGCGCTCGTGACGGAGCTCAACCGCTCGGGAATCGCGATTGTTATTATCACGCATACGCCGTGGCTCGTCGCCGAGTACGCATGGCGTGTCGCGCTGATTCGCAAGGGGCGCAAGCTGTTCGACGGCGGAGTGCGCGAATTTTTCGCCGACGAGGAGCTGCTCCAAACCGCCTCGTTTCGTCCGCCCGAAGTGACCAGGCTCGCGCGCAAGTTCGGACGCCTTGCGCTCTCGCCGCAGGAATTCGCCGACTGGGTGAAGGAGCGCGCCTGATGCCGCTCTACCGGTATATCGAGCGCGACACTTTCGTCCATCGGATGCATCCGACGGTCAAGGTCATCGCGCTGCTGGTGATGTTCTGGTCGGTGTACTGGGTGGACAATCCGGTCGCGCTGTTGCCGCTCGGGTTTCTGCTGCTGTTTATCGCGGTGATCACCGGCTCATCGGGAAATTTTTATGCGCTCAGGTGGCTGTTCATCATCCTGATCACCTCGACCACGCTGATGTGGATGGCCACGTACCGGCCGGGGCCGGCGATGGTCCATATGCCGAAGGTGAATATCCGCAAGGCGTCGATCCTGTTCGGGCTGGGCAAGGGGATCAAGCTCGCGGAGTTGCTGGCGGCGTCGGTGCTGTTCATCTCGACGACCAAGGTCGAGGAGTTCACGATTGGGCTTGCGAAGCTGCGCGTGCCGTATCGTGTCGGCTTCGCGGTGTCGCTGTCGTTTCGCCTCGCGCCGCTGTTTGTCGATTCGGCGCTGACGATCGTCGATGCGCAGCGGCTGCGCGGGTACGAATTTGGCGAGGGCGGTATTTTCGAGCGGGTGCGCCGCTACGCGACCGTCGCGATCCCGGTCTTCATGGGCGCGCTGCGCAAGGCCAACAGCATGGCGATGGCGCTCGAAGCGCGCGGCTTCGGCCGCCTAGCGCGTCCGACGACCTATATCGACTATCCGTTCCGCCCCGCGGACATACTCGCCTTCGCCGCTCTGTTCGCGATCGGGGCGGGGTACTTCCTAATCTACTGGACCGGCTACGGCGCCGTCGTCGCGTAAGTTCCATCTGCGGAGAAGGAATGCTCGGGCCGCAGGTTTCATGCTTTCCCCTTTATGATCGCTAACGCGCGCGTGCGCTCCTGGCTTCTTCTGACGAGACGCCAATAGCCGCGAGAGTGGACGTTCTTGGGCACGAATCTCTCCACGATATCCAGCTCGTGCCCCCGATCTGTCCGAAAGGTAGTGAGACGGAACTGCGCAACGGTGATCTGTTTGATCACCTTCACGCTTTACCCTTCCGAGCGCGCCGCACCGGTCGCTGCGTCTCGAGATGGCTCAGATCGTGATTAGTGGAGAGGTCAACCCGCCGAAGCTGAATTGAATCGCCCGGCAGGTGCAGGCCGAGAGTGTCCTCGATGTACGCGATATCCTGTGGCGTCGATGGTTCAATTCGGATGCCATCACGCATGAGCTCGACCTTCATCGCATCCTCCTAGAGCCGGACCTCTCGCGTATCGGGTGGGCCAGATTTTTTCCGGACGTAGGGCGATCGCGAGAGCAATCAGGCTTTCGGCGTTTGGGTAGCTTCTATGCAGGGCAGCGCCGAGCGTTTTGGGATGCATCCCGTAATGGCGCGAAAGCTTCCGGAACGACCGTCCGCGCTTGTGCAAGGCGGCTACGATATCAGCGGGATGCATATCGCTTTCAATTGACGCGCCCCGTGAACTGCGATTTGATTGCCGCGATGCATCCATGGCGGCAGAAGGTAACACGGTAAACCGTGGAGTTCAAGCGGTCTACCGCATATTCTCGGCGTATTGCCGTGAATGACGCGAGCTCGGGGCCTGGCCTGGTCGAGCGTCTGCGCGAGCTCAAGGAAAGCGCCGGGAGCTGGCGCAGGCTATCTGAATACGCCGGTGTTCCTGAAAATACTTTGCGCGGATGGATAAACGACGGGAGCCCGGCTCCTTTCCTTCCGATCGCCCGGCTCGCGGCCGCGATGGATATAAGTCTCGAATGGATGGCCTCGGGCGCACTGCCGAAAAAGCGGCGCGGCCTGGATTCGAACCAACTGAAGCTCGCAATCGAGGCCGTGGAAGAGGGCCTTGCCGCAACCCATCGCGTGATGAACTCCGCGAAAAAGGCCGAGCTCACGATGGCGATCTATGAATTGTTCACTGAGAGCGAGCACAGACCAGACCGCGCGACTGTGATCCGTTTGATCCGCGCCGCCGCTTGAGTGTATGCAGATTTATCGCATTTCTACTGGGCGGGGGTCGGGAATGTCGGAATCGAAGAAAGAGGAGATCGTTCGTCTCTTCAGGGAGGGATCGCGTCCGGCGCGAACGCATAGGGGCCGCCCTCGCGTATCGGTCGTGGGAAGCAACAACCTGGTTACGATCGGCCAGCGAATTACGATCGGGCGTGTGATGGAGGCCACGGCTCCGGCGGCTATCACGAAGGCTCGGGCAATCCATCGCAACGCGTGGCGCGAGGAGCTTGAATCGCAGATATGGCGTCGCGTCTGGGATGTGGGCTTAACCAGCGAACAGTTCTTTGCGCTGATGTCGCGCCAGATGGGCAAATTGGTAGACTCACTGGCAAAGGCCAGCGAACGCGATCTTGGCCAAATCTACGAGCTCGTCGCGAAGCTGCGGCGTCCGGCGTTGAACGAATAACGAGGCCTGACGATTCTTTTCTCCCTTTAATTTCGAGGACGCGCGCAGACACCCTCTCCCTCCGCGAGGTGCCACTGGCACGCGGGCCGCGCGGCGCGATGCGTGCGGTTTTTTCGCAAGCATCGCACCGCGTGGATGGGGGTGCTGCTCTGCTTCTTTTAATCGCGCGGGGCTGCCCGGCGCGGCGTTTTTCCGAGGCGCACGCGCGTGCTAAGTAACACTTTTGCGGAGACGAGGATTCGTGCGGGCGAGTCCGCCTGAGGTTTAACAATGCTGTTCGTAATTATCGGCCATGACGGCCCCAACGGTGCGGCGCTGCGTCCCAAGCTGCGCCCCGCGCATCTGGAAAATCTGCGCCCGTTCGTTGCTCGCGGCGAGGTGGTTATCGCGGGTCCGTTCACCGACGGCACCGGCAGCCTGATCGTCGTCAATCTTGCCAGCGAGGCCGACGCGCGCGCGCTCGCGAACAGCGATCCTTATTTGACCGGCGGAGTCTTCGAGCGCGTTGAGGTCAAGCCGTTCAAGCAGGTCTTTCCCGAATAGCCGAATTCCGAAACTTCACAATGGAGTGCCGATGGCAGGCGCATTATCAGATCTGAGAATTGTCGAAGTGGGCGAACTGGTCTCGGCCCCGTATTGTTCGAAGATGCTGGCGGACATGGGCGCCGAGGTGATCAAGATCGAACGCCCAGGCATCGGCGATCGCGCGCGCACGCGCGGACCGTTTCCCAAAGACGAAGCGCATCCGGAGAAGAGCGGGCTCTTTCTTTACCTCAACACCAACAAGAAAGGCATTACGCTCGATATCGCGAAGCCCGAGGGGATGCGGATCCTCGAGGATCTCGCGGCGGGCGCCGACGTGCTGATTCACAACGTCGCACCGCCCGAGATGGATCGCGTCGGACTCACCTGGGAGCACATGCGGCGCATCAAGCCGAACCTGGTGATGACCTCGATCGTGCCGTTCGGGCTTTCGGGTCCGTACCGGAATTTCCGCGCCGAGGATCTCACGGTGTGGGCCGCGGGCGGCGTATGCGTACTCAACGGCGGCGGTCCCGAGCATGCCGACCTGCCTCCTCTCAAGACCTTCGGCTCGCAGGCGGGCTACCAGGGCGGAGCGCATGCGGCCGCGGCGACGATGGGCGCGGTGTTTGCTCGCGCGCGCGGCGAGAGCGGACAGCACGTCGAGGTCTCGGTGCAGGAATCGATCGCAGCGATCCTCGAGATGACCTTCGAGTACTGGCCCTACATGAAGATGATCGCGACGCGGCTTGGGCAGAAGCCGTTGCAGCCGGTCGAGACGATGCAGTGCAAGGACGGCTACATCTACCTCTGCTGCATCGAGGAGCATCAGTGGCGCGGGTTCGTCGAGATCATGGGCAATCCGGAATGGGCCAACGAGGAGATTTTCGGCAGACCGGCTGAAGCGCGCCGTCAACTGGGACGCACTTAAAGTGTTCCTTGAAGAATGGGTCGGCCAGCAAACCGTGCTCGATCTCTATCGCAAGGCGCAGGCCAAGCGTGTGCCGTTCGCTCCAGTCTCGACCATGGGCGATCTGCTGAGCAATGAGCATCTGCGCGCCCGCGGATTTTTCGTCGAGATCGCGCAGCCGCTCGCGGGCACGCACAAATATCCCGGTGCGCCGCTGAAGTATCAGCGCACGCCATGGGAAATCCGCTCGCCCGCGCCGACGCTCGGGCAGCATAACGACGAGATCTTCGGCGGCCGGCTTGGACTCTCCGCGGCGAAAATCAGCGAACTCAAAAATAAAGGTGTGATCTGACGATGGCGAAGCCACCCCTTTCCGGAATAAGAATCTGCGACTTCACCTGGGTGTGGGCGGGGCCGTATTGCACCTTGCAGCTCGCGCACATGGGCGCCGACGTGGTGCGAATCGAAACCAAGACGCGGCCGTGCGTGACGCGGATGCTCCCGCCGTGGCCCGATGGCATTTTCGACGGGCTCAACAAGTCGGGCTATTTCAATCAATACAACCAGGGCAAGAAATCGCTGTCGCTGAATTTCAAGCATCCCGAGGCCAAGGAGATCGCGTGGCGGCTGATCAAGGCGTCGGACATCGTGATCAATAATTTCGCCGCGGGCGTGATCGACAAGATGGGCTTCGGTTACGAAGAGGTAAAAAAAGTCCGTCCCGATATCGTGATGATCTCGCTGAACGGTTACGGCGACACCGGCCCCTATCGCGAGTACGTTGCCTACGGACCCGCGCAGGTTCCGCTCTCGGGGCTTTCGTCGCTGACCGGGTACAAGGGATTTCCTCCGATGCACGCCGGGTTCAGCTACGCCGATCCCAACGCGGGCGTGCACGGCGCGTTCGCGATCCTGACGGCGCTGTACCATCGCCAAAAAACCGGCGAGGGCCAGTATATCGACATGAGCCAGTGGGAATGCGCGATGGACTTGCTGGCGGAGGGAATTCTCGAATACACGATGAATGATCGCGAGCCGGTGCGAAACGGCAATCGCGACGCGTTCATGGCGCCGCACGGAATTTTTCGCTGCCTCGATTTGCCGGAAAAGGTGATGGACGTGACGATCGATGAATGGGTCTCGATCGTGTGCGCCAACGACGACGAATGGGGGCGCCTCGCGCGCGCGATAGGCCGGTCCGAGCTGGCGGCGGACGCGCGCTTCAAGACGCTCGCCGCACGCAAGCAGAACGAGGACCAGCTCGAAAAGATAATCACCGAATGGACTTCGAAGCGCCGCGTCGCGTACGTGGTCGATACACTCCAGGCCGCGGGCGTCGCCGCGGGCGCGTGCGCCGACAACAAATATCTGTGCGAGGATCCGCACCTCGCCGAGCGCAAATTTTGGGTCGAGCTCGAGCATCCGGAGGTCGGCGTCCGGCGGCACTGCGGAATTCCGTGGCGGATGAGCGCGACGCCGTGCGAGGTCAAGGCACCCGCGCCCTGCCTCGGGCAGCATACCGACCAGGTGCTCGCCACGCTTGGATACCGCGAAGACGAAATCGCGGCGCTGCACAAAAAGGGCGCGCTCGACTGAGCGCGGAGAGGTCGAGGAAACGCGATGCGCACACTCACGACCCTGCTCGACGGCTTGAGATTCGGCGAAGGTCCGCGCTGGCACGACGGGAAGCTCTATTTCTCCGACATGCACGCCAACCACGTGATGACGGTAGACCTCGAAGGGCGGAGCTCTATCGTCTGCGAGGTGCCCAACAATCCCTCGGGCCTGGGATGGCTCCCGGACGGCACGATGCTGGTCGTCTCGATGATCGATCGCAAACTCCTGCGCATGGAGCGCGGCGGCGCGCTGAAAGTTCACGCCGATCTCTCGAAGCTCGCGCCGTTTCACTGCAACGACATGGTGGTCGATTCGAAGGGCCGCGCCTACGTCGGCAATTTCGGCTACGATCTTCATAAAGGCGAGAAGGCGCGCGGCACCGTTTTGATCATGGTCACGCTGGAAGGAAAAGCGCGCGTCGTTGCCGAAGATCTGATGTTCCCCAACGGCACCGTCATCACTCCCGACGGCAAGACGCTTATCGTCGGCGAATCTTTCGGGCGGCGGCTGACCGCGTTCGACATCGCTGCGGACGGCTCGCTCGCGAATCGGCGCGTTTGGGCCGACCTCGGAAACAATGTTCCCGACGGAATCGCGCTTGATGCCGAAGGCGCGATCTGGGTCGCAAGCCCGATGTCCTCGGAAGTGATTCGTGTGCGCGAAGGCGGCGAAGTGACCGAACGGATCAAGGTCGCGACCGACGCGTTCGCATGCATGCTGGGCGGCGCCGATCGCAAGACGCTGTTCGTGCTGACCTCGGCCTCGTCGGATCCCGGAGCGTGCCGCGCCAATGCAACCGGCAAGATCGAGATCACGAAGGTCGAAGTGCCGGGCGCGGGATTGCCGTAGCGTCTAGGCAGGCGCCGCGCGGCATGGCGTAATCATAAGAGATGAGCGTGAACACAAATACGGATCTCTTTTCCGCCCGGCGGCGCCGCTTTCTGGACGCGATCGGAGCGGGCGCAACCGCAATTCTGCCCAGCGCGCCGGCCGCGTACCGCTCGGGCGACGTCGAATTCATCTACCGGCAGGACAATGATTTCTACTACCTGACGCGCTTCGAGGAACCGGAATCGGTCGCGCTGTTTTCTCCGGGGCATCCGGACGGCGAGTTCGTGATGTTCGTGCGGCCGCGCGACAAGGATCGCGAGACCTGGACCGGCAAACGCGCGGGGGTCGAAGGCGCGATGGTCGAGTACGGCGCCGACAAGGCCTTCACGATCGACGAGCTCGAAAAGGTTCTGCCGCGCTACCTCGAAAAGACCGAACGGTTGCATTATCCGATTGGACGCAACCCGGAATTCGACACGCGCGTGATGAAACTCTCGCAATCCTCGAGCGCGATGCGTCCGCGGCTGGGCTCGGGTCCGTACGCGATTTTCGATCCGCGCGAGATAATCCACGAATCGCGCCTGCACAAGGAGTCCGCCGAGCTCGAGCTCATGCGCCGCGCGATCGAGATCTCCGGCGAAGCCCATCAGCGCGCGATGCGGATGGCACGAGGCGGGATGCGCGAGTGGCAGATTGAGGCCGAGGTCGATTACGCGTTTCGCTCGCGCGGAGCGGCCGGACCGAGCTACCCGTCGATAATCGCGTCGGGTCCGAACGCCGCGATTCTGCATCACATCCAGAACCGGCGCGAGATGCGCACCGGCGAGCTGCTGCTGATCGACGCCGGCTGCGAATATGATTTCTACGCTTCCGACGTGACGCGCACCTTTCCGATCGGCGCGCGCTTCACCGCCCTGCAGAAAGAGCTCTACGAGATCGTGCTCGAAGCGCAGGCGCGCGCGATCGATCAGGTCAAGCCCGGCGCACGCTTCGATGATCCGCACGACGCGGCGCTGCGCGTGCTGGTCGACGGGATGCGCTCGCTCGGGCTGGTCAAGGGAAGCGCCGAGGAAATTATCGCAGCCGGATCGTACCGGCGATACTACATGCATCGCACCAGCCACTGGCTCGGCATGGATGTTCACGATGTCGGCCTGTACCGCGTCGGCGGCGAGTCGCGCAGTCTCGAACCCGGAATGGTGCTGACGGTCGAGCCCGGCATCTATATCGATGCTGACGATGAAACGGCGCCGGAAGCGATGCGCGGCGTGGGTATCCGCATCGAGGATGACGTGCTGGTCACCGCCGGCGGGTACGAGGTGATGACGGCCGCGATTCCCAAGCAGGTCGCCGAGATCGAAGCTCTCACCGCCGCGTAACTTGCAGGCGGCATTCCTACGCGCGGAGCAATCAAGAGCAGGAAGTGCGATTGTAGTCGCACTGCACCAGGCAATTTCCTATCAGGTTGTGACAGTAGAATTCTTCGTTCCCGTTGACCTGGCAGATTTGGTATTGGCGTTCGCAGTCGGAACGGCATTGCATCAGCGCCTTTCCGCATCGATGGGCCGCGCAGCACACGATGCCGGCTGAAAAGACGAGTATCAGAAAAATTCGCGGGAGGATTCGGCGGATCACATCGAGGCGTCAGAGCTCGAGCGCACTGGCCGAGCCGACGATCGTCTTGGTCCCGTCGGACTTGTCGCACCATACTTCGACCTCGGCGCGCGTGCGCTTGCCCTCGGGCGTGCGCGAGACAATTCGGCCGCGCGGTGCGGTCGTGTCGTTGCCCCACACGACGTTGACCAACCGCACATCCAGCTTTCCGCCGCAGAGAAAACCCAGGCCGAACCGCCGGGTCATCAGTTCCCCGACCAGGCAGACCGAGAGCATTCCTTGCACGACGATTTCGGGGAAGCCGAGGTCGAGCGCCTTTTGCCGGTCGTTGTGATAGTTGCGTTCCGGCCCGGAGAAGGCGAAGCACATTTCATCGGTGATGGTGCGCATCGGAGCTTCGATCAGCTCGCCGCCGCTCTCGCCGATATGGAATGAGCGTTTGGAGTCCTTCTCGCGCGATTTATCGACCACGAAAGAATCGGTTTTGGTTTGCTCGGGGAGCAGGAAACTCTGATGCGTCCTGCTGCGCGACACGATCCGCCCCGCGCGATTGCTGACGATTACTTCGTTGACCAGATATTCCCGGTCGCGTTTGAGATAGCGTCCGACAATCAAGGAGCGAGTAGTCAGTTGTTCACCGACCATCACGGGTGCGAAGATTTCCCATTCCTGCCGCGAGTGCAGGTTGCCGTAGATATTCGGCAAATACCATTTGACGGTTTTATACACCGCGCCGTAGAGAATCAGCGCGGGCGCGATCGGGCCGCCGAGCAGCGAACGATCGTGGTACCATGGATTGTCGTCGCCGGTTCCCGCGATATATTTCGCGATAACTTCCGGCGTGAGGTCGTAGGTCACGCTGCCATAGTCGCGGCCGACATAGACTTCGTCTGGTGAAAAGACTGTTTCGCTCATCGGAATCCTCGCAGTCAGGACTTCTGCTTCGGCTTCAGCCGTTCGCTGAATTTCGCCGCGTCGATCGCCGCCCGGCGATGCGTCCCGCTGCCGATCTGCTCGGTCTCGTCAAAGGCGCGCACGTTGAATTCGAGGCGGCGTCCCTCGCACTTGATAACCTCGGCCTCGGCGCGGACGCGATGGCCCGGCGGTGTCGCCGCCATGTGCTGCACGTCGATCGACATGCCAACGGAGCTTTCGCCCGGTTCGAGGTAGCCGCGCATCGCATCCATCGCGGCCATCTCCATCATCGAGACCATCGTGGGTGTCGAGAGGACCGGCGCGAGCGACGATTCGATTCGGTTCGCCAGATGCTCCGGAGCGACGACCAGGGTGAAGGTGCCGATGGTGCCGACTGGTATTGTTTTCATGGTTTAGCGCCTGAGATTCATCGCGTCGAGTTTCTTTGCGAGCCATTCGACACGGTCGTTGCCCCAGAACGGCTCGCCCGCGGCGATCATCGTGGGGACGCCGAACGCGCCGTCGCGCTCGGCTTCATCGGCGGCGGCCTGCAACTCGCGCGGACCGTCGCTCAGGATATATTTTGTGAAGCCCGCGGTGTCGAGGCCGACTTCCGTCATCACCTTGGCCAGCGCGGAGCCGTCTTCGATATCAAGTTCGCGCTTGAAGAAGCGCTCGAACACGCGGTCGGAGTAGGGGCGGAACTTTCCGTGCCGGTCCGCCCAAATCCCGCTCATCAGCGAAAGCCGCGAGTCGAAAATCTTTTGCGGACCCCGGATGACGAGGCCGCGCGCGTTCGCGTAACGCCGCGCGTCGAGGTAGAGGTAGCGCACCTTGCGCCAGTTGCGCTCGTCGCGCTGGTCGAGGTTGCCGCCGAACGCGCCTGTGACGTTCAGCTCAAGCGGGATGTATCGCAGCTTGATTCGGTACGCCTTTTCGAGGTCGTACATCGGCTGCATCGCAAGATAAGTGAACGGACTTTTGTAGTCGTAGTAGAGCTTGATAATTTCGTCGGCCATCTGGGCACCGTCTCAACCGATAGCCTAAATCACCCGGACAAAAAAGCGTCGCACGCCAACCTGATCATTCGGTTCCGGCGTTGCGGGTCAGATAGTCCAGGATCGTCTGGCGCTGGTCGTCGGTCAGCGGCGGAACGCCTGACTGGCGCATCTTCACCTGCATCGCATCGACCTGCACCGCCCACATCGCAGATGTCATCGTGTGTGGATTGTACGGTGCATGGCATTGGCCGCATCGCTGCTGATACACAGCGGCCGCGGGCGATCCGCTCTCGGGAAGCGCCGCACGATGCGCGCATCCGGCGAGCGCAAGAATCGCGATCGTTATCGCGATTCTGCTGGCGCGTATCGATGGAACAGAGTCAGTTCGCCGCAATTCGCGCATCTGGGAATCTGACAACGATCGCTTCACGAAGCGCGGCGACAAGCGCGGTCCGGTCGTTCTTGGGTAGCGCGATTTTGCGCTCGGCCTCAGGACGAACCCAAATAGGTGCGCGGCGCAGTTCATCGTTCTCGTAGCGGGGAAAAATATGCCAGTGCAGATGAGGCTCGGCGTTGCCGAGGCATTCGTAGTTGAGCTTCCACGGCCTGGTGACCGACGCGATCGCTTCGGCGACAAGACGCAGCTCCTCGAAGACACGATGCGCCTCGTCGGGCGGCATCAGGAAGATCTCGGTCGCGTGGGTCTTGGCGAGCATCACGCAATACCCGCGATAGAACTGCGCGTCGCCAAGGATCACATAGCAGTCGGCCAGTTCGGCGACGAAGTCGTCGAAGGAGTTAGTACGGATGCGCTCGATAAGCGCGCAGATGCCGCAGCGCCCGGCGCTCACGCGGATTTCTCCGGCTCGACCGGGACGAGCTTGATCTTCGCGCTGCGCAGCAGCTCGCGCACGGTTTCGAGTTTGTATGGCTTGCCGTAATAGACGGTGCGGATGCCGGTGTTGATGAGCACCTTGAGGCAGTGAATGCAGGGGGTGTGGGTCACGTAGATATCCGCATCCTGGATCGCGGCGCCGTTGCGCGCGGCCTGCGTGATCGCGTTGATCTCGGCATGGATGGTGCGAAAGCAGTTCTGCTCGACTTCTCCGTCGGGGTTGCGCGACTCGTAGATCAGGCATCCGACCTCGGTGCAATGCGGCAGTCCCGCGGGCGAGCCGTTGTATCCCGTCGCGAGGATGCTGCGGTTGCGCACGATCACCGCTCCCACTTTCGCGCGCAGGCAGGTCGAGCGTTCCGCAACCTCGCGCGTGATCGTCATGAAGTACTGGTCCCAACTGGGCCGTGATTTTTCGTTATGCTCGGGCAAATTGAGTCGCTCCTCAGATCTGGATCGTTGCAGCCCGATGAATCGCGGGTCCGGGCGCGTGATGCATCACGCTGTAGGTCTGCGACTGCTCGGGTTGCGGAGGATTATCAGTGGGTGCGCTAATCGAAATCGGATTCGGCATGAAGGTCAGAATGAACAATGCGACCGTCAGCCACGCCGCCAAGGTGCGGCCGGAACCGAGAGGAGCGTCGCGGTCGACAGTTGAAGGATGGCCCAGACCGAGTACGACGGCGAGCACCGCCCACAGGAGCCATCCGGCCCAGTAAGCTCTGCCGAGCGCGAGCGGAACGAAGAACATCAGCACGCATCCAACAACGAAGATCGTCGAGATCTTCCGATGGTGTCGCGGCGTGAGCGCATAGAGCACGTGGCCGCCGTCGAATTGTCCGCTCGGCAAGAGATTCAGCATCGTGACCAGGAATCCGAGCCATCCGGCAAACGCGATCGGACTCAGGTTGACGTTGACCAGGTTCGGATCCACGCCGAGCATCCATCGTGAGAGCCCATAGAAAAGCAGCGAATTGCCAAGCTCGAGCCCGCCGGCGCTCTGCGTCAGCGGCTGGATGTCCGAGAGATGCAGCCCGATTATCACGCACGGCAGCGCGATAATCATGCCAGCCCACGGACCGGCGGCGCCGATATCAAACATCACACGACGGGTTTGCGGCATCTGGCGCAGGCGGATGAAAGCACCAAAGGTACCGATGAAGAATACCGAAGGCAGCGGCGCCGGAATGAAATAGGGCAGGCTGGTATTCACACCGTTGCGCCGCGCGGTCACGTAGTGGCCCATCTCATGCGCGAGCAGAATCGCCATCAGTGGTAGCGAGAACGACAGCCCCGTCGCGAGTCCCACGATCAAAGCAATCGGATGCCACACAGAAAGATCGGCGCCGGCCACGTAAGCCCCCGCCATCGTGGTGGTGAGCAGAGTGATCGCGAACAGCGCGAGGTTGAGCCGCGGAATTCCCTCGGGCAGCATCGTGCGCAACGAGCGCCGTTCGGGGCCGAGCGACGGGGGAATCTCCGCGGCGTAGCGCGGGATCTCGGTCAGGACATTGGGCGCGTCCTTGTATGCAGCAGCGTCATCCATAGTCAGCGCACGCCTCAAGCGCGTCCGGCGGTGACGGTCACGCTCGCACCAGCTTGGGCGCGATAGTGAATCGCGGCATCGGCATCGCGGATCGCAATTTCCAGGAGATTGAAGCTGCCAACGGTTGCCAGAGCGCTTCGGGCCGGAGCGTCTCCATAGGCGCGATAAATTTTAATCGCCGCGCTGTCTTTGATCCTAACCGAAAGCGGTTTTGTGCGAAAGGAATCTGCGAGCCGCGCCAGGATCGTGGCGCTGATATTGGTGGTCAGGTTGCCGAATCCGTCAACGTAGATCACTTCGCCCCGAATCCGGCCCTCCGTGAGGGAAGGCTCGGGAAGCGAGAGCGGCGCGAGTTTGTCGAGCGCGGGGCCGAGCGCGCGAATCGAAGCGCCGCGGGCTAGCCACGCGGCAGCGGGCGCGAAGATATCGCGACCGTGGAAGGTCGAACTTACATTGTTCAGCCGAAAGCGCGGCGCCTTGAGCTCCACGATTCGGCGGAGACCAGCGTCGTTGGCGGCGAGCGATAGCAATCCGTTGTCGGGGCCGACGAAGCGCGCGCCGGCGCGAGTCTCGATCGCGATCGGCAGCCGCGCGGTTCCGACGCCGGGATCCACCACGGCGAGGAAGATCGTCCGAGCGGGGAAATAGCGCCAGCTCTGCGCAAGCACCAGCGCCCCGGCGGTGATTGCCTGCGGCGGCATTCCTTGAGTGAGGTCGATAATCTGGGCGTGCGGCGCGATCCGCGCGATCACGCCCTTCATCACGCCGGCGTAATGGTCGCGATAACCGAAGTCGCTCAGGATTGCGACCACCGGCGCGGCGCGAGTCACGGTGGGCATCGATCAGATGACCGCGCGATACGCGCGAAAGTTTGCGTTGACGAGACGGCGCGATGCATCGGCGTGAAGCGTAGCGCAGGCGTGGCGGTGCGCCAAGGCGCGGCCGAAAATTACAAAGGGCCGCCCGCTCATCGCGGACGGCCCTTTGGTCAAATGCCGATTCAGATTCGAGTCCTAGTCGCTCTTGGCCTTCTTGGCCTTGTCGAACTTCAAGGTCAACTCGGCCACGCCGGCGGCGACATTGAGTCCGTTCTGTCCTTCGACCGAGACCGGCTGAAGCGCGATCGAGTTCTTGAATCCTCCGACCAGCACGTTGGCTCCCGCGCCGACTCCCAGCGCCAGGCTGGCAGTTGCTCCGGCATAGTGCCCGGCGAGCGCGCCCTGGCCAAGGTTGTTGGTCGGGGCTGCCACGGACCACAGAAGTACGGCCGACTGCAGGTAGCCGATATCCGCGCCGAACTTCGAGATCGATCCGGTGTAGTACTCGGTGTATCCGGGCTGCAGGGCATATGCGCACTTGATGTCGCGCGACGACCCGAAGATAAAGCCCCATCCCGCGGCGACGTGGCAGGTCAGGTACCCCGTCCGGACTGTTAGCTTCTTGTCAGATTTTGGAGCCGTGCCGTTTGCATCCTCTGCAAATGCCGGCGATCCGATCGACGCGACTATCAGCGTAATCGCGGCGAGCAGAGTCATAGTCTTGATCATAGCCTTCATCGTTCTCTTTTCCTCCTGTCCGTAGCCTGGTGTGGATGTTTCCTGTAACCCCTCGAGCGTCTGATGCAGGCTAGCGGGAGTCGCGCTATGTAGCAAAGGGGGCGCGATCATTTTTTCAATTCCGCCAGCCCCCCGGGACTACCCGGATCGCGCGTAGAGCCGATGGAAAAATCCTTCGGATCGTGGAACGATCTGGACTTGGCGCGGGTATCGCGCGAATCCAACGGTGAAAAATGGCCAAAGCTCTACCACTGCAACGGTTCAAAGTTATCGATCTGACGCGGATGCGTTCCGGTCCGACCTGCGTCCGCCAACTCGCCGACTGGGGCGCCCAGGTGATCAAGGTCGAGATGCCGGACTCGGATGGCGCCGAATGGGCGCGGCACGGCTCTGATTTCCAGAATCTGCATCGCAACAAACGCAGTCTGACGGTCAATCTGAAAAAGGAAGCGGGCAGGGCGATCCTGTGGAAGCTGGCCGAGACCGCCGACGTGGTGGTCGAGAACTTTCGCCCCGACGTAAAGCATCGCCTCGGCATCGACTACGAGACGCTGAGCAAGATCAATCTGCGGCTCGTCTACGGCAGCATCTCGGGATTCGGGCAGGACGGACCGTACGCGTCGCGGCCGGGATTCGATCAGATCGCGCAGGGGATGGGCGGATTGATGTCGCTGACCGGGCTTCCGGGGCAGGGTCCCGTCCGCGCGGGCATTGCGGTTGCCGACACGACCGCGGGACTCTACTGCGCGATGGGCATACTGGTCGCGCTGCTCGAGCGCGAGGTCTCGGGCCGGGGGCAATGGGTGCAAACCTCACTCTTGCAGGCGCAGATCGCGATTCTCGATTTCCAGGCAACGCGCTGGCTGATGGATGGGCGCGTGCCGCAGCAGGCTGGCAACGATCATCCGACCGCGATCCCGACCGGAGTGTTTAAGACCAGCGACGGACTGATCAATATCGCCGTGGTCGGCCAGGATATGTTTGCGATCCTTGCGCGAACGATGGAGTCGTCGCGATGGATCGACGATCCGCGCTTCTCCGATCCGGTCAGCCGATCGAAAAATCGCGCGCAGCTCAACGCTGAGATCGAGGAGATCACGAAAACCAGGCCGTCGGAACATTGGATTAAGGCGCTGAACGATGCCGGCGTACCGTGCGGACCGATCAACACGGTCGACAAGGTATTCGCCGACCCCCAGGTGCGGCACTTGGGAATAGCGCAGAGCGTCGAGCATCCGAAACTCGGCAGCATCAAGCTGGTCGGGCAGCCGGTCACGCTCTCGCGCACCGACAGCGCGCTTGAGACCGCGACTCCCGAGGCGGGGGAGCATACCGATGAGATTCTTCACGAGCTTGGCTACGACGACGCGGCCATCGCCGAGCTTCGAGAACAGCACGCGATTTGAAGGAACGTGGGACGACCGGCGACGCGTAATGCTCGCGGCTAATTCTCGCGCTGCATCCGCGCGTGCCGGGAATCCGGCGACGTGTGCAGCGCTTCCCATGCAAGCGCTGCAGCCGCCACGCGCGATTCGACTCTTAGCTTCTGGTACACGCGCTCGAGGTGCTTATCGACCGTGCGCCTGCTGATCGAGAGAATCTGCGCGGTCTCGGCGCTGGTCTTGCCCTGCGCGATCCAGAGCAGAACCGAGGCTTCCCTTTGGGTCAGCCCCAGTCGATCTTCCAGTTCGCGGGGCGAGTTGCATAGTGGTGTTTCGGTCAGCAGCAGATTCATCTCGCCGTGAGCGGCGCCGCGCAGTAGCCGAATCTCGAGTCGGCCAGTGTCCATGTACACGGTCCACGGCCGGCATGGCTCCAAAATTCCCGTCGGCGTTCTGATCGCGCATTCCCAATACCGCATCCAGGTCTCAAGCGCCTCCGGCAGTGAGGCGGCCGTACTCCGCGCCTCGCCGGGGAAATATCTCTCCAGCAATTCGAGCGCGCGCGGACTCAGATCTGCCGGCGCTCCGTTGCGAATCGGAATTGTCAGAGAGCCAGCTTCGGGTTCCGGCATGTCACGCCCGTCAGCAAACCGCGTGTGCGCGCGGCTAATCGCTTGCGCGTTGCGATAGGCTTGAGCGAAGTGCGGCAGTATCAGGTCGAGCAGCTCGCGGTCGTGATCATCAAAGTCGACGGACTCCCGGGACAGTGAGATGGCGATGTGGTTATCTGTATCGGGGTCGAGAAAAGGCGCGGCGAGCAGGTACTCAATTCGAAGCGGCCGCAGTGTCTCCCGATAGATGCGCCGGCGATGCAGTTCCCTACGAGTAACGAAATCCGATAGCCTGAGCGCCCGAGCCTCGCGGGTGCGGTCGAAATGTGCGATCAACGGATGCTGGTGTATAGTGGCGCCAGCGGTCGATTCGAAATCGCCATTTTCGAAAGCAGTAACCGCAGGATCGAACTCAATCGCGACTTCCTGCCGCGCGAGGTCGACCACATTGAATGCCACGCTGTCCGCGTCGATCAGGTAGCGGATCCAAGATAAGGCATGCCGAGGAAATTTCTCTAGGCTCTGTGATGCATACAGAGTCGGCAGCAGGGTCAGCAATCTCCCAATTGACCGATCAGGGATCGCCATAGCGTCAAATTACGTACATTTGCGCGTTACTGGCAAGAGGCAAGAATTAGGCTGCATATAACGCTCATTTAAGGACGCGTCGGCCAAGCCATCCGATTATTGCCCGATTCACCTGTTCCGGGAATTCCTGCTGCACCCAATGGCCCGCGCGATCGATTTGGACCGTCTCCAGGTCCGAACACAGCTTGGACATCCCTTCGGCCAGACGCGGAGGAAGCGCGGCGTCCCACTGCGCGGTGATCATCAGGGAGGGGAGCGAGAGCTTTGCAGTTCCTATTGCGGGCAGCTCGCGCGAGTTGCGATCGATGTTCCGGTACCAGTTGATGCCGCCGCGAAAGCCGGTCTTCTCGAACGCCGCGGCGTACACGTCAAGCTCCTCGGGCGTGACGATCAGCGCGGTGTCGGGCGCGAGTTCTTCGATCCGCCGAAACGGGTTCATGTCGAACTCGCCCGATGCCATGAAGCGCTTCGCGCTCTCCTCGGGACTTACCGGCGCTCTCATCAGTCGATCGAAAATCATTCGCGCCCTGCTGTCCATCACGCTTTCGGCGCGGCCCGGCTCCTGGAACCATACGATGTAGTGGCGTTCATCTTTTCCGCCGACCATCGTGCGCATCACGGAGATTGGCGGTATTGCCATGTACGGCGTGCATACTCCGATAACGCCCGCCGTGCGCTCCGGATGCAGCACCGGCATCGCCCACGCCACGAAGCCGCCCCAGTCGTGGCCGACGAATACCGCGCGCTCGATCTTGAGCGCGTCGAGCAGGCCGACCAGATCGCCGGTCAGTTCGGAGAGTCCGTAGTCGGTGATTGCCGCTGGCGCGCTGGATTCTCCATAGCCGCGCTGATCGGGAGCGATCGCGCGAAAACCCGCCGCCGCTACCGCTGGAAGCTGATGCCGCCACGAATAGGCGAGCTCGGGAAAGCCGTGGCAGAAAACTACCGCCGGTCCGGTCCCTTCTTCATGCACGGCGAGGTTGATCGATGGCTGATTCCTGCGCGCCGCGATCGGTACGATGCGGCTCTTGGGCCACGCTACAGTTGGCATTGCGAACTCCTCGAGACTTCCCGAAACTTTCAGGCCGCGATCAGTGGCTCTTCTTGGCAGCTTGTTCCGCCATGAATTTCTGCACGGTCTCGGCGGCCGCCTGCATCGCCTTGCCGATCAGCTCGTGATTATTGTCGGTGTACCACTGCAGCGACGCGGTGCGTCCGAGGTTGGAGCCGTTGAACCGCGGCAAAACGTGGCGCGCGAACAGTTCGTACGAGTTCTTGGTCGCCTCGAAGTTCGCCCAGTTGTGCGCGAGCATCAGCAGGCATCCGAATCCTCCCGACTGCTTCTCGAGCTTTTCAACCATCGCGACCGCTTCGTCGGGAGTGCCGATCACGGCGCGTCCCGACGCGACCATGCCCTCGGCCGGGTCCGCCGCGCCCAGGTCGTCACCGCTCGCGGTCGGATTGATCCGGCTGAAGTAATCGACCCATTTGGTCAGTCCGAATTTGACGTCGCGCATCGCCTGCTCGCGGCTCTCGGCCAGATGCATCGGAACGACCAGACGCAAGAGCCCTCGATCCATCTCGCGGTCGTGCTCGCGCGCGATGTCGCACGCGACTTGCCAGTTCGTTCCGAGAACGTCATACGCGCCCGCCTGCGACGCGGCCACGCACAGCATTCCGATTCCGTAGCGTCCCGCGAGCTTTCCGCCCGACGGAGTAAAGGTGCTCGCGACGGCGAATTCAGGCCGTGGGCGCGTGTAGGGCAGCAGTTGGCAGCGCGCTTCCTTGAGCGTGTACCATTCGGTCTTTTCGGTGATTACTTCGCCCGCGAGCAGGCGCATGATCACATCGAGCGACTCGGACATCCGGTCGCGCTGCTTCGGTACCGGCACCCCCAGCATCTCGGCGTCCGACGGCAACAGCCCCGGTCCCACTCCGAACATCGCGCGCCCGCGCGTCATATGATCGAGCTGGATAATCCGGTTCGCTACCATCAGAGGGTGATGGTACGGCAGCGAGATCACGCCGGTGCCGATTCGAATACGCTCGGTCCGCTCAGCGGCGGCCGCGATCATCAGCTCCGGTGAGGCGATAATTTCGTAGCCGCCGAGTGATGCTCGCCGATCCACGCTTCGTCAAAGCCGATTCGATCGAGATGCGCGATCAGATCGATGTCGCGCCGGAGCGCGAGGGTCGGATCCTCGTCGGTCGGATGAAAGGGCGCGAGAAAAATTCCGGCTCGCATGCGGTTAGGTCGAATCGGGTTCATTGAGTGCTCCTTAATTGGCTACGTTTGCTGGCGGATAGGGTGCGATGTCCTGGTTCGGAGTGGCAGGGCGGGGAGGCCGCGCCATGATCTCGCTCACCGCGGCGACGAACTCCGAATCACCGACCAACGACTCCGGCGGACGGTTCAGATTTATTACATCGAAGATCGCTTCGGCGATTACCGGAACGCCGCCGCCCTCGCGCATGATGCGCTCCCACATTTCAGTGCTGATCTCGCCCTCGGATTTCGCGCCGCCCTGTCCACGTTCGAGCGCCTGGCGATCGCGCGCCACGGACAGCGCCCACGGCTGTCGTACGAATTCAGCTTGCAGCTTGAAGAACCTACCCGGAAATTCAGGGTCGGCGGGATCCATCTCACTCACCGCTTTTCCGAGAATCTGGGAGCAGACCGACGCGCTCGTCATCCCCTGGGCGTAGACCGGATTGAAGGCGCAGGCCGCATCGGCGACGCATACGAATCCTGCGGGACCAGTCCATCGTTCGTAATGGTTCCAGATGTTCTGCATGCCGCGGCGATGGAAGATCGAGGAGATTGGTTTCGAGATCGCCAGCGCCTCGGCCACGATCGGCGAGCGCAGCTTCGCGCATAACGCGGCGAACGAATCGTGATCCGCGGGAAGCTCGCGCCCGCCCCAGGAGGCCAGCGTCAGCAGAAAGCGGTCGCCCTCGATCGGCAGGGTCAGCGCGAAATAGTAATCCTCGGGCGCGGTCGGACGCGCCGACGGGTTGAGAAAAATTCCCTTCCACCACCAGCTCGGCGGCCGCTCGCCGACGGGCGGCGCCTGGTACCAGCAAGTGCTGTAACCAGCTTCGGCATCGACGACTTCTCGCTCGGCGGGCGCAAAACCCAACTGTTCGAGCCACGCCGGCGCGCGCGAGCTCCGCCCGCTGCAATCGACCACCAGGTCCGCATCGAGGTGGCCGGCGGAGCCGTCGCTCACCTTGCGCGTATCGACTCCGCTCACGCGACGCTCGTCGCCGGCTGCGAGCGTCAGGCGCGTGACCTCGGTTCCTTCGAGGAAATGCACGTTGCTAATGGCTTTCACGCGCTCGCGGATAACCGCCTCGATCAGCAGCCGGCTCGCGAACAGCATCTGATGGCCGGTGCGCCGCCGCTGGGCCCATCCCTCAGGCTGCAGCGTGGCGAGATCAAGCCCGGCGTCAAGGTCGAGTCCGCCGCGCGCGTGCAGGGTATCGTCGAGGCCCGGGAACAGAGCGTTGAGCTCGCGTCGTCCGCGGTCGAGGAGGCCGTGCGGATGGCGGCTCTGTGGGACGCCCTTGCGATGAATCGGCGCGTCGGCAAGCACGTCGCGTTCGACAATCGTAACCTGCTCGAAATGATCGGACAGCACACGGGCGGCGCACATTCCGCCGATACCAGCTCCGATCACAACCACATGCCTCACGCTCATGCGTAGTTCGCTCCTCGTCCGAACCTGTTATATCGCAGAAATTCCAGCCCGATTCGAGAGCGCCGGAACGCGCCGCGTTGGCTGTGCTGTACATTGGGCACAGTGCCTAGTAGCCTTGGACCGGTCGTGCCTCACTCCATAACACCGTCCACCAGTCACGAGGAGATTCTCTTCTCGAAGCTCCTGGCGAATTTACCGGCCCGAGTTTGGATCAAAGACGCCGAGGGCAGGTACATATTCGTCAATCAAACGCTGGTCTCGGATCTCAATCTCGAGCGCGACCGATGGATCGGATCGCGCGATCCGGAGCTCTTTCCCGACGTTGGCCTGGTTCACTGGCGCAAGGACCAGCACGTTCTCGCCACCGGGAACACGATGGTCTCGACAGACCAGGTCGAGAACGGCAAATTTCTCACGGTTCTCAGGTTTCTGCTGGACCTCGACGGTTCGCCGCACGTCGCGGCGATCGGAGTGGAGTCCACGCAGCAGATAGTCGCGCTTCTGGGGATGTTTCAATTGCGGGACGAGCTGTTCCGCAACGAGCGCCTGCGCTCGATCGGCGAGATGGCAACCGGACTGGCGCACGACCTCAACAACAGTCTCAACGCGGCCGTTCTGCGGCTGCATCTGATCGAGGGAAAAGTTGACGACGGGTTGAAGTCCGAAGTCGATGCATTGAAGCGCTCAATCGCAGCCGCATCCGACCGTGTGCGGTCGTTGCGTGAATTCGTCAATGCCGATCAGCAAGAGAAAATCAAACCTGTGGATTTGCAGCGGCTGGTTCGCGACTCGATCGAGATGGTGACGCTCCTGATCGAGAAGACTCCGACCGCAAGAGGCGGCATCATCAAGATTGACAGCCGAATCCAGGGCCCGCTGCCAAAGATCGCGGCCCCGCCCAATCAGCTCAAGCATGTGATCGCGAACCTGCTGATCAACGCGCGCGACGCGATGGCCGACGGCGGCAATATCGTGGTCGAAGCACGAAACAAGCCCTCGGTGGTCGAGCTGACCATTTCAGATGAAGGAACCGGCATTCCGGCCGAAATCCTTGAGAAGATTTTCGACCCGTTCTTCACCACCAAAGCGTTTGGAAGCGGGCTCGGACTGTCGATGGCCCGCGATGTTTTGACACGAACGGGGGGCCGGATTCGCGCAGAGAACCGCACGCCCAAAGGCGCGTCTTTCGTTCTGGATCTTCCGCTGTCCGAAGAGCCCGAGAGCGGCCGCAACTCCTGAACGTTTCTAGCTGCGAGTGGGCGCCTCGGTGGATTTCTGCGAGACGGTCAAATCATTGATCGCGATTAGCAGACGCTGCAGATTGACCGGCTTGGTCAGATGCACGTTGAAACCAGCTTCCCTGAAGCTGGCGATGTCCTGATCCATTCCGAAGCCGGTCAGTGCGATAGCGGGAACCGTACTGTGCAGCCGGATCGCGCGGATCAGATCGATTCCCGTACCATCCGGCAGTCCCACATCGCTCAGAATGAGATCAAAGTGGTTCTCGCGGGCGAGCCTGGTCGCCTCGCTTACGGTGGCGCAGGTTTGAACGAGATATCCCTGCGAGCGCAGGATCCCGCTCATCACCTCGGCCGTGTCCTGATGATCTTCAACGAACAGGATACTGAATGCCGTCCCGGCTTTATCATGATCCGCTGAATAAGACTTTGAGTCCCGTGATCTTGCTTTGGCGTCGGAGTCGAGTGATGGCAAGATGACCGTGAAGGTCGCCCCCTGGTGCGGCCCGGCGCTGGCCGCGGTGAGATTCCCGCCGTGGGCATCGACCAGCGATTTGGAAACCGCCAGGCCCAGGCCCAAGCCGCCGTAACGGCGAGTTATCTCCTCGGTTTCCTGTTCAAACGGAGTGAATATACGGTCTAGAGCGTCCTGGGCGATTCCGATGCCATCATCGGCGAAGGAGATTTGCAGATTCCCTTGGGAGTCGTTGGAAGTGACTATACGGATACGTCCGTTCGGCTCGACGAACTTGATCGCATTGTTCAGAATATTTGCAAATATCTGTTGCAGGCGGGCGGAGTCGGCATTCACATGATAACGCTTCGCCCCCAGGTCTTGAGACACGCTCAGATGCTTGGCGTTGATATCACTGCGATACATTGCGACCACGTTCTCAACCAGATCGTGCGCATCCAGAATTTCCGGATTGAGCGATAGCTTGCCCTTGGTGATGCGGGTTAGATCGAGGAGGTCGTCGATGATCCGGGCCTCCAGCTGCACATTCCGGCGCAGCATTTCGACGCCTGAACGCAGTGAAGACGGCAGCTCGTCGCTCACTTCCCAGGTCATCAGCGTCGCGAGCACCGGAGTCAGCGGAGTTCTCAGTTCATGGGACAGGGCGGCCATGAACTGGTCTTTCGCGCGGTTCGCCGCCTGCAGCGCGGCGTTGGTTTCGCGCAATTTGGCTTCCGCGGCGCGATGGACCGAGAAATCACGGAAGATCAAAACCGCACCTCGCAGCGAACCGTCAAAATCCCTGATCGGTGACCCGCTGTCGTCGATCGGCAATTCACTGCCGTCCTTGCGAATCAGCAGCGTATGATTTGCCAGTCCGACGATCGATCCCAGGCGGAATACTTTTTCGACGGGACTCTCGACCGTCGCGCGCGTGCCCTCCTGGACGATCTTGAAGATTTCCTCGCACGGCTGTTCCAGCGCTTCGGATCGGCGCCATCCGGTGAGCTCTTCGGCGGTCTGGTTCATGAAAGTGACTCGCGCCTGGGTATCGGTGACCATTACCGCGTCTCCGATACTGGCGAGGGTAACTTCGAACAAGTCCTTTTGACGCTGGGTCTCCCGGCGCGCGGTTTCCCGCCGCTCCATTTCCGCGCGGATCTGCCGATATGCCCATCCAAGAACCGCCAGTATCAGAACGGCAAGCACCGCAAATATGAGGTCGCGGTAATACTCCAGTGATTCGGCGCGAGCATTCGAGGCGGCGAGCGCTGAATCTTCGCGCGAGATAATCGCGGCGATCTTCACCCTGATCGAATCCATCAGGTGCTTGCCACGATCGGTGTTCACGACCGCCAACGCGGCATCGAGTCCCCGCGTGCGCCTGAGCGCGATAGTCTCCCGCAATTCGTCCAGCTTTCCGTCGACCAGGCGAGTCAGGCTCGCAACGTCATCGCTAGTGAGTGCCTGACCGCTGCTCTTTTCGGAAATGCGTTGAAGGTGTTGCAGATTGGTTCTTATTTCCGCGAGCGCGCGTTCGTAAGGCGCGAGATATTGTTCGTCTCCAGTGAGCAAAAAGCCTCGCTGGCCTGTCTCGGCGTCCTTTATAATGGACAGCGTGTCCGAGAAACTCTCGATTCGTGCGTGATCCCTTATGGCCTCGTGATTGGCCGTGATCGAAATCGAGCCGAGAAAATAGGTCGCCACGACGCCGAAAAGCACCACTACGGCGGTGACTACGAAGACGGCTGAGATTTTAAATTGCTGTGTCAGGGGCGTCTGCTCTGGTTCAGCGCTGGACGTTCCCGCCTATCACAAACCGGACCGCGTGTTTTACCCGTTGGGTTGTACCGCGCGATCCGCACGTCGCAACCGGTTTCCGCGGGCAATCCTACGCGAAGCCGGCCCGTTTTTCCAGTAAATTTCGTCCTGCCGATAAAGTGAGAATCGCCGCGTAATACGTTCTGTAGATAACAACTCGCAACCGGAAACCGTACGGCCGAATAGTCAATCGGCGCGCCGGGGCGAGTCAGCCTCGGCGGCTGGCGAGCGGCCGTGGTCCCAGGAATTTGCCGGCGGAAGGCGCGATCTCCTGCAACTTGATTACCGCGTCGGCGAGATCCTTCAAATCCCGTTTCGCATTCTCGGACAATTCGCCTTCGACAAAATCCGCCGAGACCAGGTAAGCGCTGGTCGGAACCACGATCGCGCCGAACCAGGCAAGGACGTTGCGCAGATGCCAATCGACTCCGAGAAAGTGATGCTGCGTCGCGCCCATCGCGATAATTCCGACCGGCTTTCCGCTGAGCGATTCGATCGGCAGATGGTCGAGCAGATTCTTGAGCGCGCCGGTGAACGATCCGCGGTAAACCGGGCTCGCAAGGACCACGCCGGAGGCCGATCGAACGCTCTCGACCACTCGCGCGGTGTCGTCCTTGTGTTGTTCGGGCGGTCGTCCGTCGGCGAATGCGATCTTCTGGTCGGCGAGATTGATCAGCTCGACCTCGAGTTCCGGGCGCTCCGCGTGCGTGGCGTCGAGCAGCCATCGCGTCGCGTTCGACAACCGCCCAGGAGGAGTCACGGCTCCGACAATCGCTAACAGTTTGGAAGACATTCGCGTACCTATACCGCCGCGCGGCTTGCGGCTGGACCGGCCTGCTCGTTGCGCCGCGCAATCGCATCGCGCACAAACGGAATCAATTCACGGCCATAGTCGATCGCGTCCTCGAGCGGGTCGAAGCCGCGAATCAGAAACGTCGTCACGCCAAGGTCGTAATACTTGAGCATCGCGTCGCCGACCTGCTCCGGAGTTCCAACCAGCGCGGTGGTATTGCCGCGAGCGCCGGTCGCCGCGGCCACTGCCGTCCACAGGCGAGTGTCCAGCACGTCGCCCTGCGCGGCGGCCGCCAAAAGCCGCTGCGATCCGATCGCCTGCGGCTCCTTCTTTACACTCCCGAGCATCGCTTGTCCGCGGATCTCGCGGATCGTTTCGATGATTTTCTTGGCCCGCGTCCATGCCGCGTCCTCGGTTGAAGCCAGAATCGGCCGGGTCGAGAGGCTGAATCTCACGCTGCGTCCATAGCGCGCCGCCGACGCTCGCACGCGCGCGATCGTCCGTGCGGCTTCCGCCAGCGGCTCGCCCCACAGCGCGTAAACGTCGGCATGCTTGCCGGCGATCTCGATCGCCGCGTCCGACGAGCCGCCGAAGTAGATTGGAATATGCGGCTGCTGCACCGGCTTCACGGCGGAGAACGAGTGCTTGAAATTGTAGTACTTGCCCTCGTGATCGATCGGCTTGTCCGCGGTCCAGATACGGCGAAGAATCTCGACGTACTCGTCGGTGCGGGCGTAGCGCTCGTCGTGAGCGAGGAAATCTCCGTCCTTGCGCTGATCGGCGTCGTCGCCGCCGGAGATTATGTGCACCGCGAGCCTTCCGCCGCTGAATTGATCGAGCGTCGCGAGCTTGCGCGCGGCGAGAGTCGGCGCGACGAAGCCCGGCCGATGCGCCAGCATCAGGCCTAGCTTTTCCGTAACGAACGCCGCGTAGGACGCAACCACGAATCCGTCGGCAGCGTTCGAGAAGTAGCCGATGAGTATTCGGTCGAATCCCGATTGCTCGTGGGCCTCCGCGAAGCGGCGCACATAGTCGATATCGATCGCAGGTCCGCTGGGAGGATGGATCTCGGAGCCCGGTTGCGTGCCGATCATTCCTATAAATTCGACGCTCATAGATGCTCTCCCTTCCGTCCCGCTGCTTTGAAGGCGGCGCGGCCGGCCGCGATCAGGACACTGTCGTTCTGCGGAGTATGAATCCGCGAACACAGCACGTCGCGCAAGTGGCGCTCGAGTTCGTTGGCGCGACGGAGCCCGGGGTTTCCGGTCAATTCGACCGCGCGCTCGACCGCCGCGATCGCGTTGGTGGTCACGGTCATCTTGATGAGGCCGCTCTCGGCGGTGGCAGGCGGCGTGCCCCGATCGGTTCGGGTCGCGGCGGATTCGATCAGAATGCGATTGGTCAGCAGCCGCGCGTCGATCTCGCCGACCGCTTCCTGAAAGCGGGGCAGGGTGGAGAGCGAAGCACCCAGCGCGGTCGGCGTGCGTTCCATGAGATAGGTCACCAGCCAGTCGCGCGCGGCACGCGCGACCCCGTCGTACAGCGCGGATATCCCGAGCACGTACCATGCGGCCTGGTCGTCGTCGCGCTCGGCCCATTCGGATGGTTTCCGGATATCGACCGCATGATCCTCCGCAATCAATGTATGCTCAAAAATCACGTCGTGGCTGCCGCTCGCGCGCATCCCCAGATGGTCCCAGGTCTCGACGATTCGAATCCCCGGCGCGCGTGCGGGAATCAGAAAGGTTCCGACGCGCGGTTCGGCTTCCGCGGTGCGGGCCCAAACCATCAGCCAGCTAAGCAGCGGAATTCCGGTCACATAGATCTTGTGGCCCGAGATGCGCCATCCATTTCCATGCGCATCCCGCTCGGCGACGGTCGCCGGCATCCCGCCGCGCGCGGGAGTGCCGAGCTCCGGCTCGACGCGGAGCGCATTGATCAGCGCGCCGTACCTGACAGCCTCGTGCGCGACCAGCTCACGGAGGCGTGCCGGCCATCGCGGGCTCCGCGTGATCGTCGCGTGCATGAGATAGTGCAGCGCCAGCACCAGCGCGGTTGAGGCGTCTCCTTGCGCGATCGTGCCGAGGACGCCGCAGGTCTCCGCCAATCCGGCGCCCGCGCCGCCGTACTCAGCGGGAACAGTCAATGCGAGGAGGTTAGCTTCTTTCAACCCCTCGAAATTTTCGACGGGGAAAGTCGCATGACGATCGTGATCGGCCGCGCGGCGCGAGAAATCCTGCGCGAGAATCCGCGCGCGTTCAATCGAGTTCAAACCGTCGAATTTCGCCGTCAAGTGAATACCTCTGCGAGGCTTAAGTGTGCTGTACGCTAGCGCGACCTAGTAAACGAGAAAATCGAGCAAATCCGGGTGGAATCAGGATCGATATCGACGAGGGCTTGCATTCATGCTAGAAATTGATAATCATTCTCACAATCAAGAGGGTGTCGAGGATCTATCACCGATGTACCTATGCGTCTGCAACGCGATCACTGACCGTCAGGCACGTTCCCAGTGTCCCAGCTCCGGATGCTCGGTGGCAGCGTTCTATCGCGCGTTGGGAGTGACGCCCAAGTGCGGAAAATGCGTGCCGATTGTTCGCGAGATTCTTGACGCGCAATCCAGCTCGATCGAAGCTCCGCAGGAAAGCTCCGCACAGCAAAGTTCGGCCGCCGGCCGTTAATCGGTTTCGCTCGCGTTCGTTTGTCCCTACAATAGACCCATTCATCGTCGCGTCTTCTGGGAGAAGATTCCGTGAAGGGTGATCCTCAAGTACTGCAGTTTCTCAATACGGTCCTGCGCAACGAACTGACCGCGATCAACCAATATTTTCTGCACGCCAAGCAGCTCGAGCATTGGGGCGTCACCAAGCTCGGCAAGTACGAGCGCGACGAATCGATCACCGAGATGAAGCATGCCGACCGGATCATCGAGCGCATCCTGTTTCTCGAAGGGCTGCCGAATCTGCAGGACCTGGATCGGTTGCTGATCGGCGAGAACGTCAAGGAAGTGCTTGAGTGCGATCTCAAGCTCGAGCAGAAGGCGATCGGCGATTTTCGCGCCGCGGTCGCGCACTGCGAATTGGTCAAGGATTACGTCACACGCGATCTGCTGACGGAAATCATGCACGACGAAGAGAAGAGCATCGATTTTATCGAGATCCAGTTCGATCTGATCAACCAAATCGGAATCGAGAACTACATCCAGTTGCAATCCTCGAGCGCGAGCTGAGCGGAGTTATAGAGCCTGTCTCACGGCCACTCGAAGAACAGCGACCATAGAGCGCCTTCGCCCATCTGCTCGCTTATTTCCGACCATACGAAATAGATCGCGAACACCAGGCTGATGCCGAGTATCCAGGCGAAGAAGCGATATAAATCCATCTGCTCTGTGACGCTTCTGATCGCGCCATCAAGCGAGCCGGTCCGAAAGATCGCCTCGATCAATCGTTCGAGGTATCCCAGTATCAGCGTGCCGCCTCCATACAGCATCGTCTTGACCGCGACCGCGATCGCGCGGGGATAGCGCTCGAGCCTTCGCGCCAGGGAAGTAGTATCGAGGATCAAGACCGCCTTTGCCGCCAGCACGGCGCCGAGCAGTGCCTTGGAAATTGCGAACAGCGGGATCGAGAACTCGGCCAGCACCAGCTTGATAATCAAAAGCTGAAGCAGAAATGCTATCAGAAAGAAAAGAAAGATCGAGCGCGCCTCCGCGGCCTCGCGCCGCAGCCATCCGCCGATTTTCCCGAGTCGATGCAGCACGGCTCCTTCCTCTCGCCCGCAGCGCGAGCACGGAATAGAATCGATGCTCGCGGAGCAGAAAGCATCATGCATTTCGCGACCGCATTTCGCCATAACCACAAGAGGTCCATCCGAGTGAAGCATCGAATCAAGTTACCGCTGCTCGTTCTGCTTACCCTGTCGATGATCGCGCTCTCGCCGATCCTGCCGGCGACGGCCGCCCCGAATGACGCCGCCGCTATTCCCGGCCTCAAGGCGGCGATCGACGGGCCGCAGCGCTCGGCGGAAAACAAGGCGCGCGACAAGTATCGCCATCCGCTGGAGACGCTGACATTCTTTGGAATCAAGCCCGACATGACCGTCGTCGAAATCTCGCCCGGACAGGGATGGTACACGGAAATTCTCGCGCCGTTTCTCAAAGATCATGGAAAGCTCTACGAAGCGGTCGGTGGAGGACGCGGCGCGAAGGCGTTCGAGGACAAGCTCAAGTCCGATCCAGCGGTGTACAGCCACGTCGTCGTGACGACGCTCGATCCTCCCGCCGAAACCACGATCGCGCCCGCAGGCTCGGCCGATATGGTGCTGACGTTTCGTAACGTCCACGACTGGCTCGCGCACGGCAACGCGGACGATTATTTCAAGGCTTTCTATCATGCGTTGAAACCTGGCGGAGTCCTGGGAATAACCGATCACCGCGCCGATCCAACGCAGCCGCAGGATCCGAAGGCCAAGAACGGCTACATGCGCCAGGACTACGTGATCAAGTTGGCGGAGCAGGCCGGGTTCAAGCTGATGGGCACGTCGGAGATCAACGCGAATCCCAAGGACGATCGAAACCATCCGGTCTGGAATCTCCCGCCCACTCTGCGCCAGGGCGCAGCCGATCGCGACAAGTACCTCGCAATCGGCGAGAGCGACCGGATGACGCTGAAGTTCGTCAAGCCAACTACCGTCGTACAAGCGCGCTAGCTGCTTCGGGCGCAGACAGCGGCGCGGCGGCATAGGTGGCTAGCTTGCTACCGATCTAATTCAAACGACGCGGTCGATTGGTCTCAGAATTTCGTGCAGCTTCTCGAGCGTGATAACGGCGCTCTGGTCCGAGAGCCGCGCTTTCCATTCGACGCCGCCTGCGGCAAGCGTCTTCCGGCTGACGACAATGCGATCGGCGATGCCGATCAGGTCCGCGTCGGCAAATTTTTCTCCCGCTTGAAGACCCTGACGGTCGTCGTAAAGCACCTCGATCCCTTGCGCGGCCAGTCCGTCATAGATCCGGTCGCATTGTTCTATTTCGGCTGGATCGCGGACCAGCGAGACAAGATGCAAACGATAGGGCGCAATTTCCGCCGGCCAGACGAGCCCTTTTTCGTCGGCGAGACACTCGGCGATCGCGCCCATCAGCCGGCTCGGCCCGAGACCATAACAGCCCATAAGGATTTTCTTCTGCGCTCCCGCGCTGTCCGTGTATTGCGAGGAGAAGGCGTCACTAAAACGCGAGCCGAGCTTGAAAATATTGCCGACCTCGATCGCTTTCAGCTCTTCGAGCGTGGATTCGTCGCCCGCTTTATAGCCGGGAATGATCCCGGCGAGCGCGGCCGAATCGCCGATGATCTCCTTGTTAATCGCGGTGTTGCTTCCGGGAATGCGGTAGATCACATCCTCGCCATAAGGCGTTACCGTCTGGAACTCGTGCGAATATTTCGAAAAGGTGTCGCCCGAAGCGTAGGTCAGAAGTGTTCTCGCGCCGACACCGCAGCGGCGATAGACATTTGAGTATCCGGCGATCACTTTGTCGTAAAATTCGTCGAGCGACGCTTCGTCGGCATGGAAGGAATACAAATCCTTCATGCGGAATTCGCGGCAGCGCAGAAGCCCGGATTTTGCCCTCGGTTCATCGCGGAATTTCGTCTGAATCTGATACACCGCTCTCGGCAGGTCGCGATAGGAGCGGATGAAGCTGGTGACGAGCGGAGTCACTACTTCTTCATGCGTCGGCCCGAGCGCGAGATCGCGATCTCCGGCGCCCTTGAGCTTGAACAGCACATCGACCTTGTCCCAGCGCCCAGTTCGATCCCATATCTCCCGTGGCTGGAGCGCGGGCATGAGGATTTCCTGGCTTCCGATCCGGTCCATCTCTTCGCGGATGATGGTTTCGATGTGGTTGAGGACGCGGAGGCCCAACGGCAGAAAGCTGTAAACGCCCGCCATGAGTTGATCGATATAACCCGCGCGCGTCAGAAACCGCGCGTTGCGGCTGGCATCGCTCTGTGCGGATTCTTTCGCGGTGCGCGTAAAGAGATTCGAAAGACGCATCATGTTCTGCTTTGTCAGTTGAAAATCACAACCTTAAAACATGCGTTTCGCAAATAGTCTACCCGGAATCGAGTCGAGAGTGTTGGGCAATCTGTTTTCCGCAATGATATTGACATTTGTATAGGCATTCGCCTATCTTTAAAAGACATCCGTGGCAAAGACTAGCTTCTCCGGATTCGAGTGGGATGAAGGCAATCGGCGAAAATGCCAGAAACACGGCGTTTCAATCTCCGAAATCGAACATGTGCTCATGCGCGCTGAGACCCTGATAAGACCCGATCCAAAAGATCAGCCAAGCGAACCGCGCTTCGTTGCAATCGGCCGCACTCAGCACGAGCGCTATGCGTTCGTGGTCTTCACGCCCCGGCGGCGCACGGCTGGTATCAGGTTGCGCCCGATCAGCGCTCGTTACATGCATCAGAGGGAGATCAAAAAATATGAGCAAGAAATTGCCCGCGCTCAGAAGCGATAAGGATGCGGAGGACCTGCTTGATCAGGATTTGTCCAAGTACATCAGCGCCAGAAATCTTGAACCGTTTCCATTTGAATACATGCCCAAGCAGAAATCAGTGAACTTGCGAATCTCCGACGAATTGCTCAAAGCCGTCCGCGCCGCCGCGCGCCGGCGCGGTATCCCATACCAACGCTACATCCGTCAGGCCCTGGAACGTGCGGTCGGGCAGCACGAGACGCGCTAAACTATCAGAACTGAATCGAGTCCCATAGGTCGCAGTGATGAATCTTTGCGAAGCCTGATTCGTCTCCGATTGCTCCTGGAGCTAGCGAGAGGATCCATGGATCGTTAGTGCGGTAGCGGGTCCACCGGGGAGATCCGCCGGGGTCGCCTGAGGTGATGAAGCCGATCCAATAGGACATCATCGCGTCTGAGAGCTTTTTCTGTTCGGGCGATGCGGCAGGGTTTGTCGCGATATCGCCGAATACGTACTGGATCTCCGAGCTGTGAAATGCGCCCAGCGGGAACGGCGGATTGCGAAGAAATGTCGGCGGCGCATGCGTATCATTAAATTCGTACTGATAGACCGGCTCCAGCGCGGAGAGCATCGCTCCGGTTCTAAGGATCCGGCAACTGAAAGTCGCGTCGCCATACGCCGCGGCGGCCGCCAATGTGGGCGAAGGATAATTCGCGATCGGATAGGCAGCCATCACGCACGCGGCGTTCCTGCCTAACATCGAATGAACGCCCTGCTCGAATCTCTGCGCGGTGATGGGCTTGGCGGCTGCGCGCATGATGGTCCCCTCGTCGCGATTGGAGCCATTGATCACCGAGACCTTGTTGACGTGACCGGCCGCGATCGCCTCGGCTGGCTGGCTCGGCACGACGTGGCCATCGACGATCGGCGACCAGATGAGATTGCCGCTGGTGAGCGGGTCGGCCGGAATTGCGCTCACTATCTGCTCGATCGTTTTCGATCGCATGCAGGCCGCGGTATCGGAAACCCTGTCGCAGCCGAGCCTGGTTGCGAGCTCGTTGCCCCGCACCTCCGCTTCGGCGAGCGTCTGCACGTGCGGGAACGGGCCGCTTTCCAGGATCGCGCGCTGGAACAATCCGGCGGCTCCCGGCGACACCATCTGCAATCCCGCGCTGATCGCGCCTGCCGACTGGCCCGCGATCGTCACCTTATGCGGGTCGCCGCCGAACGCCGCAATATTATCTTTGACCCATCGTAGCGCGGCCTGTTGATCCATCAGACCGTAGTTGCCCGAGGCACGGCGGCCATCGGTGGCGTCGAGGCTGCGATGCGCCAGAAAGCCGAGCGCTCCGAGCCGGTAGTTGATCGTGACGACGATGAGATTGCCCTTGCGCGCCAGATTGCTCCCGTTGAACGGCGCGCCCGAGCCGACGATAAACGTGCCGCCGTGAATCCAGACCATCACTGGCAGCCCGGTTCCGGCAGGGTAAGGTGTATAGATGTTGAGATAAAGACAATCTTCCGAACCGACGACTCGCGAGTCCGGAAAGCTTGCGAGTTGAGGGCACCAACTACGCGTCCTGGTCGTATCGAGTTCGCCCGGCCAGCTCGCGTGTGGAGCGGGTGATTGCCAGCGCAGGTTGCCTACTGGAGGGGCCGCATATGGAATTCCAAGAAACTCGCGTAAACCTTCTTTGATCTTGCCGCGAACCTCTCCGGCGCGAGTCTTCACGATCGGCGCGGCTACCGCGGAGGCTTGCGTTTCAGCGGCTACAGGAAAAAGAGGAGTTGACGCGGCCGCGCAGGAAATCGCCGCAATCAAGACCAGCTTGCGTATATATTTCCGGAGAGCTCAACGTCCGTCGTCCGCGCCGGTCGAGGCGAACAAGCTTCGTTCTTTCACTGATTTCATCGCGCAGACGAATCTACCTGAAGCTCGGGTTTCGGCAATATCTTTCTCGGTTGCGCTTCGTGAGGTCCGGTGAGAGTCTGAATTTGCTAACTGAAATCGCAAGCCGGCCACTGAACGAGTAATGCAGGAGGAACATTCGATGACTTCTCAATTGTCTCTGTCTCAATGGTCCGTCTCGCACCGATCGCGCCAATCGGCTCTCTTTGTCGCTGTCGCCGCGATGCTCACGTTTCTGATCGCATATCCTGCCGCAGTGCGCGCGCAGGACAGCGCCAGCTCGATGGCGCAATCTGCGCAGCAGGCTGCCTCGACGCTCACCAGCAGCCAACAGTCGGCGGCGAACAGTGCGCTATGCTCGGCGGTCAGCAGCCAGGTGCCGAATGCCGCCAGCGCCGACCCTTCGGTGCTCAGCAGCCCGGCGGTGATGTCCACCGCGGCGACCACGTTCGCGGGCAGCGCGAGTCTTCCGATCGCGAGCGCGACCACGATGCTGCAGAGCTACGTCGCGGCGCATGCCACCGACATCCTCGCCTCGTGCGCCGTGAGCAACGCGACGGGAGGCCTGACCTCGAAGATTCCGGGCGCGAGCAGTATGCCTTCGATGCCCTCGATGCCCTGAGAAGAGGCTCGCCGGCTATTTCGGATCTCTATTTGGCCGGAGTCGTCACCTCGGTGAACGCGCGGATCCCCTCGATCGCGGTCGGGACGCCGCTGTATTGCGAGACGTGAACGATAATTTCCTTGAGTTCCTCCGGCGTGATGCCCAGATTCAGCGCGCCGCGCATATGCAGCCGCAGCTCCTGCCCGCGTCCGAGCGCCATCAGCACCGCGACCGTGATCATCGACCGCGCCTTGGCGGGTAGTCCGGGACGATTCCAGATCTCGCCGAAGAGCTGCTCGTTCAGGAACTTCGCGAAGCCCTGATCAAATTTCTTCAGGAACTCATCTCCGCTCTTGAACCCTTGCTCTCCCCACAATCGGGTGCGGATTTCCTTGCCTTTGTTTTCGAGCTCGTTAGCCATGGTTCACTCCCTCCACGGATGTTCTCCGTTACAGAATCAACTCCCATGTTTCGCCCTATCGCGCTATCGATAGAGATAAATATCAAATAGCTATGGCCGCCGTCGCGGGGCCAGACATCGCGGTTATCCGAAATAGATCAGCGCCATTATCAGGTTGACTGCGACGAAAGCCGCCGGGAGCAGTATTCTGCTGGCGCTGTTTATCTTTCGCGCGCGCGCAATCTTCCCCGCGGCGCGGCCCGCAAAGTGCACCGCGGTAATCTCGATCGCGGTCGCGAACACGAACAGGTAACTGATCAGGAAGAAGACATCGATGAAGGTCAGGTACGGCACTTTGGGCAGGTTCGCCTGGATCGCGAACGCGAACGCGATCACAGTGAGAATCGTTGTTACCGAGATCTGCACCTGGCTGCTTAATTCGGTCGGATCGATCCAGAAGACCGTCCACGACAGCATCACCATCAGCAACAGTGGCAGGAACACCTTCCAGATGTAGAAGTTGAAGCGGCGCGCGATTGTCACCGTGAAGCGAATTTCGCTGATCGGCTCGCCGCTCAATCCCGGGACCTGTTCGACCGCCGCATTTGTTCCAGTGATCGTCCACTGCGCCAGCGACTGGTACACCCGAGGCTCGGCGCTTATCGCCTCGGCACCATGCTCGGGCGTGAGCTCGACGGTCTGATCTTCCGCGACGCTCGGATGGATCAGGATCTCCAGCGTTTGCCGATCGAAAGGAAACGTGCGCAGGTGGAAAGTATTCGATAACTCCGCGCTCGAGCGCTCGGAGTACCTGACCGTGCCGTCGGGGAACACGCGAATCGTGACATCGTAGGCCGAGTGCGGCACGACGCCATTGACGAAATCGAAGTGCGGGCACCAGAGCTGGTCAGGGGCATAGGTACGGAATTTCTCCCACGGCGCGCGCGGCGTGAACGCAAGGCGCGGATCTTTCCAGCGCGCGACTAGGTAGCCGACCACATTGAAGCGCTGCGCCACCTCGTCGATGCCGGAGATGTTGATCACGCGCAGCGCGATCGAGACCTGCAGCCGATAGCCGTCGCTGACCGGTGGATTGAGCAGCGGGTTGGCGGCCTCCGTGATCAGCGGCGGCGCGGACTCCGCAGCCGCGGCCGGATGGCAGCGGGCAATCAACGCCAGAGTGAGCACCGTCGCAGCAATCGCCGTCCCCCTCACAAATCTTCTCATCAAAAAAGCCCCCGGCTCGACGCCTGGACGAGCAGCAGCCAAATCGCCTGGCAATCGGATCCGCGATCATCACACCGTCGGAAATTACTACCCCGAGTTGGCGCCGAATGAAACGACGCCGCAGCCGATCGTGGCAGGCTCGACAACCACGCTTTGTCGGCGAAATATGCTCTGATATGAGTTTGGGGGCGCGTGCGCCATCAGACGCCGGGGGAGCCACGCATGTCTCGATCGATTCTGGGGTTGCTCACGGTGAAGCAACTAACGTTGAACAAGCGCTTGCGGGCCCAGCGTCTGGAGAAGCTGGAATTGCACCTGGCGGCCACCGCCGAGTGCGCTCGCGACGGTACGTGTCTGTCGGGCAGGCAGTGATGAAGTTAACAAGGACGGTGGCTCTCATTGCCTGCGTGGAGTTGCTATCGGCGCTCCTGATCGGATCGACGCGCCATGCGTGTGCCCAGACCGCGAAAGAAACGGATCAGAACGCAGGAGCCTGGAGCGCAGAGGGAACAGGAAGCGCGGACGAATCGAGTTCTGCGGACAAAGGGGTTCCGATCGATATTGAAGGCTGCTGGACAGGCACAATCAATGACCAGGCCGAGGGCGACGGAACAATCCTGTTCAATTTCTTTGCGCCGAACCCCAGGAAACTTAAGAAAACCAGCAATTTTCTGTTTGATTGGAACGCCGAAGTTTATGCGCAGGGCAATTTGAAGGGCATGGTAAGCTCGACCGGGATCACATTCGAAGGGCATGCGGGCGACGACTGCTTGGTCAGCGGAAGCGGCGAGGGTGACTCCTCCCAGATCACAGGAAGGTTTAAGTTCGAGGGAGATTGCGCAAAAGAATTCAAAGGCGGGACCTTTTCGATCACGCCGTCGGGCGCCGTCGTTTGCGCTTATGAGTTTGCGGAACCTCAACCCGGTCGGGATTGACTATTGCGGGACACCCTTGTTCAGATCGGGATTGTCCCGCACCATGCCGCCGCTGAAATCGGCGACGCGAGCTATCCAGCATAGCCTCAACAGCGATGCCAATGAGTTCTTTGAGTTCGGCCGGTTCGAGAAGGCAATCTGCCACTTTCATCGCTCCCTAAACGAAGCGTTGCAGGAAATTGGCTTTGTCGATTCGTGACAATAGTGGCTGGTACCGGCCAAGCAAATTCACTTAGCTTTTCTGCCGAAATCTCCGTTGAGCCGCGCGATTGTGCGATGCACAAGGTTTGTTAGACAGTTGTGGGAGGATCTGAGGAAAGCATGGACGAAGCTCAGACAATTGACGCCATGACTTCGATTATTGAAGCAACTCAATCGCTAGCTCCTCTAATTGCAGATTGCGCCCCAGAGATGGTCGCGGAGCGGCGGCTGCCTCTTCGCCTGGTTGAGGAACTTAGAAAGCTGGGTGCATTCCGCATGGCCGTCCCCAGAACCTACGGAGGCCTCGAGCTCAACCCGATGACGCAGGTCCGAGTGGTGGAAGAGCTTTCCCGGATGGATGGGTCGGTCGGATGGTGTGCGATGATCTCGACGGCCGGAAGCTTTATCAGCGCGTTTCTCGCACCCGAGGTAGCGCAAAGGCTGTGCGGCAATCGAGATTTTTCGTTAGCCGGCCAGGCTATACCTACCGGTCGCGCTGATGTAACCGAGGGTGGTTATCGAGTCAGCGGACGATTCAGACTCGGCAGCGGATGCCATCATGCGTCTGTAATCTCTGGTGTGTGCACTGTGTTCGAGGGAGGAGAGCCGCGGCAGCGTGACGGCGATAGACCTGAAGTTCGGACGATGTTATTTCCGCCGTCCGCGTGCAGGATTCTGGATACTTGGTATTCCACCGGTCTATCTGGTACCGGTAGCAATGATTACTTGGTAGAAGACGTGTTCGTTCCAACCCAGGAAACCGTGAGCTTCCTTGAGCCACCGTTCTGTCGCGGACCGCTTTATCGCTTCTATCCCCTGTTTCTCGTTTCCCATGCCGGAGTGCCCTTAGGTCTCGCACGCGCGGCGATCGAGGCGGTGGTCGAGTTGTCTCAGCCCAAGGAAGGAGTTGCCGACCCATATAAATTGTCGGGCTCGCGACCCTTGAACCAGGATTCGCGCGCACACGAAGCGATAGCCGTTGCAGAAGGTGAGCTGCTGGCCGCTCGTAGCTTCGTCTATTCCTGCATCGAAGACCTTTGGAGCACGCTTTGTCGTAATGAAAGACTTTCACCGCGGCAGCGTGCTCTGTATCGAATCATGCTCGTTCACGTGCATCGTGTAGCAAAGGAGGTTGTTACGTCGATGTATGACCTTGCGGCTACCCGTGCGATCTATCGCAGCAGTCCGTTGGACCGGATCATGCGTGATATCACAACCGCCAGCCAACATGGCGTTGTGCATCCGAGAGTATACCGTCTCGCGGGACGTCTCCTATTGGGCCTGAAGTCCGGTGACGCTTCCGTATAAGAAGAGATTCCTGTCCGATAAAAATGGAGTGAGCATTAACTTCCAGCTATGAGATTTAGCCGAAGTACCGTGCGCGCGCGTGATAGATTCATCCTCCAAGCGACATGGCCAGGAGAATTCAAATGGTTGTGAAAGAACTGGGTCACATTGTGCTGTACGTGCGAGACGTTAACGCTTCCCGACGCTTCTATGGCGAGTTGCTCGGATGGCGCGAGGTCTCTGCCGGCGGACGGTTCGCGGCATTTTCGTCCGGACGTACTCACCATGAACTGCTGCTGATTCAGACGGATTCGAACGCCGCCGGAATCCCGAGTAAACCAAGGATCGGTCTCTATCACTTCGGACTCAAGATCGGCGAGAGCGATGAGGAGTTGCGCCACGCAGTCCAGGAGTTGCGCGACGCGGGAGTGCAGATCGTCGGAATGTCCGATCACGGCGTCACGCACAGCGTTTACTTGCTCGACCCGGACGGCAACGAAGTCGAAATCTACATAGATGTGCAGCCCGAGTTATGGCGGGAAAAGCCGGCGGGCGAATTGATGACCATTCGCCCGCTGCGCTTGTAAGCCTCCGACGCCATGAGATCGGCACGTGATCAGCGCCGAAATGCGAACATTAATGACTATGCCGCGCTGCTCGCTAAATCGCCGTACCGCGGAAAATAGCGGCAACTCCGCCCAAGCGGGCCAGACAATTGATGGGATATTCTATTCATGGAGTCGTCATTGGCTACGTCGATGGCGTCCGTCCGGATACCATGCTGCGTGCCTCCTGATACCGCGCTTACAAACCTGAACGCTGACAACACGAGAGGACAGCCGTCATGGGTCCAGTAAGTTTCGAAGTCGAAGAAACCACCGCGATAGTGACCATCAATCGCCCGGAGGTTCGTAACGCGGTCAGCCCGGAAGTTTCGCGGGAACTCGCCAATGCATTTCGACGGTTTGATCAGGACCAATCATTGCTCGTCGCCATACTCACCGGCGCGGGAGGATGCTTTTGCGCAGGCGCCGATCTGAAAGTGGTCGCCACCGGCCAGGGAAATCGCGTGACCGAGGAAGGCGATGGTCCCTTAGGCTGCTCAAGAATGCTGCTCTCAAAACCCGTGATTGCCGCGGTCGAAGGATATGCGGTCGCGGGCGGAATCGAGCTCGCTCTGTGGTGCGATATGCGAGTCGCCGCACGGGACGCGGTTTTCGGCGTGTTTTGCCGGCGCTGGGGAGTTCCTCTAATTGACGGCGGAACGATCCGGCTGCCGCGGCTCATCGGAATGAGCAATGCGATGGACCTGATCCTGACCGGCCGGGGAGTGTCCGGCGAAGAAGCGTTACGGATGGGACTGGTCAATCGACTTACTGACAAGGGAAAGGCCCTGGAATCGGCGAAAGAGCTTGCCCGCCAACTCGAACAATTTCCGCAAAACTGCCTTCGATCCGATCGTATGTCCGCTTACGAATGCTGGAACATGCCTCTGAAGCAAGCCCTCGTCAACGAGTATCACCATGGGATTCAAACCATCCGGTCCGGTGAGACGCGCGAGGGCGCGCAGCGTTTTAGCTCAGGCGCGGGTCGGCATGGGAAGTTTTGACAGACGATAATCTCTGCCAGTTAACCGAGTGGCAAAGTCAGTGATTGAACGGACTCGATTCCAGGGCTCCTTGTGGGAATTGACATATAGGAGCAATGGCCGTGCGATCTGAAATTCACTTCTATTGGGATACCGGAAGCACCAACACATACTTCGCGGTACGTCTCATAAAACCCCTCGCTGACCGTTACGGGGCCAGTATTGTCACGCATCCGTTCAATCTGGGTTACGTATTCCGGAAAGAGAAGTACGTTCTCATGGACGAACCCAAGGAGAAGCTCATCTACCGGCGCACGGACCTTATGCGCTGGGCACGCCGCTACAATCTGCCGTTCCGTATGCCAAAGGTATTTCCAATCAAAACCAGCCGTTCGCTACGAGGCTCTCTAGCGATGCGCCGGCTCGTCAAGGAGTGGCCATACATCGAGGCTTTGTTCACTTCGTATTGGGAGCGGAACGAAGCGACTAACCTTACGATTCTTCTCGGCTTCGTGCAGTTCTCGGGCCAGTCGGTTGATAGCACTTGAATCCACCAGGAGCTTCTCCTTTCGGGCGAGGGTTCCTAGCTTTTTGCGTTACAGTGCCAAAGGCGCGGAAATGCTTCGCAATCGATGGGCTCGCCGGGCTTGAGTGGAATTTCCTTTAATGTTGGCGGCGGTATGACTTCCAAAATCCCTGGTCGGGGATTCCAGGTGACGTCATCTCCGGTCCAACGGGTTGAATAAGCACGCCGGCGCGCCTTGGCCGTTCTGTTTCCGGGCGCTCCATGTACGGTCATCGCGTGATGAACAAGGCAATCCCCCGGCTCCATGTCCCAATTCAGGAACTCATACCTCTCGCGCGTCGCGCTGATGTCAGGAATCCTCTCTCCCTCCAGAACTTCAAACCGCTTCTCGATCTCCGGATTCTCGCCAAACATCTCGGGCCGATAAAAGTTGGGCCAGCGATGCGAGCCACGAATGTATTCGAGTCCGCCGTTGTCCCGCGTCACCGGATCGAGCGCGAGCCATATTGAGATAATCTGATCACCGTCAACCGGCCAATAGGGGCGATCCTGGTGCCACGGCGTGCTATCCGGAGTTAGCGGCTCCTTGACAAAGATCTGATCGAAAAACAGATTGACTTTCTTGCTATTCAAGATTCGCGCGGCGACCTCGAGCGCCGGAGATTCGTTCACAAAAGCATGGAAATCCGGCAGCCTTGTCCATGCACTCAGTTCGATATAGAACCTCTTGAGCCCGCCGTCGCTCTTGGATCGTTTCGTCGCTTCGAATCCAATTGGCCCGGGCGAGGCCAGCGCTTCTTCCATCGCTCCGCGCATGCGATCGACCCAACTGGAAGTGAAGAGGCCGCGCAAGCAGATTGCGCCATCGCGCCAGAACGCCTTCACCTGATCGTCTGCTATCCGATCGAACACTGGCGTAGTCATGGGCACATCGTTCCTTAAGTCGCGGGCACCAACAGCACCGCGGTGAATCAGATTGGCTATACTTCGCTTGGCCGCCCCTTCAAGGTGCTCAGGCGGTTGTCCGGATTCGGCGTCCGACACACATGAACACCCGGATCTCATTTCAATCATGATTTTACTCAAGATTGAGCTTAATCACGGATTTATATTGATCCTTCGGAAGATGTCAAGGACAGACCCGATAATTACCGCTGACCGATTTTCGCAATAAAACCCGACATGATTCTGCAACCCCCTCCGCATTTTGCCGATCGGGAGCTGGCGGGCGTTTGTGAGTTTTTCCCGCTGCCTTGTATGCCCGCTTTCGGACGGACGGCGATACTGGCACAATCGTCGGCGTGAGCAGAGTCGCAAAAAGGGCGGAGGGGCAGGGCGTCGATCGAGCTGTTCCACTTCAATCAGAAGGCCGAAGGGAGCGCCACAAGCGCCGGACTCTCGAAAAGATTATTCGGGCTGCGCGAATGCTATTCGAGCGCAAAGGCTTCGAAGAGACTACCACTCAACAGATCGCGGATCGCGCGGACATAGGAACAGGCACCTTATTCAACTACGCGAGGACCAAAGAGGAACTGCTTCTTATGGTCTTCCGCGACGACATGCATTCGCTCATCGAGCACGCTTTCGCGTCGGCGCCTAAAGCCGGATCATTGGTGGATAAGCTGGTTTACTTCTTCGACTGCATTGTCGCCTATCACAAACGCGATATCAAAATCGCGCAGAGGCTCATCCGCGAACTCTCGGGCCCGCATGCGCCAGAACAGCAGGAAAAGAATAAAGAGTTCGCGCGCACACTGATCGGGCTGGTCGCCAGGATCGTCGAGGACGCACAGGCGCGTGGAGAACTGCGCAAGGATGTTCCCGCGCTGGCTCTCGCCCATAATCTGTTCGCGATATACTACCGCCTGCTTCAGAATTGGGTATGGGAATATATAACTCTGGATCAGTACCACCAGAGAATTCGCCAGGCCTTGGAACTTCAGGTTTGCGGACTAAGGACGACAGAACGAGTCGTGAGCTGGTCTTTCTGAACGACGCCGGCTGGCCGGTCGATCTGACGAACTTCCGCGAACGCAATTGGAAACGAATTCTCGTCAAGGCTTCTTTGCGTCGCCGCACGGTCTATCAGTGCCGACATAGTTACGCCGCGCTACAACTTTCGCGCGGAGAAAATCCGCAATACGTCGCGCATCAGATGGGTTACACCAATCTCGAAATGATCATCCGGCACTACGCGCGATGCTCGCGACGCTCCGAGCGCTCGCGGCGCGACCCGCCGATCTTCACAAGTAGTTGATTCTGCTGGGAGAAAGAGTGGAGCGGGCGACCGGGGTCGAACCGGCGACGTCCAGCTTGGGAACGATACCGAGCAGGGAAAATCGGGGGAAGACGGAGACAAAGAGGGCTAAATTCCTAGACTTTTGGGATCGGCCCCATCCCTGTTTGGACCCCATTTTCCACCGATTTCCCGCCGAATGTCCTGAAATTAGCCTGAACTAAAGACCTGAACAGGCTGAAGATGCAGCGAGATCGATCCCGGTTCTGAACGCAGCGTCAAGCCGAACCGGTGGCGCTACGCGACCAGCGCAATTACAGGATCTCAAAGCGATCGGGATGCGTTCCAAACAGCCTTTCGAAATGGCCATCCGCCCAGTTCTTAACTTGCGTATGATCGTACGGCTGAACGAGCCATCGATATTCATATCGAAAGGGTCCCGGAGTGACGATCCACTGGTGACTCATGTCGTACATCACATTCACCGCGTAGAACTCATTGAAAGTTTCGTACACGTGAGACTCCTCGCGGTTCACGTGCAGGATCGGGAAAATGCCGTCATTATCAGCTTTGTCGACAAACAATGCTTTGTGTCGATCAAAAAGCTCGACCGTTTTTTGCGTGCAACGGGAGCCGGTCATCCACACTCCGGGCCAACAGAAAAATTCGGGCGTCAAGTATTTGTCGGCGTTATAGGCGAGATGGTGAGCGAGAAGCAGCCGCACCGGCAGGTTCGGCTTTCCGCTGAATTCGAATGTATCGTACTCGGCCATGAGGGCCTGAACTCCCTTGCTGTCGCGAATCCAACGATTCAGTTCGTGGCATACCGATAAAGGCGAATGAAGCTGCAGCTTCTCAGATAGTCTGTTACTCACCTGCTCGTATTCCTCTCTTGAATACGTCTTCACAGCATCCGCAGCGTCCGTGCAGGTTGTGGCGATCGTTCGACACAAAAAAATAAATCGTCGTCCGATGTCGACATCGCTGACAAAAGTTTCGAAGTTGCTCAACGGTATCGGAAATCCTTCGCCAGGATTCGAGGCAACGTCGCAAAGAAGCAGAAAGAGGCCAACAATCGGATCGTCGATTTTATCCGGCCACCGCAACTCCGCGAGCTGCAAGAAGACGTTGAACGCTCTGACGTATCGGTCCGTCAACATTCCTCTCTTCCAAACATCGTCCCAAGCTAACGCTCCGCCGCTTGCGAAATAGAGGTATTGCAGCTGTGAGAACCGCGCCTGCCCTTCGAAGATGTGAAGTGCTCCAACGGGTACGATCCCGACAGGAGACCCATGATAAAAGCCCTCAGTACGCGACCGTTTTAACGCCTCAAAATTGCGCTCCCAACCTCTCGGATCTGGAACGACCTGAAATCCGTCGTTGAGAGGTTGCTCGAGGATCAAAAGAATGTTGCCGTACGCGATCTCATACGAGTGGCCGACGCATTCGAAGTAAGGGCTATCGACGATTTGCGGAATCAGATCAGGATTCGTCTGAAGGGTCTTGAAGAACTGGATATCGAGGTGGTTGTTCACGATGACATTGGCCAGACCGCCAGCTGTCGCCGGAGAGCCGGAACCGGGAAGGGACTCACTTAGTTTGAGCACCGACTTCTTCGGTCCGACTGTAATCAGCAGCTTTTTCAAGTGACTGTAGTTGATATGGGCCTGGGCTGGATAACTCAAACTAAGCATCAGACCCGTGGTCGTTCCGACGTGCTGCCACCAGTGAATTGTTTCGTGCAGGTACGTGGAGAAAGCCTGCAAAGAATCAAAGTCTATGTCACCTCCGCTGACGATGCCGGTCGGAATCTGCGATATTTTGCGGTGCACTTCAGGCGAAAGCCGAAGCACGAACCGCATGGAATTGTACAGACCATGCGCGTTTAGTACGGCGTAAAGGTCGCCCGGTGCGGTAATGAGCCCGCGCGAATCATCGAGAAGATCTTGGCTTAGCTCCATTTCCCATCCCTAACAGCAATTATACAGCGCCAGGCACTTCATGCGACGATCGGTGCCACGCCACTATCTCGCCAGCCACGTGCTCCTCACTCCCCAGAACCTCGGCATCTCGATCACTTGGCGCACGCCCAACTCCGAAAGTAGTCCAGGGAAATGGCCCCGAAGTTGCTGAACGTCTGAACAACGCGCCGAGGACTTTGGCGAGAACCGGAGCGGACCAGATGGAAAGTGAGTTCTACATCCAGGCACGGCGAGAGTGGGACGAACGCTACGGCGATCTCGTTCTCGGAAAACGCAATTGGCAGATCACATCGGCGGGGCTGATGCTCCTGAGCCTCATTCTTGCTCTGGGCATTGTGTGGATGAGCGCGCGAACGAGAGTGATCCCGTTCGTGGTCGAAGTCGACAAGCTCGGCTACGCCATCACGATCCCGACCGCACTGACCGCCTCGAACACGCCGGCGACCGTCGAGCGCATGAAACGCTACGAGATCGCCGCGTTCATCCGGGACGCTCGATCCGTCAGCAGCGACCCGGCCGTGGAACAGAACATGCTGAACGATCTGCTCGCGCATGCACACGGCGCGGCGAACACGTTCCTCGAGTCGTACTTCCATGCTGACGATTTCGCGAAGAACCCGTTCCAGCTCATGAAGCATCAGACGGTCAGCGTTCAGATTGATTCGATCCTCCAGGCTTCGTCGAAGAGCTACCAGGTCCGTTGGAGCGAGACCGCACTCGACATGAGCGGCGCGCCGCTCGGCACCAGTCATTGGGAGGCGCTCCTCGAAACCGAGATCTCGCCTCAAAATTCGACCGACACCGTCATCAGCAATCCGCTGGGGTTTTATGTAACGCGGCTCAGTTGGGCCGAGCAGCAGAGCTGAGGAGCCATCAGATGAAACGCGCAACGATTATCGGCAGCCTGTTGTTTGTCGCATCGCTAATCAGTGCTTGCGCTGCAAAGCAATCAACACCGCCGCCGCCACCGCTTGAAATCGTTCCTCAAGATGCGCCCGAGGCCGAAGTCTCGCCGACACAACCGACCGCCGAGGATCTGCTCGCACAACAACCGCCCGAGGTCCGAGCAGCCATTAAACAACACCGGCAGGACGGCTCATGGAAAGTCTTCAGGACCGATCAGGCTCACCTTTACCCCTACGGCCAAGGCCCTGACCCGGTCATCGATTGCGAGCCGCTCCGATCGACGGACATTCAGCTTCAATCCGGGGAAACCATCACCGACGTCGTGATGGGCGACTCCGAACGCTGGCAAGCCACACCGGCGGCTTCCGGCGATCCCAGGAACCCGGTTCCTCATGTGGCGATCAAGCCCCAAGCGCCCGGCATCAAAACCAACCTTGCGATCTACACCACCCGCCACATCTATCACGTGAATCTGCGATCAAGGCCGGGACACGGTGTCGAGCAGGTCGAGTTCTACTATCCGGACGAGCTGCTCGCCGCGATGAGAGACGGAGACCGACAGGCGAGCCAGGCAGGAATGGAGCATGCGAGCGGCAGCGACGGCGTCGTTGTTGCCAGCCTTAAGTCGGCCGATCCAGCGGCTCTCAATTTCTCGTACAAGATCGGCGGACCAGACGTGGCGTGGCGTCCCGTGCGCGCGTTCGACGACGGCGCCCATGTGTACATCCAGATGCCTCCCAGCATGAGGACCGCCGATGCGCCCGCGCTGCTGATCGCCGCCTCGGGCGGAAACCAGATGGTCAATTATCGCGTGCGCGGTAACTACTACGTGGTCGACCGGCTCTTCGACAACGCCGTGATGGTCGCCGGCGTCGGACGCGAGCAGGACCGTGTGAGCGTGGCCTACACGGGAGAGGCGAGGTGAACGCCATGTCGCAAGCTGAGCAGCACGAGCTCCCAGCGGAGGAAGGCGGTGGCCGTCTCAACTGGCTTCTCGCGGTGCTGGTCCTCATCGTCGCGATTGTGATGGGAATCGTGCTCGCAGCAGGCGTGCAATCATCCGGCGTCTCAAGTCAGTCGAGCGCTTCCTCTGACCCAGGAGATGCCAGCGAGACTGCCAACAAGGGCGAGGTCGCCGATCTCCTCTCGCACGGCGGGAAGGTTCCAGACGCCGCCCCCACTCTTCCGCTCTCGCCACCACCGGCGAAGCTCCCAGTCGTCATGACCCAGCGACCCCAACCGCCCCACAACCCCAGCCCCTACGAGCAGTGGGCCGAGCAGAAGTACATGAAGGCGCTGGAGTCGCCTCAGATCGTGACCGCGTTCCACAGCCCCGCGCTGGAACTCCCGCAGGCTCAAAGCCAGAGCGCCGGCTGCAAGTGTCGCTTTCGGAGATTCCGAGGGCACGCCCGCGATCCGGCTTCATCCGGCTCCTTCGCCGTACGCCGTTATTGCTGGAAACGTGATCCCGGCGGTGCTCGTAAGCGGCATCGACTCGGACCTGCCAGGACCGATAGTCGCCCAGGTACGAGAGAACGTTTTTGACTCCGCGACTGGCCGCTATCTGCTCGTCCCGCAAGGCAGCAGGCTGCTCGGCTCCTATCAGAATGCTTCCGCATACGGACAGCAGCGTGTGCAGATCGCTTGGCAGCGGCTGATCTTCCCTAACACTTCCAGCATGGACATCGCGGGCATGCCGGGCGCCGATCAGAGCGGCTACGTGGGATTCTCCGACCAAGTCGATAACCACTATCTGCGCACATTCGGCACCGCGATCCTCATGAGCACCATCAGCGCGGGCCAGATGGTCGGGCAGATCAGTTCCTTCGGGAGCGGCACGTACTCGCCCTACGGCTATGCGCCGCCGAGTCAGTGGGCGATGGCGGGCGAGGCTGCGGGCACAGGAATGAGCGGACAGCTCGGACAAGTCGGGCAGCAGTCGCTGCAGCAAGGAATGAATCGTCCGCCCACTCTGACCATTCGGCCCGGTTACCAGTTCAATGTGATCGTGACCCAGGACCTCGTAATGCCGGGTCCGTACAAGAACTAGGGAGCGAACCAACAATGAAACTCAAGCTGCGAGAAAAAGAGTTGCCTCCGGTTCAGTTGCGGCTGGTCGTGCCCGCCGGACTGAAAGAGAAGCTCGACAAGTACGTGGCCTTCGTGCAGGAAGGCTCCGGACGTGAGGTCGAGGCCAGACAGATCGCGTTGGAAATTCTCGCGCAGTTCATGGAGAGCGACCGTCAGTTCAAGCAGTGGCAGAGGCGCGATCAGAAGCCAGCGTTGCAGCGAAGTGTGCGCGGATCTCAGAGAGCGGTCCAAGTCAACGGGGAGGCGTCAGCCTGAGTAGCGCGGGAGGCACGGAGTTGGAAATGGCGTGGAGTCAGAGATGGGGCGGGTCGGTCATAGGGCAAGATAAAGTGAACACGGCAAGGTACAGTACCGCGCGCACATTTTCCGCGAATCCCTTCGGGTTTTCGCACGGTCAGCGCACGGTGCGCAAGGTGTCTCGCGGTACTAACCGACCCGCCCCATCCAGACGTTCGAATTCCACTTCGCAGAGGTCTACTAAAGCCGCTATTCGCCAGCTCCTGGAGCAGGTCCTGTGGCTCGCCGTAGGAGCGATTTTGATAGCGCTGCTCGCTGCGGCAACACGCACAGGCGGCCTCATATTCGTCGCGACAGACAGCTCGTGTCCGATCGGAATCTACCACGTCGTTCACCAACCTCCCGCGCGCGGCGAACTAGTCGAAGCGTGCCTGCCCGAGGCGATCGCGAGCTATGGAATGGCCCGCGGATACCTTGCTTCAGGCGAATGTCCGAATGGCGCAGAGCCGGTGATCAAAGTGATCGGCGCGCTGGCCGGCGACCGTGTCGATCTATCGCCGCAGAGATTCGCGTGAACGGCACCGCGTTGCCGCAGAGCTCAACACGTGTGAGCGATAGTCGCGGTCGCGCGGTACGAACTCTGCCGCGCGGGAGCTACGAAACCATGCCCGATGATGTGTGGCTCTTCGGGCTGCACGACGCGCGCAGTTGGGACTCCCGCTACTTCGGACCAGTACCGGTCAACGCCGTTCGCGGAGCAGTGGAACCGGTCATCACGTTGGGCCGATCTGCACCTCCGAAATGAGGAAACTAGTATGGCGACGCACTCCAGAGAGCAAGGATTAAGAGTCCATCACCTCACCAATCTGGGCGGCCTGGTCGCGATCGCCGGACTGGATTCGCAGCCACCGGATCTCCTGCTTGGAGCGTTGCTCAAGATTGCCAGCGATCTCTCGAATTCTGGCGTCGAACTGCGCCGCCAACTTGCATCTCTGGGCCACAAGAAACTCGATGAACGCGGCGCTGAAAAGCGCGCATTCAATTCGTGGCTGCGCGCGAACAACTTGCACAACCTGACGCTCAGCAGCGAGCAAATCGCCCGAATCGTCGACGCGCTTGGCTCGCCCGCACCGTCGGATCGATCCGCGCTTGTTCCCGCGCTCAATGCCGCCCTGGACGGAGCGAGATGATGCGCCGCAGACGCTTCATAGACCGCAAAGAGGTCGAGATTCGCATCCGTCGCGCCCGCGGTCGCGAGCACAGAACAACGCCCTGGTGGAAGCTCGCGGGTGAGCGAGTCGGCCGAGTCCAACGCGCATCAACGCGCCGAGGCAGCGCCGGCATCGGGTCTCGCGGCAAGCTTCACACGCGGAGAAGCGTGGTCAAGGCGTCGTATTCGCGAAATGACCGATCCGGCCGCTGGATCGCTCACGCGCGATACCTGACCCGAGAAGGCGCACAGCGTCAGCAAGCGCACGGAATCGGATTCGACTCGGCAGCGGACGGCGTCGACGTTGTGACCACAGTTCGTGGCTGGGAAAAGAGCGGAGACGAGATTATGTGGCGCCTGATCGTCTCACCCGAAGACGCTGAGCGACTCGATCTCGAAACGCACGCACGCGATCTCGTGGCGTCGATGGAACGCGATCTCGAAACGCGTCTCGAGTGGATCGGAATCGATCACAACAACACCGATAATCCACACGTTCATATCCTGATCCGCGGGCGAGACGAGCACGGCCAGAAACTGGAGATCGCGCGCGAATACGTGAAGTCGGGCATTCGCGCACGCAGCCAGGAAATCGTGCAACGAGAGCTCGGCTTGAGGCCGGAACGCGAAGTCATAGCGGCTCGCGAGAAGGTCATCGACCAGCGCAGATGGACCGACCTCGACTGGTCCATCAAGCAGCGAAGCGGCCGAGATTCAAGAGTCGTACCACGGCGATTGGAACGCGCTGAGTGAGCGGCAGCGCGAACGGTACAGCCAGGAAGTGCGCCGCCTTCGCGCTCTGGAACGGCTCGGATTGGCGTCAAAACGCGGCGAGATGACTTGGGAACTCAAACAGGATTGGGAGCGCGAACTT
>CAWDFL010000001.1:200000-1425099 GCA_963801665.1 uncultured delta proteobacterium | reverse complement strand
CCACTGGCCGACGGGAACGACTCCAGCAATGATGCGGTCGTCTTTTCTGTAAAGAACCGCCCGTTGCTGATAGCAGTCTGCGGGCAGCCGCGCCTGTCCGTCGGGAGAGGCCAGATTAGTTGCGACCTCGAACAACGCGCCGCGCACTGCGGCGATCACTTCGAATAAGGTGAAGATAAGCGCCTTTAGGTGCACGCGCGCGTCAGTTGCCAAGCGCGTATGTTCTAGAAGCGCGGCGAGCGCGACTGCATGCTCCGGCTTTTCAACGCGAGCCTCGAAGTTCTCCAGGATAAGTCGCGTCTCTTCCGCCGCTTCTATCGTCTTGCTTCTGAGTGACTCGACAGTCTCAGCAGTTCTGCTGAAACCACCCGAAGATCTGCGACTCAACTCGCCGTTGGCTTCGAGCAGAAGCTGGTCAGCGCGCCGGAGTTTTTTAATCTCTTCGTCGCCCGCCGGCCGAAGAACAGGAAGGCGCCCCGCCGCGCCACATCGCGCTCACTAAGTTCGTTCCCATGCAGATGAAGCGGCGCGGGGTCGAGATGCGCATGGTGCTTGAGGGCGACGCCACGCCCGTCCGGGTCGATCTGCCCATGCTCAAAGCGGTCGCCCGCACGCGCCGGTGGTCTCAGGACCTGCTCGCGGGCCGCGTGCCGTCGGTCTCCGAGATAGCGAGGCGGGAAGAACTCGATCGCCGCTCCGTGCATCGGCTGCTTCGGCTCGGATTTCTGTCGCCGCGGATCGTCGAGGCAATCGCCGAAGGCCGCCAGCCGCCCGACCTCACCGTGATCGGTCTCTCCCACCGGGTCGATCTTCCCCTCCTCTGGCGCGCGCAGGAACAGGCGCTCGGCATCCGCTGATTCACATCCCGATGACGAACGGGGCCGAACTCCTTCGAGGAGCCCGGCCCCAATTCGATTGGTTTGACGCCGCGAAACTATTTCGCGGCCTTCGCCTTCCGAGTGCGGGTGCTCCCCTTCTTTCGCGCAGCCGAACCGTAGCGCTTCTTGAAGCAGACGCGGCAGCGGGCATCGCGGCGCTTCTTGAATGACGGCGCGAGATCGTTGCTGCCGCAATATCTACAGACCAACTTGTCCGCTTTGGCCGCCGCACGCGATGACCGCGGTGGCCGCCGTGCGGCTTTCCTGGGTTTCGAGGGCAGTGCTAGCGTCGGCGTGGTAGTGACGGGTTTGGCATTCGCGTTCATCTCGTTCTCCTTCTCGGGCCGGGGCTTCGGCGCAACCGGCCGTCCTCAGCACTCATTGCTCCGTCGCGGCGACATGGGAAGGCCTCTCGCCTCGCATACACTGGCACCTAGCGAAATCGCGCCCGGATAGGTTTCGCCAGATTCTGCCGATTCTGGCCGCCGGGGGCGTTCTCCGGGTCCATCCATGATCGCAAATCGCGCGCATGCGCGCGGATTTCGATCGATTCTCCGAGACGTCCGAAAACCGAGGAACTGAATGGTGGATGACCCAGTCGGGTTCGAACTGCTCTCTGTCGACCGGTTGACAGTTGACAAGGCGGTTGACACCCATACGGTGGTTGACAAATGGCGGTTGACAGCTCGACCGGTTGACAGCGTCAAAATCTAAATCGAACTACGTTCTATTATTATCGCGCTCAGACTAAGACTAACGAGCAACGGTCGTCGAGGGCTTAAACAGCTCTGCGTCGACGAGCGCCTTGTTGATCTCACCTGCGTTGCAGGCCTTCCTCATACGGTCGGAATATCGCTTGGCCCAATCGATAAGCTCCCTCATCTGCGTACCGAGTTGCTCGTTCCCAGAAAGGCTACTTCGGAGGTGATGCAGAAACTGATCTATTGGCCGCTCTAACGCCTCGATCCGATCGAAAACCTATGGATCTTCGCGGACCAGATTTTGAGGAGTCACGCGCTTCAGCGTGATGCTCCGGTCGGCACTAGGTGGACAGATCTGGGCTGAACCAACCGGATTACTTGCAACACGAGGAGAGTTGCCGTCTCTAGACTTAGCGCGGCCCTAAACTTATGCTAATACGAGTGCGAACGTCTGCTAATGTAGCTGATAGTTTCCGCTTGATACTTGGGCGAAGGAAATCGCGTGAGTCCCGGGGGAAACAGCATGAACCAAATAATCATGAGTTGGACCGCCGCGTCGCTGCTGCTTATTGCCGTCGGCGCCACCACAGGAATCACCGCTGAGAGTAGTGCGACGGCAACCGCGGCTCCTGTCTTCGATACCGGCGCCGCGGCAGTGTCCGAGAGCGTGTTGTGGAGCTTCGGCGCGACCAGCGATGACGGCACGAATCCTACAGCCAACTTGATCGCTGATGGACAGGGCAATCTGTACGGTACTACCCCAGACGGCGGTGTCAATCTTGGTGGCACAGTGTTCAAGCTGAGTCCGCCGACGAGCCAACAGAAGCAATGGAGCGAGCGCGTGCTGTGGAGTTTCGGCGCTGGCGATGATGGCAGTATGCCGGTGGCCGGCCTGATCGCGGATCAGTGGGGTAATCTCTATGGGACGACCGCCAGCGGCGGCGCGAATGCTTTACGCGCGGGCACGGTTTTCGAACTGAGCCCGCCTCACGCGAAACAGACGCAATGGAGCGAGAGCGTCCTCTGGAGTTTCGGCGCAAGCGGAGATGGCCAGTCCCCAGTCGCCGGGCTGATCGCCGATAAATGGGGCAATCTTTACGGCACGACCGAATTAGGTGGCGAGAATGGCATAGTCGGAGAAGGCCAGGCGGAAAGCGGAGACGGCACGGTGTTCGAGCTCAGCCCGCCGACCGGCCATCGGACGCAATGGACCGAGCGCGTGCTATGGAGCTTCGGCGCAAGTGGTGACGGCGTCCAGCCGCTTGCCGGCCTGCTCGCCGACAAGTGGGGCAATCTTTACGGCACGACTCCTATCGGCGGTGCGAATGTTCCCGGTGGCACGGTGTTCGAGCTTAGTCCGCCGACCGGCCATCAGACGCAGTGGAGCGAGCGGGTGCTGTGGAGCTTCGGCTTTGGTGACGGCTTCCAACCAGATGCCGGCCTAATAGCGGATCAGCGGGGCAATCTTTACGGGACGACCCTGCTCGGCGGCAGTTTAGACAATGGCGCGGTGTTCGAGCTCGGTCCGCCGACCGGCCATCAGACGCAATGGAACGAGCGGGTCCTGTGGAGCTTCGGCGCAAGTGGTGATGGAGAGTTTCCGCAAAGCGGCCTGCTCGGCGACAGTCGGGGCAAACTGTACGGCACGACCACTGGGGGCGGCGCGCTTGGTGGGGGTACGGCATTCGAGCTGAGCCCACCGGTAGAGCAACAGACGCAATGGAGCGAGGGGGTGCTGTGGAGCTTCGGCGCAAGCGGTGACGGTGCTGGCCCTTATGCCGGCCTCATTGCCGATAGGTCGGGTAACAATCTTTATGGCACGACTGAGTACGGGGGCGCGAATCATCAGACTCTACCACCTGGATACGAAGGACCAGGCGAAGGCACGGTGTTCGAGCTGAATCTGCCCTCTACGGTACAATCGAAGCGCTGAAGATACGGGGCGTATCCTTAGAATTGGAGTAATCGGCGGCCATGGCTCTTGCAGCACGGCCGCCTTTCTTCTAGCGCAATCGCAGCTGGTCCTCGCGCACTGGTTCGTTCGCGGGCGACAAAGAGCCTTGTGATTCTTCAAAACCTCATCAGCGCGCACGGAAACTCGGGCGGCGCGCTGCTTTCGGCCCACTATCGCATGGCCGCCGAGATGGGAGCCGACGTTGGATCGGCGAAGAAAAGTTTCCTGCATGTCACGTGTCTCCACAGCCGCTCTCGCGCTCGGCTCGCTGGTCTTTTCATGGTGCGGATGGGTTCGCGTCGAACGGTCGGCACATTTGTCGTCCTCAAAAGAAGCCTACGAACAACGTCTGTGGCTCGCCGAAAGAGTTGGGCAGTACGACAAGGGAAAAGCGATCTACGACGCGGATCTTGCCGAGTACGAAGCGCGGCAGAAGACGTTTACTCACTACGGCGATCAACCACCACTATCAACCACAACCTGTGATTCCGCCGGCGGCGCTACGTCCCGACCAGGATCGACAACAGTTTAGTTGCGCATTGCCATGACCAACAAACCAGCGGGAGAGCGAATCGTGTGGCCATGAGAACTCTCATTTCCTTCGCACGTTTGACAGTTCAAAGGTGACCGCATAGGCGGAAGGGCACGCGGATAGCAGGCTCTCTCTGACGCCGATGAAACGGCGATTTCGGCCGAAAATTTCCGCAAACCTTTTGAATTTTTCCGGTTTTTTTGGAGCAGCTCGAAAGCTGCACAGTTTGCATCTCTCGGGGGCTGCATGACGCCGTAAAGCGCGTAACAGCCGCAAAAAAAATCGATAGTGCTTCTCGCCATTTCGGGCCATGCTGGTAGATCGGAATTCTCCGGTGCTCGGCGAAAGTCTCCTTTCACGCTCGGCCCTAGCTGCCTCAGCCGGCGTCTGCGTATGGGGTGCGCGATCGATTCTTTCGCGAAGAAGAAATTCGAGTTGCGCACCATTCACTCGTAGGCAGACTGCGCTTTTCCCGCGCCCTACTGGAAAGCCTCTTTCTTCGGCGGCGCGCGCAATGGCGTTCACGATTCGAATCGACCGATCTATATGGGCTGGCGAAACCGAAACACGGAAGAGCTAAGGTCCAAAACTGGATACCACGCCGTGTTCGTTTGGCTTTTCCTTCCGCAGTCCTTGTAGTGTAGCCTGCGCTACCGGATGCAGATCGTCTAATCGCGCATTTACGGTGATTTTTCGGTCTGCTGCACTTTCTCTGATCTTGGCGTTCTGCTCGCACTATGGTCCAAAGGTCAGTTGGTAAGCGAAATATCCTTGGAGTTGGTTCGGCCCCCGAAAGAGGGATCAGCAGAGAACATGATGTGCTGAAGATCACTAAGCCCCACACTATCCCGAGATTCAATCCGGTTTCCGCCGACTGACCCGCCTGCTGCGAGGTCCCATGAAAGATCTCCAAACCAGGGGCAAGGTTCGGAAAGACTTGGCGCTGAATGACGATGCCGGTGAACCACCAATTGCGGTTCTGAGAACCCGGGTTGATCCAATACCATCCTCCTCCATAAGTGGTCCACTTGCCCGTACTCTTCTGGAGCCATATCGGCAGGAACGTCTGGAGCTTCTGATTCTTGAGATTCCGCTCGGATTCGCTCAGCACTTCCAACAGAGGGAAAGTTCCAATTTGTGGTAGCCACTCTCTTTCCTGAACGAAACGGAACTTGATCCCCAGCTCGGTAACGCCGTATCCGTAGCTCGAAGAGCCTTTGCTTGGCACGTAAAGGGTGAGCGGAGCGATTATGTGAGTTGAAGGTTGGCAATCGGTCCGTAATTCACCTCCAGGTGGGGAGCTGTACTTGTCCAGGCATCCCGCTGTTTGGCGAATATCGACGCGAAATAAACCTCCAGTGCTGATACTCAACCGGCTCCGAGTCGTCGGTAATGTATGGTGGCCCGGCGAACGCTTGGCGCGAAAGGATCAGCACAAGAATAACTAGCGTAATAGGAAGCACCACGATCATCGGATTTGAGATGGTCCTCATGCGCCAAGCCATCGAGTTGCAACCAGTGCGACAAACCCGCTCGCGAAGATCAGCCACGCGGAGTTGATTCGAAAATAGATCAAAAAACCGCACTGAGAGTGGCGATTACGCTGGTTGGAGATCTATCAGCGCAGCTCGGTTCAACTGCCAGGTAACCGCGACCATCAGCGCAACGGCGCCAACATTCACGCCGTCCAGAAAGGCCCCCGCGATCTTCGAGCGACGAATCCGCGGAATAAGGGACGGCTGGCGGCGACGAAAAGGAAGCCGGGCAGGAAAATGCCGGCAGTCGCGACCACTGCACCGCGAAAGCCTCCGAGTAGGTGGCCGATAAACGTCGCGGTCGTGAATACCGGTCCCGGTGTCACCTGACCCACAGCCACCGCGTCGAGTAGCTGTGCCTGAGTCAGCCAATGCAACCGATCGACGAGATCGGCCTGAAGAAACGCCAACAAGACATAGCCACTTCCGAAGATAACAGCGCCAAATTTCAGAAAAACCAGGAACAGTGCGGACAGGCTAATGGGGATCCCAGCGGCCAACACCGGCGTCGCCGCCACTAAAGATTTGGTGGACATCGGGAGCGCGAGAAGATTGTTGGGGAGACGACGCTCCCCGATCCACGGTTTGAGTACAGTCACCAACCAGCGGCCAAAAGTATCGCCAACACATTTCCACCGGCGATCCCGGCCGCCGTGCCCAACCGACCGACCGCTAACAGGAACCCGTTCTTTATCGCGGTACGTCCGAGGCCCCATAGAGCCTGCAGCACGACAGCAATGATGACCGGTTTGACCCCGTAGAGGACGTTTTGGACCTGAGGAAGCGAACCGAAGGTCGCATAGGCCCACGCACAGGGCATTACGATAAACATCGCCGGAAGGACGGAAGCATACGCCGGCAACGATCAGCCCTCTCGCCCCCTCGCTGATGCCCAATATGAATAGCCATTTCCGTCGATCGGTGTGACTCAACCCCAAGAAGAAGACAACGGACCAGACCATCCGAAGTCGGCTTCGGCAGGCCGCCGGTGCAAAGCAGGTTTCGGAAAGGTCTGTCCGGAAATCCCGCCGGACGCCCGTCTGCGACAAAGACGTTTGCGAGGCTCCTCAAACAACTACTGCTCGAGAAAGTCCGGGTAACTGAAAACGGGTGTCCACGCACGGTCGTGAGATTGCAGGCAATCTTCGAGCAGATCGTGAACCGGGCGGCCTTGGGCAACTCGCGATTCCAGAAGTTGCTGCTCGGGTACATTTCATCCGTCGACCTTGGCCTTGCTCGCAACCGCAAGCCCAAAAACCTAGCTCAAATATTCCGCAAACGCTTCCTCGAGGAGATGAACTCCGACGGCTAGTTTACGAAAACGTTTTGAACCGCTGCATGACGTTCGCGTTCTCGGTCCACTCCAGTGCGTACCGGAAGCTACAGAAGACCTTAAGCTGCCGGACTTTTGGTCCGGCGCAACCGGTCCATCCGGCCGTTTCACTGAGGGATTTTTCCACCGGCGCTCTCACTTCGACGCTGCTGCGCCTTCACCGTGCTTTGGTGAAGCGCAAATATAATTCCTATATAGCTCGCAGCGACCCCGTCGTCCTGGGCCCAAAGGTCCCTCACGCGAGCTGATTGCTGCGGTGGTCGAGATGAAACGGCGCAACCCGCGCATGGGCTGACGTAAGATTGCCGAGCAAATCTCCAGTGCCTTCGGCCTCGAGGTCAACAAGGATGTGGTCCGGCGCATATCGGTTCAGTACTACCGACCGGCACCCGGCGGCCTTGGTCCCTCCCGGCTCTCGATTATCGGGCAGGCCCGGGACGCCCTGTGGAGCGTGGACCTCTTCCGCTGCGAATCAATTCTGCTCCGGATCTACTGGGTCATGGTGGTGATGGACATCCTCACGCGCCGGATTATCGGCTTTGGTGTCGCCGCCGCCAATCTTGACGAACCCAGCGTCTGCCGGATGTTCAACCGCGCGATCGCGCGACAGAGCACGCCTAAACATCTTTCCTCGGATCACGATCTGCTGTTTCGTTTTCAGCGCTGGCAGGCGAACCTTGGGATCCTGAGATTGATGAGATCAAGTCCGTCCCCGACACACCCCATTCGCATGCCTTCATCGAGCGATTGATCGGAACCATCCGGTGCGAATACCTCGATCAGACTCTGTATTGGAACCAAGGCGATCTGGAACGGAAGCTCGACCATTACAACCGACGTCGCTGCCACACCGGACTGGCCGGAAGCATCCCGGTTCAGCGCAGTGGCGCTCCTGCCCATCCAATTGCAAACCTCGACTCATACCGCTGGCGAAAACACTGCAAAGGCCTCTTTCAGACCCCGGCCGCCGCTTGAGTTGTATTTCGCCACACAGGATCGTAAGCATGTCGGCCACGATAAAACCATCGGCGCAAAACTCCAATGTTTACAGAGCATACGGAATTATGAGCAGGCAAACCCAACTCACAGCTCCGCCGAGGGAAACAGCAAAGTCACCTGGAACTTCAGAGTGAATTGCTCGGCCCGGGGAGCAAATTGTCGGTACGCCATCCACTCCGGTGAGATTGAGCCATTGATTGCCTCACCGTTAGAAAGCTTCCAAACCTTTCCAACTCCAGCGCTAATCGGAATGGTGGTTGAAGTGGCGTGGCGCAGGTTAAAGCTCCAAATCGCGTCGCTCGATCTCGCGTACCAGCCACGTCCCAACTGATAACTGATCATTGGCTGGAAGGTTAACCTGGAGATTGGAGTTCGCTGTGAGGACGTATAAGCGAACGAAGTTGCCTGCTGCATCAGCCCTGAAATCAGCAACCTGGAAATGGGACGCCACCGGAATGCCGCAGCCGGGCCGGCCTGCCATGCGCCTGGTCCCGCCGATTCTGAAGTCGCAGTGGGAAAGACAAAGTAGGGTCCTATCGCCCACCTGAAATCGATCCTTCCCGTGATCGTACGCGGCATCACAAATAGGTCTAGTAGTTGCAAGTCGCCAAATTCGATGCGGGTCGAAGCGCCCTTGTTTTGAGCGACGGTAACCAAGGAAAACGTGGGTCTCACAATCTGTGCAAGAGTCAGAGGTCCGTGTGGCAGAACCGCGAGGATGAACCTGCCCTGCAGCGTGTTGGGCTGAGCGTTGGTGCCGAACTGAGATGGCGTAAAAAATTCCTGGATCTGGGCCTGGGTAAGAGTGGCCGTGGGATCGTTAACCTCCTCGCTCAGGCTCTCAGCCATCGTAGTGCTCGGCGTTGCAGTCTGCTGCGCCAGGCATTCGGCACCAAAGCTCCAAACCAGCAGAGCAAGAGTCATCATTACGAGAGATCGGTTCACGCTAAAACTCGTGAAGTCCACGCCAAGGGTCTTCTCTAGTTGACGCCTTTGATCGCCTCCGTTTCGCGGCGCCAGGGATGCGCCTTTAATCAACCCTCCTTTTCGATGGATAAGGCCAGCGCCTGCGGACGCGTAATCATTACTTCATGGCCAACCTTCACATGACTGAGATAATCGGGATTGAAGACCATGATTGTCTCGAGGCTGCCATCCGGTCCTTGGAGCGTGATCTCCTGGTTCGCTGTATCCACGCGTTCGACCGACGCGGCGACTACACGCTGATTCCCGGAGGGTCTGCCAGGCTCGGCGCCGATCATCCCATCTTTCAGCGAGTGGACTCGAGCCGCCTCTCCCGGCCTTTCCTTATCAATTTGAGCACCCTCGAAGTACCGAACCAGTACCCTCTCGCCCACCTTGCGCGCGGCGAGGTCCTCCTCTCTCTCGGCCTCGAGCGTTAAGACCTCGCCGTTCGGACCTTTGAGCGTGACGAGGCGTTTTACCGGGTCAACGGTCACTATTTCGCCCTGAAGTGTCAGCACGCTCACGAAGTGAAGTTCATCATTTGGCGCTGGCGACGACTGCGTACTTGCGGATGCGCCGACTTGTGTCTGCTCAGCGGCGGCTGCGGGTCGTGCGTATGCAAGGCTGAGTGCAATGCACACAGCGATCGTCGCTAGGATTTTCATTGGAAGCCTCCTCTCGTTTTCAACTGCTCATCCGTTTGATTTCTCGATCGTCTATCCAGCGAGCTCGCGAACCCGGAGCATGCGAAACCCGTATCAGTACGTATGTCCTTGACTATTGAACTGTATATCCTCGCCCACTGAGACATGCCTTCACGGCGCGAACCCAACCAGACCGGTTCTGCTCGTACTGCGCGACATTTTGTTGCGTCCATTGTTGATGCGCATGCTGCTCCTGCCGAGCTTGGTCATTGCGGCGCATCACGCCGAGCATTCCTCCACCAGCCGCGCCGATCGCGGCGCCCTTTCCGGCGTTTCCCGCAATGGCCCCGCCAACTGCGCCGAGCGCTGCTCCGCCAGCGGCGCCCCGCACCAAGCCGCCTTTCGGCGCGCCACGCGCGGGAGGTGGAGTTGAAGCGGTCGCTCGCGCCGCGGGATCGAAACCGGTCTGCTTGGTCGCCCACGCACGGCATTCCCACTTGTCCTTATCTTGCTGTTCAGCGCTCTGGTTCTTGGCCGGATAGATGAAGAGATCGTCAGCAGAGGAGTCCCGGGGAGCCAAGACCGCGACAATCAAACATGAAATCAATACCGCTACCGTTTTCTTCAGCATGCGGGTCGGTCCTCCTGTCGTGTGAAGTGAACACTCGAGCGTTCAGTATCGTTCTGGCACATAGCGGGACTTTCGGCTCGGCTCAATATAGCCATTTGGCTTCTGACGCTTAGGTAGTTTGACTGTCGCCGAGGATACATCCTTGTAAGGAATCAAGCTAAGAAAATGGGCGATGCAATTGAGCCGTGCGCGCCGCTTGTCGTCAGCTGCAACGAGGTACCAGGGAGCCACCTTCGTATCGGTCGCCGCCATCATCTCGTCCCGCGCGCGCGAGTAGTCATACCATCGCCGATGCGATTCGAGATCCATCGGGCTCAGCTTCCAGGTCTTTCGCCTGTCGCTAATCCGTGACACGAAACGCCGAGTCTGTTCTTGCTGCCCGACTTCAAACCAATACTTTATGAGACTGATTCCCGAGTGAACGAACGCTTCTTCGACTTCCGGACATAGCCGCAGAAAATACCGCGCCTCTTCTTCAGTGCAAAAGCCCATCACCCGTTCGAAGAGGGCGCGGTTGTACCAGCTTCGATCGAAAATCACGACCTCGCCGGCAGCCGGCAGGTGCGTGATATATCGCTGAATGTACATCTGCGATTTTTCGCGTTCAGTCGGCGCGGGTAAGGCCACTACGCGGAACACGCGCGGACTGACGCGCTCAGTGATTCGTTTGATTACGCCGCCCTTGCCAGCCGCATCGCGTCCCTCGAAGACGATCACGACTTTCAATCCCTTGCGTCTGACCCACTCCTGAAATTTGACGAGCTCTATCTGAAGCCTTTCGAGCGCCGGTTCGAACTTGGATCGCTTCAGCCGCCGAAGCTTCTCTGGAGCTTTCGCTGTTTTGCTCTCGGTTTTTATAGGGTGTGCTTTCATTTTGCCCCGAGCGGAGGAGGAATGGCCGCGCGGCTTGCCTTCCGTTGGCTAAGGGCTGAGATTCGCGTCGCAATATCGCGAGATAACGTACCCACGTCTTTACTCAACGCTGCCGCGGCTCCTGCCTCTGTTTTATCGACAGGAGACGAAGAATCTGTTTCGCTGGCGTACAGTTCCTTGCCACCCTTCCCATCTCTGATGATCCAACGGGTCTTCAGTTGAGACCGGCCGGAAGCCATCGTCTCGAACTGGATAACGTCGAGTTCGATCTGATAGTCGATGTCAACCTTTCGGCTCCAGGGGTATTTCTCGATTCGCTGGGTATCGAGCAACTGAGACATGTTTTCGGAAAAAATCCTTGCGAAGTCCTTGTCCAGCGGCTCGCCCCATCGCCGATCCTGTGAGAGATCGATCCGATTCGGCTCCTCCAGGGTGACGACCTGTGGGCGTTTGAGGTAATCTGGAAAATCGATCGGACCAATCCCTATGGACAACTGTGACGTTGTGTCTGTTACTGGCGTACCGCTGTTTGAAATACGCGTCAGGATGAAGAAGCGCGAGTTGTCCGGCTGTGGAGCGAGCGGCGAGCATGCCGCAAACACGCACGCACCTAATGTGATCAACGCGGTCTTGGCATTCATTGTTCTCATCGGTCTTGTTCAGGGACGTACCTTCCGCGTACGAGCGCGGCAGGATTTCTTTGCAGATAGTCCGTTAACTCTCCGATTGATCTGGTGGTTTCGGTTAGCTGATCGAGCGCGGCGTTCAGATTCACCGAGAGCGGTGAATCGGGCTCGAGATTGGACTTCACTTCGAGCAACGCGTCGCGTGTGTCTTTCATCGTCGCGTTTGCCTCGTCCGAGCTCTTCTGAAGACTTGCTACTAGCGGTGTGATTCGCTCATTGGCGTTATCCAGTGTGCCGCGCAACGAGGTGACAGTCCGGTTGAGATTGGGCACGGTCTCTCTGAGTGAGGCGAGAGTGTCTTTCAAATCAGGTGAATTAGTGAGTCGGTTGATAGAATTGGCTGCGCTGGTGATCGAGGCGATTAGAGCGTTGAAGTCGATCTTATCGAGCTTCGCTATCGCCTCAGTCGCTTGTTTCTGAATAGCTTCCATAGTGGTTGGGACCGTCGGAATTTCTCGCAGGTCCCCGCTGCCGGGTACGAGGGCGAGGTTGAGCGGCGCGTCCGGGTGAAGATCGAGATCGACGTAGAGCAGTCCGGTCAGCAGGCTCTCCACGTTTAGTTGCGCGCGCATCCCCCGCGCGATAGCCGCTTGGAATCCTCGCGCGGAAAGCGCTTCGCCGGTCCCTCCCCGCTGCGTGATCATCGAGGTATCGATTCCGACAATTACCGGCAGACGCAACTCCTTGAGGTCGGGCCGGAGTTTGCCCTCAGAGGGCGACAAGTTGATTTTGATTTCCTCCACCGTGCCAACCTGAACTCCTCTGAACTTCACCGGTGCTCCGATCTTGAGCCCGTTGACGTTGCCTGCAAACATGCACACGAAGCGTTGCGGTTTTTGGAAAAGCCTTCCTGAACCGACAACGATGATGGCCACAATGATCAATGTGAAGCCGCCGACCACGAAAGCTCCGATCATTGCTGGACTGATTCGTTTACCCATGATTGGCTACTGATTCGCCTCCTTCTTTTCCGCGGGTCAGAAACTTACGCACTCGGGGATCATTGGAGTTTGCTAGCAACTCTCTGGGATCGCCGCTGGCGATTTGCACCCGGGATTCCGCGTCGAGAAACACGCTGTTGTTGCCGATCGCGAAGATGCTGGCGAGCTCATGCGTGACGATCACAACCGTGGCGCCAAGATTGTCGCGCAATTCAAGGATTAGTTCGTCGAGCAGGCTCGAACTGATCGGATCAAGGCCGGCTGAAGGCTCATCAAAGAAGAGGATTTGAGGATCCAGCGCCATCGCCCGCGCTAGCCCTGCGCGTTTTTGCATGCCACCACTAATCTGATTTGGATAGAAGTCCTCGGATCCCTTGAGCCCGACTAGCGCCAATTTGAGCGCTGCGATCTCCCGGATTTGATCGGGAGTCAGATCTGTGAATTCGCCGAGCGGAAGACCTACGTTCTGCGCAAGCGTCATCGAACTCCACAGGGCACCGCTCTGATAGAGGATTCCGAACCGGCGCAGCAGATTCTCACGCTCTTCAGGTCGGGCACGCGTGAAATTGAAGTCGTTGTAAATGATCTCGCCCGACGCCGGTTCTTTTAGTCCAATCAGATGCCGCAAGAGCGTACTCTTTCCGCATCCGCTGCCCCCCATGATGATAAAGATGTCGCCGTGCTGTACGGTGAAATTGATATCGCGCATCAGCACAAAGCTTCCGTATGCCATCGTGAGGTCGTTCACGACGATGTGCGGCGCGGCACTTGGTGACCTGACGATTTCTCCTGGCGTGGCCATTGTTGCGTCCGAAACTAGATGTGAAGAAAATTGAAAACCACGGCGAACACTCCGCAAGCCACAACCACCATTACGATCGACATAACGACCGCCTGCGTTGCGGCATCGCCGACCGCCGATGAACTGTTACCGCACTGGAATCCGCGTAGGCATCCGGCGATCGCGATCAGAAGGCCATAGAATGTGCCTTTGATGACACCCCCGAACAGGTTTGTCAGAGTCAGCGTGGAGATCGTCTCACGGATGTAACTCGAGGCTGAAAGATCAAGCATGCCTACCCCTACGAACATGCCGCCGAGAATTCCGACGAAGTCCGAGTACAGGCACAGGAGAGGCATCGTCAAGACCAGCGCAAGCACGCGCGGGAGGACCAGGAATTCAAGCGGCGAAATGCCCATCGTGGTAAGTGCGTCGATCTCCTGCGTAACTTTCATCGTGCCGAGTTTGGCGGCGAATGCGGCCCCGGTGCGCCCCGACATGATGATCGCAGCCATCATCGCGCCCATGTCGCGGACCATCCCGATGCCGACCAGATCCGCCACATAGATCGACGCGCCAAATTGCGAAAGCTGGACGGATCCCATGAAGGCGAGAATCACCCCAACCAGGAACGCAATCAGGCTGACAATACCCACCGCGCTGGACCCGCACTCCTGGATGACTTCGATCAGGTCCTCGCGCCGATAGCGGGCTTTGCCGCGAATCAATTTTCCGAAAGCGACCGTCAGCTCCCCGACAAAACCAAGGAACTCGTTAATCGAAAGACCATAACCCAGCGTCATCATGCCGATGTGTTCGAAAAATGGAGTCTTTGCGGTCTCGCTCCGCGCGCCTTTTTTCTCAGGAACGGCTTCGGCGAGCTCGACGAGGCGGCGAAGACCGTTGGGTAAGCCGTCGCGATTCTGATCGATTCCGCGCTCGCGGCAGAACTCGCTGGTCTGAATCAGGAATGAGATTAGTCCGCTGTCCCAACTGGTCAGCGACGATGTATCGAACGCTACCGCTTTGGGCATTGGCGCAGCTTCAAGTGCCCGGCGCAGAGTTGCGATTGATGGCACATCTCGCGCTAGGCGCCACCGACCCGACACGCTGATCAGCAAGCTCGCGTCCTTTCCGCGAGATAGGGAGACAACTCCCTGTTCGCTTTGCACTTCAACCTGGTCCATGGGATCAACTGGCCTTTCGCTTGCCGTGGATAGTGTCAAGCCAGGTCTCGACGGGAAATCGGACCTTGGTCTGATAGCGCAGTGTCGCTGTGAACTGAATTGAGAGGAGCCAGAGCGCTCAGCCCTGGTTAACTGTGAAAGCGGCAGTACTCACTACGTCGAGGAAATCAGTTTGCCCCTGGCTTTGGAGAAATCGGTCTTCGCGGGACGGACGCTCAGCCGTTGCGCCATCAGCACAAGCTCGGCAAGCGATTCAGCTTCCATCTTGTACATCACACGCCCGCGATGCTGCTTGATGGTTTTCTCGGCGGCACCCAGTTCGGCGCCAATTTGCTTGTTGAGCAATCCCGCCGCGACTAACGCAAATACCTCGCGCTCGCGCGCGGTCAGTCTTTTGTAACGGAATCTCAGCGCTTCGATTTCGGTTGATGCAGCGAGCAAGCCGCGGCTGCGCTCGATGGCGCGATTGATCGCGTCCAGCAGAGCACTGCTCTTTACCGGCTTCTCCAGGAAGTCCACCGCGCCGGCCTTCATGGCGGTGACGCTGGCCGGCACGTCGCCATGCCCCGTGATGAATACCATCGATAGATGGGGTAGCCGGGCGTGCAGTGCTTGTTGGAGCTCGAGGCCGTCCACTCCAGGCATCCGCAGGTCTGAAACTACGCAGAAAATTCCCTCTATATCCTGAGCCGCCAGAAATTCTCTTGCAGACGCGAAAGCGACGACCTCGAATCCGTCCGCGCCGAGCATCCGAACCAGCGATTTTCGAATCGATGGCTCATCGTCGATGATCGCAATCCTGGTTTTGTCGCTCATAGGTTCGCGGCCATGATCGAGCAGCGGCTCAACGCGCGGCTTCGAAGAACGTGGGAAGCGCGATCTCGAAAGTTGCTCCGCGATCGGGATTGGCCGACGCGGATCAGCCGGCCTCCATGTGCCTCAATGATCGATCGCGAGATCGGCAATCCCATTCCCATTCCGTTCGGTTTGGTGGTGTAGAAGGCATCGAAGATTTGCGGCAGGATTTCGGGCTTGATGCCAGCGCCAGAGTCCCGGACTAGAATCCTTGCCCAGCCCTTCTGCTCGACCGGAATTTTCAGCACCACTTCGCGCGGCCCGTGCTTCACGCCGGCGGTTGCGTCGAAGGCATTGAGCAGCAGATTGATTATTGCCTGCTGCAATTGAACGCGATCGCCGGACACGGTCGGGGCTTGGGGCGACACGTCGAGCGCCAGATTCACTTTTCGGATCACGGCGTCGCCTTGCACGATTCGCGCAATGTCACCGACCGCCTGGCCGAGCTCGATAGTCGTTTTGGCGAGATCCTCGCGCCTGAAAAAAGAACGTAAGCGCCTGATGACATCTCCTGCGCGTGCGTCGTCCTCGACTATATCCGCAACTGCGGCCCTGATCTCGTCGAGGTCTGGATTGTCAACCGCGAGCAGGCTCTGGATTGCTTCCGCGTTGTGAAGGATAGCGGCCAGCGGTTGGTTGAGTTCGTGCGCGAGAGACGCCGACAGTTCGCCCATCGTCGCGGCGCGTGAGACGTGAGTGAGCTCGGCGCGCAACGTGGCACTCGCCGCCGCGGCGCGCTGCCGCTGCAATGCATTGCTGTAGATCTCTGCAACCAGGTGAAAACGACGCAGCACTTGCCGAGGCCATCTCCTGAATCGGGTTTGACTTGAGAACCCAACCATTCCAACCGTGATGCCGCCGACAACCATCGGAATCCCAACAAAGGATTTTGCGACTAGCTCTCCCATTTGTTTCAGGTCCGTACCGAATTCTGGCGGCAGTTGATCCGGGCTGGAGTAGGCAATGGTCTCGCCCGCGATCAGCTTTCGTGTCAGGCAGGGGGCGCGCGATTCAAGATTGAACCCTTCCGGAATCTCCGGCGTACCGGGGCGGGCCCATTGATGAACGAGGTGGAATGTCTTGCTCTGCGCGTCTATGCGGCCGATGGAAGAACGATCGAGATCCAGCGAGAGCACGATTTGCTTATGCCAGCGCTTGATTTCGTCGTCGATCCGATCTGCGCTCGCTCGAACAAAGGCGGCCGACAACTCTTCCACCAACTCCTCGAATCTCCGCGCCTCGGAGACGACGCCGGAGCGCTTACTCCCGCCCGCCGATACGGCATTGGAGCGACGTTTTGAGGGAGTTCGTGCCATCGTGATCGCGTGATTCGGAAGCCGCGCCAGATATGTTCCAAGAACGTCTGGCTCGCGTCAAATCGTCTATGATCGAAACTTGTCACGTATTTACCCGAAAGGCTAACTGAGACGTTCAGAACGGAGCGCGGTTGAGATTGCTTCCAGCAGTTGATCCCGGCCGAACGGTTTGAAAAGCACGGCCACTGCGTTAGCGCGCCGTGTCATCTCAAGGGTTCGCTCATCGACATGGCCGGTAATCAGAATCACCGCAGGCTTTCGCCCAAGCGTCCTCAGTTTTTCGGACAATGCCACGCCGTTCATCTCGGGTAAATGAATGTCGATGACATAACAGACATTTAATATTGGCGAATCGCTTTCGAGGAATGCGCTGGGACGATCGAAGGTCTGAACGTTGAAGCCCGCAGTGGCAATCAGACGGCGCAAAGATCGACGCACCGAAGGATCGTCTTCGATAACTATCACCGTCGGTTTTGCTTCGGGCGCCAACTGAAGTCTTCCCCCTTCCACCTGACCTCAAGTCAGCTCGCCGCGAAATCAGACCAAGGTCCGATAGCCGGAACCCTCGCGACGGCGGATATTCGTCGCGATCTGAGACTGGCATCGAACCAATCGCATCTTGAGATGAAGAAATTCTCAACCAGGACAGGGCCGCTAAACATCAGCCCCGGAATCGTCTTTGCGCTGGCCGTGGGGCTGATTGCGATGCCACGTTGCGAGGCTCGCGCTGCATCGGCTTTCGCGCCGACCGTCATCAATGCCACGCAAGCGCCCGGTCCCTCTCCGAAAGGGATGGTTTGGATTCCCGGCGGCGAGTTTTCGATGGGCGCTCAAGATCCGCGCGGGATGCCGGGCGGCGGAATGCAGTCGATGGACGACTCGCGCCCTATTCACCGCGTTTACGTTGACGGCTTCTGGATGGACGCGACCGACGTGACCAACGAGCAATTCGCGAGCTTCGTCAAAGCGACCGGATACGCAACGATAGCCGAACGCAAGCCGACCCGAGCCGAATTTCCCGACGCTCCCGCGGAGAACCTGGTTGCGGGTTCTATCGTTTATTCGGCGACGCCGCACGCGGTCGCCCTGAATGACTACCTACAATGGTGGAGCTACGTGCCGGGCGCCGACTGGCGTCATCCTGAAGGTCCGAACAGCAATTTGAAGGGCCGAGAAAAGTACCCCGTGGTGCAGGTCGCGTATGCCGATGCGGCAGCATACGCAAAATGGGCCGGCAAGCGGCTGCCAACCGAGGCCGAGTGGGAGTTCGCGGCACGAGGCGGTTTCGCGGGCAGGCGTTTCGTCTGGGGCGATCAGTTGAAGCCGGGCGGCAAGTGGCAAGCAAACACTTTTCAGGGCGAGTTCCCGCTGCAGGGCGGCGATACCGGCGAGGATGGCTTCAAGGGGATCGCGCCGGTCGCGCAGTATCCTCCAAATCGCTACGGCCTTTACGACATGGCTGGAAACGTTTGGCAATGGTGCAGCGATTGGTACCGCGCCGATTACTATACAACTCTCACCGCACGCGGTGGCGTTGCGCGCAATCCTCAAGGCCCGGCGGATAGCTTCGATCCTGATGACCCGGGCGAAAAGAAACATGCGCAGCGCGGCGGATCGTTTCTATGCACTGACCAGTATTGTTCGCGTTATGTGCTGGGCTCGCGCGGAAAGGGCGAGAGTGACTCGGGCGCCAATCATATCGGCTTTCGATGCGTGATCGCTAAGAGTGCACGCGTAAGATCAAGTTCCGACCACGCGGCTAGGGGGATGCAATAGTCAGTTTCTCGATATCGTTCACTCGAAGACTTCGTCATCCGTCAGACCAAAGTCCCATTTATGGAAGCACGCCGTAACACTCAAGGTAAACCGAGAGGAGATTCAACGATGACCAGCAATTCTATTTCAAGGGCTTTCCGAATAGTCGCAGTCGCCGCGAGTGCCGCCGCACTTTTGTCCGTCGTGCCAGGATGTTCGACGACCGTCGAAAGCAAGCCCGCGGCGGCCGGGGCGATGGAGTCGGGAGGTCCGCCGCCGTCGGAAGTTTCGGGATTTCTCGGTCCAGACGCTTCCAAACTCGCGGCCGGACCCAAGGGCGGCGCAGCCCTGGTCTGGATCAATCCCAATGCCCGTTGGTCAAATTACAACAAAGTATTGCTCGAGCCGGTCGAATTCTGGGCCGCCGAGGATTCGAAGGTATCGACCGCCGACCAACAAGTGTTGACTGAATACTTTTACAACACTCTAAAGTCCAACCTGCAGAAGAATTTCACTGTTGTGGATCAGCCAGGACCGGGCGTGGTCAAGCTTCAGGTTGCGCTCATGGATGCAACCACGGCGGTTCCGGGACTTCGCACCGTCTCGGTGGTCGTTCCGCAGGTCCGCGTCATCAACCTGGCGCAGTCGCTAGCCACCAATAGCTACGCGTTCGTGGGCTCGGCCGAGGCCGAAATGAAGGCGACCGATTCGGTAACGGGTGAGCTACTCGCCGAAGCTGTCGACAAACGCGCGGGCGGAATGGGAATAAAAGGCGCCGCATCGTTCCAATGGGGCGACGCGCAGAACGCGATCGACTACTGGGCCGAGCGGATTCCCGAACGCTTGGCGGAACTCAAATCGCAGCCGCAAGCTGGATGATTCGCAGGGCGGGATTCTGTGCAGGACGGGACTCTGAGAATGACAGCGGCATGATGCGAGTCGAATTTTAGATGCGCACGGTCAAATTCCGATGAAAAGATTTTCCAGCCATATTCGGAAGCTCGCACTTGGCGCCGCGCTGATGTCGTTAGCCGGATGGCATGGCGCCGCTGAAGCCGCGGGCATCTCGTTGTACGAAACTGGTGCGCCTGACCTCGGCACAGCGAGCGCCGGACGAGCCGCGATGGCCGCAGACGCTTCGACTGCTGCTGCCAATCCCGCCGGGATGACGCTACTCGACCGTTCGCAACTGCTGGGTGCGTCCGGCGCACTGCTGCCCTCGACCAACTTCCACCTGGCCCCTCAAACGACAACCTCGGGCTGTGGCGGTGGGAATGCCGGTGTGTTCATGCCAATCGGAGGGTTCTTCTACGTTTACAAGCTTTCCGAGCGGATACGGCTTGGCATAGCAGCCGATTCAGATTTCGGGCTCGCGGGCAACTACGGCAAACAATGGGCCGGGCGCTATTACGTAACCCAGGAGTCACTCATCACTGGCAAGGTTAACCCGTCAATAGCTTATGCGGTGAACGACTGGCTCTCGGTGGGAGCGGGGTTCAGCTTTTCGGTTGGGCGTCTCCTGTTTCAATCGAAGATTAACAACGCTGTTCGGCGCGTGTCGGATGGCGGTCTCGCGATCGAGTCGTGGGACGAAGCATTCGGTGGCAACGTCGGTATATTGCTAAGGCCGATCGCTAAACTTCACGTCGGACTAACCTATCAGTCGCCGGTCTACTACAAGTTCGGCTTTCGGCCGCACCTAACGGGTCTTGGTCCGGTTCTCTCGCGTATTCGCAAGAGAATCGGCGGAGCTAAGATCAATATCCCGATTGAGGCGCCGCAGCAGGCGATGCTGAGTGCGCTCTACGCGGTCACATCCAAGTTCAGCCTGATGGGTAATGTAGGATGGCAGAATTGGTCCGCGTTCGGAGAATTTCCGGTCGGAATATCCACGGCCAAGCAAAGTACCGTCGCGGATGCCAATCTACATTTTTCAGATACGTGTCAGATCGCAATCGGACAGCAACTCCGGATCGGTGAAAAATGGCTCTGGTCGGCAGGATTTGCTTACGATAGTTCGCCAGTATCGAAAGCGAACCGCATTCCCACCTTGCCGCTGGATCGCCAACTCCGGTATGGGACCGGCATCCAATATCAGATCAATAGCGACGTAACCGTCGGCGGCGCCTGGGAGTTCATGGACGCCAGCGCCGCCCCTTACAGTGCTACCCGCGGACCGCTCGCCGGAACACTGCAAGGTCATTACTCAACGAATTATCTGAACTTCGTCGCGCTCAATGTCATCTGGAAATTTTAGGGACCTCGGATCAGAAGGTGATGCGGAAACCACTCAGCAGCTGAATCTGCGATGTCACTAAAACTACGATTTATGCCTTCATCTCTCACGTTGTTAGTTATTTGCGGCGCCTACCGCGCAATCGCACAGACAACCGCGAATCAGCCGCGGTCATCGGCGCCACAAGGAGCGGCGCCAAGTAACGCGCCTGCGCGGGGTCTCGAGCAGGAAATAAACACCGAAATTGCGCAGGCGGGTAATGGCAAAGCCTCGCTAACAGAGGTCAATAAGGAGTTGTCCAACCCGATTTCGACTATCTGGGCGTTGTCGCTTCAGCAGAACACTTTCTGGTTGAACAAACCTGAACGTAACGTAGTAAACCTGCTGTTTCAGCCGGTCCTTCCTGTATCTCTCACTGACCACTGGAACCTGATTACCCGACCGGTGATTCCGGTCTTCAATTCAACTCCCTACGTAAACAAGAGGAGCAATCTCCATCGCGTAACTGGTTTCGGAGATACCGTATTGGTGGAACTGCTTTCGCCCAGTCCGAGGTTAGTCGGTCCGTGGCTGCCCGGAGCGGGTCCGAGCTTCATTTCCCTACGGCTGGCAATTCGCGGCTTGGTCAAAACAAGTGGCAAATAGGACCAACAGGACTACTTGGATACCTCGGCGAAAAGTGGATCGCCGGTGTGTTTTTCCAGCAGTGGTGGCCGTCGGCGGCCCCGGCTCCAACGCGATAAGTCAGATGAATCTTCAGTACTTTTTTGCCTATTTCCGGCCGCAGGGTGGTCAATCGGAACGTCGCCTAACATGCTGGTGAACTGGTATGCACGCAAGAATAGCAACAAGGTGACATTTCCAATCGGCCTGAACGTAAGCAAGGTGGTGAAGATTGTGCCGTTGCCGGTAAAGTTCGCGGTCCAGGGACAGTACATTCCCGTCCATCTCGAAGTATTTGGGCAAAAATGGGATCTCCAATTCTCGATTACGCCGGTTATTCCGAAGTTGATTAAGGGCAACCTTTTTGCCTCTTAGGTTTCGCACTCGGAGAAGGTAAATCGATGCGGATCAACAGAGACTATGAACGGCCGGATTCACGACTTACGCAAACGAGCCTGTTCCTCGTTGCGTCTACGATTGTGTGAGAGGATGCAATGGCACAGATAAGGAAGTTATTTCTCGTTCTCGGAGCCGCACTGTTTCTGGTGATCGCCTGGCGGATCGTTCCCGCGTCCGCGCAGGAAATCGATCGCACTCGGCTCCCGATACCAGACACGCAGTACAAATATCCGGGCAAAGTCCCGCTGGATGCGCGCGACGCAAAGTTTCCGCCAATCAAGCTACTCCGGCCGCCCGAGGGTGCACCCAACGTGGTCGTAATCCTGCTCGACGATATCGGCTTCGGCGCGCCAAGCACTTTCGGTGGCGGCGTGAACATGCCCACGCTGGATGCGCTCGCAAAGCAGGGCCTGCGTTATACCCAGTTCCACACAACCGCGCTCTGTTCGCCCACGCGTCAGGCCTTGCTGACCGGTCACAACCATCATTCGGTCGGGATGGGCGCGATTACCGAATTGGCGACCAGCGCGCCGGGATACAACTCAATCCGTCCCAATGAGGCCGCGACAGTCGCTGAAATATTGAAGTTGAACAGCTACAATACGGCTGCGTTCGGAAAAATGCATCAGACCCCGGCTTGGGAAATTAGCGCCTCCGGGCCGTTTACGCGCTGGCCGGTCGGAGACGGCTTCGAAAAGTTCTACGGGTTTTTGGGAGGCGAGACGAACCAGTGGGCGCCGATGGTTTTCGATGGTACGACGCGTATCGACCCCCCGCACACACCCGGCTACAACTTCATGACCGACATGACCGACCAGGCGATCGCGTGGATGCGTTTTCAGCACACGATGACCCCCGACAAGCCGTTCTTCATCTACTTCGCGCCCGGAGCGCTGCATGCGCCGCACCATACTCCGAAAGAATGGCGCGATAAGTACAAAGGCAAATTTGACGAAGGATGGGACAAGTACCGCGAGCAGACGCTGGCCCGTCAGAAGCAGTTGGGATTGGTGCCGCAGAATACTCAGCTCGCGCCGTGGCCCCCGAGCGTCAAGCATTGGAACGAGCTGAGCGCCGACGAAAAGAATGTGGCCGAACGCTTGATGGAGAACTATGCGGGATTCGGCGAGTATGCGGACGATGAAATCGGCCGGCTAATCGATGCGCTCAAAGAGGCTGGCGTGTACGACAACACCTTGATCATGTACATCGCCGGCGACAACGGCATGAGCGCCGAGGGCGGCCTAACCGGGACCCTCAACGAAATGACCGCATTCAACGGCGTGCCGGATACGACCGCGAACATCCTTGCCCATCTGGATGAGATCGGCGGCCCCAACAGTTTCCCGCACATCCCAGTGGGATGGGCCCTTGCAGGTGACACGCCCTTCCAATGGACCAAGCAGGTCGCATCACATTATGGCGGCACACGCAACGGTATGGTCATCGTCTGGCCCGCGCGTATTCATGACGCTGGCGGCATCAGGAGCCAATGGCATCACGTGGTCGATGTCACCCCGACAATCCTGGAGGCCGCAAACCTGCCGCAGCCCAAATTCGTCAACGGCATCAAGCAGAAGCCCATGGAAGGCGTAAGCATGGTGTACACGTTCGGCGACGCGAAGGTCCCAACCCGGCATCGCACACAGTACTTCGAGATGTTCGGTAATCGCGGAATTTACCATGACGGCTGGACTGCGGTGACTCGACATAGCATCCCTTGGGAGATGGAGGAGACCCTGCCCAAGTTCAGCCAGGATAAGTGGGAGCTCTATAACACGAATGAGGACTTCAGCCAGGCGCACGACGTTGTCGCGAAATATCCTGACAAACTCAAAGAGCTGCAGGGCCTTTTCCTGGCGGAGGCGGAGAAGTACAACGTCCTGCCTCTCGACGATCGACGCGTCGAACGTTTTGTTCCAACGCTGGCTGGCCGCCCGTCGCTGATGTGGGGTCGCACTTCGGTAACGCTCTATCCAGGAATGATTGGGATGATGGAAAACGCGACGCTCGACGTTAAGAACCGCTCGCACACCATCACCGCGACGATTGAAGTGCCGCACGGCGGCGGCGAGGGAGTAATCATCGCGCAGGGCGGACGCTTCGGCGGCTGGACCCTGTACATGAAGGGCGGAAAGCTTAAGTACTGTTACAACTGGCTGAACCAGCAACGTTACACAGTCGATTCCAAAACTCCGCTGGCGCCTGGCAAAGCAACCGTAAAGCTCGACTTCAAGTACGACGGCGGCGGGGTTGGCAAAGGCGGGACCGCAACACTCTACGTAAACGACCAAAAGTTTGGTGAGGGCCGGATCGATAAGACCCAGCCGTACGTGTTTTCGGGAGAAGGCGAGGATGTGGGCGAAGACCTCGAAACACCGGTGACCGAGGATTACAAGGAAGGTGATAACAAGTTCACCGGTACAATCGAAAAGATCGTGCTGACTATCACGCCGCCACCGCCGGAGGTCGAGAAGGACGAAGAACTACAGGATGCTGTAATCGACGAGGGCACGAACTGAATTTGACTCGGTCAATTTGATACCATACCGAATTCAGCTCCGCTAACTTCCTTAAGGAGGTTCGTGATGAGATCTAGTGACCGTATCGTACCCTGTCTACTCGCGCTGATCTTTATATCCGGATGCGCTTCGACGAACGTCACCCAGCAAACACCGATAAGCAATCTTGGGCTCGCGCGGCCCAATCGGATCTGGGTGTACAACTTCATCGCTAACCCCGCCGACATGCCGGCCGATTCCTCGATCAGAGGTGCGGTCAGCGCGCCGAGCACGCCACCGACGGCCGATCAAATCGAAGAGGGCCGTCAACTCGGCGCGCTTATCGCGCAGGATCTGATTGCAGATATCAACGCGATGGGTCTTTCCGCCGTGCAAGCCGGGCCCGGATCGTCGCCGCAAATCGGCGACGGCGTGATCCGCGGTTATCTCGTCTCGGTCCAGGGGGGCAGCGCCGTCCAGCGTTTTGTGATTGGATTCGGCGCCGGAACTTCGGAGATGGATATGGCGGTGGAAGGCTACGCGGTCACGCCTCAAGGCTGGCGCAAACTCGGATCAGGAACGCTTACCTCATCCGGAAACAAAACCCCCGGGATGGTCGTGCCCGCCGCAGTGGCGATCGCCACCGCCAACCCGATTGGCTGTGGCTGCTCATAATTCCGTAAGCTGTGTAAACATTGGAGTTTTGTGCCGACCGCCTTATCGTGGCCGGCATGGTTGGCTCTACCGGGTTTGGCCGCGCTGCCTGAAGGTGATGGTGCTGGTCAAACCGGCAACCGTGATCCAATGGCACCGACAAGGATTCCGCAAATATTGGCGTTGGCGCTCAGGCTCACGCCGCGTTGGTCGGCCCGGCGTGAATCGCGAGATTCGTGACTTGATTCGACAGATGAGCGTTGCCAACCCGCTGTGGGGTGCGCCACGGATCCACGGCGAAATGCTAAAGCTGGGCATCGAAGTCAGCCAGGTAACTGTCGGCAGACATATGGTCCGCCAGCATGATCCGCCCTCACCAACCTGGCGGACCTTCCTGAGCAATCAAATCGACGGCATCGCCGCCATCGATATGTTTGTGGTCGTCACCGCTGGGTTTCGGCTGCTGTACGTAAGCGTGATCCTCGGCCACGCTAGACGGAAGATTCTCCATCTGAACGTCATCCAGCACCCGACCGCAGGGTGTCTCTCCCGCCAGATCACGGAGGCATTTCCGTGGGACACCGCGCCACGCTACCTGCTGCGAGACCGCGACACCTCGTATGGGGACCGCTTTCAGAAGCGGGTTCGGGTTATGGGGATCACAGAGGTCGTTACGGCGCCACGCTCGCCCTGTCAGAATACCTACGTAGAGCGCGTCATCGGCTCGATTCGCCGCGAGTGTCTCGATCATGTACTCGTGATCAATGAGCGCCATCTGCGCCGGGTCCTGATTTCGTACCCCGATTACTATCACCGCTCGCGCACCCATTTATCGCTCGACAAAGACTGCCCGATACTCGCCTCATCCAACCGCCAAACCGCGGCAAGGTGATCGCGATTCCGCAAGTCGGCGGGCTTCACCAGCGCTACGAACGCCTCGCCGCCTGATCCGCTTTCGACGACTGCGCAGTCTCCGATGCTGGCCCCTGTGTGGCAAGCCATGCCATCGCGCGCAAAAATCCACGTGGCGAATACCAACTACCCGGACTGACCAGCGCGATCGGAGATCAGCTCATGCGTTTCATCGCACACTACTCGCCGCAGCCCACAATCTCACACGAGATGGAGTTTTGCGCAGCCACAATGGGCTTCAATGCACCCTGCAAGTTCGCTCATGTCTGAGCAGACAATCTGCGTGCCAGCGCGGGTGAAATGTATCTAACGGAGCATCGAGAACGTGGTTGGTACGAGAATCGTGTTAGTAATTGATGCCTCGACAGGACCGTGTTCCTCGCTTTTCCTCCGGACCTCGAGCCATTCGGGATCCTTCAGGAAAGCTCCAAACTTCTGTTCGCGCTCAGCCAACGATTCCCATTGCAAAATCAGAAACAAATCGTTGTTCGACTCTCCGATCGCGACAGTCCAGAGCCCAAGCTGCTTGATTCCATGCTTCTCGAACAGTCGCAGAGTATTATTCTCAAAACGTTTCAGCAGAGTTGGCAGGCGGCCGGGGACGCAATGGAAGACTCGTAGTTCATGAATCATGTGACCCTCTCTAAAAAATTCGTAACAGCGAAAAGTGTCTACCCAGGAAACGTTGCGCCGAACATCGGCGACCCGCTTTGCGATTCTTCCCTGGTAGCCTCGTCCTGCAGGACATCCCAGTGTTCGGCGAGTACGCCGTCGGCGATGCGGAGGATGTCGGCCGCGATCCAACTGCGTGGCCGTCCATGGCCCGAAAAGCGGCCGTGGACGATCACAAATTCCTTCTCGGCGAGGATCACGCCGTGTTCGTATCGCAACGTAGGCGGTGCGTTTTTGATCAGATTGAAAAGGCCCTCACGGCCCCGCGGGATGTAAGCACTGTGCTGGATATAGTTGGGCGACCAAAATCGTTCGGCGACCTTATAGTCCCGTTTGTTGAAAAGCGTATCGAATGCTTCGAGGACAAGTACCTTGTTCGCTTCTTCAATTGTGTTCATCACTGAATATGCTCCAGGGTTCGATGCTCTGCTCCGAGCCTGCCGTGAAACGATCCGGGCTATCATCATGCCAATTGGCTGTAATCGTGCACTTGGACACGATCACGCGGCCCGGCGCCAAGCATCACGAAAGCGATCGTCGCGGGGCGCTCGCCTTTTGTTGCGCCAGCCATGGCGCGTCGCCTCCTGGACGACAATGTCGCCCGCGGAAAGATGCACCGTTTCCCCGTCGTCGAGCTCCAGCCACAACTCGCCGTCGAGCAGAATAGCGTAGTCCACAGTCTGAGTGACGTGCATTTGCGATCCGTCCGGCTCGAACGTGTCGGCGAGCCCCGGCAGCCGTGCAAGAAACTCCTGAATGACCTTTGAAGAATCAAACATTGAAGGAGAGGTGGTCTTTGCGGGCGGAAAGGTCACGATTTTGAGAAGGGAGCCGTCAGCAGAAGGAAGAGCAGATTTCGCGAGTTCCTGCTCGACCTTGTCGGGGCGGATTCAACGGTGCCGTTCGTTGACCACATGTATGTGTGCTCAAGGCCGACGACCGTCTTGAATTCGTAGGGCTCGCGGCGTCGATCGCTCAGGACCACGAGTTTTCCGCCCCGATGTCCTGTTACAACGCGGCGATGACTCTTGGCTGTGACCATATTTATCAGTCTCCCGAAACTTTGAATCCCGTTTGATCACTACTGAGCGCGAGGAAATGAGGATCCGAGCGTTTAGTTAGCCAACATTCCTCCGTCCACTGGGATAGACGCGCCGGTCATGTATGAAGCGTCGGCGGAGGCCACAAAGACGATCACATGAGCGATCTCCTCCGTCGTTGCGAGACGTTTGACTGGGACGGTCGAAACCAGTGCAGCCTTGTTCTCATCTGTTTGCGCGAAGCGTGTGAGCATACCGGTATCCGTGGCGCCCGGAGCCACTACATTTACCCGAACACCCGTCTCGGCGACTTCCAGCGCGGCGGACTTGGTCATTCCTTCCACCGAATGTTTACTCGCCACGTAGACAGATGCTCCTGGAGCGCCGACACTTCCATAGGCCGATGAAATATTGACTATGCTCCCGCTGCCTTGCGGCAGCATCACGCGTAGCTCATGTTTCATGCTGAGCAGCGTGCCGAGCACGTTGGTGTCGAACGTGGCCGCATAGCTTTCGGCGGTCTGCTCCGTGACCGGCCCGGTCTTGCCTTCGGTACCGGCGTTGTTGACGGCCATATCGAGGCGGCCGAAGCGCGTGACGATCTTATCGACCAAGTCGCGCACATCGTCATCATGGCGCACATCGGCACGCCAATACTCCGCCTCCACGCCGATCTCGCGGAGTTCAGCGACTAATTTTTGGCCGACTTCGTCGCGTCGGCCGGAGATGACGATCCGCGCGCCTTCGCGCGCGAAAGCAATCGCGATGGCTCGTCCAATGCCCGTGAGGGCGCCAGTGATCAAAACAACGGGGGTATTCATGGTAAACTCCTTGGAGGGAAATTTATGGGTTAGTCGAGGCTTACTCGCTGGGTTCTGTGCGCTAGCGGTCATATCGGGGCGCATAGGCGAATTCGAACTTCAGCCCGTCAGGATCGGTGAAATAGACTGCCAAGTATCCGGGCGAATACGGATACTCCGCGGGCGCGTCGAGGATTGTCGCTCCCATTTGCTTCAGGAACTCGTACAGTTTCTCAACGTCCGATCGGTTCTCGGCAGTAAAGGCCAAATGGTTAAATCCAGGTGCGGTTCGATCGTGTACCCTGCGCGCAAACTCGCCCTTCGACGGACGAATCGAAATTGAGTAGCCCGGTCCGACCCACGCGTTGAGTTGGGTCTTCATCGCCTGCTGAGTGGATTCAGGAACTTCGACGCTTTTGAAGCCGATGAACTCAAACACTTTGTTGTAAAATGCCGTCGAGCGCTCCAGGTCGCTGACTGTCAGCGCAATATGACTGATACTTCCGCGAGCCATCACGCACCTCCTGAGTCAGACTTGGGCGGCGCCGCCGTCGACGAATAGCTCGGTGCCGGTGACGAAAGTGCTGTCGTCTGAGGCGAGGAAGACCGCGGCTCTCGCGATTTCGTCCGGTTCGCCGAAGCGACCCATCGGCACCCTGTTCACTATGCTCTCGAGCATCTGCTTGCCTGCCGGCCCGGACTGCGCCAGTCGGTCATAGGCGGGAGTGCGGATAGGACCCGGGCTGACGGCGTTCACGCGGATTTTGCGTTCCTTCAAATCCATCGTCCACGTGCGCGCGAACGATCGTACCGCGGCCTTGGTCGCGCTGTACACGCTCGACGCAGGGTTGCCTTTGGACGCCACGATCGAGGCATTCAGGATGATCGATCCGCCGTCGGGAATCAGAGGGAGAGCTTTCTGCACAGTGAACAACAGTCCTTTTACGTTGATGTCGAAGATCCGATCGAACTGCTCTTCCGTGATTTCTCCCAGAGGAGCGAGTTCCGCGACGCCGGCATTCGCGAACAGAATGTCGATACGACCTGTCTTCGCCTTCACCGCGTCGTACAGCCGGTCCAGGTCGGCGAGTTTGGCGACGTCGCCTTGAACGCCGGTTACGTTTTTGCCGATCTCTTTCACCGCGGCGTCGAGTTCGCTCTGACGGCGTCCTGTAATGAAGACATACGCGCCTTCCGCGACGAATCGCTTCGCTGTGGCGAGACCGATACCACTATTTCCTCCGGTGACTACTGCCACCTTGCCTTCGAGTTTTCCGCTCATTGGAATTGCTCCTTACCTGGTTTTGTTGATCGTTATCTGCTGCAGCCGCTCAAATGGCTTCGGGCGGCCAGAAAACCAGCGCGCGCACCTCGATACTTTCGCGCGGCGCGGCGTTGGGCGGGCTGTTGGGATCTTCGAACGAGATGTGCGCGGTGAAACGCGCGCGGCCGTCGTCCTTGGAGTCGTAGCACTTCATCAGGATCGCTTCGTTACGTTCCATTCGCGGGAAGTAGTACCAACGATGTTGCGGGTTGTAGAGGAAGCCATAGATTTCGCCGACACGGTCGCGATAGACCAGATCGATCGGCACGATCTCCTCCGCGCCCAGGCTACGGGCATCGCACAGCGCGAGCGGCGAGCTTTCGATCGGACCGCGAATCGCGCGCCAGACGTTGATTTCGGCGAAGCGATTCTTGAGCAGGCAGTCAGCTTCTTCCGGCAGAAGATCGCGGACGCGGCGCGGCGCGGATTTGAAGGTATAGTCGTTATGCACCAATTTGGCCGGCGCGCGCGCACTCTTTTCACCCCTTTCCGCGAACACTGGATTACGCACGATGTGATCGAACACCACCACCCGCTCGGCACCCGTTAGGCGCTTCAGCAGGCGCTGGACCTCGGGGTAGTAAATGGACTTGACCTCATCGGAATCGTAAAAGTCCTTGACCGCAGTTTCGTGCTCTGTGAGCAGGAAACCGTTGGTGTCGAGCGAGAATTTACTGCGCTCTTTGCGGCCGTTGCGGACAGCGACATTTTGCTCGAGGTATTTTCCAGACCGCGGGGGGACGCAGAGTGGATCATAGGCATAGTTGATCGGCCTCGGTGTCCCCTCGGCCAGGTAGTTCAATCGAGCGTTGACTACTTTGATTTCCGCGTCCGTTAGCTCCTGAATGCGGGCTTCCATTTTGAAATAGCCTCCGTTGATTGACTGCTATCTCTCGCGGCTGAAATCTCGACGAATCGAATAAAGTCGCCGGTACGATTGCTTCCATTAGCTGCGTTCCCGGTTCCCGGCCGGCTCGCAAATCGCGACGGCTTTTGGCTCTTCGCGAATTGATTTTTGCCTTGATCTTCAACGATTTTGGTCGTCCTTCAGACCTTGATGCTTGCATATACAAGACTCGGACCAAAAACATTTGAGGCCGTGCATCAATCGTCATCGTCGCGATCCCTTGGCCGCATCGCCCAATCTGCGATGACTATTGCCACGACGCATAAAATTGCGAGGAACAACAACTGGCTGATTTCGTTTTCCATAATGACCACCGTTGTCGTCGAGAATGCTCGACGCTTGGACGTCTGTTCCGAGGTCAGTTCGATGATCCGGCTACCTCCAGAAGAATCTTGCCGCCGCGCAGCGCATGCGCGACAGCTTCCTTGATGGACGAAAGGGCGTAGGTTGCCGCCACTGGAATATGCACCCGGCCCGACGCGATCATCTCGGCCGCTTGCGCTATCGCCGGCGCACCTTTGGCCGCAGACTCCGGATGGCCTAGCCAGAAGCCTCGCAACGTGATGGGCTTGAAAATAACGTCGAGCGGGCTGAGCGACATCGAAGCCCCACTCATCGCCGCAAAGCTCACGAGCGTGCCCTGGGGCGAGAGCATTGATGCGAGCGCGCCTGTCGTTGGGCCGCTGACACCGTCGAGTGCCAGGCGGAGCTCAGCTTGACCGACAGCCGCTTTGATCTCTTTCGATACATCGGGAGAATCGACCACGACAACGTCTGCGCCAATCGCCTGAAGCTCGGGCACGAGCCCTCGGCGCCGGACGATGTTGACGGTCTTCAAGCCGCGCGCTTTCGCGAACGCTATTACCCACCGCCCGACTCCAGAATTGGCGGCGTTCTGCACCACCCACTCGCCCCGCTTGAGGTTGACGTATTCACTGAGCAGCAGTGCCGCGGTCGGAGGATTGATCGAGAGCATCGATAACTGCTGGGGATCCGCGCCAGGAGGCAGGGCGAAAAGACCGCTTGCCGGAAGAACCATTCGCTCCCTCCAGGTGAAGCTGGAAAGTGGCGCGAGGACGCGGTCGCCGACCTTGACGTTCTTCACCCCCGCTCCCACCGTGAGGACCCGGCCAACACCTTCACCGCCGATCACGGTTGGAAGTGCGGGGCGAATTCCATAGATGCCCCGTGCGAGCAGGAGGTCGCTCGGGTTGACCGGCGAGAACTCAACGCCGATAAGGACCCGGTTCGGTCCGGGGGCGTCGGGCTCGGGAATGTTGACATACTGAAGACCTTCGATAGGGTTTCCATACACCGTGAGTTGAACAGCGCGCATATTTTGACATCTCCTTGGTTGGGGGTTACTCACTACGACCTTCACTGAGTCACCATTTCTTGTTGCGATGCTCGACACGGTTTGATGCTCAGTGCGCTGGACCTGCCGCTTTGCCTATTTCGAAGCGTCGGATCGTAAAGGCCAGCGGCAGGCCCAGGATCACCACCACACCCAACAAGTGAAAGCAGTCCATCGCGGCGAGCATCGTCGCCTGCTGCGTCATCAAGCTCGACGCGAGGCCGTATGCCTGATGAATCGCGTCGAGGCCACTGGTTCCGCGCGTCAGCAAATAATGGCTAGTCTGGTTGACGAACTGCTGAACAGTTCCGTCGGCTGGGGTCAAGTGGCTGACGAGCACGCTCTGATGATATTGCGTGCGCCGTTCGAGCATTGTGGTGACGAATGCGATCCCAAAGCTTGCGCCCCAGTTCCGGCACAGGTTCATCAGGCTCGAGCCTTTGTTGTTCTTGTTCTTCGGCAGGTAGGAATATGCGAGCTGAGTTACGGGAACGAACATGAAGGCATAGCCGAAACCCTGGTAGGCGCGCGCGGCGGCGAAATGAAAGTAGTCGGTCTGACTGGTAAATCCGCTGTAGTAAAACATCGAGAGCGCCGCGATCGTGAAGCTCGCCGCCAGCAAACGTTTCGCGCCGATCCTAGGAACGATCCGCGCCACGAAAGGCGCCAGCAATACGATCACCGCGGCGCCCGGCCCCAGCACTAATCCTGCGTCGGTCGCAGTATATCCGAATAGCGTTTGCAGAATTTCGGGTATCAGCACAGTGGTGCCGAATAACCCGAACGCGAAAATGAAATAGTAGATACACGCGATCGAGAAGTTCCTGTCGCACAGCAGAGTAAGTTCAACGACCGGATCGTTCTGGCGCCACTCCCACCAGATCGCGATAGCGATCGCCACAACCGCGATAATTAGAAAACTCGTGATGAGATGGCTACCGAACCAGTCGTCACGCTCACCGCGATCGAGCACGACTTCGAGGCATGCGAAACCAATCGCGATTAGCGCGATACCGATACGGTCGATACGCAGCTGGCCGCCGCGCCATGCTTGACGGCGCTCCTCGGTGAACTCCGGCGGGTCCTGAATCAGCCGGCTCGACAGCAGCAGCGAGATCAACCCGATAGGGACGTTGATAAAGAAAACCCAGCGCCATGAGAAATTGTCGGTGATCCAGCCGCCGAGTGGAGGTCCAACAGCCGGTGCCGTTACGATCGCCATGCTGTAGAGCGCGAACGCGCCGGCGAGCTTCTCCTTGGGGAAGGTATCCACGAGGATCGCCTGTTCCACCGGCGCGAGACCGCCACCGCCAATCCCCTGCAGGACGCGAAACACGATTAGCGCTGAAAGGCTGGGCGCGATTCCACATAGAAAGGACGTGATCGTGAACAGCGCGACGCTCATCATGTAGTAGCGCTTGCGGCCGAACACACGGCTGAGCCACGCACTCATCGGCAGGATGACCGCGTTGGCAACGAGATAGCTCGTCAGTATCCAGGTGCTTTCGTCGTAGCTGGTGCCGAGTCCGCCCGCGATGTGCGGTAGCGACACGTTGGAGATGCTCGTGTCGAGCAGCTCCATGAAGGTCGCCATCGTAACAGTCAGCGCGATCGCCCACAGATTACGCGCTGCCGGCGAAGTGGTCGTCGTCGAAGCGTCAGACCTGACGATGGCTCGGGCCGAAGCTATTGCAGCCATACCGTCGGCTCCACTGACATTCCGGGATGCAGAAGATGATGTGGATCCTGTCCGGGTTCGAGCAAGATTCTGACCGGCAACCGCTGCACGACTTTCACGTAGTTGCCGGTCGCATTCTCGGGCGGCAGAAGGCTGAAGCGATCGCCGCTCGCGCCGGGCATGTGTTCGACGTATCCGCGGTAATCTCGGCTGAAGGTATCGACGTGGATCGTGACCCGTTCGCCATGATGCATTCGGGCAAGTTGCGTTTCCTTGAAATCTGCCGTCACCCAGACGTTGTCGATTTCGGTCACGAACATTAGGGTCTGTCCCGGCTGGATCCGCGAGCCGAGCTGGACGGCGCGCTTGCCGATGATGCCGTTGGCCGGGGCGTAGATTTTCGTATAGCTGAGGTTGAGCGTGGCCTGATCCAATGAAGCTTGAGCGGCCTTGACTGCGGCTTGGGCCTGGCCAATCATCCTCGCCGCGGCAGCTTCCGCCGCGCGGTCCGAGTTTACTGCGGCCGCATCGACCTTGCCTGTCATGACGATTTGGTCGTTCGTCTCGCGCGCGATCACGCCCTGGTCGAGAAGTTCGCGATATCGCTTCACGTCCGTTTGAGCCTTCTTATTCGTGGCTACGGCGGCTGCGAGATTGGCAACACTGAGGTCGTAGTCCTGCTGCGCCGCTTTCACGACCTGCTCAACCTCGGCCAGATTAGCCGCGGCGTTCTCGACCGCGACCTGATAGTCGCGCGGATCGATCTCGACCAGCAGTTCGCCCGCCTTGACCCGGTCGTCGTCCTCGGCGTGGACCCGGATCACGGTCCCGTTAATGCGCGAGCTCAGTGGATCGATATGGCCGTCTATTTGCGCGTCATCGGTGGATTCGTACGATTGCAGATAGTTCCATGCGAAGGGGACGACCGCTCCAGCAGCCAGAACAAACAGCACCAGCAATACAACTCGTTTGGTTATGCGACGGTGCCATGGACTTCCACCCGAAGTGCCAGACTCTCGTCCAGGCCCATCAGGCAACTCAATCCGACGCTCGAGAACTTCGTCGGAATCTCTGCGCAGGGCTTCCAGCGGACCGCTCGAATCGGTCCGCTCATGCAGATTCCCCGAGTTAGCTCGCAAATCGCGACTGCTTTGGCCGTTCGCGAATTGCCCTTCGACGTTATTTCCAACGATGTTGTCCATTTCTGGCCCCTCGTGCTTGTATATACAAGGTTCAGACCAAAGTAGAGTTCTCCATTTCAACCGTTCCGCTGGTGGCATCCGGATTGCTCTAGTAGCCGAGGCCACAAACATGGAAGCGACGGATTTTACGATTCGGAAGACGCCATGCAGCAGTCCGCTGCCCGAGCTTGAGGTTCCTATGATCAACACGATGGTGGCGTGTCTGGGAGCCGAACACAGAAAGTTGAACGGCCTTAATATGCAGTTGGCTTACGGTGCAACGAGACTCGCCAGCGATGGCGATGCGATTGAAGCGAATCAAAAGGCCCTGCGGGTGTGGGACGAGATCCAGCAGGATCTATGGTCGCACCTTCAAATCGAAGATGGGCTGGTCTCTTGGGGCGAGGCGCATTCCGCGATTTCGGGCGCACTGCTCGACACGCTGAAGAACGAACGTCAGGAAATGCGCAAGCTGATCGCAACACTGCACGAGCGATCTTTGGGCGTGCATCGCAAGCTAACAGCAGGAGAACGCAGTGCCTTCGCGCAAACGCTGCTGGCGTTGGCTCGGGCGCTCGACTCACACGTCGAGCACTACGACAGTGAGGTCCTGCCCTCGATACTCCGCGCGCTCTTCCCCAAATAGCATTCCTGCTATCGCGGGGAACAGACAATCCTCGCGGGCGAATTTCATTTCGTCTACGCTAGAAGTGTGACAACTGAGGGTTCGGCGCATATCGATCGCAAATTGGCCTACGTCGTCTTCCGCGTTAGCTTGGGCATGAACTTGCTGATTCATGGCGCGGGCCGCTTCCTCGGCCCAGGCGTGGAGGCATTCTCCTCGAAGACGGCGACCGAATTCGCAGGCACTCCTTTACCGGCTGGATTGGTGCACGCTTTCCTGACGGTCCTGCCGTTCGCCGAATTCATTCTGGGGGGCCTAATAACATTGGGCCTGTTCACACGCTGGGCGTTGACACTCGGCGGCCTGTTGATTACGGCTCTCATCTTTGGAACTGCGCTTCGGAGTGACTGGACGACCGTGGGCATTCAGATGATCTACGCCATCACCTATTACATTTTGCTGTTGAATCGCGCCGACAACGCCTTTTCGCTGGACGCTCTGTCTCGCTAACAGCGCGAACGTCCGGATTAATTTGAGGCGCTTAACTTGCGAAGGGCGGACCTCAACTCGGTGATAGTGCCTGTCCCCAGGCGCCGACTGACCTCTGTTTGAGCCTTTTGCCATGCTGGAAGGCATTTGCGAATCAACGCCTGGCCCTTGTCGGTTACTTCGATCAAATGACTTCGGCGATCCGCGTCCTGCACGAGCCGCAGCCAGCCTCTGGCACACATCCGATCGACGTTGCGGCTGAGCGTCGATTCATCCAACTGGAGATGCTTTATCAGTTCCGCTGGCCGAGCCTGCTTTCGATTGGCGACCGAAACGAGAACGCTGAACTGGCTGGTCTTCAATCCGGCGTCTGCAAGCGCGCCGTCATAGATCGCGCTGACCATCCGATTCAGCTTGCGCACGCAACCACCGACGCATACGCCTTCGACACTTTTGGTATCCAGAATTTTTGCCTCCAAGGTCATACTCATTGTATATGCATGCATTCGCCCCAGGTCAACTGTCAAGGTCGGCATGTTTGCTACTCGGCTGATTTCGCGGCCCACGAGCCGATTCCCGAAAAACGTCCTGGCGTGATTCGGGTGACGCAGGCCGGGCTGCTGCGCATCAAAAGAGGCACTAGCAACCGAACCTTTGGCCCGAGTCTTGTATATACAAGGACCAGCGGTAGCAAAACGAACATCACCATCGAAGATAACAATGAAGACTGATTCGCGAACGGCCAAAGCAGTCGCGATTTGCGAGGCCGCTCGGACGCTTCTCTCAAACCAAATTGGGTGGAGCAGGTGATTGAAAATCATGAACTTGGTGTTCGTTATCAACAACGCGCAGATGTTCTTTCGGAATTTCGGCCTTCGGCGCATAAACGCGGCGCTTGGCCTCGCGATCGGGCTGGCTGTTCCAAATGCCGGTCAGAAAATCATCGGGCGATTTGCGAGACCCGTTGAATGGTTGCGATCGCGGCTCCGCCCACAGGTTCCAGAAACGTCGACTGAGACGCGAATTCAGAGCTGCTTGACGTCTGAGCGGCGGCGGTCAGCTTTCTCGCCGACAAGCGATTGTTGTGCGGACCGCCGTATATAGCAGCCCGGACGGGATCCGTTCTTCACAGCTCTCTCGCCTTAAAGACCCGAATCCTCCGGTCAGAAAACAGCGCTCGCCGTCAGGCCACGAGAGAGTTCGGCCGGTCTTAGCAGAATACCGGAGAGCAAAGAGGAGAAGTGCGATGACAGCAACTCTGCAAAGAAATGGTTCGCGACCCGCGGACTGGCGAGGTGCACATGCCACACGAGCCGCTCTCAATTATACGAACCATGGAGAACCTCTATACGAACCATGGAGAACCTCGGCCGCACACTGATCAAGATCAAATGGCAGACGGGCGCCGAATCGGTTCTCCTTCCCGATGACATCGATTCACGACAGGTGAACCAATGGCGGAGATTTATTCCTGATTTCAAAGTGACAAATCCGGCCGACGACGACCCGCGGCGCGCCTTCGTGCGCTCATAGCCGACCATCTCGTCGGCTCCCAGCAGCGGCAGTGTCCAGTGTGCGGTGGCCCATGCAAGCACCGTTATTTTTGTAGCGGTCACTAGGTAAAAGGTCTGTTCAGTCAGCGGACTGCGCGGCAGCGACGAGATCGGTGCCACTTAAGCGACGCGAGAACGCCCACGGAGGTCGATTGAAATGCAAGCAAAAGTGGACAGCAAGCGGTTTGGTCCGTGGGCGCTCATCACCGGCGCCTCGTCCGGTATCGGTCGCGAATTCGCTCGCCAGATCGCCGCCTCCGGTGTTGGAAGGAGATAGAGCGTCTATGGACGCGATGATCAGGCGAAACGCGTGCGCCGCTTCATCGGCTGTTTACGCTGACCATTTACCGCCATCCGGACGGACCTAGGCAAATCGCGCCGAGAGAGGAATTGGCCGATTCGCGCGAATCGTGCCGCAAGAGGCGTTCTCCGGGTCCGCCTCCGATCGCAAATCGCGCGCACACGCGCGGGTTGCGCGCGATTCTCCGCGATGTCCGAAAATCGAGAGACTGAAGTGTGGAGCAGCGAGGATTTGAACTCTTAGCCCCGTTTTTCGTCTGCCAGACGACAGCCAGTTGTTCCGTTTAGCGTCAGAGAGACAAAGCTCGGCCCTTGCCCGTCGCCTGACCATCACGTCTACTGGGCGACCTCCTTCCAACACGCCGCGACAAAGCGATGGGTGCTATGAGTGCGGAGGCGCCGAAGCCGCTGCCCGAGAAGGAGATTTCATATGAACACCGCTTCGTCCTGTGGCTCTCGGAGTTCCGTCGGGAACACCCATTATCCTTACTCAGCGCGAATCATGCGCCTGGAGCGCAGACTCTCGCTCGATGAGCGTCTTGAGTGCCTGCCGAGCCCGATGGAGCCGCACCTTGACGGTGTTCGCCGTAGTTGCGAGAGATCGCGCGGTCTCCTCGGTATCGAGTTCTTCGATATCGCGCAGCACAAGGACGGATCGGTATTTGTCGGGCAGCCGCTCAATGCAACGGCGAACAACCTCACGCGTGTCGCAACGTTCGAGAATCGTCTCGGTGGCGGCGTTCCAGGTCGCTGGTTTGTCGATCCACTCGCCGTCCTGACCAAAGCGCGGCAGTAATGTTTCTATCGGCTGCTCGCCCCGGCGCCGCCTGGATCGCAACTGCACGAGCGCCGCGTTCACGACGATCCGATGAAGCCAGGTGGAGAGCATCGCTTCGCCATTGAATTTGTCGAGCGCGCGAAAGGCGGAAGCGAACGCCTCCTGGACGGCATCCTGTGCGTCGTGTTCGTTGCTCAGAAATCTGCGCGCGGTCGCCAGCATTCGGCCACCGTATCGCTGAACCACCAGGCCGAAGGCGTCCTCGTCACCGGCGCGTAGCTGCGCGAGCAACTCCCGTTCGTCTTCGTTGCCTGCGTAGTTCGACTTTGGCGATTGCGGTGAGCGATCCTCGACCAGCGTGCGCACCAGCTCCGAGCACTCCTCGAGTACGCACCCCCGCTTAACAAGATCGCGCACCAAGGCTACGCCATCGCTGTCTGCGAAGGTCACGCCAGACAGATCGAGTGCAAGGTGATTTCCTTGCGCCAGATGCTCCGCGCACGCGCCGGCCAATTCGACCGATGAACCCTTGGTGATGCGGCCCTCGACGATGACTCGCGTCCTGGCGCCGGGGCTGGTGACGACGGTGATTCTGATCATGGCCTCGGTGAGAGCAAGGCGTAGGCCACGATCAGGATCGCAACGATTCCAGGGATTTAGGCTTTCGGGTACTGCGGGCCGCGACGCTCGCCCGCGATATCTCGCGGATCTACGAAACTGCGTGCGTGCTTCGCTGAACGCCGAATTTTTTCATTCGGCTGCGCAGTGTGCTGGGGTTGAGGTTCAGTAACGCCGCGGCACCTTCAGTACCCTCGATTCGCCAGTTGGTCCGCATCAAAACTTGGAGAATGTGATTACGTTCCACCTGGTCGATGCTATGCGTCAAAGAACCCTGCCCACGCTTTTCCTCCTGCAGAGCCTGCGGCGCAGCTGCTGGCACGACGACCGGCGCGACCTCTGGTAAAACGTCGGGAGCGACTTCAAGTTCGGTCCCTCGCGAGAGGATTACCGCGCGTTCGAGCACGTTCTCGAGCTCGCGCACATTTCCAGGCCAACTGTAGTTCATGAGCCGCTCCATCGTCTCGCGCTGAATGCGGGTTATCTTGCGCCCGATTTTCAGGCTGAAACGGGCAACGAAGTAGTGCACCAGCGGAGGAATATCCTCGCGGCGTTCGCGCAGCGGCGGCAGTTGGACCGGGAAGACGTTGAGGCGGTAGTAGAGATCCTGCCGGAAAATTCTTTCGGAGACCGATCGCAGAAGGTCGCGGTTGGTCGCGGCGATCACACGTGCATCGACCTTGATAGGATTTGAGCCGCCGACGCGCTCGAACTCATGCTCCTGCAGAACGCGCAGCAGCTTCGCCTGCACGTCGGGCGGCATATCGCCGATCTCGTCCAGGAAGATCGTCCCTCCGTGCGCGAGCTCAAACCGGCCGATTCGGCGATCGGTCGCGCCGGTGAAAGCGCCCTTCTCATGACCGAACAACTCGCTTTCGATAAGACCAACCGGAAGAGCGGCACAATTCACCTTAACCAGCGGCCGATTCCTGCGCTCGCTATTCGAGTGTACCGCGCGCGCAACCAGTTCCTTTCCCGTGCCGGTTTCCCCCAGAATCAGCACGGACGAATCCGTACTCGCGACGAGCTTTACCTTTTCGATCACGTCGGCGAGAACCCGGCTCTGCCCGACAATCTCTTCGAAGTTGTGCGCTTCCTTGATCTCTTCGATCAGGTACGTGTTTTGAGCTTCGAGGCGCGCCTTCTCCCGCTCCATGAGCACGCGGTCCGTTACATCGATAAACATTGTGCGTGTGTAACTGCCGTCGGGGGCTGGCCTTGACCAGCACTGGATCCACACGGGCTTGCCGTCGTTTTTGCGGCGCAACTCAAGGACGGTGCCAGTGGTAGCGGTGCCGCGCCCCATTGAGTTGAGCCACTCGCTTAAACGGCGCTGGGCATCGGGCGTATCGGGTACCAAAGACTTCCCTGTCACTCCGGTGATCTCTTCGGGCTTAAGGCCGAGGATCCTTATCGCCGTGCGATTAACCTCGATGAACCGAGAATCAAGCCCCTCATGTACGTAGGCTATAGGAGCCTCGTCGAACAGGTCGCGAAAGCGCCCTTCACTCCGTACCAACGCCGCGTTCGCGCGGTGCAGTGCTTCCTCAGTGCGCAGTCGCTCTAGTTCGGCACGCGCGCGCGCGGCAAAAATTCGCATGGTCGCGAGCCCGCGAGGTCCGTCCAGCATCGGCCGCTCGGACAAGATCGCCAGGTGGCCGACGACGGTTCCGCTGGAATCAAGCAGGGGAACGCCACAGTAGCTCTCGACGCCCCACTGCTTAAGAGCGGCGTCAGTGGGGAAGAGCTGACAGATCCGCTCGGGATGATGGGAGGACTTGCCGTTCAAGACTGCTTCGCACGGGGTACCAGCTAGGGGGGTTTCGAAGTTTTCAATGAATTTTCCGCGTCCCCACACTGCATGCGTTCGAAACCGCAAGCGATCTCCCAGCAGCTCGGAGACGAAGGCGTACTCGCAGCCGAGTGCAGATGCCAGGTGCTTAACGAGCGAGTAGAAGAAACGATCGCCCGTTTCAGATTCAACCCCCTCGACGATCTCGCGAAGAGCCGCGTCGTCGGAAGAGCCTTTTGTCGTGAACTGCTTCGTCCTCATCAAGGAGAACTCCAGCTCGAAAGTCAGGGAGTTTTTCTGCCGGATCGATTCTAGTGCCGTTCCGCTAGTACGCCAACAGGGACAATGAAACCCGGCGGCCTCAAGACGCATCTAAGGTATGGAACAATCTCATATTGTCAACGGTTCCGCTGCGGAGAAATGAATTGGATCAAGCCGAAAACCATGCTTTCGGATGCGGGAGTTCAGAGCCTGAAACAAGTGCAGGTCGCGTCTGCCGCGTCCTTATACTCGGTGGCGGGTTCGGCGGCATATACGCCGCGATTGAACTGCAACGTGCTCTCCGCGACCGTGACAGCGTAAACATCACCCTAATGACGCGGGACAACTACTTTCTATTCACGCCGATGTTGCATGAAGTCGCGGCAAGCGATCTTGAAATGAACACCATCATCAATCCTCTTCGGAAGCTGCTCCGGCGCGTAAAGACGTTCACCGGGAATATAGAAAAGATAAATCTCGAACGACGATGCGTTACCGTCACCCATGGCTTCGATCGCCACGTTCACGAACTGCCGTACGACCATCTGATAATCGCGCTCGGTTCGGGCACGAACTTCTTCGGCCTGCCGGGAGTGCAGGACGCAGCGCTGACTATGAAAACCCTCGACGACGCGATCGAATTGAGAAACCGCCTGATCACGCATCTCGAGGAAGCGAACTCGGAGTGCGCAGCTGGCGAGCGGCAGCCTCTGCTCACGTTCGTGGTAGTGGGGGCAGGTTTCGCCGGCGTCGAAACGCTGGGGGGGATCCACGACTTCGTCCGCGCCGCGATCCGTTTTTATCCAAACCTGACGCCGGAATTAGTCCGCACGAGCCTGATATCGTCCGAGGAATTCATCCTGCCTGAGTTGGCCAACAAGCTAGGCACTTATGCGCAACGGAAACTCGCGGCCCGCGGCGTCGAGATAATCACGCGCACGCGAGTAACGGCGGTTCGCGACAGTATGGTCGAGCTCTCAGATGGGCGAACGATTCCCGCTACCACGCTGATCTGGGCAGCGGGAAATGCGACGAATCCTCTCGTTGCCGATCTGCCTGTTCCGAAAAGCAGCGGACGTATCCTCGTCAATGAGTTCCTCGAAGTTGACGGATTTCCCGGCGTTTGGGCTCTGGGCGATTGCGCGTCGATTCCCGACCGCAAGACCGGAGGATTCCATCCTCCGACGGCCCAGCACGCGATCCGCGAAGCTAGATGCGCTGCACGCAACGTCGCCGCGGATATCGTCGGAGGAAAGAGGAAGGCATTTGGCTTCTCGACGTTAGGGCGGCTCGCCGCGATCGGGCGGCGCTCCGGGGTGGCGAATGTTTTCGGCCTCAATTTTTCGGGATTTCTTGCCTGGTGGCTTTGGCGCACAATTTACTTGTTCAAAATCCCGCGGCTCGAAAAGAAGATGCGGGTCGCTCTCGATTGGACGCTAGATCTCTGTTTTGCAAAGGATTTCGCATGTGTGACTGCCAGACCTCCTTTCACCATGACGGCATCGGAAGGCTCTGATGAAAGGCGCACCAACCATGCCGCGTGAGATAACGTGCCGCGAATTCGTCGGCTTGATTCGTTTCCTCCGAGAGGGCGAATTGAGCGACACTGATCGCCGATCGTTCTTCCAGCACGGCAGGAAGTGCGAACGATGCGCGCACTATCTTAAGGGATACGAACTGACTATTGGCGCCATCAAGCGAACAGTCGAAGATTCGCTCGACCCCAACGAGACGACGATGCCGGCGTCTCTCGTTGGCAGGATTTTGAGCAAAAGACTTAAGATGCAGGGTGACTCGTAGTTTAAGCCGCCCGCTCAATTCGAGCGACAATTCCATCCTCGATCCATCGCACCAAAAGCGCCGCCGCCTCTTGCGCAGCCTCTATCTCGGGAAGGTCAGCAAATGTTTCACATATCGCCGCAAAGGGCTCGCCCGCGATCATTTCTTGGAGTGCCGCCGACTCTCGCTCATCCATCGGCGCATGAAGGACCAGGAAGTCATTTTTGCGCCAGATGCGAAGGGAGGTCTCAGCGGCCGGCACCTCCAAAGACTGACTATCGGACCAGAGCTGATGCGCGGGGTATTGAACGCGGAGAGTTTGGATGGCGGGAATCATCGAGAAACGTAAGGCCGGCCAGGCTTCGGGGGGCACGGTGGCAAGCTCGTCGATCGTTGCGCACTCTGCATCGGGTGCGTCAAACACCTCGACCCGAGCCCATTCGAGTTCCGCGAGATCGGCCAGGCACTTTGGGATGTCTTCGCGGCTTTGGAGAAATTCAGCCAGCGCGCGGCCCAAATGACGGACCGACGGCTGCTCCGAAGGAAACGTCTCAAGATAGCCTGCGACAACCTCGTCGAATCGGTCGCCAAGCAGGGCGGTGACTTTAGGGAAGTCTTCGCGCAGGACGTCGCGCAGCCGCAAGTAATAAGCGTCTGAGTAAACGCGGATTCGGGTTTTTCGATCGCTGTCGTTGGCGCCGCGCACCAACCTGACTAAGGCGGGAGCAATCGAATCCCGCCCGGGCCGAACAGCGACAGACTCCCAGAACAAGCGCTGTACTTCATGGAGAGACGGAGTTGGCACAGAGTACCTCGTTCTCGATTTCCCGCGCACGATTCGCTTCGGCAATGAGTTCGTCAAAAGAGGGTATCTGATCGTCCCATTCCACCAGCGTCGATACCGCGCCGAACCGTCGCACGGCCTCGCGATAGAGCCGCCACACAGGAGTTGGCACAGGGTGATCATGCGTATCGATCAGCAAGTCTCCCTGGCTGCTGTGACCTGCCAGATGGATCTGACCGACGCGCTCCGCGGGAACTCCTGAAAGATATTCCAAAGGCGAGAAGCCGTGATTGACGGCGCTGACGTAGATGTTGTTAACGTCCAGCAGAATTCCGCAATCCGCTTCCTCAGCGACCGCGGAAAGAAAAACCCATTCCGGCATAGACGAAATTGAATAGGTCAGGTAGCTGGATACGTTCTCCACCAGGATGCGCCGTCCGAGTCGGTCTTGGACCCGGCGAATTCTAGCAGCGACGTGCCTCACAGCTTCTTCAGTGTAGGGAAGCGGCAGAAGATCGTGCGCATAGCGACCGCCAACTGCACCCCAACAGAGATGATCGGAAACCCAGGCGGGCGCGAAGCGCTTAATCAACGAGTCGAGGTTCGTAAGATAGTCCTCTCTTAGAGGATCGGTTCCTCCGATATTGAGCGAGACGCCATGAAGGACGACCGGCGCGAGCTCCCGGGCTTTTTCGAGTATTTGAAGCGGCCGGCCGCCCGCAATCATGAAGTTTTCCGAGATTACTTCAAACCAGTCGGCGCGGGCGGTCCTGTCCAAGACATGCGGATAGTGAACCGTCCGAAGACCAACGCCGTGCCCAATATGGGGTAAGAGGGTCATGGACTTGGCGGGGCCCCGGCTGCGAAGCCGAGACCCCCTGGTCGATCTACTTGCTGTCTGACGGAGCGGGGGTGCCACCCTTGTCCTTGCAGTCCTGCGCGGACATTGGGACGAAGCTTTGTCCTTTGCAGGCGTTCTTGCCTTTGCAGTCGTTTTGGACAGATTTGCAGGAGCCCTGTCCCTTGCAGCTGTTCACACCGACGCACTTCACCTGATCAGCGCCGGCGCTCTGATCGGCGCGTGCATTCACGGCACCGGTGACAAACAGCATCGCCACCGCACTGGCGATCAGCATGTTCTTCGCGTTCATTTCGATCTCCTCCTTAAAGGAAATTGGGTTATGGAAGTTTGATTCCTGCGAAGGAAAAAGGTTTCATCCCGAGGCCAGGTACATTTGGCAAATGGCGCCGTAACTATTGGCCCGCCGCCACAAATTTGGTATTGGGCGCCCGAACCGCTCACCGAAGAATGATTTGCACGCAAAATTGCGGCGCCTCCGCTTGCGAAGAAGGTACGGCCGGAGTCGCGTCCGTACTCCAGCAGTTCGCGCCCAGCTGAGAACGACATGATGCTGTGCATGAAAAGTTGCATTTCATCGCGGCCGGGCTCGATATGCAGCAGTTCGACTCTTGGGTTGGAACGCAGAGCGGCGATCGCCGTCGCCAAGGAGTGCGCCCGCATCAGACGCATTGCTTGCTCTCACCTATCCATTCCACGCCCTTTTCGGGAAGGGCGCGCAGCGCCCTCCGACAGCAGGAATGCATATACGCGCCCGATCATTGCGAATCGGCACAGCTTTGATGCTTTGCGGAGAGAAGGGTCTCATCCGGGGTTCCCTTGTCGCGATGCTTGTCTGGACGGCCCAGATGTAACCTCCGCAATCTGGCCGCATCTAATGGTCATGGACGGAGGCGTTTAGACGGCGTGAAACCGAAAAGGCTCGTAATGTTTGCGGCTGAACTCTCCGACCGGCTGTCCGCTGCAGGGTGGATTCCCGCACTCCTGATGAGACTGTTTGTCGGCTACTTCTTCATGGAGACCGGATGGGGAAAGATTCACAACCTCGACGCGTTCGCAACCAGGTTCGCGCAATGGGGAATACCCCTCCCTGCGTTCAACGCTGCCCTTTCCGCGTACACGGAGTTCCTCGGCGGAGCGCTGACGATTCTTGGGTTGGGAATGCGCTTCGTTTCGATTCCGATGATCATCAACATGATCGTCGCGATCCTGACGGTGAAACTGAAGAACGTCAGCGGACTCGATGATTTCGCCGAACTCGATGAACCGCTGTATGCGCTGAGTTTCGTCTGGCTGTTCTTTTCCGGAGCCGGATGGCTGAGTGTTGATTTTCTTCTACGACAATTCGTGGATAAAGCTATCCGCCGCAGAAGGTCATCGATCTCCTCCAGTGCCCGGTTTGTTCAACTCGCTGACTCTGCGACTCCGCACCTGCAGGACCGTTAGAAGAAAGAATGACGCGGGTTCGCGGGAACCTTGCTCTGATGAAACAGTTTGACGATAAGCGGCCTAACATTTTTGAGGAGGTTCGGGTGATGCTTCATAGAGACCTTAGAAAGACGCTGCTCGGCGTCGGAGTGTCTATGCTCGCGACGGTCGCAGCATTCGCGCTGGCGATCGCAGTGACATTCACATCAGTTCCCGCCAACGCCGAGGTAAAACCCGGCGACGTCATCACTCCCGAAAACGCCGCGCAGGTCGGGACTCTCGCCAGTCCCGGAAATTACCTGCTGGTGCAGCAGGGCATGACCATGAAGATCACGCCCAGCACTCATCTCGTGTGGCCGCCGCCATACCAGGCCGCCACCGAACAATATTCGTCGCAGGTTCGCCTATCAACCGGCGGCGACCTTAACAATTACAAGGCGGGCCTGCCGTTTCCGCTGGTCGACGTGAACGATCCGCAAGCCGCGGACAAGATCGTTTGGAACTTCGAATTTCGTCCGCTCTACACCGACGATCTCGACGTGCGCAATGCTGAAGTTGTCACCCATCGATTGGGAGATAGCGACCCGAGCGAGGTGATGACCTTCGGTCACCTGGGATTCTACAAGAGCATTGGACGCACCGAGGTTGCGCCAACGCCGATTGACCGCGATATCTACCATAACGGTATCGCCTACCGGGCAGGTATTTTCCCGATCCTCGAACCGGCTGAACTTCGCGGCGCGGGAATCCTCAGAGAAGGCTCGGTCCTCCCGGGTGTCGAAGACTACGCGTGGGAATACAGCCAGGAGACTCGCCGCCTCAGGCGTTTGCCGGCGTCGGAACTCTCAGACGCTTTTGGTGTCTCGAAAGCGGGCGGCTCAGGTCCCTACGGTGGAGGGGGCGCGGGTGCGGCGACCTATGTTTCGACGATCGACCCTGACTCGGCTTTTGGATTCGCGGCGAAGCCTGCTGACTACAACTACCGGCTGCTTGGCGAGCGCCAGATGCTGGCGAGCGTTGACGCAGTCAACTCCCCCGAGGTCCCCTGCGCACAGGATAGCGGCCGCACCGTATGCCCCGAGGACTGGCAGATTCGCTCCGTCTACGTAATCGAGGCCACCGCCAAGCCGCGCTTCCGTTTCGCCAGCACCGTACTTATTCCGCGGCGAGTGCTCTATATTGATTCCGAAGGTTGGTTCGTCACCGCCTCCGACCTGTTCAACCAGGAAGGCGAATTGTGGAAGACCATTGCGACCTTCCATGCGTATCGCGATCGTCCTGTTCCGGATGCGAGCGGCTCGATCTGGCCGTTCAAGCGGATCTTCATGACCGCGATGATCGATGAAGACGTTACCAATGGCGTCTCGACGACCGTCTATACTCCGCCGCTGAGCGGCAACGACGAGTCCTGGTACATCAACTCAGGCACGGTCGACAGCGCTTTCTTCACGCCAGCGCACCTCGAACAGGGCCATTGAGTTCGAAATCGTCCACACGGCCGGGGCACGGCTTTCTGCCCCTCCCCCCAGAAACAACTCCGCCGTGTGGGCTTCCGCCCTGCCGCTGAGTGAAAGCACAGAACTCCGAAACCCATGACCCGTTCGAGGACTCAGGTCAGGCTCAGTTTCGCGCTTTCCGCAGTAATAAGAAACGCGAGATGCAGCTGCGGCATCGAGTGGCTTTGTGTGAGACAGACCAGGAAGTGTGAAACCCGTTAGAGGGCGGGGCGAAGCAGCGCGAGTCGCTTCGCCCCGTGCGTTAGAATGGCAAAGAGCTTGAGATCTGTTGTGGGAATTGTGGTCGCGGCTTTGTTTTTCATCGGCGTCGCTGCCGTAGTGAACGCGGCCGCTGAGACTCCGGCTCCGAATGAGTCACTGTCGATTGGCGGCGCCTCGATCAGGGTGGAAATCGAGCCTGGTGATCTCGCCTTGTCACGCACTCAGGTGTTTGACTGGGTTCGGCGATCGGCATGCGCGGTAACCGAATATTACGCTGGTTTTCCCGTCCGGAATGTCGATGTGAAGGTCTTGCCGATCGACGAAGGCAGGGGCGTAATGTCTGGCAGGACAGTCCTGGACGATCAAACTCTCGTAATAAGAGTCGGCTTGTCGAGGTTCGCTACTGAATCAAGTCTGCGTGATGACTGGGTAATGACCCATGAGATGGTCCATCTCGCGTTTCCGTCGGTCCCAGACGAGCACCACTGGATCGAGGAGGGGATCGCCACTTACGTCGAGCCGATCGCGCGCGCACAGGTCGGAGATCTTCCGTCGGAGACAGTCTGGCGCGAACTCGTGGACGGCCTTCCCCGGGGATTGCCAGCCTCGGGCGATCGAGGCCTCGATAACACCCACACCTGGGGCCGGACCTATTGGGGAGGCGCGCTGTTCTGCCTGATTGCAGACGTCGAGATTCACCAGCGCACCAACAATCGCTATGGCCTACAGGATGCGTTGCGGGGAATTGTCCGCGCCGGCGGCAACATGCAACACGACTGGCCGCTCGCTCGCGCTCTGAAGGCTGGAGACGATGCTGTCGGCGTGCCGGTCATGTTGGAGTTGTACGATCGAATGAAAGCAACTCCAGTAACGCCCGACCTCACTGCGATGTGGAGTCAGTTGGGCGTTCGCCCATCCCGCGACTCCGTCGTTTTCGATCAAAGCGCGCCGCAAGCCTCCATCGTGCGATCGATCATGGCGTCACGATCAAGCTCGGGCGGAGGATGCGAGAAGTAATCGTCGCCAGCGTGCTTCAATCGATACGGGGCGATAGGCCAACAAGGCAAAGGCTTAGGCTATCAGCGCGAAGACTGCCACAGGCATCATCTCGGACAGCACAGCCGATCCGCATTGACCTCTGAAGAAAACGCAGCGCGTGGCCCTCACGAAGTGAGTGAGCGGCAGGGCTTCGCCAATCACGAGCGCCACTTAGGCATCCCGTCAAAGGAAACATGAAACCCGAAAGGAGTATCGACGGCAGATAAAAGAAGACGGCGCCCTGAATTGCCTGCAGCTGGTTTTCAGCCACGGCCGAGAATGCAAATCCCAAAATTAGATACGATGAAGCGTATAAGGGCACGGCCAGAAGCAGCTCGACAATATTCCCTTTAAGCGGGAGATCGAAAACCAGCCGCGCTTCTTCTAACGCCATCCGCAACGCGATCGCGGAGAGATCGGGGTTCGAGTTTCCCGGGCGCGGAGCCTCGTGACGCGTTTCGAAAATCGCGGCACACGTGTCGCGTCGCAATCTTTAGCCGACTAGCCAACGCTGCTCCCCGACGCGATACGGCAACGCCGAAACGATCTTCGATCAGCTTCAGAAGCTGAGCTGTCGTTACGGGCCGACCCGGCAACGCCGTGCCCATGCCTAGAACCTTCAACTTCCGCGTGTCGTGCCAGCACTGCGGGGGGAACTCGGAAGCGACGTCCCTACTTAATGGAAGTTCATGCCTTACCGGATCGCTATCGACGCCCAGGCTTTCGCTAGTGGAATCCATCGACGGTTACTCGCCAATCGCCTTTTTTGGATACTGAGGCCAGTTGCGATCGGCGGATACGATGTTCCCGTTCTTGTTGAGTGACCAAAGTTTTTCGGCGACGAAACCGTTGTTCAGGTAGAGTTTTCCGTTGACTATCGCCCATCGTGAAGGATCGATGTCAGCGATGCGGTCGAGCGACATTGCGTACGCGCAGTAACCGCCGTACTGCGGAAGATACTTCTCAGGGTCGGCCTTGAACTTCTCGAGATTTCCCGCGGAAGCAAATCGGTACGTAACGCCTTTCCAGGCGAAGCTGTACTGCTCAGAGCCCTTAGTCGGCGCTCCATTAATGAAGTACGCGACAGGATCGTAGCCCTTGAGGCCGATGCCTTGGTCAGCGTTCACCGCCGGTACAGGAGAGTCAGTGCCGGCCGCCGCAGATCCCGCAATTGCCACAAATAATCCGAGAACAACTATCAAAACTGCGAACGCAGTTTCGCGACGACGTTCGATTACCATTGAACTAATTCTCCATTCCGCGTGCGCAGGAGCGCGCCGACACCGATCGCAATCCTGTTAGATGCAGCAGCGAGTGAGACGTTTCAGAGCGGTCGAAGGAGCCGTGGCGCCAGAGTTATTCCGTCGCGTTCAGGAAAGGGGCCGGCGCGCATGCGATTAACACAGTGCGTTCGAGTCCGGCTTCGCGATGCTTGTGGATTTGCTGATATTCCGGCGTCAATCCCATTTCGAATAGAGCCTTCGGACTTGGATATTGCACAAGTGCGACGGCGTCCCACTCGTCGGACGAATCGCCGATCAGCACCGACTCCGGCCGCCCAGACCACAAGACCTTCCCTCCGAGTGCCTCGATCATTTTCACGACCCTTGAGCCGTATCGACCGTATGCCTCCGCACCCGTACCCTCCTCGCCCTGAGCCTTCGCCTTGAACTTGAGCAGGTTGAGCATCACGATCGGACCGGGGTGCTCCTTGATCAGTTTTGCGAATTTATCCGGGTCGGGACTGATATTGTTCATTTGGCTTCCTATCTCTGCCATTTAGAATTCGCTCACCAAATCGAACCCAATTCAGGAACATTCAAGTGTCGTAGCCAGGAGAGTTACGCGCGACATCGAAGCGATCGAGCATACGCTTCCGCCAAAGCGCGACTGGGTCTTCGTTTTGCAAAACCTTGAACGGGCTCACACTTCGCGCCCACATGAATCCGCTGAAGGCGATGTAGTCTCCGTAGTCGGGTTCATCTCCTGCCAGGAACGGCTGCGTCCTAAGAGCAGCGCGAAGGAGCTCGATACTCACGTTGAAACTCGGTGACCCGACTTAAGCGATGCGCGCCTGCCTGCTCAAGCGACATACCTAGTATACGCTCACGGCTGGACCGAAAGTACTCGCGATCCTTTTCGTGGAGATGGTTAAACAGATCCACAATAATCAAAGGCATTAGCCCAGGCATCAGAACGGTATCGGTCCAGCAGCTCCATGAATCGAGCGAATGCCTTCCCACCACGTCCGCGGAACAGATCAGAACGTTCGGGATTGGTCTGTTCGAGATGAATCGCGATCTCCCAGGAGCCCACCACGGCTTTCCCCGAGTCAACCAGCACAGGTACACGGCCCTGACCTGAGAAAGCGATTACGTCTTTATCGGTGAACCGCCAAGGTACCGTCTCGACGGGGAGACCTTTATGTTCAAGCGCCAGCCGTATCCGCCAACAGTAAGGGCTGAAACGCCGAGCGGATTCTGCTCCCGCCAGATCATATAGAATGAGTGCCATATCAATATGTGACCTATCTTGTTGGAGATTGGTTCGGTGAAAGACGGACACGCCAAAATCAACTGTCGTCACGAATGAAATCGACGATCACTCGTGCCAGCTCCTTGCCTTTGTCCTCCTGCAAGAAATGACCCGCTCCTGTTATCGTCGTATGCGTCTGATTGCAGATCCCGGAATCTCCGACTAGAGCAAGCTTTTATACGAACGTGAAAGCTGCCGTCGATATTTCGCTCGCGAGGTGGGCTTTCAGCGGATCTCCCAGTGGGAAGCCGACCCATGGGATGACCATCGACCAGCCTTCGACGCAACGCGTCCGGTATACACGTTCCTCTAGCGGGAACGACTTGATGAGTTGATCAATCTCGAAAACTTGCGGGCGCGCCTCTTCGCCCTCGATCAATTGAGCATCGTCACTAACACTGTTAGATGCTGTCGCTCTCGAGATGGTTACAAGACTTTCCGAGGGGAACTTTCCGACTCGGGTAGAGGTTTACCGTTGCGAGGTATTGTCACGATGCAAACTCAGCGTGAGCGATTCGGTCTGGTTCCATGGATTGTCGGTATCGTAACTGTCGCGGCGATCGGATTCGGCTTCTTTCGTAAAGCAGTCGCGTTCTCGGAGACGAACGGTGCGTCCGATTGCGCGCCTGTCGTGCTGGAACTTTTTACCTCCGAACGATGCTCAAGCTGCCCGCCTGCCGACGCGCTTATCACTGAGCTGGGGTCCTCGACGAAATCTGTGATCCCGCTCGCGTACCATGTCGATTACTGGAATCACCTGGGGTGGGCGGACCCGTTTTCGTCGATGGTCTCAGCGGCAAAGAATTACGCTCCGGCGATGAACCTGGACGGCGAGTACACGCCTCAAATGGTGATCGGCGGCCGGATGGCAGTGCCCCGGTTCTGACGCTAGAAGCATTGCGCGCGCGGCAGCCGCTGTGCGTTCGGAGTCTGCTTTAGGCCGCACCAGTATCCAAACCAGCCTCGCTGGTGCAGCGTCGCGAAAACTTCAGGTCAAAGTGAGCGCGCAGATGTTGAGCGACGCGGGGGCCGGACCGCATAAGGTCATGCTCGCGCTCTACGAGAACGGTCTAGTGAGCAAGATTAGCGCGGGCGAGAACGGCGGCGGCGAAATCACATACGACTAAACCGTCAGGAGATTGCTGCCGGCATTTGAGCTTGACGGCTCAAAAGGTTCCTCTGCCAGTAGGGAGCTAAATATTGGCCTCGACGATTCCTGGTCGCTGGACCATCTCGGCGTCGCCGCGTTCATTCAGGACCCGACGTCGCTGAGGATCGAGGGTGCCAGCTCCAAGTACCCAATCGCCTGCAACTGATATCCGCTGTAACCTTCCGCTCGCTCCATCACTCTAATTGATGAGAGATCGAAATTATTAGAGAGCCCGGACAGAGCGAGTCGGCTGCGACCGAACCCGGAGCCCGACGACAGTCTGACACTTCGAAGGAAAGCAGATTGATGAAATACAATTCAGCACCGATTCTGGAGCGGGCCTGGCGCGACGATCTCGGCCCCGATCCACTCGCGCAAGCACTGAATCAGCTCGGCCTTATCGCTCTCGTCTTTCTGATCGCTGCTCTCGGATGCTCGCCGCTCAAAGCTATGTTTGGTTGGACGTGGCCAATGCGTATCCGGCGGATGCTCGGCCTGCTCGCTTTCTTCTACGCTCTGCTGCACGTCATGACCTACACGGTGCTCGATCAGGGTCTGGACTGGCACGCGATCGTGGATGATATCGTCAAACGAAAGTTTATCTTCCTCGGGTTTTCTACTTTCGTGCTGTTGATTCTGCTAGCCGCGACCTCGACAAATTCTGCTCTCAGACGCCTTGGTTACGTCCGATGGAAGCAGCTTCATCGCCTCGCCTATGTCGCGCCGGCACTCGCGGTCCTTCATTTCATCTGGAGGGTCAAGCTCGACGTTCGCGAGCCGTGCGACTATGGGCTCGTGCTTGCGGCGCTACTCGGCGTGCGACTCGCGGATTATCTTTATGACCGCAAAGCTCTGCTGATGCGACAGATATGACTCCGCGATCTAACTTTGGTATCAAGAGAATTATGATCGCCGCCATTCTTTCGGCGATCGCGAGATTATTGGCAGGAACCCAGTGGGGATCCGCACAGGAGAAAGCAATGCCTGATTCGAATTCCAGCAACGGCGAGGTTCTCACGCAGGTCCTGAAAAAAATGCGCAGCGGCGAGAAGATCGCTCCAAGCGAGTTCCAGGACTTCGTGAAAGCCCAGAACGACGGCGCAACCACCGGCCTTAAGGTCGGAGAGAAAATACCTGACTTCGCGCTTGCGGATCAGAACGGTAATCAAAGAAGGTTTCGCGATCTCACCGGCCCTTCGGGCCTTCTTCTGGTCTTTAATCGAAGCGCCGATTGGTGACCCTATTGTAGAAGCCAGCTCGTGGAGCTGGAACAATCGCGCCAGGGCTTCGAAAAGCAGGGTGTAAAGGTCGCGGCCATCACCTACGACTCTCAGGAAATTCTGCAGCGCTTCAGCGCCGCTCATCACCTTGGTTACCCGTGCCTATCCGACAAGGGTAGCGTCGTCATTCGCGAATTCGGAATCCTCAATACGAATGTCCCAAAGGATCATCCGTTCTACGGCATTCCCTTCCCAGGCGACTACCTGATCTCGCCCGATGGCGTAATCAAGGCCAAGTACTTTCTGCCCGACTATCAGACAAGAGTAGCTTCGTCGGAAATCCTGCTCAATGAATTCGGCGCGGAGACGGATGCTAAGTCGATATTGCTAACGGCCGGGGACATCCGAATCGTCATCACCCCTTCGACCGATCACGCGGTCGCCGGCCAGGAAATCGGAGTAGCCGCGGACTTCACAATCGCCAAAGGCTGGCACATTTATGGGCAGCCCCTTCCGGCGAATTACACTCCGACCACCATCGTGTTTGACAGCGACTGCGTCGCCGAGCAGTCGTTCGAATATCCAGATCCAAAGAAGGTCGCCTTTCCCGATCTCGGCGAGACACTTCCAGTCTACGCGGGCAACTTCCGAGTCAAAGGAAAAATCCTCGCGCGACCCGGACTGAAGCCGGGCGACTACAAGCTAAAGGGAAAACTCAGCTTTCAGGAATGTAGCGAGCAGATTTGCAAGATCCCGCAATCGGTCGCGTTCGCGATTCCTTTCAGGATCGATCCGATGGCATCAGCGGCGCCCAAGCCTTCGACCGGGACTCGATCATAGACAACCGTTAAAGCTGAGCGGCTTGACCAACTAAGATTCGGAAACGCAGAGCAGCCGGTGACAAATGCGCCCACGAACACAGCCGGGAGTGAGTGACAGGCGCCAACGAAGTCGCGATCTTCTGTGGGTCAGTCTTGTTGCAGCCAAACCTAAGAATCCAAAATCCACCGTTGCCACCGAGGTCACCAACATATGGATCGGCGCGTACTGAGCCAATCAGGCTTACAACTGGTTCAGCGGATCATGAACTTGCGCATTCTTGCTATCGTGACGCTGTTGGTCCTGACGGCGGGAACGGCATTCGGGGCCCTTCGGCCAGTGGTGGTGGAGTTGTTCACCTCGCAGGGTTGTTCCGACTGCCCGCCAGCTGATGCATTGCTCCGCCGTGTCAAGGGGACGGATCCTGGTGTCCTCGCCCTAGATCTGCACGTGACGTACTGGGACGATGCCGCCTGGACGGATCCGTTTTCTCTTCAGGCCGCTACTAATCTCCAGCACCACTATGCTTCTCTCAAGGGCAGTGAAGAGGTCTACACCCCCGAGGCCGTGGTGGACGGCAGGGCGCAGTTTGTGGGGTCGGACAAAGCCACCATGGCCGCGGCAATTGCGCGGGCGCGGGCGGCGATCGCCAAGGAAGCTGCAACTCCCGTTTCGGTGGGCACGTCCAACGGGCGGGTTTCAGTCCACGTCGGATCCGGGACTGGTCTCGCTACAGTTTGGCTGTTCGGCTTCGATCCTGAGCGCACAACGAAAGTCCCGGGCGGCGAGAAGGCGGTACGACACTGACGGAAGTGAACGTTGTACGCAGCATCACCGGGCCCAGATCCTGGAACGGGCAGCCATTGGAACGGACAATCCGGACTCCGGCCGGAACGAAGTTCGCGGCCCTGGTTCAGCGTTCCGACGGGACGATCCTCGGTGCGGCAGAAAACTGAACGAACGAAGCCTACCACCCTGTCTTTGATCGGCGGGAGCCCTTGGCCCTTCGTCCACCGCATCAGTCGGGTAGCGATAATCATGAAGTTGGTAAACCGAAGGCCAATAGCTTCGGAAAGGAGACTTAGGAAAACGGGAAATCGGTCGGCATTTTGGCCTCAATTCCCATTGAGCACGGACGTCGCCTTATTCAGCCGGTCGCTATAGGCGTTAAGCGCCTCGGCAGTGAGCTTGACGTATCGGTTGGCGTCGGCCCAGCGTCGGTCTTCGATCGCCTCGCGAATGCCGGGCAGGGTCTTGGCTCCGTAGCCGGTGAAGCGGCCCGGTGCGTAAATGAGATTCTTGTACCAGCCCCTTCCGGGCAGGCCCACCTCGGGCGCGAGAGTCTGGTCGATGTCCAACATCAACACCTGCAAGCGCGCAATCTGAGCGGCGGACAGGAATGATCCGTTTTTCGCCAGCGCGTCGTCGTAAGCCTTGGCGCTGCGCTTCAGACGACCTACCGAGTCGTCGAGTGCCGCGAAGTCCAGGTGCGGGACGCGGTCGAGCGCCGTAGGCAGCCCGCTCGACTCGGCGGGATCGGACGCGAGTTGGAACGCGTGGTCGCGCAGGAGGTTGGCTTGCGTGTCAGCCTCCTGCCGTTCGTTGTCCGCGAGCTTCTTCACCTGATCGAGATAGTCCGAAACCGCATTGGCGAAATCGCTCGCGTTTTGGACCGGAAGCTTGGAATCGGCGACGCGCAGCACTATCCGCCCGATCGTCTTCGCCAGCATCGCGTCATATACGAAGCCCGGATCGACGAAGCGGCTGTGATGCTCGAAAGTGTCGTAACGAGAGTGGTAGACGCCGGTGGAATTGCCCTCTTCGCCGAAAGCAATATCGAGCGAAGGCACACCCAGGTGATCAAGAAAGGCTGAAAAGTCGGAACCCGAACCCAGCGCCGCAATAGGGAAGTCCTTGTCCGGATCCGCCACGATCTTTGCGTCGTTCCTGACTTGTTCGGTGGCGGTCGGTGCGAGCGCAGCTATTCTCATCTTCGCGCGCAGCCGCCGGCCGATGGAAACGCCGGTCTCAGGATCGACTATATCGGCCGCGACCTGGTTCGCCAGGTGCTGGAAGTCGGGGCTGCCCCCCACCTCCAGAAAGCCCCATTCGTTGGAGTCGGAGTTTATATAGAGGACGACTTTCTTCTTCAGCTCGGTCGCGTGCTGTTCCGCCCATTCGGTCGAGCCCAGAAGCATGGGCTCCTCGGCGTCCCAACTCGTATAGACAATCGTACGCTTGGGCTGCCAACCCTGCTTTGCGAGGCCGCCGAACGCCTTGGCCTCGGCAAGCAGCGCGACTTGACCCGACAGCGGGTCGGTGGCGCCGAACACCCAACCGTCGTGATGATTACCACGGACCACCCACTGGTCCGGCCAAGTCGAGCCCTTCATCGTCGCGATGACGTCATTGATGGGCCGGATCTGCCAATCTGAGCTCACCCCCAGGTGGACTACCGCGGGCCCTGGTCCAACGCGATAGGTGATTGGCAGCGCGCCACGCCATGCGGCGGGAGCTACAGGACCTGCCAGCGCAGCAAGGAAGACCTGAGCGTCGGCGTACGAGATCGGCAGCGTCGGAATTTTCAAGATCGTCGGCGCGTCGGAAATCTTGAGCCGCTTGGCGTCCTTCGTCGCACCGACTCCGGGCGTTAACGGATCTCCGGGATAAAGCCCCACGTCGAGCACCGAGCCGCGTTGTATGCCATGAGGCGGGCGCATTGGACCGTTGGGATAAGTCTGATCGATGGAATAACCGTCTTGGGCAGGGTCGGAATATATGATGCAGCCGATGGCGCCGTGATCCTGCGCGAGCTTGGGCTTGAGCCCGCGCCATCCAGAGCCGTACCGCGCGATGACGATCTTACCTTTTACGCTAACACCGAGGCGCTGGAGCGTCTTGTAGTCGTCCAGCATCCCATAGTTAACGTAGACGAGGCCGGCGGTCACGTCGCCATCGTGCTGGTAATCGACGTAGGCCGGAAGCGCGGGGTCCGTCGCGGTCGCACTGGAATCGCCGGCGATCGGTGGCTCCTGCAGCGTGGCTTTGAACTTTTGAGGTCCGACCAGCTCCAAGGTCTCGCTGATCGGCTTGGGGTAGAGCACCCAGAAAGTTTCGATGTGTGCATCCCACCCCCAGCTCTTGAACCAGGCAAGGATTTGATTGGCGTTGATTTTGTCGTGCGGTGAAGAGACGTGGTTCGGCTGCGCGGCAAGCAGCTTCATCCAGTCGCGCAGATCGTCCCTGCGGATTAAAGCATCAAAGTTATGTTCGAGCGTGGCTTCATTTGACGATGTCGAGACTGGTGCGCCGAGGGCCACGCTCATGCAAAGAAAGCCCGCCGTCGCGAGCGAGATGATAAGCTTCGATCTAATTTTTAGTTCCCGGCTTGTCTGATTCTCAGAGAGCGCAAGCTAGGCGCGTTTCTTTTTCTTCTCCGCCCAGCGTTTTTTCATCGCCTCCGACAGTCGCTTCCTGCCTGCCGGAGTGATCCCGCTACGCTTTGGGCGACCCTTGCGTTTGCTTGGAGTCGCGCCCGCTGCGGTCGCTCCGACGGCGGCGAGGGCGTTAATCGCGCGATCGATCCGGTCGCGTTCGCTCTTTAGCTCTGCAAGGATTCTCACAAGATCCAACGTTGCTCTCCTTATACCGATACCGCATACCGATACCGCATACCGATACCGCGCGTCTTTGGCGGCGTTTGCGCCTCGGAACGCGCCTAACATTTCATCTATGGTGAGGGCTTGCAATCCTTCGCCGAAAAGTAGGTCCTGATTCGCGACACAAGATTGCAACTCAGCCACGAAGCGAGTCGAGTCTCTGACGCATGATTGGTGGACCGCTTGCGGTCATTTGATTCTCTTTGAACGAAATCGAGTAAGCTCGATCATGTCCACTGTCGCGATTCCAACGCGGCCTCTGCAAGAAATAATCGGTTGTCTCGATAATGCGACGAGTGATGAAGTGAGCATCTCATGTCGACTTGGGACAAGGCCGCCGTTCTCAAAGATACGCGAGCATTCATCGAGCACCTCCAGAGGTTGCAGGCGGAGGGTTGCCGATGGCTGGTTGTTCCGCTCGCTGAGGATGAATCTTCAGGATTGTTCAGGTGCAGTAAGTGCGAGACGGTCGCTGCGGACGCCGCACCACTTTATTCACTAGCGACGCACATCGCGTTCGAACAGGAAGTGCCGCGCGCAATTGAGGCGAGTAACTCGCACACCGAATACCAGAGCCGCGTTTCCCGCATATTCGAAGAAGAACCCACCCCTATGGTATGCGGAACCTGTTGCCCCCGCGCCAGGCCCCACCGTCACAACCTGAACCATGCATTCTAGTGTCGCGAGTCGTTTCAAGCTCAGGGCCCGCAATCTCCCTCCAACACTGTGGAGACAGAGCAATGAGTGGACGGGGGCCAAAATTGCGTTGCGCGTCTGCCTGAGACCGAAAGATTAACAATCTTACATGATGTGCGGTACGCGCTCGAACGGCGTATGGATCAGGAGTGTCTGTCTGTTCCTGAGTCACCGGGTCGGGCTTCGAGACTGGAGGTACCACCAGAATCCAACCCTCAGGACGCGGAACAAAAGGCGGCGCTGCCGCAGCACGAGAAATCTGGATCACCAATAGCGCAAGAGTGACACCAACGAGTGCAGCTTTAGTCTTCTTCACTTCGGGCCTACGGGCCCGCCCGATCGCGATTGGAGCCGCGATTCAAAGACGCCGTCGAAGCGTTTATGGCCAGGAGTCCGAAGAGTGAAACATCCGCGGGCCTGGATTAAACTGCAGCAGATCGCGGCCGTCAAAGCGATCTCGCGGCAGATGAAATCAATAAAGTCCAGAGTGGTCGCATCCCGATTGTTCACCGGGCGAAGGAAGTCGGTATAGAAAAATGAGCGAGTACGTTCCCCCGAAGGTGTGGACCTGGAACAAGTCGAACGGCGGACAGTTCGCAAACATCAACCGTCCTATCGCTGGGCCGACGCACGATAAGGATTTGCCGGTGGGCCGCCATCCCCTCCAGCTCTATTCGCTCGGCACGCCGAACGGCGTGAAAGTCACGATAATGTTGGAAGAACTCTTGGCCTTGGGGCACAGTGGCGCGGAGTATGATGCGTGGCTCATCAACATCGGAAACGGCGATCAGTTCGGCAGCGGCTTTGTCGCGGTGAATCCGAACTCCAAGATCCCGGCTCTCGTTGATCGCGGCGGTTCTACGCCGATCAGGGTCTTCGAGTCCGGCGCGATCCTCCTGTATCTAGCCGAAAAGTTTGGCGCGTTCGTACCAACCGAGACCGGCGCGCGCGCCGAATGCCTGTCATGGTTGTTCTGGCAGACGGGAAGCGCGCCGTATCTGGGCGGCGGGTTCGGCCACTTCTATGCGTATGCCCCGGAGAAGATCGAATATGCAATCGATCGGTTTGCCATGGAGGTGAAGCGACAACTCGACGTCCTCGATCGTCGCCTTGCAGAGAGTGAGTACATCGCGGGCAGCATCTACACGATCGCTGATATGGCCATCTTCCCTTGGTATGGTGCGCTGGCGAAGGGCGTGCTTTACGGAGCCGGCGAGTTCCTGAGCGTGCAGGACTACAAGAACGTGCATCGTTGGGCTGACGCACTCATGGAGCGGTCGGCGGTAAGGCGGGGACGGATAGTCAACCGTGTATACGGTGAGCCGTCGAGCCAGTTGCACGAACGGCACGACGCGAGCGATTTCGAGACCAAGACGCAGGACAAGCTCGCCGCAGGAAGATGAACTTCCGTAGCGCGACGAGACGGAGATTGGCGACGTTAACTCGGACGAAGTCATAACACGCTGCTAGCGCGCTGAACTATCGATCGTCGATCATTTGCCGCGTGGCGACGAGCGGAGCGAAAGGCCCAACGCCGCGAGCAGCAGTGGGAGAACAACCAGCACGCCATAGTGCTCCGGTGGATGATGTCCGCCCGGCACGGATCTGAAAACCCACGCATCGAGCGCGTGCAGCGTGCGTTCGAAAGTCGCCAGAGCGAGCATTATCGGCACCAGGGTCCGGTAGCGCAGCGAAACAATAAGCATCGCCAGGCCGAACGCTGAAGAGAGTGAGGAAATATGCCGCCACGGTCGAGCCGCGATAAGCGCCGTTGGTGCTCGGAGGAAGAAGGGAATTCAGTATCAAGCGGTCACTCACGGGTTTGTGGCGGCCGACGCGGCTCACGGCGTCGATACTACACCTGAGTCGACGATCGCTACTCATCTCTCCGCTCCACCAATCAGTCGGCCTCACGCCGCTTGTTCGATTATTCGCGGCGCGCTCCGCGTCTGGCGTCGCTTGACTTCATCGGAAACGGCGACGTACTTGAATCCTCAGGTGGGCCCATCGCGGCCGCGACGGTGTAACTCGTGAACGATCAGAGTCCTTCGATGCCGCTGGCTGATCGGCGTTTGCCGCAGGGCGGCGATTGGCTGTCGCGTGAGCAATTGGCCAGCGTCACGTCCGACGGGCTCGTCAATCAAACCGTCGCGCTGAAACCCTTGCTCGCCGCCAACAGCCGCGAAGCAGAACGGCTACGGCGGCCGGTCGACGCGGTCTGGGAAGCGCTGCGCGCGAGCGGAATCTTCTACCACTTCGTGCCGAAGATATACGGCGGACTCGAGTTCGGCGTCGACGCGTTCATCGACGCGATGTTGCCGCTCGCCGAAGGATGCTCCTCAACCGGATGGGTGGCGGCGTTCTGCGTCGAGCACAACTGGATGCTCGCCCATTTTTCAAAAGAGCTGCAGGACGAAACCTTTGGCGCCGGCTTCCCCTACATCATCGCACCGGGAGTTACCTTCCCGCCCGGAATCATGGCGCCGGTTGCTGGCGGTTATCGCGTGACGGGCCAGTGGAAATGGGGCACGGGCGTGATGCATGCGGATTGGATTCTCGCGGCGGCGATGCTGCCCAACGGTCCGCGCCCGCACCTGTATTTTATCGCCGTCCCGGCAGAACAAGCGATTGTCGTCGACACATGGCACATGGATGGGATGATCGGGACCGGCAGCAACGACATCGTGATGCGTGATGTCTTTGTGCCCGCTCATCGCGCCATCGACATGAAGGAGATGCAGGACGGCACCGCGCCGGGCTGCAAGCTGCATACGAATCCTTTGTACAGGATGCCGATGCTGCCGTTTCTGGCCGTCGCCGCGGCGATTCCGGCGGTCGGTACGGCGCGGCAGGCGGTCCGCTTGTTTCGCGAGCGGCTCTCCAGACGCGTGATCGTCGGCACCGAGACTACCCAGGGCGAAAAGCCCGCCGCCCAGATGCGGCTGGCCAAAGCCCACGTGCTCACGACTACAGCCGAGACGATGATCCGGCAGGCGGCGAGAGAGAACTTCGCGCTGGCAGAAAAAGCCGCGCCCGCGAACGCCGACCAGCGCATCGAGCTGCGATGCCGTATCGCCTACGCCGTCAAATTCGCGCGGCAAGCGGTGCAGACCCTATCGGAGGCCGCCGGCGCCAGCGCCCATTCCCTGGGCGATCCGCTCCAGCGCGCGCTGCGCGACATCAATACGATGTCGAGTCACGTGGTGTACGATCTCGACACCGTGCTCGAGCAGCAAGGCCGCGCGATGGTAGGCCTGCCGCCGAACACCGTGCTCGTCTGACGACCGCTCAGTCGCGCACGACGATGCCGCCGTCGACGTGCAGCACTTACCCTTGAGGTTGGCGGCGTCAGGCGATGCGAGAACGCCACTGCCTACGCCAGCGCTTGCGGTGTCTGCGGCCGCTTCATCGGGGTGATCGCTTCGTAGAGGGCGCTACTCGGGTGGCACCACCTCTTGGCACGAGACTTACTTCATGCGCGGCGGCAAGGGGACGCGGTGTACGATGACCTGCCTCATCCGCCGGCACTGGTTCAGTTTGAAAGCCGGACTAATTCTTCGATACTCCACACATGATCGGATATGCCAGCTTCCATCGCGGGCGTGCAACGGATGGTCTGGCAGATTCGCGCGTAGTTGTAGTGCATGAAATGGAGCGCCGTTGCGAAGCGATGATTCTCGACTTTCTTTGAATGCCCTGCCGTCAGCCGAGTATAACGGCGCATATTCTGGCGCATCGTCTGATTGTGCTTTTCGACAAAGCTGGTTGAGATGTGGTCATAGTCAGGACGGCCGATGCGCGCCTCGCGCTTCGTTCCAAGGCATTTGGCGGGGCTGTAGCGATGCTCCTGCTGTTCCTGAACGTCCTCGCCGTAAATCTTCACTAGCTGCGCATAATCAACGTCGCGCTGGAAAGCATCCTCGACCGCATAGAGATAGGCGTGATGGCCGTCTGTGGTTAACTGAACGCGGTTGGAGAGGCGCGAGGCAACGTCCCGCATGAACACTAGCGCATCTTGAGCGCCGCGCCGTCCGATGTGCCACGACACCATCAGCTTTGAATCGGCATCGATAGCCGTCCACGTCCATACATCACCGAAACCGAATTGACCTTGAAACTTCGCGGGCACGTTCTTTTTCTTCGCGTAACAGAACGACCAAATTTCATCCGCTTGAATGCGTCGTGAGGTGAGACCGCGAACGTGCTCGTCATGGTACGCTTCGCATGCCTCTCCGAGATCGCGCAGAAGCTTGAGCACCGTATTTTTCGCCACGCCGGTAATGCGCGTGATCGCGTTGATGCCGTTGCCTTCCACAAGCAGGGAAACAATCTGCGCGCGGGCCTCGATGCTCAAAGTGTTCATACTGAACAATATACAAGAGCGCTTCCGCATATGTCAACTCGCAAGCATCAAATTTTCAACGAGCGATGCTTGCATGGGCGTTAATCGTATGCAAGCATGATCGTGCGAGGTGCAAGCATGGAAGAGTCACAAGAACAGAAAGACGAAAGCAAAGCGATTGGCGGACACGCGCGGGCACAGGCTCTAGCGCCAGAGCGACGCAAAGCTATCGCAGCAAAGGCCGCAAATGCTCGATGGCGAGGAAAGCCAGTCAAAGCGACTCATGCGGGCGTCCTCAAGCTCGGTGCCAAAGAATTGGCGTGCGCAAACCTGCCAGATGGTACACGTGTTATTTCGGAAGCGACGATGATGGCCGCGTTAGGGCGTGTCTATAGCGGCTACTACTCAAAGCGCGACGCGGCTGCCGATCCCAGTTCTGCAGTTGTGCCTCGATATTTGGCTCCAGCGGGCTTAAAACCCTATATTTCCGCAGACTTAGCCGATCTGTTGCAGCCCATCGCGTACATCACCCCAACTGGCGGAAATATCGCAAAAGGTGTGAAGGCGGAAGCGCTGCCTCAGATTTGCGACGTATGGCTGAAAGCCCGCGCCGCCGGAGCCCTTGGAGCAAAGCAGTACAAGACTGCGATAGAAGCCGAAATCATTGTTCGCGGGTTGGCGCACGTCGGGATTATCGCTCTCATCGATGAGGCGACCGGATTTCAGGAAGATCGCGCGCACGATGCTCTTGTGCGCATCCTCGAACGTTTTATCGCCAAAGAATTGCGTCCTTACGTAAAGACCTTTCCACACGATTTTTACAAAGAGATATACCGACTTCGAGGCTGGAATTATCCGCCAGAGAACAACCACCATAACTCCAATCTCGGTAAGCTAACGAACGACCTTGTGTATGATCGCTTAGCACCAGGAGTCCGCGAGGAGCTGAATAGGTTAACTCCTCGCACCCCGAGCGGACGACTCAAGCACAAACTCTTTCAGCGTCTGACGGCGGATTTTGGACATCCAAAATTGCGGGAACATCTCGGAGCAGTCGTAATGGCGATGAAACTGTCAGACGGCTGGTCGGACTTTATGGTCAAGGTGAACAGGCTTCTGCCGAAGTATCTTCCGTTGGAAGATCGTCACGGACAGAAAGCGCTCGCGTTTTCCGGCACAGGGCAAGCCGCCGTCGCTGCGCCAACGAACTAAATCTTTATTTGGTTCTTTTCCAACGGGCGCGAGCGGCGTTGCTTGCAAGTTTTTTTCGTTCGGCTCTGGAAATGCCCTTCCAGCGTGCCTTCCCGCCCTTCAGGCCTCCCTTGCGTCCAAGGGCGACCGCGGCAGGGTCTTTGCCCTGATTCGGGTCCAGTTCTGGAGCATCCTCGCCGATGGCGATCTGTAGAATCTTGTGCGCCAATTGGTTAGTGTCGCGGGGCATGCGAGAGCGCTTCTGCATGCTTCGATAATGACACATAAAGGAGGGTATTCCAAATGGCGAAAAAATTTGAGCTTGTTTCTGGTACAGGTGCCACCCTAGACATCGCGCACACTATTGGCTTGACGGTTGTCGCGCTTCTTACGGCCCTTGCGGAGCAATCTCCGGAGGTTCTGGCGAGCATGCGGAGATATCTGCTTGACGTTCAGCGGAGGGCGAACACACTGAACGCGTCCGATAAGCAAAAGCGGACCGTTCAGGAGGCTCTCCGGCTGGTCAGCGAAGCCTTTTCGATCCAACGAAGAAAGTAGCTTAAAAGCCTCGCGCTCAAACCAATCATATAATTTTGGATTCGTCTTTTTCATTGCGAGCCTCCAATGAAGAAACTTCTGATAGAAATCTACGTTGTCTTTCTCTGGTTTCTGTGCGGCTGCGCTCTCTAAGCTCTCTTCCGCTCATGGTGGCCCTACACTCGGTCTTTTTGGGATTCGACATGGACCGGCGGTCTGGTGATAGCGGTACTTGCCGCACTGATTGTCGAACCAGCCGGACGCGCGATGGGAGCGTTTTGGGCATATTTTCCACCGGCATCAAACTGAACCAGTGCCCAGGAGCCATATCGGCACCAGTAGTGGGCCGGCTGGTAGACTATTCCGGAGCCAGGCGAGTTGTACTGCCGGCGACGTTTCTCTTTGGACTGGGCGTTGTAGCGCTTGCCCTACTGTCAGGCCACCTCTGGCTCTTGTATACCATCTACCTCTATATCGGGACCGTCGGTAGCGGGACCACCCCGATGTTGCCGCCGGTGCAAAACTGACCCAGGGTCGCCGATTGAAAATTGACCCACCCCGGCGTGGGGTACTCCCAAGCGGAGGGCCTCATGTTGGTAGCGGAGGAAGCGGTGGAGATCCGGGTCTTGAGGCGGCAGGGCAAGAGCATTCGCGAGATCGCGCGGATGCTGGGGTTGTCGCGCAACACGGTGCGGCGCTATTTACGGGGCGCAGGGCTGCCGCGCTACGAGCGTGAAGCACGACCGAGCAAGCTCGACCCCTACAGGCATTACATCAGCGAGAGAGTGAAGGCGGCGGCGCCGGACTGGATTCCAGCAACGGTGCTGCTGCGTGAGTTGCGAGCGCTCGGCTACCCAGGCGGTTACAGCATCCTGAAGGATCATCTCGCGACGCTGCGACCAGTGGCCAAGCCCGAGCCGCTGATTCGGTTCGAGTCTGATCCGGGCCGGCAGATGCAGGCCGACTTCGCGACCATCCGCCGTGGCCGCGACCAGCTCGCGGTGTTCATCGCCACGCTGGGATGGAGCCGGGCTGCTTACGTCGAGTTCGTCACCGATGAGCGGCTGGAGACGCTGCTCGGCTGCCACGAGCGGGCGTTCTACTTCTTCGGCGGGGTCCCGCGCGAGGTGTTGTACGACAACATGCGCACGGTGGTGACCGACCGCGATCGCTACGGGCCGGGGCTACATCGGTATAACCGGACCTTCCTCGACTTCGCGCATCATCATGGCTTCCTGCCGCGGCTGTGCCGGCCTTATCGGCCGAAGACCAAGGGCAAGGTCGAGCGCTTCATCGGCTGCCTGCGTGGGAGCTTTTACGTTCCGCTGGCGAGCCAGCTTCGTCCTGAGGGTCTCAAGGTCGATCGCGACACCGCCAACGCGCGCGTCGGAACCTGGCTGCGCGAAGTCGCCAATGCACGTGTGCACGCGACCACCGGCGAAGTTCCATTGATGCGCCTGGAGCTGGAGCGCGAGCGCCTCCAGCCGATGCCCACGCCGTGGCCTGGGGTGATTCAGCGCGCCCCGGTCAGGCGCCCGGCGCCGACGCCACGGGGCTATCAGCATTCGCTCCGCGTCTATGAAGAACTGATCACGGGACGTAGGATGAACATCCAGCATCAGCGCGTGGTCGAACTGTGCAACGAACTCAGGCTCGACGGCATCGCCGCACAGTATACCGCGCTCGCGCAGAAGGCAGCTGAGAAACACACTTCATTCACCGATTTCGTCGAGGAGCTGCTCGTCGCAGAGCGCGAGTCGCGCCGGGCGCGGGCCCGCGAGATGTTCGCGCGCATCGCCTGCTTTCCCGCGATCAAGACGCTCGATCAGTACGACTTCAACTTCGCCACCGGGGCGCCGCGCAAGCAGATCATGGAACTGGCAAGCCTCGCCTTCGTCGAGCGGGCCGAGAACGTGGTGTTCCTCGGTCCTTCGGGCGTGGGCAAGACCCACCTCGCGATCGCGCTCGGTTATCTCGCCACCCAGAAGGGGTACAAGACCCGCTTCTTCAGCGCGGCCGACCTGGTGCTGATGCTGGAAGCTGCGCAGCGCCAGGGTCGCTATCGCGAAGTCATGCATCGCGCGGTCAACGCCTATCGGCTGCTGATCATCGACGAGATCGGTTATCTGCCCATGAGCCACGAGCAGGCCAACCTGTTCTTCCAGGTGGTGGCGCAGCGCTACGAACGCGGCTCCATGATCCTTACCTCGAACCTGACCTTCGGTAGCTGGGATAGCGCGTTCGCCGGCGACGGCGTGCTGACCGTGGCGATGCTCGATCGTATCCTGCACCACTCGATCATCGTCAGCGTCAACGGCGAGAGCTTCAGACTCAAGGACAAGCGCAAAGCCGGACTGCTCGCCGCTGGGTCGAAGACAGCAAAGCATTAAACAACGGGAGTCGCTGGAGTAAGTTGCTAAGATGCGGATTCTTTGACAGGAGCTGCGCTTGATGGCCGAAGAGTGGGACGGCAAGTTTGAATATCTGCGCACCAGTCGCGGTCTTTACCACAATGAGGACTACTGGCGGTTCCTGGTCCGTGATGTATGGCGGATCGATCAGCGTCCTTGCAGCATCGTCGACTTTGGCTGTGGATTTGGGTGGGGCGGACTCTTCCTGATGCCGATGATGGCAGCTGGGACCCGCTACACTGGGCTGGACCGTTCGGAGTCCCTGCTGCAAAGAGGTCGCGCGCTGTTCGCCCCTCTACCGTACGATACACGGTTCGCATTGGGCGACGCTTACTCCGCGCCCTTCGAAGACGGCGAGTTCGACATCGCATTCGCGCACACACTGCTGATGCACCTGTCCGAGCCTGCCCGGGCACTGGCCGAAATGATCCGCGTAACCCGCGACGGGGGATTGATCATCACTTGCGAATGCAGTCGCAACGCAATCAATGCACTACTTCACGTGCACGAGACCGACGAGCAGGATCACACGCCACTGTCACTGTTTCAGAGAATGAACGCCCATATCAGACGACGCACGGGGGTTGACTACAACATCGGCATGAAGATGCCGGTGTTGATGCATCAGGCCGGGCTCCAGGACGTCCAGGCGCGCATCAGCGACGCAGTTCGGTTGGCCTTTCCTCCGCTCGATACCCCCGATCAGGAACAGGTGTTCAAAGCGATTTGTGAAGACGGTTTGGGTGGCCCGACAGACGAAGAAGGTTTTCGGCGAGAACTCGCATCGATGAGCGAGAGAGGCGTTTCCGAAGAAGAAGCTGCGGAGGAACTGCGACGAGAGATGGCAAACGACTATCGTCGGCGCGGGCGTCAGTACCACATCGTCCAGCCCGGCTTGATCACTGTCAGCTTTGGGACCGTGAGCAAAAGCTAACACCTCAAGCTAAGTCCTTGGCGAGACGCGGTGCCGCCGGTGTCAAGACGATTCTCGACCGGCCTAGGACACGGTGCTCGCTGCGCCCGGTGAGCTCGACAAGAATTACATAGAGCGGCGAGGGGGAAGGTCCCCCTCGCGCTCCCCCTGTTCAGAGCGCCCCGAGGTGGGTCAGTTTTACTTCGGCGATTCCGCGCAAAGGCGGGTCAGAATTAAACTGGCGTTGACACCGATTCCATACGCAAAAGTGATCACGCGCTGGTTTGACCGAAGGCGCGGGCTGGCCCTCGGGCTGACTGTCGCGGCGAGTTCTTTGAGCCTGTCCGCAATGCCGTCCCTCGCGCAGGCTTTGATAGTTGTGGTCGGTTGGCGTCACGCCTACGTGATCATTGCCCTCATGGTGCTAGGAGCGATTCCCGTGGTCGCGCTGCTGCTTAGAGAGAGCCCGCAGTCCATGGGGCTACAACCGGATGGCGCGATGCCTGGTCAAACCTTTGATGCGAGAGCGTACGAGGGCGATAAGGATGTAGCATTTTCGCAGGCATGGCGAAGCAACACTTTCTGGCTGATCGGCTTTCCTTTCCTTCTGATGTCGCTCAGTTTCCATGGCTGCATTCTTCATCTTGTCCCGTTGCTCACCGATAGAGGACTTTCGCCGAGCGATGCAGCGACCGCCGCTTCATTGGTCGGAGCGGGAGGACTCGTCGCCAGGCTAGGATCTGGCTTTCTATTGGATCTCTTCTTCGCGCCTACCGTCGCAGTCGCGCTTTTTTCGAGCAGCACCGTCGGACTCATCCTGCTGTGGAGCGGTGCGCCAGGATCGGTGCCATTTGTGGCAGGATTTCTTGTGGGGATCGGTCAAGGAGCGGAGTTGGACATTATCCCGTATATGGTGAGTCGCTATTTCGGTTCAGCGGCCTTCGCGCACATATACGGTTACTTGTTTGCCTCGTTTCTCTTGGGGGCAGTCCTCGGTCCACCTCTCATGGGGTTCGGATTCGACATAATAGGATCCTACCGGCCGATAATCGGAGTACTTGCATTAAGCACTCTATTTGCGGTTGGCCTGATCTCTAGGCTGGGACCCTATTCCGAGACGACGCTTGCTCATGGCGCTGTATAGATTTCTGATTACCTCGCTCCCGTTAAGCTGTATTGATGGCCTCTTAAGGATGTGCCGAATAGTCGCCTGTAGTGGCGGATTATGGTGTTTTGTCGGTGGCTCTGGCACCACGATGGCATCAAATGCCAACGCGCTGGTGAAGGGTTGCCGAAAGCGGCCAATGGCGCAAAGCTCCGGCATCTTCGCAAGGGCGGCCTGCGGCACCCCGGAGCGGGAAATGCGCTGCTCGAAGTGCGAGACCGGAAAGTACATGAACCAGAAAGTTCTGCCCGGAGTGCGGCAGTCCGTCGTCCAATCGTTGCACCAGGTGCCGCGCGGACGCCTCTTCCTCGGTGAAGTTTTGTGAGAATTGCGGCGCGTCTCTCGGAGCCCGACAGCGGCTACAGCAGCGAAGAAATCCGACGATCGTCAAATCTTGGCAGAGACTCCGTCCGCCGAAAATCTTTAAGGGCGAGTGCAAAACCGTCAGCCTACCGATCGCCAACATCAACCGCTGAATGACCAAGGGTAGACTTTCTGCCGCGATGGGGTAAATGCAAATGTCTCGCCGATATCGCAGCGTCAGAAACGGATTGTCGATAGTCCTATGGTTCGCCCTTGGTGTTGTGATCGTCAAGTTCGTTTCGGCGGCTGGCAGTCTGGTTGACGAAATGGCTGATCGAGAGCTTGGTCAGCACGACATGATTCATGGACGTTCAATCTTATGAGCCACCCGTCGGATTCGAACCGACGACCTGCTGAATTACGAATCAGATGCAGCTGCTGAAAAACTTCATTTTGCGGAAGCCACCAAGCGGTACCTACCGAAACGCAAAGCCGAGCGCAGTGATCGTGCAGACCGGCCGCGCCCTGCTAGGCTCCGACTGGGCCAACAGGATCTGTCCATAGGGGTTCGGCGCGTGCTCGTTAAATGAGAGAAAGAGTCGGACCTCGCTGTGGGAAGAGCCAAAACCTTCAGAGCGCCACGCGACGAGAACCTAGAAATCGATTGGGGTAACGATACAACAAGGGTTGTCGAGTGCTCGATGTCTGACCCGTGCAGTTGTCGATTCCCAGGCGATGACGGAATGTCCACTCCACCCCGACCACCGAAGCAAAGCGTTCAGCACCGCACCGCAGGCCACAAAGCGCTGCTCTCTAGCGGCAAATTCTTCAAACATTTCGCATAGTTAGCTCGGCGTCGCTCGACTGGATTCGCGGCTAAAACTGAGCGCACATGGACACCTGAATGGAGGTCTCCATGGAACAAACAAGTTCGCCAAATCCAGCCAGAAATTCGCACACGGCCGGTAGTGGCTCAGAAGAGTTGGCGTCGAAAATTCAGCTGCTTCTTGCGCTCGGCCCGGCAGCCCTGAAAGAGAAATGGAAGGATCTGTTCAGCGAGAACCCGTCACCGCAAATCGGGCGTTCGATGCTGGTTCGAGCCATTGCATACCGGCTTCAGGAAAGGGCGCTCGGCGGTCTCAAGCCATCAGCCCTGCGGATTCTCGATCGGGTTTCCAATGGCCACGCATCGGTTGAGTCGAAGTGTGCACCGGCGCGAGAAGCCAATTCGGGTACCGTGCTGATCCGAAAGTGGCGAGGCGTTACTCATCGCGTCACAGTGCTCGACCATGACGTTGTCTATCGGGGTCGGCGCTACAAGTCCCTCTCTGAGGTCGCCCGCGTGATCACCGGCACTCACTGGTCGGGGCCGCTTTTCTTCGGCATCAAGAATCGGGCAAAGGTGGCGGCCAATGGCTAACACCCCGATCAGGCGCTGTGGAATATACACTCGCAAGTCCTCGGAAGAAGGATTGGAGCAGGATTTCAACTCGCTGCACGCGCAGCGCGAGGCCTGCGAAGCGTTCATCAAGAGCCAGGCAGGCGAAGGCTGGCGGCTCATCAAGACCGCCTACGACGACGGTGGTTTTTCGGGTGGCACCATAGAGCGGCCTACGCTTCAGCGGCTGCTTGACGATATTCGTCACGGTCTCGTCGACGTGGTGGTGGTTTACAAGGTCGACCGGCTGACCCGGTCGCTCACTGACTTCGCCAAGATGGTCGAGCTATTCGATGCACATGGAGTGTCGTTTGTCTCCGTCACCCAGCAGTTTAATACCACCACCTCGATGGGTCGTCTGACACTCAACGTCCTCCTGTCGTTCGCGCAGTTCGAGCGCGAAGTTATCGGCGAACGCATCCGCGATAAGGTCGCCGCCTCCAAGCGCAAAGGGATCTGGATGGGCGGCTCGGTCCCAATGGGCTATGACGTCCGCGAACGCAAGCTGCTGGTCAATCACGATGAAGCTCGGATCGTAAAGCATATTTTTGAGCGTTATCTCGAACTCGGCAGCGTCCGACACTTGAAGGAAGATCTGGAAGAGCGCGGGATCATCTCGGGGACCAAGGTCTCCAAGAAGGGAAAGGTCCGCGGCGGCAAGCCGTTCTCGCGCGGAGCGATCTACCATCTGCTCTCTAATCCAATCTATCTGGGTGAGATCCGGCACAAGCATGATCGACATGCTGGGCAACATGAACCGCTTATTAGCCGCGAGCTTTGGGAACGGGTCCAGCAACAACTCTGCAACCGAGCTGCCCGTTACGGCGAAGGCCGCAAGACCGAGGCAGCGCAGAGTCCGCTGGCAGGAAAGCTGTTCGACGAGACCGGCGAGCCGCTTTACGTCCAGGGAGCAGCCAAGGGTGAGCGGCGCTACCGCTATTACGTCTCCAAGGGCTTAGTAAAAGGTGAGTCGCAAGAAGGAGAGCACGGATGGCGACTCGCTGCGCCGGAGATCGAGCGAACGATTTCCACTGCGGCTCAAGCCATGCTCGCCGACCGAGCCGCGATCGCGCTCGCGCTCGACGAGTCCGGCGTAGAGTCCGACCGGTTGGTGTCGGCTCTGAAGTCCGCCGCAGCGCAGATTGCCCGACTGCAGTCGATCGGAGAAAGCGTCTCGGCGCTTGCTGAGCTTATCGAACGGGTCAACCTCAGCCACGAGGGTGTCCGGCTCTCCCTGAAGCTTCCGTTGCCGCCGACCGATGTGAACAGTGGTGGCGTGGATCATCTCGCTCTCAACAAGTTGGTACCGATGCAGATGAAACGGCGCGGCGTCGAATTGCGGTTGGTGCTGGAAGGCGACGCCACTCCCAGACGCGTCAATCTTCCGCTCCTCAAGGCGGTCGCCCGTGCGCGCAGGTGGTCGCAAGATTTGCTTTCAGGGCAGGTTACGTCGGTGGGCGAACTGGCGAAGCGGGAAGGGATCGATCGCCGTTCGGTTCGGCGACTGATTTGGCTGGGTTTTCTGTCACCAAGGATCGTCGAGGCGATCACTGAAGGTCGCCAGCCTCCCGACCTCACGGTGATAGGACTCACGCGCCGGGTCGATCTCCCCTTGCTCTGGAGCGCGCAGGAATCAGCGCTCAGCATCCGCTGATTCGCTCCTCGCGAATCGGAGCGCAGCTGCGGCGGCGCAAGCGAGTACGTGCCGTACGCTCAACAGAATGCGATCGGGGCCGAACTCGTATCGAGCCCGACCCCGATCTGATTTCGCTGCACCCTTTTGACCTATTTCGCGGCCTTCTTAAGAGTGCGCGCCTTACGAGTGCGCGCGGCCTTTCGGCTCGGCGCGGACGAACCGTAGCGCTTCTTGAAGCAGGCGCGGCAGCGGGCGTCGCGTCGCTTCGTGAAGGACGGTGCGAGATCATCGCTGCCGCACTATCTGCAGACCAGCTTCTCTACCTTGGTCGCAGATCGCGATTTCCGCGGTACGGCTCTCCTGGCTTTCGAAGCCAGAGCAGCTATCGGCTCGGCAGCCACTAGTTTGGTGTCGGCGTTCATGTGAAATCTCCTTCTCGGACGGGGGATTCGGCGCCTCCGCCGTCATCAGCACACATCGCTCTGTTGCGGCGGTGTTGGAAGGAGATAGACGTCTATGGACGCGATGGTGCGGCGAAACGCGTGCGCCGCGTCATCGGCTATTTACACCGACCATTTACCGCCGTCCGGACGGACCTATGCGCTTTCCGTTTCCGAGGCAGAAGACATCAGAACCTTCGGACTTCGCAAGACACACCTCGATACAATTCTGTTGGACCTGTCGCGCTATCTCCTTCTTGCGGGCATTCGGCTCGCACACAGCGGCCACCTGCGCGCTGACGGATATACGATTAGGTTAGCTGATCTTCTCTATGATCCGATCGTAGAGCAGCTTCGCGGAAACGCGCCCGGCGGAGTGGCGCGCGTGCCAGAACTCGTCACGTACATTCCTTTGGCCAACACCGATCACAGTGATTTCATCAAGCTAAATTTTAGGTCCCCCTATTTTTCTAGTATACCTTTGCGGGTAAAATTCTGCCGTCGAGCACAGAAACTCGGCATGGGAGGAGGATTCATGTCACAGCGTGGATGGGTACCTTTGGGTGCATTGCTGGCAATTCTGGTTTTCGGCATTACCAGCCCGGTAGCGGCGCAGCAGCGCCAATTCGTTCCGAACTCGCAGTCATTTTGGGCTAATTCAAAGAATTGGACCTCAAACTACGGACCGGCCTACCGCGATACGGTCGAATCGCCTACTCAACTCCTCCCGTGCTCCTCGCAGTTCGCGCTCTGCTTTCACTCCGGCGCTGAGCCATTGCCCTGCACCATTTCCAAGGACGGCCGCTCAGCCCAGTGCAAATGCACCGTCGCGACGTTCGACCAACTACACGTTGATCAACGCGATTCTGAATTATCCGGTTTACCTCTCGACGGTCGCTGCTTGCGGCGCCGACGGTTCGAGTTGCACGGCGACAAACTCGGCCCCGGTCTGTTCACTTCTGGACGGTGGAAAATTGATCCCGGGCGCCAAGGTAATCTCGACCTTCGATCCCGATACCCAAGATGCCATCCTTGCGGCGATTGAAGAAGGCCCAAGCGCCGTTACCGTATGCGCCAAGGCGGCATATGCGGCTTGTATGACGGCACCGTGCAAATTCGACAAGGGCCGGACCACCGCCACCTGCAAATGCCCAGTCTTTTACGGCAGGTTTACACTCGTGGGTGCCGATGCCGAATGTTCCCTGGGCGGAAACCTGGTGCCTTCAGCTTCGTACATTCCGGAGTTAGACAGCACTCCCAACAATTAGGTTCTTACTACGCGCAAAAAAAAAGCCGCGGCCGATTCGGATCGGCCGCGGCTCTTTGTGTTTGAGAATTGTACGATCAGCCGAGCAGCGTGCGCGCTACGGTCTCGCGATGCACCGAGCCGTTGCCGAGGTTCGCTTCGCCGGCGAGGGCGCGGCGATGGAACAGATGCATGTCTTGCTCCGAAGTGAAACCGTCGCCAGCCTCCCGACCTAACGGTGATAGGACTCACGCGCCGGGTCGATCTGCCCCTGCTCTGGAGGGCGCAGGAATCCGCGCTCAGCATACGCTGATTCAGACCTCGCGAATCGGCGCGCAGACTGCGTCGGCGCAAGCGAGTACGTGCCGCACGGTCAACAGAATGCGACCGGGGCCGAACTCGTATCGCGAGCCCGACCCCGATCTGATCTCGCTACGCGCTTTTGAGCTACTTCGCGGCCTTCTTACGAGTGCGCGCGGCCTTTCGGCTCGGCGCGGAAGAACCGTAGCGCCTCTTGAAGCAGGCGCGGCAGCGGGCGTCGCGTCGTTTCTTGAAGGACGGCGCGAGATCATCGCCGCCGCAGTATCTGCAGACCAGCTTCTCTACCTTAGTCGCAGATCGCGATTTGCGCGGTCTAGCTCTCCCGGCTTTTGAGGCCAGAGCAGCTATTGGCTCAGCAGCCACTGGTTTGGTGTGGGCGTTCATGTGAAATCTCCTTCTCGGGCGGGGGCTTCGGCGCCTCCGCCGTCATCAGCATCCATCGCTCTGTTGCGACGGTGTTGGAAGGAGATAGAGTGCTTACGGACGCGATGGTCAGGCGAAACGCGTGCTCCCCTTCATCGGGTTATTAATACTGACCATTTACCGCCATCCGGACGGAGGCAAATCGCGCCGAGAGAGGAATTGGCCGATCCGCGCGAATTGCGCCGAAAAAGGCGTTCTCCGGGTCCGCGTCGGATCAAAAATCGCGCGCACACGCGCGGATTTCGCGCAATTCTCCGAGAGGTCCTGAAATCGAGAGACTGAGGTGTGGAGCAGAAGGGATTTGAACCCTCGACCCCCACGTTGCGAACGTGGTGCTCTCCCAGCTGAGCTACTGCCCCATCCTGCGCGGAAGACTGTTGTGATTATGACGCTAGAATCGTCTGCAAGTAAGAGCGCAACCTATCAGCCAGATCGGGCCGTTTCAACCCGAAGCCAACCTGCGCCGCGATAAACCCAACCCTGTCGCCGAGGTCATAGCGCACGCCCTCGAACTGATAGCCGTAGAGCTTGCGCCGTCGTGCTAATGCCATCAACGCATCGGTAAGTTGAATCTCGCCGCCGGCGCCCGGCTTTCCCGAGGCGAGCAGCTCGAAGATATCGGGCGTCAGTACGTAGCGCCCCATGATCGCGAGGTCGCTCGGCGCCTTGTCGATCGCCGGCTTCTCGACCATCCCGGTGAGCTCATAGAGCCGATCGCCCGCAGGCTTCGCCTCGACGATCCCGTACTTCGGAATCTCGCTGCGTGCGACTTTGAGCAGCGCGACGACGGGCGCGTCTTTGGCTTCGGCCGCCGCGATCATTTGAGCCAGGCATGGGCGCGGGCAGTCGAAAATATCGTCGGGCAGCATCACGGCGAACGGCTCGTTGCCGATCACCTCGCGCGCTTGCAGCACCGCGTGGCCGAGTCCAAGCGGCTTGGCCTGCTCGACGGGGGTGAAGCGAGCGAGCGTGTTGGTACGCCGCACGGTCTCGAGGACCTCGTGCTTGCCGCGCTCTTCAAGATACATTTCGAGTTCTTGCGCGGCCTTGAAGTGATCGAGCACTACAGTCCGCCCGGGTGCGACAACGACAAAAATATCGCGGATTCCCGAGGCGACCGCTTCTTCGACCACCACCTGGATCGCGGGCGTATCGATCACCGGCAGAATTTCTTTGGGAATAACTTTCGACGCGGGAAGCATCCGCGTACCCAATCCGGCCGCGACAATAACCGCCTTGGTGATTTTCATGAGACGAACCGCGAGCGAATCACGCGCTCAAGTCTGCCGCTCGCGGGCTTCCTGAGCGGATTTGCACGCGATGCATAGCGTGGTGACAGGACGCGCGCGCAGCCGCTCGGTGCCGATCTCTCCGCCGCATTCCTCGCAGCGCCCGTAATTGCCGTCGTCGATCCGCGCGAACGCTTCTTCGATTTTGCTCAGCAGCTTGCGCTCGCGATCGCGCATCCGGAGCAGAAAATTGCGATCGGATTCGAGCGTCGCGCGATCGGTCGGATCGGCGAAAGCTTCTTCCGGGCCGCTGTTCATCGAGCCGACGGCGCGTTCCGCTTCGGCAAGGATTTCGCTCTTTCGGTCTTCGAGCAGTTTTCTGAAAAGCTTGAGGTCTCTTTGCCTCATGGTTGGTTGTTCCGGCAAGGGCCGAGTTCTTGATTCTATCGGCGCCCTGATAGCATGTAAAGCTCGGGACATGAGAACCGCATATCTAGACGCTTTCTCGGGCCTCTCGGGCGACATGATCGTCGGCGCGATACTCGACTGCGGCGCGGACTTCGCCGAGCTCGAGCGCGCGCTCGCGTCGCTATCGCTCACCGGCTATCAGCTATCGCATCGCCGCCGCGTGCTCTCCGGAATCTCGGCGGTCAAATTCGAGGTCGAAGTTGCGGAGCACAAGCCCGAGCGCCATTTCGGCGAGATCCGCGCGATGATCGAAAGCGCCGCGGCGCTCGCCGAACCAGTCCGGCGCCGTGCGATCGCGATCTTCCAGGTGCTGGCCGACGCCGAAGCGAAGATTCACAACACCACGCCCGACGAGGTGCATTTCCACGAAGTCGGCGCCGTCGATTCGATCGTCGATATCGTAGGCGCCGCGTGGGGACTGGAGCATCTGGAAGTGAGTGACCTAATCGTGTCACCGCTTCCTGCGGGAGCCGGCTTCACGCGCTCGCAGCACGGGATCATCCCGGTGCCGGCACCCGCGACCGCGGAGCTGCTCGCGGGATTTCCGGTGCGAATCGGCGACGGCGCGGCCGAGATGGTGACGCCGACTGGCGCAGCATTTGTCAAGGCGCTCGCGCGGCCGGCGACACTGCCGCTGAATTTTGAAATCGAGAAAATCGGTTATGGCGCGGGGTCGCGGACGCTGGCGGATCGGCCAAACGTGCTGCGGATGATGCTCGGGCACGAGCATCCGGCCTTCGAGACCGATGAAACAATCGAGATCGCGGCGAATATCGACGACCTGAATCCGCAAATCTATGACCACGTGATGGAGCGCCTGTTCGGCGCGGGCGCGCGCGACGTGACGCTCACGCCGACGATGATGAAAAAAGGGCGCCCGGCGGTGACGCTCGGCGTGATCGCCGAGGTTGCCGATCGCGACAAACTGGCGCGGATAATCTTCGACGAGACCTCGACTATCGGGCTGCGTTTTCATTCGGTCTCGCGGCTGAAACTGCATCGCGAGGTTCAGGAAGTTGAGACGCGCTTCGGAAAGATCCGCGTGAAAATCTCCGGCGCGCAGCCGCATCCTCATCCGCATGCGCACGCGTATCCTCATTCGCACGCGCAGGTTACGATCTCGCCGGAATACGACGATTGCCGCCACGCCGCGATCAATCATGGCGTCGCGCTGCGCGTTGTGATGGAAGAAGCACGCGAGGCAGCGCGCGCAAAGTTCGGCTAAGCGCGAAAATCTTGCGATGACCTTGGCGATGACTTCCGCACGGCTCAACATCACAGAAATTTTTTACAGCATCCAGGGCGAATCCACGCACGCCGGACGCCCTTGCGTCTTCGTGCGTCTGACCGGATGCAATCTGCGTTGCCGATGGTGCGACACCGCGTACGCGTTCTACGGCGGGCAGCGGATGACGATCGAGGAGGTCGCCGCCGCGGTCGCGCGCCATCGCTGCAACCTGATCGAGATAACCGGCGGCGAGCCGCTGTTGCAGGAAGGCGTCTATCCGCTTATCGACGCACTGCTCGCGGCGGATGACACAGTGATGATCGAAACCTCCGGCGCGTCGGACGTAAGCCGTCTCGATCCGCGCGTGCTCAAAATCATGGACCTGAAATGCCCCGGCAGCGGCGAGTCGGAGCGTAATCTGTGGAGCAACCTCGATCATCTGCGCCCGCACGACGAGATCAAATTCGTAATCGCCAACCGCGTCGACTACGAATGGGCGCGCTTGATGATTCGCTCACGCGATCTGGCCTCGCGCGTGAACGCGATACTGATCAGCCCAGCGTTCGGCGAAATGGATCCCGAGAAGCTGGCAGGATGGATCCTCGAAGATAGCCTCGCCGCGCGAATGCAATTGCAAATGCACAAGCACATCTGGCCGCCCAACACGCGCGGCGTGTGACGCGCGCAAGCTCGGGTGATTACAATTTCTTCGGACGGATCGTGACCGCGGTGCCGTAGGCGGCGATCTCGCTCATGATGCCGCCGATCTCGTTGCAGTCGAAGCGCATCGCGACCACAGCGTTGCCGCCCTTCTCGACCGCGGCGGCGCGCAGGCGCTGAACCGCGTGAAGCCGGCTCTCGGTGAGGAGAGAAGTGTAGCCGCCGACCTCTCCGCCGACGAGCGTGCGCAGGCTCGCGCCGACGTTCGAGAACACGTTGCGGGCGCGCACGATCAACCCGAAGACCTCGCCGTACACCGCGATTATCTCGTGGCCCGGCACGTCGTTGGTGGTCACTACCAAAACGTCATCGAGTGCGTCTGCCATTGCCGTAACCTATCATCAATCGATCTGGCACATAATCCGCGCCAGGACGGGATTTGATTGGTGACGCGGATCGATTAGGCTTGGACGTTATGCCCGGACCGATGCTGAATGATGTGCTTCCCGATTTGCTCGAGGAGATGGTGTTCCTGCTCAAGCAGCAGGGAGCCGATCCGCTCGAAGCGCCTTTGCGCGCGCTCACGATCGAGTCGGTATGCGACTGCGGCGACGAAAATTGCGCGAGCTTTGCGACCGCGCCGGAAGTGAAGGTCGCGAACTACGTCGAGCTTGCCTCGATGGAAGGGCAGCTCATTATCGATCTCAACGAGCGCAACGAGATCTGCTTCGTCGAGGTGCTGGGACGCCCCGACGTGAAATACCTGCTCGAAGAATTCTACGATTCCGCGCGCCAGTAGGGCGCGCACCTCATCCGCTCGCGGTTTTGGGCGCTTGCTGGCGGAACTGCGCGGCGAAGTTCAGCACCTCGTCCGCAATCTGCTCTTTTTCAGTATCGACTGTGATCACGTGGTAGCTCTCTTCCAGGACTACGCAGCGTTTCTCCGCGCTGCCGAGATGCTTCATCACGAATTTCACGTTGCGTTCGAACGGACAGGTGTGATCGCGCCGCGAATGGATTACGAGCGCGGGCTGGGTTATCCGCTGAAGGCGGCGCCGCACAATCTTTGAGATATTGAGCAGATTGATCGGCGCCGAGATCGGGAACAGATGCGTGGTTGGATGAATCCTGCGCGCGGCCGCGTCGTGGATATCTGAGTCGCCAGGGCTGTAGAGGTATAGTTGGCGCGAGATACGGCCGAGCTTCTGCACCATCCTGAGCAGCAGCATCGTCCGGCGCGGCAGGTAAAACGCCGGCGACAGCATCGCGATTCCCGCTACCGCCTCGCGCTGGTCCATCGCCAGGCGCGCGGCCAAGACCGCACCGGCCGATAGTCCCACCACGATATTCGGATCGCCATACTGGCGCAGATCCTCGAAACCCTGAACTACGCTTTCGTACCAGTTGTCGTAGTTTGCCGCGCCCAGCTCTTCGGGCGCGCCCGCGTGTCCCGCCAGACGCACGCCGCGCACGCGGAGTCCGGCCGCCGCCATCCGCTCGCCCAGCCATCGCATTTCATACGGAGTGCCGGTAAGCCCGTGGATCAGCAGCGCGCTCAATCCTTGGCCGGGGAAAAAGAACTCGCGCTTGTCAACTCCTGCCGCAGGACGACCGTGCGCAATCTGCGACGGAGGTTCGTCGTCGGAAGATTTCATTCCGGGAGCGGCCGAAGAATTCCGCTCGGAAGAGTCGATCACCGTTTCGTTTCGCATCGATACGGCCCTCACGCCGCGCTACATCCCCGAATCGGACGAGGCGCCCAGCTCGTCGGCATGAATCACGATATTGGCTTGCGCGCGCAACTGGTCGAGGAACTGGCTCCAGACCTGCGCTCTGCGCTGCGCGAGGTAATTCTCGGTGAACTCCTGCTTCGCGCTCTCCCATTGCTCATCGTCGGGGTCGGAGCGAGAGGTTACCTCGAAGATAAACGCGTTGCCGTCCTGTTCCATCACGTTTGGAATCAGTCCAGGCACGCTCGCGACGACTCCAGCGGCGTCGGTGACCTCGGGAAACTGGCCGATCCCGGATATCGCATGGCTCGCGCGCTCGAAGGGATCGACGTTATGAATCGTGAGCTTGTTGGCGGCCGCGACTTTCTGCAAATCGGCGGGCGTCTTTATCTGCGCTATCAGCTTTTGCGCCTGATTGTGCGCCGCAATTTCCGCGTATGCCCGGATATAGGCCTGGCGCACGGTCGAGGCGATATCCTTAAGCGGCGGAACATACGATGGGGTCTTGTTGATCACTTTGATCAGATAGGGCGCGTCCTGCTCGGGAACCGCGCGGACCTGTCCCTTGTCGAGCGCCAGCGCCGCCTCGGTGAGCTTCGAATCCTGGCCGACTCCCGCGATCGACTCGCCTTTGGCGAAGGGCGCCGAGGTGACCGCGTCGATTCCGCGTTTTTTCGCAAGGTCCGCCAAATCGGCGCCGCCGAGCGCCGCAGTCAGATCTTCGTCGATCGCCTGGCGCGCGAGGCGGGTGCCCGTCTGCTCGCGCAGGTCGCTGATGATCTTCGGCCGCGCCTGCTTGAGCGTGTCGGTATGCGCGGGCGTGAACGATTCGAGCTTGACAACATGGTAACCAAACTTGGTCTCGACGACGCGAATCTCACCGGGCTTCATCGAGAACACGGCATCCTCGAACGGCTTGATCATCTGACCGCGTCCAAACGAACCCAAATCGCCGCCATGATCCTTGTTCGAGGGATCATCGGAATACTTCTCGGCGAGTTTGTCGAAATCCGCTTTCTTGGCTTGGGCCTGCTTCAGGATGTCTTCGGCCTTGGCCTTGGCCGCCGCCTTTTCCTTGTCGCTTGCATGTTCCGGAACGGCGACCAGGATGTGCCGGGCGTGAACCATGTCGGGATGCGTGAAGCGACTGTTCAGATTGGTCTTGTAATAATATTCGATGTCTTTGTCTGACGGCGTGAACTTGGCCGCGAGCGTGAGCGGTTCGTAGTGGATGAACATGATCTGGACGCGCTCGGGCTCGCGGAAGTCCTCGACGTGGGCGTTGTAGAAATCCGCGATCTGCTTGTCGGTCGGATTTATCGAGGCGGTGAAGTCGTTCCACGGAAACTCGATGTAAGCGAGTCCGACCTTCTGGTTGCGCAGATTGAAAGCGTGGCGCACTTCGCGATCACTCGCCTGCACCCCCTGATCGACCATCTGCTGAAGCGTGTCCTGGGTCATCTCCGTGCGCATCGAGGACTCGAACTCTGCCGGCATCATCCCGCGCTCGCGCAGGACTTCCTGGTATTGGTCAAAATCGAACTGGCCGTTTGACTGGAATCCCGGCAGGGTCGCGATCTTCTGCTGCAGCTCGGCGTCGCTCACATGCAGTCCGAGATGCCGCGCCTCGGTGGCGATGAGCCGGTTTTCGATAATCCGGTCGAGCGCCTCCTGGCGCATGTTCATGTTCTTCATCACCGCGGCGGCATTCGCGCCGTACATCTGCTGGATGATCTCCTGCAGTTGCTGGGATTCCTTATCCACCTCGTTGGCCAGAATCCGATTGCCGTCCACGGTCGCCACCGGGTGAACCTGGGCAAAGAACCCGGTGCCGATTCCCCAGAAGCCGAAGATAATGGTGATCAGAATTAGTATTGTCCGCGTTACCCACGAGTAGGCGTGGCGGCGCATCAAATCGAGCATGACGCCCCAATCATATCCAAGCGGGCTTTCGGCGCGCAATTGGAGGCACTCGCTTGCTCCACCCGGCGGCCATCTGTTAGCTTCATCGCGCAGAGGATGGGTGGACGAGGAGCCGGTTTCTCCCCCTGATCCAGGGATTTATCCTGAGCAACTTCGGCTTCGTCCAGGGGATACCTAAGCGACGAAGATTCGGTAATCAGGCGCGAAATCCAGGCGCGACGCGGGCGCTATCCAAGGACAAAATTCAGTGGTTCTCAATTCGATTTTCGGCTGGTTCTCCAACGATCTCGCGATCGATCTGGGCACTGCCAACACACTGGTTTACGTCAAGGGTGAAGGGATCATTTGCAATGAGCCTTCGGTGGTCGCCGTGCAGCGCGACTCGCGCGGCTCGCGCCGGATCCTTGCGATCGGGGCCGAGGCGAAGCGGATGGTGGGGCGCACCCCCGGCTCGATCACGGCGATTCGCCCCCTGCGCGACGGCGTGATCGCCGACTTCGAGATCACCGAGAACATGCTGCGCTATTTCATCCAGAAAGCGCATTCCGGCAAAACCCTGGTTCGTCCGCGCCCGCGGGTCGTGATCGGAGTGCCGTTCGGAATCACCGCGGTAGAGAAGCGCGCGGTGCGCGAATCAGCAGAATCAGCCGGCGCGCGAGAAGTTTACCTGATCGAGGAACCGATGGCGGCCGCGATAGGCGCGGGCCTGCCGATCACCGAGCCAGCCGGCAACATGATTGTCGATATCGGCGGCGGTACTACCGAGGTTGCGGTGATTTCGCTGGGTTCGATCGTCTTCCCGCGTTCGGTGCGCGTGGCTGGCGACAAGATGGACGAAGCGATCATCCAGCACATCAAGCGCAAGTATAATCTGCTGATCGGCGAGCGCACCGCGGAGCTGATCAAGATAACGATCGGCTCGGCCTATCCCGGCAATGAAATTCAGACCATGGAGATCCGCGGGCGCGACCTGGTGGCCGGGGTGCCGAAAGAGATCGAAATCACCGACGAGGAAATCCGCGAAGCGCTCCAGGAACCGGTGCGGCAGATTATCGAGTCGGTTCGAATCGCGCTCGAGCGCACGCCTCCCGAACTCGCTTCCGACATCATGGACAAGGGCATCATGCTGGCCGGCGGCGGCGCGCTGCTTCGCAACCTGGACGTGCTGTTGCGCGAAGAGACCGGGTTGCCGGTGACGCTGGCGGAGGATCCTTTGACGGCGGTGGTGATGGGTGCGGGCAAGGCTCTGGACGAACTTTCCTTGCTGCGCGGCGTAACGGTTGACTAAGCGTTCGCGCGTCCCGCGATGAGGCAGAGTGTGCCTGCGGCTCGGGGCAAAATCACGGGGACGTTTCTGTGGCGCAACCGCGTGGTGCTGACCGCCGGCGCCTTGCTCTTGATCTCTTTGCATCTGCTGACCGGAGGCTTGAGCCGCGCCGATTATGCCGCGGCGCCTGCCTTCGCGATGCTCGAGGTTATGCGCCCGGTGCAGGCCGCCACGGCGCGGCTGGGTGACGGCGCGTCCGCAATCGTGCACAACTATCTGGACCTGGTCGGCGTGCGCGAAGAGAATAAGCGGCTGCGCGCGCAGATCGCCGAGCTTAAGGGCGAAGGCGCGCAGATCACCGAACTCCAGACGGAAAACCAGCACCTCGCCAGCCTGCTCGAACTCCGCGACGCGCTCGGACTCGACGCCGTTGCCGCCAGTGTGATCGGCAGCGACGCGACAGGACTCTCCCATACCCTCGTGCTCGGGCAGGGATCGTCGAGCGGACTGCGGCCCGGGATGGCGGTGCTGTCGAACCGCGGCGTCGTCGGAAGGATTATCGATACCAGCCAGAATGCGGCGCGCGTGCTGCTGATCGACGATCACAACTCCGCCCTCGATGGCTTCGATGAGCGCTCGCGCGCACGGGGGATTGTCGCGGGCGTGGTCGATGACGGGATCATCATGAAGTACGTCGATCGCTCGGAAGATCTTAAGCCCGGCGATACGATCGTCACCTCGGGACTCGACGGAATTTTTCCGCGCGGCCTCCTGGTCGGCACCGTCGCGAGCGTGCATCGCGAAGGCCCCGGACTGTTTCTTCTGGTGCAGGTGCGTCCCGCGGTTGATTTCCACGCGCTCGAACAGGTGCTGATCGTCACTCAGCAGGCGCCTCCCGCGCCACCCGACATTCGAGGCTGACCGGCGTGCGGCTGGTGATCCTGTTCGCGACTTTAACCTACCTCGCGCTCGCCATTGAGACCTCCGTGCCCTATTGGATCCAGACCCGGATCCTGATTCCAAACCTGATCGTAATCCTCGCGGTGGATTTGGGCCTGCGCAATCACGGCGTGGTTCCGGCAATTTTGGCTTTTGGAATGGGCTATGCCACCGACGCGTTTTCCGGCTCGACACTGGGCGTCAACGCGTTTCTGATCACGATGGTCTTTCTGCTGACCTACGAAATTTCGAGCCGGCTCCTGGTGACCAACGCGGCGGTTGGGGCGACGTTTGTCTTTCTGGGCGTGATCGTCACCTCGATTGGAGCGCTCCTTTTGGCCGACGGCGCCGCCGGGCTCGCGGCCGTTGGCCCGATGCTGCCAGGAATCGCGACGCAGGCTGCGATTTCAGCGATCGTTGCGCCATTGGTGTTCGGGCTTGTCGCATTGCTCAAACGAATCGCCGGATTGCCTGTCGCGCTCGCGCGTGAATAGATAGATAGAGACAGGAACCCTTCAGTGGCGAAGTTCCGCCCCAAAACGCGAAATCGTCCGATCCCGAAGCTCGAGCCCCGGGTCGCCGTGTTGACCGCCATGATGGCGCTGGTCTTCGCGGTCGTCGGAGCGCGCCTATACTACCTCCAGATGATTCGTCATCCGGAGATGGCCGAGCTGGCCGACCGCAACCGAATCCGAATCCGGCGCGTGCCCGCTCCGCGCGGTCTGGTTTTCGACCGGCGTCATCGCCCGCTGGTCGATACGCGACCGACTTTCGATGCCGAGATGGTGCCCGAAGACTCGGACAATCTTTCCGCCACGATCGAGAAGCTCGAGCACTATCTCGGCGTGACTGACGTAGCCGACAAGATCGCCTCCGCCGAGGAGGAAAGGCCGGCCACCCTACGAACCGGTGATCGTCGCCGAACGCCTGGATTGGCAACAAGTCGTCGCGCTCGAAACCCATCAGCTCGAACTACCCGGCGTCAGCCTGGAGATCACGCCCGGACGCCATTACCTGTATGGCGAGCTCGCGGCGCATCTGCTCGGTTACGTCGGCGAGGTCAGCGTTGACGATCTGCGCCGTCTCGCGGCGTATCACATGGGCGACGAGATCGGGAAATTCGGCCTCGAGCGCGGATGGGAACCGTACTTGCGCGGCGAGGCGGGCGGCCAGGAAGTGGAGGTCGACGCTGTCGGCCGGCGGCTACGGGTGCTCAAGGAAATTCCCGACACGCCCGGCGAAAGCGTCGTGCTGTCGATCGACCTTGACGTGCAGCAGGCCGCGGAGCAGGCGATGCAAGGCAAGAACGGCGCGATGGTCGCGATCGATCCGAACAACGGCGATATTATCGCGATGGTTTCGCATCCGGCGTTCGATCCCGACGTCTTCGGCGCTGGCGTTAAACCCGCGGAATGGCGCGCGCTGATGACCGATCCGGACCATCCGCTCGAAGACCGCGCAATCCAAGGAACTTATGCGCCGGGCTCGACTTTCAAGATTGTCGATTCGATCGCGGGGCTGCAGGAAGGCACTCTCACCGACAACACCGTTTATGATTGTCCGGGCGGGCTATGGTTCGGCGGCCGCGAATATCATTGCTGGCGCAAACAGGGACACGGCGAAATTGGACTGCATAACGCGATCGTGCGCTCATGCGACGTCTATTTTTACAATGTCGGAGAGCATCTCGGCATCGACAAACTCGCGCATTGGGCCAACCTGCTCGGCTTCGGCGTGAAATCCGGCATCGGATTGGATAACGAGAAGTCCGGACTGATGCCGTCGTCGGCGTGGAAGGAAAAGCGTTATCACGAGCGATGGTACCCGGCGGAGACGCTCTCAGTGGCGATCGGACAGGGCTACGTTACTGCGACTCCGCTGCAACTCGCGCAGTTAGCGGCAGAAGTCGCCAACGGCGGTACGCGCTACCGCCCGCAGTTCGTCAAGGAAGTTGAAGGACTCGACGGCGGCGTCGCAAGGGCCTACCCGCCGGTCGTTGAAGAGCGCGTCCCGATCTCGCCGGATAATCTCGAGATAGTGAAGGACGCGATGGCCGACGTGGTAAACGGCCCCGGCGGCACGGGACACAAGGCTGCGCTGGACGGAATCACGGTGTGCGGCAAGAGCGGAACCGCGCAGGTCGTCGGCGACAAGGGCAGCCTGACCGCGGGCGAAGACGAATCCAAGATGCCCGAGAAATACCGCGACAACGCATGGTTCATCGCGTTCGCGCCCAAGGAGCATCCGCAGATCGCCATCGCTTGCCTGGTCGAGCATGGCGGCCACGGCGGCAGCGCGGCGGCGCCGGAAGTCGCAGCGGTGATGAAGCGATTCTTTCAGCTTTATCCACCGCCCGCCGCACCAGACCTGACGCGCGACGACGATTCCACGCCCAAGACCGCGATCGCGCGCGTGCTGGACGAAGATTCCGACGGCGGCGAACGCTAGACCCGTGGCCGCGATCGATCGCCGTCTGGTTCTGCATTTCGATTGGACCGTCTTCTGGCTGGTGATCGCATTGGCCGTGATTGGGCTCCTTAGCGTGATGAGCGCGTCGTACGCTGGTCCGCATAAACATCTCGATCCGCTAGTCATCCGCCAGATGATCTGGATCGCGGTCGGCGTCGTGGTCCTGATCGCGGCGGTGCTGTTCGACTATCGCGCACTCCAAACCTACGCCTATCCGATCTATGCGATCGCGATCGCGCTGCTGATAGCAGTCCAGGTGATCGGCCATTCGACCGGCGGCTCGCGGCGCTGGATCAACCTCGGCTTCTTTCATCTCGAGCCCTCCGAGTTCGCGAAGCTCGCGGTCGTCTTCACGATGGTCCGGTATTTTCGCGAAGAGCCTCCCAAGGGGGGCTGGAGCCTGCGCCAGATGATCATCCCCGCTCTCCTCCTCGCGCTACCGGTCGTGCTGGTGCTCAAGCAACCGGACCTCGGGACCGGGCTCATTCTCGTTTTGATCACCGTGACGCTAGTGTTCGTGAGCGGACTCAACTGGCGCATGATGGTGGTGCTGGCGATCGCCGCGATGTGCGCGGCGCCTCTCGGGTGGCATTACCTGAAACCGTATCAACGCCAGCGCCTGGTCAGCTTCATTAATCCGCAGGCCGATCCGCTCGGTTCCGGCTATCACATCATCCAGAGCGAAATCGCGATCGGCGCCGGCGGCCCAACTGGCAAGGGGTTCCTGAAGGGCACGCAGGCGCGGCTCAATTTTCTGCCGGAACAGAGCACAGATTTTATCTTCGCGGTCTTCGCCGAAGAGTTCGGGCTGACCGGCACGCTGACGCTACTCGCGATGTACGCGGCGCTGATCCTGCGCGGCGCATGGATCGCGCGCCACGCGCGGGATCGCTTCGGCGCGCTGCTCGCGATCGGCCTGGTCTCGATCGTGTTCTGGCAGGTGGCAATAAATATCGGGATGGCGACCGGGATGCTGCCGGTCGTCGGAATCACGCTGCCGCTGGTGAGTTACGGCGGCTCCTCGCTGATCCTGATGATGGGCGCGATGGGCCTGCTCATCAGCATCAACACGCGCCGCTTCCTGTTCTGAGACTTGAGGTGAACACCAAGGCACCAGGCGGCCACTAAGACACGAAGACACCAGGAAGAAAGCACCGGCTCCAGAATAAGGACCCGGCAAGTTCAAATAATTTCTTCTTTGTGTCTTCGTGTCTTAGTGGCCGCCTGGCGTCTGTTCTATTGCAAAAGGGTTCCAAACCGCGCCGACGTGCTTGATCGCGCGAACTCAAAGGTGTTCGGTATCTCGTAACCCCCGGTGAACAAGGAGTTGCGATGCCCGAGGATCAAGCCCTCTCGCCTTGGTGGCGACGCTGCGCGGTCGCCACGATTGTCGTGTGCTTCTGCGTGCTCGGATGGCTCGCGAAGCTGACCTACTCCGAGGCGCCGCCGATTCCTGAACGCGTCGTCGGTCCGAACGGTGCGGTGCTGTTCACCGCTGCCGATGTCGCCGCTGGTCAGCAAGTATTTTTGCGCTACGGATTGATGGAGAACGGCACGATCTGGGGACACGGCGCATATCTGGGTCCCGACTTTTCCGCCCAGTACCTGCACACGCTCGCGATCGACACTGAAAAGAGCGTCACCGAGCGCCATGGCTTTCTAATGCCGGCGCAGCTTGCGCCGAGCCAGCGCCTGGTCGTCAATGCGGAAGTCACGCGGATGCTCAAACGCAACCGCTACGACCCCGTCACGAAAACTCTGACATTCACCGAAGCGGAAGCCGCCTCTTACCAGCATCAGATCGCTTTATGGACGGCGTATTTCACGAATCCGTCGCAGGATGCCGGCCTTCCGCGCGATTACATCAGCGACCCCGCGCAACTGCGCGAGCTGACTTCGTTCTTCGCGTGGGCGGCGTGGGCTTCGGTCGCGAATCGTCCCGGACTGAATTACTCGTACACGAACAATTTTCCTTATGATCCTTCGGCCGGCAATCTGCCGACCAGCGGCGCGGTCCTATGGAGTGCGCTCAGCGTGATCACTCTGCTCGGTGCGACCGCTGCGGTGCTGTTCGCGTTCGGCCGTTTCGACTTCCTCGGATGGCGCCGGCAGCGCGGGCATGTGCATCCAAAGATGCTCGCCGGTGTGACGACGCCGAGCCAGCGCGCGACGATCAAATACTTCGTGGTGATCGCGCTGCTGTTCCTTGCTCAAGCTTTGGTCGGCGGCGGCACGGCGCACTACCGCGCCAACTCGGGCAGCTTCTATGGAATTGATCTCTCATCGATTTTGCCCAGCCAGATTCTGCGCACCTGGCATCTGCAGCTCGCGATCTTCTGGATCGCGGCCTCCTACGTCGCCGGTGGACTGTTCCTCGCGCCGGTCATCGGAGGCGCCGAGCCGCGCGCGCAAGCTTTGTGGGTGAACGTCCTGTTCGCCGCGCTGGTCCTGGTCGTCGTCGGAAGTCTGCTCGGAGAATTCGCCGGCGTGCATCAGTGGCTCGGCAGGCTCTGGAGCTGGTTCGGCGACCAGGGATGGGAGTATCTGGACCTCGGACGCGCGTGGCAGATGATGCTCGCGGCCGGCCTGGTGCTGTGGGTGGTGCTGCTGTATCGCGCGATCGCGCCGCGGCTGAGCGGCCACGAATCGAGCGAGCTCTCGGGGCTGTTCATCGCGGCCGCGGTCACGATCCCGGTCTTTTACGTCCCCGCGTTCTTCTACAACACCGCGACCAACTTCACGATCGTCGATCTCTGGAGATTTTGGATCATCCATTTGTGGGTCGAAAACTTCCTCGAGCTCTTCGTCACCTGCGCGGTCGCGATCATTTTCTACCAGCTCGGAATCGTCTCGAGCACGACCGCCTCGCGCGTCGTCTATCTCGACGCGCTCCTCTATCTCGGCGCCGGGATCATCGGCACGGGACACCACTGGTACTTCACCGGCCAGGGGCAGATCGCGATGGCGCTGAGCTCGGTTTTCTCCGCGATGGAGGTTGTCCCACTGACGCTGCTGACGCTCGACGCTTGGGACTTCATCGCGCTGACGCGAGGACGATGCGATACCTGCGGCGAGGATATTTCCGTGCCGCATCGATGGACGTTTTACTTCCTGATGGCGGTCGGGGTCTGGAATTTCGTCGGCGCCGGCGTCTTCGGCTTCCTGATCAATATGCCGATCGTGAGCTACTTCGAGGTCGGCACGATGCTCACGCCAAATCACGCGCACGCCGCGTTCATGGGCGTGTTCGGGATGCTCGCGGTCGCGCTGATGGTCTTTGCCTTTCGGCAGGTCTCTTCCGAGGAGCAGTGGCGCGACACGGAAAAATACATCCGGGTCTCGTTCTTCGGACTCAACCTGGGACTCGTGCTGATGATCGTGACCAATCTGTTCCCCGGCGGCGTGCTGCAGCTCTATGACGTGCTGCAGAACGGATATTGGCACGCGCGCAGCGAAGCGTTCGGACACAGCACGCTAATGCATTCGCTCGAATGGGCGCGGCTGCCGGGCGATCTGATCTTCATCGTGCTGGGCGTCGCGCCGCTGGTGATCGCCGCGCTCAAAACCTACGCGAATCTCCGAAGAGGTCCGGCTGAGTCGATAGACGTTCAACCGGAACCAGCCCGCGCCGCGTCATAGTGATCGCCGCTCCGATCGCGTCGCATCCAATGGACGGCGCGCGTGATATAGTCGAGGCTCGACCCGATTTTTCCCGCGCGAGGATAGCGTCATGGCGCGTTCGTCAAAGAAGTTCACCGACCCCACCGATATCGCAATCATCGAGATCCATCGGCGCTTCGTCGAGGTGATGGAATCGCTCCGCCTCGAAACTATCAGCCCCGAGATGAAGCAGCGTTATCTGGCCGTGATGACCAACCTGACCGACAAGCTCGCGATCCCATCCAAGCCGCTGTCCGAAATCGTCGGCGAGGTAATGGCCGAAGCTGGGCCGTTCATCTTCCAGGCAATGCAGCGCTGACCGCGCGCGGCTAAATCCGCCAATCGGCCACCAAGACACGAAGGCACAAAGAAAACTTCTGGAATAGGAAAGACGGGTGCGCCTCTCAGAAAAAAATGATTGAGGATTAGTGGCACAGGCTTTAGCCTGTGTCTCCGCGCCGGCTGAAGCCGGTGCCACTTGATACCGAGCATGAGTGACAACTCCAGAAGCCCAGACCGGCACGCCTTAACAAACGGTCATCATTTTTCCTGAAACGCGCGCCTGCACGATTGCGTCAAAGGGTCGTGACGATCTCGCAAATCGAGCCACGGCGCACCTGTGTCAATCCTGACGAGGCGTTAATCCGCGCGCGATTTCGGCAGCATCCGCTAAGCTCGCCCCGCCGCGGCCCGATGGCACGATCGTCGCTCTGAGAAACCGCGGAAGCTGAGTTTCCGCTGAGGAGCGGTACGACAATGGCCACCATCGATGAGCGTCAATTCTCAACCACGCCGGGGGTCGACCGAATCCAGATGCGATGGCCCGCCGTCCTGGTTTTTCTGATTGGCGTCGCCGCGATCCTGTCGTTCGGCGGATGCGCCGCGTTCAATCCTCAAGGCGCGGCGGAGCAGGCTACGCCGAGCTATTACAATGGACAGCAGTACAGCTCGCTCTCGCCCGAGCAGAAGATGCAGCTAGAGGACCATCTCTCCAATCAGAGCAACGCCGCGTGGCGCACGACCGCATCGGTCGCCGGCGGTCTCGGCACGCTGACCCAGGGAACGGGAGTTCTGCTATGGGCGGTCAAGCGATGAACTAATCCAGCTCATCGCCGAAGTATACGCGATGAAGCCCGACGGCATCTCAAAATTTCGCGCGACGCGCTCGGTAGCGCTCGCGCTTTTCCTTGCGGTTCTGACCGGCGCAACCGGATGCACCGCGATGTATCCGCAGACCGCCGCGCAGAACTATGCCCCGCTCTACTACGAAGGCGGATACAACTCGCTAACGCCGCAGCAGAAAATGCACCTCGAAGACCATCTCTCCAACCAGAGCAACCAGGCGTGGCGCACGACCGCGCAAGTAGCCGGCGGCCTCGGCCATCTGATGCAAGGCACCGGCACGCTCCTCACCGCGCTCCGCGGCCATCCCACAAGACGCCATCGTATTTAAATCGCGTGATCAGCCCTCGACGAAGGCGTAGGCGTTCTCTTCGTGCTCGCTCAGGTCTAGGCCCATGTACTGGCCTTCGTCATCGACGCGGATTCCGACCAGCGCGTCGGTCACCTTGAACAACACCGCGCTGCCGACGAATGAGAACGCGACGCTCGCGACCACCGCGATCGCCTGCACCAGGAGCTGATGAGGATTTCCCTCAATTAGTCCGTTGCCGCCCGTCGCGTTGAGCGCGAGGCTCGCGAAAATTCCGGTTGCGAGCGCGCCCCAGATTCCGCCGACCATGTGTACGCCCACCACGTCAAGCGCGTCGTCGTAGCCGAAGAGCGATTTCATCCGCACCGCGCCGAAGCATAGCCCCCCGGCGACTATTCCGATGACGATCGCCGGCATCGGTCCCACGTAGCCCGAGGCGGGCGTGATCGCGACCAGACCCGCGACCGCTCCTGAAGCGGCGCCGAGCGTGGTCGGCTTGCCGGCGACAAACCATTCCACCGCGACCCACGAAAGCATCGCGGCCGCGGCGCCCAGATGCGTCGCGACGAACGCCGAGACCGCCAAGCCGTCGGCCGCAAGCGAACTGCCCGCGTTGAACCCGAACCATCCGACCCACAAGAGGCCCGCGCCGGTGATCGTCAGCGTCAGATTATGCGGCGCCATGTGCTCCTTCATATACCCGCGCCGTTTGCCGACCAGCAGCGCGCCGGCCAGCGCGGCAGCACCCGACGAAATATGCACCACCGTGCCGCCGGCGAAATCCAGCGCGCCCATCGCGTGAATCCATCCGTCGGAGCCCCACACCCAATGCGCCAGCGGATCGTAGATCAGCGTGGTCCAGAGCAGGCTGAAAATCACGAATCCCCTGAACGTCATCCGCTCCGCGATCGCGCCGGTAATCAGCGCCGGCGTGATAATCGCGAACATGCATTGATAGATCATGTAGGCTTGATGAGGGATCGTCGCGGAGTATGCCGCGTACGGCTGCGTCGCGCTGACGCCCGCAAGGCCCGCCCACGAGAGCGCCCCGGCGAATCCGCTGCCGGGCGCAAACGCGATGCTGTAGCCGAAGAGCACCCACTGGATCGAGACCAGCCCCGCAAGGATGAAGCTCTGCATCAGGGTCGAGAGCACGTTCTTGCGCCGCACCATCCCGCCGTAAAACAGCGCAAGGCCGGGAATCGTCATCATCAGGACCAGCACCGCCGAGAGCAGAACCCAGGCGGTATCGGCGCCGTCGATTTTCGGCGCGCCGGGAATCGCCGCGCGCGCGGAAGATGCTCCGGCGATCACGAACAATGACGCGCCAGCAATTGCGAGAAATGAAGTGGAAAGAACGGAACTACGCGCGAGCGCATTCCTGCGAACCATCAGCAGCCTCCGATAATAACGTCAAAAACGCCAGACACACTGATGCCGCCCGTTTGAGCAGCATTCGCCCAACGATTCGGCAGTAACCCTCGTCGCCAGCCCGGTTTATGCCGTTGGTGAGAGGTGGAGCAAAATCAATGCCCTTGCCGTGAGGTTTTCGACCAAAAAGAAGGGCGGCTCGCGACGAACCGCCCTTCCATCACTATTCTGTATTCGCGGGAAGCTCAGCCCTTCGGCAGTCCGAGGATTCGCTCGCCGATCATGTTGCGCTGCACCATCGAGGTGCCGCCTGCGATCGTCATCGATTCAGACGCGAGGATCCGCTTCATCCAGTCGCCGCGCGGGGCGAACGGCGTGTGCGACTCGAGCATCGCGTATTCGCCGAGCAGTCGCGTCGTGAACTTGACCATCCGTTGGCCGAGGTCGGTCGAAACGAGCTTCGAGATCGACGCCTCGGAGCCGGGCTGGAGGCCTTTGAGCCGGCGCGAGAGCGAGCGCAGCCCGTTGTACTTCTTCGCCGCGACTTCGATCGCGAATTGAGCGAGCTGCTGGCGGATGTCGTCCTCCTCGATCGCGGGACGTCCGTTAATCTGCGCGCGCTTGGCCAGCTCGACCAGTGCGTGCAGGGTCTGCTCGGTGCCTCCGATCGTCTCGCCGATTCCGAACCGCTCGTGCATCAGCGTGGCGACGAGCACCTGCCATCCCTGATTCAACGGTCCGAGCAGATTTTCCTTGGGGACTTTTACGTCCTCGAAGAAAATTTCGTTGAACTCGGAATCGCCGGTGATCTGCTTGAGCGGACGCACGGCGACGCCGGGGCTTTTCATATCGACGATCAGTGCGCTCATTCCCTTATGCTTGGGGGCGTCGGGATCGGTGCGGACGAAAAGCTGGCAGAAATGCGAGCGATGCGCGATCGTGGTCCAGACCTTCTGCCCATTGACGACAAAGTCATCGCCCTTGAGCTCCGCGCGGCACTGGATCGCGGCCAGGTCCGAGCCTGCGCCCGGCTCCGACATCCCTTCGCACCAGATCTCTTCACCGGCCAGGATCGGCTGCAGATAGCGCTTTTTCTGTTCCTCGGTGCCCCACTGCATCAACGCGGGGCCGTTCATGATAACTCCCAGCACGTTGCATCCCATCGGAAGCCCGAGCCGCCCGAGCTCTTGCTGGAAGATGACCTGCTCGATAAAGGTCGCGCCGCGGCCGCCGTATTCTTTGGGCCACGTGAGCCCGGCCCATCCGGCCTCGTAGAGCTTGGTGTGCCAGGCCTTGAGGCGTTTCCATTGCGCCTCGTCGCCGGTATTTTCTTCGTCGATCTGCGCAAGCGGCGGAGGCTGATTGGCCTCAAGCCACTTTCTGACGTCCATTCGATAGGCTTCTTGTTCGGGCGACCAGTTAAAATCCATCGCAAGCTAACCTTCCTGTTTGATTCCGCATTCCGATGCTATCGAAGCCAGCCCCGTTTGGGTAGCGCGCCACGAAGCCTCCTGCAAGCGCCGACGAAGCGAAAAAAAACGGATCGTTCAATAGAATTGGAGAGATCGCGCCGGATCGGCGCGATCGGGCGGCGGTTGCATATAAAATCAAAACAAGAAAAATTCAGATCGGAACGCCGAGCGATTACTCCTATGTCCTGAACCAGATCCAGCGCAAGATCGATCGGGAGGTAGCTATGATCCATGGAAGCTGCATGTGCGGAGGAATCAGGTTCGAAATCGAAAAAGTGCGCGCGATGAGCCACTGTCATTGCGCGGTCTGTCGCAAGACCACGGGAGCTTCATTCGGCACGTTTGCACACGTTCGTTCTGAACGGTTCAAGCTCCTGAGCGGCGAAGATTTGATCAACCCAGGATACGAATGGACTCCCGGCCATGCGCGGAGCTTCTGTAGCCGATGCGGCTCGCCCGCTCCGGCGTTCGTCAATGCGACTGGGATGGTGAGCGTTCCGGCCGGCCTATTGGAAGACGACCCGGGTGTGCGCCCTTCGATGCACGTCTTCACATCGTCGAAGGCCGCGTGGGTAAATCTCGACGACGATTTGCCGAAGTACGACAAATGGGTGCCCGGTTTCGTTCCCGGGGATTTAGCCTCCACCACCAAGTAGTGAATCGCGCGACGCCATTCTCCTACGATTGCAAGGCGTGCGGAAAATGTTGCCGCGATAAAGTTATTACTCTCGCGCCGTATGACGTGCTGCGTATCGCGCGGGCGGCCGGAGTTTCGACGCGCGAGGCGATCGCGCGCTTCACTCTGCGGCGCGGATCGATTCTCAAATTCGGCGCGGGCGGCGGATGCACGATGCTCGACGGCGTGCGATGCCGTATCCACGAGGGCCGTCCTCTCGCCTGCCGGCTCTATCCGCTCGGGCTCGAACGCGCAGCCGACGGGCGCGGAGAGAGATTCGTCCGGCTCGAACCGGCATCCGGCTCACTTGGTGTCTATGGCGACGACGACACGGTCAGCGATTTTCTTGAGGCGCAGGACGTTGCCGAATACCTCGACGCAAACGATCGCTACCGGCGCCTGATTCCGCGGATACGCGCGCGAATCGCCGAGCTGGCCGATTTCGAGAAAATCGAGCCGCGCGAATTCTGGCGTGTCGCCGCGCGCGAGGCGCTGGCCGAGTCGGGCTACGATCCTAATCCGCTGATTGACGCGATGTTCGATCTCGACGGACTGGTCGGCCGACGCGACGACGAGGAAGCCGAGATGTTCGTGCATCTGGCGGCGCTCGCCGTGCGCGTTAGCAAGATCAACGACGCCGCGGTGCTGGCCGCGGCGGCGGTGATGCTGGCAGTCAGCCTCGGCTATTCGCCCGCCGAGGTTTCCGGAAGCTAATCAGCAGCGGCGCTTGGTCCCGAGCCTGGTGCCGCCGGCGAAGCCGCGGCGACTGGATGCTCCGGAATCTTAAGGTCGGTCAGAATCTGGGTTGCATTTATCGACGGATCGACGCTCGGATAGACCTTCGCAATTCGGCCGTCACCATCGATCACGTAGGTGATGCGCCGGTCCAATCCGAGAATCGGAATTCCGTTGGCGGCGCCGTACTCGGTTGCGATTTTCTTATCCGGGTCGAGCAGCAGCGGAAACGGGATATTATACTTCTTGATAAACGCGCGATGCTGGTCGGAGTCCTGCACGCTGCATCCCAGCACCACCAATCCCGCCGATTGAAAACGCGCGAAACCGTCGCGGAAAGCGCACGCCTCTTTGGTGCATCCGGGCGTGTCGTCCTTGGGATAGAAATAGAGCACCACCGTTTTGCCGCGCAGATCGGCCAGCGAGATCGGCGAGGTCTGGTCGCCCTGAACCATCTGGGTCGAGAACGCGGGCGCCATCTGTCCTTGCTTGAGCAACTCCGCGCGCGCGACGCGAGGCCTGAGCACTACCACCGCAAGGATAACTACCGCGGCAACGACCAATCCGGTTGCGAGCATCCTCATATCGACTCCTTATATCCGATAGAGCCATTCAGGATATTTTCCGCCGCGGCCGTGCAGCGCGTCCTGAAAGGCCTTCTGCACGATGCGCGTGATCGGTCCCGGCGTGCCGCTGCCGATACGGCGGTCGTCGAGCTCGACCACCGGAGTAACCTCGGCGGCGGTGCCGGTCATGAACGCCTCATCGGCGACATAGAAGGCGTCGCGCGCGAAGAGCTCCTCGCGCACCTCGATCGAATTGTCGTGCAGAATTCTAATAACTGAGTCGCGCGTGATTCCCGGCAGGATCGAACTCAGCGTCGGCGTGCGTACGATTCCATCGCGAATCACAAACACGTTCTCACCGCTGCCCTCGGCGACGAAGCCTTGGGTGTCGAGCAGGAGGGCCTCATCATAGCCGCCGCGGCGCGCTTCGTATCCGGCGAGGATCGAATTGATATAATTCCCCGAAGCCTTCGCCGCCGGCATCATCGAGTTGTGATGAAACCGCACAAACGATGAAGTCTTGAGCCTGACTCCCTTGTTGAGGCCGTCTTCGCCCAGGTACGCGCCCCACGGCCACGCCGCAATCGCGACGCGAGTCTTGTTGCCGCGCGCCGCAAGGCCCATCTCGCCCTCGCCATAGAACGCGATTGGGCGCAGATAGCACTCCGCGAGCTTGTTCGCGCGAACCACGTCGGCGCAGGCCTTCAGCAGCTCCTCGGAGCTGTGATGCATCGGCATCTCGACTATATGGGCCGATTCGAGCAGGCGGCGAATATGCTCTTTGCCGCGGAAAATCGCCGAGCCTCCCGCGTCGAGCTTGTAGCAGCGCATCCCTTCGAATACCGCAAGCCCGTAGTGCAGGCTGTGGGTCAGGACATGGACGTTGGCCTCGTCGTAGGGCACCAGGGTTCCGTCCATCCAGATCTTGTCTGTACGCAGATTGCTCGCCGCCAAGGGAAAACCTCTGAGGAATGAATCGGCGCCGTCAGGGCGCCTTCCACGGCTAGAAGTTAGTCGATGAGTACTCGGCGGACAAGCCGCGCGTCTCCACCTCGGTCTGTTGATTATGTGACCACCAGTGACTACTATCTAAGGATGAAATCAGTGGGGATCAAACTGCTGAAATCGAGGCTGTCGGAATACCTACGCATAGTGCGCGCTGGCGAGACTGTGTTGGTGACCGACCGCGACGAGGTTGTGGCCGAGCTACGCCCCTCGCGCAGGCAGCCCGGCGCGCCCGAATCGCTCGGCGATCTTCTGGATTCGCTGTCCGAACGCGGCGAGCTGACCCGCTCCAGAGAACCGAAGGGAAGGTGGAAATGGAAGGCCAGAGGGCTCGGACTCCCCAGCGGCACCGCTGCCGCTATTCTCGAAGAAATTCGCGGCGACCGATGATCTCGAGCCATGGCGGGTTGCCTCTATCTCGACACCTCCGCGGTTCTGCGAGCGGTCGTCGAAACCGGAACCAGCCCCGAGCTCGAAGCGCGAATCGCGGCGGCGCCGGCGCTCATTACATCGCGGCTCTCGATCGTGGAGTCATCGCGCGCGATTCATCGCCTGCGGCAACTCGGACGGGTAGGCGAAACGCAACTTGCCGACGCGCAGCGCGAGATCGACGCGATATGGGCACGATGCGAAATCTGGGAATTAACCGCGTCAGTGTGCGAAATGGCGCGGCGGGTTGCACCCGGAAGAGCGCTACGAACTCTCGACGCGCTGCATCTGGCGACTTTCGTATTGGCGCGGGAGAAGATTGCGGGCTTGGAACTCCTGACTGCGGACGAGCGCCTGCAAGCGGCGGCTGGCGGCGTTTAGAAAACGCTACAGCAATGGAAATCCTGAATCAGTAATCTATCCGGCCGCGAGCCGAAGACACAGGCTGAAGCCTGTGCCACTTCATACAAAATGAAATCTCCGACGGCACAGGCCCTTGCCTGGAGGATCTTCTTTTGGTGGCACAGGCTTCAGCCTGTGTTCTTGGAACCTCAGGAGCTGGGGAACGGGGAGCGCATGTGCGGACGCATCCCGCCGATGCCTCAGTCGCGCCGCTCGCAGTGCGGGGTGGCGGACGGCGGCGAAGATTCGGCCGACACTTCGACGCGCGCGTCGCCGTTGACGTCCGCGTTGACGGCGGGCGGTCCATCGAGGACTTGCGCGGCGGATGTGGCCAGATCGGGAGAACCGTTGCGCCGATGCATCCGGCCGCCACGGCGGCGGCGTCTGCGGCGCCGGTGGCCGCCCCCCGCCGGAGCTTCGGAATTGGCCTGCGGCTGCGGGCGTGCGACGAATCCGTCGGGATTTTCGAGATAGCGGGCAAGTACTCGGGTATCGATTCCGTAGGTCGGCGCCATCGCTTCGAAAAACTGGCGCGCCGACGCAAAGTACGGCCTGCGCATCAGGCGGCGCGTGCGGCGCGACGGCGTGGCCATGTTCTCGAACGCGTCATGGATCAGGCGCATCCGCTCGGTGTCTCCGCGCGCAAACCCACGCGCGCGCAACTCGCCGAGCAGGTCGAAGTCACCCCGGCTGGTGGTATCGCGGCGCGCCAGATCGAGCATCATCGCGGCGAGCACGAAGGCGTGATCGGGCGCGGCGACTCCCTCGATCATCTTTCCGAGCGCGGCCAGGTTGCGAATTGTCGGCGAGTCGGCGGTGTCGCCCGGATGCCGCTTCAGATGCTCCGAGAGAAATGGGATCAGCGCCTCGAGCAGTCCAATTTCGTCCATCAGGGCGGCGGCGCGCGCAGCTGCGGGCTGTCCCAGCGTGCGATAGGTCTCCTCAACCAGGCGCGGGACGGAAGCCTTGGCGAGATCGGCGCGATGCGTCTCGATTGCGGCGCGCGTCGCCGGTTCGATCTCGAAGCCTAGTTTTGCGGCAAAGCGCACCGCGCGCATCATCCGCACCGGATCCTCACGCATCCGCAGCTCGGGCGCGCCAATGGTGCGGATCAGGCGCGCGCGCAGATCGTCGGCGCCGCCGGCGTAATCGATCACGTTGAATGTCTGCGGATCGTAGAACAGCGAATTAACGGTGAAGTCGCGGCGAAACGCGTCTTCCTCCGGAGTGCCGAAGGTGTTGTCGGCACGGATCAGCGGGTCGCCCTCGGTGGCGACCTCCTCGCTCTGGCGGCGAAAAGTCGCGACCTCGATATTCTGAGGCCCGAAAAAGACGTGGACCAGCCGAAAGCGCCGGCCGATCAGGCGCGAGTTGCGAAACAGATCGCGAACCTGCTGCGGATGCGCCGAGGTCGCGACGTCGAAATCCTTGGGCCGCCGCCCCAGCATCAGGTCGCGCACAGATCCTCCGACCAGGTAAGCAACGTGGCCGGCCGCTCCCAGGCGATACAGCACCTTCAGAACATTCGGATCGATATCGCGGCGCGAGATCGGATGCTCTGAGCGGACGATAATGCGCGGTTCCAATTCCGGTGACCTTGCGGCCGGAGTCACACCCCCTTCGTCCTCCCCAACCGCCGCTCAAGAACCTAGCACGACGCTCGCCGTTCTTCATCGCCCCCAAACGACGCTTTCCGTGCGGCGCGATTGTTGCCCATACAGCGGGACGCGTAGTAGGAAAAGCCGTGCATCCTGAGTCCGAAACGCGGTACGATTGCACCACACCTGAAAGGAGCCTCATCTCATGGCAAAGTTTGTCACAGACGTAAAGAAAATCCGTGAGCGCGCGCGCAAGCATATGGAGGAAGGTCCTGTAACCGACGGCTACAAGGCCGACCGCAAGGAAGTCGTCAAGGTCCTCAACGATGTCCTCGCGACCGAAATCGTCTGCGTGCTGCGCTACAAGCGCCACTATTACACAGCCGACGGTATCTACGCCGATCCCGCTCGCCAGGAATTCCTGCAGCATGCCGGCGAGGAGCAGCAGCACGCCGACTGGATTGCGGAACGCATCAGCCAGCTCGGCGGAAAGCCGAACTACAGTCCCGAAGGCATGGCCGAACGCTCGCATTCGCAATACGACGACAGCGCTTCCCTGACCGACATGATCAAGGAAGACCTGGTGGCGGAGCGAATCGCGATCGAATCGTATTCGGACATCGTGCGATGGCTCAGCGACAAGGATCCGACCACGCGAATCCTGATCGAGCAGATTCTGAAGGTGGAAGAAGAACACGCCGACGATATGAAGAATCTGCTCGCAAAGATTTCCTGAGAAGGCCGGCTGCAAGGTGCCGTTCACGCGCGCGAGCTAAAGGAGAATGCGCGCTCGATTATCGCGGCGATATAGAACAGAGCAATCGCGGGCGCCACGGTTTTGATCGCGGCGCCCGCGATCCCACCAGGCGGCGCGATCGCGAGCGCCAACACGAGGACATAGTTCACCACGCCTCCGTAGTGTCCGAGCCGGCTTCGGATCGGACCGTCCGCTCGATGCAATACCCTCGAATCGATCGCGTATTGTGAAAACGAAGCCACGATAAGAATAGGAATATAGAGGGGGATCGCGCCTGCCGCCGCCGCGCAACCGAGCGCGGCCAGCACAAAAGTGACGTCAGCCACAGGATCGAGCCATCGCCCGGCTCCGCCGCCGACTCCGAACCGCCGCGCGAGCCGGCCGTCAAGGAAATCGCTGGCCGCCGCCGCGATAGCGATCAGTGCAAACGCAAGCCGCGCCGCAGGCGCCGCCAGATAGATCGCGACCCACGCCGCGGCCAGCCCAAAACGCGCTATAGTCAACGCATTGGCCGCTTGCGCGCGAAGCGGCGAGCGCTGCCGTTCGCTTGCCGACGCGCTTTTCCTTATAGTCGCATCCCCATGCCCGAATCGCGCACTATCCAGATCGTCAGCCACGGACCCTCATGCCTCGACGGCGTGATGGCGGCCGCCGCGGTCGCGCGCTTTTACGAAGGCGAGCACGTCATCGCGATGCTGCCCGGTAATAACGAAGCCGACCGGACGATCCGCGGACTCGAGCTCAAGTCGTCGAACCCGCGCAATGACGAAATCTGGATCACAGATCTGTCGTGGGCTTTGCCCGAGACCGGGGCGCATCTGACTTCGCTCATCGAGCGCGGGGCGCGGGTCTTTTGGATCGATCATCATCGCACCGCAGTGTCCCGCGCGGGCGCGCCGGAGTTCAAGGTTCCGTTCACGGGCAAGGTTCTTTCCGAGCAATACTCGGCCGCGCGGCTGACCTTCAATTACCTGCGCAAGCTTGCGCGCGATTTGCCGGCAAAGCGGCGCGAAGAGTTCGAAGCGTTCGCGCCTTTCGCCGCGATTGCCGATGATCACGATCGCTGGATCCACAAAATCCCCGAGTCAGCCGACTGGGCGCTCGCCGTGCAGACCCTGGGCGGAAAGAATTCGTACCGCGAAATCCTTCGCCTGCATGAACCGGTGATGACACGGCGGCTGCGCTCCGCGCTGGAAGCGGGGAAAGAGGGGATGCAAAAAAGCCTCGAGCTCGCGCGCGCCACGATGGTCGATCGAACGCTCGGCAACGGAATCAAGATTCGCACCGCATGCTGCTTCGGTTACAGCAGCGAAGTCGCCTCGCATCTCTACGAAGGGCAGCATCGCACGGTCGTTGCGCTGTTCGACCTCCGCAGCCAGGGAGTCAGCCTGCGCCGCAGCGCGGACTCGGATATCAACCTCGCGGTGTTGGCCGAGGGTTTTGGCGGGGGCGGACACGAGGCGGCCTCCGGCTTCGCGATCGCCGATCTTCGCCGCTTGCCCGCCGAACGCCTGGCCGAGCTGTTGGGCGATAAGCTCGAAAAAACGGCCGCGGAAGGCTGACGCACGCCCTCTTCGATCCGATCGCACGGCTCTGCTACTGTCCGCATCCGACGGAATTGCGATGCAATCAAATGCAGCCATCGACGCGAGATCCTACATGAGCGAGATGCTGATCGTTCTGGCAATTGGACTTATCGCCGGCGTTCTGAGCGGCTTTTTCGGGGTCGGCGGCGGAGTGCTGATCGTCCCGACCCTGGTGGTGCTGCTTGCGATGCCGATGCATGCGGCGGTCGGCACTTCGCTCGCCGCGCTACTGCCTCCGGTCGGAATTCTCGGCGCGTACGAGTATTACAAAACCGGCAACGTGAATATCGGATTCGCCGCGATGCTGGCGCTCGGGCTTATCTTCGGAGGCTACCTGGGAGGAAAGGTCGCGGTCGGCGTCGCCCCGGTCCTCCTGCGCCGCGCATTCGCAATCTTCCTGATAGCGGTATCAATCCGGATGCTGATGAAGTAATCGCAAACCTTGGATGCCTGGCTGAAATGCGAATTCTCTCTCCTTTGAGGTTGTCATAAAACGCCGAATTCTTTGTTCGTCATCCCGCCATGAAAGTTTGTGGGGCGATGAATATCGTATTCTCAGCGTGGCCGCTGGCCGTCATTTCGACCGACGGGAGAAATCCCGAGCGTCCATGCTCGACGCCGACGCCACAAACAGCGCCTCTTCGATCGGGATTCCTCGCGCGGCAGCCACGCGCGGGAATGACAACCGCACCTGAAATCGCATTGAATTCGTAGGGGCGCGTCGCGACGCGCCCGGCTTCGCATCGCGATGACGTCGCATATGGGCGGCTTGCGCCTGCGCGTTACCCTTACTAGATTCGCGCCGTGGACTCGCGGCTTCAGGATGCCCTTAATTTGCTGCTCGAATCCGAGCGCGCGGGGACGCTCGCGCTCGAGGAGTTGATCCGCGAGGTCGAGCAGGAGCAATTGCGCGTATTTCTGCGCGGCTCGCGCGATGAAGAAGCGCGCAACGTCCGCGAACTCGAGGCACTGATTCGCACGAACGGCGGCACGCCGTCGGATAAGACTGGACCGTTCGCCGTCAAGGTCGCCGCACTGCCGACGGTTCGCGAGCGTCTGAGCCTGCTCTCGCGCGGACAGGAATGGGCCGCGCGCAAGAGCGAGGACGCGCTCGCGGTAGCGCCACCGAGCGGTCCGATCCACGATTTTCTCTCCGCGATGGCGAATCATCATCGCGCCGAAGTCGAATGGGGCCGCGCCGAAGTAATCCGCCTGATGAACGCTGTCTGATCTGCACGCGAAACCGACGACGCTGGCGCGAATTCAGTTCAGGCCGAGGGCTTTTCTGAATTGCGGGAGGCTGAAGCCGAGGATCGGCTGGTCGTCGATCATCGTGACCGGTGTCGCGCGGAATCCCTTCGCGATCAACTCTTCGCGTGCCACGGAATCGTGCGTTATATTCTTCTCGGTGAAAGCGACCTGGTTGCGGGAGAGATATTCCATCGCCTGATGGCACGCCGGGCATCGGTCCTGCGTATAAACCACGATCTTCATCGTTATCGCCTCCGGATTTTTCCGTCGCCGTTAACCCTTCGACGGCGCGGGCGCCGGCACTTCCTTCATTCGCGCGGTGGTGTCGCCATCAAATTCGAGATGCAGCGCGCGCACGATCATCCCATGCATCCGCCATAGCCCGATGACGTAAAACAGCTCCATGATCTGCGCGTCGTCGAGATGCTCCTTGAGCGCCGCGAATGACTCATCCTCGACCAGATTGTGCCCGACGATTTCGTCGGTCACCTGCATCACGGCGCGCTCGGCCGGGCTGAATTTATCGGACAGCGGCCAGCTCTTGATCGCGGCGAGCTTGTCCTCGGCGACACCGACCATCCGCGCGACTTTCAGATGCTGCGAATATTCGAACCTTGAATCGCCGACTATTCCGGTGCGCAAGATCGCGAGCTCGCGCAGCTTGGCGGGCAGCTTGCGCCCCGGCTGCATCAGGGCCATCAGCGAATTTCGCGCCTGGAAGAGTAGGTCCGGCACCAATGCGAAGGTGGTCCAGTAATCGCCGGGAGTGCCGGTCGCGGTGCCCGGATGCTTGACCGGATCGCGGTCGCCGAAAAACTGTTTGTAGAGTTCCTTGACCTCGGGCGATGCCTCGCCGAGGCTGACCTGCTTAAGCCGCCCCATCGCCGTTCCTCCTATGGCTTGCGCAACCTTCGCGCAGGCGGCCCGCTCAGGTCAAATGCGTGTGCGCTCGGATTGCGCAATCTCTCCGGCTTCGCGCGCGATTCGCTCGGCGAGAGCCTCGCACTGCGCGCGCAGATCAGGCACGGCGACAATTTCCCAATATGCACCCTTGGTTATCGAGCCGAGCGCGAACAACCGCGGATTCACTGCGCCGTCAGCGGCGATCAAACGAAGATCACCAGCGACTTCGAGTCCAAGGCGCGAAGGGTCGGAGCGGACGATTCCGCTTTGGAGCATCGATTGAATCAGCGGATCATCGATGTTGCGATAATCCGAGGACGGTCCCGAGCAATTGATCACGCGCGCGACTCGCAGAGATTTGAGCTCGGCCGACTCGCGGCTTCGGTATTCGACGCGCACCGTCGAGCCTTCGATTCGGTAGTCCTCAATCCGCCCCGCATGGAAGACGAGCTGGCCGGAGGCTTGAGCTGCGTCAATTCGCGCCCCGATTTCCGGCGCGACGCGATGCCGATGCGCGTCCCACCACGGCCGCAAATGGCGCAGGAAGCGCACGCGTTCGGCTATCGCGACGCGGCGCCATAGGTCCTGGGTGACAGGACGCAGCGCGTCGATTACGGATTGCCATGCGACGCCGCGCGACGATTCAAGCTCGATCTGAGCGCGCACCGCACGCAGCATCGCCCGCGCCGACACCGGTAGCGCATCGAGCTCGAACGGTGCGATCGCGGGAGCCGCGGAAGCTTCGAGATGGCGGCGCGGCAGCAATCCATGACGCGAGATAGCGTGGATCACGCCAATATGCCCGCGCTCGATAAGCGAAATCGCAATATCGACCGTGGTCAGAGCTGCACCGATCAACAGGACCGGCGCGGTGGGTTCGATTTGATCGAGCGCGCCGTCAGCCCAGGGATCGTGTCGATAGAAAGAAGACTTGTAAAAGACCGGATCGGCAACCGGAGGATCCGCAGGCGCGAAATTTCCCGGCGCGAGCACTACGAAATCGGCGTCCAGATTTTTGCCGTCCGTAAAGCTGACTCGCAGTCCCTCGCCGGCCGCCTTGACCGCGATCGCGGTCTCGCGATGCGTCGCGATTCGCTCCGGATTCGCTCGGCTCGCCTGCGTGAGCAGGTCTTCGAGATAACGTCCATAGATAAGGCGTGGAACGAAGCTGGTGGGTTTGATCTGAGAATCGCCAACCAGCTCCGCGTGGCTTCGCAGCCAATTGAGAAAATGGTCGGGCTCGGCGGGAAATGCGCTCATCTTGCCAGCGGGAACGTTGAGCAGGTGGCGTTCGCTGGTGGTCGAATAAGCGAGTCCGCGAGCGAATCCGCGTTTGCCGATCAGATCGATATGCAGATCGGCGCCAGGATCCCTCCCGAGCCCGCGCAGAAGTTGTACCGCGAGGATCGATCCGCTGAAGCCGGCGCCGATGATAGCTATTCTTAGCACCCTGGAAATAGCTGTCCGAGCACCGAAGCGGAGTCAAGCGCGACGCCAGCGAGCGCGACGCCTCCATCGAGAAGCGCTGCGAGCGACTTGCCAGGCTAGTGCGTCGGCGCGATAATCGCGATTCCCGGTGGACGCATAGCTCAGCTCGGTTAGAGCACATGCCTCACATGCATGGGGTCGCAGGTTCAAATCCTGCTGCGTCCACCAATAAAAGCCTACACTTTTTGAGTGATGCTGATTGGGCGTCAATTTGCTGTGCCCAATTCTGTGCCCCATCGCTTTTGCGCCAGGGGCCTCATGGCTTAGTGAGATCAGCAGCTTAGAACTTGGGGCTACGAGTGTTTTCCTCTAAGCCGATCGAAAAGCGCGGAAATACGAAACTGGCAGCTCCGCGGGAAATCAGGTTACGCACCGATAAATCCGGGTGGTGAGAAAGCGTCTCTCCACCAAGGGCTTCGCGCGTTCTTCGTTTATCGCGGAAGGGCAGAAGTTGCCTTCTTTCCCACTTCGGATTAGTGGGTCGGTGGTTCATCCCTCAGAAGTAGTGTTTTTCCAAGGCTGTGGTTGCGGATTTGCAGGAAGAAAAAGTCCGGTGCGCTAAAAGGAGCTGCCATTTCATACATCGAGTTTACCGATGAATAGTATATTAAATATCTGTTTTCTGCATGTTTGGTGAATGTGAGAGATTCAAGGCGCAGGAGAGATGTCCATGGGAGCAAGTCAGGAAAGTTCCACGTCACAGACCGCCGCGGCGCTGAAGCCGATCGCGCCGAGCAAGTTCGCGCATGTCGTTTACAAGACCCACAAGTTTGAACAGATGGTCGACTGGTACATCAGCGTCTTCAACGCGCGGGTACAGCATCGCGACGAACGGCTCGCCTTCCTCAGCTACGACGACGAACACCATCGTTTTGCCTTCATCAATCTTGGTCCAGCCACCGAGGAACGGTCTCGGCGCGAGGATGACGCTGGTGTTCATCATGTCGCGTACACCTGGAAGAACCTCGACGAGCTGGTTGCGACTTACAAGCGTCTCAAGTCGCTCGGGATCGTGCCGGCGCAGCCTATCCGCCACGGGCTGACGCTATCGATGTACTACCAGGATCCAGACAAGAACATGATGGAGTTTCAGATCGATCTGATGGATCCAGATACCGCCAACGCATTCATGGGCGGTCCTGCGTTTTCCGCCAACCCAATCGGGGAACGGTTCGATCCCGATGAACTGGCCGCGCGCTTCGACGCGGGCAAATCCGTCGATGATTTGATCTTCCGCACTGACCAGAAGGAACACGAGGGACATTCATACGTCCGCGTCGGATCGGATGGGGCAAGCCATACCAATGGCCGTGTGCGCTCGCGGAGCATGACCGGCGCCGAGTATTTGGCTGCGATCGACAAGCTGCTTCCGGCAATCGCGGAACGCGCCGCGAAGACCGAAGCCCTCGGGCGGGTTCCGGACGAGACCATCGGGGAGTTGGCCGAAGCTGGCGTGTTTCGGGCGGTCCAGCCTCGCCAATTTGGCGGCCTCGAGATGGATCCGGCAACGTTCTTCGAAGGCATGGTGCGCATCGGGTCCGCATGCGGGTCGACGGGATGGGTAGCAAGCGTAGTCGGTGTACACCCGTTTCACGTCGCGATGTTCTCGGGACAGGCGCAGCGCGAAGTCTGGAAAGAAAATCCCGATGCTCGAATATCTTCGTCCTATGCGCCTACGGGAAAGGTGGGAGCCGTCGACGGGGGATTCCGGCTTTCCGGGCGATGGAGTTTTTCGAGCGGTGTCGATCACTGCCAGTGGGCAATCCTGGGTGGGATCATTTTCGATGCGGAAGGCAAGCCGGCAGAGTTCCGTAGTTTCCTGGTGCCGCGAAGTGACTTCGAGATCGACCAGGAGAGCTGGAAGGTGTCCGGCCTGATGGGCTCTGGCAGCAAAGACGTTGTCATCCGGAGTGCGTTCGTGCCGGAGCATCGAACTCACAGTGCGTCGCACACCTTTTACGGAACCGATCCCGGCCGCGAGATAAACCAAGGGCCGCTCTACAAGCTGTCATGGCTATCGATGTTCGCTTACGCGATCACCTGTCCCGCGATTGGCGCGGCAGTGGGCGCCATGGAATCGTTCATCAAGGAGAGCACCACCCGGGTGTCAGCTTTCGGGGGCGGCCCGGTCGCGTTAAGTCCGATGATCCAGATTCGCCTCGCCGATGCGGTGACGGTCATCAATGACGAGCGACGCCGCGTCCAGACGTTGTGGAACGAATGCTATGCAATCGCGCAGTCGAGTCGCGAAGTCCCGGTCGAGTTGCGCGCTCGTGTTCGCTACGAAGGCGCCCGCGCCATCGGGGTGTGCATAGACGCCGTACTGAAAATGTTCGAAGTAGGCGGCGGACGCATCATGCAGCACAGCAATCCCTTGCAGCGTCATTTGCGCGACATCCTCGCGATGCGCAACCACCCGTTCGGGATTCCCGAGCCGCGCGCCGTTGCCTACGCGAAGTTGCTCCTGCGTGTGCCGCCCGATCCCTTCTCGCCGGCAAATTCGGGTGGCGCTATCTAGCTGCTACGGTCAATGGCGATAATCAGGTAATAATCGCCGGTGGTGGACCGGTCGGGATGACGCTTGCGCTGGAATTTGCCAGCCATAGCGTTCGCTCGATCGTGCTGGCACGCTATCAGACCACAACCCGTAACGATCTGCGAAATCCCGCCCCAGGTTCGCAAATATAAGTGCCGTCATTTTCTCGACCTGCGGTCTCACGTGATTCGCGAAGGACAACCGAACGTCGGGCCTCTCTAATGATTCATGTTCGATCCGAGCGGCGTGATCTCCTTCGGCGCACCGCGTGTTGGATCAAGGCGACGCCCACTGCGTCGATGCGTCGGCGATCTTGCCCAAGAGCCGATTGAATTCGCGCTTTTCCTTGTCCGTCAGTACAGCGATCATGCGCTTGTCCTGTTCGACGAAATAACCTCGGATCGCCACAAAGATTCTGTTGCCCCGCTGTGTGAGATGTAGTCTGGAAACCCTGCCATCGTTCGCATCGGTCTCACGACTGATTATGCCCTCCGCCTCAAGTTTGCGGACGGCGCGGCTTAAGGTGTTCTTTGGGCGACCGGTATATTTGACGATTTCCTGCGCCGTCGCGGCGCTAGCTACAGAGAGGCAAATGATGACGGCGGCCTCGTCGCGAAGCAATTTGTGATGGCGTTCGATCTTGGCATACAGCGGGTAGGTATATCGGTTGCTGACAACTGAAAGCCGCAAGCCGATCCAGTCCAGCGATTGCTGCTCGAATTTCATGATCCTTCGCTCCCTCGAACCCCGTGATGGACGCGCCTGGCGGGGATTAAACGGCTGCGCGACCGGCCATTATGAACCTGCGAAAGGCGGCTGCGGCAGCCGGGAAAGCCCTGATGTGACCGTTCGCTCGATGGTGTGTCAAAAGCCGCCCTTGAATTTAGTTCCGAATGGAACTATATTGACGCTGACCACCAGATCACATCGCGCAGCGTCTCGCTATGCAAGGCGCCGGCGAGTGCAAGGTCGAGCGTGCGCGGAACGAAGGCCCAAGATGGGAACAGCAAGACGAAAAGCGGCGTAACGATCGGCGCCGCGAGAGGGATCGGCGCTTCCTACGCTGCGGCGGAGGCCACATCATGAATACAGGACTTGCGTCATCGGCAGCGATCTTCGGGGAAGAGGACGAGCGAATCGAGCGGGCGCTCGACATCGAAAGCTTCAACCGAAGGAGCATCTACAACCATCCCGGTTTCAAACCTGTCCGAGACGAGCTCAGCCATGCTTCTGTTCGGGTGGAGGGCCGAATCCCTGCGGATCTCGAGGGAGCCTACCTCCGCAATGGAACGAACCCCCAGTTCGAAACGACGCATGTCCGATATCACATGTTCGGCGGCGCCGGAATGGTCCATCAGGTTCAGATCCTGGACGGCGAAGCCACCTACTCGAACACCTACGTGCGGACTCCGCGTTTTGAGTTCGAGCGTGAGGTTGGCCGCGAGGTCTTTGTTGAGTTTAGCGATCTGGCAGAGGGTGGTCGCGCGGGGATCGACAAGATCAAGCTCGTCGAGGAGAAGAAGCGCAACGGAACGATTCCCAACTTGTCGGCCTTGGAGACGGTCCCGTCATCGACGTCGATCCAGCACTATCACGGCAGACTGTACTGCCTCCAGGAGTCGGGGTACGCGTTCGCGCTCAAGGCACGCCGCGAATCAAGAAGACTCGTTCTCGACGGACGCGGGAGCCTCGAGAACTGGAATGGCCGATGGCAAGGACCCTTCTCTGCCCATCCCAAACAAGATCCCGATAGCGGCGACCTCTACAACCTCAGCATCGACTCTGCAGGGAGAATCCTCGCCGGACACATCGCGCGCGGCGCTTTTGACAGCCAGGCCTGCGTTCACGAGCAGAACGCCGCGACCGGGCGAATGGCATATTTGCACGACTTCTACCTGACGGAGAACTTTCTCGTCTTCCCCGACATTTCGATTCGGGTCGATCAGAGCCGCATGCTCACTGAGAGCGGTAGTCCCTTCGCATTCGATCCAGGCTATCCGCTCCGATGGGGTGTATTGCCGCGTCGCTTCCGGACCGGTGACAAGGTTCGCTGGTTCGACACCAACGATGCCGGAAGCATCTGGCACGTCGTGAACGGATGGGAGCGAAACCGTCCCGGCGGAGGCAAGGAAATTGTGCTCTACTCGCCGATCTTCCCCTCGTACCCTTCCGACCTTCCGATACACACGCCCAACGAGCCGCCGGCGAGACTTCACAAGACCGTGCTGGACATTGAGACCGGAAAGGTCCGCGAGAATCGCCGGCTGCTGGACCATGGATATGAGCGCCCGAGTCTGAACTTGAAGCACTTCGGAACCGAAGGCAGGTATGGCTATCTCCTGGATGAGGAGAGAGGCGGCTATATGGGCAAGGGTGTGCTCAAGTACGATCTGATCAATGAAAAAGAAGTGGCGTACTTCGACTACGGGGACTACTTCGGCGGCGAGGCATTGTTCGTTCCGGCGGCCAACGCTACTTCCGAAGACCACGGCTACCTGCTTGACCTGCTGATGACCGGATCCGAAGCGGCGCTGCTTATTCTGGACGCCAGGTCAATGGAGGAACTTGCCCGCCTCCATCTGCCACAGCGAGTGCCCTTCGGTGTTCATGCGTGCTGGCTGGATCAGCAGAAACTGGAGGGGTTGCAGGTCGCGCCGTGAATGGTCAGGTGGCTCCTCGAGATTCATCCACACCGGCGTGGTAGGCAGTTCTGATGAACCGGGCGTCACAAATCGGGTTGGTTCTTACGAAGAAGCGTCGCCGGCCCCGTGGCAAAGACGGCGGTCAACCTGTTCAGGAGATCCGTTGGCCGATCGCATGAGAAATGAGCCGGTAGAGAAACGGATTCACCTCGGCGATCTGGAAATGGCGTTGTTTGAGCGGCCGGGCGCCGGTCCGGTCGTGCTCTTCCTCCATGCCACGGGATTCCATGCGCGCTGCTGGGACGGCGTTGCGCGCGAACTGGCGGGCGCGCACCTGATAGCGGTAGACCTTCGTGGGCACGGGCGAAGCGCCAAGCTAGGGCCATATGGATGGGACGTACTTGCCCGTGACATCGCTCTCCTGTGCGACGCGCTCCAGATCGAAGATTGTGTTGGAGTCGGTCATTCGCTGGGCGGACATCTCATCACCCAAACCGCGGCGGCCCGTCCGCGTAGCTTCCGATCGCTCGTGCTGGTCGATCCTGTCACCCTCGCTCCAGAGATATACGCGAATTTCCCGCGACCAACCGAACGGACCGCTGGAAATTTGGTAACGAAGCGGCAGCGTCACTTCGACAGTCCCTCCGCCATGTACGAACGCTTCCGAAGCCGATTGCCGTTCTCGGCATGGAAGCCGGAGGCTTTGTCCGATTACTGTGAGCACGGTCTGCAAAGGGGTCCGGCAGGCAAGTACGATTTGGCGTGCCCGCCCGAGGTCGAGGCTGCGGTCTATGCAGGCACGGGTAGCGAGGACATCCACGCGGCGCTCGCCCGGATCCAGATCCCCGTCGTCGTCGTGCGTGCGCGATCTCAGTTGGCCGGCGCGGCAAGCTTCGACTTCTCGAGTTCACCAACGTGGCCAGAGCTCGCCGCTCGCTTCCCGAACGGCCGCGATGTCCACTACCCGGAGTTGACTCACTTCATCCCCATGCAGGCCCCCGAGGTAGTAGCAGAACACGTGAAACACGCGCTGGCAGGGTGATCGCGATTCCGCAACTCGGCGGGCTTTATCAGAGCTACAAAGGGCCGGCAGCCTGATTCGCTTTCGAGCATTGCGCAATCTTCGTTGATGGCTAAGGTTTCCTGCGTGCCCCCGTCGGCAGCGTCGCTCTTATGAAGGACGCGATGTCAAGGTGGCACTCTTCCCACTGCCTGACACCAATGAAGTTGAAGAAGCCGTGCGCTGTGCCGAGATACCGGCGCAAGGTAACCGGTACGCCGGCTCGCACCAGCTTTAAGCCGTACTCCTCACCATCGTGGCGCAAAATGTCATTCTCGGCAGTAAGAATGAAGGCCGGAGGGAGGCCTGTAAGATCCTCGGTTCGAGCGGGCGCGAAGCGAGGATCCATGCGCCTCTCCCGATCTGGAATGTACTGGTCCCAGTACCAGGCTATGTCTTCGATGGTGAGCCGGGGTGGCTCGAACTGCCGCAACGAAGGGTCGTCAATGTCGCCGGTGGCCGCGGGATAGATCAGAACCTGTGCAGCTATTGAGGGCCCGCCGGAGTCGCGCGCGAGCACACAGGCGACCGTGGCGAGAGTCGCGCCGGCGCTGTCACCGGCCACTATCACGGGAACTGCTCGAGACACGATGTCTGAGACATGTTCCGCCGTCCATCGCACTGCTTCCATAGTATCTTCGACGGCGGCCGGAAATGGATATTCCGGCGCGAGCCGGTAATCGACTGATATCACCGCACAGGAGGTCGTCTGCGCGAGCTTGCGAAGAGTGAAGTCCCACATCGGGATACTTCCGATCGTGAATCCCCCGCCGTGCATGTATGCGATCACAGCGAGCGGTTTTGCTGTCGGCACGTAAATGCGGATCGGTACTGTGCCGGCGGCGGAATCCTCGACTCGGGCAAGGTCCGGCCCTTTCGGGGCGAGCAGTGACGCTTCGGCAAGCCGCTTGCGCAGTTCGTGGGCTGGCAGCGAGCCTGCAGGTGGCATCCTGGCGCGCATCTGATCGACAAGCAGTTGGTTTTCGCGATCAAGCGGCATGATAGCGACCTCCGGAGATTCGGAAGCCGAATTCTAAACTAAATTCGAATCACGATCGAACGGAAATTATTGGAAGGCATCGAGCCGCCGTCGGGTGGTCCCGCCTTTATTAAGAATCGCGCGAGGGGAAGCGCCCAGTTGCGACTTTATGAACCGGCCCGCGGCGCTCGGGTCCGAGTACCCCAGCAACTGAGATAACCTTTGCAGCGACGGCGGAGGTTTCTGCGATAGCAGGTCCTTGGCGATCTGCACCCGCACGAAGTTGAGTATTTCTCTGAAATCCGCGCCGTGTTCGCTCAGCCTGCGCTGCAATGTTCGGCTCGAGGTTGTCAGCAATGCGGCGATCCGCTCGAGCGAGGCATTTCCCCCGGCCAGATGCGCAGTGACCAGACTCTCAACTTTGCTGCGAAGATCGGACGGCTGATGCAGCTCCTCCCTGGCAAGATAGTCCTCCAGGAACTCCACCGTCTGCCTGTTTTCCATCGGCAAGCGCCGATAAAAGTCCGTCCGCTTGATGACGAAGCCCGTTCGATCCGACTCGTAACGTATCGGGCATCGGAAATGGCGCTGATGCGCCGCAATCGATGCAGGCGATGCGTGGGCGAACTCGACGCGGACGGGACTCCATCGATCGCCGAGCATCGACCGCGCGTTCTTTACGCTGTGCGCGACGTTCCATTCGACGAACTGCCGAGCGCGCGGCAGCAGCGTCGGCTGGACTTGGCACAGGATAACTACGTTTTCGTTTTCATTTACCTGTTCGTAAGAGAGCGCGGTGTTATAGAGATGAACGTAGCGCCGGGAGAGTCGGCATCGATCGGCATAGGTCGCACAATGAATTCCCAGCAAGCTCAGCGGGCTGAGCGCGTTCGGGCTTAGCCACTCCGCAAAGCGCACCCCGAGGTCAGGCCATTTTCTAGCCTCCGCAGCCGCTTCCATCAGTTCGATTGCGAGACGTGCGGGAACAGCTAGCGGCGCTGAGGACCCGCGAAGCGCCGGATCGATCTTCCCTGCTCCCAGGCGTCGCTCGTCCAGACCGATGTGATCGAGGAACGCGAGGAACTGCCGGGCTCCCGATGCATCTGCGATCAGTTCCATCTCCGAATCTTAGCCTCGTTGGCGTGTTTTGTCGAATCATTGGCGTGAAATGTCCGGTACGCGAGCGGGCGTTTATGTAGCATACGATCGGTGTCGACGCCGTCCTGAAGACTTCCTGAGACCGGCCTATCAGCTCAGGCAGCAAGGAACTCGCCCATGAAAAATATCTTTTTCCATATGCAGGGCTATCGCGATTTGCCCGATGATTTCGACCAGCGCTACGAGAGCATCTGGGTGACGCCGCCCAACGACGAACTATGTGACCCAAAGCAAGTAGGAAAGTATTTTCGCTGGAACATCGCCGAGCTCGAGTTGGCTGACGAGCTGGGATTCGACGGCGTAGGCGTCAACGAGCATCACCAGAACGGCTACGGGTTTTCGGTATCGCCCAACCTGATCGCGTCAATTCTTGCCAAGCGCGACTCCGACGCCGCGATAGTGGTCCTCGGCAATACGCTGCCACTCTACAATCCGCCGATCCGGGTGGCTGAGGAGTATGCGTTGCTCGACTGTATCAGCGGTGGCCGCCTCGTCGCAGGCCTGCCCGTGGGCTCACCGATGGATAACGTCGGATGCTATGGCAACACGCCGACGATGGTGCGCCCCCGTTATTATGAGGCGCACGATCTCATCAAGCAGGCATGGACACGGCCCGGGCCGTTTACTTTTAATGGCCGCTTCACCAAGTTGCGCTACGTTAATCCGTGGCCCAAGCCGATACAGAAGCCTCATCCGCCGATCTGGCTCGCCGGAGGAGGATCGGTCGAAACCTGGAAGTTCGCGACCGATAACGACTACACCTACAGCTATCTAAGCTTCCAGGGGCACGTCGCGGCCAAGATCCTGATGGAAGGATATTGGAACCAGGTCGAAAAAGCCGGCCTCGACGACAATCCCTATCGCGCCGGTTTTGCTCAGCTTGTCGTGGTCGCTGATACCGATGCCCAAGCCGAGAAGCTGTACCTGAAACACATCCAAAACTTTTACGCCAAAGCGCTGCATATAGCTCCTTACCTGGGCGCGATTCCGGGCGTGCAGACGCTCCAAAGCTTCCAGCATGGCATGAAGACCAACACCGGATATCGCTTGAAGCCCAGCAGGCCCTACGATGAAAACTGGGGCGACTTCACTGAGAAAACCAAGCGCGTGATCGGCGGCAGCCCGGATACGGTGGTCGCGGGAATTGAAGAGTTGGCCCGTAACATTCGCGTCGGACATCTGATGGTACTGATGCAAATTCAGTCGATGGACCACGAACTGACTAAATACTGCATGCGGCTGTTTGCGGAAAAAGTGCTGCCGAGAGTCAGCCAAATTTGGGCGCGCGACGGGTATGTCGATCGATGGTGGTCTCAAGGCGCAGCCAAGAACAGCCGCGTCTTCGCCGCACAGAAAGAGACCCGCAAGCTCGCGGGGGTGACCGCATGATGAGCGTTTCCACCAAACAAGTGCCGCATCCCGGCGGCTTCGTTGCGAATCCTGTTCTGATCGAGGGAGAAGGTAACCCCGTGGTGTTTTTCCACGGTCCTTTCGGCCAGGAATGGAGCGGATTCCTGGATGACCTGGCCGCCAGTCACACCGTGTATGCGCCGGCGCATGCGGGTAGCGTAGATTTCCGCGATCTCGAGCGGATCGACAATCTTTGGGAGTTGCTCCTTTACTATGACGACATATTCGCTGCGCTCGGCCTTAAAACGTTCGATCTAGTGGGACATTCGTTTGGCGGAATGGTCGCGGCCGAGTATGCCGCCACCTACCCAGATCGCGTCAGGAAGCTCGTGCTGATCGACGCGATGGGCTTGTGGAACGAGCGTCATCCCGTCGCCGATCACTTGTTAGCGACGCCGAAGACTCAAGCGCAGCTTCGGTTCCATAACCTCGACAACCCGGCGGTCTCGAAGATACTCCAGGCGGCGTCGAACCAGTCCGAGGAGGTGGCGGCTGCGACCGTCCGCTATCTCGCTCTTGGCAGCACCTCCCACTTTATCCATCCAATACCCGAACGAGGACTACGGCGACGGCTTCGCCGCATCGCCGCGCCGACATTGATCGTATGGGGCGCGGAGGATCGGCTCACGCCCCGCGCATACGCCGAGGAGTTTGCCTCCGCAATCAGCAACGCGCGTCTGGAGATAGTTCCCAACGCGGGACATACGCCGTATGTCGAGCAGCGAGATGTGGTCAGTGCGGCGGTCAATACCTTTCTGTCTTAAGAGGCAGCGGTGTCGGCCAGCGCCCGGACCAAACACCCGCGCGCGCCAGGCGAGTCGATCGAGGGCGAGGCGACGGCGCGATGGCTGATGCAAGAAAATTTCACGTCAAGCGCGAACTGAGCAACCCGATCTTCGGCGACAACAAAATGAAGCTCGGCGTTTTCGGAATGAATGCCAGCAACGGCTCCGCTATGACGATGGCACCGGAAAGGCACCAAATCGATTGGGCGCGTGATCTCGCCGTCCTTCAGGCAGCGGATCGGATGGGCTTTGAGGCGCTCGTTCCGATTGCGCGATGGCGCGGATTTGACGGCAAGTCCAACCTCAACGGCGTGTGTTTCGAAAGCTATACCTGGGCGGCGGGACTCGGCGCCTCCACGCGCTACTCCGCCGTCATGTCTACGTCCCATGTTCCAACCATTCATCCCATAGTTGCAGCCAAACAGGCAGTAACTGTTGACCACATCAGCAATGGGCGTTTCGGATTGAACATCGTCTGCGGTTGGTTCCCGCAGGAGATGGAGATGTTCAACGGCGCGATGATGGACCACGAGACCCGCTACGATTACGCCGCCGAGTGGCTCGACATCGTCAAGATGTTCTGGTCGCGCGAGGGTTACTTTGACTACGAGGGCCGGTTCTTCAACATCAAGAAGGGAGTCGCGGAGCCGAAACCGGTCCAGAAGCCGTTTCCCGCATTAATGAACGCAGGAACCTCGCCCAGAGGAAAGCATTTTGCCGCTAAAAATTGCGATATGGCGTTCTCAATTTTGCCTCCGGGCGACATGGACGGAGCACGGCGCGAAATCGAATCCTACAAGGCAATGGCGCGCGACCATTACAACCGCGAGATCCAGGTGTGGTGTTATGCCTATGTAGTCCAGCGCGACACCCAGAAAGAAGCCGAGGACTATGTCCGATACTATGCCGAGGAATACGGAGATGACGAGGGAGTAGAGCGTTTTATTGAACTTCAGGGCATCCAGACCCCAACCGCGAAGCTGGGCGAGATCGATCGCATAAGGTTCAACATCAAGGCGGGCCTGGGTGCGTATCCGATCGTGGGCACACCCGAGCGGATCGTCATGACCCTCCGCGAGCTTTCGGACGCGGGGTTGGATGGAGTCACTCTGACCTGGGTCGACTACGCCGATGGCATCGCACTCTGGGAAAGAGATGTGATGCCGCTGATGGAGCAGGCCGGTTTGCGCAAGCCATTCGATAGAAGCATCACCTCGAAAGAGAGGGCTGCGCTCATCTAAGAGCAACTCGAACGGGCCTGTGACAAGGTCCGGCAACAAGGAGCACGTGCCATGAATCAGTGGACAGTCGGGGCAGTTAAGATCACGCGTGTAGTTGAGTCAGAATCGCCGTGGAACGGATCGATAATAATTCCCAACGCGACGCCCGAAAACATCAAGAAAGAGGGAGACTGGCTTTACCCTACGTTTGCCGACCAGGACGGAATGCTCAAGATGAGCATCCACGCGCTGGTGATCGAATCGCAGGGCAAGCGCATCATTGTCGATACCTGTATCGGGAACGACAAGGTCCGATCGAACCCCGCCTGGAACAAGCTGCAACTTCCCTTTCTGCACGACCTGGAGAAGCTGGGCTATCCGCGCGAATCGATCGATCATGTCTTGTGCACTCATCTGCACGTAGACCACGTCGGCTGGAACACGATGCGCAAGAATGACAAGTGGGTGCCTACTTTTCCCAACGCGAAGTATCTGATCGGCGGGACCGAATGGGATTTCTTTTCGCGGACCGAAGACGCTGGTCTGAAAGACCCGGTCGAGGATTCGGTCCGTCCGGTGATGGCGGAAGGAATGGCCGATCTGATCGATGACAAATCCAAAGTAACCGACGAGATCTGGCTCGAATCAACTCCGGGACACACTCCCGGCCACTTCGCGGTGCGAATCTCATCGCAGGGTCAGGATGTGGTCATCACGGGCGATCTGATGCATCATCCGGTTCAATGCCGCTATCCGGAATGGGACGACGATTTCGATAACGATCGCGTGTTGGCCAAGAAGACGCGGCGCGCGTTCTGCGAGCGCTACGCTGACACCAAAACGCTCGTACTCGGAACGCATTTCGCAAGCCCCTCTGCCGGAAAGATAGTCAGAAAAGATGACTCGTTCCGGTTTGTGCTTGCGTGAGGACCGTCTGAAGAAGCGCCGCCAGCAGTTATATCGGCAATAGCGATATGGACATCGTAGATTCTCAGATACATCTTTTTCTCACGCTGGAAACCGATGCCGCCATTGCCGCGATGGACGCGCTCGGTATTCAGGCCGCTCTAATCGATGAATTCTGGGGCTATGACGAAAAAGGCGATCCGCGCCCCGGTTATACCGTGCCCGGTGGCATCTACCGTCCCACCGCTCCCGGCGCGGAACGGGCGTCGATGCTCCATCCCGATCGTTTTGCCTATCTTCTTCGCATTCATCATAAGGATCCGGAGCTCAAAGGATTGGCCGGTTTGGCCAAAGCTGCGCCCCACGCTCTCGCGCTCCGGGCCGACGTGCGCGCGAAAGCGGATGTTGATGACTTGGCGAGTGGGGCATTCAGGCCTTTCTTTGCGGCCGCCGCTGACAACAATCTTCCGGTGTTCATGCTGACGCTTGGCCAGGCATCGCTGCTGCGGCCGTATATACAAGAATTCAAAGACCTGACCTTCATCATCGATCACTGCGGCCTGCCGCCCAAGCCGGCTCAGTTTGGCGAAGTGTTGAAACTCAGCGCGTTCCAGAATGTCGCGATGAAGTGGTGTCACGCCCCCTTTGTGTTCGCGGCCTCCGGTTATCCGTTCGCGGATTTGATGCCTTTTCTTCGTCAAGCCGTGGATGCATTTGGGCCGCAGCGCCTGATATGGGCGAGCGATTTCACTGCGATTCAGACGGGAGAGTCGTGGGCCGAGAGTCTTTTTTATGTTCGCGACGCACCAATACTCTCGGCGACTGACAAGGAATGGATTCTCGGACGCACGGCGCGGACTCTGCTGAATTGGCCGCCGCCAAGTGTTGCGGCGGCACCCGTTCGTCATCCGCATTGAGGAAAAGCGTAACGACATTTGCCCGTTTGAATCGGCCAGGCGCACACTTTTTTGCATGCATTTAATGTGCATTTAGGAGGTCTCCAAATGACACCGGAACAGCAGAAGCAGCGAGTTATCGAGTTCCTTGCGACGGTTGAGAAAGCGGATGCGGCCAAGCTTGATGCGATGGTCACGGACAATTTCGAATGGCGAGTGATGACACGGATGGAAGGCACCCAACCGGTCAAAGGCAAGAATGGTCTGAAAGAATTCGCCAAGAATGCAAAGGCATCGATGCCGAATGGCGTCAACTTCACCTTCGGCACGATTTTCAGCGAGGGAAATGACGTCTCCGTGCAAGCCGAATCAAACACGATCACCGCCAACGGCCGGAAGTACAACAATCTTTATCATTTCTACTTCCGGTTCGAAGGGGAGCGGATTGCGCAGGTGCGCGAGTATCTCGACAGCAACCACGTGCGCGAGGTCTTTTACTCCTGAGGTGGCGCCGCGGCACGCATTTGTTAATCGATAACGACAAACATGCCATCCGACGTCCGATGGCAAGAGGTGGACACCATGGCTGACGATCTGCACGAAAAAGGCATCAAGCTTCGCGGTCAACTCTGGGGCGAGGAGGAAGCACGCAAGCAGCATGAGAACCTGGAGAAGTTCGATCCGGGGTTTGCCGATTTCCTCAACGATCAGTTGTTCGGAACAATTTGGACCCGGCCCGGATTGCCGGTGAAGACGCGCGAGTTCATCACGATTGCCGCTCTGATCGCGCTCTGCCGGACCAATCAGCTCCACGTCCACTTGCGCAGCGCATTGCGCGTCGGAATAGCGCCCGCAGAAATCAAGGAAGTAATCTTCCACATGTCGCAGTACAGCGGCGTCCCCACCGCGATCGAAGCGATGAGGGTCTTCAACGAGGTCACGGCCGGCAAATGAGGCTGTGAGTGCGACGCGGGAAATCTGTGTGACAGGCGGACTGAAATTTGACCGGGAGGAACCCTCATGAAGATCGGATTCATCGGACTCGGCAACATGGGCGGCCCGATGGCCCTTAATCTCATCAAAGCGGGGCACTCGCTGATCGTTCACGACATCCGCCGTGACATGGCTGAGCCTCACCTCGCCGCGGGCGCCACGTGGGCCGAGACTCCCGCCGATGCTGCGCGCGATTGCGAGCTCGTTCTCACCTCATTGCCGGGCCCTAAAGAAGTCGACGCCGTGTGCCTGGGCGGTGAAAACGGGATCATCCACGGCATCCGCAAGGGCTCGGTCTACGCCGATCTGTCGACCACCTCGCCCACTGCTATTCGGCGTCTGCATGGGATTTTCGCCGAACGCGGCATCGCGATGCTCGACGCGCCGGTAAGCGGAGGCGTTGCTGGTGCGCGAAGCGCAAAGTTAGCTGTGATGGTTGGAGGCGATCAGGCCGTCTACGAGAAAATCAAACCCGCGCTCGATGGAATAGGCGACAAAGTCAGCTACGTTGGCGCGATCGGGGCGGGCGCAATCGCCAAGTTGGTTCACAACTTGATCGCCCTGTGCTCGATGCAACTGTTCGCGGAAGCTTTCACAATGGGCGTCAAGGCGGGTGTTTCCGCTGAGGCTCTGCTCACGGTGGTTCGCAATGGCGCGTATGGGCAGGGAATGATGTTGCGCGGCCCCCTGGAGCAGATGGTCTTCAAGGGAAAGTTTGACCCTCCTGGCTTCGCACTTAAACTCGCGCGCAAGGACGTTCGGGCTGGCGACCGAGGTCGGGCGTGAGTTCAACGTGCCGATGCCACTGGCGAGTCTCGTCGAGCAGGACTTTCTCGAGGCCATCGTGCATGGCCTGGCTGATAAAGATTCGAGCGCGGTGTTCACGGTTCAGGAGGCTCGTGCCGGGGTCAAGGTCCGCGCGAGTTGAATTGCAACTCCGATGAATCTTTCTGGAGCGCCGAGGAGAGACTGATGCATCCTCTCGCGGGAGATTTCACCTTCAGTCGGCGGGAACATGTCATTTATGGCGCCGGCAAGATCGCGACGCTCGAGTCTGAGCTCTCGCGCCTCAACGCCAAACGAACGGTGCTCGTCACCACCAAGACGCTGGCCCGATCGGCACTGATCGACAAAGTAAAGGCCGCGATTGGCCCAGGCCTCGCGGCTGTGTTTTCCGAGACCTTTCAGCATGTGCCGTCAAAAACTGTGGACGCGCTGGTCGCGGACGCGCGTCGAGTTGACGCTGATTCGTTCGTGAGTTTCGGTGGCGGAACGCCAATAGATACCGCCAAAGACGCGGTCATGGTGATGCTCGGCGGCGTGATTCCTCGGGGCGACGCACCGGACCTTTTTGCGAAGTCATCGGCGCGGCCTGACGGCGACTACCCGCACATTGCTGTCTCGACCACGCTGTCAGCCGGAGAATTCACCCCTTTCTCAGGCATGACTGACGAAGAGACCAGGATTAAGGGAGGAGTCGGCGACCCGCGCCTCCAACCGCGCTGTGTAATCCTTGACCCAGAGGTGACGTTGGAAACGCCCGCATGGTTATGGGCGGGAACCGGTATCCGCGCGCTTGATCACGCGGTCGAAAGTGCTTACTCGAATCGCCACAACCCGATCAGCGACACGCTCTCGGCAGAGTCAATTGCCTTGCTGAGCCGCCATCTGAAACAGTCGCTGCAGGGCGGCGCCGACCAGTTGTACTATCGCGGACAATGCCAGATAGCCGCATGGACGTCAGTCTTCGCCAACGCTGGTGGAGGAATTTCGCACGCGCTAGGCCATCAGATCGGACCCTCATGGGACGTGCCGCACGGTTTTACCTCGTGCATCATGCTGCCTCCGACCATGCGGTTTATGGCTGAGGTTTCGCCCGAGCGGTTCGCTCCGATTGCCGAAGGACTGGGAATCAGCTTCGACACCGGCAACCCGCGGCGCGGCGCGCTCGAATGTGCGGATCGCGTCGCTCATCTGATAAGCGATCTGGACGTGCCGACCCGTTTGCGCGATGTAGAGGTTCCGCGTTCGGAGTTGTCCCGCATCGCGCACACCGTGCTGCTGGAGGTTAGTCGATCGCGCGCCGTCGATCGCGAGATTACGCTGGAGGACTTAAATCGAATCCTCGAGGCTGCTTTCTAAGCGGCTCCTGCGCACCAATCCTTGAAGGAGCCGGGCGCGGCCGGTATCGCTGCTCGGTGAACGGCATTCATAACTTCCACTGGACCAGGGCCACGTCGCCGTGGTCTTCGAATACCGCTTCGACTTGAGCATCGAAGGGAGGATTCTGCTTCGGATCTCCGATCAGGTTACCTACCATCCGGACATTGTCCGCATCGGGCAACGCCACTACTGCAACGATGTACGGACAGGCGTCGCGCAATGCGGGATGCACCGGATTCCAGGTTCGGACCCAACTGAACAATCGTCCGCGGCCCGACACGCGATGCCATCCCAGATCGAACGAATGACACCGATGGCAGATCGGCTCGGGACCCCATTGGAATGCATCGCAACTTTTGCATCGTTGCACTACCAGTTGATGGCGTTTGGCTGCTTCCCAATACTCGCGATCCAAACCGTTGCGATTCGGGCGCGGTGTCGGCAGCCCTTCGGGCAGATAGTATTTCCGATCCTCAGCCATCGCACGATCTCCTAGATGCTGTGCACGATCAAGTCGCTGACCGGTGTGACCATCGGTCCCGACGCGACCAGAGAGATTTTGCAGTCGGGGACCTGGCAAGTTGATTCGCCGCGCACCTGCCTGACCGCCTCCGAGACCAGCTCGAGGCCGTGCATGTAGCACTCCGCGATATTTCCGCCGCTGGTATTGACCGGCAGCTTGCCGTTAGGGGCCGTGATGTTCTCGAAGGTGACGAAGTCCATCACCTCTTCGGGCTTGCAGAAGCCGTGCTCGGCGAGAGTGACCATCACCGCGCCGCTGAAATGTTCATAGATCTGCGCGCAGTCAACGTCCTTGGCCGTAATGCCCGCCATCTCGAACAGCCGTGGCGCAAGAGTCTTGAAATTCGACGACGCGTAGTCGAACGCATTCTCGGTCATAGCGCCCTGCCGATAGTCGGAGCCTTGCGCGGCCGCCATCACGTAGACGGGCTTCTTGCGGCTGTCGCGCGCGCGGTCCGCAGTGGTAAGGATGAGCGCCGCTGAACCGTCATTCTCCATGCAGCAGTCGTAAAGACGAAACGGCTCGACGATCCAGCGCGCCTTGTCGTATTGCTCGCGGGTCAGCGGATGCCCATACATCACCGCGCGGGGGTTGAACTGCGCATGGTAATAATCGGCCAAGGCGACGGCCGCGAGCGGCTCACCGTTGATGTTGTAATCGTGCATGAAGCGCCGCGTGCGCAGTGCAACCCATTGCGCGGGTACATATAGGCCGTAAGGCGCCGTGTACGCGCCGAGTCCCGAGATATCCTTGCTGACAGGAGCCTGTCCGAAGCGGCCGAACTGGCCTTGCGCGAGCGCGCGGAACACCACGACGTATTTCGCGAAGCCCGCGGCCAGCGCCGCCGCCGCGTTGCCGACCGCCGCCGAACCGCCGCCGCCTCCGCCGCCCCATACCATCCCGGCGTAGCTGAGCTGCTTGAATCCCAAGGCGGTCGCGAGGCGCGACGCCTCGTTGCGATCGTTCGCGTAGCCGGAGATGCCGTCAATATCGCGCACGTCGATTCCGGCGTCGTCCGCAGCCTTGATAATCGCCTCGCAGGCGAGGCGAAATTCGCTGACCGGCGCCTGCCCGCGCTTATAATAGGTCGTCTCGCCGACTCCGATGACCGCGGCTTTGTCTTTGATCGAGTATTCGTTCATCACCGCCCAGAATGCGGCTCCGAAGCCGCGACCGCAAGGCCCGCCTGAATCATCCGTTCGACCTCCGCGTCGCTGTAACCGGCTTCCTTCAAGATGGTGCGCGTATGGGCGCCGAACTCGGGCGGTATCCGCGGCTTTTGTTTTTCGCTTCCAGCCACGTGGATAGGACTGTCCACGGTTTCGATCGTGCCGCGGCCCGGATATTGAAAATCCACGATCGCGCCGCAATCGCGCATCTGCGGGTCGCGCGACGCTTCCTCCAGCGTCGGCAGATGCGACCATTTGATATCGTACTCGCGAAACCTGCCGCGCCATTCACTGAGCGGCCGGGTCTCGAATTGCGATTGCAGGATTGCGTAGAGATCCCCCGCGTTCTCTTTTCTCGCTTCGAGCGTGGCGAACAACGGACTGACGGCCAGCTCCGGCGCATCGAGCGCTTTGCACAGCCGCAAAAACTCGCGCTCGGGATCGAGCAATATGATGAACATCGCTTGCCCGTCGGCGCTCGCGTAACTGGCGATAAACGGGTTAACCGGCCGGTCTCCCGGTGATCGCTTCGGAAACTCCGCACCGCAGAATCTGGCCTGGAGCTCGAAGCCGTTTGCCCACGCTCCCGCGGCCATCAATGAAGTGCTGACCCTCGATCCCAATCCGGTGCGATCGCGGCGGTAGAGACCCAGCATGATCGCCGCGAACAGGGTGACCGCCGTAGCCTGATCGCCCATCGCGGGCCGCGGGAGGATCGTTTTATTATCCGAACCGATCATCAGGCCGGAGCGCGCAAAATAGGCCAGTGTATCGTAGGCGGGCGCGTCCGCGTCCGCACCGCGGTCTCCATATCCGGTGACATTCGCGTAGATCAGGCGAGGATTGGCGGCGGAAAGGTCCTCCCACTCCAGCCGGAACTTCCGCAACAGAGAGGACTGGTAGTTGGTCACGAAGACATCGGCGCCGCCGACGAGCCGCAGCAGCACATCGCGCCCCGTGGGCTTCGACAGATCGAGCACGATGCTTCGTTTGTTGCGGTTGGTCAGAACCCAGGTATAGCTCAAATCAGATTTCGGATAACCGGGTGTCTCAGGAAAGGTGCGCCACAGATCGCCGTCCGGTGTCCGTTCGACCTTGATAACGTCCGCGCCGAAGTCCGACATGATTGTCGCCGACGCCGGCCCGGCAACGTAGGTCGCGCAATCGATCACTTTGAGTCCGGCCAGAACGCCTGCATCCGCATTCATATCGATCGGGCTCCCTGCTTCGCGTGATTTTTTGAGTCTGTCAGCCGCCCAGGAATTTCACTAGATGTTCCGAAACCAGGCGCCGCTGCTCGATTTGCGGAACGTGGCCGGCATTCTCGATCATCTCAACGCGCGCATTCGGAATGAGCTTCGCGAATTCGCTCGCATAGATCGGCGACACCAGCGCATCCTGCGCTCCCCACAGCACGAGGGTTTCGGCCCTGATGCGCCGCAGGCGCCGCCGGAGTCCGCGCTCAGGAATCGGATGAATGAAATGCGAGGTGCTCGCGAGCGCTCCAAAGCGGCGCACAATCGCGGCGTTCATCGCGTCGGTTTCCTTCGGCATCGCGAGCTTGGCCGCCACTTCCGGCTTCGAGGGATCCTTGAACAGGAGCTTCACCAGCTTCTCCGGTGAAACCAGCATGTGGTCCTGCACCGGAATTGCGTCGCGCCATAGCCCCATCGCGTCGATCAGCACCAACTTGCCGACGCGATCGCGGAACGTCGCAGCATACTCCGCGGCGACCATCCCGCCGAACGAATGGCCAACCAGATCTACGCGCTCCAGTTCGAGCCGATCAAACAGATCGTCGTAGTAGAGAAGCAGATCGGGAATCCCGTCGAGCTGATCGAGGTCCTCAGTCTCTTCCGCGCCTGCGTGCGACGGTGCATAAACCCGGCGATACGCGGCGAGATCGTCAAGGAAGCCGTCCCATTCCTGGCCGAAGGGACCATGCAGATAGACCACAGGCGCCCCCGCGCCCTTGATAATCACCGGATTCGGCGCAAAGCCGCCCGGCAGATCGATAGTCTGCGCCGTCTGTGCGTTCATGCCTGGACCTTCGCTTCCCCGTTGCCGCCTTTTACCGCGGGCCGCGCGACCTGCGGTTGATTGCGCGTCGCCCCCTGCGGCCACCACCTGTCGGCGTAGCCTTCCTTGTCCCAAATTCCTCTGATCTTCGGCAGCACCTTCTCCGCGAAGAGGCCAGAGCTGTATGCGGTCAGTTCCGGATCCATCGATTGGATCTGCAGGATCACCATCAGATGGCCAACGCGGATATTGCGGACCGCTTCTTCGATTTGCGCCGCCACCGTCGCGGGGCTGCCGCCAATCACCATCCGCGAGTCTTCGACCAGCTGCTTCCAGGTTGCTTCGTGCGGCTTGAAGTCGAAGCTGAACGCGCTCGCGGTGCGATGGCTCAACTGGAATTCAAAGCTGCGCTTGGTCATGAACCCAGGAACATTGCCGAAATGCGGCGCGACGTAGAGCGACTTCTGATAGAAATTGCGCAGATGCTTTAGTAGATCTGCTCGGCTTGCGCGTCGGTATCGGCCACGACCACCAACTGCGCGAATCCGGCGCGGTACGGATTGTCGTCCATCCCGGCCTTCTCGACCGAGTTCCAGTAACCGTCCATCAGCACCTTCGCGTACTTGTGGCCCATGAAGCTCAGGTAGCTGTAGGTGTAGTCGTGATCGGTCGCGAACTTCCAGGTCTCGACCGAGCCGCCGCCAGCCAGCCAAATCGGCGGATGCGGCTTCTGGAGCGGCTTGGGCCACGGATTGACATAGCGGAGTTTGTTGAAGCGTCCGTTGAACGCAAATGGTCCCGGCCGCGTCCACGCCTGTTTGATCAGATCGTGAGCCTCATAGTATCGAGGCCGCACCTGGGTCGGCGGAATTCCGTAGCATCCGGTGGTATCCATCGGAGAGCCGACAGGAAATCCTGCGACCAGGCGTCCACCGCTCAGGCAGTCCAGCAGCGCAAATTCTTCCGCGACGCGAATCGGGGGATTGTACAGCGGCAGCGTATTGCCGAGTATCACCAGCGCGGCATTCGATTTGCGCCGCGCGAGCACCGTCGCGATCATGTTCGGCGAAATCGGAAAGCCGTAGCCGTTCTGATGGTGCTCGTTCAGGCCGAGGCCGTCGAAGCCGAGATCGTCCGCCATCTCGAGCTCGTCGAGATTCCAGTGCAGATATTTCGCGACCTCCGGTGAATGGCACAGCTCGTCGTTGGGCGGCGTCACCCAGATACTCTCGTAGCGATCGCGAAAATCGTCGGGCAGGTCGCGATATCCCTGCATGTGAAACCAGATCGTTTTCATAGGCTGTTTTCCTTTCTTCGTAGTCCGAGCATCCGTTGGTTATGCTTCGCCGGCTTCGGTTGTTGAGCGCGGGTCTTCGTCGTCCTGAAGATGCCTTGCAGATATGATTCAAGCGCGCTTGCCACAAATCCATCCGGGTTGAAGTCTGTGGTTTGGACCAGGAATTCGCGGTCGCGGGTTACCATGAACGCGCCGTTTAGTATCGACCAGATTGCGATAGTAACACCCGTCGGTCCCAGGGGATCCGCAATCAGGCCGGCATCGAAAGCGCGAATGACGCTGGCTTCGAACTGATGGAAGACTTCGCGGCTTATCTTCGCGCTGCGATCGAATGCCCGGATCTCCGAAGAGCGCCGGAGCCGCTTTCTGATCTCGCAGTACGGGGTTGGTTCGCTGATCAGGATTGGATCCGCGGATTCGCGCAGGTATTCGATATAGACTTGGGCCAGGGTGCGAATCTCTTCACGCGGCTCGAGCCCGCGCGCCCTGACTTCGCGATAACCCGCCCCAAGACGCTCGCTGCGATCGGCGCAAAGGGTCAGATAGACCTCGTCGCGCGACGCGAAATGGAGATAAATGGTTCCGACCGCGACCTTCGCCTCGTGCGCGATCATCTCCATGGTGGCGTTCTCTACGCCGCGGCGCGAAAAGACGCCGGCCGCCGCCGCCATGATTCGCGCCGCGCGAACATCGTTCTCAGCGCGCCGCCGCTCGCGCACCTTAAGCGAAGCTCTCATTCGCGCCTGTCCATTGAATTGAAATTCATGAATCTTAATTCAGCATATACGACGGGTGCACCCGATTGTCAACGCGCGCCGCAAAGGCTTCCGGAGAAAATCGAGGGCGTGGTGCGCCGATAGATCTCCATCCACTTTACCCAGCGCCGCTATCCCTTCGGCAGGCCCAGAACGCGCTCGCCGATTATATTGCGCTGAATCTCCGAGGTTCCGCCCGCGATGGTCTGTGCGCGCGCGTAGAAGTAGGAGTGCATCCAGCGCCCGTGCTCGACCGCATACGCGGAACCTTCCGTGATCTGCGCGTACGGTCCGAGCACCTCTTCAGCGAAGCTCATCATCCTTATCAGCAGCTCCGTGCGAAACAGTTTGGCGATCGAGCCTTCCGGCCCGGGCGGCTTGCCTTTCAGACGGCGGGTCAAGGTTCGCAACGAGCTGTAGCGTGCGGCCCGGCACTCGGTCTCGAGTTGGACGAATCGTTGGCGGATGTGCGGATTGTCGGCGGGTACCTTGCCGGATGGATCAGGAGTCATGAGCAATTTCGCGAGCCTGGCGGCTTCACGTTCGATCTGCAGCAAAGCGCCGACGGTCACCCGCTCGAACATCAAGGTGGTCACACCGACCCGCCATCCGTCGTTCTGCGGTCCTAGCAGGTTTCGCTTGGGGACAACCACGTCTTCGAAAAAAATCTCATTGAAATCCTTATTGCCGGTCATCTGCACCAGCGGCCGCACCGTAATGCCGGAAGTCTTCATGTCCACCAACATGTAAGAAAGACCCTTATGCTTTGGCGCCGCTGGATCGGTGCGGCAAAGCAGCAGGCAGAACTGCGAGCGATGCGCCAACGTGGTCCATACTTTCTGGCCGTTAACCACGAAGTAGTCGCCGCGATCTTCGGCCCGGGTCGTAAGCGAGGCGACGTCGGAACCGGCGCTAGGCTCGGAGTATCCCTGGCACCATATTTCGTCGCCGGAAAGGATCGGACGCAGGTAGCGCTCCTTTTGCTCGTCAGTTCCCCACTGCATGATCGTGGGACCGGCAATATTCAGGCCGACTGGATTGATCGTGCCCGGCGCGCCGATCCGATCCAGCTCTTCGTCGTAGATGTATTGTTCGATCAGTGTGGCGCCGCGCCCGCCATACTGCCTGGGCCAATAGATACCGGCCCAGCCCGCATCGAACAGTGCTCGATGCCATTTCGCCGCGCGCTCCCAGCGCTTGACGGGATCGGAGTACTGAGGGCCGTCAGCGAGAAGCGCAGGCGCTTTTACGTCAAGCCAGTTGCGCAGCTCGCTGCGAAAAGTGTTTTCCTGATCGGAGAAGTCGAAATCCATTTTCAGCTATTCGCGATCCTTTATGAGATTTCGGGTGGCAAGATGTTGCCAGGGCCGATACATCCAATCCTGGTCGCTATCGTCAGCGGCCTTGCCAGACCGGCTTGCGTTTTTGCGTGAAGGCGTCGATGCCTTCCTGCAAGTCGGCGAGACGGTTGAGGCCGGCCATGATCTCTTTACGACGGCGCCCCATCGCAGCGGTCCATTCGGCCCCTTCGAGGGCCTCGAGCGCCAGTTGTTTCGTGTAGCGGACCGCGATCGGCGAGCAGAGCATGATCTGATCGGCCCATCGCCGCGCGGCTTCCATCGTCGTCCCGGCGGATGCCACGTCGGTGGCTATTCCCCAACGGTACGCCTCTGCGGCATCGAGCCGGCGCCCGGTCAGCAGGATGCCCATTGCCACGGGCGTAGGCAGGCGCAGCGCCAGTCGGTCCGCACCGCCACCCAACGCGACGAAGCCCACGCGCGGCTCGCTCATCGCGAAGACTGCGCGTTCATCGGCAATCACGATGTCGCAGGCAAGCGCCAGCTCGAAGCCTCCGCCGAAGGCGTGTCCATTAACCGCGGCGATCATCGGCTTGCTGATCGGCGGGTTGCGCAGGGACAGGCCGGCCCAACCGGTCGCAGGCATCGGATCGTCATCGGAAAGATCGTGCCCGGCGCAGAAAGCCTTGTCGCCGGCCCCGGTAACAATGGCGATCCACAGATCGGGATCGGCCTCAAACTCGTTCCATACCGACGACAGTTCATGGCATGTGGCGGAATTAAGACTGTTGCGGACTTCCGGCCGGTTTATGGTTACAACAAACAAATGTCCGTCGCGTTTGGTTTCGATGTACTGGCCCATAATCCATTCCTTCCGGCCCGATCGCCTCAACTCTCGGCCGCCTTCGTCGTGCCTGATTTTCGGACCTTCGAATTCTTCGTTTTCCGAACTCTTGCGTCTGCTAACCTGGAATTTCTTGTTTTTGAATCCTGATTCACAGCGGCGCCTTCGCTTGAGTTCCACCGGCCCCTGTGTTTCATTGGTTGAACCATTTAAATTTGATCGGCTCACCGGTATTTGTCAAGGCATCGCACGGCAGCCTGTGCGGCAAACTCGATGATGAAGATGATGAAAAGGATCGCGCCATGAACGATGAAGCTCGCCCCGGAGGCGATCCATGGCGGGAGCTGATCGATCTCGAAGTGCTCTCCGGCTGGATGGATGCGCAAGGCCTGGAAAGCGGCCCCATTACGGACGCAACACAACTTACGGGTGGCACACAAAATATTCTTCTATGCTTTCGGCGTGGCGCGCGGAAGTTCGTCCTGCGACGGGCTCCGCGCAGCCCCAGAATGAACGGCAACGAAACCATGCGGCGCGAATCACGGATGCTGGTGGCGCTGGCAAATTCCGACGTCCCGCATCCACGTTTGATCGCCGCCTGCGGCGACGAGTCAGTACTGGGTGGCGCCTTTTATCTGATGGAGCCGGTCGAAGGCTTCAACCCCACGCAGGGGCTTCCGCCGCTGCACGCGAATGATCCGAAGGTTCGTTGGCAAATGGGCATCGCGATTGTGGACGGCATCGCCGCCTTGGGAAATGTGGATTACAGGGCCATCGGCCTGGAAGGATTTGGCCGGCCCGACAACTATCTCGAGCGTCAAGTGTCGCGGTGGCAGCGTCAGCTTGAAAGCTATGCGGAGTACACCGGATGGGCCGGCCCCGGCGAGATTCCTGCGATCGAGCGCGTGGCGCGCTGGCTTGATGACAATCGGCCGCACGCGTTCGTACCGGGAATAATTCACGGCGACTACCATTTCGGAAATGTTCTCTACCGCTATGACGGGCCCGAGCTTGCCGCGATTGTCGATTGGGAATTGACGACCGTGGGAGACCCGCTGGTAGACCTCGGCAGGCTCCTTTCAACCTGGTCGGACGAGCGCGGGATTCGCGCCGGTGCAGGCAAATCGATCGAACCGTGGGAGGGCTTCCCGTCGGCGGGCGAGTTGGTTGCGCGTTATGCGGAACGGAGCTCCCGGGATCTGTCGGCCATCGATTGGTACACCGTGCTGTCCTGCTACAAGATCGGCATCATCCTCGAAGGATCAAATGCCCGCGCGGCAGCAGGCAAGGCTCCGCGAGACATTGGAGACCAGTTGCACGCCGGCGCGATTGATTTATTCGATCGCGCGCTTTCCGTGATCGAAAAGAGGTCATAGAGCGCGTCGCGTCATCCGCATCGATATCCCGGCGTCGATGCGCAGCTTGCTACCGCACGCGCCGCGGTATTTTCGATCGCTAGACCGTTCCGTCGCCATCAACCGCGACTTCCGCGCCAGTAATTACACCCGGATGTATCGAGTTAACGCGGATGCGATCGGCCGCAAGTTCCAGCGCCGCGCAGCGCCCACTTGGTCGCGGCATAGGCGAGCATATTGCGCACGCCCCTCAGTCCCGCGCCCGACGAGATATTGACGATCGAGCCGCCGCCCGATACACGCATCGCGGGCGCCGCCGTCCGCATGCCCAAAAATGGGCCGCGCTGAAGCTACTTCGTTCGTGTGTCTCACTTTACTGACCCTCGAAAGCCCTCTCTGGCACAACGTTTTTATAACCCTGCGCGCTACTGAGCGATACCAGACTATCCTGAGATTTCCACAAGGGACACAACTCACATGCACGGGGTCGCAGGTTCAAATCCTGCTGCGTCCACCATCGAGACCTTCTACTTTTCGCAAATCCCGGAGAATCGCTCGGAAAGTGTATGTGCGCGCACTATTGAGATCGTGCACAGATGCGGTGACCGGCTGTGGCGGCTGAGATCCGTTGGCATCAGTGGCGTTAACCATTCATGAGATTTCCCTCGGCGGGGCCGTTTGCTAGCTTGCGTGCGATGCCAACCGGGCAACCAGGCGCTCCGTCTGAGAGAGTATTCGGCCGCGCCGCGCGCGAGCTAGCGATATACGGGGTGCTACTGAGCGCCACGGTGTTCATCTACATGCTCGTCCATGCGTATAGCGAGCGACTGCCGATGCCTAATCGGCCTCCGGCGCAACTTGGCGTCGCGGCGGGACCAGCGGGCGGACACGACGCTGATGTAATGCTTCACGTCCTGATCGCGCTGTCAGTGATAATCGCAGTCGCGCGGATCGGCGGAATTATCTTTCGCTTCCTGCATCAACCCGCGGTGATCGGTGAGATCGTCGCCGGCATCATGCTGGGTCCGTCGCTTCTGGGACGCATCTGGCCGGCTGCCTTTGGGTATCTTCTACCACCCCTGATCGCCCCGTTTCTCGACGTGCTCTCGCAGCTCGGGATCATCCTCTACATGTTCCTGGTGGGCCTCGAACTCGACCCGCGTTCCGTTGCCCGCAATGGGCGTGTCGCGGTAGCGATTTCGCATGCCAGCATCGTGGTTCCGTTCCTGCTCGGAACGGTCCTTGCGTTGCGGCTCTATCCCGAAGCGGCCGCTGAAGGTATCCCCTTCACAGGCTTTTCGTTGTTTATTGGCGTCTCGATGTCGGTAACAGCGTTCCCGGTGCTGTCGCGGATTTTGAGCGATCTTGGCCTGAGCAAGACCCCGCTCGGGGTCACGGTGCTTACTTGCGCGGCGGTCGATGACGTGACCGCCTGGTGCCTGCTTGCGGTAGTGGTCGGAGCGGTGGAAGCGCATGGGACAGGCAGTCTGATCACTGTGGCAATGGCGGTCGCCTACATCGTTCTGATGATCGCGCTCGTGCGGCCCACGATGGTGCAATTGACCCTGCGCCAGGAAAGCGCCGAACGCGTGACGCAAGGGGTGATGGCGCTCGTCTTCATCCTCTTGTTGGTCTCGGCGATGACCACGGAGCTGATTGGCATCCATGCCATGTTCGGGGCGTTCGCAATCGGGGCAATGATTCCCTCCGACAGCAAGCTCGCGCGTGACATGACCGACCGGCTCGAAGATGTACTCGTGGTGCTGCTGCTGCCGACGTTTTTCGCGTTCACAGGTTTGCGCACACGAATCGGACTGGTCAGCGGCGAGGAAGCGTGGCTGCTGTGCGGACTCACGGTTCTTGTTGCTTCGGTCGGGAAGTTCGGAGGCAGCTTCCTGGCGGCGCGCGTTACAGGATTCAGTTGGCGCGACGCTTCGACACTGGGGGTGCTGATGAACACCCGTGGGCTGGCAGAGTTGATCGTGCTCAACATCGGACTTCAGTTGCGCGTTATCAACCCGAGGGTGTTTGCGATGCTCGTGGTCATGTCGCTGGTGACCACCCTTGCCACAACTCCGATCCTTTATCTCATCAGACGCGACGAGCTGCTCGCGGCGCGATCCGAGCGCGGTGGATCTCATCTCTCATGGTTCCGGCGAGAAATACATAAGCAGGTCGAACTGCGTGGGCGCTCCGCCTAGACCCTGCTTCGCCTTCTCACTCCCTTCACAACGAATCGTCTTGGTTCCAGTTCACGATAACTTGAACCAAAAGATCTCTTGAGCGGGATTCACTCGTCGCCTCTTTCGAACAGATCACGTTCCCGCAAGATGGCCTTAATACCTACATAAACTCCACGGCGTAGATATGCGCTTCGCAAAGACAGAACACTCGCACAGAGGGAGACGCCGTGGCAGCGACTATCGAAAGTTCGATTCCGGTAAAGGGTGGGATTGATCAGAAGCTATCAAAAAGCCCAAGCGTGGGAGGGATAATCATCTTTGGATTGATCCTCGCCGCAGGGATGTTCTATGCGGCAAGCCATCTGATTTCGGATCTTTCGGTCGAGAAAGCCACCACCATCCGCCCGTTCATCATGCTTGGCGGGGCGTTGCTGATCGCGCTCGGCTTTGAGTTCGTCAACGGATTCCACGACACGGCCAACGCGGTTGCAACCGTGATTTATACACACTCGCTCGAGCCTCACATCGCGGTTGCATGGTCAGGGCTCTTCAACTTCGCCGGAGTGCTGCTTTCCTCCGGCGCCGTGGCATTCGGCATCTTGTCGCTCTTGCCGGTCGAGCTGATTCTGCAGGTGGGCAGTTCGGGCGGCTTCGCGATGGTGTTTGCGCTGCTGGTCGCGGCGATGATCTGGAATCTCGGAACATGGTATCTGGGCCTTCCCGCGTCGAGCTCGCATACGCTTATCGGATCGATTATCGGAGTCGGTATCGCCAATCAGTTGATGGCTGTGAAGACGGGCACCAGCGGCGTGGATTGGGCGCAGGCCACCAACATCGGCAAGTCGTTGTTGATTTCGCCGCTGGTGGGATTCGCGATCGCCGGCGTGCTGCTGTTAATCGCTAAGGCGACGATCACCGACAAACGTCTCTACGACGCTCCAGAAGGAACCGCGCCGCCGCCCTTCTGGATTCGCGGACTACTCATTCTGACCTGTACCGCCGTAAGCTTCGCGCATGGCTCGAACGACGGTCAAAAAGGCATGGGCCTTATCATGCTGATTCTGATCGGCCTGGTGCCTACTGCCTATGCACTCAACCGCGCAGTGCCCCCGAGCGCGACGATGGACTTTGTCGCGGTGTCGGCGCAGGCCGATGAGGTTCTCAACAAATACGTGAGGCCCGGCGCGGTCATCGCAGATCCAGCCGACGAGGTGCAGGAATATATTCGGACCAAGCATTTCACTCCCGACACGACGCTCGCCCTGCGGCAGATCATCAACGACATTTCCAATGAACTGAAGATCGACGGGGCGATGGCGAACGTCCCGCCGCAGTACGCGCGCAACTTCCGCAATGACATGTACCTGACCAGCGAGGCCTTCCGCCTGCTCAAGAAACAGGGCGTTCCCGGGTTTACCGCCGGCGATTGGACGATTCTCGACAACTACAAGAAACATATCGACCTCGCGACCAAGTTCATTCCCGGATGGGTTAAAGTCGCCGTCGCGATGGCGCTCGGCCTCGGAACGATGGTCGGCTGGAAACGAATCGTGGTTACAGTCGGCGAGAAGATCGGCAAGGATCACCTGACCTATGCGCAAGGCGCCGCTGCCGAGATCACTGCCGCGGCGACAATCGCGGCTGCCGATTACTATGGGCTTCCAGTGAGTACAACCCACGTGCTGTCTTCGGGCGTCGCCGGCACGATGATGGCCAACAAATCGGGCCTGCAACTCGAGACCGTCCGCAACATCGCGATGGCGTGGGTTCTGACGCTGCCGGCTTCGATCATGCTGGCCGCGTTCCTGTTCTGGCTATTCCGCCATCTGTTCTAGAGGCATGGCGCGCGTGCGCCAGAGGATATCAAATGGCTTTTCCGTTCAAACGAATTCTTGCTCCGGTTGATTTCGACCAGAGCTCGCTAAAGGCCCTCGAGACCGCCGCGGAAATTGCGCAAGAGCATGCCGGCACGGTCTTCGTTCTACACATCGTGCCAGTCGACATGGACGTGAGCGGGATGCCCCAGTATGTGGATCTGATTAAGCGCCAGGAGAGCCTTGATCGCGAGAAGCTGACGGCGATCGCAAAACAGCATCTGGCGGAAGTGAAGTGGGAAATCGTCGATGAAATGGGCCACCCAGCAGACGTGATTGCTCAGGTCGCAGCGAAGCTGTCCGCCGATCTGATCGTGATGGTCACGCATGGCCGCCGCGGCCTCGCCCGTCTGGTCGAAGGCAGCGTCGCGGAGAAGTTGTTGCGCAACTCCCCTTGTCCAGTCCTCGCCCTCCGCCAGGAGCAATAGAAGCTGCGGCCACGGACTCGCGATACGGCTGGATTCGCGCCGTCTTTTCAAATCAATCAGCTAATTTCGAGGCGGGCCAGTCGATCCGCCTTCATACTGACGAAACTGAACTACGTTGCCTTCGGGATCATGGCCGTCGCACACACGATAACTGTGAAAGTTCCACTCACGCTCAGGTGGAAGAAGTTCGCCACCATGCAGCCGCGCAACGGCTCGCGCTGTAGAGATGCTTTTAACTTCAAAGACCAGCTTGATCGGTGTCTCCGTCCTGCGCCGCGGAGGAGTTTCGATCTCGATTGAAGACGCGATGTGCTCCGGCACTTCGAGAATGACAAGCTGAAACGTCGGCGACGCAAGAACCACGTAATCCTTTTCCGCGCTCTCGACCTCGAGACTTAAGACAGCTTGATAAAATGCCTGCACCAGCGCCAGGTTCTTTGCGTATAGAACCGCTCCCACATGGAATGCAGTCGCCATCAACCCTCCGATTCGCCAACCTCGATTAACGTTTGTACAGGACCGCCCTTGCGACGGGCGGAGCACAACGGGCCGCCCGCGCTGCTGATTATCGCCCCCGAAATAGTCTGCGAAGCGATTTGCGAGCGCGAAAATACTTGCAGCGCGTTAACAAAATATACCTTGGAACAATTGAAACAAACGCGCGGAACCGGCCGTCTAATCAGTAGAAGAACGATAGATCAATGAGTGAACAAGATTACAGCTTGGTAATGACGCGCAAAGCGGATGGCATCGGAAGTGCTCCGTTAATACGCGAGTAGGAGGCATCCGAAAATGAAATCTAAACGGAAATTGATTATGGCGATCCTAGGGTTCGCGCTGCTCGCAACCCCAATCAACGCACTGGCCTACCGGAACGACACGCACACGCGCACCGCGGCGGTGTCACCGGCACGGAACTTCGCGGCAACGCGCGGCACGTCGTACAGCCGTCCTGCTGCGGTCCGTTCGTTCGCTAATCGCAACTTCGCGCAGAGCGCGCGGCCGATCACTCGGTCGTTCCGAGCGAACCCCGTGATCAACAACTGGAGGGGCAACGACTTCTTCCAGAATCGCGGCGCATACGGTTACAACTACAATCGCGGGCCCGGCTACGGCTACGCGGTTCCGTACGGCGCAGGCGCGCCGGCCTATGGTCCATCATACGCTGGCCTCGGATACGGCGGCGGAGCGTGCGCCAACGTGCAGCGGATCGAGAATCAGGCCCGCCGGGACCGGTACACCGGTCATCCCGCGGCCGCCAATGATCTGTTGCAACAGATGAGGTGGGCCGAGAATCGCTGCGGATCAGGATCGATCTGGTAGATCGAAACGCCTCAACTGACCGACTGTCTCACCTGAGCGCCTCGCCACTCCCCCGGGCGAGGCGCTCGCTTTTTTGCCTCCAGTCTTCGATCACGACGTGAAAATGAAGATGCGGCAGAAGCGGAAGACCCCAAGAGCCGCGACACCCGGCCGCTCCAAGGGCAAGCGCGGCCAGTATGATCATAGCCAGCGGTTGACTCTTTCTACCGAACGGGGAGGGAGTGTCCCGGTCATCTGAGTCCAACAATTGCAGATTTCCAGCAAGCACAAGTGCTTGTGAACGATGCTAATCGCGGCCGCTCGCCGCAGTCGGACCGGGGTCTCCGAGGGGACGAATTTCCCATTTGCCGTTTCCGGTCAACTCCAGATTCGTATCGTGGTACTGCGCGAGGCTGGTGCGATGGCCGACGCTGATGAGGACGATCGGGCTTTCTATTAGGCGCCGATAGAGCATCGTTTCGTTGGCTGGGTCGAGCGCGCTGGTCGCTTCATCAAGAAAGGCGAAGCGCGGCAGGTTGAGTATCAGACGCCCGAACGCTAGGCGCTGCTGCTCGCCCTGCGACAGGACCTCGGCCCAGTTGCGCTCGGCGTCCAGACCGCCGACGCGCGCGGGCAAATCGGCGAGGTTCACTTCGGCGAGAACGCGATGCAGATCGTCGTCGGTGGCATCGTTCGCGCGCGGGTAGCATAGCTGCGCCCGCAATGAACCCAAAATCATGTAGGGACGCTGCGGCAGGAACATCATCTCGTCGAGCGGGGGCCGCACGATTCGTCCGCTGCCAGTGCGCCAGATGCCCGCGATCGCGCGCGTCAGCGAGGTCTTTCCGACGCCGCTCGCGCCCGTGATGAGCAGGCGTTCGCCCTCTTTTACATCGACCGACAGATTCTCGATGAGTTGGTGTTGTCCGTCCGGAGTCCTGAGCGAGACATCTTCGAGCGCGATGCGCTGCTCCTCGGCGATCTCGATTCCGCCACTGCCTTCAGCCAGGCGCGCGGCGTCGCATTCCTCGATATAGGTTGCGAGCCGATTCACTACCGTGGCGTAGCTGGTCAGGTCCTGAAAGGAACTGATCACGAGGGCGAGGGTCCCCTTGACCGCAGCAAAGGCGGTCGCCGCCTGAAAAATCTGTCCCATCTGGATCTTATGCGAGAAATAGGCGCCCGCCAGCACGATCCACGGCACCAGGGCGACCGAATTGTCGTAAGCGGTCTGCACGAAGCCTAAGTATAGCTGCCATTGGAGCAGCGTCTTGAAATTCGAGACCACCCATCCGAAGCGGCGGCTCAGCTCGCGATGCTCCTGCGCTTCGCCGCCGTACATTGCGATCGATTCGGCGTTGTCACGCACGTGGACCAGGTCAAAGCGGAAGTCCGCCTCGTACCGCTCCTGATTGAAATTGATCAACACCAGGCGGCGGCCCACGATGACGGCAATGTAGGTGCCGATAATCGAGTAACCGATCAGCGAGATCGCCAGCCAGTGCGAGATCGTCCACAGGATTCCGAAGAACGCGCCCGCCATCACGAGCGAACCGACCAGGCTGTTGATGTAGCTGAGCGTCGAGCTGGTGAACGAGTTTAGATCCTGCTGGATGCGCTGGTCGGGATTATCGATCTTGCCGTCCAGATTCATCTGGTAGAAGGCATGATTGCCGAAGCCCGCGCCGACGAACCACTCGGTCATCCATTCGCGCCAGAGAATCTGGAGCCTGCCAATCAGGTAGGGCAGGAAGGGGTAAACCACGATCACGAAAGAGATCCAGATAAAAAAGAGCATCAGCAGGAAGTGAAATCGCTTCTGATCGTATTTCTGCAGCGCATCGACCACGTCGCGATTGATATAGCTGAAGACCGCGGAGAACCCGACGAACAGCAGGATCATCACGAGCACCACCGCGAGCAGCGTGCGTCCCTTGCGTTTCTGATCCGAAACCCAAAACGGTTTCGCAAGCCGCCACAGCCGCTGCCAGAAGACCCGATCAAACCTTTCCATTGAGTTCACAGAGATACCTCGTCAAGCGACGATAAACTCGCTGGCACTAAATCTATAGTCGGATCGGGGGGTAGCGCAGCAGGCGCCGCACGCTGACAAATGAGCTCTTGGGAGGGCTGCGAGAGGAGGCGGGCGGCCGCTATCGGCCGCCCATGCCCCGGGGGTCTGGATTTAAGCCTGCGGTTTGGAGGCGATCGCGCCGGATTTGCGCAGCCGCTCGAGATCGCCGGCGCTGAAACCCCAATCGCCGAGCGCGGCTTCCGTATGCTCGCCCGGCCGCGCGGGCGGACGCTGGATCTTGCTCGGAGTGCGGCTGAAACGGGGAGCCGGACCCGGCTGGAGAACGCCGCCGCTTTCGACGAAGGTGCCGCGATGCCGGTTGTGCGGATGATGCGGCGCCTCGTCCATGCTGAGCACCGGCGCGAAGCAGATGTCGCTGCCCTCCATGATCGCGCACCACTCGTCGCGCGTCTTGGTCAGGAACAGCGCCTTCAGCCGCTCTTTCATTTTCGGCCACGACGCGCGGTCGTTCTGGCGCGGCAGCTCCTGTCCCTTGAGGCCCGACAGGCGCAGCAGCTCGTCATAGAATTTGGCTTCGATCGATCCGATCGCGATGTGCTTGGCGTCCTTGGTCTCGTAAACCTCATAGTAGTGCGCGCCCGTGTCGAGAATATTTTCGCCGCGCTTGTCGTTCCACACGCCCGACAACCGCAGGCCGTAGATCGCGGTCATCAGCGACGCCGCTCCGTCGACCATCGCGGCATCGACCACCTGGCCCTTGCCCGACTTCTGCGCCTCGAGCAGTCCCGCGACGACGCCGAGCGCGAGATACAACGCGCCTCCGCCGAAGTCACCCACCAGGTTGAGCGGCGGGAGCGGCGCTTCGCCCTTGCGGCCGATACTGCCGAGCGCGCCCGACAGCGCGATGTAATTGATGTCGTGGCCCGCGGCGTGCGCGAGCGGACCCTCCTGGCCCCATCCGGTCATCCGCCCGTAGATCAGGCGCGGATTGCGCTTGAGGCAATCGTCGGGGCCGAGGCCGAGCCGCTCGGTCACGCCCGGCCGAAAGCCCTCGATCAGCGCGTCGGCCTTCTCGACCAGCTTCAGGACCGCCTCGATTGCCTCGGGCCGTTTCAGGTCGAGCGCCACCGAGCGTCGGCCGCGATTGAGCAGGCTGTACTTGGTTTCCATCGCAATGCCCAGCGCGGCGTCCGCCGTGCGGTCGATCCGCAGCACGTCCGCGCCCATGTCCGACAGCAGCATTGCGCACATCGGTCCCGGACCGATCCCCGCAAGTTCGATAATCTTGTAGCCTGACAACACTCCCATGATTCACCTCGTATGCTCGCGCTTGGCGCTGTATCCCTTTTCTCTAGTATAGATTCAAGAGAACATCACGGGGCAAAGAGCGAATAAATGGCAACAACAATGCCGCGGCTGCATCTCGAAGGGCGATGGTTCGTTGACGAATCGGGGCGGCGGGTGATTCTGCGCGGCGTCAACCTGGGCGGCGACTGCAAGGTTCCATATCCGGACGGCGGCACCAACTTCCCCTCCGACTTCTCGGACCATCGCGAGGTCTCGTTCATCGGGCGTCCGTTTCCGCTGAACGAAGCCACCGAACACTTCGCGCGTCTGCGCCATTGGGGGTTCAACTGCGTGCGGATGCTGACGACGTGGGAAGCCGTCGAGCATCGCGGACCGGGCGAGTTCGACGCCCAGTACCTCGACTATTACGCCGAGCTATGCCGCCGCGCAGGCGACTACGGGCTGTATGTCTTCGTCGATTTTCATCAGGACGTATGGAGCCGGATGAGCGGCGGCGACGGCGCTCCGGGCTGGATGTTCGAGAAGGTCGGAATCGACTATCGGCGGCTGGGCGAGTCGGAATCTGCGCACGTGATGCAAAATCTATACGACTACGAGCGCGGCGGGAGGCAAGAAGATCGCTACCCGACGATGAGCTGGTCGCAGAACGCGCACTGGCCGGCCAACGGAATCATGTGGACGCTGTTTTTCGCCGGCAGCGACTTCGCGCCCGGCCTCGTTATCGATGGGCTCAACGTCCAGGACTACATGCAGGAGCATTACCTGGCCTCGCAGGCCGAGATCGCGCGCCGCGTGCGCGATCTTCCCAACGTGATGGGCTTCGACACGCTGAACGAGCCGCACGAAGGATGGATCGGGCACGCGCTCAGCTATCGCCATCTGGGTCCGAGCGAGGAGAATCCGTTTCCCGCAGGCGCGGGCCTTGCCTGGTCGCCGATCGACGCGATGCTGGTGTCGCACGGCGTGACCCGGAAAGTCCCGGTGCTCGGATACGACAAAGCGCTCAAGCGCACCGTCGTGCGGCGCGAGCGTACGATCAACGAGCGCGGCGTATCGATCTGGCAGGAGGGCCGCGTCGATCCGTTCGAGCAGGCGGGCGCGTGGCGGCGCGGCGCCGGCGGCAGCTACGAGATTTTGCGTGACGATTTCTTTCAGCGCGTCGGCGATCGCAAGGTGAACTTCATCGAGGACTACATGGGTCCGTTTTTCACTCGCGTAGCCGAGAACATGCGCGCGATCAATCCGGACTGGATTCTGTTCGCGGAACTCGATCCGCTCTCCGGATTTCTCGGACCCGGTTTTCCCGCGGAGACTCCGGAAAACAGCGTTAATGCGGGCCATTGGTACGATATCGTGACTCTGGGCACGAAAACGTTCCGCACCGATTTAACTCTCGGCGCGATGACCGGCGAGACGGCCGCCATTGCCGCGCAGATTCAGACTCGCTACGAGCAGCAGCTCGGGCGGCTCGCGAAAACCTCGGAGCGAATCGGCGATGGAGTGCCGACGATGGTCGGCGAGTTCGGAATTCCGTTCGACCTAAACGGCGCGGAGGCTTATCGCGCCTTCCGCGACGGCAACCGCAGCGACACTCCGTGGACTCCGCATATCGTCGCGCTCGACCTGATGTACAACGCGCTCGACGCGCTGCTGATCAACAGCACGCACTGGAACTACACCGCGTCCAATCGCAACGACCTCGCGATCGGCGACGGATGGAACCAGGAGGACTTGAGCATCTTCTCGCGCGATCAGCAGACCGATCCCACCGACCTCGACAGCGGCGGACGCGCGCTCGTTGGGTTCGTTCGTCCATTCGCGCGCGCAACGCAGGGAACGCCGCGAATGATGAAGTTCGATCGCGTATCGGGCGCCTTCGAGTTCGTCTTCGACGCCGAACCGAATGGAGCCTGCGAAACCGAAATTTTCGTGCCGCGGCTGCAATATCCGCGTGGATACGATTTCGAGATCGCCGGCGGCGAAGCTCACGCCGACCCTGAGCATCAGCGCCTGCTCGTCACCGTTCGCCGGGCGGGCGAGGTTCGCATCGCGCTGCGCCGGCGCTAAAATGGAAACGAACCCAATGACTCCAATCATTGATTTTCGCACCGAGCCTTCACGCTACCGGCACTGGAAGCTGTCGATTTCAGGCGCGGTCGCTACGCTCGCGATGGACGTGGACGAAACCGCCGGCCTGGTTCCCGGCTACGAGCTGAAGCTCAATTCCTATGACCTCGGCGTCGATATCGAGCTCAACGACGCGATCCAGCGCCTGCGCTTCGAGCATCCGGAGGTCGGATGCGTGATGATCACCTCGGCGCGGGAGCGCCTGTTCTCGGCCGGCGCGAACATCAGGATGCTCGCGCAGTCGAGTCATCCGTTCAAAGTGAATTTCTGCAAGTTCACCAATGAAACGCGCATCGCGATCGAGGATGCGACGCAGAATTCGCGGCAGTTCTACATGAGCACGATTGGCGGACCGTGCGCGGGTGGAGGCTACGAGCTCGCGCTCGCGACTGATTACATCATCATGGCCGACGACGGCTCGACCAGCGTCTCGCTGCCTGAGCTGCCGCTGCTCGCGGTGCTGCCGGGAACCGGAGGGCTTACGCGCCTGGTGGACAAGCGGCACGTGCGGCGCGACCACGCGGATTTTTTCTGCACCACCGAGGAAGGCATCAAGGGCACGCGCGCTGTCGATTGGCGGCTGGTCGATCAAGTCGCGCCGCGCTCGACACTTCAGGAAATAGCGGCGCGCAAGGCGGCCGAGCTCGCGGCGCGCTCGGATCGCGGCGCCGCCGCTCATGGCGGAATTACGCTGCGTCCGCTCACGCGCACGATCGAAAGCGACCGAATCGTCTATCCGCACATCACCGTCGAGCTCGATCGCGCGCGCTCCGCTGCCGTCTTCCGTATCGAGGGTCCGGCCGAGCCAGCGCCGGCGCGAATCGATCAGGCGATCGCGCTCGGATGCGAATTCTGGCCGCTCGCTTTCGCGCGCGAGCTCGAGGACGCGATCCTTCATCTGCGCTTCAACGAGGACACGATCCATACGTGGATCTTCCGGACCGAGGGCGACCTCGCGCGCGTAAAATCTCACGACGATTTCCTGGCGGCGAACGCGGACGACTGCCTGGTCCGCGAGATCGTTCTCTACCTGAAGCGCACGCTGAAAAGGCTCGACGTAAGCTCGCGCTCGATGTTTGCCCTGATCGAGCCGGGCTCGTGTTTTGGCGGATTCCTGATGGAGCTCGCGCTGGCGGCCGATCGCGCATACATGATGCGCGGAAAACGCGACGACGACGAGCTTGCTCCGGCGCGGGTCGCACTGTCGAAAATGAATTTCGGCGCGTTGCCGATGTGCAACGGCCTCGCGCGACTGCAGACGCGCTTTCTCGCGGCTCCCGAACAGGTCGAGGCGCTGCGAGCTCGAATCGGCGACGAGCTTGATGCCGAAGCCGCCGACGCGCTCGGGCTGGTTGGCTTCACTCCCGACGATATCGACTGGGACGACGAGACCCGGCTCGCGATCGAGGAGCGCGCCGCGTTTTCCTCCGACGCGCTCAGCGGACTGGAAGCGTCGCTCCGTTTCGCCGGACCAGAGACGATCGAATCGAAAATATTCGCGCGCCTGTCGGCGTGGCAGAACTGGATCTTCCAGCGGCCCAACGCGATCGGTGAAAAAGGCGCGCTCAAACTTTACGGAACCGGGCGCAGGCCCGAGTTCGACCCGAGGCGAGTGTAATGGCGATCGATTATTCCGAGCGGATTCCGAACAACGTCAACCTCGACGGCGATCGCCGGCTGCAGCGCGCGCTCGAAGCTTGGCAGCCGGAGTTCCTTAAATGGTGGGGCGAGATGGGGCCCGACGGTTTTCAGTCGTGCGACGTTTACCTGCGCACCGCAACCTCGGTCGACGCGAAAGGATGGGCCACCTTCGGCTACGTCAAGATGCCCGAGTACAGGTGGGGAGTATTCCTAGCCGAGCACGCATCCGACGAGCGTATCGGCTTCGGCGAGCATAAGGGCGAGCCGGTATGGCGCGAGGTCCCGGGGGAGCATCGCGGCGTCCTGCGCCGCCTGATCGTCACGCAGGGTGACACCGAGCCCGCGTCGGTCGAGCAACAGCGCCATCTTGGGCGCACCTGCCCGTCGCTCTACGATCTGCGCAATCTCTTCCAGGTGAACGTCGAGGAAGGGCGGCATCTGTGGGCGATGGTCTATCTGCTGCACGCGCATTTCGGACGCGACGGACGCGAGGAAGCCGACGCGCTGCTGAGGCGGCGCTCCGGCAGCGCCGACAATCCGCGCATCCTGGGCGCGTTCAATGAGCGCACTCCCGATTGGCTCGCGTACTTCATGTTCGCGCACTTCACCGATCGCGACGGAAAATTCCAGCTCGGCAGCCTGGCCGAATCCGGTTTTGATCCGCTCGCGCGGACTTGCCGCTTCATGCTGACCGAGGAAGCGCATCATCTGTTTGTCGGCGAGGCGGGAGTCGGCCGCGTGATCGCTCGCACCTGCGAACTGATGAAGCTGCACGACACCGATCGGATCGGCGAGTTCGGCGGGATCGATCTCGCGATCATCCAGCGCTATCTGAATTTCCACTATTCGGTATCGCTGGATCTGTTCGGCTCCGAGCTCTCGACCAATGCCGCCAACTATTTCAGCGCCGGGCTCAAAGGCCGCTTCAAAGAAGCCGACGCGGCCGACGATCATCAACTGGCCGCCAGCGTGCGGCGGATTCTGAAACCCAAGGATGGCGCGATCGTCGAAATCGAACAGCCTGCGCTCGCCGCGCTCAACGAGACGCTGCGCGATTCGTACGTCGCCGATTGCGAGCGTGCGCTCGCGCGCTGGAACAAGATCATTCGCGACGCCGGCGTCACTTACGCGCTCGCGCTGCCGCATCGCGGCTTCAACCGCGCGATCGGGCACTTCAGCGGAACCAGCGTCACTCCGGCCGGCGAGATCATCGCGCGCGAAGCATGGCTCGAGCGCCAGGCCGAATGGCTGCCGACGGGCACCGATCGTGAATTTGTCGCGTCGCTGATGAAACCGGTTACCCAATTGGGAAGGTTCGCCGGATGGATCGCGCCTCCCGTGCGTGGAATCAATCATCAGCCGATCGAGTTTGACTACGTAACCGGCCTGCCTGGGAATTGAGGCTGTCGATTTTCTCGCGGACTCTCAATTGTTGTCATCCTGAGCCACAGGCGGCGAAGGATCGCCGCTACCGCGCGTCGATTGAGCAACCGCGCGCTGTTGCCGTGTCAGCCTCGACTGCCTGATTGGCTGCAATCCCCCGATTCTTGGATGATTCGCCGCGCGCCGTTGCGAAAAACTCTACGCCGCGCGGGCTCTGCATATTGCATTGCCTGGCAATGCAAAGTGAAATTCCGCGCCAATTTGCAGTCAATACTTTGAGCATCGGCGGGCAGGTTGCAGATGGCACGGTGAGTGCACGATAGGCCTGCATGTACGACTTGCTATCCATCTTCGGAACTGTCGCATTCTTCATTGCCTGCGTTGCTTACGTCGCAGGATGCCAAAGGCTATGAGCACTCTTGATCTTGCCATGGGTGCGACGATCGCCGTCATTCTCTGCGCGTATCTGATCTACGCGCTGATCAATCCCGAAAAGTTCTAACCTCACTCGACTGAGTAATGACAATGCTTTCGAATGAAGTATTGCAACTGGGTATTTTCTGCCTCCTCGTCCTGCTGCTGACGATCCCGCTCGGACGCTTCATGAAACGCGTCTTCTCGGACGAGCGGACTTTTCTGGATCCAATCCTGCGGCCCGTCGAGCGGATCATCTACCGGATCTGCCGGATCAATCCCGCCACCGAAATGGGTTGGGCCGAGTACGCGATCGCGATGCTGATGTTCAGCATGGCCGGGATGCTGCTGCTCTATGGAATCGAGCGGCTGCAGAGCCTCCTGCCGTTGAATCCGCAGGCGCTGGGCGCGGTGGGGCCCTCGCTCGCGTTCAACACCGCGGCAAGCTTCACCACCAATACCAACTGGCAGGCTTACGGCGGCGAATCGACGATGAGCTACCTGACCCAGATGGCGGGGTTGGCGTTTCACAATTTCGGTTCGGCAGCCGCCGGAATCGCCGTCGCGATCGCGGTTATTCGCGGCTTCGTCCGGCGCAGCGCGCGCACGCTTGGAAACTTCTGGTTCGATCTGACCCGAGCCACTTTGTGGATTCTGCTCCCGCTTTCGATCGTGCTGGCGCTGGTGCTGGTCTGGCAGGGTGTGCCGGAAAATTTCGAGCCCTATGTTCACGCGCGGACGGTCGAGGGCGCCACGCAGATTATCGCCGAGGGCCCGGTGGCGTCGCAGGAGGCGATCAAGGAACTCGGGACCAACGGCGGCGGATTCTTCAACGCCAACTCCTCGCATCCGTACGAGAATCCGACGCCACTGACTAATCTGCTCGAGATGCTGGCGATTTTCGCGATCGCAGCCGGGCTGACTCACGCGTTCGGCTTGATGACGGGCGACACGCGCCAGGGATGGGCGCTGTTCACCGCGATGGCTCTGCTATTCCTCGTCGGCGCGGTCTCCTCGATATGGGCCGAGCAACGCGGCAATCCCGACCTGGCGCGGATTGGCGTGAATCAGCACGCCAGCGCCGGTCAGTCCGGCGGCAATATGGAAGGCAAGGAAGTCCGCTTCGGGATTGTCAACTCCGCGATGTGGGCGACCGTCACCACCGACACTTCCTGCGGCGCGGTGAATTCGATGCATGACAGTTTCACGCCGCTCGGTGGATTGGTGCCGATGGTCAACATGCAGATCGGCGAAATCATTTTCGGCGGCGTCGGCTCGGGACTTTACGGAATGCTGGTGATGGCGGTGCTGTCGGTGTTTATCGCGGGTCTGATGGTCGGGCGAACGCCGGAATACCTGGGCAAGAAAATCGAATCGCGCGAGATGAAGCTCGCGATGTTTTATGTGCTTATCTTTCCGGCGGCGATCCTGCTGCCGGCTGCCGTCGCGATCGCGACCAAGGCGGGACTGGCTGGAATCTCGAATCCCGGACCGCACGGATTCTCACAAATCTTATACGCGTACACGGAAGGCGCGGCCAACAACGGCTCGGCGTTTGCCGGGCTCAACGCCAACACCGCCTTTTTCAACATCACGATCGCGATCTCGATGCTGTTCGGGCGCTTCATGATGAAGATTCCCGCACTGGCGCTGGCGGGATCGCTCTCCGGCAAGCGCGTGGTGCCGCAGAGCGCGGGTACTTTTCCAACCACCGGAGCGGTCTTCGTCATCCTGCTGGTTGGCGTGATCCTGATCGTCGCCGCGCTGACTTTTTTCCCGGCGGATGCGCTCGGGCCGATCGTCGAACACCTGTCGATGATCTCCGGCAAACTTTACTGACCGCGCTGGTTGTTAACGGAGGAATGCTCGAATGGCTGAACGAAAAGCGCCCATGCTCTGGGACCGCGACATCGTAGGGCGCGCCCTGGTTGATTCCTTTCGCAAACTCGACCCTCGGGTCCAGTTGCGCAACCCCGTGATGTTCGTGGTCGAGGTCACAGCGCTCGCGGTCACGATCATTCTTTTTCGCGACTGGTTTGCCGCGCGTGGAGCGCTGGCGAAGTTCGAACTGCAAATCGCGCTGTGGCTGTGGTTCACCGTCGTGTTCGCAAACTTCGCGGAGGCGATGGCGGAAGGACGCGGCAAGGCGCAGGCCGACAATCTGCGCAAGACCCGCACCGAGACCTTCGCGAAACTGGTCGGCGCCGATGGCTCGATCTCGACCGTACCCGCCACCAACCTGCGGCGCGGCGACGTAGTGATGGTCGAAGCTGGCGACGTCATTCCCGGCGACGGCGAAGTTATCGAGGGCGTCGCCGCGGTCAACGAGGCCGCCATCACCGGCGAGTCCGCACCCGTCATCCGTGAGAGCGGCGGCGACCGCAGCGCCGTGACCGGAGGCACCACGGTGATCTCGGATTTTATCAAGGTCAAGATCACGGCGAATCCCGGCGAGACTTTTATGGACCGCATGATCGCGCTGGTCGAGGGTGCGCAGCGCCAGAAAACGCCCAATGAGATCGCGCTCAGCATCCTGCTCGCGGGCCTGACCGTGATCTTTCTGCTCGTCTGCGTGACGCTGTACCCATACGCGCTGTACGGCGGAACGGTTCTGTCGCTGCCGGTCATCGTCGCGCTGCTGGTGTGTCTAATTCCTACGACGATCGGCGGCCTGCTCTCCGCGATCGGAATCGCCGGGATGGATCGGCTGGTGCAACACAACGTACTCGCGATGTCGGGCCGTGCGGTCGAAGCGGCCGGCGACGTCGACACCCTGCTGCTCGACAAAACCGGAACCATCACGCTCGGCAACCGAATGGCTACCGAGTTCCTGCCGGTGCCAGGCGTCGCGGTCGCTGAGCTGGCCGAGGCTGCTCAGCTTGCGTCGCTCGCCGACGAAACTCCCGAGGGGCGCTCGATCACGGTGCTCGCGAAGCGTGAATTCAATCTGCGCGGACACGATCTGGCCGAGCGCAACGCGACCTTCATCGCGTTCTCGGCTCAAACCCGGATGAGCGGCGTCAATATTGACGACCGAATGATCCGCAAAGGCGCGAGCGAGCAGGTGCTCGAGTTCGCGCGGCAAAACGGCGGCACTCCTCCCGCGGAGCTCGCGGCGATCGTTGAGGAGATCGCAAAGGCGGGTGGAACCCCGCTCGCTGTCGCCGACCGCGGGCGCGTGCTCGGCGTCATCCATCTGAAGGACGTCGTCAAGGACGGAATCCGCGAGCGTTTCGAGCGGCTGCGCGCGATGGGCCTGCGCACGGTGATGATCACCGGCGACAATCCGCTGACCGCCGCCGCGATCGCGCGTGAAGCCGGCGTTGACGACTTTCGCGCCGAGGCGACCCCCGAGACCAAGCTGCGCCTGATTCGCGAGGAGCAGGCACAGGGCAAGCTGGTCGCGATGATCGGCGACGGCACCAACGATGCGCCCGCGCTCGCGCAGGCCGACGTTGGGGTCGCGATGAACGCCGGCACGCAGGCCGCGCGCGAAGCCGGTAACATGATCGATCTCGATTCGAATCCGACCAAGATCATGGAAGTGGTCGAGATCGGCAAGCAACTGCTGATCACGCGCGGAGCGCTGACCACGTTCTCGATCGCCAACGACGTGGCGAAATACTTCGCGATCATCCCGGCGATGTTCGTGCTCGGCTATCCCGCAGCTCCAGGCGCTCAACGTGATGCACTTGTCCACGCCGCAGAGTGCGATCCTGTCGGCCGTCATTTTCAACGCACTGATCATTATCGCGCTGATTCCGCTTGCGCTGCGCGGAGTGGCCTATCGTCCTGTGGGAGCAGCCGCGATCCTGACTCGCAATCTGCTGATCTACGGCTTGGGCGGCGTGATTATCCCGTTCATCGGAATCAAGGCGATCGACATGGCCGTCGCAGCGATGCATTTGGCGTGAGGTGACCCTGTGATACGCAACCAAATCAAACCCGCGATCATCATTACGATCGTCCTGACCGTGCTGCTCGGGTTCATCTACCCCGTCGTGGTGTGGGGGATCGCGCAAATCGTGTTCCCGAGTCAGGCCAACGGCAGCCTGGTGATCCGCGACGGCCATCCGATCGGCTCGATTCTGATTGGCCAGAATTTCTCCCAGGATAAGTATTTTCATCCGCGGCCTTCCGCCGCCGGCGACAAAGGCTACGACGCGTCGAACTCCGGCGGCTCGAATCTTGGCCCCACCAACAAGGCGCTGATCGACGAGGTGCGCGCGCGAGTCTCCGCAGTATCGAAAGAGGATGGTCCGACGCCCGATGGAGTTCCCGCCGATCTGGTGACCGCGTCCGGCAGCGGACTCGATCCTGAAATCAGTCCCGCCGCCGCCGAGCTCCAGGTGGCGCGAGTGGCTCGCGCACGGGGAATCGGAGAGGATGCGGTTCGCGCGATCGTGCGTCAGAATACCCGGCAGAGATGGGCGGGCGTGCTGGGCGAGCCCGGAGTTAACGTCCTGGAGCTGAATCTCGCTCTGGACGATTTGCCGGGTGCCCAGCGATGAACCGCCTTCTCCGAGGAGCATCGTCGCCCCACCATGAAGTTTCCGGGAACGGAAAATCTCGGCGGATTGTTCAAGCTCAGTACGCCGTGCGCGGCGTTAGCGGCCGTGCCGATCGCACGCGTTGCAGTTGCGGAGCACAGGGAGCCGATACCGCTGAGCGAGCTTATGTGGGCGCTGGGCGCGATCGCCGTGTGGTCCATCGTGATCGGCGCGTGCTTCGCTTTGGCTCGCGCTCGTCGCAGACGTGCCGCCCGCAGGCGAATCCAGAGTGTTCAGATCACGCGCTATGTCGACCTCACGCGCAAGCCGTCCGCAGCACCATCCGAGCCGGACAGTGAGCGGTAGCGATGGAACGATCGCGTAACCTGAAGGATGAGGAGCGACCCGATCCGGAGTCGTTCCTCGACCTGGTTGCGCGATCGCAGAAGGGCCGCCTGAAAGTCTACCTCGGCGCGGCCGCTGGCGTCGGCAAAACCTGGAAGATGCTCGAGGAGGCTCACCAGTTACGCGCCAAGGGCGTCGATGTAGTGGTGGCGGTGGTGGAGACTCATCGGCGCGCCGAGACCGAAGAGAAGCTTGCCGGCCTCGAAGTCGTCCCGCGCAAAATATATCCACACAAGGGCGTTGAGCTTTCGGAAATGGATCTTGACGCGGTGCTTGCGCGCAACCCGGAGATCGCAATCGTTGACGAGCTGGCGCATACCAACGCGCTCGGCGCAAAGCATGAAAAGCGCTGGCAGGACGTCGAAGAGCTCACTCAGGCCGGCATCAACGTGATTACCGCGGTCAATATCCAGCATATTGAGAGCCTCAACCCCGTCATCCGGCGGATCACGCGAATCGACGTGCGCGAGACCGTGCCTGATTCGATCCTCACCCGCGCCGATCAGGTCGTGAATGTTGACGTTACGGTCGAAGCGCTGCGCGAGCGCCTGCGCGAGGGAAAGATTTATCCCGCGCCGCAGGTCGAGCAGGCGCTGCGCAATTTTTTCACCCCTGCCAATCTCGCGTCCTTGCGCGAGTTGGCGCTGCGCGAGGTCGCACGCGGGCTTACCCGTCAGCGCCACGACGCCGAAACGCTTAAACGCGAGGGCGGCCGCCGCGCGAGAGTCGTTGAGAAAATCATGGTGGGACTATCCTCGAATCCCGACGAAGGCGCCAAGCTGTTGCGCAAAGCGTGCAGGGTTGCCACCCAACTGAGCGCCGACTGGTACGCCGTGCATATCGAGACGCCGGCCGAGTCGGTCAAAAAGATCCGCACCGGAGATTTCGTCGCGCTGCTCGACAACATCAACCTCGCGAGCGACCTCGGCGCGGAAACCGTTTGGCTCAAGGCGGCCGATCCGGTCACCGGGATGCTCGGGTACGCGCGTGACAACGGCATCTCGAAGATCATCCTGGGACGGTCGCATCAGCCGCGATGGCGCCGTGTGCTGCGTCGCGAACGTCACCGCGCGAATCATCGCGAGCGCACCGGATATTGACGTTGAAATCCTGGGCGACGACAGCGGTACAGAAAAATGAAGACGCCTTCACTTCGACATCGGATTCGAAACGGCACCTTGCTGCTGCTGGTATTGGTCGTGCTGCTCGGCGCGTTCACGCTTCCGCGCGTGTACAGCCTGGGCGGCGCGATTCGCCAGACGCTGTACCGCAACTACATCAGCATCGAGGCCGCGCAGCATATGCATGCGGTTCTTGCGCGCCTCGAACTCGCGGAACGCGACGGCCGCGCCAAGGACGCGCTTACGCCCGCCCGCGCCGAGTTCATGCGCTGGATGGACACAGAGGATCACGATTACACTGAAGTTGGCGAGCCTGAGCTCGCGCATACGATTCGCGCGGGCGCCGACGAACTGTTCAGCCAGATCGCGGTCGCTCCCATCGGCGCGCGCCACGACGCGCAATTCAACGCGTTGCACGCGCGCCTTAACGATTTGATCGCGATGAATCGCGCCGCGATGTTTCGCGCCGACAGCCGCTCCGCGGAGCTCGGGCGGCGCCTCACCTATCAATTCGCCGCGAGCCTTGCGCTGGTGTTGATCTTCGGCGCCGCGATCTCATGGGGCCTCGGATGGTCGCTGTCGCAGCCGCTTATCGAAGTTGCGGAGCGGCTGCGCGGCGTCGGCCAGCGCCGCGGGCAGGTCAGGCTCGGGCCGCAGAAGTTCGCCGAGCTTGACGCGGTCGCACGCGAGTTCAACCAGATGGCGGAGCGGCTCGAACGATTCGAAAAACTCAACGTCGATCGCCTCGTGTACGAGAAGAGCAAGACCGAGGCGATCATCGAAAGCCTGGAAGACGGCGTGGTGTTGATCGATTCCGAAGGGATGGTCGCGCATATCAACGAGATTGCCGCGCTGATCATCGGAGTGGAACCGAAAGACGCGCTCGGCAGTCCGTTCGAGGACCTGAGCAGCAATCATCCGCACTATCTGCGCGTGCGCGACGCATTGCGCAATCTGCGCAAGGCTGATCCCACCAGCCAGAGAATCGAGGTGCAACTTCACGTGCGCGGCCGCGACCACACCTACGTTCTGAAGCCCGTGCCGCTGCATCACGACGAAGGCGCGCCGCTCGGCACGCTATTGATCCTGCAGGACGTGACCTATCTGCGCGATCAGGATCGCGCGCGCGCAAACCTGATCGCCACGCTGTCGCACGAATTGCGCACGCCGCTTACCTCGCTCGCGCTGTCGGCCGAACTTTTGCGCCGCGACAGCGCGGCCCTCGATCCCAAGCAGCGTGAGCTGCTCGAAGCGATCCTCGAGGAATGCGCGCGGATGAAGGCGCTCAGCGACAATCTGCTCAATCTCGCGCGGGGCGAACTCGCGTCAATCTCAGTGCAGCGCGAGCGGCTCGATCTCAGGCAGATTATCGAGGAGGTCGTCCGCCGCTTCGGACTTCAGGCCGAGGAAAAACACGTGCACCTGACCGAGCATCTCGAACCCGTTCCTGAGATTTCGGGCGACGCGGTTAAACTCTCGTGGGTGGTTTCAAACCTGATCGGCAACGCGCTGCGCTATACGCCCGAGGGCGGCCAGATCGAAGTCGCGGCGCGTCCGGTCGATGCCAAGGTGCGGTTCGAGGTCTCGGATTCCGGCCCGGGAATTCCGACCGAGATTCGCGAACATATTTTCGAGCGCTTCGCGCAGTACGGACGCGGCGGAGTCGAGAAAGGTTCGGCGGGTCTGGGCCTCGCGATCGCAAAGGACATCGTCGCGGCGCACGGCGGCCGGATTTTCGTCGATAGCAACGCGGGCGCGGGCAGCCGCTTCGTAGTCGAGCTGCCGGCGGGAGGAAACCTGTGATGGCATCGCTGCTGATCGTTGACGACGAAAAAAATATCCGCCGCAGCCTTGTCAGCTTCTTCGAGTCGATCGGATATTCGGTCGCATCCGCAGAGAACGGCCGCGAGGCCGCCGCGATGCTCGCGGGGCACGCGTTCGACCTGGTGTTGACCGATTTTCGGATGGCCGAAATGAACGGCCTCGAACTGATCGGCGAAGTCCGCCGCCGCCAACCCGACTGCCTGATTATCCTGATGACCGCGTACGCGACGGTCGAGAACGCGGTCTCCGCGATGAAGGCCGGGGCGTACGATTACGTGACCAAGCCGTTCTCGCTCGAACAGATCCAGCATATCGTCGAGCGTGCGCTGGAGCTGCGCGGCCTGCAGGCCGAGAATCGAGCACTGCGCGACACGATCGATGAAGCGCCGCTGCTCGAATCGCACAGCGCCACAATGCTGCATCAACTCGAACTCGCGCGGCAGGCCGCTGCCAGCGACGCGACTATTCTCCTGACCGGCGAAAGCGGGACCGGCAAGAACGTGCTCGCGCGGCAGATGCATCGATGGAGCCGGCGAAAAGAGGGTCCGTTCGTGGTCGTCAACTGCACGACCTTGTCCGATGAGCTGCTCGAAAGCGAACTGTTCGGACACATGCGCGGCTCGTTCACCGGAGCGGTGAAGGACAAGCCCGGTCGGCTCGAAGCGGCAGACAACGGCTCGGTCTTTCTAGACGAGATCGCCGACCTGACGCCCACGCTGCAGACCAAGTTTCTGCGCTTCGTACAGGAGCAGAGCTTCGAGCGCGTGGGCGGCGACAAGACGATTCGCGTTAACGCGCGGATCATCGCCGCATCCAATCGCGATCTCGAAGCCGAGGTCGCGGCTCACCGCTTTCGCGAGGATCTTTATTACCGCCTGAATGTCATCACGATTCGGGTTCCGCCACTGCGTGAGCGGCGCGAGGACGTGCCGGCCCTTGCGCAGTGGATGCTCAAGGCCGCCGCGATCCGGCATCAGCGGCAGGCGATGAGCCTGACGCCGGAAGCGTCCGCGGCAATCTCGAAATATCGATGGCCCGGTAATGTGCGCGAATTGCGCAACGCACTCGAGCGCGCGGCGGTCCTCTCGCGCAGCGACGAGATCACGCGCGAGGATCTGCCGGATTCGCTTTTTCGCGAGGCCGCCGATCTTCCATCCGGCGCCGCGCAAGCGCCAGGATCGCATTCTCCGAGTCTGGAAGATTTGGAGCGCGAGCATATTCGCCGCGTACTCGCCGAGAGCGCAACCCTCGACGAAGCGGCCGCCGCGCTTGGAATAAACGTCACCACCCTGTGGCGCAAACGCAAGCGCTACGGAATCGAATGATCGCGCACGCGCCGCCCGCTAGCGGATGTAGTAGCCCGAGACTCGCCAATGCCCGTCCTTCTCCAGCATCGGCGTGACAATCTCTTTCGCGGTGTGCCGTCCTGCGAAATCCGTCGCGTAAACCAGGACCACATATTTTCCCGGCGGCGCACCCGGGAGCGAGGTCTCGTAGGTAGCGGACTCAAGCTTGCGCGAGTTCACTGCTCCGAGCAGCTTGCGCGTTTCGTCCATCTTCCTCGTGAATTCATCCGCGTTGAACGCTGCCTTGACCGGCGCCGCGGTCTCGCGCCAGGCCTGCGCGTATTGGCCCGCGTCGATTAGGTGCAGCCATCCAAGCGCGACGGTTTGCGCGGCGGCTTCGTCCGCCTTTTCGTCGGCTCGGACTCCGGCGGCCACCGCGATGATCAAACTCGCTGCGATCACTCCGAATCGAATTGCGCGCTTCATTCGTAGCAATCCTCCCGTCGCCGGGTTTCTTAGCAGGCGTGCATCCAAGGCGACAAGCCGCGCCGCTCAATCGATCGCGAGGCTCGCGAACGACACGCACGACTCAGTCTGCGGCTCCATCGCGATTCCATACTTGAGCAACCGCGCGCTGCGTCCGCGCAAAAGTTCAAGCTGGGTGTAGATTGGCGCTACGCCGCAGATTTTCCGCGCGTCGCGGTCCGCAGCGATCGCGGCGAAGAATCCGTCGGGATCGCCGCGCTTGAGGTTTTCAATCAGCGCCAGGTCTTCGCGCTGGACCCGCTGGGCCACCGCCTGATCGGCGGCAAAAGCGTCGCCGAATTTTCTGCCGACGTGCGCGAAATCCACTCCCGCGAGCACCAGCACGTTGCGCTTTTCCGCCGCGATCATCGCGCCCAGCGCTTGGATAAACGAACCCACGCGCAGATCCTCCACCGGCATCTTTCCGGACAGAATCATTTCGTGAAACGAGCTCACGAGGATCGGGACCACCTGGTAGCCGCGAACGCCCATCGCATAGGCCAGGAACAGCGCCTGAAATTCGATCGAATGCTCGCCGCGATGCAAAAACTCGTCGGCGAACAGATCGCCGCCCGAGTAGCGGCGCGCAAGCTCGTCCACGAACTCGCGATCGGTCTCGAGCGGTCCGAGTGGCGTGAGATAATTCTTGCGCGTCGCGCTGAACAGCGACGGCCCTGCGCCGTAGTGCGAAGTGCCGAGAATGATCACCAGCTCGGGCGGCTCATGCGCCATCAGCTCAGCGTATGCATGCGCATACGCTGCCGCGCCGCGGCGCGGATCGATATGCGGCGCGATAAGCCCGCTTAGCGTCGCACCGTTTTTGCGCGCCGGCTTGCGCCCAGGTCCCTCGGGAGGATCGAAAAACCCCGCGAGCTCCATTCGGAGTTGCGCGGGTTCCGGCGGGTAGCAGAGCCCAGCGAGCGCCGCGGGCCGCTCGGTTTGCGCGCGAAATTCCTCGCGCACGCGAAGCTCATGCTCATGAAACGCGGGTGAGTCGAGGAAGTGCGCCTGATCGAGGGTGCGGACCAGCTCGCTGATTTTTTCCAGTTCCAGAATTTCGCCGAATCGTTTGGTAAACGCGGCCTGCACCTCGCGCAAATCGTTGCGTCCGTCGAACAGTGAGATGATGAAATAGGCGCCCATCCCGAGCACGATCGACTCGGGCGCAAGGCCGGTTGGATCGCGCAGGCATATATAGGTCTGTCCGTCCTGATCGACCGGAAAGGCTTCGACTCCGCGAATTATCGGTTTGTCCATTCGAAAGATTTCTCGAAAATCTCTTCCGCTCCGCGCGCTACCGCAGGCCCATCCCGCATCCAGTGCCGCAAGCGCGGGAAAGATGCTATGGCCTTTGGCACAACCCGGCAAGCGCTGGTTTACCCGCGCTGCGCGATCCGTGAGAATTTGGTCAAAGTGGAAATATGAAAATCGTTCGTTACAGTTTGAATGGCAAAGTCAGTTTCGGCTCGCTGGACGGTGCGTCGATCACGCCGCTTGCAGGCGCACTCGACGCACTCAAACCGGCCGCGGGCGCGGCGGCAGTTGCGGCAGCGTCGGTTGCGATGCTTGCGCCGATCGCGCCGGGCAAGGTCGTCGCGGTGGGCGTCAATTATCGCGACCATGCGCAGGAGATGGGCCGCCAGCTCCCCGAGGAGCCGCTGCTCTTCATCAAGCCTTCGACCTGCGTGATCGCTCCGGGCGAAGCGATCATCTATCCGCCGCAATCGAAGCTGATGCATTACGAGGGCGAGCTCGCGATCGTAATTTCGCGCACGGCGACGAAAATCGCGGCGGCGAACGCGCGCGACTACGTGCTCGGATACACCTGCATGAATGACGTGACCGCCCGCGATCTGCAGCGCAAAGACGTGCAGTTCACGCGCGGCAAGGGTTTCGACACCTTCGCACCGCTTGGACCCGCAATCGAAACCGAAATCGCCAACCCCGACGATCTGGCGATAACCACGCGCCTGAACGGCGAGGTTCGGCAAAACAGCCGCACTTCCAATCTCATCTTCAAGTGCGACTCCCTAGTCAGCTATATCTCCCACATCATGACGCTGCTGCCGGGCGACGTGATCTCGACCGGCACGCCGTCGGGCGTAGGCGAGATGAAGCCTGGCGATACGGTCGAAGTCGAGATCGAGAAGATCGGATGTCTTCGGAGCATCGTCGCCGCGCCCCGCTAACGCGCGGCCGTGCGCGCGCAACGCCCGCGCGGGCGAATCGGCGCTACCGGGTGGGTCGCGCGCAGGATCTGGCGCCCGGCGAGTCGCTTAAATTCATGCTGCCGATTCGCGGCGCCGACGAGGAATGCTTCGTGATCAATTTCGCGGGCGAGTTTTACGCCTACGTCAATCGATGCCGTCACGTGCCGATGGCGATGGACTGGGTCGACAACCAGTTTTTCGCCGAAGAAGGGCGCTACCTGATGTGCCAGACGCACAACGCCTACTACGAACCCGGCTCGGGCGAATGTATCGCCGGTCCAGAGTCCGCGTGCGGAAAATTTCTGTATCGAGTTCCGATCGAAATCGAAGACGGGATGATCTATGCGCGCGCGCCCGAGCAGGAATTCGACAACTGACGGAACGCGCGCTTATTCGTACTCGTCGCCAAAATGGGCGCGAACGATCCGCGCCTTCAGATACTCGAGCGTGCCCAAGTCTTCGACGATATCTCCGCCGGTGTCATAAAAGAACAACTCGCCGTTCTTGGTGCGTCCCACGGCGATTATCCACTCGAGATCATCGCGATCCTCGAGCAAATAATTGATAGTTTGGGCCACGCCCCGCCCGGGGATAATCGTGATCTTTGGGCGGGCGATCTTTTCCTTTTCCTGCTTGGGCATCGTTCTGAATGACCCTCTGGCGGGAAGGTACGAACCGACTGACCTACATTAAGGATGCCCCGTGATTTAAGTCAATACCGCTCTCGCCGCGATCTCGGCGTGATGCGTGTTGGGAAAAAAATCGAATGCGCGCACGCGCGATAATTTGTAACCACGCGCCGCGAGCGCGCGCAGATCCCGCGCCAAAGTTGCCGCGTCACAAGAAACGTAGACCACCTGCGCGGGGCCAAGCTTTGCGATCGGCTCGATCAGCGCGGCCGCTCCGGTGCGCGGCGGATCGAGAATCACGAACGTCGGGCCGAAATCTCGCGCGCTGCAAGAACGCCGCGAGCTCGTGCGCCTTCATCGCGGCGAATTGCGCATCAGCAAGTCCCATTCGCGCGGCATTGCTCGCGGCGGCCGCGACTGCGGGAGGATCTGAATCCACGCCGGTCACGCGCGCGCCGCGCCGAGCGGCCGGGATACTGAAATTTCCCGCGCCGCAAAACAGATCGAGCAGCTTCGCACCTGGTGCCAGCGACGCCATCGCCATTACCTCCGCGACCAGCCGCAGGTTCTGCACGCGATTCACCTGACTGAACAAATCCGCGCTTGCGCGCAGCATCACGCCGGGCTCGATCTCCGCTTCGATCTCGACCTCGCCCAGAATTGCGCGAGACTCGCCCGCTCGCAGCACAATTCCCGCGATCCGCGAGTCAGCCTCGAGCGCGCGGCGCCCGCGTTCGATCTGTTCCGCTCCCGCCGGCTTCTTCAGATATCCGACCAGCACCGTACGATTGTCGTCGGCAGCAACCGCCTCGATCTCGCTCAGATCGCGCGCGAGCACCCTCGCGAGTACCGAGGGCATCGCAAGGCGGTCATCCGCGACGAGGCAACGATCGATCGCGATCAGTTCATTGCTGCCGAGCTCGTGAAAGCCGAGCGCGCCGCCGCGCCCGACCTTGAGCCGAATCCGGGCGCGATATCCGAACTCGGCGGGAGCGGGTTCGACCAGACCCGACGGATCGATTTCGACCCCGAGCGCGCGGCCGAGTTCGCGCACGATCAGCTCAGACTTGAGCCTGACCTGCGCCGGATACTCGATTTGCTGCCAGTCGCATCCTCCGCATCGCGGCAGATATGGACATGGCGTGGCACGACGCTCGGCGCCACCCGCGACGATCCGCTCGATCGCACCGACGCTGTAGTCGCGCCGCTCGGATCGGATCGCAACCTCGACGCGATCTCCGGGCGCCACGCCCGGCACCATCACCGTCTTTCCATCATGATGCCCGACGCCGTAGGGCCCAAGCGTCATCGCGGTGATTTCGATCTCTGGCATTGTCGAGAGTCTCGCTTTCGTGGACGGATATTGCGCTATGAGTGCCGGGCCGAGAACCAATATAATCGATCGAGCGGGTTCAGTCGCGGCGTTGAGTTCCTCGTCGCTGTGAAAAGGTGATCGTCTTGGCGAGAGCAGGTGCCCTGTCCGAAATTATCGAGCGCAACTTTCCCGGTGACGAGGCGAAGCGCCTCAAGCTGTTCGCGGAACGGCTTTTCGCGCGCGAGCCGCATGACCGCCTCGATCATTCTGCTCCCGACCATTACCTGGCGGCGCTCAAGTCGGCCTACGCTTTTTTCCTCACGCGCAACGAGCCGATCGCGGTCTCGGTGAAGCCCGCGCCTGAGCCCGGCGGCGTCACGGTGGTTGAGACCGCGATGGCGGATCGTCCGTTCATCGTCGATAGCCTGCTCGCATACTTTCATCAGCTCGGCGCTCCCGTGCTCGCGATGCTGCATCCGGTTTACAAGCTCACTCGCGACGCCAATGGAACAATCGTCTCATTCGAGCATGCGTCGTCGGCCGAGCGGGGCGAATCGCTGACCTACACCGAGCTGGAACTCGCGGCTTCGCCGGCTGATTCCGAACGGATCGCGCGCGAGGTCCGCGCGGTGTTGGTCGAGGTTCAGCAGGCAACCAGCGATTTCGAGCCGATGGTCTCGCGCGCGCTGCAAATTTGCGAGGAAACCGCCGCCAACCGCGAGCTCGTCGAGGTGCGCGATTTTCTGCGCTGGCTGGTGCAGGGTGGGTTCGTTTTTCTCGGCTATCGTCATTACGATCTTTCCGGCGACGGCCACGCCACGAAGTTCTCGGTCCAGTCCGGCAGCGAGCTCGGCATCATGCGCGACCACGACGAGTCGCGCTTCCGCAGCGCGGGCTCGCTCGACGAGATCGCTCCTGCGCGGCGCAAACTGTTCTTCGACGGGCCGCCGCTGGTGATCGGAAAGACCCCCGCCGAATCGCTGGTGCATCGCCGCGCCCCGATGGACAGCGTGACGATTCGCCGCAAGAACGCCGCGGGCAAGGTGACTGGCTTCGATCACTTCGTGGGTTTGTTCACCTCCAAAGCCTACGCGGAAGAGGCGCAGCATATCCCGACCCTGCGCGCCAAGCTTCAGGCGGTGCTGGACGCGGAAGGCGCGGTCGCAGGCTCGCACGATTACAAAGAGCTGGTCAGCGCGTTCAACAGTTTTCCTAAAGATGAGCTTTTTCGCGCACCGGTTGCCGAGCTATGCGCGCAACTCCGCGTGATCCTGGATGTGAAAAACGAAGCCACGGTCCGCCTGTGCGTATTCAGCGACGCGTACCGCGGCAATGTGATCGCGATGGTCGTGATGCCGCGCGAGGCATTCTCCGCGCGCGTGCGCCAGAATATCCAGGCCGCTCTAGCCAAAGGATTTGGTGGCACGCTCATCTACTACTACCTCGCGATGGGCGAGGGTTATACCGCGCGGTTACACTTTTGTTTCGCCGCGGAGCCGCCAAAAGCGCAGAAGATCAAGGAGCTCGAAATCGAGGTCGCACGCTTGGCGCATCGATGGGAAGAGCGTCTGACCGAGCGCCTGGTCGAGAAATTGGGCGCGTCGCGCGGACGGGCGCTGGGTGCGCGATGGACCGGCGCATTCACCGACGAATACCGCGCCGCGGTTCCGGCGCAGCGCGCGATCAATGATATCGAACGAATCGAAGAGCTGCTCCAGACCGGCCGGACGTTTCACGTGGAACTTGGCCACAACCCTGAGGCGGACGAAAACGCCGACGAGCTGCGGATGCTGGGCGTCGGAGAGCCGCCGATGCTCTCGGATCTGATGCCGATGCTGCAGAATTTCGGCGTCAAGGTGCTCGCGGAAGAATTCCACACATTCAAACCCAAGCTCGGCGGCCAGGCCGCGGGCGCGTACGTGCAAGCGTTTTCCGTCGAAGGTCCGGACGGGCAGCCGTTGCTGAAATCTCCCGGTGCGCAAACGATCGCCGACGCGATCGCGGCGGTGCGCGCCGGTCTGGCCGAAGACGATCCGCTGAATGCGCTGGTGGTCTCGGCGGGGCTCAAGTGGCGCGACGCCGCGTTGCTGCGCGCCTACCTGGAAGCCGCGTTCCAGATGGAGCTCGCGCCGGCGCGCCCGGCGCTGCGGCGCCTGCTGCTTAATTTTCCCGCGCTCTCGCGCGCGATGTTCGAGCTGTTCACCGCGCGGCTCGACCCCGATCGCGAGGACGATCCGACCAAGACCGCCGAGCTGCGCGCCGCATACTTGAGTCAGCTTGGCTCGATCGAAAATATCGCCGACGATCGCGCGGCCCGCATGCTGCTCACGATGCTCGAGGCGACGGTGCGCACAAATTTCTTCTGCCCGATGCCCGCGCCCGATCCGTATATCGCCCTCAAATTCGAGAGCGGTAAGATCGCCAACCTGCCCGACACTGCTCCACTGTACGAGATCCACGCCAACAGCCCACGGATGGAAGGATGCCATCTGCGCGCGGGCAAGGTCGCGCGCGGAGGAATCCGTTTCAGCGATCGGCCCGACGATTTCCGCACCGAAATTCTCGGATTAATGAAAACCCAGACGGTGAAAAACGCCATCATCGTACCGATCGGTTCCAAAGGCGGATTTGTCGTCAAACGCGCGGCGGAAAATACCGCTCCGGGAGTCGAGGCGTACAAGACCCTGATCTGCGCGATGCTCGACCTGACCGACAATCGCACCGAGCACGGCACTATGCATCCGCCGCGGGTCAAGGTGCTCGATACCGACGGTCCCTACCTCGTGGTCGCGGCCGACAAGGGCACCGCGGCCTTCTCGGATATCGCAAACACGATCGCGATCGAGCGCAGGTTCTGGCTCGGCGACGCGTTCGCGTCGGGCGGCGAGCATGGCTTCGACCACAAGACGATGGGAATCACCGCGCGCGGCGCGTGGGAATCCGCTCGGCGGCATCTGCGCGAGATCGGCCGCGACCCCGACCGCGGCCAGCCGATCACCATGATCGGAATCGGCGACATGTCGGGCGACGTGTTTGGCAACGGGCTCCTGCGCTCGCGCAATGTTGCGCTCATCGCCGCGTTTGATCATCGCCACATCTTTATCGATCCGGCACCCGATCCCGCCGTGAGCTTCGACGAGCGGCATCGGCTCTACGAGCTGCCGCACTCGGCGTGGGCGGATTACAATCCTGCGCTCATCAGCAAGGGCGGAGGCGTTTGGCGCCGCGGACAGAAACGGATCGAGCTGAGTCCGCAGGCGCGCGCCGCACTCGGGATCGACGACGACGCGCTCGACGGCGAGAGCCTTGTCCGTGCGATTCTTCGCGCTCCCGTGGACATGCTCTACAACGGCGGCATCGGCACCTACGTGCGCGCGTCGGACGAGACCGATGAACAAGTCGGCGATCACGCCAACGACGGGTGCCGAATCACGGGCGCCGAGTTGCGCGCGAAGATCGCGGTCGAGGGCGGCAACCTGGGCTTCACCCAGAAAGCGCGCATCGAGTTTGCGCTCGCCGGCGGACGCATCAACACCGACGCGATCGACAACTCCGCGGGCGTCGACACCTCCGACCACGAGGTGAATATCAAGATCCTGCTCGACCCCGAGGTCGCTCGCGGCGCGCTCTCCTTCGACGAGCGTAACCGGACCTTGGCCGGCCTGGCCGACGACGTTGCGCAAAGCGTCCTGCGCGACAATCGCGATCAGGCGCTGCTGCTCTCGCTCGAACAGATTCGCAGCCGCACTCGCGTCGATGCGTTCCGCGAGCACATGCAGGCGATCGAAGAGCGCGGCCTCTTGAGCCGTCATGAGGAGGCGCTCCCCACGCGCGAGGATTTGCACGACCGGCATGCGCGCTTCGCCGGCCTGGTCCGTCCCGAACTCGCGCTTATCACCGCTTTCACCAAAATCGATCTCGTGATGCGGCTCGAAGATGCCGCGCTGACCACAGATCCGCACCTGGTCGATCGCTTTCTCGTTCCATATTTTCCCGCGTCGATCGCGCAACGTTTCAGCAAATCAATTCCCAACCATCGCCTGCGCCGCGAGCTTATCGCCACGCGGCTGGTCAACGAGATGGTGGACTTGATGGGCTCGACGTTCGTGTTCGGAATCGTCCGCGACCATGGCGTCAATGCGGAGGCCGCGGTTCACGCATGGCTGATCGCATCCGAGGTGCTCTCGGTTTCGGCACGGGCCGAGCAGATTCGCACGGTCACGGCCACCGCGAGTGCCGACGCCGAAACCGGAGGATTTTTCGCGCTCGAAAAGGCGGCGGGTGCGGCCTCGGCGTGGGCGCTCAGAAATTTTTCGCCCGATGCGGCGCTGGACGCCGTGGCGCGCCGCTTCCGTCCCGCATTCGAGAGCCTGAGCTCCAGCTTTGAGGAGTTCCTCCAGGCCGGAGAGCGCGAGCGGTTCGAGCAGATTTATCGCGACCTGCGCGCCACCGTGGCGGACGGCGAACTCGCACACGGCCTGGCGCGCCTTGCCTTCGCCGATCATCTGCTGAACGTGCTGAGTATCGCGCTCGCGCGCAAATTGCCGGCGGAGCGAGTTGCTGAAGCTTATTTCGGCGTGAGCGCGCATCTGGATTTCTCGCGCCTGGAAGCGACTGTGGTCAATTTCGACGACGAGGATCGGTGGCGCCGGCGTGCCGCGCAGGAGCTGGCGGTCGAGTTACGCGAGGGCCGTTTGCAACTGACCAACCTTGCGTTAGAAGCCGGCGGAGCCGCGGCCGCGATCCAGCGTCTGGCCAGCGAGCGGCCGCGCGAATTTTCGGACCTCGAACGGCTGCTGGCGGAGATCGCAACGATGCAGACGATTTCGCTGCCGGCGGTTCATGTCGCCGCACGCGCAATCTTCCGCGTTGCCGCGGCTGAGAGGAATTGAGGACTGCTCAGGCCGAAGCGCCGCTCAGCGGCACCGTCGCCTGAAGCGCGGCGCTCGAATTTGGCTGAGCGCTATTGCCCGCGCGCGCGATCGCGATCAAATCCTGGTACATCCGCAATCCCGCCGCGATGAAAAACGCTGAGGTCGCAAGACTGACGGTCAATCCCATCAGGTCCAGAAGAATCACGATCGTCAAAACAACGCCGGTCAACTGCGCGATCAGTCCAAGCAACAAGCTCACTATCACAAATGCGCCAAACGCCCAGGAATTGTAGCCGGACCACACCGCCAGAAAGACCACGATCCGAATTGCGACCGTATAAAACCGCTTGCGCATCAGGTCGCGGCTGAACAGCAGCGAATGAAAGCTGTGCTCGCCGTCGAAGACCAGCGCGTACTCGGCGAAATACAGCCACAAGTAGACAATCCCCGCGCCGACCAGCAGCGCCAGCCGCAAGATCGAGATCAGCACCGACAAGACCGGGTAGTCAGTCGCCAGATTTAGTTTGAGCACCGCTATCGCGACACCGGGAGCGAGGTACTGGAGAAACGCGATCCACAGGTACGCGAGCGCGAGCCGTCCGCCGCTTGCGTACACCGCGATCGTTTCTCCGATTATTCCCGAAGCGCGTTCGCCGGTTTGAATTCGCTTCAACTCGACCAGTATCAGAAGCCCGGCAACCAGCGATATCAGCACGACCATCCCACGCATCGCATAGATCAGCCATTCGGGATACGGCGCGGGCGTCGTATTCGTGGGCGGATGGTATGGCTCCTGCGCGAGGAAGTAGCCGACGGTCGTTCCTCCGCCTCCGAGCGAGCCGGCGAAATAATGCTGCAGGTTGAGCGCCTCAGGCAGCAGGCAGATCGACGCGAGCACGATCAGCGGCGCGAGCACGACCGCAAGATTCAGCCAATTGCCGCGCAAGTCGTTTACCGCGTTGGCCAGATAGATGAAGCTGCTCTTGATTCGCTGCTGCGCCATCGTGCGTAAGAACTTGTCATCGCTTTGGGGCCGAAACAAGTACGCCCCGGTCCGCGCAGTTGCAGCGCTGCCACTGGCACTCAAATGATTGCCCGAAGCGGTGCGTTCCGGCTACGGTTAAAGAAGATCGCGAGCACCCGTGCCGCGATTCTTACGGAGCATCGCGATGCCCGACGACAATCGCAAAGCCGCGCTTGAGCTGGAAGACAAGATGCTTCGGCGCCTGCGCTTTCTGGTCGACCTGACTTTTGCCACGCTCGCGCAGGATCAAGATTTGACGCTTGAGCAGGCCTGGCAGCATGTGATCGCGCTCAAGGGTGCGGCGGTCGCGATGTTTCCCGGCAAGGAAGAGACCTTCGACTTGATTTATCTTCCGCGCTTCTCGCGCCTGCTGGCGGAGCGCTTCCGCGCGAACTGATCGTTCCATCTATCATGATGATGAAAACGCTCAGCGGCGAGATCGCCCGCACCGACGGCTCGCTCACCCGCGGACAGATCACCTTCGCGGAAAAGATCGTCGAGGTTCACGAAGGCCCCGCCGCCGGAAATGATTATATCCTGCCCGGATTCATCGACCTGCAGGTCAACGGCTCGCACGGCATCGACGTGATGTCCGCCGACGCGGCTGCGCTGCGCACTCTCGGCCAGAAGCTCGCGCGTGAGGGCACGACCGCGTGGCTGCCGACTGCGGTGACCGCGCCATTCGAACGAATCGAGCGCGCGCACGCAGCGATCGCAGGAGTGATCGCTGCAGCGGAGACGGATCGCACCGCCGCGCAAGACGGCGCTGCGATTCTCGGGATGCATCTCGAAGGCCCGTTCATTTCTCCGCGCCGGCTCGGCGCGCATCCCGCGCTGAACCTCGAACCGCACGGCGACGCATTCGAACGCACGCTCGCGATGCGCGCGCTCAAGCTCGTCACGCTCGCACCGGAACTGCCGGGCGCGCTCGACGCGATCCGCCGCCTCGTCGCGCGCGGGGTAGCGGTCTCGATTGGGCACACCGACGCGACGCTCGAGGAGGCTCGCGCCGGAATCAGCGCGGGCGCGCGGATGTTCACGCATCTGTACAACGCGATGCGCCCGCTTGGTCATCGGGACCCCGGCGTAATCGCTGCGGCGCTCGCGCGATCGGAAGCGCGTCCCGCGATCATACCCGACGGCGTGCACGTTCATCCGGAGATGCTGCGCCTGGCGTACGGCACGCGCGGCATGAAAGGGCTGATCATCACATCCGACAAAGTCGCGCTGGCAGGCACGGAAGAGGATGCCGCGATCGAGGTCGGACGCGCGCGGGCAAGAATCGATCGCGGCGCCGCGCGTTTGGCAGACGGCACTCTGGCCGGAAGCATCATCAGCATGCTCGACGGCGTCCGCCTGATGGTGCGCGAGGTCGGCGTGCCGATCGCGGAAGCGGCGGTGATGGCCGCGACCAATCCTGCCGCGGTCGGTGGATTCAAGGATCGCGGCCGTCTCGACCCCGGAACCCGCGCCGATTTGATCGTGCTCAGCCGGGCGCTAGAGTTGAAGGCGGTGTTCATCGCGGGCCGCGAGCTCCGCTGACCATCGCCGCAACCTCTCTCACGAAACGGGAGCAATCGATGCCTTTGAATAAGGCCTGCGTGGGCCGCCAGTATCCGCCGATCACGAGCGACGTCACCGCGGACGCGATCGGCGCGTACGCCCGCGCTTACAACGAAGACAATCCGGCGTTTTTCGACGCGAGCCGTCCGGGCGGAATCGTCGCGCCTCCGATGTTCGGCGTCGTCGTCACGTGGAGCTCGGTGATGGGCGCGGTGACTGATCCGGAAGTCGGCGCCGACCTTCTGCGCCTGGTCCACGGCGAGCAGGACATGCAATTCCTCGCGCCGATTCGGCCCGGCGACAGGATCACCTCGCGCGCTAAAATTATTTCGATCGAGACCAAGCCCAGCGGCGAAACGATGGCGGTCGAACTCGGCGCTGAAAATCAGAAGGGCGAGTCGGTGCAACGGATCGTGTTCAGCGTCTTCATTCGCGGCGGCGGACGGCGCGCCGCGCTCGCGGAAGCTCGCGCGGCAGAGGTCGAGCGCGGAGAACCGCTGTTCAGCATGGCGCAGAAGATCGACCCCGATCAGACCGTCAGGTATGCGGCGGCGTCCGGCGATCACAATCCGATTCACGTTGATGAAAATATCGCCAAAATGGCGGGGCTGCCAGGAATTATCGTGCATGGCCTGTGCACGATGGCGTTTACTTCGAAAGTCATGATCGACAAATTGTGCGGCGGTGATCCAGGAAAGCTAAAACGCCTGGCGGTCCGATTCTCGCGTCCGGTACGTCCGGGCGAAACGATCACGACCAAAGTCTGGCGCGACGGTGAGCACGACGGCCGCGCGACGTTTGCCTTCGAGACCTTCAATGCCAACAATCAGGCTGTCATCAAAGGCGGTATCGCCGAAGTCGCGGCCTGACGGGCGTGCGCCGCGGCCCTCACCGTGAAAATCAGTCTCGGCCTGTCGCTCGCGCTGAGCGGAAAGTATGCCGCGATGGGCAGCCAGGCCGGCGCCGCGCTGCGCCTGTTCGTCGCGGATACCAACGCGGCAGGCGGTGTGCGTCTGGGCGGTGAGCGCGCAGAAATCGCGCTGGACTGCGTCGACGATCAAAGCGACCCAGCGCGATGCGCCGAAATTTATCGCGCGCTCGTCGCCGAAGATCGGGCCGACCTTCTGCTCGGCCCCTACTCGAAGCGTTCTCGCCGCGGCAGCGGCTCCGATAGCGGAAGCCGCCGGGCGCGTGTTTATCAATCAAGGCGGCGCCGCCGATTCGCTTTATGAATCCGGTTACAAAATGATCGTGGGTGTCGCTTCTCCCGCCAGCGAATATCTGACCGGCTTCGTGCGGCTGCTCACTTCGCTTAAATTCTGGCGCAAGCGGATGGCGATAGTCGCGACTGGATCTCCTTTCGCGCGCGCGGTCGCCGTCGGGATCGAGAACGCCGCGCGGGAGCGTATCGCGCGCCGGCGCGGAGTTCGCGTGCGGGTGAAATGGAACGGCAGGTTCGATTCCTACCGCACGCCCGACGCGCTGTTTCCCGCGCTGCGCCGAAACCGTGTGAACGTTCTGGTCAGCGCGGGAAGTTATGAACACGACCTCGCCGTGATGCGCGCCGTCACGGCAGACCCGCGCCTCAACATTCCGGTGCTCGCGTGCGTTGCCGCCGGAGTCGCGCGTTTTCACGATGATCTCGGCGAGAGTGCGGAAGGAATCGTCGGCCCAAGTCATTGGGAGGCCGATTCCAAAGTCACTCCGAGCCTTGGCCCTGCGCCGCGAGAGTTCGCGATGCGAATGTTTCGCGAGGCCGGCGTCGCACAGCCTGATTACACCGCCGCGCAGGCGTATGCGGCCGCAATGCTTGCTGGCGCGGCGCTCGAAGCCGCCAGATCGCTCGATCAATATCGCCTTCGTGCCGCGTTCTCGGATTTGCGCGCGACCACGATGCTCGGCGACTTTGCGATCGACCCATCGACCGGCCGGCAGATCGGGCATCGTCCGCTGCTGGTGCAGTGGCACGGCGGCCGCAAGGTCATCATCGAGCTGGACGCGGGCGAGGATACCGGCTCGCTCGAAATTCCGGCGGGATGGCGGCTGATCGCGGCGGGAATCGAAATGCTCAAATTGAATCGCGGTCCCGACGACGAGACCGAAGAGATTTCCGGAGACGAGCACAAGCAGGTCGATGAGCGCGAGAAAGATTGAGCGCGGCGGCGTGCTGACGATCGGACTGATGTCCGGGACCTCGCACGACGGCGTGAGCGCCGCGATCGTGAATATAGATGAGCGCAAGCGGCCGCCCGCACGCGCGATCCATTTCCGCACCTATCCTTACTCGGCCGGTTTCCGCGCGCGGCTGCTAGCCGCAACCGCCGGCAACAGAGCAGGTTCGGGAGAATTGTCCGCGCTCAACTTCCAGCTCGGCCGCGCATTCGGCCGCGCCGCGATCTCGGTGGCGCGTGAGGCGCGAATCGCACTTTCGCGGATCCATTTTATCGGCTCGCACGGCCACACGTTTTTTCATCGGCCTCCTAGTGCCGTCAGTCGCGGCGCGACCGCGTCGACTCTCCAGCTTGGAGAGTCCGCGGTTATAGCCGCGATGACGGATCTTCCGGTAGTCGCCGACTTTCGCCCGATGGACATCGCGCTCGGAGGCGAGGGCGCTCCGCTCGCGCCGCTGGCTCATCTGTGGCTGTTCGCCGATGCTCGGCGCGGGCGCGTCATCCAGAATATCGGAGGGATCGGCAACGCAACGTACATTCCTGCCGGCGCGCGGCTCGGAAATCCTGATCTCGTCGCGTTCGATACCGGGCCCGGCGTCGGACTGATCGACGCGCTCGTGAACCAGATGACGAGCGGAAAGATGCGGATGGATCGCGGCGGAAAAATCGCGGCGCGCGGGAGGGTGAGTGAGCCGATGCTTACGGCGCTGATGCGGCATCGGTTCTTTCGCCGCCGCCCGCCGAAATCAACCGGCCGCGGAGAATTTGGCGCGCAGTATCTCGCGGAAATCCGGCGAGTCGCAAAAACACTGGCCGTACGCGGCGATGATCTGCTCGCGACGGTCACCGCTCTCACCGCCCGATCGATCGCCGACTCGGTCCGCCGCTTCATCGCACCGCGCGGACGCGTCGATCAGTTAATCGCCACGGGTGGCGGCGCGCATAACCCCACTTTGATCACGATGCTCGCGCAAGAACTGCCGATGCTCGAAGTCACGACGGCGACGAAGGCGGGAGTTGACGGTGATTCGCTCGAGGCGGTGGCGTTCGCGATTCTCGGCTACCAGATGCTGCGCGGGCGCCAAGGAAATATCCCGAGCGTGACGGGTGCGCGCGCACCTGCGATTCTCGGCAAGCTCACGCCTCCGCCGCGAGTTTCGTAAGATGGGAGCCTCACGATGCCTACTCGACGGATGATCACGTTGCTGCTCTGCACGCGGGCAGCGATCAGAAGCTGCGCTTGTCTTCTGGCGGCGCGATTCCGGCCATCTTCGCTGATTCGAGCGCGGTCGAGTGAAAAATCCCGTGCGCCATCGTCGAGCTCTCCGCGTCCGCACGCGCCTGGTAGATCTTCGAGCGGGCGGTGTGCGCGGATTTGTCTTCGGGCGCCGCGCTGACGGCCCAATCCGCCAGATGCGCCGCGAGCGCTAGATCCCCTGAATCGAGCTTCTCAAGAGCGCGCGCGACAACCTTGTCCACGCCGCCCGCAAGCGAAGCGATCTCTTGCGCACGCGCAGCTTCGGTCGCGGGCTTAAGATGCGAGGGCGTGCCGTCGTACCATCCGCCCTCGAGCCGCCATATATTGCGCACGATAAACTCCGGGTCGTCATAGACCGGCTGCAGATAAGGCTTGTCGGCCAGATTTGCCGGCGGCTTGACCGAATGAATAACCTCATCGAGCGACGCGCCAGCATTCATCAGCGCGATCGCCTGATCGTAAAGGCTCTGCAGAAATTCCGCCGTGTCATTCAGCACGCGGCGGACGCGCAGCGCGCCAAAAACCGGATAGCCATGACCGGGCAGCAAAACTTCCGCGCTCAGCTTCGCCATCGTACGCAGCGCCTCGGCCCATTCGCGCGCATAGCGCTGCGCCTTCTGCGGATTGCCGGCGTTGGGCGCTGCCCAGATAATCAGATCGCCGGTGCATAGCACCTTGCGCGCCGGAATATACACCCAGCAGTGATCGTCGGTCTCACCGCGCGCGTGATGGCAATCGAACTTGTGATCGCCCGCTACTACATTCAACTGATTATCGAAGTAAGTATCGGGATAAACATACTCAGTTGGAAATGACGACGGACGGCTGAACTGGCGAGTGTTGATGACGTTGTTGTAGCCCTGGGTGCGCTTGTAGCGGTCGAACCGGGCGGAGACGCCTTTTTGTCCGACGATTCGCGGACGCGCCAGGTTGCGGCTGCGCGCTTCCTCCATAATCACCGGCGTCCCGCACGCGTGATCGACGTGGCCATGCGTGTAGATTGCAGTGTTGACCCGGTCGGGCGAAAACTTGCGCAGGAGCTCGAGCGTCGCCTGCTGATTGAAATATGCCCCAGTGTCGATCATCACCAGTCCCTCGCTGGTCTTGACCGCCGTGACGTTCGCGAACCATCGGTAGAACATCACGCCCTCGGCGACTTCCTCGTACTCTCCGGTCGGCATCAGCGGATGAAACTGGCGAGTCGTGATCTCGCCGTTGAATAATTTTTCAGACTGATCTCTTATGACGCCCATCGCGTTGTTTCCCGCTCCTGTATGTCGGCGCGAATTATCCGCCGCATCGATTCGCTCGCGCAACCGACCGCTGGTCTCGAACGATTCGCAGACTCAGTCCTCGTCGGGCTCGTTTTTCCATTCCTCGGGATAGAGCAGCAGCAATTCCTGCCCTAGCGTTCGCACCAGGAAGCGCTGGGTCAGCCCGATTGCACGCTCAAGTGCTCGGCCGCCAATAAGCCAGTGGCCGCGCCCGGGAACTTGCGTGAGCGTCGCGCCGATCGTTTCCGCGAGCGCGAAGGTTCGGGCAATCGGAGCGAAAATATCCGAGTCGCCGGCAACAATCAGCCGCGGCGCGGCGAAAATCGGGAGAGTAATCTCGCCGCGCGCGATCTCCAGAGCGAGTTTCGCGCTCTCCGGCACCATCGCGCGGATAATCGCGTCGCGCTGAAACGGATCGGCGTCGGAGACGAATTCGAACAGCGTGCGGCCTCGTGGAGGATCGATCGTTCCACGCCGCCACGTGGAGAGCCGCGCCGCAAATCCTGAAACCAGCGGCGAGTGGTACCCGGGCACCATCGGCGCCAGTGCTACCGCGGCTTTTACGCCGGGACGCTCAGCCAGCTTGAGCGCGGCCAATCCTCCGGCGCCATGGCCGACGACGATCGCGCTCCGACCGAGCGCCTCAAGCGCTTCTGCGCAAAGCGCGACCAGATCAGCAAAGGAAAATTCCGCGAGCGACGGAGTCTTGTCCGCTCCGATTGCAGAGCGCAGATCCGGCGCATAAACCTCCCATCCGATCGTCGCGAAATAACCGAGCAGCACGCCCAGATGACGAGCGGTGGTGAACGAGTCTGGGATAAGAATGATCGGCCACGCGAACTTGAGCGGCTCCGGCCGCTCGGCGAGACAAGGGAACCGTCCGAGTAACTCGTCCACGCGGCCCTCAGGCGGCGCGCGCCTGCCGCGCCAGCATCCGCGCGAACCGGAAGGACGGAAATCCTCCGCCTGATGCCATCTGTGCGAAGCCCGCCATCTCGCGCGCGGCCCAGGTCTCGCGCTGCGCTACCATATGCGCCGCATGCGTAGTTGGATCGTGTCGCAGTCCGCGAGAGGTTCTGACGCTCGAGGAATAGTAGGGCATCAGCAGGCGATCACGACGAGCCATGAATTCGCTCATTGCGGCTGCGCTGATCACGCTTCCCTCTCGCGCCGAGAACCATCCAGGCGCGAGCTCGCCCGCGATTTCCGCGCTCATCAACGCGAGGGAATGTCCCTGCCCGAACAGCGGATCGACGTGGAGTCCCGCGTCGCCGACGAGCAGCGCGCCGTCGGCGATCGGCTTGCGATAGGTGTTGAGCAGCATTCCCGACGAATAAATTTTTCCAGATGCACGCCCGCCTTCGATCAGGGATCCCACGACGAACGAACGTTCGAGCTCGCGCTTAAAATTACCGCTCAGATCGGTGCGAAAAGAATGCATCTGCGCTGCATCGAATGCCACTGCCGCGACCACGCGACCGTTCTCGCATCGGCACAGGAGCGCGCCCTGGCCGGGTCCCGCGTCGAGCTCGGTCACGAGGTCGTCGCCGAAGCGCTGCTGCCTTACAGCTTCGTAGTACGAGTAGTAGTACGCGCGCGCGCACGGGACCTCGGTACGCTCGAAAGCGCCGAGCTTTGCCTCCGCGATCTTGGCGACCGTGCTGCGCATCCCGTCAGCTCCGATGACGAGCGCCGCGTGAAATTCATGCGAACCGCTCTCGTCCTCGCCGCGGATTCCCGCGATCGCACCGTTCTCGATCACCAGCTCGGTGAGCCGGAAGCGCTCACGAACCGCCGCGCCAGAGTCACGCGCGAGCGCGAGCATCGCCGCGTCCATTGGCATCCGTCCGAAACAGAATCCGCGCAAGTCTTCGCCCTCGGCCGCCAGATCGACCGCATAATCGTACCCGGGGCCGAGCAGCCGCATCCTTTCGTAGCGGCGCGCGCCCGCACGTTCGAGATGCTCCAGCGCATTCATCCGGGCGAGCACCTTCGCACCGCCGGCCAGAACAATATGAGTCGAGAGCGTATCGGACGGAAACGCCGCCTTATCGACCAGCAGGATCTTGAGTCCGCTGCACGCGAGTGAAATAGCGACGGCGCTTCCGGCTACGCGCGCGCCGACGATAATCGCGTCGAAGGTGGAATCAGGAGGGTTCATTGGAACTCGCGCAGGTTGCGCAGATCGCGATCATTAGGTGCCGCGCAGCGCGGACGCAAGTATCGTGAAAAAAGAAAGAGCCCCCTGTTACGGAGGCTCTCTCGGTTTACGAGGCGTTAGCGCCTCGGCTCATTCCAGCAGTTAGCCCGGTATCGTTAGCCAGCCTCCGAGGGGTTAAGTCCCGGAGGAAAACTTGTGGCTAGTTACTTCTTCTTCTTTTTGGCGGCCTTTTTCTTTGCCATTCTACTCTTCAACTTTGACTTGGATTTGGTGGCCCGCCTGGGGGCCTTCTTCTTCACTGGCATAGACACCTCCTCTTCCGTTGGCCGCTGCTGGATAAGCTCCCTACTTAATGAGTGGTCTAACCTTCCCCACCCGTCGGTGCGGATTATAGAAACCCGTTATTGCGAATGCAACAGGTTCAGCGCGAATTTATAAAGAAATTCTAAAGTCGGCACGAGCCGCTGATCCTATACGCTTTCCGAACTTTAGAATGACGTTAAGCCGGAGCAGTCTTGAACTCGGCCCCCGCGATGCTTTACCATTAGCCCGATGTTTCGCTTAAGTAACTACGTGCGGCGTCAGTGGCTCTGTCTAATCCTCGGGGGAATCCTCGTGGCCCTCGGGGCGAGCCTCGCGATGGGCCCGCTGGGGCCGCGCGACCTGCTGGCGCTGCGCACCCGGCGCCGGGCGCTCGAGGCGCGACGCGCGGAACTGGTGGCCCGCAACGATACGCTCAGAACGAACGTTCAGAACCTTAGTTCCAACGATCGCTACCTGGAACATCTGATTCGCCGCGAACTCGGCTTCACCCGCGAAGGCGAGCTGGTCTACAAATTCACCGGCGATCCCGCTTCGACGCAGCGCTAGAAGATCGATCGCGGCAGCAGCCGGTACTCGCGCGCCGTGCGTTCCAGCTCCTCGCGAAAATCCGGATGCGCCAGCCCAATCAGCGCGCGCGCCCGCTCCGGCACCGACTTCCCCTTCAGGTTGACGATTCCATATTCACTCACCACGTACATCACGTCGGTGCGCGGCGTGGTCACGATGTTCGAGTCGTCGATGCGCGCGACGATACGGCTGGCGCGCTTGCCCGCGCGCTCGTAGGTCGAGGCGAGGCACAGGATCGCCTTGCCTCCGGCCGAGGCGTACGCGCCGCGAATGAACTGGAGTTGGCCGCCAGTACCGCTGATCTGCCTGATGCCGGCGGATTCGGAGCAGGCTTGTCCCGTGAGATCGATTTGAGCGGCGTTGCAGATCGCGACCGCGTTGTCGTTGCGCATGATGTGATGCGGCAGATTGGTGTAATCGACCGGACCGGCGAAGCACGCGGGATTTCGATCGAGAAATTTGTAAAGGCGCGACGATCCCGCGGCGAAGCAATAAGTCATCTGGTAAAGATTGTCCGCCTTGTGCGCGCCAGTGATCTTGCCGGCCTCGTAGAGCGAGATGAGCGAGTCAACGAACATCTCGGTATGCACGCCGAGATCTTTGACCGCGGAGCCCGCCAACAGCTCGGCGACCGCATTCGGCATCGCGCCGATTCCGATCTGCAGGCAAGCGCCGTTCCTAATCTCCGGCGCGATCAGCTCCGCAACTTTCTGATCGGCCGGACCCGGTGCGGGATTTTTCAGTTCGGGCAGCACGCCAGCGCCCGCGTCGATCACCTGCTCGACTTCGCTGATGTGGACCCCGCATTCGAGCCCGAAAACATACGGCACGCTCGCGTCCGTTTCGATTATCAGATGCCTGGCTTTTTCGGTGATCGCCTTGTGATAGGTCACCGACGGACCGAAGTTGAAATAGCCGTGCTCGTCCATCGGCGCGCACTTCAGCACCGCGACGTTTACGTCGACGAAGCGGCGGTAGTCGTCGGGCGCCTCGCCGAAGTTCATCGGAATATGATGGCACAGTCCGTGATCGTGCAGCTTCCGCTCGAGTCCCGAGAAGTACCAGGAAAAATAATCGACGTGACGACCCTCCGGGTCGGCGTCAATCACCGCACGCGGTTTCATCGCAAGGCATCCACGCAGCTTCACGCGCTCGAGCTTTCCGATGCGCGCCGCGAGCGCCTGATCGAACAGGTCAGGTTGTCCCAGTCCGAATCCGTATTCGACCCAGTCGCCCGATTTGACTGACGCCGCAGCCTCTTCGGCGCTGACGGTTTTTCGTCTCAGCTCGGACAGGTAGGAATCCGCCATCTCAAAACCTCCGTCTCGGTGTTCCATAAATGCTATCCGCGGAGGCCGCTGGCAAGCGCCTGCAGAATTGCTGGCGCTTCTACCATCCGCGTCGATACGGTACGTTCGTTCAGTCTGCGAACCCTTGGAGCATCTTAAAGGTCCGTTTTAGGAGATACCGAATTGAGCGACGCCGTCTTCCAAATCGTGTTGGCACTTCATCTGTTCGGCGTGATTTTCTGGATCGGCGGATTGCTGATGCTCGCGAGTCTGCTCGGCCGTGTGCCGGAGGAAGTCGGGCTGCCCAAGGAGCGATTGCTTGGAACCATACGGCGGCTGTTCGAGATTACGGTAAACCTGGGCGCCGCGATCACGATCGGCCTTGGAATCATCCTGATATTGATGCGGCCCGAAGTTTTGCGGCAGGGATGGCTTCACGCGAAGCTGCTGCTGATCGCCGTGATCCTGTTTTATCATGTGCGCTTCTACCGCCGGATTCGATTCCTCGAAGATAATCCAAGCGCCTCGACGCGGCGCGAGTTCGCGGTCGTGCACGGAGTAGTGAGCCTGCTGGTGCTGGCGATCCTGTTGCTCGCGATCCTGAAGCCGTTCTGAATCGGCGGTAAATTACTTCAATACGAGTTAGCTCTGAGTTCTTAAAACCGATCCTTCAGTTCGCGGGCTTTGGCGAAAATTGCGACCGGATCGTTTGCGAGCGCCGGATCGATCTTCTTGAGGCTCGCACGCAGCTCGGCGCTGTCGGTGCGCAGAAACGGGTTGATCAGCTTTTCGTCGCCGATCGTCGAGGGCACGGTCCATTTGCCTTCGCTCCGCGCCTTGAGCGACCAATCGTGTTTGGCTCTCAGCGCGGCGTTATTCGGCTCGAGCGTCAGCGCGAAGCGGAGATTTTTCTCGGTGTACTCATGCCCGCAGTAAACCCGCGTCGAATCAGGCAGTGACGACAGGCGCTTTAGCGACGCGACCATCGTGGCCGCCTTGCCTTCGAACACGCGGCCGCATCCGCCGATGAACATCGTGTCGCCGGTGAAGACCGTCTCGAGCTTGGGAAAATAATATGCGACGTGGCCGTTGGTATGCGCGGGAATTCCGATCACGCGCGCTTCGAGCGCGCCGATCCGGATCGTATCGCCGTCAGCCACCGGATTGTTCAGCGCGGGAATTCTGCCGTTCTCGGCGCTCGCGCCGTAAACCTTGACGCCCTCGATTTTCGCTGCGAGGTCCTGATTGCCGCCGCTGTGATCTCCATGCCAATGCGTCGTCAGCACCGCGGCGATCTGCACACCGAGTCCGCGCGCCGCCGCGATAACCTTGTCGGCCTCCGCGCAATCCACCACCGCGCATTCCTTGCTGGTTTCATCGACGACGAGGTACGCGAAATTGTCGGAGAGCTGGGGAACGATATGAATCGCCATCGCATTACTCCTTGAAGCAAATCAGAAGCAAATCAGAATCCTACGATGTTGTAACCCACATCCACGTACACCGTCTGCCCGGTGACGCCGGTCGAAAGATCGCTCAGGAGCACGGCGGCCATCTTGCCCGCTTCTTCGATTTTCATGCCGCGGCGCAGCGGCGCGCGATTTTCGACCTCGTGCGCCATCGTGTGAAAGCCGCTGATCGCCGAGGATGAGAGTGTGCGGGCGGGACCCGCACTGAGCGCGTTGACGCGGATGTTCTTCGGGCCCAAATCTATCGCGAGATAGCGCACGCAGGCTTCCAGAGCCGCCTTGGCGACTCCCATCACGTTGTAATTCGGGACGGCGCGCACCGCGCCGATATAGCTGAGGGTGACGATCGAGCCGCCTCCGCGCGCTTCCATCAGCGGTTCGGCTGCACGCGCGAGCGCAACCAGCGAGTAGGCGCTGATCTCGAGCGAGCGCAAGAAGTTCTGCCGCGTGACGTTCAAAAACCGATCGCGCAAATCCTCGCGCTCGGCAAACGCGACTGCATGAACCAGCATGTCGAGACCGCCCCACTTGCGATCGAGCTTGGCGACGACTTCGGCGATCTGGGCGTCGTTATTAACGTCGAGCTCGCCAATAACGTCGGCCTCAATCTGCGCGGCGAGCGGACGCACGCGCTTTTCGAGCACTTCGCCCTGATAGGTCAGCGCGATCTCGGCGCCCTGCGCGTGCAACTCCTGCGCGATCGACCACGCGAGGCTCTTGTCGTTCGCGACGCCGACGATCAGCGCGCGTTTTCCGTCTGCGATTCCCATGAGTGAGTATCCTTGCGCGGTTTCGCGCCGCGGGCCGCGCTAGACCGCGAGTTTCATGCCGTCGGACGCCATCTCGATTTTTATCTGGCGCCGATGGTTCAGCACTTCGCGCCCGATATGCGTCAGCAGCATCCGGCCGACCTTGAATTTTCCGCGCTGCTCGGCGAGCTCCGGATAGTTGAGGTGGAATTTCAGATGTTTGCTCTCGAAGTAAGTGCATTCGCACACGAACAGATCGGCGCCCGCCGCGAACTTCACCAGCGCGTCGTTCCATCCGGTGTCGCCCGAAAAAACAATCGTCTTGCCGCCCACTTCGACCTTGAGCGAGAGCGAGATGTCGGGTTTGGTGTGCGGACTGCGAATTGCGGATAGCCTGACCTTGCCGACTTGCAAGCTCGCGCCCGGCTCGATCACGACGAAGCGCAGCTTGTGCTTTATCTGTTTCAGATCAAATCCCGGGAACAGCGTCGCGAGCAGCCGCCAGCATCGCGATTCCAGATTGCGCGGCCCCACGATCGTCAGCGGACCGTCAAGCCGGCTCTCCCACATGTATTCGAGGATCAGAAAAGGCAATCCGCCGAAGTGGTCGCCGTGCAGATGGCTGATAACAATCAGATCGAGGTGATTCGGGCGAATCCCGTGCCGCTTCATCGCGCCCAGAATCTCCGGCCCCGCCTCCATCAGGATGCGCGTGCCATTGGCGTCGATGATGAACCCGGCCTGCGCGCGGCCACCGCTGGCGAAGGCGTCGCCCGTGCCAAGCATGGTTACGCTCGCACGGTTCTTGCGCGTTGGCGCGTGATTCGAATTCATCAAAACAGCCCCCATGCTATTATCTACCATATGGCTATGCAAAATACGGTGCGACGAAATAGTGTGCATCCATGACACCGCAAGTAAAGATAGGCGCTGGTTTCGGACTGTGGCGGTTGGGGATGCCCTCGGCCGAGACTATCGCGCGAGTGGCGGAGCGCGCCGAAGACTGGGGGCTCGATTCGTTCTGGCTCTCGGACCATCTGCTCGCGCCCTCACCGGAGCTCGACGTGGTCGCGACGCTATCGCTAATCGCCTCGCGCACCTCGCGGATGAAACTCGGACCGAGCGTGCTGCTCCTGAACCTGCGGCATCCGCTTATGGCGGCGAAGTCATTCGCGTCGCTGGATTATCTATCCGGCGGCAGGATGGTGATGGCGGTCGGCACGGGGTCGAATCTGGCCGACTATGCCGCGTGCGGAATTTCTCCGGACGCGCGCGGCAAGCGGCTGGACGAGGGAATCGAGGTTCTGCGCGCGGTCTGGAAAGATCGGCAGGCGAGCTATCACGGCCGCTTCTTCAATTTCGATAACGTCACGATCGAGCCGCGCCCCGCGCCGCGCGCGAACAACGACTTCGGCACGATGGACATCTGGATCGGCGGGCGCGCTGACTCCGCGCTGCGGCGTACGGCTCGGCTGGGCGACGGATTTTTCGCGTCGTTCCAGACGCCCGAGGAATACGAATCGAGCATGGCGAAAATTCGCACCTACGCAGCCGATTACGGCCGCGCGAACGCGCGAATCGAGTCCGGCTTGATCCTGCTCTGCCGAATCGCGAGCTCGCGCGAAAAGGCGCTCAAGGAAATGCAGCCGATGCTTTCCGCGATGGGCCGCGGGTCCGAGGCTTTCCTCGAGCGCAGCGTGTACGGCTCTGCCGAAGACATTGCGGCGCAGATGGAACGATACATCGCAAAGGGTCTCGACAAGTTCGTGCTATGGCCGATCGCCGCGCCCGATTCATGGGACCAGCAAATCGAGCTGGTCGGCCGCGAGATCGCGGCTCATTATGCACGTGCGGCATGAGCGTCAGAAAATGGCGCGCCTCATCGGCGTGCTGATCTTCGCGGCCGCGCTGTGCGCCGCAGCGGGATGCGACCGGCCCGCACCACCGCCTGCCGCTCATTCGATTTACGCCAGCGCGGAGTCAGTCGAGGAAAATTTTCGGGGACGCGAATTTATCCTCGGCGACAGCAACACGGTCGCGATGGTTCGTCCCCTCGGCTCGGGCAACAACGCCTGGATGAAGCTGCCGTTCTGGTTCGGCGTGAACATCCTGGTTCCCGGCGTCACGCAACCGAAAGAAGGCGATTACTACGTGATCAGCGAAGCGACGTTGGGCAAGCCGCTCAGCGCACCGGGCGAATGGATGATCGAGGCTGGCAGCACGCTCGTGAAACAAGAGACAGTCTTCATTACGACGCGCACGCATTACGACAGCGGCGGAAAAATTCTCCCGACCATCGTGCAATACATGGGCAAGCGCGAATTCACGCGCGGCGACGGCAAGAAAGTCGAGATCCCGGTCGTCCGCGAGGTCTCGCTCCCGATGAAATGGACCCTCGAGGGCCAAGTGCCCGCGACCTACGCGCGTTTTCGCATCGGATGAATTGCGCGCGAATCAAAGCGTGGAGCGCCGCCGCAATTGCGGCGCTCATGATCGCGGGTATCGCCGGATGCACCCCGGACAAGGCGCTGGATTTCGGCCCGACCGGTGAGATCAATACTCCGCCGCAGGATCAGCTAAGCCGCGACATCCTGCGCGATTTCGACGGCAAGGATTTCACTCTCGGCGATAACGATCGCCAGGCGCAGGTTCATCTGACCGGCTGGGCTGAAAATCGCCGCGTCGTCATCCCGTTCTGGCTCGGCGTCAATCCGCTCTACCCGGGATTTCTGCGGCCGACGGTCGGACATATCTACGTGATGAGCGAATCGACGATGGTGCGTCCGCTCGGCCACAACGAGTATCTGATTCGCGCGGGCTCGAAGCTGTTCAAGTTCGACACTCTGCTCGAAGCCACCCACACCCGCTACCTCGACACCGGCAGGATGCTGCCGGCAGTGGTGCGCTTCGTCGGCACGCGCGTGATCACGGTCCCGAAAGACGCACCCGCAACCGGCACGATCACCGAGAAGGTCCCAGTCCTGCGCGAGGTCTCGCTGCCAATGCACGTCGACGAACCCGTACCCGGCTACGTAAAGTTCGAAGTGATGAAGAATCCTTTGTGAATCTTACGATTCGAGGGTTACCCAAGGGACCGCCGTTCACTGCACGAGCACTGTGATGATTACGATTTTCTATCCGCATCGTGGGAAAGAGGCGCTTGAGGATGGCGGCGATTGTTGGCATCCGCCCGCTTTTACCACCAACGACAACACGACGAACCGTACCGACTGTATCGATTGTTCACTTTATTCGACGAAGGGTCCGCTCGACTTCGAGAAATTCATCCGGGAGCAGCGTCATCCCGCGATCCTTCGAGGGATGGCACAGATTGTAAATCTTCAACTCGCGCGAAGAGCAATGGAGCTTTTTCGCCACGTCCTGGCGCATTTTTTCTTCACCGCGCTTGCCCGCCTGTGAATCGTTCCAGCGCAATGCCACGTAAATCACCTCGGCTTTTCCGAACCCCACTGTGTTTCCCGCTGCATCAGATCACCTCGAATGGACGAATAGGAAGGCCCCGTTATCGAGCGAGAACGCCCCAGGAGGTTGTCGTGGCGCTCCGACTAGTAACTCGCGCGATATAAGCGGTGCTAGCCCAGACGTTGTTTTGTCATTGGCCATTTGAGTTCTCTCAGTACGATCAGGTGTTCGCATCATGCTCCCTGTGAAAGTAATCGCTGTGCCAGCAGCAGTCGTGACTTTTCTAGATCATCGGGTTTTGGTGTCATCCTGAGCGAGCGTTGCGCGAGTCGAAGGACCCCGGATTGCCTTAGTGCAGGCTATCTTCGCCGCTCAGATCGTTCCAATCGGGATTGAGTGATTCGATCAATTTTATCTTCTTCGAACGCCGCCAGCCCTTAAGTTGTTTTTCGCGCGCGAGAGCCGAGTAGATATCTCTGAGCGTCTCGAAATAAACTAAACGGTTAACGTGGTATTTACTCGTAAAGCCAGGCGTAATTCGCTCCGAGTGTTCAGTAACGCGCCGTCTAATATCGTTTGTCACGCCGACATACAGAGTCCGCGATATGCTTGCGAGCAGATAGACATAGTAGGTCTTATGGCTTGCGCCCATGAATAATCCCGGATTCTTCAACTCGCTAGTAACCCCGCTCGTTCAGAGTGGATTGATCCAGAGGGTTCACGGACTCGGGACGAGCGTTGCGCGAGTCGAAAACGATCCCGAATGTGAGAACGCCGGGGTCTTTCGACTCCGGCCGCAGCGGCCTCCGCTCAAGATGACACAAAGTTGAATCAAACCTGGGCAGACCGCAAGCTCCGACCATCAGAAATCGAAAACCGTCTTGCACTGATTGAGTCGTTTCCTCGGCGCGATTATGTGTTCACCTCTTCGGCGTCTTGCAGTGTGGCGGTGGGTAGAATTTCGGCGGGGAGATCGTCGAGGAAGCGGGAGGCGCGGCCCATCATGTAGCCGTTCATGCGATCGAACATGTAGATCGGATAGGTCAGGTAAAGTTCGTCGCGGGCGCGGGTGCTCGCGACGTACATCAGGCGGCGCTCTTCCTCGATTGACTCTTCGTCCACGCTCATCGGACCGGGGAAGCGGCCGTCCGCCGCCCAGATCACAAACACGACGCGCCATTCGAGCCCCTTGGCCGAATGAATCGTGCTGAGCGTCAGGAATTCGTCCTCGGGACCCTCGGCCAGAACGCCGCCGAGAGAGTCGCTCGGCGGCTCGAGCGCCATGTCCGAGAGCATCGTCTCCAGGCTGCGGTAGCGTTCGGTGATGTTCTGAAAGTGCTCGAGGTCGCGCTCGCGTTTGGGAAAATCGTCGGGATATGCCTCGCGCATCAGCGGCAGATAGTAAGCGAGCGTCGCCGCGATTTGCTCCGCGGGGCGTTTCGATTCGCCGCGGATGCCCGCGAGCAGTGCCGCGAGCTGCGCGTATCCCGACGCCGCGCCGCCCCTTCCCGACGACTGCCCCAGCCGCGCTAGCTCGCGCTCGGGCGCATCTGATGTAACGAGCGCCTCGACCGTGCGTTCTGCAGTGCGATGCCCGACTCCGCGCACGAGCATCAGCGCGCGCAGCCATGAAACCGCGTCGGCGGGATTTGCGACCACGCGCAGATGCGCGAGCACGTCCTTGATATGCGCAGTCTCGATAAACTTGAATCCGCCACGCTTGATGAACGGAATATCGCGGCGTTGGAGCTCGAGTTCGAGATCGAAAGAATGAAAGCTCGAGCGGAACAGCACCGCCATCTCGCCCAGCTCGACGCCCTCTTCGCGCAGCTCCAGGATGCGCTGCGCGACGAAACGCGACTGCATGTGCTCGTCCTGAGCGCGCACCAGGATCGGGCGGAACTCGCCGCGGCGCGAGGTGAACAGAACCTTGGTGTACTTCTCGGCCGCGCGCGAGATCACCTCGTTCGCGACGTCGAGGATTCCCTGCAGCGAGCGGTAATTCTCTTCGAGCTTGATCACGCGGGCGCCGGCGAACAGCTCGGGAAAATCCATGATGTTGTGAAAATTGGCGCCGCGAAACGAATAGATCGACTGCGCGTCGTCGCCCACCGCCATCACGTTGCGATGCTCCGAGGCGAGAAGCTGCACCAGCTCGGCCTGGATGCGATTGGTGTCCTGGTACTCGTCGATCATGATGTAGCGATAGCTCTGCGACAGGCGCTGGCGCACCTGCGGATACTGCCGCAGCAGTTCGGCGAGCCGGTAGAGCAGGTCGTCGTAGTCGAGCAGCGCGCGCTCGCGTTTGTAGGCCTCGTACTTTTCAGCGAGCGCGACGATCTCGCCCTGATGCTCGATCAGGTGGGCGAAATCCATCTCGATCTCTTCGGCCAGATCGCGCATCTTGTTGCGCGCCATGCTGATCACTTCGGCGATCGTGCCCTTCTTGGGAAAGCGCCGCTCGCGCGACGCAAGTCCCATCCGCGCGCGCAGCAGATTGATCACGTCCTCCATGTCGCCGCGATCGAGGATCGTGAAATTCGGCTTGAGTCCCATCTGCGCGCCGTGGCGGCGCAAGATGTTGTTCGCGAACGAGTGAAAGGTGCCGCCCGCGACCGAGCGCGAGCTCTCGCCGACCAGCCGTTCGACCCGCTCGAGCATCTCCTGCGCCGCGCGCCGGGTAAACGTCATCAGCAGGATCGCGCCGGGCGGAACTCCGCTCTCGATCAGCCGCGCGACGCGGTAGATGAGCGTGCGAGTCTTTCCCGACCCCGCCCCCGCGATCACCAGCAGAGGACCGTCGCGATGAGTCACCGCGGCAAGCTGAGCCGGGTTCAGCAGCTCGGCGTACTTGATCTTGTAAACGCGCTCGCCTGCCTCCCGATTAGGGTCGCGCAGGAAAATAACCTTGTCCGCCACAACGCCCGCGATCTTATCACGCGGCGCGTGTCGTCGTCGCGCCCACGGCGGCGCACGTAATCTTGCGCATGCGCACCTCGATGTTCAATATCAGTGGCGAGGCGAGTGAAAAAAATGAAGAGTCGAACAATGACTCGAAATCTCGGGCATCGGCAGCCAGGGCGTGGTTTCTGAAATCCTCCGCGGAAAACGCGAACTCAACCTACGGCAGATCCGGGCACTGGCGCGGCGCTTCCATCTACCAGCGGCAGCATTTTTTTCAGAGATCGAGCCGAAACGCTGTCTGAAGACAGGTGCGGATAGCGGTTTTGACTCGAAGATCGGCGACTGAACCTGTGAGTGTTCCGATCAGACTGCGCGTGTTGCGGAAAAATCGCGCAGCCTGACTGTAACGGCGCTCTGGCTTCAGAGAGCGCGGGCAAACCTCCATTTCCTCGTGGAGTTTGTACCCGACAATTACTGCTGATCTAGTAGTGCGCTATCCGGATTGCTTGACTGATTGTCATGTTCTGGCCTAGTTACCGCCAGAATGTTCTATCTTGAAGTATTCGCTATACCCGCAATCTTTGTGGTTGTAATGGGTCTTTTGGATTGGAGATTCCGCCCGGGACCTTGGCAAGACTGGATTTGCGATTTGGGTTGGGATTCGCACGTGTTGGCTTGGGGAGCGTTAGGTGGAGTCTTCACGAACTCGCACATCAACCGGACTTTCACCACACAGAATGCTGTCGTCGTAGCTGCACTGATTTCTGTCGCGGTTTTACTTATGATCGCTATCGGCCTTCTCGGCCTCCTGCCGGACCGTTACAAACAACAGGTAGGATGGAAGGCCATTTTGGCGCTTGCCCTCGGAGGGTTCGCACTTGCCGTCCCTTGGAGTATCGCCTACCTTGCGCACATGTGACACGATAGAGTTAGTGGAGGGACCCACAATGGCCTCGCTGGTAGCGCACATCGGACTAGGTGGAATTGCTGGAGCGGCTGGCGCGGTTCTCGGTGGCTTGACCGTCCTCGCGCTGCGCGTGATCTTCACACGCCGGGCGCGCGCCCGAACGGAGATCCGAGAACTCGGAATCGTGGGAGCCACTAAACGCGCGCTTTTCGATTTGCCCCAATCAGAATTAGATTTTTCGAAGAAACGCGCCGCCGGTTAATTGGCGCGTCGATTTTCAGTCCCGCGCTCCGCTTATCAGCACGTCAACTCGGCCTGACAGATTAGGGCTGACCCGGAGACCCGGTAGAGGGCAGCGGCTGCGCTCCGTTCTTGTAGATGCCTTGCATGGCGTTGTTCCACTGCTGATTCGAGTTTGGCGGGGCAGCGGCACCTCGCGACGCATCGGCGGCGCCGCCGTTCGCGCCATGAGAGTTGATCGACGGATTGACCTGAATCGAATTTGTGATCGGGACGCCGCTCACGCCGAGAAAGCGCTTCGCCTTGCGCTCGGCGTCAACTTTGCCGGCATCGGTCGCGACGAAGCCGAACAGATGCACCCGCGGATCGCCGGCGTCGTCTCTCTGAACCTGGGCGCCTACCAGAGGCAAGCGATGGTGATGCAGATACTTGGTTAAGGCCGCGCTGGTATCCTGATCGACGTGATACTGCTGCGCGTGGACGATGCTCGCAACGAGGAAGATCGAAAATATCAGGACGGTAAGAATGGTTCTCTTCATGGTCGCATCCCGGCTGACAATATATGGTGAGTCGGCGGATGTCGCGAGCGGCAGCATGGCGGCGCTTGAGCGCAGGCGCGGGTCCGCATAATCTGGAACCGGTTTGGATGATGGGTTCGTTCGGTAAAGCCAGCCATTCAATTTTCGCGATGCTGCGTCTGCTCGGATGCGTACTGGCGCTCGGGATGGCGATCATTCTCCCCGCGCTTCACACCCGGCATTACGGACCATCCTACAAGCCGGTTGAGGTTCGCCAAACCGCTGCACGTCATGAGTATCTCGGCCTGTCCGAGGACCGCAGCGACGCCGGAGCACAGTCGCTGCCGTGCGATTCCGGACCCGCTCCGCTATCGCTTCTCGATCCGACGCCTTCGGCGGCGCGTGCGTGGCGCGCAGCAACGCTCCTCGTGCCGAAGCCCGTCGCGCCGCGATATTTTCGCCGGCTGAAAGTCTCGTCCGACCCTTGTGGTCCTCCGTTATCGCCCGCCCGGATTTAGTCGTTACATCCAGTATAATCGTCGCGGCGGATGAGGAGTCCCCGATGACCTTTCACAGACTGGCGGCCTCGTTTGAGCCGCCCGGGAATTCGCCCGAGGTGCATTGACGTGCCGAGCTTCGCTTTACGCAACCCGTTCACGGTAATCGTCGGAGCGCTAATCGTTCTGATCCTTGGTGTCACCGCTTTCGCACGAATGCCGGTGGATGTTTTTCCAAATCTCAAGATTCCGGCGGTCGTGGTCGCCACCTTTTACCCCGGGATGCCGCCGCTCGACATGGAAGCGCGACATCACCACCCGCTACGAGCGGTTCTTTACCCTCGGCAGCGGAATCGAGCACATCGAGTCGCGCTCGCTGCCCGGGCGTCAGCATCATCACGGTCTATCTTCCAGCCGGGCGTCGACGTGGACGCGGCGTCGGCCGCAGCTGGGCACCCTGGCGATGGCCGACCTGGGCGTATTTGCCGCCCGGCACGCTGCCGCCGCTGGTGCTGAAGTTCGACGCCTCATCACTTGCCGGTCACGCTGGTGACGGTGGAGGGCACAGGGCTTCAGCCAGGTCGAGCTCCACGATCAGGCCCGCTACAACATCCGCAATCAACTCGCGACCGTGTCAGGCGCGTCGATTCCGATGCCTTTTGGCGGCAAGTTCCGCCAGATCATGGCGTACGTCGATCGCAACGCGCTGCAGGCGCGCGGGCTGACGCTCAATGCACGTGGTCCACGCACTCAACGACGCCAACCTGATCTGCCGGCGGGTGACGCGAAAATCGGCTCGACCGACTACTTCATATATTCGCAACAGCATGATCGAGCATCCGAAAGACCTCAACGAGGTCCCGGTGAAGATCGGCAAAGGCGCAGATGCCGGTGCTGATGGGCGACGTCGGAAACGTTGAAGATGCGGCCGCGATCCAGTACAACATGGTGCACATCAACGGCCAGCCGCTCGGTCTACATCCCGGTGCTGAAACAAGGCGGCGCCAACACGATCTGCAGTCGTCGACGGTGTCCACGCAGGCTCCTGCCCAAGATCATCGGGCTGCCGAAGGGAATGAAGCTCAAGGCAATCTTCAACCATCGGACTACATCCTGGACGCGATTCACTCCCTTGAGCACGAAGCGGTTATCGGGCGTCGATCCTGGCGTCGCTGATGATCCTGATCTTCCTCGGCAGCTTCCGCTCGACCTTCGCGATTTTTTTGTCGATCCCGCTTTCGATTCTGGCCGGCGCTTTCGGCCTCTTCATGGTCGGCGCGACGATCAACATCATGACGCTCGGCGGCTTTGCGCTCGCGATCGGTCGTCTGGTCGACGACTCGTGGTGGTGCTCGAAAACATCAACCGTCATCTGGCCGAGGGCAAGGCGCCGGCCGTCGCCGCGCGCGAGGGCGCCGATGAAGTCGCGCTGCCGGTGCTCGCCTCGACGATCACCACCATCATCGTGTTCTTTCCCGTGATGTTCCTGTTCGGCGTGGCGAAGTACCTGTTCAGCGCGCTGGCGCTGGCGGTGGTGCTCTCGATGCTTGCGTCGTACGTGGTCGCGATGACGGTGATCCCGATCTACTGCGCGCGCTTTCTGACCGCCGGAAGACGCCCGCGCGCTTGAGGAAGCGGCATCCGGCGGCGGCGACGCAGAACTTTCAGGCAGCCTGTTCAGAGGGCATTCGGCGTTTTTAACCGCTGCTACGAGCGATTCGCCGATTGGTACGAGCGCCAGCTCGAGCGCGCGCTCAATCACAAGCTGATCGTGATCGGATCGGTCACGATGCTGTTTGTGCTTTCGCATGCTGCATCTTCCCACTGCTCGGGACCCAACTATTCCCGACCACCGACGCCGGCCAGTTTATCATCCATTTGCGAGCGCCGCTGGGTACCCGCATCGAGCTCACCGAGGCAGCTCGCGGCAGCGCCTCGAAAATGACATTCGCCGTGATATTCCGCCGACGAACCTCGACACCGTGGTCTCGAACCTCGGCTTGGAGCCCAGAATCTCGGCGATTTACTCGTCTAACTCGGGCGAGGATTCCGGCTTAGATCATGGTGACGCTTAAGCCCGACCACCACGTCTCGACTTTCGTCTACATGGACAAAGTTCGAAATCGTGCTGCCGGTCGCGGTGCCCCGGTCAAAGCATTTCTTCTCCTCGGGCAGCATCATCGACGCGGTGCTGAACTTCGGCTTGCGCGCGCCGATCGACATCCAGGTGAGTGGTCCGGACTACTGGGCCGCTGTTCCAGTCGGTCGCGCGCATCGAGAGCGCGTGCGAAAGCTGCCCGACGTCGCGGACCTTCATTCCCGAGGAGTCGAACTATCCGACCCTCGACGTAAACGTTGACCGCGTGAGCGCGGCGCGGCTGGGTCTCACCCAGAAAGACGTCGTCACCAACGTGATCACCGCGCTCACCTCGAATCAGATGATCGCGCCGTCGATCTGGATCGATCCGAAAACCGGCAACGATTACTTTCTGACCGCCCAGTACGCGAGCAAGCGAATCAACTCGATCGAGACGCTGCTGGATATCCCGGTCCGCAGCAGCGACGGCGACCACTCGCGCGCGACGCAATCGATCTCACTGCGCAACGTCGCGACGATCTGGTGCCGGAGAAACATCCCGCCGAAGCCGACCACTACAACATCCAACGCGTCGTCGACGTGCTGGTCGCACCGCTCAACCTCGGACCTGGGCGGCACGAAACCGCGATCGAAAGCCGCCTCAAAAGCATGAACTCCCGCCAGAGGTACGGATCACGTATCGCGGCTCGGTCGCAGCGATGCAGAAATCATTCTCGAGCTTCGGCTTCGGGCTTGCGATGGCGGTGGTGCTGCTCTACCTCGTGATGGTCGCGCAGTTCAAATCGTTCCTCGATCCGGTGATCATCATGTTCGCAGTGCCGATGGGACTGATCGGCGTCATCTGGACGCTGTGGCTGACCGGTACCACGCTCAACATCGAGTCGTTCATGGGGATCATCGTGATGGTCGGAATCGTGGTGTCGAACTCGATTCTGCTGGTCGATTTCGCCAATCAGCGACGCCGTGGAGGACAGGATCTACGCCCCGCGGTCGTCGAATCCGCGCGAATCCGGATGCGCCCGATCCTGATGACCGCGCTCGCGACCGTCGCCGGCTTGATGCCGATCGCGCTCGAAATCGGTGCGGGTTCCGAGGCCTCCGCACCGTTGGCGCGCGCGGCCGTCGGCGGCTTGACGGTATCAACCGTCCTGACGCTCGTCCTGGTCCCATGCATCTACGAGTTGTTCTATTCCCGGAGGACAAAACCGTGAGCCGTCTCGGAAAGTCGTTACTGATCGCCGCGGTCGTCTTCGTGGTCGCTGGATGCCACTACAGCAGCGACACTCCCGCCGTCCCGACCAAACTGGTGGCGACCAGCTCCGATTTACGGACCGTTCCGGTGATTCGCCCGCAGCGCCGCACGGTGGTTGAGTCGATCGATCTGCCCGGCGACCTGGTGGGCTTTTATGAAGTCGCGCTGCACGCGAAGGTGACCGGATACCTGGTCAAGATGAATGTCGACAAGGGCGATTGGGTCAAGACCGGTCAAGTGTTGGCGGTGATCGAGGTTCCGGAGCTCCAGCAAAATCTCGATCGCGCCGAAGCCACCCTGCAAATCCAAAAGCTGACTTGGCAGCGCCTGGACCGCGTGCGCAAAACCGATTCACGCCTGGTCGCGAAGGAGACGGTCGATATTGCCTACGCCAAATACATGGAGGCGAAATCCGACGCCGGCGCGCTCGAGACGATGGTCTCGTACACGAAGATCACCGCACCCTTTGACGGCGTGATTACCGGACGCTTCGCCGATCCGGGAGCGCTGATCCGCGCCGGCGGGGGCGATTTCGGCGTCACGGGCTCCGGGGCCTCCGTCAGCTCGGGCGCGATGGAAGGCGCGGGAGGCCATCTGACCGGCGGCGGCCCGATCCTGAGCGAAGCCGCGATAAGCAAGCTGCGCGTCTATGTCTACGTGCCCGAACGCGAGGCCGGAAACGTGCGGATTGGGATGCCGGCGTCCATGACGCTGCGCTCGTTCCCGGGCCAGACCTTCCATGCGACCGTGACACGATATTCGTCGTCGCTGGATCTCGCTACCCGCACGATGCTCACCGAGATCGACATCCCCAATCCCGATCACCGGCTCTATCCGCGGATGTACGCGAACGTGACGCTGATTCTCGCGCAGCATCCCAACGCGCTGGAGGTTCCCCGCACCGCGGTCTCGGGCCTGGGGCAGCCGGACTCGTTCATCTTTACCGTCACAAACGGGAAGTTGCGAAAAACCGCCGTGGTTACGGGCCTTTCCGACGGAACCAACGTCGAAATCGTCTCGGGCCTGAGCGAAAGCGATGAAGTCGTGACCGACATGAGTCCCGCGCTCGAGGCGGGTGAACCGGTGCGGGTCCTGGCTAAGGCCGACGAGGACAAAATTGCTTCCGGGCGCGGAGATTGACCTATGGATGGCAGGCTTATCCGACCTAAGAAGTTGAAGCTGTCGGTTGCGGCGCTCGTGCTCGGGATTGCAAGCGCCATGTGTCCTCGCGCACGCGCCCAGCAGATCATGATTCAGCCAAACTCCGACCTGACGCTCCAGCAGGCGACCGAGATCGCGCTCAAATTGCATCCGCTGCGGATGGAGTCAGAGTCGGACCAGATCGCCGCGCGAGCCAGTGTGGGCGTCGCTCAGGCCAATATGCTGCCGCAGGCTTATGGCACGGCGCAGTATCTGCGCTCGACCGACAACGGCATCGGCAATACCAGCTATTTTCCGCTCGATCTTTTTCCGCGCGTATCGGGCACCAATCACAATCTGCCCGACGGCGACTTCTCGCAGAGCACCGAGTCCTCGAACAATTTTCTTGGCGGCATATCGGTTTCGCAATTCCTGTTCGACTTCGGCCGCGTGCGCGGGTATATCGACGAACGCCGCGCCGACCTCGACGCCGCCGACGCGCAGTTGAAGCTCACCGATCTGAATCTAATCTTCGAGGTCGCACAGCGCTACTACGAGCTTCTTGCCGCCGAACAGGAGATCAAGGTTTACGACGAAGCCATCCGCCAGCGCAGCGAGCAACTGCATCAGGCGACCGAGCTCGCCAAAGCCGATCTGCGCCCGGGCATCGACGTGTCGATCACCCAGGCCGACCTCTCGCGCGCCGAAATGGAACAGGTCAAGGCCGTCAACGCGCGCGACGACGCCAAGGTCGCCCTCGACGCCGCGATGGGCATGGCCGATTCCGCGCCGCCCTACCACGTGGTCGGCACGCTGGCCTACTCGCCGGTCACTGAGACGCTGCCCGATCTGCTCGCGCGCGCGTTTCAGCTCCGTCCTGACTTGAAAATCCTGGTGAATGAAGCCCGCGCTGCCGGTGCGCGCGTCAATCAATACAAGAGCGACTATCTTCCAACCGGAGCCGCGCAGATGGGCTATAGCGCGATGGGCACCGGACTGCCCGCTGCCAACAACTTCTTTGCCGGACTGGTAATCACCTGGCCGCTGTTCAACGGCTTTCGCACCGAGGATCAGGTCGCGGAGGCGCGTGCTCGCGAACATGCGATCGGCTATGCGTTCGCCGATTTGCGCCAGCACGTGGTCGAAGAGGTGCACACTTCGTTCCTCAACTGGCAGGCTTCGGTCGTGATCATCAAAAAGTCCGAAGAAACTCTAACCGCCTCGCGCCAGGAACTGAGCCTCGCGACCCAGCGCTATCGCGCCGGTCTGAGCTCGATCATCGAGCTCGACGACGCCGAGCGCCGCTACACCGAGGACTCTGCCGCCTACGTCAACGCACTCTACGGATATTCGGCCGCGCAAGCCGCGGTCCAGCGCGCGACCGGAGAATCGATCGCCAATATCAAGTGAGCGCCCGGCGCTCCGATCAGCGGTGATGCTGAGCTCTCTGTAGTCATAGCAAATCCCCCGTTCGTCATTTCGACCGAAGTGAGAAATCCCGATCGATGGGCTACTGCATATGGCGCCGCTGTGAGCATGGCCGCCTCGGGATTTCTCGCCGCAAGTGCCCTTCCGATACGATCTGCCCCAATCGTGGCGAATAGAGACACGGGCTCGAAATGACGGCTCAGTCCCGATAGTCATGAAAAGAAAGGGCCACGGACGCCGGGGAGGAGTTCAGCCCGGCGCCCATGGCCGCACACATCCAGCTCCCACGCGCACTTCGCGGGAACCGGCTCGGGGGGCTATCTGATCTGCGCGCCTAGTATTTGAACTCCATGTTCAGCATAAACGCGTGAGTATCGCGCGGCACCGAGTACGGCGTCACCGGCACCACGGTTGATCCCAGGGTCTGGCCGGGGAAGGTGAATTGGTTGTGATAGTACGAAATATTTTGCGAATCGAGCGCGACCCGGAAGTAATCGTTAACCTGGTAAGAGACGCCAGCCACCCATCGATAGAAGTCAAGCGGGTTCTTGGCGACCTTCGTGTTCGGCTGGAACTCCTCGAACATTCCGAACAGCGTGAACGGCGTCCGCGGAATGTCGACGTGACCGAAGAAGTCGTATCCCCGCTGGACCGATTGATTGTTCAGTATATCGGTTGCCATCGTGTTGAACGCTTTGAATGAGCTGGTGGGCAGCGGTCCCGCACCCGAGAAGAGCTGGGTGGTGCTCAAAGCGTTCTTGCCGATGTCGTATTCTCCCGCGATCCCCCAGTGCTCCGCTGTGTAGTGGACCAGAAACGCGTCGCGCCAGGTCTGCGTGCCGCCGCCGGTTCCGGAAGTATCGGGAGTGGTGTTACCCCATCCATAGTCGCCAAACGCCGTAAGCCCGAATGAATCGTAGCGCGACTTGGCGCCAAACGGATTGACCGTGACGCGGCCCATCACCTGCTTCGTGCTGGATTCCTCCTGCGCATGGAAGCTGGCGTTGTTGTACACGCCAAAATCGTAATCGACGTACTGCTTCTCGTTAAACTTGATCGGACCCTTCATCGCGATGCCGACCTGCGTTGAGCTGAGGCTGAGATAGTTCCACGGCGTCAGGTTCACAAAGCGGTAGCCGTAGAGATGTTCTTCCCAATCGACCAACGGGTTTGGCTGTTGCCCAAAGGTGAACTGGTCATTCCTCATTGCATCGACCTGCAGGATTTTCTGGAAGAAGGTATTGTAATCGATGTACCCATACTTCAAACGGAAGCCGAGGTCGCCATCCGAGGTGGCGGGCCACGAGGTGCTCGCACCCACAGTCTTGGCCGTCGCAGTTTGCGTGGAGGCATACATGTTCGGCGTCACGCGCAGCATGAAATCGTCGGTCGGCGTGAACTTGAAGTCCAGGTACGTTCGCGTAAGGTCGAACGCATTGAAGCTGTTGTTACCGGTTCCTGGCCAGTTCATCTGAGTCAGGAACTGCGGACCGAACCCTGTGTGCGAGTAGAAGCGATAGTCCGCGTAAACCAAGGTTCCGATCGAGATCTTGTTCATCCACCTCTGGCCGAATTCCGTCCACGCAGGCTTCATGTCGGCGACCTGCTTGGTGAGGACCTGGTTCTGTTGCGCCAGCTCCGCGTTTTTGTGCGCGATCTCGGAAATCTGCGCCTGGTTCTGATCGAGTTGCGCCTGAGTCTTCTGCTCGATGCGCTTCTCGAGGTCCTGCGTTGCCAGCGCCGCCGCTGGTATCTCCGTCAGCAGACGCCGATCGCGGGCCGGCGTCGTGAACACCTGCCCCTTGGAATCGACGTACAGTTTCAGCATCGGCACCGAGGACGATCCCGTGCTCTGAGCACGTGCGCGCGGCGCTCTTCCGATTGCGAGCATCGTGGCGCCAACCAGCGCCGCGATCGCAAACCTGCGTTTTCTCCTCTTCACACTGACCTCCCTTCGTGGGATCTGCGGCTGCTCCGTAGATCCCTGGTTTCCGCACTCACCTGGCGTCCACCTCAAGTGCGGAGGTTAAGCGGACGTGTCGCCCCCGGCCGATGTCAGTTCGTGGCCCGTTACCGCCCGGTCCAATCCGTGGCGCGACGAAGTTAAAGGTCGAAGGTTACCGGCGAATTAACGCGCAGTTGCCCGCGATTGAATTCGTAGCGAGATATCCGTTGCGTGCAGAAAAATAGTTGATACTTTACCGCCGGTTTGCATTCTTGCGCTGTGCTCAACCACAATTGCCGCACGAACAAGCCGCGATGGAGCGGCGCGATTTTCTGCGAGGGCTCGCGATGAAGGCGCTAGACGGAGTCAACGTTCTCGAACTCGCTTCCAACCTGGGCGGTGAATACGCCGCGTGGATCCTGGCCGAGCAGGGCGCACACACGATCAAGGTCGAGCCGCCCGGCGGCGCGGAACATCGCGGCTCACCGCATTTTCATCTTCTCAATCGCTCGAAACGCGCGCTGTTCTTCGACGCCGCCGCTTCCGCGAGCAAACCTCGTGTAGCGGAGCTTCTCAGATGGGCGGATATCGTCGTTACCGGAGCGACTCCGTCGCATCTCGCCGCGTTCGGGCTCGGCTACGAATCCATCCGCAAGATCAATCCGCGCGCGATCGCCGTCAATGTTCCGCCCTTCGGCAGCCGCGGGCCTCTCGCCGACTTCGACGCCAACGATGATCTGGTCGCCGCTTTCGGCGGAATCACCGGCAGCCAATGGGCGCGCAGCTCAAAGCCGGTCGCGCTGGTGTTTCCGGCGGCGAGCTATTCCGCGGGCCTGATGGCGGCGATCGGTGCAACGGCTGCGCTCTTCGCGCGCGCAGATAACAGCGCGGGACAGGAGGTCGAGGCCTCGATGCTTGCGGGCGCGTTTTCCCTGCAAACCGGCGGAATCCTGCAGCACGAGTCGATGACCCGGCTCTATCATGGACCGCAGGATCCGCTCGGACCGATTCCGGTTTATCGTCTGTTCCAGTCGAGCGATGGAAAATATTTTTTCGCCGCGTGCGGCAACGCGACCTTCTGGGGCAAATTCGCGATCGCGATCGAGCGCCCGGACCTCGTCGCCGATGAGCGCTTCGAGAACGCGCCGTGGGGAATTCCGAGCGCGCACTGGCAGGAGCTCAAGGATATCATCGAGCCGATAATCCGAACCCGCCCGCGCGCCGAATGGCTCCGGATCCTGCGCGAGGCCGACGTCCCCAGCGCTCCCGTGATGACCCGGCAGGAATTTATCGAATGGGAGCAGACGCGGGCGCTCGGAATGCGCCAGGAGATCGCCGATCCCACGCTCGGCGCGACCATCCAGATGGGTTTGCCGTTCTTTCTTAACGACACGCCCGGCGCGACCACCAGCGCGGCGCCCGCAATCGGCGACGAACGCGGTGCGGTCGAATGGCTCAAGGAGAATCGTGCGCCGCAGGCGACCGCCGTCGCGGCAAAATCCCCCGAACGATCGGGCAACGGTCCACTTGACGGAATTCTCGTGCTCGATTTCGCGAGCTACATCGCCGGCTCCTACGGTCCGATGATTCTCGCGCAACTCGGCGCCCAGGTGATCAAGATCGAGAGCCTCGAAGGCGATTCGTTTCGCCACTTCGGCTTCGGCTTTCTCGGATGGAACCAGGGCAAGCGCGGGCTGGCGGTTGATCCGACGAAACCCGAAGGCCGCGAGATTATCCACCGGCTCGCCGCGCGCGCCGACGTGCTGGTCGAGAACCTGCGCCCCGGCCGGATGCAGCGTTTCGGCTACGACTACAAAACTCTCGCGGCGATCAACCCGCGCCTTGTCTATATGTCGGTCAATGGTTTCGGAAACCGAGGGCCCGAACACAATCAGCCGGGCTTCGATCCACTCCTGCAAGCGCGCTCGGGCGTGATGGCGGCGCAGGGCGGCCCGCACGCGCATCCGGTCTATCTGACCTGCGCGATCTGCGATTACGGCGGCGCGATGATCTCGGCCCTGGGATGCGTGATGGCGTTGCGCGCGCGCCAGAAGACCGGCCGCGGCCAGTTCTGCGAAACTTCGCTGCTGCAAGCCGCGATGGCTCTGCAAGCGGCCGAGTTCATTTTCTATCCAGGCCGCCCCGACCTCGAAAACGGCGACCCCGAACGCCGCGGAAGCACCGCCCTATCGCGCGCCTACTCGTGCCGCGACGGCGAGTGGCTATTCATATCGATCGATAAACCCGCGCAGTGGCAAGCGCTGCGGGAAGCGTTGCCAGCCATTCCCGCACTCGATTGGAACGCAGCACGCGCCGAAGCAGTAGACGGCCGTCTTGCCGCCGCGCTCGAAAGCGCGCTCGGGTCCCATCGCCGCGAGGGCATCGTCGAGCAATTGCGCCGCGCCGGCGTTCCGGTCGTCCCGGTGCGCCACTTCAAGGAGATGTTCGACGACCCGCAGATCGCGGCCAGCGAATTGATCGCGGAAGTAATCCATCCGGAATTCGGCAGGGTGCGCCAAACCGGGATGCTCGTGAAATTTTCGGCGACCGAGGCCCGAATTGATCGCGCCGCCCCGCTCCTGGGCCAGCACACCGACGAAATCTTGCGCGAGTACCTCGGCTACGACGCCGCGAAAATCGCGGCATTGCATCAATCGCGAATCATCCGCTGATTCCCAAGTATCGCAACTTCTGGACCCTCTGCCTCCGGAGAAGTTTGCATAGCCACCAGATCGAGAGCCGCAGAGCAGCACCCTCACTCGCCGCTTCGCGGCGCCCTCTCCCTCCGGAGGCTGTCGATAAATGGGGAGTTCTTGTCCGTCATCCTGAACGAAGGCTGCCGGAGTGAAGGATCTCCGCGAAGCGATTAGTGCGCAAAATCCGGATTGGTTGCACTAATCGCTTCGCGGAGATCCTTCGCCTGCAGCTCAGGATGACACTAGCGGACGGTTTGCGAGAAAATCGACAGCCTCCGGACGGAGAGGGCGCTGCTCTGCTCTTCTCCTGCGGTCGAAATGATGAATGAGATCTCGTGTCACGACCGTCAAATTGTGTAACCTGAGAATCTACAGGTCAGCGACATGAAGAAGACATTGCCCAAGTTTCAGAACGAAGAGCAGGAGCGCGAGTTCTGGGCTCATCATGACTCGGCCGATTATCTGGATTGGAAGCGGGGGCGGCGGGTAGTTCTTCCGAATCTCCGGCCCTCTTCGCAGACAATTTCAATCCGACTGCCCAAACCGATGGTCGCGCAACTGAAGCTCCTCGCAAACAAGCGCGACGTGCCCTACCAATCTCTGCTGAAGATGTTCGTGGCTGAACGACTAAAGGCCGAGTTTAAGGACTAAGCTCCGCTCCCCGGAGGTGGACTGGCACGCCGGCGGCGCGGCCGAAATGCCCTTCCTTTTCGGAGCGTCGCATACTCCAATCGCGCCGCCGTTCCTTGCCTCTACCAGCGCGAGCGCGGATGCTCTCCTCTGCGAGAGGCGTGCGGGGAGGGCAACGATGGCATCACAAGCTGACTCCGTTATCGCGGCCGAACTTCAGCCCGGCGAAGAGATGCTTTGGTGTGCGCAACCCGACGGCACCTCGCGATTTTTCCTCCGTATTGCCCTGGTCGCGCTATGCGTCGCCGCCGCGATCGGCATCCACGGTATAACCGACACTCCGGTATTCAAACTCGCGATGCCGTTTGGACTTAAGCCCGGCTCGGCGGCTCTGTGGGCGCTCGCGGCGGTGATCCTCGTCGATTCGATCCTGTTCGGCGCATACATAGTCAATACCTACTACGGACTGACTAATCGCCGAGTAATGGTTGTTTCCAACCTGCCGCGTCACAGCGTATACGATTTTGCGCTCGATGATTTCCGCGGCGCAAAGCTCGGCTTCGTGCGCCTGGGCACTACCGTCGAGATCTACCGTGGTTCGCCTGGATCTTTCTTCAGCAATAACCTGATGCTGTTCGCGAATCCCTCGATCCAGCGCAGCCCGGCCTCCGGTGTCGAGCATTATTTTCTGATTGGGATTCCGGACGCGGGAATCGTTGAGCAAGCGCTGCGCGACGCCGCCGCCGGGATGCCAACGACTCCGTTCGCATCCCCTCCTGAATAATTCAGTGAACCGGTAATCCCGGACCTGTGACCCTAACTCGATCGCGCGCAAACTCGAGCCGATAAACCGCCGGCAACGGGATTGACGCCCAGAAATCGAACCCAATCGAAGGGACGAAGGCGTTCAGGGCAAGCGCGATCAGATTGCCATGACTCGCAACCACGACGGTGCCATTGCGATGCCGCTGACGTATCTGTTCGAGCACAGCAAGCGCACGCGACTGTGCTACAGTACCGCTCTCACCGCCCGGCGCCGCGTACGCGAAGTCGCTCCACGAGCGCCTGAGCTCCTCGCGCCAATTCGGCAGCGCATCCGCCGACAGCAACCGCTCGCGCAGGTCTGCGATTTCCTCGATGACGAGCCCTCGCGATCGCGCGAGCGGCGCCACCGTCTGGCGCGCCCGCAAATAGGGACTCGAATAGATCGCGGCCGGAGCTTCATCCGCAAGCGCCTCGGCCAACCGCTCCGCCGCAGCGAAGCCATCGGCCGTCAACGGGCGATCGTCCTCGCCATAGCCGACCGTTCCCGGCGCCACCGGCTCCGCATGCCGGACGAGTATCACCACAAACGAGTCAACAAGCATGGCACAAGTTCAACCGAAGCGTAGCGCGCAAGTAAAGACGCGCGTTGCGCGGGAAACGACTTTTCCCTTCATAGCAAATCTGCTATGCTGCAACCAGTGGACCGATGGTCGGTAGAAATTCTTAACGAATCTGTTGAGGGTGAATTGTTTGCTCTGCCTAAGGACATGCAGGCGAGATTCCTCCGAATTTCAGAGTTGTTAGAGACTTTCGGGCCGCAGCGCGTGGGACTCCCGCATGCCAGGCCACTCGGCGAGAAGCTTTGGGAAATGCGATTGACGGGCAAGGATGGAATCGGCCGTGTCATTTATTTGGCAGCGTCAGGGCGGCGCCTGATGGTGCTTCACGCGTTTGTGAAGAAGACGCAAAAGACGCCCAGACGCGCTATCGAAATAGCGCTCAGGCGCAGCAGGGAGATCGTGCCGTGAAGAAGAGTCTCGATACAATTAAAACGAAGATGCTCTCCGACCGCTCTGTCCGCACTGTTTATGACGCGCTGGGCGACGAATTCACCCTGGCGCGTGAATTGATTGGCGCACGTGTGCGGGCAGGATTGACGCAGACGGAATTGGCAGATCGTATGGGCACAACACAATCAGCAATTGCCCGGCTCGAGAGCGGCGCTCAGATGCCGAGCGTGAATACGCTTCTCAAGTTCGCCAAGGCCACGCACTCGCGTCCCGTCATCAAGCTGCAAGCCGCATAGCCGCGTGCGACGCGCTTCAATCAATACGCAGTGCGTCCGCCGATGGTAGCGGCGGGAACGGCGCGGCGGGCAGCGTCTGGTACCAGTATGCTACCGAGGCGATATCGTCGCGCAGCGGCAGGAACTCGGCGCCCTTGCGCGGGTCGCCTTTCCATCCCAGCGCCTGGATCGTCACCCGGAGTTCGCGCTGGAAACGCACCGGGTCGCCGATATGCCATCGGTACATCCCAAATCGCATCTGCGAGTTGTACAGCCCGTCCGGACGAATCACCTGCGCCAGGCCCGAGTATGGCGTCGTAAACTCGCGGTAGCCGCCATTTTCGCGGCCGACGTTGAAATTATATGACCCGCCGAAATAATCTTCGGTGCCGGTGCCGCAGATCGTCGGGAACTCGCCGTCGCCGTCGAGAAAAAATTTGATCTCCCCTTCGCCCCACCATCCGTTGTTGTGCACGCCCCAGGCCAGATAAGTGCCGACGTAATGCCCCTGCCCGCGCACGCCGTCGAGGATCGTGACGACCTCTTTTTCCGGCAGCGGATTGACGCGCCGGAACTGCGCGTGAAAACGGGCGGCGTCGGCGGGCACTTCGGTCAGCGTGTAGTTGATTTGATAAAACAGGATCATCGGCGCGGCGCCGATATTGGTCATCGTGATTCGCGCGCGGCTCCGAAACGGCATCTCCCAGTAGCAGTTGAACGCGCTGCCCGGATTCACGCACACCGCGAGCGAGGAAATTTGCGCGTAGCGGTTCCATCCGCAGGCAAAAAAATCCCCCACCGGACATTCGACCGCGGGCGCGGCCTGGTCATCCCAATAGATCCGCAGAATCGACGCGCGCCACGGACCCGTCGGCGTCATCCAGATTTGCTGGATCGCGCCCTGCCCCGCGATATCCGCGAGCGTCGCGTTCTCGCCAGGCTGGATAACGATGTACGGCCGCACTTTCCATCCGCGTCCGAGACTGCGCGCGGGGCTGGTGGTGAGATCGGGCTCGGCCATCGCACCGCGGCCTTTTTCGCCGGTGGGATTCTCGGGACTTATCGAGCGCGACTCCGCGTTCGAGAGCCGCCATAACGCGCCGAGATTCATGCCAAGCCCGTTGAATGATGAAGCCATCGCGAGCGCCCCTCCGGAGCGCGCGCAATTGTAGGCGATCGGACCCGCGTCGCCCAAGCGCTCGCGGCCCGGCTAAATTTCTATCGCGACGGTGATAAAATCGTGATCCGAGAACCGTCGGCTCGCCGATGATTTCCGCGGCGCGACGACCTGCGCGCTATCCGGTACCGCCCGCACGCCACGCAGTGCGATCCAGTCCAGACGCGGCCGAAACATCAGGGGAATAGCACGCGAAAAGGTGAACGTCGGACGGCCGAGCGCGTTCGCGCCGTCGACCTCGAAACCCGCCGCTGCCAGATTCATGAACATAGGCTCGTACCATTGCGGATTTTTGAAGCGCTGCGGATTTGCCAGCATCGTCGCGAAGACACGTGCGAATGACATTGGACGCATCAGCTCGGCGGTCGTGGAGTTCAGGTCGCCGCCGAAAATCGCCGGTCCATCCTTCGGAAACCCCTCCAGAAAGGCGGCCATCTGCGCAGCGCGACCGGCGGGAGCGCACCGGCTGTGCAGATGTGCGACCCCGATCCGGATCGATTCGGCGCCGAACCTCGCGCGCGCGGCCAGACCCGCAAATCCACCGACGTAGCCGCGGCGCAAATTCTTGGCTTTTTCCGGATGAGGATCCGGCATCGAGATCGCGCGGATTTCATCCAGCGGCGCCGTCGAGAGGATCGCATTGCCCATGCATGCGCGGTCATTCGCCTCCGCGCCGCCAATCGGCCGGGTGAACTCCGGCAGATAGGCCATGCTCATCCCAAGCATCGAAGCCAGCTCCGATGCGACTTCGCGCCGCCCTGAGCGTGCGAGGCGCCAATCCGCCTCGCACAGCAGGATTATGGACGCGTCTTCAAGCGGCGGCAGCGAGAGGCGCCGCGCGATTTCCTTCAGCCGTGCGCCTCCCGCGGCGTTGAATGCGACGACGCGGATCGGTCCGCTTCTTTTCCGCGAGGGTTGATTGCGAACGATGGGCGCATACGGATGCTCGAGGGTCACAACGAAATCCGATCACCCGAGCAGCTCGCTCTCCAGCGCCTTGAATTCCGTTATCGGCGTCGTACACGTGCGGTCCCGGCAGACGTAGGCCGTGATCTGACCGTTCGCCTGCTTCTTTTCGCGAATCTGCTCGGGCAGAAAGCCCGACGCAGCCGCTCCCGACGGATCGGCGGCGAAGATCGCGAGGTTCGGAACGTAAAGCAAACCCAACCGCTCGATCCATTCGCGAAACTCCGGCGAATCCCGCTCGCCGACAATCACGACCTCGGTTGCGCCGCGATGATACAAATCGACCGCCTCGAGCATGTGCGAAAATCCAAACGGCTGCTTTTCGATAAACTCGCGAAACAGCTTCAGAGCGCGCTCCGCCTCGATTCGATACTGGGTCTCGCCGGTGTACTCGAAAAGCCGCAGGAGGGCCGTTACCGCCGCGCTATTGCCCGATGGCGTCGAGCCGTCGAAGGCCGCCTTGCTGCGCGTGATGAGCGCCTCGTGATCGTCGGAGGTGAAGTAGAAGCCGCCCTTGGCGCGATCGATGAACCGTTCGAGGATAACGCCGGCGAGCGTGCGCGCGTGCTCGAGGTAGCGCGCGTCGAGCGAGGCTTCGTACAGATCGATCATCGCGCCCGCAAGCAACGCGTAGTCTTCGAGATAAGCGTTGAAGCGCGCGGCGCCGTCCTTGTACGAGCGCTTGAGCGCGTGCCCGTCCCACATTTTCGTCATGATCAGGTTGGCCGCACGCTGCGCGGCTTCGAGGAAGCGCGGCTCGTGAAGCGCGCGGTAGCCAATCGCAAACGCGGAGATCGTCATCGCGTTCCACGCGGTCAGAATTTTGTCGTCGCGCCCCGGATGCACGCGCTTTTCGCGCGCGGCGAACAGCTTTTCGCGAATCGTTCGCAAATTGGCTTCGATCTCGGCGTCGGATTTGTGAAACATCCGCGCCGCGTCGCCGATTTCGAGCGTGCGATGCAGGATATTCTCGCCCTCGAAATTGCCCTCGACGCTGATATCGAAATATCGCTCGGCTATTTCCGTCAACTCCGCGCCCAGAATGTCCTCGACCTCTTCCGGTTCCCAGACAAAGAATTTCCCCTCGACGCCTTCGCTGTCCGCGTCCTGGCTCGAATAAAATCCGCCCTCGGGACTGGTCATTTCGCGCAGAATGTAGTTGAGGATATCGCGCGAGACCTCCAGGAACTCGGGTTCGTTCAGCGCGCGGCCCGCGTCGGCATAGAGCACCGCGAGCTGCGCATTGTCGTAGAGCATCTTCTCGAAGTGCGGCACCAGCCATCGCTCGTCGACACTGTAGCGATGAAATCCGCCGCCAATCTGATCGTAAATCCCGCCGTGCGCCATCTTCTTGAGCGTGTGCCGAACGATCTCGCCCATCGCTTCATCGCCTTCGCCGTCGAACACGCGAAGAAAAAGCGAGAAGACGAAAGTGTTGGGAAACTTCGGCGCGCCGCCAATTCCACCGTTGACGCTGTCATATGCTCCCGCCAGCGCGCGAGCGGCAATCACCGCCTGATCGGGGCGCAGCTCGCCCTCTTTGGGTTCGTATTCGGAAAGCGCACCCAGCGCGGCGCCCAGTTTCTCGACGTTGTGCGAAACCTCGTGCGCGCCGTTGCGATACGCGTTAGCGACCGCTGCGAGAACCTTGGGAAACCCCGGCATCCCCTGCCGATCCTCGGGCGGCCAATAGGTGCCGCCGAAAAATGGCTTCGCATCGGGCGTCAGGAACATCGTAAGGGGCCATCCGCCGCGTCCGGTGATCATCTGCACCGCGTCCATGTAAATCTGGTCGAGATCGGGCCGCTCTTCGCGATCGACTTTGATCGACACGAAATTCTCGTTCATCAGCGCCGCGATCGCGTCGTTCTCAAACGATTCGCGCTCCATCACATGGCACCAATGGCACGCCGAATATCCGATCGAGAGCAGGATCGGCTTGTTCTCGGCCTTCGCGCGCGCCAGCGCCTCGGCGCCCCACGGATACCAATCGACGGGATTGTGCGCGTGCTGGCGCAGATAGGGACTCTGCTCGTTGATCAGGCGATTGGTCTTGCCGCGCGCCGGATGCGCTGAGTCGTCGTGATGTTCGCTCATGTGGTCTAGCTCAAATTGAAGATTGATTCGGATGCGTGCGCGCCTTTTCGACGCTAGCACGCACCTGCCGATTGCGCCACGCAAGCTGATGCGACTCCGGTTTTTTGGTTTGAAGTGGCACAGGCTTCAGCCTGTCTCTTCGGGTCCCGACGCTTTAAGAACACAGGCTAAAGCCTGTGCCACCTAAAGACAGCGGTATGGCGGCGATGCGCCGCCGACGGATAGAATTTCCCGCGATGAGTTTCAGCCCGACGAGTCCCCCTGACCCAATCGCGTCAGTCGATTCACTTTGGCGGCGATGGTTTTTCGCGATCCTCGCGCTGTCGGCGATTTTGTTTTTCGCCCGCCTTGGTTCTCGCGCGCTATGGTCGTCGGAATTCCGGTGGGCGGAAATCGCGCGAGAGATGCTCGCCACGCACAACTATTTCTGGCCGACCATCAACGGCCGCGTCTATTACGACAAGCCCCTCGGCTCTTATTGGCTCGTCATCTGGTCCACTTACCTTTCCGGCGGGATGAACGAGCTCGCGGCGCGATTGCCGTGCGCCGTCGCCGGCGTGCTGGGCGTGGCGTTCCTGATGATGCTGGCGCGGCGCCTGTACGACTCGCGCACCGCGATTATCTCCGGCGCAATCCTGGCGACCAGCTTCAGTTTCGTGTTTTTTTCACGCAACGCCTCCGCCGACGTTGAGACGCTCACAGGCGAGCTCGCCGCATTGCTGCTCTTTTTGAAATACGAAGAACGGCAGGACGGATGGTGGGTCGTCGGACTCTGGATCATCATGGCGCTGACGTCGCTGACGAAGGGGCTGCTTGGCTTCGTTTTGCCGATCATGGTGATCGGGTTGTACTGCACCCTCGCCGAGGGATGGCGCGTATTCGGCTACGCGATCCTGCACGGAGCGATCAGCGCACGCATTCAATGGGTAATCGAGCGCAATCGGTGGCTCTTCAACTGGAAATCGGTTCCGGCGATCGCGATCGGAATCGCGCTCTACTCGTTCCCGTTCTGGTTCTCGAAACAGGTCGAGGGCTCGGACAAGGGCCTGCAGATGGTTTGGCGCGAGAACGTGGTGCGTTTCTTCCATCCGTTCGACCATCGCGGTCCGGTCTATCTCTATGTGTACGTTATTTTCGCGCTAATGGCGCCGTGGGCGATGCTGCTGCCGGCGGCGCTGGTCGAAGCGCATCAACGACGGCGCGAACATATCGAGCCTGCGCACAGCGATCGCTTCGCTCTGATTTATTTCTGGGCGACCTTCGTTTTTTATACGATTTCCGGATCGCGCCGCAGCTATTACATCCTGCCGATACTTCCGGCTGGTGCGTTGCTCATCGCGAGAATTCTGGCCGGCGATATGCTCAGATCGCGATGGTCGCGGATCCTGCTCGCAATCGGTTATTGCCTTACGGCGATCGCCACGATTCTCGGCATCGTAGTACTTCTGCCGCCGTCGATGATTCTGCACGGCTCGATGGCTTTGTTTCCGGCGGCACCCGATCGAGTGTTCTTCGCGATCGCCTGGATCGTCAGCATCGCGAGTATCGTCTATGCGCTGCGGAATTACCGGCCCGAACGAGTCGCGGTCTCGATGGCGGTCATCGCTTACTGCGCGATGTTGTATATCTATGTGTTTGCGATGCCAGCAGCGGACGCATACCGCGGCGAGAAGCCATTCGGACTGCAAACGCTTCAACTCTTGCGCGGCGACACCAGCCATTTGGTCCTTTATCGAACCGAAGGACCGCTGTTCTATTTAAATCCGCCCACTCCGCTGCCCGAGTTCGACCATCCGGAGGATTTGAAGAGCGCGTTGGCGAGCGGTGATGTTCGCTGGATAATCGTTCGCCGCCGCGATGTGGCTTCGCTTGGAATTTCGGCGACGGAGCTCCTCCAGGAAGCGTCGTTCCCGTGGGAAACGCCCGAGCAGGCTCGCAACAAAGTGGTGCTGCTTAAGATCGGCTCCGATTCGCGAGTTCCGCAGGCAAACTAGAGCCTGTTAGAGGCGCATCGGCATCACGACGTAGGTAAATTTCGTGTCTGCTTCAGTTCGCACTACACCGGGGCTGACGTCGTCGCTGAGTCCGAGCTCGACCTTATTGCCCGACGGGATCACGCCTAGAACGTCGCGCAGATAGTTCGCGTTGAATCCGATCGCAAACTCTTCGCCTCTGAAGTCAACGTCGAGCGATTCGCTCGCCTCGCCTGTCTCGGGACTGGTCGATGAAACTGTCAGAGTGCCGGAGGTGAGTGCGAACTTTACGCCATGATAGCGCTCGTTCGAAAAAATCGCCGCTCGTTTGATCGCCGCGAACAGTGCGTCGCGATCAACCTGGATCCCGTGGCGCGATTCTTTTGGAATCACTCCCCGATAATCGGGAAACTCGCCCTCGACCAATCGCATCGAAACCTCGGTCGAGCCGCGTTTCATGTAGGCAAGCTGGCCGTTGAGCGAAAGTTTCACATCCTGATCGCCGGTCTGATCGAGAATCTTGCGCAGCTCCTGCAGACCTTTACGCGGGATAATCGCGCCACCCTCCATGCTGAAGCCCGGCGCTTCCCGCTCGACCATCGAAAGGCGATGCCCGTCGGTCGCGACCATCCGCACTCCGCCAGGACCAGCAGCTTCAAGATAGACGCCGCTTAAGTTGTAGCGCGCTTCATCGGGGCTGACAGAAAAGACCGTCTTGTCGATCATCGAAGCCAGCACGCTCGAGGCGATTCCAAGCTCCGCCTTGAGCGCCTTTTTTGCCGCGGCGCCATCGGATTTCGCGGTGCTTTGATTTGGCATCGCCGGGAACGAGCGGGGGTCGAGGCCCATCATTTTGAATTTTGCGCGGCCGCATTTGAGCTCGACCCAATCATTGTCCAAGGTGTCGAGCTTAACCTCGTCACCTTCGGCCTCGCGCACGATTTCGAAAAGTTTTCGCGCGTTGAGCGTGATGCTTTTCTCCTTGGCGGTGCGAGCGGCGATTTCGGTGCAGATCCCGACTTCCAGATCGGTTGCGCTAAGCTTCAGGCTTCCGCTTCCGGGTTCCAGGAGAACGTGCCCGAGAATTGGCACCGTTGTCCGTCGTTCGACGATTCCCTGCATCATCGCAAGCGCGGTCTGCAAAGCTCCGCGGTCAATTACCAATCCCATGAAGTTTCCGTCCTGCCTGCTATTCTTTTTAAGAGATCTTAAATTAAAAGATCAGTAAAACCCGTAGAGGGTGTTGATTTGTTGAGTACTCCATCAAGTGCCTGATTTTCAACGTGAATCGTGATGGTACAACTTGTCGGCGGTTTACCGTCTCGATCCTCGCGATCAGCGCCTGACCGACGAGCCTCCAGTTTTGAGCCAAGTTATCCAGAAGCGTTCCACAGGTTTCTCAACATCAGGCGGCATTAGCGCGGATCGCTTTTAGATCGCGTTCGATCTTCTCGATCGAGAGCCTGAACGCCGAGTCGTTGGTCACGCGCCGCTGAATCAGGTTGTGCGCATGGATGACCGTCGAATGGTCGCGGCCAAAGGCCTCGCCGATTACGGGGAACGAGCTGGCGGTCAGCTTGCGGCACAGGTACATCGCTACTTGCCGGCAAAAGGCGATGTGTTGGGTTCGTTTTTTCGATTTCAAATCGATCAGCCGGATATGAAAGAAATCAGAGACCGTTTTCTGGATCATCTCGACGTCGGGTTTGGCTTCGTGATTGCGGATCAGGTCGTGCAGCGCCTGCCGCGCGAACTCCAGCGTGATCGCGGACTTGCTGAGCGACGCGAGTGCTCCAAGCCGGGTCAGGCATCCTTCGAGCTCGCGCACATTGGACTGGATGCTCTGCGCGATATAGAGCGCGACATCCTGCGCGAGATGCAGATTGTCCAGCGCAGCCTTCTTCTGCACGATCGCAACCCGAGTCTCCAGGTCAGGCGGCGCGATATCGGCGATAAGCCCCGATTCGAACCGGTTGCGCAGACGCTCCTCGAGTCCCGGAATCTCGCGCGGCACTTTGTCCGAGGTCAGGATGATCTGATGCCGGTCGGCGTGCAACGAGTTGAACGTATGAAAGAACTCTTCCTGGGTGCGCTCGCGGCCTGCAAGGAACTGGATGTCGTCAAGGATGAGCGCATCGACCAGGCGAAACTTTTCGCGAAACTCGTTCATTCGATCGCGCCGGATCGAACCGATTAGCTCGTTCATGAAGACTTCAGCCGGCATGAACAACACTTTGCGCGGGCGATTACCGCTGCCGTAGATGTGATGCCCGATCGCGGTCACCAGGTGGGTCTTGCCCAGGCCGACTCCGCCATAAATGAAGAGCGGGTTATATTTATCGCCCGGTTGATTGGCCACCGCCAGCGCGGCCGCGTGCGCGAATTGATTGGCCGAGCCAACCACAAACTCCGCCAAGGTGTAGCGCGGGTTCAGTTGCGGATGGCGCTCGGCGCGGACCGGCTCCGCGGGAGACGCTGCCCTGACGGCATGATGGCCGTTGCCATTGCTGCCGTTGCTGTGCCCATTCGAGCTGCCGTTACTGTTACTGCGCGGCGCCGTTGATGCGCCCGCGCTTTCGCCGAGGATCAGCTTGACCTCGACCGGCTCGCCCGCTTCCTCGGACAGCGACTTCTGCAGCATCGGAAGGTAGCGCTCGTTAACCCAGTCGCGGAAGAATCTGTTGGGCGCCTCGATCGTAACTGTTCGGCCTTGTAGTCCGACAAAGCTCAGCGGTCCGATCCAGGTTTCAAATCCGACTTGTCCAAGTTCCTCGCGCAAGCGGTCATTGGCTTTGCGCCATAACCCATTCATTCGTTCTCCTCCCCAAATCCCCGAGCTGCGGATCGACACGGTCTGGTACCGACCGCGGCTCGCCACCAGCGATCATTTCTGCACAAGCTTATCCACATCTGTGGATAAGCGCGGTTTTAGTCCGTTCTGAAAGCAGATTCGGGCCAGACAACATCCGGCTATCAACTCGCTGGTGCGGTTTACGGTTCTCTCAGCTTCTGAATTCTCTGGAACAGCAACGGCAAAATGCGTGCGCTTTCGAGCCATCGATGATCACGAAGGTCGCCAGAACTTTGCTCTAAAAAATGTGCGTGAACAAAAGTCTCGCGGCCAAGGCAACGTGATAAACTCTTTCCCGACTACAGACAAGTGCTAGCGCGGAGAATCTCGTATCAGTGCGAATCGAAAAGAAAATTTTGTGATCGACTTGATGTCATCGTCGCGCGCGAATTCACGCTTCGATCACGAGATCCAGTACGATGGCTCCTGGAGCCATCATGCGCGACCGCAATTTTCCTGGCAAGCGCGCATCGAATGCAATCTAATGCGCGTTTGACTGCATTTGTGCGCGATGTTAGCTGGCCACTCAGGAAGAGATCGATGCTTTCTGATAAAAAATCACGCGAATTGTTCGCGCGCGCGCGCAAGATAATTCCCGGCGCGGTGAATTCCCCGGTGCGCGCATGGAAGGCGGTCGGCGGTTCGCCGCGGTTTGTCGCCCACGCGAGCGGCGTATACCTTTTTGACGCCGACAGCAATCAATTATTTGATTACGTAGGCTCCTACGGTCCCGCCATCGCAGGTCACGCGCATCCCGCGGTAATCGAAGCGATCACGAAACAGGCGCGCGACGGGCTGGGCTTCGGCGCCTCGACCGAGCTCGAGATCGAGCTTGCGGAGATCATCACCTCGGCGATCACGATCGCGGAGAAAGTTCGCCTCGTCAGTTCCGGCACCGAAGCGGGTATGACCGCGATCAGAATCGCGCGCGCCGCGACCGGCCGTCCAGCAATAATCAAGTTCGATGGATGCTACCACGGGCATAGCGACTCGATGCTGGTGCGGGCGGGCTCGGGAGGGATGACGCTCGGAGTGCCAGACAGCGCGGGAGTTCCGCCCGAGCTGGCTGCGCTCACGATGGTAGCGACTTATAACTCGATCGAGAGCGTCGAAGAACTATTTAGGAACAATCGCGATCGAATCGCGGCAATAATTGTGGAACCGATCGCCGCGAATATGGGGGTGGTTCTTCCCGAGACCGGATTTCTGAAGGCGCTCGAAACGATCGCACATCGAAATGGCGCGCTGCTCATCTGCGACGAGGTGATTACGGGCTTTCGCCTGAGCTTCGGCTCGGCGAGCGAGAAACTTGGCGTCGCGCCCGACTTGATCATGCTCGGAAAAATAATCGGCGGCGGATTGCCGGTCGGCGCAGTCGCTGGGCCCGCGAAGCTGATGGATATGCTCGCACCAGACGGTCCGGTCTATCAGGCGGGAACACTTTCCGGAAATCCGCTCTCGGTGCGTGCGGGAATCGAGACGCTAAAGCTGCTCACCGAACCCGGTTTCTATGAGCGGCTCGAAGCCGCGGGCGCGCGGCTGGAGGCCGGGCTTCTCGATGCTCTTACGCGATGCGAAGAGCGCGGATGCGTCAATCGAGCGGGATCGTTGCTGACGATGTTCCTCGGGCCGTTGCAGGTCCGCAACGCAAACGACGCGCGGACATCCGACGCGGCAAAGTTCGCGCGATTTTTCCATGCGATGCTGGAAAGGGGCGTGAATATCCCGCCGTCGCAATTCGAGGCGTTGTTCGTTTCATCGGCGCACACCGACGCCGACATCGATCAAACCGTGGCGGCCGCGCACGCCGCGCTCGAAATCGCCTCGCGGGGCTGAGAATCGGCGATGCAATGGACGGCAGGCAAAGCGGCTCGCTTCATGGCGATCGGATTCGAGTTTTCGGGTCCAATCATCGCCGGCGCCGTCCTTGGCCATTACCTCGACCTCTATTTCCATACGGACCCCTGGCTGACCTTCGCGCTGTTCATGGCGGGTCTCGGGCTTGGCTTCTACCGGCTGATCCGTGAGTTGCAGCTAGCGCAGCGGACGATGGGGCAATGAGGATCGGCTGGGAGGTTCCGACTATCGCTGCGATTCAACGCACCAATGTCGTGTTGGTGGCGCTGGCCGCGGCGACTCTCGCCTATCTCGTCTCGATCAACTCAGCGATTGGATGCATGCTCGGAGGCGCAGTCGTAATCGCGAATCTGTGGATTCTCGCGGCGCTTGGGCGTCTGGTGCTGGCCGCCGCGGGTGCGGGAATTTCAGGCAATGCCGCGCGGCTGGGCGCTGCCGCGATACCGCTAAAGTTGCTCATCGTGGTCGGGATCGTGTACCTGGCTTTCACGCGCGCGCATATCGACGGACTTGGGTTTGGTTTCGGAGTATTGACTCAGTTGGCCGCCATCATTATTGAAACCGGACGAGCCTCGCTTTCAGGCGCGGCCTGAACGAGCGCGCACGGAGAATTTCCTTGCAGAAATCGGTTAATTTTCTCGAACTGATCGGCGGCGGAAAAGTTCCCGAGGTCATCGTCGGGACCTGGATCGTGATGGGAATCCTGATCGTATTTGGGTTCGCCGCGCGCCGCTCGCTTGCTCGCGCGAAGGACCCGGTCGTTCCCGACGACGGGATGAGCCTGCGCGCGATGTGCGAAGTGCTGGTCGAATGGCTCGATGGGTTCGTTCATGACGTGCTTGAATCCCACGGCTATCGCGCGCTGGTTCCGTTCTTCGGATGTATTTTCGTTTTCATTTTGTGCGCGAATTTCTTTGGCCTGATTCCCGGGATGGAGCCGCCGACCGGAGATTCCGACCTGACGTTCGCGCTCGGCACGATCTGTTTCGGCTACTACATCGTGCAGGGTTTCAGGTCGCAGGGCGCATGGTACCTAAAGAGCTTTCTCGGTCCGTACCTGCCGCTGGCGTTCCTGATGCTGCCGATCGAGCTGGCGGACAACCTGTTCCGGCCGTTCTCGCTCGGTATCCGTCTTTACGCCAACATGTTTGCCGACCATACGGTGCTGAGCATCTTTACCGGGCTGACGAAGCTCGTGATTCCGCTGGCGTTCTATGCGCTCGGCGCGATCGTATGCGTAATTCAGGCGATCATCTTCGTGGTGCTGTCGATGGCTTATGTACGGCTGGCCGCTAGCCACGAACATTAGACGAAAATTTATGTAGGGATTTTTCGCGACCAAGGACGCTCGCCCGAATCGGTGGTGGTAGAGGAAAGAAGATGAGGCGGCGCGGGCGCCGGAAGCGCGCAAGACGAGGAGGACTCGAGATGGTTCGCAAAATGGGTACTGTGATCGCGATGGTAGGTTTCGCGATCCTGGCTTCGCCGATGCTGGCGATGGCGCAAGAGGCCGCGGCGGCAGGTGGTTCGGGAGCTCCGCTGCGCGCGGGATTGATCGCGCTGGCGGCGAATATCGGCATCGGTATTGCCGCGTTCGGAAGCGCTCTCGGTCAGGGCAGGATGGCGGCGTCGGCGATGGAATCGATCGGGCGCAACCCGAACAGCGCCGGCCAGATTTTCGTTCCGATGATCATCGGCCTCGCGTTTATCGAAGCGCTGACCCTGTACGCCCTGGTCATCGCATTCTTCCTGCAGGCGAAGATTTAGTAGCGTCCGCAAGCAACGATTCGGCAAGCAACGATTCGGATCGACAAGCGGGCCCCGCACAAGCGGCGCCCGCTTTCTTTTGCTACCAAGCGATTGCTCTTTTCTTCTCTGCCAGTGACGGCCGACGGGCCGTCGGCAACCACTGGCACAGCAAGAAGATATAGTCGCGTGTGACTTTCAGGACTGCCAGGGCTATTCGCACTAATCGCTTCGCGAAGATCCTTCGCCTGCGGCTCAGGATGACGGACAAGAGACGGTCAAGAAAGGAGAGCACCCGACAAGTTCATCCTCTGCGCTTGGCGCCTTGCAGGATGTCGAATGGGGCGCGCTGCTTTTCGCGGCGGAGCAGGACGTACATCGCGCCGGCGCCGCCGTCGGCGGGACGCGCGGTCGTGAATGCCAGCACGTGGCCGCCGATCGTTCCGTGCGAGAGCCACTCCACCGTCGCGTGCTTCAAGACCGGACGTCCACCCGGCGAGCCAAGTCCCCTGCCGTGGACGACCAGCACGCTGCGATGGCCCTTGCGCACGGAATTGACGATGAACGCGGTCAGAGCCTCGTGCGCCGCCGGCTGAATCATCCCATGCAGATCGACGTGCTCCTGCATCGCGAATTCTCCGCGCCGCAGGCGCGTGACCATCCGCGGATCGATCCCGACGCGCGCGCCCTCGACATATTCCTCGGTCTCGGTAACGTCGAACGTTCCCTGACCGGAGACGAGGTCTGACAGGCGCGCGAGAACCTCAGCGTCTTCGCTGACGACCTTGTGGTCTACCCGCGGCTCGATCGGCGTCCGCGCGGATCGGGTCGGGTTGAGCGGCCGCACGCCGGCGAACGCCTCACGAAACAATGCGGCGTCATCGACGGGCGGAGCCGGTTTCGCAATCGCCAGAGTTGGTGATGCAGCAGGCTTCGGCGGCGGAGCGGGAGGCGAGACCGCACGCTGGCCGACCAGCTTTTTGAGATCTTTGAAGGGCGAAAAACTAACCGGCTGATTGATCGCCGTCTTTGCGGCGGCCGGGGGATCATCGGTGCGGCGGATTTTCTTTTTGCGGGCCATCGCGATTCGCAATCACGCGCGTCGCACGCAACTTTGGCACGGGACTTCGGCATTGATTATGCCGCCTGCAGGCCGCGCGTGGAACGGGCAGCGCCGCCATAAGCTCGGTTGGGAGCGTCGCGTCTCGGCGACTGATTGGCTAGACTGCGGCGGACAGTCAGCTTTGAAGGGAAGCTCGGGCGATGCGCAAATCACTGGTCATCATCGGCGCGGTCGTGGCGGGAGTCATCGTCGCAATCGCCGCGATTTTGATTTACGCCGACGCCAACCTCAACTCGATCATCGCCGACAACCGCGATCGGGTGTTGGCGCGGGTCAGCGAATCGATGGGCCGCAGTGTCCGCGTCGAAAGCATCAAGGCCGAAATCGGCTGGGGCCTGGTAGCCGATCTATCCGGAGTTGAAATTAGCGACGACCCGGCATTTTCAGCCAAACCCTTCATCACCTCCTCGAATGTATATGCGCAAGTAGAGCTGATTCCGCTTCTGGCGCGCGAGCTCAGGATCAACAAGGTCGTGCTGAACCATCCGGAGATAACGATCATCCGCAACCCGGACGGGCGGCTCAATCTTTCGACTGTCGGGAGAAAACATCCGGAGTCTTCTGAAGAGCGCGGAGCTGGCGAGGGGCGCGAGCCTCGCGGCGAGATCCAGGGCAATCCGATGGCGGAATCGCGGCGCAAGCAAGAGCGCACACGCAAACATCTGGACGCTCTGCACGTCGCGAATTTTTCGATCGATCAGGGCAAGATTGTCTATCGCGATGCGAACCAGCCGCCGGTTGAAATTTCTGGAATCGATTTCGAGCTCGAGAACTTCAGCTTCAACTCGCCGTTTGCGGTCGACCTTAAAATGAACGCGCTCGAGGCCAGCGCGCAGAACTTCGAGCTCTCCGGGAATGTCGGACCATTGCTGAGCGGCTCAAGCATTGACGTGAACGCCGTGCCTCTCGACTTGAGCCTCAAAGCCGGACCGTTCACGCTGGCCGATTTCCGCAAATTCGAACAACTTCAGCACGCGATCCCGCCCAAGCTGCAACTCTCCGACGGCGTCAGCGTGGACGCGACGCTAAAAGGCCGCGTCGATGCGCTGCATCTCCGTGGCACGACCGACCTGACCTCGAATCAGGTCGGTTTCGGCGATTCGTTTACCAAGCCTGCGGGCACCGCGCTCAAGATCAGTGTTGACGGCGACCGGGAAGGATCGAAGGTGAGCATCGCGGCTGCGCAGGTGACGCTGGACACGCTCGATCTGAAGGCCACGAAGATCGCATTCGGCGGTGGCTGCTTCAGCGGCCGGATCGATACCAATCAATTCGATATCGGATCGTTGGCTAAGCTTGCGCCGGCCGCCGCGAAGCTCGGCGTGACGGGCAAGACCGAGATTCACACCGACGTGAGCATCGCCGACGGCAAGCCCACCGCCAATGGCGTCGTGTCGCTGAGCGGCGTGACGATTCCCAAACCGGGTGCGCCAGCCGCCGGCGCGGTCAACGCGGTCAGCAATGTGACGGGAGACATCAAGCTCGCGGGCACGGCGGCGGATATCGGTCCGCTGACCTTCAATGTGGGCGGTGCGAACGCGACGCTGAAGGCGCATGCCGATCCGATCTATCCACCGGTCATCAGCTATGACTTGACCGCCGACTCGATCCGCACCGCCGATTTTGCGCCGGGGCGTCCGGCTGACGAGCAACTAAACAATATCAAGGCGACCGGCACCGCGAGCATGAACGCGGCAGGCGTGGACGACGAGAACAAGCTCACGTCGCCATCCGGCCTTCTGAACAATGTCGCGTACACCAACCTGAAGCTCACTACTTCGCTCGAGGGCAAACGCCTGCGCGTGACGGAGTTGAACGTCGGCGCGTTCAGCGGCCAGATCTCGGCGACCGGCGAGACTCAACTGGCGCCGTCGGCGCCGTTTAACACCTCGGTCGCGGCCGCCAACGTCGATGTGCAGCAGGCGCTGGTGTCACAGAAGTCGAAAGCCGCGCAAAAGGTGCGCGGCTTGCTGACCGGCAACATCCAGCTTTCGGGCGTCGCCGGCAAATTCGACCAAATCAAACCCACGCTTGCCGGCAGCGGAAAGATTCTCCTGACGCAGGGCAAGCTGGTCGGCATCAACGTCGCGTCGACCGCGCTCAAGAAGGTCGACAAGCTCCCGGGGATCGGACATCTGGTGCCGGACTCGGTGGTGAACAATCATCCCGAACTGTTCAAGAACCCCGACACCGATATCCAGTCGGCCTCGCTGACCTTCGTTCTGAAAGGGCCGCGCGTCACCTCGCATGACGTTGTGATTACCAATGTTGACTACTCGCTTACTGGCGACGGATGGATCGACATGGACCGCAACATCGACATGGCGGCGCGGATTCTGCTGACCAAGCAATTGACCAGAGAGATCGTCGCGCAGAAGCAGGCCGTCGTGTACATCAGCAACAAGAACGATCAGATCGATTTTCCGATGCAGATCACGGGGCAGTTGCCCAAGCCGATCGTGGTGCCCGACATCCAGGATCTGGCGCAGCGTGCGGCTCAGCGTGCGCTCTCGGCGCAGGGCCAGAAGGCGCTGGGCAAATTTCTAGGCAACAAGGGGCTCGGCAAGATTCTGGGCGGCAGCGGCAATTCCGGCAACGGCTCGGACTCGAATCCTCTGAACAACCTGAAGAAGCTCTTCTAGCGCGCGGGATTTGTCCGGTCCGCCGGCGGAGAAACTGTCGAGCTTCGCGCAAACTCTCTATTGTCGTCATCCCGCCATCAAAGTGTTTTGGCAGTGTCATTCCCGCGCGTGGCTGCCGCGCGACGAATCCCAAACGAGAGGGCGCTGCATGAGGCGTAAACTCGGAGCATGGCCGCCTCGGGATTTCTCGCGCAGCGCTCGAAATGACGGTCGGAGGCTCGGCGAGGCTACGGTACTCGTCGCCCCATTATGCAGTTTATCAACAGCCCCTGAAAGAAAACGTCGGGCGAGGGTCCGATCCGCGCTTTTTTCAGCACGCTTTGAGAATTTGTGCGGGTAGAATTCTTTATAATTATGCATGGCTTCGCGGTACGCCAAAAAATGGCCTTTCCGCAACTTTTCCACTTCAGGACAAGGGCTAAGATTCATATGCATGTCGCTGCCACGGCCCTCTAGTATTATAACCCTACATTTGGTATTGTACCGGCAGTCGAGAGTGACGTTCCGCAAAGGGGTACTTGCGGGGCGGGGCCAAATTTGGCATCAAGGGGGCCGTATGGAAGCACAAGTTCGGCAGTTCTTCGGACGCATCACCTGCTCCGTATGTCTGCAGGAACGCACGCCGGCACGTGCGCGGGTGTTCGTCGTGGTGGGGGAAGAGGAAGGGGATCCCGCGGTGATGGGCTTCTGCTATGCCCACGCGGCGCAGAAGGCGGGCACGTTCAAGACCATGGCTCGTCACGCGGCGGCAGCCAGGTTCACGGCGCATCCGCCTGAGCATTGGGACGTGATCCCGGTTCGTCCGCGCGCCTGACCGCGGCGGCGAGCCTCACAGATTCATCTGCACGATAGTCGCGCCCGCGCCGCCATGATGCGGGTCGGCGGGCGTGAACGAGGCGCAGTAGGGCGACGTTCCCAGGTATTCTTGGATTGCCTTGCGCAGCGCGCCCGAGCCGATTCCGTGCACGATCCTGACTTCGGAACGGTTGGTCAGGAAAGCCTGGTCGAGAAATTCTTCGAGTTTTCTGAGCGCTTCGCCCGAGCGCATCCCGATAAGATTCAGCTCCGCATGCTCGCCCGCGTCGGTGGTGAAAGTGACCGCGTGGCTTCGTTCCTTGCGTCCCGCTTCGCGTCCAATTTCGGAGGATTGCGTGGATTTTTCGCGCGCACGATGCAGGCGGTCGGGCGAGACTTCGATTTTGAGTCCGCCGCGAACGATCACCGCTTTATCCGAATCGATCGAGAGCAGTTCGGCGCGAATCTCACCGAGCTCGACCTGATCGCCGGGCCGCAGCGGCTCGTTATCCAGTGAAGTGCGATCTGATTCGCGCGCGGGAGCGATGGTTTCGAGCCGCGCCGCTGCATCCGCTACGAATTTGCCCAGGTCGGTACGCGATTTTGAACGTTCTTTGAGCTCGCGCATCAGCTCCGAGCCCTCGCGGCGGATGCTCTCGATCGTCTCCGCGACGGCGGCGCGGCCGCGAGTGCGCTCGAGCTCGGATTTCTCGCGAGCGCGTTCAGCTTGCGCGCGAGCGTCTCCGAGATCACGCTCGAGTTCCTGCTGACGCGCTTGTGCGCGCTCGGCGTCGTCGCGAATTCGCGCGCGCTCGGCTTCGAGACGAGTGAGCGCCTGGTCCAGCTCGACACTTCCTGCACCCATCGCGGCCTCCGCCGCGCGGATGATTTCGTCGGGAAGACCAAGGCGCCGCGCGACCGCCAATCCGTAGCTCTGTCCGATCGTATGCGGCTTCAGACGATAGAGGGGGGTCAGCCGCTCGGGATCGAAATCCACCGCCGCGGCGTCAAAGTCAGCGCGCGAGTATGCGTGCAGCTTAACCGCGGTCGAATGCGTCGCAATCGCGACCATGCATCGCCGGGCCGCTAGATGGTTCATCAAGCCGATCGCGAGCGCCGCGCCCTCGGCGGGGTCGGTCCCGGCGCCCGGCTCGTCGAGGATCACCAGCGCGGGTTCGTCGAGCGAGCGCACGATCTCCGACAGGTTGGCGATATGGCCGGAGAAGCTCGAGAGGTTGGCTTCGATCGACTGTTCGTCGCCAATATCTGCGAACACGCTGCGAAACACCATCGCCTTGCTGCCCGCGCGCGACGGAATCAGCAGCCCGGTTTGCGCCATCAGGGAAAGCAGCCCGATCGTCTTGAGCGCAACTGTTTTGCCGCCGGTGTTCGGTCCCGAGATGACGAGCCCATGCTGCCCCGGCGCGATACTCACGTCGATCGGCACGACCTCGCGTCCGCTTTGCAAGAGCAGCGGATGGCGCGCGTCGGTGAAATCGATCCCGTCGTCAACGATCTCAGGCTCGACGCAGGTGTAGCGCTCGGCGAAAATCGCGCGCGCGTTGAGCGCGTCCAGCTCGACCATCGCGGTGAAAGTCAGTTCCAGCTCGCGCGCGTAGCCGCCGGTCATCGCGGTGAGCGCGGCCAGGATTCGCTGTTCTTCCGCCTCGGCCTCGCGCTCGAGCATCATCACGCGGTTGTTCAGCTCGACCGCCCACATCGGCTCGACGAACAGCGTCTCGCCCGAAACCGATCGGTCCTGCACGATACCTTCCAGGCGCTCAGCGTAGTTGAGCTTGAGCGGTAGCACGAAGCGGCGATTGCGGACCGTCACGACGAAATCTGAAACGAACGGCTCCATCCCGCCGGCGCTGAGCGACCGCGCAAGCCGCGTTTCGAGCTCACTGCGCTCGTCGCGCAGGCGGCGGCGCAATCGGCGCAGCTCGGGGCTCGCGTCGTCGAGCAGCGACGCGTCGTCCGCCAGCGCAGACAGGAGCGCGTCGGCAAGCTCCTTGGGCGCGAGCAGGTTCTGATGCAGCTCCGCCAGATGCGGCAGCCGCTCGACGCGCGAGCGCATGAAGCCCGCGACGTGGCGCGAGGCGAGCACGAAATCGCGAATGAGCAAGAGCGACGCGCCGTCGAGCACCGCGCCGCTGCGCGACGCCACCAGCAGCAGATTTCGCTGATCGGCGAAAGATTGCATCGGCAGCGAGCCGGCGTGGGCGCGCAATTCGACCATCTCGGCGGTGGCATGCAGGAGCTCGCGAACCTCGGCGGCCGCGGTCGCGGGCCGAAGCCGCAGCGTCGCGTCGCGTCCCGGCTCGGAGGCGGCGTGGCCTGCGACGAGGTTCAGCACCTTGTCGAATTCGAGCGCTCTGAGATCTCGGTCACGCATCGTCGGATCCCCCATGCTTGCACTCCGCAAGCGGGGCAGCTTAACGCTAATATCTAGCCGAAACCGCCGCAGCAGGCATCATCGGGAGATCTTGAGACAGATATGGATCGAATCGAATCACGCATCCAGACCTCGTCAGAGGAATTTCGGAAAAACCGCGAAGTCATTGCGGCTCAGGTGCAGAAGCTGCGCGCGGAAATCGAGCGCGTCCGCGCCGGCGGCCCCGAGCATGCGCGCAAGCGCCACCTAGAGCGAGGCAAGCTGCTCGCGCGAGACCGGGTGCGCAAGCTGCTCGACGATGGAAGCCCGTTCCTCGAACTCTCGACGCTCGCGGCGCACGGGATGTACGGCGGCGACGCGCCGGGCGCGAGTCTTGTGACCGGGATCGGCCGCGTGCACGGACGCGAGGTGATCGTGATCGCGAACGACGCGACGGTCAAAGGCGGCACGTACTATCCGATGACGGTGAAAAAGCATCTGCGCGCGCAGGAGATCGCGACGGAGAATCGCCTGCCGTGCGTTTACCTGGTCGATTCCGGGGGCGCGTTTCTGCCGTTGCAGGCGGAGGTGTTTCCCGACCGCGATCACTTCGGCCGCATTTTCTACAACCAGGCGCGGATGTCGGCGCTTGGAATCGCGCAGGTCGCGGTCGTGATGGGCTCGTGCACGGCGGGCGGCGCGTACGTGCCCGCGATGTGCGACGAAAATATCATCGTTCGCGAGCAGGGAACGATCTTCCTCGCCGGACCGCCGCTCGTACGCGCCGCGACGGGAGAGGAAGTCAGCGCCGAAGAGCTGGGCGGCGGCGATGTCCACACGAGGCTTTCGGGCGTGAGCGATCATCTGGCGGAAGACGACGAGCACGCGCTGCGAATCGCGCGCGCGATTTTTGAAAACCTCGGTCCGCGCGAATCAGCAGCCGTTATGCAGGACGCGCCCGAAGATCCGTACTACGATCCCGCCGAACTCTACGGCATCATTCCGTCCGACACGCGCAAACCCTACGACGTGCGCGAGGTGATCGCGCGAATCGTCGACGGCAGCAGGATGCACGAGTTCAAGCCGCGCTATGGAACCACTCTCGTGACCGGCTTCGCGCGAATTTTCGGCTATCCCGTTGGAATCATCGCGAACAACGGCGTGCTGTTCAGCGAATCCGCGCTGAAGGCGACGCACTTCATCGAGCTCTGCTGCGCTCGGCGAATTCCGCTGGTGTTTCTCCAGAACATCACAGGCTTCATCGTCGGCAAACGCTACGAGCAGGGCGGAATCGCAAAGGACGGCGCCAAGATGGTCAACGCTGTCGCCAACGCGCAGGTGCCGAAGTTCACCGTGATCATCGGCGCGTCCAACGGCGCCGGAAATTACGGGATGTGCGGGCGCGCGTTCAGTCCGCGCCTGATGTTCATGTGGCCGAACTCGCGCATCTCGGTGATGGGCGGCGAGCAGGCCGCGAACACGCTGCTGACGGTCAAGCTCGACCAGTTGAAGCGTGAGAGCCAGACGATGAGCGCGGACGAGCAGCGCGAATTCGCGCGCCCGACGCTAGAGAAGTACGATCTCGAATCGAGCTGCTACTACTCATCGGCGCGGCTATGGGATGACGGCGTGATCGATCCGGTCGAAACGCGCAACGCGCTCGCGCTCGGAATCGCGGCGTCGCTCAACGCGCCCGTCGCGCCGGCCGCGCAATTCGGCGTCTTCAGAATGTAGAGAAGGCGATGCCGGCGCAGGTTACACATGCGATTCTCGGCACTGCGGGCCATATTGATCATGGCAAGACCGCGCTGGTCCGCGCGCTGACCGGACAGGAGACTGATCGCCTGAAGGAAGAGCGCGAGCGCGGAATCTCGATCGAGCTGGGATTCGCGTATTTCATGCTGCCGGACGGCACGCGCGCGGGCGTGGTCGACGTGCCGGGACATGAGCGCTTCATCCGCAACATGCTGGCCGGCGCACACGGTATCGACCTGGTGCTGTTCACGATTGCGGCCGATGACGGGGTGATGCCGCAGAGCGAAGAGCACCTGGATATCCTGCATCTACTCGGCACGCGTCGCGGAATCTTTGTGATCACGAAATCCGATCTTGCCGACGCCGCGCGAATCCGCGAGGTTCGCGACGAGATCGAGTTGCTCGCCGAGGGCGCCACGCTCGAAAGCGCGCCCGTTATCGCGGTGTCGTCGCAAACCGGCGCTGGGATCGACGAGCTGCGCGCCGAGATCGTCCGCCAGCTCGAAGGCTTCGAGGGGCGGCGCGCGACCGGAATTTTCCGCCTGCCGATCGATCGCTCGTTTGCGATAAAAGGGCACGGCGCGGTGGTGACCGGCACCGCGATCGGCGCCGAGGTTCGCGTCGGCCAGAAGCTGCGCGTGCTGCCCGCGGGCGACGAGGTGCGCGTGCGCGCGATCCAGATGCATTCCGAGCCGGTCGAGAGCGCAGGGCGATGCCAGCGCGTCGCGCTCAACCTCGCAGGCGCAGAGCGAATCGAGCTAGAGCGCGGGCTGGTGCTCGCCGACGAGAAGCTGGACTTCGCGACCACGCGCCTTGACGCGTCGCTCGAAATTCGGCCGGCGGCAAAACGTCCGCTACGCGCGAACTCGCGTCTGCGGCTCTATATCGGCACGGCTGAGACGATCGGCCGGGCGATTCTGCTCGAAGACAAAACCGCAATCGCGCCCAAGGAGCGATGCCTGGTGCAGATCGTCACCGACGATCCGATCGTCGCGCTGGGCGGCGATCGCTTCGTGATTCGCGACGAGACCAACATGCGCACACTCGGCGGCGGCGTGGTGCTCAATCCGCTCGGACGGCGCGTGCGCAAGCCGCTCGAACGCTACCGGGCGAACCTCGAGCTTCTACGCGACGGCGCTGGAGCCGATGCGCTCGAAGCGCTAATCGATTTGCAGGAGAGCCTTGCGCTAAGCGCTCTGCGCGCGCAGCAACTGCTCAACGCGCCGCAAAAGGAGATTGCCGCGGCGCTGAAAGACGCGCGCTTCATCAAGCTTTCGATGGGCGATGAGGAAGGATTCACCACCGCGGCGAAGTGGGACGCGCTCGGGCGCTTCGCGCTCGCCGCCGTGACGGCGCATCACGCGGCTGAGCCGCTAGCGCCGGGCCTCGAGATGGAAGCCCTGCGATCGCGGCTGCCCTGGGACGTAAGCGCGCGCGCGTTCCGCTCGATTGTCGATCGGCTTGGACGCGAAACCGGAATCGTGCGCGACGACAGCGTGTTGCGCTTGGCCTCGCATCAGGTGCATCTGGGCGGCGCGGCCGGCAAGCTCGGCGAGCGGATCGAGCAGGCGCTCGAAGCGGCGCGCTATCAGCCGCCCGACCTGACTCAGCTTGCGATAGAGCTTGAGCTTCCGCCAACGGCGCTCGCGCCGATGCGCACAGTCGCGGCGGCGCTCGAACGCGAGGGGCGGATCGTCAAAATCGCGACTGATCTGTATTTCGCCCGCGGCGCGATTGACCGCGCGCGCGCGGTTCTGGTCGAACATCTGGCGAAGAATCCTGAAATCACTGCGGCGACATATCGCGACCTGCTCGGCGCCTCGCGCAAGTTCGCGATCGCGCTGCTGGATTATTTCGACCACAGCGGCGTGACGACCCGAATTGGCGACGCGCGCCGCTTGCGCTCGCGCGCGGGATGACATCGCACGCGCAAAAAGACGACAATGTGACCGATGCCCGAAACGAAGGACAATAATCCGTCACGCGACGACATCATTCGCCTGACGGCGCGGTGCAAGGCCGCAGGTTGAGCCGGCAAGCTGGGTCCGGCGGATCTGGCGGCCACACTTGCGATGCTCGAACTGCCGAGCCATCCCGATTTGCTGGTTGGAATCTCGACCGGCGACGACGCCGGAGTGTTCCGTTTGAGCGACAATCTGGCGATCGTCAATACGGTCGATTTCTTCACTCCGGTGGTTGACGATCCGTACACCTACGGACAAATCTCCGCGGCGAATGCGCTGAGCGACATCTACGCGATGGGCGGGCGGCCGATCAGCGCGCTCAATATCGTTTGCTGGCCGCAATCCGGAATGCCGGGCGCGATGCTGGCGGAGATTTTGCGCGGAGGCTTCGACAAAGTGCGCGAGGCCGGCGCGGTCGTGGTGGGCGGGCATAGCGTTGCCGACGAGGAAGTGAAATTCGGGATGGCGATCACTGGCGTGATCGATCCGCGCCGGATTATCCGTAACGTCGGCGCGCGCCCCGGTGATGTGCTCGTCCTAGCCAAGCCGCTTGGCACCGGAATTCTGATGACAGCATTCAAACGCGATGCGCTGCCCGCCGATCAGTACGAGGCCGCGGTCAAAGTGATGGCGCAATTGAATGCGGGTGCGGCGGCCGCGATGCTCGAGTACGAAGTTCATGCGGCGACCGACATTACTGGCTTTGGACTTTTGGGCCACGCGTCGAAAATGGCGTCGGGCAGCGGGGTCACGATGATCTTCGAGGAATCGGATCTGCCGCTTCTGCCCGGCGCGATCGAGCTCTGCCGCGCCGGAATGATTCCGGGCGGCGGAGCCCGCAACCGCGAATATTACGGACCGATGGTCAAAATTCATGACGAGGTTTCCGACGTGATGGCGTCGCTGGCGTTTGATCCGCAGACCTCGGGCGGGTTACTTGTCTCGCTGCCCGAGGAGCAGGCGACGGATTTGCTGGCGGCGCTGCATCGCGCGGGCTATCCCGACGCGGCGATCGTCGGACGTGTGGCCAAACAGGGCGCGATGCCGCTCGAGCTGGCGTAGCACCGGGCACCGCGGGAGTTTTGCGCGCGAATCGCGATGCGGAGTAGGATTCGGCTTCAGAGGCGCGCGCAACCGTGATGGATTTTTTTGACGTAGCAACCAGCACTCCGACCGTTCGGCGATTTTCGGCGCGCCCGATTGATCAGCGCGATCTCGAACGGGTGCTCGAGACCGCAAACATGGCGCCCTCGGGCTCGAACGCGCAGCCGTGGGAATTCGTGATAGTGCGCGAGGCGGAAGCGCGGCGCGAAATCCAGAAGATGTACCGAGCGTCATGGGAACCATACAAAGAGAGCGCGATTATCCGCGGACGCAAGACGTTGTCGGCGCGCGCGCAGAAGGCGCTCGCGGTCGGCGACGAGTTCGCCGCCTCGCTCGCGATCGTGCCGGCGCATATCGTGATCTTCCTGGATCGTCCCAAGATGCGCGTCGTGCGCGGCTCGCCCGAGGACATGTCCAACTTCGGTGCGACTTATGGATCGATCTTTCCCGCGATCGAGCTGATGATGCTGTCGGCGCGCGCGCTCGGAATCGGCACCGCGATGACCACGATGCTGTCGCCGCGCGAAGCGGAGACCAAGGCGCTACTCGGCGTGCCCGAAGATTATCAACTGATCGCGCTAGTTCCGATCGGCTATCCCGCTGACGGATTCAAGCGCCCCTACCGCAAGCCGGTGTGGCCGCGGCTCCACGACGGGCGCTTCGGGCGCGCGTGGCAGCGCGCTACTTCCTGACGAGCGGAATGACCTCGCGCGCAAACTGATCGAGCTGCGCCGAACGATCGCGCGGATGGCATATCGCGTCGATTCCGATATTGCGCACTCCCGCCTTGATGAACTCGGCGACCCGCGCCGCAACGTCCGCCGGCGTGCCGAGCGCGGCGTAGCGCTTGGCCGGCTCGCGGAAGTCCATCGCATAGCGCTTACTCAGATGCTCAGCAGACACGTCGAGCGCGGCTTCATATGTCGCGCCGAGCGTGCAGAACAGATGCACGCAGGTTCCGAAGTTGGTGATCTTGCGCCCGACGCGCTCGGCCTCGCGCGCGATAAATTCCAGCCCGTCGCTAACGCGCTTGGGCGTGACGACGTATGGCATCCATCCGTCGCCGTACAGTGCGGCGCGCTTGAGGGCAGCCTCGGCGCGTCCACCCACCCAAATCGGCGGACCGCCGAGAGTTGCAGGTTTGGGCTCCATTTTGATCGCGCCGAAGCTGAAATACTTGCCGCGATGCTCAACCTTATCTTCGGTCCACAGCCGCTTGATTATTTGGATCGCCTCATTGGTGCGCCCGCCGCGTTGCTTGACCGGAACGCCTGATGCCTCGAACTCGGGCGGAAATTCTCCGCCGACGCCGATGCCGAAGATGAAGTGCCCCGCGCCGAGCATCCGATCGAGCGTCGCAACCATCTTGGCGACGGTCGTCGGATTGCGCAGCGGCAGCAAATAGATGCTGGTCCCGTAGGTGAGCTCTGGACGCAGCGCTGAGAAGTAGCTCAACTGGATAAACGGGTCGCTGACCGGTCCGGTGAACGCGACATGATCGCCCGCCCATACGATGTCGTAACCCCATCGCGCGATTTCGTCGAGCATATGCCGCGCCTGCTCGGCGTTTCCGACGCCGGCCGACACTCCAAATCTGATCCGGTCACCGACCGGCAGCGCATCACTCATCGCGGGTTAACCTCTGGCAAGAGATACTTTCGGCTCATCAAATAGCGCGAATCAGGTTTTGGATAAACCTGATCCTGCTCGGCGCGCGGAATTTTGGACAGGGCGATGCGCGCCGGGCGATAAACCCGGAGCGCATCCCCTCTTGATTGCTTGATGCTGCTTGCCCGGCGCCTACGCGGCGCGGCTCACAGCCGAGGCTTGCAGCCCCTTGGGACCTTGCGCCACCTCGAACTGCACCCGCTCGCCCTGTTCGAGCGAGCGAAAGCCGTTGCCGTCGATAGCGCTGTAGTGGACGAACACTTCCTGTCCGTCCTCCATGGTGATGAAACCGTAGCCCTTTTTCGGACTAAACCACTTAACCGTGCCGGTAGGCATTCCCCCGTACCTCCTGAAGAACCCCTCGAGCAAAAAAGCCAATGACTCTGGGGGTTGCGGCGCCTCCCCAGGCGACGCAACGTAACGGCGCGCATATACCATAAGGCGGCCCGCACACCAAATGGTCCAAAAAGCCGTGATTGCCTATTGCGAGCCGCGGTGGCGTGGCGCAGAGCGAGATCGCCCTACAGGCTGTAGGAGAATTCGCTATGACAGCAGGCGCCGATTAGTCGCCAAAACGCACGATCGGGCGCGCGTGGATATGGCAATGGTCCGGAATTTGGCGCATTACACCGTCGATGATGAATCTATCTTCACCATACTTCTTGCGCGCGACGAGCGAGAGCGCCTCGATCATGAATGCGCGTTCATCGTCCGACGGGGCGACCCGATGGTCCCCGAGCACGGCCATCGGGGTGTCGCAGGAATCGCAATCGAGAATCGCGAACTTGAACGGATGGACAAATTGGCAATAACGCTGCGTGTAATCACGCAGCTCGCAAAGCTCGCACTTGGGCATCAGACTCGCGCCTGAACGGAACTAGCGCCCCGCGGGCGCTGGACGGCCCGCGGGGCGTATTCGAATCTGATCAGTTAGCCGGAGAAGCCGCAGCCGACGGCGCCGCACCGCCTGTTGCGTTGCTCTGCACGGCGGCCTGCGCGCCACTGCCTTTGCCCTGGGTCTTGGTCTCGGCCTTGGCGGCGGCTTTTGCGTGCCGCTTGCAACGATAGACGCTCGAGACCGAGATGCTCATCTCGGTGGCGACATCCTTGGCATGCTTGCCGGAGTTAAGCGACTGCATCACGGCGTCGCAGTCCACTTTGCTGGCGGCATAGGCCGGAATCGAGGCGGAAAACGCCATCGCAATCCCGAGCATCGCCGACGCAGCTACAATCGCAAATTTCCTCATTACAGTCCCCTCCGTTATTTCGCGCGTAAATCGGTTAGCCGGCATTATTCCAGAAGTGACCCCCGCAAAAAAAGCCCCTCACGCACGCATTCTTATAGCTCGAGCATCACCTTGGTCTGCGTACTTGGCCGCGCGAGTTCCGCGAATGCTGCGGGCAGGTCCGGCATCGCGACGATATTCGTGATCATCGCGGAGGTATCGACACGCCCCGCCGCCAGCATCGCGATCGCGGTTTCGATTTCGCCGGGCTCGAGCCCCAGGCTGAAACGGATGTCGAGCTCCTTGTTCATCGCGCTGATCGGTCCCCAGCTATCCTCTTCCATGCACACGCCAATCACGACGATTCTGCCGCCGCGGCGGGCATAAGATACCGCCTCGCCCAGGGTTCCCGCCGCACCGATACACTCGAACACAACGTCGGCGCCGACAGAACGTCCGGTAATCCTTGCGAGCTCCGAGGCGGGATTCTTGACGCGCGGATCGACCGCCAGGTCCGCGCCCATCTTGAGCGCTACTTCGCGCCGGCCCGGCGCTCTTTCCGATACGACGATCGCGCGTGCGCCCGAAAATTTCGCCCATTGCAGCGTGACCAGGCCGATCGGCCCCGCTCCCATGATCAGCACCGACTCACCGGCGCGAAGCCCGGCGCGATGCACCCCATGCAGGCCTACGACCAGCGGCTCGACGGTCGCGCCAAGGCGATGATTCATCGTGGGCGGCATCTTGAACACGCTTTGCGGCGTGGTTTTCATTTTCTCCGCGTAGGCTCCCGGCACGTCGCCGAAGCCGACCAGCCTCATCGCACGGCATGGTGCGCCGGTTCCTCCCTTGCATGAATCGCACACGCCGCAGGCGAGGAACGACATCACGACGACCCGGTCGCCACGCTCGAGGCCGGTGACGCCCGCGCCGATTTCATCGACGACAGCCGAGAACTCGTGTCCCATGATCGTCCCGGGCGGCATCCGGAAGCCGTATTTCGCAGCATGCAGGTCGGAGCCGCAAACGCCGCAGTTTTTAACCCGCACGATGATCTCGCCTGGGCCCGCGACGGGATCGGGAACCTCGGCGACTTCCAGCGGCGCGCCGGGCGCCTTGAACACGCATGCCTTCATTCGATTTCGCGCCCAGTCGCTCGCTACTTAGTGCTTGGAAATTTTGGCGCGCGTCTTTCGCGAATCGCGCTTACGCCTTCCTTCAGATCAGCGCTGAAGAAATTGAGCATCTCCATCGCGAGCGAGGCGTCGAAGGCCGGCGCCGCGAGATGCAGCCAGTTGTTGAGCGCCCGCTTGGTGAACTTGACCGCCTGCTGAGGCCCGCGCGCGAGCTTCAGAGCGACTTCCATCGCCTTGTCCATCAACTTGTCCGGGGGCACGCACAAGCTTACCAGGCCGATCCGCTCGGCTTCCTTGCCGTCGATAAAATCGGCGGTGAGCAGATAGTATTTTGCCTTCGCCATCCCGCACAGAAGCGGCCAGATAATCACCGCGTGATCTCCCGCCGCGACGCCCAGGCGCAGATGGCCGTCGGTGATACGCATCGTCTCCGACGCGATACTGATATCGGCCATGAACGCGACCGCGAGTCCCGCGCCGACCGCGACGCCATTGATTGCGGAGATGATCGGCTTTTCGAGGTTGATCATGTTGTAAACGATATCGCCGGCTTCCTTGAATGCCTTGCCGATATTGGCCGCGTCACCCGCCATCCCTTCGATCATCTGGAGATCGCCGCCTGCCGAGAACGCTCGCCCGGCGCCGGTGATAACCACGACACGGGTCTCATCATCCTGCGCGATATCGAGCCATACGTGGGAAAGCTCCCAGTGCAGCCGATTGTTGGTGGCGTTGAGAACGTCGGGACGGTTGATCGTGATGAGCAGAATCCCGTCGCCCTTACGCTCGAAAAGCAGATGCTGATAGGAACTGTAATCCATCGTCGCCATTCCCCGTCTTTAGCGCAGTCTCGCCGAGCTTAAAACCCCAATCGTTTACCGGAAGCGACAGTTGTGTACCAGCGCACGCTGGACGGCTCGCCTATCGAGATGTACGATTGTGCATATAAGGGCGGATGTGGTGTTTGAATGGGACGAGATCAAGGCGCGCGCCAATCTTCGCAAGCATCGGGTTGACTTCGCGGACGCGGCCACAGTCTTCGGGGATGCAAGGGCTGTGACGATAGTTCAGGAGAATTCAGATGAGGAACGTTACGCCACCATCGGGGTGGATGCGCTCGGCAGGCCGTTGGTCGTGATTTACACGGTGCGAGGCGAGCGCATCAGAATCATCTCGGCGCGGCGAGCCACCCGGCGCGAGCGCGCGGAGTATGACAGGCAGGTTTTATGAAGCGCGAATATGATTTCAGCAAGGGCCGACGCGGACCGGTAGTACCTTTTGAGCCCGGCAAGACCAGGATTACGAATCCGGCTGGACAATGAGGTGCTCGATCACTTCCGTAAGCGGGTTCACGAAATGGGTGGCGGCAACTACCAGAGCCTGATCAACGAGGCGTTGCGCGAGCACATCCGGCGCGGAGGAATCGAGGAGGCAGTGCGCCGCGCCGTGCGGGAGGAGTTGAAGGAATCGGGTATAAAGCGCGCCGCGAGCAGATAAGAGCAGATCAGCACCTAACTAAAAGGAACGGCCGCAGGCCCGTTCGGGTCTACGGCCGTTCTCAGATCAAAAGTGCTCGCGGAGTTATTGTCCTTCGGGCACCAGCTCGACGCGGCGATTCTGGGCGCGCCCTTCGTCGGTCGAGTTGCTCGCGACGAAGTTCGTTTTACCAAAGCCTTGCGGACTAAGCTGGCTTGCCGGAATACCTTGCTGTTCAAGGTAATTGGCAACTGAGTCGGCGCGACGCTGCGACAGCTTCAGGTTGTACTCTTCGGAGCCGATCGCGTCGGTATAGCCGTTTACGTCGATCCTGGTGTTCGGGTTTGCCTTCAGCGTGGTCACGGCTTCGTCCAGGACGGCGGCGTCGGCAGGACGAATGTTCGACTTGTTAAAGTCGAAGTGTATTCCGCGCAAGATCAGCTTCTGCCTGACTGGAGGTGGCGGCGGCGGAGGAGGCGGCGGCGGAGGTGGTGGTGGGGGAGGCGGCGTGGCTGCCGCTACCTGCTTTGGTGCCATCAGGTATCCGATCGTCCCGCCGATCAAGGCTCCCATGCCTACGCCCGTCGGGCATCCGATCTCATAGCCCTCGGCCGAATGGACATTGTTGGCTGCGGCGATTCCGCATCCGAGTCCTCCGCCGATCAGCGCGCCCCCGGCTGCTCCTGCCTCGGTGTAATGTTGTTGCTGCGGCGTCATCGAGGAGCATCCTGCTAGCATCGACAGGATCGCCACCCATACCAGGTACGTAACCGATTTGTTTCGCATACTTCTTCCCCGTTTCCTCCTGGAAACCTCGTTTAAGCCGCGCGTCGCCATCCAAGTAACGCGGTCAAATCATGATGACGCCGCACGGGTACTTCCGTTTGCGCCTAAAAAGGTTACCACCAAGTGACTATGCTGGCCATAAAAAATTTTGATCGACGAAAACTGGCCTGCTCAACGAGAAAAGCTAATCTGGATATAGTAGATAGGTTGCGTCGATCCGGGTAGATAACTAATAGATTGACGCTATTTTTGAGAGTTGATTCTGGTCCGGTACTGAAAAATGAAACGGCCGCGAACCTCGTCAAGGCTTCGCGGCCGTTTCTGGACCACCATTACGTCGAGGCTAAGACTCGATTTGTCTGTTCTTCCTTCTCACAGCTGCCGTCTACTGGTTACAACCGCCGACTGCGGAAAGATTGGTGTCATTCAGTGACACCGCGCCGCTTGGAGCAATTGCGCCTCCTAATGCGCGGCCTTGCAGCGTTGAGTCAACATTCATCGTGATAGAAGTGTCGGCGAGCACGTTTCCCTCCAGTACGCAGTCAACCCCGGCCGTCGCTGAACTGCCTACAATCCAATACACATTCGAAAACTGTGCGCCATTAGTCAGTATAACGCTGCAAAGAGGAGTGGTCAGAGTCAGCGTGGACGCGGGCATCTGGAATATCCAGGTCGCGTTGGTATCTCCGCCTCCGTCGAGAGTGAGATTTCCTCCGGTTATCTCGAATGAGGTTGCCGCGGAGGTGTAAAGTCCTGGAGGCAGGACCTGCGTAGCCAGATTTTCGCCCACCACAGTCGCACCGGGAAGCCCGGCTGCTGTGTTGTACGCAGTTGTCAGCGAGGCCAGAGCCGCGATCGCGGGCGCGTTGTCGAGTTGAATTGTCCCGTTCACTATTCCTGGCGGGAATCCGGTTATCGATGCTCCGGGATCCAGCCCGATATCCCCGTTGATCACGGTATCGCCCGCATTAGTAATCGTTGCTTGCGCCAGGGCCCCATATCCGGAGGCGGCGCCGAGGTCGATCGGCGAGAGACTCGGGGTGGAACCGGTGGTGAAACTCCACGGATTGTCGCTGGCCAGAGCATTGCCTTCCAGATCCGTCGCTCCGGTCGTTATGGTGGCGTCGTACAACGTGCCGGTCGCGAGCGTGCTCGCGGGAGTAAAGGTGACGATCGAATCAGCCGCGTCATAGGTAACTTTACCGGCGACAGAAGTTGAGCCGGGCCCCGTCAGCGTGAAAGTCGCCGCGTTAAGTGTCGAAGGATTCATCGCCTTGCTGAAGGTTGCGTTGATCGCCGCGTTCGGAGCCACGCCGGTGGCGCCACCGGCAGGCGTGGTCAACGTTATCGTGGGAGCGGTGGTATCCGGCCCCGTTCCGGTTGTAAAGGTCCACGCATAAATCGTTGCCAGCGCGTTCCCGGTGAGGTCCGTGGCGCCCGTGCTAATCGTCGCCGTATAAAGCCCCGCCGCTGACAGGGGATTCGTCGGAGTAAACGTCGCGGTTGCGCCTACCGCCGAATAGGTCACCGTTCCTGCAACCGGATTGGAGCTCGGATCGATCAGCGTAAATGTGGCTCCAGTAATGGTTGCCGAATCCATCGCTTCGCTGAACACCGCGGTGATGCTCTGATTGGTTGGGAACGTCCACGCCAAGGTTGGCCGGGTTAGTCGACAGAACTATTGGAGCGACGGCGTCGGCGCCGGCGCCGGTCTTGAAGGTCCATATGAAGTCACTAGCCAGTGGAACCTCAGCTTCACTCTCGGCTCCGGTGGTAATCTCGCCGGTAAAAGTAGTACTCACCGCGAGAGGGCTGGTGGGCGTAAAGATCGCGGTATCGTTGGAAGGGTCGTAGCTCACTGTTCCCCCAATCGAAGGCAGTCCCTGTGGGGTCACGGTAAAGGTCGTGGTCGTGAGCGTCGTTGGATCCATCGGCTCGTTGAAGCTCACAACGATCTTTTGATTGGTCGCCACGCCCTGGCCTCCACAGCCCGAGAGGGGCGGAAAAACCGAGACGACGATCGGAGTTGGGGCCGGGGTCGGAGTAGGTGTGGGAGTCGGCGTTGCTGTTGGCGTTGGTGTCAGACTGGGCGAAGTCGTCGGTGTCGGAGTCAGAGTAGCTGTGGCTGTGGGAGTCAGGGATGCCGTCGATGTCGGCGTCGAAGTTGGAGTTGGCGACAGAGTGGAAGTCGGTGTGACGGTTGGCGTCGCCGTGTGATGGATTATCGGATTCGGACTGCCGCCGCCGCCACCGTGGCATGCGGCCGTCAGAAATGTAAACGACATTAGTAATGTCAGGAACCACCGGTTGTCGAAGTTGTATTTGCGCAGAGTCGTCTGCTGTTGCCTTGGTGACATCGTGATCCCCCTTTGAATCAGTCATCGCCGAGCTTCGGATATTCGCAATAAAGATCACAATACCTGCGCAATTCCTTAGTTCGCAAGGAAAAATGTTGACATTCGGATACTAAGTAGGTGGGCCGACTGAATATCAGATGCTCATCAAAGCACAGAGTATGTTATGTTAGAAAAGAGAGGCCATTGAGAAGCCACAGTTGACTATTCGGCGCGTTACGCCGGCGCGAAGACATTATTTCAACACTCCGCGTTGAGATTTCGACTCCGGGGCGGTGAAACGTCGCCTGAGAGGCCGTCACGGAAGGATCCGGCAAGGAACGTTCAGGTGCTCATGTTGCCAGAAGAGATTAGTGATCGTCGCGCGCAGTGGACATCCGATAGCGATTGTCAGATTGACTAGTTCCACCAATAGCCAGTTTGTAGCGGAGTGACTACGTTGCGTTTAATAGAATCCCGCTACGAAGCAGAATCAATTCGTCTTTGCACGACAATAACTAGCCGCGGAGCCTGCAGGATACCCTCTCCCGGAGGAGAGGGCGGCCTTACACTGCATCTTCTTTTAATCGCGCGGCGCTGAATAAGGTCCCTCACCAAACCTCTCCCTTCAGGAGGGTGTCGATTTTCTCGCAAACCCGCCGCTGGTGTCATCCTGAGCCGTAGGCGAAGGATCTCTGCGAAGCGATTAGTGCAACCAATCCGGGCTTTGCGCACTAATCGCTTCGCGGAGATCCTTCACTCTGGCAGCCTTCGTTCAGGATGACGGACAAGAATTTGGCATTTATCGACCGCCTCTTTCAGGGCGAGGGATCAAACAGCGGGCGAGGTGCTGCGCGCATCGACTGAGAGAAACGCGGTCGGCGTCAGCTCTTGTAGATGTCGATCACCTGATTGAGCAGCTTCAGCGCATCCGCCTTGGGGCGCTGGAATGAGTTGCGGCCGATGATCGAGCCGAAGCCGCCGCCTGCGTGGATTCCGCGCACGGCTAGTAAGAAGCTGCTCATCCGATTCCTTGGCGCCGCCCGAGAAGATCACGATTCGCCGGCCGTCGAACGCGGCCTGCACGACGTGGCGAATCCTATCGGCGAGCGTGCCGAGCGGAACCTTGGCGGCGTCGTATGCCTTCTTCGCTTCCGGCTGCTCGATAGTTTCCGTAGGCGGTTTGACCTTGATTATGTTCGCGCCGAGCTGCGCGGCGATTTGCGCCGCGTAGGCGACCACGTCGATCGCAGTCTCTCCCGCCTTGCTGATGCTCGAGCCGCGCGGATAGGCCCACACCACCACGGCGAGGCCGTGCTCCTTCGCGTCCTCCGCAATCCGGCGAAGTTCCTGGTACATCGCTTTGGATTGCGACGAGCCCGGATAGATCGTGAATCCGACCGCGGCGCATCCGAGCTGGAGCGCGTCCCTGACGCTGCCCGTCACCGAAGGCGCGGGATCCTTCTCGTCGTAGAGCAGGTCGTGATTGTTGAGCTTCAGGATCAGCGGAATCTCGCCGGCGAAGTCGGTCACCGCCGCCTCGATAAATCCGAGCGGCGCCGCGTAGGCATTGCATCCGGCCTCAAGCGCGAGCTCGAAATGGTAGCGCGGGTCGTAGGCGGGAGGATTGGGCGCGAAGCTGCGCGCCGGACCATGCTCGAAGCCCTGATCGACCGGCAGGATCACGAACTTGCCGGTGCCGCCGAGCTTGCCCTGGTTGAGCATCCGGGCCAGGTTGCTGCGCACGCCCGCGTTTTCCGAATCGTACCAGGAGAGAATTTCGCGCACTCGTTTGGTCATTGCAGATTCCTCCGACCCGCATCCGGGGTCTCGATTATTTGCACGATTATCACAGCATCGCGAGCGCGGAATGCGCCGCGCCCAGAAGTGCAACGTCAGGATTCATAACGACGCGCACCGCGATTTTTTCCAGCATCGGTGCGAGCCGCCCCTTGCCGACGAAACCGCGCGCGAACTCGCCGCGCTTGAGCGCCGGCAAAATTTTCGGTGCGATTCCGCCACACAGGTAGACCCCGCCGATCGCCAGCACCTTGAGCGCCAGATTCGCGGCTTCCGATCCGTAGATTGCGCAAAACATCGCGAGCGCGTCAACGCAGATTTTATCGCGCCCGTCGATGGCAGCCGAACTGATCGAGGCCGCGGGATCGCCGCCGCCGAGTGCCGCGGTTAGCCACTCAGGCTCCGCGGCGCCGCTGCGCGCGCGCACGAATCGGTACACATTGACGAGTCCCGGGCCCGAGAGCACCCGCTCCCAGCTCACGTGGCCGAACTCGCGCGCGAGAAATCGCAGCAATTCGATCTGATCGTCGCCGTCGGGCGCGAAACTCGAATGCCCCCCTTCGGAGACCACCGGATAGTAGCGCCCGTCCTGCCAGGTGAGCGAAGATTCGCCAAGCCCAGTGCCTGCCGCGATCACCGCGACGTTGCCCGCCGCGCCATTCATGCCGTCGGGACGGATAATTTCGCAGTCCTCGGGCGCGAGGTTCACCACGCCCATCGCGGTCGCCGCAAGATCGTTGAGGAGCCGCACGCGAGTGCCGCCGAGCGCGGCCGAGATTTTTTTCTCGTCGAGCTTCCAGGGGAGATTGCTCGGGTCAGCCGCGCCTGCGATTACGGCGCCCGGCACGCCGAAGCCCGCCGCATCGACGCGCGTCCCCTCGCTCAAGAACTCGGCGCAGACCTGCTCCAGCCCCGGATAGTGATGACTCGTATAGCGAGTCTTGCGGACCAGCGTCAGCGGCGATGCTTCTTCCGACCGATAGAGCGCGAGCAACGCCTTGGTCCCGCCGATATCGCCGGCCAGTAAAATCTTGGCCATAAAAACTTCTGCGCGGCCGGGTCGTCTTCAGCCCTCGACTTGCATCTCTTCCGCGAGGTCAACTTCCGCGGCGCTGCCGATATAGATCGGCTGGCGCTCGTGGAGCGCCGTCGGCATCACGTCGAGAATTCGCGCGCTCCCGTTCGAGGCTTTACCGCCCGCCTGCTCCGCGATCATCGCCATCGGCGCGAGCTCGTACATCAGGCGCAACTTGCCCTTGGTGTTTCCGCCGGAGGTGACCTCGCCCGGATAAAGATAGAGCCCGCCTTCGAGCAGGCATCGATGGAAATCCGCGGCGAAGGCGCCCGTGTAACGCAGCGAGTACGAGGTCGATTTATCCTTGCGGCTGGTCAGATGCTCGACGAACTTGCGCGCGCCCGGATGAAACTTGCCGAGGTTGCCCTGGTTGACCGAGTATGCGCCGCCGCGCGGCGGCATTTTCACGCCTTCACGAAACAGGACGAATTCGCCGCTGCGGTGATCGAGCGTGAAAATATCGACGCCCGCTCCCGCGGTAAAAACCAGCTGCGTGCCCGGTCCATAGAGGATATAGCCCGCGCCGACCTGCTCGCTTCCCGGACGCAGGAGATCGGTGATCTTGTTCGTGTGGCCGCGAGCGCGCTGGCGGATCGAAAAGATCGTCCCGAGCGATCCGTTCACGTCGGTGTTGGACGAGCCGTCGAGCGGATCGTAAAGCAGCGCGTAGCTCGGCTCTCCGCAGGGCTCGCTATCGTGGAGCGCCTCGTCCATCTCCTCGGACGCGAGGGAGCAGACCGGACGGCGATGCGCGAATGCCTCGACGAAGACCTCGTTGGTCCACTCGTCGAGCTTCTTGGTCTGCTCACCCTGCACGTTGGTCTTGCCGGTGTAGCCGAGCTCGCCGCCGATCGACGAGTGCGCGAGCTCGCGTGCGATCCGTTTGCCGATAAACTCGATCTGCTCGAGAATCGGCGCGAGGTCCGAGTTTGGCAGCTTCGGACAGTGATGCGTCGCGACGCGATGTGACAGCGTAATTCCCCGGATGCCCATACGGTTCAGTCTCCCCAACTGGCACCCGGTGCGCTCGCTAGAGCGCGCGCCAGGCGCGTCCGTCGGCCGCCATCATCAGGGCGGCCTCTATCGGTCCCCACGAGCCCGCCGCGTACAAAGGAGGATCGGCGGGCGATTCGGCCCAAGCCGCGATAATCGGATCGACCAGGCGCCATGACGCTTCGACCGCGTCGCGGCGCATGAACAGGGTCTGGTCGCCGTGAATAACGTCGCGCAGGAGAGTCTCGTAGGCTTCGGGCGTGGTGGTGGTGTAGTGGAAATCGACCGCCACCTGCTGCAGGCGCACCTGCGCGCCCGGCACCTTCGAGATGATATGAACCGACAGGCCTTCGTCAGGCTGAATCCGGATGGTCAACATATTGGGCGCCAGTTGCGCGCGCGGATTGGAGTTGTACAGGATTCGGGGCACGGCTTTGAAGTAGATCGCAATCTCGCTGGCGCGTTTGGGCATCCGCTTTCCGGTGCGTATATAGAACGGAACGCCTGCCCAACGCCAGTTGTCGATCCAGCATCGCATCGCCACAAAAGTCTCGGTCCGCGAGTCGGGTGCGACGTTCTCTTCCTGCCGATAGGCGGGAACCGCTACGCCACCAACCAGACCGGCGCTATATTGGCCGCGGACCGCGAATTTTTCTATATCTTCATCGCTGAAACGGCGAATCGAGCGCAGCACGTCGAGCTTCGAATCGCGCACTGCCCTTGACCGGTTATTGCGCGGCGGCTCCATCGCGATAATGCTCAGCACGCCCAGAATATGGCTCTGCACCATGTCGCGCAGCGCGCCGGCCTGCTCGTAGTAGGGCGCTCGCGTGCCAACGCCTTCGTCCTCGGCCACGGTCAGTTGGACATGATCAACCGAGCGCGAGGTCCACAGCGGCTCGAAGATCGCGTTGGCGAACCGCAGCACCATCAGATTTTCGACCGTCTCCTTGCCCAGGTAATGGTCGATACGGAAGATTTGGCTCTCGTCGAAGTTGAGCGCGATTCGATCGTTGATCGCGATCGCGCTGGCCAGGTCGTAGCCAATCGGCTTCTCGACTACGACGCGGGTGAAATGATGCTCGCCGTCGGGAGGCCGGATCATCCCGGCTTCATGCAGCATCGCGGCGCAGCTTTCGATAAACGACGGCGGAATCGCGAAATAATAAATGTGATTGCCCTGGGTCGCGTAGGCGTGATCGATCTCCTCGAGGCGCTTGCGCAATCCGTCATAGTCGGCGCGCTCGGTGAAGCGCCCGCGCACGTAATGAATTCGCGGGCCGAATTTTCCCCATGCCGCCGTCTTGAGCGGACGGCGCGAATATTTTTCGATCGCATCCCGCGCGAGCTCGCGGTAGCTCTCGTCGTTAAGATCTTCCATCGAGAACGCCACGATCGGGCAATGCTCCGGCAAATCGCCGTCGAGCGCCAGATTGTAGAGCGCAGGCAATAGCTTGCGATGCGATAGCGCGCCAGCGCCTCCGAAAATCACAATTGCGCACGGCGGATTGACAGGCTTCGAGGCGAGATGATTGATAGCGACGGTCTCGTGGGTGGAAGCAGCCATCGCGAAATGTTCTCCTGAATTAGGCTCCGTTTAGTACCTGGCTTCAGGCTAAACCATCACGGCCACGAAGCAAGTAACCTCAACGTTAGCAAAAAACCCGCGTCGTATAAGGGATTTTTCTTGTGTAGGCAGGCTGGAACGATTCAGCGTGGATGAATCTCATCCTGCGAGACCAGCGTGCGGAGATCCTCATGCTGGAAAATCCCGGCGACCGCGCGGGTCAACGCGACCGACAGCACTTCGCCGGGGTCGTCATAAACTCCGGCCTCGTCTTCGGGTCCTAGGCCGAAGCTGCCGATCGGGGGGTCGTTGTACAGTGACGAGGACGTGCCCTGCCAGAACGGCACGCTGAACGGCGCCTTGTAGATCGTGATCGCGAGCGCGAAATCCGCCGAGGTCGCCCACACCGGACCATACTCGCCGTCTGGTCCCCGCCGCTTGATTACCCATCCGCGCGTGATCGTGCTGACGAGCACATAATCGGTCGTCGCGGGCTTGCCGGGAGTGTAGGTCGAGTCCGGGCTCAGCATCGAGGTCATCCCGGCCTCTTCCGCCGAAACCCCAATCGCCTTCTGGACGATTGCCGGCAGGGGGCTGCTGTACAGCCGCTGCACGACCTGTCCGCTCTGGCCGAGTGAAATTCCGACCGCAGGGTTGCCGTCGAGCGGCGCATGATCGGGCGTGCCCGACTGCGAGAAATCGCGGTCGTCGGTCGGCATCAGGACCATGATCGAGCGATGCGGGAAACTGTTTTGATAGCCTTTGACCTGGTACTGGTAATATTCCAGTTTCTCGACTGACGTGGATGCGACCGGCGGCGCTTGCGATTCAAGCCCGACCGCAGAGCATCCCGGCAGCGCCAGCACGGCGGCTGCAAATGCAGCCGCTACCCAGAGGGTTGCCGCGAAGGCGATCGGTTGAGCCCGTCGCACCGATTACACCGTCAACGTTGCGCGACTTGCGCGCGTTCGCGGAACAGAAACAGCGTGCCGCCGACCTCGACCCGGTCACCGCTGCGCAGCGGCTGGCGGCCCGATATCGGCTGGCGATTAAGCAGCACCTGGCCGCCTCCGGTCGGGCTGATGAAGTAGGCGCGGCCTTCCTGCCGGATGATCGCATGATGCCCCAGCACGGACTTGTCGCCGAACAGTCCGATATCGCACTCCTCGGCGCGGCCGATAATCGTGACGCCTTTGACCAGCGGATACTCGCGTCCCTCGCGCGCGTTGCGGCTCTGGCTGCGCACGACCATCAGCCATCCGCGCTTGAGCAATTCGCCGACCAGTCCGATAAAAAAACCGATCAGCGCGCCCAGCACGATAATCGCAATCGCGCGGCCGAAAGCCTGCGGAAAGGTTGAAGTCAGGCTTTGGTAAAAGAATCCGCCGAGCGCTCCGCCGACGATTCCGCCGAGAGCGCCGTTGCGCCGCCGCGCGTTGCTGCGCGAAGCCCATCCGACGCCCAGCCCGACGAAGACTCCAAGGACCGCCCATCCGAGCGTCCGTCCGACAATCCCGCCCAGGATGTCGAATGCGACCTCGGCGATGACCAGCCCAATCGCGCCGCCGATCAGTCCGATGATCCCGCCGGCCCAGATTCCGCGCAGCGCCTGCCGCCATTGGCCGACGCTCAGCGCCTCGATCGAGGCGAGGAACGCGGCGATGAAAAAACCGATCAGTGCGCCGAGCAGGATATCGCGGCCGAAGACCGAGCGGATGCCCAAAAACGGCTCGGCGGCTCCCCAAGCGGCAAAGCCGCCCAAACCGCCCGCGGCGGCGTAGAAGAGCAGTTTCTCGCGGGAAAGAGTATTTGCCATTGGATCGACGGATTGGTGGCACAGCATTGCGCGCCGCGCCCCGGCGTTCAAGCGGGGACGGACTCGGAAGCGTTTACGGATGCGGCGTGATCGTGACGATTGTTATCTGTCCGGCTTCGGGACCGTAGTACCAGAACACTCGAAATGCAGCAGGCGTCTTGTTCTCGGCGTAGGCCTCGAAGACTTTCTGGCCGTGCGGTCCCACGAGCTTCGAGTATTCATGCGTCTGCAAGCCCGGATGGCGTGGGTTCGTCTCCAGAAGGCCCAAAGTTTTTCGAACAGCACGAAGGCGCTTGGCCGCGCTTCCATCCTTGGTTAAGGCAGCAAGCGCCGCACTCGCCTGCGACGTGAACAGCAACCTGAACCTGCACACCCCGGCGCGCCTCTATTCGATATCGTCGTCCGCATATTTCTCGAACGAACCCAACTCTTTGACCTTGCCTGCGCGCGCTTCTTCGAGACCCTTGAGGACCGTCTTCAATGCTTCCGGGTTCCGGTACAGCCAGAGCTCATGCATAGGGACGGAGACCTCCGGTGACAGCAAGACCTGCCCGGCCTCATTCACATAGACGCCGAACCGCAGGGCCGCATCCAATTGGCTCCCGAAGGTCTTCTTCAAAGACCTCAAAGCCTTGGTCAACGAAACCCGCTTCCGTTCGTCCAGTGCAACGTCACCGATCCGCCGGAAGCCTTCGTCAAGAATAGTTGGCGATTTCGCCATGTGATTTGTCTCACTAATACCCACAATGCTCCCCTGGTAAAAATGTGTCAATGTAACATATCCCCGAAGTTTGGGTGTCATTCCCGCGCGCGTGGCTGCCGCGCGCGAGGAATCCCGGATCTTGCGTGTTGCCACGATATGCGACTGTGCTCGATCCGGAATCGGGATTCCTCGCGCGGCCGCCACGCGCGGGAATGACAACCATACAAAGCGGATGCTCTAGGGATTCTGCAGCGCGGAATCTACCGCTACTTCGCCGAGGCTGAGGCCGCAGTTGCGGCATTGCTGGCGCAGCGGACCCGCGGGAAACTGCTCTGCGCGCACGGCGGTGCGCTTGCGCCTCGATCGGATGAAGAAATGTTCGCCGCAACGCGGGCATCGCCGCACGCGGATCGCCAGAGCGACATAGGTGCTCGCCGCGACCACGATCAGCGCGGCCAGAAACAGGAACATCTCCCACGACGCGAGATGCAATTCGGTCACTGTCGGCCGACTGAGATGCATGAAATCCAGGGCGACCAGCACGATCGAAAGCAGGAACAGCGCAAGTCCCGCCACCAGCATCGCGAGCCATTGGCGTTGCAGCCTGCGTATACTCGCCAGTCCCTCGCGCTGCGCACGCGTGAGCGGCGCGCTCATCTCGTGTTCGGCTCGACTATGTAATCCGCTTCGGCAATGGCCAGCCCGCAGTTTCGGCAGAACTGGCTCACCAATTCGCGCGGGACAAAAGAGGACGAACGGGATTTGATTCGGCTCGGGTTTGTATGGGACTCCGCGAAGAATGGCTTTCGACACCGTGGGCAGCGTGCCCCGCCAAGCCACAGGTAGATCCCGGATACTGTAATGACCGAGATTCCCAGTATCAGAATTAAGACGGCCAGCGCTTCGAATAACCGAATTCTGTTAGTCGAGTTTTGGTCGAACCAAGGGAAATACATGAGGGCGAACGCCAAACCACCGATCCCGCTGAACCATCGGCCCGCACGCTGGCGTCTCCCGATTTTGCGCAACCCGCGAGCTTCCTCAGCGGTAACCATCGCGATGATCCGCGGTCAGTTGGCTTGCGCGGTCCAGGTGCCGGAGCCGCCTGACGGCGTCGAGTTGTAGGTGCCGCTCAGCGTGTCGCCGCCGCGCTCGCCTTCGAAATAATAAGTGTCGCTGCCGTATGGCACCTGGAACTGGATGTGGTTGCCGCGGATAAAACCCTCGAGCGGCGCCAACTCGAAGCCCGGCTTGTGAATCACCACCTCGCCGTGCAGAAAGCCGTTGGGCTGCGGGCGCAGGCGGAGTTCCATCCCCGGATGCCCTCCGCCCGGAAGGCCGCTGATCGTACCGGTCGCGAGCGTCGGACCGACCAGGCTCGCCGTGGCCGTTCCCGATGAACCGTATCCGCCGCCATAGCCGCTACCGCCGCTATAGCCGCCGCCACTGCCGCTATACCCTCCGCTGCTGGGCGAGGATGCATACGGTCCTCCGGCGGATGCGACCACGCGGAACTTCTTCTGCCCGAAGTATTGCCCGTTCAAATAGAAGTTGACGGTGTAGGTTCCCGGCAGAAAAGCGCCGCCGCGGGAGTTGCCGACCCGTCCGCTGAAGGTCGCGATACGCTGGCTCGGCGATATGTTCTGCCAATCGTTGACGCTTCCGAGCGTGCGCCCGTCGGGGGCGATATATGCCGCGTCAACGCGGTACTGGCTCGATTCGAGACCGAACAGGCGATTGTCGAACGAGACCTGCCATCCTACGAACAGAACCTTGGAGACGTCGAAGCTGGTGGTCGCGCCGGAAATCGCGGTGCCGGTTTTGGTGGTATTGAGAAACTGGATATCGCGAAGTTGCAGCGGTTTGCGGCGCGCCTCTTCGATCATCGCAAGCCGCCGCGCCTCCTCGGCGCGTTTGGCTTCGTCGGCCTTCGCGGCGGCTGCCGCGGCCGCGTCGGCATCGGCGGCGGCCTTGCGTGCCGACAGGTCCTGCGTCACTGAGAACTGGTTCTCGCCCAGCATCTGATCGTCCATGTAGAGCGCGACCTTGTAATTGCCGGGCGGCTTATCAGTCATCGTGGGCATCAACGCGACGCCCGAGAAATCCGCAGTCGATTGCGAGGGACCCAGGTACACTTCCTGATTGCTCGAAGCGATCTGCAGTCCGTTGGGATCGTAGAAGCGCGCCTCGACCTTGTCGGAGCGGCCCGCCAGTCCCGCAAGCGCGTTGGTAAATGTCGCCGACCATTTCAGATAGCGCGCGTTGGTCAGATCGGTATCGGTGAAGGAGGCCTGCGGCGGCCCGAGCGGAGTGCCCTCGCGCGTCGAGAGCGCAAGCGTCATCTGCTGGAAATCAAGCGGATGCTGCTGCGCCTTGGCCAGTAACTCCTCATGCTTCCACGGCAGCCCGTCGATAAATCCTTTGACCCCGAGCTCGGCCTGGAGCTGCGGATCGGAGTAAACATAGGTCGCGCCGAATGCCATGCCTCCCAGCAGGACGCAAAACACCAGCAGCGCGACGGCGCGGCGAGCTGCGCTTTTTGGCTTGCGCGGCCGATAGACCTCTTGCGGCAGTTCGTCGGGAATTGCGGCCAGCGACAGATCGTCGGTGCCCGCACGCGCGTTGACGCCGCGCGCGCCCGCGTCCTCGAGTCCGCGGCCATAGAGCATCATGTCGCGGAAGTCGGCGACGCTCGCGGGACGCCGCGACACGTCGTAGGCGAGCGCGGCGTCGATCGCGCCGGCCAGATTCGGCGAGAGCGCGGGACGCAGCTCGCGGATTGGCGGAAAGCTGAAAGGCGGAAATTTCTCGGGGTCGCGTCCGGAAAGAACGTAGTGCAGCGTCGCGCCGAGCGAGTAGAGGTCGCTGCGCGGATCGACGTTGCCCTGGTACTGCTCGGGCGGTGCGAAGCCGAGAGTGCCGATCATCGTGCCCTTGCTCGAAGCCTTGAACAGCCGCGCGATTCCGAAATCGATCAGCACCGCGCGCCCCTTGGGCGTCAGCATCACGTTCGACGGCTTCATGTCGCGGTAAATGATCGGCGGCTCGTGCCCGTGCAGGTAGCTCAGTACGTCGCAGAGCTGGCGCGCGATATCGATAACCAGGCCCTCAGGAAGAGGTTCGCCGCGTGCGGCGAGTTCTTCTTCGAGGTTCCGCCCCTCGACGTACTCCATCACCAGGTAGTGCCGGTTCTGGTCGTCGAAGCGATCGGTTATCGCGGGGATCGCCGGATGCTTCAGTTGCGCCAGGGTGTCGGCCTCGCGCGCGAAATAATCGTTGGCTTCGATTCGCTTGGCGTGATCGATAAAGTGATCGACCATCTCCTTGAGCGCGCAGGTGCGATTGGCCAGCCGCTGATCGCGCGCAAGGTAAACCATCCCCTGCCCGCCGCCGCCCAGCAGGCGATCGATCAGGTAGCGGTTCTGGAGCAGGGTCCCCGGCGCGAGCGGTCCGGGTACCGGTCCAGTTGGGTTTGGATTTTCCGCCATCGGTTATGCCGTTTTAGGTCAGCTCGCGTGAATCACAATCACCGTGATGTTATCGGTACCGCCTCCCGCGTTAGCCGCGGCGATAAGCTCACGCGCCGCGTCGTAGGGATCGCGATGACGCCGCAGAATCGCGGCTACATCCTTGTCCTCGACGTGGGTCGTCAGCCCGTCGCTGCACAGCAGCAACTGGTCGCCGCGCTTCAGCCGGATCGCAACCGCTTCCGCTCCGGCAGGACCACTTTGGCGCGCGCCGAGCGAGCGCGTAATCACGTTCTTGTGCTCATGCGTGCGCGCCTCGGCAGGCGTGATTTGCCCGATATCGACCAGCCGCTGCACCAGCGAATGATCCTTGGTCACCTGCCTGAGCGCGCCGTTTTCGAGCAGGTAGCCGCGGCTGTCACCCACCCATGCCACCGCCGCGCCGCTCTGTGTGAGCAGAGCGGTAACGCCGGTCGAACCCATCCCGCGCGACTCCGGATGGGACCCGACGTACTCCAGAATTTTTGAATTTGCCTCTTCGAGCGCGCCGCTCATGAGCTTGCCCGGATCGATCGCTTCGGCACCGGCCAGCCGGGTTTCAACATAATCGCGGATCGTTTTAACCGCAATTGCGGCTGCGACTTCGCCCGCTTCCGCACCGCCCATCCCGTCGCACACGACGCATAGATGATTCTGGTCCGGCTCGACCAGCGAGTCACGCACATAATCGACCAGCATGAATGCGTCTTCGTTATGGTCGCGCACCATGCCAACGTCGGTCAGGGCAGCGATGCGAATGTGGAACTGCGCGAGCAGCCGGGTCAGCTCGGCCTTGAACTCGTCGATCGTCGCCCATCGCGCGGACGGCTCGAACTGGATCGCGCGCAATATCGCCTGTTCGAGTTCGGGCGTGACGACGTGCGGCGGATAAAAGCGCACGGGACCGGCTTCCTCGCGCCAGCTCTCGCTCTCGATCCGCTCGCCGGTAAGCCAGGTGTAGAGCAGCGCGCCGGCCGAGAAGATGTCGGCGCGCTTGTCGGTTTTCTTGCTGCGATAAATCTCGGGCGCGGTGTAGCCGTCGTTGAAAATCAGGTCGGCCGCCAGCTCGTTGTCGTTGCTCACGTAGTCAAGCCCGGTGAGCTTGATCCGCCCCGCCCCCGACAGTGCGACCGATTGCGGGCATATATCGTTCAAACGCAGGCCGCGGCGATGCACGAACGCGATCGCCTGGCAGACCTGGATCGCGGCCGAAATCGCCTCCGGCTCGCTCATCGGCGGCGCGGGCATCGGCCGCAGAGCTTCGTCCGCATAGACCAGATAGACGCGTCCGTTTTCGGCAAAGCCCGCGTCGGCGCGCTGGAACGCCGGATGCGACAGCGTCATCGACAGCGCCATCACGCGCCCGAACACTTCGCCCAGGTCGTCTTGTGCGAGCTCCTCGAGATGCTCCTGGAGATCAGGTTTCTCGGCAGCCTCGGATGGCGCTGCTGCAGCTTCGGCCTGTGGAGCCTCCGATGCAGGCGCGGTTCCGTTGGCCTGCGAGTCCGCACTCACGACGCTATCGGCGGCCGGGCGCACCGTTGTTCTCGCTTTCGACGGCGGCAGCAGGCGCGGGTTCTGGGACCTTCAGCGCCGCCTCCGCCTGGACGGCTTCGGCTGGCGCAGCCGCGGCGAGCACAGGTTTCAGCTCGGCGGTCTTTGCGCGTGGACCGTTTGGATCTTCCGGCGGCGGGAGCGGAGCAGTATCTGCGTCGGGAGCGGCCGTGGGTTCGTTTTGCGAATCGGCGGCGTTATCAGTTTGGATTTCAGGCGTGGGACCGAAGCGCTCGCGCAGGATGACTGGGCTGGGAGCCTCGCCGCCGATCGCGCGCGCGCGATAGCGATTCTCGATCGAGGTTCCCGCGATCGGCTCTACGATCTCGAAGTTGCCCTTGAGGATGGTGCCGGCGGCCAGCGGTGGTGGCCGCGTGGCGACGGGTGCGGGAGCAACGGCGGCCGGATCGAGGCCGCGGCCGCATCGGTCGCAGAATTTCGCGCCGTCGGGCGCCTGCTCACCACATTCGGGACACTTGATCATGCGCGGCTAACCTCTTCGGAACTGCAAAATAGCACCGCCCAGAACCACCTGGTCGCGATCCTTCAATTTGTAGAGTTGGTCGCGGCCGAGCCGTCCAAGTCCGGCGATATAGGTGCCGTTTAAGCTGCCCAGGTCGCGGATGAAATAATCCGCGCCGCGCTGCACGATCTCCGCATGCAGATTCGAGACGCGCTCAGCGCCGCGCTTGACCGCCGCGAGATCGATGTCAGGCTTGGACGCCTGCCCATTCTGGGAGCGACCGATAGTCGTATGGACGAACTTGATCGTGAACTCCAGGTTCTCGCCCCGCGCGGCCAACCGCGCTGGCGCACCGGTAGTGCGTCCCTTGGTCTCTTCGGGAAAGAGCGGCGGCGTGACCGGACGGGGCCGCGCGGGAGCAACCGAGCCCGCGCGTGAGGCCGTAGGCGCGGGCGAGCGCTCGGCGGTCGAGGCGGGAGCCGCCTGCCTAGGCGACGACGCGCCCGGGCGGAGCTCGCGCGTCTTCGCGGTCGACGAGACGTTCGCGGAGTCGCCGGTATTTGGGTTCGTTCCGCCCTGCATCACGGTCGAGACGATCTTCGAGCGAAGCCCGCGCTCGAGCAGCGCCTTGGCCCGCGCGCCGAGGTCGATCGCCTTCTGCATCGAGTGGTTAAGTGGCTTCGATCCCGCTGGCGGCGCTGCCTTCGACTGCGACGGCGACCCGGACGCCGGACGCGTCAGCACTACAGTCGGCATATTGGTAAGAGACGGAGGTGAATCCGATCCGATGCGCGGCGCGGGGGTCGGCGGCGGATAGGTCAGCCGTCCCGGCGTCGGCGAGCTGGGACGAATCGGCTGCGCGGGAGCCGCGCCCGCAGGCTCGGCGATTGGGTTCGCCAGCACCACCGTCCGCATCGAACCCATCGAGGAGCCGCCGTTGGCGAAGGCCTGCGAGTGGTCTTCGGGCGGCAGCGGCAGCGAATTCAGCATCTCGCGCGCCGAGGCGAAGCGCAGATCGATTTGATGATTCAGCGCCCGATCGACGGCCTTTGCAGTTTGCTCGGAGACCTGGGGCGCGACACTCCTTAACGGCGGAAAGCTGAACGGCGGCTCGAGCGCCGGATCGCGCCCGCTCAGCAGATGATGCATCGTGGCGGCGAGCGAATAGAGGTCCGAGCGCGGCTCGACCTTGCCGACGTATTGCTCGGGCGGCGCGTAGCCGGGCGAGCCGATCATGGTGGCTTTGCCGCCTTTGGGCAGAAAGCGCGCGATGCCGAAATCGATCAGCATCGCGCGGCCGTCCTTGTCGATCATGATGTTGCCGGGCTTGATGTCGCGGTAGACGATCGGCGGAGTCTGCGCGTGCAGGAAATCCAGCACTTCGAGCATCTGGCGCGCGTAGCGCAGGGTCAGCGCCTCGGACATTTTGCCGCCGGCCTTGGTGAGCGCGTCCTCGAGCGTGCCGCCCGCGACGAATTCCATCACCAGGTAATGGCGGCCGTTCTCCGCGAAATGATCGATTAGCGTCGGGATGCCCGGATGGGTCAGGCGCGCGAGGACCGTCGCCTCGCGAGTGAAATCCTCGATCGCTTTTTTCTCGGCGATCCCGTCGCCGAGAATCATCTCTTTGACCGCGACCGGCCGGCTCGCAAGGCGCGTGTCGTTGGACAGATAGACCCGGCCCATGCCGCCCACGCCGAGGACTTTCCGGACGCGATAGCGGCCGTCCAGGAGATGACCCTCCAACAGCGGCTCACCCGGGTTCATGATGCGTCCACGTCTGGCTTCGTTTCCGCTTGCAGGCGCGCCACGGCGAAACGAAGCGAATCTGGATATTGGCGAATCAGGATATCGGATCGACCGTCAACTTAAGGAAGGTCTTTCCGATGATAACTTCGTCACCCGTCTTAAGCTCGACCGCGGTTCCCGGAACCAGGCGCGCGCCACGGTTCACGTAGGTGCCGTTTAGGCTTCCGATATCCTCGACCGTGATCTTGCCGTCGGCGATACGAATCAGCGCGTGCTTGCGCGAAATCTTGGCTTCGGGATCGTCGGCGTCGAGGTCAACTTCAGGAAATGACCCGGTGTCGGGGTCCCATCGTCCGACCAGATTATTGCCGTCCTCGAGCGGGAACTCCTGATCCTTGCGTCCACCGCGAACGATCTTGAGCGTCGCCTTGAACGACGCCGGAGCGCCCGACGGCGCCGCCGCAGCAGGTGCTTCGGCAGGAGCGGCTTCCGGCTTGATCTCGCCCGTCGGAGCTTCCGAAGGCTTGGCTTCGTCCGCCGGAGGCGCCGCAGCGGCGTCGGCCGCAGGAGCCTCAGGCTTGGGCGCTTCGGGCGCGGAGGGAGCCGCGTCGGCGGAGGCCGTCAGCTTGGCGCCGCATCCGTCGCAATAATCCAGACCGTCCATGTTTTCGTAGCTGCACTCGCTGCACTTGATCATGTCTTAAGCCCCTGTCCTTCGGCTGCGGTAGATTTTTCGCCTGTCCCCTGTCGAATGTGGAAACGGTTTAACTATTCAGGTTTGCCGAAATCCTTCAACGCATCGGGATCGAGCATCTGGGTTTTGCGCACCACCGCCTGCGCCTGCAAGAGCGTGGTCTTGGCCGCCTTGGTCTGCAGGGTCTGGGTCTTCTTGACCTGATCGAGCAAGCCTGCCGAGAGCCTGCGTCGCCTTACTGTTGCCCATCCGCTGCGTGCCCTGGATCGCGTTGCCCAGAAGACGCGTCGCGCGATCGATATTGCCGGCCTTGAGCTCTTCTTCCGCCTTGGCCTGCAATTTCGCGATCGATACCTGATCGACCAGGTTCATGACCCGGCCGTTGCGTTTGCTGGTGAGCGTGCGATCGAGCGTGTACTCGACGGTAAGGTCGCAACTCGCCGATCCCTCGCTGCCTCCCGGAACGGTGTAATGCAGTCCGCTCTGGAGCATCCGGACGGTGCCGGGCTTGCGCGGCGGCAGCACCAGCGTCAGCAGCACCGAGCCGGGGACGCCGGCTTCGAGGTCGCCGATCTCGTAGGAAATTTTGCGATCCTCGCCGATGATCGGCGCGCCCATCGCGTAGATCTCCGGCGAGGCGCGAAAGGTCTCGCGCACTTGCACACCCTGGGCCAGCGTGACGTCGATCCGCACGTTGCGCAGGCTGACCGCGCGCAGTCCTTGTAACTCGTCGTCGAAGATAGTCGGGATGTCGCCCGGGTTGCCGATGAAGTGATACTTGCCGTTGGAGTCCTGCGCCAGCCGCTGCAGCAGCTTTTCGTTGAACTCGACGCCGACGCCCATCGTGGAAAACGAAATCTTGTCGCGGTTCTGCTGGACCAGATCGATACAGGCGGTCTCCTCATAAGTCTGGCCGTCGGTCAGGACCAGCACGCGGTTGAGGCGCGAGGTATCGAGGTTCTTCTTGACCTCGTCGATCGCGGCGCGCATCCCGAGCGCCATCTGCGTGCCGCCGCCGATTTCGAGCATGTCGATATCGTCAATCGCGCGATTGACGGCGTCGCGGTTGGTCGCCTCTTCCGGCGTCACGATAACTTTCGCCTTGTCGGCAAAGACGACGATCGAAACCTTGTCCTCCGGGGTTAGGTTGGCGGCAAGAAACTTTACCGCTTCGACCACGAACTCGAGCCGCTGCTCGTCGTACATCGAGCCCGAGCGATCGATCACGACGCTCAGGTTAAGCGGCAGCCTGCTGCCGCCGCCACCACCCGCGCCGCGGGCAACAGCCTCGAGCAGGACGTAGAGCACAAAATTCTCCGCGCTGGAGAGCACGTGCTGACTGCTCGCGAGCGCCTCGAAGCTTACCGGTTCGGCCATCTGGTAGATCTCCCGCCGTCAATTGTAAGTGCATCAATCGACTGTTGGCAACCAATACTGAGCCTTGCCAACCGATTCCTAGAGACAATACGAAAGCGCAGGGTTGGAGGCTACGAGGCTGGTTTGGTCCGTTTTGGCCCCGGGACCGGTTGGGCTATGATCTGGGATTGCGCCCGGAGGCCTTCGCGCACTATACGGAGACCACTTATGTCCACTGATTTGAGAGCCAAATGCGCCATCGCGGGGCTCGGCCAGACCCGCATGGGCAAGAATTTTGACCATCCCAACGCGATGGGCTTCGCGGTCGAGGCGATTGAGCTCGCCCTCGCCGACGCCGGCCTGAAGCGATCGGACCTCGACGGGCTGCTGGTTAATCCTGGCGTCACCTGGATGGAGAACGCGATGGCTTCGTTCTCGCTCCAGCAGGCGATGGGGCTGACCGACCTGACCCTGACCGCGACCATGAACCTTGGCGGCGCAACCGCCGGCGCGATGATCATGCATGCCACGCAGGCAATCGCGGCCGGGATGGCCAACGTCGTCGCGTGCGTGTTCGCCGACGCTCCGCTGCGTCCGCCGTCACCAGATAAAAACAAACCCACCGGCGGATCAGCCGCGGCTTACGGCTTCGCGCGCGGACTCAACGCGCATTATGGGCAGTTTGGCGTCAACGCCGCGTATGCATTCGTCGCCCAGCGCCACATGTATCTGTACGGCACCAGGCAGGAGCATCTCGGCGCCATCGCGGTCTCGGAGCGCGATTGGGCCAATCTCAATCCTGCCGCGCAGTTCCATGACACTCCGATGACGATAGCCGACTACAATGCCGCGCGATGGGTGGTCGAGCCGTTCCATCTTTATGACTGCTGCCTGGTCTCCAACGGCGGGCTGGCGGTTATCGTGACCTCCGCCGAGCGCGCGAAATCGCTCAAGCATCCGCCGGTGTATATTCTCGGCATGGGGCAGGGGCATCCGGGCGGCGATCCGATGGATACGCTCGTATCGGGCGCTCCGCTGGCGAAAAAGACCGCGTTCAAAATGGCGGGAATCGAGCTTGGCGATATCAACTTTGCCGAGCTTTACGATTGCTACACGTTTACCGTGCTGGTAACGCTCGAGGACTACGGATTCTGCAAAAAAGGCGAGGGCGGCCCGTTCGTCGAGGGCGGGCGTATCGGACCCAAGGGATCGCTGCCAGTAAATACCGGTGGAGGGCAGCTCAGTTCATTTTATATGTGGGGGATGACGCCGGTCGCGGAGGGAATCGTGCAGATGCGCGGTGAGGCGGGCGCGCGCCAGGTGCCGCGGCACGATATCGGCCTGATCTCAGGCAACGGCGGAATTCTCTCTACTCATTCGACGCTGGTTCTCGGAGCAAACGCATAAGCTGAGTAATCAGCGCCCGTGCGCTGCGCGCGAAGCTGATTTCATTTTAGCAATCAAAATATAATTCTCATGGCATCTGTTCCAAAACCTGTTATTGGCAAACCTGTTCCCGCGATCACTCCCGATATGGCGGGATTCTTCGAGGGCGCGCGCCGCGGCCAGTTGATGGTCGAGCGCTGCGACCATTGCGGCACGCTGCGCTTTCCCGCCCATGATATGTGCGCCTCCTGCCTGGCTGCGGGCGCGAAATGGGTGCCGGTCAGCGGACGCGGCGAGGTCTACAGCTTCAATATCATGCACCAGGTCTATCATCCGGCCTTTGCGACTGAGGTTCCGTACGCGGTAATCGTGGTTAAACTCGAAGAAGGGCCGAAATTTATCTCGAACCTGGTAGGAATCAAGCCAAACGAAATCAAGATCGGGATGCCAGTGGAAGTGACCTTCGAGCGCGTCAGCGAAGAGGTGATGATCCCGAAATTCCGGCCCCGCGCCCGATCCTGAGCCGGGCCATCGCGAGGCCGCGTCGCCAACGAACTATAATTCCAAACTATAATCTCATTTAGTAGCCAGAAACAATGTTACCTCTCGATACCAAGTATCTGCAACGCCTGGTGGAAAGCTCGCCCGATATGATTATCGCGGTCGATCGCGAAGGCGTGATTACCTATTATAACGACGGCGCGCGCCAGAGCCTCGGTTACGCCCCCGAGGAGGTAATCGGCAAGCCCTGCACTGACAGTATCTACCCGTCGCTCGAAGAGGCGCGCCGCGTGATGCGCGCGATGCGCGCATCGCCCAATGGAAACCGGATCGCGAGCTTCGAAACCGCGTTCCGCAACAAGGCGGGCCAGATCATCCCGGTTATGATCTCCGGCGGCCTGATCCACGACGACCAGGGCAATGAAATCGGCTCGATCGGATTCGCACGCGATATCCGCCGGATGCGGCTGAACCAGCAGCTCGCGACCGCCGGCGAAATCGCGGTCAGCCTCGCGCACGAAATCAACAACCCGCTCGAGTCGATTCTGAATAACCTCGATCTCGTCGCCCGCTCGATGGAGTCGCATCTGAACGAGTCGGAGAAAGTGGTCGAGAACGAACGCGTCGATTCGATTCGCGGCAGTATTGAGCGCGTGCAGGCGATCGTGCGCCGCCTCGACGAGATGGCGCGCAAGGGCGTGTACGAAACCCGCGACTACCTGGCGGGAAAGCGGATGGCCGATCTCGCGCCGCGAGAGAATTCGCGCGAAAAGCATCAGCCGCACGAAACCGCGCCCGCGCAGGGCTCGATACCACAGCCAACCGAAGATTTGCCGCTGGCCGGGATGTCGGTAGTCGTGCTCGACGACGATCTGGCGGTGGTAAACTCACTCGGCGACGTTCTGCGTGCCGAAAAATGCGTAGTGCATTGCGCGACGCGGCCTTCGGCGGCGCTGGGAATCCTGCGCAACGTCAAAGTCGATGCGGTCATATCCGACGTCGTGATGCCGGAGATGGACGGCTACGATTTCTACATGACAGTCAAAGGCGAGATGCCCGAGCTGCCGGTGATCCTGATGACCGCGTATTACTACGACAAGGACCACATCATGAAGCGCGCGCGGCTAAAAGGCCTCGAGGGCGCGCTGTTCAAGAAGCCGGTCAATCCACAGAAGCTCCGCCAGATGCTCGCGCAGCTACGTCAGAAAGCAAAAACCCCCAAGACCGCGGACGCGCCCGTCGCACCGAAACCCGCCGCGCAAAATAGCTAATAGCCAGTAGTTACTCAGTTGTTCGCGCGTAGGTTTTGCCGCGGCGTAGCAGGATCAGGCGGCGAGCGCCGTGCTCGCTGGTCAGGACGGGAGTAAGATCGAGCGCTTCTCCCTGCTCAGCTTTCCACACTCGCTCGGGAACGATCACATAGCCGGGAGGAGCGTCGCCGAGGCGTCCCTTGAACGACGGCGCGTTGCGATCGAGGTAGAACAAGAGCGGCGCCAGCTCTTCGTCGAAGCCGAATGTGTATAGCGGATCTCCGGGGCCGACCGTCCGCGTGATCTCCTGTGCCGCGGGACGATAGGTGGTGTTTGCGCAGTCGCGAATTTCCTTGCGCGGAATATAGATGAGATTGAAGACGATCAGCGCGACGCAGGTCGCAGCGAATACCCACTTCGCCGCGCGCGCCCACAGGCTATCGCGAATCGAAAGAATCAGCCACGCCAGCATTACCGCAGCGGGTGGCCATAGCGGAAGCAGGTACGAGCGCCGTTTGTACGCCGCAATCGTGAAAAATATGACCGTGACGATCCAGAAGATCGCGAAGAGACGCATCGCCGTGCGGACTCGCAGATCGGATTCCGGTTCTTCCCGAAGCTCCTTTTCGCCGCGTCGCCACAATGCCGCGACCACCGCGACGGGCACGAGCAGGCTTAGCGGCGCCGAGTTCAGAAACAGAGGCTTGACGTAGTACCACGGCGCCATCGCGCCCAGCGATCCAAAGAAACGGCCGACGTTTTCGCTGCCGAGCTGGCGATTGAGAAATCCGAACCGTCCGCCAAAGTAACACGCGACGTACCAGCTCGAGGCGATCGCCGCGCCGACGATCAGCGGCCCCGGCTCGAGCGTAGCGAGCATCTGCCGCCATCGCCGCTCGCTTATCAGGAACGCAACCATCGCCGCGCCCGGGAGCAGCGCGCCGACGGGCCCTTTGGATAGCACCCCCAGCCCCATCGCGATCGCGAGCACATACAGCAGCGTCCGACGCGCGGGAGTGTCCATCGTCGCGTCGCGCGCGGGTGGAAGCCATCGCGCGAACGTGAACAGCGCGGCGGCCTCGAAAAAGCACAGCGTCATATCGACGCGTCCGAAGCGCCCCTGACTGATGTATTGATACGAGGCCGCGAGCGCCAGCCCGGCGAGAATCGCGCCGTCAGCGCCAAGCAGCCATAGCGCGAACGCGATCGTCATGATCACGCCCGCGATCGCGTAAAGTGCCGCCGTCGCGCGCAGATTCACTGCCGTCACCCGTTCGCGTCCGGTCAGCCGGTCGAGCGCGAACGCGGTCCAGTGAAACAGGGGTGGCTTGTACATCGGTTGCGAGCTGTTCTTCGAGCGGGAACAGCAGATGACCGTGCTCGACCATCTGCTGAACGAAGACCGCCTCGACCGCCTCATTGCCGCTGCATATATCGCTCGCGCCGAGCCGATTAGTCACCAGCACGATCGTCGCGATCACGATCGCAAGAAGCGCGGCGACGGTCGGAAGCGGTAGCGATTTCATTTTATTAGAATGACCGGCGGGACGCCGGTCCTTGTGAAATATGACAGTAGGGCCGCCGTCCCGGCGGCCTCTTCGTCCTGCTAGTCGAGTTCATAGCGGAAGATACTCAGCCGCTCGATGCGGGGTTTGTCGTAGCCGCGCCATTTCGGCGCGGGGACCTGCCCGGGTCCGATTCGCCGAAAGCCCAGCCGCGTGAAAAATCGCGCCGCGCGATCCTCGCTGGTGCAGGCAAACACGTAATGCAGCATCCGCGCCTGCGCCTCTTTGACGCATTCCTTAACCAGCTCGACCGCAACACCTTCGCCTTGGAAGCGCGTGAGCGTGTACATCGCGGTGATCTCGCCCGCGCGCTCGCGGCGGTAGGGATCGGTCAGCAGCGCGCAGATGCCGGCAAGATGCTCGTCGCCGATCCGGTAGCCGAAGCATGACGGCAGGATCCGCGCGATCTGCTCGGGCGTGCGATGGAGCAGAAAGCCCTCGTCCTGTCCGCGCACGATCAGCGCCTCGACTTCCTCGAAATCGTCGATCGAGATAGGCCGCACCTGTCCGTACTGCATCTCGGTGAAAAGCGTTCCCGAGCCGATAAAGCTGAACAGCTCGTCGTACACTCCGCGCGGCGCGACCAGGTTGACCGAGCCGACGCCGTCTTTCAGCGCGCGATCGGCGGCGCGCACGATCGCGCGGCGCACCCGCGAGCCCGAGGCCGCGAGCGTGCGGCGGATCCGCTTCATCTCGACGAACGATAGGCGGGTGCCCTTGCGATCGTTAAGGCCGTCCTGCCGGTCGAGAAAGATCAACTTGAACACGCGCAGGCGGCTCGCGAGCTCCTGCGCGAACACCGCGAGATCGGCGGAGTCGTTGTCGTTGGTCGAGGCGACCACGATCGAGCCGGCGCGCAGCCCCTCCCAGATTTGCGCGACCGCGGAATCGGGCGGATAGGGCCGCGAGCGCATCCCCTGCGCCGGATCGAAAACGGGGATCGCGCCGCTCGGCGCCATCCGTCCCATCCGCTTGAGCAGCTTGGGCAGCGCAGTCGGCGACACGATCACGATACATCGGGTCTGGTTGCGCCGGAGCTCGCGCAGGGTGCGGATTAGGGAATTGAAGTCGCTGATTCGGTCGCCGCCCGGCGGCACCATCGCGAACAGCAGGCTCTTTCCGTAGAACTCTTCGAGGTAGAAGCTCTTCTCGGAAAAACTTGGCGCGCGGGTATAGGCCCCGAGCGCCGGCGGCGAATTCGTCGCGGCGTCGCTCACCGCTGGATTTCCGGCAAGAGCGCCGAGTCGAGGCGCGATCCAGATCGCAACAATCCAGATCTCATCAGCGGACTAATTCTTGGCGGCGGCGGCGGAGGCCGCGGCTTCGGCGAGCGTGTCGGAGGGCGACTTCGACGACGCGATCTCGGCCAGCGAGGAGTCGGAAAATACTTCGAGCAGCACGCGCTGCCCGCGTTCCCATACCCGGTACATCCGGCAGCTCGGCTGCAGCGCGCAGGAGCTCGAGCCGTCGGTGCATACGTTGAGCGTGATCGGTCCCTCGACCGCTTCGATAATATCCCGAAACGAGATACTGTCGGCGCCGCGCGCGAGCTGGTAGCCGCCGCCTGGACCGCGCCGCGCATGCACCAATCCCCGGCGCATCAGGTCGCGGATTACTTTTTCGAGATAGTATTTTGGAATTTGCTCGTGGCGGGCGATCTCGGTGCCGCGCGCGACTCCGCCCGGGCGATCCGCCATGTAGATCATCGCACGCAGGGCGTACTCGATCTTCCGCGGTATCTGCATCAGGCTCATCGCGATAACTCTTCGCGCGCGCGGCGTCGGCGCGTTACGCTCCCGCCGCGGCGATTGGCGCCTCGCGCGCCGCAAGAATTTTCTCGACGTACTTGGCCATCATATCGCTTTCGAAATTCACCGCGTCGCCAACTTTTTTGTAGCCGAGCGTCGTGACCTTGAGCGTATGCGGAATCACCTCGACCGAGAACCGCCGTCCATGAATCGCAAAACACGTCAGGCTGATTCCGTCGATCGTGACCGACCCTTTCTCGATCAGGTAGCGCGTGTCGGCGGCCGGCGCCTCGAAGGTGTAGAGGCGCGAGTCGCCCTCGGGCTTGACCGCGGCGATCCGCGCAAGGCCGTCAACGTGCCCCGCCACCAGATGCCCGCCGAGCAGCTTGCCGAGCGTCATGCATCGCTCGAGGTTGACGCGATCGCCGGGCTTGAGCGCGCCGAGCGTCGTCCGCCGCAACGACTCGGCGGATACATCGACGGAGAACTTTCCGCGTGACTTCGCGACGACGGTCATGCATCCGCCGCTGATCGAGATCGAATCGCCAATCTTCATCTTCGCGGTTGGCAGCGAGGTCTTGATCGTCAGCACGGCGCCCTCGCGCGAGCGGCGTTGGCCCTCGACGATACCCAAGTCTTCGATAATTCCGGTGAACACGTTCTCTAAACCTCGCGGCGCTTCGGTGAAGGCAAAAACCCAGAAAAATCTTATCTTTTTGCCGCCACTCTGCCAACCATTGAACAGCCTGGTTCAGTAACGTTGTCATTCCCGCGCGCGTGGCTGCCGCGCGCGAGGAATCCCGAGGCGTCCATGCTTCAAACCGCGACACGTGCAACGGCCCTTCATCCGGGATTCCTCGCGCGGCAGCCACGCGCGCGGGAATGACAGAAACGAGGTGCCGTGCGGGTAGGCGACGGATGACTACGAGGTGCAGTACAAGGTAGGCTTGAGCGCTATGGCGGCGAAATCGAAAATTAAAGTTCACCCGAAAAAATCGAATCCCAAAAAATCGCTCTCGGCGGTTTCGGCTGGCGACTCCAAGCTCAAGGCTCTCCTGTTCGACTTTGGCGGCACGCTCGCGTTTCTGGACTACGAGCTGCTCGCGCGCGAGTTCAGCCGGCCCGGACGCAAGCTCGACGCGCTCGGGCTGGAGCTCGCGGAGTATCGCGGCCGCGCGATGATCGATCGCTACCTGATGAGCGGGCGCGCGCGCGACGTAAATCTGGGCTACGAGGAATTCTTCCGCGAATGGCTCGGCGCCGCGGGAATTCCCGACGAAGAAATCCGCGAATGCGGCGAGCACTTCCAGAAGATTCATCGCGAGGCGACCCTATGGCGCGTCGTCCGGCCGGGTACGCACGAGGCGCTCGAACGCCTAAAGCGCGCGGGCTACAAGCTCGCGATCGTCTCCAACGCCGAGGGTCAGGTCGAAGGCGACGCGAAGCGCTTCGGCCTCGCGGAATTTTTCGATACGATAATCGACTCGCACATCGTAGGAGTAGCGAAACCCGACCCGCGGATCTTTCAGATCGCGCTGGAGCGGCTGGGCATCGCTCCCGATGAAGCGCGCTACGCCGGCGACATCTACTCGATCGACATGCTCGGCGCCCGCGCCGCCGGAATCGAAGGCCGCCTGATCGATCAACACGACCGTTACGACTGGGTCGATCATCCGAAGATCCGTCACGCCGGCGAACTGCACAAGATTCCAGACAATACCAATTGAACGCCGCCACGAATGACGGCAGGAAGCTCCTGATGAAAAAGATCCTGATTCTCGGCGTCAACGGCTTCATCGGCCATCACCTGTCCAAGCGCATCCTCGAAACGACCGATTGGCAGGTCTACGGGATGGACATGAGCACCGACCGCGTGAGCGAGTGGCTGGACAATCCCCGGTTGCATTTCTTCGAAGGCGACATCACGATCAACAAGGAGTGGATCGAGTACCACGTGCGCAAAAGTCGACGTGATCCTGCCGCTGGTGGCGATCGCCACTCCGGCCACCTACGTGAAGGATCCGCTGCGCGTCTTCGAGCTCGATTTCGAAGCCAACCTGCCCATCGTGCGTCAATGCGTAAAGCACAGCAAGCGGATTCTGTTCCCGTCGACCTGCGAAGTATACGGCATGTGCCGCGACAGCGAGTTCGACCCGGAAGCGTCCGAGCTGATCTACGGCCCGATCAACAAGCCGCGATGGATCTACGCCTGCTCGAAGCAGCTGATGGACCGCGTCATCCACGCTTATGGGATGAGCGAAGGTCTCGATTACACTTTGTTCCGCCCCTTCAACTGGATCGGCTCCGGCCTCGACAGCATCCACACCGCGAAGGAGGGCTCCAGCCGCGTCATCACTCAGTTCCTGGGCCACATCGTGCGCGGCGAGCCGATCAAGCTCGTCGACGGCGGCCAGCAGAAACGCGCGTTCACCTACGTGGACGACGGCATCGCAGCGCTGATGCGCATCATCGAGAATCCGGAGGGCCGCGCGACGCGCCAGATCTACAATATCGGCAATCCGGTCAATAATTTCTCGATCCGCGAGCTGGCCCAGATGATGCTGGCGCTGGCGGCGGAATACGACGAATACCGCGACAACGCGAAGAAGGTGAAGCTGATCACGACGACCTCGGACGCATACTACGGCAGCGGCTACCAGGACGTGCAGAACCGCGTGCCGAAGATCGACAACACCATGGCCGATCTGAACTGGGCCCCGGTAGTGTCGATGCCCGACGCGCTACGCCACATCTTCGACGCCTACCGCGACCCCGTCGCCGACGCCCGCAATCTGTGACCTGACGCGACCTCCTGCGAACGGTCGGAACAGGGGGCCGCCTCATCGATCGGCACAACTGGGTAGATCACGCAAAGATCGGCCACGTATCGAGCTGCACAAGATCGAGCAGGCTCGCTCGTTTGCCTCCTATGGAATTGTGGGCTCCAGCTTGATTTACTTACGATCGTGGATCCGAACGGCACATATCGCCTTATAGGCGGCGGAATCTACACCGTGCCGGAGGCAACGCGGCTAACGCGCGTTTCGAGCGGACGGATACGTAGATGGTTGAAGGGTTACTCGTACAAGGTTCGCGAGGGGACGCATAGCTCGCCGCCGATCGTATCGGGACTCCCGCCAATCGAAGGGACACTCGCACTTGGATTTCTGGATCTGGTCGAGATTCGTTTTGTAAATGCCTTCCTTGCTGCCGGGGTTAGCTGGGTCGCACTGAGGGTTGCCCATCAGCGCGGTCGGTCCCTTCTGCATACCGATCACCCATTCGCGTCGCGGCGCCTTTCGACGGACGGTCGCACGATTTTTGGCGATGTGTACGATGAAACACACGAATCCGCGGTTCTGGACTTGGTGAAGAACCAACTCCGCTTTCGAGCTTTTACAATGCCCTACGTAAAGGATCTTGACTTTTCCGCCGATCACGCATTGCGCTGGTGGCCGATGGGCAAACGCAAAGCCATTGTAATCGATCCGCAGAGAACGTTCGGACAGCCTATCGTCGATGCTGAAGGGGTTCCAACATCAATCCTGTATTCGGCGTATAGAGCCGAACGATCTTTCGACAAGGTCTCGCGCTGGTTTGAGGTCGAGCGGCGCTTCGTCAGGGCGGCTGTGGAATTTGAACAAGCAATCGCCGCTTGAGATTCTTCATCGACAACTGTCTGCCGCCGCGCTTGGCGGCCGCGTTGAATGCGCTTGACGAGGATCGCGAGATAGTTGCGCTCCGCCAGAAATTTGCTGCCAGTACCAAAGATGCTGAATGGCTTGGCGTGCTCGGCAGCGAAGGCGACTGGGTAGTCGTCTCAGGCGATCCGCGGATAACCAGGGGAAAGCACGAACGTGCCGCCTGGCTACAGTCCGGACTGACGGCATTTTTTCTCGAACCCGGATGGACAAATATCGGATTGTGGCTGCAAGCATCGAAGTTGGTTCGCTGGTGGCCTTTGATTGTGGATCAATCGCAGCGAATTCAACCCGGAGCCGGATTCATGGTTCCTGTGAATGGTTCAAAGCTGCGGCAAGTTCCGCGATGATCTGCTATCGACTCCGCATAAGTGCATAGCGCCAGTCTTCTTCGTGTCTTCGTGGCCGCTTGATCCCTCGATATTGATTGCGGCACCGCTCTCTGTTACCTTCAGTTATGGCGCGTCAGATTAGCACGCACGCGTTTCAGCTCTTACAAACGGACGAAAGCCCGCAGGTCAACTGCGGGCTTTTTGCTTAAGGAGGGTCTCCAAATGCCTCATTCGGAGCTTCGCGAAGGTCTAACTTTCGATGACGTTCTCCTGCTGCCGCAGTTTTCAGACCTGCTCCCTACTGCCTGCGACGTTGCCACCCAGCTCACGCCGAAGATCCATCTGCGCATCCCGCTGGTCTCCTCTCCGATGGACACAGTCACCGAATCGCGCACCGCGATCACGCTCGCGCAGCACGGCGGGATCGGATTTATCCATCGCAATCTCTCCGTCGAGCAACAGGCCGCCGAAGTTGAAGCGGTCAAGAAATATGAAAGCGGGATGATCGCCGACCCAGTCACGGTGCATCCCGAGCAGCGGATCGGAGAGGCGCTCGCAATCATGGAGCAGCATCACATCTCCGGGCTGCCGGTGGTGAAGGAGGGCCGCCTGGTCGGAATTCTGACCAATCGCGACTTGCGCTTCGAGAAGCGCCTCGACAAGCCGGTGCGCGACGTGATGACCACCAAGCTGGTTACGGCGCGGCCGGGAATCTCGCTCGATCAGGCCAAGGAAATTCTGCAAGCGCATCGGATCGAGAAACTCCTGCTCACCGACGAGCACGAGCGCCTGCGCGGACTGATCACGGTGAAGGATATGGACAAGGCGACGCGGCATCCTCATTCGAGCAAGGATAGCCGGGGCCGCCTGCGCGTCGGCGCCGCGATCGGCGTCGGTCCCGAGCGCGAGGCGCGCGCGCTTGCCCTGCGCCGCGCGGGAGTTGACGTGCTTTGCATCGATACCGCGCACGGCCACACGCACAACGTGCTCGAGGCGGTCCGCGCGACGCGCCGCGATTGTCCCGACGTGGATATTATCGCGGGCAACGTCGCCACCTCCGAAGGCGCCAAGGCGCTGATCGACGCGGGCGCGGACGCGCTGCGAGTCGGGATGGGCCCCGGATCGATTTGCACCACGCGCGTGGTCTCGGGCGTCGGCGTTCCGCAAATCACCGCGATTATGGACACGGCGGCGATCGCGGAGCCGCGCGGAATTCCGATCGTCGCCGACGGCGGAATTCGCTTCTCGGGCGATATCACCAAGGCGATCGCGGCGGGCGCGACCTCGGTCATGATCGGATCGCTCTTCGCAGGCACCGAGGAGAGTCCCGGCGAGACGATTCTCTACCAGGGCCGTACCTACAAATTGTATCGCGGGATGGGCTCGATCGGCGCGATGAACGAGCGCACGCACGACCGCTACGGGATGCAGGAAGCTGCGGAGGGCAAGCACGTGCCCGAGGGAATCGAAGGCCGCGTGCCGCATCGCGGGTCGCTCGCGTCGAATATCGAGCAGCTAATCGGCGGCTTGCAATCCGGGATGGGCTATCTGGGCGCCGCCAATCTGGCCGAGCTTCGCCGCCGCGCGCGCTTTATCCGTGTGAGCGACGCGGGCCAGCGCGAGAGCCACGTGCACGACGTGTTCATCACGAAGGAAGCGCCGAACTATCGCCAGTGATCGCGGGAGATGGAGGCCGTCCATCAATGGCGGCGCCCGCCCGAGGACGGAGACTAGGGCAGCGACACTTCGCCGCGGATCACTTCGACCACATTGCCTCCGACGCGAACGTCGTGCACGCGCGATTCGTCGCGGCTCGCCCGCACGAAGATTCGGCTGGGGCGCCGCACCTCGATACCTTGCTCGATCAGCACCTGCTCGCCCGATTGCGCGACTCCGTTGCGAACCATCCACGCCGCGGCGTCGCCCGCAGCGGAGCCGGTCGCCGGATCCTCGCCGCCGACGAACTGCATCCGCGCATGAAGCCGCGCCGCGGGGTCCTGGGTTTCACGTGAAACAAAATAGAACTGATGCGTCGCGGTACGCTCAAGGTATGGAAGTATCCGCGCCTGATCGACGTGCAGTTTGGCAAACGAAGCCAACGAGACTATCGGCACGATCGCAAATGCCACTCCGGTAGAAACGGTCTGGATCGGCAGCGACGCGTCGATCGCGCCGGATGGCAATCCGGTGATAGCCGCGACTTCGTCAGCGTTGTGAACGAAGCCAAATTCAGGATCGCGCTGCGTCATCTCGCCGAACAGCTCGCCCTCGCGATCGGTGAAATGAACCGGGATTTTTCCGACCTTCAGGTCGAGCACGATATCGCGGCTCTGGCGCGTCATTGCCAGCACAAAAGCGGTCCCGAGCGTCGGATGGCCAGCGAACGGGAGTTCATACCCGATCGTGAAGATGCGCACGCTGATTCCGCGTTCGCGCTCGACCGCGGCGTCGCGCGGAAACACGAACGTGGTCTCGGAGAGATTCATTTCGCGCGCCAACGCCTGCATTTCAGCGTCGCTCAGGCCGCCGCGTCGGTGAAGACCGCCAGGCCGTTCCCCGAGAGCGCGCGGGAAGTGAAAACGTCGACGGTGACGAACGGATAGCGCCTCATCGGCGAAACTCTATCGGCGCGACGCGCGCGATTCCACGCGCGTCTCGAAGATCTCGGCTCGTCATGTCACAATCCATGCGCTGCGCGAGCGGCTGCATGTGATGGCTTCGAGCAATAAAATCCGGGTCGGAGTTCTGTTCGGCGGACGTTCAGGCGAGCATGAAGTGTCGCTCCGCTCCGCGCTCACCGTGATGTCCGCGATGGATCCCGAGCGGTACGAAATTGTGCCGATCGGAATCGATCGCGACGGCAAGTGGTATCTCGAAAACGACGCGCTCAAGCTGCTCGCCGAGACGACGCCGCATCTGGCCGCGCTCTCGGCTGGCGATACTCCCGTCACTCTGCTGCCTCATCCTGACAGCCGCGCGCTGGTCAGGGCGCCTGCTCCGGGCGATCTCGCGCGAACCGGCGGAGCTGTCGCGGGGAATCTCGACGTTATCTTCCCGGTGCTGCACGGCACCTTCGGCGAGGACGGTACCGTGCAGGGGTTGCTTGATCTGACCGGCATTCCTTACGTCGGCGCGGGCGTGCTCGGCTCCGCGATCGGGATGGACAAGGATGTGCAGAAGCGGTTGCTGCGCGCCGCGAAGGTTCCCGTCGTGCGCTTTCACGCGATCGAGCGCGCCGAGTGGGAGGCCGATCGCGCCGCCGCGCGAAAGCTCGCGCGCGGGCTCGGCTACCCGGTGTTCGTCAAGCCCAACGCGGCCGGATCATCGATCGGCGTCACCAAGGTCAAACGCGCGTCCGAGCTCGACGCCGCGCTTGAAGACGCGTTCCAGTACGATCGCAAAGCGCTGATCGAGGCCTCGTGCGCGGGCCGCGAGTTCGAAGTCGCGGTGCTCGGCAACGATCGTCCCGAGGCTTCCATCGCGGGAGAGGTGATCGTGGCGGGTGCGCACGAGTTCTACAGCTACGAATCCAAGTATGTCGATCCGATCGGCGCGCAGACGAAAATTCCCGCCGATATTCCGTCGGCGATCATGAAGCGCCTCGGCATGATCTCGGTCCGCGCGTTCAAGGCGCTTTCGCTTCGCGGGATGGCGCGGGTTGATTTTCTGGCCAGCCGCGATCTCCGCCGCATCTACGTCAACGAGGTCAACACGATTCCCGGCTTCACCTCGATCAGCATGTATCCGAAGCTGTGGGAGGCGAGTGGAATCCCCAATGACAAATTAATCGATCGGCTGATCGAGCTTGCGCTCGAAGAGCATCGTGAGCGCGAGAATCTCAAGTTCACTTACCATCCGAAATCAAAATCCTGACCGAGCGCGTCGGCGCGCAGTATCTCGATGAAAGAAATTCTCATCGCAACCACGAATCCCGCCAAGCTGGCCGAGTACCGCTTGCTGCTCGCCGCATACGCGCTCAAGCCGATTTCGCTGGCCGACGCCGGTATCCGCGAGCATCCGGAGGAGACGGCCGCGACGTTCGCGGGCAACGCTCTCATCAAGGCGCGCTTTTATTTCGCGCACGCCGGTATCGCAACGATTGCCGACGACGGCGGCCTCGAGATCGACGCGCTCGGCGGCGAACCGGGCGTGCGCTCGCATCGGTGGCTCGGCAACGCGACTGAGGATCCCGACGATGCGCTCATCGCCGAGGTGATGCGGCGGATGGAAGGCGTTGAGGACGCGCGGCGAACGGCTAGGCTGCGCGCCGCCGCTGCGCTCACCTGGCGCGACGGCCTCGAGATGTGCGAGCGCGTGGTCGAAGCCGCAATCGAAGGAGTTATCGCGCGCAAGCCGTGGCGCGAGCTCAAGCCGGGCTTTCCCTACCGTGCGGTGCTCTATCTTCCGGACCGCGGATGCTACCTGGGCGAACTGGGAGAGAATCGAGCGGCGCAAGTCAGCCAACGGCGCAAGACCATCGAGTTGTTGGACGATGAGCTGAGGCGAATCGCAGGCCTGCCATGACGGTGGTCGCGTAGCCCTGCGACGCACTCCTGCATGGCTGCCTGCGGCAGCGCCCTGCTATCTATACTCCGCCGAGCACAGTAAAATTGCGGCAATCCTGGTGGACCACAAACGCAAGGGCCGAATCGTCGTTCTTCATCTCGCCGCGCGATACCCGTTCGCGGGCGTCGTCTGGCAACTGCTGCATCATCTGATCGGATTTCGCAAGCTCGGCTTCGATGTCAATTACATCGAGGATCATCGCGCGTATTGCTACGATCCGGCCGAGAACGCGATCACCCGCGACCCTTCGCGCAACCTGCGGCTGCTCAGCGGCGTGCTCGAGCGCTACGGCTTCGGCGGCCGGTGGTCATTCCTTGATTCCGTGCGCGAGGAGTACGTCGGGATGCCGCGCGAGCGATGCCTCGAGCTGATTCGCGGCGCCGACGCCGTGATCAATCTGTGCGGCGCGACCGAGCCGCGCGAGGAGCATCGCGCCTCGCGCCGCCTGGTCTATCTCGAAACCGATCCGGGCACGTTTCAAGTCGAGTACGCGCGCAAGATCGCGCTCGCGCGAGAGTTCGCGTCGGCGCACAAGTTGTTTTTCACCTACGCCGCCAATATCGGCGCGCCCGATTGCAAACTTCCAGCGACGGGAATCGATTGGCATCGCACTCGGCCCCCCGTCCTGCTCGACGATTGGCCGGCCGCCGTTGGCCCGGCCGAGCCGCGCGCGTTCACCACGGTTGGGACCTGGCGCAACCACGGCAGTGATCTGGTGATCGGCGGCGATACCTACTATTGGTCCAAGCACGTCAACTTTCAGCGGATGCTCGAGGTTCCGCGCCGGGCGGCGCAAGCGATCGAGATCGCGACCGACCTCAGCGCCGGTCTCGACTACGACGCCGCGCTGGCGGGCGGATTCTCGATCACTCCGGTGATGCCGATGTCGCTGGATATCGACGCGTATCGCAAATATATCAGCGCCTCGCGCGGCGAGTTCACCGTCGCCAAAGATATCTATGTGCGCACGCGCTCCGGATGGTTCAGCGACCGCAGCGTATGCTATCTGGCGGCGGGGCGGCCGGTCGTGACCCAGCGCACGGGATTTGAGAAGTTCATACCCGAGGGTGAGGGCCTTTTGGGCTTCGATACCGCCGACGAAGCGGTCGATGCGATAGGGCGCGTCAACGCGGATTATGCGCGGCATGCGCGCGCGGCGCGCGAGATAGCGGCGGAATATTTTGGCGCCGAGAAATTGCTTGGCGGGCTCGCCGACGTGATCGGGATATAGAGGTCATCGGGGCATAAACGATGCGGTCAACGCCGCTGCAATTGATTCTCGGCTTCTGGGCGATCCATTCGGATCTGCGGGATTTCGCGGAATCCATCGCGATTCTCGTAGCGCTGCTGGCGGCCTTCGCGCTCAGGCGGCGACGCTCGGCGATCATCAGCTCGAACACATTCGTGCTGATCGCGTCTGGCCTGATTCTCGACGTAGCTTCGACGCTGATTCATCGCCGCGATATCGCCGAGAAGATTGCCGCCGCCGCGCTGGTCCTGTTCCTGTTCGGAGTCATCCGGCTCCTGCTCGAAGCCTTCGACGGCTTGACGCGGCGCGGACGCGCGCATTTCTCGACCATCTTCAAAGACCTCGTGATGTTCGTGTTGTGGGCGGTGGTCGCGGGCGTGGTCTTGTACACCGACTTCGGGTTTCAGCCGCTGTCGATTCTGACCACGACCACCGTGGTCGCCGCGGTCGTAGGTCTCGCCCTTCAGGAATCGCTCAGCAACGTGTTCAGCGGCCTGATGCTCCAGCTCGGCAAGCCGTTCGAGCCGGGAGACTGGGTGCGCGCGGGCAACTTTATCGGCCAGGTGCGCGGAATCGGATGGCGCTCGACTACGGTTGTCACCCGCGCCCACGAGCGGCTCGAGGTTCCGAACTCGCTGGTCAGCAAGGACGTGCTGGTGAATTTCAGCGGCGCGATCGGCGACGAAATCTCGATCGGGATCGCCTACGACGTGCCGCCCAATCGCGTGCGCGAAGTGCTGGTCAAGGTGCTGCACGATATTCCACACGTGGTGCGCGAGCCGGCGGTTGAAATCATGCCCTGGGAGTACGGCGACAGCGCGATTCGCTACCGGATCAAATTCTGGATCGACAACTACGCGCTGCAAGAGCGCGTCCATTCGGAAGTCGTGTCGAGCCTGTGGTACGCGCTGCGCCGCAACCGAATCGATATCCCCTATCCGATGCGCACGCTCGAGCTGCGGCGCGAACGCCGCGTGCGTATAGGCGCCGGCGAAGCCGAATACGAAGCCGAGATCATGACCGAGCTGCGCAAAGTTCCGTTTCTGGCCGAGCTGACCGACGCCGACCTCCGCTTCCTCGTCCCCACCGTGCAGGTGCATCAGTTCGGCGCGGGTGAGGTGCTGGTGCGCACGGGAGAGGCGGGCGAAACGATGTTCATCGTGCGCCGCGGCACGGTCGAGATAATCGGAACCGCCCAGGATGGAACCGAGCGCCATCTTGCCTATGGCGGACCATCGCAGATCTACGGCGAGGGCGCGCTATTGAACGGCGATCCGCGCAACGCGACGATCAAGGCGGTGACCGACACCGAGGTGCTCGAAATGAACCGCGACGGCTTTTCCCGCCTGTTCCGCGAGCATCCGAAAGCGGCCGAGGCGATCAGCGAAATCGTCGCGCAGCGCCAGCTCGACCGCGAAAAGGCCCTGCACGTCGATCAACACGCCGATGGCAAGATGACCCGCGCGCAACGCGTCCTCGAGCGGATGCGCGAGCTGCTGGATTTCTAGCGTCGTTCAAGCCGCTCGCCGCGATTTGATTCGCGCGACTGCTGCGGGCCTCAGGTTCTTGCGCGCGATCTTGAGGTCGTAGTGGGTTTGGAGATTCAGCCAGAACTCCGGGCTGTTGCCGAAGTAGAGACCCAGTCGCAGCGCCGTATCCGCAGTAATCCGGCGGCGGTTATTCACGATCTCAGCGATCCGGTTCGGAGAGATTCCGATTGCCTTCGCAAGTTGGTTCTGCGACAGACCGTACTCGGCCAGAAATTCTTCCTTGAGCATCTCGCCGGGCGTGACCGGCGCAAATTCCTTCTTCATCGAAGTTCTCCGAAGTTTTCCAATGACCGGCGGGACGCCGGTCCCCCTAAGAAACATGATTGAGTCTTAGGTGGCACAGGCTTTAGCCTCAATACTGTTCACTTAAGGAGTTTTATAGCTCAAGGGAAGGAGGCGAGGAGGGGCGCGCGGGGAGTGGGGAGAAGCGGAAACTTGCCGATCTTGCGCTTGACCGCGCGGGGATTACGCCGGTTGCGGCTGGAGACGACGCGTTCTTGCAGAATCTCCGCGAGGGCGCGGTCATGCAGCGCCGTTCGGTGTTGCGGGGGGAAAAGCGTTGCAGACGGAGAGTTTACGGCGGACCACGCGCACCGCATGCAGGAAGGAGAGGCGGTCGGGATCCTCGTTGGCCGTGAGCGCCGCTTCATGGATTAGGTTGCGAATGGCGAAGTGCGCCATCATCAGCCCGTAGAACTCCTGACGCACCAAGTCCGGAGTCTTGCTGCGCAGGACGATCTTGCTGCCGCGCAGATGGGTCTTGAGTTCATCCAGGGCGGTTTCGATTTCCCAGCGCTCCTGATACAGGGCCGCCAGTTCCTCGGCCGGCGCTGCTCGGTGATCTAAAATGCTGGTGACCAGCCGATAGCGGGGCTCGGCCCCGGCCACCCCCTCGAGCCGGTAGTCGATGACTCGCACCCGGATCCGCTTGCTCGCGCGCTCGCGCTCGCGCTGGGAAGGATAGAGGGAACTGAGATAGGAGCCGTCGGGCAGCCGCTTTTGCCCGACCAAGCGCGTATTCTGCTTGATCCGCCAGACCAGCGCCGCGCCGGTCCCCACGGCTTGACTCCACAGCGCGAAGCCGAAAAACATCCGATCGGCCATACACAACATGCCTGGACGCAAGCCTTCAAGCACGGCTTTGGCCAGGGTAATTTCGCCGGTCGCGTAGCCCGCCATCCGGCTGCCGAACAACACGTGAGTGCCATTCTCCACCAGCGCGACAAAGCGGATCTGGGGATAAGCACTGCGCCCGCGGCTACTTGGAGGGCGCCCAAAAGCCGCCGCGTTGGCCCGCTCGTCGGCCACCTCCAGCGTGCTGCCGTCGAGGCTCACCAGCCGCCGGCCACGATACCATGCGCCCTTGCTGGTCTTGACCGCGATCGGTTTGACCACCGCATCATGCAATCGGCAAAGCGGCTCCCATCCCAGCCGGGTGCGCGCTTGCGAGATGCCCGACTTGCCCGCCACCTTGAGCTCGGCCGAGGGGTCCACCAGCCATTGCAGACCCTCCAGCAGGCAGCGCAGCACCTCGCGATACGAACACTGCATGTATAGCGCCAGCGCCACCACGTAATACACCACCACCTGCGCCGGCAAATCGCGCTGCCGCTTGCTGGCCTTGTCGGTCGCTGCCAATACCGCCTGGATCCCAGCCTTGGGAAACGTCTTACTGATCACGCCCAGGCTGATGTAGTCCGTTACCCGGCTCCCTATAGGTAGCCGCCCGACCATTCTTGCCATCGTCCCATCCTCCTACTCCACAATCCTTACGATGGCATACAAATCCTTAAGTGAACAGTATTGGCTTTAGCCTGTGGCCGCACCGGCTAAAGCCGGTGCCACTTTGAAACCCAGCGTGAATTCGAGGTTCGCCGCTCCTGTTTCTCGTGTGATGCGTCGCGTCCTTCGTCGCGTGTCCCGCCACTGGCGATGGGCTTTTGCCGTTGCGATGTTCGGTCGCCCAACGACCCGCATGTTATGTGCCGGTGCGCGCGCGTGCTACGCGATTGCGAGGAGGCCGCGTTCCAGCTCGTGGAGGTTGCGCGCGGCTAGGTGGGCGCGGACCTCGCGGGCGTATCGCTCGATCGCGCTGTCGCCGGTGCCCCAGCGCGCGGGCTCTTCTGGATTCAGCCACACCACCGCGCGGCAGTTGCGCGCTATCTCGCGCAGCAAATCGGTGCGCGCCGGACGCCGGTTGTTGCGCCCGTCGCCCAGAATAACCACCACCGTCTGGCGGCCGAGAACCTCGGCGCGCCGGTTCCATAGCTCGCCCAGCACGCGGCCGAAATCCGAACGCGCGTAGAGATCGAGCGTGGGCGTCGTCACCAGGTGGCCGCACTCGAACTCGGCTTCGGCCAGGCGGTCGATATAAACGAAACTCCGCACGCGATGGAAATGGTCGTGCGCCCCGGCGACCAGCTCGAGCATCAGCTCCGATGCGTAGCGCACGGAGCCGGAAATGTCGGCGAGGATCGTCAGATCGATTCGCCGCGGACGCCGCGTGCGAAAGCGCAGATCGGCGAGCACGCCGCCGCGCTGCGTCGCGGCGCGAATCGTGCGCCGAAAATCGATCCGTCCGGCTTTCGCGATTCGCAGGCGCCGTCCCAGCCGGACGCGGAAGCGGCGTTTCAGGAGCGCCAGCGTGTCGCGCGCCTGCGCGTATTCGAGATCGGTGTAGGCAGCGAATGGAGCGCGCTCGAGCGCGCGAATCCGCGCCGAGCGGCCCGTCTCAATTCCAGATTCTTCCGGCCCGTCATCTTTCGCCTTACGACTTTGTGCGGAACGATCTTCCGATTCGTTCTCTGAATCGGCCTTTGCCTCCGCGCGATCGCGCTTGCGATCTTCCGCCTGATTTTCGCGATCGCGCGCCGCGCTCTTTGCGCTTGGGCGGCTCGACTGAGGACGTTCGCGAGGTTTCAAGACTTCGCCCGGCTCCTCGCCGGGACGTCCGCGGCCACTCGCCGCCGATTCGAGTTGCCCGCGATGATCAGGATGCTTCCCGCGCGTATTTCCGGCGACGGGCGCGGAAAAGAACCGCGCGAACGCGTCGTCAAAAATGATCCGATCGGCTTCGTCCTTGATCAACGCCGCAGCCATCGCCTCGCGCATCGGAGCGCGCTCGAAACCCGCGGCGGCGACGGCGCGCAGCGCGTCGATTGATTCGGCAACCGAGATGCGGATTCCCGCGTCGCGAAGCGCGGCGATAAAATTTACAATTTGATCGCGAAACGGAGTCATGGCCGGCGCGCCGCGAGCGCCGCCGCTTTCGACTCGACCTTGGCGCGGTCGTCTTCATGCTTGAGCAGCACGCCCAGCGCGGTCCGAATCGAGTCCGAGTCGAGCTCGGCGACGCCGAGCTGCACCAGCGCACGGCACCAATCCAGCGTCTCGGCGATCGAGGGCGGCTTGCGCAGGCCAAGCTTGCGGACCGCGCCGACGAAGCGCGCGGCCTCAGCTGCAAGGCGCTCATCGAGGCCCGGAACTTTGAGCGCGATTATTTTCCGTTCCTGCTCGATTCCGGGGAAGTCAATGAACAGATGAAGGCATCGCCGGCGCAGCGCCTCCGAAAGCTCGCGCGCACGATTCGAGGTCAGCACCACGACCGGACGCTCGCGCGCACGCAAGGTGCCGAGCTCCGGGATGCTGACCTGAAAGTCCGAGAGCAGCTCGAGCAGGAACGCCTCGAACTCCTCGTCGGCCTTATCGACCTCGTCGATCAGCAGGACCACGCGGCTCGGCGAGGTGATCGCCTTGAGCAGCGGCCGCTCGAGCAGATACTCGTGCGAGAAAATGTGCTCGGAGAGATCTTCCCAGCGCGCGCCGTTGGCCTCGTCAGCCTGCAGGCGCAGGAGCTGTTTTTGATAATTCCATTCGTAGAGCGCGCGCGCTTCGTCCAGCCCCTCATAGCATTGCAGCCGCACCAGCTCCGCCGGCAGCATCGCGGCCAACACCTTGGCAACTTCAGTTTTGCCCGCGCCGGCGGGACCCTCGATCAGCAGCGGCTTTTCGAGCGCGAGCGCGAGAAATACCGCCGTCTCGACGCGCTGATTGGTGATATAGTCCGCGCGCCTCAAGCCCTCCGCGACAGATTCCTGCGTGATGTTCATGGCCGATCGTCCCGCTGCTGCATCAGCATCGCGGGCGCGCCCGTTTCAGTCAAATCGCGGAGCGCGTTCGCGCGCGCAATCTGAAATTTTATCTTTAGTTGTCTTTGGCGGAGAATTCTCAAATCTGGTAGACGCTGATCTGCTTCGCGTGATCGAAAAAGTTGCGCTCGGGAGGTATTGATGGCGACCGCAAAAAAAAAGAAGCCGGCAAACGGGCCGCGCACCTTCGCCCTGCACTGGGGCTCGGGAATTATCGAGGAAGAGATAAGGGTGGCGACGCCATATCACATCCCCTGCATCCAACTCCTCAAGTTCACTGAGGGGATGGCGAAAGGATCGTACGAGATTCGCTTCTGCGTTTACGACCAGCGCGGACGGTTCCAGCGGATGCCGCTGATTGTCGACGCCGACGAGATCGCGAAGATCCGCACCGCACTTGCGGGCGCGCCAAAGCTCAAGAAGCTGCTCGCGCAACTCACTGGCTAAAGACAGCGCTAAATCTGGTAGACGAAAACCCTGCTCTGCCTGGGATGAACGAAAACCTGCGCGCCCGGTTCGATCGCGAGAATCCGGTACCGCTCGTGATCGATCTCGACCTGCACCGGATCGCCCCATTCGGCGACCAGCTCGACTTTGACCTGCGGACCAGCCGCGTTGATCGCCTTGACGGTCGCGCGAAAGTTTTCGTGCCCGCGCGGCGTGCGGTCGAGTTCGAGCAGATGCGGCCGCATGTAGAGCGCCGCCTTGCCCGAGGCTCCGTTGACCGCGCGCCGGTCGGCGCCGTCGAGCTCAAACACGGTATCACCCAGGTAGACCTTGCCGTTCTCGATTCGGCCGTGGAACAGATTCACGTTGCCCAGGAAGTTGTAAACGAACGCGTTGGCGGGATGGTGATAAACCTCTTCCGGCGTGCCGACCTGCTCGATCCGTCCCGCGTTCATGACCACGACGCGATCGGCCAGCTCGAGCGCCTCATCCTGATCGTGGGTGACGAAGATGCTGGTGATGCGCAGCTCCTCGTGCAGCCGCTTGAGCCATCGCCTCAGCTCCTGGCGCACCTTCGCGTCGAGCGCGCCGAACGGCTCGTCGAGCAGCAGCACCTTGGGTTCAACCGCGAGCGCGCGCGCAAGCGCGATACGCTGGCGCTGTCCGCCGGAGAGCTGCGAAGGATAGCGGTCGGCAAGAGCCTCGAGCTGCACGAGCTTCAGAAGCTTGGTCACCCGTTCATGGATCTCGTCTTTCGACGGACGCGCGTTGCGCGGACGCACGCGCAGACCGAACGCGATATTCTCGAACACCGTCATATGGCGGAAGAGCGCGTAGTGCTGGAATACGAATCCGACCTGCCGCTCGCGGACGCTGATCGCGGTCGCGTCTTCGCCGTGGAAGTGCACGGTTCCGGAGTCGGCGGTCTCAAGGCCCGAGATGATCCGGAGCAGCGTGGTCTTGCCCGATCCCGAAAGCCCGAGAAGCGCGACCAGCTCGCCGGTCTCGACGCTCAGGCTCACGTTGTCGAGCGCGGTAAAGCTGCCGAATTTCTTGGCGATGCCGCGAACCTCGATACTCATGCGGCCAAGTCCTCCTCGTCGGGCGCGATTTCCTCATTTACGATTCCGGCGCGGCGCCCGACGATCCGCTTGGCGACGAGCGTCACAATCGCGAGCAAGGTTAAGAGCGACGCAACCGCGAATGCGGCGGTGAACTCATAGTCGTTGTAAAGAACCTCGATGTACAGCGGCATCGTGCTGGTGAGTCCGCGGACGTTGCCGGAGATAACCGAAACCGCGCCGAACTCGCCCATCGCGCGCGCGTTGCAGAGAATCACGCCGTACAGCACGCCCCACTTCACGTTCGGAAGCGTGACGCGGAAAAAGGTCTGCCATCCGCTGGCGCCGAGCGAGATCGCGGCCTGTTCCTCCTCGGTCCCATTGGCCTGCATGATCGGAATCAGCTCGCGGGCAACGAACGGAAAAGTCACGAACGCGGTCGCCAGGATAATTCCCGGCTCGGCAAACGCGATCCGGATTCCGTGCGCGTCCAGCCACGGGCCCGCGATTCCCTGCGCTCCGAACAGCAGCACGAACAGCATCCCGCCGATAACCGGCGAGACCGCGAACGGCAGATCGAGCAGCGTCATGAGGATCCCTTTGCCGCGGAACTCGAACTTGCCGATCGCCCACGCCGCCGACACGCCAAAGCAGAGATTCGCCGGCACTACGACCAATGCGGTGACCAGCGTCAGGCGGATCGCGCTGCGCGCGTACGGCTCGGAGATCGCTCTCAAGTACACGCGCGCGCCTTCGCGCAGCGCAAGGGTAAAGACCGCGGCCAGCGGGATAACCAGGAACACACCCATGAAGAGCATCGCGCCGAGCACGATCGCCAATCCGCCGAGTCCGGTTTTGCGGTTGCCGGAAGCCGGGCGGCAAATCCGCTCGATAAAGCCCGGACCTGTTGGTTCGATTCCTGGCGTGCTCATATAGCGTAAATCCGCGAGGTCCAGCGCTGCAGCAGATTGATCGCGAGCAGCATTACGAACGACGCGATCAGCATCACCAGCGCGATCGCCGCCGCGGCGTGGTAGTCGAACTGTTCGAGCTCGGTGACGATCAGCAGCGGCGCAATCTCCGTGCGCATCGGCATGTTGCCCGAGATAAAAATTACCGAGCCGTATTCGCCGATCGCGCGGGCAAAGGCCAGCGCGAACCCGGTCAGAATCGAGGGCAGCACCGCGGGAATGATCACGTGGGCAAAAGTCTGAAGGCGGGTCGCGCCCAGAGTCTCGGCCGCCTCTTCGAGCTCCAGGTCCAGTTCCTGCAACACCGGTTGCACGGTTCTGACCACGAACGGAACTCCGACGAAGATCATCGCGACCACCACTCCGAGGCGCGTGTACGCAACCTTGATCCCCATATCCGCGAAGACCGAGCCGGCAATTCCATTGGCCGCGAAGATTGCGGTCAGCGTGATTCCCGCAACCGAGGTCGGCAGCGCCAGCGGAAGATCCACGATCGCATCGAAGAGGTTCGCGCCCGGAAAACGATAGCGCGTCAACGCCCACGCGGCCAGAAAACCCGCCGCGGAGTCCGCCAGCGCGGCGATAAACGCCGCGCCGAAACTCAGCCGGTACGCGGCCATAACTCGCGGCGACGAAACCACCGACCAGAAATGGCCGAGGCCCATGCCCGCCGTCTGCAGGAAGATAGTTGACAACGGAATCAGGACCAGCAGGCTCAGATAGACCAGCGTGATTCCCATCGCGAGGCTAAAGCCCGGCAGGACGCTCGCCTTCTTCAGCGCCATCGCGATTCCCGTCCGCTCCGTTTTTCAGCGCGACCTGTCATTGCTGATAAATCTGATCGAAGACTCCTCCGTCGGCGAAGAATTTTTTCTGGACTTCGGCCCAGCTTCCGAAGACCTGCTTGAGCGTGAACAGCTCGATCGGCGGCAGGTCTTTCGCGTGCTTTGCCGCGATCGCTGGGTTCGTCGGCCTGAAGTGGTTGCGCACGATGATCTCCTGTCCCTCGTCCGAGTACAAGTATTCGAGATATGCCTTCGCCAGATCGGTAGTGCCGTGGCGCTGAGCGATCTTGTCGACCCACGCGACCGGCGGCTGCGCGACGATGCTCCGCTTCGGATAGACGATCTCGAACTGGCCCTTGCCCAGCTTGTCGATCGCGAGGTACGCCTCGTCCTCCCACGACAGCAGCACGTCGCCGATGCCGCGCTCGACGAAGCTGGTGGTCGAGCCGCGCGCGCCCGAATCGAGCACCGGGACGTTTTTGTAGAGCGCCTTCACGAACTCCCGTGCTTTGGCCTCGTTGCCGCCCGACGCTTTGAGCGCGTATCCCCATGCCGCGAGAAACGCCCATCGCGCGCCGCCCGAGGTCTTTGGATTCGGCGTTATCACCGCGACTCCGGGGCGGATCAGATCGCTCCAGTTCTTGATCTGCTTGGGATTACCCTTGCGGACCAGGAACACCACGGTCGAGGTGTACGGGCTGCTGTCATCGGGCAGCCTGCTCTGCCAATCCGCCGGCAAGAGACCGGCCTTGCTGGAAATCGCGTCGATATCGTAGGCTAGTCCGAGCGTCACAACGTCGGCATCGAGCCCGTCGATTACTGCACGGGCCTGTTTGCCCGAGCCGCCATTCGACAATTCGATCGACACGTCTTGCCCGGTCTTCGCTTTCCAGTATTTCACGAATGCGGCGTTATAGTCTTCGTAGAATTCGCGCGTCGCGTCGTAAGAGACGTTCAGCAGCCGCTGATTTGCCGCAGCTGCGGGGGTACTGAGTAATGCCCCCGCGATTAGCGCAATCGCGGCACCCGCAAACAGGCTCAAGTGAGGTTTCAATCGGTACATTGACTATATTTCCATATCCCTGTTGCGGATGCCGCTTAGCGTCATGCCTTCTAGAAAGCGAGCTGCAGCTGCGTTTCGAACACGCTTTCGTTTGGACGATCCTTGGGCGCGGTCGTGGTTCCTGCGCCGCCGTCGAAGAAAGTATTGGCGTAGTCGTATTGCCATTTCACGTTCTGGCTCGGATACCACGCCAGCCCCAGCGCAAACTCCGTTGCCGTCCTCGCCGCAACCGCCGGACTGGCAAACGCCAGCTTGTACTGGCCACTGTCGGTCGCCACGTTGCTGATTCTCGCCGCGACTTCCCACGCGCCCCAGCCATCCGCTTCGGGGTTGAAGTTTCGGAACGGCGTAAGGCCGGTATACGACTCGCTCTCTCCGGTCAGAGCGTACATCGCCTCGACGCTGTAGCCATCGTCGGTGAACGTCGCATAGTCATTCACCGGCTTGGTGAACTTACCTTCCTTGAGTATTGCGTACCGGTTAAGTGAGTGGTTGTCGGATACGTACTCGGCCAGCAATCCAAACGGCCCCCAGTAGTAATAGCCTTGCGGGGACAGCCGATACCGGCGGCCGGCCGCCGTCACGCCTGAATTGTAGCTGAACCAGGTCACTTGGCCGTAGGTTTTGTAGATCGAGGTAGTCGAGCCGCGCTCGTCGCCATAAGTGGCCGCGAACCCAAGCCCCAGGCCGCGTGCCCAGGGATACTCAGTATCCTTGAAGGGCAGGGCAAAGATGCGCGCGATGAAATCTTTGCCGTCGTTGACGTTCTGACTCGACAGTCGCCGTATTATTCGGCACCCCGTTCATTATCGCTAGTTGATAAGCCAGCCGATTATCGAAAAATGCGCCGTGGAGCATAGCCCCGTAATCGCGGTTCGGAACCAGATTGTTGGTTTCGGCGCGTTCACTGAAGAGCACGTAAGTATCCACCTGCAGACGTTCGATACCGAACGGGGTCTTGAACTTGCCCACCCGGAGCTGCGCCCACGGTATATTGCTCGCGTTGATATAGCCGTCCTGGAGAACAACTTTTCCTTGGCCAAAGTCGGGCGTGACGTTGAAGTCATAGTATTTGTCGAACGTCGCCGTCAGGATCGGCCGCGCCCGATTCAAATAGAACGTGCTTGGCGTCTTATCGGTTCCATTGGCGAAGAAGCGTCCATCGCCCTGAAGGATTCCATGGAATCCGATCTGCCAGTCGTTGTTGGAGGAGGCGATCGAAAAGCCCTGTGTGCCCGCCTTGACGATTGGTGCCGCCTTGGCTTTCGCCTGGTCGGAGGCAATCTGAGCCTGCTGGGCCTGCGCCTGCACATCGAGCTTGCGATCGATGACCTGGACCTTATGATCGAGTCCTTCCAAAGTATCCACTCTCTGCTCGAGCCGCCTTATCTCCTTTCTCAGCTCGATGATCTGCTGATCTTTTGACGCATCAGGGACAGTCGCGGATTGAGCATAAGCCGGAATCGGCATACTCGCGATTGCCCCCACGAGCGCGATCCAAATTGCCGGCAATAGTGCCGGCTTCACCTTTCTCTTCACGGAAGACTCCTCCAGTCTGGAGAGCTTCCGGATGTCCAGTCAGCTCAAATAGGTCTTTCATAGGCTCTGATTCCCGCGGCCCGAATCCTTCTCTGGTCCGGTGCCTATATGTTCGCTTCGCATCTGCAACGCTGCGCTATTGCTCACATCGCGTGCGTATTTAATTCGTGGAAACCTCACTTTACGCACGAGGTCGGAGAGACCGTGGCGGTCGAGTCATTTGATATCCACTGGTTAGTTCCGCAAGTGGAGCTTTCATCCAGCAGATCATCTTTCCCATTGTGAGCTCCCGAAGCCAATGTGTTGTTGGAGACAATGATTGCACTGACGCCGAGGTCGAGCGCGATTCCGTAGTTAGTATTCCCCGGGATGGTTCCCGAATAGATCCAGTCCGCGTTGGAAACCTTTACGCCCTTGCACGCGGCTCCGATCGGACCCAGCGGCGAGCAGCCCACATATACTCCAATATTTCCGTTCGTCTCTGTCGTTGCCTTGACAATGTCGTTGAGGCTCGACGCGAGCAGCCAGATTCCATAGTTGGCATTGCTGCTCGCCGTGATATTGCTCAGTACAGTGTTGGTGGCGCGGTTCAGCTCGACCCCCGCCGTGCCGTTCGCGGTAGTTATCCAGTCGTCCACCACGCCGCCCTTGCTCTGAACCAGCAATCCGACATCGAATCCGGTGATGGTAGCGCCGCGGCCTTCTATGAAGATGGTGCGCACGCCCTTGCGGATGTTGATTCCGATCCCGGTCGGAGGCGAGGCCGCCGTCCCCGTGATCGTCTTCTTTCCGCCATCTAGTGTGACGAAGGAAGACTTGACGTTCGATGCAGGAGCCGGACGCTGTGAGTCCCTGCGAGGCGTCGAGATTCACTCCAATTTTGTACGCTCCAGGTGCGCTGATGACGCATCCGCACGCATTGATCGTCGGCGTGCAGGCAGTCTGAGCGTTTGCCGGCCGCGCGAACGTGGTCAACATCGCCAGCATCGCGATCGCGGAAATCGCGATCACGGAAACCGGGCGAAAAGCGTTCGCCGCTCCTCGCATCGCGACGGCGCGAATTACCTCGCGCGCGGGTTTGAAGTCAGAAGTTCCCAGTCGTTGTGTCACGGTCTTCCTCCCAGGTCTCATTGGAATTGCCAAGCTTACCTTTTCGTTTGGCTCCTCCGGAGGTCCGGTCGGAACAAGTCAATTGAAATGGCCTCCGCCGCCTCAATGTTCGGCGGCTGATTCGTACGGATCATCGAATCGACTGGCTCAAGATCGATTCGGACGATCAAAGCGAAATTTTTCCTTGCGCTCGATCTGGATGACCCTGCCGTCCTGGATCACCACCTCGATCGAGCCAAAACGCACCCCCTGGATCGCCTGAGAGATGCGTTCGAGGATATGCGGGGGCGGGTAGTTGCCTCCGTACTGCAGCTCTTTGTCGTTCATAAGTAATCCTATTAGATGAGTAGAGTAAGTTCTCAAAAAAAGTTTTAGATCGAAAAACTGACCGCATCTTTTCCCATCACTGCGAGCTCAACCTGCTTGAGCATGTCTTCCAGCGTAGTCGAGTCCAGGATCTGCGCGGTCGCGTCGCGGACCTGCTTCATTACCATCCGGATGCCGCAAGTGCGCTCGTCCCGGCATTCGCGGCAGCGCACGTACGCGGTCCTGCTGACGCAAGGCAGAGGCGCCAAAGGCCCGTCCAGCACTCGGATCACGTGTCCCAGGCTGATTTGCTTCGGAGGCCGCCCGAGAGAATATCCACCCCCCTTGCCTTTTCTGCTCTGCAGGATTCCCGCATTCTTGAGTTCCAGCAGGATTATCTCGAGAAACTTGCGTGAGATCTCTTCGCGCTGCGCGATATCCGAAATGAGCACCGGTCCCTGACCGTATTCCTTTGCTAAAATCGTCAGCGCCTTGAGCGCATATTTCGATTTTTTCGACAGCATTATCCTATAGGCTGAGTGGATTTAACATCGGACCTATATTGAGTCAATAGATTGCGCGGGTTATTTCGTGCGATTGATCTTTGGCGCGCGCCGGCGCTCGAGGAAGATTCGTGCGCGATGCTTCAGCCCATAGCGCTCATCGCGCGGCGCCGCCCTGATTTCCGCGACCAGCGCCGAGACCTCGTCGTACAGCCGCCCGACGTCGATTCCCGCGCGCGAGGGTTTCATATCGTCGAGCGCCAGCATCGCCTGCGACATCAGGTTGATCGACGCCTGCCGTCCCCCGCGCTCGAACCGCAGATGCAGCCCTGCCGAGATCTGGTTGAGCGCGTTGACGACGACTTTCAGATCCGCATCGTCGATCGCGCGCAGCGAGACCTCGAACATTTCAGCGGCGTCGAAGTACTCACCGCGATTGAACGCCACGATCGCGTCGTCGAACGTCGTATTATTGCCGACCAATGTCACAAAGCTATTGAACGATCAACTCCGCCGCGCGCGCAACAATCTGATCCCTCGCCCTGAAGAGGCTATCGACAAATGGCGAGTTCTTGTCCGTCATCCTGCCCATGAAAGTGGAGGGGCGATGAAAATCGTAATCTCAGCCAAGCCCTCCGGCCGTCATCTCGAGCGCTGCGCGAGAAATCCCGGAGCGGCCATGCTCGACGCCAACACCACATGCAGAGGCCCTTCGCCCGGGATTCCTCGCGCGGCAGCCACGCGCGGGAATGACAACCGAACCTGTCTTCGTAGGGGCGGCTCGCGAGCCGCCCGTCCTTCGCGCAGTCTGTCGCTGCACACAACAACTGGGCGCCGGCGAGAAAATCGACAGCCTCAGGGCGAGGAAATACAGAGGGGCGAGCGATTCGATCAGAGCAGCTCTTTTTCTTCGACTGCTTTGAACTCGGCTTCGCCGAGCGCTTCGGATTTGCGCTTGCCGTGCAGCTCGTACATCTCGAACAGCGCGGACTTGTGCGGGCGTACTTTGCCGAGCGGGCACTTGGCCCAATCCTCGAGCGATTCGTCGCAATAGCCCATCCGGTTCTCGCCGCACTTGGGCTGCAGGAACACCGCGATCTCGGGCAGCACGCGCCTGATCTCCGCCCGCATCATCGCGACCATCCGCCGAATCTCCCACTGCGCGCGCAGGCACAGGCGCAGGTCGCAGATATGCAGCATCTCGGCGAAATTGACCATCACATGAAAATTGGTCGGCGCCGCGTTGGGCAGCACGAAGCGCGCGTCCTCGGCCGGGATACCCGCCCTGAGCGCCTTGGCGTAGAGCTCCGACACCTTCGCGAGCAGCGCTTCGTATTCGCCGTCGAGCCCGACGCGCTGCCACGATTGCGGCAGCACGTACGCCATCCGATCCTGCTTGAACTTGACGTAGCGCTGGCTCTGCTGCTCGAAGCTGATCCCGATGCGATGGCGCACGAATTGATGCGACAGCGACCTCGACACGCCGGAGATCCCGAACCAGAACACCACCTGCTCGAGCGGCGAGGCGTGGCCGGTCTTCAGCCGCTCGCCGATAAATTTGCGGATGGTCTCGTGGGTGATCTTTTCGGTTCTGATTTTTTCCCAGACTTCGATCGGAGTGTCCGAGGAATAGCAGGTGCGGAACGCCGCGTAGAGCTTCTCGAGCGGAAGCTGCGCGTAATCGACCAGCTTGACCTCCATCTTTGTCTGATTGCTCATTCGGTCGCCGTCCGCCTCCGGGAAATTCTACGCTCGATCGATTCGTCCCCGATCATATTCCATGCGCGCACGCGAATGCATCCATCACCGCGACGATTATCCAGAGATCGGTGATTTGCGTGGCGTCGCCGGGACTGCAAGATTGCCGATGCGACGCCTACGATGCTCTCGGAACTGTACAAACTCGCCAAGCCAGCTCTCTTTCAGTGCGACGCCGAGACCGCGCATCGCATGACGCTTTGGCTTCTATCGACCTGGCCCCTGCTGGAGCCGCCGGCCGATCCGCCCGAATTGCGGGTCAAGCTGTGGGACCTTGAATTCTCAAATCCAATCGGACTCGCGGCCGGGATGGACAAGGACGCGGTCGCCGCCGGCGCATGGCAGAGACTCGGCTTCGGCTTCGCCGAGCTGGGCACGGTCACTCCCCGTCCGCAGCCCGGAAATCCGCGTCCGCGCGTGTTTCGCTTGCGCGAGAACCGCGCGCTCATCAATCGGCTCGGCTTTCCGAGCGACGGGATGGACGCGGTCGCGCGCAGAATCGAGCGGATGCGCCGGCGCGGAGTCGCACTCAGGCTCGGGATCAATCTCGGGCCGAATAAAGAGACTGCGGCAGAGCGCGTCGCAGAGGATTACGCGGCGCTCGTCCGTCGGATGGGCGCGCTGGCGGATTTTATCGTCGTCAACGTCAGCTCGCCGAACACGCCCGGCCTGCGCAACTGGCAATCGCCCGAGCGGATGCGCGAAATCTTCGCCGCGATCAACGGCGCGATGACGAGCGCGGCGCGGCGTCCACCGATCCTGCTCAAAGTCGCGCCCGAGCTCGAACCCGCCGACCTGCGCCGGATTTGCGACACCGCGCTCGAGCTCGCACTCGACGGAATTGTCGCCACCAACACGACCCTCGCGCGCGACGCCATCGGAATCACCTCCGAGCACGCGGGCGGCTTGAGCGGTACGCCGCTGCGCGGTCCCTCGCGCGAATTTATTCGCGAGATCTATCGGCACAGCGGCGGACGCCTCAAGATTATCGGCGTCGGCGGCGTTTCGAGCGCCGACGACGCGTGGGAGCATATCCGCGCCGGCGCGAGCCTCGTCGAGTTGTACACCGCCCTCATCTACCAGGGGCCGGGCGTCGTGGCGGAAATCAAACGCGGCCTGATGGCCTTGCTCCGGCGCGAGGGATTTCGCTCTATTAGCGATGCGGTCGGCACCGGCGCCTAAACGCGATTGTCCTGCCGCGAAGGAACCACGCGATGGCATCATCAGCGGCGCAACCGAAACCAATCGTCGACGCGAAATGGGCGCGAGCGCATCGCGGCGACAAGAACGTCGTCTTCATCGACACCCGCGCGGCCGACGACTACTGGGCCGGCCATATCCGCGGCGCGCGCCATTTCGATCCGTTCCCGTTTCACTATTCCGATAGTTCAGATCGCGGCGTCAGAGAATTTCGCGCGCAGCTCGAATGGATTTTCTCCGCGCTCGGAATCACCGGCAAGGAAACCGTCGTATGCTACGAGAACGACTCCGGGATGCGCGCGGCGCGCGTGTTGTGGCTGCTCGAGTGGATGGGGCATCGGCGCACGAAGATGCTCGACGGCGGCCTGCGCGGACTCGCGGATGAAAAGCTCTTGGCCGCGCCGCCGGCGATAAAGCCGACGCAGTTCAAAGGCGCCGCGCGCGACGAGATCTCCGCGTCGAGCGCGTATATCGTCGAGCGGCTCGGACGCCCCGAGGTGCGCATCTTCGACGTTCGCAGCGACGCTGAGTATTTCGGCGAACGCGTGCGCGCCCGCCACGGCGGCGCGATCCCCGGCTCGGCGCATCGCGATTGGACGGAAGCCAACACCGCCGACGGAAAATTCAAACCGCCCGCCACTCTGCGCGCGGAATACGAAGCGCTCGGTCTGCGCCCCGACACCGAGATCATTCCGTATTGCCAGGGCGGCTATCGCGCCGCGCACGCGCTCGTCGCGCTGCGGCTGGCCGGGCTACCCGAACGTGCGCAATTACTGGGGCTCGTGGGCCGAATGGGGCAATCGCGACGACGTGCCGATCGAGCATCCGGTGCGCAAAGGCTGAATAGGCGCGATGGCGCAATCGCGGATTTTGCTGATTACCGGATTCGCGCCGTTTCGCGGCGAGCGCATCAATCCCTCATGGGAGATCGCCCGGAGTCTCGACGGCGACGAGATCGCGGCGCTCAAAGTCAAGTCGGTGAAAGTCCCGGTCGGATGCGCCGCCGCCGTGCGCCGGCTCAACGCCGCGATCGTGCGATATCGTCCGCGCGCGATTCTCGGCCTCGGGCAGGCCGGCGGCCGGCCCGCGATCTCGATCGAGAAAGTCGCGATCAATCTCGCCGACGAAAATGCCGGCGCCGATGACAGCTACGGCGCGAGCGCAAAGCCCGTAGTCGCCGGTGCGCCCGAGGCCTACTTCGCCCGAATTCCGATTCCCGCCGTGATGCGCGAGATGCGCCGGCGCGAAATTCCCGCGCAGGTCTCGCTGAGTGCCGGCGCGTACGCCTGCAACGCCCTGATGTACGCGAGCCTGCACCTGACGCGTCGCCGCCAGAACCTGCCGGTAGGATTCATCCATCTGCCCTACGATTCGCGCCAGAGCGCGCGCCATCCGAACGCCCCGAGCATGGCCCTCGACGTGATGGAGACCGCGATCCGCGCGATCGCCGCAACCCTCGCCCGCGCCGCAGTCGCTTGATCAACCGCGAATCGCTGACGCGAACGCTTCCAGCTCGGACGCGATATCCGGGCCCGCCGGCTGATAGGCGATCTCCGTCGCGCCCGCCGCTTCCAGGGCCGCTGCGCGCTCGCGCCATCCGGCGCGTGTCAGCGCAAGTCCCTGCTTGACCAGCGTCGCGCCGGTGATGAACGGCCGGTCGCGCTGGTTAATCGCGACCAGATGCTGGTCGTGCAGCGCCAGATGACGCTGATGGCTCGGCACGTCCTTATATGCGGCCGCCCATTCCTCGCCTCGGTCGACGAGCTGCAGCATCTTGTTTTCGAGCGCGAAATGAAACAGCACCGGCGCGGCGTGGCCCGCCGCCGCGAGCACGCGCGCCGATCCGGGATCCTCGCCTTCCCGAAGCACGGTGCCGAAAGTCAGCGCGATACTCCACTTGAAACCGGGAATCGGATTCGGCGCGCCAAACACGCCGTCGCCCAGCTCGCGCGCCACCGCGATTCCCTTCGGACCGGCGGCGCCGATCACGATCGGCACTTCGACCGGACGCGGCGCGCCGTATCCCTGTGGATGCAGCATCCGGATCGCCGCGCCCTCCCACTTTGCTTCGTCGCCTCTGAGCAGCGCGCGCAGGACCTGCACGTACTCGCGCACGTCGGTCCACTTCATCGGCCTCTTGCCCATCGTCAGCCGTCCGGTGAAGCCGGATCCTATCGCGACCGCGACGCGGCGCGCTCCCGCGATCGATGCGAGCGTTGCGATCGCCGCCGCGTTGACCATCGGATGCCGCAGGCTCGGAACCAGCACTCCGGGGCCGAGGCCGATCCTGCTCGTGCGCTCGGCGGCGCGGCAGAGTTGCACCCAGACGTCTGGATAGAGCGCGGGCGAATCGTAGAACCAGGCGCGCGCGTAGCCCAGCTCCTCGGCGATTCGCGCGTGCTCGTGGCTCTCAGACGAAGTTGCAAAGGCGCATGAGATTTCGAGTGCCATTTCTCTAACCTTCGATTCCGGTTTTGAATTTCAATTACTTGATCGCGACCGCGTTGGGCGGCGTCGCGATTCCGCCTTCGAGGTTCATTGGCACCGACACCACCATGAACTCGTAACGTTTGTCGGCGGCGCAGTCGGCCGCGAGATCGTCGAGGACGAATTGCTCGCCGAGCGGCAGCCCCAGCATCGAGAGCGCGCGATAGTGCAGCGCGCCTTCATCCTTGAAATCCCACGGCCACTGCTCGACCGCGGGACAGTCGGTCCCGATCGCGGCGACGCGATTATCCCACAGCCATCCGACCATCTCGCTGGTCGCCTCGATTCCGCACGACTTGAGCGCCTCGAGCGGCGCCATCGCTTTCTTCTCCGCCGCCGAAGTGCCGAAGTATGCGCCGAGCCATCCTGTCCGCACCAACAGGATCGATCCCGGCTTGAGCGTGGATTTCTGCGCGGCCAGCGCGTCCTGCAAATCCTTGAGCTTGTAGGTCGCCGAGCTCAGCGGGTCGAGCGGGCGGCCCTTGTCCTGCGTGAATTTGCGCACGTCGATCAGCACGCCGCGTCCGACTACGCGATTTGCCCATTTGTGAATACTCAGTTTGCCGTCGGGCCCGTCCTTCACCTGATCGTCGGTGACGCCGTTGTAGAATTTGCGATGCCGCACATGGCCGACGTGCGCCAGCCCGTCCCACTGGCTGCCTTCCTGCGTGTTGTAGTTGTCGAGCGAATCGTCGTGGCCGAGCAGTCCGTATTGCTCGAAGCTCAGGATCGTGTGCTTTGCGGGGAGCCGGTTGAACAGCGGAGGCTTGGCGTAATTGATCGGCGTATCGAGCCGGAACACGCGCCCCTTCTGCACCAGCCGCGCCGCCTCGACCACACCTTCGGGCGTAAGAAAATTCAGGCACCCGAATTCGTCGTTGTCACCGAACACGCCCCACGAGGATTCGGCGGGCGCGCCTTTTTTAACCGGCAGATCCTTGAAGCGCGGAATTTTGTTGAAATCAATTGATGCCATCGTCAACTCTCCTTGATCTTCCATAGAGCGTCATTCGCGGTTCCATTGTTGCAACACGGTCTGTGAATGTCATTCCCGCGCGTGGCTCCGCGCGAGGAATCCCGGACGAGGCGCCGCAGCATGTAATGCTGGCTCCGGAGCATGTTCGCTTCGGGATTCCTCGCCCAAGGGGCTCGGAATGACGATCGCGGGCTCGGCTGAAGCTACGATACTCATGCACCTCGCCCGCATCCTTCATTTCGCCCCTTCGACGTTGCTGAGGGCAGGCTCCTGGAGAAATCCCGAGGGTCCATGCTCTGCGTCCACATCACATGCAGCGGCCACTCGATCGGGATTCCTCGCGCGCGGCAGCCACGCACGCGGGAATGACACTGCAGTCTGAAGGCGAAAGAACTACGCGCCGCGATTCTCTTCACCATCACCATTGCTGTAGCACTAATCGCTTCGCGTAGATCCTTCACCGCTCGTTCAATCGGTCTTTCGGTAGCGGCCGCCGTTGTCGCCCAGGATAAAGCCGGTCGCGCGGCCTTGCGCGTCGAGCTCGAACCGCAGCGGCTCGCCGGCGGGCCGTCCGAGGCTCACGATAAATGTCTGCGGCGCGGCGGTCGCGACCAGGGCTGCCGGGGGCGGCGCCGGTGGCAAAAACGGATCGGTTGGACTTGCGAGCACGAGTTTTCCGCCACGGAACTCGATATGCAGTACGCCTCCGAAATTATCCATCCCGACGTACCTGCCGACCAGCGGCCTGAATTTCTCCGGCGTCGCGATCGGCGCGCGGCCTTGAAATTCGGTTGTCGCCGCGGCCACCAGCATCTCGAGCGCCTCGAACGCGATCGTGCTCGCGGCGATATTGCCCTGCTTGTTGCTGAGCGCGACGACGCCGAGCTTGTGCGGCTTGTTGAACGCGAGCATCGAAAGAAATCCCGGCACCGAACCGCCGTGGTTCAAGTAGATATTCTCGCCGATTCGCGCCGCCATCCAGGTGAGCGCGTATCCGGCCTTCCAGTCGCGCTCGACGAAGGTCACGCGATGCATCTCTGAGATCGATTTTCCCTTGAGCACCTGCGCGCCGGCGCGATCCTCGGCCCTGGTGCGGAATTGCAGCGATATCCATTTGGCCAGATCGCCGACGCAGGTGCGCAGCCCCGCCGCCGCTTCATACCCGCGCGTCGGAGGATCGGGCGCGACGGTCGGCACGTCCTGGTAACGCTCGGGCATGTAGCCGGTCGCGACACGTTCACGCCGCGCGGCAATATCGAAGCCGCTCGAGGTCATTCCCAGCGGCGCGAGAATGTTTTCCATCACGTAGTCGCGATAAGGACGGCCCGAGACGCGCTCGACCACTTCGCCCAAGAGCGCGAACGCGAGGTTGCAGTATTTGAACGCCGAGTCCGGCTCGATCACGACCTCGCACCGCGCGAGCATCGCGAGCGTTTCCTGCATCGAGGGAAATTCGAGATTGCTCCAGTGCCCGTCGGGCGATTCTCCAACCAGTCCTGCGCGATGCGTCAGGAGCCGCCGCAGAGTCACCTCTTCATTCACGCCGAAGCGGCTCGAAACCGCCTTGAACTCCGGGATATGACGCACGATCGGATCGTCGAGGCGGAGCTTGCCCTCGTCGCGCAGTTGCACGATCGCGGTTGCGGTAAAAGTCTTGGTAATCGACGCCACGCCGCAAATCGAGTCGGCGTCCATCGTACGCGCCGCCGCGATATCGGCGAATCCGAAACCGCCTTTCCACGCGAGGTTCTGATCGCGCACGATCCCGAGCGCGATCCCCGGCACGCCCTGCTCCGCCATGATCTGCCGCACGCGCGGTTCGAGCCGCGGCATAACCGACGCGACGATCGGATCGGATGCGGCAGTATCAGCCATGAGTTTGTTCCTCCATCCGCGGTGCGCGCGAAAAAGGCTACTTGTTCAACACTTGAATCGGGAAGGGTGGCAACACCTTGGCTTTCTTCAGGGCGGCGGTCGCCTGGTCGATCTGCGCAACCGTCGCCGACGAGATGATACCCGTCGTGCAAGTCGCCGCAGTGTAGTTGCTGGTCACGATGACGTAGGCGCCCAGATTTTTTACCGCGTCGCACGTGCACGCGGCCGCTTCCGGGTTGTTTTTGTCGATGATGCACGGCTTGTCCAGGCACCACGCCCAAGGCCGATCATTCGAACACACCGCATAGCTTTTGACCGGATAGTAGCGCGAGTGGATCTGCTGGCCTTCTGGTGTGTCCTTCACGTCGGAGCACGTCTGTGCGCCGGCCGAATATCCATGATTGACAGTACAGTGACACGAAACCTGCTTGTCGCTTCCCGGAACCGGATCGCACGGCGCGATAGTGCACAGAGCAAAGGTGCTCTTACAGACCTTAAGTTCCTGTCCCAGCGCGGTTGCGCTCAACCCTGCGATCAGACCAAAGATGAACGCGGCTGACAGACAACGTGCGACGATCATTCTCATAACCACCTCCATTTCGTTGGACAGTCCCTGATAGAGCTTTGATGATCAAGCATCGTTCTCTGCGGTCGAGCATCAGCGCCATCCGATGCTCATGTGCTGACCGGCTTCCATTCGTAGAGCACGTCGGGCGTGCGCTCTTCGTTGCGCGCGCCGTCGGTAAACTCGATTGCCTTGAAGCCGCGTGCTTCGTAAAATTGCCGCGCCGGAGCGTTGGCCTGGAACGTCCATAGGCGCAGCCCCACGGGCCGCTCGCGCATCGCGAGCGTCAGCATCGCGTCGCCGACGCCGCGCCGCTGCGACGCGGACGCGATATATAGCTGCTCGACCATGTCGCCCCCGAGCGCCATCATCCCAATTGCTTTCCCCGACGCCGCATCTTCCGCTACCCAGACTTCGAGCTTGGGCACGAGATAGGACGTGATCCATCCGCGGATATCGTCATCGCTATGCACGGTCGGGAAATAGCGCGCGGCCCCGCGCCGCGACTCTATATAGACGTTGGCAATCGCGGCCGCGTCGGCAGTGCGAGCGCGGCGGATAACGAATCGCGCGGACGGCATAGCATCGTTTCGCCCCGCGCATGCTCCGATGTCAAGCGCGCAGGATTTATCCCGATTCCAGAATTGATCACCTAACCCGACCGGTCGGGCGCTTAAGTACCCTATCCGTCAGTTCGGTCTTCAGGCGGGAAATCGCGGGATTTCCCGCCTACGCGACTTATCTTGCGTGGCCGCGTCCTGCCTGATGATAATGCAGACTCGCGCGACTAAAGGAGCGACCGTGTCAAATTCCCGTTACTTGGCGAGATCGCTCGCATTCCTGGCCCCGATACTGTTGCTAACCTTTCTCCTCGGCCTGACCTCGTGCGGGGACTCGGTTTTCTCGGTCAATAATAATTCCACCGCGTCGCCGACCTCGACCTCGACCGCAACCGGCGGCGGCTTCGCCTATGTCACCAACTACACCAGCGGCTACATCACCGAGTTCAAGCGCGATATCTCGACCGGAGTGCTCAAGTACAACACGCGGGTTGCGGCGGGCAGCGCGAGCGGTCCCAAGGGAATCGCGATCACCGCGAACAACGCCTTCCTTTACGCGACCGCCGTCAAGGACGGCAATATCTACCAGTACACCGTAGGCACTGACGGCGCCCTGACGCCGATGACGCCCGCGTCGGTCGCAAACGGCGTCAACAGCGATCCCGAGCAGGCGGCCACCCTATCGATCGATTCGGTACCGACGTGGCTGTTTGTATCGAATGAGGGCGAAGGATCGATCACCACTTATCCGATAACCTCGTCCGGTCCGCTCGGTACGGGTATAACCTACTCGATCGCGGGGATGAGCGGGCCGTTCGGGCTGGCAATCAACGCCGACGGAACGATCCTCTACGTATCGGATAACTCCAACGGCACCATTTACGCACTCTCGATCAATCAGAGCACCGGCGCTCTGGCCAATATCGCCGGCTCTCCGGTTGCGAGTCTGGGCGCGACTTTCGGCTCGCCGGCGTTCCTCGCGCTGGGACCGGTTATCACCAACGGCACTATTCCAGGCGCGTACCTGCTGGTCGGCGACAGCAATGCTTCCAACGAAATAATCACTCTCTTCTTTATCGCGAGCAGCAGCACTGGCGTTCCGGGATTTGTCACGCAGGCGGTCCCTTCGAGCTCGGCGGCTCTCGGCGTGGCGTGGGCGGGTTCCACGATCGCGCTGTCGGCGAATCAAAACACCAGCGCGATGGCGTCGGGTTCGATCACCTCGTACATCTTGGCCGGCAACGCGTTGTCCAACTCGACCAATGTGCTTTCGGTTAACGGTCCCACCGATATTATCGTCGATCCGCAAGTCGTCTTCGCCTATTCGACCGATCAGGGCGACGGAACCCTGTCGCAGTACGAGCTCAACGCGACCTGTGGCGGAAGCACGCAGACCATCTGCTTCGTGCAATCGATCAAGTCGGACCCGAAGATCTCGAATCCCGCTCCCTTCGGAATCGTCCTCACGAACTGATGGCCTTATCCCTCGCCCTCCTTGTCCGTCATCCTGCCATGAAAGTTGATGGGACGATGAGTATCGTATTCTCAGCCGAGCCACGGGCGTCATTTCGAGCGCTGCGCGAGAAATCCCAGAGCGGCCATGCTCGACGCCAACACTACATGCAGAGGCCCTTCGCCCGGGATTCCTCGCGCGGCAGCCACGCGCGGGAATGACAACCAAACCTGTTTTCGTAGGGGCGGCTCGCGAGCCGCCCGTCTTTCGCGCAGCCTGTCGCTACACGCTAACTTTACATCCTGTGTGGCGGGTCTATCGGACCCCCGAGGGACTACATCCGCAGGCAGGCTTCGGCGGCGAGGTCGAATAGCTGCGCGCGCACCGCGTGGCGCATCCATGCGCGATCGTTCCAGCGGCCGCCAAGATCGTCGCCGCCATAAAGAATCTGCCCCAGCATCACGCGCCGGAATTTCGCCGCCGCGAAAAACGCCGCCGCTTCCATCTCCACCGTCAGGCATCCCTCGCGCTTGCGCGCGAGCATCCGCGCCCGCGTCTCGCGGAAAAGCCCGTCGGTGGTCCAGGTCTTCGCAACCAGGTATTCGACGCCACGGGCGCGCAGCGCCGCATGAATCGCTTTAAGCGCCCGCGGATGCGGCCCGACCTCGCGGCTCGCCGGCAGGTAGTGGTACGAGGTCCCTTCGTCGCGAATCGCAGAGGTCGGCACGATGATATGTCCCACCGCGATCGAGGAATCGAGCACGCCCGCGCCTCCGCACGCGATAAACTTTCGGCATCCGAGCGCGATCAGCCGCTCGAGCATCGCGGTCGCCATCGCGGCGCCGACGCTTGGATGCGCGACGATCAGGCGCTTGCCATCGAATTCAATTTCGTGAATCGGACGCCGTCCGCTCTCGCCTTCGGCGACGCTGACCTCGCGCCCGCCCTCGCGCGTATGATGGTCGAGCACCTCGGGGAAGAAGCACAGCACGCAATGCGCCGGCACATCGATCGGTTTAATAATCCGCCGCGGCTCGAGAATCGCGCTGCGTGATGGATCGTATTCGAGGATCGGAGAGCGCCGCCGCACGAGCGGCTTAATCGCCGCCCGAGTCCGTGATGATTTCGTGAGCCGAGCCATCGCGATCGAGTAAGCCTATGCCGTCCCCTCGAATCAACCGCCGCGTCCGCCCCGGCTTCAGAGACCCTCTCCCCCGGAGAGGGTCTCGATTTTCTCGCAAACCCGCCGCTGGTGTCATCCTGAGCCGTAGGCGAAGGATCTCCGCGAAGCGATTAGTGCAACCAATCCGGGCTTTGCGCACTAATCGCTTCGCGTAGATCCTTCACTCCGGCAGCCTTCGTTCAGGATGACGGACAAGAACTCGCCATTTATCGACCGCCTCCCGGAGGAGGGAGAGGGTCTCTGCAATCGCACCTGCTGCTCCGTTATCCGCGCGCTGCTGCTACTCCCTCCATCACCCGCTCCTTTACTCCCGCGCGCTCCTGGCCGCGGCGGCGGAGATCGGCAAACGCGTCGTCCACGAACGCGCGCATCAGCGCGACGTTCGGGCATCAGACGCGGCTCCGACATCATCCCGAAATACAGACTCTGATTGTAACTGAGTATCGCGACGCCATAGCCGAGCGTCATCCCCAGCGGCACCAGCGGAATCATGTCGAGGCATCGATGCCCCAAGAGATACAGCGGCACCTGCACGCCAGGCACGTTGGTCGCGATAAAATTGATCATCGAGGCCGGCAGCGCGAATCCGCCCGGCGTCGGTTTCCATCCGCTGACTTTCGCGAGCGCCGCCGCCGCGTCCATCGCGCCGGTCGCCATCCGCGAGCCGATCGCGACGATCGTCGGCGGAACGCCCTCGGCCAGGCGCATGAATGACTCGAGCGCCTGCGCGCTGCCCGATTCCTTGATCCGCTCGGTCTCGGCGGAAATCAGATGCAGCCGCTCGACCACGTCCATCGGCGCGGCCGGCGCGGTCGGAAACATCATCGAGACGCGATTCCCCAGCGCGCCGCGTTCCTCGCGATGGCGCACGTTAACGGGGCATCCGATGCACAACTCCTCGCCCTGTTCCTTGTAGCCATGATGGTCCAGGTATCGCGCGGCGCCCTCGGTCAGAATCGTCAGGACGACGTTGTTGACCGAGCCGCCGAAGGCCTGCCGGATCGCGCGGAAATCGGCGAACGATTGCCGCGTCCACGCGATCTCGCGCCGCGCGGTCGCGACGCCCGCGTTCCACGGCGTCTGCGCGATTCGACGAGTCGCCAGCTCGGTCATCGTGCGCGCCGCCGACGCGAGCGCCTGCGCGTTTTTCGCGGTGCCGCCCGGATCGTTCATCATCTCGCGCGCCGCCTGTTGCGCGCTCTCGATCGTGGTGCGGAACTGCGCGCGCGCACCCTCGATAAATCGCGCGGCGCCCGACGACGGCGGATTCGGCACCCACGGCGTCTCCGGCGGCGCGACCGGCGCGGGGTCGGGCCGGAAATCGTACATCACCTTCAATAGCTCGACCCCCGAGACTCCATCGACCAGGCAATGATGCACCCGCCAGACGATCGCGGTGCGTCCGCCTTCCATCCCCTGGTAGCAATGCATGTCCCACAGCGGACGCGCGCGATTAAGCGGCGTTTCGTAGTCGCGCATGATGAGGCTCAGCGCGTCGGCCTCGCTGATCCCGGGCGGCAGCTCGTGGTTGAAGACGTGACTTGCGACCGCGAACTCCGGATCGTCTTCCATCATCGCGTGCGCGAGATTGAACGGCACCGGCGCGAGCCGCTGGCGATAGCGCGGGATCAAATGAATCCGGCTTTCGACATGGCGCAGGATATCCTCGAACTCGATCCGCCCTTCGAGCATCCCGATCGATCCGATATGCAGCGGGCCGCTTTGGGACTCGGCGTAGATGAACGTCGCGTCCTGAGTGGACAGGCGGTAGCTCTGCGTACCGCCGCCGAGGATCTCGGAAGCCATCGCCATACCTCCAGTGTCGCGCTGAAATCGCGCGCGGCAGGTTAGGCTCAACCTTGGCAGGCATCAACGATCAACTGCAAGCCGAATCACGCGCGGCCGCGCTTGCTGGAAATACGCCGATGCTGCAAGGATATTCGCTGACCGCACGGCATCGGCCGCACGCGGCGTCGCGGAGGATTTACGATGGCGCAAAAGGCGAAGGGCGAAAGCAAATTTCCGATGCATCTGAAACTGCGCGACGGCCGCGAGGCGACTATCCGCATCATGCAGCCCTCGGACAAGGACGCGATCCTCAAGTTCGCCGCCAAGCTGCCCGGCGACGACCTGCTGTTCCTGCGCACCGACATCACCGACAAGGCCGTCATCGGCGAATGGATCGAGAACCTCAAGAAGGGCAACACCATCACGATCCTCGCGGAAGTGGACGGCGACCTGGCCGCATACGCGAGCGTCCACGTCGAGCCCGCACGATGGACCCGCAGGATCGGCGAGCTGCGCGTCAACGCGTCGTCAAAATATCGCGGACTGGGACTCGGCCGCCGCCTCACCGCCGAGATATTCGAAGTCGCGCGCGGCCTCGGCCTCAAGAAACTAACCGCCCAGATGACGCCCGATCAGACCGCAGCGCGCACCGCCTTCGAGCACCTGGGCTTCCAGGTGGAAGCGGTACTGACGGACTGGGTGGAAGATCGCAAAGGCCACCCCCGCGATCTCCTGATAATGACCCACGACGTAACCGGCTTCTCCGACCGCATCGTCGCGTAATTCTCTGTCTTATTCCTCGCCCTGAAAGGGCCCTTTCAGGGCGAGGAATAAGATACAGGGCGGCGGCTACACGATGCGTTTTTGGCCGTGCTTGAAGCCGCCTTGCTCGCCTGGCGCGTCGTTGGGACGCTCGCGCGGCTTCTCGCGCTCGCGGCGGCGGCCGCCTCGGCCCGGTCCGGAGGACGGTCCGGGTCCGTCGCCACGGCCTTGCCGCGTGGCGCCGACCGGGAGGATCTCGATCGCGCGCAAAAAGCCGTCGCCCGACGATCGCGTCGTCAGCATCGGATCTTCCTTGAGCGCCAGATGAATCACGCGCCGGTCGCGCGGCGGCATCGGCTCGAGCGTCACGCTGGCGTGCTCGCGCTTGGCCCGCTCGCCCATCGACAGCGCCATGCGATGCAGTTGCTGGCGGCGGCGCGCGCGGTAGGCCTCGGTCTCGAGCATGATCGGCGCCGCGTCGCGGATTCGCCGCGCGACAATCCGGTTGACGATATATTCCAGCGCGTCGAGCGTCTGGCCATGCCGCCCAATCAGAATTCCGGAGCCGTCGCCCTTGATTTCGAGCTCGAGCGAGTCGGGATCGGTTTCGACGACGCGCGTGACCTGGCCCTTCTCGCCCATGAGCTCGAGGATTCGCGCGAGGATCTCGGTCGCCTCCGCGGCTTGCTGATCGAGATTTGCGCTGCGGCGCGGAGCGTCGGGATTCTCGTCGTTGTCGCCGCCGTGCTCGCGATCTTCGCGAGGTTCCCGCGGCGGCCTCGGCTGCGGCTGCTGGGCCTGCGACCGCGAGGGCTGCTGCTGAGGCGGCGCGCCGCGCCGCTCGTCTCTGCGGTCATCTATATGACCCTCTCTATGATCTTCGCGCCGGTCATCTCGACGATCTTCCCTGCGCTCGCGCGGCGCCGGTTGCGAGGGCCTTGGCGGCGCGGGCGGCGGCGACTGCACGCCCGAGGTCGCGGCAGCTTGCGGACGCAGCGTGACGCGAATCTTCGCCTGCCGCGCGCCGAGGCCGAGCACGCCCGCGCGCGGAGTCGCGAGCACCTCGATCGTCACGTCGTCTTCCGTGACATCTCCGGACGCTCCGAGCTCTGCGAGCGCCTGCTTGATCGCTTCTTCCACCGTCGCGGCGGTGACTTCGATTGGTTCGATGGTACTCATGCGGTGGCCGGGCTATAGGCTTTGAATTCGCGGTTTAGAAACACCTGCTGGACGACGCCGAGCACGTTCGAGGCAAAATAGTACAGCGACAGTCCGGCGGGAAAGTTGACGAACATCACGGTGAAGATAATCGGCGTCAGCATCATCATGCGCTGCTGATTCGGATCCGGCGAAGTCGGCGACATCCACTGCTGCAAGAACGTGCTCGCGCCCATCAGCAGCACCAGCACCGGCAGCCCGTGGCAATCGATATACGGAATCCGCGGCATCCACGAGATCGGCAGGCAGTCGGGCGCCGACAGGTCGCGAATCCACAGGATAAACGGCGCGTGGCGCAGCTCGACCGCGTTGAGCAGCGCTTCGTACAAGCCGATAAAGATCGGAAACTGGATCGCCATCGGCAGGCATCCGCCGACCGGGTTGACGTGGTTGCGCTTGTAGAGATCGACCATCTCTTTTTGCTGGCGCTCGCTGTCGTCCTTGAATTTCTCCCGGATTTTTTCCATCTGCGGAGACAGCCGCTGCATCTTCATCATCGAGCGCTGGCTCTTGATCGACATCGGCAGCAGCAGGATTCGCAGCGCCAGCGTCAGCAGCACGATATCCCAGCCCCAGTTCGGCGCGATCAGATGGAACAGCTTGAGCACGCGCAAAAACGGCAGCGCGATAATCCCCGAGTAGCCAAAGTCGATCGATTTGTTCAGCGCCGGATCGACCGCCTCCAGCGCTTCGAGCAGCTTCGGCCCCATGTACACTTCGGCCGAAAGCGTGGCGCTGGGTCCGAACAGAATCCGCGCAAACGCGTTGTCGCCCGGCTCGAGCGCCATCGACAGCACGCCCTCGCTCGGATTTCGCGGCAGGTAGGCCGACAAAAAGTAGCGGTCGCCGAAACCCGCGTATGTGATCTTTCCGGCCGCCGCCGGCGCGCCCTTCTTGAGCGTCGATTCGTAGTCGCTGATCGTCTTGCCCTGCACGTAGGCCTGCACCGCAGGCACGTCGCGATAACCCTCGTGCGCCGCCATCGGCTCACTCATCGCAAGCCCGATCCCGTCGAGCTTGGGTCCGCCGCTTACCGTGACGTTCAGCGCGAAGGCGTACGTCTCGCCGTGAAACTCGATCGCCTTATCGATCTTCGTCCCGTCGGCCGCCGTCGCGACGCAATCGACCGTCGCCGTTCCGGTCCCCGCCACGTCGATCGCAGACGGACCAGAGCATGAGTACTCGAGCGCCGAATCGTTGGCGAGCTTGCCCTCGCGCGCGAGCGTGACGCCGAGCGGATAGCGCGCATCGGTCTGCGGAACCATCTGGTACGGACCGCTGCCGGGAGCGGCCGTCGCGAAGTAGTGCTTGAGCGTGAAGCTCGAAAGTCGCGCGCCGAGCGTCGTTATCGTTGCCGTATAAAGTGAGGTATCGATCGTGATCGATCGTGGCGGCGCCCCCGACTTCGCTCCCGCCAGCGACTGCGCCGGAACCGGCCTCGCGATTGCTGTTGAAGCGGCCGACGGCGCGCCCGGAATCGAAGTAGTTGCCGCGGAAGAGGCGGCGGCCGCCGCGATCGATGCCTCCGCCGCCGACTGCGCGCCCGAGGCGTTGGCGCTCGGAAGCTCGCCCTCGGCGGTCGCCTTCGGAGTGCCTTCAGCGTTGTGGCTTCCCGGCGGCGGATAGATCCGCTTCAGAACCAGTTCCTGGTAAGCGAAAATCAATCCCAGCGACAGGATGACGGCGATCAGTACGCGGCTCGAATCCAATTAAATTCTTCCTGAGGTATTTCCCCGTCCGTCACTCGCGGCGGGAACCGGGTCGTAGCCGTGCGCTCCCAGCGGATGGCATCGCGCGAGCCTTCTCGCCGCCATCGCGCCTCCACGCACGATCCCATGCCGCCCGATCGCGAGCGCGGCGTACTCCGAGCAGGTCGGCTCGAAGCGGCACGCCCGCCCGAACATCGCGACTATCAGCGGCGAGATCGCGAGGCGGTAGATCGCGATCATAATGAGCGCGATCGCCGCGATCGCGCGCATCGCGAGTCGCCCGGCTACTTGATAAATGTTGTCGCCCCTACGAAGACTCATCGGCGTGGCCGTTTCCCGGCGAGGTTCAAAGTAGCAGTCAGAAGCTCGGCATTGATAGCCGTCCGCTCAAGCTTATCCGCCCCCGCCAGTGCAATCACCACTATCGACATCCCGTCGTCGAGCCGCTCCCGCAGCATCTGCCGAAAGCATTCGCGCACGTGGCGTTTGATCCGGTTTCGCACGATCGCGTTGCCGACCCGTCGCGAGACGGTAATCCCGAGCCGTTTGCGCGGACTCGCGGCGGATTCGTGTTTGCCCGCATGATCGCCCGTATCGTCAATTCTGCCCGCATAGAGAACGAAGTGCTTGGCCTGCAGCCGGATTCCGCGGCGCTGAAGGCGGAGGAACTCCGCGCTCCGATGCAGCCGGTCGGCGGCTCCGAAGCTCGTCGCCCCGAAGCTCATCTTGGGGAGCTCATCTCCCGATGAGCCCGAATCAGCCCGGCTGCTTGCGCGGAATCGTAGGAGTCAGGCGTTTGCGGCCTTTGGCGCGGCGGCGTTTCAGAACTGCGCGTCCGCCGGGCGAGGCCATCCGGGCCAGGAATCCGTGGGTGCGTTTGCGTCGGCGATTGTGCGGCTGGTAGGTCCTTTTCATCGGTCGGAGCCAACTTTATATCGAGCCAGAAAACTGGCGCGCTTTAAGATTTCGAGCATAGGGGACGCGAGACATCGCAAAGTCTTCCGCGCCCGATCCGCCATGCAACCACACCAGCGCCCCCCGAGCAAGCACCGTGCGTCCAATCAAAACCACTGACCAATCAAACCACCAAGGCACCAAGACACAAAGGAAGACACGAAGAAGAAGCGGGTCCTTCCCGAAGGAAGGGCCCGCTAGTTCTCTCTGTCTGCCTTGGTGTCTTTCCTTGGTGCCTTGGTGTTTTGACTGTTGATTTAATTTTAAGTGGCACAGGCTTCAGCCTGTGAGGGCAGCGCCCCCGAGCAAGCACCCTTAGCCGCGAATGTATCCGTTTCCGCCAGTGGCAGCCGACGGCCCGTCGGCGACGCGAAGCGTCATCATTGTGCGGAGATATCGCAGCGATCTCCGTCCTGCCGTCGGGCTGTTCCCGTCTTGGGAACGATGCTATTATTTCCGCCGTGCGAGTCATATAGCGCCCATCAAGTGGCTAGGGTCGCATCGCGAATACGATAAGATCGACGCAAGGACGATCCAGTATGCGGATTAAACCAATTCGGACCACGGCCGACTACGAGCGCACGCTGCGCGAGATCGAACGCCTCTGGGGCGCAAGAGAAGGAACCTCCGAGGGCGACAGGCTCGACGTCCTCGCGACCCTGGCCGACGCCTATGAGCAAAAGCATTTTCCGGTCGATCCTCCCGACCCGATCGAGGCGATTCGATTTCGGCTCGAGCAGCAAGGGCTCGATCCGCGAGCGCTGATTGGCGTAATCGGCGGCCGCAGCCGCGTCTATGAGGTGATGCAGCGCAAGCGCGCGCTCTCGCTCGCGATGATCCGCCGCCTGCACCAGCGCTTCGGCATCCCCGCCGAAGTGCTGATCCGCCCGCCCCGCACCACCCGCGCCGCATAGTTCTAAAATCAAACCACCAAGACACCAAGACACAAAGGAAGACACGAAGAAGAAGCGGGTCCTTCCCGAAGGAAGGACCCGCTATCTGTCTCTCTGTCTGTTTTGGTGTCCTTTCCTTGTCTGTCCTGGTGCCTTGGTGTTTCGACTGTTGATTTCAATTTTTTTTAAGTGGCACAGGCTTTAGCCTGTGTTCTGAGCGAGCAGTGTCCCTCGCGTCCGCCTGACAACCTCGCGGAGTTGTGCTTAATCATCGCTCAGACGATGCCCAACCACACAAATCCCGAGGTAGTGATAATCGGCGGAGGAATCGGCGGCAGCGCGCTTTCCGCCAGCCTCGCGCAGGCCGGAATCGCGACAACCATTCTCGAAAAATCCACCGTCCACGTCGATCACGTGCGCGGCGAATGGATCGCCCCATGGGGAGTCGCCGAGACCAAACGCCTCGGATTATACGACCTCCTCATAAAAGCGGGCGGGCATCACCTCAAACGCCACATCCCCTATGGCGACGATCTCGATCGCGCGAGCGCCGAAAGCCAGACCCTCGACTTGACCGCGTTCGAGTCGCTCGGCCTCGCGCCTCCCCTATGCATGCGCCATCCCGAGATGTGCGATCTCCTCAACGCCGAGGCGATCTCTCGCGGAGCCGCGCTTCTCCGGGGAGTCACCGATATCGCCGTCACCCCGGGAGCCGCGCCGACCGTGCGATTTCAGCACGAGGGCCGCGCGCGCGAATACAATCCGCGGATCGTGATCGGCGCCGACGGCCGCAACTCGATTGTCCGCGCCCAGGCGGGGATCGAGTATCATCGCGACCCGCCGCATCATCTGATGGGGGGTCTGCTGGCCGACGACACCGACGGATGGCCCCAAGACCTGCAAATCTTCGGGACCGAAAACACGATCAACTTCCTCGCCTTTCCGCAATCGGCGACGCGAGTCCGGCTATACATCTGCTATGCGCTCGAAGACCGGCGCCGGTTCGCGGGCGCCGACAATCAGGCGCGCTTCCTCGACGCATTCAAGCTCGGATGCGTCCCCGCGAGCGAGCATCTCGCCAATGCGACCCCGGCCGGTCCCTGCAATTCCTATGGCAACGAGGACACCTGGACCGACACGCCGTACGCGCCCGGCGTGGTTCTGATCGGCGACGCCGCCGGCCACAACGATCCGATAATTGGGCAAGGGCTTTCGATCACCTATCGCGACGTGCGAATCGTGCGCGACCTGATGCTCGAGAATCGGAACTGGACCCCCGAGATTTTCCGTCCCTACGCCGAAGAGCGGCGCGAGCGGATGCGCCGGCTGCGCCTGACCGCCTCAACCATGTCGATCCTGTATGTCGAGTTCGGCCCCGCCGCGCTCGCGCGCCGAATAAAAGTCCGCGAAGCCCGCGCCCGCAACGCCCTGCCCGACCTCGGCCCGGCAGCCTTCGTAGGCCCCGAGCTACTTCCCGCGGAATTATTCTCCGAAGACATCCTCGATCGCCTCCGCGCGATGTAGGCTCGCGGCAGATCCAAGGGACGCTCAAACCAATCAACCACCAAGACACCAAGGCACAAAGGAAGACACCAAGAAGAAGCGGGTCCTTCCCGAAGGAAGGCCCGGCCAAGCTTTCCCTGCCTGTCTTGGTGTTCTTCCTTGGTGCCTTGGTGTTTTGATTGTTGATTTGAATCTTTGTTTGAAGGTGGCACAGGCTTCAGCCTGTGTCTTCTCTCACGAACAGCCACCGATAATCCTCGGGCCGGGATGCAAGGCCGCGCTTGACCGGGTTTTGCCTGATGTATTCGTTTTCTCTTGCAGCTCGGTCTCATGCCTTATGATGTGGTCGAAACTCTCGTCCATCCATACCGCACCCTCGGTCTTGAGAACCTGATTGATCTGCCGAGCCGAACGGCCCTTGATCCGCTTAAGGACCTGGCCGAGGGTGCAGGTATCAATGAGCCTGAAAATTGCGTGCGCATGATCCGGCATCACCACGGCCGCGTCCAACTCGATGATCGTTCGGTCGCAGGCCTGGATTGCCTTCATGACCAGATCGCGAGCCTCGGCCGACAGTCCGGCCTTCGAGCAGCAACGAAAAGTTACGAAATAAGTAGCCCCGGGCACTTCGAGATGCGGCAGGTTGCGATGCCTCGCGACAAGGTCTTCAGACTTCCAAGGATCAATTTCCCGAAAGTGATGAGGATCAGTGTCCGAAGATTCTTTCCGGCCCATGAAATTCTCTGCTCGCAAGGAATTATACCCAGCTTCCGAAATTCCAAGAACACAGGCTAAAGCCTGTGCCACTTAAGAATTGATCCCGCTCCGAACAAGGCCAGAGTTGATGCTACGTGAGCGAACCTTTGCCATACGAGAAAGTCCTCCCGACACAACTGAGAGCCTTTGCCATCTCGGAGATTTCAAGTCTTGTACATAGGTGGTTTGAGTCTTTGTTTTAAGTGGCACAGGCTTCAGCCTGTGTTTCTTTTCTGACACTTCCCGCTGCACGCATCGCACCATCCTCGACCGCGATGCTAACCTAACGACGCGATGTATATCCCCGATACAATCGTGGCGCCCGCCACCGCGCCGGGAGTCGGCGCTGTCGCGATCATCCGGCTCTCCGGGCCGCGAGCGTTCGAGATCCTCCGCGCGATTTGGCATCCCGCTCGCGAGGGCAGTCCGCGCGAGATGGTCGTCGGCGACGTGATCGACCCCGCGACCGGCGCGCATCTCGATCGCGCGATGGCTGTCGTCTTCCCTAAGCCTAAATCTTTCACTGGAGAGGACGTTGCGGAGTTGCACTGTCATGGCGGTAGCTACCTGACCCGTCGAATCGTCGCCGTGGCAATTTCGCACGGAGCACGAATCGCCGAGCCGGGCGAGTTTACTCGCCGTGCATTTCTGAACGGGCGGATCGATCTCGCTGAGGCAGAAGCTGTCGCTGATCTGATTTCCGCGCGGAGCGAGTCCGGTCTGAAGCAGGCACTCGCTCAACTTTCCGGCAATCTCTCAAAAAAAATCCAAGGATTACGAAAAAAAGTCATCAACATACGGGCGCATCTCGAGGTCGAGATCGATTTCTCCGACGAGGATATCGCTATGCCTTCGCGCCATGCGATGGCCGAAGAGATCGAGCGCGTGATCGGTGACGTTGCTGTTCTGCACGACAGTTTTTCGCGTGGCAGAGTTGTTCGCGAGGGCGCGCGTGCTGCAATTATCGGCAAGCCCAACGTTGGAAAATCGAGTCTTCTAAATCTGATGCTCGGGACTGATCGCGCGATCGTCACCGCGATTCCTGGGACCACCCGCGACGTGATCGAGGATGCCGTCCAGCTCGGACCTCATGCGATTACCCTGCTCGATACCGCCGGAATCCGCGCCGGACGCGACGAGGTCGAGCGGCTGGGTATTGAGCGCTCGCGCGTCGCGCTCGGTGACGCCGACCTCGTGATCGCGGTGTTCGATTCGTCGCGTCCCCTCGATGACGAAGACCTCGCGGTCGCGCGGCTATGCGTCGGACGCGCGGGTGTGGCGCTGCTCAACAAGTCGGACCTGCCCCAAATCTTCGGGGCCGCGGAGCTGCGCGAGGCGGGAATCGCGATGCCGGTTCTTGCGATATCCGCGCTCGCCGGCGACGGGCTTCCCGCCCTGCGCGACGAGCTTGCCCGCGCGGTCGAGACGCTCGGCGCCCCTGACGGAGCGAGCGAGCTCGCGATCTCGCGCGAGCGCCATCGCGACGCGCTCGAGCGCGCGCTCTCCTCGCTGCGCGCCGCGCGCGCGAGCGTGCTCGAACGGATGCCGCCCGAAATCTCCGCCGTCGATATAACCGCTGCGGCAGAAGCACTTGGCGCGATCACGGGCGAAGTCACCGGTGACGATGTACTCGACGCAATCTTCCGCGAATTCTGCATCGGCAAATAACATTCTGTAGGATTTTAATCTTAAGATGCCCTCTCCCCCCCGGGAGGTGCCACTGGCACGCGGGAAGCGCGGCGCGGCGATTGCTCTTTTTGCAATCGCCGTGACACGCAGGGTGAGGGCGGACTGAGCTAATCCCCCATCCGCGCACACTCGCCCGCGCTTTGCGCGCGGCGCCCCGCCGCGCAATAATCCTGCCTCCATCGCCATGCAGTTTGACGTCATAATCGTCGGCGCCGGACACGCCGGAATCGAAGCCGCACTCGCCTCGGCCCGGATGGGCGCGCGCACGCTGATGCTCACGCTCAACCTCGACCATATCGGCCAGATGTCGTGTAATCCCGCGATCGGCGGAATCGGCAAAGGCCACCTGGTGCGCGAGATCGACGCGCTCGGCGGCGAGATGGGCCTCGCGATCGACGAAACCGGAATCCAGTTCCGTTTCCTCAACACCCGCAAAGGTCCCGCCGTACGCGCGCGCCGCGCCCAGGCCGACAAGGCCGCCTATCGCGCCCGCAGCAAGCGCGTGCTCGAATCAGTAGCCAACCTTACGATTCGCCAGGCAAGCGTCGAGCGCCTGATCGTCGATGGGCGGCGCGTCCGTGGCGTCGAGTCGCAAATCGGCGAGGTCTTCGAAGCCGCCACCGTGATCCTCACGACCGGCACCTTCCTGAAGGGCCTCGTGCATATCGGGTTGCGAAATTACAACGCGGGCCGCGCCGGCGACTTCGCCGCGATGGGACTCAGCGACGACCTCGCGCGTCACGGCTTCCGGATCGGCCGCCTGAAGACCGGCACCTGCCCGCGCCTCGACGCGCGCACGATCGATTACTCCGCGTTGGAGATTCAGCCCGGCGACGAGCCGCCGCCACCCTTCTCATTCCGCACCCAACGAATCACGCAGCCGCAAATCCCGTGTCATCTCACCTACACCAACGCGCGCACTCACGAGATTATCCGCGCGGGAATCGACCGCTCGCCGATGTACTCCGGTGTGATCCAGAGCCGCGGCCCGCGCTACTGCCCGTCCGTCGAGGACAAGGTGATGCGTTTTCGCGACAAGGAGCGCCACCAGATTTTCCTCGAACCTGAGGGGCGCGACACCGTCGAGGTCTATCCCAACGGCCTATCGACCAGCCTGCCCCTCGACGTCCAAGTCGCGATGGTTCATTCAATTGCGGGACTCGAAAACGCCGAGATTATGCGGCCCGGCTATGCGATCGAATACGATTTTTCTGACCCTACTCAATTGAACTCTAGTCTCGAAACAAAGCTTTTAGACGGGTTATATTTTGCTGGACAGCTTAATGGTACGACTGGCTATGAAGAGGCTGCTGCACAAGGCTTAGTAGCGGGAATCAATGCTACGTTAGCCGTTAGCGGCGAGCCGCCGATGCTCCTGCGTCGCGACCAAGCATACATCGGCGTGATGATCGACGATCTCGTTACACGTGGAATCGGCGGCGAGCCCTACCGGATGTTCACCTCGCGCGCCGAGTACCGACTGCTCCTGCGCGAGGACAATGCCGACCGCCGCCTTTCCGCAATCGGCTCGCGGCTCGGACTGCTCGACGCGCGCGCCGGTGATCGCGTCGAGGCGAAGGCCGCGCACGTCGCCGCGGAGCTCGCGCGGCTCGGGGCAATCGCCGTCCCCGCGAGCGACCGCGTGAACGCGATCCTCACCGCCGCCGACTCGACGCCGATCGCGCATCCGTCCCGAGCGATCGAGCTTCTGCGCCGTCCTGAAATCTCCTACTCGACCCTCATGACGATGCTCGACGAGTCGGTGACGCTGACGCTCGACGAAGCGGCCGAGCTCGAAATCGACGTCAAGTACGACGGCTACGTGAAGCGCCAGGCCGAAGCGATCGAGCGCTTCAAACGCCTCGAGGACGCCACGATCCCCGACTGGGTTGATTTCGCCACTGTGACCGGCCTCTCGACCGAGGTCCGCGAGCGCCTGTCCGCGTTGCGGCCGCAGTCCCTCGGACAGGCGGCGCGGATGCCGGGCATCACCCCGGCCGCGATTTCGCTTCTGGCCGTGCATATCAAGGGTGGCCGCGAGCGAGCCTCGCGCGTCGGCTGAGCGACGTTTCACGTGAAACGTCGACCGCCAAACGACACCGACGCGGCCGCGATCGGCGAGGTCGTCCGCAATCGACTCGAGCGCACCCTGCGCGCCGCCCGTCTGGATGACGTTGCCATATCCCTCCCTCAAAAGGTCGGGACCTTCGCGTACCATCTCGCGCTATGGGGGCAGAAGATCAATCTGACCGCCTCGCCGACCGACCCCGACGAGATTCTGTTTCACGTGATGGATTCGCTCGCTCCCCTGTGGATTGCCGAAGCGCAGCCCGACTCGGTCCTCGGCCATGTACTCAGCGAGGGCCGTCGGCTGATGGACGTCGGCAGCGGCGCGGGCTTCCCCGGCCTGATTCTCGCCGCCACGACCGGGCTCGAGACCGTGCTGATCGAGGCGCGCCGCAAGCGCGTGAGCTTCCTCGAGACCGCCGCCGCCGCGATGGATTTGCCGAACGTGAGGATCGTTCACACGCGAGGAACCCCTACCGGTATTTTGGTAGGTGGGTTCGATCTGATCACGATCCGCGCGGTCGGCGTGATACCCGAATTTTTCGAGCTCGCGCAAATGGCGCTCAGGCCGGGCGGGATCGCATTGGCCTACCTCTCAGCCGCACAGGAGATCAACAACGATGCCGCCTCAGCCGCAGGATTGACCGAGCTCCTGTCGCCGCGCTACGAGCTCTCGCGCGGCGGCGAGAAAATCGCGCGCGCCCTCGCCCTCTGGCTCAAAGAAAGCTGACTGCATTCGCACCAGATCTCCTACGATGAGCGATCGCTGTGGATTCGCGCGGCGCGCGCGCTTTGCTTTTCGCGATCGCGCGGCGTCTAATGTACTCGTCGACGTTTCACGTGAAACGTCGCGCGAGGTGGGCTGGCTGTGGGGCGGGTAATCGCAATTGCCAATCAGAAAGGCGGAGTCGGAAAGACCACCACCGCGATCAATCTCGCGGTCGCGCTCGCGCATAGCGGGCGGCGCGTGCTGCTGATCGATCTCGACCCGCAGGGCAACGCCACCTCTGGCCTAACGATCGTTAGGGAAGCGGATCCCGTCAAGGAATCTGAACCCGCACCTCCGCCGCAGAAGACGATCTACGACGCGCTGGTCTTGGGCGCTCCGCTCAGCGAAGTCGTATGCGAGATGCGCCCGAATCTGTTCCTGGCTCCGTCGGGAGGCGATCTGGTCGGCGCCGAGATCGAGCTGGCGACGATGGAAGGGCGAGAACGGCGTTTGCGGTTGTTGCTGGAAGCTACCGCATTGGAATATAACTATGTTTTAATCGATTCGCCACCCTCGCTTGGCATTCTCACCCTCAATGCACTCGTTGCAGCCGACACGGTCCTGGTTCCGATGCAGTGCGAGTACTACGCGCTCGAAGGGCTGAGCTCGCTGCTCGCGACGATCCGCAAGGTCAAGCTCGCGCTCAGTCCGGGTCTGGAAATCGAGGGGCTGGTGCTGACGATGTTCGACTCGCGCAACCGGCTGTCGCACGAAATCGCGCGCGAGGTGCGGCAGCATTTTCCGGACAAGGTTTTCCGCAGCGTGATTCCGCGCAACGTGCGCCTGTCCGAAAGCCCGAGCCACGGCCTGTCCGCGATCGAGTACGATCCGCGCTCGTCGGGCGCCGAGGGCTACCGCACGCTCGCGGCGGAAATTATCGAACGAGTCGAAGGCGCCGCGCCGGCGCCCGCAGGAGGATGACCCACGATGCTTAATCGCCGACCGCTCGGCCGCGGACTCGACGCGCTGATCGAAAACACGGTTGCCGACGCCGCGTCGGTAGCGGCGCAGGAGGGCGGCGCTCGAATCGTGATGGCGCCGCTGAGCAAATCCTGCCGGGGCCGTTTCAGCCGCGGCTGGTCTTCGATTCCGAGCGGCTCCAGGAGCTGGCGCGCGCGATCGCGAGCCAGGGCGTGATCGAGCCGCTGATCGTGCGGCTCGCAAGCGGCGCAGCTACCGCGTCCGGGGCGCAGCGTTACGAGCTGATCGCGGGCGAGCGCCGACTGCGCGCGGCGAAGATCGCGGGACTCGACGCGGTGCCGGTAGTGATTCGCGAGCTCGACGATCGCGGCGCGCTCGAAATGTCGATCGTCGAGAATCTGTCGCGCGAGGATCTGAACGCGGTCGAGGAGGCGCGGGCGTTCAAGCGGCTGCACGCCGAATTCCAGATTCAGCACGAAGAGATAGCAGCGCGAATCGGCAAGAGCCGCCCCTACGTCAGCAACGCGATTCGTCTTCTGGAGCTGCCGATCGACGTTCTTGAGATGATGGTGCGCGGCGAGTTGAGCGCGGGCCAGGCGCGACCGTTGCTGTCGCTCGCGTCCGAAGAAGAGCAGCTCATAGCGGCAGCCGAGATCGTGGCGGGCAAAATCACCGCGCGCGGCGCCGAAGCGCTAGCGGAGCATCGCCGCAAGCGCCCGGGCGCGTCGCGCTCGTCGCATCCGTCGAATGACCCGAATCTCAACGCCTTGGCCGAAGGAATCCAGCGCGCGCTCAAGCGCAAGGTAAGGATAGTGCGCCGTCGAGGAAAGAATCCGGGCCGCGTCGAGTTGGATTACTACGACGAGAATGATTTGACCGCCTTGGCGGCGGCGTTGACGGGGCAGACTCGCGCGTCGGGCGGGAGTGCATAGCAGAATCAACCGGCCACGAAGACACCAAGACACGAAGGAAAAGCTAACAGACCTTCAGGCCGGGAAGAGTCCGTTTCGGTTCCGAGGCTATTGTGTCGCACTTGATGACTGATAGTGTCCCGATCTAAGCTCGCTTCCGGAGTCGGAAAGGCGTTTGCGCGGCGCGGCATGACCAATCACAGCAAGGGCCAGTACGCGAGTCCGGACGGCACGCACAGCAACACGGTAAAATGGCCTTCTCTCTGCTCGAGCGCGGCATCTATGGGGTTTTCCACGGCGTCAGCCGCAAGCATCTGCACTGACACGATACGGAGATTGATTTCAGTTGAACGCGCGCAAAGTTGACGATAGCCAATGGCTGGCGCGAGCGGCTCGGAGCCGCGGAAGGCAAGCGGTTATGCTATCGCGAGCCAGTAGCGATAGCTGCCCGCGGTTCCTGCCCGGCGACGGCTATTTTGAAAGATCGCTTGGATATGGTCGCTAAAGCTTTCACTCGTCAGGGTTTTCGCGGGATTTAGAATCCTCCGACAAATGTCAATCCCAACTGCTATTTCGGAACTAGTTGAACATTTCGCCCGCAATGCCGACGTATATCGCAGTAGTCTGAATGAGACGGAAGTGCGAGTGCAGTTTATTGACCCCTTATTCGAGGCGTTGGGGTGGGACGTGTCCAATAAACAGCATTACGCTGAAACCTACAAAGACGTTATCCACGAATACAGCCTTCGCACCCCCGGTCGCACAGAAGCACCAGACTATTGCTTTCAGGTTGGTGGCACACGGAAGTTTTTCGTTGAGGCGAAACGACCGGCAGTGCACGTCAGCACAGATCCGGCGCCCGCATATCAACTTCGCAGTTACGCGTGGACGTCCAAACTTCCCCTTTCGCTGCTCACTAATTTCGCTGAGTTCGCAGTTTACGATTGTCGAATCCTTCCCCGTCCGAATGACAAGGCATCTGTCGCACGCGTTGATCTGATCACGTTCGATCAGTACGCAGACAGATGGGACGACATTGCGTCACGTTTTTCCAGAGAAGCCGTTTACAAAGGATCGTTTGATCGTTACACAGAATCCTCGAAGCTCAAGAAAGGTACCGCAGAGGTTGACGACGCGTTCCTCGCGGAAATCGAATTATGGCGGAAGGAACTTGCCTCCAATCTCGCCTTGCGCAATCCGTCCCTGAGCCCGCGGCAAGTCAACTTTGCCGTTCAGCGCACGATAGACCGCATCATCTTTCTCCGCATCAGCGAAGACCGTGGCATCGAAAAGTACGGACAACTCCGAGAACTTACCAGCGGCGATCACGTCTATCAGCGTCTCTGCACCATCTATAGACGCGCCGACGAGAAGTACAACTCGGGAATCTTCCAGTTCACCGCAGAGCGCAATCGTGCGGAAATGCCCGATGACCTCACGCTCACCCTTTCCATTGATGATGTAAAGCTCAAATCCATCTTCAATCGTCTTTACTATCCAGAGAGCCCATACCGATTCTCCCACTTTCCCGCTGACATCTTAGGCCAGGTTTACGAGCAATTCCTCGGGCAGGTTATCCGCCTGACCCCCGGACACCAAGCAAAAGTGGAGCAGAAACCGGAGGTGAGGAAGGCTGGCGGTGTCTACTACACCCCGACCTATATTGTTGACTACATCGTCCAGAGCACGGTCGGAAGGCTGCTCACAGGGAAAAGTTTAAGGCAAGCTGCCAAAATCCGCATCCTCGATCCGGCTTGCGGCTCTGGCTCATTCCTTCTTGGTGCGTACCAGTTTCTGATGAACTGGCACCGTGATGAATATCTAAAAGACGGTCCAGATCAGCACCGAAAGGAACTATATCAGGCGCAGGGCGGAGACTGGCGTCTCACGACGGCAGAGAGGAAGCGCATTCTGCTTCGGAACATTCATGGAGTCGATATTGACTCTCAAGCCGTCGAAGTAACCAAACTCTCGCTGTTACTCAAAGTTCTAGAGGGAGAAAACGAACAGACCATTGGCACCAACCTGCGCCTTTTCCATGAACGCGCCCTTCCCGATCTTGGGAACAATATCAAGTGCGGCAATTCGCTTATCGCGTCCGACTTCTATCGCAACCAGCAGATGCGACTCCTCGGAGCGGATGAGCAGCTTCGCATTAACGTCTTCGATTGGGAAGGAAAGGACGGCTTTCCAGAAATCGTCAGTTCCGGCGGATTTGATGCTTTAATCGGGAATCCGCCATACCTTTACTCAGCCGGACAGGAATATGCTGACTACTTCGCCACACACTATGTTCTCTCGCAGAGCCAAGCGGACTTTTACGTCTATTTCTTAGAAAAGGCCCTCGCACTCTGCCGAAAAGGTGGATTGATCTCGTTTATCGTTTCCGATGCTTGGCTAAATTCTGAGAACTTTTCGACTCTGCGCAATCACATCTTAGAAAAGCATAATTTGTTTGCTATAACGGTATTCGACTATCCGGTGTTCAAAGACGCGACCCTTGAAAACTCGATCCTCATCGCATCCAAAGCGCAACGGCCATCGTCCATCGCCGTTTCCCGATTCTCGTCTCCGACTGAGCATAGTGTCACGAACAATCTTGATCCACATGAGGCCGTTGAGCGCGGCTTGATTGACCCTAGATACTCCGTCGCTTCGGAAAAGGTGGTCGCGAAGCTGGAAAGAGACTCCGAGCCGCTAGGAAGGATAGTTCGCCTCAATCGAGGTATCCATGCGTACCGAACTGACGGGTACGGGCAATCTGCCTTCGGGAAAGGCCCCCAAACCGCACGTGACAAGGAGGAGCAATCCTACCATGCCCAAAGGAGGGTGGATAAGACATACCTACCAGAGATCAAAGGGAAAGACGTTGGCCGCTTTACGCTAACCCCGACTGGCCTTTTCGTTTCATACGGCCCCTGGCTGGCAGAATCAAGAGAATCTGAATTCTTTATTGGTCCAAAGTTGGCGATCCGCAAGATACTTGGCTCAAAGCTCAGTGGAACATTTATCGTAGAACCGACCGCGCTCGATCAGTCACTCTACGTTGCTATCTCTGTATCAAACGACGAGGCATTACTTAAGCATATTTTGGGAGTGCTGTTATCCGCGATCGGAGCTTGGTACCTTCGCACCAAATATTCGATCTATGACGCACTATATCCCTGGTACACGAAGAAGCAGCTTTCGCAGTTTCCTATAAAGCCGAAGGATGTGAAATTGGTAGGTCTTGTAGACACGATTCTCGCGCTCAATTCTCGCCTGAAGGTAGTTCGTACCGACCAAGAACGAGTTGCGCTCAAACGTCAAATCGATGAAATTGACCGGCAGATCGATCAGTGCGTCTACGAACTCTATGATCTTACCGCTGGCGACATCGCAGTGATTGAGACCCGAGCAAGATGATTTCGAGGGAGAGGGAATGGAGAACGTCTATTGCGCGGCCCTTAAACACGGGTGGCGGCGGGGTTGCCTGACAGCGACGGCATCCGTCGAGTGACCCGAATCTCAACGCTTTGGCCGAAGGAATCCAGCGCGCGCTCAAGCGCAAGGTGAGGATAGTGCGCCGTCGAGGAAAGAATCCCGGCCGCATCGAGCTGGATTATTACGACGAGAATGATTTGACCGCGCTAGCGTCGGCGCTGATTGGGCAGCCTCGCGCTTTTGGTGCATAGAAGAATCAACCGGCCACGAAGACACCAAGACACGAAGGAAAAAAGGGGAGCGTGGCCACTTAAATTAAAAATTGAAATCGACAGTCAAAACACCAAGGCACCAAGAAGGAAAGAAACACCAAGGCAGACAGCGGAAAAAGAGAGCGGGTCCTTCCTCGGGAAGGGCCCGCTTCTTCTTGGTGTCTTCCTTTGTGTCTTGGCGTCTTGGTGGTTCGATTTTGCTTTAGCGGTTTGATTGGTTGGATGCCGAAGAACACAGGCTAAAGCCTGTGCCACTTCATACAAACTTGGATTGAATTCTCATCGTCGTCGCAACTAAGTTCGGAGCTATCTATGAGTCCACCGTCCTCGAATCCGATCACGGATCGACGGATCAATGATGTCCTGGATCGGCTGCATGCGCGTGCTGGTCGGGAGCTGCCGGGGCTCGTCGTCCACTTGGCGTGGGAGGCCGTGAAGGGGCTGGTGGGTGCGAAACGCGCGAGCGATGACGATGCAAAATATGTCCGCGACAAACTGATTCCGATCGGTCGGGGCCAAGGCTGGTTGATTTATATGCTGTGCCGCGGGCTTCAGGCGCGAAAGGCCGTCGAGTTCGGAACGTCGTATGGAGTTTCGACACTCTACCTTGCGGCGGCGATGCGCGATCAGGGCGGCGGCGGCGTCATCGGGACGGAAATTGAACCCGAGAAGGCGCGCCATGCGCGCAGCAATTTCGCGGAAGCGGGAGTTGCCGATCTGATTGAACTTCGCGAGGGCGATGCCTTGGTTACGCTCAAAGACTGCGGCGGCCCAGTTGATTTTCTGCTGGTGGACGGTTTCCCCAAACTCGCCAGACCCATCATCGAGTTGATGGCGCCGCAGCTACGCAAGGGCGCGATCGTCGTCTGCGATAATGTGGGTCATTTTCCGAAAAGCTTCGTCAACTATCTAGACTTTGTGCGGCGCCCGGCCAACGGCTTTGTTTCGACCCTCCTGCCGCTCCGCGGCGGCACCGAGCTTTCTGTTAAAACGTGATCGATGGCCGGATAGAATTGGGCTACTACGACGAGAACGACCTGACCGCGCTCGCGTCGGCGCTCGTGCGGCAGACCCGAGCGTCAGGCGCATAGTAGAGAAGAATAAACCGGCCACGAAGACACCAAGACACGAAGGAAGAGGGGTGCTAAGTGCCGAGCGCATTTCGACGCACGTCCACGAGTGAATCAGTTTTCCGTAGGGGCGGCTCGGGAGCCGACCGTCTTCGAGGCGAGCAGAGGACACAGGCTGAAGCCTGTGCCACTTAAAAACAAAGAATTGAAATCGACAGTCAAAACACCAAGACACGAAGAAGAAAAGGCATCAAACACCAAGACACCAAAACACTAAGGCACCAAGAAGAAAGATACCAAGAAAGAAAAAGAGAGCGGGTCCTTCCTTCGGGAAGGATCCGCTTCTTCTTGGTGTTTTCCTTTGTGCCTTGGTGGTTTGATTGGAGCTTGGTTTGACGCGGGATGGCGGTGTGCTACCGTCGCTCGCACACTGGATGTCAGCGGAGATTGACGGCGCGTTTTTTGGCCTGGCGGCGATGGGCGATCCGGTTACATCGATTCCGGAACAGATCGAAAATCCGAGCACGAGCGGCGGGCTTGCGGGTAGAGGCGCGCTGCCGATGGTGCGGATCACGCTCGGCGCGCTTGCGCTGCCGTTTCGATGCCTGCCGGAGCTGGTCCGATTCGGCGCGATCGTGTTTGCCGTGTCGCTGGCTAACGAGATCGTGGTCCACTATTTGACCGAAGTCAGCGTCCGCTATTGGTGGCTGATACTCTCGCACGAGGCGATTTTTGCGCCGTATGCAGTGGTGTGGACCAGGATCGCGGTGCTCGGACGCAAATCGGTCTCGACGATTCCCCGCTACCGCTACGGCACGGTCGAGATCTGGTACCTGGTTGCGAGCCTGCTTACATTCACAATCCTGCTCGGCCCCGTGCTGATACTGATGGGATGGATGGTCGGGGCGCATCAGAACGGCCACGTCGCAATGTCCGAGGGGTGGGCCGCCGTCGCGTTCGGGATTCTGTTCGTCGATGTGATCGTGCTGGTGCGGCTGTCGTTCCTGTTTCCGGCGATCGCGCTTCAGCGCTACCGCGGCATTGCCGCCGCGTGGCGGCAAACGCATGGATATTTTGAGCGGCTGTGCGCGATCGAAGCCGCGGTGATCGCGCCCTACATGATAATCCAGATGCTGCATCAGCATTACTGGTATATCTGGTTCTTTTCGTATGAAACCTGGATTTCGCAAGTGCTCTATCCGGTCGTGGGCGGGGTGACGATGATGTTTTGTTACGTCGGAATTGTTGCGGCGCCGGCCTTGGCGTACAAAATCGTGGTGCATGAGGGAAGACAATCAAAACAGTAAAGCAAAAAGGGAAAATTTAACCACCAAGACACCAAGGCACGAAGGAAGACGCTAAGAAGAAGCGGGTCCTTCCCGAAAGAGGACCCGCTCTTTTCTTTGTCTGTCTTGGCGTTCTTCCCTAGTGTCTTCGTGCCTTGGTGGTTTGATTTTTCTTATGCGCCGCGTTTTTTCAGCTCGGCGAGGACGTCGTTGAGATCGTCGGTGGTTGTCTTGAACTGGGCGTCGTTCTTGTCCCTGGAGAGAACCGTCAATGCCTGGCGGAAAGCTGCGGCCGACTGCTCGAGGCGGGCGGTTCCGGCCTCGCGTATCCCGAGAGCAGCGAGAGCGATGCCGAGATCGTTCTGGATGTAAGCCCAGGTGGCCGGTTCCTCGTGCGGATTGGTCAGCGCGAGACTTTGATTGAGTGCGTCGACGGCTTGTTCGAGATGATCGGTGCTCGATTCGTTCATACCCCAGGTGGTGAGCGCCTCCCCGATTTCTGCTTCGATAGTTGCCCATCCGTTCGGTTCGGTATCTTTGTGAAATGTGCCGAGCACTTTCTGATAGGCGGCGAGGCTCGCCTGGGCGTCGTCGATCGCGGCCTGTCCGCGCTCGAGCATCGCCAGGGAGTTGAGCGCATTTCCGAGGTCGCTCTCGGTCTGGCGCCAGGTCTGCAGGTCGGTCTGGGGCGTGATTATCGTAAGCGCGTCGTGATCGGCGGCAATTGCTTCCTCCAGACGGCTGCTATTGGACTGATCGTCGCCCCATCGCCGCAGCGACTCGGCGAGTCTCGCTTCCATTTTTGCCCACTGGAGCGGATCGCGCTCTTTCGATACCGAGCGCAGGGCGGCGCGCTGCATACTGACCGCGGCTTCAAAGTCGGCCGCGCCGCCGGTGCGGGAGGCGAGCTCGCGGTTGGCTTCGGCCAGATTGGATTCGGCACGGGCGATCTGCTGCCGGCTTCCGAAGAACGCGTATTTGGTCAGTGCGGAATTGAACGCGGCTATCGCCTGAGTGATATCGTCGCCGGAGTTCTGATGAACGCCAAGGTTAAGCAGCGCGATCCCGAGATCATCCTCGGCGTCACCCGCCAGCAGGGGAAAGCACGGCGCCACGGTTTTGAGCGCATCGCGTTCGAGAGTAACGGCCTGTTTGAAATCGTCGGTGGAACTTCCGCCTTCACGCTCCGCGCGCGTGGTCAAGACGTGGGCCAATTGTGATTCGGTCATGGCGCGGTTGGTGTCATGCGGCGCAGGGACCGCCAGGAGCGCGCGAAACTCCGCGATCGATTCGTCCAGATGCTTATCGCCGGGTTCCAGATCTCCGATCGCGCTGTTCGCGACCGCGAGATTGCGCTGTTCCATCCACCAGGATTCCGGGTAGGTATCACGGGGGATGCGCGCGATCACAGCCTGGTAGGTGCGCAGAGCCTGCTCGAGGCGCTCCTTCCTTCCGTCGGTGCCAGGCATGATAAACAGCGAAAAGGCGATGTTGTCCTGCGCCATCGCGGAATTGAGGTCGTCGTGTTGAGCGTCAAGAAGCTCCGTTGCCTGGCGGAGCAAGTCGATTGAGACGGAAACGTCGTGCGGGTCGTCGCGCCGCTGTCCGAATTCAGCCAGAGCGGCGGCGAAACGCCATCCGGCGATTGCGGAATCGTGCGGGCTGTTGGTTTGCGCGAAATCCGCCATCGCGGCCAGCGAATAGACCAGAGAGCGGCGCAGCATCGCTTCCGAGCCGTCGATATTCGCGCTCGAGCGCATCGCGTCCGCGACGATGAAGTTCATCCGCGCGCTCGAGTCGCGATCCCAGTAGGCATCGGCGCCCGTGCGATCAGCCAGGCGCCGCGCGCGAGCGATAAGCGGGTCGAGACGCCAATAGGCGTGTCCGCAGATTCCTTCGCCCAGATAAACTACGCTCGCATTGGCGATCGCGAGTTGCAGGAGGACCGCGTTATCGTCGGGAGTGAGAGCCGGGAAGCGGAAGTATGCGCGCTCAAATAGATTTGCGAATCCGCCATCGAGAGGACTGACTATTGCCAAGCGGACAAGTTGCCTGCCGCTTCCGGCAATGACGCTGCCGCCGATCACTTGCACAGCCCCGGAGGTGGCGAGAAATGCGCGCGCGGCGGCTACCTCGCTCTCGGACGGGGACGCCGAGACGGTCGCATTATAGGGAACGATCTGAATCGAGAATGAAGGATCGAGGTCGGTGATGGCGCGCCTCAATCGAGCCTCGACCTGGCCGCCGGGGTCGTTGTCGAGATGCGCGAGTGCGACGCGATAGTGAAGCAGGCTGATTTCCGGCAGAGGGGCGGTTCCGGCGGCCGTATTGGCGCCCTCGGGCGGGGCGATAGCTGGTTTGCATCCGGCGAGCAGGATCGCAATTGCGGCGAGCAGAGATAGAGTCGCGATGGCGCGCAATTCAGGTTCTCCCGCATGAGTAATAGTGTGGCGGACTGGAATAATCCAACAGTCAAAACACCAAGGCACCAAGACACTAAGGAAGAGACCAAGGCAGGCAGAAAAAAATAGCGGCCCTTCCTTCAGGATAGACTCGCTTCTTCTTCGAGGCGCGGGATTATCGGCGTGCGGGGACGGGCGCGTCGCGACGCGCCCCTACGAATTGAATATCTTCGTAGGGGCGGCTCGGGAAGCCGCCCGTCTTTCGGTGCTCGAATGGCAGAGCAGCACCCTCACCCGCGCGTCACGATGCTTGCGAGAAAAGCGCAAGCATCGCGCCGCGTCGCCCGCGTGCCAGTGGCACCTCTCGGAGGGAGAGGGTGTCGGCACGGGATGCTATGCGAGGTCGGGCGCAGAGTCGCGCGATAACGACGGCATGATTTCGTGGGCGAAGCGGCGGAGCGATTCGCGCGAGCCGTTGTGATTCAGGATTACGTAGGTTACGCCGATATCGCGGAGGGCTTCCAGCTTGGAGGCGATCTCGGCGGCGGTGCCGATTAGGGTGTTGGCGCGGGATTCTTCTGAATGCGCGTAGGCCAGGACGTGCGAGCCGCCTTTGCGATCGGGCCATCGTGCGACTGACAGGATGCGCTCGTACTCCTGGTCGTTGCGCTCGTGTGCGGCGCGCTCCTCAGCTTTATCGCGGGCTACGTACATGTCGCGGGCTACGCAGACCCGGGACGGATCGAAGAGGCGGCCGTGCGATTCAACCTCGGCTCGATAGAGGGCGAGGCGCTCGGCGATCAGTTCGATCGAGGCGAATTGATCGAGCATCAGATTGAAGCCGCGTGCTGCTACTTTGCGGATTGATTGCGCGCTCGCGGCCGCCATCCAGATTGGAGGATGCGGTTGCTGGCGGGGCGGGGGCTCGACCACGATATCGTCGAAGTGCCAGAAGCGGCCGCAATGGGAGAAGCGCTGCTCGGAGGTCCATGCGCGCAGGATGATGTCGAGGGCTTCTTCGAAGCGCGCGTCGGCTTCTTCCAGCGGGACGGCGAAGCCCTTGAACTCGCTGTGCCGGTAGCCTTTGCCGATTCCGAAATCGAGGCGCCCCCCTGACATCAGATCGAGCGTTGCGGCCTGCTCGGCGAGAAGGACAGGATTGTGCCACGGCAGCACCATCACGGCCGTGCCGAGGCGGAGCGTGCGGGTGCGCGCTGCGAGCCATGTCAGCAGAGTGAGCGGCGACGAGACTTGATTCCATCCGGTGAAATGGTGCTCGACCAGAAAGGTGCTGTGATATCCGAGTGCCTCGGCTTCGACGTTGAAGTCGATGAAATCATGGAAGCCCTGTCCCATCGCCGCGGCGGGGCGCGCGCTGGCGGCTTGTGCGCCGCCGAAGATTCCGAAGTGCATTGCCGTTTTGTTCATCGTGACTGCCAGCGTAGCTGAAGACACAGGCTGAAGCCTGTGCCACTTGAAAACAAAAATTCAAATCAACAGTCAAACCACAAAGACAAAGGCAAAATCAAACCACCAAGACACGAAGGCACCAAGAAAGACACGAAGGCAGACAAAGAAAAGAGCGGGTCCTTCCCGAAGGAAGGACCCGCTCCTGCTTGGTGTCTTCCTTTGTGTCTTAGTGTCTTGGTGGTTCGATTTTGCCTTGGTGTCTTGGTGGTTTGATTGGCATCAGCACGAGCGCGGGATTATCGGTATGCGGAGACCGGCGCGTCGCGACGCGCCCCTACGAAACCCGACGACACCACGGCGGATTCATTGGATCCAGCCGCGATCCTTGAATCTAATTTTGAGTTGGTCTGCGATTGCGCTGGCGGTTGCCTTGGCCCTGCCCTCGAGTCCGTTCCGGCCGCTCGCCTCGCCATAGATTTTCGCGCCGCCGACGACGATCAGGCCGACCGGGTTGGCTGTGGCAATCGCGATCGCGGCGGGCACCACCATCCCGGGGGTTTTGTTTCCGGAAGAGGTGAGCGTTCCTGAGCCGAGCTTGCGCCATCCTTGCGGCGTGACCGCATAACCTTCCACGACGGTATCCATCTCGGAAGTTCCGGCACCGAATCCGATCACGAAGCGCTGAACCGCGCCGCCCCCCTGCACCGAGACGAGGTAACCGCGGATTACGCCGTCGCCGACTTGCGGCGACGATCCCGGTCCAGCCTGTATGGCAGGGAGTCCCATCGCCTGTATATCCGCAACCAGATTGGCGGCGATAAGCGCGCCGAGCTTGCGGCCTTCTTCGAGTTGCGCGGCGGTCGGCGGCGTGCTGGGCGAGCCGACCTGTCCGCTGATCGCGGAATTGGCGGGCATATCGGCGGGGTCGGCGACGAAGTTGTAGACCCAGATCTGATTGGGCCGCGCCAGGCCCGGGCTGCTCATCGGCGTCTGCTGCGTGACGTTCGTCGAAGCGCACCCGGCGACAGCAACCAGGGCGACGATACATAGTGTAATGCGGCTTACATAGTTCATCACGAATTTCCTCAGGGCATGTTGACGGCGACGATCAGGATCAGAATCGAATCGATTACTATTTATATCGCGGTGGCAGCAAGACACTCAGTAAAGACACGAAGGCATATTAGTCGACGGGCACGAAGAAAGACACGAAGGCAGACGGGTAAAAAAGAGCGGGCCCTTCCTTTCGGAAGGACCCGCTTCTGCTTCTGTCTCTTCTTTGTGCCTTGGTGCCTTGGTGGTTTGATTAGCCCGCCAAAGCTACAAGACTAATCCGCGCTTAGAACGATGCCGCGCGGAACATCGCGTCGGTGGTGAAGAAAGAACGATCCACCGCGCCCATGTTGATGTACCAGCATTCGCGCTCGGGCGTCTCGATACCGGGGAGATAGCACATCGTGGCGAGACCCGATTGCACGTCGGTTGAAACCGCGCCTACGACGAACGAACGCTTGAACGGATAGATGGCGACCCTGGCGTCGGGAACCGGACGATCGCGCGTCGCGAGCCAGTAGATGTGGTTGCGGAAGAGATTTCCGCTCTGGTCGTAGGTGTCGATGTATGGCTCGAACCACATTTCGCCGTCAAGATAGATGACGGTCTTGGAATCGAGCGCGTTGACCTCGTGCCGATTGGGCAGCGCCTGGACGACATAGAGATGGCGCATTTCCCAGGCCTCGGGGCAGGCGCTGGTGCCGCCGTCGGTCGGGCATCGCTGCTCGGGCGAGTGGATCGCGTGGATCGTGCCGAGCATGTTCTTCTCGCCCAGGAATTTGTAGTGTACTCCTCGGTCTTGGGATTGAAGCCCGAATAATGATCGGGATCCCATGAGTGCGCAGAAGTTCCGCCAGAAGTTGTCGACGAGCTCATGATCGCCTCGTCGACGCGGCGGACGCGGCGCGAACCTGCCGTGAGGCTCCAGATCGCGTCGCCCTCCTTCGGAGCGGCGTAGCGCCATCGGATGAAGCCGGTGCCGCGGAGCTCCTGCGGCGAAAGCAGCGGATAGAGCGCGAACAGCCAGTAGCGTCCGGTGGCCTTGAAGTCGGGGTCGGTCGGCAGCGGCTCGACCTCGGTGCGTCCCACCAGATCGTAACCGGCGTAGTGGCCGATCTGGAAGTACTCGATCTGGCCGGATTGCGGCTGGCCCTTTTTCTCGTACGAGGAATCGCAGTCATAGAAGCGCAGATCGTAGTCGTCGGTGGTGATCGGGCGGAAGACATTGTTCCAGACGATCTTGACGGCGACGTCGGGATCGTTCGGATCGATCAGCGGAAACGGCTGACCGGCGACGTAGCCGAGCAGGCTCTTGTGATCCTGGGTCAGGCGGACCTGTGAGGAATATTTCTCGGTCGCATCTTTGTAAGGGGGCGGCCAATCCACCCGCTCGGTCGGGACGATCTTCATCGTCATCCCGTGCTCGACCTTGTACAGGACTCCCGGCGAAACCAGATCCTTAACCTTGTATGAGTTTTCCGGAGTGATGAAGTCGCCCGGGCTTTACCTGCGCGTGAGCGGCGCCGCCGATGGCGCCGAACGCGAACAGCGACAGAGCCGCGACGATCGTCACCCGCAATGACGACGTTCTCCAGAGCTTTCGCATGAACCGCCTCCGAAACAGATTTGGCCGCGGCGAAATTGCCGCAGGACTACGAGCGCAATCATTAGGGAAGTGGGAGAAACTTGTCAAACTTTCAACATACCGATCGTTCAGCAAATTTAGTTATCGACGCGCTGTCGGCAAGAACTGCTAATGCCGTTCCGCGAATTTGACGCTAAATCAGTGAAGTTTATTGAATTACGCCGCCGCGCCGGCGCGAGAAAAAATATTTCCAGAAACTGGACCGGATTTGCCGATAAATTCCTTCAGCAATATTAGGGCGGAGCATACACAGAGACGAGAATCAAAACACCAAGGCACCAGCAGACCAGGAAAGAAATCAAGGCAGAGAGAGAAAAAGAGCGGGCCCTTCCTTTCGGAAGGACCCGCTTCGTATCTGTTCCTGGTGCGAGGCTAATCCGCGCTCAGAACCAGGCCGCGCGGAACATCGCCTCGGTGGTGAAGAAATCCTCGTCCACCGCGCCCATGTTGATGTACCAGCACTCGCGCTCCGGCGTCTCGATGCCCGGCAGATAGCACATCGTCGCGAGACCCGACTGCACGTCGGTCGACACCGCGCCTACGACGAACGAACGCTTGAACGGATAGATGGCGACCTTCGCATCGGGAACCGGACGGTCGCGTGTCGCCAGCCAGTAGATGTGGCTGCGGAAAAGTCTTGCCGCTCTGATCGTAGGTATCGATGTAGGGCTCGAACCACATTTCGCCGTCGAGTAGATGACGTGCTTGGAATCGAGCGCATTGACCTTGTCGCGATTGGGCAGAGCCTGGACGACGTACAGATGGCGCATCTCCCACGCTTCGGGGCAGGCGCTGGTGCCGCCGTCGGTGGCGCATCGCAGTTCCGGCGAATGTTCCGCGTGCATCAGTGCCGAGCATGTTTTTCTCGCCGAGGAACTTGTAGTTGTACTCCTCGGTCTTGGGATTGAAGCCCGAATAATGATCGGGATCCCATGCGTGCGCCGAGGTTCCGCCGGCGGTGGTCGAAGAGCTCAGGATCGATTCGTCGACGCGGCGAACACGGCGCGAACCGGCGCTCCAGACTCCAGATATCGTCACCTTCGTGCGGATTGGCGTAGCGCCACCGGATGAAGCCGGTGCCGCGAATCTCCTGGGGCGCGAGCAGCGGATAAAGCGCGAACAGCCAGTAGCGTCCGGTGGTCTTGAAATCAGGATCGGTCGGCAGCGGCTCGACCTCGGTGCGTCCGACCAGATCGTAACCCGCATAGTGGCCGATCTGGAAATACTCGATCTGCCCGCGTCTGTGGCTGGCCCTTCTTCTCGTACGCAGAGTCGCAGTCATAGAAGCGCAGATCGTAGTCGTCGGTGGTGATTGGGCGGAACACGTTGTTCCAGATGATCTTCACGGCGACATCGTGGATCGTTCGGATCGATCAGCGGGAAGGGCTGGCCCGCGACGTAGCCGAGCAGGCTCTTGTGGTCCTGGGTCAGGCGGACCTGCGAGGAATATTTCTCGGTCGCATCCTTGTACGGCGGCGGCCAATCGACCCGCTCGGTCGGGACGATCTTCATCGTCATCCCGTGTTCGACCTTGTACTGGACTCCCGGTGAAACCAGATCCTTAACTTTGTACGAGTTTTCAGGAGTGATGAAGTCGCCAGGCTTGACCTGCGCATGAACGGTGATGCCCGTGGCACCAAACGCGAACAGCGACAGAGCCGCGACGACCGTCACTCGCCATGACGACGTTCTCCAGGGCTTTCGCATGAACCGCCTCCGAAAGGTTGATGGCGGCGAAATTGCCGCAGTACTCCCCAAGGGGCGATCATTAGGGAGATTGGCCCGATTTGTCAAACTTTAACAATTGAGCTGATTCGGTGGATTCGACAGGACCGTACCTGTGACAAATCAAAACTAATGCAGATTTCGATATTCTATAGATTTTATACGGATAATCAGTGCGACTGGGGCCGGAAGAGCTGATCATCTGGGGCGCGCTTTCCGACACTGTGTCGGTAGCGGCTGTGATCTCACATGCATTAGGAAATCCATGCATCTCGAAGAAGAAAAATTATCGACACGGTGTCGGTAACCGGAGACCGCGATTGGCAGCTATCGGAAAAGCCAGACCGATAAAGAGCAACCGGCCACCAAGACATGAAGACACAAAGTAAAAACTTTCTTCTTGGTGCCTTCGTGCCTGGCGGCCGGTGGGCTCTGCCTATAGTCTGCGGGCTACACGGCTAATGCGCGTTAGAAATTCGCCGCGCGCACCATCGCGTCGGTGGTGAAGAAGGTCTTGTCCACCGCGCCCATGTTGATGTACCAGCATTCGCGCTCAGGCGTCTCGATGCCCGGCAGATAACACATCGTCGCGAGGCCCGACTGCACGTCGGTCGAGACCGCGCCCACGACGAACGAGCGCTTGAACGGATAGATCGCGACTCTGGCGTCCGGCGTCGGACGGTCGCGGGTCGCCACCCAATAGATGTGGCTGCGGAACATCTGTCCAGCGCGATCGTAGGTGTCGATGTAGGGCTCGAACCATACCTCGCTGTCGAGATAAACGATGGTCTTGGAATCGAGCGCGTTGATCTTGTCGCGCCGCGGCAGCGCCTGAACGATGTAGAGATGGCGCATCTCCCAATCCTCGGGGCACGCGCTGGTGCCGCCGTCGGTGGGGCAACGAACCTCGGGCGAGTGCGCCGCATGAGCGCATCCGAGCATGTTTTTCTCGCCCAGGAACTTGTAGTTGTACTCCTCGGTCTTGGCATTGAAGCCGGAGTAGTGATCGGGATCCCACGCATGGGCCGAGCTGCCGTTGGTGGTGGTGGACGAGCTCATGATCGATTCGTTGACCCGGCGCACGCGCCGCGAGCCGCCGTCGAGCGACCAGATGTCGTCGCCGATACCTGGATTCGCGTAGCGCCAGCGGATGAAGCCATTGCCGTGGAGCTCGTTGGGCGCGAGCAGCGGATAGAGCGCGAACAGCCAGTAGCGGCCGGTGACCTTGAAGTCGGGATCGATCGGCAGGGGCTCGACCTCGGTGCGTCCGACCAGGTCGTAGCCGGCGTAGTGGCCGATCTGGAAATACTCGATCTGCATTTGCTGCGGACCGCGGCGCTGGAACGAGGAATCGCAGTCAAAAAACCGCAGATCGTAGTCGTCGCTCTGGATCGGCCGGAACACGTTGTTCCAGATGACCTTTTCCGCGACGTTGGGATCGTTGGAGTCGATCAGGGGGAACGGCTGTCCCGCGACGTAGCCGATCAAGCTGCGATGATCCTCCGAGAGTCTGACCTGGGGCGAGTACTTTTCGGTCGCGTCTTTGTAGGGCGGCGGCCAATCGACCCGCTCGGTCGGGACGATCTTCATCGTCATCCCGCGCTGGACCTTGTACAGGACTCCCGGTGAAACCAGATCCTTAACCTTGTACGAGTTATCAGGAGTGATGAAGTCGCCAGGCCTGACCTGTGCGTGAACGGTGATGCCCGTGGCACCAAACGCGAACAGCGACAGAGCCGCGACGATCGTCACTCGCCATGACGACGTTCTCCAGAGCTTTCGCATGGACCGCCTCCGAACGGTTGATGGCGGCGAAATTGCCGCGATACTCCCCGAGGCGCGATCATTAGAAAAAGTAGCGGGATTTGTCAAACTTTAATAATCATAGTCATCCCACAGGTTTAATAACAGCGTTTTTATAACAAGCACAACTAATGTCTGTTTCGATATTTTATTGATTTTACATGGAGATTTAAGTGATCGGGCCGAAAAATCGCTTGCGTCGGGCGCGCTTTCCGACATCGTGTCGGTAATAAATGTGAATTTCGTATATATTAGTAAAACACGTATTTCGCAGAAGAAAAATTACCGACATGACGTCAGTAACCGGAACGACGATTGGCAAGTATCGGAGACGGCAGACCGAAAGAACAACCGGCCACCAAGACACGAAGACACAAAGTAAAAACTTCTTCTTGGTGCCTTCGTGCCTGGCGGCCGCTTGCTCTGCCTATAGTCTGCGGGCTACACGGCTAATGCGCGTTAGAAATTCGCCGCGCGCACCATCGCGTCGGTGGTGAAGAAGGTCTTGTCCACCGCGCCCATGTTGATGTACCAGCATTCGCGCTCGGGCGTCTCGATGCCCGGCAGATAGCACATCGTCGCGAGGCCCGACTGCACGTCGGTCGAGACCGCGCCGACCACGAACGAGCGCTTGAACGGATAGATCGCGACTCTGGCGTCGGGAACGGGACGATCGCGCGTTGCTACCCAATAGATGTGGCTGCGGAACAACTGACCCCGTCGATCGTAGGTGTCGATGTAAGGCTCGAACCACATTTCGCTGTCGAGATAAATGATCGTCTTGGAATCAAGTGCATTGATCTTGCTGCGTCGCGGAAGGGCCTGAATGACGTAAAGATGGCGCATCTCCCAGTTCTCGGGGCAGGCGCTGGTGCCGCCGTCGGTGAGGCAACGGACTTCAGGCGAGTGCGCAGCGTGCGCGCATCCAAGCATGTTTTTCTCGCCCAAGTACTTGTAGTCGTACTCCTCGGTTTTGGGATTGAAGCCGGAGTAGTGATCGGGATCCCAAGTGTGGGCGGAGGTACCGCTGGTGGTTGAGCTACTCATGATCGCTTCATTGACCCGGCGTATGCGCCGCGAGCCGGCATTGAGCGACCAGATATCGTCGCCACGGTCTGGTGCCGCGTAACGCCAGCGGATAAAGCCGGTTCCGCGGATATCGTCGGGCGCGAGCAGCGGATAGAGCCCGAACAGCCAATAGCGACCGGTGGTTTTGAAGTCCGGGTCGATTGGCAGCGGCTCGACTTCGGTGCGGCCGACCAGGTCGTAGCCGGCGTAGTGGCCGATCTGGAAATACTCGATTTGCATCTGCTGCGGACCCAAGCGTTGGTAACTGGAATCGCAATCATAGAAGCGGAGATCGTAATCGTCGCTGGTGATGGGCCGGAACACGTTGTTCCAGATGACCTTGACCGCGACGTTGGGATCGTTTGAGTCAATCAGCGGGAAGGGCTGGCCCGCGACAAAACCGACCAGGCTGCGATGGTCTTGTGTGAGCCTGACCTGGGACGAGTACTTTTCGGTCGCGTCTTTGTAGGGCGGCGGCCAATCGACCCGTTCGGTCGGGACGATCTTCATCGTCATCCCATGCTGGACCTTATAGTAGACGCCCGGCGAAACGAGATCCTTAACCTTGGCCGAGCTTTCCGGAGTGATAAAGTCGCCGGGCTTGACCTGTGCGTGAACGGTGATGCCCGTGGCACCAAACGCGAACAGCGACAGAGCCGCGACGACCGTCACTCGCCATGACGACGTTCTCCAGAGCTTTCGCATAAACCGCCTCCGAACGGTGATGGCGGCGAAATTGCCGCGATACTCTCCGAGGCGTGATCATTAGAAAAAGTAGCGGTATTTGTCAAACTTTAATAATCAAGCTCATTCCAAGGATTTAATAATGGCATTTTTATAACAAGCATAACTAATGCTTATTTCGATATTTCACTGATTTTACAACGAGATTTACGTGATCGAGCTGGACGGCCCACCCTGCGTCGGTCGCGTTTTTCGACACCGTGTCGGTAATATATGTGAATTTTTCATATATTAGCAACGCACGTATTTCGCAGAAGAAAAATTATCGACATGGCGTCGGTAGCCGGAACGACGATTGGCAAGTATCGGAGACGGCAGACCGAAAGAACAATCGGCCACCAAGACACGAAGACACAAAGTAAAAACTTCTTCTTGGTGCCTTTGTGCCTTAGTGGCCGGTTGCGGCCTCCTCCGCCGCGTGACTCGCAACGGCTCGCGAGTCATTCTGACAATATGAACGAGCCGGTGCCGTTCGAGGTTCGCCGCGGCGAGCTGATTGCCCGCGCAACGGAAATTCTAAGCGCCGATCCGCGGTTCCCCGCCGGATGGCTCGAAGGCAGCCTTGCCGACGGCTCCGCGGATTCGTATTCCGATATCGATCTCTACCTGTGCGTCGATGACAAAGGTTGGGACGAGGTCTGGGCGAATCGGCTCAAGCTAATCGGGACCTTCGCGCCGCTGCTCGTATCAACTGATATAGCGGGCCTGACCGGAGTCGGATGCCTGGTCGAGGGGCCGGTCAAGCTCGACGTGTTTTTCGAGGGCGAGAGCGTTATCGGGGGTCATCAGAGGATCAAGGTAAAGCGGCTTTGGGGGCCGGAACGAATCTACGCGCAGCTCAAGATCGGCGAGGATCGCGGAGAGGCCGCGATCAAGGGGGCGCTGCGCTTCAATATCCTGGGATTCCTGCAGGGAGCGACGTGGCCGGTCCGGATTCTCGCGCGCGGGCAGGTCAATACGTTCCTGTTCAACGAGATCCTGCTGGTCGAGACGGCGATTATCCCGCTGATGCTGCTCGAGAAGGATCGCCGCGCGTTGCATCGCAACATGTTCACGCGGGCGAAGCTGATCTCGCCCGCCGAGCAGGCGCTATGCGGACGGATTATCGATCAGATATCCGACGCGGTGCGCGCGGGCGATCGTGCCGCGATGCGCGATATGCATATCGAGATATTCCGGATGATCTGCAAGCTCGGACGGGCGGCATTCGAGCGCTACGGCCTGGAATTTCCGCCGCGAGTCGAGGAGGAAATGGCCGCGTTCTACACGCGCGAATGGCCGATGGAGTAAGAAAGAGCAGGCGGCCACAAAGACACGAAGACACGAAGAAGAACTTTTTCTTAGTGTCTTTGTGTCTTAGTGGCCGGTTGGTCCGTGTTCAGGAGTTGGGGTCGACGCCCCACTTTTTCTTGTTCTCGGCGACTTGCTCGGAGGTCGGATGCTCAGTCTGCACGAAGAGTTTGACCTTGAACTGGTCCATTATATCCAGCATCGCGTGGTTCAGGTCGATGTCGTCCTTCAAGACTTCCGGGACGGCGGGTTCCTCGAAAATCGCCTGCCAGGGGCATTCGGGTTCGCACGCGCCGCAGTCGATACACTCGTCGGGATTGATGTATAGCTGGTTGGGAAATTTTTCCTTGTCGGCGCCGACGTACTCATAGATGCAGTCAACCGGGCATACGCTAACGCATCCGGTATCAAGGCAATCGCGGCAGAGCCGTGTGATGGTCCAGGGCATGGGTCGTCAATCCTCTTGTCTCGCCTCTCGTCTTGCTTCTCCCATTGAGGAGCGTACGGTCCATAAGCTACATCGGCATGAGCTGTCAAGAAAGGTCTGCGGACGGACGGCAGAGCAACCGTTCATGAAGCATATGGATCATAGTCGCGAGACCGCGGCGCTCGGCATCCGATGTGTCATTCCCGCGTGCGTGGCTGCCGCGCGCGAGGAATCCCCTCTTATACCCTCTCCCCCCGCGAGAGGGCGGCGCGGCGCGATGCTTGCGCTCTTCGCGCAAGCATCGTGACGCGTGGGTGAGTTAGCATGCGCAACGCGCACCCTGATGGATGAAAATCGGATGCCGTCGGGCGGAGTTGATTTTCAGGCAATCGACCTAACCCCTGTCCCCTTCCCGCACGGGAAGGGGCACACTGGTCGCAAGCGTAGTAGTGGTCTGGCAAATTCCCGCTGCTACGAGCGACGATCCGTGCACCAATCTCGTCATCGATGTTCGGTTTCTGACTCCCCTTCCCGTGCGGGAAGGGGTCGGGGGTTAGGTCGCTCTTTTTTGGGCCTGCTCGGGACCCAGGTTCATTTTCCCGTAACGCGGGAGAAGTGTATCGACTTTCTTGATAGGGTGCTGCTCTGTCGGCCGCTCGTGGCATCGCAATCCGGGATTCCTCACGCGCGGCAGCCACGCGCGCGGGAATGACAGACATCGACGGCGCGGAAAGGAAATACTTGGGAAAGGAAGATTGAGATGAGCACTAGCCACGACAAGGCCGGCGGATCGGTGCGGGTCGAGACTGACTCGATGGGCGCGATCGAGGTCAAGAGCGATCGCTACTGGGGGGCGCAGACTGAACGGTCGCTGCTGCATTTCGCGATCGGCAACGATCGGATGCCGCGCGGAGTGATTCGCGCTTTTGGGCTGCTAAAAAAGGCTGCGGCCGAGGTTAATCGCGATCTGAAAAAGCTGTCCGAGGAAAAGGCGCGGCTGATGATCGCGGCTGCCGACGAGGTGATCGCCGGAAAGCTCGACGAGCATTTTCCGCTGCGCATCTGGCAGACCGGCAGTGGCACGCAAACCAACATGAACGCCAACGAGGTGGTCTCGAACCGAGCGATCGAGCTGGCCGGCGGAGTCCTCGGCAGCAAGAAGCCGATTCATCCGAATGACAACGTCAACATGTCGCAATCCTCGAACGACACCTTCCCGACCGCGATGCATATAGCGGCGGCCGAGGAGCTGGTGCATCTGCTGATCCCCGCAGTCAAGGTGTTGCGCGACGCGCTCGCGCGGAAGTCGGCCGAGTTCGGATCGATCGTGAAAATCGGACGGACGCATCTGATGGACGCGGTGCCGCTCACGCTCGGACAGGAGTTTTCGGGCTACGTGGCGCAGCTCGACGCCGATCTGAAACGGCTCGAGATGGTTCTGCCCGATATCTACGAGCTCGCGATCGGCGGCACGGCGGTCGGCACCGGGCTGAATACGCATCGCGAATTCGCCGAGCGGGTCGCGGCGAAAATCTCGTCGTACACGGGCTTGCCTTTTGTCTCGGCGCCGAACAAGTTCGCGGCGCTCGCGGCGCACGACGCGCTGGTGATGGCTTCAGGAGCACTTCGGACGCTTGCATGCTCGCTGATGAAGATCGCCAACGACATCCGCTGGATGGGCTCGGGGCCGCGTTGCGGGCTGGGCGAATTGTCACTGCCCGAGAACGAGCCGGGCTCGTCGATCATGCCGGGCAAGGTTAATCCGACCCAGAGCGAGGCGATGACGATGGTGTGCCTGCAGGTGCTGGGCAATGACACCGCGATCGCGGCGGCCGGGACCCAGGGAAATTTCGAGCTCAACGTTTTCAAACCGATCATCATCCACAACTTCATGCATTCGGCGAGCCTGCTCGCGAACTCGTGCGTCGCGTTCAGCAAATACTGCGTCGAAGGAATCGAGCCGAATCGCGAGCAGCTCGCGCGCAACGTCGGCAACTCGCTGATGCTGGTGACGGCGCTAAGCCCGCATATCGGCTACGACAAGGCGGCCAAGGTCGCGAAAAAAGCGCACGCCGAGGGGACGACGCTGCGCGAGGCGTGTATAGCGCTCGGATTCTTGAAGGGCGAGGAGTTCGATCGGCTGGTGCAGGTGAACAAGATGCTCGGGCCCGAAGACTGAGAGAAATAAAAAGGATTGAGGGGGATCGAAAAGAAGCGGGGAGGATTGAGCGTGATGCGGCAACGGGCGGGTGGGGCGGTGATGGTGATACTCGCGATACTGGTGCTGGCGATGCCGATTGCGGCGGCGGCCGCTGATTCAACCCTGCCGCCTTACGATCACGATCCGGGCGCGGAGCCGCCGATCGTCGTCGGCAAGCCGGTGACCGTGTCGGTCAGCCTGCACGTGATCAACCTGTCGAAGATCGACGATTCGGCGCAGCACTTCGATATCGACGGCTATCTGTTCGCGCGCTGGAACGACCCGCGTCTTGGGTATGTCTCAAAGGGTCCCGATGACTTGGTGCGCACATACCGGCCGGGCGAGATCTGGACGCCACGGCTCGAGTTCGTCAACGCGACCTCGCCGCGCGAAGTCCATGATACCTCGATCGGCGTTGCGCCGAACGGGGACGTAACCTACGCTGAACGTTTCAACGCGATATTATCGGCGCGTTTCCAGCTCCGGCGGTACCCGTTCGACAGCCAGATTCTGGCGATTTTCGTGCATCCGTTTGTCGCCGACGCCAACCAGATCGTCTTCACGCTGCGGGATTCCGATGTCTGGACGGCGAGCGAGTTCAACACCTACAGCTCGCTGGCGCAGTGGAATCTCAGCGTGATACAGCCGACCCTGCATCTGCATCACGAGGCGACCGGAACGATAGCGGGAGTTCGTTTCGGGATGATAGTGACGCGGCGCTCGGCGTATTACGTCTGGAAGGTATTCGTGCCGCTGGTGCTGATGGTATGCGTATCGTGGGGAGTGTTCTGGATCGAGCCGCACGATCTGAACTCACAGATTGCGGTTTCGGTCACCACGATCCTGACGGTGATCGCGTTTGCGTTTGCGATCTCGTCGAGCATGCCGCGAGTACCGTACCTGACCTATATCGATGCGTTCTTTCTGCAATGCTACGTGTTCGTGTTCCTTGCGTTCACCGAGATCATGATCGTGCACGTGACGCACAGCTCGGATCGGCGGCGCGATCTCGGACTCAAGGTGCGCAACTGGTCGCGGATCGTGGTGCCGTCGGCATTCGTGGTGTCGAACGTGATAATCGCGCTGCGGTTTTTGGGGTAGAGCGGAGAGGAAAAAAACGCAAGCGGCCACGAAGACACTAAGGCACAAAGAAAAACTAGCGGGGCTTTCCTATTGGGAAGGTCCGCTTCTTCTTCGTGTCTTGGTGTCTTCGTGGCCGCCTGATTTCTTTCAGCCCATTTGCTTGGTGTACATCGCGAGGTCGAAGTAATCGCGCCATAGCGCGATTTTGTTGCCTCGCACCTCGAAGACGCCGGCTACTGGCAGCTCGATTTTTTTGCCGTTGCCCAGGTCGAAGATATCGATCCGTTCGTTAAATACCGTGGCGCCGTTGGCGGCGGCGCGCAGGACTTTGAACTCGATCGATTTGGCCGTCGGCCAGAACGTGTCGATCACTGCCTTGACCGCCGCTTTGCCCTTGGCGCCGGGTCCCATCGGGACGTTCTGGTACTCGGCGTCGTCGGCGAAGAACGCCATCACTTCGTCCAGGTTGTGATTTTTCCACGCTTTGCAAAAGCGCTCGACGACTTCGTAGCTTGATTCCGCCATCGTTGGATCCTCCAGTATGCGCACGCGCACGGCGCGCTTATTCGTGATCGAGATAGAACCGGTCTTCGTCCTTGTTATAGCCGAAGAGCTCGGCGAAGCGCCCCCAGTTGACGATCGTCTGGAACATCCGCTGCGGCGGCTCGCTCGGCAACAGCATCGCCAGATGCTCGAGCACGACTTCCTTGGCCAGCGATCGATCCTCCTGTCCGCGCAAGAGCCGCGCCAGGTAGCTGAACAGCGGATGCTTTTTCAGTTGCTCGCGGATGAGCAGCTTGCGCTGGTTCACGTCGCTGTCGAGGAACTGCTTGCCGAGCGTATCGAGTACGACGTCACCGGCGGGAGTCGAGACCAGGCCCAGGATTTCAGCTGCCTTCATCACCTTGAGCAGATCGCCGAATTTGAACTGCAGGTCGCGCGCGATCTTATAGCCGTCCTCGCGGCCGCCGCGATCTTCGAGGAGCTCGAGCAGGCCGAAGACCCAGGTGAGCTGGCAATCGGGAATCGGGATGATATTCGGCGCAGCCATCATCCGCGCTCCTCGATCAGCGAGAAGACTTTGTCGGTCCACGCGTTGAAGGGCTCTGAGCGGCGGTCGCGCGGACGCGGCAGGTCGACCTTGAGGTCGGCGACCACGTGCCCCGGACTCGAGCCGAGCACGATAATCCGGTCGGCCAGCTCGATCGCTTCTTCGATAATGTGCGTGACCATGATGATCGTCTTTATCGACATGTCCGGCGCCTGCCAGATATCGAGCAATTCCTCACGCAGCGTGATCGCGGTCAGGGCGTCGAGCGCGGAGAACGGCTCGTCCATCAGGAGCACGCGCGGCTCTACCGCCATCGCGCGCGCGAAGCCGACGCGCTGTTTCATCCCGCCCGAGAGCTCGCGCGGGTAGGCTTCTTCGAAGCCGTCGAGACCGACCTTGTCGATATAAATGCTCGCGCGCTTCTCGCGTTCTTCCAGGCTGAGGCCGCGCGCTTCGAGCCCCATCTCGACGTTGGCTTTCACCGACAGCCACGGCAGCAGCGCGAAGGATTGGAATACGAGAGCGGATTCGAGATTGATCCCGTCAACCTGCTTGCCGCAGTAGAGCACCTGCCCGGAGGTAAGCGGGATGATCCCATTGATCAGGCGCAAGAGTGTGGACTTGCCGCATCCCGACGGTCCGACCAACGCGACGAATTCACCTTCCTCGACCGTGAACGAAATATCATCGAGCACCAGCAGGATCCCCTTGGGGATAGAGAAGCTTTTGGAGACGTTGCGGAGCTCGAGGAGCGGCATGGGTCTGCGGGGTCGGCGTCGTCGCACATTGGAGTAGTTAGTAGTCCAAACGGTAGCGCTCGGTTGCTACGTTATATAGCCGCCGCCAGACGAGTCGATTCAAGACTAACACGACCGCGACCATCGACAGCAGGCTCAAAAGGATCATGGTGCCGTTGCGAGTCTGATAGGTCGCGATATCGAGCAGCGCGCCGAGGCCGGTCACCTTATAAGTATCACCGCGGAAGACGAAGTATTCGGAGACGATCAGCGCGTTCCAGCCTCCGCCCCAGGCGGTCAGGCTGCCGGTGATAAGCGAGGGCAGCGAGGCCGGCAGGATCAGCTTGCGCCAGGTCGCGGTGCGCGAGAGTCCGAAGACGCGCGCGGCTTCTTTCAAATCTTCGGGCACCTGGTTGACGCCGGCCAAAAGATTGAAGAGCAGGTACCACTGCATCCCGGTCAGGATCAGCAGAATCGACGCGAGGTTCATCTGGCCGGTCACGCGGATCACGAACACCACGATCAGCGGGAACAGCGCGGTCGCCGGCATCGCCCCGACGATCTCCGCCGCGGGCGCGAGAAACCGGTTGAAGCGCGGGCTCTCGCTGGCTGCCAGAGCGCACGGGACCGTCCACGCGAGCGAGATTCCGTACGCGATAACCATCCTCATAAACGAGGCGAGAGTCGCAACCGGAATCTGCTTGGCCTCCGCGGGCCACGGCCTGAAGAGCGCCCGCGCCAGGGCGACCAGTCCGGCGCCGATCGCGTAGGCAAAAAATACGATGACCGATGCGACAAGAAACGTCCGCACGAACTTTCCCGCGCGCCGCGCCGCCGGAGTCGAGGCGAACGTCACGCGCGGTATCTTCGCCGTCGCCCGCGCGATCGCGCGATAGGGCGGCACCAGCACGACGCGTAGCGCGCGCGTCATCGCGGGTCCGATACCGCCCAGCGCATCGAGCATCCCGAGCGAGCGCGCGGTCTGCGAAGACGCGGCAAACTCGTAGCGGAATTTATCCGACCAGATCGTGAGCGGCTGCCATACGATCGCGTCCATCAGCACGATTATGATGAGCAGGATCAGCAGGCCGGCCGTGAGCTCGATCCACGCGCCGTGTTCGGCGGCGTCCATCAGAAAGCTGCCGAGTCCCGGCAGGCGGTAATTTGCCGGGCCGACCGCGATAATCTCGCACTCGATCAGGTAGTACCATCCTGCCACCCACGACAGGATCGAATTGTAAACCAGCTTGGGCACGCACGCCGGCATCCACAGGCGCTTGAACCGCAGCCATCCGGAGACGCCGAAAGCCTCGAGCGCTTCTTTCGAATCGCCGGGAAGGGTCTTCACCGCCTCGTACACGCCAAGCGTCATGTTCCACGCCTGGCTGGTGAAGATGAGAAAGATCGCGGCCATCTCGACGCCGAACTGATGGCCGTGCGCGAGCGCGACAAAAAAGAAAATCGCGGCGGGAAAGAAACCGACCACTGGCACCGACTGCGCGATATCGACCGCAGGGATCAGGATCCGCTCCCAGATTCCGCCGCGCGCCGCCAGCATCCCGTAGCCAATCGAAAAAAACAGGGCGACGATATACGCCGCGAGCATCCGGTAGAACGAGCAGAGGGCGTAGTAGGGAAGATGCTCGATCGAGCTCGAGAATCGCGGCGGATGCAACGGCAGCTCGACGCGGCTGCGATAAGCGAAGAACAACGCGATGATCGCCGCCAGCGCGAGGAATGAAACGGTCGCGCCAAACAGGCGCCGGACCGGAGTGATCTTGTCGTCTGCCATCGCAACCGCCCCAAACGACTCAAGCATAATCGGATGAACGTGTCGCACAAGTGTGAAGGAGATTTTTCATCGCGTCGTAATCTTGGCGGCGGCGGCGCACGCCCTCCTTTAATCCTCCCGGTGTCGGACAATGGGGGCGGAATCAGGCAATGCAGATATGGAGGCGGCGTTGACACGGGGGGCGGGGGAACATAGCGATTTGCATCGATGGTTGGTGACGAACATCGCGGGTCCGACGACTGGCGGCTCGGGATCGATCCGCATGATCTCCATGATCGGGTCGAACCTGCGCCGTTGCCGGCGCGGGAGCAGCACGGCGGCGTTCGCAGCGCTCGTCGGCTCGAGCGTCCGCTGTTCGTGGTCACGGCGGAGCATCTCGGATGGATTTTCGTCGCGGCGTACACGATTCTGACGCGGGTCGCCGCGCTCAGCACGCGTCCGATGTTCCCGGGCGAGGCGGCGCGCGCGCTCGGCGAATACGCGCTGGCCGCAGGCCGGCAATATCCGGCCGCGGCGGAGCGGGCGCTCGGATGGGTCGGGTTTGCGCAGATCGGGATCTTTCACGTGCTCGGCGCGTCGGATATGAGCGCGCGCGTTGTCGCGGCGCTGAGCGCTCTGCTCTTGCTGTGCGCGGCGTTCGCGCTGCGCGGCGCGATCGGACGCGCGGGAGCGCTCGCGCTGGCCGCGATGTTCGCGATCTCGCCGACCCTTCTTTATTTTTCAAGCTTCGGGACCTCAACCAGTGCAGCGATCGCATTCGTGATGCTCGCGGTCGCGATCGCGATGAGGCTCGCCCTCCGGCCGACAGCGCCGCGCGCGGCGGCTCTCGCGATTGCACTCGCGCTCGCGATCAGCGCCGGGCCGGTCGGCGCGATCGATGTGCTTACGGCGATACTAGCGCTGGCGATCGTCGGCATTATCAACGCGATCGCGGGCGGCAACACGGTCTTGCGCATCCGCGTATGGTGGACGCGGCGCGGATGGCTGCTGGTTGCGGGCGCGATCGCGTTGGTCGCGGTGTGGGTTGTTATTATCGAGATGCTCAGCGCCGAGGCGCTGCGGGTTCCGTTCGCGGCGTTGTTTGCGCCGCTCGCCGATGCGGTCCTCCCGTCCGCGATCTCGGTGCCGCGTTTGTATCTCGCGATCGCGGGCTTCTATGAATTCGCGATCGTGCTTGCCGCGCTTGCGGGCGTGATCGCAATCCTCGCGCGGCGGATCAAGTCGTACTTTGCGGGATGGTGTCTCGTCTGGATGATCGTGAACCTGGCGGTGTGGACGATCTCGCGGCCCTATCGCGCCGAGTTCGCGCTCGGATTCCTCGTGCCGATGGCGCTGCTGGGCGCATGGGGAATCCAGTGGCTGCATGAGCTCGAAGGATGGGACATCGTGCGCTATCCGGCGGCCGCGATCGCGATACTTGCGATGTACGCACAGTTCGTGACCAGCGCGGTGATCGCGGCGCCTAACGCGAGCGAGGCGCAGTGGGAGCGGCGCGCGTCGCTGTTGTGGAACGGACGCGCGACGACAATTCAGACCCGCGCGGAATGCGAGCGCGCGATAAAATTGGCCGGTTCGGGTGCGACTGCCGATTTGCCGGGCGACGCGCCCGCGATCGCATGGTATTTGCGCGCGCTCGCACCGTCGGTTGATCCGGCGACGGCGACCGTCGTCGCGACACGGACCGCTTCCGTCGCATCGGCGGACAACGAAACCAACTTTCAGTTTGGATTTGAAGAAAGCTGGAAGCCCGATTTCAGCAAGCTCACGCCAGCGAACGCCGCGCGCTTCATGCTGACCGCGCACGCGTGGAGCGCGGTCGATATCAATGATTTAGCGATCGAGATCCGCCAACCGCCGAGCGCGGTTCCGACGCCCGCGCCTGTAGCGACCTCGTCAGCGACCGCGACGCCGACACCCACCGCGACCTTATCTTCTACGCCGGGCGCGTCGCCAACTCCGACAGAATCGGCGACAGCGTCCGCGAGTCCATCGCCATCGGCTACGCCGTCACCAAAGTAGGCTGGCGAGCCGTGCTTCGCTGTTTCTTCGCAGAGCAGCACCCTCACCCACGCCCTCTCCTGCGGAGGTGATAAGGGCGCGTTTCTCGTGAAAGCGGTGGCGTCGAATTGAATTGCCTGAACCGGCTGGCTCTGCGATAAAAGTTGGGTCGCGTAACGCGCCGCTCGGCGGAGCCCCGAGCGTGGCGCCCTTCAGGAGAGCCGATGACAAACGTCCTCGCTTGGATCACATCCCTGCAGATTCATCCGGTGGCCGATCATTTCTCGATCGCGCTGATCGTCGTCGCGGTGATTATCGATCTCGTCGCGAGCCTGGTGCCGAATCGCATCTGGCTGCGCTACATGGCGCTCACGCTGATGATCCTCGGCGCAATCGCAGCCGCGGGTTCGTGGGTGACGGGCGGAAAGCTGCAGCCGGAGTGGGTCTGGAAAACTATTCCGCCGGTCGCAAAGCCGCTGATGCATCGGCACGCCGAGCTTGGCACTATCCTGATGTACGCCTTCGGTGTCCTCGCGCTGTGGCGGATCCTGATTCAAGGACTGACCGCGATGGCGCGGACGCGCGCGATTTATCTTATCGTTGCCGTGATCGCGGCGATCGCTATCTGCTATCAGGGACATCTTGGCGGCGAGCTCGTGTATGACTATGGAATCGGAACCGCGCCGCAGCGAGCCGAAGCGGCGCCGTCTCCGGGTGCGTCGATTAGCCCGACGCCGATTCCGAGCGTCGCGGTGCCGACGTCGCTTCCCAGCGCGACCGCGTCCGCGGCAGCCTCGGCGGCGGCGTCTGATGTTCCGAAGATGACGCCCTGGCCGACGCCAACCGCGACCGCGTCACCGACCAAAATGTGATCGGCTGATTTTATTCGAGGCGGCAAACCATGGAATTGAACGCGTCCGAAAAACAATCGCTTGAGGCTGCTGATCGGTTGTTCAAAGCGATCGAGCGTGGCGACGTGGCGGCGGTTCGCGGCCTCTATGCGCCGAATATAAAAATCTGGCACAACTTCGACGGCGCGACCCAGACGGCCGAGGAAAATCTCGCGCTGCTCGAATGGATGGTCGGCAATCTCGCGGAAATTGCCTACACCGATATCAAGCGTCAGCCGACGCCGACCGGATTCGTGCAGCAGCACGTGCTGTGTGGACGCGTGAAGGCGTCGGGCAAAGCAATTGCGATCGCGGGATGCATGGTGGGTATCGTCGAGTCCGGGAAAATCACACGCCTCGACGAGTATCTCGATAGTGCGCAAATAGCGGCGCTGCGCGGCTAGCTTAAGCGGAGAGCACTGCATTGCTGTTATCCTGAGCCGTAGGCGAAGGATCTCCGCGAAGCGATTAGTGCGAAGAGCCTGGATTGGGTGCACTAATCGCTTCGCGGAGATCTTTCACTCCGGCAGCCTCCGTTCAGGATGACGGACAAGATTACGACAGGGAAAAGGTTGTATACCTCATAGTGAAGCAGTATGTGCAAAAGTCTCTTTAGTAAGGAGTTTGTTCGATGACTAAGCGGCTCGGTTTCGGCGCGTTTCTGGCGCCGCATCATCCGATTGGCGAGCACCCGACGCTCCAGTTCCAGCGCGATCTGGAACTGGCGCAGTGGCTCGACCAGCTTCACTACGACGAATTCTGGGTGGGAGAGCATCACTCGGCCGGATGGGAGACGATCGCGTCGCCGGAGATGTTCCTGGTCGCGGCGGCCGAGCGCACCAAGCGGATCAAGCTCGGCACGGGAGTCGTCTCGATTCCGTATCATCATCCGTTCAACGTCGCGCAGCGGATCGTGATGCTCGATCATCTGAGCCACGGGCGCGCGATGCTTGGCGTCGGTCCGGGCGCGCTCCCGTCGGACGCGGTGATGCTTGGGATCGATCCGATGACGCAGCGCGAGCGGATGGACGAAGGGCTCGGCGTAATCCTGCGTCTGCTCACGACCGACGAGCCGTTCAGCTACAAGGGTTCGTGGTTCGAGCTCCACAACGCGGCGTTGCAAATTCGTCCGCTGCAGGAGCGGATTCCGGTCGCGACCGCCTCGACGATCTCGCCGTCGGGAATGAAGTGCGCGGGCAAGTATGGAATTGGCGTGCTCTCGGTTGCGTCGTATTCCGAAGAAGGATTGATCGCACTGCCGACGCAGTGGAACTTCGGCGAGACCTCGGCGCGCGAGCATGGGCAGCATATCGATCGCGGCAACTGGCGAATCGTGATGCCGTTTCATCTGGCCGACTCGAAAGAGCAGGCGCTGCGCGAAGTCGCCGAAGGCCTCAAGAAATGGCAGAACGAATATATCGTCGGGATACTCGGCACGCCGCAACGCCCGCGATTCGACGACGGCTACGCCGCGGCCAAGCGGATGTCGGACTATGGCGGCGCGATTATCGGCACGCCTGACGACGCGCTCGATCGGATCGCGAAGCTGCAGGAGCTCTCGGGCGGTTTCGGCACGATTCTCTGCTTCGCGCATGATTGGACCAATCGCGAGCAGGCGCTGCGGACCTATGAGATGATTGCGCGCTACGTGATGCCGCGATGCCAGGGACTGATCAAGCCGATCGAGGCCTCGGCGGCGCGCGTCACCGCGAACCAGGGCGAGTTGATGGAGAAGGCGAGCGGCGCGATCCTGAAAGCGATTCGCGACTACAACGCGACTCATCCGCGCGAGCATTAAATCCCTCGCGCGGCGCTCGAACACGGACAAAATAGGAGCGCGCGCGGAAGCCGCAAAAAAAGGGGCTTCCGCGCGTTATTTCTACGGATGCTACTCAGGCATGAGCGCCGGCCTCATTGTGTAGCGAAGCATTTGGATGATTGCGGCGAATGCGTTCCATTTCGTCATGCTCAGCGCGGTCGCGCACCGTTTTCGATTCACCGAGCGGAACCGTCTCCATCAAGCTCGTCGCATTGTAGATTCCCGCGAACGAGCCGTAGGCGGCGATCAGACCGGAGATGAGCGCCGCGATTCCACCGAGCATCGTCAGGCTTTCCACTCCGGTGAACGTCGCGATGCCGATAAGTCCGAAAGAGATCCACAGAAACAGCAGGACCAGATTGAACGCGGTGAATTCATAGAACGACGCGATCCACAAGTAGAGCGTGACCACGCCGCTCACGATGAACACCATCGCCATGCTGTCCATCATCGGCGCCGCCGCAGCATGAAGTCCGAGAACCGTCATGTGCGCCATTCCCCACCAAAGAAAGAACACTCCTAAAAATGAAAATGTGGTTGCCGCCAGCGGATCGCCGAATGGGAACGACCACATCCCGGCCAGCAACTCCACCAGCCCGCCGAACATCAGGGCCTGGAGAAGATACGGTCCCCAGGCCGTCGCAGGCTGGAAGATAAGTGCGGCTCCAAGAAGAAATGTCGTGGTCGCGAGCGCGGCCAGCCCTAATGGAATTGGTGTTGCAAGCCCCTTGTCTCTTCCCGGTCGTAACATAAAGACCTCCATTGCGCGGCGAACCCGCAAAGGGACGGCGCATCGCCGCGCGTCAATTTTTAGAGGAATTGGCGCCGCTCGGTTGCGCCGAAAGACCGGACGGTTGCAAAATTTAGACGTTAGCCGATACGTGCTGTATTCATCATCCGTATCTGGATGAGCGGGTCCTGCGGCTCACGATTGTTCTTGGCTTGCCTACGATGGGAAATGCTTCGCGCAATTCGATTTTTTATCGCCCTCAGCCGCATCCGCTTGAACACCCGCATCTAGCCAAATCTTATTGCACAGAGAACGGCATTGCGCCGCGCTCTCGCGCTCGTGTAACACTCGATCCAGATCGGCGCAGTCCGCGCCGCGCGCGGCAGGCAGGAGGATAGTAATGTCCCAAAAGCAGATTGGCGTGCTCGCCGCAATCTGGCGGCATCCGGTGAAATCGATGCTCGGCGAGCAGCTCGCGCAGGTCGAGATCACGGAGCGCGGCGCGGTGGGCGATCGCGCGTGGGCGCTGCGCGAAAAAGCGACGCGGCGAATTGCGAGCGCCAAGCAATTCGCGCGTCTGTTCGACTTCCGCGCGAAGTACGATGATCCGCTCGAGGCCGGGAACGGCTCTCCGATCACTATCCGCATGCCTGACGGGAGCACGATTCATCCGAATGATCCGGAAGCCGCCGAGCAGATCAGCGCCCAGCTCGGCCGCAAGGTCACGCTCGAGCGCGCGGAAACCGCGGTGCGCGAGCGCGCTGGAATCGATCCGAAAACCGTTTTCGCCGACGTGCCGGTCGAGCAGGTGATTCCCGGACTCTCGGCCGAAAATCTGCCTCCGGAATTTTCGCTCTCGCCCGGCTCGTTCTTCGACACCGCCGTGATGCATGTGATCGCAACCGGTACGCTGCGTCATCTGGCGAAGCTCGCCGGAATGAAATCGATCTTCGATCCGCGCCGCTTTCGTCCCACGCTGTTCGTCGATAGCGGTCCGGGCGACGATCGTTTCGTCGAAGACGAATGGGTGGGCGGCGAGCTATTGGTCGGCTCGAGCGTGAAAGTCACCGAGATGGTTCCCGCGCTGCGCTGCGTGATGACGACGCATCAGCAAGACGATCTTCCGCGCGACCTCGACGTGCTGCGCACCTCGGCAAAGCATCATCGCAACAACGTCGGCGTCTTCGCCGCGATCGGCGCCTGCGGCACGGTCCGCATCGGCGATCCGGTGTACCTGCTGAAGTAGGATTCACAGGAGTCCCGCAGGGCAATGACCGGCGGGACGCCGGTGCTACTGATGGAACTTTTCCTACAGTGGGGCCGCCGTCCCGGCGGCCTCTTCATCGTGAGAAATCAGACATGACAACCGCTGACGCGGTTGTGGATACCGCGGCGGCGGCCTCTTGCTCGCGGATGCGCTTGCGGCGAACTATCGATAAGCGGCCTGCGCGCCGCTTCCGATGCCTGATTCGCGACAGATAATCACCTCGGCTCGCGCCGCCGAACGAATCGCGGCGGCACGCGAATGGCTGCGCGCGCTCGAGCCGGGAGCAGAGGCGATCGTGATCGCGCCGGCGCGCGCGGGCGCCGACGATCTGGTTCGCGCGCTCGCGGCCGAGCGCGGCGCGCTCGCGGGAATCCATCGCCTGACCTTCAACCGCCTGGTGGGCCTGCTAGCCGCGGACCAGATGGCCGCGCTCGGGCTCGCGCCCGCGTCCGCGCTTGCGGCGCGTGCGGTCGCGGCGCGCGCGGTGTTTCATCTGCGGCCGGAGGCGCGGCTTCAGTACTTCGCGCCGGTGATCGATCAGCCCGGATTTGCCAACGCGCTCGCGCGCACGCTCGAGGAACTGCGACTTGCCGATATATCCGCTGACAATCTCGCGCGGCACAGCGCAGCCGGCGCCGAGCTGGGCGCGATGCTCCTGCGGTTCGAGGCTGAGCTGGCCGATGCCAAGCTCGCCGACCGCGCGATGATCCTGGCGCTCGCGGCCGAGGCGGTACGCGCGGATGCTCCGCCGCGCTTCGCCGCGATCGCGACTCTGCTGCTCGACGTGCCACTCGAAACGCGTCGCGAGGGCGCGCTGGTCGCGGCGCTGGCCGCGCGTGCGCCGAATTTTTTCGCGACTGTTCCCGCGGGCGACGAGCGCACGGCGCGAATGCTGTCCGAGTCGCTCGGTGTCGGGATGCGCGCGGTGCAGCCGAACAGCGGCCGTGACCCGACCTCGCTGGCGCGGATACAGGACCATCTGTTTGGCGACCTGACTCCGCCCGCGCGCGATCTTGATGACACCGTCACGATAAATTCGGCGCCGGGTGAGATGCACGAGTGCGTCGAGATCGCGCGGCGAATCGATCGCGAGGCGCGCGCCGGCGTGCGCTTCGATCGAATCGCGGTGCTGTTGCATGATCCCGTGCGCTATCTGCCGTGTCTGCAAGAGGCGCTAGATCGCGCCGATATCCCCGCCTATTTCGCGCTCGGTGCGCGGCGTCCACGGCCCGGAGGGCGCGCGCTGCTCGCGCTGCTTGCCTGCGCGGCCGAAAATCTCTCCGCGCGGCGCTACGCGGAATATCTTTCACTCGCGCAGGTGCCCGGCCGCGTACGGGCCGAAGCGCCGCGCGACGCCGCGCTCGATAGTGAACTGTCCGCGAGCGCGCTCGGCCGCGATCTGCTCGATCCTGCCGCGACAGCCGCGGCGCCTGCGGCTGAAGACCGCTCGCGTGCGCCGCGCCGATGGGAGCAGATAATCGTCGATGCCGCCGTGATCGGGAGCGCCGAGCGATGGGCGCGGCGGCTGGACGGATTGGAGCATGAACTGGAGCATCGCCGCGCAGAGCTGGACGACGATACCGCGCAGGCCGCCGCGCTCGAGCACAAGATCGCCGACTTGCGGCATCTCAGGGAAACCGCGCTGCCGCATATCGCGATGCTGGCGGCCCTGCCGGCGCGCGCGTTGTGGGGCGAGTGGCTCGAGCGGATCCGCGCAATCACCGACGCGGCGATCCGCGACCGCGACGAGATTCTTTCGGCGCTGGGCGAGCTGGATGCGATGGCGCCGGTCGGTCCGGTCGGCCTCGACGAGGTGCGCCACGTCCTGGCCGAGCGGCTGGCCAAGCTCGAGGATCCTCCAGCGCCACGGCGCTACGGCGCGGTCTTCGTCGCGTCGCCGCATCGCGCGCGCGCGATGTCGTTCGAGGTCGTGATCGTTCCCGGGCTGGCTGAGCGAATTTTTCCGCAGAAGGTGACCGAGGATCCGATCCTGCTCGATGGCGCGCGCGCAGCGCTCGGCGCCGATCTGATTCGCAACGAGGATCGCGTGGCAAGCGAGCGGCTTGCGCTCAGAATCGCGGCGGGAGCGGCGGAAAAGCGCGTGATGTTCTCCTATCCGCGCGTCGACCTGGACCAGGGGCGTCCGCGCGTGCCGTCCTTTTACGCGCTTGAGGTTCTGCGCGCCGCCGAAGGGCGGCTGCCCGGCTTCGACGAGCTGGCGCGGCGCGCGTCCGGGGCCGCAGCGGGTCCGGGCTGGCCTGCACCCGCGGATCCGTCAGAAGCGATCGACGACGCGGAATTCGACCTCGCGGTTCTGGAAAAACTCGCCGGCCGCGATCCGGAAGCGACACGCGGCGCCGCGCATTATCTGCTCGGCGCGAATGAGTATCTCGGGCGCGCGCTGCGCACGCGGGCGCGCCGATGGCTCAGGCGATGGACCACGGCGGACGGGCTGGTTGATCCCGAACCGGCGGCGCTGGCCGCGCTCGGGCGACATCAGCTTTCGGCGCGCTCGTACTCGCCCACCTCGTTGCAGCATTTCGCGGAATGTCCGTACCGATTTTTCCTGCAGGCGATTCATCGGCTCGAGCCGCGCGACGAAGCGGCCGCGATCGAGGTGATCGATCCGCTGACGCGTGGCGGCCTGTTCGCGGAAGTTCAGTACGAAATCCTTTCACGATTGCGCGCTATCGAGGCGCTGCCGGTCACTCCCGCGACGCTCGAGGCGGCAAGCGCGCTGCTTGACAAGACGCTCGACGAAGTCGCGACGGAACGGCGCGAAGAGCTTGCGCCCGCAATCGAGCGGGTCTGGCTCGACGGGATCGAATCGATCCGCGCCGACCTGCGCGAGTGGCTGCGCCGCGCTGCCGAGGATCCGGAACGATGGCGGCCGGAACGTTTCGAGCTGGCGTTCGGACTCGCCGATCGTGCGCAGGCCGACCCGGCCAGCTCGCCCGAGCCCAGCGCGCTCGACGGCGGCCTGATGCTGCGCGGATCGATCGACCTGATCGAGCGCGCGCCCGACGGGCGTCTGCGCGTGACCGATCACAAAACCGGCCGCGTCCGCGCCGCCAACGATTTCGTGATCGGCGGCGGAAAATATCTCCAGCCGGTTCTTTACGCGCTCGCGGCCGAGCGCGTGCTCGGCGAATCGATCGGGCTCGGCAGGCTCTACTACTGCACGGCGGCCGGCGGATACGAGGAGCGGATCGTCGCGGTTGATGACGCCGCACGCGCGGCTGAGCGTGAATTCGCCGCGATCATTGGACAGGCGCTGAGCGATGGATTTCTGCCCGCCGCGCCTGCCGAGCGCGAATGCGAATGGTGCGACTACCGGCGCGTATGCGGTCCGTACGAAGAGCGCCGGGTCAAAGACGTCAAGCCGCACGCGAGGCTCGAAGCGCTGGCGCGTCTGCGCAAGATGAAATGAGCACGTACGGGAAAGTCGCCGATCAGGACGCGCGCGACGCGATCGCGCGCGAGCTCGACGCCACGTTGGTAGTCGAAGCCTCGGCCGGCACCGGCAAGACCACGGCGCTGGTGAGCAGGATCGTCGCGGTGATCGCGTCGGGGCGCGGCACACTCGCGCGTATCGCGGCGGTGACGTTCACTGAAAAAGCCGCCGGCGAGCTGAAGCTCAGGCTGCGCGCCGAGATCGAGCGGGCGCGCAATGACCCGTCACTCGATAAAGCGTCGCGCGATCGCTTGAGCGGTGCGCTGCGCGAGCTCGAACAGGCGAGTATCGGGACGATCCACTCGTTCTGTGCCGACCTGTTGCGCGAGCGGCCGGTGCAGGCGCGCGTCGATCCGATGTTCGAGGTTGCTGCCGAAGATACTGCCGACGCGATCCTCGAATTGGCGTTCTCAAAATGGTTCGAGATGGCGCTGGCGAATCCGGGCGAAGGGATGCGCCGGTTGCTGCGGCGGCGCGAGTCGGTCAGCCGCGATGGTCCGCGCGCGATCGCACGCCGCGCCGCTGAAGAGCTGCTCGCGTGGCGCGACTTTACCGCGCGATGGGCGCCGCAAGCGTTCTCGCGAGACCGCGAGATCGACGCGCTCGTCGCGGAAATCGAAGCGCTTGCGAATCTCGCCCGCGACGGCGAGCCGGGCGACTGGCTCGCGAAGAGCCTCGAAGAAATTGCGCGGCCGGTCCTCGAAGCGATGCGCCTGGAGGCGGTGCGCGGCCGCGACTATGACGCGCTCGAAGCGGTGCTGCTGACGCTCGGCAGCGGCAGGCGCTGGGATTGGAAGGGGTTCGGCGGCGGCTTCGGCGGAATTGAGCGCGAGGAGATTTTCCGCCGCCGCGGCGAGCTGCGTGCGCGGCTTTTGCGGATGCGGCGCGACGCGGGCGCCAACCTGGCGCCGCTGTTGCGCGAAGAGCTATGGCCGATCGTCGGGATCTACGACGAGATCAAGCGGCGCGAAGGGCAACTGGACTTCCTCGATCTGCTGCTGGTCGCGCGCGGGCTGATCCGCGACAACGCCGCCGTACGCGCCGAACTGCAGAACCGCTTCACGCATATTTTTATCGACGAGTTTCAGGATACCGATCCGCTGCAGGCGGAGATTCTGCTGCTGCTCGCCGCCGATGATCCTGCCGCGAACGATTGGCGCGAAGCGCGTCCGATCGCCGGCAAGCTGTTTATCGTCGGCGACTCGAAACAGTCGATCTACCGCTTTCGCCGCGCCGACGTCGCGCTGTACCAGGAGGTCAAGCGCAGCCTCGTCAGCAAGGGCGCGCGGCTGCTTTATCTGACCGTCAGTTTCCGCGCGACGCCGGAGCTGCATGCGATGATCAACGCGGCCTTCGCGCCGTTGATGCCGGAGGATTCGCCGACTCAGCCTGGATACGCGCCGCTGGTGTCGACGCGGCCGGACCCGGACGCGCAGCCGTCGATCGTCGCGCTGCCGGTTCCGGATCCATACGGCGACTTTGGCCGCGTCACGGATTGGAGGATCGAGGAATCGCTGCCAGACGCGATCGCCTCGTTCGCAAAATGGATGGTCAAGGAGAGCGGATGGACGGTGACTGAGCGCGAGGCGCCCGAGCGCCGCGTCGCGATCGCCCCGCGCCACATCTGTATTCTTTTTCGCCGGCTGAACTCATACGGACGCGACGTGACGCGCCCATATTTGCGCGCGCTCGAGGCGCGGCATCTGCCGCACGTGCTGGTGAAGGGCGGATCGTTCAACGATCGCGAGGAAGTTACGTCTGTGCGCAACCTGCTCGCGGCGATCGAGCGCCCTGACGACGAGCTCGCGGTGTTCGCGACTCTTCGCGGCGCGTTCTTTTCACTCGGCGACGATCTGCTGCTTGAATATCGCGAGGCCGCGGGCGGCTTCAGCCTGTGGCGCAATCCGCCCGACAATGCGGACGGCAGGCTGCGCGCGGTGCTCGGCGCGCGCGAAATAATTCTCGAACTGCATCGCGAGCGAAATCGCCGTCCTATCGCGCAGACTTTGGCGCGCGCGCTCGCGCAGACTCGCGCGCATGCGGGCGTCGCGATCTGGCCGACAGGCGATCAGGCGCTCGCGAATATCATGCGGTTGATGGATCAGGCGCGCCGCTACGAGGCGCGCAACCGTCCGACTTCGTTTCGCGGCTTCGTCGATGAGCTCGAAGCGCGCGCCGAGCGCGACGAGGCGAGCGAGACGCCGCTGGCCGAGGAGGGGACCGAAGGCATCCGCATCATGACGGTGCATCGCGCGAAGGGACTCGAATTTCCCGTCGTGATCCTGGCCGACCTGACCTGCAACGAAACCCGCGGCGAGGCGACGCGCTATATCGATCCGGAGCGCGGAATCGCAGCGCTGCAAATAGCAGGATGCGCTCCGCACGAGCTGCTGGAGCATCAGGAGGAAGAGCATCGCCGCGACGTCGAGGAGGCGATTCGCCTGCTCTATGTCGCGACCACTCGCGCGCGAGACCTGCTGGTCGTGCCCACGCTGGGTGACGGCGCGTACGAAGGATGGCTCGCGCGGCTCAACCCCGTCATCTATCCGGAGCAACAGAATCGCCGCGCGCCGCTTAGCCGCAAGCCCGCGGGATGTCCCGAGTTCGGCGAGGACTCCGTGCGCGTCCGCCCGTCGCGAGCACCTGCGCCGACGCGCTCGGTCGCGCCGGGATCGTATCGTGCGCAGGCGGGAGCGCATCGCGTCGTATGGTGGGATCCGAGCAAGCTTATCCTCGACGTGAAGGAGGCGATGGGCCTAAGGCAAAGCGTGCTGCTCGAAGCCGATGAGAGCGGCGAAATTTCGAAGCGCGGCGACGAGGCGCATCGCGCCTGGAGCGAGGCTCGCGCCGGAGCGCTCGCGCGCGGAGCCGCGCCGACGCTCAAGGTGGTCAGCGCGACAACGGCGGCGGAGTCGGGCGCGGCGATTCACGTGGATGGCGGCAAAATTCGGATCGAGCAGATCGCGCGAGACCGGTCGCGCGCGCGGCTCAAGCTTTTCGGCACGCTGGTGCACGAGACGATGCTGCGAATACGTTTCGATGCGCCACGCGCGGAGATCGAGCGCGTCGTGTCGAGTGTCGCGCGGATGATCGATGCGGGCGCGGACGACGCCGAGGCTGCTTCTGGAGCGGTCGTGAGCGCACTCGGCTCCGCGGTGATCCGCGCCGCGGCGAGCGCGAGCGAAGTCCGCCGCGAGTATCCCGTTCTCGCGACGCTCGACGACGGCAGCACCGCCGAGGGAATCGCGGACCTGGCGTTTCGCACCGGCACGGGCCGCGATGCGAATTGGACGATCGTCGATTTCAAAACCGACGCCGATTTGTCGGCGCGGTTTCCCGAGTATCGAGCACAGGTTGCGATTTATCTGCGCGCGGTCCGCATCGCGACCGGAAAACCCGCGAGCGGCGTGATACTCTGGATATGACCACGGCGCCGCGAGCGCTAAAATAATCGCGGCTCAAGAGCGAGTCCGGGAGAGCTACGATGGCGGACACTCCAATCAATCTGATCTATGGCGAACGGCTGACGACGGGCGTCCCTGCCGAGGTTCGCGGCGCGTCGCCATGGCTTCGGGCCGACGACCTGGAGCGCGCAACGGGATGGATTTTCAAGCCCGAGGGTTTCTGCAGGGGCGAGGTGTGCGTTCCGGTGCCGCTCGCGCGTGCGGCCGAATTCGCCGCGGGAGATAGGTACAACGTTGCCGCGATGGCGGAGCTGCTCGGACAGCCGATCGTCGCCGACCAGGAGCATCACACGTGGTGCGTTGGAGAGGCGGCGGCCGAGCGCGCGCGCACGCTCGAGTCGCTCGAGGCGCCGGATTTTTCGCTGCCGGATCTCGCGGGCCGGATGCATTCGCTGTCGGAATATCGCGGCAAGAAAGTGCTGCTCGTCTCGTGGGCCTCGTGGTGAGGATGCCGAATGGACCTGCCCGTGTGGCAGGCGATGTATGAGGAACTGGGGAGCAAAGGCTTCGTTCCTATCGCGGTGGCGTTCGACAGCGCCGGAAAAGCGGCGGTCGAGCCGTGGATCACCGCCGCGAAGCCGACTTATCCTTGCGTGATCGATATGCGCCATATTGTTGCGGAGCTCTATGACATGGTGAACGTGCCGACCGCCGTATGGATCGATGAGCGCGGACGTATCGTGCGCCCGAGTGAGGCGGCGGGCTCGACCGACGCGTTTCGCACGCTCGATCGCAAAACTTTCGCGATGCCCGAGGAATCGATGAAGGAGATGCAGGCCAAGCGCTTGGCCTATCAGAACGCGATCCGCGACTGGGTCGCGAAGGGAGCTGCGAGCAAGTTCGCACTCAACGAGGCCGAGGTTCTGCGCCGGATGCATACGCCGAATGACGACGACGTGCGCGCGGCGGCGAATTTCCGGCTCGGCGAATATCTGAACGGATCCGGATACGCTGAAGCCGCGCAAAAATATTTCGCGGTGGCGCGTGCGCTGCGCCCCGAGAGCTGGAACTATAAGCGGCAGGCGATGTCGCTGAAAGATCCGACCAACCCGATGAGCGCGTCGGGTGCCGAATTCTGGAACGCGGTCGACGAACTCGGCGGCAAAAAATATTATCCCCCGGTCGAAGATATCTGAGTGGAACCGAACGCGCGCCTGCTCGTGCTCGGATACGGATCGCTGCTGAGCGGATACGGCCTTATGGCCGAGCGTCGCGGCGGAGCAAGCCGCCTGGCCGCGATCGACGCCGAGCCCGCGGTGATCAGCAACGCACGGCGCGGACTTGCCAAGCCCTCGAGTCATGGCAGCTACCTTGCGATGGATATCGAGCCTGTCGATCGCGCGGCGCCGATCAGCGCGCGTGCGGGCCATGGCCGCGGAGCTGAAAACGAATTCGGCGGGCTCCTCCTGACCTTCGAGCGCAGCTCGGCCGCGATGATCGCACGGCGCGAGGAATATGATCCCGCGATGTTCCAGCGCCTGATCGCGCTTGCGGATGCCGCGTGCGCCCCGCTCGGCGATTTTCTCATGCGGATCGCGCAAGAGACGCGCTTCGATTTGCTCGAGTACCGCCGCGCGCTGCGCGAGCTGGTCGGCTACACCTCGCCCGGCTACGTGTTCCATCCGGTGCCGATCTCGGACGGGCGGGTCGCGATCATCGCGATCGGTTCGGGCTTCGACGGCAGCGGCGACGATACCGTGGTCTCGCGCCGGCGCGAATTCGGCATCGATCGGATGCATTCGCTCGGCTCGGCGCTGGCGCTCAAATCGCTAGAGATCGATCGCGCGGGGCAGATTGGCTATTACGCGGAATGCTTGATCGGCGGATTGCACGGACTTGCGGTTGGAGATCTGGCCCAGGAGTTCGACGCGGATTCGGATTGGACGCGCGAGCTCGGCGAATGCCTTCGTATCGCCGCGGCTGGCGAGGCTGAGCGTTTCGGCGCCGCGACCTCGCTCGCGGCGCACGACTATCACGAGCGGTTCGGCGCGAGCGGAATTGACCCGTCGCTCGAACCGATCCTCGCGCTTCTCAACCGCGCGCGCGTCGGATAAGAGTCGAAACATGGTGAGCCAGTTCTCGATTCACGTCGCGAAGGAGAAGCTCAAATTCTCGGCCGCGCACTTTATCGCTTATCCCGGTTTTCGCGAGCCGCTGCATGGACATAACTACCAGGTCGGAGTGCGCGTCGAGGGGCGGCTTTTGGGGACCGGCTACGTGATCGATTTCGGGCTGATCAAAAAGCTCACCAAGGAAATTCTCGATCGGCTCGACGAGCATACGATCATCCCGGAAAAGAGCGATTGCTTGAAGATCGATCGTCTGGCGGGCGGAAAAATCCGCGTGGTCTATGAGCGCGACGAATTTATCTTTCCCGCCGCCGACGTGTTCCTTGCGCCGATCGTGCATAGCTCGGCCGAGGAGCTTGCGCGCTATATCTGGAACGAACTGCATGATGCGCTCGCTACTCGCGGCGCGCTTTCGGACGCCACCACGCTCGAAATTTCGGTTGCGGAAGGGCCGGGGCAGGCCGCGATCTATCGTCAGGAAATCGCACAGTCGTGATTAGCCGCGCCGCCGCGCGCTTTTCTTCGCATCCATTTGTTAACTGCTTGTCAACTACGCGATATGCATGACAGAATTTACTCCTGAATGATGGTGACCGGCGCGAGCCGTGCCGTCAGAAGGAAAAGGGGTGGCTTCACGGACTAACATTGCCGAGCAGGGCCAGACGCCCGGGCTCGAGCAGGTGCTGATCGGAGCGCATCCTACGATCGTAAAGCTGCGCGCGCTGGTCGAGCGCGTGGCGCCGACCGACGCGACCGTGCTGATTACAGGCGAGAGCGGCACCGGCAAAGAAGTGGTAGCGCAGGCGATTCATGCGCGTGCGCCGCGCCGCACGCGGGCGTTTGTTCCGGTGAACTGTGCGGCGATTCCTCACGATCTGCTCGAATCCGAGATGTTCGGGCATGAGCGCGGCGCCTTCACCGGCGCGGCGGGGCCGCGCCACGGACTATTCAGCAGCGCCGACGGCGGCACGATTTTCCTGGATGAGATCGGCGAGATGCCGATCGCTCTGCAAGCCAAGCTCTTGCGCGTGCTCGAAGATGGAATCGTGCGGCCGGTCGGCTCGGACCGCGGCATCCGAATCGACGCGCGCCTGATTGCCGCCAGCAACAGCGACCTGGCGGGCGCGGTCAAACGGGGAGCGTTTCGCGAAGATCTTTTCTACCGGCTCCAGGTGGTCCCGATAGTCATTGCTCCGCTGCGCGAGCGCCGCGCCGATATCCCGCTTTTGATCGAACACTTTCTCGAGCGCATCCGCTCGCGCACTCCGGGCCGCCAGTTGAGCGTCAGCCGCGAGGCGATGGTGCATCTATGGTCCTATGACTGGCCCGGCAATGTGCGCGAACTCGAAAACCTGGTCGAGCGGCTGGCGATCCTGTGCGACGGTCCGGTGATCGACATCGGCATCCTGCCGCCGGCGATGCTCTCGAAGCCACGTCCGGAATTGCCCACGATACCCGAATCGCTGGCCAATGGAGGCGTCAATCTTCCCGCTTTGGTACGGGAATTGGAAGGTAGATTGATCAATGAGGCGCTGAAGCAGACCGGTGGGAACAAGCAGGCGGCCGCGAAGCTGCTCGGCCTCAAGCGCACGACTTTTGCGGCCAAGCTGCGGCGTTGCGGCGTGATAGCGCAAGCCTCTTCGGACGAAACCGAAGAAGCTTGAGGGTGCCCAAGACGAAAATGGACGATTCGACTCAATTGCCGCAGATTCTCGTGGTCGACGACGATCCGGACACCGTCACAATTCTGGCGCGTCATCTGGAGCGCGAGGGATTTGCGCCGCTCGAAGCCAGTTCCGGTCCCGAATGTCTCAAAATGGTACTCGAGAAAGACGTCGATGTGATCCTGCTCGACCTGATGATGCCGGGAATGGACGGCTTTCAGGTATGCAAAGCGCTCAAGAACAATCCGGATACCGCGGAGATTCCGATCATCATGATCACAGCGCGCGACGACCTGGATGCGCGCGCCGAAGGAATCCGATTGGGGGTCAGCGATTTTCTGGCGAAGCCGGTCTTTCGGCATCAGCTGGCGAATCGCATCCGCACCCAGCTCGAAGCGGTAGCGACCGGGCGTCATACTGACGCGACGCTGACCCGCTTCGAAGACTCGATGGGCAAGCGTAGAAAGTAGGCGCCGCAGATCAGCACCCTCACTCGCCGCTTCGCGGCACCCTCTCCCGGAGGGAGAGGGAATGGACAAGGAATCAGATCTTGAGCGCGTGGGAGGGGCAGGCGGCTACGGTTGCCCGGACTTTCGATTCTTCTGCTGCAGATGTATCGATCACGAATTTTCCGTTTTCGACCTTGAATACCTGTGGCAGAGTCTTCACGCAGTTTCCCGAATGAATGCAGATCTTCCGGTCATAGGTGACTTCTAGCGCCATCGCGGACTCGCCCTCCTAGTGCGGATGTTCCAATTCATCGCACCCCGGCGCGATGCCATCAAGAGGCTGCATCGCCCGATTGCGTTGCATGCGCTCCTTTGAGTACACATACTCGTCTCAACAGGCTACGGCGAAGATTCCTCGGGAGCGTGAGTTCGCAAGGAGGATTGGCGATGAGTGGGGAAGCGTCCCGACAACCGAACAACGTAATTGCGGCGGTCACCTATCTGGGCTTCTTTGTGACCGGAATCATCTTCTTGTACCTAGAACCATACAGCCAGGACGACTACGTGCGCTTCCACGCGCGCCAATCTATAGGATTCTCGGTGCTGTGGTTCGCGGTCGAGATTGTGTTTGGCGTATTTATCGCGGTGCTACCGCATGCGCTGGGCGCGCTCCTGGGAGTGATTCTCGATCTGGTCAACATCGTGTTGGCGATTTTCTGGCTGTTCCTGATCTATAAGGCGTACAGCGGCGAGCGATATCGAATTCCCGAACTGGCCGATATCGTCGACAATGTCTTCAACCAGACCGCGGCGCATTAACTCTGCCTAGCTTTTCGCCCCCGGCGCTTTCGCCGCAGCAGCCGCGCGCGCAGCGTCGACGTTATCGGGACGTTCGGCGGCGGCCGCGATAGTCTTCACGGCGGCGTCGCCGTTGTCGCCCGCGTTCGGGATGACCGCCTCTTCATGATCGGAAACCTCGATCGGCTGGATATTCGGAACTCCAGGTGCGACCAGTTTCAGCGCCGGCTCGCGGCGAATCGCGTCGAGCACGCGACGCGTGACCTCGTCGGCCACCTGCGATGAAGTGCGGACGCCCGCGGGATAGCGGATGATTATTTCGAGGCCGTTGGAATTAAGCGTCATCCGCGAGCTCGGGCGCGGGATATCGAGCAGGACGTGCAGGTCGGATTCGAGATGGCGGAAGTCGCCCTGCACTTTGTCGCGGTAGCGCGCGAAGACCTCGTCCACCGCGTCCATCAGGCGCTTCTCCGCGAGCCGATAGTCGCAGTCGGGCGCGAGAGTCAGGCGCACCTCGTTCCACACGAAACTCATTCCGGGAGCTTGTTTGAAGAAATTACCGCTGGGCTGAAACACTATCGCGTTGGAATAGACCACCACGCGACCGGTCGGCTGCCGATCGGATCCAGCCAGCTCCATCAGGGTAAGCTTTACCAGACCGATACTGATTACGTCGCCGGTCACGGTGCCTATCTGCACCCGGTCGCCGGCGCGGATTCCAAAGCGTCCGATCAAAAAGAAATATCCCGCGACCGACAAGATCACGTTCTGCAGCGCGACCGCGATACCTGCCGCCGCGAAGCCCATGATAGTGGCGAACGAGCTTATCTGATTGGCGAAGTTCAGCAGGATTACAAAAACGATCAGAACCCCCATCACCAGCCGTCGTGCGGCGAGAAGCTGATGGCGTCGGCGCGGATCGGCGACGAAACGCACCGTGAAGTAGCGCCACAGGTATGCGCCGCCCAGGATCAGCCCGAGGATCGCGAGCAGGCCGACCAGGCGCACGACGAGGCTGCGCAGCTCCTGGCTCGCGCGCCGATCGACGGACGCGCGCCATCGCGAGAGGTTATCGCCGTAAAGCGCGAGCAAAACCTGCTGCTTGCTTAGCGGCACCAGGGTTGCGGTGATCTGCTTGTGAGCATCGATAAGGCTCTGGTAACTCGTGCTGCGTTCGCGGAAGTCGTTCAGGTTGCCGGTCTTTGAGAGATTGGCAAGGTCCACGCCGCGCTGATCAAGTTTTTGGAGGACCGCAATAAGCGGCGCGCGCATCGCATTGACCCGCTGCAGGAGCTGGGTTGTGAGCGCGGCGGTGGCCTCGAGGGATTGGGATTGACTCTGCAAGTCGAGCAAGTTCGAGGTCATCCCGATTATTCCGCCGATTCCAGGCTGCTCTGCCACCTGAGGGACAACTTTGCCGGCGGCGCTATTTACCTGCGGAACTGATTGTTCGAGTTCGTCGATCTGCGCCGCCAGCCCGGTCCCGTCGCCCGTCGACTTGGAGCTGCCCGCGACAAACTCCGCCATCGCGGACAGCGCGTCGGCGCGCGCCTGTGCGAGCTCGACTTCGCTCTGGACCGCGGCGATCTGCGAGTTCAGTGTCGCGCGGTTGGCAGCAGAAGCCTTGGCCAGGCCAGCCTGCAAATCCTTCAGGCGCTTCTGGGCCGACACGACGGCAGCGGCAGCCTGCGCGGATTTCTGGCGCAGATCGCTCAAGCCGAGCGAACCGGCATGCGCGGCGGGTTGCGGCGCTTCAGGCTCGACTTTCGCGTTGTAGGCGGCTTGCGCGCGCGCGTAGACGAACGCGAGCGAGACAATCTGATTGGCGGTCTGCACGTCGTTGGAATAGAAGAGCGTCTCTTCCGGCTCGCGAATAAGCTGAGCTTCCACGGCGAGATGCCGATACCAGCTTATGACCTCGCTCAGGTAGGCGATGATCGCGGTGGCGTCGGCCGGCGCGGGCGTCGCCGCCGCCGAAGGCGCTGCGGACTCCGATGCGGGCGCGATGACGGCCTTGAGGGCGCTTACGATTGACGGCTGTGCATTGGGCATCGCGGAGGCCTGCGCTCGCGCGGTGGCTGCGCCCGGCGAGGAGGAGGCGCTGAGCGCCGGAGTCGGCGACGCGGCACGAATCGAGCGCGCCGGAAAAATCGCGAGCGCGGCCGCGATCATCGCGATCAGAGCACAGGCGCGAGGCATCGGAGAGAGTCGCGGCGGAGAATTCTTCGAGTCCATTACAGGGATAGTCACGGCACGTGAGCATCGTCGGGCCCACGAGCAAAAATTCTACCACGCGATGTCTCGCGGTTCGATCAGGAATCCCGCGACGGTGCGCGCCAAGTAGCGGCCATTGGTGGATTCAGGCGTTGCTCGGAGAAAGAGGCCAGAGCGGCACCCTCACCCACGCGTCACGGCGATTGCACAAAAAAAAAGCAATCGCCGCGCCGCGTCGCCCTCTCCCGGGGGGAGAGGGTATAGGAGGGAGCCGGTGCGAACGACGGGCAGCTCGCGAGCCGCCCCTACGAAGACAGGTACGGTTGTCATTCCCGTGCGTGGCCGCCGCGCGAGGAATCCCGAACGAAAGGGCGCTGCATGAGGCGTGGACTCGGAGCACGGACGCCTCGGGATTCCTCGCCCAGGGCTCGGAATGACAATCGACGGCTCGGCTGAGACTACGATAGTCATCGCCCCAACACACTTTCATGGCAGGATGACAGCAACGGACGGTTTACGAGAAAATCGACAGCCTCTTTTCTGCCGGTGGCGGCCGACGGCTCGTCGGCCGACGCGAAGCGTCATCTGGCGGCGCGCGATGTCTCAGTCCAGCGCGAGTTCTACTGACTCTACGCGGACGCCGGATGGCTCGAAGCGGATTACCAGTTGGCAGCCGGTCGTTTTCAGGGTCAGAGCGTATGCGCCTGGCGCGCGGAGGGTGGCGGTTAGTTCTTCCACCGTGTCGCCCTTTAGCTTTGCCAACGCGCGATTCAGTTCACGAAGCGAGGTTGCGATTTCGCGGCCGCGCGGAGTTTTTTGGAAGAGCGCGTTCAGCGATAGCTCGGCGCCCGGACCGAAGAGCCTTCTTATGCGTCCACTCTGGAGCGCCACCTCGACGATCGCGCCGAGACGCGCCTGCAAGTCCGCCGGTGCGATCTCCATCGCTTCGACCGCGGCTTTCAGCGTGACGTAAACCTCGCGCGCGGCGGGTTCCGTGGTGGCGTCAATAAACGCCTGGATTTGCGGGAGCAGGATGTCGCGCTGCAGCGCGTCGAGCGCAAGCGGTTCGCCGCCGGAGGGCGGCGCGTCGTCGCCTGGCGTCATCAGACTCCGTCGCCGTTGCCGGTCATCTCGCGATGACCCAGCAGGGCCGCGAGCTCATGCTCGAATCCGCCGGTCTCGATCGAGCAGTGCATCCCGCATTCCTTGGGCGCGCCCGTTTCCCACCACCAGCGTCCGGCGCGCGGATCCTGACCCTCGCCGACCGCGCGGGTGCATGGAGCGCATCCGATCGACTTGAAGCCCTTGTCGTAGAGCGCGTTGTAGGGAACGTCGTGGGCGCGGATGTAATCCCAGACCTCGTCTTCGGTCCAGTCGGCCAGTGGCGCGACTTTCACGATCCCGCCATGGTCATGATCGATTTCGATCTTGCGGATATTCGAGCGCGTGGCCCATTGGTCGCGGCGCAGGCCCGTGATCCATCCGCTGTAATTCATCAGGGCTTTGCGCAGCGGCAGCACCTTGCGCACCTGGCAGCAGAGCAGGCGCAGATTTACGTCGCGATAAAAAAGATTGTTGCCGTGCTTCGTGACCATCTGCTGCGCGACGCTGGTGTCGGGCATGAAGGTCTCGATCCTGATGCCGTAGCGCTCGCGGATCTTGTCGATCAGGTCATAGGTTTCCTGCGGCGTGCGGCCGGTGTCGATCGTGAACACGCGAATCCCCGGATCGATGCGATGCGCCATGTCGATCAGGACGCAGCCTTCGGCCTGGAAGCTCGAGCAGATCGCGACCTCGCGTCCGAAACGCTCGATCGTCCATGCGAGTACTTCCTGCGGCTCGCGGTCGTCGAGATCTACGGCGACTTCGCCCGCCTCGAGTTCGTCCATCACGATGGTCGGCTTGGGAAATTCGGTTTCGTGTTCCACGGCTATGCTCGCTTGTGACATGTGCGTTCAGGCGGCGGCTTCGGCGGCGCCGGGTTGATTTGATCCCTGAGCAATCGCGGTCAAGTCCGCGTCGTTGGTGCGGACGCAAAAACGGGTGAACGATTCGCCGTCGGCGCGGCGAGCCAGGTAGCCCGCGAACAGGCGCGACACGTAGTCTTCGACATTGGCCGACGGAATCCGCCGCAGGAGCGGCTTGCCGATCGCGGCGTCGCGTCCGAGTCCTCCGCGCAGGATGATATCGAACGCCTCGAGCGGCTCGCCGTTAGGTCCGCGGCCCGTCGTTCCCTGAAGTCCGATATCTCCGGTCCAGTGCTGCGCGCACGCGTGAGGGCATCCGTCGAGGTTGAGCTTCAATCCCGCGACGTCATTGCCGAAGTCGGTGACCAGGCGCTCGATAATCGTCGCGAGCTTGGTCTTGGTCGGCGTGACGGCGTAGTTGCAGTGCGGATCGCCGATACATCCGATCGAGGAGGCATACAGCCCGTTCGCATCGAGCGGAAATCCGATCTCGCCGATCCGGCCGGCAATCTCTTCGAGCCGATCCTTCGGAATTCCAGTCAGGATAAAATTCTGGCGTCGAGTGAGCCGGATATCGCCGCCGATTTCTTCTGCGACATCCGCGACCGCGCGCATCTGTTTGCCAGTCATCGTGCCGAGGTAAACCGGAAAGCCCGCGTAGCACAGCCCCGCAGCTTTCTGATCGTGTACGCCCATGTGATCGCTCTCTTCGTCGGCCAGCGGCATCTGGGCGAGATCCTCGAGCGGGAAATCGAGCCGCGATTGCACAAGCTTGCGGAATTCCTCGGGCCCGTAATCGTCGATCATGAACTTGAGCCGCGCCTTGACCCGCGAGACGCGGTACTCGGTGGTCGAGCGCCAGGTGTCGATAATCGCGCGCATCACCGGCATCGCCTGCTCGCGCGTGATGAACACGCCCAGATGACGCGAAAGCCGTGGAGTTGACGACTGTCCGCCGCCGACGCGCACCGCGAAGCCCTCGCGTCCGTCCTTGAGCGTCGCCACGAGCGCGACGCAATTGATCTCGGGCGCATTGCATTGGTAGCGGCACGCGGAGATCGTGATTTTGTGCTTGCGTGGCAGGTCGGAGTAATCGCGATTGCCGTAGAAGAAATTCGCCGCCTCGGCGACGAGTCCGGTCACGTCGAATAACTCGTCATGATCGACGCCCGCAACCGGGCATCCGGTGATGTTGCGCACCACGTCGCCGCATCCGCCCATCGTGGTCAGCCCGGCGGATTTCAGCTGCTCGAGAATCTCGGGGAATTTATCGAGCGTGATGTAATGGAGCTGGATATTCTGGCGCGTCGTCAGCTCGCCTTGGTCGCGGCCGTACTGCTCGGAGATTTCGCCGATCGTGCGCAGCCCCTTCGGCGAAAGAATCCCGCTCGGGATCTTTACGCGCATCATGAAGGTGCCGATCTTCGGCTTGTCGTGATACATCCCGAACCACTGCAGGCGGACGATGTCCTCCTCGGGCAGGGCTTCGTAGGATGTATCGACCAGGCGCTGCCAATTGTCGGCAAGCTCGGTCGGAAACATGTCGTGCTTCAGGCGCTCTACGGAGTTGCGCTTGAGGACCAGATCCCACGATGGAGCTTCACGTTTCGGCACTTGGAGACACTTCCGAAGATCAAAAAGTAACTATGATCACCAAGTTAGTCAACTAATTAGATGACTTATCTGGTCAACTATTCCCTGAATCGTCTGATTATGCTAAAAACATCTCTTAGATTCTATGAAATTTGGCGTTGGCGTAGATTATTCTCTGAAGGCTCTGCTGATGCTGGCGGAGCGATATCCCGGCTCGCAACCGACGCGAGTCGAGGAGATTGCTGACACTCAGGGCGTCCCCGAGAACTATCTGCGGCGCCTGCTGATCGAGCTCAAACGTGGCGGCCTGGTCGCGAGCCAAAAGGGCCCAAGCGGCGGGTACATGCTCGCCAAGAGTCCCTCGCGGATCACGATGGCCGACGTGGTCGAGATTATCGAGGGCGACTACTGTCCGGTCGAGTGCCTCGAGGATGCCCGGCGCCGCCACCTGTCCGAGGGACCAGCCCTGCCCGATGCGCGACGTTTGGCGTGATGTGCGCGAAAGCGTGAACAATATCCTGCGCCAGACCACGCTCCAGTCATTGGCCGAGAATAGAAAGAAGGCCATTTCGTTCAGTATTTAGCCGTGCGCTGATCTTTCCTAAACGGCATCCATTTCGCATATGTTACGTTGGATTGAACATTTGCTTACTTGCGTCTAATACAATGGGCGTGGCGATGATGAAGGCGATCGTGAAATGAACGGGCGACAGGAGAATAGGCGAGCAGACAACGGCAGCAGCCGTCGGTCTTCCGGGCCTGCTCTTCTGAATGGGTTTTCAAAGGACTCTATGAAATTAACCTCCTCGGGCGCGGCTCTTACCAACATGCCGGATGTTCGCCGACCCTCGATGCTTGATGCGCTCGGCGAGTTCCGCGTCCCACTGGAAGCCACGATGCTGTGGCTGAACGCCCTCACCTATTCGTGGCCGCACGCGATTCCCGGCCACGGCAAAACGGTGATGTTCATTCCCGGCTTCATGGCCGGCGACATCACGCTGGCGCCGCTCGCAAATTTCTGCCGCTTCCTGGGCCATCGATCGGTGATGTCGGGAATCTGGTCGAATTCGAGTTGCCCGCGCGAGGTGCTCGAGCTGGTCGGTGCGCGAATCGAGCGCGTGGCCGAGCGTCACGGCGGACCGGTGGTTGTGATCGGTCACAGCCTTGGCGGGGTCTATGCGCGCGAAATCGGGCGTCGGTATCCGAACGAGGTCGAGCGCGTGATCACGATGGGTTCGCCGATCAGGCGGCCGCGCGACGCGGCCAACCGCGCAGTGCAAGCGGTTGCGAATTCGATCGCTGCTCTGCGCGGACGTGCCGAGGGATGCCTCAGCGAGAACTGTTCATGCGGGTTATCGATTTCCGATAAGGCGCCGACGCTGGTTCCTACCACCGTTATCTACTCGCGCACTGACGGAATCGTGCACTGGGATAGCTGCATCGACCGCAGCGGCTCGCCGCTGGTCGAGAACGTCGAGGTGCACTGCTCTCACGTCGGGATGGCGGTGAGCGCGGACGTGTACAAGATCATCGCGGCGCGGCTGCTGGTCCCCGAGTCCGAGGAGCACGAGCGCTCCCGCCTGCATCTGCATCCAGGCGCCGAAGCCGTAATCTGAATTCCAGAAAAAGAAACGCCGGACCCGTTCGGGGATCCGGCGCTCGCATATAGAACGCGCGAATTGCGTGGCGCGCTATTTCAGGTTTTCGTTTGCGAATTCCCAGTTGACGAGATTCCAGAACGCCTCGACGTACTTCGCGCGCGCGTTGCGATAGTCGATGTAATACGCGTGCTCCCATACGTCGCAGGTCAGGATCGGCTTTTTGCCTTCCTTGATCGGGCAGCCGGCGTCGTGGGTCGCCTCGATCGCGACTCCGCCGTCAGCGCTCTTGACCAGCCATGCCCATCCGCTGCCGAAATGGGTGGTCGCGGTCTCGCTGAACTTTTTCTTGAAGTCCTCGAAGCTGCCGAAAGCCTTTTTGATCGCGTCGGCCACCGGGCCTTTGGCCTCTCCGCCTGCATGCGGCGCGAGCGACTTCCAGTAGAAGCTATGGTTGAAATGCTGTGCCGCGTTGTTGAACAGGCCGCCGGCCGGCGCGCTCTTGATAATCTCCTCGACCGACTTGTGCTCGTTCGGCGTTCCTTTGACCAGGTTGTTCAGGTTGGTCACGTAGGCCGCGTGATGCTTTCCGTAATGGTACTCGAGCGTCTCGGCCGAGATATTCGGCTTAAGCGCGTCCATCGCGTATGGCAGTTTGGGAAGTTCGAAAGCCATTTTACGACACCGTCCTTTCCTGGCCGCGCTCGAATCGAATCGATCGGCCATGAGGTCTAGAGAAGAATTTTTTAGCGCAAAAGCCGCGGGAAACCACGACCTTCCTCGAATTATTCTACCGCCCGAAGTTTTCGGCTTGCAACCAATTTTTGCCAACGCGGCGAGCCTAAGGCTTTGCGGCGGCGCGCAGGTAGGCCGTGAGATCGTCGATCTGCGCGGGCGTCAGGTCGTTCATCGGGCGCATGTTGTGCGTCGTGCGCTTGGGCGTATAGCCGGGTGGATAAGTCAGATGCAGCACGCGGTCGGCGACGAGCTCGCGCGAAGAGCCCGCGATCGCGGGTCCCTGCGCGCCGTCGAGGTTTGGATTCGAATTGTGGCAGACGATGCAGTGGGTGACGTACACCAGCCGTCCGCGTTCGACCGCATCGGGCGTCCGCGTCTTGCCGCATGCGGCGAGTGCCAGCATCGCCAATATCGTAGCGATTGCGATCGGTATAATTCGAATCATCCACGTCTGCGCGAGCTGGCCGCCTTGAGCGCGCGCCATTTCTCGAGCATCGCCGGCAATTCCTGCTGCATGAACTCGAAGAAGGATAGCGTCTCGGCGATTCGCGCACCGGCCGCGGTGCTGCGGCCTACGATCTCGACGCCCTCGCGCAGGCTCGCCTCGACGCGGTCGAGCACGCGGTCCTTGCGCGCGATCGCCTCGTACCAGACCTCGCTGTGGACCCGGTAGTGCTCGCGGCGCGATCCGGGAGCAGTTTCGCGGCTCGCGAGGTTGACCTGTACGAGATAGCGCATCGCGCCCGAAATCGCGGCGGGACTCACCTGGAGTGCCGCGGTCAGCTCGGCGGCCGTCATGCGTCCGGACTCCGACGCGAGCAGGGCGGCGAACACCCGCGCCGGCATCCGCGGAAAGCCGGACTCGGCCAGCACCGAGGCGAAGCGTTCGACGAACCTCGAGCGTGCTTCGCGATCAGATTTCGTAATCTTCACAATATTGTGAAAATAGTGTAGCTTACGAAGCATGTCAATCGCAGCAGGCATCAGATCATGAACACGCTCAATCGGAAAGCGCTGGGCAAGCTCGGAAGTTTTATGCCGGTGCTCGCGGTTGCCGTATTCCTTGCCGCGTGGACGGTGGACTATTGGCAAGCGTGGATTTTTCTCGCGATATTCGGCGGCTCCTCGCTCGCGATCACCGCGTACCTGATGAAGCACGATCCCAAGTTGCTGGAGCGGCGGGTTTACGCGGGCCCGAGCGCGGAAAAACAGTCGCGCCAGCAGATCATACAGTTCGCCGCCTTCATTGCATTTTTCGCGATTCTGCTCTTCCCCGCGTTCGATCATCGCTTCGGATGGTCCACCGTGCCGCCGTCTGTCGCGCTGGCTGGCGATGCACTGGTCTCCTTCGGGTTTCTGATCGTGTTCTTTGTGTTCAAGGAAAACACGTTCGCGTCGGCGACTATTGAAGTGGATACCGGGCAGAAGGTCGTTTCGACCGGACCGTATTCAGTCGTGCGTCATCCGATGTACTCCGGCGCCCTGATAATGCTGTTCGGCGTGCCGCTTGCGCTCGGCTCATGGTGGGGATTGCTGATGGTGATTCCGATCATGATCGTGATTGTCTGGAGACTGATGGAAGAGGAAAAATTTCTGGCCGGGAGCCTGCCGGGTTATGTGGAATATCGAAACAAGGTGACGTATCGTCTCGCACCGCTGATCTGGTGAATGACTTCGCAGGACAAGTTTTTGACCGCGACTCGGCCGTGCTACGCTTTGCCCCAAAGAGGAAGCCACATGAACATGAACGTGAAACCTATCCCGTCACTCGACGCCCGGATCAACGAGATTCGCGCGCTCACGGCGCAGATCGTCAACCGCGATATCCTGCCCAACGAACGCAAGCTCTGGGCAGGATATCGCGACCGTGCGACGGATGAGGAACGCCGGAGCGCCCGGGAGTTGCGGGAATCGATCAAGGCGAAAGTCAAGCAGGCGGGTCTGTGGGCGCCGCATCTTCCTCCCGAATACGGCGGCGCCGGGCTCGGCTTTCTCGAACACGCGTACATGAACGAAGTGCTGGCTTACAGCATCGGAGCGGCGGCGCTGTTCGGCGTGGTCGCGCCCAACTCGGGCAATCAGCAGATCCTGCTCAAGTACGGGACCGAGGAGCAAAAGAAGAAATGGCTGGTGCCGCTGACCGAGGGCAAGATGGAGTCCGGCTTCTCGATGACCGAGCCCGACTCGGCCGGCTCGGATCCGCGGTCGATCAAGACCACGGCGCGCCGCGAGGGCGACCAGTGGGTGATCAACGGGCACAAATGGTTCACCTCGAACGGGTTTCGCGCCGACTTCCTGATCGTGATGTGCCGAACCGAAGGGAAGGGCGCGGACAACGGCCGCATGACCCAGATTATCGTGCCCAAGAACACTCCCGGCGTGCGCATCGTTCGCGGCGTCGAGGTCTGGGGCCACGCGAGCGACCACTGTGAGATCGTTTACGACGACGTGCACGTGCCGCTGAGCAACCAGCTCGGCCAGGCGGGCTCGGGCCATCGGGCCGCGCAGGATCGTCTCGGCGCGGGACGCGTTTATCACTGCATGAACTCGATCGGACAGATGTGGCGGGCCTTCGATCTGATGGTCGAGCGCGCCACGACGCGCGAAGTGCATGGCGGCAAGCTCGAGACCAAGCAGTTCATCCAGGGCTTCATCGCCGACTCTTACATCGACATCCAGGCCGCCCGCCTGATGACTATTCACTGCGCCGAGCGAATGGACAGCGGCGCCGACCCTCGCACGGACATCTCGGCGATCAAAGTCTTCGTCCCGGCGGCCTACGAGCGAGTGGTAGACCGAGCGATCCAGGTGTGGGGCGCGGCGGGCGTTTCCGGCGACCTGCCGCTCGCGTCCATGTACCAGGGAGCCAGGACGCTCCGCCTCGCGGACGGACCGGACGAGGTCCACCGGATCCTGATCGCGAAAAACGTGCTGAGCCATTATCACAATGGCGAGAGCTGGGATTTCGGAAACTGATCGCGAGCGCCAGCGCCGCTGCGGCACAAGGAGAAGAACCGAGAGGAACCAAATGATCCTCTCGCAAGCGATTACGTCAGTTTCTTCAGGAAGCAGACTAGCCGCTCGACTTCTTTGTAACCCAGCCGCGCGTGCGCCTCGATACTGCCGGTCCGATCAATCTCCGTATCGGATCCCATCTCGGTGCAGCCCATAGAACGCGCCCAGGTTTCGCCTGCTTCCGCGAGTAACCGTCCCACACCTTGTCCGCGAATACTCTCGGACACGAACCAGCCCTCAAGGAAGCCTACTGGTGATGACGTCGCGCCCTCGGCGTATTCCCGAAGGCACACTTCCAGGAATCCTATCGACGCGCCATCTTCGGCACGCGCCAGAAACACGGCCCACTTCGCAGGCTGAGCGAGAATCTCGAGGCTTTCGGCAAGGCTTTGCTCGAGCGGCATCGGCCACAGCTTCGTTCGCAGCCGAGCATATACCTCGTGCTCGGCGTCGCCGGCGTTCATTCGCGAGATCCGGAACACGCTTTCCTTCAACCCTTGCTCAGAGCTCCCGTCGTCCGCTGAGCGCGCTGGTCAGAGTGGCGGAGTCGCTGTATTCGAGGTCGCCGCCTGCGGGCAGGCCGCGGGCGAGGCGGGTTGCTTTGACGCCCAGCGGACGGAGCGTCTTCGCGATATAGAGCGCGGTCGCTTCGCCCTCGACGGTTGCGTTGGTCGCGATAATTACTTCGCGCACGGTGGCGGGCGGGCTCACGCGCGCAATCAGCTCCTTGAGCTTCACGTCGTCGGGTCCGATTCCATCGAGCGGCGCGATCGCGCCGTGCAGGACGTGATAAATACCGCTGAAGCTGCGGGCGCGCTCGATCGCCATCAGATCGGCAGGCCCTTCGACCACGCAGATCATGTCGCGCTCGCGCGCGGGATCGTTGCAGATCTGGCATCGCGGATTATCCGACAGGCCGTAGCATTGGTCGCAGAGTCCCACGCGCTCTTTCATTTCGAGCAGAGATTCGGCCAGCGCGATCACCTGGTCCCGTGGCCGGTTGAGCAGGTTGAAGGCGAGACGCGAGGCGGTCTTCTCGCCGATGCCCGGCAGGCGCGAGAGTTCTTTCACCAGCCGCGTCATCGCGGGCGGAAGTCCGTCGCCGCGTTTGAGATTGTCGGTCGCCATTTCTGATCGATCAGTCGTTTCCGAAGCCGGGAAATTTGAGTCCGCCGACCGGGCCGAGCTTGGCCATCTCTTCGGCGACCATCTCTTGCGCGCGTCTTAGTCCTTCGTTGACCGCGACGACGATCAGGTCTTCGAGCATCGCCTTGTCGTTGTCGGCGAGCAGCGCCGCATCGATTTCGATCTTGCGCACGCGCATCGCGCCGTCGACGGTCGCGCGGATCATCCCGCCGCCGGACTCCGCCGTGACGACACGCTCCGCGGCCTCGGCCTGCATGTCCTTGAGCTTGTCCTGCAGCGCCGCGGCCTGCTTCATCAGTGCTGATAGATCGAGTTCCGCCAATTCACTTGCTCCTCGGCCGCGATTGATCAAGTCGATACAAATCGCGATCAATCGCGCGGCTCGGCGTCGTCATTTGGAATTTCGTCGGGAGAATCCTCGTATGTGCCGATCACTTCGGCCGCTGCGATCGGGGCTGCGGCGACGGGCGCGCGAACTTCGACCAGCCGCGCTTCGAGTGTGTCGAAGATACGCTCGACGACAGGGTCGGCGAAAAGTGCGGCGCGTTCCTCTGGCGAGGTCGTGACGCGGCGCGTCGCCGCCGCGGCGCCATTCATGCCAGAGTTCGCGACCGGTCGCGCAGCCTCACGCGGGGCGGCCTCAGCAATACGAGTATCGGCATTCCCGTTATCGGCCTTCGAGGCAGCAATAGGAGCTACCGCCGATGCCGGCGCGACATTTGCCGCGACGATCTCGGCGCGAATCGCGCGGCCAAAAAAATCCGACGCGAGCTCCGCGATCACGGCGCGATTATCTGCGAGATAACGAACATAGATATCGCTCTTTGGCGCGATCGACAGCACATCGCCCTCGAGAGTGAGCGCGGCGCCCTGCTCCATGAATCCTGCCAACGCCGCGCGCCGCGACTTGATATGCTCGCGCAGCTCCGGCATCTCGCGCGCGGACGCGACAGTTGCCGGCGCTCCCGGCAGCGGCGTGATTCCGGCGCTCGGCTCCGAGGCGCGGATTGGCGCCGAAGCTTTGACTTCGCCCTCGACGCGCAGCTTGCGCGAACCCGCGGCCGGTCCGGGATCAGGCGCAACCGGAGTTCGTGGCGCGCCACCCGAAGAACTGGATGACGATGAAGACGATCCCGACGGCGCTCCGCCGCCGCGCGCCTCGATCGTGCCCAGGAGCTCGTCCATATCCACGACCGGCGCTAGCGACGCCATCCGTACGATTGCCATTTCGAGCAGCAAATCCGGATACGGCGACTGGATGATCTCTTCCTGCGTCGTGGCCATCAGGCGAAACAGCCGCATCAGGTCGCGGTTCGAGGTGATTGCGGCCAGACGCCGGAGCTCCTGCGCCTCGTTGTCGGGAATATCGTCGAGCGGGCTTTGGCCGCCGTCGGCCGGCAGCTTGGCGATGGCGAGATTGCGCAGCGTCTCGAGCAGGTCGCGTCCCAGCGATTCGAGGTTGGCGCCCCGCGCCGACAGCTCGCGCATCGCGCGCAGTGCGGGCGCGGCTTTGCGTTCGAGGATCGATTCGACGATCCCGAACACAATCGTGCGCGAGGCAACGCCCAGCGACGAAGCCACTTCGGCCTCGCTGACGCGGCCCTCGGGTGCCGACGCGATGGCGGTTTCGAGCATCCGCTCGGCGTCGCGCATCGAGCCGCCGGCCTCGCGCGCGAGCAATCGCAGGGCGGTTTCTTCGGCGTCGATTTTTTCGCGCTCGGCGAGGTCGTGCAGGCGCTCGTAGATCGTCGCGAATGGGATCCGGCGGAAGTCGTAGCGCTGCAGCCGCGACAGGATCGTCTCGGGCATCTTCTGCGGCTCGGTCGTCGCCAGGATGAACTTGACGTGGGCGGGCGGCTCCTCGAGGGTTTTCAGCAGCGCGTTGAAGGCCTGGTCGGTTAGCTGATGCGCCTCGTCGATAATGTAGATCTTGAAGCGGTCGCGCGCGGGGCGGTAGCTCAGGTTTTCGATAATCGCGCGCGCGTCGTCGATCTTGCGGTAGGTCGCGCCGTCGATTTCGGTTACGTCGAGCGAGCGGCCCGCGCGGATCTCGACGCACGCGGCGCAATCGCCGCACGGATCGGCGGTGGGTCCGCGCTCGCAATTGAGGCATCGCGCAAGAATCCTCGCGGCGGTGGTTTTGCCGACGCCGCGGATTCCGGTGAACAGGAACGCGTGCGCGATCCGGCCGCGCTTCAGCGCCTCGGACAGCGTGCGGGTGACGTGTTCCTGGCCGACCAGGTCGCCGAAGCGATCGGGGCGCCATTTGCGTGCGAGCACCAGGTGCGGAGCTTGAGCCATCGTGCGATCAATAGTGAAGCTGCCCGCCGAATGATAGCCAGGCACCCCTGCGGCACAGGGAGACAGCCGGTACCGTTGCTTCCTTCCGGACCTGGCGGGGTTCGCGGCCTTCCCTTGCGCAGGACCCGGCTATCAGCGGCGGGCAGCGAGGATCCGAAATACGTCGCGGCGTTTCCCAAACGCCGCATCATTAGAGTACCACATCGCGGAGGATGCAACCGAGGGAAGGATTTGCGAAAGCTCGCCTCAAACTCGATCGATTTCGCTACACAGCTGAGCAACCTCGTCCAGTAAGGTTTTGTATTCTATTCTCGGCTCACCCTTCATCCGATCGAGCCCTTCGAAACCGCAATGGCCCTCGGCGCCTGGTATGTCGGAGTCTTCTAATGGATCGCTTACGATGCTGAGACGAGACCAACCTCTGTCTGTGCGCAGCTGTATCACGTCGCTCACGCGCAGTGCGAAGGCAATAGCCGGTTTATTGATCCCCCAGATGGATTTTGCTTGGAGTGGTGTAGTCATGTCGCGGTCCCAGACCGAGACTCGAATTGGGATGCCACGCTTTTTCGCGTCAGCCTTATCCACATCCGAAGGCGCGAAGGCCTCGCCGTTCGGATACCTTTGTCCGTCGGGAACGAAATTCAGGCTGAAAAGTCGAAAAACGACCTTTTGCGGATCCAACTCGGGCGCTTGCGGCATCGGAAGTTCAGTACAACTGGATAAGTTGCCTCAGCTTGTCGAAGAAAGTGGGCGGCAAGGTTTCCACAGGGTCCTCGTCTGTGCCAAGGACTTCGTTCGTCACGCGATCGCGAAAGTACCAGTGGACGCCGCCTTGAGGTAACACATCAACGTCCAGGTATTTCCCTCCACTGTCCCACGCGAGTTGTATGGCGCCTTCCGCGGTCGGTTGCGTGATTGGCAGGGGAGAATTCGCAATTCGTTCTTTTATTTGTTGCCAGATCATGTGGACTGTTTCGAGCATTCGGCCCTTTGCGGGGCCGTCCGAAGCCCCGAACGACTTGAGATAGTTTTCCCAGGCACACTCTGTCTCGGCAGTTTCTAACGCAACCGATACCGAAAGGAGTCGAGATGAGGACTCCTCTAGGAGCATTGTGACCAGATTTGGAGAATCAGGCAGGGACGCCGTGAACGGGGTTGGAATTAACAGCATCAGATTTCCTCTCTGCCGAGCATCTCTTGCGCCTTTGACTGGAGTCCAAATTCGAAGCATTGCTTAACTTTCACGTGCGCTTCGTCAAGCCACGTGGCGATCGCGTCCCAAGCTGCTACTATTCTTGGGCGATCTTCCGTACGCGCGTAAATGTCGAGCGAATAGGCCGACTGCGGTTGACCCATGCGTGTAAGATTCATGACCACTTGTCCGTGCGACAGTCGCGCAGTTTGAATCTGAATACCGAAAATTCCCGGGATCTCTCTGTTCGGCAATCGGGGATAGACCGTGAAGTAATCCCAGGGCTGGGTATCGGGCGAAGGTAGGGTAATGTGATTTATGTATCGTTGGCCGAGAAACAGGACGCCCTCTGGTTGAGTTTCGTTGAGATAAGCCTTAAAGAGGCGTTCGATGTTGGGAAGATAGTCGACGAAATGACTGTACGGCCGTAACGCGTTAAACGCACACATTGCAGAGGAATATTGCACGAGTCGCTGTCGATCTTCTCGCCATCGCCGATAGGTCTGACTCTGTGGTTTCTGTTCCACGAGTGGACCGTTCGGCGTTAGTTTGATTTCAATATTGTTTCCCTGGAGGTGCTCGTGCTTCCCGCCGAACTCGGGTGAAAACTGCCGATCCAGATTCTCACGAGAGCTGTCGGTCCATCGAGAATTTACGACGAACAATTCAAAGATTGCCTCAACGAGAGGCGCATTTCGGTACTGAATCTTTGACTCTCCCATTGTCTTTCAGACGGCTTGTCCCGCCGCGCGAAGTACCATTCTATTGCCACGAGTCCGGCTTGGAAAGGATGGTCCCCTATGACTGCGGGAGCATGCAACCTCGATCAAAACGCTAGCCCGCTGTGGCGTGATTGATGGCGCGCTGATATCAAGATCACACGATGGCTTCGGCGCGCGATAAGATTGTTGTTGGGCTGGTGCAGATGTCGTGCGCGGCCGAGCCTGCGGCAAATCTCGACAAAGCGATCGCTCGAATCGAGCAGGCGGCGGCGCGCGGAGCGCAGGTCGTTTGCCTGCAGGAGCTTTTTCGCTCGCACTATCCCTGCCAGACCGAGGATCCGGCGCGCTTCGATTTGGCTGAATCAATTCCTGGTCCTTCGACCGAAGCACTGGGCAAGATTGCGCGGACGCGCAAGGTCGTCGTGGTCGCGTCGATTTTTGAGCGGCGCGCGGCGGGCGTTTATCACAACTCCGCGGTCGTGATTGATGCGAGCGGCGAGATCGTCGGGCGCTACCGCAAGATGCATATTCCCGACGATCCGCGCTTCTACGAAAAATATTATTTCACTCCCGGCGATCTCGACTTCACCGCGCATCAGACCGCCCGCGGCAAGCTCGGCGTGCTGGTGTGCTGGGACCAGTGGTATCCCGAGGCCGCGCGGCTGACCGCGATGGCGGGCGCGGAGATCGTCTTTTACCCGACCGCGATCGGATGGTGGCACGGCGAGACCGCCCCCGACCGCGCGCGGATGCTCGATGCGTGGAAAACGATTCAGCGCGCGCACGCGATCGCCAACGGAGTCTTTGTCGCGGTGACCAACCGGGTCGGCGTCGAAGGCGAGCTCGAATTCTGGGGCGAGTCTTTCGTTTGCGATCCGATGGGCGAGGTGATCGCGCACGCGAGCCCGAACGCCGAGGAAATTCTCATCGCCGAATGCGATCTCGCGCGAATCGAGACGACGCGGCGCAACTGGCCCTTCCTGCGCGACCGCCGGATCGACGCGTACGGCGACCTCGTCCGGCGCTTCCGCTCCTGAAGCCAATGCCCCCGATTCCCGAACGTGACCGGACGCGCTTTCGCGCCTACCGGATGCCGGCCGAGTGGGCGCCGCATCAGGCCACCTATCTGGTTTGGCCGCATAACCTGGAGACGTGGCCCGGCAAGTTCGAGCCGATCCCGCAGGCATTCGCTAAAATAGCCGCCGCGATCGCGTCGTTCGAGCCTCTGCGGCTGATCGTCAACGATGCCGCCGAGATCGAGGCGGTGCGCGCGATGCTCCGTGACGCGGCGCGCGATGATGACGCGGTGATGCGTCACGTTGAGATTTTCCAACTCGAAACCAACGATTCATGGATTCGCGACCACGGCCCGATCTTCGTCAATAAAACTGATCCTGCCGCGGTCGGTCCAGCGCAGATTGCGCTCGATTGGAAATTCAACTCGTGGGGCGAAAAGTACGGACGCTACGATCTCGATGACGTCGTGCCGCGGCGGCTGGGCGCGCGCTTCGGCTTCGAAGTCGCCGAACCGGGAATCGTGCTTGAAGGCGGCTCGATCGATCCAAACGGCGCGGGCTCGCTCCTCACCACCGAGTCGTGCCTGTTAAATCGAAATCGCAATCCGCATCTGTCGCGCGCCGAGATCGAGGACTACCTGCGAACCTACCTCGGCGTGGCCAACGTCCTGTGGCTGGGCGACGGAATTGTCGGCGACGACACCGACGGCCATATCGACGACCTCGCGCGGTTCGTAGCGCGCGACACGGTTGTGACGGTCGTCGAGGACGATCCCGCCGACGCGAATTACAAAATCCTGCGCGACAATTTGGCGCGCCTCTCTGCGATGCGTGACGAGCGCGGCGCGCCGCTGAGAATCGAGCGGCTGCCGATGCCGCCGCCGGTCGTCTATGACGGCACGCGGCTACCCGCGTCGTACGCGAATTTCTATATCGCGAACGGGGGCATCGTGATGCCGACCTTCGATTGTCCTGCGGACGCGATAGCTGAGGCGACCCTCGCGCGGCTCTTTCCCAGCCGCCGCGTGATCGGAGTTCCGTCGATCGATCTCGTATGGGGGCTCGGTGCGATTCATTGCCTCACACAACAGCATCCTGCAAGCACTTGATATTTCATAGTTTTCATCTGATTAGAGGCCTATATTTCTGTAGTTATTAAGAATCTTAAGTTTTGACTTGACAGAATTAATCGGCTCGGTAATATTCTTTCGATGCGGCCGATCATTCTCAAGTGCCCGTCCTGCCAAGGCGACCTGACCGTCGCGAAAATCCATTGCCCGAAGTGCGACATCGCGCTCGAAGGAGAGTTTGCGATGCCAGCGCTCTTGCGGCTTGCGCCAGCGCAACTCGATTTCGCAGAGGTGTTTCTTAAGAACCGCGGTGTGATTCGCGACGTCGAGCGCGAGCTCGGAGTCTCGTACCCAACTGTGCGCGCGCGCCTGGACGACCTGATCGCGGCACTCGGCTACCAGGTACGGCCAACGTCAGCGGATGGCGACGAGCCAGAAAGTCCCGCGACGCGCCGAAGAGCGATCCTGGCCGATCTCAAGGCGGGAAAGATCTCGCCCGAAGACGCAATGGCGGCGATCAGCGCCACCGGAGCGTCAGGGCAAATATACAAATCGCGTGATTGAAATTTTATTCCGAATTTTTTCGAGAGACGGAGGCGGCGATGAACGAGTTTAACCTGGATGGCGTCGAGTCGATCCGAATCATTAGCGCGCATGGAAATCTCCGCGTGACCCGCGCGAGCGAGCCGCCCGCGACGGTCCTCTGCTCGGTCGAGACGCGAGTTAATCGCGAAGGATCGCGCGCGGAAATCACCCTGCGCTCGAACGCCGAGTTGCGAATTCCGGCGGGCGTCGCGCTAGAGATCCTGGACTGCCACGGCAATCTCGATATCGAGGATGTCGCCGCTCCCATCGTGCTAGGCCGCGTCGGCGGGAATCTGCGCACGCGACGTACCGGCGCTATCGTGATTCGCGAGCGAATCGGCGGCAACGCGACCGTCGAAACCTCCGGCGGCTTCGAGTGCGAACAGGTAAGCGGTTCGCTCTCGATTGATCACGCGCAGGCGTTTGTGCGCACGCGCCAGATCGGCGGCAAGCTCGAAGCCGAGACGACCGGCCCGATCGAGGTTGATTCGGTCGGCGCAAAGGCAGTCGTGCGCGGTTCCTCGGGCTCGGTCTCGATTCGGCGTGTGGGCGGCCGCCTGCGGCTCGAGAACGTCGCCGGTGACGCCGCGATCGACCGCGTCGGCGGGCACGGCTCGGTCTCGGGCGTGCGCGGAAACCTGGAGCTCGGGCGCGTTGGCGGCGCGGTCGACCTGCACGGGCCGTTTCCGGCCGGCAAGATCTGGCACGCGTCGAGCGGCGGGCGAATCGAAGTTGAACTCGACAACGACGCCTCGCTGAACGTTGCCGCTTCGGCAGGATGGGGCCGAATCAGGCTCTACGGAATCGACGAGGGCGGACTTCATCGCGCGGGCGGCAGCAGCGTGACCGGCTCGATCGGCGTCGAGCGTGCAGCGGATCAGCGCACGCTTCTTAATCTCGAGACGCGCAACGCCGACATCATTATCGCTCGCGCCGGCGCCCGCGAGAGCGACTATTGGCGCTCAGGACGGCGATTTCCCGGCGCATTCGACGAGCTCGGCGATATCCTCAATGCGGAATTCGGCGGCGAGATACCCGGATTCGTAAACTCGATTCTCGGCGCCGCCGGACGAATCGTCGCGCGCGGCGGAAAATTCTCCAGCGACGTGATGCGCGACGCCGGCGGCGAAGCCTCCGCAGAGGTCGCCCGCGCGGTCGAGGAATTCAGCCGCAAGCTCAGCGAAGAGCTCCGTCGCTCGGCTCAGCCCGGATGCTGTCAAACCCGCGACCAGCGCCGCCAGATGCGCGACTCGATCCATGACGCAGCGCGCAGGATGAGCGCCGCGATCCGTGAAGCCAAGCGTGCCGCGCGCCATTCCTCGAGCCAATCCACCCGTGCGAAAGAGCCGCATACGGCCGCGCCGGATTCGCCGCAGCATTCCGAATCTGCACCGGGAGCGACGCATGCCGGAGACACGCGCCCGCTCGATCCAGCGGCCTTTCAGGGCGATATCATGAAGATCCTGCGAGCGGTCAAGGCCGGCGAGATCGAACCCGAAGAGGCCGACGAAATGATCGCGGCGCTGAAGGAAGCCGAAGGCGGGCAGGCGAGCAGCTAGAGCGCGGTCGGGCGCATCGAGCGAAAGCGTGCCGCTATCGCGCGGGCGGCGTGCTAATTTTGATCGGGTGTGGGTATTTGCGCGCAAATGGCGGACGGTCGTCCGCTTGCTGTGCGGGACGGTAGTCGCAGCCGCGACTCTCACCGGTCCGGCGATACCCGGGTTTGCACAGAATCTGCTGCCGAACTCGGGGCAGAATTCGCAGCAGGGTGCGGGTAGCGAACTCGAAATTCCGATTCCGCAGGCGCAAGTGCCGCCGCCGCCCAAGAACAACTCGCAGACCGAAACTATTCCGTCGATGCAGCAGCAATCGTCGCCGGCTGAGCCGCAGACCTTGCTGGGGCGTCAGGGTCCGGGAGCGAGCACGCTAGAGATCCCGCTGCCGAAGGAGTTTCGCGGATGCTGGAGCGGCGTGGTTCCGCGCCTGGACTCGATCCGAATGCTGGGCGGTCCTGGAGTCTCGGAATGGATCGCAAAGACCTATCGCATCTGTTACGAACAAACGGGTAGCGGGCCTTTCAGGCTCACCCTGAGCGAGGCCGGGCTTGCGGGACGAAATCGCGACCTCACCAACGTGAAAGCGATCATGAAAGTCATCTCGACCGACGGGCGCACGACCGCGCAGATGCGCGCACTACTGCATTTCGACGAACCGGCCGGAAGCCTGTTCGGGATGTTCGCGGGACGTGGCTCGGTCGATGAGCTGACCAACATGACCTGCCGGATCGAGGGCGGCGTGATGCACGTCGAGGCGAGCGTGTACGCGCAGTGGAACAATAGTCCGTGGAGCACCATGACCTGGCACGCTGACTTCACTAACGTTCCGCAGTGAATGACTATTTAGCTCAAGTCTCAGGCCCGGTTTCATGGTCGTCGGTTAATTTCGTCATCGCCGCGAACTGATCGACATTGTCCTTGAGAATTTCGAGATCTGATTCCATAATCAGTACGCGGTGCGTCCGCGAGTGATCGTTTTTCGCGGTGCCGCAGGTCTGCGTCACCTAACCTCAGAGCAGTCAGAGAAGGAGATTCAAATGTCGAATCATTTTACCGGCTTGAACCTCGGTCCTCCGCTCGGCGACCAACGCCTTGACCTCTGCGACCTCTACGCGTTCCAATCGCCCGCCGACCCCGCTCGGACCGTCATCATCCTCAATGCAAATCCCACTGCCGACGCGCTCCATCCCGACGCCATCTACCGCCTCAACATCGACAACGATGGAGATTGCCTGACGGATATCGCGATCAGCTATATATTCTCGCCGCCGCAAAACGGTAAGCAGTCCGTAAACGTCTTTGTGGCAAAAGGCGCTGAATCGCGCTCGGTCGAAGCGGTCGGGACGAAGATTATCGCCGACGCCGAGGTCTCCTTCGTCGGCGCCAAACCCAATATCGTGAGGGCCGGCGCTTACACATTCTTCGCCGGTGCTCGCAGCGACGCTTTCTTTTTCGACTTCGACGGAATCAAAGCCCTGTTCGATACCAAGGGCGGCAGAAACTTTACCGCGCCTCACCTGGGCGGCAAGTCTCCGTGGACCGGCGTGGATTCCAATACGCAAGCCAACGTGTTCTCGACGGTGATTGAGCTGCCCACCAGTGAGCTAGGCGCCAAGCCCGAAATCCGCATCTGGGGGCGATGCAGTGTGCGTAAAGACGGCAAGCTTCTCCATGTCGATCGGGCCGGCCACCCGAGCGTCAGCAGCTTCTTCAACACTGACGAGACCAAACTGGAATACAACGCCAGCGAGCCGGTCAACGATCGCAAGCGCTGGACGGATCAGTTCGTCCACCTGATGGGGCATACGGGCAACTACACCCGCGAAGAAGCAATTGCCGCGATCGACGCCGACCGGCTTCTGCCCGACATGCTCTGCTTCAATCCGTCGAAGCCCGCGAAGTATCCCAACGGCCGAGTTTTCACCGACGACGTGATCGATCATCGCCTCGCCTTCCTCACCAAAGGCGAATGCCCTCCCGACGGCCTCAAGCCGCACACCGATGTGCTCAGGGAATTTCCGTACCTGGGAACGCCGCATCCGAAATCCGGGCCGAGCTGAGGCGACGCTATAAGTTGAGCGCAAGAGGATCTGTTGCGTATCGGGCGCGCCGCGGTTTTGCGGCGCGCCCGTAACTTTCTTGCGTTACGAAGGTTTAGGTAATAGCGGCAATGTGAGCGACGGTGGAGCGATCGCGTTGATGACGCTCAAGTCCAAGCCGAGGAGATCTCCGATGGCATCGAAGGTTAATCCCATTCCCAACCCGGCGCGCAGCATCACGCCCTATCTCATAGTGCGCGACGCGCGCAGGATGATCAATTTCTACAAGAAGGTCTTTGGCGCGACCGAGACCACGCGCATAGAGATGCCCGGCGGCCGGATCGGCCATGCGGAGCTCGCGATCGGCGGCGCGGGAATCATGCTGTCCGACGAATTTCCCGATATGGGATTCTTAAGCCCGATCGCGCTCGGCGCGGGCCGCTCTCCGGTCGCGATTCACATTTATGTCGAAGATTGTGACGCGGTTTACAAAGCGGCGCTCGCCGCCGGCGCTACCTCGCTGAGAGAGCCCGCGGACCAGTTCTATGGCGACCGCAACGCGCAAGTGAAGGATCCGTCCGGCCATTCATGGGATATCTCGAGTCATATCGAAGACGTCTCGCCCGACGAGATGAAAAAGCGGATGGCCGCGATGAGCAAACAAGCGTGAACGCGCGGCCGTGACGATGGCGCATCCACGCAAATACGACGATTCAAATCCCGCGATAAAGCGGCTGCGCGATATTTGCCTCGCTCTTCCCGAGACCACCGAGAAGGAAGCGTGGGGCGAATGCACCTTCAGAGTCGGCGGCAAGATGTTCGCGATGACCGACAATAATCATCACAACAGCGGGCACGTTGCCGTGTGGATCAAAGCTCCGGCGATGGTGCAGGAGATTCTCGTCGGCTCCGACCCCAAGCGATTTTTCAAGCCGCCCTATGTCGGACCGAAAGGATGGGTCGGCGTGCGCCTCGACGTGAAAGTGCGCTGGGATGAGTTGGCGGCGATCCTGAACGACGGCTACCTGATGTCGGCGCCAAAGCGTCTCGCTGCCGCGCGCACGCGCATCGGAGCGGCGCCGATCAAAGCCAAGTCATCGCGAAAATAGTCTCGATTATTTCGCGAATCGGGCTCATGGTGTCATTCCCGCGCGCGTGGCTGCCGCGCGCGAGGAATCCCTGATGCGGATATAGTTGCGCATTATGAGCCGGGAAAGAAAGCTGCATCCCCTCCTTTAGTCGTCCCCCGTGGAAGAGAGGCTGTCGATTGTCTCGCGAACCGTCTGTTGTAGTCATCCTGAGCCGCAGGCGAAGGATCTCCGCGAAGCGATTAGTGCAACCAGCGTGGGTTTTCGCACTAATCGCTTCGCGGAGATCCTTCACTCCGGCAACCTACGTTCAGGATGACGGATAAGAATTCGGCGTTTATCGACAGCCTCGAAGAATGGGGAGGAATCAGTCGAAGAATAAAATAGTCAGGGTTGACGAAACCGGATGGGCTGTACTAATCAGGCTTGATTCGAGAGTCGATGGAGAGCCGTATCGCAATCGTTGTTGCCGCGCTATTTGCGCTGATCGCCGCGCCGATTTCCGGGCGCGCGCAGCTTCCGCCCGACCAGATGACCTCGTACAAGCTCGGCGCGCCGGCTCCTCACTGGGCCTATGTCTTTGACAGCCCGAGCTCGGTTCCCCAGGTCAGCAAGGTCTATATCCTCGATACCGACGCGCAGAAGATGCTCGGACAACTGAACGGTGGATATCTGGCGAGCTTTGTGGCGGCGCCCGATGCGAGCGAATTCTACATGGTCGGAACGTTTTACTCGCGCGCATGGCATGGCACGCGCACCGATGCGGTTGAGATCTTTGACGCGCGCACGCTCGAATTCAAAAGCGAAGTAAAAATCCCGCCCAAGCGTCTGCTCATCGTTCCGAAGAACAACTCCGCCGCCGTCACTACCGACGGGCGTTTCATGCTGGTCGCGAATATGACGCCGGCGACCTCGGTCAGCGTGGTTGATTTGAAGTCGCAAAAGTTCGTGGGTGAGATCGAGACGCCCGGATGCGTTCAGGTGCTGGTTTCAGGCGCACGCAAATTTTCCTCGATGTGCGCGGACGGATCGATCCTGACCGTCAATCTCGACGACGCCGGCAAGCTCAAGAGCCGCAAACAATCGAAGCCATTTTTCGATCCGTCGAAAGATCCGGTCTTCGATCAGCCCGCGATCACCGGGACGACCGCTTACTTCGATTCCTACCATGGGATGGTCTACAAGGTTGACCTCTCCGGCGACGAAGCGGTTGCCGAACCCGGATGGTACGCGCTGTCGGATGAAGATAACAAAGCCAACTGGCGTCCCGGCGGATGGCAAACAATCTCGGCCACCGCTGACGGAAACGTCTACCTGCTGATGCATCAGGGCGGCGAATGGACTCACAAACAGACCGGCAAGGAAGTCTGGGTTTTCGATGCGGCAAAGAAAACCCGCGTCGCGCGGATCGCGCTCAAAACCGAAGCCTACTCGATTCGCGCAAGCGCGGGACCCAAGCCGATTCTCGAGGCGCTCGCGATAATCCAGAGCCAGCTCGAGACCTATAGTCTTCCAGACGGCAAGTATCTTGGAGTATATCGCAACCTTGGCGTCCCGTTTCTGATTTACGGTCCGTGAGGCGCGCACGAAATCGTACGAAGATCGGCAAAGACCGAAGTGGATAAAATCGACCAACTATTCGAGCATCTGACCCGCGCGATTGCGCAGCGGACCTCGCGCCGCAGTTTTCTTGCGCGCCTGGGCGCGCTGGCGGCCGGCGGGATGATCATTCCGCTGCTACCCGTCGATCGCGTGACCGCGTCGGCGCGCGCGCAGATTCTTCCCACGCTGCCGCCCGGCGCTCCGGTACCTGCCGGAATGGAAGCGATGGCGAAGCACGGCAATCCGAACGACGATTCGGCCTGCGACTACTGGAAATACTGCGCGATCGACGGCTACCTGTGCTCGTGCTGCGGCGGCGGCTCGCACGATTGCCCGCCGGGCGCGTCGCCCTCGCCAACCTCGTGGGTCGGGACGTGCAAGCATCCGGGCGACGGCAAGGATTATATCGTCAGCTATCGAGACTGCTGCGGCAAGACGCCGTGCGGCCGATGCCTCTGCACCAACACGGAAGGCGAGCTGCCGCTATATCGCACGCAGAAGGACAGCGATCTCATCTGGTGCTTCGGCGCACCGACGATGGTCTATCACTGCTCGACCGCCGAGATTGTCGGCGTTAAGTAGCGCGTGTAACCCGTACCTATCGCGACGGACAAACCTTATCCGCGCCGGCGTATCGAGATCGCGCCGCAGCAGCGACGAGTGGATGTTTGCCCATTTGACATGTCGTGGTCGGTCGCGATAATCCGCCGCTATGTTGATTGCGCACAGCCAACAGCTTACCTACGGTCCGGTTTCTGGTCATCGCTCGGGAGCAATCGATTTCAAGCGTTTGCTCCAGGGGAGCGCGGGCGCGCCGGATAATTTCGAATTGAGCCTCGTGCGCACCGTCGGCGATTACTACACGCCGCGCCATCGCCATAACTTCGATCAGGTGCGCCTGTGCCTCGAAGGCTCGATGAATTTTGCACCGGGAAAAAATCTGCGGCCGGGGATGGTCGGATATTTTCCCGAGGGAACTTATTACGGACCGCAAAAGGACACGACCGGATCGATCGTGCTGGTGCTGCAGATCGGCGGCGCGTCCGGATACGGCTTCATGAGCTATCAACAGCTCAATTCCGGCTATGAGAAAATGTGCGACCTCGGCCAGTTTGACGCAGGCGTGTTCACGCGCACCAGCAGCGACGGCCGCATGGCGCGCGCCGATGGCTACGAGGCAATCTGGGAGTACGTGAACGGACGCCCGGTCGAGTATCCGCCGCCGCGTTTCGAAGAGCCGGTGATAATGAACGTTGACAATTTCACCTGGCAGCCTGCCGCGGGAGGCTTCGAGATCAAACGGCTCGGGGCCTTCGGCGAGCGCGGGATTGAAATCTCCCTGTTGCGCGCGCCGCGCGGCGCGGTGCATACCAGCCGCGGTGCCTCGCCCGCCGAACTGATGTTTCTGTTGCAGGGCTCAATCGCCACTTCCAGCGGTGAAACCCTCGAAACGCACAGCGCATGGCGAATGGACTCGTCGAGCGAGGGCGAACGCTTCGAGGTCACCGCCGACGCCGAGATTTTCGTCGTGCGGCTCCCGGCATTCGCCTGAACCGGCGCCAGAGCAGTATCTGAGGAGGTTTCGATGGCTTCAGGATTAACTCGTCCCGTGTCGCGCCGCACACGCCCGGCCGAATCGAGCGCGCGGGCGCGCAAAGCCTCCGGAGGATTCCATCAGAGCTGGTACGCGATCGCACGGAGCGACGAAGTTGCGGCTGGCCAGGTGCTCGGCCGCGATTTTCTGGAAGGACGCGCGATCGTTTACCGGGGCGAGAGCGGAAGCGCCTCGGTAATGTCCGCGTACTGCCGTCATCTGGGCGCCGATCTCAGCTTGGGCAGAGTAATTGGCGATGATATCCGCTGCGCGTTTCATCATTGGCAGTACGGATGCGACGGGGTATGCACTAAAATTCCCGCATCGGAAAAAATTCCGAAGGCGGCGAAGCTGTTCAAATTTCCGACCGCCGAAAAATGGGGCCTTATCTGGGCATTCAACGGCGCTGAGCCGCTATTCGACGTCGCCGATTTTCCCGGCTACGCGGAATCAGACCTCGAGTACCGCACCGCTGAAGCCTTCGACCTGCCGGTCGAGCCGTGGGTGCCGTTTACCAACTCGATGGATTTTCAGCATCTGCGGGTACTGCACGGGCTCAAGATTGAATGTGATCCGGACAAAATCGCGGTCGGTCCATACCAGATCAACTATGATACTAGGTTCGAGGATCCCCAGCTCGGCGTCTTCGACCAATCGATTCGGGTGACCGGCACCAACACGATCGCGCTCGCGGGGAAACTCAACGGGATGCGCGTGTTCTCGATGGCGACAGGATCGCCGACACCCGACGGCCGCACGCATGGCTGGTCCGTCACCGCTACGCCAAAGAGCGAGGGCAGCGCCGAGGAACGCGAACAGCGGATGCAAATCAGCGAGGCATTCTTCAAGCGGCTGATCGAGGAAGACACACCGATCATGAGCACGATTCGCTTCCGCGAAGGACTGCTGATCGATGCCGACCGCGCGCTCGCGATGTTCTTCCAATACTTGAAGCGCTTCCCAACCGCCCGCCCCGCCGCCCGCTTCGCGTAGCCTACGCGCGCTGTGTTTTCGTCCGCGATCAGTCTTCAGCGTCGGCGGTGGCCTTCGGATCGGCGGCGTTCGGCGGCGTGAGCGCTCACCTTTGGTTCGGTCTCTGGTCATCGGTCGGGAGCAATCGATTTCAAGCGCCTGCTCCAAGGGGATGGCGGGCGCGCCGGGTAATTGAGCATCGTGCTTCAGCTTGTGCGGGGGCACCATCCCGGCTAGGGGGGAATTGCCACCCAATGCCTGAGTCACTACTATAATAACGCGTTGCGGAGACTCTAGGCTCTACGGTGAAAGACATTGACGGCGGCGCTCCAGCCGGGAGTGCAAATGGACAGGCTCTACCGGATTTCTCTGATCCGCCCGTAGCTGAGGTTGCTTTATCTGTTCAATTTGAGCCGCTCTCTGCTTTCCGTGCCGCCCATATCGGTTTGTTTTGGTCACAGCTCCGCGAAAAATTTCCAAAAACGCAAGAACAGATTCCCATAGCACCGGTCGTAGAACGTTTTGGCGGGCGGACACCGGTGCAGCCAATGGTACAATTTTTCAGCGGTGGCGTCCTTCCCCGAATCTGGTTTCTGAACAGCGATGAAACGGAGTTGGTTCAGCTTCAAACAGATCGGCTCATTTATAATTGGAGAAAGCAACGAGGAACGGCGCCTTATCCACGCTATCGCAATCTCAGGGAGAAGCTTCAACAGGAGCTCGCGAGACTCGCCACATTTGTAGAGGAAGAAAAGATAGGCGTTCTGGTTCCAACCCAATGCGAGCTAACGTACATCAATCATATTGTGCCGAACCCTTTGGTCGGAGATCCCCCCGATGCATCAAAGATAATCGTTAGTTGGCATCAACAGTATAGCGATTCTTTTCTGCCGACGCCTGAGTCTGTCAATGCTGCGTTTACATTTCTGATGCCGAGTTCCGGCACAATGCCTCCCTCCGCTCGCTTGTACGTCACGCTGGCACCAGGACTACGGGTCAGCGACAATAGCGCCGTTCTTACGATGCAGGTAGTTTGTCGCGGCGCCCCAGACGGCCAAGGAGCCGAAGGCGTGTTTAGATTCTTGGATAAGGCACACGAATGGTCAGTTCGTGGATTCGTGTCGATAACGTCACCTACGATGCACCAGCATTGGGGAAGGACCCGATGATCCTTCTGCAGAACCGAGAGAAAAAGACCCTCAGCGAACGTTCGATTCGGCGTCTGGGACCGTTCGCCACAATTGCCTTTGCCGCTTCATTGGTTGCACCGAGTGGCGCAATAGCGGAGTCGAATCCTAGCTATCTCTCTCCCCCGCGCTCGTACGGAAGGAGGAAGTCCCTGGCTTTGGGGAAACCGGAGAGATCCGTCTGAATACTCCTCAGTGGCCGCTGTCAGGAATAGAGTGGACGGTTTCAAACGCTTGGCTTTCGCCAGTGGATGCATCTATCAATAGTCTGTTGACCTTGGAAGAAGATTGGGATTCGTATGGTGCATCACCTGTCAAGCTAGAATTCGCTTCGACGGCGATCGATTTGTTGCAATCCGTCATGCACCCTAATACGCCGCCGCCCGCAATTGTGCCTACCGCCATTGGCGGCATACAAATTGAGTGGCACACCAACGGTATGGACTTGGAGATTGAGGTCGAATCAACAAGCCGTATAAACGTATGGTTTGACGACTCGCGCTCGGACGTGACTTGGGAAGCAGAGTTCACATCCGACCTCCAAAGGTTGACCTCCGCGATAGCCATGCTTTCGCGAGAAAAATATCACCGGATCTAGGTACTACGGATGGCTGATGAGCATGCGGATGACCCTCGCATTCGCAATTGTGCGGAGTTGTGGCGGCGGATACCTCCAGTGCATTTCATCAGAGATGAAAATCTAGGTCGCGTCCGTCCAACGAGCGCGGCGTTTAATGACTCAAAAGACAGCCCGATGTCGGCCGTTGCCGCTAAGATCGTAGTGGCAACCAGGAGAGACGAATACCTGTTCTTGGAAAAATTTCCGAATGAAGGGCTGGTTGGATTCAGTGCAAGCCTCGCGCGCAAATTACGCCAAGGAGTTGAGCTCGCGCCAGTGGACGGAGAGCCGGGCTCATGTTCATATTTTCGGACCAAAGCCAAAGAAAGCTGTGAAAGCAGAATTTGCCAAACGGTCAATCTGGATCGTCGGACCTGATGCGGAGAATCATGTTGTCCTACCGACGGCCAGACATTTCAGACGGATACGCTGCCTTTTGGGCCGCCTACTCCGCGCACCGAGACATTCGTTTTCGGCTCGGGGTGCTCCTATACCGCAAACCGGAGGTCCGCTGCGTCAGTAACCCGTGTGGTCAGGTCATTATTCTCACCGCGAATAGTCGTTTCGCGATATAGATCGCCTATCCCTTTCGGCTCTAGGTAGATGTATTCGGAGATGACCTGCAGCCAAAGTCCGAAGACGATGGGCTAAGCGCTTCCATCGCGCTGTCATAGAAGGTTCCCGATCGCGTCAGCTCGGAGACAGGATCGATTTCGGTGATCTCAGCAGGTGCGACCGTCCGCGATCAGTCTTCAGCGCCGGCGGTGGGCTTCGGGTCGGCGGCTTTCGGCGGCGTGAGCATGTACTTCATCGCGTAGTCTGGATCGCCGCCTGCCTCTACCCAGATTGCCAGATCGGCGAGCGTCGGATCGCTGCGCGCGTTCGCCGTGTCGCGCAGGATTCCAACCGTTGCTGCGCGTTCGCTGTCGAGCTGATCCTGCTTGGCACGCAGGGCCTCAGCCTGCGCCCGCGTCAACTGTGCTTGCGCTTTTATTTGCTCGATATTCGCGTTGTTCAGATCAATCTGCGACTGGCTGGAAAAATAACCCGTCGTGGTGGTGCTGGCCGTTCCGGTGAGTGAGCTCAGACCCTCGACTGCGGGAGAGGCCAGCGGAGCCGCGGCCGCGAAGCATCCTTGCATCAGCGGAAGAGCCAGACAGAAAAAAATTGGAACAATCCTTCGCATGAATAACTCCTCACAAAAGATTTATTCACCAATTTAAATTCTAACCCATTTGATCGCGGACGAATCCAGAAGTTTCCGCGCACGATGAACCGCGTGATCGACGCCGCAGCTTCGCCATAGAGGCCTCCAGATTGCCTGTGCTATATGGGGAAAGCTCAAACGTTCTCATCCTCGTGACCGCCGGAGGTGGATTGTGATCGAACAAGCGATCGAGATTAAGACGGCCGATGGCACCGCTGACGGATTCATCTTCAGGCCCGACGGCGCGGATAAACTTCCTGGTGTTATCCATCTAACCGATATCGGCGGGATTCGTCCCTCGCATCGGATGCTGGCGGAGCGCGTTGCCGCCAAGGGCTACGTCGTGCTGATGCCCAACGTGTTCTACCGAACCGGGCGTCCTCCTATGTTCGACTTCACGCCGAAAATGGGCGAAGAACGCACCATGAAGCGCTTCGGACAGCTCGCCGCCCCGATGACGCCCGAGGCCCAGGAACGCGACGCGGGTGCATGCGTCGATTTTCTGGCCGCGCACCCCGGCGTAAGCGGCGGCAAAATGGGAGTCGTCGGATATTGCTTCACGGGTGGGATGGCGATGCGCACGGGCGCGGTACGGCCGGAAAAGATCGGAGCGGTGGCTTCGTTTCACGGCGGCGGCCTGTATACCGAAACACCAGCCAGTCCGCATCACGTGCTGCCGCGGGTGAAGGCGCGGCTCTACTTCGGCCACGCGATTAAGGATCCGAGCATGCCCGAGGATGCGATCAAGAAACTCGACGCCGCGCTCGCAGCGTGGGGCGGCAAGTCCCAGAGCGAGGTTTACGAGGACGCCTATCATGGTTGGACGACTCCAGATGCGCCGGTCTATAACCAACCCCAAGCCGAGCGCGCGTTTGAAAAGCTGATCGCGCTATTCGCCGAAACTCTGAAATAGTCTGCCTGGAGAAAATCCACGATGGGGCGGCTTGACGGAAAAATTGTTCTGATAATCGGCGGCGGAGCCGACGGGCCGCCCCGCGAAGGCGAGACCGTCGCGATCGGCAATGGACGCGCCACCGCGATCCAGTGCGCCCGCGAAGGCGCTGCCGTGATGGCCGCTGATTTGAAGCTCGAGCTGGCCCAGGAGACCGTTGCCGCGATTCGCGCCGAGGGCGGCCGCGCGGCCGCGGTCGCGTGCGACGCGAGCCGCGAAGAGGATTGCCGGGCAGCGGTCGAGGCGGCGGTGCGGGAATTCGGCGCGCTGCATCTGCTGGTCAACAATGTAGGGATCGGAATCGGAGGAAACCTGCTCAAGACCTCGACCGAGGCTTTCGACAAAATGTACGCGGTCAACCTGCGCAGCCATTTCCTGACCATGCGCTACGCGGCTCCCGAAATCGCCAAGGCTGGCGGCGGCGCGATCGTGAACGTCTCCTCGATGGCGGCGTTACGGAGCAATGCTCTCATCCCATACGAAGCCACCAAGGCGGCGCTTTTGGGGCTGTCGCGATCGGCCGCGATGACGCTGGCGCGCGACAAGATCCGCGTCAACACGATTCTGCCGGGGCTGATCAACTCCACTATGGTCCGGCGCGCGATCGGCGATCGCGAGGCCGCCGTTGCGCCGCGAATTCCGATGCGCCGGCAAGGCACGCCCTGGGAAATCGCGAAGGCTATCGTGTTCCTGCTCTCCGACGACGCGTCGTATATCACCGCAACCGAATTGATTGTGGACGGCGGCCTGTCCGCACGCTGAGCGCGTATCTGTGCCCCCATTTGGCAGGTCCCCAGTCGGGCTCAGGCTGTCAAAAGAAACGTCCCCGCGCGGATTCTCGTGCGTGAGGGTGGTATATGATAAAAATGGGGTGTTGCTCTGATGCAGATCCCGGGCGCCTTTGAGAGGTGACGCGGATGCCGGTTGAATATATTCCCCGCACGCGCGAGCTCTATGATGAGTTCGCACCCTACCGATGGGTGGAAAACGACGCCGCTTCGATCCCGTGGACACCACTTAGCAAGCCGCTTCGTGAGTCGCGCGTCGCGCTGATCAGTTCAGGCGGGATCATGTATCGCGATCAACCGCGCTTTCATCGCGAGGATGCATCGTACCGGCGAATCCCGAGGAACGCGCGCCGCGAAGATCTGAGCGTATGGCATTTCGGCTACAAGACTGCCGACGCCGAAAAAGATCCCAACTGCGTCTTCCCGCTGGAGCCGATGCGCGCGCTCGAACGCGAGGGAGTTATCGGCGAGTTGTGCGATCCTGCACTGAGTTTCATGGGCGGGATCTATTCAGCGCGCAAGGTGCGCGATGAGCTCGCGCCGCGGATCGTCGATGAACTCCGCCGCGCGCACGCAGACGCTTTCTTTTTGGTGCCCGCATGACCCGTATGCCATCAGTCCGTCGGACTGATTGCCCGCGCGGCCGAGGAAAGCGGAATTCCGACTCTATCGATGACCTCGGCGCTCGATATTACGCAAGCCGTGAAACCGCCGCGCGCGGTATTCCTGAATTTCCCGCTGGGGCATCAGACCGGCAAGCCAAACGATCCCGAACTGCAACGCCGGATCGTCGGCGACGCGATGCGCGCATTCGAGACGATCGACCGACCCGGCACGATTGTCGAGCTGCCCTATGTCTGGGATCCGAACGATCGCGAGTGGGAGACAGTCGACTACACCAAAGGATGGATGCCCGAGCGGCCGCCACGCGAGGACGCCGACCGGATCGAGGCCGAGCGCGTGGCGACGTGGAAGAAAAATCGCGGGTGAACGACTGAAAGATCGAGGGTAGGAGGTGCGGATGATGAGTGGTGTTGCGGCAGTGATGGGGCTTGCGTTGCTCGAGTATTTTATCCTCGGCGCCCTGGTTGCACGTGCGCGGGGTACATACAACGTTCCGGCGCCGGCCACTACCGGCGATCCGGTCTTCGAGCGCTACTTCCGAGTGCATCAGAACACGCTCGAGGCGTTGATCGTATTCATTCCGGCGCTGTGGCTGTTTGCCACTTACCTGAACCGGCCGGTCGCGATCGCGCTCGGATTGATTTTCATCGTCGCCCGAATTATCTACGCGGCGGGATATATCAAAGCGCCCGAGAGACGCGCGGCCGGTGCGGGCCTCACGTTCCTGGTAAACGCAGCGCTCGTGATCGGCGGCCTGGTTGGAATCGCCATCCGCAAGCTGTAGTGCGACCGGGTAGCGGAACGCGCCCACGATCATAATTCCCGCGTGCGGGGGCCACGCGCGCGAGGAATGACTTCCCCGAGAGGCCGGGCGGGTTTACGGCCCGCGCGTGAGCGGCTAGAGTCAGGGATCTGCGCCGATTCTTATTTCGGCGCGAGAATTCCTGCGCGTAGATTTCCGTCAAGATCTTAATCAAGGAGACTCATCTTCAATGGCTGAAGAACGCAAAGGCGCCGTCACGATGCGCGGTAATCCGATGACCCTGGTCGGCCCCGAAATCAAAGTTGGGCAAAAGGCTCCCGCCTTTGCCTCGGTCGGCAAGGGCCTCGCGCCCGCGTCGCTCGATCAGTTCAAGGGCAAGGTCAAGATCATCAGCGCTGTGCCCTCGGTCGATACTCCCGTGTGCGACGCCGAGACCCGGCGCTTCAACGAGGAAGCCTCGAAGCTTCCTGGCGATGTGCAAATCCTGACCATCTCGATGGACCTGCCGTTCGCGCAGGCGCGATGGTGCGGTGCGGCCGGCGTCGACAAGATCACGATGCTCAGTGACTACCGGGCGGCCGAGTTCGGGGAAAAATATGGCGCGCTCATAAAGGAGCTGCATCTGCTCGCGCGGGCGGTGTTCGTGCTGGACAAGAACGACAATGTCACTCACGTCGAGTACGTGAAGGAAGTCGCCAACCATCCCGACTACGACTCCGCGCTCAATGCCGCGAAAAAAGCGGCGGCCGCCTGATGCCGGGCGCGACCCGCAAGCGTCCGGCGCGATCGTCTTCGCCATCCGCTTCGGCGCTCGCGCTATCGGCGGTCAAACCCAGGCGCGGTTTGCGCCGGCGACGCGGCCGCGCGACGCGTGCGCACGCACGAGTTCCCGATCGATCTGAAGCGGGGATTGTACGAGGCGATTTTCCATCGCCGCGATATCCGCGAGTTCCTGCCGGGCCCGATTCCCGATGCGACCCTCGCGCGAGTGCTGATCGCGGCGCATCACGCGGCGAGCGTCGGCTTCACGCAGCCGTGGGATTTTATCGTGATCCGCGACCGCCATCGCCGCGAGAAGGTGAAGCAGGTCTTCGAGGCCGAACGCGCCAAGAACGCCGCCAAGTTCTCGGGCGCGCGCCGAGAGAAGTTCCTCTCACTAAAGCTCGAAGGCATTCTCGACGCTCCGATCAACCTGCTCGTCACCTGCACCCCCGGACGTTTCGGCAAGAGCGTGCTCGGCAAGGTCAGTATCCGCGAGGTCGAGATCTATTCCGCCTGCCTCGCGGTCGAGAATATCTGGCTCGCAGCGCGCGCCGAGGGACTGGGGGTCGGATGGGTCAGTATTCTACGCAACGACGCGTTGGCGGAAATTTTCGCGATCCCGCAGAGCGTGATTCCTCTGGCTTACCTGTGCGTCGGCTACGTGAAGGATTTTCCGCTGCGCCCTCTGCTCGCGACCGCGGGATGGGCCGAGCGGCTGCCGCCGCGCGAATTGATTCACCTTGATTCATGGACGGGAACGGCTGACCGATCAGACCCGCTGGCGCGCGAGATCGAGAACCCCAAGATCTGGAGCGGGATCCTGCCTGACGAAGTGCCCGCGGAGCGATAGCCGCGCTTGAATCGACCCGTTCCGTGGCGATGGCGAATCACGGCGCGCACTTTGATCGTGCGGTTCCCCGCGCCCTATCGCACTCTCGGATGGGCTCCGCTCGGCGGCGGCTACGCGCGCACCCGGCTCATCAGCAATCACCAGGTTGAAAAATCTGATCGCCGCGCGACCGAGGCTCCGCGCGTTTCTCTCCGCCGATGGATCCGCGCACTCGAGCCGGGAGCGGGCGCCGCGGTATCAATGATGACCGGAGCGAAGGTCGGCAACACTGCCTATGTATGTGCGCGGCGGGGCGCGCTCGCGGTCGCCGCGTGGTGCACCGCGGGATGCTCCAATGCGCTGCGCGCGGGCGATCGCGCGACGGTTGCCGATACGCGGCCCGGCACGATCAACCTGATCGTCGCGATAAGCGAGCCGCTGCGCGACGCCGCACTGGCCGAGGCGATCCAGATCGCGACCGAGGCGCGCGTCCTCGCGGTCCAGCAGGCCGGAATCATCAGCACGCGCTCGGGACTGCCCGCGACCGGAACCGGCACCGACTGTATCGTGATCGCGTCGCCCGCCGGCCCGCGCGCGCATCCGTGGTGCGGCAAGCATACGCTTTTGGGCGAGCTGATCGCGCGCGCCGCGCTCAAAAGCTGCGCCCGCGCGCTCGCGCGCAGCCGGTCGTGAGCTGCGCATTCCATCTTTCGATTCCGATGCTGGCCGCGGCGCTCGCGCTTGACCTCGTGCTCGGCGATCCGCGATGGTTGCCGCATCCGGTGCGCGCGATCGGGATGCTTATCGAGCGAGGCGAACATCTCCTCCGCACCGGCGATCCGCGGCGCGACCTCGTGCACGGTGCGATCCTCACGGCCTGCGTCGTTGGAGTTTCGGTAGTCGCGGTATGGGCGATTGTCGCACTCGCGGACTGGATTCATCCGCTGACCGGCGCGCTCGCGGCAATTGTGATCGCGTGGACGACGGTTGCGCTACGCGGCCTCGATCAGGCTGCCGGTGCGGTAGAAGACGCGCTGGCCGCTGGCGATGAGGCCGCTGCCCGTCGCGCGATCCCCGCATTGGCAGGGCGCGACCCTGACGCTCTGGATCGCACCGGGATGGCGCAGGCATGCATCGAGTCGGTAGCGGAGAACGCGAGCGACGGCGTGATTGCGCCGCTTCTATATCTGTTCGCGGGCGGCCCCGTGGCCGCGATCGCCTACAAGGCGATCAACACGCTCGATTCGATGATCGGATACCGCGACGAGCGCTACCTGTATTTCGGCCGGTTCGCCGCGCGCCTCGACGATATCGCCAACTGGATTCCGGCGCGTCTGACCGCGATCTGTATTACGATCGCCGCGCAGTTAATCGCCGGCCGCGCGCACCAAGCCGCCGCCACGGTCATTGCCGACGCGCGCTCGCACGCGAGCCCCAATGCCGGCTATCCCGAGTCTGCGATGGCCGGAGCGCTGGGCGTGAAGCTCGGTGGCGCCGCGATCTATGGCGGCGAAGTCGAGCAGCGCGCGATTCTCGGAAAATCCGGACGCGAGGCGAGCGTCGCAGATATCGGCACCGCACGGAACGTGCTTCGTATCGCAACGCTGGTCGGATTCGTGGGGCTTGCAATGGCGCGATCCATTATCCGGATGTTGTGAAGAGGCCGCCGGGACGGCGGCCCTACTGAATAATGGTCCTGTCAGTAGGACCGGCGTCTCGCCGGTCTTCCGAGCGCGAGCAGGCAATGGGATCTCGTCATGTATGACGCGTCGAACGGCAGAAATCGAGAGGAATCTCGCTCTCGGCACTTGCGCACTTTCCCGATAGGTTGTGCAAAGCTTTCTTCGTATGAACACTATCCCCATCGACCGGCACCACGGCGGTAATCCTTCCGCAGGAACGCTTGACTTCAGCGCGAGCATCAACCCTCTGGGGCCGCCGGCTGAGGCGATCGCCGCGTATCATGGCGCGGCCGCGCGGATCGGCGGGTATCCTCCGGCGCGAAGCGAGCGGCTCGAGCGCTCGCTCGCGGAGTGGCTCGGCGTCGAGCCCGCCAATGTTCTGGCCGGCAACGGCACGACGCAGTTGATTCATCTGCTGGCGCGTACGCTCGGCGTAGCGCGCGCCGCGATCGCGATTCCGACCTTCAGCGAATTCGCCAACGCCCTCGCGCTAGCTGGCGTTTCCGCCGCGCCGATCCATCTCGATCCAGATCGCGGCTACGCGTTCGACCTCACCGATATCCAGACCGCGCTCTCTGCCGGTGCGCGCGCGATTTTTATTGGGCGACCGAATAGCCCAACCGGATCGATTCTATCGGCTGGCACCGCGCGCGAGATCGCCGATCGCTGCGCGAGCCGCGGCGCGCTCTGCGTCCTCGACGAGGCGTTCATCGATTTCACGGACGCGGAATCGGCGGCGCAGCTCGCCGCCTCGCGCCCGGGCCTATTCGTGCTGCGCTCGCTCACCAAATCGTTCGCGATTCCGGGCCTGCGCCTGGGATGTGTCGTCGCGGCGCCAGCGGTGATCGCGAATCTAGCGGCTTCGATCGAGCCGTGGTCGGTGAACGTGGCCGCAGAAGCGGTCGGGCTCGCGTGTATCGCGAAGGCGCATGAATACCTCGCACACACACGCCAGGTGATCGCGGCCGAGCGGGAATTCCTCGTGTGCACTCTCGGCGCGATCGACGGAATTCATGTTTTTCCTTCGGCCGCCAATTTCCTGATGCTGCGAATCTCGCAAGAGCCTGCTCCCGGAGCTTTCGCTGCGCATATGCTGAACGACGGGATCGCGATCCGCGATCTGGCCGCGATGCCGGGTGCTGGCGCGGGACTCTACCGGATCGGAATCCGGTTGCGCGCCGACAATGAGCGCCTGATCGGCGCCGCGACGCGGTGGCCAGCCGCAAGGACCGCAGGTTGATACGCACGCGACTGCGTGATGCGATAGCCGCGAACTTCCGATGACCCTGCTCGAAGAAACCATCGCCGCGATCGCCCCGCTCGACGAAGCCGCCGCGCGCGCCGCCAGGACGCGACTCGATTCGCTGACCAAACCTCCCGGCAGCCTCGGAGGCCTTGAGGATATCGTGCAGCGCTACGCGGCTATTCGCGGCGATGGGTCGGCGCGGATGGCAGGCGGCGCGCTCGCGGTATTCGTCGCGGATCATGGTATCGCCGAAGAGGGCGTCAGTGCCTTTCCGCAAGCCGTCACGCTCGAGATGTTGCGCAATATCGCCGGCGGCGGCGCCGCGATTAGCGTGCTCGCGCGGCGCTTCGGCTACCAGCTTGTCGTCGTCGATGTCGGCGTGAAGATCGATACCACTGCGGCGCCGCTTGCCGGCGTCATCTATCGGCGAATCGGCGCGGGCACTGCGAATTTCTCGCACGGTCCGGCGATGAGCGCGCAAGAGGTGCGTCGCGCTATCGAGGCGGGCATCGAGATCGCGCGGCAGATTGCCGCGTCGGGTGGGACGCTTATCGGAATCGGCGAAATGGGTATCGCCAACAGCACCTCAGCCGCCGCAATCCTGTGCGCCACGACGGGCCTCGCGCCCACGGAGCTTGCGGGGCGCGGAACCGGACTCGACGACGCGGGCGTGCGCCGCAAGATCGGCGTGCTCGAACGCGCGCTCGCGCTTCATCGCGATGCGCTGACTGGCGGCGAAGCGATTCTGGCGTCGCTTGGCGGATTCGAGATCGCCGCGATGGCCGGAGTATGCATCGCCGGGGCAGCGCTGCGCGTTCCGGTCGTGGTTGACGGATTTATCGCGACCGCGGCGGCGGCAGCAGCCGAGCGAATCCGTCCGGGCCTGCTCGACTACCTGTTTTTCGCCCATCGCTCGGCCGAGGGCGGCCATTCGAAAGCGCTCGAACGGATGCGCGTGCAGCCGCTTCTCGACCTCGAGATGCGCTTGGGTGAGGGGACGGGCGCGGCGCTCGCGATGAACGTGATCGAGTCTGCGCTCGCGATGTTTCACTCGATGGCGACGTTCGAGTCGGCCGGCGTTTCGGGCAAGCTGCCGTAACCGCGATGAGCGCCGCGCCAGAGACCGGACCGCTCGACACGCCTACGCGCGGGGTTATTGCCGAGTTGCGCGTCGCGGCGAGCTTCCTGACTATCGTTCCGATTCTTCCGCGCGGCCGGATCGACGATGAATCGGTAGCGGCGTCCCTCGGATGGTTCCCGCTGGTCGGGTTCGCGATCGCGGTCGCGCTTTCGCTCGAAGATTTTATTCTCGCGCGATTTTTCGATCTGACGATTCGCTCGATCCTGATCGTGCTCTCGCTGACGGTCGTCACCGGCGCGCTGCATCTGGACGGACTCGCTGATACGGCGGACGCCCTCGGCGCGGGCCGCGATAGCGATCGGGCGCTCGCGATTCTGCGCGATAGCCGGATCGGCAGCTTCGGCGCGGCGGCGATTTTTTTCGCGCTCGCGCTCAAGGTTGTCGCCCTCGCGACGCTCTACGGAGCGCGCCGTTACACCGCGATTTTTGCCGCAGTCGGACTGGCACGCTGGGCGATGGTCGCGGTCGCGGACCGAATTCCCTATCTGCGCGCGGAGGGCGCGGGCAGCGCGCTGCTCGGCGGCGAATCCGAGCGGCGCAATCTCATGATCGCCAGCCTGACGGTTGTGGCCGCGATGCTTCCGCTCGTGTCGTGGACAATCCTCTGCGCGATCGCCATTACGATCGTGATCGCATTCGCGATGCGTGCATTTTACCGCCGATGGCTTGGGGGAGTGACAGGCGACCTGATCGGCGCGTGTGGCGAGATCGTCGAGATTGCGGTGCTGATCATCTTCGCGCGCTGAGCGTTACTTTACCCGCACAGGATATCCGGCGACCATCAAGATCACTTCGGTTGCCGCCTTCGCGATCGTTTGATTGGTCCATCCGAGTAGATCCCGAAAGCGGCGCGCGACCGGATTGTCCGGCACGATCGCGGAACCAACCTCGTCGGTAATGACGATCGTGGCAAATGGCGCCGCGAGCATCACCCGCGCCAGCGCGTCCGCGTCGGCGACGAACGACTCTTCGCTCTCGGCGGAATACACGCGCATCAGGTTGGACACCCAAAGCGTCAAACAATCGAGCACGACCAGGTCCGCGCAAGCGCCGAGCTTCTCAAGCGTGCTGGCAAGATTGATTGGTTCTTCGACCGTGGTGAAATCGTCCGCGCGATCGGCGCGGTGGCGCTCGATGCGCGCCCTCATCTCGTTGTCGAGCGCCTCCGCGGTCGCAACGAAAAAGCGCGTCGCGCCGCCGTCGCGATCCGCGAGCTCAAGCGCGTGCGCGCTCTTTCCGCTGCGCGCTCCACCGGTTATCAGCGTGATCTTTCCCATCGAGGAGTCGAGACTACACCGCCGCCGCGCCTGCTTCGACCTGGCCGCGTTGTATGCGTGTCTTTGTGGCCGATGCAATTGCGCCCCGCGGAGCTACCCCTGCCGGGCGAGTTCGGCGGCGAAGTAACGGTCGAAGAGCATGCGGATTCGGTCGCGGCGCGGAAGTAGCTGCGCCAGCATCCGCTCCGGTCCATGCGCGCCGCGAAATCCCATCCGGCGCGCCAGCGGCAACAGCGCTGCCGGATCGGTCGGGACCGCCCACGCGGGTTGGTCGCTCTCGATCCGGAGCCGGTTTTCGAGCCGGGTAAGAAAGCCGAAGTCTTCCGTTAGATGCACCGCGTCGCTGATCGCCATAAGGCAGGCATCCGCGAGCGCCGCGATAAGCGCGCGAGTATTCCTGAGCGCAAGCGCCGGATATTGATGCGCGTGGCGCAGCGACATCATCTGCGCCAGGAACTCGACATCGACCAGACCGCCGTGCCCCTGCTTGAGGTTGATACGGCTCTTGTCCTCGGCGCCGATTTCGAGCTCCATCCGCGCGCGCATCGCGGCGATCTCCGCGACCTCTTCGCGGGTGATCGGGCTGCTGTAAACGAATTCGCGCCTCGCGGCTTCAACTTCATCTGCGAGTCCGGCGCCACCGGCGACCACACGCCCGCGCACGAGAGCCTGACGTTCCCACACCGCGCTGCTCTGGCGATGGTATTCGCGAAAGCCTTCGATCGATGTGACCAAAGGACCCTGATTGCCGGAAGGACGCAGGCGCAGGTCAAGCTTGTAGGCATAGCCCTCGCGCGTGCGCGACTCGAGCGTCGCGATCAAGCGCTGCGCGATTCGAGAGGCCGCCATTCGCCCGCTCCCGCTTTCATCGCCCGCGTCGTCGTACACAAAGATCAGGTCCAGGTCCGAGTTGTACGACATCTCGCGGGCGCCAAGCCTGCCCATCGCGAGGATCACCAATCTGAGCGCGGCCGGGATCGGATGACGCGCTGCAACGTCGCCGCGCGCGATTTCGAGCGCGGCGCCAAGGACAGCCTCGGCGAGATTGGTGAGCTCGGTTTCCACTTCCGCGACCTCGAGGTCGCCGGCGAGATCGGCGATCGCGATACGCAGAAATTCCTGATGGCGGAAGGCGCGCAGCGCGTCGAGCTTGCTCTCGAAATCGGCGTTTGCCGCGACGATCCCGGAAACCTCCTGGCGCAAGTCCGGCAGCTCACGCCGCCGCCGCGCCAGATCGGATCGGACCAGAGTGTCGAGCATGTCTGGGTGCCGAATAAAAACCGTCGAGAGATAGCGGCTCGAAGCAAACAGGCTTAGCAGCACTCGCCGGGTCGCCGGATGCTGCCCGAGCAGCGCAAGGAACGAGGTTCGCGCGCCAACCGCCGCGATAAAATCCGCAAGATTCATGATCGCGAGGTCCGGGTCGGCAAGCTTGCTCATCTCATCGAGCAGCGTCGGCCCGATACTCTCGATTAGCTCGCGCCGCCGCGGCGTGACCGAAAGATGTCCGGGGCCGCGCGCAAGCAGTTCCAGATGGCGCGCGCTTGCTTCGGGCTCGGCGCAACCCAGCGCTTCGAGATACTTTGCCGACTGCGCGGGGTCGAGCGCCGCGGACCACGCCGCCTCCGCGGCGGCGCTCACCGCGTGCGGAGCGTCGTCGTCCCCGCTGGCAAGAGTATCGCGGAACTGCGCGGCAACCAGCTCGCGGCATCGCGCGAGCCGGCGCAGGAATCTATCGGCGTCGGCGGCGCTCTTGCCAAAGCCAAGCCGCGCGGCGAGCGCTCGTAGCTCGAGACTCTCGGAAGGAAGTGTATGGGTCTGGCGGCCGGCTACGATTTGGAGTTTGTGCTCGACGTCGCGCAGGAACAGGTACGCGTCGGCAAGCTTGCGCGCGCGCTGCGCGGGCAGGTACCCGAACTCCGCGAGCCGTTCCAGCGCGAGCGTGGTACGCGCGGTTCTGATGCGCGGGTCGCGTCCGCCATAAATCAGCGTCAGCGATTGCACCACGAATTCGAGCTCGCGAATTCCGCCGCGCCCGAGCTTGACGTTGCGCTCGACCATCGCGGCCGAGCGCAGCTCCGCCTCGATCTGATGCTTCATCGCGCGCAGTTGTCCCAGAGTGTCGAAATCGAGATAGCGTCGATAGATGAAGTTTTCGAGCTCGGCCAGAAGGCGCGCTCCCATTTGCGTGTCGCCCGCGACCGCTCGCGCACGCAGCAGCGCCGCGCGCTCCCAGGTCTGGCCGAGGCTCTGATAGAATCCGAGCGCCGCCTCGACAGGCACGACCAGCGAGGAGTTGCGCCCGCCGGGGCGCAGGCGCAGATCAACCCGAAACGATCCGCCCGCCAGAATCTCGGTGATCATCTCGCCCATCCGCGTCGCGGCGACCGTCGCTGCCTGAGGGTCGGCGGCGTCGCTTAAATAGACCAAGTCAATGTCGGAGCTTAAATTGAGCTCGCGAGCACCGAGCTTTCCGAGTGCGACGACGCAGAATCCTCCGGCCTCAGCCGCGCGCAAACCCATCAGGCGCCGGGCCGCGGCGTACGCCATTTCGATACAATCGTCGGCCAGCTCCGACATCAGGAGCGCGGTGTCCGAGACGGTAATGCGGCGCAGAAGGTCCGCGATCGCGAGGTCAAGGAAGCGACGCCGCTTGATACGGGCGAGGCCCACGGCCGCGTCCTGGCGCGTCGCGGATTCTATCGTGGCGGGCGCTTCGGCGGCGCGAATCGAATCTGCGGTAGCGACGCGCGCTCGGGAGAAAATCTCAAGCCATCCGGGACCCGCGATTCCGAGCTCGGTCGCGACCAGCTCCGAAGACCCCAGGCAAAAGATCAAATCGCCGGCGAGCGCTTCGTCGCGCAGCGCCTGTGCCAGCTCGTCGCGCGAATGCTCGGCGAACTGCAGCAAAAACGCAAGCGCCAATCGCTCGTCGGGCGCTCGCTCGGCCACTATCGCGGATGCACGGACGGCGATACGCGGGTCACCGAGCCGGCTGGCGAGAGTGTCGCCAAGGCCGGTCAGTTCAGGGCGCAATCGGCGCTTCGGTTTCATCGCATTGAAACGATAACAGACGCGATGGAGGTTTGCGCGGCGCCAATCTCGCTTGGCGCGCCGCGGCCCTGCGATGCTAGTTTGATCGCGAAGCTCGTCCGGAACTTTCCAGGGAGGATTTTGCGGCGATGATCGTTCTATACACCACCGAACGCGACTATCCGTGGGGCACCTTGCGCTCGACCCACGCTTCCAAGACCAAGGCGATTCTCGAGGAGAAGTCGCTCGCCTACCGTATCGAAAATCTGCCGCCGGGGAATCTCTGGAAGAAGCCGCCCGAGATGCTTGCGAAGCATCCGCTGGGCAAGGTGCCGTATCTCGAAGACGGCGAGCTGTTGATTTTCGATTCGACCGTGATCAACGAGTACCTGGAGGAGCGCTACCCGTCGCCGCGCCTGATGCCTGCCGATCCGATCGCGCGGATGCGCGTGCGCGAGGCCGAGAATTTCGCCGACGAGGCGATTCTAATCGGCAGCCTGCCTCTCATTTGGATGCCGTACTGGAGCGAGCCGGCCAAACGCAACGCCGAGCAGATGGAAAAGGGGCGCGAGCTCCTGCGCTCGCGCGATCTGCCGCATTTCGAAAAGTTGCTCGAACGGGCAGGCGCAGGCGGATATATCTGCGGCGAGTTTTCGCTGGCCGACGCGCCGCTGATGGCGCTGGCGATGGTGCTCGAAGTGGACGCGATGAAACTCGACGCGTTTCCTCGGGTCGAGCGCTACCTGAACAATCTTCGTGGACGAAAAAGTTACCGCGCGATAAGCCCGCGCACCAAGGTCGCCGAGGCGGCCGAACGCGCGGCGGGCTGACCCGAACGAATCGCTAGCTCACGCTGACGTGTCTCGTGCTGTGGCCGCGCACGTGCTTGAAGTGGCGCACGTGGCTTCGTTTGTGGGTGCTGTGGGTCGCAGGAGCGGAGCTCGACGCGTCGTCGCCAGAATCGTCATCGGAATCGGGAATCACGATCTCGGAGCCGATGCGCAGCTCGCGCGGACTCGAGAACCCATTGGCCGCCATCAGGGCTCGCGGTGAGACGCCGTACATCTCTCCGATTCTTGAGGGGGTATCGCCCTTGCGAATCGTGTAGTTGCGGGTTTGAGCAATGTAGGCCTTTGCGGTTTCGATTCCCGGAAAGTAGGTGTCCTCGTGTCGATGCACCTGCAACGCGGCCAGGAATTCCGCGTAGTAGTTTTTCACCGCGAAGCCAAAATGCGGACCGCTATATCCCGCGACCATCTTGGAATAATCGCCACCGTAAACCTCGGCCGCGCGCGCGGTGCCTCCAGTACCGTAGTTGTATGCCGTGATCGCAAGCGGCCAGTTGCCCAGCATGTCGTAGTTGTAACGCAGGAGCTTGGCCGCGGCTTCGGTCGAGCGGATCGGATTCAGGCGATCGTCGTGATAGCGCGTGATGTGCAGATATTTCTTGCCGGTAGAACGCGTGAACTGCCAGATTCCACAAGCGCCGGCGCTCGAATGCGCGTGCGTCTCGAAGCCCGACTCGACCTGCGCCAGCGTCACGAGCTCGGGTGGCAATCCCGCCTCGCTGAAAATCCGCTCCATCGTCGGCCGATAGTACCTGCTCCGGAGCAAGCCCGCGCGGAACTGCTCTCGCAGTCCCTCTTGCACGCGCAAATTTTGCGCCGCAAGCGCATACGCACCTGGACCCTCGCCTTTGAAGAGCGCGGCAACGCGGCGTTCCTCCGAGGTTTCCGGCGCGCTACCCGACGCGAGACGTGAGAGGATGTCACCGTATTTGGACTTCAGATACGCGTTGGCCCAATCAATATCGTCGCGCGTGGGCTGGCCTATGCCAGGAAGATGGAAAATCTGGTAGACGCGCGAGACGTTGTCACGATCGAGAATAACGAAATCACGCACCGAGTAGCTGGTGAACACGTCGACCCAGAAATTAACATTGGTTTGGATTCCTGGAGGCTGTGGGAACGGTACCGAGGCGTCAGCGGCAGAGATTCCGGACGTTGAGAGGCCGACCGCGATTGCGATCCCGATTGCGCCTGCAAGCGCCGCTAATGTGCGGCCAATCCCCGCCCTCACGCGCAACGCGATTCCTCCTGACGCCTCGTATCGAGCGCCCGATCCCCATACCGGCTTAGACTGACCGGTATCCTAATATCGATTACAGACACCGGCTCTGATAGTCAACGGATGCCGCATGCGTGGCGGAGGTAAATTGTGGCAAGGATGCAACAACACAGGAGGATCGAGCACTTGGCGATCGGCGCGACCACTGCCTGCGCTGCGCTACTGCTGCTCGCGGCGCTCCTGACCGGATGCGGCGGCGGCAAGGGCAATACTGCAGGTCCATCCTCACAAAACTCGTTCAAAGTTGCGCTGCTGACTCCCGGTCCGGTCAGCGACGCGGGATGGAACGCGGCGGCGTTCGACGGCCTGCAGTTGGTCAAGCGAGAGCTCGGTGCCGAAACCGCGATGGTGCAAACCCAATCGCCGGCGGATTTCGAGGACGCTTTCCGCGACTTCGCGCAGCGCGGCTTCACGATCATCTTCGCCCACGGCTTCGAGTACACCGACACCGCGCTAAAAGTGGCGAAGCTGTTCCCGAAGACCTGGTTCATCGTGACCTCGGGCAGTGCGTCATCGTCCAATGTCGCTTCGATCACATTTCGAATCGAGGAAGGCGCGTACGTCGAGGGTGTGATCGCGGGCGGGATGACAAAATCGGGCGTGGTCGGCGCGATCGGGGGAATCAAGATTCCTTCAATCGGCGTTACGTTTGAAGGGTTTCGCCTGGGCTTCATGACTACACGTCCGGACGGCCGCGTGCTGGTCAGCTATACCGGCAGTTTCGACGACGTTGGCGCGGCCAAGGAGGCGGCGCTCGCGCAGGTAAGCCAAGGAGCGGATTTTCTGATTCATAACGCCGACGCCGCTGGATTGGGCGTATTCCAGGCCGCCGTGCAATCGCACATTTACGCGTTCGGGGTTAATCGCGATCAAAACGGTGTCGCGCCCGATAACGTGCTCGCAAGCGCGCTGACGCATATTCCGAAAGCTTTTCTGCGCGTCGCTACCGAGATCAAACAGGACAAGTTCAAGCCCGGGATGATCGAATACGGAATGAAAGACGGGATGGTGGAAGTAGTCTATAACCCGCGACTGGCCGGAAAATTCCTCCCGCCGTGATGGCGAAAGCCAGGCAGGCGAATCAGGACATTATCGACGGTAAGATTACCGTTCCGGACCGGTAGTCTACCAGATCAATTGAGTTACTTGCCCCAGCTATCCTGACTCCAGCGGTCGGTGGTGTCGAAGCGATCCTGGGTCGAATCCAGCGCACTGGTTTGGGAAAACTGATCCGCCGAGCTGAAGCGATCGCTCGCGCCGCTATCGAGAGCAGAGTTGGAACTGAAGCGGTCCGTGTCCGGAAAGCTGGATTGGTCGGAAAGCTGATTGTCCTGCGGAAACTGTGTCGCTCCGGCCCACACGGTTTCGGGGATTTGCGAATCCAGCGGTCCCTGGCTGGTGGCCTCGGTACTGGTGCCGGCGCTGGCGGTGGCCGCGCCGTATTCGCCCATGGTCTGCGCGATCGCCCCGGTAACCATCGCGGCGACGATAATCGCCGTCACTCCCACCGTCGCTATCAGCGCGTACAGATGCCGCTTCATCGGATTACCTCCCATGCCTCGACGATTCTTCCAAATGCATCTATAATCCTACAAATTGTTAAATCACCTTGCGCATGCCCAATCAACCACTACCCTCGCGCCGCACCGCACTTGAGCGGGATTGGCTGCGGCGGATAAGCTCGTGCCAGATGCGGCCCCGCGCGAACGCATCACAGCGATGGAATCGGACGAAATCGAAATAGCGCCGCTGGCCGGACCGCTCGCGGCGCGGATTGAACTTCCTGGCTCAAAGAGCATCACCAACCGCGCGATGCTGCTGGCGGCGATGGCTGCGGGGCGGTCGGTTATCGACGCCGCGCTTTTGAGTGACGATACGCGCTACATGGCTGACGCTCTGCGCACGCTTGGCTTCGCGGTGGAAATCGAACCCAAAATCCGGCGCATCACGATCGACGGCCAGCGCGGCGTGATCGCGTCGAGCGGCGCCGACCTGTTCGTCGGTGGCGCGGGCACGGCGATGCGTTTCCTGATCCCATTTCTGACCTTGGGGCACGGACGCTACCGGATCGACGGGAATCCTCGGATGCGCCAACGGCCGATTGCGCCTCTCGGGCAGGCGATGCAGCGGCTGGGCGCGACGGTCTATAGCGAGCGCGACAACCGCTGTCCACCAGTTATAGTCGATACAACGCGCGGAGTGTTCGCAGGGGGCGAGACCTCGATCGATGCGCGCGATTCGTCGCAGTTTGTCTCCGCGATGCTGATGCCGGCCGCGCTGTGGCCGCGCGGGCTTGTCCTCACTGTGCAGGGCGACGCGGCGCGGCCGTTTATCGCGATGACTCTCGCCCTGATGGAATCGTGGGGCGCGCGCAGCTCTTCCGAGGGCAACACGATCAGGGTCCCGGGCGGGCAGTCGTATCGCGCGCAGCGATTTGTCGTCGAGCCCGACGCGTCGGCCGCAAGTTACTTCGCGGCGGCGGCGGCGCTGTGCGGCGGCAGCGTCACGCTCGAACGGCTTTCGCGCGATTCGGTGCAGGGCGATATCGCATTTCTCGAGGTGCTCGAGCGGATGGGGGCCCGAGTCGCGTGGGGCAACGACGGCGTCACGATAACCGGCACCGGCGCGCTCGCGGGAATAGATGTCGCGATGAACTCGATGCCGGACATGGTTGCGACGCTCGCTGCGCTCGCGCCGTTCGCCTCGTCGCCCACGCGCATCCGCGGCGTCGCGTTCATCCGCCATCACGAAAGCGACCGGATTCGCGCGCTCGCCACGGAGCTACGCCGAATCGGCGCCGGGGTAGAAGAGTCCGAGGACGGACTCGCGATCACTCCGGCAAAGCTGACGCCCGCATCGATCGAAACCTACGACGACCATCGCATCGCGATGAGCTTCGCGATCGCAGGACTAAAACTCGGGGGCCTCCGCATCCGCAACCCGGGCTGCGTCGCTAAAACCTTCCCCGACTTCTTCGAGCGACTGGAAGCTCTGCACAGATAGCTGCCTGGCTCGTCAGCGCACTGAGACAATCTCCGCCAGAGGACGAACCTGGCGATCTATCAGCGCTTGGACCGCATCTTCGGCTACTTCCAGTTCATAATCTTTTTGAAGATTGAGCCAGAAGTGCGCTGAGGTATTGAAGTAGCGGGACAAGCGCAGCGCAGTGTCAGCGGTGATTGCGCGCCGGCCGTGAACGATCTCGGCGACTCTGGTCACTGGGACATGCAAATCCATCGCGAGCCGGTTCATGCTCAGATTCAGCGGCAGAAGAAAATCCTGCTGGAGAATCTCTCCAGGATGAATCGGCTTCAGCCGCTTTGAACGTGTACTCATATGGATGTCCTTCAGTGATAGTCTACGATTTCAACTTCTTCCGCGTCTCTGCCGGTCCATCGGAAGCAGATTCGCCACTGCTCATTAATTCGAATGCTGTATTGACCACTCCGATTTCCGCGTAGTGCTTCGAGCCGGTTGCCGGGCGGCGTCGACAGATCGCGCAACTCTGTCGCTGCGTTCAACTGCCGGAGTTTGCGGCGCGCCACCTGCTCGAAGGCTTTGTACTTCAGCACAGAGATGCGGCCAAATAGCAACTCCGTATTCCGATCGGCAAACGATCGAATCACGGCTCATTGTATAACGCGATGCGTTTAATGACAATCGTTATATGCGGCACAGGCATTCAGAGAATATCCAGGCGCGCTTGACGGCGGGGCTTTCGTGCTTTCGCTTTCACGCGCGCCCATCTTTCGGCAACCTCAGGATCGTCCAGCGTGTGCTTATGCGGCAGACCGTCGGCGATTTTCAACCACGGAAGCTCGGACTCCGAGCCCCAGTGAATCTTGGGCTGCACGCTCTCAGGATGATCCAAAGTGCCGATCGCAATACCGACCGTTGCGGCGCCAGGATGCTCAAACAGGATTGGCGTACCGCATCGCGAGCAGAAACCGCGCCGCGCGATCTGCGAGGAACGGTAATATCGCGGCTTGCCGGTCACGAATCGAAACTCTTTAGTTTGGAACACGGCGAAAATGGCTAATGCATTGCCGACTGCGCGCCGGCACACTCGGCAATGGCAGTAATGTGCTTCAATCGGCGCAGCCGTAGCCAGATAACGAATCGCGCCGCACAGGCATCCACCGTGAATACGAACCCGCGATGCGACCGCGTTGGCCATAGTCATAACCCTTTGGGCAATCGTGGTTCGTTAACCCGTATCATTGCCGTAAGCGTCGAGAAAGGCCGTTATGGCACGGCTGGTGGTCAGTCTGCGGACGGGCACATCCGGCCCGTGAGAAACTCTGGCCGTCTCAATTATGGGGCGGTTGACCTGGTCAAATTTCCAGATGAACGCCAGAACTTCTGGGAGTTTGCCTATCCGATGAATCTCGCCGCGTTTGAACACGCGCGTGATTGCACGCCAGGCACAAGAGAGTCTTGAGCGCTCGAGCCAAATCACCATGGTCGCGCGAGATAATCGGATATCAAACGTCGCCAGTGCAAAATTACCGTCGCTGATCCACGCATCAGCTGCGTGCGCTTCCTTTATCAAGGCTCGGAAAGCGGGGACGTCCTTCTCATCCCGATGCGGCTGCCAAATTTCATCCAGACAGATAACGGGCGCGCCCGTGCGTTCGCCAAGCGTCCGCGCCAACGTGGTCTTTCCACTGCCGGCGCAACCCAGGATGACGATTCGCGCCATGATTGTCGGCGGCCGCGGGATTTCCGATTTTTAAACCGATTCCCAACCGAAAATCGATACCGCCCGGCGTGCGGAGAACGACGATTAGTGACCCGCGCGAGGTGAGGAACCTGCTGCAGCGGCGCGGGCGCGGGCTAGCATCAGGGCGTCTTCGGCGGCGGGATACTCGGGGTCGTAGAAGCTCATCGCGGCGATCTTCTGGTCGGCGGCTTGCTCGTCGGCAGCTGCTGCGGCGCGATCGATCGAGGCCGGGGCTTCGGCGCCGCTTGCCAGTACCGTCATCGCGCCGTCTTTGACCTCGGCCAGTCCGCCTGAAATCACCCATACTTCCGTGGCGCCGCCGACGCGCTTGATTTCGAGCGCGCCCGGCAGAAGCGAGGTGATGAAGTTGATATGCTCGGCGAGGACGCCGAACTGGCCGAGCGGTCCGGTCGCGGTGACCTCTTCGACGTCGCCTTCGAACACGACGCCGGTGGGAGTCACGAGCTGTAGCCGAAAAGTAGTCGCCATCGCCGATTACCGCTGATGCGCTAGCGCGCCTCGCCGCGTGCGAGACGCTCAGCCTTTTCGCGCGCGTCTTCTATCGTACCGACAAGGTAGAACGCCTGCTCGGGCAGATCGTCGCACTTGCCGTCGAGGATTTCCTTGAATCCGCGCACCGTCTCCTCGCGCTTAACGTACTTGCCCGGCACGCTGGTGAACTGCTCGGCGACGAACATCGCCTGCGACAGAAAGCGTTCGACGCGGCGCGCGCGCGCGACCACCAGCTTGTCATCGGCTGAAAGCTCTTCCATCCCGAGGATCGCGATAATGTCCTGCAGGTCCTTGTAGCGCTGCAGGATCGCCTGAACTCCGCGCGCAACGTCGTAGTGCTCCTGGCCGACGACCTGCGGATCGAGAATTCGTGAAGTCGAGCCAAGCGGATCTACCGCCGGGAAGATCCCCTTCTCGAAAATTTTGCGGTCCAGTGCCGTGACCGCGTCGAGATGCGAGAACGTCGTGGCCGGCGCGGGATCGGTGTAGTCGTCCGCGGGGACGTAGATCGCCTGCACCGAGGTGATCGAGCCCTTCTTGGTGGTCGTGATGCGCTCTTCGAGCTCACCCATATCGGTGCCCAAAGTTGGCTGATAGCCGACCGCGCTCGGCATGCGGCCGAGCAGCGCTGAAACCTCGGAGTTCGCCTGCACAAAGCGAAAGATATTGTCGATAAAAAAGATTACGTCCTTGCCTTCCTCGTCGCGGAAGTATTCGGCGACGGTGACTCCGGTCAGCGCCACGCGGGCGCGCGCGCCGGGCGACTCGTTCATCTGGCCGTAGACCAGCGCCGTTTTCGCGAGCACGCCGGATTCCTTGAGCTCGCCGTACAGGTCGTTGCCCTCGCGCGAGCGTTCGCCCACGCCAGCGAACACCGACACGCCGCCGTGCTGCTTGGCGACGTTGTTGATGAGTTCGAGGATCGTGACGGTCTTGCCGACGCCGGCGCCGCCGAACAATCCGATTTTTCCGCCGCGCGAGTACGGGCAGATCAGATCGATTACCTTGATCCCGGTCTCGAGAATCTCGACCTCGGTGCCCTGATCGGCGAACGGCGGCGCGTCGCGATGAATCGGCATCGTCTTGAGGCCCTGGATCGGGCCCGCCTCGTCGATCGAGTCGCCGATCACATTCATCAGGCGGCCGAGCGTGCCGGGGCCGACCGGAATCGAGATCGGGCGGCCGGTATTCTTCACGTCCATCCCGCGCACCAGGCCGTCGGTCGAGTCCATCGCGATGCAGCGCACGGAATTTTCACCGAGATGCAGCGAGATTTCGAGCACCAGGTTCTCGGGCTTGTCGCTGATCGAGGGGTTGGTCACACGCAGCGCGGTGAAGATTTCCGGCAGCGCGCCGGCGGGAAACTGAACGTCAACGACGTTGCCGAGGATCTGGCTGATACGGCCGTTTGCTGTGTCACTCATAGTTCGTGGTTTCCCCGTAAAATTCTGATTCCCGCTATCCGCGCAGCGCTTCGGCGCCGCCTACGATATCCATCAGCTCGCGCGTGATTTGCGCCTGGCGCGCGCGGTTCATCTCCAGCGTGTAGGCGCCGATCATCTCGATTGCGTTGTTGGTCGCACTGTCCATCGCGGTCATCCGCGCACCCTGCTCCGACGCCTCGGCCTGCAACAGCGCGTTGAACACGGCTGCTTCGAGATAGCTGCGCAGCACGACCGGTACCAGCTCCCTGCGGCTCGGCTCGACCAGGTAGTCGATCGGCTGAGCATTGGGATCCTTGTTCTCCGGCTTCGCGACCGGGAGCAGCTTCTCGTATACCGGCCGCAGCGAGATCGCGGATTTGAACTGGGTATAGACGATCGCCGCCTCGGTGATCGCTCCGGACTGGTAATCGGAAAGCATCCGCGCCGCGATTTTCCGCGCCAGGCCGATCGTCGCAAGCTTGGGCAGATTATCCTGGCTCTGCGCGCTCATCGGCGCCTTGGTGCGGCGGAAATGATCGACCGCTTTTTTGCCTACGGCAAAGTAGCCGGCCGCGAGTCCCTCGCGTTCGGCCACGCGGAGCGATTCTTCCGCGGCGCGCAGCAGATTGGTGTTGTATCCGCCGCACAGCCCGCGATCGGACGCGATCACCGCGATCAGCGCGGCCTTCCGCGCGCCCTCGGGCGGCGCGATATTGATCCCTTCCGACGTGAGCAGCGAATCCGCCACGCGCGCCAGCGCCTGGCTGTAGGGCCGCGCCGCGTTGAGCGCGTCCTGCGCGCGGCGCAAGCGGGACGCGGCGACCAGCTTCATCGCGCGCGTGATCTGCTGGGTCGTTTTGACCGAGGCGATCCGCCGTCTGATTGCCTTTAGTGAGGCCATCGTCTATGTGCCCGCGCTCATCCGCCTATGCGGCTGTCGCAGACGGCGGAGAATCCTTGGCGTGCTCGGCAATGAAGGATTTCTGGTACTCGTCGAGCGCGGCTTTGAGCTTGCCGCGCAGCGCGTCGCTGATCTCTTTCTTATCGCGAATTTCGGTCAGCAGATCGGCGTGGCGCGAATCGAAATCCGCATAGAGCCCGTGCTCGAAGGCGCGAATCTGCTCGACCTCGAGCGCGTCGAAATAGCCTTCGTTCGCGGCGAACACGATCAGGACTTCCTTGTCCACGGTGATTGGATCGTACTGATTCTGCTTGAGCATCTCGGTCAGCCGCGCGCCGCGATTGAGCAGCCGCTGCGAAGCGGGATCGAGGTCGGAGCCGAACTGCGCGAACGCCGCCATCTCGCGATACTGCGCAAGGTCGAGTTTGAGCGTGCCGCCGACCTGCTTCATCGCCTTGATCGCGGCCGAGAACATCACGCGCGAAACCGAGATGCCGACGTTGACGGCGGGGCGCACGTTCGAGTTGAACAGATCCTTGTCGAGCACGATCTGTCCGTCGGTGATCGAGATGACGTTGGTCGGAATATAGGCCGAGACGTCGCCTTCCTGGGTTTCGATAATCGGCAGCGCGGTCAGCGAGCCGCCGCCGTTTTCCTTGCTCATCTTGGCGGCGCGTTCGAGCAGCCGCGAATGAAGATAAAACACGTCGCCGGGGTACGCCTCGCGTCCGGGAGGACGGCGCAGCAGCAGCGAGAGCTGGCGATAGGCCTGAGCGTGCTTGCTCAGATCGTCGTACACCAGCAGCGCATGTTTGCCGTTATCGCGGAAGTACTCGCCCATCGTGCATCCGGTGTAGGGCGCGATAAATTGCAGCGGCGCGGCCTCGGAGGCGGTCGCCGCGACGATCGTCGTGTACTCGAGCGCGCCGTGGCTCGCGAGCTTCTCGACCACCTGCGCCACCGTCGAGCGCTTCTGTCCGATCGCGACGTAGATGCACTGCACGCCTTGACCGCGCTGATTGATGATCGTGTCGATCGCGATTGCGGTTTTGCCGGTCTGGCGGTCGCCGATAATCAGTTCGCGCTGTCCGCGGCCGATACAGAGCATCGAGTCGATCGCCTTGATCCCGGTCTGCATCGGCTCTTTGACTGGCGCGCGTGCGATGATTCCCGGCGCCTTGATCTCGATTCGCCGCGTCTCGGACGACTTGATCGGCCCCTTGTCGTCGATCGGCTGGCCGAGCGCGTTGACGACCCGGCCGAGCAGCGCGTCGCCTACCGGCACTTCGGCGATTCGGCCGGTGCGTTTGACCTCGTCGCCTTCGCGAATCTCCTGCGGATCGCCGAACAGCGCGGCGCTGACGTTGTCCTCTTCGAGGTTGAGGACGATCCCATAGATCTGATGCGGGAATTCGAGCAGCTCGCCCGAGGCCGCGTTGTCGAGTCCGTAGATCCGCGCGATACCGTCGCCGCAGGAGAGCACGCGGCCGGTCTCGCGAACTGAAATCTGGCCTTCGAAGCCTTTGATTTCGTTCTTCAGAATCTCGCTGATTTCAGATGGTCGAATGTCCGCCATAAATGAGTTTTCCGCTCAGACTTGACCGGCTAGCCGCTGCTGCGCAAGCGCGAGCCGCGTCGCAAGGCTGCCGTCGTAAATTTTTCCGCCGAGTTCGGCCACCACTCCGCCCAACAAATCCTTATCGACCTTGACGGTCGGAATTATTTTCTTGCCGGCGATTCCTTCGAGCCCCGCGACCACCCGCGCAACCTCCGCATCGTTCGGCGCGACGGCAAAGGTCAGCGTCGCCCGCGCGCGCGAGAGCATCTCGTCGAGCTGATCGCGATACGCCTGCGCGATCGCGGCAATCTCGTCGATCCGGCCGTGGCGCGCGATCACGACCGCGAAGGAGCGCAGCGGAAAACTCAAGTCCAGCTTCTCCGCGATTTTCGCCATCGCCTCGCGGCGCGCCGTCTCGCTGATTTCCGGCGAAGTCAGGCGCGCGATCAGCTCGGGCGAATCGACCATCGCGGCCAGCCGATCGAGCTCATGGCCCCAATTCTCGGCCTGCCCGCGTTCCGCGATTTCCAGCAGCGCGCGCGCATAGCGTTTGGCGACGCGAGAGCCTTTCATCGCCGCCCCTCCTGTCCGAGCTTGTCCATGAAGCCTTCGATCAGGCGGCCCTGGTCGTCACCGCCGAAGTTGCGCGCAATTGTATCTCGTGCGTGCGCGGCCGCCGCCGCGGCGAGCCGTTCGCGCACCCTGCGCTGAGCGGCTTCGGTCATCGCGGCCGCCGTCATCTGGCTGTCGTGTTTCAGGCGTTCGCTATGCGCCTTCGCAAGCTCGCGTATTCGCGCGAGCTGGTAATTAGTCTGAGCGTCGAACTCGGCCTTGATCCGTGCGAGCTCCGACTCGAGCGCCGCCTTGCGGGCCTCGGCAGCGCGGGCGAGAGTGTCGGCCTCGGCGAGCGCGCTTTCGGCCTTTCCAAGACTCGCTCGAATCGACGCGGCGCGGTCGGTGAAGAAGCTGCGCGCCAGCGGGACCGCATAGTAGATGAGGATAAACAAAAACGCGACGAAGTTCGCCGCGAAAAACCCGAGCGTCAGCCACGATCCCTTGGGCTCGGCGCCGGACTCTGCCGCGCGCGCGACCGCGGGCATCAGCGCGCTGGCCGCGAGCACAATCAGAGACATCTTATAGAAGGATCGTTTCATCTCGGTTGTTCGGTCTCAGTTATTCGATCCCGGCGCGCCGTCAACCGGACGGCCCAAAATACGCACCGCCAACTCTGCCCCCAGGTTATGGCTCATCGCTTCGAGCTGCTGTTCGGACTCCTTCAATTCGCTTTCGAGCTTCGCCCGCGCAGCTTCCAGCGCGGCGTGCGCTTCGGCTTTCGCCGCATCCAGTAGTTGCGCGGCTTCGGCCTCGGCGGCGCGGCGATGCGTCTCGCGTATCGCGATGGCCTCGCGGCGGATCTCCGCGATGCGTTTTTCGCGCTTGTCGTCGTCGATGCGCGCCTCTCGCAGCAGTTGTTCGGTGCGATCGCTCAAGCTTTGGAACCGCTCTTCCCGCTGCGCCAGAAGATTCAGGAACGGGCGGAAAAACAGCCGGCTGAATATAAACCAGAAAACTAGAAACGACACAATCAGGACAAAAAACGTCCCCCAGTTCGGTGGGATATGCATTTTACGGCGTCTCCCCAGCGGGGCTCCTGAATAACGATCGCATCGGAGATGACAGGGACGGGCGCTTGCGGCAGGCCGCGAAGATCAGGCCTGCTTCTGCCCTCCGGCGGCGGCCTGCAGCGGCCGCTCCTCCTTGGGAAAAACGGTGACCTTGCGGTCCTCGCGCACGCCCTCGGGCTGCATCGAGCAGTGCCCCTCGAACTGCGCGCCTTCATGAACCACCAGAACGGGAGCGCTCAGATTTCCGATCACCTTGGCCGACGGACGAATCTCGATCCGCTGGGTCGCGATAATGTCGCCGCTGACCTTGCCGCCAACAACCACCGACGCGGCGCGGATTTGCGCCGTGACCGTGGCGCTCTCGCCGATCGCGATACTTTCCTTGGCGGTAATCTCGCCGTCGACCTCTCCGTCGATTCGCGCCGGACCGTCGAACGAGAGCTTTCCGCTGATCTTCGAGCCGCGGTCGAGGTAGGCTCGTCCTTCCGCCTGTGCGGCCGAGCGCGCTTGCGCCTGCGGAGCAGCCGCCGGTGCAGGAGAGGATTGCGCCAGAACAGGAGTCTGCGGCGATGGCGATGCCGAAGGCGTCGGTGCCGATCCGGGTTTTGTAGGGGTCTTTTCGGGTTCTTTATTGAATAGCGCCATCGCAAACCGCTCCCCGGCGAGAGGCAGCCCTCGCCTACAGAAAATATGAGCTCCCGCATGGCTAATATCCAATGTAATTGAGGGTGTCAAATTATCGGCGCATCACAGAGGCGCACGGATTTCGCCCTCATCCTCATCGCGCGCCCGCGCATGCCTCGCAAGCGCCTGAAATGCCAGCAAAACCGCTCGAATATGGCGTTCCCTGGTTCCGTGATTAGCCTCGCTGCGGTCGTGGTTGTAGTTTGGGCGATAACTTCGGAAGCGCGCGCGCCTGATGCCGGAGATTCCCGCGCCCCAACTCGCGCAGGCGGCTTCCCAATCAAAGGAGACTCAAATCATGGCGACGATACCGGACAAGTTTCACGACCTGATCCACGTCAAGAAGACTTTCGCCCATCTGGCCACCGTGATGAAGGATGGCTCTCCCCAAGTGACGCCGGTATGGTTCGACGAGGTAGGCGGAAAGATTCGGATCAATACCGCGCGCGGCCGAGTGAAGGATCGCAACCTCAAGCCTGGCGTGCGCGTTGCGCTGTCGATCCTCGACCCCGACGATCCCTATCGCTACGTGCAGATTCGCGGAACCGTCGTGAGCGAAACCGAAGAGGGCGCGGCCGCCCATATCGATTCGCTGGCGAAGAAATACCTTGATCGCGACAAGTACCCGTTTCACGACCCCGCGCACGCGCGCGTGATCTACGAGATCGAGCCGACCTCGTTCCAAAGCAACCGCTAGCTGGCGAAGCTAGATTCGTCCTGCCGGAGTGCGCTCGATCGTTTCCCCACAGGTCGAGCCGCATTGCGGGCACAGGTATTCGTACTTGTCGCCCTCCGGCAGGACCAGCAGCAGGCGCTTGCGCACCGGCACCGCCCGCTTGCACTTCGGGCACGCGAGCAGGGACGCCTCCATCCGCTCGAACGACGGCCGCCGCTGCTCCATCGCGAGATACACCCTCCTGATGCAAAAATAATTTCCCGCGCCCGATCCGCGCAACCCTCCGGCGTTGTCTCGGCGCACCCTTGCGGCCTAAGATTTGTCCGCATCGCGATGGAACCTAATCCTCAACAGGCGCGGCAGCCGAAGGTCTATCTCGAGACCTACGGATGCCAGATGAACGTCGCCGACTCGCAGACGGTCGGCGCGATCATGCGCCGCGCGGGGTACGGCAGCGCCGAGCGTCCCGAAGACGCCGACGTGATCCTGCTCAACACCTGCGCGATTCGCGAACACGCCGAAGAACGTGTGCTCGGGCGCCTGGGCGCTCTGGCGCGCCTCAAGCGCGCGCGGCCCGGCCTCAAGCTCGGGCTCCTCGGATGCATGGCGCAGCACAACCGCGCCGCGATTTCCGAGAAGGCCGCGTACCTCGACCTGATCGCCGGGCCCGACAGCTATCGCCGATTGCCGGAGCTGCTCGCGCGCGTCGGTCTCGATCCGGCGGTCGACGTGCGGCTGGATCGCGCCGAGACCTACGCCGACATCAGCCCCGAGCACGACGGCGGCGTGCGCGCCTACGTGACGATCATGCGCGGATGCGACAAGTTCTGCGCGTTCTGCGTCGTGCCGTACGTCCGCGGACGCGAGCGCTCGATCGCTCCCGCCGACCTGATGCGCGAGATTCGCGGCCTCGCGGAACGCGGTGTGAAGGAAATCGTGATGCTCGGGCAGACGGTCAACGCATACCGCTCCGGCGACACCGACTTCGCCGCGCTGCTCCGGATGACGGCGCGGATCGACGGAATCGAGCGAATCCGTTTCACCTCGCCGCATCCAAGCGACATGACCGACGCGGCAATCGAAGCAATCGCGACCGAACCAAAGGTGATGCCGCATCTGCATCTTCCAGTGCAGTCGGGCTCGGACCGCATCTTAGCCGCGATGGATCGCAGTTACTCAGTCGATCAATACCTGGCGCTGGTAGAGAAAGTCCGCGAAGCAGTCCCGGGAATCGCGCTCACGACTGACGTAATAGTAGGTTTCCACGGTGAAGAGGAAAGCGATTTCGAAGCGACCCTCGCGCTGATGCGCACAGTGCGCTTCGATCAAGCATTCTCATTCAAATACTCAGTCCGCGAAAACACGCGAGCCTATCGCCTCGGCGACACAGTAAGCGAAGAAGAAAAAGGCCGCCGTATAGCCGCAGTAATCTCACTTCAAGAAACAATATCTCTCGAGCGCAACCGCGCAACCGTCGGCCGCACATACCCAGTCCTGATAGAAGGTCCCGCCCGCCGCGGCACAGGCCTTCTAGCCGGTAAAACTCCTCAGTTTAAGACGACGATCTTTCCGAGTGCTGCAGCCTCAGTTATGATCGGCGAAACAGCCCGAGTGCAGGTCGAGTCAGCCAATGGTCACACGCTAACCGGCTTGATCGTCGCCGACCAGCATGAGTGATCGGTGACTCTCCGCCAACATCGATCACTTCTTCGCGTCTTTGTGGTCGATTGGATAATTATTGCGGCGATGGTTCGGCTGACGCTGGTTGCGTGGAATAGCTGGCTAGAATTCCATTTGGATCGAATTTAAGCGTTAGCTTGTTTTGTACTTGACTCGCCGCTTGAGGCGAATGAGTATTCGCCGCGGCGGGTTCCGGATTCAGCATATAGACTACGGTTCGGCTGCCGTCTTGATCGCCGTAGTCCTGGTAGGGCTCGCCCATACCGGCGATCACCTGTGCGTATGTAGTCGCACCGTCCTGCAGAGTGGACATTTGCGAAGCGGGATTTTGCTTTGCTGCGGTGCCGCATCCGGTGCTAAGCGCGATCAGCGCACCGAGGATCGAGATTGGAATCAATTGTCTGGGTATAGCATTGGCTATCGTTCTGATCATCGCAGCTCCCCCGCGAATCAGCGGACGTAAACCGGATTCGATATAATCCACAGATGGCCGCGGCGCCATGCTTCTACTCGATATGCTCCCGCCGCTTTGGGCGCGTACTCGAGGTCCATCGCGTCATCGGCAGATGCGACTTGCGTTCCGTCTTTGAGTATCACGATCCGGTTGGCGCTGGCCGGAAGCTCGGCCTTTAGCGTGAGGTCGGTCTGCAGATGCACCTCGTCGCCCATCATTGTCTTGGTCTTGGCGTCGCTGGTTTGCGCGAAGAACGCGAACTCGCCGACGTAGCCGAGGATATCGAAGCTCACGTAGGCGTGCCCGCGATGCATCGCGTCCATCAGCGCGTCCACATCGCGCTCGCGCGCGAGCAGATGCGTCGTGTAGAAGAGGAATAGCTGCTCGAAGGTGCCGACCTTCGATCCCATCACGGAAAGATTGTCCGGCGCACCCATTCCCGCGACCAGCGTCACCCGAGCGCCGGCGGTCATCGTGTCGTACAGCGCCAGGTTCGCGTCCGGGCGCGGCGCGAGGCCGAGCAGAAAACGATCGGTCTGGAGGAGCATCGCGCGCCAGTAGAGCGTCGTCGGACTCGCGGCCATGAACGAATCATTCTGATTGTATACTTCCATCGCGTCGGCCAGCGCGTAGTCGGCGGCCGACTTGAACGCGCCCGGATCGGCGGCGATCGCCAGCGCGCCTTGATCGTGGATCGCGCCGATCAGCTCGGCCGCCGGCCGCGACGAATCGATCGGCTGGCGCAAATTCACGCCAACGATCTCTCCGCCATCGACCCGGAACGCCGCGCCGGGGATAAACAGAATCTGGTTGGTGAAGCCGCCGATTCCGTAGTCGCTGGCGCCGGAGACCGCCGGATCTCCGATCGTCACGAAATCGATCTGCGCGTTGCGAGCCAGATCGGCGATCGCCGACTCGTCGAGGCCCGCAGCCTTCATCCGGCAATCAATGACGCCGCGATAGTCGCGGAGCTGTGGGAACTCGAGCGCCGGTGCGACGAGCCGCGTCGGCGGCAATTGGGTAGTAGGCAGCGGCGCCGAGCATCCTGCCACGGCCATAAGTATGAACAGGCCAATTCCGATGCGGACGAGGCTCCGCGAGCCAATACTCACAGGCAATACACTCACAGGATCGAGCGGCCCTGCGCGCCATCGACTGGGATATTGGCGCCTGTGATCCAGCTCGCGCGCGGCGACGCCAGCATCGCGACCGCATAAGCGACTTCGGCGGCGCTGCCGAGGCGTTCGGCCGGCATTTCGCGCGCGATGAAATCTTTCTCGAACGCGGGACTTTCCTTGAAGCGTTTTTCCCAGTTTCCGCCCGGCACGAGGATCGATCCCGGCGCTATCGTGTTGACGCGGATCTTCTTTGGTGCGAGCTCGCGCGCAAGCAGCTTGGTAAACGAATGCAGCGCGGCCTTCGAGGCGTTGTAAGTTAGCGGCCCGCCGGACTCGCGCCCGTAGATTGATCCGATATTGATAATTGATCCGCCGCCCTGCTTCTCCATGTGCGGCGCGACCATCCGCGCGAGCCGCACCGGAGCGAACAGGTTCAGATCGAATTGCTCCTGCCACGCCGATTCCGGCAGCTCCGCGAGCGCGCCCGGCCGCGCGGCCCCGGCGTTGTTCACCAGCACGTCTATTCGGCCGCATTCGCGCACGACCGCGGCGATCCATTTTTCCATCTGAGAGGCGCTGGTGACGTCGCCCGCAAATCCCGCCGCAGGCTTGGCTCCGGCACGCTTGCCGATCTCATTGACCGCCGCCGACGCCTCGCTGACCGCGTTCGCATCGCGCGCGCAGATGCTGACGCTCGTCCCCTCGGCGGCCAGCGCCTCGGCCATCGCGCGGCCCAGTCCGCGGCTGCCGCCGGTGACCATCGCCACTTTGCCCTTGAGTTCCAAATCCATCGAGCGGCTCCTTTGCCGCCTCGCCGCGGCGAAGATATCCGAAGATATCCGAAGACATCCAGTATCATTTAGCAGACATGGCTTTGCGCGACGACGCCCCACCGATGCGGCCCGACGACGCGGCCGATCGTTCGATTGCGCCCGTTGACTCTCCTTGTCACCGGACCTAATCTCGATAGGCTGAATTGCGGACGTTAAGGAGAACTATGGAAATTCGAGTTGAAGGCTCCCTCGATCAGGCGATGCGCGTGCTCAAGCGCAAGCTGGCCAAGGAGGGGGTGTTCAAAGAAATGAAGAAGCGTGCGTTCTACGAGAAGCCCAGCGTCCGCCGCAAGCGCAAGCGTTCAGAAGCACAGCGCCGCCGCAGAAAAGAACAGCGTCGCCGCCGCGCCTCTGCCCTTTAATCTCCCTCGAAATTTTACCCGATCGTCCTGATGGCGCCTTCGAAGGTCGGCGATCTCACGACGTCGCGCATCCACGCGATTTCACTTCTCTTTCAGGGGGCTGTCGATAAACGGAAAGTTAAGAGGCCGCCGGGACGGCGGCCCTACTGGCATTAGGCCTTTATTCAGGAGGACCTGCGTCTCACCGGTCACTACAGATCGCACCGCGGTAATTATCGACGGTCTCTTTCCACGGCGAGGGACCAGAAAATGGGTTCGCTATATTAGTGAAGTGCCGGGAGCGGGCGCCAACTGAAACTCACCTGGCCGCCGGCTACGTAACAATCGAGGTCGTGATGCTCCAAGCCCGCGGCTTCGCGTGCGATTCGGAAGTTCTCGACCGCGCGATGCATCGCATTTGCGCCGGGCGCGCTCGGCCCGCGCTCGATCCGGTCGGCCTTCACCGCGGCTCCGAGATCGACCGCGAGACAGTTGGGACCGCAATGCTGCTCGAGCGCGCCGGTTCCAAACGCCATGCATCGCAGGCACAGCACCACGGGAGCGCGCTCGTCGGCCTCGGGGCCGAAGAACTCGTGTTCCAGCCGTTCGAGTCCGATGGCGCATTCCGACCATGCCTCACGCGCCCGCTCGGCCGAAAAGCGGCGAATCGCGCGCGCCAACTCGCGCATCAGCGCCTCGCTCGAGCGGGGCTTCAGCGCGATGATGCAATCCTCTTCGATTCGCGCCAACGAACCCAATTGCTTGCTCAGAAAGTGGCGCAGGTTGATCGGGAGCCGGCTGCCGAGGCTCAGCCGTATCGGCTCGAATTCCTGGGGCTCGGGTGCCGGTTGCTCGGCGCGAATTCGGCGCGTGAACGTGCGCGGCACGCCTAACGGCGCAAGCGACGCCAAGCGTTCGAGCGGGGTCGGCGTGCCATAGGCAAATCTCGAGACCTGAGCGCGTCTATGAACGAGCGGGCCATTTCGCACAGGCTAACCTCCCTGGTTCTCCCAATCCGCGCGTCGCGATTGCCCCGCGCAAAGTCCCCCGCGCGCGGCGGCATTCGGCACGATGCCCGAATCCTTTTCCAGGTTGAAATCGAACTCTAAACGCTAGAGAAACAGGAACGATCGGAGCGGCAGGATCAGCGAAACTCATTTGCTGCTCAGTCGTCCTATTATTGTGACGCAGACCGAACGAACCCAACCGACGACTACAGGATCGCTCCCGGCGGGCGCGACCGCCGGAGCCCAAACGAAGAAGAGCGGCGAAACCATTCCGCGCCATGCGCAGCGGCTCTCTCCACCACCATCAGCCCGCTCAGCATCCCGCAACCGCCCGCAACAATCCCCACATCCCAAGCGGCGGCTCGATGGAACAAGCGCACGAGGAACGGCCCAATCGATACTAACAGCTTGGGTCGTCTCAGAGCGTGCGACGTTACTAGGCCAACGGCTCCCGGATCGCGCAACTACGAACCCTCATTTAGCGCGCACCCGATGCTGGAGCAACATTGAACGATCGATTAATTGATTAAAATCCGCTTGACAACGAAACGGGTGCGTGACCTTTTTTGGCACATCCACCGACACCGCGTCGGCGCGTAAATGAGGTGCTCTAATGACACTCGAATCGAGCTTTGAGACTCCCGTCACCAAACGCCTCGGGATTAAATTTCCGGTCTTCCAAGCGGGGATGGGCTTTGTGGCGCATGCCGAGCTTGCCGCCGCGGTTTCAAACGCGGGCGGGCTCGGATGTATCGGGTCGGGCTCGATGAGCGCGCGAGAATTAACCGAGCAAATCCACCGATGCTACGATTTGACCGACCGTCCTTTTGCCGTTGACATTCTTTTTGCCGAAGTTAAGGCCGATCCCAAAAATGCGACAGTGCTGCGCTACGCCTCGAACGTGCAGCGCCTCATCGATATCACCTTCGAGGAGAAGATCCCGGTCATCGTCTCCGGCCTGGGAAATCCCGCGGGGATAATCCCGCAAGCGCACAAAGCCGGCGTGGTCGTGATGTCATTGTGCGGCAACGTCAAGCAAGCCCGCCGGCTCGAGGCCTCGGGCGTCGATGTCATTATCGCGCAGGGTCACGAAGCCGGAGGACACACCGGACGCATCGGCACGATGACGCTGGTGCCGCAAATCGTCGACGCGGTGCGCGTCCCCGTGCTCGCCGCGGGCGGCCTGGCCGACGGACGCGGGCTTTTGGCGGCGCTCGCGCTGGGCGCCGAGGGGGTATGGATGGGCAGCCGCTTCGTCGCCTCGGTCGAGGCCTTCGCACACGCCAATTACAAGAACAAAATCGTCGAAATAGACGAGGAAGGCACCACCATCACGCGATGCCATTCTGGCAAGCCCTGCCGGCTGAATCCGCAACAAGTTCACCGATTCGTGGGTGGGGCGCGAGGCCGAAATCAAACCCTTTCCGATCCAATCGGTTGAGTACGGCTTCCCGCTGGCCGAAAAAGCGCGCTATGAGGGCAAAATCGAAGAGGGCGGGATGGCCTGCGGACAGAGCGCAGGCCTGATCGATTCAATCAAGCCCGCCTGCCAAATTGTCCGCGACGTGATGGCCGAAGCCAAAGCCGCCCTCGAAGAGCGCTTCGGCGGCGGAGCACGGGCGACGACTTCATGGCGCGCGGCTTAGGACGAGAGTTTTCGCGCCAAGCGCAATCAATGCTCTGCGACGGGTAAATTGCGGCGGTCGCGCTGGAGGAACAGGAACGTCGGCACCAGGACGATCATCAGGCCCGCGAGCATCCGGTAGATGTCATTGAACGAGAGCATCATCGCCTGCCGCTGGCAGCATCCCATAGATCATCGCCATCCCGCGATGCTGCCCCATCGCTAATTGATGCATCAGATCCATCCCTTGCGCGCCGGGCACTCGCAGATGCGGCAGCGTGAAGACCGAGACGTGCTCGACCAGGTAGCTTTGCCGAACCTGCTGGCGATGGATTAGCAGAGTCGTCAGGTACGAGGTTCCTAGCGCCGCGCCAAGGTTGCGCGTGACGGCGTACAGGCTCGCCGCGCGCTGCATCTTGAATTTCTCCATCGAGGATAGCGCGGCCGCCGACAGCCCCGGGAATATCAGCCCGGTGCCGATACCCTGGAGCACCGTCGGCCACACGATCCGCGTAATATCGGATTGCAGGTTGAGCCCCGCCATCGACCACATCGCGAAGCCAACCAAAACGAACCCAATTCCGACCAGCGGACGGATATCGACTCCGCGGCGCGCCAACGCGCCCAGGATGATCATGGCGAACATCGTGCCGATTCCGCGCGGCGCCATCACCAGGCCCGCCTTCGAGGCGGTGTAGCCCAGGAGTTCCTGCAGGAAGACCGGGTTCAAAATCGCGGTGCCGTAGAGGGTGAAGGTCAGGAAAATCACCAGCGTCACGGGCAGCGTGAAGCGCCGATCCTTCAGGATTCTCAGATCGACCACCGGATCTTCCGTGCGCAGCTCGTGATAGATGAATACGATCAGCGCGACGACGCAGGCGATAGTCGAGTACACCACCCACGGACTCTCGAACCAGTCGGCGCGCTCGCCGCGATCGAGCACGATTTCGCCCAAGCCCAGCGTAACGAACAGGCAAAAGATTCCCAGGAAATCGATTCGCCCGGTCCGGCGATTCTTCATGTACGAGGGGTCGTCGACGAAGCGCCAGACCATGAACGCGGCGGCGGTGCCGATCGGAACGTTGATATAGAAGTTCCAGCGCCAGCTCCACGCGTCGGTGATATAGCCGCCGACGGTGGGACCCATGATCGGCGCGACCATCATCCCGATTCCCCACACCGCCATCGCCAGCGCCTGCTCGCGCGGCGGAAACGTCTCCATCAGGATCGCCTGCGACAGCGGCATCATCGCGGCGCCCGCCGCGCCCTGCGCGAGTCGGAACAGAACGATCTGGTTGAGCGATTGCGCAACGCCGCACAGCGCCGACGCGACCACGAACATCGTGATCGAGATGACGAAGTAGCGCTTGCGTCCGAAGCGCTCGGCGATCCAGCCGGTCATCGGGATCATGATTCCGGCGGCAACCAGGTAGCTCGTCACCACCCACGCGATTTCGTCCACGCTGGCCGAGAAGCTGCCCTGCATGTGCGGCAGCGAGACGTTGACGATTGAGCTGTCGAGCACCTCGAGGATGGTGCCGAGCATGACCGAGACCGCGATGATCCATTTGCGCGCGCTCGAGAACTCGTGCGCTTCGGGCGTTTGCTGATCGATCGCCTGCTGTTGCACTTGCTGCTGCGGTGTTGGCGTAGCGCTCATGTGCCGATAGTCGGCCGGTAAGCTACCTGAGACTCACGAGTTGTCGCAAAAGACTGCCGCGCGGGACGCAGTCATCGTGCCCACCGCAGTGGTTTGACTCGATGAAACGCCCTAACGTATGTTAGGCGATAGCAGCGGCGTATCAAGCGCCAGCGCGTCCAGCAGAGGTCACTCGATCATGGCTCATGAATCCCGGCTCTCCTTCAGCGAAGCGGAAATTCTTTCCAATCCTCCGGTTAAAGAACGGCTGGTCGTAAAGGGTGTGAAGTGCCACGGCGGCTTTAACGCCGAGGGCAAGTATGTCTCGCCACGGACGCTGTGGCGCGTGCCCGCAATCAAGGCATGGCAGGAGCAGCATCGCGCGACCTCGGGGATGCCACTGGTCGAGATTCCCGCCGACACCGTTTCTCCGCGGCTGCCCAACGTCGCGCAGGCGAAATATCTCCTGCGCAACGGCGTGCGCGAGCCGATGGTCCGAACGCTGACCGAGATTGCGATTATCGAGGGCTTCGGCGCGCAGATTCGCGACCTGCCGGTCCCTCCGCTCAAGAGCTTCATCAAGGAAAGCACCGAGGGTACCGCGCTGGCGCATCTGACCGGCGGATTGTTCGAGGCGCATGCGCGCGACGAAGCTGGATGGAGCGAGGAGGGCGGACATCGCCAGATGTGGGAAGCCGCGCGCGACGCAGCGCTGTCGAACCCGGAAATTTCGCCTGAGATTTTCGCCGCGATTATCGCGCGCCGCACCGGCGAGCCTCCCGCACTCTTTCCCGAGCTTGGCGCGCCGGTCGAGCGGTTGCTGCGCTTCATGGTCAATGTGCTCGCGATCGAGGTTTTTGCCGCTTCGACTTTTCAATGGGCCGAAGAAATTCTCTCCGACCCCGAGGTCTCCGACGCTCCCGTCGCGGCGGCGGACCTGGTGCGCTTCATCCGCTCGGACGAGTCACCCCACGTCGAGTATCTGCGCACCGCGCTGTCGGAAATCTCGGCGCGCACCCTGCTCACGGAAGATGGCAAGGAAATTCCGGGCAAACGCGCGGTGGACACGCTGATCGAGCGCTCGCTGCGCGCGATGCTGCGGCAGCGGATCGTCGATCAACCGCCGATGGTGCGCGAAATGATCCGAAAGACCGCGAAAGTGCGCGATATCGAAGAGCTTTTCGCGGGTTTCGACGCCCTCGCGACACCATGGACACCTCCCGCGCGCTACGCGGACCTCGCGCCCGCCGGCGCAAGCGCCACGCAGGGCTATTAACGCAAAAGAAAAATACTAAGGCACTAGCCACAAAGACACCAAGACACCAAGAAAACCAAGCGGGTCTTTCCTGCGGGAAAGGCCCGCTTCTCCTTTGTGTCTTCGTGTCTTTGTGGCCGATTTTCCCTCGTGTCCTAGTGTTTCTCTGCCGCTGTGGCTACGGCTCGAGGCGTTCCATCATTCGGGGGAACGGAATGCATTCGCGGATGTGGTGGATCCCGCAGAGCCATCCTGTCATCCGCTCGATTCCCATCCCGAAGCCGGCGTGGGGTACCGAGCCGTAGCGGCGCAGGTCGAGGTACCATTCGAACGGTTCGAGCGGCAGTTCGTGCGCGATAATCTTGCCCTTGAGCGTTTCGAAATCGTCCTCGCGTTGTCCGCCGCCGATAATCTCGCCGTGACCCTCGGGCGCCAGCATATCGACGCATAGCGCGACTTCCGGCCTGTCTGGATCCTGCTTCATGTAGAAGGCTTTGCACACGGTCGGGTAGCGATGCACCATCACCGGGCGATCGAACTCGCTCGACAGAAGAGTCTCCTCGTCGCCGCCAAAATCGTCGCCCCAGTTGACGCTCGCGCCCTTGGCTTTCAGGCGCTCGATCGCCTCGTCGTACGTGATTCGCGGATAAGGAGTCTTGGTCGAGGCTTCGAGCTTCGAGATGTCGCGCTCGAGCGTCTTGAGCTCGGGAGCGCGGCGCTCGAGCACGCGGCGCACGATGTACGAGACGAAATCCTCGGCCAGCGCCATGTCGTCGTCCAAGTTGAAGTACGCGGCCTCCGGCTCGACCATCCAGAATTCCGTCAGATGCCGCCGCGTCTTGGATTTCTCCGCGCGAAAGGTCGGCCCGAAGCAGTAAACCTTGCCCAGCGCGAGCGCGCCGGCTTCGGCATAGAGCTGTCCGCTCTGGGTCAGGTACGCTTTGCGGTCCTCAAAATAATCGAGCTCGAAAAGATTGGTCGTGCCCTCGCACGAAGTCGGGGTCAAGATCGGCGCGTCGAACAAAACGAAGCCACGCTCGGCGAAAAAATCGCGGCACGCCTGCGCGACCTCGCTCCGGACTCGCAAAATTGCGTGCTGCCGCGACGAACGAACCCAAAGATGGCGCTTGTCGAGCAGGAACGCGACCCCGTGCTCCTTGGGCGTGATCGGATAGTCGGCTGACGGCGAGATTTGCCGCACGCCTGCAACGGTCAGCTCGAAGCCGCCGGGCGCGCGCTTGTCTTCACGCACCGTGCCGGTGACTTCGAGCGAAGTTTCCTGCCCCATGTGATCGGCGGCAGCGAAAGCTTCATCGCCGAGGTCGGCTTTCGACGCGACGCACTGGCATAGCCCGGTCCCGTCGCGCACCAGCAGGAAATGGATTTTGCCGCTCGAGCGTTTGTTGTAGAGCCATCCGCGCAGCGTGACTTTTTCGCCGACGTGGCGCGGAAGATCCTCGATATAGACCCACGACATGCGCCCTATTTAAGCACATCAGGGCGCGTTGCGGAGAAGCGCCCGCGCGTCGCAACCGGCGCGGCCTTCAGGTAGCCTCATCGCAGCACGGATGAACGCATTCGACTTTGTGGTGATCGGAGTGGTGGTGGCGGGGGCGATTTATGGTCTGCGCCAGGGCCTGCTGCGGATGATCACGTCGGCGGTGGCGCTGCTCGCCGCGATCGTCGTCGCGTCGGTTTACTACGCGCGCGCCGGCGAGATCGCGCAGCACGAGTTCGGGAAGGGCGCGACGGCGGCCTCGATCATCGGATACGTGCTCGTGTTCATCATAATTTTTTCGGCGATCGAGCTGGTCGGCACCACCGCGATTCGGTTGATCCAGGTAGTGCACCTGAGTTGGGCTGATCGGCTCGTCGGCAGTGTTCTGGGCGCCGCGCTGGTAAGCGTCGTGATGGGTATCGCGGTGATGCTGCTGGCGGCGGTGCTGCCGCCCGACGCATCAATCCTGCGCGACTCAAAGCTGGCGCCGATGCTGGTCGAATACAACGACACGCTGGTGCGCTACATCCCGGACCAGGCCCGGCAAGCCTACGAGAACAATCGCGAGAACCTGATGCGTTACTGGATTGCGGAGGCCGAAAAAACAGTGACGCACGCGGGAGCAGGCCCCGCGGCGTCACCATCTGCTTCAAAATAGGCCGCGATGCGCGGCAGGCGTTCACGCCTCGAGCGCGTGATCGACCGCTTTGACCAGATGCGCGCGTGGAACCGCGCCGACGATCTGCTCTTTCACCTGTCCGCCCTTGATAATGATCAGGTTGGGGATTCCGCGGATTCCGTAGCGCGCCGGGACATCCTGGTTGTCATCGACATTCATCTTGACGACCTTGAGGCGGCCTTCGTACTGAGTCGCGAGTTCGTCAACGATCGGCGCAATCGCCTTGCAGGGGCCGCACCACGGCGCCCAAAAATCGATCAGCACGGGAGTCGAGGATTTGAGGACTTCCTGCTCGAAATTACCGTCGGTAACATGAACAATCTTGTCGCTGGACATTGAAAACACTCTCCTCGCCGAAGCGCGTTGCTAACCAGAACATAAGGACGCCGGATCGCGCAGTCAAGGAAGCCTCCCGCAAGCGTCCTCTTGCTTCGCGTGTCGCCGTCTTATCGTGGCGGAGCGGCGGAATGTTGGCGCGCGCTGCGATCGGTCATCAGTGCGGCGGCGGTTTTGAAGGAAGCTTCGGTCTCGCGGACCAGGTCGGCGAAGACCTCGGCCGCGGGCTTGATCTTCTTGATCAGTCCGGCGCCCTGGCCGGTCGGCATGAAGGTGCGCTCGGGATCGGCCTCCCCGCGGCGGGTTCCGGTGTAGTTCATCACGCCGTTGCGCTGCGAGATCATCGACTGTTCGGGGAACGGCTTGATCTTCGACGGGTCGCGCTCCCATTCGAGCGCGTAGGGCGTGCGAATCACGCGGCACGGCTTGCCGGTGTAGCATCGGGTGCGGATCGTGGTGTCCTCGTGCGCGTTCAGAATCGCCTGCCGATAAACGTCGGCGGCCTGCGCCTCGGGCGTTGCGATAAAGCGCGTGCCGATAACCACGCCCTGCGCGCCGAGCGTCAATGCGGCCGCGATCTGGCGTCCGTCGGCGATTCCACCCGCGGCAAGCACCGGCAGCTTGATCGCGTCGATCATCTGCGGCACCAGCGACAGCATCCCGATCTCTCCCGTATGCCCTCCCGCCTCGGTGCCCTGCGCGACGACTACATCGACGCCTGCGGCCTGCGCCTTCTCGCCGTGATGCACTTTGCCGCACATCGCGACGACCTTCATCCCATGCTCGTGCATCGCCTTGATAAATTCGGTCGGCACCGCGAGGCCAGCCACGAAGATGCGAACCTTCTCTTCGATCAGGACCGGCATATGCGGGCGCATCATGTCGGGAATTGGCGCGAGCAGATCGACAGCAAAAGGCTTGTCGGTAAGCTCGCGGGTCTTGCGGATTTCGGTGCGCATTTCGTCGGGCGTAAGCGACGCCGCTCCGATCACGCCCAAGCCTCCGGCGTTGGAGACCGCCGCGACCAGCTTGTGCATCGCCACGCCGCCCATCCCGGCCAGCAGGATCGGATACTTGATTCCAAAATAATCGCAAATCGGGGTTTCCAGCATCGCTCTATTACTCCTGACGGTGAGCGGCGTAAGGGCTCGCTCCTGACCGACCCTATACTGTGGCGCGGCGCGAACAATCAAGCCAAACGAACCCACGCGCAGGGCCGCGTCGCAAAGGAAGTGGCGCGGAGCTTCGCCGCGATGGCATAATCGCGGTTTCCAGCGGAGAGGTGGCCGAGCCCGGTTTAAGGCGCACGCCTGGAACGCGTGTAAACTCGAAAGGGTTTCGGGGGTTCGAATCCCCCCCTCTCCGCCAGCCAGCCTGTACTGTTGGCCTACAATCTAGGAATGATGGCGAATCCGCGCGGGACGCGAAGCTCTTGCGCTTGATGCGAACTGGAGAGCGCGAGTCCTGCGCCCGATTCGGCGAATTTCTCGGGTTTGTCTCCAGGCGCAGAAAAGCCGGTTCGCTTCACACTGCCAGCACCAGCTCCGCTGGCACGGCGCCGCCTCCTGTGCCGCAAAGCTTTGATACGCGATAGCCACACGCCGACAGCCAGTAGAGTACCGTATTGCAGAAACTCGTTAGCGCGCGGGGACTCTATAAGGCGCCATGCGGCTGAACAAACGATCCCGCAGGATCAGGGTGTGAAACAGAACAGCCCCAAAATGGGCGATGAACGCGAGGAATAAGAGGTAGGCGAGAATCGTGTGCGCCTTCCGCAATGCCGCGTACAACATCACGCTATGCGGAAGGATGGGGAAAAGATGCAGCGGCCCATACAGTACGATCGGATAGCGCGCCGCGGACAACATCCCCCATCCGACCAAAGGTTGGAAAAACAGCAATGTGTACAGCAAAATTTCCGACGCGTGTGCAATAAAGCGCTCCTGAGATGACATCGTCGAGGGAAAAGGCGGCATCGTGCTGAACTGCCGGTTCACAAACCGGATAACCACCAAGATCAGGATCAGGATCCCCAGCGGGCGATGGATTGATACCAGCCAATGGTAGTCGGCGAGCGACGCGACCATAGCAACACCAATGCCGAGCATGGTCAGCACCATCGCGGCCATCAGCCAGTGAAGAAACCGCATGGAAACTGGAAATTGCTGCGGGTCCGTCATCATCCTGACGCTCACTTTCGCACGTCCGACGGCGTGATCGCGCTCGGCACCTTCTTCTCGCCCGCTCGTCTTGTAAACGATTGCGAATAAACTGCCGATCGAGCGCTAAGCAAAGGATCGTCGGACGGTGCAATGCCGACCGGCAACACCAAAGGATCGAAGTTGACGTCGCGACAGTTTCCAGGCGCCTCAGGCTCAACTTTGTCGAGGGTCAGCGTACCGGCATCGACCTGCTCCCGATCTTCCGGCCATGGGATTGTCGCATCGTCAGTAGGGTCGCCGGGTTGCCCAACCGTGAGGATCAGCCGCCACTGCACGGGCGCACTATGAATCCGCGCGATGAAATCGTCGAAGAGATAATCCTTGTCGGGATTGGCGGATTGAGCCGTGTCTTCAGACTTAAAGGCATCTATCGGCACCATCGACCATCGAACTGGCGTCGAGACGTTGGCCGCGCTGACGAAACGGAACGCGTTGAGGCCGTTGAAAGTGCTGTTGTCGAAACCGGACGACGCTGGATGGCTTTGGATGATTTTTACCGCCCGCACAAATTCGGGATGGCTGGCCGCGAACGCCACCATTTTTTCCGGATCGGGTTTATGCGTGTTCGGGTCGGGTTGCGAAGCAATCAAGTTGCCGTAAAAGGCCTGCGGGGTGTTGAACGGAAATACCGGACGATTGATCATCGCCGTCCGCCACTCTTCGCCATCGCCCAACCGAAACAGAAGTCCCAGGCCACGGATCGCGTCGGGAGTATCGCCAACGTAAGGATTGCCGCCACCGAGCGAGAAGCGGCCGATGACCGGTACGCGTCCGGTTGGGAACAGAGCGGCCTTCGAGAGGCGCGTGCCCTGGCCATTGCTATCGAAAAAACCTCCGACGCACACGCCTTTGGCATGATTGCGACGGAAACCGGAGTGGATTCCGAATACCTGTTCAAAACCGTTGACGAACCGCGCAGGAGTTAGTTCATGTGGATTGAACCAGCCTCCCAAATAGAGAAACCCTGCGACGACGCATAGGATAATAACGCCGATGCCCACCAATCGCGCCAGCGTGCTGGATACGCTCATTGGAGCAGATTGATTTTCCGTCGATGGAGCCGCCTCACTTGGCATTGCCGCCTCTCCAATGGCTGCTTACTTAAACGCCGATTCACATATGACAAACCGCGCGGACCACCTCGGCCGGAATTTCCGTTTTGACGACTCCAATTGTGTTTTCATAGCCCCACGCCATGCTTAACTGTCTCTACGTTACAGGTAGGGAAGTCGGGCCAACGTCAGTTGGTTTCGCGCGAGATCTTAAGGTTCGCGGAGGCGAGCTTTTCGATCGCTGGACCAGCGGCCGAGTCCTCGACCACCAAGACTGCGTATCTGGAGGTCAGCTTTGTACCACTACGATAAAAAAATCGGCCGCCAAAACGACGTGATCGGTCGGCGGAGGATTGACGATTATTCGTACCATAGGAAAGACTTCTCCTAAGTGTCCGAATCTGTTCCATACCGATCTGGCCCATATATGTCTATCGCGCCATTTCTCGAGTTGAATGCTACGGAGCGCGCAAGAACAGATCATCGCCCATTTGATGTTTGGCTAGCCCGCGGGTTTCACTGTGATCGTCGCAAATACCGTTGTTGTGACCCCTTGCTGACTGATCAATTCGAGCTCGCAGGTGTACGTCCCTGGATGCTGGTAAACGTGCAGCATGAAAGGTTGGGCCGGCAGGAATGATGCCGTGCTATCGCCGAAGTTCCATTCATAGACGAGCGAACCAGGGGTATTCGCCAATCCGACATAGAAGTCGACCGTAAGCGGCGCGGTTCCGAGTACGGGCACCGCCATCAAACTGGCGTTGGGCGGCGCCTGGCCTGGATTGCTGGTTCCAATCGGCGGGGTCGGTGTTTCGTAGGTGTTAAAATCCGCCGTGTTGCTCGCGCCAAAATTCATTGCATTCGCGTTCATACTGGAAACCGCGGCCGACGCCGAGCCACTCCCGTACCTTTGTGCCGATGCGACCGGAGCGAAAAAAGTCAATTCTGACGCCAGCACGATCACAAGAATTGCGCGGGTCAAAGCCGTTCGGACGATATGCCGACTTGTGATCATTCCGCACTCACTATTCCCACTTTCAGATCGTTCTTTTTCATCAGGAGCGTAAGCGGAATCATGATCAGGCACAGCACCCCGATAAGCCACACCACGTCGATGTAGGACAGCACCGTGGCCTGAGCGACTACGGCGTTATAGATGCGCAGGGTAGTTTGCGCCGCCGCCTGAGGCTGGGTGAGACCGCGATGAAAGAGGTCCGCGCTCAAGCCGCTCGCTGCGGTGCGCAAGGATTGCTGCCCGGGACTCAGGTGAGTGCTAAGTATGTCCTGATGGAACTGCTCGCGCCGCGCTATCATCGTCTCGACCATCGAGATGCCGACGCTGCCGCCGATATTGCGCAGCAGATTAATCGTTCCGGAAACCTCGCCGCCTTTTTCTTCGGATATGCCGACATAGGAGGCCGTGTTGATCGGCACGAACAGCAGCGCCAGGCCGACCGATAACCAGACCCGGTACATCGCCGCGGTATGGAAACTGATCTGAAGATCCAGGTTGGTGGTGACGTAGAATGACGCTAGAGCGCTCAGTAGGAACCCCATTGCAATGAGCCAACGCGCATCGATTTGTCTGACCAGCTTCGCGGTCAAAGGCATCAAGACGATCAGCAACAGGGCCCCGGGCAACTGTGTCTTGCCTGCCAGCTCCGCGTCGTATCCCATAAACTCCTGGACGTATTGCGGTACGAAGACCGTCAATCCGTACACCAATACGCCATAAGCAAAAATCATCGCCGCCGCGGCGGCGAAGTTGCGGTTCTTGAACATCCGCAGATCCATCACCGGCTTTTCGCGGGTTAATTCCCAGGTGATGAACAGCACCAGCGCGACCGGAAAAACCACCTCTAGGGTCGCGATCAATGGCGAGTGGAACCAATTGTCTTCCTGGCCTTTGTCGAGCACCACTTGCAAAGCGCCAAGGGTTAGCGCGAGAAAGCCGATTCCGATGTAGTCGATGCCCATGTGGCCGCGCAGCTTCTTGAGCTGCCGCGTGAGGTACTCAGGATCTTCAATCAAGCGCGACACCAGCAGCAGCGAAAGGATCCCGATGGGCACGTTCATGTAGAAGATCCAGCGCCACTGATAGTTGTCCGTGATCCAGCCGCCGATGGTCGGCCCGACCGCCGGCGCCAGCACCACCACCATTCCATAGACCGCGAACGCCGCGCCTAATTGTTCCGGCGGAAAGGTGTCGCGCAAAATGGCCTGCGATACCGGCTGCAAGCCGCCGCCGCCGGCGCCCTGAATAATCCGAAATAGAATCAACATCCCGAGCGACGGCGCGATCCCGCACAGAAATGAACTGGTGGTGAAAATCACGACGCACGCCATGTAAAAGCGCTTGCGTCCAAGCCGGATCGAGAGCCATCCGCTGATCGGCAATACAATCGCGTTGGCGACCAGGTAGGAGGTCAGCACCCAGCTCGCGTCGTCAAGGCTCGAGGCCAGTCCGCCCGCCATGTAAGGCAAGGCAACGTTTGCGATGCTGGTATCGAGCACCTCCATGAACGCGGCGATTGAGACCACCGCCGCGATCACCCACGGATTGACGCGACGCTTCGCAGGCGCGGCACCGGGCGCGTCGATAAATTTTGGCGTGGCTGCCATAGCCTCACCATAGAGTCCGGGGATGACCGGCCGTCATCCATACCGTCGGTTCCACCGACATTCCGGGGCGCAGCCGATGGTCCGGATCTTCGCCCGGATAAAGGCGAATCCTCACCGGCAGGCGCTGTACGACCTTGACGTAGTTGCCGGTGGCGTTTTCAGGAGGGAGCAGGCTATCGAGTTCGCCGGTCGCGCCGGGCAGGCCTTCGACGTAGCCCCTATAGTCGCGGGCGGTGGTATCAACGTGAATCGTGACCGGTTGGCCACGATGCATCTTGCGGAGCTGCGTCTCACGGAAGTCAGCAGTGATCCAGATATCGTTGAGCGGAACGACGGTAAGCAGTTGCTCGCCCGGTTGCACGCGCTGTCCTACCTGCACGGTCTTGTCGCCTACCACCCCAGCGGCAGGAGCGGTGATGTGCGTATAGCTCAAGTTGAGCCTGGCTTGATCCAGCGAAGCTTGAGCGGCCTGGACGGCCGCGTGCGCTTGGCCGATCATCTGAGCCGCGGCTCCGACTTCCGCGCGATCCGAGTTGACCGCGGCCGAATCAACTCTGCCGGTCATGACGATTTCGTCGTTGGTCTCGCGCGGGATCACGGCCTGGTCGAGCAGCTCTCCGTAACGCTTCACATCCAGTTGCGCCTTGACGTTGGTGGCGATCGCGGCGTCAAGATTTGAGACAGCAAGCTGGTAGTTTTGCTGCGCGGCTTTCACGCCCTGCTGGGCCTGGGCCAGGTTGGCCTCAGCGTTTTCGACTGCGACCTGGTAATCGCGCGGATCGAGATCGACCAGCGGCTGGCCGGCTTTTACGTGATAGGTGTTTTCGACGTAGACACGAACGACAGTGTCGTTTATACGCGTGCTGATAGGATCGAGATGGCCGTCGATCTCGGCATCGTCGGTCCATTGATACGATTGCAGATAGTTCCAGAAGCGCGTCCCGCCCACGCACAGCAGGGCGGCAGCCACCAACGCCAGGACCAGTCTGAGCGGGCGGCGGCGAACCGGCCCGCGGTTAGTGGGATCCTTCTGATGGGCGTCGTTGCTTTGATCCTTTTCGAGCTCATGATCGACGCGTATGTCGTTCGCTTGCGGAGTTCGCTGCAAAGCTTCCTGATGGTCCAGTAAGCTCTCGACTTCCAGTCTGAGCCGCTCGACCTCTTCATGAAGACCGCTCTGGTTTTCCGAATCGGAGGGCTGCGTCAGGCGCGTTTGATCACGATTTCCAGGCGCCCCTTTTGCGACCTGCCGGGTACCGTCGATACGTTCGTATTCGTTGTTATCCATTGCCCGAGCCTTGAATGCATATGCCGCGTTGTCCTGTTATCGCGTCTCCAGACTGTGTATGAGAATCTCGAGAAGTCTGCCGAACTCCCTCATCTGTTCCGGCGTGAACGCCCTTTCGAGCAGATACCTGTTGGAGCGCGCGAGTTCGGGATAGAGCTTGCGAAACAACTCGACGCCTTTGGCGCTCAGTCGAACCATCACGCTGCGCCGGTCGTTTCGCGATTGGATTCGCTTGATCAGCCCTCTGGCTTCGAGCCGATCCAGTATTCCGGTGATACCGCCCTTGGTGATCAGCGTTCTGTTCGCTATTTCCGAACAGGTGAGGGTCTCGCCGCCCTCGGTGCCCGCCAGTACAACGAGTACGTCAATCTGCGCCAACGTGAGATCGTAGGCGAGGTTCGGACGCAGCGGATAGTTGGGCAGCAGAAAACCGGCCTTCAGCAGCGCGCGCGTGACGTCGGTGAACGGTCTATCGGCGGGCTCGAGCACCTGTTCCACCAGCGGCGGCTGCGCGGACGCACCGGATTGTTTGGGCGGCATGATTCCTTGTTTTGATCCCGTAATCATATGTCAAATATAATTTATTTCTAAACTAAAGTAAATTTCGACAAATCAGGAGCCCTGTCTTTCCGACCACAGGATCTGGCGGATTCTCGGCAAAAGATCGCGTTCTTCGAAGTGGATTAAATCGTCAAGCAGGATCGCGAACGCTGTCAGCGCAGTGCCGGCCTCGACAACCTCCTTGTCCGTGCCAGTGACGAACGAGACCTGGTCGATGGTCTCGGCAAGATAACGCAGCCGGCCGTGCTGTTCATGTGCGTGCATTACCAGGGCGGGTGGAAAGTCCTCGCGCATTTTCGCTTTTGGGAGAATGACTTCCTCTTCGCTGGCAATATGTTCTGTGATTACCGGTTTGATCGAGTTCCACGCTTCAGAAGCTTCCAAGCGCAGCGCCGTATCCCACGGGCGTCGCGCGACGATCGCACCGGCGACGGCTGCGTCAAGGGAGCAGCGAGCGAGTTTTGAATCTTCGTTGCTGAGACGCGTGAGGGCGTCCTCGACCCGCGACCAGGCGTTGCCCCCGTTCAGACTAGGTTGTTTAGTCGGCATGATGGATGTGGATTGCGATAATCATGCCATAAATAATTCGTTACTAAACTAACTAAAAGGTCGGTTTCCCCCATCTTCACTTTCGCAATTCGGAAAATGCGAAAACGACTTCCGATTGGCAACTATCTGCGGTCAGCGTTATGCGCGCCGACCGAATCTGAAATGGCTACGCGGCTGCGGTAAGGAATCTCGTGGGACGAGAGGTCATCCCTCCAGCATTCTGCGATTTATGCCCAGGGAAGAGATGCGCGACGCCAATGTCGAGGGCTTCATGGCCAGCAATTCCGCTGCACCCCCTGGTCCGGAGACCTTTCCGTTGGTCTGCTTTAGGGCGTTTATAATCATCTCGCGCTCCTGTCGTTTTAATTGGTCGCGGGTAGGGAGCGCGCCGTCCGCAGATGGTTTGGTCTGGTGCTCAGTATTTGGGCGTGCCGGCGAGACAGGCAGGTCGAAGATGAGCGGACCCTCCCGCCACAGGATGATAGCGCGCTCGACGGTATTTTGAAGTTCACGCACATTACCAGGCCAGTCGTAAGAGCGGAGTCGATCTAGTGCCGCCTTGCTGACTTGGGGCTCAGGACGGTTCATCCGGCGCGTGCTTTGGCGGATGAAATTAGCGACAAGGGGACTTATGTCCTCGCGGCGCTCTCTGAGCGGCGGGACCTCGATAGGGAAAACGCTGAGTCGATAGAAGAGGTCCTGGCGAAACCGACCCTCGTCGACCTCTTTCTTTAGGTTCCGATTGGATGCGGCGATGACCCTTACATTAACCTTGCGCGTGCGGGTGTCACCGACCCGTTCAAGTTCCTGTTCCTGCAATACGCGGAGCAGTTTGGCTTGCATCGCGAGCGGCACTTCGCCGATTTCATCTAGGAATAAGGTACCGCCATCGGCCAGTTCAAAACGGCCCGGCTTGTCCTTGAGTGCGCCTGTAAACGACCCTTTTACGTGCCCAAAGAACTCGCTCTCGAAAAGACCTTCAGGCACCGCGCTGCAATTCAGTTTGATCAGAGGGCGTTCGCGTCGCGCGCTCTGCTCATGGACGGCCCGCGCGACGAGCTCTTTTCCCGTGCCGCTTTCCCCGGTGATCAGGACGGTAGCATCGGTCGGCGCAACGAGCTGAATCTGCTGCATCACTTTTCGCAATCTGGAACTTCCGCCGACGATATCGCCGAAGCTCCGTTCGCTTCGGATTTCGTCGAGCAGGTATGCATTCTGGGCCTCGAGGCGTACTTTCTCCTGCTCCATCAGGACTTGCTCGGTGATGTCGATGAACATACTACGCGCGTAGTTGCCGCCGGGCTCCGGCCTGCACCACCATCTGACCCACACCGGCCTGCCGTCGTCCATACGCCGCAGTTCGAGGACCACTCCCTTTTCATCGGTACCGGCCGCCATCAACGGAAGCGCCTCCCGCCCTAGCGCGTTGAGCCTCTGGCGTATCGGACCAAAAGGAGGTTCCCTCCATTCCTTCGATTTCTCCGGGTTTGACGCCGAGGATTTTCATCGCCGTCCGATTAGCCCGATAGATGCGTGAATCAAAACCTTGATGGACGTACGCTATGGGTGCTTCATCAAAAAGGTCGCGGAACTGTTCCTCGCTTTGGGCCAGCCGTTCGTTCGCTTCACGGAGTTGCTCGCCGATCGTTCGTTCAGCGCGTTCCAGCCGGGCGACCTTTTCTGCGTAGAGCCGCAGTTCCATCTGATTCATGGCGAGCGCGGCCAACGCCCGGAGCATTTCTGCTTCGCCTGATGCCAGCTCACGTGGTTTCTGATCGAGGACCCACACGGTTCCAAGATTGAAGCCCTCGTGATTGCGCAGGGGAGCGGCCGCATAGAAGTGGATGCCAAGCTCTTCTACGAATGAGTGGCCCAGTGCGCGCTGGTCATGGGCAGCGTCGCTTAGGTGGTAGACTCCTTGCGACAGCATCGCCGAAGAACATAACCCGGCGTCGCGCGCCGTTTGAGGGACGTTAATCCCGACGCGAGACTTGAACCAGACGCGGTCCTCGTCGACCAGACTCACGCCAGCCATTGGCACCTGAAAGAAATTCGCCGCCATCTCAGCGATACGGTCAAAGGCAGGTTCCGGCGGCGTGTCGAGGATTTGGTACCGCCGCAGCGCGTTCAAGCGCTCAGCCTCGTTCTCGGGGAGTGCGGGTTTCATCGCATCAACGCCTGAGCAATCACAAACTCTCGCAGTGGGCGAGTCGCTGATCGTAAATTCTTACGATTTTTGCGAACAATCGTAATTTTACGATTCTTCGTAGTCTAGCGCTTCGCTGATCACCCGGAAAACTCCGTGCTCTGACCTGCTTTTCGGCAACGCGCCGCTTGGCACGAAAGCTGTGTTTGGATCTCGAGCAATCAGCCGCGAGGCGACGATGAGCGGATCCAGTGACCAGAATCGCATCCAGCCAGTTGATCCCAATCATGCAACCGGCGCGATCAGGCGACTCTTCGCAGAGATACGCACGAAATTCGCGCTGGTGCCGAATCTGTTTCGCGTTCTTGCGAATGCGCCGGCGGCCCTTGAAGGACTCATGGGTCTGAGCGCGGCGCTCGCCCGCGGAGCCCTCGATGAAAAAACTCGCGAGCAACTCGCGCTCGCCATCGCCGAGAGCAACCTGTGCCGCTTACTGCTTGAGCGGGCACACGGCTATGGCCGCGAAAATCGGGCTGAGTCGAGTTGAAATCGACGATGCGATTCGCGCGAGCGCGGCCGACGCGAGAACCGATGCCATCCTCAAACTCGCGCGCAGCATCGTCGTTCAGCGCGGTGAACTCACGGACGCGGATCTCGCGCGCGCCCGTGCCGTCGGTTTGGGTGACGGTGAAATCGTCGAGACGGTCGCCAACGTAGCGCTGAATATCTTCGAGAATTACATGAGCCACGTCGCGCGCGTACCAATCGACTTTCCGCAGCACGAATCACGCCAGACGTCGGGCCAAGGAGGCGAATCAAATGGCCAACGTTGAGAAGTATGACGACCTCATTATCGGCAGCGGAATCGCCGGCAAATTCACCGCATGGACACGCGATAGCCGTCGTCGAATGGCAATCGTCGAGCGCGGGCTGCTCGGCGGCGCGTGTCCCAATGTCGCTTGCCTGCCAAGCAAGAACCTGATCTGGTCCGCCAAGGTAATCTCCCTGGCCCGGCGCGGCATCGAGTTCGGTCTCAAAACCGATTCGTTGAGCGTCGACATGGCGGCCGTCCAGCGCCGCAAGCGCGCGATGGTCCGAGAGCTGCGCAAGGCACACGAGGAACACACCGAAGCCAGCGGCGCGGACTTGATCTATGGCGTTGCGCGATTCGTCGCTCCCCGCACGGTGGAAATCGAGCTGCGCGACGGTGGTACGAGAACCATCCAGGGAGACCGCGTCTTTCTCGACCTCGGTTCGCGCGCAGCAATTCCGCAAGTGCCCGGCCTGGCCGAGGCTACGCCGATGACGCATGTCGAGGCGCTGGAGCTTGATCGCTTGCCCAGGCATTTGATCGTGCTCGGCGGCGGGTACGTCGGCCTTGAACTCTCGCAGGCGTTTCGTCGGTTCGGTTCGGATGTGACCGTGATCGAACACGGTCGCGCAACTCGCCAACCGCGAAGATCCCGACGTCGGCGCCGCGCTGCAGGACTTGTTCGTCGATGAGGGAATCGAGGTCGTGCTGGATGCCACGACTCGCCGCGTCGAAGGACATTCAGGCAATCGCGTTCGAGTGTACGTCAATGACTCGCGCGGCGATCGCGCTATCGAAGGCACCGATCTTCTCGTCGCGACCGGCCGCAAGGCAAACAGCGACGGAATCGGTCTGGATAAGACCGGCGTTCAGCTCGACGAACGCGGTTACATCAAGACTAATGAGCGGCTGGAAACGACCGCGGAAAACATCTGGGCGATGGGCGACTGCGCGGGCAGTCCTCAATTCACGCACGTCGGCCTCGACGACTACAACATCGTTCACGCGAACCTGAGCGGCGGCAATCGCACCAATCGCAATCGCCTGATTCCCTTTTGCATGTTCACCGACCCGGAACTGGCGCGAGTCGGTAAGAACGAAGTCGAAGCGCGTCGCGACGGCATCGAGTATCGCATGGCAAAGCTGCCGATGGCCGAAGTACTGCGCACGAAAACGATCTCCGAGCCGCGCGGCTTTATGAAGGTACTCGTCGCCAAAGCCAGCGACGAGATTCTAGGCTTCACCGCTTTCGGATTCGAAGCGAGCGAGCTGATGGTAGCGATGCAAACTGCGATGCTCGGTCACCTACCCTACTCGGTTTTCCGCGACGCAATCCTGACTCATCCGACAATGTCGGAAGGGCTGAATCAGTTATTGGCCAACGTGCCGGCGCGATGAGTTCCTAGGAGGAGCGAACCAATGAACTATCTCATCAAATTGTGTGACAGGTTAGGAATCCTTCGCAGCGAAATCGACTATCACATGCTCCGGGTGTCGATGGTCTTGATATTCATCTTCTTTGGATATCAGAAGTGGTTCGAGTATGAGGCCCAGGCGCTCATTCCGTACATCAGTAACGGACCGCTCATTTCCTGGATGTACCCAGTTTTCGGAGTCAGAGGTGCTTGCTGGTTCCTAGGCGTCTCGGAATGGAGCTTTGGCGCGCTCCTCTTCATCGGATTCTGGAACAAGACGGCCGGCGTGCTTGGCGCGCCCGGCGGAATCGCTTCGTTTGTTTCCACCACAACGATCATTCCTTTTATGCCGGACGGCTGGGCAGCATCTGCCGGCGGCTTTCGCGCAATGACGGAAAGGGTCGCCTTCCTGATGAAGGATTTGGCCTTGCTTGCCGTGTCTTTCCTATTTGCTGAAGGAGGACTTGTTCCGACTGTCGCTTTCGAGTGGTCAATCGGGAAATGACATTCTCTCAGAAACAGTGCGGAAGACCGCATAGGATAAGTCAAAGCGCTATTTGGTAATTGTAAAAGTATGAAGGAGCTACGCTATGCAAGCATTACAGGGTAAGGTCGCCGTGATCACCGGAGGTAGCAGCGGGATTGGACTCGCAACTGCGAAGCGCTTCGTTACGGAGGGCGCTTTTGTCTTCATCACTGGTCGCCAGGCAAAACGAGGTGGATAAAGCAGTCAACGAAATCGTTAAGAATGTCCTCGGGATAACGAGCGATGTAACGAAGCTCGAGGATCTCGATCGGCTATATAAAGAGGTCGCCTCCAAGAAGGGCAGAATCGACGTCCTCTATGCAAATGCGGGCATGGTCGAGACAGTAGAAACACCTGCGGTGACTCCAGAACACTTCGACAGAACGTTCAACACCAATGCACGTGGTGCGTTCTTTACCGTCCAGAAAGCGCTACCCCTGCTGAATGACGGCGCCTCGATCATATTGACTTGCTCGGCCGTATGGCAGAAAGGCATGCCCATCTACGCGACCTACGCCGCCACTAAGGCCGCTATTCGCTCGTATGTCCGAACCTGGTCCGCAGAATTTGCGCGTCGAGGTATTCGCGCGAATGTAATAAGTCCTGGGCCGATAGAGACCCCTATCTTTTATGGACAGTTTGCAACCAAAGAGGCTGCTGAAGGGCTCAAGGAGCAGTTCATGGCGAATATTCCGCTGGGTCGCATGGGGCGTCCAGAGGAAATTGCCTCAGCTGCGTTGTTCCTAGCTTCGAACGAAAGCAGCTACATAACAGGGATCGACCTGCCCGTCGACGGTGGTCTCGTCGCAGTCTAACGCTTCCTTTAGAGCTGAAGCTGATAGAGGCAATGAGTTAATGAGATCCAGACAGGAAATGAGATCTTCTTCTTGCAGTGAAGCGTGGTAACTGAAAGAAGGGGAATCAATTTTGCCGCGATTTTTCCTTCGGGATTTTTCGCGACAACGCTTGGTCGCGTGTCAACCACCGTACGGGTGTCAACCGCCTTGTCAACTGTCAACCGGTCGACGGAGAGCAGTTCGAACCAGACTGGGTCATCCACCAAACAGCCCGCGACTTCTGAATTCTCGCACCTCCCGCACGGAGAACCGCGGCTATATCTTCGGCCGCGCGAAATCCAACATACCGATCGGTTTGTATTTTATGCCGGGATGGATCGATACTGGCGAATAGCGTTTCGGCCCACGTCAACCTTCAAAGAGAGGTGCTCGTCATGGCGGAATTCGACTTGGTCGTAAAAAACGGCATGGTGGTCGACGGTACCCGTGCGCCGCGTTTTCGCAGCGACATCGGAATCAAAAACGGCAGGATCTCCAAAATTGGCCGTATTTCTGCGCATCAGGGCGCGAAGGTAGTCGATGCCGACGGACAGATCGTCGCTCCGGGCTTCATCGATCTGCACACCCACTATGACGCGCAGATTTTCTGGGATCCCTACCTGACAATCTCCGGTTATCACGGCATCACCTCGGTCGTGATCGGCAACTGTGGATTCGGCTTCGCGCCGGTGCGCCCCAAGGAAGCCGAACGCGCGATGCTTACGATGGTCCGTACCGAGGCGATTCCGCTCCGCGCGATGCAGGCCGCGATGCCGTTCGACTGGGAAACCTATCCTCAATTTATGGACAAGCTCGACGGTCTGCCGAAGGGCGTCAACCTGCTGCCTTACGTTCCGATGAATCCGGTGCTCGGCTACGTCATGGGAATTGAGGAGTCTAAGATGGGCCGCATGCCGTCGGACGACGAGCACGCCGCGATGCGCCGCATCCTGCACGAGGCGATGGATGCGGGCGCGTGCGGATGGTCGGCGCAGCGGCTTCTTCCGGGCGGACCGAGCGCGGTTCAACGCGACTTCGACGGCTCTCCGATGAACACCGACGTGATGAATGACGAGACCTGCCTCGAAATGGCGCGAGTGCTCGGTGAGCGGGGCGAAGGCTTTCAGGAACTGACGCTGGCGAGTTGGGATCCGAAGAAGGATGCGGAGCACTTCGAGAAGATCGCCGAAGCCAGCGGGCGTCCGATAATGTATGAAGCCCTGGTGACGAACGATCGCTTCCCGCATCGCCATCGCAATACGATGAGGTGGCTCGAACGATGCCGTCAGAAGGGCCTGCCGGTCTATGGCCAGGGAACGACCACCGACGCCGGTCTCACGTTCACGTTCGAGGACTGGAACCTGTTCGACGACTCCGACGCCTGGCGCGAAGCAACCACCGGCACCGTGGCGGAGCGCGCCGAGAAACTCGGCGACCCTCGCCGCCGCGAAGCGCTCAAGGCGCAGATGCCGCGCGAGAGCCTGATCACCAACTACTTCGACGAGATAATCATCACGCAATGCGAGTCGGCCGAGAACAAGAAGTTCGAGGGCATGACTCTGCGCCTCGCGGCGAAAGAGACGGGCAAGGACGCCGTCGACACCATGCTTGACGTAGCGGTTTCGGAGAATCTCAAGACCGAGTTCTTCGCACCGGCGGTGAACTCGTCCGATCTGATGAAGGAACTGCTCGACTATCCTTACATAACGTTCGGCGTTTCCGACGGCGGCGCGCACACGAAGTTCCTCACTGCCGGACGCTATCCCACCGAAGGCCTTATCCGCTTTGTACGCGAGAAGCAGTGGCTGAGCCTCGAAGACATCCACTGGCGGATGTCGGGGCTTCCGGCCTTCTGCGCGGGATTCAAGGATCGCGGCTTTCTGCGCGAAGGCGCACCGGCCGACATCGTGATCTACAATCTCGAGCGGTTGAAGGTCCTACCGGTCGAGATTGCGCACGATTTGCCGGGCGACGAGTGGCGCCGCGTGCAACGCGCCGAAGGCTACAGTCATGTGATCGTGAACGGCCAGATCACGTGGGAGGGCGACCGCTTCACCGGCGCAACTCCGGGTAAGGTTCTGCGCCACGGGGTCTCGGCTTAGCGAAAGCCATCGTGCAGAGTTTTAAGCGCAGCGCCGTCTTACGACGGCGCTGCGGGTTATCCCGACTACTTAGTCAGGGATTTTCTCTCCGATGCTTACAGCTTGAGGACCCCGACCGTGAACATGTGTCGAACCTGACGAGAAGATCGATTCCCTCGTAGTCTCTTTCCGCGACTTCGTTGATCTTGCTCACGTATTTCGGGGAACCGCCGTTGTAAACGAAGTACCGGATCTTGCCGTGCTCGTGGCCGGGGACGTTCGAGTTGTACCCGGTGAACCAGGACTTGGCCTTCCGCATGAGCATCGCCGAGTACATCTTTTTGACGTGGGCGGTCCAGCGTTCCTGGCCTCGAGCGTCGCGTCGGCACGGATGTAGCCGTGCTCCCACATATACTCGAGCAACTTCGTGCACCAGTTGACGCCGGTTTCGATGCCGCGCGGATAGTTGGTCGATGCGGAGCCGCTCTGCGGTCCTGACGGCATCAAGAAATTCGGAAACCCATGGACGAGCATGCCGAGGAAGGTCGACGGACCATCGCTCCACTTGTCGCGTAACTTCACGCCACCGACGCCCTGAATGTCGATCTGGTCGAAGGCGCCGGTGATCGCGTCGAAGCCGGTGGCATACACGATGATGTCGAAGTCGTATTCGCGCTCGGTGGTGCGTATCCCGGTTTCGGTCACCTCGACGATCGGCGTCTCGCTGATATCCACGAGGTGCACGTTGTCGCGGTTGTAGGCTTCGAAATAGCGCGTCTCCATCGGCACCCGCTGCACGCCGAAGCCGTGATCGCGGGGGATCAGCTTCTCGGCGACGGCCGGATCCTTCACCCGCCGGCGAATCCGGTCGGCGATATACTCGGAAAACTCGGCGTTGGCTTTCTCGTCGGTGAAGATCTCGCGGAAGTTGCGCAGCCAGATCGCAAACCCGGGCATGTCATAGAGCCGATCCCACAGCGCCACGCGCTCCTCGCGAGAGACCTCGTAGAAGCCGCGCCGGTCGGGCTCATGCTCGAAGCCGCCCGGCGTACGAGCGCAGGTCTTGAAGATCTCGTCATAGCGCGACCGGATGTCGGCCATCTCGGCTTCGGAGATCGGGCCGTTGTTCAGTGGAGCCGACCAGTTGGGCCGGCGCTGGAATACGGTCAGATCGCCGACCTTGTCCGCGATCTCGCCAATGACCTGGATGCCCGTGGCGCCGGTACCGATAACGGCGACCTTCTTGCCGGCCATCTCGACCGGTTCGTGCGGCCAGTGGAAGGTATGGAACGAGCGGCCCTTGAATTTCTCCATACCCTTGAACCGCGGAGGGGTGGGTATTGAAAGCAGGCCGATCGCCATAACGACGAACCGGCTGGTCAGCTCGCGGCCGTCGTCGATCTTCAGCCGCCACAGGTCATTGGCCTCGTCGAAGTGCGCCGACTCGACCTTGCAATTGAACTGCATGTATTTGCGCAGGTCGAACTTGTCCGCGACGTAGTTCAGGTAGCGCAAGTTCTCAGGCTGGCCCGAGAACCGTTCCTTCCAGTGCCATTCATTCAGCAGTTCCTTGGAAAACGAATAAGCCGTAAGTGTAGCTTTCCGAATCGAACCGGGCTCCCGGATAACGGTTCCAGTACCAGGTCCCGCCGAGGTCGGCGGCGGCGTCGAGCACGGTGGCGTCCACTCCGAGGTCGGCCAGAAGTTTGATCTGATAGATTCCGGCCACTCCGGCGCCGATGACAATTACCTCGTAATGCGTCTTGGTCCTGTCGATCATGATTTGCTCCAGTTCTTTTCGCGCTATCGACGAATCTCAACGACACCAGAATTCGTCGCCATAGCATTAATGTCGCAGGATTGTGGAAAAAGTCAAATCCTGATTAGAATTAGCCGATGCGCAAATCTGTCAAGCGCGGCTACGCGTCCGCTACAAAACCGCCGAGGCTCGCAGCGGACGAAAAACGCCGCTAGCTGATTTGGGAGACGACGATGGGCACTCTTGATGGAAAGGTCGCGATCGTTACCGGTGCCGCGCGCGGCCAGGGAGCGGCGGAGGCTCGGCTCTTTGTGTCGGAAGGCGCCAAGGTCATGTTGACTGACGTCTTGCCGGAAGGAGAAGCGGTTGCCGGAGCGCTGGGCGACCTGGCGGCTTTCTCACGGCACGATGTAAGCAGCGCAGCGGACTGGGAACGGGTCGTCCAGGCAACCACACAGCGGTTCGGCCGTCTGGATATCCTGGTGAACAACGCCGCCATCTACAAAATGCGATCGCTGCTCGAAACTACCGACGACGAGTTCGATGAGATCACGCGGATCAACCAGCGCGGCCCATTTTTGGGCATGCGGACGGCGGCGCCCGCGATGCGTGCATCGGGCGGCGGCTCGATCGTCAATATCTCGTCGGGCGCGGGACTGAGGGGCGTGCGCAATATGCTCGCGTATGCCGCGACCAAGTGGGCGCTGCGCGGCATGACCAAGTGTGCGGCGCTGGAACTTGCGGCCGATCGCATCCGCGTTAACTCGATACATCCGGGTGTAATCGAGACGCCGATGCTGAATCACAATCCGGCGGCGTTTAATCAGGCGATGGTGCGCGCAACCCCGATCGGTCGCATCGGCCAGCCCGACGATATCGCACGGATGGTGCTCTATCTTGCCTCCGATGCCGCCAGCTTCATTACCGGCGCGGAATTCGCGGTTGACGGCGGCGGAACAGTCTAGCGATGACCATCACCATTACCGCCTTTGAACGGTCACCCGATGGCGGCAAGGGATTGGCGCGTGATACGCGCGTTCGCTGGGCGCTTGAAGAAGTGAGGCAACCCTACGAGGTTCGCCTGGTTTCGTTCCGTGCGATGAAGGAACCCGCGCATCGGGCGCTTCATCCTTTCGGCCAGATCCCGACCTATAAGGAAGGCGATCTCGCCCTGTTCGAGACCGGGGCGATCGTGTTCCATATCGCCGAGCGCCATGCGGGCCTGCTGCCGGACGATGCCAATGCCCGGGCGCGCGCAATCACGTGGATGTTTGCCGCGCTCAACACGGTTGAGCCGCCGATCCTTGAACTCGAAAGCGCCAAGCTCCTGGAGGGCGACAAGACCTGGTATGAGGAGCGCCTGCCTCTGGTCGAGGATCGCGTCCGCTACCGGCTCGGCCAACTTTCCGGTCGCCTGGGCGACGCCGATTGGCTCGACGGTGCGTTCAGCGCGGGCGACCTGATGATGGTGTCGGTGCTACTCAGGTTGAAATCATCGGGCATTCTGGACGAATATCCGAACCTGGCCGCCTATGTCGCCCGCGGCGAAGCGCGGCCCGCCTACAAGCGGGCTTTCGACGCTCAATTGGCGGTTTACACGGCCAGCCACCGAACGGCTGATTGAGGTGCGTCCTCGGCTAGAAGTCGTCATCCGAGCTTTTCGTTCAGTTTATGGATCCTGATCCTGGTCGAACGATGCTACTCGACGAATCAAAACTGGTGGGCCGCACTTTTGAGGGGGGCGCACCCTACCTCGTGACGGCGGAAAGGATCGCCAGCTTTTGTGAAGCGATCGGAGATCGGAATCCTTTGTACGTCGATCCGGAAGCGGCCAAGGCGGGCCCGTATGGAGAGATCATTGCTCCTCCGGCGTTCGTGGCTTCGTTTCACTACGCGGACAATGTTTTTGATCAGCTTCGGAGCTTCGGCCGCGGCGGCCTTATGAGTGGTATCGACTTCGAGCTTCAGGTGCCAATTCGGGCCGGCGACACAATCCGCGCATCGTCCGAAGTGAAGGAGATATACGAGAAGACCGGTCGTACCGGCACGATGATATTTATCGTGGTCCGCTCTACGCTGATCAATCAGAAAGGCGAAGTAGTTGCGCGCGTTGACCACCGGATGATGAACCGCCGAGCGTAGGCAGGCGCTGTTCCGCGATACCCTCGGGTTCTTCGCCTCAAGCCCCAAACCGAATAGACAAATTATCGAACGTTCGACCTCACGAAACCGCAACGCACTGCGCGTACATAGTCGTGGTCGGTCTTACCGGCGCTAAGCACGTCGCCGTCGCCGAAGAGCACGCCCCACGCGAGCAACGACCCGGGGGGCTGAACGATCGGACTGGGAGCGTAGGTCGAACCTGACCAGTAATAGCCTTTCGATGGGCCGGCAGACTCGGTGCAACTGCACTCCCTGGTATACCCGGCGCCATCAACAGTGCAGGCAGATGCGCAGTTGTTGTTGAACGCCTCATCAACCGGCGGGAGGTAGGTCTCGTAGTCCACGATGCTTTGCAGTTCCTTAACGTTGGGTATCCGCCAGTCGCAGTGACGGGCGAAGCAGGGCCGGGTGTTGAGTTGCGCAACCCACCGGAAGATCGTCATTCCGCCGCCTGAGACGTTGCACGTCCCGCCGTCCGAGCAATCCGCGTCGGTGCCGCACACTGTGGCAGCGCTGTTCGAGCACGTCCCCTCCCATGGGTAGGTATTGTCCCAGTTGTGGAGGCCGCCGATGACCTGGTCCTTCTTCTCCCACATGAGCTTGGTGTTCTGGTCAATGATGGTGCCGTCGCCGTTGTCCCGGTATCTGAGCTGCGCCCCGGCTCTGATGTCACCGTCATCGCCCGCCACGTACGAAGTCGTCTGCCCGGTTGCGGGGAATTTCTGCGATTCGAAAAAGGCTGGGCAACCCTTAGCAGGTTGGGGAAATAGTGCCTCCGCCCCGCTCTCGGCGGTCCGGGTAGATTGGGCCCCCACCCCGTCCTGATCAGATTGAGTGTATCCAGCTCCCGTCCACAGCAGGGTGATAGACACCGCAATAAGCGTCAGAATTGATTTTCTCATAACGCTTGTTAACGTTCCTCCGGTCAATGCGAACCTTGGGTGTAAGGGGCCGCCTCCGCACCCATCTTAACCAGGACGCTTTCGTAATCAGACGAACCCATCAGTCCAAACACCGCGTGACCGGTTTCCTTCAAATAACTAATCAGCGGCAGGCCGATCGCGCCAGTTGCTCCCGCAACCAGAACTTTCATCGCACACCTCCTGGAATCGCGCTCAGACCTCCACGGGTCCGAAGGACCCGCCGCCCCGGATGAAAGTTTAGTGCCGAAATGCCTCTGCGGTTGTCATTCGCGCGGGTGGCTGCCGCGCGAGGAATCCCGGACGAGAGGCCGCTGCATGTTTCGTAGGCGTCGAGCATGGACGCCTCGGGATTTCTCGCGCAGCGCTCGAAATGACGGTCGGGGGCTTGGCTGAGATTACGATTTTCATCGCCCCTCCACTTTCATGGCAGAAAGAAGGACCGAGTTAGAACGAGGTCCGTTCAACTTCCTGCTTAGAAACCGGCGGCGCGCCCTGATCAATTGAGAGTGGACATCAGCGCCGTTGCTTCCTTGAAATCGGGGCTTTCGTGGCCCTCGCTTACGGCCGCGAGAATCGGGGCAAGGATCGCTTTCGCCTCTTCGCGCCGATCGTGAAAGTGGAGGAAGGCGGCGAAGCTGGTCGCGCTGCGCAGCTCCCAAGAGCGCGCCTGCTGGCGGCGAGCTATCTCGATCGCCTGCTGAAAGCTGCGTTCCGTCTCATGAGGGTCGCCGCGATGCATCACGATCAATTCACCGCGCAGACGCCATATCTCGGCTTCGTGCATGCGCTGGCCGCTGCTCGAAATCACCTTCAAGGCCTCGGCCACAACCGCGAGTCCCTTTTCAGGCTCGCGCGATCCCAGGTATGCCTCGGCGAGCAGGCTCAGCGCGTAACAGTAGATCAACTCGCCACCGCTCTCGATCAGCGCCGTCATCGCCGCGCGCATCCGGATGATCCCTGCGGCGTAATTGCCTTCGCCGACCAGAACCCGCCCGATGATCATCGAGGCCACCGCCGACCAGTATGGAAAGCCGCCCTCGCGCGCGATTTCGATAAGCGATTCCGCTCGTGGCCGAATCGTCGCGTGGTCCCCGCGAAAGTGCGCCAGCGCGATTGCATACATCAGGGCGAACGCGATGCTGGCAGGCCTGCCGAGGCGGTTGGCGAGTTCCAGTGCCTCTTCACCTCGCGCATGAGCTTGATCGGTGTAGCCCAAGAACCAAAGCGCCCACGAAATCTGGCATCGCGACGGAACCACCGACGCCAGCGGCATCGGCAGGTAGCGGGGAAGATCGCGATCGTAGAGCGCGATCGCCTGCTCGATATGTCCGCGCGCGGCGGCGAATTCGCCGCGCCACAAGAACGCCGAGCCGAGGTTGGCATGCGCTGCGGCTTCGGCTACCTCGTCGTTCATCAGGCGCGAGAGGTTGAGAGTTTTCTCGGCCAGGCTCATCGCATCCTGCAGCCGATTGCGCGCCAGGTTGAAGCTGCACAGGCCGAACATGACGCCGAACATCTCCGGGCCTTCGCCGATACGCTGACACAGCGCCATCCCGCGATTGAGACCCTCGGCCAGAGCGGGGCTCGCAAACCCCTGAGTGGTCGCCAGCAGCGGCACCTGTATCTCCAGGATGCCGATCTCTTCCCGATCACGCTCGCGCGAGTCCGGCAGCGAGGCCAGCAGCCTGAGCGCCTCATTGACGTATCGGATCCCATCGTCATAGGCAGAGCGCGCGCGTGCCTGTTCGGCGGCCAGCTTCAAAAAGCCCACGGCTTTGGAGGCATTGCCGCTGGAGCCGTAATGATGCGCCAGTTCATCGAGGTGATCGTCGAGCTGGCCGGCGAAAAGCTGCTCCATCGCCTCCGCCGTGGATTCATGGATCTCGCGGCGCCGTTCGATCAATACGGAATTGTAGGCGACCTCTTGCGTAAGCGCGTGCTTGAAGGTGTATTCGCTCTCCGGGAAGGCCGGCTTCTCATAGATGAACTCGGCGAGTTGGAGTCTGGACAGTTCCGACGTGAGTTCGTCTTCCGGGCGCGTGGCCACGCGGCGCGCCAGCGCCAATGGAAACTCCTTGCCAACTATCGCGAGTGTTTGCAGCAATTCCTTGCCTGCCGGAGGAAGCTGATCGATGCGCGCGGCCAAAATGCCCTGCACCGTCGGCGGAATGAGGATCGCGCCGAGTGGTTTCGCCAGGGTCACGCCGCCGTTGTCCACCAGCACGCCTTGATCGAACAGCGCCTGGACCATTTCCTCGACGAAAAAAGGATTGCCGTCGGTCTTGGCGATGATCAACTCTTTGAGCTCGCGCAATTGAGGATCGTCGCCCACCAGCCCGGAAAGCATCTCGGCGGCGCTCTCACGTCCGAGCGGGTCGAGCCGCAGTTGCGTGTAGTAAGTCTTGCCGCCCCATTGATGTCCGTATTCGGGACGGTAGTTGACCATCATGAGTATGCGCGCGGTGCCGATGCTGTCGGCAAGGAGATCGAGCAGGGCCTGGGTTTCGGCATCGACCCAGTGCAGGTCTTCGAAAATGAGCAGCAGCGGCTGGTTCAGGCTCTCGCGATGGACCACGCTTTTGATCGCTTCGCGTGTGCGGCGGCGCCTGATCGCGGGATCCATCTCGCGCAGCGGACTCGTCGGATCTTCGACCCGCAGCAGCGCGAAGAGGTACGGCAGGCAGTCTTCGAGCGCACGGTCGAGCGCGAGCACTTTGCCCGTTATCTTTTCGCGCCGGGCACGATCGTCGTCCTGATCGGCGATACGAAAGTAGCTCTTGAGCAGCTCGATCACAGGCAGGTAGGGCGAGGCCCGTCCGTGCGAGACCGAAAAGGCCTCCATCACAAAACAATCGCCCTGTGACATCGACCTGAATTCATGAAACAGGCGCGACTTGCCTACGCCCGCTTCGGCAACGGCGGCGACGATTTGGCCATGACCGGCGCGGGCTAACCCAAGCGCGCGGCGGAGTTGATCGATCTCATTGTGGCGGCCCACGAACTTTGACAATCCCCGCTGAGCGGAGATCTGCAGCCGCGTACGCAAAGCGCCCAGCCCAATCACTTCATAGACGTTTACCGGCTCGCTCACGCCCTTGACCCGCGTGGGTCCGAGCGGCTTGAACTCGAAATATCCTGCCGCCGATTTCTGCACGGTTTCGGTAACCGCGATCGAGCCTGTCGGCGCCAGCGTCTGCATCCGCGCGGCGAGACTGGTCGAGTGGCCGATCGGCGTGTATTCCGTATGCTCATCGCCGGTGCGAATCGAGCGCACTACCACTTCGCCCATGTTGAGGCCGATGCGGATTTCCAGCGGTGGATTGCCGGCCTCGCGCAGGCGCGAGGAATATTTGCGCATCTCACTCTGCAATCTTAGCGCCGCATACAGGCCGCGATGGACGTGGTCCTCGCGCGCGATCGGAGCTCCGAACAGGGCGAAGATTCCGTCGCCGGTTGATTGCACAATATAGCCGTCGTAGTGATGAACCGCGTCGATCATCAAGCGCAGCGCCGGATCAACCAGTGCGCGCGCCACTTCGGGGTCGAGCTCCTCCATCAGATCCATCGAGCCCTTGATATCGGCGAACAGCGCAGTGACGGTCTTGCGTTCGCCGTCGAGCGCGTCCGTGATGGCCGGCTCGGGCGCGACGCGAACCTGATGCTTCGGCGCTGCGTTCAGGGGGGCAGCCGGTGCCGGCGCGGCGGCGCGGAGAGGATTTCCGCATTGCCCGCAGAACTTGAACGACGCGGGATTATCGAAAGCACACTTTGGGCATCGATTGTCGAGCGGCGTGGCGCAGTTGCCGCAAAATCTCATACCTTGCGGATTTTCAGTTCCGCAGCTTGAACATTTTGGCACGCGATAAATCTAGCTCGATCGGCCCGCCCGACCAATGATCCTCGACTTCTTTATTTTTTAGTTTTTTCATTTGCCGGATCAGCGGGCGCCGCTCTGAACCTGCCTCGACCGGAGCAGCAGCAATTTCGTTGTTTTGGTTATTTCCGGGTATTCCACTCGAATTGCGTTTAGCGCCACTGCGGCGCCACCCTGCCGAACGATTGTTCTCGCGAGCGCCGCGCGAGGGGACGAGTGTACAATCTTATTTGAGGTTGCCGCGCGGGTTCATCTGACACCATGAAAGAATCACCAACAGCCGATCTCCCGCACGTTGTAATCCTGGGCGGTGGCTTTGGCGGGCTTACCGCCGCCCAAAAATTGGCCAAAACGCCGGTCCGGATCACTCTTGTCGACCGCCGCAACCATCATCTGTTCCAACCGCTGCTCTACCAGGTAGCGACCGCGGCGCTTAATCCCAGCGATATCGCATCGCCGATTCGGAGAATTCTGCGCAGGCAAAAAAACGTGAGCGTGATTCTGGGCGACGCGGTCGCGATCGATACCACGAAAAAGGTCGTGCAGCTCGCCGACGGGGAAGTCGCGTACGACTTTCTGGTCCTTGCCGCCGGCGCGACGCATTCGTATTTCGGACACGACGAATGGATCGACGCCGCGCCTGGCCTCAAGACCCTCGAGGATGCGGTCGAAATCCGCCGTCGGGTGCTGGTCGCATACGAAGCGGCTGAACGCGAGATCGACCAGCGCAGAATCACCGAATGGATGACCTTCGTGATCATCGGCGCGGGACCGACCGGAGTCGAGATGGCCGGGGCGTTGGCGGAAATCTCGCGCCGCGTATTGGAGCGCGATTTTCGCCGCATCCAGCCGGGTCGGGCGCGAATTGTCCTGATCGAGGCCGGACCGCGAGTATTGCCCGCGATGTCGCCAGATTCGTCGGCGAGCGCAATCCGGCAACTGGAGCGGATCGGCGTCGAAGTAATCACCGGCTCCGCCGTGACCGCCATCGACGGCAACGGAGTCACGCACGCGGGAGGAAGAATCGACGCGCGCACAGTTATCTGGGCGGCTGGCGTCGCGGCTTCACCGCTCGGGAAAGCGCTCGGCGCGCCCGTGGATCGCGCGGGACGAGTGCTGGTGAATCAGAATCTTTCAGTGCCGGGCGCGGATTCAGTTTTCGTGATCGGCGATCTCGCCGCTATCAGCTCTGACGGCAAGCCCGTGCCCGGGGTATCACCGGCCGCGATCCAGGAAGGACGCCACGTTGCGGCCAACCTCGCGCGAATCGTACGCGGCGAGCCGCCGGTTGCCTTCCGCTATCGCGACAAGGGCACGCTCGCGACGATCGGCCGTGCAGCAGCCGTCGCGGACCTGGGCTGGGTGCATCTGCACGGCTTTATCGCATGGCTGACGTGGCTATTGGTCCACATCTTTTACCTGATCGGCTTTCGCAATCGATTCCTCGTGATCAGCGAATGGGCGTGGATGTATCTGTGGAACGATCGGGGCGCGCGCCTGATAACGGGCGATGTAGAGCCGCTGCTCGAGCGCGGCAAACGCCCCGACGATCGCGACAGGATGCTGTCGCCATAGCTAGGCCGGATGAAGGCTGGCGTTGACTCTTGCCAGGTGGCGCTGATGGCTTGCGCTCCCCAGATGCAACATGCGGTAAACTTGCAAGCTTTGCCATATCGGTGATGAAAAACCATACCAGCGCATAGACCCACACGTGCGATTGCGTATTTCCATCCGAGCGGCGTCATAATGCCCCATCCGTAGACTGCGACCAGCGTTCGCGAGCACTTGAGTTGTTTCGCAGGCAACCACCAGTCGCCAATTGGGCCACGGACGCTGCCAGAAGGTTCCGCGCTTCTGCGTGATGTAGATGGTCAGGTGGCCGGCAACCAGCAAGGTGAGGAACATGAGGGTCTGAACGATGGGCCGGGGCATGTGAAGGTATTTCTCCGCGACCAAGAAAAGGCTGAACGAAGCGATAACTCCCATCACGCCGATAACCGAGCTGACCGTGAGCACGCGTTCCATGTCCCAGCGCACCGGTCGTGGAGCCACGATAGTGTTGTCGTAGGCGATCATCATGATCGGGAAGTCATTGAGGACCGCGATGAGTACGATCATGACCGCGGTTACCGGGAAGAAGTTGAAGATAAGAATCGCCAGCGTCATGAAGAGCAGTACGCGGATGGTTTCGGAAATTCGGTAGATTGCGTAGCTGTTCATGCGCTCGAAGATCTTGCGCGCTTCTGAAATGGCGGCAGTGATGACAGAGAGGCCTTTCGCCGTGAGCACCAGGTCCGCGGCCGCGCGAGCGGCGTCGGTCGCGCCGCTGACCGCGATTCCGCAATCGGCCTGCTTGAGCGCGGGAGCGTCGTTAACGCCGTCGCCGGTCATTCCGACGATATGCCCACCAGCCTGAAGGGCCTTGACGATTTTGAACTTATGCTCGGGAAAAACCTGTGCGTAACCGTCGGCCGCGTCGATCTTGTCAGTATCGTCAGCCTTGCCGTCAGGAAAAAGCTGGCTGGCGACTGCGATGTTCGGTCCCAGTTTGAGCTCGCGCGATACCTGCTGAGCAATCGCAAGGTTGTCGCCGGTAACCATGCGCACCTGCAGTCCCATTTTACGCGCGTCCGCGATAGTCGAGGCCGAATCGTCGCGGAGCGTATCGGACAGAGACAGCAGTCCAAGTAATTCCCACTTTCCCTGGGCATCGGTACGCGCCACGCCAAGCGTGCGGAAGCCTTTTTTGGCCAGATCGTTGACCTGCTTTTCAGCTTTTTTGCGCGCGTCCGCGTCCGGATGGACCAGATCCAGAATTACTTGCGGCGCACCTTTCGAGACTTTGAAAGTGGCGTTGCCGTGTTTGACCTCGGCCTCGGTTCGCTTGCTGACCGGATCGAACGGCGTGAAATGAGTGATTTGATAGGCCTTTAGCGCCGACTGATCGTTGAGACCTTTGACGACGGCATCGTCGATCCCATCCCGGCCGTTCGCTGGCGAGGCCAAAGACGCGGCCAGGACCAGGTCCTGCTCGTTGCTCGCCTTGAAAACAACCGGACTGCCCAACTTGAGCTCGTCCTTGGTGAGCGTCCCGGTCTTGTCCGAGCACAGAATATCCATGCCGGCCATCTCTTCGATCGCGGCCAGGCGGGAGACGATAGCCTTCATTCTAGCGAGCACGGACGCGCCGACGGCCATCGTGACGGACAGAACGGCCGGCAAGGCGACCGGTATAGCAGCGACTGTAAGAATCAGGCAAAAGAGTATGGTTTGAACGAACGGGTCGCCGCGATATAGCGAGATGATAAGGATCACTGCGACCAGGCCGAGTGTTGATCAGAATCAGGAAATTGCCGATCTTGAGGACTGCCTTCTGAAAGTGGGAAACGGTCTTAACGCTCTCCGTCAGTTGTGCGGCGCGGCCGAAGAGCGTGTTCATTCCGGTGGCGGTGACGAGCCCATTCATTTGGCCCATCTTCACGATTGATCCTGAATACGCGACGTCGTTTTTCTTCTTTTCAACCGGCAGTGACTCGCCCGTCAGCGCCGACTGATCGATGCTGAGGTAGTCGCCATCGACCAGCTTCATATCGGCGGGGACGACATTGCCGAGTTTGATCATGACAATATCGCCGGTCACCAGGGTCTTGGCCGGAACGTCGCTCCACTTGCCGTCGCGCAGGACATGGGAATGCATGTGCCAGATGCTTTTTCAGCGCTTCGATCTCGTTGTCGGCCTTGTATTCCTCCCAGAAGCCGACCACCGCATTCAGCGCCAGCATGAAAAAGATCATGATAAAGTCTTCCCAATGCCGAACCACCGCGGAGAGTATCGCCGGCAATTTCGATCATCCACGCGATAGGTCCCCACAGGAACTTTAGGAACCGCATGATCGGATTGATGTGCACTTCCTTGATGGCGTTCGGACCGTCCTTCTTGAGCCGGGCCGCCGCCTCCTCCTGGGTCAGCCCATCCTTGATACTCGACTTGAACTTGGTGACCGCCTCCTCGATCGTCCCGGTATCAGTTGGTACCTTCACACTTTTTGACGTGTCCGCCTTTGCACCATCTGTTGTAGGGGCGTCAATCTCGGAAGCATCAGCTTTGCCGTCGTCAACCTTAACCGCTTCGGGCTTGGCCTCATTTGCCTTCGGAACATCCGACTTGGAGGCTTCCGCCTTGGCTGTCTCTGCGGAAACTGAGGCCTCCGCCTTTTGCCAGTCTCCGATCGCGCTTCCCGGTCCGCCGTGACGCGCCTGGAATATTTCGAAAGCACGCCTGCGAATCTCATCGACGCCGGGCTTCGACTGATTGGACTTGACGACAATCGGCTTGGTCCCGTTTGGTGGCGAGCTCTTTGAATCGTTTACGGTTTTCGCAGCTTCTCCGGAGCTCTTCTCGGTAGTCATCGTTCAACTCCTCTCGCAATCGATCGCCGACGGCCTTCGCCACTGGTGACGTTCGTTCTCGCGGCTCGCGGAGTCAGTTAGCAACTATGTATTCGCTGCTATTTTCTGACGGCGGCCGAAAGCGGACGCCGTGGCCGCCACGCCAGATCGTCAGTCATTACATAGGTAGTCACGGCGAGAAGCATCAAGATGACCGCGACCACTAAACGCCAATCATGATGAGCATGTTTCCAGTACGGACGATGGAAGCCGTAACTTTCACCGTCTCCGTAGGGATTCCCGTGCTTATGATGATGGCCTTTTGTCTTAGTCATTGATTCGCTGGATGCTTGATTCCGCCTCAAATGATTTCGGAGCGATGTCGTTACTACTCGGCCCCTTCCACTTCCAGTTTCGAATTTCCGGCAGGTCTTCGCCGTGCTTATCAATATAATGCTTGTGCTCGATGAGCTTGTCTTGAACCATCTGCTTCAGATAGGAGCCTTTGGCACCCAGGCCTGGCAGGCGGTCCACCACGTCTTGCACCAGATGAAAGCGGTCCAAATCGTTCTGCACTCGCATATCGAAAGCGGTCGTGATGGTGCCCTCTTCCTTGTATCCCCGCACGTGAAGGTTGCGGTTGGTGCGGCGGTAGGTGAGCCGGTGGACGAGCCATGGATATCCATGAAAGCCAAAGATGATTTGCTTATCCTTGGTGAAAAGCGAGTCGTAATCCGTCTCGCTTAGACCGTGCGGATGCTCACTCGCCGACTGCAGCTTCATCAGATCCACCACATTGATCACCCGAATTTTCAGTTCGGGAAGATATTCGCGAAGGATGGAAACCGCAGCCAGAATCTCGAGCGTTGGTGTATCTCCGCAACACGCCATTACTACGTCCGGTTCAGCATCCTGATCGTTGCTGGCCCATTGCCAAATGCCTATTCCTTCCGTGCAATGCACTACCGCGGCGTCCATGCCAAGCCATTGGGGCAGTGCATGCTTGCCGGCAACTACCACGTTGACGTAATGACGGCTGCGCAGGCAGTGATCAAATACCGATAAGAGGCAATTGGCATCTGGCGGAAGGTAAACGCGCACGATATCGGCCTTCTTATTGATAACGTGGTCAAGGAACCCGGGATCCTGATGCGTAAAGCCGTTGTGATCCTGCTGCCACACGTGTGATGCCAATAGGTAGTTCAATGAAGCGATCTTCCGGCGCCAAGGAAGTTCCAATGTTACCTTCAGCCATTTGGCATACTGACTGAACATCGAGTCGACGATGCGAATGAACGCCTCATAGCTATTGAAAAGCCCGTGCCGTCCGGTGAGTAGATAACCCTCCAACCAACCCTCGCACTGATGCTCGCTCAGCATCGAATCCAGCACGCGTCCGGCGGGCGCGAGGAATTCATCATTTTTTACTTCCCGCGCGTCCCACTGACGGTCGGTAACTTCAAAAACCGCGCCCAGGAGATTCGAGAGCGTCTCATCGGGACCGAAGATGCGGAAATTACGTTGCTCCTGATTGAGCTTCGCCACGTCACGCAGGAATTTGCCGAGAACGAACGTATCCTCAGCGTCAACGGCGCCGGGCGATGGCACGTCCACTGCGTGGATGTGGAAATCCGGCATGCGCAGATCGCGCAGCAGAATGCCGCCGTTGGCATGCGGGTTGGCGCCCATCCGTCGCTCGCCCTTGGGCGCCAGTTCGGCCAATTCCGGAATCAGCCGGCCGTTTTTGTCGAATAGCTCCTCGGCCTTATAGCTTTTCATCCAACTTTCAAGCTGCTTGACGTGATCGGGATGCGCGGAATCGACCAGGAGCGGGACCTGGTGCGCCCGGAAGGTACCCTCGACCTGCAAGCCGTCGACGAATTTCGGCCCGGTCCAACCCTTGGGTGATTTAAGGACGATCATTGGCCAGCGCGCCCGCGTAGTGTCTTTCTTGTCTCGAGCGTGGTTTTGGATTTGGCGGATCTCTTCGATCGCCTTTTCCAGAGTACCGGCCATCAGTTGGTGCATCTTTTCCGGTTCGTCTCCTTCCACAAAGTAAGGCGTCCAGCCGCAGCCGCGCAGAAATTGCTCTAACTCCTCATGCTCAATACGTGCGAGCACGGTCGGATTACTGATCTTGTAGCCATTGAGGTGCAGGATCGGCAGTACGGCTCCATCGGAAATAGGATTCAGCAGCTTATTGGACTGCCATGCGGTCGCGAGAGGACCGGTTTCCGCCTCGCCATCGCCGATGATGCAAGCGACGATCAAGCCGGGATTGTCGAACGCCGCGCCAAAAGCGTGGCTGAGCGAGTACCCGAGCTCACCGCCTTCGTGAATCGATCCTGGCGTCGTGGGCGCAACATGGCTGGAAATCCCTCCGGGAAACGAGAATTGCTTAAACAGCTTTTTCAAGCCGGCCTCGTCCTGGCTGATGTTAGGATAGATCTCACTATAGGTGCCTTCCAGATAAGTATTGCCCACCAGCGCAGGGCCGCCGTGACCGGGCCCTGCTATATAGAACATGTCCAGATCGTGCTTCTTGATAACCCGGTTCAAGTGCACGTAGATAAAGTTCTGGCCCGGCGTCGTACCCCAGTGTCCGACCACCAGCGGCTTCACATGCGACAGTTTTAGCGGCTCCTTCAGCAGTGGATTGTCGTAAAGATAAATCTGGCCGACGGACAGATAGTTGGCGGCCCGCCAGTAGGCATTAATCTTCTGAAGCAATTCTGCGGAAAGGGTTTCTACCATCATGATTCAAATTCCTTTTGCGCCGACAGCACGATCTCCCGCGCGCACGGCGAAGGAAAAGTGCGCTTGCGGATGGCGCAATCATGCCGCCGCCAGTTCCGTTTTCAGGCGGTCCTTACCATCTCAATTCTGACGCACTTCGGACTCGGCGCGTTCAGATGCAGGCATCGCAGGTCTTGCACGCATATCTTGGCAGATTGGCCGCTTGGCCTGGTCGTCGATCGGCATCATCTGTACCTCAGATAACCAACTGCTCGTGTTTTTTGACGACGTCGCACGCGCAGTCGTTCTAAAGTGTTATTTGTACAGAATAGATGCGCAGACTAATCCTGACCGGGGTGTCGCTTGTGACTGATCAGAAAGCGAATCGGCAGGCGCCACGAGTAGCCATCTGATGAATCGGTCAATGTCAAGAATCTTTGAGTTCTTCGCCGGACTTCGCCGGCGAAAACCGACTAACGTAACGTATTCCAAATACTGTATCTGTGGCGCGCTTCGGCCGGAGGTAGACAGCCGGGAACGCCGGTACGCGAAAGCCGAGAACAACAGGCAATTGATTCAGAATAGGTAATGGAGTCCAAGTTGTGACGAAAACAAACTCAGTTGTAGCAATCTACGATACTCACTCGCAAGCGGAAGACGCGGTCAAGAACCTGCAGAAGTCCGGGATTGACATGAAAAAACTGTCTATCGTCGGAAAAGACTATCACACCGAAGAGAATGTCACCGGATACTACAATACCGGCGACCGCATGAAGTACTGGGGAAAGATCGGAGCCGCGTGGGGCGGGTTCTGGGGCTTGCTCTTCGGCGCCGCCTTCTTTGCGATCCCCGGAATCGGACCGGTGTTAGTAGCAGGTCCGATGGTCGCGTGGATTGTCGGAGCGCTCGAAGGAGCGGTTGTGGTGGGTGGGATGACCGCGATCGGCGCTGGGCTTTACAGTATCGGTATTCCTAAAGACAGCGTCGTCAAATATGAATCCGCGCTCAAGGCTGACAAGTTCATAGTCATCGCCCACGGCACGGCGGCCGAAGTGGCCAAGGCCAGGGACGTTATGCAAACCACGCAGCCAACTTCGGTTGTGCTGCACGGAGCCGATCCCGAAGTACAGACGGAAATCGCTGCCAGGTAACTTTGTCCGGCGACCGCGCTACGAAGATCGAGAGTGTGCGGACTCTGTAATAGGGGCTACGGTCGGAATTGCAGCGCTCTTGGCGCGAGCATCGATGGCTGGGAGACGATGCGATAGGCGTTCGCGGCCCACTCGCAGATCCAGCGGCGGGTGTCGCGCGGATCTATCATGTCTTCCATCTGGAACCGGTTTAGCGGGCCGATCGGACCGCGCGCGCTCTCGATGCGCGCGTTGATCTCGGCACGCAAGGCCGCCGGGTCGGCGGCCTCGGCGAGTTGGCGTTTGTAGGCGGCCTCGATGCCGCCCTCGGGCGGGATGCCGCCGACATCAGCGGCAGGCCATACGACGCGAGCGCTGGCGCCGCTGCGCGGCGTTGCGTAGTTATTGCCGGCGACCCCAAAGCTGCGGCGCATGATGACGGTGAAGATCGGCACGCCGACTTGCGCGAACGCGATCATCCACTCGCCGCCCTTGCGAATCGTCCCGGCAATTTCGTGCTCGAGGCCCACCGCGAAGCCCGGATTATCGATCAGGTTCAGCACCGGCAAGTGGAATAAGTCGCATAAGTCGAGGTGGCGCTTGAGTTTGTCGCATCCGTCGGCCGTCAGCGCGCCGCCATTGATGTGCCGGCAGTCGGACGCGATCACGCCCATCGGATAGCCGCCAAAGCGAACGAAGCCAACGATCTGGTCGGTACCCCAGAGCGGCCCGATCTCGAAAAACGAGCCCCGGTCCGCCATCAGTCGGATGGCCCGGCGCATGTCGAACGTCATGATGCGTTTGCGCGGAACGATCGTGAACAGGTCTTCCTCGCGGCGATCGGCAGGATCGGCCGGGTCTGGCGTGAGGACCGGCGGCGCTTCATAGACGCTCGAAGGAAGGTAGGAGAGGAACCGCTTTGTCATCGAGGTCGCCTCCTGCTCCGACTCCGCGAGATTGTCGACCGAGCCGTTCCGGCAATGGATCTGCCAGCCGCCTAGCTCCTCCTTGGTGATGTCGTACCCCATCGCGTGGCTCACCACGGGCGGTCCCGCGACGAAGAGCTGCGCGATGTCGCGCACCATCACCGAGAAGTGGCCGAGCACCGCCTTCGCGGCGCCGATACCCACCACACTGCCGAGCAGCAGATTGACCACCGGCACCTCGCTGAGCTGCGTCACATACATGCTGCTGCCGAGATGCCCCGGCAGGAACGAGCCGCCCTCGCCGGATACGCGGGGACGGCCCGCCACGATCGCGCCGGAGCTCTCTCGCGCGCTGCTCTCGCCCGCCTTCTGCTGCTTTGGCACCATCGCGGCGATACTGCCGCCGCCCGAGGAGCCGTCCAGCAGACGAATCGACGGGCAGCGAAAATCGATCGACAGCCGGTCCAGATGAGCGCTCTTCCCGCCGATCGCGCCGTCGGCATGTCCGCCGCGCGAGGTGAAATCGTCGGCGCACACCACAACCGTTCGGCCGTCGATCTTGCCCCATCCGCCGACGTGATTGGCGGGCGTGAAGCCCGAAACTCGTCCGTCGTCGTCATAATCGGCGAAACCCGCGAGGCTGCCGACCTCGCGAAAGCTGCCGGCGTCGAGCAGCAGGTCGATTCGTTCCCGACAGGTCAGCTTGCCACGATCGCGCTGGCGGACAACTCCCGGATCCTTCGAGCCGGGCGCGAAGCGGCGATGCGCGATCGCCTGCAACGCCTGCACGTCGGCAAGCATCGGCGCCCAAGTGTCATCGCCGTAGCGGCGCGGCGAGGCTGCGTCGCGGCCGCGCTCGGTTGGAGCGATCGTGGCGACGATCTGGCCGGCCGCAACCGCGGCGCCGACCTCGACAGGACTGATGCCGGTCACAACACCAGCGCAGGGCGCCGTGATCGCTGTTTCCATCTTCATCGCGCTGATGACCATGAGCGTCGCGCCCGCCTCGACGGTCGCGCCGACCTCTACGGCGAGCTCGATGATGGCACCCGCCATCGGGCTCTCGATGCCCTCCTGACCGCTCGGGACGGGCAGGCTCGGCTGCGCGCCCGTCGGGATGACCGCGGTCTTGCCGCGATGGAGCGCCGCCGCCTGCTGTTCGAGCAGCACGACGGAGCGCGAGCCGGAAGCGCGAGTGCCGGTCGGCGCGGCGAGCTCGGGATATTCGGAGAACAGGCTCGCCCGAGCGTCGCCCGCCCGTAGCGCCGGATGCGAGAGCACGGCACGCAGTTGTTCAAGATTCGTCGCCAGCCCGGCGATGTGGAATTCATCGAGCGCGCGCAGAGTGTGGTCGAGCGCCGAAGCGAACGAATGCGTCGAGTTCGACTGGCAGATGAGCTTGGCGAACATCGGATCGAATTGCGGCGGCGGTGCATAGCCCACATAGCCGCAGGAATCGACCCGCACCCCCGGTCCCGCCGGTTCCTTGTACGCGGTCATCACGCCGGTGCCGCTCGCGACGATACGCGCCTCAACGGCAAAGCCGAGCGGCGCTTTGATCGCGGCTTGATCGGCGATGCCCAGCGCTTTCAGAGTCTCTCCCGCCGCGATGCGGAACTGAGACTCTACGAGGTCGATGTTCGTGACCTGCTCGGTCACGGTGTGCTCGACCTGGATGCGGGGATTGCACTCGATGAAAAAGTGTTCGCCACGCTCGGGGCTGACCAGGAACTCGACCGTGCCCGCGTTCACATAACCAGCCGCGCGAGCGAGACGGATCGCATCCTCGAGGATGCGTTGCCGAAGGCCCGCTTCGAGGCCTGGCGCCGGCGCGATTTCGATAACTTTCTGGTTGCGAATTTGGACCGAGCAATCGCGCTCGTAAAGATGGACGATACCGCCGTGGCCGTCCGCCAGGACCTGCACCTCAATGTGACGAGGCCGCGCGATCAGCTTTTCGACAAACACGGAGCCGTCGCCGAACGCCGCCCTCGCTTCGCTCTGGCATCGCGCGAAGGCCGCCGACATCTCGTCGGCGCTCGCGACTGCGCGCATCCCGCGGCCGCCGCCGCCCGCCACCGCTTTCAGCATGACCGGATAGCCGAGCTTCTCGGCGATGGCCACGGCGTCGTGATCGCTCGCCAGGGCCTGCGGGCTGCCTGGAATGATCGGGATGCGGAGCGAGCGGGCGAGATCGCGCGCTTTGGTCTTTTCTCCGAATAGCGCCAGCGTTTCAGGGCGCGGCCCGATGAAGGCGATGCCCTCGTCGAGGCATCGCTTCGCGAAACCGCTATTCTCGGACAGAAACCCGTAACCAGGATGCACGCAATCGCAGCGGGCGGCCTTGGCGGTTTCGATCAGCGCGTCTATGTCGAGATAGGCGCGCACAGAATCGCTCGACGATGCGCCGAGCGCACGCGATTCGGTTGTGACGCGGGTATGGAGCGAAAGCTTGTCGGCAGGGGCGTACACGCTGACCGACTCGACTCCGAGTGCCGACGCGGCGCGTGCTACGCGGATCGCGATTTCACCTCGATTAGCAATCAGTACTCGCTTGAACAAAGGTCAACTCCCGGAAAGCGGAATCAGTCACAGACCCATCTTGTAGCACACCTTTCCTGATTTTTTGCTCCTGGCTTCGCATAGCAGGATGCTCGCGCTCGTGTCGGCGATTTTTCGCACGTGCTCCGTTGCGCTGCATGCGTGTTCCATAAAAATCGATTGACAATCGTGCCACAATTGCTAATCCATAATTATCCAACTCCTCTGAATGTTCGCGGCGCGCATGCAGCCGCAAACGCTCCGCGTTTGATGGGAAACTATCGAGCTTGGACGATCCGTATTTCTTTTCTGAGGAGGTTCTGATGCGAACACACAAATTTTTGATGGTATCGCGGTGGAGAACCGTCGCAATTGCGGCAACTCTGGTGCTGATTATGGGGCTGGCGCCCTCGGCGGCTGCCCAGGTCAAACCTGGGGACTTTATAACTCCGGCGAATGCATACAAGGTCAAGGATCTGCTCTCGCCGGGCGAATATTGGCGGGTGACCAACGGGATGTCGATGAAGATCGTGCCGACTGGACGAATCGATTGGCCTCCTCCGTACAAGGAAGCCACCGAAAAATATTCGTCGCAGGTTCGCCTCGCGAAAAATGGGTTGTCAATGGTTGGATATGTTGCGGGACAGCCGTTCCCGATCATCGATGACAACGATCCGAACGCCGCGATCAAAATCATGTGGAATATGGACTTCCGGCCGATGTGGACCGACGACTTCGATGCTCGTTATTTCGGGTGTGTCGAGGTCTACGAGCGGCTCAATAACCCCTACGACGAAATCGATTTCCAGCTCATCGGACATTACGGCGTCTACAACGAGGTTGGCCGGACCGAGGTCCAGCCGTTACCGACGGACCCGGACTATCTCAAGTCCAATATCATGTTCCGCTGGCGCGCCTTTCCGTGGTTATCACCGGCCGCGATCCGCGGCAGTGGCATCGTCGGTTATCGCTACGGCGATCCGAAGAGGGCCGACGACTCCTGGAGCTACAACCCCGATGATCGGCGTGTGCGCCGGCTTGACGAGGCAATTCGCGGCGACGCAACCGGCACGCTTCAATTCAGCCAGGATGACGCCGAGGGTTACAACCCCAAGATCGAAAACTACACCTATCGCTTCTTGGGCGAGAAGATGATGCTGGGCGCGCTGCACGTAGCGCAGGACCCCGGCAACGTCTGTCCGACAGACGGCGGCGGCAGCGTGTGTCCGGCGGAGTGGGAGATGCGCCGGGTCTATGTGATCGAGACCAGGGCCAACCCCAAACGTCTGACTGGAGACCTTTATTCCAAGCACCTCGTTTACATCGACACCGAGGCCGACGTGGTGCTCTCGCACGACCAGTACGATCGTCAGGGCGAGTTGATGGTGAACTTCACCAACTGGCTGACTTATCGCGACCGGCCAGTACCCGATGCGAGAATCGCGATCTATCCCTTTAAGCGCGTGTTCCAGGTCAACGGCACTAGCACCAATGTCCAGACGGGGCTCTCTAGCTTCTGCGACCTGCCCACGCCTAATGCGCCCGAGCACGAGTGTTGGTACATCAACATGGGCGCTGTGAGCCGCGACGACGTCACGCCCGACGCGATGGTTAAGAACACCGCCGGCCGCTGATCTGCCGATACCGGCGAGACTGCCCGCTAAAAAATCAAGGTCGGGAGCCAGCCTCGGCTCCCGACCTCTTTCCCCGAATCCGACAACCCGTCCGCCTGCCACGATTGAACCTCCAGAGAAATCGACTATTCCCGGACTATAGGGTATCGATTTCTGACGCGTCGAGCGTTTGTGATATTTTCAGTAGAGATACCAGTTATATGTTCGCTGTCTGAACATCCCAGGAGCAGAGATATGGCCGATAAAATCAAAAAGACGATCGACGAGTGGCGAAAAGAGCTGACGCCGCTCCAATTCGCGGTGACGCGCGAGAAAGCGACCGAAAAGCCATTTTCCGGTGAGTACGAAACCGTGACGACTCCCGGTCTCTATCGATGCGTTTGCTGCGGCGAGACGTTGTTCGAGTCTGACGCGAAGTTCGACGCTGGTTGCGGCTGGCCGAGCTTTACCAAACCCCTGTCCGAAGACCGGATCGCAGAAGAAACGGATCGAAGCCACGGCATGATCCGCACGGAAGTCATGTGCGCCAAGTGCGACGCGCATCTGGGGCACGTGTTCGAAGACGGACCGGAGCCAACTGGCCTTCGCTACTGCATCAACTCGGCCTCGTTGAAACTCGATCCAAAGAAATAACCTGACGAATCCAAACTCCAAGAGTCTGCGATGAGCAAAGACCCAAAAGAACGCCGCCTTGTTTCCGTCTCGTCGTCGCCGCGGAATTTGCCTGCCGGATGGACTCCGCCTGCGCCCGCATGGGCGATGAGCTTCGCGCATCAAACGAAGCCAGTCGTAATGGCCTACTTCGGGACTCAGCTCGAAACGCGCGCGCAAGAACGGCTCGCCCCGCTGATGCATCAGTTTTTCGATTGCGCCGATTCGCCCGAGAACGTCGAGGACGCGCGGTTCGTCGATCGTGCTGGATGCCTCAATCTCATCACGGCTGCGTATTGGACTGATCCCGCCAGCTACGAAAGATGGGAAACGAAATCTGGCTTCGTTTCCTGGTGGAGCGATCCGGCGAGAGCCGGCGACGGGCAAGGTCATTTTCGCGAGGTCCTCATCGTTCCGCCCGATCGATTCGAGACGATCTTCTCGCACGGGATCGTCGTCGGAGTGGCGAAGACCGGTAGCGAGGTCGTGGGTCCGATCCGCGAGCATAATTACTGGGGCAGTATGCGCGATCGGATTCTGGCATCAGCCGAAAACGAATTGCGCAGCGGCTACGGCGAGAGTCTTCCGCGGCTCGGCGCTACGGCGACTTTGGGCAGACGGCTTCGGGTCAACGTCCCGGAGAATCTCGTGGTCATCAGGTCGGGTCAGGACTGGAACAATTGCACGGGCGCCGAATTGGCGGAATACGAGGGCTCCGTGCAGCCCGCGTTGGTCGAAGGAATGACCTTTCTGCGGGATAATCCCGACGCGACCGGCTGCTGCGATCTGCGCTTCGCCGAGGAGAGCGATCGCGACGGCTCGCCTTTGAAGAAGACCTTCGGACTCGGCTACTTCCTGACTCTCGGGCATCTGGAGAAATGGGCGGCCAGCCATCCGACTCATCTGGCGATCTTTTCGAGATTCCTCACGATGGCGCGGGAGCATGGCGCGGATCTGAAACTGAGGCTCTGGCACGAGGTATCCGTTCTGCCGGCGGCGGGACAGGTTTTCGAATACATCAATTGCCATCCCGGAACCGGCCTGCTGCCGTACTTCCCGTCCCAAGAATGCTGAATGTTTGAGCCGCTCGGTTGTTGATGAGCTCAACTGCAAACCTCCCGATCATCGATATTGCGCCGCTTCGCTGCGGCGCCTCGGACATCGCTCAAATCGGCGCCGCACTGGATCGGGCCTGCTGCGAGTTCGGATTCTTTTATGTGACGGGCCATGGAATTCGGCCCGACTTGTCTTCGCGGATGATGACTCTCGGGCGCGAGTTCTTTGCGCTCCCGCTGGCGGAAAAGATGGCGATCGCGATGACGCGCGGCGGGCGAGCGTGGCGCGGCTACTTCCCCGTCGAAGGCGAGCTGACCTCGGGCCGCCCCGATCGCAAGGAAGGAATCTACCTGGGTACCGAGCTGGGTCCGGACGACGCGCGTGTCCGGGCCGGACTGCCGCTGCATGGCATGAACCTCTATCCGGCGCTTGCCGAATTCCGCGAGACGCTCCTGTCCTACATGGATGAAGTCACCGCGACGGGTCAGCTACTACTCAGTGGAATTGCCGTCGGCCTCGGCCTGGAGAGAGATTACTTCGTCGAGCGTTACACCCGCGATCCGACCGTGCTGTTCCGCATCTTCAACTATCCGCCCTCTCACGCCAGCGCCGACGACGACAAGCTCGGTGTGGGCGAGCACACTGACTATGGACTGCTGACGCTGCTGCAGCAGGATGACGTCGGGGGTCTCGAGATTTGGCATCAGGATCGATGGCTCGCGGCGACGCCGGTGCCCGATTCTTTCGTCTGCAACGTCGGCGATATGCTCGAGCGATTGACCGCCGGACGCTACGTGTCGGCGCTACATCGCGTCCGCAACGTCTCGACGCGCGAGCGCATCTCGATGCCGCTGTTTCTCGACCCGAGCTTCGATGCGGAGCTAGCGCCGATCGAAATCCTCGCGCCGGACCCTACAGCCGCCGATCGGCGGCGTCATGGGCGGCGATGGGACGGCACCGACCTCGCGACAGTCAGCGGAAGCTATGGTGACTATATACTGAGTAAAGTCTCGAAAGTCTTTCCGCAACTGAGAGCGAAAGTACTATAGGCATTTGGTGGTACGGCATGCGTGATTGGCGCAAGCGTCATAACTATGTATTCGCCTTTATCCAGTTTCTCCTGCTCGGATCATTACTCACAATCTCAATCGGTGTGCAGCGGAGTTATGCCGAAATGATCGCGCCTGAAATCGCACGCCCAGGACTCGAATGGTTTAACGTTGCGGCGCCGATCCCGATCGCAAGCTTGCGCGGCCGGGTGGTGATTCTCGATTTCTGGACCGAGGGCTGCATCAATTGTATCCAGATAATTCCGACCTTGCGGCGCGTGGAGGAGCGCTTCCCTGACAAAGTGGTGGTGATCGGCGTTCATTCGCCGAAATTCGCCAACGAGAAAAACGCGGCCAGCGTCAAGGACGCGATCCACCGCTACGAGCTCCGGCATCCGATCATTCACGATCCTCAGATGACGCTCTGGCGCGCGTATGGCGTGCAGGCGTGGCCGACGCTGGTCGTGATCGGAACCGACGGCGACATCGTGGGTTCGATTCCCGGTGAACCGGATCCGGATCGGCTCATCGCCGCGATCAACAACCTCGTCACCACCTCGGCGAAAGCCGGGACGCTGAAACCAGCGGCACTCGATCTGACGCCGTTGTCGGAACCCAAGGGCCGTTTCCTGTTCCCGGCAAAACTGAAGCCGGTACCGGGACGCATCAAGCGCTGGGCGTTGGCTGACGGCGGGCACAACCAGATCGTCCTGCTCGATAACAGCGGCAAGGAAATCGAGCGCTACGGCAGCGGCGAGGCGGGCCTGCTCGACGGCGCAAAGGATCAGGCGCGCTTCAATCATCCTCAGGGCCTGATCGCGTCGGCGGACGCGATTTTCGTCGCCGATACCGAGAACCACGCGATTCGCCGAATTGATCTCGCAAGCGGCGCAGTCACCACGCTGGCTGGGACTGGAAAACGCGGCATGCAGCTCGGCGCTCCCGAGCCGGGCCGAACCACCGCGCTCGCTTCTCCGTGGGACCTCGAAAAGAAAGGCGACCAGCTGTTTTTTGCAAACGCGGGAACTCATCAGATTGGCGTGCTCGATCTCAAGACCGGCACGGTCGCCGCTCTCGCGGGCACGGGCGAGGAAGGCTTGCGGGACGGGCAGGCCGCGTCGGCGGCGCTGGCGCAACCGAGCGGGCTTGCGCTCAGCACCGATCAGAAAACGCTTTACTTGGCCGACAGCGAGAGCTCATCTATACGGGCAATCACGCTTTCCGGCGATCCTCAGATACACACACTCGTGGGCGCCGGACTATTCGACTTCGGATGGGTCAATGGCGATTTCCACAACGCGCGTTTGCAGCATCCGCTTGGCGTCGCCGTCGACGGCAACCAGCTATTGGTCGCGGATACCTACAATAGTGCAATCCGGGATCTGGAGCTCGCAACGCATCAGGCTGTGGACTTCGATGGCGGCAAATTCACCTGCGTCGACCCGGTATGCGTTCCCACGCGCGAACCGGCTGGAATCGCAGTCGATAGTCCGAATCGAATCCTGCTCGTCGATACCGGCAATCATCGAATAGATGAATATCTGCCCTCGGCGAAAACCTATCACACGTGGTCGCGATGATTCCCTGCTACCCCAACCCACATACTGAGTAGAGCCAAATGGAAACTGAGACACTGGAAAAGACCGGAGCAAATTTCTCGCACGAAGCTCTGATGGGTGCGCGCAGGAATACCACGGAAGCGATTTCGCTCATCGCGAGCGCTATTAAACCCGGGATGGTTGAGGAAGATGCGCGCCAGATGGCCAAGGAGACTCTCGCGCGGCTTGGCTCGCATAAAGGATGGCACAGGATTCTCGTGCGCTTCGGCGCCAACACTCTCAAGAATTTTATAGAGCCGTCGGAGCGCGGTACTCGGCTGCGCGACGGCGATATCTTCTTTATCGATATCGGGCCGGTATGGGGCGATACCGAAGGCGATCGCGGCGAGACGTTCGTCGCCGGCGAAAATCCGGACCCCGATATGAAACGATGCGCTCAGGCCGCCGAGCAGATTTTTCATTTGGTCCGCAAGCAGTGGCTGCAAAGCGGAATGACGGGCAAGGAACTTTACTACTTCGCAAACAAGACGGCGGCCGACCTCGGATGGATTCTCAACATGGGACTCACAGGTCATCGGCTTTCCGACTTCCCGCACAGTGCCTATTACGACGGAACACTCGCCGAAGTGTCTATTCGTCCCTCACCAAATCTCTGGGTACTCGAGATACAGATTAGGCATCCCACGAAACCATTTGGTGCCTTCTTCGAGGACCTGCTGCTCGAAGATAAAGATTACGCCTGAGCTAGGTGTCGGCTCCGAATCTCACCGACATATAAACGCAACGCTCCCGGGAAGAGCCCGGGAGCGTTGCTAACGATCACGCAGCCTGTTCTGATTTGGTCTACGACAGTTTCAGATACACCGACTTGATCTGGGTGAAAAGGTCGATTGCGTATTTGCCGTTTTCGCGGCCGAAGCCTGATTGCTTGTATCCGCCGAACGGCATCGCGGTGTCCGCGATCCCGTAGCAATTGATCCAGACCGTTCCCGCCTTCAATGCCCGCGCCACCTTGTGCGCGCGGCTGACGTCCTTGGTCCACACAGCGGCGGCGAGGCCGTAGGTCGTATCGTTGCCCTGAAATACCGCGTCGCTCTCGTCTTTGAAAGGAATCGCGGCAGCGACCGGACCGAAAATCTCTTCGCGGGCGATGCGCATGTTGTTATTCACGTCCGCAAACAGCGTCGGCTGGACAAAATAGCCTTTGCCCTCGACCGCTTCACCGCCGATCGTCGCGCGCGCGCCTTCTTTGCGGCCGAGATCGAGGTAGCCCTTCACGCGGTCAAACTGCTCTTTCGAGACCAGAGGTCCGAGCCTCGTCTTGGGATCGAGTGGGTTGCCGACCGTCATCCGTTCGGCAGCCTTGCCGAACTGTTCTAGGAAGTTGTCGTACATGTCGCGCTGCACGAAAATCCTCGTCCCAGCCACACAGACCTGGCCCGAATTGAAGAAGACTCCGTTCATCGCATTGGGAATAGCCTGATTCAGATCGGCATCAGGAAAGATGATATTTGGCGACTTTCCGCCGAGCTCGAGCGAGACGCGTTTCAAGTTGCCTTTCGACGCGCCCAGGATCATCTTCCCGACCTCAGTCGATCCGGTGAAGCTCACTTTGTCTACGTCAGGATGCTCCGAAATCGAGCTGCCTGCGCCGGGGCCGAAACCCGTCACGATATTCACGACACCGTCCGGAATTCCGGCTTCCTGAATCAGCTCACCGAGTCGCAGCGCGGTCAGAGGCGTCTGCTCCGCCGGCTTGAGGACGACGGTGTTGCCGCAGGCGAGGGCGGGCGCGATCTTCTGCGCCGCCATCATCAGGGGAAAATTCCACGGCGTAATCAGGCCGCAGACTCCGACCGGCTCGCGCAAAGTATAATTGAACACGCCGGGATCCGACGGATTGGTCTCGCCGAATATCTTGGTCGGCCATCCCGCGAAATACCGGAAGATGCCCGCCGAGCCCGAGATGTCAATCGTCCGCGCCTGTGAAAGAGGTTTGCCGTTGTCGAGCGATTCGAGTTCTGCGAGCTCGTCCGCGTGCTGATCGATCAATTCGGCGATTTTCAGCAGAAAACGAGTTCGCTGATGCGGTGTGATCGAGACCCATTTGCTTTCCTCGAACGCTTTGCGCGCCGCCTTGACGGCCTCGTCGACGTCGGCCTTGTCGCCTTCCGCGACCAGCGCCAGAACTTCTTCGTTGGCTGGATTTATCGTTTCGAAAGTCTTGCCCGACTTGGAGGGAACCCATTTCCCGCCGATCAGCAGCTTCTTGGGAGAGCTGTTCAGAAATGCGATCGCCGCGCTGGACTTGGCGCCTTTCGCCGCCGATGCGACAGAAGGTGTTACTGCTGCACTCATCTTACTATCCTCCATCAGATGCTCTTGTTCATAAAGAAGAGTCTGTGCTCACGACAGTTTCAGATAAACCGATTTGATCTGCGTATAGAGATCGATTGAGTATCTTCCCAGTTCGCGGCCGATGCCCGATTGCTTGTAGCCGCCGAACGGGGAGATCGGATCGATGTTGTTGTAGCAATTGATCCAGACCGTGCCCGCCTTGAGCGCGCGCGCGACGCGATGAGCGCGGCTCACGTCCTGCGTCCATACGGCGGCGGCGAGGCCATAGGTAGTATCGTTGCCCTGGAAGACCGCGTCGTTTTCATCCTTGAATGGGATCACCGATGCGACCGGACCAAAGATCTCTTCGCGCGCGATCTTCATGTTGTTTTTGACGTCCGTGAAGATCGTTGGATCGACGAAAAAGCCTTTGCCGGTCCGCGCATCACCGCCGAGAGCGGTCTTTGCGCCCTCTTTCTTGCCGATGTCCAGGTAACCTTTGACGCGGTCGAACTGCTCCCTTGAAACCAGAGGTCCGACGGTGGTGGCGGCATCGAGCGGGTCGCCTGCCTTGACGTTTGCGGCGTAGCGGGTCAGGTGCTCGACGAAGCGATCGTGAAAATCCTGTTGGACGAAGACTCGCGTGCCCGCGCAGCAGACCTGGCCCGAGAGCATGCAGAAGCCGAATAGCGAAGTAGGTATTGCATCCTCGAGGTCCGCGTCGGCGAAAATGACGTTGGGCGACTTGCCGCCGAGCTCGAGCGAAACCCGTTTCAGATCTCCGGTGGAGGCTTGGAGAATCAGCTTGCCGACCTCGGTCGAGCCGGTGAATGCGACCTTGTCGATGTCGGGATGCGAGGCGATCGCGGCGCCGGCGGTCTCGCCAAACCCGGTGATGATATTGACGACGCCTTCGGGCAGGTCCGCTTCCAACAACAACTCGCCAATCCGAAGTGCGGTCAGCGGCGTTTGTTCGGCCGGCTTCAGGATCGATACGTTCCCCCACGCGAGGGCCGGCCCGATCTTCCACGCCAGCATCGCGATCGGCCCGTTCCATGGAATGATCTGTCCGCAGACGCCTACCGGCTCGCGGAGTGAGTAGTTGAATATTGACGGATCGGAAGGATTGGTCTCGCCGTATATTTTGGTCGCCCATCCGGCGTAGTACCTGAACGTGTCGACGGCTCCCGATACCATCCCGCGCGCGAGTGAGATAGCCATCCCGTTATTCAGCGTCTCGAGGGTCGCCAACTCGTCGGCGTGCTTTTCAATCAAGTCCGCAATAGTCAGTAAGTAGCGGGCGCGCTGATGCGGCCCGATTTTCGACCACTTGCCCTCTTCGTATGCCTTGCGCGCGACTTTGACCGCTTCGTCGACATCGGCCTTGTCGCCTTCCGGCACGAGGGCAAGCACCTCTTCGTTGGCGGGGTTGATGGTTTCGAAAGTCTTGCCCGACTTCGGGGTAACCCACTTTCCTCCGATCAACATCTTTTTTGGTTTTCGCAGGAAGTCCAGGACCGCGGTTGAGGTTACGCCGTGCGCGGCGCGTTCGATTGATGGAACTGCTGCTGCCATCGTCATTCTCCTTTCAAAGCTTTACGTAGACCGATTTGATTTGCGTATATAGTTCGAGCGAATGCATTCCCAACTCTCGGCCGAAGCCCGATTGCTTGTATCCTCCGAACGGAGAAATCGGGTCCGCGCCGCCATAGGTATTGATCCAGACGGTGCCCGCTTTGAGCGCTCGCGCGACCTTGTGCGCGCGGCTGATATCGCGGGTCCAGACGGCAGCCGCAAGACCGTAGCTAGTGTCGTTCCCCTGGAAAACCGCGTCGTTCTCATCTTTGAACGCGATCGCGGCGCCGACCGGACCGAAGATCTCTTCCCGGGCGATACGCATATTGTTATGCACGCCGGAAAATATAGTCGGCTTTACAAAATAGCCGGCACCGGATACCACATCGCCACCAGTGGCTACTTTTGCGCCTTCGCGTTTCCCAATATCCAAATAGCTATTGACACGGTCGAACTGCTCCCTGGATACGACCGGCCCGAGCCTGGTCGTTTCATCGAGCGGGTTTCCGACCGTCATGGTTTCGCTGTGCTTGACCAGGCGCTCTACGAAATCATCGTAGATACCGCGCTCGATGAAAATCCGGGTTCCCGCCGTGCAGACCTGACCCGAGTTGAAGAAGACGCCGCGAGTGGCGGATTGAACGGCGGCGTCGAGATCCGAATCGGCAAAGATGATGTTCGGTGATTTACCGCCGAGCTCGAGCGAGACCCGCTTGAGGTTGCCCATCGATGCCTCGAGGATGAGCTTGCCCACCTCGGTCGAGCCGGTGAACGCGACCTTGTCGACGTCGGGATGTTCCGCGATCGAACTGCCCGCGCCCGGTCCAAAGCCGGTTATGATGTTGACGACGCCGTCGGGTATGCCGGCCTCCTGGATTAACTCGCCGAGGCGCAACGCCGTAAGCGGCGTCTGCTCCGCGGGCTTCAGCACGACGGTGTTCCCGCAGGCCAAAGCGGGAGCGAGCTTCCATGAGGCCATCGAGAGCGGAAAATTCCAGGGAATTATCTGGCCGCAGACTCCGACCGGCTCGCGCAGAGAGAAGTTAAACACTGACTGGTCCGATGGGTTGGTCTCGCCGTAAATTTTCGTCGGCCATCCCGCGTAGTAGCGAAAAGTTCTGGCCGCTCCCGGAATATCCGCGACCTTCGCAATCGCGAGAGGTTTGCCATTGTCGAGAGATTCAAGCTCGGCAAGCTGGTCGAGATTTTCATCGATCAGGTCCGCGATCTTGAGCAGGTATCGCGAGCGCTGATGCGGCGTGATCGAATGCCACTTGCCCTCCAGTGCTTTGCGCGCAGCTTTGACCGCTTCGTCAACGTCGGCGCGGTCGCCCTCGGCGATCAGCGCCAATACCGCTTCGTTCGCCGGATTGATCGACTCAAAAGTCTTGCCCGATTTCGCCGGGACCCATTTTCCGTCGATCAGAAGTTTCTTCGGCGAGCTCCTGAGAAAATCGATAGTCGCCGGCGTTCGTATTCCGGCAATCGCTTTGTCAAATGATGGAACTGTTCCCATGATTTTCGGATCCTCTCGCCCAATTCGATTGCACGGGCATTTGCCGCGACCGCCTCTTCCGCGGGACTCGCGGCCACGATAATTGGCATTTTGCCAGAATACTGGCATACCTTCGCGGCCCCGTCGCCGTCAAATGCCGATCCGCGCCAGTTGCGCGGTATTTTTATTGAGCTTGCGCTTCGGTTGGAAATCAGCGACTACCTAATGCTGATCGTATCCGGAGGTGGCATATGGCCGAGCCGCGGCGCGCGTCGTCTTATCGATGGGTGATTGAAATCCTCCTGTTGCTGGCGCTCGCAAGCCAGACGCTTACCTGGCTCGCTCCCGCGCCGATTCTGAGCGCGATTATCTCCGACCTCAAGATTCATCTTGGCGACGCGGGCCTGATTATTTCCGTCATCGCGCTGTGTATCGCGATCTTCGCGCTGCTGGGTGCGATGGTAGCGCAGAAGTTCGGCGCTTTGCGATCGTTTATCGGCGGCGTGTGGCTGCTCGCGATCGGAGGAATCTTGAGCGGCTATGCGACGAGCTTCGGCGCTCTGCTCGCGTGCCGCGTGCTCGAGGGAATCGGGTTCGGCGTGATGATCGCGCCGCCGGCGACGCTCGTGATGCAGTGGTTCGACGAATCGCAGTGGCCGTACATGAATATGCTGAACGCGGTTGCGCCGTTCGCCGGACTGACCGCGGCGTTCGCGGTGACCGGTCCGGTGTTCAACGCGCTCGGCGGCAGGTGGCGCGCCGCACTGCTCGCGTATGGCGTCGCGGTCGCCGCGATCGCGATCGCGTGGACGATACTCGGCCGTAACGCTCCCGGACACGAGCACGCCAGCGGACACGTGAGTGAGCCCGGCGCGACGGCGCGGGTGCTCAGGATGCGCGAAATCCGGACCATCGCGATCGCGCTATTCGCCGGAATGTGGGTGTTCCAGTTGTTCAGCGCCTTCCTGCCCGAGTTCTATGAGACCGTGCGCGCGATGCCGATGGATCGCGCCGGAAGCATGACCGCGCTGGTTCCGTTCGCCGGGATGTTCGCCGCGGCGGGTGCTGGAATCCTGACCGGAGTAATCGGTCTTCGCCGTCCGTTCACGTGGCCGATGCAGGTGCTGTTCGTGCTCGGATGCATCGGCTCGGTGACGCTGACCAGCCCCGCTGCGCTCAGGCTCTCGCTGATTCTTATCGGAGTCGGATCGGCGGCGTTGCTGCCGACGCTCAGCACGATCGTGATGGAGCTGCCGGGGATGACCCCGACCAGCGCCGGGTCGGGACTCGGAGTGGTTTGGTGCGCCGGCTGACGCGGGCGCGTTTCTTTCACCGGTCATCTGCGGCGCGCTGGCGGGGAGATTTGGCCTCGAGAACGTGATGGTCGGATCGCTGGTGTTCGGATTGGTCGCGATCGGCGGATTTTTCCTGGTGCCGGAAACCGGGCGCGGCCGCGCCCGCTCGCGAGTTACGTCAGCCGATCTCCGGACGCCCGGAACCGTCGTCTGAGTCAGCGACTCGGCTTATCCTCCGGCTGCGGCCATAGCCACGCCGCGCCCCGGACTCCGCTCGAGTCTCCATGGACGGGCGGCACAATCGGAGTATCAAACGCGTCCGAGAATACATGAATCGGAATCAGACGCGGCAGAGTTCGGTACAGCCGCTCGATATTGGACAGGCCGCCGCCGAGGACGATGGTATCAGGATCGAAGATGTTGACGACGTGCGCCAACGCGCGCGCGAGGCGCTCCTCAAACTTCTCGATCACCACGCGCGCCTGCTCGTCTCCCGCTTCCGCATCGCGGGCGATCTCTCTCGCGCTCAGCTCGCGCGAAGTCGCCGCGCGAAACTGCCGGGCAATCGCGGGGCCGGAGATGAAAGTTTCTATGCAACCACTTTGTCCGCAGTAGCATCGCTGTCCCGGACTCTCGTCGGGCTCTGGCCACGGCATCGGATTGTGCCCCCACTCGCCTGCGATCCGGTTGCGTCCCACGATTACTCGCTGGCGCACGATCAATCCTCCACCCACACCTGTACCGAGAATCACGCCGAACACCGATTCGGCGCCCCTTGCCGCGCCATCGATCGCCTCAGACAGGGCGAAGCAGTTGGCGTCGTTTTCGATTCGAATCGGCCGCTTCAGAACGCGCGAGATATCACGATCCAATGGCTTCCCGTTTAGCGCCGTGCTGTTTGAATTCCTGATCAACCCAGTCTTGAGCGAAAGCGAGCCGGGCGTTGCGATCCCCACCGAGCCAGTCGCCTTAACCTCCCGTTCGACCGCGAATACCAACTCCGCGATCGCGTTTAGCGTGCCGTCGTAGTCGCCTGCGGGCGTAGCGATCCGGCGCCGGCAGAGAACGCCCCCTGCATCATCAAGCGCGATGGCTTCGATTTTCGTTCCACCCAGATCAACGCCAATCCGCATACTTCACACTCTACAGTTTCCTGCAGCGTATAGCTGATCCGGTCCTCAGACGGCTCCCGAGGCGCAACCCGGTTGGCGATTCGTGGTGCTATAGAGGAGGAGCAATCCAACAGGTCGCTGGAGCCGGACATGAGCCAGAAAATGCCGCCGCGGATCCTCGAGGGATACAAAGTCGTCGATCTCACACAGATTGTCGCGGGACCCACCTGCACCTTGATGCTGGCCGAGATGGGCGCCGAGGTGATCAAGGTCGAGATGGCGCCGGCGGGCGATCCTTCGCGTGGCGCGCCGTTTCTGCAAAACGGACGCAGCGGTTACTTCGTCCAGCACAATCGCGGAAAGAAAGGGATCTGCGTGGACGTGAAAGCTCCTGCAGGACACGAAATCGTGGCGGAGCTTATTCGCGGAGCCGATGTGCTGGTTGAGAACTTCGCGCCGGGCGCGATCGGGCGCCTGGGTTTCGGCTACGAAAGCGCGAAGCAACTGAATCCGAAAATTGTCATGTGCTCCATTTCCGCGTTCGGTCAAAGTGGTCTGCTCGCGCATGAGCCCGGGTTCGATTACCTGGGCGCCGCGTATGCGGGAATCGTTTCGATGGGCGGAGAGCCGAACGGGGCGCCGTACGTGATCATGTCGGCGATCGGCGATGTCAGCACCGGCGTTCACGCGATGGGCGCGATCTGTGCCGCTCTGCTTTATCGTGAGCGGCACGGCGTGGGCCAGTTCCTCGACATCTCACTGCTCGATAGCTACTTCCACTATCACGAGGCGGCGGTCGAAACCTTCAGCCTGAGCAAGGGCAAGATCAGTCCTACCCGTTCCGGCCTGCATTCCTGGTATTCCGTTCCAGCCGGACTGTTCAAGGCGAAGGACCGCTACATAATTATCATTGCGCCGCTGCTGCATCAGTTCGCCGGACTCTGCCGCGCGATGGGCCGGCCAGAGCTTGCGGAAGATCCGCGCTTCAAACCCGAGAACCGTCTCGCGAACTTGAAAGAACTGGTCGCGATCGTGGAAGCATGGCTCGCGTCGATGCCGAGCGATGAAGCCTCGATGGCGGCGATGAAGGAGCATCGCGTGCCCCACGCTCCCGTGCTGTCAGTGGCCGAGGCGGTGAATCATCCGCATCTGCGCCAGCGGGGAACGGTCCGCACGGTTCACGATCGGATTCTCGGGGACTTCGATGTACCCGGATTCGCGCTCAGATTTTCGGACTTTCCAGAGAACCTGGAACTCGAGGCGCCGATGCTCGGTGAGCATAACGAGGAGGTGCTGACCAGGCGTCTCGGATACGCTCCGGCGCGCGTCAGAGATCTGGAACGCGAGGGCGTGCTTCGCTCCGGACCTGCATGACGCAATCTCTATGACGTTTACGAAGCGGCTGCGCGCGCCGATCGCGCGCGGTGAGATCACATGCAGCATAAGGATTTGGCGCAGCCCGCATGTCCGGGTCGGCGGACATTACCGATTGGACCCCGGGTTCATCCTGGTGACGTTGGTCCGGCAGATCACACTTGCTGAGATCACGCCGGAGCTTGCAAAACGCAGCGGGTTTTCAGGTGTCGTCGAGCTTCTGAAGGTGGCGAAACATGGCGCGGGTGAAAATGTCTATCTGATCGAATTCGAATATCACGTATAGCCAAACCGGAGCGGAGGTTTGCATCAGGATCGTAGTCGAAGGTAGCGTTCCGCCTACCATGAGCATCGCCCGAATCCGATTCGTTCCCCGATCGACGTTTTCGCCGATCGCTATCATGGCTGCCGTGATTTCGCTGGCGGCAGTCGGGTGCAAAAGCGCGCCGCCTGCGGCATCAAGCGCGGCGATACCGCAGGTCATGGTCGCGAAGGTCGTCCAGAAGGATGTGCCGACCTACACGGAATCGGTGGGAACGACTGAAGGGTTCGTCAACGCCAAGATTCTGCCGAAAGTATCCGGCTATCTGCTCAAACAGAATTACAAGGACGGCTCCCATGTTCAGGCCAACCAATTGCTATTTGAGATCGACGATCGTCCCTATAAGGCGGCGCTCGACGAGGCGCTCGGCAATCTCGCGCAGGTGCAGGCGCAGCTAAAGCAGAACCAGCAGGACCTCGCGCGGTTTACCGCTCTGTACAAGGCGCAGGTCATCTCGAAACAACAGTTTCAGACCCAGACCCAGATGACGCGCGCGACCGCCGCACAGGTGGAATCGGCGCAGGCCGCGGTGGAAAACGCGAAGCTGAACGAAAATTGGACCAGGGTCTATTCGCCAATCGACGGTATCGCTGCGATCGCAAAAGCCCAGGTCGGGGATTTGGTCAACAACACCACGTTGCTTACTACGGTATCGCAGCTCGATCCCATAAAGGTTTCGTTTCCGATCAGCGAAAAAGAGTATCTGGTATTTGCCAGCCGGATTAACGTACGCGAGAACGACACGCCCAAAAACAAGGATGTTCCGTTTGAATTGATCCTCGACAACGGCACGACCTATCCCCATCGCGGACAATTCTACGCCGCGGGGCGGCAAATTGACGCGCAGACCGGAACTATCCAGATTCAGGCGACCTTCCCCAATACCGAAGACATCCTGCGGCCCGGGATGTACGCCAAGATCCGTGCGGAAACCGGAGTCGTAAATAACGCGGTGCTGGTTCCTCAAAGCGCGGTCTTTGAGATCCAGGGCCAATACGAAATCGCGACGGTAGGCGACGACAACAAGGTGACCCTGCGTTCAGTCACTCCCGGAAAAAAGTACGGCAACCTCTGGCTTATCGAATCGGGTGCCACTGCCGGCGAAACGGTTGTGATCGAAGGCGTCCAGAAAATGAAGGATGGAATGGAGGTGAAGCCGGTGTTCGCCGCCGAACCCTCGCCGACCGCGGCCCCCGATCTGACGCCGGCTCCGTCCGTAAACGCCAGTCCAGCCGCGCAGCAGTAGATCCATGTCGAAGTTCTTCATAGACAGGCCCATCATCGCGATGGTGGTAGCGATCTTTTTCGTGATCGCGGGCACCGTGATGATCTTCCGGCTCCCGGTCGCGCAGTTTCCCGAGATCGTGCCTCCTCAGATCCAGACTGCCGCAACCTATACCGGTGCGGACGCCCTCACCGTCGAGCAGTCGGTCGCCACGCCGATCGAAGAGCAGGTGAACGGCGCCAAAAACATGATCTACATGGAGTCGATCAACGGCAACGACGGCTCGATGTCACTGGAAGTGAGTTTCGAGGTCGGAACCAACGTCGATATCGATCAGGTGCAGGTGCAGAACCGGCTCTCACAGGCGCTTTCGAGCCTGCCGGCCGCGGTCAGCAACTACGGCCTGACTACGCAGCAGTCCGTCGGAATTCCGCTGCTGGTGTTCGCTATCACGTCGCCAAAAGGAACCTGGGACCAGAGTTTTCTGTCCAACTACACGGCGATCAATATCGAGGACGAACTCGCCCGAACTCCGGGCATCGGACAGGTAAAGATCTTCGGCGCGGGCAACTACGCGATGCGCGTGTGGGTGACGCCGGACAAGCTCGCCAAGCTCCAATTGACGGTAGCCGATATCGTCAATGCGCTCTCGGCGCAGAATGTAGTCAATCCCGCGGGCACGATCGGCGGCGCGCCCGCGCCTCCGGGCCAGCAGTTCACCTACCCCGTGGTTACCCAAGGCCGCCTGATGAGCGCGGAGGAGTTCGGCAACGTTATCGTTCGCGCCAATCCGGACGGCTCATTCGTGCGGCTCAGAGATATCGCGCGGATCGATCTGGGCGCCGAAGATTATAACCAGCTCTCCTACATCAGCGGCGCCCCGTCGGCGAACGTGCTGCTTTACCAGAACCCCGGCTCGAATGCGCTACAAGCGGCGAATCTCGCGAAAGCCGAGATGACCGCGCTCTCCAAACGTTTCCCTCAAGACATGCAATCCGTGCTGACGCTCGACACGACGATACCGGTAACCGAGGGTGCGAGCGAGATCGTCAAGACCCTGCTCGAAGCCATCGGCCTGGTCGTGCTGGTGGTCTTCATTTTCCTGCAAAGCTGGCGCGCCACGCTGATTCCGATCCTTACCATCCCGGTATCTCTGGTTGGCGCGTTCATGTTTTTTCCGATGGTGGGATTTTCGATCAATACGCTCTCGCTGCTCGGCCTTGTGCTAGCGGTGGGTTTGGTGGTCGATGACGCGATTGTCGTGGTCGAAGCCATCGAGGCGAAGATCGAGCAGGGGAAATCTCCTCACGATGCGGCGATCGACGCGATGGAGGAAGTCAGCGGCGCGCTGGTGGGTATCGCCCTGGTGTTGTCGGCGGTGTTCATTCCAGCCGGCTTCATGACGGGTATCACTGGCTCCCTCTACCGCCAGTTCGCGCTCACGATCGCATTCTCGGTGCTGATCTCGGCCTTCAACGCGCTGACGCTCAGCCCCGCTCTGGGAGCGTTGATCCTGCGTCCGAAAGCGGCGCAACGCTCTCGAGGTCCGTTGGGATATTTCTTTGGATGGTTCAACAGCGGGTACGCGCGCGTGCAAAGCGGCTACGTCCGCGTCTGCGGGATGCTCGCGCGCAAGGTGATAGTCGCGGTCGCGATTCTGGTGGGTTTCACGATCCTTGCCGGAGGTTTGGGCAAGGTGCTCTCGAGCTCATTTCTGCCCGACGAGGACCAGGGATACTTCCTGATGAACGTCGAGCTCCCGGAGGGTGCCTCGCTCCAGCGCACCGACGCGGTGATGAAACAGGTCAACGCGATCCTGAAGACCGAACCTGCTTTGCGCTACTACACCGGAATCGCGGGCTACAGCATCCTCTCGCAGACCAGCAGTCCTCGCAGCGCGTTGTACTTTTGCGAGCTACAGCCCTATCCGCAGCGAATGACTGCGGCGCATCAGTCGCCGGTCATCGTGGCCGACCTCAACCGGAAGCTGGCAGCGCTCTCGAGCGCGCAGGCGTTCGCGTTCTTGCCTCCCGCGATTCCCGGCATCGGTCAGGCGGGCGGCGTCGATTTCTTCATTCAGGACCGGGGAGGCCACGACGTCGATTATCTTTGGCAGAACACGCAAAAGTTTCTCGCCGCGGCGCACAAGCGGCCCGAGCTTGCCCGGATGAGCTTGACCTTCAGCCCGAGCGTTCCGCAGTTTTTCGCCAACGTCGACAAGGACAAGGTTTTCAAGCTCGGCATCCCGATCAGCGATGTCTACGAGGAACTGCAAACCCTTCTCGGGGGCACGTACGTAAATCAATTCAACCGTTTCGGCCGGGTCTGGAAGCTGTTTGTCGAGGCTGAGCCGCAATATCGGAGCAAGGCGTCCGATGTCGGCCAGTTCTACGTGAAGAATAAAAGCGGCCAGATGGTTCCGCTGTCGACCCTGGTCACGATGCAGCGCACAACGGGACCGGAATACACGACGCGGTTCAACGAATACCGCTCGATCGAGATCTTCGGCACTCCTGCGCCGGGTTACAGCACCGGCGATGCGATGAACGCGATCGCTGCCACCGCGGGCAGCGTCCTGCCGCGCGACATGGGCTACGCCTGGAACGGAATCACTTTTCAGCAGGCGGCGGCGGGCGGAGGCGCAGGCGTATTCGGACTATCGATCGTTCTCGTCTTCCTGATCCTGGTGGCGCTGTACCAGAGTTGGTCGCTGCCCTTCAGCGTTCTGCTGAGCGTGCCAGTCGCGGTGTGTGGCGGATTCTTCGGACTGTGGGTGCGTAGACTCGACAATGACATCTACGCGCAAGTTGGATTGATCATGCTGATCGGCCTGTCGGCAAAGAACGCGATTCTGATCGTCGAATTCGCCAAGGCGGAACTGGAAAAGGGCGAGTCGATCATCGACGCGGCGCTAAACGGCGCGCGCATCCGTCTCCGGCCGATCCTGATGACTTCATTTGCGTTCATCTTCGGTCTGATGCCGCTGCTGTACGCCCTGGGCGCCGGCGCGGTCTCCCGCCGGCTCATCGGCACCGTCACGATCATGGGGATGGTGTTCTCGAGCGGGATCGCTATTTTCCTGGTGCCGCCGCTCTTCGTTCTGGTCGAGCGGTTGTCGCATCGGGTCCGTGGCGAAGAGGCCAAGCCCACTCCCCAGGACCGAGTGGAGCCAGAGCTAGTCAAAGTTGGGCGCGCTGACTAGCAGCACGCCCAACTCTACAGATTCGCAATCTGTCAATCGGCATCGCCGCCGTTCTGATTAACGTATGCCTGAAACTTCTGCATCAGGCTGGGGTCATTCTCCACGATCTGGAGGACGTGGTTGTATTGATCAGGCTGCAAACCTGTCGAACGGACAGCGTCGAGTTTCTGGGATGCGTCGTGCTGCGGATTGCCTGCGTTAGGATCGTTCGCAGTCTGCTTTTCATTGCGAACGATCTGCTTCACCTTTACGTAGGCCTTCGCGGCTTTCTGCAACGTCGCGTCGTCAACAGCGCCACCTGCCGCAGGGGCCGAACTCGAATAGCCTCCGTCACCGGTAGGACTGCTCTGAGCGATCACTGAGGAAAGCGGCATCGCCAGGAGTATCGCCAAGGTTCCTGCGCCGGTCGTCGCCAATATTTTCTTCGATAGAGTCATGCTTTTGACCTCACTTCCAGAAATGGATGTGATATCGAAGGCAGCAAGTACCTCGCCAAACATTTTAGGCTGATGATGTGAGGATTTTCGTACTATCCTCGCCTTAACCGGCCGGCGGCATCCTGCAGAATTTTCAGGTGGGATTTATGATTGCCGAAATCGCAGAGCCGCGCGGGAAAAATCAAGGTAAGAAGTGCAAGTCTCGGCAGGCAGTATTTGCAACGCGATCGAAGTGATTCTCAGGACGTTTTAATTGGCGCCTGCGAACGAACTAGGCTATTCATCGAGCATCCACGAGGTGAGGTCATGTCCGAAAGCTCACAGCCAGAAGAACACCGCCAATCGCTCGACAAAGGTGTACGGATCGCTCCGAACGGGAGCGCGAAGCTCTTATCGCTCGCGCCCGACCCGCCTATCGAGGACGCCATCAAATTGGTCGAGAGCGATGGCGGCGTGATCATCCGCGATTTTCTCTCTCGCGATCTTCTCGATCGTTTGCGAACCGAGCTGCGCCCTTTCGTCGAGGCCGGGCACTCCAGGCAGCAAGGAAACCAACCAACTCTGGAACGTGTTTCACGGCGCACGAACCAAGCGCTTCTGCGGACTCGCCGCGAAGTCGCAGGCATTCGTCGAATTACTGATGAATCCAGCGCTGAAAGCGTACGCGGATTATTTTCTGCTCCCACGATGTGGCAGCTATTGGCTTAACACCGGCCAGATGATGGTGATCGGCCCGGGCGAACCGGCGCAGATGCTGCATCGAGACTCCGCCAACTGGCCGCACTTTCCGTGGCCTGCGCCGGAAGTGACCGTAAGCTGCATGTTCGCGCTGAACGATTTCGAGCTCGAAAACGGCGCGACCCAAGTCGCACCACGAAGCCATCTATGGAACGAACCCAACCGCGTGCCGACCCCGTCCGAGGTCACGCAGGCGGCGATGCCTGCGGGATCAGTGCTTCTTTATGGCGGCAATGTGATTCACGCGGCCGGTGAAAATCGCACGGCGGATCGCTGGCGCTGGGGCCTGCATCTGAGCTGGGTGCTCGGATGGCTCCGGCCCGAGGAATGCCACTACCTCGCCGTCCCGATCGATATTGCGCGCAAGCTGCCCGAGCGCGCCCAGCAGATGCTCGGGTATCACTCCTATCATCCGTCGGGCTTCGGCGGCCGTCTGGGCTTGGTAGACTTCGAGGAAGCGCGTCGCTTGCTCTAGCGCGCATCCGTGGACCGTCGGGATGGTTCCCGCTGTTATCAAGCAGGGCGCCTCGCACTCAGATGGAGCGCGCTATTTGCGCTCTATTTCGCGCCTGATTGTTCGATCTCGATGGCTTTGTTTGTAGTTAAATGCTTTGATGCACCGGGTTTGAAGGGCATTGGCTAAAAGTGGTTCAGGGCCGAAGTCCGAGGGGTTGAATTCCCCGCAGGAAGACACAACTGCGAACTCCGGGCAAACCGCCGACGGCGACGCTCGCGACAAACTGGTCGCAGAGCTGCGCGAGGCGATCAAGGCTCGCGATGATTTCCTTGCTATCGCGACTCACGAACTTCGCAATCCACTTACGCCAATTCTGCTCTGCCTCCAGCTCATTCGCGCCGCAGAAAAATCCAACGATCGCGCCAAGCTGCTCCACGAGATCGATCGCCTCGAGCGGCAGATTAAGCATTTTCTCGCCCGGACTAACGTCCTTCTCGAAGTCGCGCAAATTACCTCTGGAAAGACCCATCTCGATCCCTGCAAATTGAATTTGTCGCAGCTGATTTCGGGGATCGTGAACGACTATACGCCGCTGGTGGCGCGCAGCGGATCGGAGCTCACGATCAAGATCCAGAACGATGTTATGGCGTTCGTCGATCGGATGGCCGTGTCGGAGATCGTAGAGAATTTACTTTCCAACGCGATCAAATATGGCCGCAGCAAACCCATCGAGATTGCTTTGACCGCAACATCCCAAACGGCTCGAATAACCGTTCGCGACAACGGCATTGGCATTGACGAAAAAGATAAGGCACGCATATTTGAACGGTTTGAGCGAACGGCGAGCGGCCGGGTTCAATCCGGCTTCGGGATCGGACTGTGGCTCGCTCGCAATTTTGCAGAGTTGATGGGCGGCTCCATAACTGTTTTCGGAGAACCTGGCGTCGGTTCACTTTTCACCGTGACCTTGCCGATGGAAGAGGGGAGAATCCATGAGCAGTGACGTTCGACCGCTTACGCGCGTACGCTCCGGTGTTACAGGACTCGACGACATTCTGCGTGGCGGCTTCTTCGGAGGCGGTCTGTATATCGTCGAGGGTCCGCCCGGGGTCGGCAAAACAATCCTTGGGAATCAAATTTGCTTCAATCAAGCAGCCGCCGGAAGCAAGGTTTTGTATGTCACGCTGATCGCCGAAACGGTTGGTCGCATGCTTCTCAACATTAGAGGCCTGAGATTCTTCGAAGAGGCAGTGGTCGGCAACGGCATCTTCTATGTCAGCGGCTACAACGCGTTGAAGAAGGACGGTCTGTCGGGGTTGCTCCACCTGCTGCGCAGAGAAGTCGCCAGCCGCAAAGCTACGACGCTGATCGTCGACGGCTTTGCTTCGACCTCCGATCATTCGCAATCGCGCGAGGAGTTAAAACTGTTCGTACAGCAGTTACAAACCCAGGCCGACGCCTCCGACTGCACGGTCTTTCTGCTGACGAATCCGGGCGAGCAGAAACCCTCGTCCGAAGAAACCATGGTTGACGGAATTATCAATCTCGGCACGACGGTCCACGAATGGCGTTCGGCCCGCGAATTGTGCGTCCGAAAATTTCGCGGTAGTGCCTATCTTCAGGGTGTCCACTCGTATGACATCACCGAAGAAGGAATCACCGTCTATCCGCGGCTCGAAACGCTGATCAGCTCCGGCATTGATCTCAACGGCGAACCCAAGCGCGTTTTGTCCGGGAACCCGCGCTTGGATGCGATGCTCGGCGGCGGCTTCCCGGCGCGCTCGTCGACGATGGTCATCGGGCCGTCAGGAACGGGGAAGAGCACTTTGGGGATGCAGTTTCTGGCGCAATCAAACGCCGCGCAACCGGGCCTGTTGTTCGGGTTCTACGAAACCCCCGAGCGAATCCGCGCCAAGGCAAAGGCCATCTGTCCGCCGCTGCTGCGGCAGCTCGATGCCGGTCACGTTCAGATTCTATGGCAGCCGCCGACGGATCAATTTCTCGATGAGCTCGCCGACCGGATGCTGCGCGATATCAAAAAGAGAAAGGTGAAGCGTCTGATGATCGACGGTCTCGGCGGCTTCAAAAGAGCGCTCCGTTCGAGACCGATCGAGCCGTTTTTCTCCGCCCTGGTCCATGAATTGCGCGCGCAGGGAGTTACATCGATCTGTACCGCGGAAGTTATGGAGATTGTGGGACCGACCATCACCGTGCCGCTGCAGGGACTGTCCGACGTGACCGACAATCACATCCTGCTGCGCTTTGTCGAGTCAGGCGCGAGCCTGTACCGGGTGCTTTCGATACTCAAGGTGCGCGACAGCGCATTCGACTCTGATTTGCGGGAACTCCATTTCGCGGTTAGCGGATTTGAGCTCGCTGAAAACTCCGCGAGCGTCAAATCGATCCTGCCCCGGGTTGCTACGAAACCCCCAACCGAGGTGACTCAAGACTAAGAGATGAGTAGCGGCGGATGGATAAGAGCCAAAAGGCCAGCCCGGCTGGCAAGACCATACTGATCGTGGACGATGAATTCGGCGTCCTCGAGGTTCTCGAATTCATCCTCAGCGATGCTGGCTACACCGTCGTGTCCGCGGTCAACGGACAGGACGCGCTGGTTCGTCTTGAAGAAACCACGCCGGACTTGGTCATTGTCGATTTCATGATGCCGATTCTCGACGGCAACGGAGTTATCAAGGCGATCCGCTCGAACGACAAGCTGCGGGACGTCCCTATAATTCTGGCCAGCGCGCTGCCCGAGCAGACAATCAAACAACGCTGCCAGGGCTACAATACGTTTCTGCGCAAACCCTACCGCACCGAGCAGTTGATGGAAGAAATTTCCAGATTGATTGCTCAATCGGATGGGCGTCCCGCAAAATCCGGCCCGCGCTAACGCCGAAGTAGAGCGTCGGCCCGCCGCCCGCATCGTCTGGACCCCAAGAAAAGGTGGCGCGAACCATCGTCCGCGCCACTTTCTTGGATGAAGTAGTCAGGTTGGGTTTGTTATTGTGAAACAGCTGGCGTGAGGTTAGGCGTGATATTGATAACGCCGCCCTTATCACCTTTGAACTCTTTTCCGCAGTTCGCCCATCGATAGTTACCCAGTATCTGGCCGCCGCTCGCGGTCGTGCTCTTGAATTTCAGGCGGCAGCTACGTTTGTTGAACTGTCCGCTCGCCGCCTTGAAGGTCACCCGGCTCGAGGTTGACTTGCCTTTGAAATCGCCCAGAAACTCCGGCACCGAAGTGAAAGTGGCAGTCCATCCGCCGTTCAGTTTCCGGTTCTTCTGGCTGAACGTAATGGTGAAATCTCCCGCGCCTAGAGAGTCGTCCGTGATGGTTCCGCTCCATGCGCCAGCGACGCTGATTGGCAGAGCGTCCGGGGACTCGGTGTCGGCTTCCTCGCTACCGTCCGAGGCTGATGCGTCAGGCGCAGCCGAATCATCCTGAGCACTGATCTCTTGCGCGTGAGCAGAGCTGACGATTGCGGGCAAGGTCATCGTACCTATCCATAGCAACGCACCGAAAAACGCGCTGGCCACGGAAATCGCTTTTACCGTAGAACTCATCGGAACATCCTCCACTAGATGGTGAAACTATCGATGCGGTCAGAACCAGCAAGCCGCGTGCCGGGAATCAAAGTTCCGTAACACTGTAAAAAGTTATCTTTTGCGACTTGGCACGGCAATATCAAAGAGAAACCGTGAAGAAATTCCAGCTTACGTGGGAGCACCAAACGCGAGTGCTTGACATTTTAGCGGTGACCGGCGTGTGATCCGTTTCAAAGCCAAGGAGGACCTCGGCCATGGCGAAAGTAATCGACTCTGACGGCCACGTGGTCGAGCCGCGCGCCGTCTGGACCGAATATATTGAGCCGGAATTTCGTGATGGCGTCATTCAGATCCGCCGCAATGACGACGGACTCGATCAGCTCTGGATCAATGGCGAGAACCGCAGCCGCGCGTCGCTGCCGGTGGCCGCGTCGATGATTCCCGGAGGTCTCAGGGATCTCGAACACGCGCGAACTCTTAGCTGGGACGACGTGCCTCCCGGCGGATGGAATCCGCGCGAGCGCCTGAAGGTGATGGACGCCGAAGGTATCGACATCGCGGTGCTGTATCCGTCGCTGTGGCTTCTGTATGGAGATCTAATCGAACCCAAACTGGCAGCGGCCGCGTGCCGGGCCTACAACAACTGGATGGCCGACTTCTGCAAGGAGTCTCCGACACGGCTTTACGCGGTCGCGCCGATGCCGCTGCAGGACGTCGACGAGGCGGTGCGCGAGATGCGGCGCGTCGTGCGCGAACTCGGATTCAAGGCCGTCTTCGTCCGGCCGAATCCGTTTGCCAGGCCGGCGCCTCAACGATCCGGCTTACGAGCGGTTCTGGCAGTCGGCGCAGGAACTGAACGTTGCGGTCGCGGTCCATTCGAGCTTTGGTACCAAGATGCCGACGATGGGTGCGGATCGCTACCGCGATCCGTTCTTCTTCCACATGGTCTGCCATCCGTTCGAGCAGCAGGGCGCCTGCATGGACGTTATCTGCGGCGGCATCCTGCAAAAGTTTCCGAAGCTGCGAGTGGGATTCCTCGAGTCGGGGGTTGGATGGCTTGGCTACTGGCTCGACCGGATGGACGAGCACTTCGAGGGCATGCACAGCTATGTTCCCTGGCTGCGGGAGCTGCCGAGCGACCAGTTTCGCGAGCACTGTTTCGTCACGCTCGATCCGCACGAAACGATGCTCCGGGCGACCACCGTGGATATGCGCATGGAGCGCAGCATCCTGTGGGGATCTGATTTTCCGCACTTCGATTGCACCTATCCGGGAATTGTCGGCGAGATCAAACAAGCGTGCGCGAAACTACCCGAATCCGCGCGCCACGCGATCATCACCGAGAACGCCCTTCGCTTCTACGATCTCTGAGCGCGAATCTCGCCGCGGCGGATAGCCGGTGCCGCTGCTTTGGCGCATCCCCGCGGCGCACGCGCGCCTGACTTCTGCTATTCTCGGCGGGCGAGGGTACATACCTGATGGGGGCAGGTGCATTACGTGTGAGCGCTCAGAACGCGCCGGCGCAGGAGCGCATATCGCTGGCGCGGTATTCTCCCGCGTTGCTCCTTCTCTCCACGGTGCTGATGATCGCGTACCGATGGCCCGATCCGGACCTTTGGTGGCACATCTTCTCGGGCCGCGCGATCCTGGCGACGCATCACCTGGTCTTCCCCGATCCATACTCGTACACCTCCGCGGGCGCGCTCTCGTACACGCACGAGTGGCTATCGGACGTGATCATGGCCGTGGTGTACAACCACTTCGGCGTGCTCGGCCTCCGGGGGCTCAACTTTGTGGTTGCCGCCGCAACAATTTTTTTCCTCGCGATGATCGCGGCAGAGACCGCCGCCGGCCCGACGCTGCAATTTGCGGTCGTACTCAGCGCGGCGATCGCGATGGGCCCGTTGATGCAAATTCGGCCGCAGATGTTCGACTACGCGATGCTGTCGGCGATCCTCTGGATGCTCACGCGCGACAATTTTGGACGCCGTGCACCGCTATGGATCGCGATCCCGATTCTCGCCCTGTGGGCAAACCTGCACGGCAGCTACTTCCTGCCGGTTGCGATCCTGTCGCTGTATGCGGGAGTCGCCGAGGTGGTTGGCGTCTGGACCGGCGCCGGATTTGGGCGCGCGATTCGCGCTGGCGCCGTCGCGATCGGTGCAGCGATCGCGACGCTGGCCACGCCGTTCGGCGTGAACTCGTGGATCAGGGTCGCGCATATGATGACGAATCCGCTCAACCCTCACCTTACCGAATGGCGCCCATTCGTGACCGTGATGGCCACGGAATGGAGCCACGGCGGCTTCGGAGATTTCAATTACCTGATCGTGCTCGCGATGATGGGGGCTACCACAGCCGCGATCATCGTCCGGCCGCGCGGCCGTGACCTGCCGATGCTCGCGATCGCGGCTTTCACCTGCGCGGGAGCGTTCATGGCGATACGCGCGGTCGCATACGCGGTGCTCGCGATGGTCGAGCCGCTCGCGACTCATTTCGCGCTATGGGCGGGAACCTCGCGAGAACGTCCGCGGCGGCAGGCGCTTGCGTTCCAGGCAGCGATCGTCGCGCTGTCGATCGCGGTTGGCGCGGGGACCGGATTATTTTCGCGCTCGCTCGATGCGGGCGACGTGCCAAATGGCGCGGTCGCGTTCATGCGCTCGCACGATCTCCGCGGTAACGTGCTCGCGCGCTTTGACTGGGGCTTCTACCTGCTCTGGCACAGATGGCCAAGCGCGCGGGTGTTTATCGATAGCCGCTACGACCTGCTGTACCCGAACCGTGTAGCAACGGAATACCTCGCTTTCGACGGCGGCGGTCCGGCAGCGTCGCGCGTACTCGATGAGTACCCAACTGACTATGTGCTGATCGCGCCGGACGCGGCAGCATTCGCGACGATGATGCATCAGCCTGGATGGGTACTCGTCTATCGCGACTCGAGTGCGGCGCTTTTCGCGCGCACAGGATCGGCGGCGGCGCGGATTCCGGGGGTGCCGATTATCGCCAAGCGGCCGATCGCACTATTCCCTTGAAAACCTTCACAGCTCAAGTGCCGTGCGCGGTTGGAGCGGCATTGTCATCGGTTCTCGCGCGCTACTTCACGCCGACAATCTCGTCAGTCGAACAGCGATAGACCATCGTCGGCGCACCGAAGCATCAGATCAGATCGCCCTGCGTGTTTGCGCGTAGGCATCGGCTGCACGGCATCTTTCCGCAACAATCGCGATAGCTGACAATACAATCCTGCCGTCCGGATGCCTGTACGGCCCGACCCACGAGGTCGGCGAGGGCGATGCGTCCGGTGCGCTGTCGTGCGAACGGCCGTAGCAGCACGAGCACAGCCATCGGGCGATTGCGTGGTATTCCAGTAGTCACGGGCCCAGTCGTCGCTGGGATTTCCGTACTTAGCCATCGCCTCAATTCCTGCCGCCACCACCGGGTCTGATCGAATAGTGTTACACACCTTTCAAAATGAAATGTTCGGGGGTGCAGAACTCATCGGAAGGCGAGAGCTCAGAGCCGATTCTACCGACAATCAGTGGTTGCGGCTCGGTGGCACCGCTGTTGCTCAATTTGGGTTTCTGAGGGTCTCTTCAAACTTACTCCGTAAGGAAACAGACCGCGGCTCAGGAGAAATAGAACGATGGACTTAATGACTTGGATCCCGATCACATTTTTTCTGGGCGTCGGAACGATGTTGCTCTGTTATGCGTTCCTGATCGCGTGCGAGAAAATCTAGGGAATAGCGCCATGATCTATCTTACCGCAATAGTCTGTGCGTTTCTGTTTGTGTATCTGACTGTCGCTTTGGTTCGCCCGGAGTGGTTCTAGCGTCCGTCTTTTGAGGTAGCGATGATGACTCAGTATTGGCTTCTTCCGGCCGCGTTAATCGTGGTGGCCATCGCAGTTTCCATTCCATTGAGCAAATATGCAGCTTGGATAATGGAAGGCCGTTACCATCCGCCGCGGATCTTCGGATGGTTTGAGAAAAAGCTCGACAGCGGACCGCAGGACTGGAAACAGTACACTGCGGCGCTGCTGATCTTCAATCTCGTGCTGTTTGTTTGGGGTTACCTGGTGCTTGCGCTACAGCCATTCACGCCGCTGAACCCTCGCGGTCTGGGCATGTTGGCGCCAACAACGATCTTCAATACCGTCACCTCATTCATGACGAATACCAACCTGCAGGATTATGCAGGCGACGTTAACTTCTCAAACTTTACGCAGATCTTTTTCACAATCTCTAATCAGTATATTTCCGCGGCGGTCGGGTTTTGCGCGTTGGCCGCGATAATCAGGGCGTTTCGCGGTGAATCCAAAGTCGGCAACTTCTTCGTCGATATGTGGCGCGTCCTCATCTACATGTTCGTTCCGGTCGCGATCCTCATAGGCGTGCTGTTTATTCAGCAGGGCATGCCGATGACTTTTCAGAGCACCGTGCAGGCGACCACCGTCGAACCGGGAGCGATGGGTACCGACGACAAAGGAGTGGCAAAGCAGCAGACCATCGTGATGGGACCGGTCGCGGCGCTGATACCGATCAAACAGATCGGCACCAACGGCGGCGGCTTTTTCGGCGCCAATGCCGCTCAACCATATGAGAATCCGAGCGCATGGACGAACTTCATCACTTGCTTCGCGATGATGATGTTTCCGTTCACGCTGGTGCTGATGTTCGGCCGAATGCTCAGAAAAATGCTGCACGCGATCGTGATCTACGCCGTGATGTTGACCTTGATGGTTGGGATGATTGTGTGGGCGATTTACTTCGAGCTGCAGCCGAACCCGGGTCTGACAACTCATCCGAGCAGCGTATCCTATAAGATTCCCAGTGCGACCGCGCCCGGCGGATTCAGGGAGATCAAGATTCCAAGCGTTGCCGGACTGCCGGTTGATCAGCACAGCGGGAACCTTGAGGGCAAGGAACTGCGTTTCGGTACCGTCGCAGGGCCGACCTTTGCGGCGTTGACCACCGCAGTCACTTGCGGCGCCGTCAACTGCTCGCACGACAGTTTGAATCCGCTGACGGGCCTCTCGCCGATGGTGGGCATGTGGCTGAACTGTGTATTCGGCGGCAAGGGCGTCGGAATGATTAACCTCCTGCTGTTCTTGATCATTGGCGTATTCATTGCCGGCCAGATGGTCGGGAGATCGCCTGAGTACCTGGGCCGCAAAGTCGGCGCACGCGAGGTCAAGCTGGCGGTTATCGCGCTATTGGTTCATCCACTGATGATCCTAGGGCCGACCGGAGCATTTGCCGCTACCGACTGGGGAATCAAGGCAGAATTGAATCCCGCCGCGCACGGCTTCTCCGAGGTTATGTATCAATTCAGCTCGGCGTCGGCGAACAATGGTTCCGGTTTCGAAGGACTTGGCGACACCTGGGGATTCAATGCCAACCCCAATCCCGCTCCGACCAGCCAGGCTTGGGACATAGCGGCAGGATTGGTCATGCTGTTCAGCCGATATCTGCCTATCGTCGCGCCGATTGCGATGGCTGCCTTTCTTGGGATCAAGAAGGAGGCGCCGTATGGGCTCGGAACCATGCGCGACGACACGTTGACATTTTATTTCCTGTTGCTCGGCACCATCGTGATTATCGGAGCGCTGCTGTTCCTGCCGGTTGCGGCGCTTGGTCCGTTAGCGGACCACCTGGGTCCGATACCGTTCGGTGGATGAATAACTGAGTAATGAAGAGCCAGCTGACTGTTTCGACGGAGCAATCGAAAATGGAAGCACTTAAAGACGCGCCGATGCCGGAACTGAACATCCATCCGTCGCTACCTGCACCGCCGCGACGCTCGCGCGCGCAGGCGCTGTTCGCGCCGGAGCTCGTACGCCCGGCGATTAAGGAAGCATTCCTGATGCTTCGTCCTGAAGTTCAATGGCGCAACCCGGTCATGTTCGTCGTCGAAATTGGCGCCGCGCTCACAGCCCTGTTTATCATCCAGGCGGCGCTCGGAGCGTCATCCAGCCAGGTATCAGTCAACTATTTCATCGCTCTCGATTTCTGGTTGTGGCTGACTGTACTGTTCGCGAACTTTGCGACTGCATTGGCAGAGGCTCGCGGCCGCGCGCAAACTGAATCGCTGCGCCGCGCCCGCACCGATACGCCAGCATACCGGCTCAAGGGCGCAGATATCATCGAAGAGATTCTGGCTTCCGACCTACATCCAGGCGACCGAGTGGTCGTCAAGGCTGGCCAGGTCATTCCGGGCGACGGCGAGATCATCGAAGGGATCGCTTCGGTGGACGAGTCGGCAATCACCGGCGAATCGGCTCCGGTTATCCGCGAGTCGGGAGGTGATCGTTCCGGGGTAACCGGCGGCACTCGCGTGATCTCAGACAGTATAGTTGTGAGAATCACCGCGGCGGCCGGGGAATCATTTCTCGATCGAATGATCGCGCTGGTCGAGGGTGCGGTTCGTCAGCGCACGCCTAATGAAATTGCGCTCAGCCTGGTGCTGACAGCATTCACGCTCATCTTTCTGATCGTCGTCGTTCCGCTGTGGCCGATGGCGTTGAATGCGGAAATATACATGATGAGCTATCTCGGCATCACCGAGCCGCTCAAGAGTCTCGGAACCGACGTTCCAACCCTCGTCGCACTACTAGTCTGTCTGATACCTACTACAATCGGCGCCCTGCTCGCTGCCATCGGGATCGCGGGCATGGATCGAGCCCTGCAGGCCAATATCCTTGCGAAAAGCGGCAAGGCGGTCGAGACGGCAGGCGATATCGACACCGTGCTGCTCGACAAGACTGGCACGATCACGATGGGCAATAGGCATGCGACTGAGTTTGTTCCAGTGGGAAGGTATAGCGCGCGCGAGCTTGGACGGCTGGCTGCGATGGCTTCGATCGCGGATGAGACCCCCGAAGGCAAAACTATAGTCAAACTCTATTTCGAACGAGGCGGCGCAGCAGGCGATCTCACCGTTCCCAAAGGGACAGAGTTCGTTCCGTTTTCCGCGCAAACGCGGATGAGTGGAGTAGACCTTCCGGGCGGCAGACTGATTCGCAAAGGCGCGCCAGACGCCGTGGTTCGCTTTGTCGAGCGCCAATCGATGGCGGTGCCCGCAGATCTGCAGCCGACCGTGAGCTCGATCGCATCACTGGGCGCGACGCCGCTGGTAGTTGCCGACGGCGCGAGCATCGCAGGCGTCGTGGTGCTTTCGAACGTCCTCAAAGCTGGAATCAGCGAACGCCTCGAGCGCCTGCGCAAGATGGGCGTGCGAAGCGTGATGATCACCGGAGACAATCCGCTGACCGCCGCGACAATCGCGAAACAGGCTGGGGTTGATGATTTCGTTGCCCAATGCACGCCGGAGTCGAAGCTCGCCTATATCAGGAACGAACAGGCGGCGGGCAAGCTGGTTGCGATGGTCGGTGACGGCACCAACGACGCGCCCGCGCTCGCGCAGGCCGATGTAGGCCTCGCAATGAACTCGGGCACGCAGGCCGCAAAGGAAGCAGGCAACATGGTGGACCTGGACAGCAATCCCACCAAGTTGCTCGAGGTCGTCGAGATTGGAAAGCAGCTACTCATGACGCGCGGCTCGTTGACCACGTTTTCGATTGCGAACGACGTAGCCAAATATTTCGCGATCGTACCCGCACTGTTCGCGGGAACGCTGCCCTGGCTGAAAGCGATGGACGTGATGCATCTGCATTCGCCGGTCTCGGCCATACTCTCGGCCGTGATCTTCAATGCGGTAATCATTCCATTACTCATTCCGATCGCTTTGCGTGGGGTTCAGTATCGCCCGCTCGGCGCCGATGCGTTGCTCAGGCGAAATCTTCTGGTCTGGGGGCTTGGCGGCGTGCTTCTGCCGTTCGTGGGAATAAAGCTGATCGACATGATCATGGTGGCCGGGCACCTGGTTGCCTGACGAAGACAGAATCCAGAGGAGCATTTCGATGGGACGTTATTTTTCGAAGAGTTTTCTGCTCTTTCTCTTCGTGATTCCGACGGTCTGTATCGCATACCCGCTGTTCCTATGGGTGATTGGCCAGGTATTCTTCCCATTCCAGGCCAATGGCAGCATCCTGCGAGACGTCCACGGCAATGCAATTGGTTCGCTGCTGATCGCTCAACCGTTCACGAAGGACGAGTACTTCCAGCCGCGTCCATCGGCGGCGTCGTACGACGCTTCGGCCTCGGCGCCCTCGAATCTCTCGGCCTCCAACTATGCACTACGGGATCGGGTGGCGCGTGCGCTCGGTCCAATCGTCAAGTACGCAGCCGGACCAAAGAAGGGCCAGCTCGTCGCACCTGACATCGAAGCATGGTTTCAGCAGGACAAGTTCGGTGGACAGCCGCACATCGTTGCGCAGTGGGCCGACGCTCACAATGAGCTAGCGACGGGTTGGGTGAACGCGGATCCATCGCACGGTGCGTACGTGGACGATTGGTCCAAAAAACACCCCGGCGTCATCGCGCAGTTCAAGAAAGACAATCCTGGAACGCCGGATCCAAAAGCTCCGGATCTAGCGGTGGTGTTTTTCGAGACCTTCTCGAAGGAAAATCCGGGCAAGTTTCCGTCTTCTGTTTCGCATCAGGGCGCGGACGGTAAGACTACGACTGCGATCGAGCCGGTGGCTGATGGCTCGGACATACAGTCGATCTTCTTCGATATGTGGCGGCAGGAGCATGCTGACGCCCAGCTCGAAGGATGTTCCCGGAGATATGGTTACGGCCTCAGGCTCCGGCCTTGACCCTGATATCAGCATGCAAAACGCCGAGTATCAGATCGACCGTGTCGCGCAGAAGTGGGCGTCGGACACCAAGCGTGATCCCAAACAGGTGCGTGACGAGATCGAGCAGATATTGCGGGCGAACGCGCAGGCGCCATTCGGCGGATTGGCCAGGCGAACAGTTCGTCAACGTGCTTCAGGTAAACCTGGGCTTGAAAGAGCGTTACGGCGATCCCAAGTGAATCAGTAGCAGGTACGACTGCGGATTTGCCTCGGCATTTTTCCTTCCACGACCACTGGAAACAGCTCCCCTTCTGCCGGAAGATTGGATATTCGGTAAGGCTCAGTCGCACGCGGCTCAGAGTGCCCTGAGACTGTAGTGCCAAATTTGAAACGCTTTCGGTTAAATCAAGAACTCGGAGGAGGAAGGGGCCCGGTGGCCCCACCGGTCTTCAAAACCGGCTTGGCGGCTAATATTGTTGCCGGAGGGTTCGACTCCCTCCCCCCTCCGCCATTGGACCGGTGATAGAATCGGGATCACTGAATCGGGAGGAATAAGCAGATGCGCGAGCTGATACCGTTCGCGGAAAGAATCGGGGCGCTGCTCAACAGCCGCGGCGAAAGCGTTGCCGTGGCGGAATCGACCACCGGAGGATTGATCTCGGCGGCAATTCTCAGCATCGCGGGTGCGTCCGCATATTTTATTGGCGGCGGTGTGGTCTATACGCTCAAGGGGCGCCGCGCGCTGGGTATTCCGGATGAAGACTTCAAGGGATTTCGCTCGGTGACCGAACAATATTCTCTTGCGCTGGCGCGGCGCGCGCGCGAGCGGTTCGGCGCCACCTGGGCTATCGGCGAGATTGGCGCGAGCGGCCCGACCGGTAATCGTTACGGCGACGCTCCGGGGCATAGCTGCGTCGCGGTCGCGGGACCTGTCGAGCGCTCGCTCACAATCGAGACGGGCAGCCCCGACCGGGTCGCGAATATGTACGAGTTCTCGGCCAAGGCGCTTGATTTGCTCGTACAGAGTATCGTGGCCGCTCCGGCCGCGGGTGCATAACCAAAAAAGCTGCTCGCCAGACCAGCCTAACTACCCCGCGGTGCCGAACAAGGGCGCGAAGGCGGTGCTATGCCGCCATGCGAGAAATAGTTCGAAGACCACGACTATGATCGCCAGCGGCAGTCCTTCCGGCGCGAGGAACAGGTGAAAGAAAAATATATTCACGACGACCGGGGCGAGGATGACTATCGCGAGGGGAACGAAAAATCCGATGAGTAAAAGAATCCCACCGACCAACTGAGTCGCGAACAGCAGCGGAATCATATAGCCAGTCGCGAAGAGCGCTCCGAAGAATTGCCCCGCGGCCGCGGGCATGGCCGGGTTCGGCAGAAAATGGGAAAAGCCATTCAGTCCAAAGATAGTGAATACCAGGCCGAGCAGGATTCTGACTATCAAGGTTGCTATTCTCACGGTCTCCTCCCTCGAAAGTGATATAACACTGCACTGCCGAACTGAACAGTAGCAATACTTACTTCGCTATCGCGCGCCGCAGCCACGTGGCTGTATCGAGCATCACTTCGGCGCGATTGATCTCATTGAGCATCTCGTGGCGGCCGTCCGGGTAGAATTTCTCGGTGACGTCAGCGATTCCAGCCGCCCGATAGCGCCCGCCGAGCGGCCGCAGCCATTCCAGATGATGATTCACCGGATCCTTGTCGCCCGCGAAAATGTAGATCGGCAGCGTTTTGCGGATCCGCGCAATCTCGGTTGGATTGACCGTGCGGGCGCCCCCAGTCGCCATCGAGAGCGTCGCCTTCGCGTCCACGCCGAAGCCGCACAGCGGATCGGCGACATACTTGTCGACCTCGGCAGGGTCGCGGCTCAGCCAATCAAACGGCGTGCGCGCCAGGCTCGAAGTCGCGATTGAGCGCGGTCAAATCCGCCGGCTTTGAAGAATCCGCAGGCACAGCGGCGCTTGCGAAAAGGTGGTCGAGCGAAGCTGATCCGGAAAGAATCACGCCTGCGATAAGCTCGCTGTAATCGAGGATGTACTGCTGTGCGGCAAACGAACCCATGCTGTGTCCGAGCAGGATAATCGGAAGGGTGCGATGGGCGCCGTGCGTGTGGCGCGTGAGCTGCGCCATATCGGCGACCAACCCGTTCCATCCGGCGGCGCCGAAATCGCCGAGTTGGTCAGGTTTCGCGGCGGTGCGGCCGTGCCCGCGATGATCGTTCGCACAGACGTGAAAGCCCGCGCGATTGAGATACTCGGCAAAGACCGCGTAGCGCAACGCATGCTCGCCCATACCGTGGGCAATCTGGACGATGCCTACCGCGGGTTCCGGCGCGAGCCATCGGTAGCACGCGAGCGTGATTCCATCGGCGGCGCTGATGAGCGAAAATTCCTCACGCACAGTGCGCCTATGGATATCGCGAATCACGCCGCATCGCAAAGAAGGGAATCATGCCCCGCCTTCACGACATCCTGACCGATCGGCCGCGCATTCTATTGGTTGGAATCAATCCCAGCCCGCGGTCGGCCTCCAGCGGCCATCATTTTGCCGGCCCGGCCAATCCGTTCTGGCGCTTGATGCATGCGTCGGGACTGGTGCCCATCGCGCTGACGCATGCGGACGATCGCAGGCTGGTGGAGTTTGGATTTGCGATCACCAACGTATGCTCGCGCGCAACTCGCGCGGCGTCGGAGCTCAAGCGCGAGGAGCTGGATCGTGGCGAGCGGGTGCTGACGCGGAAGATTCGCAAGCTCGAGCCGCGCGTGGTCGCGTTCGTCGGCGTCAGCATCTATCGGCGTTACTTTGGTCCTTCGGCTGCTCCAGGAGCGGGCGTCAAGCCTGAGACGATCGCGGGCGCGCGAGTGTTCGCGTTGCCGAATCCGAGCGGCCTCAATGCGAGTTTTCCAGGTTTCAAGGACAAGCTCATCTGGTACGAAGCGCTGCGCGAATTCTCGGACAAACTGGAAGCGCAACCCGCCGCGGCGAGAATCAAGCGCGCGGCTGCAACACCATCTGAGTCTGCGTGACGATCGCGCACAGCTTGCCGCTTTCCGAAGTTACCCGAGTCTGCCAGACCATCGTGCTCCGTCCGCGATGAATCGGAGTGCATTCGCCAATCACCTTGCTTCCGACCGGCGCGCCCGAAAGGAAATTGGTCTTCGATTCGAGCGTCGTCGTGCTCGCCCCCTTGGGCAGGTTGAGCATCGTCGCGCACGCGCCGAGCGTATCGGCGAAAGCCATGATCGCACCGCCATGCAGAATCGCGGGGACGGTGCAGATTTCGGCGCGGACGGCCAGCTCCGCCGTCACCCGTTCAGGCTCGGCGGTGAGAAAGCGGATTCCTAGCAGGTTCGCTAGCGGAATCTGCTGATCTTCGAGCATCTTGCGATAGTCCATCTTTCTGCCTCAATTCGATCACGATAGTGACTCGATATCACGCTAGAACCCCGCGCGCATCGAAATGTGAGGTAATGGAAAAAAGAGGCGCGAACGTTGATCACGCTCGCGCTTCGGTGGGTTCGATTTAGTTGTTGTTCAGGCGCTCGCGCCGGCCTGGGGGCCGCGAATCAATTTTCCCGGCATCGCTCCGGTCGGCTCGCCATTGTCGAACGTGACCTCGCCGCTGACGACGGTATGGCGATAGCCCTTGGCGCGCTGGATCAATCGGCGTCCGTCGGCTGGCAGATCGAAAACCATGTGCGGCGCATGCAGTCTCATCCCGTCGAGGTCGATCACGTTCACGTCGGCCTTCATTCCGGCTTCCAGCGTTCCGCGATCGTTGAGACCGTACATCCGCGCGGTATCGTGCGTCTGGCGCTTTACCACGAACTCGACCGGCAGGCGTTCGCCGCGGCTGCGGTCGCGCACCCAGTGCGTCAGCAGATAGGTCGGCATGCTTGCGTCGCAAATGAGACCGCAATGCGCGCCGCCGTCGCTCAGCCCGAGCATCGTGACCGGATCGAGCATCATCTCGCGCACCGCGTCGAGGTTGTAGGCGGCGTAGTTGGAAAACGGCATATAGAGTAGCTCGCGACCCTCGCGCTCGAGCATGAGGTCGTAGGTCACTTCGACCGGGCTGCGCCCCTCGCGCGCGGCGCGCGCCGCGACGCTCGCGTCCTGTGCGGGCTCGTAGTCGGGCGGATCGCCGAGCGGAAAATAGCGCGAGAAATTGGTCACGAGGTATCGCGTCACCCGCTCATGCGTACCCGGCTCTTCGGCGATCAATCGCGCGCGGAGTTCAGGATTGCGCATCCGCGCGACGCGCTCGGCCAGCGGCAGATGCGCCAGCTCGCGATGATAGGTCGGATGGGTGATGAACGGATGCAGCGAGCTTTCAAGCCCCATGAGCATCCCAGTGGGCCGCGGCGAAATCTGCGGAGCGAGATGAGCGCCGCCCGCGTTGTAGCCGCGCACCCGATCGAGCATCACGCGCCATCCCTCGGGATTGAAATCGACCTGCGCCATCGCAAAGGTGATCGGCAGCCGCGTCGCCGAGGAGAGCTTGATCATCCACTCCATCGTGGCGTCGGGTCCCGCCATGTCGGAGGCCATCTCGAACACGCCGTGGCCGACTTCGCCGAGCACGCGTCCGATTCCGAGCAGCTCGGCCTCGCTGGCGAAGGTGCCGGGGACGACTTCCTTGTTCTTCGCGCGATGCAGCATCGTGCGCGAGGTGGTGAAGCCCAGCGCGCCGGCGCGCAGCCCCTCGCGTACAACGTCCGCCATCCCGCGAATATCATCGGCGGTCGCTTCCTCGTTATGCGCGCCGCGCTCGCCCATCACGTAGGCCCGTACTGCGCCGTGTGGTACCTGCGCGCCAACGTCGAGCACGCGCGGCATCGCGGCTACAGCGTCCATATATTCGGGAAAGCTTTCCCAGCCCCACTTGATTCCCTCGGCCAGCGCGGTGCCGGGAATATCCTCGACGCCCTCCATCAGGCCGATCAGAAATTCCTGCTTGCCAGGCTGGACCGGAGCGAAGCCGACGCCGCAGTTGCCCATCACGAGGGTCGTGACGCCGTGCCATGAAGACGGAGTGAGGTAGGGATCCCAGGTGACCTGGCCGTCGTAGTGCGTATGGATATCGACGAAGCCGGGCGTGACGAGCATCCCGCCGGCGTCGATTTCGCGCCGCGCCGCGCCGGCCTTCTTGCCGACGCTCGAGATTCTGCCGCCATCGATCGCGATGTCGCCATTAAAGGCAGTCGCGCCGGTGCCGTCGACGATTTTGCCGTTTCGGATTACCAGGTCATGCATCGTACTGTCTCCTCGCAAGGTTCGGTTGGGCGCGCGAATCAACTTCGCGCGGTTAACATACCGACCGTTCAACAGGCAGTATCGCGCAGGGGCGCGCCGAGGATCAAGCGTTATCGGAGCGTGCCTAACGATCGTTCGGGCGATCCTCAGAGGATTCGCGCTCTGGTGAATCGGGCCGCGCCGATCTATAAGCGAAGCGGGCCGGACCACGGCCATATCTTCAACCTACTGATGGAGCGTCAGCGATGAATCCACGCAAGCAGCGTATTCCCTTTCGCGATCTGTCCACCCTGACCGGCGAAGATCGCGAGCTCGCCGAAAAGAGCCAGATCAACGGACAGGTCATCAACATCTTTCGCGTCCTGATGAATCATCCCGCGCTCGCGCGGCGCTGGTCGGTATTCGCGACGCATGTGCTGAACAAATCCACGCTGCCGCCGCGCGAGCGCGAACTCGCGATCCTGCGCATCGGATGGCTCAACCAGGCGCCCTACGAATGGGAGCAGCACGTGATTATCGGCAAGCGCTCGGGAATCTCCGACGCCGAGATCGAGCAGATCCAGAAGGGACCGAAGGCCGGATGGAACCGGCACGAAGCCGCGATCCTTCAGGCTGCTGACGACCTGTTCGAGAACTCAGTCGTCTCCGACCAGACCTGGGCCACGCTCGCGGAGAAATACAACACTGAGCAGATGATGGACGTGGTCTTCGCGATCGGCCAGTACAATCTGGTCTCGTGGGCGCTAAACAGCTTCGGCGTCCCGCTCGACGATTTCCTCCCCGGCGCGAAGAAGTAGGGGGCTGCTATATAGGCGGTCGCGCCGCACCGTCGTCCAAGTCCACGCGTCACGATGCTTGCGAAAGAAGCGCCAGCATCGCGCCGCGTCCCGCGTTACGTCTTCGTAGGGGCGGCTCGGGAGCCGCCCGTTCTCCGCGAACTCTGTTCCACCGGCGGCGCCGAAACGACCGAGAGAGCGCCGGCAATACGAAACATCGTCGCTGCACCCCCTCCTTTAATCCTCCCCCGTGTCGGACAACGGGGGAGGAATCAGAAAAAAGAAGGGCAGCGCTTAGGCGCTGCCCTTCGGGTGTGCGATTAGAAAATCGTCGCGACGGTCAGGCGGCCTCTGCCTTTACGCCGTTGAGCTTCTTCAGCTCGGGCATCACTTCGGCGGCGAACAGGCGCAGGCTCTTTTCCGCGTCCTCGATCGGCATGCCCGCGTAGCTGAAGACGCCGGTGTAATGATCCGCGTTCACTTTCACGCGGATCTCGTCGATCTTGTTGAAGCAGTCCTCGGGCGTGCCCCACACCTGCAGGTTGAGGAAGTACTCGACCGACGCGTCTTTGTTCGAGCCTTTGAGGTTTTTCGACATCTGCTCGTAGTACTCGTAACCCTTGGCCTTGCCGAAATGGTCGCTCGCCATCTCGTAGTGGCGCAGCGCCGTTTCCCAGTAGCCGCCGATATATTTCACCGCCATCTCGCGCGCGCGGTCGCGGCTCTTGTCGCAGAAGGTCCATCCGGCCGCGATCGTCGGCAGCGGCTCGCCGCCGTTCACCTGCTTGTAGATCGTTCGATACTCGGCCAGTTCCTGCGCGACCGCTTCCCACGGCTTTTGCGGGATGATCAGAATCCCGATGCCGAGTTTGGCCATGATTCGCGCCGACTCGGGCGAGACCGCCGCGGCGTAGGTACGCCCCTTGAACGATTTGAACGGCTTGGGACGGATATCGCGCCGCGGCTGCTTCAGGTACTTGCCGTCGGCCTCCATGTAGCCGCGCTCGAGGGCTTCGAGAATCGCGGTCGAGTATTCGATAAAGCGATCGCGCGACTCGCCCATCTCGAGCCGGAAGCCATCGTACTCGATTCGCGCAAGTCCGCGGCCGAGTCCCAGGATCATGCGGCCGTTGGATTGATGATCGACCACCGAGACCTGCTCGGCCACGCGAATCGGATCGTGCCACGGCACCACCACGACCATCGAGCCGAGCTGGACCTTCGTGGTGCGGCCGGCGTAGTAGCTCAGGAACTGCAGCACGTCGGGGCACATCGTGTAGTCGTCGAAGTGATGCTCGACGCTCCAGATCGAATCGAATCCGAGCGGCTCGTAAAGGTCGCCGATGCGGAGATCATCGCGATAGACGTCGCGGTCCGAGCGGGTGTTATGGGGATTCTGAAAAATTACTGCGCCACCAACTTTCATGCGTTTTTCCTCCAGCCCGGACGCGCCTGCGTACCGGAAGTCCTGTCTGCAAAGCTGCTACCACGTCTTGGCGGTCATTGCAAAGCCACTACTAAACGGTCGGTATGTAACCCATCGGGCCTGCGCGATGCCGCCCTCGCTTGCCTTCCCGAGGCCCTCGCGCGATTACTATTTCAGCACTAAGGAGCCGACATGCGAAGGGAAATTTTCACCGAAGAGCACGAGCTATTCCGCGCCCAAGTGCGCAGATTTGTCGAAAAGGAAATCGAACCCAAAGTCCCCGAGTGGAATCGCGCCGGAATCAGCGACCGCGACTCGTGGCGCAAGCTCGGCGCGGCGGGCTACCTGGGCGCGAATGCGCCGGCCGAGTTCGGCGGCTCCGGCGCCGATTTCCTCTACGACGCGATCGTGATCGAGGAGCTCGCGCGGGTGCGAGCGCACGGCCTCATGATGGGCCTGCATTCGGACATCTGCATGCCCTACATCAACACCTATGGCAGCGTTGAGCAGAAGCATCGCTATCTGACCGGCGCGATCAGCGGCGAGCTGATCCTCGCGATCGCGATGACCGAGCCGGGCACCGGCTCCGACCTGGCCGCGGTCCGCACCACGGCGCGCCGCGACGGCGACAACTACGTCATCAACGGCTCGAAAATTTTCATCTCCAACGGCCAGCTCGCGGATCTGGTGATCGTCGTGGCGAAGACCGATCCGAACGCGAACCCTCCGCATCGCGGAATCAGCCTGATACTGGTCGAAGGCAACGCGCCCGGCTTCGTGCGCGGGCGCAAGCTCGACAAGCTTGGACTCAAAGGCCAGGACACCAGCGAGCTGTTTTTCGAGGATTGCCGCGTGCCGGCGCAGAACCTGCTCGGCAAAGAGGGGCAGGGGTTCAAGATGCTGATGGAGAAGCTGCAGCAGGAGCGGCTGGTGGCGGCGATCGGCGCGATCGAGAGCTCGCGCCGATGCCTCGACGACACGATCGCGTACACCAAGGAGCGCCGCGCCTTCGGCCAGCCGATCGCGTCGTTCCAGAACACGCAGTTCCGCCTGGCCGAGATGGCGACCGAGGTCGAAGTCGGCCGCGTATTCGTCGACCGCCTGATGGCGGCGCACGTGCGCGGCGAGGAATTGGTCACCGAGGTCAGCATGGCGAAGTGGTGGACGACGGACCTGCTGAAGCGCGTATCGAGCAGTTGCCTGCAACTCTTCGGCGGCTACGGCTTCATGATGGAGTACCCGGTATCAACCGACTACGCCGACGCCGCCGTGCAAACGATCTACGCGGGCACCAACGAGATAATGAAAGTAATAATCGCCCGCCGCATGGGCTTGGACAATCGCGGCTAGCGGCAATCGATATATCGATATGGTGCGGACAACGATCATCGCCTTCGCTGCCAGTTGCGCGATGGTCGTCGGTCCGTCAGGAATCGCCCGCGCTCTCGACCCGAATGTCGTTGTCTGTGAAACGTCGCCGCAACGACAGGGCTGCTGCTCGCATCATCAGGGAGTCTGCGGATGCAGCAACGGTTCGGATTTGTGTTGCGATCAAACCATCAGTCCGTCATGTGATTGTCATTCCGACCAACTGGACGCAGAGAGCCTTTTGCGCGTTTTCCCCAATGACGCGGGTACCTACCCCAAGCCAACGCGTTCGCAATGAGGTTGGCAAATCTAGCTCAATCTTTTAATCCCTCTGCTTCTCCAGGAAGAGGGGCGAAGGGGCAGCTTTCGCGATTCAACGATGCGTTGCTCAAGATCATCGAACCCCTTCTAGTACAGATGCATGTAGCTCGCCTCTCTCGCCGCGCGCGATGCGCGCGGCAGCCTCTCCTCAACCGAGGCCGTTGATTTCTCGCAAACCTCCGTTGCTGTCATCCTGAGCCGCAGGCGAAGGATCTCCGCGAAGCGATTAGTGCAACCAATCCAGGCTTGGTGCACTAATCGCTTCGCGGAGATCCTTCACTTCGTTCAGATCTTTACGTGTTCGATGGACCCACCACGCGAGATGAAAGTTTGCCTATAGTGGCAGGCTGCGCGGAAGACGGGCGGCTCGCGAGCCGCCCCTACGCAGACTTGTGCGTGGTCTTGTCATTCCCGCGCGTGGCTGCCGCGCGAGGAATCCCGGACGAAGGGTCTCTGCATGTGGTGTTGGAGTGAAGCATGGACGCCTCGGGATTTCTTCCTTCGGTCGAAATGACGGCCGCGGGATCGACTGAGAGTACGATGCTCGTTGCCCCGCACATTTTCATTACAGGATGACGGACAAGAGTTCGGGGTTTATCTACACTCTCTTCCGGCGTGGCAAAGCGTATAAGCAGAGTGTCGCGGTGCGGAAGAGTCTGGTCAAAAAAAAGGGCGGTCCGATGGACCGCCCTTTTAGTCGTAGAGCAATATCTATCAGCCGATTTCGCGGCCTACTACCGATACGAAGCTGACGCAACGGCCGGGGGCGCCGCCCAGGTTGTGGGTCAGGCCGATCTTTGGGTCGTTGATTTGGCGCTTGCCGGCTTCGCCGCGGAATTGGAGCCACATCTCGTACATCATCCGCAGGCCCGAGGCGCCGATCGGGTGGCCGAATGACTTGAGACCGCCGTCCGGATTCACCGGCAGCTTGCCGTCGAGGTCGAAGTAGCCGTCCATCACATCCTGCCACGCGGTGCCGCGCTTGCTGAAGCCGAGATCCTCGCAGAGCACGAGCTCGGTCGGAGTGAAGCAATCGTGGACTTCCGCCATGCTGACCTGCGCGCGAGCGTCGGTGATTCCCGCCTGCGAATACGCATCCTTCGCCGAGGCGACGACTTCGCGGAAGGTCGTGAAGTCATAATCCTGCGACAGCGGCCCTTCGGCCGGCCCCGCGACGAACGACAACGCCTTGATGTAGATCGGATTCTTGCAGTACTTGTGCGCGTCTTCGGCGCGAACGATTATCGCCGCCGCCGAGCCATCCGATACGCCCGAGCAATCCATGATTCCGAGCGGGTCGGCGATCTTGGGCGAGTTCCTGATCGTCTCGATCGGCACTTCTTTCTGGAACTGCGCCTTCGGATTCTTTGCACCGTTCTTGTGATTCTTCCACGCGATGCGCGAAAGGACGTCCTTGCCCTTGTCGGGGTCGAGTCCGTACTTCTTGAAGTACGCGGGCGCGAGCAGCGAGAACGACGCGGGCGCCGTCATGTTGCCCTCGGTACCGTCGTTGGGCGGCGCCGAACCGACCAGGCCCGAGTAGCCCGAGTCCTTGAGTTTCTCAACGCCTATCGCCATCACGATATCGAACGCACCCGACGCGACCGCATAGCACGCCTGACGCATCGCTTCGGATCCCGTCGCGCACATGTTCTCGACGCGGGTGACCGGCTTGTACTGAATCTTGAGCGGCTCTGAGAGCGTCAGCCCCGAGATTCCCGAGCCCATCGTGCCGAGCCAGTAGGCGTCGATATCGTCCGGATTCACGCCCGCCGACGCGTAGGCCTCGTAGGCGGCTTCGCACAGCAAATCGTCGGGACCTTTGTCCCAATGCTCGCCGAACTTGGTGCATCCCATTCCGATGATCGCGACGCGATCCTTGATTCCTCTGCTTGCCATGAACCGTTCTCCTCGCGCCTAGCGCTTGGGCCGTGCCTTCCAAAAATAGTTGTGAACGCCGTCGGCAGTAAACAGACGGCGGAATGTCATTTCGACTTCGTCACCGATTGCGACTTTCTCGGGCTCGCAATCTGTCATTTCGCACAGAAAGCGCCCGCCACCCTCAAAGTCTATCACAACATTGACCGTGGGGGGATTAAGCGAGTATGCCAGCCGGTCGATTGCGTAGGTCGCGATCCGCGCGGTGCGGTCCGCGAACGCGTACGGCTCCATCTTGTCGAACGCTCGGCACTTGACGCATACGCGCTGCGGCGGAAGCTGCGGAGTCCCGCATGCGGTGCATTTCGAGCCGACGAAGCCAAATTTCCACTGCTGCGACCGCAGCATCGGCGGACCTGCTGGACGATCCGGATCGGGACGCCTCGGAGGTTCGGTCGGCAAAATCTCGCGCCACTTGAGGTAGCTGCCGTAGGTCACATCGCCCTTGGATTCGATCTGCATCCCGACCGAGCGGACCGGCTTAAAGCTCGCGATCGCCGGCGTCGCGCGCAGCAGGATCGCGTCGGCGCCGTCGGCGACAGAGGCGACCAGCACGCGCTCTCCCGGCTTGAGAGACGGCAGCACACCGGCGAGCATCAGGCCCGGATGCGCCGCGCCGGTCTGGCCGACGGTGAGCGCGAAGCTATCGCCAAGCTTCGCGGGGTCGAGTTTCATGCCGCGGATAATCTCGTCGGCGGCGCGAGGATTGGGCGCGTCGAGAATCACTTTGGTCAGGTCGCCGGGCGCGACTTTCGCCTTCGCCAGAACGTCCTGGATCGCTTTGCCCAATAGCGGCGAGTAGGCCTGCGTCAGCGTGAAGCGCTCTTCCCACGAATGCCCAAAGCGCTCGCCGGGAGCGCGCCACGTGTCCATGAACTCGCGGGTGAGCGACGCGGTGGCTTCGATTTCCGCGATAACGTGTTCGGTACCGAGCACGAAGGCCACAGCACCGTCGCCATTTTGTTGCTCAGCCTTGCCCTCGGGCGCGCCCAGACGCGCGTCGCTGATCGCCACGAGCGCGTTGGTCTTCGAGCCCGCCGCTGCGTCGGCGCCCTGCAGAATCGCGGAGATTCCTGCGCGCACCGAGCCGGTCAGATCGACCGCGCGGATATTCGGCGGCATCCGAGTGGCAGCGGCTACAATCGCTGCGTTGAGTTTTTCGCCGTAGGGCGGAGTCGTTGTGGCGAAGATCAGCGATCCGATCGGCGCCGATGCGGATGGTGCTGTCTTCAGCGCGTCGCGCACCGCTTCAACCGCCATCGAGGCCGAATCTTCGTCGAAGCTCGCGACGGAGCGTTCGCCTTTCGAGGCCGCGACCCCGAGCATCTGCGCGATCGCGGCGCGTTTGAGTCGCCGGTAAGGGATATAAGAGCCGTATGAAACAATTCCAGCCATGTTGCGCATTAAAGGCCGTGCGGATTCATCCGTCAACCCGAAGCACGCATCGAGAGCGCCGGGCGGATCGGGTTATCGGTCCGAAGGTAGGGGAAAATCCCCGCAATAGTTGAGATTCCAGGCGTCTCGCGTGTCCCCCTCTATCCTCACGAAGAAAAAAAACCTATCATTAAGACATAACGCTCGGATGCCTTCCTGTACTCAGACCCGGGATGGTCCCGGGGTCTCTGTTCGATTGCTTCCCGGCATTTACTGATGGAGGGGCACTTAATGCCCAGCAAATTGTACGTAGGCAACCTTGCCTACTCGGTTACCAGTCACGACCTGGAAGACCTGTTCGCGCAAGCCGGTGCCGTGCAGAGCGCCGCGGTCATCACGGACAAGTTCTCGGGTCAGTCGAAGGGATTCGGATTCGTCGAGATGTCGACGCCGGAGGAAGCTGCAAAGGCAATCCAGCTCCTGAACGAGACCGAGCTCAAGGGACGCAACATCCGCGTCAACGAAGCCAAGCCGCGTGAATCGGGCTTTGGCGGCGGCGGTGGCGGCGGACAGCGTCGCGGTGGTGGAGGCGGTGGCGGTGGTGGTGGAGAGCGTCGAGGCGGTGGCGGCGGAAACCGCTGGTAATAGCATAACAAAGCTGGGCGGGCAGGCGATGCCCGCCCAGTCATTTCCGAGAAAGGGGACGCGGAGCGCGGCTTGGTTGAGCCGTAATCAACACTTTCGCGTTTACCGGTCCGGCTTATTAAGTAGGAGGTTACGACGTGCCCAGAGTTTATGTTGGAAATCTGGCGGAATCGGTTACGCGCGATGATTTGACGACGCTGTTTTCACGGGTCGGAAAGGTCGGCGGAGCGCTTGTGATCACGGACAAGCTCTCCGGCGTATCCCGCGGGTTTGGCTTCGTTGAGATGATCGAAGTTGACGACGCGATCAACGCCGCGCATTTCTTCCATGACACCGAACTCTCCGGGCGCAAGCTGCAAGTCGATCAATACCGTCCCAAGGACGAACCTGCCGCCAAGAACTCGCGCAAGCGCCGCTGATTTCCTAAACGCCGCACCAGCGGCCTGCAGCCCGAGCGAAACTGAGACCGGGCTATCACCTGGAGCGCACGAAATGCGCGCTCGAGAAACTTTGCAACCTTTGCCGTGGAGGCACTATGCAGTCGGAACCGGTCTCAGCCTGGCGGACCCATGAGTGGAGAGTCAGGACACTCGAATCGATCGTTGCCGGCGGCGGCTCGCGGCTCGGCTTCACCTGCCGCGGATGCGGCAAGACCTTCAATCACAACACCATCAATCGCCGCACCTGGGCGGTGGACGCGCAGGGCGTCGCGCTCAGCGACGATGTGACCAATCGCTGGCTCAAGGGCGAATGCCTGCGTCATCCGATCCTCGCCGACGACGACGATCGCAAGCTGATAAAATATCCCGCGGGCACCACGCCCCACGCGTAGGCATCGGGCCGCAATCAGCGCAAGAACTCGCGCGCGGCGCCCGAGCCGCACCGCATTTGGCACAGTGCATTCTGGTCGCTCAACGGGCGACAGGACTTCGGCACTTCCCTGAGATGCTGGCGACTAGTTAGCGCGAAAGCGGATACTTGAGATGCTTAACCACTAGCTCGAGCGATTCCTTCGAGCTTGCCCCTACCAGTTCGCGCCGGCTGAATTCGAGCTGAGCCTCCTCGTGCTCGACCATGTGGAGGCATATCGCCACCTCGTCCGCATTGCCTCGTTTCCGCGCGTCCTCGAGGTAGCTCTGATAGCGCGGTACGACGATGCCCGCGAGGAAGTCGCGCATGCCCCGCATCTTCTGCGCCCAAGGCAACGGTTTGAGCGGCTCTATCTGTGCGGAATCTTTCTCCCGAACTGCGGCGCGTTCCTCGATACTCAAGCCGCGGGCAACCATCGGCGCACGCAGCCATGCCTTCGTTTCTGTTTCGAGCTGAAGCAGCGTGCTGAATTTGACGCGCTCGTCGTCTGTCTGTGCCGAGCTCAGAAGCGCAGAGTAGATAGCTTCTCCGCCCACCTCTCCGTCGTAGAACTCGCGTATCACTTGCTCGAATGATTCCATGCGAAAAATTCCTCCCTGGGACTGGTAGCGGGATTCAGACTCGACTGAGCGAGTTGCGGTATCATACTGCTACGACACGGTAAAACGAACGCGCCCTCCAGACTTTCTTAACTACCCAGTTCGTCGGGCAGCGCCTTGGAGTGGCCGGCAGGCTACGCGGCGTACGCCGCGATCGGGCGTGCAGTGCTGCGCGCGACCGGGACGCGCGAGAGCTCGTGGTCCAAGTCGGCGAACAACTGCGCGAGGCGACGGAGCGATGCGATCTCGGACATCAGCTCGAGCCGCATCGGCGTCGGCCATCCGGCGATTTGCGCGAAGCTGTTCGCGCCGACGCCCTGGGTGAAATCGGAAAGCGGACCGTCGATATCACGAGGCGCACGACTGTTTGCGATTGCGAGCGCTGCGCGGCTGCTGCGGCAGTTAGGACCGTCAAAATGATCGCGCCATGATTCGAGCCGCGTGCGCATCGCGGCCAGCACCTCGTTGCGGGCGGCTTCTGTTTGCGGAGATAACGCGAGCATCGGAGCCGCGATTCGCTCTCTGCTGATCGCGCTCACGCGATGCGCGATGCGCCGCAGCGTGCCGGAAGCGTTGACCGTCGCATCAGGATCGATACTGCTCGCCCGCCCCTCGATACGCGCATCGTCCGCGATACTGAGCAGGTCGGCGAGCTCGTGCGTGATCCCGCCGCTGACCTCGTGAATTTTCCGCACCGAAGTAGCCGCCGCGCCATCCGGCATCAGGTCGAGCGTCGCGTGCAGGATCTTCCGCAATTTCGGCAGCAGCGAGTCGCCTGAGTACTCCGGCCATATGAGGATGAACACCGCGGTCAGCACCATCATCGCGAGCATGATTCCCCATACACGATAGAGCGGGACCGTGATCGCCTCGCTCGGACTGATTCCCGCCCACGTGAACACGAACGCGCTGCCCATCTGGCGGCCGGCGTATGCGAATTGTCCGTTGCCGAGTCCCAGGTAATCGGCCAGGAACAAACCCATGAAGGTCACCAGCATATACACCGGAAGGGTCTCGAAGTTCGGTGTCACCACCACAATCGCCAGCAGCGCGAGTGCGCCGCCGCACGCGTTGCCGACCAGCCGCAGGAGCATCTTGTTGAGCGTCGCGCCGTAGGTCGGCAATCCGGCGATGATGACGGTGGTGATTATCACCGAAAGATCGGAGCGTTGGCTCGCGACGCCGATCGCGAACCCGATTACGATCGCGAGCGCGACCTTCAGCGAATAGCGGAGCAGCGCCGGATCAAGCTCATAAGTTTGCCGTGGCGGCGCGACCGCATCGGTCAGCCAGGGTTCCTCGATACCATGGATCAGCAATTCTCCGGTCTGCCGCAATCCGTCCGCAAACGAACCCATGTTGGCGGCCTCGGCCGGAGTGGCCGCCGCGAGCAGGGCGGGACGGACTTGGGCGATTCGCGCCTCGAGCGCCTCGATCGCGGGGTGAACGGCCGCAACCGCGGTGAAGGGGCTGCTCTCGCCGTAGGAAATAACGCCGCGCGCGCGTTCCGCCACGCGCTCGTCAAACGCCGCGTCCAGCGCGCGGACCGTGGCTTCGATTTGAGACTGCACCATCGTGCGTGCAACTCGCGGCAGCGGATCGATCGCGGCGATAGTCAGGGTATCTGCGGCTATATGCAGCCGCTCGGCCAGCGTGATCGCGCCCAGCAGCACGGCGCGGCGCTGGGGTGTTGCGCCCTCCTGCACCGCGCGTTCGAGGAGAGCCAGATGCGCAGGCATGTCGGAGAGAAATCCGGGAATCCGCACGCTCGACTTTCCGCGCGCCGCGAAAAACGCCGTCGTCGCCGCGTCGAGCCTCCGGCGCGTGCGCGCAAGATTGTGCCCCAGCATCACGATCAGCTCCGCGTCCGCGGGATTCGGCCACAGCACGACATCGAACAGCGTAATAAGGATGACGCTGATAACCACGCCGCCGAAGGTCGAAGCGACTTCGACTCCAAAACCGTGCTGGTCGAAGATCACCAGGTAGAACGTCGTCAGAAAAGTGATCTCGACGATGATCCACGCATACGGGAGCCGCTGCGCCGACATTATGTAGCGAAATCCAAACGCGGTCACGAACAGAAACGGCAGCATCAGCCAGGGCGCTTCGGATAGCTGACCGGCCAGCGGCACCGATAGCGCAAGCCCCGCGCCGGTCACGAGGATGAACCGCAGCGCCTTAAATGGCGTGAGCATCGCGCCGCCCGACGACGCCAGGATCCACAGCACGTACGGCCCCAGGAGCGCATCGACGTGCGCCGCGGCCATCAGGCCGAAACCGAGCGCGCAGATAAATCCGGTGCGAAGGGCGGTGCGCATCCGCCGCGGATGCGCTTCAATATCGAGCGCGAGCGCGCCGAACAGCGTGTCGACGCCACGGGTTATCCGGCGGACACCGGCGCTCGCGAGCCCTCGTAGCCGCCGGCCCGAGCGAACCTCGATACCTCGCGCCGTCGCCATCGCTAGCGGAAGCCTTGAATCGTGACGACCGCGGTCTGCCCCGTGCGCAGCGGAAAATCCGGATTGCTCTGATCGAGCGTGATCCGCACCGGAAAGCGCTGCGACAAACGAACCCAGTTGAGCGTGGGCTCGACCTGCGGCAGCCCATCGACGGTGGCGCCGTTTTGCTGGTACAGCGCCCATCCGACGCCCTGCACGGTTCCGCGAAACGGATGATTCGGGATAGCTGAGCAGATATAATCTGCGCGGTCATTCCGGGCCGTATATTGCCGAGAAAGTCTTCGCGGAAATTCGCGACCACGTACCAGACCCGGTTGTCGACCAGGTTCAGCACGTCCTTGCCCTCGTTGGCGTACTGCCCGACCGCGATATTGAGGTTGGTCACGTAGCCGTCGAACGGGGCGCGCACGTAGCAATAGTTAACATTCAGGCGGGCGTTGGCGACGCTCGGCCTCGGCCTGCTTGCGCCGCGCGTTGATATCGCCGTACTGGCCGAGCTCGCTCTGCGCCTGGCTGACGGTCGCGCGCGAATTCTCGACCGCGGCCTCGGCCGCACGCAGCTTGCTGCGCGCATCGAAGACGTCATTGGCGGTGACGTAGTGCTTGGCCAGCAGAGGCTCGATGCGATGCAGATACTGGCGCGCGTATGCGAGGTCGGCCTCGCGCCGCTTCTGCTCGGAGCTGGCGGCGCGAATCGCGTCGTCGAGGCCGCGTATTTGCAGGTCGGTCAATTGCAGCTTGGCGACCAGCGAGTCGAGCGTCGCCTGGTAGGGCCGGGGATCGACGATGAACAGCATGTCGCCCTTGTGGACGTGCTGGTTGTCGACGATCGGCAGCTTGATAATCGGGCCGCTGACGTGCGGCGCGACGCCGATCAGATTGGCGCGGACGTAGGCGTCGTCGGTGCGCGGATAGACGTAGTACAGCCGCGTGACGAACACGATCGCGACGATCGCGGCCACGATAATCGCGACGCTCAGGAATCGTCCGATCGCTTTCAGCGCTGGATTGTCCGCCGGTAGATCGTCTCCAGGAGCCACTCTCGCCGCCCTTCAGACCCGGTTGAAAAAGATTATCCAGAAGACGCATCCAAGCAGAACCGCGAGGCTCGCGTAAACCGCCGGCAGCGGCCACATGTAGCGCTCGACGCCCGCCGCGACGAACGCCGGCCGCAGCATCGCGGCGAGAATCGCGCCCACGATCGCGGCGACGAGCCAGCTCGGAAAATTAGCGCCCGCGATATTGACGATCGGATCGCATCCCGCCGCCGTGCACACCGCGGAGGCCGCGATCGTCACTCGGAGCGCGGTCGATGGTGCTCTACGAATCATGCCGGAAAGATTCTACGCGCCGGATTGCGCGTAAGCATCATCGCGGGCCGATCAAAATTATCATCAAAATTGTCGTCAAAATTACCCGGATCGGCGCGATTTCAGAGCGCGGGCGGGCTAGGCTTGTGCGGACCGAGGCCCGAATAGACCGGACGGCGGACTCGGCAAGCGTCAATCTCGGGGGCTTTATGCACGTGAAAACGATCACGAATTACAACCTTTGCGCGGATGCTCGCAAACGGCGCAAATCGGCGCGCGCGAGAATTCCGATCCGCGCGGCGGCGCTGATTCTTGCCGCGTCGATCGCCGGATGCGCCAGCTACTCCGAGCGGCCCGAGATCACGCCCGATCTCTACTCGCCTGCCTGCGGCGGATAGCCCGTGGACTCCGGCCGCGCGCGAACAGCCGCAGTATCACATTGCGGCCGTGACGCAGGAGATCGCGCAGGCGGGCTCCGAGGATCGTTCGGCGGCGGGAGGGTCGCGCTACGACCTGCCGCGGCTGATCGATCTGGCGCTCCGGCTTAATCCGAGCACTCGCCAATCGTGGCAGGCGGCGCGGTCAGCGGCCGCGTCCTATGGAATCGCGCAGGCGCCCTACTATCCGCGCGCGAGCTTCGAGACCGACGGCGGCTACAATCGCCTGCTGTTCCAGGTTGATCCGGGGCCTGCGGTGATCAAGCAGTGGTCGGCCTCGCCGATGGCCGAGCTGACCTACACGCTGCTCGATTTCGGCCGGCGCGGCGCGGATTCCGAGTTGGCGCGCCAGGAGCTTGCGGCGGCAAATTTTGGCTTCGATCGAACGATGCAGACGGTCGTGTACGAGGTGCAGAGCGCCTACTACTCTCTCGCCGCGGCGCAGGCTGCAGTGCTTGCCGCGGCCGAGAACGTCGAGCTCGCGCGCACGGACCTCGAGGCGGTTTCGCGCCGCGTCAATCTGGGGCTCGCGACCGAGCCTGCTCTGCTGCTCGCGCGCGAGACCGAGGCGCAGGCCGAGTATCAACTCGAAAGCGCGCACACTCTGGTCAACGATTCGCGCGCGGGCCTTGCGGTCGCGGTTGGAGTCGCGGCCGATGAGCCGCTCGAAATTCAGAGCCTCGACCATCAGGCGGTGCCGAAGACGCTCGGCAAGGAAGTCGAGCAGTTAATCACCGAAGCGGTTCGCGAGCGTCCCGACCTCGAGGCGGAAGCGGCGAAGTATCGCGCCAGCGAAGCCGCGGTGAAGCGCTCGCACGCCGAATGGTTTCCGGTGCTGACGGCGGGCGCCAACTATGGCGAGCAGGCATGGTGGTACACGTTCTCGAACTCGAACACGATCAAGAGCGCGTCGCCGCAGTACGAGGCGCTGCTGACGCTGCGCTGGGACATCTTCACCGGCTTCAGCCGTATCGACGACGATCGCCGCACGGATGCCAATCGCAAGGCCGAGCGCGAGAGCGTCAAGTCGCTCGAGCTTGAAACGATCGCGGAGGTCTGGCGCTCGTACTACGACTTTCAGACCGCGGTGAAGAAATACCAGTTCGCTCAGGCGCTGCTCGCCGCCGCGCAGGAATCCTACAACGACAACCTCGACACCTACCGCCAGGGTCTAAGCACAATCGTCGAGCTCCTGACCGCCGACACCGCGCTAGCGAACGCCCGCCTGACGATGGTCCAATCCACGGCGGAGCTACTGACCTCGTCAGCAACGGTCGCATACGCGGTTGGCGCGGTGGATCTGCCGCGGCGATGAGCAAAGCTGATAGCATAGTTGTAAACTTGAATGAGCATGAGAGACGCGATGAACAGACGACGGGGCGGGGAAACTGGTTCATTGACGGATTGGATTGAGCGCCGAATCGATCGGGAAGGGCTGCGGCGGGAAGTCGATGAACTGTAGATCAGATGATGATTCAGCAGCGGCTGACCGAGATGCGTGAGCGGTCCGGCACGACTCAGCGTGAGTCTTAAGTGGCACAGGCTTTAGCCTGTGTCTTCGGCTCTTCGCCGGCTCTTCAAACTTTTCAGTGATCGGGAAAGTGTTGAGGATCTGAGTCTGGAATTTCCGTCCGGCTCATGAAAACTCTCTGAACTCAGATGATGACACCCATCTTCTGAGGACCTAAGAACACAGGCTAAAGCCTGTGCCACCTAAGAACCAGCTGCGCCGCGTTCAGCAGTCAAGACAATCTCAAGCAGGCGAACCAATGCGAGATTCAATTTGCGATCAGCGTCAAGATCATCGCGATGCTTACCCGCTGTCATCTCGACTGCTTCACGCGCGTGATCCAGCATATGCCGCAGCCGCACCAGGCTCTCATGGCGCGACATACGCGACCTCGGCTTCGGCGACCGTTCGTTCGCGGAAATATTTGCTCAGAAATGCCCGCGTATTGAGATCTACCCGATCTTCACCAGCAAGCCCTTGTTGCGGGCTGAGGCGAAGATCCAGTTGAAGAACAGGATCGCCACGGCGAAGTAGCTCGCGTTGAGGCCTATTCCCCACCAGAAGTGGACGCGCGAGAATCCGCCGCCCGCAAGCACTTGGCGCATCCCCTCGAACGCGTGCGTCGTCGGCAGTATCCAGGCGATCGCTCGCAGCACGCGCGGCAGCGACTTGATCGGATAGAACACGCACGAGACCGGCTGCAGCAGACCCGCGAAGCTCCAGGCCAGCGTCTGGATTCGCGTCGTGTAGCGCACGATCAGCCCGGCCATGATGATCCCGATCGCGAACGCGAACAGAACCAGGTTCAGCATGTAGGGCAGGAACGCGCCCAAGAGCGGCACGATATCGAACTTGTACGCCACGATCGCGATCGCGCTGGCGCATGAGAAGCTGACGATCACCTTGACCACGTTCACGCAGATGAGCCCGGTGATGTACTCCCACACGCTGAGCGGCGAGGAGAACAGGTTGATCATGTTGCGCGCCCATAGCTCGTCGAGAAAGCCGACCGTCATGTCGCGCTGGAACGCGAAGAAAATTCCCCACAGGATCGCCGCGCCGAGCAGAAAGCTCACCAGGTCCGGATGCAGCCGATTGCCCTGGCTCAGGTAGATCGTGAAGAAGCCCCACAGGATGATGTCGAGCACCGGCCAGTAAACCATGTCCATGAAGCGATCGACGTTGCGCCGCGCCTCGTAGCAGTGGCGAACGATAACCGCCATTACGCGATGTAGTTTCATGCGCTGATCCTTTCCCGCACGATGCGCAGGAAGACTTCCTCGAGCGCCGGTTCGTCGCGCTCCTCTTTGAGAATCGCCTGCGTGATTTCAATCGGACTGCCCTGCGCGATCACGCGGCCATGATTGAGAAACACGATCCTGCTGCACATCTGCTCGACCTCGGCCATGTTGTGCGAGGTGTAAAGGATCGTGGTGCCCTGCTCGCGCTGCACCCGCATCATCATTTCCTTCACCTGCCACGCGATCTCCGGGTCGAGGTAGGCGGTCGGCTCGTCGAGCAGCAACAGCCGCGGATCGTTGAGCATCGCCTTCGCAAGCCCGACGCGCGTGTTCTCGCCCGACGACAGCCGCGCCACGGGTTTGTTGCGCAGGTCGGTGATGCCGAAAGTTTCGAGCATCGCGTCGATCTTCTCGCGCCTGCGCGGCACGTTATACAGCCGCGCGAACACCAGCAGGTTCTCCAGCACCGTCAGCCGATACGGAAACGCGACGTACGGCGAGGTGAAGTTGATCGCCTGCAGAATTTCCCCGCGATGCGTCCGGATATCGTGGCCGAAGATTCGCACCTCGCCCGCGCTCGGCGTGATGAGGCCGAGAATCATGTGGATGGTCGTGGTCTTGCCCGCGCCGTTAGGCCCGAGCATCCCGATAATCTCGCCCGGCTCGATTCCAAAGCTCACGTCGTCCACCGCGGTGAAATTTCCGAAGCGTTTGGTCAGATGATTTACTTCAACCAGCATTTGAATCGTCTCCTGTCGTCCGTCGATCGAGGGCTGAGGGCCGTGAAAAGAACCGCCGGCGAAAAATAAAAAAAGGCGGCTCGGGATGCGCGATGCACCCGGGGCCGCCTTCTATATCCTGTTTCTGATGCTACCTAATGGGCAGGGAGCAGGAGGAACGCGCACCCACGGGCCGATACCGCTTTATTTCGTTCGATGGCCAACATGGTGTTTGCGCGAGCGCCTCCGGAAAACTCATTCAGAACGCAAGTAGACTAGCATACGCGCCGACGGCTGACTATCCTCGTGAGTACCGCCCATGCGAACCGAGCTCCGAACCGATTTGCGCGGCCTTGTGGTCACGGCGAACTCCGACGAAGCGGTCGCCGCGATCGATCGCTACACCGACGCCGCGATCGCGCTAAAACCCGGGATGGACGCGATCGTCGCCGCCGCCGACGCGCATCGCGACTGCGCGATGCTGCAAGCGTGCGCCGCGTCGTTGTTCGCGCTCTCGCAATCGACGGGGCAGGCGCGCCGCGGGAATCAGTACCTGGCGCGGGCGCGCGAACGTATCGGCGATCTGGCCGAGCGCGAGCGAATTTTTATCGACGCGGTCGGCGCCGGATGCGAGGGAGACTTCATACGCGCGCTTGGATTGTACGAGCAGATCGCACAAAGATGGCCGCGCGACCTGCTCGCGGCGAAAATCGCGGAGTTTCATTTCTTTGAAACGGGACTCGCTGCGCGCCAGCTCGGCTTCATGGAAAAGATCGCGCCCGCGAATCGTGATTCGAGCCACGCGCAGGCGATGCTCGCATTCGCGTGCGAGCTCAACGCGATGCGCCCACGGGCCGAAGAGCTGGCGGTCCAGGCGCTCGAGCAGGATCCGCTCACGATGTGGGCGCAGCATTGCCTTGCGCACGTCTTCGCCGGCGACTCGCGCGTCGCCGAAGGAGTCGCCGCGCTGGAACGCTACGCGCCCACCTGGAATCGCTTCGGACAGTACATACAGTCGCACAACACTTTTCACCTGGCGACGCTCTACCGGACCGAGCTTGATTTCGCCCGCGTGCTCGACGCGTACCGCCGGCATATCTGGGGCTTTCAGCCCGACGCCGTCGTCGAGCACACCGACGCGATCCTGCTCTTGTGGTACGTCGAGCTGGCGGGCGGCGATGTCGGCGGCCGCTGGCGCGAGATCGCGCCGCACGTTCGCGCCCGGGCGCATGAGCAGGTCTTTCCGTTTCTCAACTCGATCTACCTGTTCGCGCTCGAGCGCGCGGGCGAGTCTGCGGAAGTGGATCGCGCGCTCGACGAGATGCGCCGTCATGCCGAGCACCTGAGCGGCGACGCCGCGCGAGTCTGGAACGAAGCCGGGATTGCCGAGGCGCGCGGATGCGTCGCGTATGCGCGCGGCGACTTCGATCGCGCGGCGGAGTTGCTCGGCGCGATCCTGCCGGAGATCGCGATCTGCGGCGGCAGCGACGAGCAGCGCGGCGTCTTCCACGAAGCTCACTTCACGAGCCTGATCAAAGCGGGGCGCAAACGCGAGGCCGCCGCCGCGCTCATCGCCTATGCCGCGCGCGAGTCCGATAACGAAGCTCGACCGCCGATGGTTCGAGATGGCCGGCGCCTGACGGCCGATTCGCTTTGCGCAATCCGAAAATCGCGATCGTCTGTATATCCGTCGCGGCCGCCATGATTCTCGCGGCGGCGGTCCGATACGCGTGCGCGGCCTCCGCGCCTGAAGCCGCGCGCGATCCGGCGATCGCGGCGGCCGATCGGCTCGAGCAGCTCGCCGCCAATCGTTTTGGAGCTTTGAGCGCGGCCGAGCGGATGACGGTGCGGGCGGCGCCGCAGCGCCAGCTCAAGTGGCTCGGTCCGGCCGCCGGTCCCGACAATCCGGCCAACGACCTGACGCAGGCGGAGAAATGGGGACCCGAACGAACGGTGCGCGCCGATATTGTGCGCTGGCTCTACGCCGATCCGCAGGCGTATGCGCTGATGGATCAGAGCGGGCTTGGAATTGCCGGCGCGCGAATCTCGGGCGAGCTGGATTTTTCGTATCTCAGGATCGACAAGCCGATCACGATTTTTCAATGCTACATTCCCGACGGAGTCGATGCGTCGAATGCGAACCTCCGCAGCCTCGATCTGCGCGCCAGCCGCACCGGCGCGGTGACCGCCGATGTGGCGACGATCGACGGCGACCTCGATCTGCAATTCGGCCGCTATGCGACGGTAAGCATCTTCCGCACGAAGATCACCGGCAGCCTCGATCTGTCGGGCGCGCGCGTGACCGGCTCGGATACGGATTCCGTCTCGGCGCAGGAGGCGCGAATCGGCGACGACGCGGAATTCGATCAGGGTTTCGCGACCGATGGGACGGTTGATTTTCGGCTCGCACGGATCGGACAGGCGCTGAGCTTCAAGGACGCGCATTTTTTCGGCGCGGGCGCAAACGGCCTCGACGCCGACCGCGCGCAAATCTCCGGACCGCTTTACTGGGACGGGATTCGGCATACCCCGCGGACAATTCTCGATCTGGCCGACACCACCGCGCAGGAGCTCTACGACGATCGCGAGAGTTGGCCCGCGGCCGGAAAACTGGACGTCGATGGGTTCGTTTACAACGCGATTATCGGCGGTCCCGCCACCGCCGGCGAGCGGCTGCAATGGCTCGCGCTGCAGCCCGCGGGATATCGCCCGCGTCCCTACCGGCAGCTCGCGCAGGTGCTGCGCGATGAAGGACGCGACGACGGCGCGGTCGATGTGATGATCGCCCAGCGCGTCGCGCAGCGCCGCTTCGGTCATCTGAGCGCGCCCGAACGCGCGTGGAACCTGATGCTCGAGGCGACCATCGGCTACGGCTACAAGCCGCTGCGTGCGCTGTGGTGGATCGGAGGATTCGTGATCCTGGGCGCGCTTCTATTCGGCGCCGGATACCGATTGCGAGTGATTACGCCAACGGAGGCGTCCGCCTACGATGCTTTCGAGCGCTCGGGCGACACGCCGCGGCATTATCCGTCGTTCAACGCGCTGGTCTATTCGCTGGAGAATTTTCTGCCCGTGGTTGATCTTCACCAGGGGATGTTCTGGCGGCCGAACCCGCGCCTTCCGGCGCGCTCGCGTCGTGCTGATTCCGCCGGTTCCGGAACTCTCACCGCCACGCTTCTGCGATGGTACTTGTGGCTGCACATTCTTGCGGGATGGATTCTGACGCCGCTTCTGTTCGCGGGCCTGTCGGGTTTGATTCGCCCCGACTGATCAGACTTTGAGGCTTCGCTTGCGGCCGACCGCTCCTCCGATCACGAGTCCAATCGCCGCGCCGATTGCGAGCCACACTCCCAGATTTTGAAGCGTGAATCCGATCGCGGCGCCAATCGCCGCTCCGAGAATAATCCCGGAGCAAATCGCGGAACTTTGTTTCATACATCCACGGTATCAGAGGCTGCCGATAAACGCCGAGTTTCTTATTTCGTCATCCTGCCATGAAAGTCCGCGGAGCAATGAGAATCGTAATTTGAGCCAGGCCCCCGGGCCGTCATTTCGAGCGCTGCGCGAGAAATCCCGAGGCGGCCATGCTCGACGCCAACACCACATGCAGAGGCCCTTCGCCCGGGATTTCCTTCGGCCTCGCTCAGAGCAGGCTCCGTGAGAGATCTCCGCGAAGCGATCAGTGCGCAAGGCGCAGGTTGATAGCACTTATCGTCTCGCATGGATCTTTTTCGGAACAGATTTCTCTGAAGTGGCACAGGCTTTAGCCTGTGTTCTGAGAACTTCATGGTCCGATATCATCCATCGGGGTTCAGCGAATTCTCATTACTCGGAAGCGATACGTGCCGGGGAAGCGGCATCAGCAAGAAGACACAGGCTGAAGCCTGTGCCACTCAGAACAGCAGCCGAGATTAGCGAAAAAATCGAAAGCCTCTATCAGGCGCGCCGGATCAATCGATCCAAGTATCGAGGCTCAGTCATTGCGCGAGAATGCCGACGCCATCGCCATGAAGTGGCTCAGGCGGCAGCGTGCCGGCAATGTTTCTTTGCCTGAGTGCGACCCATAGGGGTTTCTGGTCATTCCTGATCATCGACCAGGATAAACTTGCTTCGCTTGCCCACCCAAAGCGTGCGCGCCGGGGCGATATCGATCTTGGTTCTTTCCTCGGTGATCTTCTTTCGGTCCACGCGCACACCGCCGCCGCGGATCAGGCGGCGGATTTCCGAGCGGCTCATGCCCGTCGCGGCGAAGTCACACAGGTCTATCAGGGACAACGATCCCGCTGGGAACGACTCGCGCAGTTTGACGAGTGCCAATGGTGTGTGATCGCTGTCCTCCGGATCGCGTTTTTGCACCGTGCGCTCGAAATGTGCCGCCGCGTTCCTGGCCGCTTCTTGCGAGTGGAACTGCGCCACGATGTTCGCCGCGATCTCCTTTTTCACAATCATCGGGTTTGTCTGACCGGCGATAGCGTCGCGAAGCTCAGCCCGCTTGGCGGCGCCGAAATCGGTAGCGAGACTCAGGTACTCCGGGATTAGCTTGTCTGGAAGCGACATGACCTTCCCGTACATGTTCTCCGGAGCATCCGTCAGCCAGATGGAGTCGTCTCCCGTCTTGCTCATCTTCTCGGCGCCGTCCAGGCCAACGAGCAGCGGACTGGTTATTACGGCCTGTGCTTGCATGCCGAAAGCCTCTTGCAAGGTGCGGCCCATCAGGTTGTTGAACAACTGGTCGGTGCCGCCGAGCTCGATATCGGCCTTTATCATGACCGAGTCGTAGCCTTGCAGGATCGGGTAGAGTATTTCGTGGACGTGGATCGGCAGATTTGAGTTGAATCGTTTCTTGAAGTCGTCGCGCTGCATAATCTGGGCGACGGTCACTTTCGAGATGAGCTTGATCACCTCGCGGAGATCCAGCTTGCCGAGCCAGTCAGAATTGCGCCGGACCTCGACACGTTCTGTATCGACGATCAGGCGCAACTGACTGATGTACGTCTTGCTGTTGGCGTCGATCTCCTCCGGCGACAGAGGGGGACGCATCTTGTTGCGGCCCGTCGGATCGCCGATGCTCGCGGTAAAATCGCCGATGATGACGATTATGCGATGACCGGCCTCCTGGAAATCGCGCAGCTTCCTCAGGACTACCGCATGGCCCAAATGCAGATTGGGAGCGGTGGGATCGAAGCCGAGTTTGATGATCAGCGGGCGGCGCTCTTTCTCCGAGAGGGCCAGTTTTTCGCGGAGCCCATCTTTCGGCTCCATGATGGCAATATTGGATGCCAGACGATCAATCATCAAAACGTTTCCCTGAGGTCAACAAGTCAGCCGGGTCCTGACATAGCTCAGAAAGTTTTTTGAGGCTCAGTCGTTGCGCGAGAAGGCTGACGCCATCGCCATGAAGTGCTCGTGGCCGACCGCGATGAACACGCCCTCGGCCTCGGCGGTCAGCTTGCCCTCGCACGAGACGGTCCCGACGGTGAAGATCTTGCGCCCCTCGACGCGATCGACCCGCGCGTCGAACACCAGCTCCTTCAGCAGCGGAGTCGGACGCCGATAGCGCACGGTCAGCGTGCCGGTCATGCCGGGATTCCCGGTCAGCGACTGCGCCATCCCGAGCACCTCGTCAAACGCGGCGGCGAGATAACCGCCGTGGACGTGCCCCGGCGGACCCTCGTACGCGACGCCGAAAGTTGCGCGGCCTTCGACCCGGTCGCCGACTACCGCGAGCCGAATTGGAGGAGCGAGAGGATTCGCCATCCCGATTAGCGGGCTGTGATCGAAAAAAACGTGCGTGTCGCCGGCGTTGGCGGCTTCGGCCCATCCTTCGTACACCCGCGTCGTCGGATATTTCGCCAGGCGATCGGCGTATTTCTCCAGCGCGTCGGCGGCGATCCGAAGATCCTCCTCGGGCGCGGCGACCTGCATCAGGTGATCGATCACCCGGCGCATCGCGTTCGCGATTCGTTGCGCCTCGGCGCGCCTGCCGGTCGCGGGAACCTGCGACTGAGCCCATATGGTTTCGAAATTGTACGGCTTTTCATTCATGGATGACGCCATCGGATGCGGATGCGAGAATCGTATATGCGCACTATTCGCGGGTCTACGCGGTTTCCGTCGCGGATTGCGGCTGCGTTGGGTTTGATCGTTGCCTTCGCGGCTGGTGGCGCTTTTGCGCAAACGCTGATGCAGGCGCCGGGCGGGCAGAACGCACCGAGCTTCGCGCCGCATGCACGATCGACGGCGACGCCCGCGCCGCCCGAAAGCACGACTCTGCAAATCGCACCAGCGCCGCAAGCCGCCGCGGCGCCGTCATCTGTGCCGCCTCCGATGATGACGCAATCGGCTCCGGTTCTGCCCGAGGTGTTTCGCGGATGCTGGCAGGGCGAGGTCGATCTGCTCGATACGCTCGAGCGTCTGCCCGGCGGGCACAAGGTCGGTTACTGGACGCCAAAGACTTACAGGCTGTGCTACCAGCGGGTCGGCGACGGTCCGTTCAAGCTGACTTTCAGCGAAACCGGAATCGAACCCACCGACAAGATCATCCACGCGCACGGCCAGGTCGATACGCTCGCGACCGACGGCCGGATGTACGCGCGTCTGCGCTCGCAGCTTGGGTTCGACGAGTTTCGCGTCGAGCCGGGCGAAGGCGGGACGTTTCATGTCGATGAAACCACGATGCTGGATTGCCGCATCCAGAATGGCGCGATGGCGGTCGCGGCCAGCGTGCAGGGCAATCGCGACGGAGTGCCATGGTTCCGCGCACGATGGCGCGCGCTGTTCCGCCCGGTGCCGCAATAGCAATCACGGCATTAGCCGGTGCCCGAATTTCCTCTTGCCGGCTTCCTCACGCGCGAAGCGCCGCGCAGGATCGCGTCGAACAGCCGCGCGTAATTCAAAAACCATATGGTCAACAATCCGGTCCCGATTCCGACCGAGAACGGATACAGGATCGTCGGATGATCCATCACCAGCGGCAGCAGCGCGATCGCGAGCGCGGGCGGAATGTGCAAATCGAAGGAGCGAAGGACCGCGATTCCCCAAACCATCGCCCCGGCAGCGGCGATGGCATTCGCCCCGAACGCGCTCAGGCAGATAAGGCCTCCCGCCGCGGTGAGAAAACAGGCTATCGGCAACGACAGCGGACGCCGCGCCCACGGACAGATCGCAGGATGCCCAAGCATCTCGTACGCGATCACGACCAGCGGCGGAAACAGGATGAAGCGCAACCCGGTGAGATCGACCGCCGCCATCGCCATCGCGACGAACAGCAACAGCGCCCATAGCCATCGCAATCCCGAAGGCGGCAGCTCCAGCGCGTCGTCGCGGGCGTCCGCGATAACGTCCGTATCGTTGTCGCGACGTGCCGGCAGACGACGGGAATCGAGATAGTTCCATGCAATCGAAAGTGCGGCGAGAAGTGCGGTGCCAAAGAGGATGCCCGGGGGATACCACCAGCTCTTGATGCCGAGCACGAGCGGCAACAATCCTGCTGAGATCGCCGGAGCGATTGGCGAGCGGATCGTGGCGATAACGATCAGCGCGCCGCCAACTGCCAGCATCACGGAGAAAAATCCGTAGGGCAAAGCGCGGGTGATGATCGTTCCGATGATCGCGGTGAGAACCGGTGTGACGGCTAGCGCAATCGGCACGCGCGCCCAGCTTCCGCGGGGCCGCGTCAGGACGTCGTGCGAGAGCGCTCCGAGCTCGGGGAACATCAGGTAGAACGCGCCGGTCGCAAACGCCACCTGCGCGACGATCGCGATATAGAGCACCGCGCCGATTTCGCCGGAGAGGCGAGAGCGCGGCCGCGGCGAGCTGTCGGGCGATTTGTTCAAGCCAGAAACCGGTCGAGGGTCGCGACCAGTTCCTTGATCTTCGCGTGCGCGTCGCGGTGCATGAGCGCGTCGCTGACGCAGCTTTCCAGATGATCGCGGACTATCAGCAGCGCGAGCCGGTCGAGCGCGCGGCGCACGGCCGAGACCTGCTGCAAAACGTCGATGCAGTACGCGTTTTCGCCAAGCATCCGTTTGATGCCGCGCAACTGGCCCTCGGCGCGCTCGAGGCGCGCGGCCAGATCAAGCGCCAGCCGCTCGGGACGGCGGTGCGATTTCTGCTTCGCCTGCGAAGGTGCTAACGCTCTCAGTTCGGGCATCGCCTTGCTCCTGTTTCTTCAGATACTCCCAGAGAGTATCATACTCCAAGGGAGTACTATAGGCGGACTCTGTTTGATGGATCACTCGCATCACGGATCACATCCTCACGCCGGATCTGCCAGGCGCGGCCTCGGCAGCAATCGCAATCGATCCAGTCTGCGGAATGGAAGTCGATACTGCCGTGACCGACCGCGTCGTCATGCACGACCGAACTTCCTACTACTTCTGCAGCGACAAGTGCATGGCGCGGTTCAATGCGAATCCGCAGGCGTTCATCGCCGGCGCCGCAACGCCAGCCGAAAAGAAATTCGCCGCGCATGCCGCGAGCGCGCCGCCGGGCGCGCGGTACACCTGCCCGATGCATCCGGAGATCGTGCGCGACGCTCCGGGCGCATGCCCGATTTGCGGGATGGCGCTCGAGCCGATGTTCCCAGCTCGCGGCGGCCGAAGAAGAAAATCCCGAGCTCGCGTACATGACGATACGCTTCTGGGCCGCGCTCGCGCTGACGATCCCGATCCTCGCGCTCGGAATGCTGCCTCAGGCGTGGGTCGCGCGCGTGGTTCCGATGACTGTCGCCCCGTGGCTGATGTTCGCGCTGGCGACTCCGGTCGTGATTTGGGCGGGTGCCGCGTTCTTCGAGCGCGGCTGACGCGTCGCTCAAGTCGATGAACCTCAACATGTTCACGCTGATCGCGAGCGGCGTCGGCGTCGCATACGGCTACAGCGTTGTCGCGACGATCTTTCCGGAAATCTTCTCCGCCGCGATGCTCGATGCGTACGGAATGATCCCAATCTACTTCGAAGCGGCCGCGTCGATCACGGTGCTGGTGCTGCTCGGCCAGGTGCTCGAACTGCGCGCGCGCAGCCGCACCAGCGGCGCGATCAGGGCGCTGCTCGGCCTGGCGCCGCGAACCGCGCGCTCGGCTCGCGGATGACGACACGGAATCCGACGTGCCGCTCGACGCGGTGCATCCGGGCGATCGTCTGCGCGTTCGTCCGGGCGAAAAGGTCCCCGTCGACGGAGTCGTGCTCGAGGGCGCGAGCTCGATCGACGAATCGATGATCACCGGAGAGCCGATCCCGGTCGAAAAGAAACCCGGTGACCGCGTGATTGGCGCGACCGTGAACGGCACCGGCAGCTTCGTGATGCGCGCGGAGCGGGTCGGCGCGGAAACGATGCTCGCGCAAATCGTCGCGATGGTTTCGGCGGCGCAGCGCAGCCGTGCGCCGATTCAGCGCCTGGCCGATCGCGTAGCGGCGTGGTTCGTGCCGAGCGTGGTCGTCGCTGCAATCGTCACTTTCGTCATATGGCTCGCCGCCGGATTTGGGCCCGGTCACGCGATCGTCAACGCGGTCGCGGTGCTGATTATCGCGTGCCCGTGCGCGCTCGGACTCGCAACCCCGATGGCAATCATGGTCGGAACCGGACGCGGCGCGAGTGAAGGCGTGCTGGTGCGCAACGCGGAGGCGCTCGAGATTCTCGAAAAAGTCGACACGCTTCTGATCGACAAGACCGGCACTTTGACTGAGGGACGCCCGCGCCTCACGCAAGTTATTGCGCTCGACTCCGCCGATCAGAACGAGATGCTGCGGCTCGCCGCGAGCCTCGAGCGCGGCAGCGAGCATCCTCTAGCCGCCGCGATCGTCGCCGGCGCGTCCAGCGCGGACTTGGTCTGGCTGACGGTCTCAGGCTTTCGTGCGATCACCGGCAAGGGCGTGACGGGAGTCGTCTCCGGCCGCAGCGTTGCGCTCGGCAACGCCGCGCTGTTCGCGGAGCTTCAAATCGACGTCTCCGCGCTTGAGGCGCGCGCCGACGAATTTCGCCGCGACGGACAAACGGTGATGATTATCGCGGTCGATGCACGCGCCGCCGGAGCGATCGGCGTCAGCGACCCGCTCAAGTCTTCGACCGTCGAAGCGGTGCGCGCGCTGCACGGTGAGGGACTGCGGATCGTGATGCTGACCGGCGACAATCGCGCGACCGCCGCCGTCGTCGCGGCGAAAGCCGGCGTCGATGAATTTCGCGCCGAGGTTTTGCCCGACGCGAAGGCGGCCGAAGTGAAGCGCCTTCAATCCGAAGGCCATATCGTCGCGATGGCGGGTGATGGAATCAACGACGCGCCCGCTCTCGCGCAGGCGCAGGTCGGGATTGCGATGGGCACCGGCACCGACGTTGCGATGGAGAGCGCCGGCGTGACCCTGGTGCGCGGCGACTTGCGCGGGATCGTGAAGGCGCGGCGACTCTCGCGCGCGACCATGCGAAATATCCGGCAGAACCTGTTCTTCGCATTTATCTACAATGTGCTCGGCGTGCCGATCGCGGCGGGCGTGCTGTATCCGTTCTTCGGATTGCTGCTGAGCCCGATTATCGCGAGCGCCGCGATGAGCCTGAGTTCCGTCTCCGTGATCGGAAACGCGCTGCGGCTGCGGCGCGTCCGGCTGTGAGAGGATTGTTTCACGTGAAACATTTTTCATTCATGGGTTCGTTTGATGGGTTCGTTTGATCATCGCGATTTCGTTCGATATCAAACCCATCGCCAGCCGCGCTTGCGATCTTGACGCGGAGTACTTTAACCTCATCACACTAGCTGCGCGCGCGGGCAGAAGGAGATCGCGATGGCTGTGGCGCTCGACCCCCAGATGAAAGCTTTTCTCGACGCGGCGAACGCCGACGGTCCGATGTTCCTGCGCTCGGAGACGCCCGAGCAGGCGCGCGCCAAGATGATGGCGCTGCTTGAAGCGAGCCCATCGGAACCGCCCGAGGTCTACAGCGTTGAGGATCGCGCGATTCCCGGGCCCGGCGGCCTCATTGCAATCCGCGTTTACACTCCCGCCGAGGCGCGCACCCCGATGGGTATACTGATGTACTTCCATGGCGGCGGATGGGTGCTCGGAAATCTAGATACGCACGACATCGTATGCCGCAATCTCGCCAATGGAGCAGGATGCGTGGTCGTATCGGTCGCTTACCGGCTCGCGCCCGAGCATAAATTTCCGGCGGCGCCGGAAGATTGCTACGCCGCAACCAAGTGGGCCGCCGCGAATGCCGCGGTGCTCGGCGGCGACGGAAGCAAAATCGCGGTTGGCGGAGACAGCGCGGGCGGCAACCTCGCGACCGCCGTCGCCCTGATGGCGCGCGATCGCGGCGGTCCGCGGCTATGCTTCCAGGTGCTCTTCTATCCCGCGATATCGTCGGCGAACGACACTCCCTCGCAGCGTGAGTTTGCCGCCGATGGGTTCGTTCTCTCGCGCGCCGACATGGAGTGGTTCTGGAACCATTACCTGGACAGTCCCGCCGACGCGAAGAATCCTCTCGCCTGTCCGAACCTCGCGACGAGCCTCGGCGGCCTGCCTCCCGCGATTGTCCTGACCGCCAGCCACGATCCGCTGCGCGACGAAGGCGAGGCCTACGCTCTCGCGATGCGCAAGGCCGGCGTGGCGATCACGCTCACGCGCTACGACGGGGTGACGCATGGGTTCGTCAGCTTCGCGGACCTGCTCGACAAGGGCAAGCAAGGTCTCGCCCAAGCGAGCGCCGCGCTACGCACTGCCTTTGCGAAGTAGGCGCGCAAATTTCCGATAAACCGCGAGAAGAACTGAGATCAGTCGCTCGGTGGGGTCATCAGTCCCGCCATAAATTGCGGATAGCGCCAGTCAAAGATGCCGTGACGCTCGACGTAGTCGCTCGTTACCCAATTCAACCCTTCAAAGGACCAAGCGCCGCGCGCGTTTATCGCGACACTCACGGTCAGCAAGAAAATTGCCGCCGCTATCTCGATCCGGTGATTGGCCGCGATCTTCGTGCGTCGCATCGCATCCAGCCCCAGGATTGCGAGCGTCACGAACCATGGGATTGCGTCCGTGAAAAATCGCGGCCCGTAGCAGTATCCCGCGGTCCAGTTCTTGTTCATACACATGACGATCTCAAGCGCGACAATCTGTGCGATTGCCAGAACCGCAAGCTGCTTATGCGCCAGATCCTTGCGATAGCGGACTACCAGGTAAATCACGAACAGCGTGGTCGGCACGAATACCAGCAACCCCCGAGATGGACTGATCAGGTTTCCCGCGAGCGGCAGAACCAGATCATGCAATTTGAGCCGCGATGCCGAGTAGTAGGGCGGAATTATCGTGCCGAAGACCGCCCACGAATAGCCGACGAAGGCCGCCAGCCATCCGGCGAGGGTGGCGCCATATACGATCAGGTCCTCGCGATGAACCAACAACACGTAAGCGCTGACGAACACTATCGCAATGGCTCCCGTCGGCCGCACGCAGTAGGTCCATGCCACCAGGGTAGCCAGCCAAACCGGGCGGATTCGCGAGCCGCGATGCTCTGCGCTAAACAGGGAATGCGCGATTAATCCGAGGATGAAGATCTCCCAGGTATGCGCCCACAGGCCGCGCGTTGCGGTGCTCAAAATCTGGGATCCCATCGAAGCGCCGAGCGCGACCACCACGCTCCATGTCAACGGCAGCAGCGTCTGCGCCATCGCGAAAAATACGCACGTCAGCCCTGCCATCAGCACCGACGCGATTACGCGCTCGATTCGAATCTCACCGGCAAGGTTCAAGCGCCCATCCGCCGTCGCCGCTGACACGCCCGCCGCGTTCATCGCCGCCACCAGCGGCATCGACAGCATCGCGCTGCCATGCCCGAAATAATACGTTACGTGGCCGCGCGCCTTGACTAGTTGATACTCATTGGCCTCGTCGGGACTGCCTGCGTCTCCGGTGAGCCACGGCACCGGCACCTTGTAGTACTCGTCGAGTTCGGCCGAGCGATGGTACAACAGGCATTCGCTCAGCAGCGCGGTATAGCGCGAGTCGGAAACCTCGACTACCGGCGCGAGAAGGAATACCGCCACCGAGAATAAGAACAGAATTAGTTCCAGCCTGAAAATTCTGCCGCCATCGGCGCGTTGGAACGACTCTCCCACCACCGACCTCACAATTTCCGCACCGCGTCGCCGCAAACCGCTTCCGCAACCCCCGCCACAGCGCTCAAGCTAGCATCGCGAGCGATGATTGAAAAACCATCTGCGCGCGATGCGCCTAGGGGCGGCGTTGGGTATATTGTGCGGGCATGAGGCGGCCCAAGGCACTCCGAATGACGTCGATCGATGGTGCGCTGCGCCCGACCGGCGGCACTTCGATCTTTACCGATCTCTATCACACCCTGTTGACAGACGCGTGGCCGACGCTGCTCGGGTTCATCCTGGGCGTTTATCTTTTCGCCAACCTGCTTTTCGCGCTGGTCTATTGGATCGACGGCGGCGTCGGGGGAACGCGGCCCGGCTCGTTCGCCGATATGTTTTTCTTCAGCGTGCAGACCATGGCGACGATCGGCTACGGCCGCATGACGCCGACCACGTTTTTCTCCAACGCGGTGATGTCGTTCGAAGCGCTGTTCGGATTGGTCGGGCTCGCGATGATGACCGGGCTGGTGTTCGCGAAATTCTCGCTTCCGACCGCGCGGGTGCGTTTCAGCGCTGTGGCGGTCGTCTCACGGTACGAAGGCGAACCGACCCTGATGTTCAGGATGGCAAATATGCGCGCGAACCGGATCGTCGAAGCGACGATGCACGTAGCTCTCACACGGGTCGAAAAAACCGCCGAGGGCGAGACCGTGCGGCTATGGCATGACCTCGTGATGCAGCACGAGCGCAGCTCCTTGTTCTCGCTAAGCTGGACCGCGCGGCATCGGGTTGATCGATCGAGTCCGCTGTTCGGCGCGACGCAGGAATCGCTTGTGCGCGAAAACGCGGGACTGATGGTTTCGATCACCGGTCTCGACGAGACATTTTCCCAGACGGTGCACGCCCGTCATTTCTACACCCCCGAGTCGATCCTGTTCGGCAAACGGCTCGCCGATATCACGACTTTTGGTTCGATGAACCAATTCACCGTCGACTACTCGCGTTTCGACGACGTGGTTGATGCGTAGCGACGGGATTAATCCCGTCCACACAACCTCCTCTATTCCTTCACGCGGGCAAATCTGGGCAAAATCGCTGGACTTCGCCGTCATAAGGGACGGCATCTTGAGGTACGGCATGGACTACGCCCGGATCCGACATTTTCTGATCGCACTCGCGCGATGGTTCGATACCGCGGCCGGAGGAGCCGCGCCTGCCGACGGTCCGCAAGAAGTAGATTGGTTGCGATGCGTCCCGTTCGCGGCCATCCACTTGATGTGTCTTGGCGTGATCTGGGTCGGATGGAGTCCGGTCGCGGCGGGCGTCGCCGCCGGATTTTATCTGGTCCGCATGTTCGCGATCACCGGCCTTTACCATCGGTATTTCTCGCATCGCAGCTTCCGCACTTCGCGTGCGGCCCAGCTTGGTTTCGCGCTTCTGGGCGCGACCTGCGCGCAGCGTGGTCCGTTATGGTGGGCCTCGCATCATCGGATGCATCATCAGCGCTCCGACGAGCCCGACGATGTCCACTCGCCCGGCCGGCAGGGCTTCATCTGGAGCCACATGGGATGGATCACGTCGGAGGCCAACTTCGGCACCAATCTCCGAATCGTGCACGACCTGGCGGCGTATCCGGAGCTGCGCTTCCTCGATCGCTTCGATGTGCTGGTCCCGGTCGCGGCGGGTTTTGCGATGTTCGGGTTGGGCGCGATGCTCGAATTTCTGTGGCCGACGCTTCACACCAGCGGCGCGCAGATGCTGATTTGGGGATTTTTCATCTCGACGGTCGCGCTGTTGCACGGGACGTTCACGATCAATTCGCTCGCGCACGCATTCGGCCGCCGCCGCTATGAAACCGGGGACGACAGCCGCAACAGCTTGACGCTCGCATTGCTCACGCTCGGCGAGGGCTGGCACAACAATCATCATCATTATCCCGCTGCGGCCCGGCAGGGATTCTTCTGGTGGGAGATCGACGTCACCTACTACGTGCTGAAGGCACTCGAAGCGGTTGGGATCATCTGGGACCTGCGCCCGGTTCCCCAGCACGTGCTGTACTCGCGGCGGATTGCGGCTCCGCCCAAGGCGCTCGCCGCCGCGCGTTCGGCGCAGCAGGGACGTATCCGCGCGCCCGCGCGTTCACCGTCGCGCCGCCAGCTCGCGGAGAGCGCCTTCGCGCCGATAGCCGAGTCGGCCAAGGCAGCGGTCGCCGACGCCATCTCGCCGTCGGTGCGCGCAGCCGGTCCCGACGGCGCGGTTAGCTGATGCCCTCTGACGGATCGATCGTCGCCGCGGGAGAACGGGCCGCGCGGACCCGGCGTCCTGCGATTCTCGAAGGCTTTGCGCGCAGGACGGTGCTGGCTCGCCTGAAAGGTTTGCATTACGGACGGCTTGTGGTCGAGGACGCCGCGGAGCGAATCGCTTTCGGTGAAGATATCGAGAACGCGGAGCTGCGCGCGACGGTGCGCGTGCACGACCGCCGTTTCTACGCGGACCTGGCGCTGGGCGGCAGCGTCGGCGCGGGCGAGTCATACATGGCGGGATGCTGGAGCGCGGACGACCTGACCACGCTGATGCGTCTGATGGTACGCAACCGCGACGTGATGGAAGGCATGGAAAGCGGCGTCGCGCGCGCCGCCAATCCGGTCCGGCGCGTGCTGCACTATCTGAATCGCAACACCCGCGAAGGGAGCCGGCGCAATATCTCGGCGCACTACGACCTGGGCAATGAGTTCTTCGAGCTGGTGCTCGATCGCAGCATGATGTACTCGTGCGCGATCTTCGAACGTGCGGACGCCTCGCTCGACGAAGCCGCGGCGGCCAAGGTCGATCGCATCTGCCGCAAGCTGGAGCTCAAGCCCACCGATCACCTGGTCGAGGTCGGCACCGGATGGGGCGGGTTCGCGATCCATGCCGCGCGCAACTACGGATGCCGCGTCACGACCACGACGATCTCGCGCAGCCAGCACGATTTCGCGGTTGCGCGAATCGCGGCGGCTGGGCTTTCCGATCGGATCACGGTGCTGCTCAAGGATTACCGCGACCTTGAAGGACAATACGACAAGGCGGTTTCGATCGAGATGATCGAAGGGGTGGGGCATCATTTTCTCGATTCCTATTTCCGCAAGTGCGGTGAGTTGTTGAAGCCCGACGGAATGATGCTGCTGCAGGCGATCACGATTGCCGATCAGCATTATGCAAGCGCGCTGCGCTCGGTCGATTTCATCAAGAAATATATTTTTCCCGGAAGCTTCATCCCGTCGGTCACCGCGATTGCCGATTCGATCACGAGCGCAAGCGATCTGCGTCTGTTCCATCTTGAAGACCTGACCCCCAACTACGCCGAGACGCTAAGGCATTGGCGACTTAACACGTTTGCGAATCTGGCCAAGGTAAAAGCACTGGGCTATCCCGACGAGTTCGTCCGGATGTGGGAATACTACTTGTGCTACTGCGAAGGCGGCTTCCGCGAACGCTATATCGGCGACGTGCAGATGCTGCTGGTCAAGCCGCTCTCCCGCCGCGCGCCGATCCTGCCTAGTTTGTGAGGAATATCGATTTCTCGCGGCTGCTCGGTCGGTGTCATTCTGCCCTGAAAGTCGAAGGGCGATGAGTATAGTGTTCAAAGAGCAAAGCCATAGTGGCGCGGGCGTCTCGCCCGTGGACGAGACGCCCGCGCCACTATTACTTTGCGCTTTTATCGATATGCCTAATCACGAACTTGCTATTACTCTGCTCGCCGGTGCCGACGACCTCGTACGGACGCATCATTTCCTTGTCCTCATGCTCGAGATTGTGGCAGTGCCACACGTAGCGCCCTTTGTAGCCTTCGAACCGAATGATGATGCGGGTGACGGCATGGGGCTGGGTGCGCACCGTATCCTTCCAGCCCATCTCATTCGGGTCGGGCGGCGTCGCCGGACCCAGATAGTGTAACCTGCCGGTACGTTGATACTCGAAAGGCTCGAAGACACGCCGATCCAGGACCTGAAAACGGACCAGGTGCAGGTGAATCGGGTGAACCTCGTCAGTGAGATTGACCAGATTCCAAATCTCAGTCGTGTCGATCACCGGCTTTTCGGTAATCGGCTGATGCCAGTAGGTTTTGTTGAGTAGCATCAATATAGTTTTGCCGCTGCGATCGTCGTACTCGTCCAGCGTGAGCGTCCGGGTGCGCACGGCGCTCGCCTCGGCCAGCCGCGGCATCGGACGCAGCATACGGGGAACGGTGCTGGAATCGCGGACTTTCATGCGAGCAACCCGGAACTGCATCACGTCCGCGTTGTCATCCTTGAGGACAAGGCTCTCACCTTGCAGGCCGGTGAAATCGATTACGATATCGGCGCGTTCAGCGGGAGCAATCGCCAGCCGTTTTACTTCGACCGGCGCGGCAAGCAGGCCTTGATCGCTTCCAATTTGCGTCATCGGCAAGCCATTAGCCAATAGCAAATGATAAAGCCGCGCGTTTGATGCATTGAGTATTCGGAAACGATACTTGCGCGGCTCGACCTCGAGGTACGGCAGAATCCGGCCGTTGACCATCATGATATTGCCGAAGAAATCGGCGACCCAGGGCGAGCGCGAGTCACCGGAAACCGGATAGAGTAGCTGCCCGTGAGTATCGAGCATCCGGTCACAATATCACGAGCGGGACCTCATAAGGACCGCTCGGCAGATTGAGTGAGTCTTCGAAACGATCGCGCACGATGAACAGTCCCAGCAGCCCGGCATATATATTGAGCCGGTTAATGCCCATCGCATGGTCGTGGTACCAGAGCGTCGCCGCGTCCTGACTATTCGGATACAGATACGTGGCGAACTTGCCCGGAGGATACCAATCCTCGGGATAGCCGTCGCCGTCGGGCGGAGTCTTGCCGCCATGCAGATGAACGACGGCGCGGACGTCAGGATTGCCGGATTCGGCGCCATGCAGCGTGCGATCGATTGGCAGGAAGTGATGAAGAGGCAGTTGATTGATCCATCGGACCAGCAACGCATCACCGCTGTGCGTCTCGAACGTCGGGCCGGGAACCGTGCCGTCATATCCCCATTGGCGGGTAGGCGGGAGATCGCGATGGAGTTTGCTGGCGAACTCTCGCATCTCGATTTGGTAGAACGGAATTTCCCGGGAGGGATCCGCAGGGCTGGCGCGCCGTCCGTTGGCGCGGGCGATTGGAAGGAGCGGGAGAGGATCGGCGAAGGCTTGGAGCTTGGCCGGATCGAGTGCCTGAACCGTACTCGGAGCCGCAGTCGAAGCCGTGGCGGCACCGGTGAGTAACCCCGCGGTGGCGATTCCTCCGATTCGAAGAAAGTCCCTTCGTGTGATTCGCACCTACGACCTCAATTTGATCGCTGACGGCGTGTGCCGAAACAAATGATACTGATACGCGCTGGCATGCGCGCAATCGAGCGCGCATGCCGGGCAGCGTCAGACTATTCTCGGATTGTTACTACTGTGTTAAGTGAAGGCCTTCGGGCTCGCCGCTGTTCGGGTCGATAATCAGCGTATTGGAATTCGGACGCTGATCGAAGTTGAACATATTGTTCAGCGGACCCGCGTACGCGTCAGTCGAGCCGGCGCCGAGCCGATTGCCGCCGAGCCAGTTGTCCTCGACGAAGCGGATGATCGAGCTCTGATCGGTGAGCGTATGGTCAACGAAGTTTTGCTTCGCCCACGGTGAGATCACCATCATCGGAAGCCGCGGACCGTATCCGCATCGGCCTTGCGCGTGCAGCGTGGCGGGATTGACCCCAGGCAGCGCGCTGCTGCCATCGCCACACGCGCCTTCGCCGGTGAGCGCATCGGCGCTGGTCGTGGAGTGGTTGACGATCGGACCAATCTGATGATCATACCAGCCGTCGGAATCGTCATAGTTAATGACTACCGCGGTGTCGGACCAGAAGGGGCTCTTTTGAAGCGCGTTGATTACCTGTGCTACGAATTGCTGTTCGTCGAGCGGCGATGAATAACCCGCGTGCGCGTCCTGAATTCCGATCGCCTTCAGAAAACTCACTGACGGGAGATTGCCGTTTTCGAGCGCGGTGAAAAAATCCTGGATATCGTATTGATGATTCGCCTGGTCGGTCTGCCCGATGTTGCCGATTGAAGTTGGGCGCAGGTGATTCGGATTTGCCGTCGAGGCGTAGAACTGGAACGGCTCGTGATGCGGAACGTAGTCGGCCTTGTTCTCGCCGGTGATTGAGGAGGTCGTGTTCCGTGCACATCCGGTACTGCTGTTGGAGTTGACGATACTCAAATTGAAGCCGCCCTCGAACCATCCCCAGGTAAGGCCGGCTTTGTTTAGCAGATTGCCGATATTCGGTCCGCTCATCTGGACTTTGACGCCGGTCGAGGTCGAGCAGAGGTCGCCGATCGGATCCGCGTCGCTGATCAAAGTCAGACCGCCGTTGCCGTCGCTGATCGTCACATCGGAGGGTCCATTCTCGACTTCGCTCACGCCATTGGTTTGGCCGGAGACGAGGTTGATGGCGCCGGGGGACGAGGGTCCAAAGTTGGTGTCATAGGAGTTATCGTTGAGCGCGTAGTGCTGTGCGTAGTTCCACAGCGCCGTCACGGTATTGCCGTCGTAGTAGCCCATCACCAGCCCGGTGGTATCGACAGTGTCGGGCGGAGTTCCGGGAGGCGGTCCCGCGGTGCCGGTAAATTCCGGAAACGCATCCATCAGGCCGTTGTCGAAGGCCTGCTGCTCCGGCGTGTAGTCGTGATCCTGATCCGCGGTCAGCGCCTGGGAGCGGTCGAGGCGGAACGGATTGGCCGCGCCGGCGCCGTTGGCGGCGTTGAGGAAATTGGGATTCGCGGCTGACAGCACTCCGCCGAGGCCGTTGACGCTCGGCGTGCCGGGAGAAGGCTCGAACGTCGGTTCGCCATGCGGATTGGTCGCGTTGGGATAAGTGCCGAAGTAATGATCGAACGAAATATTTTCTCCGAAGATGATCACCAGATGTTTTATCGGCGTTGCGGTTTGAGGGGGTACGGGGAAGTCGGAGCGATTTGCTCCTGCCATTCCCGCCTGCATGGCGACCATGCCGAGCGCGGTGGCGCCGGCAACCCCTTGACGAATCAAGGCTCTAAGTCTTTTGCGCATAGTTCCTTCCTCCTGAATCGTTGAGCGAAAACAAAGCCACGACTTCACAACCGCGATTGCGGGAAGGGACTATAGGCGCGGACAGATTGCGCCGCTTTCAACGGAAAAATAATTCGCGGTTACGCGAGAATCTTTTTTTGCGAACGGAATTGGGCGGGGGCTTGACGCGAGCTACAACCGGATGATAATTATTATCACCTGAGTTATGGAACTACAGCTCGTCAGTGAAGGACGCCGCGCCGGATACGCCGCGCGCAGGCTCGAGGAGTTCGCCGCGCGATGCCGCCGCGGCGGCCTCGCCGTGACGCCGCAGCGCCTGGCAATTATCCGGGCCCTGCTCGAGTCCGGAGAGCATCCGCGCGCCGACACGATCTACGCGGAGGTGCGCAAGCTCCATCCGCACATCTCGCTCGCCACGGTGCATCGGACGCTCGAGACCCTGTGCGAGGTCGGAGAGGCGCGCAAAGTCACTATGCTGCACGATAGCGCGCGCTACGACGGTAACTTGACGCCGCATCATCATGTGGTCTGCGTCAAATGCCGGCGGATCCGCGATATCGAGATTCCGGAGCTGGACAAGGTTCTGGAAGGACGCTCGGGATTGGGCGAATTCACCTTGCTCGGCGCGTCGCTGGAAGTGATCGCGTTGTGCGAGCGATGCAAACCAGGCCGCAAGCGCGCTCATGCGGACGGTCGGGGCGGCTGACCATCACGAATCGGACTGAGGACGAACCGTTTTTAACGCCAGGAGGCAATAATGAAGAGTCTTAAAGGAACCAAGACGCATCAGCATCTCAAGGACGCATTTGCCGGCGAAAGCCAGGCTAACCGCCGTTACCTTTATTTCGCCAAGGTCGCCGATGTCGAAGGGCAGCCGGAAATCGCCGGATTGTTTCGCGACACCGCGGAAGGCGAGACCGGCCATGCGCATGGGCATCTCGACTATCTGAAGACCGTCGGTGATCCGGTGACGGATCAGCCGATCGGTGACTCGTTGCTGAACCTCAAGAGCGCGGTTCATGGCGAGACCTACGAGTACACTGACATGTACCCCGGGATGGCGAAGACGGCGCGTGAAGAGGGTTTTCCGGAAATCGCCGACTGGTTCGAGACGCTGGCAAAGGCTGAAAGGTCGCACGCCGGCCGATTCGACAAGGCCTCGAAGACGCTCAGCTAGGGGCCGCGCTCAGCGTAGAGCGAAGCGCGCAGTAAGCACCCTCACCCGCGCGTCACGATGCTTGCGAAAAAAGAAACGCAAGCATCGCGCCGCGCCGCCGTCTCCGGGAGGGAGAGGGTATATCCAGGCGGGCGAGGGTCTTGGTACGACCGCTTTTGCTCTACGCACTTGAATCCACCTCGCATCGCCGGACGCAGTTCGTCCGGAGGTCTGTCAGCCGATGTCCAGCCGCATTTCATCTCAGCCTACCGACGGCCTCTGTTACACTCCGACCGAGGCGAAGTATTGGGATCGCGCCGGCCTGGACAAGGAGGTCGACCGCGTCTTCGACATCTGCCAGGGATGCCGCCTGTGCTGGAACTTGTGCCCGTCATTCCCGGTGCTGTTCGATGGAGTCGATCGCAACGACGGCGATGTGCGCGGACTGACCAAAGCCGAAACCCGCCGCGTGGTCGACCTTTGCTACGGATGCAAGCTGTGCGAGGTGAAGTGTCCCTACACGCCACGCGACGGGCACGAATTTCAGCTCGACTTTCCGCGACTGATGTTGCGCGCCAAATCGGTGCGCGCCAAAGAGGAAGGCGTCGCGGTCCGCGAGAAGCTGCTCGGTAATCCCGATCTGCTGGGAAAAATCGGAAGCAAGACTCCCGGACTTGCCAATTGGGGATGCCATCAGAAGTTCCAGCGCGTGATCATGGAGAAGCTGCTCGGGATTCATCGCGACAAGCTGCTGCCTGATTTCGCCGGTGAGACCTTCGACAAATGGCTCAAGCGAAATCCGCTGCCGCCTGCTCCCGCGGAGCCCGCCGCTAAAGTCGCGCTGTTTCCAACCTGCTTCGTCAACTATTACCGGCCCGCTCCGGGTATCGCCGCGGTTGACGTGATCGCCAAAAACGGATGCGACGTGAAGTGCCCGAAGCAAAACTGCTGCGGGATGCCGGCGCTCGATGGCGGCGAGATAGAATTCGCGCAGGCAGAGGCGTGGTCGAATATCGCGTCGATGCTGCCGCTGGTGCGCCAGGGCTACAAAATCGCCGCGATCAATCCGACCTGCTCTTTGATGATGCGCCAGGAGTATCCCAAGATTCTCGCGAGCGCCGAAGCCAGGGAATTTGCCGCCGCGGTCGTCGATCCGCACGAGCTGCTGTGGCAATTGAAGCAGGCCGACCGCTTCAACCGCAGCTTCCTGAGCACGCCCGGCACTATCGCCTATCACGTCCCCTGCCATCTGAAGGCGCAGGGAATCGGGTTTCGTTCACGTGACCTGATGCGCATCATCCCGGGCGCGAGCATCGCGACCGTCGATGCGTGCACGGCGCACGATGGAACCTGGGCGATGAAGAAAGAATTCTTCGAGCTCTCGATGCAGGCCGGAGAGAAGGCTTTTGCCGGAATGCGCGACGCTGCCGCGAGCGTGATGGCATCGGACTGCCCTCTGGCCGCGGTACAGATCGAACAAGCGACCGGCATTCATCCGATGCATCCGATCGAAGTGCTGGCGCGCGCCTACCACGCGCCCGGCGACGGCGGCTTTCCCGATCGCGTGCCGGAGCCCGCGGAGAAAACCGCATGAAACCGATCAGGTTCGAGGAGACTCTTGCGCTGGCCGATTACGATCGCGCACGCGACCGATTGCGCCCGCTGTTCATTCATGAGAAGGAGCGCCGCCGCCTCGCGGTAGGGACGCATATCACGCTGATTTTCGAGAATCCGCAGACGGTCTGGTACCAGGTGCAGGAGATGATCCACACCGAGCGGATGATCGCGCAAGACGCGATCCAGCACGAGCTCGATACTTACAACGAGCTTCTCCCTAATCCCGATTCGCTGTCGGCGACGATGCTGATCGAATACTCGGAACCGGTCGAGCGCGACGCCGCTTTGCGCCGCCTGCTCGGCCTCGAGCGGCACCTGTGGATCGCGGTTGGAGAGCGGCGGGAGCGGGCGATTTTCGACACTCGGCAGATGAACGACGAACGAATCAGCTCGGTGCAGTTCGTGCGCTTTCCGGTTGCCGGAGTTAACGCCGAGCAGTTCCTGGAATTTGCGCGCGTGGGAAGGTGCGCAATCGAGACCGAGCATCCGAGCATGGCAGCGCGCGCCGCGATAACCGGCGTGCTCGCCTCGGCCCTCGCCGAGGACTTGGCATAAACCAAGGCGCTCTTTCGTTCCGGAATCTGTTTCCGAGACATCTACTATCCGCGATAGTCAGCGGGCAAGAAGCCGCGCGTTGCTGAGTCTTTTCGTGCGGACAAAAGAAAACCCCGAATCCGGTGCTGCCGGATTCGGGGTTTTTCGCGTAGCTGATTCAGTTACTCGATCACGCCGTCAAGTTGGTACCTCCGTCGGAGTAGCCGTCGGCGTCGGGCTTGCCGGCGTCGGTGTGGCCGTAGCCGTCGGCGTCGGGCTTGCTGGCGTTGGCGTAGCCGTAGCCGTAGGCGTTGGGCTTATTACCGGCGTTGGCGTAGCCGTCGCGGTTGGCGTTGGTGTCGCAGTCGGAACCGGAAATGGAGGCACGCCCGAAGAAAGAGCAACACCCACCGGCTGGTGCAGCTTGGTCTTGTTGCCCTTCAGGATAGTGTCCGGCTTGACGTTGAGCAGGCCGCTGAAAGCAGGATCCTCGAATTCAAGGACCTGGTTCCGTTCATTGTTTGCCACGTACAGATTCCCGTCAGCGTCAATTGCGATACCCATCGGTGCCTTCAGGCGGGTATGTTTGCCGGCTGATGCTGGTCACGACCGTGCCCAAATCATCTGCCGCCAAATCGAACTCGAAGACCGAGTTCAGGTTCACGTCCGAAACCCACAATGAGCCATCAATCGGGCTGATGGCATCGTACTCACCATACTCAAGGACGCCACTGCCGACGAATCCGGCGTCCACTTCGTCAATCGGTTCTACGCACGGTGATTCGAGACTGGAAGCCGAGCCTGCTGGATACTCGGTGACGTAGCTGAAGCCGCTGCCGAAACCGCTGTTTACTACCCAGATGTTATTGCTCGAGTCGAGCGCGACGCCCACCGGATATAACAGGTACGTCGGAGTGCCGTCACTCGTGCAGGTAGCGGTGTCCGCAATCTGGCCTTCCGGAAGCGTTGAACCGATTTGGTCCTCACCAGTGCCCGTACCTGCGTATGGCAGATACTCGTTAACCGCGCCCGTGCCGGTCGGGATTGGAACCGCCCCGGTTGTGGGGTTCACAGCTACGGGGGCAAGGGCGTTGAAAAATGCGCCGGTCAACTGCGTCACGTAAAAATCGCCCGCCGCTCCCGGGCCTTCTAGATCGCTTGTGCCGGCGGGGATAAAGGCGAAGCCCTCGGGAATCGACAGCGGATTGGCAATCGCGAACTCGCAGAGACCCGTCGTCGGATCTACCTCCTCGCAGGCGCTGAAAGTAATCATAAACGCGATCGGCGGCGTCTCGCCTGTTGCCCCGGGGTTCCATGCCTCGACTATGTCAGGAGATCCTGCAGCCGCGACACTCAGGTCACTGGCAACAAAGATGGCGTCATTGACTGGGAAAGGAGCGTCAACGACATTCAACGGATTGACATCGACGCTTACGCCCGACAAGCTGTAATAAGCTGGCACGGGAACGCCCGCAAACGATCCGGTCCCATTGTGTAGTAGAGCGGTCGGGCGCGCGCCTTTGCCCGAGCTCGCACCCGCGGCGTAGGTGGCGACCGTACCGTTGAGCAATGCGCCGTTGTTCGTAACCACGATCGAGCTTTCCAGACCGATCGACCGCTTCGATTTTTTCTTGCCTTGCGCATAACTCGTCGTGGTCGTACCAACGACAGCCAGCGAGGCGATGACCGCCACCGTTAACACGGTTGCGAGCGCACGTTTGACGCTCACCGTCATCAGCGCGGCTCTGTGCGCCAATGAAAACCCATCCCGTTCCTGAGTCATCGTATGCATCCTTCCCTGAGTCATTGTGTGTAACCCCCGCCGAGTCATTCGGTTTCGCACCTGCTGACCCAACCTAACTTCCTCCACGTCGCCGTCAAGAACCCCTCTCAGTCCGGCTTGACAAGAAATACATCCCGCGAAAATCAAGGAAGCATTCCTTGGACGCGCGTATCGGTGGCTTTACGTACACTGATCGAAGATCAAATTCAAGTGCGCCGTAATTGTTTCTTAATCCTGATCGAATCCCCGCCTCCGCCAGAAGACTTTGCGCCAAATCTCCGCGCAAACTTATGCGGCTCACCCGCCCATGTCAATTTGCCTCAAGGTCGAGTTTCCGTGGGCCGTCCAGTATACGGCGATTGCTACCGGCGCCTGTGCGCCCGATATGTGCAACGCTGGGCTTTCTTGACCTCTCGATTTCCGGAACTTGAATTTTCAATGTGCACCGTCTTGACAAGGGACGAAGCCAAGTGGTAGCTAACGCCCGTTCGTAGTTGTCTAAGCGGCGACGGGGGAAGTGTCGATCCCGCGTCCCGTTTTGATCACAGGGGTTTGCAGAGTTCGACCAATCACGACGGTCTAACTGGCTTGGGGGTGTATATGAACGTGAATCGAGAGACGGGTCGAGGAGTGCGGTGGCGCAGTCTGATCGTTGCCACCGTGGCCACAGTCGCGACCTTATGGTCGTCGGCTGCGATGGCAACCATCACCCAGGGCGACTTTTCGGTGTTCGGGTTCTTCGAGACCCGAGAGGAAGGGCGCTGGGGTGAAGGCTCGAGCAATAACAACGGAACGCCGACCACGCTGACGCATCCGACGCCAACCACTACTACTGCGGTGCCGGGTATAGCGGCAACGGAAAATGGCGGCAGCTTCGACTTCAACCATTGGGACCTGGATGAGGTGCGCCAGCTCGGCGACATCCGTCCCGACTACCACTTCGTAAAGAACTACAAATTCCTCGGCCGCTTCGACACGCTGTTCCTGAAGGACGCCGACTTCTTCGCGTTCTACCGGCCGTGGTACGACGCACTCGGAACAATCAAGGACAAGGGCCGCGCTGAGCCTAATCGTGATTGGTCACCGTATACGCAGTCGCAACTGCAACAGCAGTATTTTCGCGACGACCTGCACGAATACTATGCGCAGTTGAACTTCACGGATAACTTCTCAGCCCGAATCGGCAAGCAAGAAGTCATCTGGTCGGAAGCCGACGCGTTGTCGGGCACGGAAATCACCAACCCGATTGACTCGACCTACCACGGCTTCTACGGCGCTGAAGCGGCGGAAGATCAGCGCAAGAATCTGCGGATGATCAAGTTCAACTACATCCTGCCCGATTTCGAGAAAACTGCGAACAACGAAATCGAGGCATTCGTGATCCCCGGGGACTTCCAGGGCGACACCGATATCGTCAACACCACGGATGCCCGAAATCCGTGGGTGGTCCCCGCCGCAACTGGCGCGACCCCCGGATTCAACCAGAACGGGCAGGCATACCGCAACCAGACCTATTTGGACATAGGCGCCAAGCCGATGCTCTACTCGGGCGGCCTGTTTTATGACGAAGTAGTGCAGGATGCGTATCACTACCCGTCCAACTCCTTGCAGAACAGCGAATTTGGCGTGCGCCTGTCGAGCTTGCTGCCGATCGGCAATGGCTTGCAGGCAAGCTTCATTTACCTGTATGAGGCGCGCGAAAACACGGCGGGTCTTTGCTCCTCATGCACGGCTGCTACTGCTGATGCTTTGGGGGTTCCGGGTTACACCAAAGTTGGACCGGGCGAGTTCATCAATTTCGGCCACTATGCGTACGGGCCTCCGCGCGCGGGCATTCCGAAAGCCGGAACGTTCAAGATTCTGATTGGCGAAGATTTCAAGCGCAAGAACTTCTTCGGACTAACTGGCACCTATTATGACAAGGACCTTACCGACATCGTCTACCGCTATGACACGCTGTACGCGCCTTCTGTAGGTCTCAACCAAGCCAGCCCCGCGGGCGATGCAGCAGGGCCAGGGGGGGGTGGCAGCACGATAGTAAGCAGCGAGATGACGCGTTTCATCGTTGCGGGTGACCGTCCGACGTACATACCCTGGCTCTCGAAGCAGCACACGTTCATAACGTTTCAGTATGTCAACACGTGGTACCCGGATCGTCCGTCCGACGCGACACCGAACGTTGGTAACTTCACCGGCAAAGTGCGCGAGGACAGCAACTTCGCCTTCATAGCCTTCACCAACTGGCTGATGAACGGACAGCTCACGGCGACCAACGTTGCGGAGTGGGATATCGACGACAACGTCGGCGCCTTCACCTCGACCAACGTGTACCGCTATTCGCGCAACGTACTCTTCGGAGTGAATACCGCATGGTTTCTGGGCCGCTCGGGCCGCTATACGGATCCATTCCTGCTGAGCCGCTCGCAGCGAGAAAATCTGCTCGAGTTCACCATTTCATACGAAATCTGATTCCTGAACGTGGACGCAAAGGGCGGCTGTGGCGCAAGCCACAGCCGCTTTTGTTTTTCTGTTGATCAACTCTCACGAGCCGCTCGCACGGCGATCGAATCTCATGACCCAGGATGCGCGGCATGATAGCCTCTGGGGGGACTGAGCAGGCGGAGGATGAGCTTGGCGGACGCACCTAATTGGTATCTGATTCGCACCAAAACCGGGAAGGAACGCTGGGTTCGCGATCAATTGCGGCCGGCTGTGGGAGAGGTGTTCCTGCCGATGCTGCGGGCAAAAACGCCGCGCTGGGGCCGAATGACGATGAGTGTAGGTCCGCTGTTCCCGTGTTACGTCTTCGCACGCTTCGATCTGGAGACGAGCTATTTCGAGGTGAAGTATATGGCGGGGGTTCGCGGTATCGTTTCCGCCGGAACGGATCCTTTGGCGGTGCCCGAAGCGATCGTGGCGGAGATCCGCCGCCGCGGAATTGATGATATCGTTGAGATTGCCGAACGTCCGTTCGACAGCGGCGAGCGTGTGACCGTCGTCGAAGGGCCGTTTCGCGGATTCGAGGCGGTCTTCGATCGCTATCTGTCCGGCGCCGAACGGGTTGCCATTCTTCTGAGCGCGCTCGAGTCCAACGGATTGCGCGTCGTCTTGCCGGCCTCCGCGGTTGCCAAATCAACCTGAGCCACGCACGCTGTACGGTGAACTCCGTGCGGGTGCGGCGAGTATCGGATGACCCAGCTTGCAGCATCGCGATCGCACGCCCGAACGGCCGCCGCAGCGCTGGCGATCGTCTTCCTTGCGATGGCGGCAATGCTCGCCGGATGCGCTGGCTCGAACTCGCCCTACGATATGTCGACCTGGCTCGACCTGGGTAAGCCGAATCTGACTTCATTTCTAGGCGTGGAATTCGGATCGTCGATCGACCGCGTTCGCGAGGAACTTCCCGACGGTGACTTCGAGACCAGTCCCTATGGCGCAAACGCATGGCGGGTCGGCAGCGTCGAGTCCGGCGGGGTGCGCTACAGCACCGTGGTCTTTGAGTTCACTGATAATACGGGAATGCAGATGGCGATCGCTGAGTTCGCTCCCGGAGACGGGTCCGCGGTGCTCTCGCAGCTGAAGCGTGCTCTCGGCGAGCCTGCGGCACTGCGCTCAGGCACGGCCGGATCGAGCGCTCAGGTGGCCGCGCCGGGGGTTCATCTCGGCGCCGATGACATGATTGCGAACTGGGATCTGCCGCACAACGAGAAAGTGACGTTCAACGGCCCGAGTCAGCAGGTCGAGATGCTGGCAGGCCGGATCGCCGTTGCGGCATGATTTGGTTATGCGGCGGGAAGAGAACCAGGGAACCGAATGAACCCCGAGCGCGGCAGTATTTGTCGCGCTCGAAAGCCAGCGCCTTGAACCCGCATAAGATAGCGTATTAAATCCAGCCGTACGGACTAGGAATAGCAGGATTCCTCGGGCAGCATAGGCTTGCTCATCGGTCGATGTCCGAGGAGACTTGAGCCGCAGAATTCCGCATGCTCGGACACAGTGCTGCTTGTCGTAACCATTTAAGAAATAAATGGGATGGCGGACGCTTGCTGGCTTCACCAGTGCGCTCGAGTGTCGCGATCGTCACGACCCTGGTCTTAAATTGTCTACTTTTCTTTCTTTTTGTGGATTTTCCGCTATGATAGCCCACGCTGGTTCTCGGACGCGCGTGCAGGTCGGCGGGGGTTGCGCTTCGGGCGTGAGATCTCAATGATGCGGTCGGTCCGCAAATATAATCCTTCACAATTTCGTTCAGCGATTGTTTCCATTTTTGCAGTCGCGATGCTGCTCTTTTGGACTCCGCGCATCCTTCGCGCCGCTGGACTTGACGGCGGTTCCACTCTGTCCGGTTCAGCTTACGATGAAAATGGAGCGCCTTCCTCATACGGACAAGCGTCTCCTGATGAAAGTAATAGTGGTGGTTCGGGCTATTCCGGATGTTTCAGGCTCGACGATCCGAACGCTGACGCCAAGGCGGCGGCTGGAATGTCGCCCTGCGCGCCCACGCAAGGCTCCGGCACGGAAACGCTTGAGTCCGGTTTCGCTCCGTCCTCCAGCGCGTCGCCGGGAGGTAACGCGTCGCAACGAGGTAACGCCTCGCAATCAGGATTGCCGGGGGTTGGCAACTCTGTAAACAAACAGTCAGTCGGCGAGATGATGCAGAAGCTCGGCATCTCGTCCGATGAAGTTGGAGAGCTACGGAGCCGGATGTCGGGCGGCGGCCTAAGCCCCGACGATATCCAGGAGCTGTGCCTTCATTTTGCCTCCAAGCAACTCGGTCCGGCCGACGTTCAGGGAATTCTGACCGGCATGGGTCTCGATTTCACGCAGGCCCAGATCGAGCAGCTAAAGAGTTGCACCCAGCTCGCACTGCCGCAATCGTCGCCCTCGCCGGTCGGCGCAGCGAACGGCCTGCCTCCGGTGGAAGTATCCTCGATCGAACGCACCTTTCGCGGCCTTGATTCCGGCTCCACGCCACAGGCGCCAAGCACGTACGATCTTACCCAGTTCGGTTACTCGCTGTTCTCGGCGCAAACGCCGGTCGCCAGCGGCTCCGATATTCCGCTTGGCAACAACTACATGATTGGTCCCGGCGACGAGATCCGGCTGCTAATCTGGGGACGGATCAACAACACGCTGACCCTCACCGTGGGCCGCGATGGATCGATCGTGATTCCCCAAATCGGTCCGCTTCAGGTCGCCGGCCTGAGCTTCGACCAGGCCAAAAAACTCATCGAGGATCGCGCCGGCCAGATCACTGGCGTGAAGGTCGATGTAACGATGGGGCGGCTGCGCTCGATCCAGGTATTCGTGGTCGGCGAGGTCGCCAAACCCGGCGCCTACTCGGTGAGCGCCCTGTCGCACGTGTCCAACGCACTCGAAACGGCGGGAGGAATCACCAAGATCGGCAGCTTGCGCAGAATCGAGTTGCGCCACGGCAACCAGGCCTCGAGTGTTATCGACCTGTACGGACTGTTGCTGGACGGGAGAATCCCGGGGGACGATCAGTTGCAGGCTGGTGATGTGATCTTCGTGCCAGTGATCGGCCCGGTGGCGGGGGTCGCCGGCGACGTGAAGCGTCCGGCTATCTACGAGCTTGCCGGGCAGTCCGAATCTATCTCAAATCTGATCAAGCTGGCTGGCGGTATCAGCGCCTTCGGGTACTCGCAGCGGGTGCAGCTTGAACGGGTCGAGAATCACGCGCACCGAATCGCGCTCGATGTCGATCTCGGCGAGATCCGCTCCGCACGTTTCGTGGTTCACGACGGCGATCTGATCAAGGTCTATCCGGTCTTGCCCATCGAGCACGACATCGTCGAGATTCGCGGCAACGTCAATCGTCCGGGCAAGTACCAGTGGCATCCGGGGATGAGGGTGTCCGATTTGATCGCTTCGGCCGAAGGCGTCGCGCCGCACACCTTTTTCAAGTACGCGCTGGTGCGGCGCAAGGAAGGCAAGGCCCGGACCGTGCGTCTGGTCGCGGTGGACCTGGGCGACGCGCTTTCCGATCAGGTTTCCAGCCCGGGCGATATCGCGCTCCAGCAGGAAGACGACCTGACTGTCTACAGCGAATCGCAGATGAAATATCTGCCCACGGTCGAAGTGATGGGTGAAGTTCGCAACCCCGGCTACTACGTGCTGAGCCAGGGGATGCACGTGAGCGATCTTCTCTACCTGGCCGGCGGCCTAAAGGACGACGCGTATCAGAAGCAGGCGGAGCTTGCGCGCACCCAGGTCGTCAATGGCTCCCACACCAGCCACACGTTCATCGACGTAGATTTGCGCTCGGCGCTGAGCGGGATCGACGAACATAATCCCGTGCTCGAGGCGAACGATCAGCTGTTCGTGCGCAAAGCCACTGATTGGCATCTGCCCTGGGTGGTCTATGTGCGCGGCCGGGTCGCGCGCCCGGGTCCATACACGATTCATGAGGGCGAGCGAATCGCCTCGGTGCTCGAGCGCGCCGGCGGCCTGATGCCCGATGCGTATTTGCCCGCGGCGATTCTGATCCGCCAGTCGGTGAAAGAACTCCAGCAGGAGCGCCTGGATCAGGCGCGCGGCCGCCTGCGCGAAGCGATCGCGCGTGCGCAAATAACTCCGACTGTCGCTTCCGCCGCCGCGCCCGGGCAGACCAATGAAAATTCGCAGGGCCTGACGATGCTCCAGCAGGTGCTGCAACAATCCGAGGGCCAGCAGGCGCAGGGCAGGCTCGTGATCCACCTGAAGCCGCTCGATGAGCTCGCTAATTCGCCTGACAATATCGCGATGATCGATCAGGACGTCCTTACGATTCCGCGCCGTCCTTCTGATGTGAATGTCCTGGGCGAGGTTTACAGCCCGAACGCGGTGGTCTGGCGTCCGGGACTCTCGGTGCGCGATTGCCTGAACATGGCGGGCGGCCCGACCGAAGGCGCGGACGCGGACCATACCATGGTCATCAAGGCCGACGGATCGGTCTGGACCGACGAGGGTATCAAGCAGAGCAAACGCTCGACGATGTTTCCGCTGTTGCCGGTCATCTCGGGCGGGCTGATGGATTCCAAGGTTTCGCCGGGCGATACGATCTATGTGCCGGAGCAGCTGATCTACACGAGCAAGCTCCAGTATGCGTCGACGATTACAAGCATCATCGCGCAGTCGCTTAGCGGACTTGCGATCGTGGGAATTCTGGCGGCGTCACTTTAGCGTAATCGGTCCCGTGCGGGGCAGGGTGCCTCGCGCGAAAGATTCACCGAGCGATCCGGGGGGAGAGAGCGTGCGGTACTGGGGTGGGAGCGTGCTGGTAGCGGCGGCGGTTATTTTCACAACCGTGGTGCCGGTGCGCGCACGCTCGGCAGCCGCTCACGCTAAGCCGGACGCCGAACCAAGGATTTCCCGCAAGGATTCCGAGCGTCTGATTCGCGCCGTGGCGCGAATGTACGATCTCGATCCGAGCCTGCTGGCCGCGATTGCACGCGTGGAATCGGGCGGCAATCCGGAGGCGATCTCGCCCAAGGGCGCCGAAGGCATGATGCAGTTGATGCCGGCGACCGCGATCCGGTTCGGCGTGCTCGACCCCTTCGATCCAGTCAGCAACGTGCTCGGCGCCGCGCGTTTTCTGGCCTTCCTTCGCACCTATCATCCGCGTGGCGACGGTGCCGCGCCGAGCGTGATGACGCTGGCCGAGATGCTGGCGGCGTACAATGCCGGCGAAGGCGCGGTCGACAAGTACCGGGGTATTCCGCCCTATGCTGAGACCCAAGAGTACGTCCGCCGCGTGTTGATCGCATACCTGCTCGGCGATGATCGCGGACCGCTGGCGGAGAAGCTGCGCGCCAGCACCACCGCGCCGCGCGCCGCCGATGCCTCCGCTGCAAATCCCGCGCATCACCTACCTCCTCCGCGCTCGGAGTCTTTCGCGCAGGCGCCGGACGCGCTTGCGAAGCTCGGTGAGATTCGAGCTGAGCGCACCGCCCAGATCGATCGCGAGAGCCATCCAATCGGCGCAAGCCAGGGAATTGCGAGGGTCGCAGCCCCGCCTGATGGCGGTGCGAAATGAATCGGCGCGGCATCATTCGCGCCGCATTGGCGATGGCCGCGTTGGTTGCCGTCGCTCTCCTCGTGCGTCCTCTATCTGCGCGAGCTTCCACCTACGCGGTTTACATCCCGCTCGACAGCTCGATCTATCGCGCGCTCGATACGCTCAACGGCCTCGGCTATCTGGACAGCTACCTTCCTGAGATCAAACCGATTACGCGGGTCGAGGCGGCCAGGCTCACGCTCGAGGCGGGTGCCAACCTCGACACTCGCGGGCGCAATCCGCTTGCCGTCCAGCTGATCAAGGCTTTGCGCGCGCAACTGAAGGAGGAGATCGATTGGGTTGATAACGATCGCGAAGACAACCTGCCAACCATGCTCCATCCGGTTCAGCGAGTGGAAGGACAGTATGTCTATTCGTCCGGGCAGCGCGAAAGTCTGAGCGAGCCGCACGATGGCGTCAACTATCAAGAGGGCACGCCACTGCTGCCCTACAACGACAACCTGCCGACGTCATCCGGCAGCAACGAGGTGGTGCGATGGTCCGGATGGGCGGGAATCGGCGGGTTTCTGACCGGCTACGGCGAGGGTGCGATCGCCGGGCCGCTCACCCATAATGCGTCGGGCGCTAATCGCGCGCAGCTGCTGACGGGCGCTGGGGTGGTCGGACTCGGCAACGTTGCGATCTCGTTCGGACAGGAGGAGATGGCGTGGGGTGTCGGGAGATTCGGACTGCTTTCGCAAAGCAACAATGCGCTACCGTTCCCGGCGCTGCGTGTACAGAACATTCATCCGAGCCACCTGCCATGGATGCTGCGCTACCTGGGATTGTTCCGCTGGCAGGTATTCATGGGCCAGCTCGACGCGGATCGCACCTACGCGCGGCCATGGATCGACGGTGAAATCCTGAGTTTCAAGCCGCTGCCGTGGTTCGAGTATGGGATCGAACATACGATTATGTTCGGCGGCCGGGGTAACGACAATTATGGCTTCGCGGGATTCGCCGGGCGCGCAACCGGGCTCGACACCGGCAATCCTTCTGGAGCGAATACCAACTCCCGGGGCGGCCTGTGGCTGAAACTCACGATTCCGCAGCTTCGCGGCGCGCAGCTATACACGGAGCTTCTCGGCGAAGACAATCTCACCAAGGAAGTTCCCGGGATCGGACGCTTTCTGCCGTTTCTTTCGCTTTCCTACCAGGTCGGATTTTATGAGCCGCGCGTCACCGAAGACGGTCTGACCGACTTCGCTATCGAATATACGAATCTTCAGCGCGACTACTCTCGGCATAGCGACTCGCTCTACTGGACCTACGACAATGCGTTGATGGGCAACGCTATGGGACCTGGAGCGAGCAGTATCAATGCGTCGGTTGGCCGCTGGTTTGCCGACGCGCGCAAATTCGACCTGGGCATTCTGTTCGAGCGACGCAGCCCGATCGGAATCGTTCAGCTCAGCAGCGCCAGCCGAGAATTCGGATACGGCATTACTTTCGACTACTTCGAGATACCTCTTGCGATCAGACAAATAGGCGATTCGCTGGGTGAAGTGCGAGCCAGCACCGCGGTAGAATACGTCGAGCACATCAACTTCGGCGCTGGCAGCTCCGTGCGCACGATGTTCCAGTTGACTTTCGGGCTCACTCCCGCAATGTCGAGCCTCGAATGGAAGTAGGCCGGCGCATTAAGCGGTTTCTGAAATGACTCCCGGGCTTGAAAATGGCTACCGCGGCGGTGCATCCGCCGCGCCTTCCAGGAGCAACGGCGCCGCCGCACCGACGCAGCTTTCGGATGGACAGCTCGCGATCCTGGAAGTCGTGCGGGTTGCGCGGCTGCTCCTGCGCCGCTCGATCCTGATCGTCGCGGTCACCCTTGCGGTCGGCGGCTACGTCGGAATCCGCGACAAATTTTTTTCGGTTAAATGGTACCGCGCACAAGCGCTCATCACTCCTGTATCGCCCGACGCGACCCTGGCCAGCTCGGTCGGTGAAGGAACCTCGACCGGCGTAGGCGGGATGAGCGGGCTCGCGGAGATGTTCAGTCTCGGCGGTGAGAGCGACAACGTGACCATCTCCGAACGCTACATCGCGATCATGAACAGCTATGCGTTCACGATCGATCTGATCAACCGTTATCACCTCGATCGCAAGATCGTGACGACATCCACCGGTCATGTTCCGCACCTGTCACCATGGAAGATGCACGAACAAATAGTTGGATGTTTCCAGACTGACTATGACTACCGCAGCGGCAATTTGGCGCTGTACTTTATGGACCCGAGCTCGGCCGAGGCGAAGGCGATTCTTGAAGACTATTTGTCCCTGCTCCGCGACAAAGTCCGCACTGAGGAAGTGCAGGCCGCGTCGTCCGCGGTGGCGTCGCTACAGGACGAGATTCGCGATACCTCGGATGCGCTGCTGCAAAATCAGCTCTATGAGCTGGTCGCGAGGCAAATCCAGCGCGAGAAAATCGCGCAGGTGCAGGCCGACTTTGCATTCAAGGTGATCGAGCCGCCGGTCGTGCCTGACAATTATTACGCTCCGCAGGCGCGCCGCAACGCGACCATCGCCGCCGTGATCACCTTCCTGTTTATGTGCGTTGGTACTCTGGCGTGGGATTTTATCGTCCGCACCCGAGCGCAATTCGCCGCACTCGAGCGCGCTACGTATCCGTCGCAACCTTCCGCACCGGTTCAGGCGCCGTCGCGGCTTCCACTCGATCCGCTTAATCTGGAGCCACCGCCTCGGGATGCCCGCTGATTCCACGGTGTGACGCCCAGCGTGGGTGATCGTCACGCGCCACCGGTTGGAAACTTGAGCGCTGGATTCGACACAGCGATCGACTCTTCAGTACAAGCTCGGTCTCGCGACGCCGCGCCCGGCTTCAGGCGCGTGTTCATGCGCCTGCAGGTCCGTCTTGCGCTCGCACTCAAGACGATCGCGAACCTGGTGCTCGTACTATTCCGGCGATGCCTCTGGCAAAGTTTGCGCCCATTTGCTCCCAGCCGCGTGTGCATCTACAGGATCGGCAATCTCGGCGATGTTGCATGTGCGATTCCAGCGATGCGCGCAATCCGGCTCGCTTTTCCCCGCGCTCATCTGACGCTCGTCACTTCGCCGGGCCGCACCGGAATGCCCGGCGCGTCCGAGCTGCTGCGCGGCGTAGCCTGGCTCGACGAGATCGTTGTCTACCATTCTGATGACGTTGCTGGTCCGCGTGCGCAACTGCGATGGATATCCGCGATGCGCGCGCGGAAGTTCGACGCCTGGATCGAGCTGCCGCCAGTCGACGCGCCGCTCAGGATGCTGGTTCGCAACATGTTTGCTGCATGGATGAGCGGAGCAGGTTGGGGTTTCGGATGGCGCTACGATCGGATGCGGCTATTTGCGCGGGCGCAATCCGAGCTTATCGAGTTCCCGAATGAAACCGCGCGGCTCGCCGCTCTTCTCGCGGCGGGTGGTTTCGCAGCTCCAACAGCGCAAAATCCGTTGGAGAATTCTGCAGTTGAAACATCGGACGCAGAACGCGCCGCTGTCGATCAGATTCTTGCCGGGATGGGACTGGAAGGCGGCGCATCACTCGTTGCGCTCGCGCCGGGCGCAAAAGCGCCCGCAAATCGATGGCCTGCCGAGCGCTTCATAGAGGTCGGCCGCGAGCTTGCCGCGCGAGGAACCTGCGTTGTAGTCCTGGGAGGAGCCGGCGAAGCTGGATTGTGTGAAAGGATCGCGACCGCAATCGGCACAGATGCACGCAGCCTGGCCGGACGAGCCACAGTGCGCGAATCCTGCGAGGTTCTACGCCGCTGCGCCCTCTTAGTCTGTAACGACTCAGGTGTACAGCACCTGGCCTCGTTGATCGGTACGCCCTGCGTATCGATCTTCTCTTGTCGCGAATTCCCCGGCAGATGGTTTCCCGCCGCCAAGCGGAGCGTCGTCCTTCGAAAATGGGTGCCGTGCCACACCTGCTATCTTACAGAATGCCCCTATGACAATCGTTGCATCAACTCGGTGACCGCGGCGGAGGCTGCAACTGCGGCCGCAAGCCTCCTCGATCCTGCGGCCGCTCCTGGCCCGGTACCAATCCCGCAATGAGCGCGCTCAACTGGTCCGGCATTAGCAACCAGTCCCTAGCGGGCCGATTGCTGCGCCTTCCGCCCGCATTGTTGCCGCCAGGATCCATTCTGAGAATCCGCCGCGGTCCGGCCAAAGGATTGCGATGGATCTCCGGAAGCGCGACGCATGGATGCTGGCTTGGCACCTACGAGCTCGACAAGCAGCGCGCGCTCGTGCGATTCATCAAGCCCGGCCTGACGATCTACGACATCGGAGCGCAAGCGGGATTTTACACGTTGCTGTTTTCCTGTCTGATCGGTGCGTCGGGGCGGGTGATTGCATTTGAGCCGTCGCCGCGCGAGTTGTCGTTTCTGCTACGGCACGTTGCGATGAACCATCTTGAGAACGTCACGGTCATCGCCGCTGCCGTGAGCGCGCACGCTGGGATTGCTTCATTTTCAAACGACCGCGGGGCCACCATGAACGCGCTCGGCGACCGCGGCTCGCTGATGGTCAGCACGATCGCGCTCGATTCCGCCGATCTACCGCCCCCATCGCTGATCAAAATCGACGTCGAGGGCGCGGAGGCGATGGTGCTCGAAGGGGCGCGCGACACTTTGCGCCGCGCTCGTCCAGTTGTATTCGTGGCGCTTCATTCCGCGCTTCAAAAGCAATTGTGCTCCGAGCTTCTGCGCGCGGAACGTTATGATTTATACGATCTGGCCGGCGCCCCGATTGCCGGAATTCCCGCGATCGATGAAATCTACGCGACCCCCGGTGCCTGACAACCGATGAGCTCGCCATATCGCGTCGCATGTCTCGTCACGCACCCGATCCAGTACCAGGCGCCGATGTTCCGTTGTCTGGCGGCGTCGCCTGAGATCGACCTGACGGTCTTTTTCTTGAGCGATCTCTCAGTACGCGAGTACCATGACCCCGGCTTCGGCGTCGCATTCAAATGGGACGTTCCGTTGCTCGATGGATATCGCAGCGAATTTTTACCGGCGCTTGGCGCTATCGATCAAATATCGTTCTGGCGTCCTTTCACCCGCGCGATTCGCAGCCGTCTGCGCGCGGGCCGCTTCGACGCGTTATGGGTTCACGGCTATGCGCATCAGGCGATGCTCCGTGCGATCGCGGCGGCGCGCTCGCTTGGAATCAAGGTGCTGATGCGCGGTGAATCGCATCACGGCAGCGAGAGCCGCTCCCCCCTGACGCGGATGCTGAAGCGCCGCGCGCTGCCCGCGATGCTGCGCCGCGTCGACGCCTGCCTGCCGATCGGCGCGCGCAACCGCGAATACTATCTTGCCTACGGAGTTCCGAAATCGAAGTTGTTCGCGATGCCCTATGCGGTCGACAACGAATTCTTCCGCGCCTGGCGCTGAAGCGGCGCATCCCGGACGCGAGCAGTTGCGCGCCGAGCTCGAACTTGCACCTGGACGTCCGATAATCCTGTTCGCCTCGAAGCTGCAGCCACGCAAGCGCGCCGGCGATTTGATCGAGGCCTGCGCCGTTATCAAATCTCCGCCACGCCCATATCTGCTGATCGTCGGCGACGGCGAAGAGCGCGCGGCGCTTGAGGCTCGCGCGCACGAGCTTGGACCCGACGGCTCGGTCCGTTTCCTTGGATTCCGCAACCAGACTGAGCTTCCGCGCCTGTATGATCTCTGCGACGTATTCGTGCTCCCGTCTGAGGCGGAGCCGTGGGGACTTGTCCTCAATGAAGTGATGAATGCCGCCAAGCCCGTGATTGCAAGCGACGCGGTGGGTGCCGCACCAGACCTGGTAATCGAAGGCGGCAATGGCTTCGTTTATCCGGTTGGCGATGTCGCCGCGCTCACGCGAGCGCTCGAGCGCATAACCAGCAGCCCCGAGCACGCGGCCGCGATGGGCGCGAAAAGCCTCGAGGTCGTCACGCGCTACAGCTTCGAGGCCGACCGCGCCGGCCTCGTCGCCGCACTAGCTGGCGTGACAGGCCGCGCCGCGCGGAATTAGTGATGATCACCAAGTTTCCATCGGTATCGGCAATAATTCCCGTTTTCAACGGCGAGCGCACGATCGCCCGCGCGATCGAAAGCGTCTTCGCACAGCGCTATGACGGCAAGATCGAGATCGTGGTAGTCAATGACGGCTCGACGGACGGGACCGCATCTGTGCTGAAGCGCTATGCCTGCCGCATCCGGGTGGTAAATCAGGCCAATCATGGGCTGGCCGCTGCGCGCAACGCTGGTGCCGGAGCTTCGTCGGGCGAGCTACTCGCCTTTCTCGACGCCGACGATGAATGGCTGCCAGAGAAACTTGCGGTTCAAATACCTGCTCTGGCGAATTGCGCGGACGCCGCGATGGTATATTCCGACGCGGTGCAAATCGACAGCAGTGAAAATCAGGTTTATGATTCCTATACTCGTCCCGATCAGCGTCGAGCGCCAACGCTGGCTGAGATGCTCAGCGACGCATGGAACATCTTGCCCAGCAGCTTACTGCTGCGCCGCAGTACGTTCGATGAGGTTGGCGGCTTTTGCGAACAGTTCCGCGCGCCGATCTATGAAGACACGTGGTTTTGCCTGCTTGTCGCCGAGCGTGGGTCATTTATATATCTGCATCGCCCACTTCTACGTTACGAACGGGCGAACCCGGTGGAGAATGCGGAAAAGCGGCTAGGATCTGAGGGATTGCAGAGCGCGCTGTTCACGGAACGCTTTACACAGATCCTGGGGAACTATGAAACCATATTTCGGCTCGCCCGCGGCCGCTACGGCGCTTCCGCCGCCGGACTGATTGCCGCACTGGAGCGGAGCAGGCTCAACTTCCTTGAGGGGACGGGGCTGTTGCACTTGCAAGCGGGTGATCCTGAAGCTGCGCGCCGCTTCTATGCTCTCGCGCTCCAGTACGCACCGTGGAATCTGAAGACTCGCGCCCGCTTGTTGTGGACCCGGCTGCCTGATCCGGCGCGCCGCGCGGTTGGCGCGGCCCTTCCCGCTCGTTTGCACCGCTCGCTCGCAGGTCCTCCCAAAGGTTAACGGCGTGATCGACACCCCAGAAGAAATCACCGCGCCGGGGCGGAGATGGTACGAGCCGCTCGCCGCCGCTTTCGTGTGGAGCTACGTGAACTGGGCGATCACGATTGCGACGCCGCTGGTCATGGTCCCTCTATATATCCGCTTTCTCGGAACGCAGGCTTATGGCCAATGGATCGTAATTCTCAGCCTTAGTTCATACCTGAGTCTCGCAAACCTTGGTCTGGGGCAGACACTTAGTAATCGGATCGCGGAAGCTGTCGCCGTGGATCGGGCGCACGAGCTGCGCGAACTAATCTCCACCGCGTTCTTTACCTATCTTGGCCTCTCGGTTGTGGTTCCAGTGGTACTGCTGCTGGTCGCTCCCGAGATCAGCGTGCGGCTTGGCGTCGATTCCCGGTATTCCGCTGCGGCAGCTTTCGGACTCTATATCGTGTTGAACCTGCTTTCGTTCCCGCTGCGAGTGCATCCGATGCTTCTGCGAGGGCTCGAGCGCGTCGATCGCGAGCAATCCATCAGCGCAGCCACGGGTATCGTCCGGACGATCGCGCTCGCGGGCGCACTTATCTTTGGCGCGAAGTTGATCGGGATTGCGGCGATCAATGGCCTCGCGCCAATCGCTGCTGGAGTTGCTGCTTATATCGTCTCGCGGAAACTCACGCCCGCCGCCCGCCCGCAATGGTCGAGATTTTCCATGCGCATGCTCCGCGGCATGGCGAAGCCCAGTTTAGCATTCTTTGGAATCCAGGTGGGCGCCACCCTCATTCTCGGCGTCGACAATCTCGTAATTGGATATTGGCTCGGATCGGAAGCAGTTACCCGCTACGCGGTTCCGTTTCGTTTGATTATGATGGCGGTCGCCGTGTTCTCGGTCGCGCTGGGCGCGTTGACTCCTACAATCACCACAGCAAACGCTCGCGGGGCCAAAACAGAACTTTCTCGATGGCTTTTGCTATCTACTCGCGGGGGACTGCTTTATGCGACCGCCAGCGCGGTCGGATTGTGGATTCTCGGTCCGAAGATCATTCGGCTGTGGGCGGGTCCCGGCGTCTTTCCGGGCCCACTCACCTTCGGACTACAGATCGCCACGCTCGTCCTGCTGATATGGGTGTCGTCTGCTTCCGCTCTGCTGTGGGCAACGAGTCGTCACTACCAGTGGAGTCTACTGACCGTCTGCGAGGGTGTGCTCAACCTAGTGCTCTCATTGTGGTGGGTGCGTTGGTGGGGCATGGCTGGCGTCGTCGGTGCGACTGTGGTCGCGTCGCTCGCGACCGAGTCCTGGTATCTGCCTGTCACCGCCCTTCGCTCGCTGGGAGTTCCGCTCCGCACCGCGGCTCGCGATTTGGCGCCGGCGGTCGCCCTTTGCGCCGTAACCCTGATTGTTGTCGCCGTTTCTTTTCCGCTATCCGCATACGCGTCCGCGTGGCGCGACGTGTTGGTCAAGTTTTTCGCGATTGAAGTCGCGCTCGCAGTGGCGTTCGGAGCAATTGCGCTCACTCGCGAGGATCGCGCCTCCGCGCTCGCATGGCTTGGCTTCGCGCCACGGGGCGCCGGTGCAATGTGATGCCGGATCGCGCCGCCAAAGAGCGACAGATGCGTTCGGATTCCGCGCCGACGAATGGTGCAGAGATATTCGACCGCGCGTTCTACGAGCGTCATGGCGTCACGATGAAAAGCTCGGCCGAGGTCGTCGTGCCTCTCGTCGTGAGCCTGCTCCAACCTGCGAGCGTGGTTGACGTGGGATGCGGCGAGGGGTTTTGGCTGCAAGCCTTTTCGAATTGCGCGGTTCGGTCGATTCTCGGAATTGACGGTGATTACATCGACCGCCGGCGGCTGGTGATTCCCCCGGAGCGATTCATTGCCGCCGACTTAAGCCACCGAATCTCTGTTCCAGGGACCTTCGACCTCGCGATCTGTCTGGAAGTCACCCCATATCTGTCTCAGGACGCTGGTGATGCGCTCGTGGCCACGCTTGCCGCGGCGGCGCCGGTGGTTTTCTTTTCGGCGGCGCTTCCTGGACAGGGCGGAGACAATCATATCAATGAGCAGTGGCCTTCCTACTGGATTGAGCGCTTCTCCGCCCGTGGCTACACGATGATCGATGCTGTTCGCCCGCAGATTCGCGAAGACAGCCGGGTTGCCTGGTACTACCGCCAGAACCTGATGATATTCGCGTCGGCGCGAGCGCTCGATGCGCATCCGGCCCTGCGCGGATGGAGCCGAACTTATCCGGAAATGGGCCTGGAGTGGGTGCATGTCAATTCGGTCCCCTCCCATCTCAGCGACCTTACGGTTTTGCAGCGAGCGCCAGGCGCTCTGCGGCGTAAGATCGTTCGCGTCGCCCGCCGAATTTTTCTCCATCGTGAATCTGCTTGAAGGTGACAAACCAGCACTACGCGGGAGCGCTTTGACGGTGAGTAAGCAAGACCTTAGACAAGCTGAGATTCGCAGCTTGGACGGCGATCCGACGACGCCGTACGACAAGGGATTCTACGCTCGCCACCGTGACCACACCGCCGCCTCTGCTGCAGTGATCGTCCCGATTGTTATGGATCTGATCGTGCCGGGCAGCGTCCTCGACGTGGGTTGCGGCATTGGACAGTGGCTAGGCGCGTTTCGCGATGCGGGAGTCCAGCGAATCCTTGGTCTCGATGGTGCTTACGTCGATCGAAACATGTTGTTCTTCCCGAAGGAGTTCTTCCGTGAGGCGGATCTCGAAAAACCGCTTGCGGTTCCGGAACGATTTGACCTTGCATGCTCGCTTGAGGTTGCCGAACACCTGAGCGAAGGTTCCGCTCAGTCTCTGGTCGCAATGTTGTGCGAAGTGGCGCCGGTGGTGCTGTTCTCTGCGGCGATTCCCTGGCAGGGCGGTGACAATCACATCAATGAGCAATGGCCATCATATTGGATCGCGAAGTTCGCGGCGCGCGGCTTCCGCGTGTTCGATCCGATTCGGCCGCGAATCATCGGCGATTCCCGCGTCGCGCGCTGGTATCGCCAAAACTTGCTGATGTTCGCCTCCGAGAAAGGCGCGGCTGCGCATCCTGCCCTTGCTGCAGCTGTTGGGACCGCAAACGAAGCGGGTCTCGAATGGGTCCATATCAGCGTGCACCAGAACGCGATCAGCGATCTTGCGACGCTGTCGCGCGCTCCCGCGGCGCTACGGCGCAAAGTTGTTCGTGTTGCACGTCGGTGGCTTCGTTTCAAATGAATCCACTTGAGCGAATCAGCGGCGCGATCCGGCATGCGCCCGCGTTGGAGCACGCGGATTGGCTCTGGAAGAGGGTGCGCCCGATCTATGATCGCATCCTGAGCGCGTCATTTGCCGAGCGCGGCCTCAATCGCGTCATCAACGGAACCGATCGGATCGTTTTGAGCCCGCTCTCGCGCCACTTCGTAAGCGAGACCTACGAGCCTGAGGTCTGGCGCGTGATCATGAGCCGTATACAAATCGGCGATACGGTCGCGGAGGTCGGCGCGAGTATCGGAATCTATACGCTCGCGCTCGCGGCTCGGGCTGGCGCGAATGGGAGCGTCGTCGCATTCGAGCCCGATCCCGAAAGCGCCGCGGAGCTCGAAGCGAATATCGCCGTGAACCGCTGGCAGAACCGCGTCACGGTCATACGCGCTGCCGCCGGTGATGGCTGCGGGCAGGTGCGTTTCGCGGCAGCGCGCGGGATGGAGTCGCATATTGCCGTTGATCGCGGCGAAATCTCCGCCAGATCGATCAGCGTCCCGCTCGTCACCTTGGACAGCGTGTTTCCTACGAGCCCGGTCAACCTGCTCAAGATTGACGTCGAAGGCTTTGAGGAGCCGGTCCTGCGCGGAGCGCAGCGTCTGCTCGCCGATCCGGCGCGCCGTCCACGCGCGATCATCGTCGAGGTTCATCCTTTTGCGTGGGGCGCCGTCGGCACCACCAGCGAATCAATTCTCGAATCGCTTACCCGCAATCGATACCGGGTAGCGTCACTCGCGGGCGAGCCAGTCACGCGCACCACCGAGTATGGCCACATCGTTGCCACCGCGGATTGACGGCGGACCGGCACTCGCGATCGTGCCGGCACCGCCCTCGCGCCCGCGCATCCTCGTCGTGATGTACTCGAATCCGGACTATCATCCGCCGACCGTCAACGGCGTACGTATGATGAGCGAATATTTCGACGTGCATATCGTTTGCCGCAACGATATCGGACCCCGCGTCGAATGGCCACGTGGCGTGATGCTCGAGCGCGTCGGCAGAGCAAAGACCGAAGTTGAAAAGCAGGCGGCTCCTGCGGCGCGCAAGCTTGCGGAGTTTTCCGCTTTTGCCCGCGGCGTGCGCCGCGCCGCGGCCAGGCTCGCCCCCGCCGTGATTTATGCATACGACGCGATGGGCTTTGCAGTCGCCGCATGGACCGCACGCATACGTCCGCGTACGCGCCTGATATTTCATAGCCACGAGCTGGCACCGATCGAGCGCCGAACGCTGCGGTCATTACAGCCTTGGGTGACGCGCTACGCGCTTGATCACACGCATGCTGTGGACCTGGTCGTGTTTCCGTCCGCGCCGCGCGCCCGAGTCTGGATGTCTGCCGCGCATGACGACCGTCCAGCGTGCATCGTTCCGAATGCCTCGAGCCTGCGCTTCTACCATCCGCCGGCTGACTTCACTGCGCTCATTGCGCGGCGTTTCGAGTCACGGCGCATTGCTTATGTGGGCGCGCTCGGCCCGGCAAATGGGCATCGCGAGGCGATCCGCGCGCTAACGATGCTGGTTCCCACGATCAAGCTCGAAATGATCGGGAGTTCCGATCAAGCATTTCGCGCCGAACTCGATGCGCTTGCGCGCAGGCTCGGTGTGGATGCGCGTGTCGCTATCGACGGATGGCTCCCGGCCTCGCAGCGCGAGGACCGTCTTGAGGGCGCATGCCTCGGCCTGGTTCTCTATCAGCCCGTGAATGCGAACTGGGAGCATGCCGGTCCGTCGCCCAACAAGCTATTCGAGTACGGCGCGATGGGCTTGCCGGTGGTCGCGCCCGACCTACCGAGCTATCGCGAGTTCTTTGCGAATGACGAATGGGTAGTTTACGCAAATCCCGAAGATCCGAGATCGATCGCGCACGCGATCGATTACATTTTAGCCGATCGTGAGCGCTATATCGCGATGAGCCTCGCGGCGCGCCACGCTCATGAAACAAAATACAACTACGAGCATGTCTTCGCCCCAGTGCTGAAAAAAATCATCGCGATGACCAGCGATGTCGGGCTTCGAACAGCTGCTCGATGACGCCGATGTCTGTATCCATAGACGAAACTGAACGTCAGCGCGCTTACTATTCGAGAACGGCGTCCGCATACGATGAATCGCACCTCCATGAAGGCGACGCGCATTTCTTTGCCCTGTGTTGGCTGTCGTCGATTATTGAATACACGGGTGCGAAATCCGTTCTCGATATCGGAAGCGGCACCGGCCGCGCGCTGCATTTCCTCGCGGAGCGGCACCCGAAGTTAAGACTCCTGGGAATCGAACCGGTTGCGGCACTGCGCGATCGCGCGTACGAGCGAGGCGTGCCAAGGGATCGTCTTGTTGCAGGTGATGCCCTTGGACTTACCGGCGAGGCTAACTCATTCGACATCGTGTGCGAATTTGGCGCGCTGCATCATATCCGCGATCACAAGCAAGCCGCACGCGAGATGGCGCGGGTGGCCTCACTGGGAGTGTTTCTTTCCGACGGAAATAATTTTGGCCAGGGCTCATTTTTCTCAAGGAGCCTCAAGCAGATGCTTCACGTAGTCGGGCTATGGCCGATCGCGAAATTCCTAAAGAGCGGGGGCAAGGGATACGAGTATTCCGAAGGCGATGGAGTTTATTATAGCTATTCGGTCTTCAGTTCATTGCCGGTCGTTAGAGCTAAATTCCCGATCGTTCATCAGCTCAACACAAGTCCCGCTGGCGCAAACCTCTATCGCACTGCTTCGAGCCTCGCGGTTTTCGCGAGAAAATGAGCCCGCGGATATCGGACCCATTGATCAGTCGCTTCGAATGGCGCGCGATCTTCATCCTGGCGATCTGATGGTCCTGGCCACCTGCGCGCTGGCTCACACGTCACCTGCAGTTCTATGTGAGTATCGCGGAGAAGGCGAAACCATGAAGACAGTGATAGCAGATGTGGGGGTGCGTGGCCCTCGACCAAGCCGGTGCTAACCAGACTCCTCCGTGCCGCGGCGTACCCCGAACCATATCGCGCGAGGGTCGTGCGCTCGATCGTACGCCGGCTGCGGATCGGCAATTACGCCGCCCGGCTCGAAATCGAGGCGATCGAGCGGCCGTGGTATGGATGGTGCCTCTACGGTGCCGCGTTGCAAGCCCGTGCGCTTGGCTATCGCGCAATTTCCGTCGCCGAAATGGGTGTTGCTGGCGGCAATGGCCTGCTCAATCTGTGTGATCACGCCGCCGAGATCACACATTTGACCGGAGTATCAATTGCTATATTTGGATTCGACAGCGCGTCGGGATTGCCTCCCAGCCAGGACTATCGCGATCTGCCCTACGTATGGCCGGCCGGTTCGTTCGCGATGGATGTCGCGCGGCTCAAGGATCGGCTGGGCGCGCGCGCGACACTGAAAATCGGCGACGTGCGCGACACTGTGCCGGGCTTCCACCCGGAACCGTCGGCTCCGTTGGGGGCCGTTATGTTCGACCTCGATATGTACAGTTCCACCGCCGCCGCGCTGGCGATCCTCGATGTCCCGGAGCGGATACCGAGGGTCTGGTGCTGGTTCGACGACATCATAGGCTATATCGATAATCTGTATTGTGAGCGCAACGGCGAGCGCGCAGCGATCGCGGACTACAACCGGGCGCGGACCGACGCGTTTCTTTCGCCCGCCAATTGTTCTTTCGGCCAGGTGGCGCCGCGCTATTGGCATCAGCAGATTTATGTGGACCATCGCTTCGAGCATCCGGCTTATAGTCGCTGCCTGTCTTCCGGTCGCCATGAACTCGCACTCGATTAACCGACCGTCGAGGAAAACAATCACCATCGATAGCGTATGCTGCTGCGGCGCGCGGCGTCGGGCGTAGGTAGGATGAAAGACCCGCTGCTGAGGCTCTTCGGATGGCGCGCGATGTTCATCCAGGGAGACCCGATGGTCTATGACCGTCTGCGATGGCTCCGGCGTCATCTGCGTCCCGGTCGGCTGCGTACTCTCGACGCTGGATGCGGAAATGGTGCGTTCACGCTGTATGCCGCGCGCATCGGCAATGAGGCGGTTGGAATCTCCTTCGACGCTGCTAACAATCGCAAAGCTATCGCGCGCGCGGCGATGCTCCGGATTCCCGGCGCGCGATTCGTCCAGGCGGACCTGCGCCAGCTCGATACGATGCGTGCGGAGTTGGGTTCGTTCGATCAGGTGATCTGTCTCGAGACGATCGAACACATCATGGATGACCACAAGCTTGCGCGCGATCTCGGCGCGATGCTTAAACTCGGCGGCCGGCTATTTCTCAGCGCGCCGAATAGCAAGTGCCCTCCTATGCGCGGCGACAAGATCTCCGCGGTCGAGAATGGCGACCATGTGCGGTGGGGCTATACGCATGAAAAGATGCGCGCGATCCTTGCCGACGCGGGCCTTGCAACAGTTGCTGAGGAATATTGCAGTGGCCTGGTCTCGCAGAAAATCGGCAATCTCGAACGCAGGATCAGCGAACTTATGCCGATGCTTGGATGGGCGGCGACCTTTCCGCTGCGCGCGGTTCAGCTCGTAGATAGCGCAGCCACGGACACCTTCGGCGCTCCATACTTCAGTATCGCCGTCGTTGCCGAGAAACGCGCGTACTGATGTCGATTCAGCCAAAGCTCAAAATCCCGCGAGTCGTATGGGCGCTCTTCCTGATCGCCATAGTGGCGGTCGCCGGCTGGCCTTCGCAGGCGATGCGGTACATCCCCGACGCTCCGGAGTACCGGCAGTTTGCGGCCGGAGGACCGTCGCTCGTGCACAATCCGTATTCCGAGCGGGTATTCCATCCGCTGCTGGTCCATCTGGTTTCGCAAGCCACCGGCCTGGGAATAGATTCGGCGTTCCTTGCAGTAGCGGTATTCATGCTCGTTGCGTTCGCTTTGATCATGTCGGTAATTCTCGGCGAACTCGGCGCACCCGCGCCGGCGATTATTGTGTTGATGTTCGGCCCGCTTCTCGTAACAGCATTCCAGAAAATGTATTTTCAGGATTTGACCCAGTGGACCCTTATCGCGATTTTTTTCTGGCTTATGATACAGGACATGGCGCTTCCGGCGATGGTGATTCTGTCACTCGCCTATCTGACACGCGAATCAGCAGTCTTGCTCGTGGCCGCGGTTGTGCTAACCGGACTTCTCGAACGTGATTTTCGCTTGGTCGTCGGAGGCGCCGCGGCCGCTATAATCGCGATAGCGATTGCGTCCGCGTTCGGGGCGCGCGGGCTTCCGAACGATCATCATGTTAACCTCCTGATTTTTCTTCTTCTAAAAATACCTTTTGAATTCGCGCGCAACGTTCTCGGCCTCTATATCGTTCCTAGTACTTTGGCGCACACGGTGGGAAATCAATGTGCCCCAATCTTTGTCGTCAACTTACCCAAATCGATGCGGATCGGAGGTCTGACCTGGGTTTCGTATTGCGGATGGAGAGCCGAGCTTCCGTTAGGGACTTTGAGCACTCTCCTTAGTCTGTTTGGAGTCTGCCCGGCTGTCGTTCTTGCTTTGGCGTTGCGACGGCCTGACCTGCGTAAAATCCTCGAACAAAAATGGCTTGCGGTCGCGTTAATCTACGGCGTTGTTGCCTATTTGATGGGAACTTCCGAAGGGACCGCCATGGATCGCGAAATAGGCTCGGCATGGCCCTTGTTCTGGGTCGCCCTCCCGGCGCTGGTTGGTGCGACTATATCTTTCACCCCGCCGATGTTGGGTCGACTGGCCGCGTACAATCTCATTGTGTCATGGATGCCACACCCGATTCAGTGGGCGTCGCACTATTCGAACGTCGGACTGGCCGTCACGATTCTGGTCGCCTTCGTATTCCAATATTTTGCATATAGCGAAGTCCTGAAACTCAGCGAGACGGCGCGCGCAATACCCATTTCGGTATGGCGCTCGCGCGGATTTGGAATCGACTGAATTGTTTTATCTGGTACTCGCGGATCCTTGAGCGTCGATAAGAGCTGGATGAAAGTCGCGATAGCCAGTGTGGGGCGGTTTCACGCGTTTGATCTGGCGCGGCAGATGGAGCGGCTGGATCATCTCAGCCGGCTCTATACCGGCTATCCACGCTTCAAGGTCGATGGACTGCCTGCCGCGAAAGTCGGCACTTTCCCATGGCTGATGGGTCCGGCGACTTTTGCCGGGCGATTCGGATTTCCGGGACTGCGCGATCGGCTGAACGTCGCGGTGATCGAGAGCTTTGATCGCTGGATGGCGCGGCGGCTCGAGCCATGCGACGTGTTTCATTGCCTCTCTTCGTTTGGACTCGAGAGCCATCGCGCGGCGCGCGCACGCTACGGTGCGCTCACGGTATGCGACCGCGGCTCGTCGCATATCAGGTTCCAGAATGAGATTCTGCGTGAAGAATACGCCCGTTTCAATATGCCGTTCGCCGGCATCGACGCTCGCATCATGGAGCGCGAGCTCGCGGAATATGAATTCTGCGATTTGATCAGCGTGCCTTCGAGCTTCGCGATGCGATCATTCGCAGAACAAGGCGTCCCGCGCGAGAAGTTGCGGCTCAATCCGTACGGCGTCGATCTCGCGATGTTCCATCCGACTCCCAAACGCGACGCTGTCTTCCGTGTGTTATTTGTAGGCTCGATTTCGATTCGCAAGGGAGTCGCCTATCTGCTCGAAGCGGTCAAGCGCGCATCGATTCGCAAGCTCGACCTAGTGCTGATCGGCAACATGGATGCTGACGCAAAACAAGCAATCGATAGATACGGCGTTGCGCTGCGCCATCTGGGCGTACTCCCTCGCGCGCAGCTTGCCGAACATTATTCGCAGGCCTCCGTACTGGTATTGCCGTCGCTCGAGGAAGGGTTGGCTCTGGTGCAGGCGCAGGCGATGGCGTGCGGAGTTCCGGTTATCGCGACGACTAACACCGGTGCCGAGGATCTGTTCACCGACGGCGTCGAGGGATTTGTCGTTCCGGTTCGTGATCCCGACGCGATCGCCGCGAAGCTAGTTTATCTCTACGAGCATCCCGAAGCGCGCGACGCGATGGGCGCCGCCGCGCTCACGCGAGTGCGGGCTATCGGCGGATGGAACAGCTATGGCAAGAAGATGGCGGCAATGTATGAATCCGCGCTTGCCGGGCGTCCTGGGCAGCATCGCGGATTAGCAAGCAGCGGCCCATCCGATGCGTGAACAGATTATCGCGCGCGCCAAAGCCGTGATTCGGCCGGTCGCGCGGCATCGGTTTCTCCTCGAGCGCGCCAAATATCGGAGCGAGACGATACTCAGTGGCCAGGACGGCAACGACCGGATCGCCGCAATGATCCATCAGCCGGGGGCGGCGGGTAAAATCGGCGCAACCGAGATGAAAGTCGCTCGCGTCTATTTGCGCCGCCGCGACTCCAATGATTTGTGCCACAATTTCGGTCACTATGCATGGTGGGCGCATGTCACTGCAGGCATCTATCCGCCCGATCCGCCCACCCTTTCCCGCTTCAGCCGCGAATTCCTGCAAACGCTCGGCGAACTGGACCTGCTTGCGGTCTGGTTCAACTTCGGCGAGGCGGCGGCTCGCCGGCGCTATGCTCCACGGGCATCGTTGTGCGCTCTTTCCGCGCTCGAACCCTATTACCATGAACGGCCATGGAGCGCGCAGTTGGCGGGTAAACGCGTTGTCGTCGTCAGCCCGTTCGAAAAGACTATCCACACTCAATATCAACGCCGCAAAGAGGTTTGGGCGTCCAAGCCGGGCGTGATGCCCGAGTTTGATCTTCGCGTCGTGCGCTGCCCGCAGCCGGCGGGAATTATCGAGCAGCCGGAATATCCCGATTGGTTTGCCGGCTTGGCGGCGCTCAAAGAGCAGCTCGGCGCCCAGCCGTTCGATGTCGCGATCATCGGTGCGGGCGCATGGTCGGTGCCGCTGGCGGTTCATGCGAAGTCGTTAGGTGCTTTCGGTATTCACCTTGGCGGTGCGACGCAGTTGCTATTCGGCATCATGGGCGGCAGATGGGACTCGAACGCGGAAATCGGAGCGTTCGTGAATGACGCGTGGACGCGTCCGTCGGATGATGAGCGCCCGCGAAATTTCCGGCTTCATGAAAACGGTTCCTACTGGTGAATCATCTCACAGGGAGTATCAGGCGAATATAAATGTGCGGGATCGCCGGAATTTTCGCGTATGGCGCCGGAGCATCGCCAGTCGATGAAACCGAGTTGCTGAAGATCCGCGAGGCGATGGGCGCGCGCGGTCCGGACGGCTCTGGATTGTGGCTCTCCGCCGATCTACGCGTAGGACTCGCGCATCGCAGACTCGCCCTGGTCGATCTGAGCGAGGCCGGGGCACAGCCGATGGCGAGCGAGGACGGCGCGCTGCAGATTGTCTTCAACGGCGAGATTTACAATTACCGCGAATTGCGCCGGACGCTCGAAGCCCGGGGCTGTCAATTCCAATCGACATCCGACACCGAAGTCTTGCTCCATCTATATGCCGTTCACGGCGCCCGGATGTTCGACCTCCTACAGGGCATGTACGCCCTGGTCATTTGGGACACCATCAGACGGCGGATGATGATGGCCCGAGACCCGTTCGGGATGAAGCCGCTCTACTACGCGGACGACGGCCGTACCGTTCGGGTCGCTTCTCAGGTGAAGGCGATTCTTCGCGGCGGTAAGGTCTCGTCGAGCCTCGATGCAGCGGGTCAGGTGGGATTTTTCCTGCTCGGGTACGTGCCTGAGCCGTGGACGATCTACGACAGGATCAAAGCACTCCCCGCCGGCCACTGTTTGACGATAGAAGAGGGCGGCGCTCATCAACTGGCGCAGTTTTGCGATATCCGCCGCGAGCTGGCAGAGATCGGCCGCGGTCCGCGACCGGGCGAAGGGAACACCGCCGCAGTGCGTATTAAGGATGCGCTGGCGCACAGCGTCAATCAGCACTTGGCTGCGGACGTGCCGGTCGGAATTTTCCTGTCAGCCGGACTCGACTCGAGTAGTATCGCCGCGCTCTCGGCGAGCGCCGGTTTCGCCCGGATAGATTCGATTACTCTCGGGTTCAAGGAATATGTCGGCAAGCCTGGCGACGAGACCGCCAAAGCAGCCGAGATCGCCGCGGCGTGCGGCCTGAACCATCATACGCGCTGGGTGTCGAAGGACGATTTCGAAGCCGGTAGTGGCAGACTGTTCGTCGCCATGGATCAGCCAAGCATCGACGGCGTCAACACCTATTTCGTCAGCCTCGCCGCGCGAGCGCTAGGGTTCAAGGCCGCGCTATCGGGGCTCGGCGGCGACGAGATGCTTGGGGGGTATCCGAGCTACAGACAGGTGCCGCGTCTTGTGAGCTGGGGTCGCCTGATTCCCGGGAGGTCGATCGGCGCCGGTGTGCGGCGAATCTCGGCGCCGATCGTGGCGCGGCTCTCGTCGCCAAAGTATGCGTCGATTTTGGAATACAGCCGAACCTTCGGCGCCGCATATCTCGTGCGGCGGGCGCTCTTGATGCCGTGGGAGATCGACGCGGTATTGGACCCGGACGTGGTGAAGCAGGGATTCGCAGAGTTCGATCCGGTCGAATTGATGGATCAAAGCATATCGGGCATCGAAGGCGATCACCTGAAGATCGCGGCGCTCGAAATGACTTGGTACATGCGCAATCAGTTGCTGCGTGACGCTGATTGGGCCGGGATGGCGCATTCGATCGAAATCCGGATGCCGATGGTCGATCTGCCGCTGCTGCGCGAGGTGATGCCCGCGGTTGCGGCGCATCCGGAATTGAAGAAGCCTGATTTCCTGGGCGCCGTGTTACGTGGATCGATTCCCGAAGAATTGCTTGCGCGCCCGAAGACGGGCTTCACCGTTCCAGTCAGAAGAATGGCTGCTCCAAGAAAGCAGAGTCCGCTCCGGCCGCGGTCTGCGCGGTTGGGCGTCGCTCATCGCCGGAGGTTTCGGCTTCGCGCTCAAGCGAGATACCGTCGCAGCGGCCGAGCTCAATGCGAATTCTTTACACTGAGACGAGTGCCTACGCTCCGTCCAGCGCGCATTTTCTGGAAGCGCTCGAGGCGATGGCCGAGCGCGGCGAGTGCGAGTTCAGCTTCTTCGATGAAGCCAAATTTCTTCCACCCCGGCGCTCGATCGGGGCTCGAATCGCGCAGCGTGTCGTCGGCCGCCCTGTGGGTTATCGAGCGATGAACGCGGCTCTTGTCGCCGCGGCGCGGCGCACCGCGCCGGACATTGTGCTGGTCGGCAAAGGCGCTTACTTTTCCCGTGCGACTCTACGCCGGGTGCGCGAGGTCACCGGTGCGGTGATGGTAAATTGGGCACCGGACGATCCGTTTAATCGCGCGAACAGCACTCGCGATCTGATCGAGTCGATTCCGCTGTATGATCTCTACGTATGCACCAAGCGCGCGGTGATCGACGACGTGGTGCGGGCCGGATGCGCGCGCGCGATCTATGTGAGATTCGGCTATAAGCCTGATCTCCACTTTCCGGAGCCTCCCGCGACAACCGAGGAGCATCGTCGCTTCGACTGCGACCTGATGTTCATCGGCGGCGGCGACGCCGATCGCGTTCCATACTTTGACGCTCTGGTCCGCGACCTTCCCGAACTGAATCTTAACCTCTACGGCGGATATTGGGATCGCTATCCTGCGCTGAGACGCTACTGGCGCGGAAATGCAGTCGGCCGCGATTTCCGACTCGCGGTCGGCGGCGCAAAGATTTGTGTGAATCTGGTGCGGCGCGCGAATCGCGACGATCATGTTATGCGCACCTTCGAGCTTCCGGCTTGCGGCGGGTTCATGCTGGCCGAGCGAACCGACGCACACCAGGAATTGTTCGCGGAAGATCGCGAGGCTGCATTCTTCAGCACTCCCGATGAACTGGTGGCAAAGGTTCGCCAATGGCTCATCCGCGACGACGACCGCCGCACAATCGCGAATGCGGCGCATCGCAAAATATCCGAAGGGCGCAACACCTACGCCGACCGCTTAGACGAAATTCTGGTTGCGGTCGCGGAGCTGCGCCCCACGGACGAACTCAGAGAGGCCGGCATCAAATGAGTAATCTGCAACTTGCGACTGGGAATCCGGCGAATTCAAGCGAGTCGAAAGTGATTGCCGAAGATTTCTACGAGCTGGTAGCAACTCGCGAGCGCGCAAGATTTACGACGCTTCGCCAACTCGCGGCGGGTCTGGCATTCGCATTTATCATCTACGCGCTTAATTATATCGCGCCTGAGCATACCACAGCGGTTGAAAGAGTCTATGGATCTTTGATGTTAGGGCTGATTGTCGTTCCATTCTGGCTATGGCGCCTTGGAATCGATCCCAATCCGCCGTTTATCGTTCTTATCAGCCTGTTGTACTTCTACACTTACGGCTTTGGCGTTTTTCTTCTAAAATCATTCGCCGGCAATCCGTATCAACCGGACGTGTCTCACCGCTGGATTGAAGTCGCTATGAGGCTTGCGCTGGGCGGCATGGTTTTGATGCTGGCAGGTTACTATGCGTGGCCCTGGATGCCGTTACATTCGATGGTACCACGCTTCCGGATGCGTTGGAGCGACGCGCGCGCAGTTCGGTTGGCGGGATTCATATTGGCGATCTTCGGTCTGGTCTTTTCTGTCGGCAATATACCGGGAATGCCAAAATCCCTCGCGCAAGTAACCGGCTATGCGCAGAATTGCTTCACCGTCGGCATCTGCATCCTGATTGGCCTGTGGTGGATTGGAAGACTCACACGGCCATCGGCGTGGTTCCTGTTTCTCGTACTGGTGCCGATGCGGCTGGGAATCGGCCTGATTGGCGGATCATCTGGCGGCTCGATTATGATAACCATGACGCTGGTACTGATGTATGCCGCGCTGTCTCATCGCATTCCCTGGATCCTGGTATTCGCGGGAACTGCGACGGTGTTCATTATCCGTCCGCTCGAATTGCCTTATCGCAATGCAAGCTGGTCTCCTCAGGGTGAACTATATGACGCCTCTGATCTGCAAAAAGCTGAATATATGTACCATCTCATTTATCGAACGATTGTCGGCGGTGAGATTACTCCAGACATGTTGATCCAGTCCGCGGGAGCGCGGCTGTCAGATTTTCCGATGCTGGGTGACGTGATGTCTCAGACGCCTTCGATAGTTCCGTACTGGGGTGGAGAAACTTACTATCCACTACTCTTCAAGCCGATACCGCGAATAATATGGCCTGACAAGCCGGAAGAAGTGACCGGACGCACCTTCGGCCAACGCTATGGTTACACGAGTCCCGCGAACCCAGACACCTCAATAAATTTTGCCCAGTTGATAGAGCAGTATGCCAACTTCGGAGTAGTCGGTGTAGTCATCGGAATGTTTGTGATCGGAATGATCTATCGCGCGCTCCTCGGTATATTCGTTCATCCTGAGATGGGGCTGGGCGCGCTTGTAGGAGCGGTACTTATTGTCAGTTCGCTATTTGATCTCGAGACTGGCACCGGCTTGGTGTTCGGCGGAATTCCGTGGACCTTGATCTACCTTTTTTTGGTGGATCGGTTCGTGTTGCTGCTCCATTTCGAGTTATCCGGAGTTGACCAGCCCATCCCTGCGATCGCGGCGCAATAGCGGCTGCGCGACTTATCGTGAAAGCGGTCGGAGATTTTCGGATGCGGCGGAACGGGCTGCGGGTGCTGCAGGTGTCGCCCTATTATGCGCCCGCGTGGGGATATGGCGGCGTGGTCGAGGCGGTGTTCCAACTGGCGCGTTATCTCGCACGTGCCGGAGCCGACGTTCGGGTGCTTACTACCGACGCTAACGGGGAGCATCAACGCATGACTCGACACGCTCGCGAGGCGTACACGAGCGGTACTGCTATCGAGACTATTTACTGTCCTCGGCGCGCGGCAAACTCTGCCGCTCCGTCGATGCTTGCGCGGCTGCCCGGACTGATCCGGTGGGCCGATCTTGTTCATCTTCACGCCGTTTATTCCTTTCCAACCATTCCGACGCTCGCGTATGCGCGGGTTTTTGGCCGGCCAGTGATGTGGACTCCGCGCGGCGCGCTGCAACGCTGGCGGGGATCGCGTCGTGTTGCGTTAAAATCGGTCTGGGAGAAAATCTGCGATGCGGTTGCGCCGCCTCGGATGGCGTTGCATTTGACCTCGGACCAGGAGGCGTTCGAAAGCGCGAATCGTTTTCCGGCGGTCGCGCGGGTAATCGTTCCCAACGGGGTTGAGATTCCGAAGCGGTTCGAGCCCACGGAATCGGCGGGCAAGCTGCGCATCGGGTTTATCGGCCGGATCGATCCGAAGAAGGGAATTGAGAACCTGCTCGACGCCTGCGCGATGCTCGAAGCGCGGGGGGCAGTGGAGTTCTCGCTCGCGATCGCGGGAAGCGGCACGCGCGAGTATCAAGAGCGGACCGCGGCGCGGGTCGCCGCGTGTGCCGGCGTGACCATGTCTGGAGAAGTTCGCGGCGAAGAGAAAGAGCGATGGTTTGCAAACCAGGATGTCGTAGTGGTTCCCTCTTATACAGAAAATTTCGCAAACGTGGTCGCCGAGGCTCTAGCTCGCGCGGTGCCGGTGATCGCCAGTCGCGGAACGCCATGGGCCGGTCTTGAAACGCAGGGCTGCGGGCTTTGGGTCGCCAACGATCCGGCGAGTCTGGCCGCCGCAATCGAACGGATCTCGGTGATGCCACTAGCCGAGATGGGCGCTCGCGGCCGGGCCTGGATGATCGACAGATATTCCTGGGAGCGATGCGCGCGTGACATGATGCTCTGCTACGAGAAATTGGTCGGCACGCCGGGCGTCGCGGATTCTCCCGCCGCGGATCGCGCGCACGGCGCGCTCTGACGGCGCCAGTTATCCCGCTTTCTCATTTTCATGCTGATTATCGGATTGAACGCCTATCATGGCGACGCGAGCGCGGCCGCGATCGTTGACGGCCGGCTGGTTGCGGCGGCTGAAGAAGAGCGCTTCACCCGCATAAAACACGAAGCGGGGTTTCCCGCTCATGCGCTACGCTACGTGCTCGAGGCGGTGGGCGCGTCAGCCCGCGAGATCGATGTGATTGGGGTCGCGCGTGACCCGTGGGCGCGGATCGTTCGCAAGGCAATGTACGCACTGCGGATGCCGGCGCGTGCCGCGGGACGACTGGGCGTGCAGGGGCGGTTCGCCGCGATCGGCGCCGAGGTCGCGCGCGCGCTCGGGACCGCTGACCTGAAGTTCAAGGTGCGCCGCGTCGAGCATCACATGGCGCATCTCGCGAGCTCGTTCCTGGTTTCACCGTTTGACGAGGCCGCGTTGTTCTCGATCGACGGACTCGGCGATTTTGCCTCCGCGATGTGGGGGGTCGGTCGCGGCGGAAGAATCGAGCCATGGGGCGCAGTCGCGTTTCCACACTCGCTTGGCATCTACTACACCGCGCTCACGCAGTACCTAGGCTTCCCGCGCTATGGCGACGAGTACAAGGTGATGGGACTCGCGTCGTACGGCGAGCCCGAGATGCTCGAGGAGTTTCGGCGCGTCGTGATCACGCGGGACGGCGGCAAGATGGGTTTCGCGTTGAATCGCGATTATTTTCTGCATCATCGCGCGACCGCGGACATGACCTGGGCTGGCGGCGAACCCACGATCGGGCGCCTGTATTCGGACCAGCTCGTGGAGCGGTTGGGCGAACCGCGCGATGCTGCCGAGCCACTCGACAACCGCCATCACGCGATCGCTGCCTCGATGCAGCGGCGGCTCGAAGAAGTCGTGCTCGACAACCTGCGGGAGCTGCGGCGTGCCACCGGAATGCGCAAGCTGTGCCTCGCGGGCGGGGTTGCCTACAACTGCGTGACCAACGGCAAGATTCTCGAAGCCACCGGCTTTGAGCAGGTGTATATACAATCGGCCGCCGGCGACGCGGGTCTTGCGATCGGCGCCGCGATGCAGGCGTGGCATCAAGGCGGCTCGCGCCCGCGCGACTTCGTGATGGAGCACGCGTACTGGGGCGCGCAGTACAGCGACGGCGAAGTCGCAGCAGTGCTCGAGCGCTCGGGCGGCGAAATCGCGCGGCAGCGATGCGCTGTGCGCAAGATTGACAATCAGCCTGAGTTGCTCTGCCTGGTTGCGAACGCGATAGCGCAGGGCAAGGTCATCGGATGGTTTCAGGGTCGCATGGAATGGGGACCGCGAGCACTCGGCAATCGCAGTATCCTGGCCGACCCGCGCCGGGCCGAGATGCGCGAGATCCTCAACACCAAAATCAAGCGGCGCGAGGCGTTTAGGCCCTTTGCGCCATCGATTCTTGAGAAAAAAGCCGGGGAATATTTCGCTCAGTCGTATCCCTCGCCGTTCATGCTGATGGCGTATTCGGTGCGCCCGGAGAAGCGCGGGATCATCCCAGCGACCACGCATGTCGACGGGAGCGGCCGCCTCCAGACCGTCTCCGAAGGCCAAAATCCACGTTATTTTCAGCTAATTAGCGAGTTCGAGCGCCAGACCGGAGTGCCGGTGCTGCTCAATACCTCTTTCAATGAAAATGAACCGGTGGTGCAACGGCCTGAAGAAGCGTTAGACTGCTTTTTACGAACACGGATGGACCTGCTCGCGATGGGATCATACGTAATTACACGCGACACGCAAGTTTGACACTTGTAAGCATCAATGAAATAATCTTCGCACTTAGAGGAATATATGGCGACAAAAGTGCTCGTTACCGGCGCCGGAGGCTTTATCGGTAGTTTTCTGGCGGCTTTTCTCAAGCAAAAGGGTTATTGGGTTCGCGGCGTTGATATCAAGAAGCCTGAATTCGCCAATTCCGCATGCGACGATTTTCGGCTACTCGACCTGCGACGCTGGGAGAATTGCCTCGAGGCCACCAAGGGCATGGAAGAGGTCTATGCGCTCGCAGCCGATATGGGCGGAATGGGCTTTATCTCAGCGCATCATTCGCAGATCCTCTTCAACAACGCGATGATCAATTTCCAGACTCTTGAGGCTGCGCATCAGAACAGCGTGAAGCGCTATCTGTACAGCTCCTCGGCATGCATTTATCCCGAATTTAAGCAGACTGAGACCAACGTTACGCCGCTGCGCGAAGAAGACGCCTATCCGGCGATGCCGCAGGACGCCTACGGGTGGGAAAAGCTCATCACCGAGCGCCTGTGCACGCACTATCGCGAGGATTACGGCCTCGAGACACGCATCGTGCGCTTCCACAATATTTTCGGTCCCAAGGGCACTTGGGACGGCGGACGCGAGAAGGCTCCGGCCGCGATGTGCCGCAAAGTTGCCCACGCCAAGCTGACCGGAAATCATGACATCGAGATCTGGGGCGACGGCGAGCAGACTCGCTCATTTTGCTATATCGATGATTGCGTGCTCGGTATCTACAAGCTGATGCGTTCGGAGCATCGCGAGCCGCTCAACCTTGGTCAGGATCGTATGGTCACGATCAACGAACTCGCCGACATGGTGGCTAAGATCGCGGGAGTTCGCATCAGTAAGAAGCACGTCGAGGGTCCGCAGGGTGTGCGCGGGCGTAACTCTGATAACACTCGGCTGCGCGCCGTGTTGAAATGGGAACCGGAAATCTCGCTGGAAGAGGGAATCAAACGCACCTACGCATGGATCGAGGAACAGGTGCGGCTCAAACTCGCAAGCGAGCCGGTGGCGGCGTCAGCCTGACGGCAGGCTACTCGCACCTACATCGCGTTCTCAGATTCTGACGCTCGCTCGGAGCGTATTCGCACGCGACTGCTCTTTCTAAATCGCTCGTTCTGGCCTGATCCCGAAGCGACCGGTCAATTTCTGACCGAGCTTTGCGACGACCTGTCGGCGCAGCATCGGATTACGGTTATAGCCGGACCGTCGCTGCATCGCGAAGCCTCACGCAATGGATCGGCGAGGCGGATGTTCACCTCGGAGCGCCGTGGTGAGATCGAGATCATCCGCACGTGGGGCACGCGTTTTTCAAAGACGCGTCTGGCCGGACGGATCACCAATCTCGCTACCTATTACATGCTTGCCGCGTTGGCGGCCCGGCGTATCCCGCGCCCGGATATCATTATCGCCGAGACCGATCCTCCGCTGCTGGGAGCGCTGGGTGCCGCACTCAAGCGGCGCTTCGGTTGCCGCATGGTCTACAATGTCCGGGATCTTTATCCCGATATTGCTTACGCCAATCGCGGACTCAAGAATCCTTCTCTGCTCGCGCTTCTTACTCGAGCAAATTCGTTCGCCTATCGTTACGCCGACGAGGTCGTGACGCTCGGCCACGACATGGCAGAGCGCATAGTCGCGAAGGGCGTTTGCGCGGACAAGGTTTCGGTCATCCCCGATTGGGTTGATACCACCCTCATCCAGCCGCTCGCACACAATCCGTTTCGCACTCAATTCGGCGAGCGATTCGTCGTGATGTATTCGGGCAATATCGGCCTTTCGCAGCAACTTGAGACCGTGCTCGAAGCTGCCGCTCGCGTCGCAAACAATCCGGGCATCGTCTTCGTGCTGATCGGTGAAGGTGCGCGCAAGCCCGCGCTGATGAAGCTCGCGCGCGAGCGCGGACTCGCCAACATAATGTTCCTGCCCTATCGCTCGAAAGAACAGCTCTCCGAGTCCCTGGGCGCTGCCGACCTGCACTTGATCCCGCTCATGCGCGGTGCGGCCGGATGCCTGGTGCCGAGCAAAATCTACGGCATCCTCGCGGCGGGACGGCCCTTTGTCGCGATGATGGAAGCGCATGCCGAAGTGGCCCGAATCGCGCGCGAGCATCGCGTCGGATTCGTCGTCGAGCCGGGTGATGCTAGCGGGCTCGCCGACGTGATCCTCAGCGCCAATCGCAATCGCAACGACCTGCGCGCGATGGGCCAGCGGGCGCGCGACGTCGCAGTGCGCCTATTCGATCGCACTGTAGCCACCAGCGCGTTCGCCGCGATGCTCGATAGAGTGGGCCGAGCCGCTTGAGTTATCTCGCGGCCGAACGCTCGCCCGGCCTACCTTTAAGCCTCCCCGAATGTTGCGAAGTTGAGCAATTCTTTACCCACTTTACTTATCTTTAGTGCTCTCTTGCGAGTCGAGGTACGCCTCCGTATTCTGTAAATCGCTCGGCGGGGGAGTATTGAGGCCAGTTTTGCGCGATGAGTGAGCAGTTCATTGCGATCGGTCTGGTCGCAGCGGTGGCGTTCGCATTTGCGGTCGCCACGCTGCCGATTGCGATCATCGTCGGCCGCAGGCTGGGACTTACAGCCTCTCCGGCAGTACACACCTCAGCGGCTGACCAGACCACGGAGTTCGGTGGGGCACCGATTGTCGGAGCGATTCTGGTGGCGCTCGCGATGACGTATAGCCTGCCGCTCTGGATTCTGGCGGGGGCTGGCGCGTTGCTGATCGTCGGACTGGTCGACGATGCATTCGAGATGCGGCCCTATCAGAAGTTCCTTTGCCAGGTGGCGATCTGCGTCTGGGCGGCAGGATTTGCGCTGCCGAAGTATGCGCTCACTCCATGGCCCGCGCTTGATTTCGGAGTCACCGTGGTATGGCTGCTTGCCACCACCAACGCCTTTAATTTGATCGATGGTCTTGATTGTCTTGCGGCCGGAATCGGGATTATCGCCGCCGCCGCGATCGCCGCGACCGGGATCATGCATCATGCTCCGCACGTATGGATGCCGAGCCTCGCGGTCGCCGGTTCGCTGGGCGCTTTCATGTTTTTCAATTTTCCACCCGCCTCGATAATCATGGGCGACGCGGGTGCGCTGCCGCTCGGCTATATGCTCGGTGCGCTGGCGCTGGCCGGCGGAGAGTTGGCCACCAACTCGCGGCTCACCAAGTATGTGTTTCCGGTAATGGTGATGATCGTGCCGCTGCTTGATACGGGGATCGTCAGCGTAACCCGGATTGCGACCGGCGGCTGGATTTCGCGCCACGGCACCGACCATTCGCATCATCGGCTGCTCTCGCTGGGGCTGACAGATCGGGCCGCGGTAGCGGTTTGTTGCGTGGTGGCCGCGGTCGGCGCGCTATGCGGATTCGCGGCGAACGTCCTGACGCATGAAAACGTGATCGTCGCGCTGCCATTTCTGATTCTGGCGACGGCGGTTCTGACCCTGTTCATGATGGATCTGACTTTTGAGAATAATCCTCCCGGGCTCGAGTACGGGCATGTGCGGGCAGTCGCGCGCTTTATCCTGCGCCTGGGGTATAAGCAGCGAATCGCGGAGGCCGCGGTCGATTTCGCGCTCATAAGCGGTGCCTTCCTCGCCGCGCAGGCGCTGCGGCTCAACTTCAATATCAATAGCTGGACAATCGGCGTTCTCCTGCGCGAAGTGCCGTACGTCGCGCTAGCGACCTACCCGGCGTTCGTGATCGCAGGCGTATACAAGGGCATCTGGCGGTACACCAGCCTGTCCGACGGACTGCGATTTGCCAACGGCGCCTTGCTGGCCGGAGTGTTCGTGACTATTGCGGCGCGGTTTGCGCCGGTCTCGCTGTCGGGCTCGATCGTGGTGCTGTTCGTGATTCTGATCTTCAACCTCCTGATGATGACGCGCGTCTCCTTCCAGGCGATCCGCAAGGGAATCAGCCAGCTCGCGGCCCAGAACGAGCGCGTATTGGTAGTCGGCGCCGGAGAGAAGGGCGCGGCGGCCGCGAATTTCATCTTTTCAAGCCGCAGGCATGGCGCGCGCGTGATCGGATTCGTCGACGACGACGCGTTCAAGCTCGGCAAGCTGATGCATGGGCAGCGAGTCCTCGGCGCCTACAACGATCTGGAGCGGATCTATGAAGCGGCTCCCTTCGATGAGTTGCTGCTTGCCGCCGACGGGCTGTCCGTGGCGCAGATGGGGTCGCTGACAGCGTTTGCAGAGCGGCACAAAATCGCGATGCGACGCTTCTCGATCCAGGTTAATGAATTAGCCGAACCGGCAATCCAGGAATTGCCGCAGCCGCAGGGCGCGCTGCGGCTTAGGGAACCGGACACCGTCTAGCCCTCAAACTGTCCCTCCTCCTGCGGGGGGGGCCCGTCGCCAATGAATTCGTGCGGATTAAGTCTCGAGAAGAGACAACGTACGATCGCAATCAATTTCCATACTTGATAGCCTTTCCTGCCATGCGTCGCGAAGTTACTCATCCGACGAGAACTTCGGCCGGCTTGGCGGTGCTAATAGCCGGTTACTCATTTGCTCCCTTTCTTCCGCATTTGGTCGCCGCGCAACTTGGATATGCTGGGAACCCGGCTAGCGATTTGGAGACATTCTATTATGCGGCCGTAGTACTGCGCAGCGGAGGAAATCCGTACAACCTTTCAGAACTCAGCGCTGGGGCAAAGGGCCACGTCTATCCCTTCCTCTATCCGCCTACATCGCTGCCGCTTTTCCGGCCGCTTGCACTGGGTGGAATGAATGCCTCGTTTCTCGCCTTTCAGTCGATCAGCTTTCTTTGTCTTGCGTATGCGCTTTTTGTTGTCATAAGGACCGCTCTGGAAGAAAAGTGGCCCATAGGGTGGTGCATGGTCGGACTCGTGTCTCTTGCGAGTTTCAGCGCCATCTCTCTGACCTTCGAAGCCGGTCAGGTTAATTTTATAGCAACGGCGGCGATACTATTCGCTTGGATGACGGTGCGGAAGAGCGATCCGCGAGGCTGGCGCGAGGTCGCGTGCGCGGCCGCAATTCTGGTTGCAACCCTGGTTAAAACCTATCCAGCTCTGCTGTTGATTGCATTTCTGGTCCGCGGCGACTTCAAGGTAGTGGCATGGTTCGCCGCCTTCATGGCTGCAGACGCGCTGCTGGCTTGGCTAACAATACCTCACGAAGTTTGGCGCGCATGGATAGTTAACGTAATGCCAACGGGCCGTTTCGGCGCTGCGACGTTCGGTCTTTATCTACCCTCCGCTGCCTGGAATCAGAGTCTCAATGGCGCTCTGTCCAGGGTGATTGGTACGCACGCGACTGCAACTGTAGGTCCATACGTACAGGCGGCTGTGCTCGGATTCACGGCCGCCGTCTGCTGGACGTTTCGCCGCAGACCACGACGAGAGTTCTATGATCTCGGATTTGGCATGATACTCACGGTCACGTTCCTGATCGCGCCGGTCTCGTGGTTTCATCACTATGTGTTCTTAATTCCCGCTCTCGCTGCCTTCGCGTCGATGTTAAACCGCAGCGACCGCCGCGACTCCGTAGGATGGTGCTCTTCCCTGATAATCAGTACGATCCTGATCGCCGTTACTTGGCCTACAATAAATCCTCATCCAAATCATCAAACGATTGATGCTATAGCAATGACGATTCCAATTTTGGGGCCTCTCGGGCTTTTTGCTATGTTCGCGATATTGCCCTTCGAGCTTTGGTGGCGACCCGCCCCAATCCCGGAAACCCTCTAATAAGAACATAACGGCGTTTGACGCTTGATGGCAGGCCGCCAGCCTAAAGTGCGCAATCGCGTTCAGGCGACGGTCGGGCGTGATGATGAATCGCCTCGGGCCGCATGTCATAATTCTGCGGTCATGGGGATTTATTTGTGGGGAGTAAACTGTCTATGAATCGAGCACGCAAGCCAGTACATATCGAGCCGAAAGGCTGGGGCCGCGAGGTCTGGATCGCGAACAACGACAGATATTGCGGTAAGATTCTCGAAATAAAAAAGGGCAAGCGGTGTTCGCTGCACTTTCACAAAATCAAGACCGAATCGTTTTATCTGCGCGCCGGCAGGCTCAAAATCCGCGTCAAGGAATCGCCTGAATCGGAAACCCTGGAGGAATTTGTCCTCGAAGCGGGCGAATGCATGGACGTACCCATCGGGCTGGTGCATCAGATGGAGGCGATCGAGGACGCCGAGCTGTACGAATTCTCGACTCAGCACTTCGACAGCGATTCGCATCGTCTGGTGCGCGGGGATTGAGGAGCCGCTGCCGCGTTCCTTCGCGGCGCACGTCGGTCATCACCTTATGGAGCCAGCATGGCGAAAGTCGCTCTGATCACCGGCGTCACAGGACAGGACGGTTCCTACCTGGCCGAGCTGCTTCTCACCAAGGGTTACCAGGTGCACGGAATCGTCCGGCGCACCTCGAGCTTTGCGACCGGCCGCATCGACCATCTGCGCAAGGGCTTCACCCCCGGCTCCGACGGCCTGCAACTGCATTACGGTGACCTGGGCGACGGCACTGGGCTGCGCCGCATCATCGAGCAGGTCCGTCCCGACGAGGTTTATAATCTGGCCGCGCAATCGCACGTGCGGATCTCGTTCGACCAGCCCGAGTACACTGCCGACGTGGTCGGGCTAGGCACGCTGCGCCTGCTCGAGGCGCTGCGCGATCACAACCATCGCCACGGCCGCTCGGCGCGGCTGTACCAGGCGGGGTCCTCCGAGATGTTCGGCAAGGTCTCGGAGATTCCGCAGCGCGAGACCACTCCCTTTCATCCGCGCAGCCCATACGCTTGCGCCAAGGTTTATGCGCACGAGCAGACGGTCAATTACCGCGAGGCTTACGGACTGTTTGCGTGCAACGGAATCTTGTTCAACCACGAATCTCCGCGCCGCGGCGAAAATTTCGTGACCCGCAAAATCACGCGCAGCGCCGGAAGGATCAAGCTGGGGATGCAGTCGCGGCTCGCGCTCGGCAACCTCGAAGCAAAACGCGACTGGGGGTTTGCCGGCGACTACGTCGAGGCGATGTGGATGATGCTCCAGCAGGAGCGTCCCGATGACTACGTGATAGCGACCGGCGAAACCCATCCGGTGCAGGAATTTCTCGAGCTCGCGTTCGATCGGCTGAGCCTCGATTGGAAAAAGTACGTCGAGATCGATCCGCGTTTTTTCCGCCCGTCGGAAGTTGACATTTTGATTGGCGACTCTTCCAAGGCGCGCCGCACGCTCGAATGGGCGCCTCGCGTCGGTTTTGCGGAACTCACCGCGATGATGGTGGATGCCGATCTGGAACTCGCTCGCCGCGAGCTAAAATCTTCCCAGGCGTAGTCCCTCCGCGCGTGCGATAATGAGCCGCGCCACACGATGACGCACGAAGCGCAACGAAGTTGCGCCGCTTTGCAAGCAAATATCACTCTCAATTCAATGTGCCGCTTGACCGACTGACCGAACGGCGGTTAGTCGGTCAGATCGGAGATAAAACATTGCCCACTGTAGCCCCGTGCGCATACGATCGAAGGGATAGAGTCTTGCGCACTGAGAGTTCTGAGGAGCCACTATGGGTTACAGCCGACCACTCGCACGAATCGTTACGAAGCCTCGCGGTTTCAAGAGCCGGCATTCCGTCTCGCTTTCCGACGCGATCGTGCAGATTCGAACCGTCGAACCGATCCAGTTCATCGATCTGACCGACATAATTAACGCACACCTGTCCGAGCACGGATGCGACAGCGGGCACGTGACAGTTTTCTCGCGCCACACCACCGCAGCGATCAAAATCAACGAAGCTGAAGAACTGCTGATCCAGGATTTCAAGACGATGCTCGCGCGGCTGTGCCCCGCCGACGCTGGGTACCATCACAACGACATGGCGCGCCGCAAACCGCCCATCGCGCCCGATGAGCATCCCAACGCGCATTCGCATCTGATGCATCTGCTGCTATCCACCAGTGAGCACATTCCGGTGATGGACGGGCGGCTCGCGCTCGGAACCTGGCAGCGCGTGTTCATGGTCGAGCTTGATGGTCCGCGCGATCGCGAGGTGATGATTCGATGCGAGAGCTACGAGCCGCAGCACGGCGAGGTCCGAGGAAAATCCGCGCCGATTGAGCTGCGCGCAATGGGTGGAAGCGCGATGAACGGAGCCGCGCGCAGCAGCGCGCCGGCGAAATAATTTTTCTCGCTGAATTTCCGGACTACCCGACGCGCGTGAAGATGAGCCAGCTTCACGCGCGTTTCTTTTCCCTTCCGGTCTTTGTATGCGCTGATACCCTCTCCCTCCGGAGAGCTTTGCATAACCCGTTCGCTGCGCAACAAAATAACCTCTCCTTGTCCAAGGAGGCTGTCGATTTTCTCGCAAATGCCCCAGGATGTCATCCTGAGCCGCAGGCGAAGGATCTCCGCGAAGCGATTAGTGCAATCATTGCGGGCTATTCGCACTAATCGCTTCGCGGAGATCCTTCACTCCGGCAGCCTTCGTTCAGGATGACGGGTAAGAACCCGCCATTTTATCGACAGCCTCTTCAGAGCGAGGGATCAGACGGCATTTCCAGAAAATTAGGCGGGTGCGGGCGCGAATTCGGCTTCGAGCCGCTCGGCGTCATCGGACGACAAGTTGAAGTATTTGCACTCGGGATGATGGAATACGATCGCGCTGGTCGAACTTTCCGGATCCATCATGAAGCCTTCGGTCAGCTTTACACCGATATCATTGCGATCCACTTCGAGCAGAGCGAAAAGCTGCGTTTGATCCTCCATCCGTGGGCACGCGGGGTATCCGAACGAATAGCGCTTGCCTCGATAGTGAGACTGGAACAGATCCTTTTTCTTCAGACCCGGTGGATCGCCGATGCCCCACATCTGGCGAATCTTCAAATGCATCAATTCAGCGAAAGCCTCCGCGCCCTCGTTGGCAAGCACCTGGAGAATGAGGGAACGCAGATAGTCGCCGTCATTTTTCCATCGGTCGGCAAGCGCGCGCACGCCGGGTCCGATCGTCACGATTGAGAGACAAAGATAATCGGTGCGGCCCGATTCCCTTGGCGCAACATAATCCGCCAGGCATAGGAATGGCGGCGTGCTTTGGCGGCCAAAGCGAAACCGGCCGAGTTCAGTCTTGCCGTCGGGCGACAGAAACATCACCGAACGATCGCCGTCCGACTGCGCGCGGAAGAAGCGGAAAATCGCGCTCGCTTTTATGTCGTCGCGCGCAAGCATCAGCTCCTGTACTTCTTCGATCGCCGCCTTGAGCTCGAGTGCCTTGGCGTTTCCCTCTGCAAGCGCGCGCTCCGCGTCGCGCAATCCGAGGTGCTTGGTGTAGAGCATCGCAGGATTGATGTACTGAAAGATCTCATTCAGGTCGTAGCCGCGCAGCACGTGCGTTTTGAGGTCGGGCGGCACAGGGATGTCGATATCGCGCCGCACCGACGATTTCGCCGTCGGATTTTTGACCGCGCCGTTGGTCGGCTTGGGCGCCGACGCGATCATTTTCGCGGAATCCTCTTCGAGTCGTAGCCTCAGCGTCTCGCGCCGCTCGTAATCCATAATCTGGTTGGCGAGCGCCAGCCCCGACATCGCGTCGTTCGCATATGCGACCAGTCCCGGATATTCGGGCGCGATTTTGATTCGGGTGAAGCGGTTCGATAATGCCGCGCCTCCCACAAGGATCGGGCAATCGATTCCCGCGCTCTTCAAATCCTGCGCCGTGATCACCATCATCTGTGCCGACTTCACCAGCAGGCCCGACAATCCAATCGCGTCGGGCTGATGCTGCCGGAACGCCTTGATCAGATCCTCGGGCGGCACCTTGATGCCGAGATTGATCACCCGGTAGCCGTTGTTCGAGAGGATGATCTCGACCAGGTTCTTGCCGATGTCGTGAACGTCGCCCTTGACTGTCGCCAGGATAATCTTGCCGCGATTCGAGCTCTCACTCTTCTCCATGTGCGGCTCGAGATGCGCGACCGCGGCCTTCATCGCCTCGGCCGATTGCAGCACCTCGGCGACGATCATCTGGTTGGCGTTGAACAGCCGCCCGACTTCGTCCATCCCCTTCATCAGCGGTCCGTTGATGATGTCGAGCGCGCCCGTCGTGGCGAGCAGCTCGTCGAGGTCTTCGGTCAAGCCTTCTTTCGAGCCTTCAAGGATATAGCGGGGCAGCCGCTCCAGGAGCGGAAGATCCTTGCGATTCTCTTTTTCGACCCCGCTCTTGCGCTCGCGGAAATGGGCGGCGTACGCGGCGATCGGATCTTCGCCGCGCCACCAGATCAGATCGTCGGCGAGCTTCTTTTCCTCTTCTGGAATCGACGGGTAGCGCGGCAGCTTTTCAGTGTTGACCATCGCGAGGTCGAGCCCGGCCTCGATGCAGTGATGGAGCATCACGGCGTTCAGAACTTCGCGCCCGGCGGGAGGGAGTCCGAACGAGACGTTCGAGATGCCAAGCACGGTCTTGGTGCGCGGCAGCGCGGCCTTTATCAGCTTGATGCCCTCGATCAGCTCGACGCCCGCGCCGATATAATTCGTGTCGCCGGTCGCGATCGGGAAAGTCAGCGGATCGAAGATGATGTCCTCGGGCTCGATGCCGTATTTTTCAGTAAGCAGCTTGTAGGAGCGCTCCGCGATTGCGAGTTTGCGCTCGCGCGTGATCGCCTGCGCCTGCTTCTTATCCTCGTCGATAGTTCCGACGATGATCGCCGCGCCGAAAGTCTTCGCCAGCCGGATGACGGCCTGGAAGCGCTCGGAATGCTCGCCGTCTTCGAGGTTGATCGAATTGATCAGCGACTTGCCAGCAGTGCGCTTGAGCGCCTCCTCAACCACGTGCCAGTCGGTCGAGTCGATCATGATCGGCGCTTTGACTTTTTTGACTTCGATTTCGAGAAAGCGGACGACGTTCGGGAATTTCCTCGCGATCAGGGTCCTGCAGGTTGACGTCCACGATATGCGCGCCGCGGCGCACCTGCGCGCGGCCGATTTCGGCGGCTTCCTCGAATTTGTTTTCGGCGATGAGCCGCTTGAATTTGCGGCTGCCGAGCACGTTAGTCCGCTCGCCTATGATAACCGGGCGCGTGTCCTGATCGATCACGAGCGCCTCGATTCCCGATACCGCCGTGCGCTTGACGGTCGGAATCACGCGCGGCTTCAATCCTGCGACCGCTTGCGCCAACAGCCGGATGTGCTCCTCCGTCGTGCCGCAGCATCCGCCGACCAGATTTACCCATCCGTTTTGCGCAAAACGGCCGACCTTCGCGGCGAGCATCTCGGCGGTCTCGTTATAATGTCCTTCCTCATCGGGCAGGCCGGCGTTCGGAACGCATGCGACGTTGAAGCGCGCGATCTGCGACAAAGTTCGCAGATGATCGGTCATGAAATCGGGACCGGTCGCGCAGTTGAGTCCCATCCACAGCAGATCGCGATGCGCGAGCGAGATGTAGAACGCCTCGATATCCTGTCCGCAGAGCAGCGTGCCCATCGTCTCGATCGTGCCCGACACCGCGACGCCGGCCGTCGCGCCGGATTTTTGGATCGCGCGATCGATTCCAACCAGCCCCGCCTTGACGTTGAGCGTGTCCTGCACGGTCTCGAGCAGCAGAAGGTCCGCGCCGCCTTCGATGAGTCCGAGCGCCTGCTCCGCGTACGCCTCGGCGAGTTGATCAAACGTGACGCCGCCGGTGACCGACAGGCTCTTGGTCGTCGGACCCATCGAGCCGGCGACGAAGCGCGGCTTTTCGGGCGTGCTGAATTTGTCGGCCTGTTCGCGCGCGAGTGCGGCGGCGATTCGGTTGAGCTCGAACGCGTCGGCTTCGAGCCCATATTCCGCGAGCACGATTCGCGTCGAGCCGAAGCTCGCAGTCTCGACGATATCTGCGCCGGCTTCGAGGAATCCGGAATGCATCGCGCGGATGAGATCGGGCCGGGTGCGAACGACGTTTTCGTTGCATCCCTCGAGGCTTGCGCCGCCGTAATCTTCAGCCGAAAGCTGATGCCCCAGGATGAAGGTGCCGAACGCGCCGTCGAGCACGAGAATTCGCTCGGCGAGCAAGTCTTTCAGCAGCTTGATCCTGTTTGCGTCAGTGGCCATTGTTAGAAACCCGATGGTCAAACCAAGTGAAGCTTAAGCGTATCTTAGCGGTGATCCCCATTCAATTTGGCTTACTGGCGCGCTATCGACGCGCACGCGCTCGCGCCGGAGTTCGATAATGCCAGCAGCAAATCGAGCGCGGCTCGTGATCGTGACCGGAGGCGGCGGGTTTATCGGCTCGCATCTGGCGGACGCTCTGGTCGATTGCGGATTTCGCGTCCGCGTCATCGATAATTTTGCGACCGGGAGCCGCGAGCGCGTGAATCCTCGCGCCGAGCTGATCGAGGCCGACATCTGCGACGCCGACGCGATCGCGTCCGCGTTCACCGAAGATGTCGATTGCGTGTTCCACACCGCTGCGCTGCCGCGGATTCCGCTCTCGATCGCCAAACCGGTCGAGACACACATGGCCAACGTGGTCGGCACGCTGAACGTGCTGATGGCGGTGCGCGAGGCGAAGATTCGCCGCTTCGTCTATTCCGGCTCGTCGTCGGTTTATGGAAATCAGGACCGCTTGCCGCTGGTCGAGACGATGGCGCCGAATCCGCGAAGCCCGTACGCACTGCAAAAATTTGCCGGCGAGGAGTACGCGCGGATGTTCCATCGCCTTTACGACGTCCAGGCTGTAGTGCTGCGCTACTTCGCAGTCTATGGTCCGCGGATGGCGGAAGAGGGCGCCTATATGCTCGCGATCGCGGCGTTCATGCGCGCGCGGCGCGAGGGCCGTCCGCTCGAGATTCACGGCGACGGCGAGCAAACACGAGACTTCACCCACGTGCGTGATATCGTGGCGGCGAATATTCTTGCCATGGATGCGACGGACGCGGAGGTTGCCGACGGACGGCCGATCAATGTCGGCTTCGGCCACAACGTGAGCATCAATCAAATCGCCAAGATCTTCGGCGGCCCTATCGTGCACGCTTCCGGGCGTCCCGGAGACATGCACGACACGCTGGCGGATCGATCGCTGGCTGGGCGCCTCCTGGGATGGACGCCGCGCGTGTCGATCGAGGACGGCCTCGCTGAGCTGCTCGCTCATTAGCGGCGCTTTGAATTACGCGTGGTAGTGAGATAACGGTTTGCGCGGGAAGCACGATGCCGGAACCTTATTACAAGCAGCATTGGATCGAGATCGATCCTGAGCGCCACGCGGCGTACGACCAGATACTCGCGTTTCATCCCGCGATGGAACCGATTCTGCGCCCGCTGGAATTGCGCGCCGGGCTTAGCGTGCTCGATGTTGGATCGGGTCCGGGGCATACGACGCTCGAACTCGCGCGTCGCGTGGGGCCTTCGGGAAAGGTGACGGGCGTAGACATCAACGCTGAGTTCGTCGCGCGGGCGGGAGCTCGCGCACGTGAACAGAAGGCAAATGTCGAGTTCGTCCATAGCGGGTTCCCGCCGCTACCATTTCCCGAGCGATCATTCGATCGCGTGTTCTGCAAAAATGTCCTCGAGTATGTCGATTCGGCGCCAACTACCGTCACCGAGATGGCGCGAGTTGCCAAGCCGGGCGGGATTGTCGTCGCGGTGGATAGCGATTGGGATATGCTCGCGCTCGATCTCGGTCCGGAAGCGAGCGGGCTGACCGAGCGCGTGCTCGCGGCGAGCAAGTCGATCGCGATCAAGGAGCCGAAGATCGGGCGGCGGCTATTCGGGATGTTTCGCGCGGCCGGGCTCGGCGAGGTCAAGGCCGAGGTTCTGGCGGGCGCCGACACCGCGGGACGCTCGCTCCCGATGCTGAAGGCGAGTATCGCGCGCTATGCGCGTGACTCTGGGCGCGTGAGTGAAACGGAAGTTGCGCGATGGCTCGAGTCGGTGGATCAGGCGGTTGCGAGCGGCAGATTCTTTTTCGTGCTGCCGCAGTTCGTGGTGCGGGGAATCAAACCGTCAGCCGGCATCAATCTCGACCGGCCGAAAAACCTCAAGCTGGGAGATCGCGGATGATTGCACCGTGGCTGGCCTTCTATGACGGGATGATCGCGATCGTTCTGTTTCTGGCGGGAATCCTCGGCGCTCATTTCAACCTGGTCGCGCCGTTCGTCGGCTTCACGACCGCGATGATCTGGGGCACGTTGATCTCGATTATCGGGACGATCGTCGGAATTTTTGCGGTTATCCGCACGCGGGCGCCCGAGCGCGCCGCGCTGCGTCCGCGAGCGAACGTCGGCCTGATCATGTCGCTGATCGTCCTGGTGCCGGTCGCGGTGATGATCCTTGCGGGAATGAAATATCCCGGAATCAACGACATCACGACTGACTTCGCCAATCCGCCCGAGTTCACGCACGCGCAGCAATTTCCCGCCAACCGAAATCGTGACCTCAAGTACGATGCGGCGAAATACATGGCCAAGCAGCAGTCCGGCTATCCTCCGCTTGCGCCGCTGCATCTCGGTGATCCGCCGGCGGCGGCGTACGATCGCGTGAAGAATCTCGCGGCGTCGATGCCGACTTGGACGATTACCAGCGCCGATCCGGCGACGATGACGATCGAAGGTGTCAGCACCTCGGCCCTGTTCCATTTTCAGGACGATTTCGTAATCCAGGTGCGTCCCGGCGATGGCGGCGGCAGCCTGGTCGAGATGCGCTCGAAATCGCGCGACGGGATCGGCGACTTCGGCGTCAACTACAAACGAATCGTCGGCTTTTTGGGAAAGCTGCGGGCCGCGGCGTAAAAAAACTCAAGCGGCCACAAAGACACGAAGAAATCTGGATGGAGCGTTCCTTCGGGAACACCGCATCCGCTTTTTCTTCTTAGTGTCTTCGTGTCTTTGTGGCCGCCTGCTCTGTTCTAGAAATTCCCGAGCGCGCGAATCGTTCGACGCACGGCGCTCGAGCGGTCTTCATTGACTGGGTTCGTGAATACAATCGCGGTGCCGATTCCCGGTGCGACCAGCGCCTGGAGCTTCTCGCGCACACGCGCTTCGGAGCCGACCAGCAGCGTTGCATCGATCATCTCGTCGCTGACGGCTTTCATCGCGGCGTCGCCGTCGCGGCCCGCCGCGCGGATTGCCGTGACCTCTTTGTCGAAGCCGGAGCGCGCGATCATGTTGCCGTAATAGGTCAGCGCGCCGTATCGCGAGAGCAGCTTGCGCGCGGGACGGCGGGCGGCTTCGAGGTCGTCGGAGATAAACGCGGTTGCAAAGAGCGTCGGCTCGATCGCCTTGGGATCGCGGCTGGCTTTTTTCGCGCCTTCGGCCAGTTCGCCGAGCGCCTGGGTCACGCGTTTGGGCGGAAAGAAATTAAAGATCACGCCGTCGGCGATCTCGCCCGCGAGCTTCACCATCGGCTTGGACACGCCCGCAAGATAAATCGGCAATTTCTTTGTCACGCGCGGGCCGGTGGTGCCGCCGTCGAGAGGTTTGCGGATCGCGGCGACAGTCTCGCGCATCCGCGTCATCGGGTCGCCCATGTCGATCTTCAGGATCGTGTTCATCTCGCGATGCCCCGTGCCGAGGCCGAGGATGAAGCGTCCTCCGGTGAACTCCTGCACCGCGGCGGCTTCGTTGGCGAGCAGCGCGGGATGGCGGAAATAGATATTGCTGATCGCGGTGCCCAGCATGATGCGCTTGGTATGCATCCCGAGTGCGAGCGAGCACGCCAGCGCATCGTTGCCCGCTTCGGTCATGAATACTCCCGCCAGGCCCGCGTCTTCGGCGGCTTTGGACCATTCGATGAGCGTAGCTGGCGGAGAGTCGGGAAGAGTCGAGAAAGCTAGTGCGATTTTTGCCATAGTCAATTCCTTTCAGACAGAGATGCGACAGTTCCATCATGCGCCGCGCCGCGTCAAGAGCATTGTAGGTTCCCGCATTGCGGTCGAGCGCACGAATTTAAGTCACTGGACATTCCACCGGGCCGGCCCTAAAACCATTGGAGGGGACAACGGTTCGGCTATGGTGGCCGGCGCAATCGAGCAGGAGGGTCTATGAAGCGAGTGGCTATCGGTCTTATTTCCGCGGTGTTTGTGCTGGCCGCGATGGGTATCGGATCGGCTAAGGATTTGTCGAGCACCGGTCTCGAAGAGGCGTTTATCGATTCGGTCGGCACCTGCGGGGCGTCGAGCAATATCGCGGGAGTGATCAGCAAGAGCGCCGATCAGACGGTGCAGATGGCGCTGCGCCGCGCTCTGTTTCTGGAGGCCGCTGACGACGCGGCCGGAGTAGCGGGCAAGAACGCGCCGCATTCGGAGTGTCTCCAGAAGGATCTCTCCGCGCGCGGCTATTCGAGCGAGCAGATGGCGGCGCTGCCTGATTGCGTTTCGCAGGATTGGCCGGGGCCGCTCACGTCGCTTGGCGATTGCGTGAAAGCCAAGACGCGACTGAGCGAGGGTCTTAAGAAATAGCGATTGCAGTTTCACCGAAAAACGCCGGCGTGCCATCGGGCTGCGCCGGCGTTTTTTTAGTCGAGGCCGTATTTTCTGCGCTTGCGCCACAGCGTCGCCACGTTGATACCCAGCATGTCGGCGGCTTCTTCGAGAGTCACAGCCTGTTCGAGCACCGACTCGATATGGCGGCGCTCGAGCTCCTCCAGGGTTTTGCTCTGGTCGGTCTTTCCCGGGCCAGCCAGGAGGCGATCGGGCAGATCGCCGAGCGCGATCGTTTCGCCGCGGCTTAAGACCACCGCCCGCTCGATCACGTTGCGCAATTCGCGCACGTTGCCCGGCCATGAATAAGCCGACAGCGCGCGCACCGCTTCCGGCGCGAGCGCGAGGGGAGCTTTGTGATGCCGCAGCGCGGCCTGCGCGGCAAAATGCGCCGCCAGGCGCGGAATCTCGCCCGGACGGTCACGCAGCGGCGGCACGTGCAGCTCGATCACGTTGAGGCGATAATACAGATCCTCGCGGAAGCGCTTCTGATGCACCAATTGCTCGAGGTCCTGGTTGGTCGCCGCGATAATCCGGACGTTGACGGTGATCGTGTTGGCGCCGCCGACCCGCTCGAAGGTCTTCTCCTGCAGAAAGCGCAGGAGCTTCGATTGCACTGCCGGCGACAGATCGCCGATCTCGTCGAGCAGCACCGATCCGCCCTCGGCTGCTTCGAGTCGGCCGGGTTTGTCCTTGATCGCGCCGGTGAACGCGCCGCGCACGTGGCCGAAGAGCTCGCTTTCGAGCAGATGCTCGCTCAGCGTCGTGCATGCGACCTGCACGAACGGCCCGGCGCTTCTCGGGCTGGTGCGATGGATATGGCTCGCGAGCAGGCTCTTGCCGGTGCCGCTTTCGCCGCTCAGCAGAATCGTCGCGTCGCTGCCTGCGACCTGCGCCGCAGTCTCGGCCAGTTTGCGGCTATGCGCGCTGAGCGTCTGGAAGCTCTCCGGACTCGAGAGACGTTCGACTTCCGCGCGCAGGCGGCGATTCTCGGCGCGCAGGCTCTGCACCTCTAGCGCGCGTGCAACCACGCGGCGAATATGCTCAGCGGTGAACGGCTTGGGCAGATAGTCGTACGCGCCAAAGCGCATCGCCTCGACCGCGTCGGGAATCGAGCCATACGCGGTCATCATCACAACCTGCACTGCGGGATTCTGCTGCTTGATCGATTGCAGCAACTTGAATCCGCCGAGCCCCGCCATCCGAACGTCGCTGATCACGATCTCGGCTTCGCTCGGCGCGAGCACTTCGAGCGCGCGCTCGGCGCTTTCGGCTTCGGTTACGCGATGGCCTGCGCCCTCGAGGCTCGCAGCTAGCATCCGGCGTATATTGCGGTCGTCGTCAACGACCAGGATCCTGGCCAAGCGCTTCCTCCCGAATTGGTATCTCGATCGTGAACATCGTACCGTGTCCGTCGCCGCTACGCGCGAAGATGCGTCCGTTGTGCGCTTCGACAATCTCCTTGGCGATATACAACCCGAGTCCCGCCGAGCCCATTGCGGTGCCGGTGCCCGGAAACTGCGCGTAGGGCTCGAAGATTCGCGGCATCAGCTCGGGTGCGATTCCTTTGCCGGTGTCGGTGACAATCGTGCGCGCGATTTGTCCCTCGCGCCTGAGCTCGATCGTGATTCGTCCGCCGGCCGGAGTGTAGCGCAGCGAGTTTCCAACCAGGTTGGTGATTACCCAGGGCAGCTTGATCGGATCACCCCAAATCGGAATCGGCGCGCCGGACGCCAGAACTTCGAGCGTAATGCTTTTTTCCTCGGCCTGGAGAGCGAGCGGACGGCATACCTCTCCGATTACGTGGTCAAGCAGGATCGCCCTGCGCTCGACGCCGATCCGCGCGACGCTGGTGCGCGAGGCGTCGAGCAGGTTATTCGCGATAGTAGTCAGCCGGCCGATATCGTTGCGGATCGTCTCGAGCAGCTCGCGCTGGCGGTCAGTTGCGTCGGCGCGCGCCGATTCCGTCATCAGCTCCGCACCGAGCGCGAGCGAGGTCAGCGGAGTCTTGAGCTCATGCGAGAGGGTCGCGATGAGATTGGTGCGTTGGCGTTCCTGATCGCGGATAAAGGTCACGTCCTGGAGCAGCAGAATGGTCCCGAGCGGTTCCATCGAGCGTCCGGTCCACTGGAGCTCGCGGCTGATGTAGGTGTGATCGCGACCGCGCAGGAAGACCTTGAACTCCGTGGGGGCGTCGAGTCCGCTGGCTGAATTGCGCTGCGCGGCAAGTAGGCGCGCGACGTGCGGATTGTGTGCGGCCAAGTCGTCGAGGACCACGCCGGACGCTGCGTCGAGCACCAGGATCGCGGCGGCGACTTCATTGATATGGACGATCGCGCGCGAACGGTCGAGCACGATGAGGCCGTCCTCAACGCTCTCGATTATTGCATCGATCTTCGACCGCTCGTGATCCAGCTCCGCCACCCGCGCTTTGTAATCACGCGATGCCGCGGTATCGATCGCGGTCGCGAGGTCCCGAATATGCCGGCGCGTCCGCACGAGCGACCATAGGGCCGCAGCTATAGCTCCGACGATAAATGCGAGTGCGATCTTCAAGGCTGAAAGCACGCGAGATCGGCGTGGCCCGAAGAGATCCGGACAGCTCGCGGCGGCATGGCGGTATTGTACGCGCCTGCCGGGCGAAGTGTCAGCATCGTGCCGCCCGTTCATTGCAAAATGCACGAATGAAACTCAAGCATCCTCGTGCCGAATGCAAATAAAGGCGTTCAAGACACGATGTATTTGCGGGATTTTTCGCGGGGACTGCGAATTGCATCCCATTGCGAGGCCCGAGGCACCGATCTGCATTCGGCTCCGAGAGAGGATTGTTTGGCTGCGACTATCAAAGGACCTAACGTCATCGGCGAAATTTCGGCGGCGCCAGGTTCGAAAAAACAAACCCGCGCGATTGTCGTCACCACCGGGATGCTCGCCTTCATTTCGTTCTGGCGAGCGTCGGCAGTCGTGCTCTGCGACCTCGCCTCGACCGCGTATTACATCGGCGGAATCGTCGAGGGCGCGGTCGGCAAGTCGGCGCCATATTTCATCCTGGCGGTGATGCTGTTTTCGTACGCGGTGCGCGCGGTCTACGTCGAGTCGTGTTCGATGTTCACGCGCGGCGGCGTGTACCGCGTCGTGAAAGAAGCGATGGGCTCGACGCTGGCCAAGCTCAGCGTCTCCGCCCTGATGTTCGACTACATACTCACCGGGCCGACCAGCGGTGTGTCCGCCGGACAGTACCTGGTCGGGTTGATCAACGAAATCCTGAAGCTCGGGCATCTTACGGTAACGCTGCCGCCCGACTTCACCGCCGCGCTGTTCGCGATCGGATGCACGGTCTATTTCTGGTGGCAGAACATCCTCGGGATCGAGGAATCGAGCGGCAAAGCAATGCGCATCATGCAGGTCACCACCGTGATGGCGGTGATGATGATCGGATGGTGCGGGCTGACGCTGTATCTCCGCGGCTTTCATATGCCGCCGCTGCATCTGAATTTTCCCGACAGCTCGCTCGGATGGCTCGCGCATACGCCGGCGGCGCGGACTTTTGGAGCATTCGGAATCGTGATCGCCTTCGGCCATTCGATTCTCGCGATGTCGGGAGAGGAATCGCTGGCGCAGATCAATCGCGAGATCCAAGCGCCCAAGTTAAAGAACCTGCTTCGCACCGGCTTCATCATCTTCATCTACAGCCTGCTTCTGACATCGCTGATTTCGTTCTTCGCCGTGATGATCATTCCGGACAGCGTGCGGATGCCGCTTTATGGCGACGACCTGATCGGCGGCCTTGCGATGTACGTGGTTGGGCCGCTTTGGCTGCGCCTCGCGTTGCGCGCGTTCGTGGTGTTCGTGGGATTCCTGATCCTCGCGGGCGCGGTGAACACTGCGATCGTCGGTTCAGTCGGAGTGCTGACCCGGGTTGCCGAAGACGGAGTGCTGCTCGACTGGTTTCGCCATCCGCATCGAAAATTCGGCACCAATTACCGAATCGTAAATATGGTCGCGCTTCTGCAGATCGCGACCATCATCCTTTCCAAGGGCGATATGTACGTCCTCGGCGAGGCGTATGCGTTCGGTGTTATCTGGAGCTTCGTTTTCAAGACGCTCTCGGTGCTGGTGCTGCGCTACAAGCATAAGTACAAGCGGCTTTGGCGGGTGCCGCTGAATCTAAAATTTTTCCGTCCCGGCGGCCAGGATTTTCCGCTGGGCCTCGCGCTGACGTTTCTCGTGCTGTTCATGACCGCGGTGGTGAACCTGTTCACCAAAGAGGTCGCGACGATCGCTGGAATCTCGTTCACCGTCGGGCTGTTCGTGGTCTTCGAGATCTCGCAGAAACTCAACGGACAGGTCGAGCATGCCTACGGCGAGGAGCCGGAGAAGTTCAACCTCGAGATGGTCGATGAAGAGCATCTCGACGCGGCGCACCTTAACCTGAACGCTCCGATCAAGCGGATCATTGCGATTCGCGATCCGCTGAATCTCGCGCACCTGCATCGCTACCTTTCCGAGCGCGACAGCGCCGAACTGATCGCCGTCACGGTGCGCAGCGAAAAAGGCCTCGCCTCGAGCGACGGCGGCGAGATCTTCACCGACTCCGAGCAGAAGCTGTTCAGCCGAGTTGTCAAGGTATGCGAAGACCATGGCCGCGCAGTGACTCCGCTGGTCGCAGTCTCGAACGATCAGGTCTATGCGATCGCGCGAGTGGCGTACGTGCTGGGCGCGGAAGAAGTCGTCATGGGTGTTTCAGCGCGCTTCAATTCCGACATCCAGCTCGAAAATTTCGCGATGCACTGGGGCTCGCTCGCCGATAGCGACCATCACGTGAAGGTGCGCGTGCTGTCGGAGACCCAGGATATCCGCGCCGAGTTGTAACCCCAGCGCTCGCTGCAACGTCTCGCTTTCATTCCCTCTCCGCAGGAGAGAGGCCGCCGAGACGGCGGTCCTACTGGCATTAGGCGTTTTTTCCGTAGGACCGGCGTCTCGCCGGTCATTACAGATCACGCGGCCGCCACGCACGGGAACGACAAGCGTCGATCCGCGGTACTTGACAAATCATCGTCGGCGCGGTACTTAACCTATCAGTTATTTAACTGCCTGGTTTAATACTTCAACGGCTGAAGCCAAATGACGCCTGATCTCAGCACGACCTTTGCCGCACTGGCCGATCCGACTCGCCGCGCGATTCTCGCCCGCCTGGCCTCCGGCGAGATTTCGGTCACGGAGTTGGCCGTCCCGTTCAAGATGAGCCTTCCCGCCGTGTCGAAGCATCTGAAGGTGCTCGAGCGCGCCGGACTGATCGCGCGTGGACGCGAGGCGCAGTGGCGTCCGTGCCGGCTCGAAGCCGGTCCGCTCAAGCAGGCATCGGATTGGATCGAGACCTATCGCCGTTTCTGGGAAGAGAGTTTCGATCGCCTGGAAGACTATCTGCGCGAAATACAAAATCCCCAACTGAAAAAGCAGATTCGGAAAAAGGAGCATCGAAATGGCCGCAACAAGTAACGCCGCCGCGATTCCGGCGGAACGCGAGCTGGTTATCACGCGCATCTTCGATGCGCCGCGCAAAGTGGTTTACAACGCGTGGGCCGATCCCGAGCAGATGGTCAAATGGCTCGGTCCAAAAGGATTCACCGGCAAGATCATCAAAATGGACGCGAGGCCCGGCGGCTCGTATCGCTTCTACATGCGCGATCCCGAGGGCGGTGATCATTGGCAGCAGGGAGTCTTTCGCGAAATCGTCGAGTTCGAGCGAATCGTACAGACCTACGCGTGGGCCGATGCCGCCGGAAATCCGATCCGCCCCGAAACTCTCCTCACCGTCACCTTCGAGGACCACGGCGCAAAGACCAAGCTGACTCTTCGCCAGGCGGTATTCGAGTCGGTCACCGCGCGCGACATGCATCGCGGCGGATGGACCAGCACGCTCGATCGTTTGGAAGAACTCCTTGCGCAAGCGTGATCGAGGAAATGTCTCATGGCCACGGAAAATCAAATCGCTGCCGAAGCATCCGAACGGGCGCTCGTCATCACGCGCATCTTCGATGCGCCGCGCAGTCTCGTCTTCAAAGCATGGACCGAGCCCGAGCATCTGGCGCGGTGGTGGGGCCCGCGCGGTTACAGCACGACAGTTAGCCAGATGGATTTCCGCCCGGGCGGCGCTTATCGCTTTCGCATGCAATCGCCCGAGGGCGTGGTCAACTGGTGGTACGGCACGATTCGCGAGATCGTCGAGCCGGAGCGAATCGTTTGGAGCTGCATGCTGGACGATGCGGACGGCAAACTTGTTTACGCCGAAACGCTGTTAACCGTCACCTTCGAGGACCAAGGTGCAAAAACCAGGTTGACTCTCCATCAGGGGGTGTTCCAAACCGTCTCTTCGCGCAATGGCCATCGCGCAGGATGGAACGGCGCGCTCGATCGTCTGGAAGAACTCTTGGCGCAGGCGTGATCGAGGAGACATCCGATGGCCACGGAAAATCGCATCGCCAGGGAATCTGAAAGGACGCTCAATATCACGCGCGTTTTCGATGCTCCGCGCGGTCTCGTCTTCAAAGCCTGGACCGATCGCGAGCACCTGATGCGCTGGTGGGGGCCCAAGGGATTCACCGTGACCTTATGCGAGATGGATCTCCGGCCCGGCGGCGCCTGGCGCATTTCGATGCGCTCGCCGGAGGGTCGTGAGGATCGGCAGGTCGGCATCTTTCGCGAAATCGTGCCGCCCGAGCGGCTGGTCTTCACCTACGCCTTCGAAGATATCGCCGGCAACGTCGGTCACGAGACTCTGGTGACGGTGACCTTCGCCGAGCATGAAGGCAAGACGAAGCTGACCGTGAATCATGCGGTGTTCGAGACGGTCGCGATCCGCGATGACCACGTGCGCGGATGGGGCGAGGCGCTGGATCGGCTAGCGGCATACGCGGCAACGGCATGAAGGAATCAACTCAATGCAAAAGAGATCCGAAAAAGGAGATCGAACGATGAATCAGCATCCAATTGTGTCTCAGGAACAGTGGGTCGCGGCGCGTAAGCAACTGCTCGAGAAGGAAAAGGAACTCACCGCCGCGCTCGACGCCGTGAACAGCAAACGCCGCGAGTTGCCATGGACCAAGGTCGAAAAGCAATACGTCTTCGACACGGCGCACGGCAAAAAGACGCTCGCCGATTTGTTCGATGGACGCAGCCAGTTAATCGTCTATCATTTCATGCTCGGTCCGGGCTGGAAGGCGGGATGCACGGGCTGCTCGTTCCTTGCCGACCACGTTGACGGCGCCAACCTGCATCTCGCGCATCACGACGTCTCATTCGTCGCGGTATCGCGCGCGCCGCTGGCCGAAATCGAAGCCTACAAAAAGCGCATGGGATGGCGCTTCAACTGGATTTCCTCCAACAGCAACGACTTCAACTACGACTATCACGTGTCATTCACGAAAGAGGAAATGGCGCAGGGCAACGTCTACTACAATTACCAGATGACCAAAGCCACCACCGAAGAACTTCCGGGCACCAGCGTTTTCTTCAAGGACGATAATGGCGATATCTTCCATACCTATTCGTCTTACGCCCGCGGGGACGAACGGAGCCTTGGCACCTACATGTACCTCGACATCACGCCCAAGGGACGCGACGAGAACGGACCGAACTACAACTTGACGGACTGGGTACGCCGCCACGACGAGTACGGCAAACCTCAGGAAGACCGCCATTGAGCGCTCATTGTTGCTGCGGGGCCGATTCGAGCGATCAGGCACGCGAGCCGATCGCCGAGTCGGCTACCTTCGTCAGGCGATGCCGCGATTTCGCCGGATGGATCGTTCCAACCGCCGGTCTGGCATTGTTGCCGAAGTGTCCCGTATGTATCGCGGCTTACGTTGCGCTTGGAACCGGCGTCGGGATTTCGATTCCAGCTGCGGCTCATCTGCGGACGCTGCTTGTGATCCTGTGCGTGGGTTCGTTCTCGTATTTCGTAGCCAGAAAGGTTCGCAGGAAGATTGGGAGGATGACGCATGCGTAGTCGTCATTACCTGGGCACTCGCTTCGAGGTCTGGAACGGCGAGCGCGCATGGTACTGGCTCGTCGACAGTCCGGATCGCGGATCCGGTTCGATTGGCGTGGCCGCGACGGAAGCGGATGCCGTCGGCGAGGCGTGCGCGGCAATCGAAGAAATCTCGGCGGCTGAAAACGCGCCGATCCCTGATTGGATCGCGTCTCTTGAGAACCTCGAGCGGTATCTCGCTTGCGCAAATCACGCGAGCGCGTGAGGATACGTACTCTTTTGAAAGAGAGCGCAATCATGGAACAGGTGCTGGAATATTTTAGGAGCTACGGACCGATGACCACCCCGGGTCCGCACGCCGCCGAGTTCCGCGCGCTGCCCGACAGCCTCGTGGCGCTGTGCGAGGTCGTGCAGGGCGTGCTGATACATCGCGACCTGGCGCCCTTCGCCTACGGTCTTAAACTTTCGCCCGAGCGCTACGACGAGGGCAATCAGCGTTCGACCTCCGCGATGCTGGCGCGGATCGCCGCGCTCGACGGTCGTCCGCTGTCGCAGGCGCGCGAGCCGCGCGCACGGATGGCGGTGGTGTGCAGGCATTTTGCCGTGATGCTATCCGCGATGCTGCGCGAAAAAGGCATTCCGGCGCGTGCCCGATGCGGCTTCGGTGGATACTTCATGCCGGGCAAGTTCGAGGATCATTGGGTGTGCGAGTACTGGAACGCCGAGCAGGCGCGATGGATCCTGGTTGATGCGCAACTCGACGAGATCCAGCGCAAGACCTTCAGGATCGGTTTCGATACCCACGACGTGCCGCGCGACGGCTTTGTGATCGCGGGCGACGCATGGCGGATGTGCCGCTCCGGCCGCGCCGACCCTGCTCGATTCGGCCTTACCTTCATCAACGAAAGCGGGTTGTGGTTTATCGCGCAGAACCTGCTGCGCGATCTCGCGTCGCTCAACCGCATGGAGATGCTGCCTTGGGACGTGTGGGGCTCGATGCGCGAGCCCGAAGTTCCCCTTACTGATGACGATCTGGCGCTGTACGATAGGGTGGCGGCTCTTACGATGGGCGGCGACGCAAAGTTCCCTGAGCTTCGCGAGATCTACGAATCCGACGACCGCGTGCGCGTGCCGGCGGTTGTATTCAACGCTTCACGCAAAGTTCGCGAACCCGTTTTCAGTTAAATCCAACCGGCCACAAAGACACTAAGACACGAATAAGAAGCGGGCCTTTCCATTAGGAAAGACCGCTCATTTTTTCTTTGTGTCTTCGTGTCTTCGTGGCCGCCTGGATGGCCGCTTCTGTGATGCGTGACGGGCAGGTAATATCGATCTGCCTATGATCGCAATCGTCGACTACCGCGCCGGAAATTTGACCAGCGTCAAACGCGCGCTGGAGTTTCTCGGCCATCGATGCGAGATCACCGACGACGCGGATAAAATCCGCGCCGCCGAGCGCGTGATTCTGCCGGGCGTCGGCGCTGCCGGCGCCACGATGGAAAATCTGCGCGCGCTCGGGCTTGCCGACGTGCTCCGGCGCGATGTCGCGGCGGCGGGCAAGCCGTTTCTCGGCATCTGCATCGGGATCCAGGTGCTGTTCGACCGCAGCGAAGAGGACAGCGCCGATTGCCTCGGCGTTATCGCGGGCCACGTGACCCGTTACCCGGCGTCGATCGACGGGCGTGCGCTCAAGGTTCCGCAAATCGGATGGAACCGCGTGCGGCAGACGCGCATGCATCCGATTTTCGCGGGCGTGCCCGACAATACTCATTTCTACTTCGTGAATTCTTATTATCCAGTTCCCGCGGAGCCGGATGTTGTGATTGCCGAGTCGGACTATGGTGTGAAGTTCGTCGCCGCGGTCGCAAGCGGCCGTGTGATCGCGACACAGTTCCATCTCGAAAAGAGCGGCGCCGCCGGCCTCAAGCTCCTCGACAACTTCTGCCGCCTCGAATTCTGATGCTCGCCAAGCGAATCATCCCCTGCCTCGACGTCCGTAACGGCCTGGTGACCAAGGGTGTGAAGTTTGCCGGCAACGCCGATATCGGCGATCCGGTTGCGATGGCGCGCCACTATTACGAGCAGGGCGCCGACGAGCTCGTGTTCTATGACATCACGGCGTCGAATGAGCGGCGCGGGATCATGCTCGAAGTCGTAAGCCGTGTCGCGCGCGAGATTTTCATTCCGTTCAGCGTCGGCGGCGGATTGCGCACGCTCGAAGACATGCGGGCCGTGCTGCTGGCGGGAGCCGAGAAAGTCTCGATCGATTCCGGCGCGGTGCGCGATCCAAAAATTATTTCCGAGGGTGCGCGCGCATTCGGCAGCCAATGTATCGTCCTCTCGATGCAAGTGCAGAAGACGGGAGTGCGCCCCGGTCTTGAATCGGGTTACGAAGTCGTGATCGACGGCGGCCGCGTTTTCACCGGGCGCGACGCGCTCGCGTGGGCGCACGAGGGCGTGCGGCTTGGAGCGGGCGAGCTGGTTATCAACTCGATCGACCGCGACGGGACCAGGGCCGGCTACGATCTCGAAATCACGCGGCGCATCAGCGAGTCGGTGTCGATTCCGGTCGTCGCCTCGGGCGGAGCGGGCGCGCCGGAGCATCTGCGCGACGCGTTCATGGCGGGCGCCGCCGACGCCGCGATCGTCGCGTCGATCGTACACTACGGCGAGTATCCGATCCCCGAGCTCAAGCGCTATCTTAAGGGCGCAGGCGTCGAGGTGCGTGACGCGATCCAGTTGGAGGCCCGGGTCTGATGAGGCTCGCGATCGTTGTTTCAGATTTCAATTACGATGTCACCGCGCTGATGCTCGAGCGGGCCGAACGCCACGCTGCGCATCACGGCGCGCAGGTCGCGACGGTGGTGCACGTGCCGGGAGTGTTCGACATGGGTCCCGCGATCAAAAGGCTCATCCGGCGCAAGGATATCGACGCGATCGTGCTGCTCGGCGCGGTGATCAAGGGCGAGACGCAACACGATGAAGTCATCACGCACGCGACCGCCGATGCTGCCCTCCGGCTCGCGATCAAGCATGAAAAGCCGGTCGGCCTTGGAATCACCGGTCCGGGAATGACTCATGAACAGGCGATGGAGCGGTTGGACAACGCCAAGAACGCGGTGGAAGCCGTGGTGCGGATGCTGAAAACGCTCAAAGAGATCGACGCGTAGCCGAGCGCTTGTTGAGAAAGTGTGGGCGCGCGCGTTGAGACGCACGGTTCAACTTTCTATACTCGGCTCTCGGTTGGCGGTGAAGATGGAAGAGGCGGTAGGGCGGGGAGCAACATTCTCGACGCGAACGGCTGCGAGAATTCTCGCGGTCTCCCCGGAACGCATTCGTTATTGGGTCAGGCGGCAGTTGGTCAATCCAACCGCGACGCAGGGCCGCAACTATCGCTTCGCATTCAATGATCTGCTCGTGATGCGCCTGACCAAGGAGCTGCTCTCCGCGCGGCGCCATCTGGAGCCGATACAGCGATGCCTCGCGCGCGTGCGCGAGCTGGTCGATCCCGCGCGCTCGGTCACCTCGCTCAAGCTCGTCAACGACGAGGGCCGAATCGTGGTCAGCGAAGGCGGGATAATGATCGAGGCCGAGAGCGGACAACTGCTGCTCGATTTTCGCGTCGAGCGGCCGACCGGCAAGATCGAAGAGGGCTTTGGTCCGGCGCGCGTGCGCGAGCGTTTTGAAGAAGCGCGGCGCATAGCCGAGCAGGATCCGCTGAAGGCGCTGACGATCTACAGCGAGCTGGTCGGCCGCGAGCCCGGCAACTTCGAAGCCCACATGCGCCTGGCGACGCTGCTCGAACGCGAGGGCGACTTGCAGGGCGCCCTGCGTCATCTGCTCGGCGCGGCGGCGATCATGCCTGCCAGCGCGGAAGTTCATCTGCGCCTCGGCGTCCTGTATCGCAAGAAACAAGAAACCCAGCACGCGCTGCGCAGTTTTCTGCGCGCGGTCGATTGCGACCCCACCAACGTCGAAGCCCATCGCAACGTCGCCGAGCTGTTCGAAGCCCAAGGCCGCAAGCGCGACGCGCAAAAACACCTGAGCGCGATCCACCGCCTGATCAAGGGCGACTGACAGAGGTTTCGTTCCGTAGTCGCCGCGCGATCCATGCCTGTCATTCCCGTGCGTGGCTGCCGCGCGAGGAATCCCGTTCTTGATCGTTGGGTATGCCGCCTTGAATCGGTGCGATCGTGGGCGATAAGCTCGGATTGCGATGCCCACGCGCGAGACTCTCAAGCGAATCGATATTCTGCGCCACGAGCTCAAGGCGCTGCGCTTTATCCTGGATAATTTTCATGCCGGCAAGCTCGGCACAGACGGGCTGCCGCCGCGCGAGGACTTTCAGTCCGAGCAGGGACGCGCGCTCTACGACGAGATTATCGCCGCGCCCTCCCGCGCTGCCGCCGAGGCGAAAATCGCGGAGCTCGAGCTGACGGACGTCGATATCGAATCGTTCCTGCGTCTGACCGGCGAGCATTACTACACTTACCCCGCGCTGGTGCGCGAGCGCGCGGCGGCGATCGCGGCGGGCACAATCCGGATCGAAGACGCTTGAGCGCGCGCCGCGAACTGCATTTCCTGCTCGATAGCCACGGCGCTCTGATCGCGTTCCAGAACACCGGAGCTTCGTGGGCCGCGGTGCTCGCATTCACTTCCGAACCGCGCGCGCGCGAATTCGTCCGCCTAAGCAATCTCGACGCGGCTGAAATCGCCGCGATTGATTCTGCCGACGCGGCCGCCGTCGCGGAGCTGGTGCGAAACGTCAAGCGCCGCGCGATCCGGAATCTCCTGCTCGATCTCGACTATGCTTCCGGCAAATGCCTGGCGATCGAGTTCGAGGGCGACGCGCTGGGTATCGCGCACGACTATCAGCTAATCGCTCCCGCTAAAGCTTCGCATTGAAATCGATATCCAGATGACCGTCACGATCGACGATATCGAGCTCGCGCGGCGCCGCCTCGGCGGTATCATCGAGCCGACGCCGCTTATTCCGAGCGCGACGCTCAGCCGGATGCTCGGCGCCGAAGTTTTCATCAAGCCCGAAAATCTTCAAAAGACCGGCTCGTTCAAAATTCGCGGCGCGTACAACCGCATCGCAGCGCTGTCCGACGAGGAAAAGGCGCGCGGCGTTATCGCGGCCTCGGCCGGAAATCATGGTCAGGCTCTCGCTTACGCGGCAACGCGCGCGGGCGTGAAGGCGACGATCGTGATGCCCGAGACGGCGGCGATCGCGAAAGTCGCGGCGACGCGCAATTACGGCCAGGCGGTTGTCCTCGAAGGTATCGACTACCAGGCGGCGCGCGTCGCGGCCGGCCGAATCTGCGGCGAATCTGGCGCGGTGTTCGTCGACGCGTACGACGACGAGCACGTCGTTGCGGGACAGGGAACTATCGGCCTCGAGATCGCCGACGAGCTTGGCGGCGCGCGGCGCGCCGATGCAGTGCTCGTTCCGGTCGGCGGCGGAGGATTGATCGCGGGAATCGCCGTCGCGCTCGAGGCGCTCTCCCCGGCAACTGAAATTATCGGGGTCGAGGCAGCGGGCGCAGCGCAACTCAGCGCCAGCTTTGCCGCCGATCACGCCACGTCGATCGGAAAGCCGGTCGATACGATCGCCGACGGCCTTGCCACCGGACGTATCGGCGAGATTCCGTACAGGCTGATTCGTGGGCGCGTGAAGCGTGCCGTAACCGTCGACGATTTCGAGATCGGCGCCGCCGTGCTGCTGATGCTCGAGCGGATGAAGCTGCTGACCGAGGGCGCGGGCGCCGCCGCTCTGGCTGGTGCGCTGAAGCTGGGTGCGGAGCTGAAGGACAAGCGGATCGTCGTGGTGGTGAGCGGCGGAAATATCGATATCAATCTGCTCGACCGAATCATCGGCCACGGACTCGCGAAGATGGGCCGGCTCTATCGGATTGCGCTATCGCTGCACGATCGCCCGGGCGAGCTAAGCCTGCTGCTCGCACAGATCGGCAAGATGGGAGCGAATGTGCGCGTGATCGATCACGACCGCACACGGCGCGACGTCGCGATCGGCGGCGTCTATGTGAGCCTCGAGCTCGAGACGCGAGGCCCCGAGCATATCGCCGCGATCCACGCGCATCTGCGCAAGGCCGGCTACGACATCACCGAAGAAAATTAGTTTGCTCGCTCGATGTGATCCTGGCGCGCGCGATCAGGTGAACATCGCCGAGATGCCCTTGGGGCGAACCAGCTTCCCTGCCGGCTTCATCTCGCGGCCGAGTTCGATGACGCGCTTCTTGAACGCTTCCATCTCGGCCGCCTGTCTCGCGGCGAACGCTTCGCGCTCGCGCTGCTGGCGACGCTCGATCGCTTCCTGCTCGGCGCGGCGCCGCGCATAAAAATTCTCGAAGGTCTCGCGAACCTCGCGGGCCATCGTGGATTTCGGCACGTACGAGCCCGAGCACGACGGACAATAGAAAACCACGCCGGCCTGAAAATGGCGGTACGGGATCGAAAACGTTTCGCCGCAATCCTTGCACACAACCGGCACTTCCCACGCGATCGGATTAAACTCCTCGCTGAGCCCCGCTTGTGCAGGTGCTGACGCCACCGCGGACGGAGCAGGTTTTGGCGCGGCGGGTGCCGCCGGAGGTTTTGGCGCCGACGCCGCAGCGCCTGCGTCCGGGGCCGGTGCCGCCGCAGGAGCGGCTTCGCCGCCCGCTTTGCGAAAACGCGAGGGCGCGTCGTCGGCGAAAGTTTCCTCAGGATGAAGCTCGCGCGCGCGTGCGAGCAACACCGCTTCGGTTTCGGGATTGGCCGGGTCGGGCACGCAGCAATCTACGGGGCAAACTGCGGCGCAGGCTTCATGATCGTGAAACCCGACACACTCCGTGCATTTGGCCTGCACGATATAGAAGATATCCTGCGCAATCGCCGGGCTGGTCGCACCGTTCAATTCCCATTCGACTCCGCCCGCGTAAATCGCGGTGTTCGGACATTCCGGCTCGCAGGCCCCGCAATTGATGCATTCGCTGGTGATGGTCGTTGACATAGCTGGGCGTCGTCCCCGTTCAGCAGTCTGGATTAACTATCTCCACCACGATCTTTAGCAATCCTGATGAAGCCCGGCAAACATGCCCGCGAATTCGTTTTTCGGGCGGGCGCCTTTTGACTATGCTTGCGCACAAGACCGCGGTACATCGACCGCAGGAGTTGCTTCATGGATCTAAATTTCAATCACGAAGAAGATGAATTTCGTCTCAAGGTCCGCCGCTTCCTCGAAGCGAATCTGCCCAAGAGCGGCCTCGGCGCCGGACGCGAGGGGCGCGAAGATAAGGCTTGGCTCGAAAAGTCGAAAGCGTGGCAGCGCAAGCTGCACGAAGCGGGCTACGTCGCGCTCGCGTGGCCGAAAGAGTACGGCGGCCAGGCGATGGACCCGATCCGGCAGTCGATCGTCAACGACGAGATGGTGCGCGCCAACGCGCCCTATCTCCCGGGCGGATCGGGGCTCGGGATGCTCGGGCCGACGCTGATTTCGTGGGGCACCGAGGAGCAGAAAAAACGCTACCTGCCGAAAATCCTGACCGGCGAGGAAATCTGGTGCCAGGGATATTCGGAGCCCGGCTCCGGCTCTGACCTCGCCTCGCTGCGCACGCGCGCGGAGATCGTCGGCGACGAATTCGTCGTCAACGGGCAAAAGGTCTGGACCTCGGGCGCGCAGCACGCCGACATGATGTTCTGCCTGGTGCGCACCGACCCCGAGGCGCCGAAGCATCGCGGAATTTCCTACATCCTGATCGATATGCACTCGCCCGGAATCACCGTGCGCCCTCTCGTGCAGATGACCGGCGACCGCGGCTTCAACGAAGTCTTCTTCGACAACGTTCGCGTGCCGCGCAAAAACCTGGTCGGCAAGCTCAACGAGGGCTGGATCGTCGCCAACGCGACTCTGTTCCACGAGCGCAACATGCTTGGCTCCGCGACCGGCAGCGAGCAGCGCTTCAACCGCCTGCTCGCGATCGCGAAGAAGATTAAACGCGGCGGCCGCGCGCTCACCGAGGATCCGGTCTTTCGCCAGCGCCTGGTCGATCTGGAAATTCGGGTCGAGGCGATGCGTTATCATTCGCTGCGGCAGTTGACCGATCAGATTCGTGGCAAAAATCCCGGCGTCGAAGGATGGATCAACAAGCTGGTCGGCACCGAGCTCAACCACGATCTCGCGACCGCCGCGATGGAAGCGCTCGGTGACTACTCGATGCTCTCGCGCGACGACGGCGCGGCGCTCGATCATGGCTACTGGCCGTACGAATGGATGTTCTCGCTCGGGCTGGTAATCGGCGGCGGAACTTCGCACATCCAGAAGAACATCATCGCGGAACGCGGCCTCAAGATGCCGAAATCGCGCTGACACGAAAGCGTCAAGCAGGAAGAATTATCAAAATGGATTTCGGACTCAGCGAAGAACAGCAGGCGCTCAAAACCAGCGCGCGCGAATTTCTGGCCGGCGAATGCGCGACCGCGGTCGTGCGCAAGGCGATGGTTTCCAATGACGGCCGCGCTCCAGAGCTTGAACGGGAAATTGCGAAGCTCGGATGGACCGGGCTAATCGTACCGGAAAAATTCGGCGGCGCGGGACTCGGGATGCTCGACATGGCCGTGATCCTCGAAGAGCAGGGCTACGCCGCGATGCCGGGGCCGTTCCTGTTTTCTTCCGCGCTCGCGGCCGATGCGCTCGCGCATGGCGGCTCCAACGAGCTGAACGCCAAATGGCTGCGCGCAATCGCCGACGGCAGCGCGGTCGGCACGGTCGCGATCGTCGAGGGCGACGACAGCCTCTCCCCGGCGGACTTCGCGACCGTTGCCAAAAAGGATGGCGCGTCGTCGCGAATCTCGGGCGTCAAGATGTTCGTGCCGTATGGCAACGCCGCGGATTTTATAATCGTCGCCGCACGTACCAACGCCGATACATCCGATGCCGCGCTCTATCTCGTTGAGACGAAGTCAGCGGGCGTCCGCGCGACCGAGCTTAAGAATCTCGACCAGACGCGGCGCGTAGCGCGGGTCGAGTTCGACGGCGCCGTGGCGGCTCCGCTCTCCGGAGGCACGAAACTCTACTCGCGTCTGCTCGATATCGGGGCGGTCGCAATCGCGGCGGATTCGCTCGGTGGAATCGAGCGCGCACTCGACATGGCGGTTGACTACTCGAAGGTGCGCGAACAATTCGGCAAGCCGATCGGATCGTTCCAGGCACTCAAGCACGCCGCCGCCGAAATTCTTTCCGAGCTCGAGCCGGGTCGCGCGCTTTTGTGGTACGCCGCCTACGCGCAGGATGCCGCGCCCGACAAGGCGTCGCGCGTCGCCTCGATGGCGAAAGCGCGGTTGTGCGACGTCTTCATGCGCGGCGCCGATCGCGCGGTGCTGATGCACGGCGGAATCGGCTTCACCTGGGAGCACGACATCCATTTGTGGTTCAAGCGCGCTCGCTTCAATGAAGCCTACTTCGGCTCGCCCGCGTACCATCGCGAATGCGTCGCGCAGCTCGGCGACTACTGATGACGAACGAGCCGCAGTTCGACACCGCGCGAGTGAATTTTCGTGCGCTGGCGCACGACGACCTGCGGCTGATGTATCGATGGATCAACGACGACCCGGAAGTGCGCCAATGGTGGGCGCGCGAGGCCGGTCCGTTCGAGAAGATCGTAGCGAAATACGCGCCTAGAATCGGCGCGACTGGCCCGACCCGCAGCTACATTATCCAGTACGAGACGCACCCGATTGGCTATATTCAGGAATACCTAATCGGCGACCATCCGGATTGGGCGCGCCTCGTCGATGTTCCCGAAGTATCCGCCGGAGTTGACCTGTTCGTCGGCGAAGCCGCGTATCGCGGGCAAGGCCGCGGCAGCACGATCCTGCGCAAGTTCGTGCGTGAAGTGGTTTTCGCGCGGCCCGAGGTCGAAAGTTGCATCATCGGCCCCGACCAAAGCAACGCCCGCGCGATCCGATCGTACGAAAAGGCCGGCTTCAAACCTCTCAAGCCGATTTACGATCCCGATTCGGACGAGCACGATCTCCTGCTGCGGATTCTTCGTTCCGAAGCGCTGAGCGACGACATCTCGCGGAGAGCATCATGAAGTTCGATATATTCTATCAACTCCCGCAGGCGGATTCGCAGCGCTCTTCGGATCGCTACCGCGATCTGATCGGCGAAGCGGTGCTCGCCGATCAGCTTGGCTTCGCGACGATCTGGCTCGCCGAGGTTCATTTTGTGCCGCACTTCTCCGTGATGCCGGCGCTGATGATGCTGCACGCGGCGATCGCGGCGCGTACCGAGCGGATTCGGCTCGGATGCGCCGTCAATCTGATGCCGCTGCATCATCCGATGCGCCTTGCGGAAGAAACCGCGATGCTCGACGTGCTCTCGGGCGGACGCGTCGAGTTCGGCGCCGGCCGCGGCGCGTTCCCGCTCAACTATCGCGGCTACGGCGTGCCGATGGCGGAGAGCCGCGCGATGTTCGAAGAGGAAATCGATTTTATCCGCGCGGCGTGGTCGCAGGATCGCGTCACGTTCCACGGCAAGCATTTCACCGCGGATAAAATTCAGCTCGTGCCAAAGCCGCTTCAGAAGCCGCATCCTCCTATTCGCCTTGCGGCCAACAGTCCCGATACGTTCGTGTACGCGGGAACCAACGGTTATCCGATCTTTGCCGGCGGCCCGGTCAATCCGTTTCCGGTGCTCGCCGACCGCCTGGCGATTTACGAACGCGCCCTGAAGGACGGCGGGCGCGCGCGTCCCGACGATTGGTTCGCCGGCCTGCTGATGGTCTTCGCGGGACGCGATCGCGCCTCGGTGCGCGCGAAGATCGAGCCGAGCCTGCGCAACTATTTCAAATCGGTCGCCGAGATCGTCGAGCCCCAGACGCTCGCGGCGGCGAGTCTGGCGGAATTCGAGAAGGTGCGCACGCGCCTGCTGACGATCCCGTACGATCAGATCGATTCGCAGATGGGCGCGTTCGGCGACACCGAGTATATCGCCGACCGGGTCGCCGAGCTGAAACAGCGCTTCGGCTTCACCCGCCTGGTCTGCTGGTTCGAGACCGGCGGCCTAACCGGGCATGAAAACATCCTCGAAGCGATGCGTCTATTCGCCGAAAAAGTAATGCCGCGGTTCAGGTGAGGTCATTGCCTTGAGTGAGATCACCGCGACCCTCGTTTATCGCTTGCATGCCGTGCAGAGAATGATTGAACGCGGCATTAGCGATGGCGACGTTCGGCAGGTGCTCGCGAATGGCAAGGAAATCGAAAACTATTCCTTTGCCCAACCCTACCCCAGTCGATTGCTCTTAGGGTGGTGTGGCGCAAGGCCGATTCATGTGGTTGTCGCTGACAACAAGGCCGATAATGAGGTTATAATCGTTACCGTATACGAGCCCGATTTGGATCGGTGGGAGAGTGGGTTTGAAAGGAGGAAGCTCTGATGAAATGCGTGATCTGTAAGAACGGCGAAACGCAGCCAGGCAAAACCACCGTTACCCTCGAGCGCGGTGGCACCACGCTGGTAGTCAAAGGCGTTCCTGCCCGGGTATGCGACAATTGCGGCGAGGCTTACGTTGACGAAGAGGTAACCCGAGAGCTGACCCAAGCCGCCGCCGAGGCTCGTCGCGCAGGAGTTCAAGTGGACGTTCGCGAGTTCGTCGCAGCGGGCAGTTAATGTCTGTACCTTAGCTGCGAGAGATGACATCCGGCTCATGAGCCCCTCAGACACACAGGCTAAAGCCCGTGCCACTTAAGACCGGAGTATCCCCTTCTGAGGTGGCACAGGCTTTAGCCTGTGTTCTTAGGACCTCCGAGTGGTGCGCGAGCTACGTCAGATGTCCAACGATCGCCGGAGCGGTGGGTGCCGTGCGATGGTTCCCGACCGCGCGCAGAATATCGGTCTTGGTGATGAGGCCGGAGATCTCGCCGGTGTGATCGTGTGTGATCAGCAGCATCTGCTCGCCGTCCTCGCGCACCAGCAGTCTTAACGCCTCGCTCAAATCGCAATCCTCGCTGACCCGCGTGACCTCGCGATCGGCGAGCGAACCGACAGTCGTCTTGTCCCATTCCGACGGGGGCACGCGGCCGAGATCCGACGCCGATACCAGCCCGATAATTTCCTTGTCCTTGTAAACCGGGAAATGCGTGTGATCATGATGCGCCGCGACTGATTGCGCGAAGTCCGCAACCGTCGCGGACGCCAGCACGGACACGATCTTGCGCTGCATCACGTCGCGCACCGCCAGGTTCCTGAGCTCCGCGATTTTCACGGTCTCGTGCAGATGCTGATCGCCGGAGACCGACGCCTCGCCGGAAATCGCATACGCCACCGCCGCGCCGATCAGGCTCGGGATGATGTAGGTATGGCCGCCCGTGGTCTCGGCGACGAACACGACCGCGGTGAGCGGAGTTTTGTAGCCGGCCGCGATGAACGACGCCATCCCGACCGCCGCGAACATATCCACCGCGGGCGAGTGCATGATCGATTGGGCAAACGCGCTGCCGAAGCATCCCCCGACCAACAGCAGCGGCACGAACATCGCGCTCACGCCGCCCGAGGCGAGCGAGCAGATCGTCGCGGCGAGTTTGAGAATCGCGAACGTGATCAGCAGGTGCGACGGAAACGGCGTACTCAGCACGTAGCGCACCGCCTCGTAGTTGGGCCCGATCGGAATCAGCTTGCCGGGAAACATCGAGACGAATGCGAGCCCGCAGATCGCCGTGCCGAACCCGCCCGCCAGAAGCTTCACCGTGTGCGGCACGCGGCTGTGTACGAAAAAAACCCGCACCCGGCGAAACGTGATGTCGAATACGATCGCGATTAGCCCGATCCCCGCGCCCAAAAGCGCCGACCAGAAAACGTCCGAGGCTTTGAACACGTGGCTCGCGCGGAACCCGAACAGCGGCTCGGCGCTCACCACCGTTATCAGCGTCGCGTACGCAACCACCGACGAGATCAGCGACGGCAAGAGCGCCTCGTGCGCGAGGTCGTCTTTGTACGGCATCTTGAGCGCGAACACGATTCCGGTAAGTGGCGCGCGAAACACCGCCGCCATTCCGGCGGCCGCGCCGCTGATCAGCATGATGCGCCGGTCGCGCGACTCCAGCCGCGCGTAGTGCCGTCGCAGCTTCACCCACAACCATGAGCCGATCGCGCCGCCGCCGTAGATGCTCGGCCCTTCGAGCGCGGCGCTCCCTCCCGATCCGACCGTCGTCACGGCAGCGAGCAGCTTCCACCAGAATGGCTTGAAATCGATATCGCCCTGATGGTCGTGATACGAGCGGATGATCTCTTCGGTCGAATGCTCGTCGGGATCAGGCGTGCGGAACTGCATGATCAATCCGGTGAGCAGAAAACCGAACAGGAGTCCCGGCAGGATCATCCAATGATGTGCCAGATAAAGCGGCAGCAGCGTCGCCCAGATCTTGCCCAGGATCAGGATCGTGAGTCCCGCGATAACCAGCCCCGTGATCACTCCGATAATCGGCGCGACCAACAGCCACTTCTGGATATCGCGGGAATATGTCGCGCTGAGATCTTCACTGATCAGCGCGGTATATTTCTTCAGCAGCGGATGCTGGAATAACGGCGAATCAAGAATACGAGCTACAACGCCCACCCCGGAATACTCCCATTTCCTCCCCGAGTTTTGCTACGCCAACGCAAATCGCAGCACGTCAATCGGCCGGGAAGCTGTGCCGACCTGACACAAACGAATCACCGATTGTAGCATTTGCGCCACATCCCCAAAGCCGTCTGGTCGCATAATTTCGATGCTGTCAGGCGCAATGCGCTACACGGAAGCCAGAACCGGACGCAAAACTCTACGTTTGCGGCACATCGTCCAACGCAAGCGTCGCAGGGACTGCTAGAGATGACAAGACTAATCAACCCGGCTGTTATCACGATTATGGCGAAATACGATGTTCGTGGCACGGCAATTGAATCATCGCTCTCGGTGCCAAAAAAATGTTTGTTGATGGCGGAAAATTTCACATCAAAAACAAGATTTAATTCCGCCATTGAAGTAACCTGACGGCGCTGGCGTCCAAGTGGAGTATATGGAGAACGACGAAAAAGATCTCGAAAGCGCCGGCTCCTGCGTACGAATTTTTTTGGTCGAGGATAATCCGGATCATGTTTTTATCGCGCTCACCGTGATGCGCCAGGTGCTCGGCGACGCGATCGAGATGCTGCACGCGCAAAACGCTGAAGAAGCGCTCGACATGATCGCGCAGTTCACCGAGTACGATCGTCCCGATCTGTTTTTTGTCGATTTGCGATTGCCCGACAACGGCGGCTTCTCGGTTCTTACCGCGGTGCGCGGCAGCGAGGTCTGTTCGATGGTTCCGCTGTTCGTCGTGACCAGCTCGATGTACGACCGCGATATCGCCGAGAGCTACGAGCTTGGCGCGTCGGCGGTTCTGTCCAAGCCGTTGTCGCGTGCGAAGCTGCGCGAAGAACTGACCCGAATCGGTGCGCTGCCGCCCTCTAGCGAGCACCCGCCCGGCACCACTTACCGTCACTAGGCCGATCGATCCCGGAAATTGGTTCTTTCCTCGAGCGCCTGTCCTCGCTTGACGCCCAGAGCCGCGAGTAGGATTCTCGGTTCTGGCACAGCGCAACTGGCGCATCCGAGGTCCCGCGTGAAACCCCATTCATTCGACAAAAGCAACGCGCTCATGGAGCGCGCGCGCAAGGTCGTTCCCGGCGGCATCTATGGGCATCAGAATCCCGCGATGCTCACGAAGGGAGCGTTCCCGTCATTCTTCGCTCGCGGCCAGGGCTCGCACATCTGGGACGTCGACGGCAACGAGTACATCGACTACATGGCCTCCTATGGACCGATCGTGCTCGGGCATCGGCATCCGCGCGTCGAGGAAGCCGTCCGCCGCCAGATGGAGCTCGGCAACTGCTTCAACGCGCCCGGCCCGCTATGGGTCGAGCTCGCGGAATACATGGTCTCGATCACGCCGTTCGCCGATTGGACGGTGTTCGCGAAAAACGGCTCCGACGTATGCACCTGGGCAACCGTGTTGGCGCGTCATGCGACTGGACGCAAGAAAATCGCGATGTGCTCGGGCGCGTATCACGGCGCGCACGTGTGGTGCACGCCCGCGCCGGGCGGCGTGATGCCCGAGGATCGCGCCAACATCGTGTACTTCAACTATAACAACCTGGCGAGCCTGCGCGACGTGATCGGCGACAACGAGGGCGAGATCGCCGGCGTGATTCTATCCCCGTTCCGGCATGACGCGGGCCACGACCAGGAACTTCCGGTCGAAGGATTTCTCACCGGCGTGCGCGAGCTGTGCGATCGCAACGGGATCGTGTTTATTCTCGACGATGTGCGCGCGGGCTTCCGCCTGAACATGGGCGGCTCCGGCGAGCTGTTCGGCGTGCGACCTGATCTCTCCACTTACTGCAAGGCGATGGGCAACGGCTATCCGATCTCGGCCTGCATGGGACGCGACAGCCTGAAGCAGGCCGCGCAGGAGGTGTTTTTCACCGGCTCATATTTCACCAGCGCAATCCCGATGGCGGCGTCGCTCGCGTGCCTGCAAGAGCTCGCGGCCACAAATGGAATCGAGCGGATGCGGATGCTCGGCGAAAAGCTCCGTGACGGGTTGCTCGCACAGGCGCGCTCGCACGGCTTCGAGGTGACGTACTCCGGACCGCCCGCGATGCCCTACATGACGTTCAAGGACGATCATGGCCGCCACGATCGGATGAAAGCGTTTGCCGGCGCCTGCTCGCTAAACGGCGTCTATCTCGCGCCGCGCCACAACTGGTTCCTGACGGCAGCCCACACCGAAGACGACATCGCCCGCACTCTGGAGGTAACGGACGCCGCCTACACCGCCGTTCGCAAGCAGTTCCCTTAGGCGGCGAACGGACCAGCGGGATCGGATCCGTAAAGGGGGGCGGCGGCGATGGCAATAGCCTATGTAATTGGATGGATCGTCCTTGCCGGTTTGGTAGGTGGCTTGCTCAACGGTTATTTCGCATCCGAAGGGCTGGTGCTGCCGCGGCGCGAAAGACTTTCCGACGGGCAGACGATCCTCCGCCCTGGATTCATCGGAAACGTGATCGTGGGAGCTGTTACAGCCGTGGTCCTCACGTCGCTGTACAGCCCAATCGGAGCTCTCAAAATCGGTACCACGTCTGCTCAGACTTACGATCTGACAGTGGGCACGGTAGTAGGAGCGTTCCTGAACGGGCTCGGAGGGGGCGCGTTTGTTGACCCAGGAAGTCAACCGGCGTTACGATGATCTGGCGAAGCGCCGCATGAGCACCGTGATCAGTGAATCCTTAGAAACGTCTCGTCCCGGTGATCAATAACGGTCAACCCGGGACGGGGAGATATTTATGGAAAGCTTGTATGGCACCGCCCGAGAATTGGTACGAGAGATCCCGAAGATACTAACGAAGACGGGCGACTCAAGGATCGATTATCTTGCGTCGAATGTTCTTGCCGAGATTTTGAGCGATCGCCGTGACGGACGCATCAGCCGCGTTGGCGAGATAGCGGGAGGATTGCTCGATCTGCGTGAATCTCTGTCTGATTGGGGCGACTCTCATTGGTTGGGTGCGGCGCGTAATCCTGATATTTCCGCGAGAGTCAAAAAGGTCTGGGACTTGGCGGGACAGTTCGAAGCCGCAGCCAGCGACGCCAAGATGGCCGCTGGCTAAGCGAATCCGACTGCTGGAACGGTCGCTCCCGTAGCGCCCGAAGGCATCTCACCCGAAAAAACAAGGCTGAACTGTTCAGCCTTGTTTTTGGGAACTCGACGCGTAAGAATTGCCGAATGACGGTTCGAATGGAGACTCGCCAGGAAAGCGAAGAAATTACGAAAGGAGAAAACGAACTCGGTACCTTCGCGAAAAAGTCTTTGAATCTACTTCATAATCTCCTTTTCGGATCGCCAAATTTACCTGAACGAACCCACCGTTTTTGGGATGATCAAATCTCGGGCCACTGGTTGTTCCATGGACGCGCCCGCTCGTATGCGTACGCCGCTTGCAGAACCAGGTCCTCGCGCAGGCGCTCAGCGACGATTTGCAAACCCGCAGGCAAGCCTGCGTCAGTCAGACCTGCCCGCACGTTTGCGCCCGGATGACCGCTCATGTTGAACGGAAAGGTGAATCCCGCGACCGCTTTTAGCTGATCGGCGGGTTTGCCGTTGATCGTGTCGAACGGAGGTCCCGCCGCGGGAAAAGCTTCCGTCGCGATCGTCGGAGTGAGCAGCAAATCGTAGCGTTCAAAAATCTTGCGGCACCATTCGTTGAATTGATAGCGCAACCGATAAGCCTGCCCGTAATGCCGCCATGTGATGTGCTCGGCAGCCATCGTGCCGGCCGCAAACGCTCGGCCGAAGTCGTCGCGATAGCTCGCCAGCAACTCGTAGAGCTGCGCGTAGGATTGCGTCGCGCCGATGCGCTGCCATTCGCGGCCGAGGTCGGTAATCGGATCATTGATCACCGTGATCTCGTGGCCGAGATCTTTGAACACGTCCACCGCATGCGCGACCTCGCGCGCGACATCGCTCTGCACCGGATTTCCGAAGTCGGGATGAAACGCGATGCGCAACTTCTTCGGTATCCGCTCGAGGATCGCGTGATAGGAAATTCCCGGATGCGGCAGCGAATCGGGATCGGCCGCGTGATATCCGACCGCCGCGTCCATATAGAGCGCGGCGTCGCGCACCGTGCGCGTGAGCGGTCCTACCACGCTGGTGTCGTTCCATCCGAGCATCCCCAAAGACGGTTCCAGCGGGATACGCCCTTTGGTCGGCTTGAGCCCGAAGCATCCGACGTAGCATGCCGGAATTCGCACGGAACCGCCGCCGTCGGAACCGGTCGTGAGCGGGACAATTCCCCCGGAGATCGCGGCCGAGCTTCCGCCCGACGATCCACCCGGCGTGCGTTCGAGGTTCCACGGATTTCGCGTCACGCCGAAAAGAAGATTCTTGGTGAAACCGGTATATCCGAACTCGGGCGCGTTGGTCTTGCCGAGCACGATCGCGCCTGCCGCGCCGAAGCCGGCCGACCTGCACCGAGTCGCCCTCCGGCATGTGGTCCTTGAACGGTTTCGATCCGTGAGTGGTCGGCAATCCCGCCGCGTCTTCGAGATCCTTGACTCCGAGCGGCAATCCGGCCAGAGGCCCCAGCTCTTCGCGCCGCGCGATCTTTTCGTCCATCGCGCGCGCCTCGTCCATCGCGGCTTCCGCACGCACTGCTACGAACGCGTTTACCTTGGGATTGACTTGCTCGAGGCGCTTGAGCGTCGCCGCCATCAATTCGCTCGGCTTGAGCTCGCGCCGGCGGATCATCGCGGCCAGCTCGTATGCGGGTTTCCAATAGAGTTCGGCCATAACTCACCTCCAGCGGGCGCAGCGCCGTGCTGGCACTGATGGGAGGGTTTCTACTACGGTTTGCATGGAAGCAAAAGCGCGCGGGGATGCCGGCGCGCGGTTTGACTGCCTAACAACTGTTAGATAGACTTTCGGCTACGCACGAGAGAATCGATCATGCGATCTCAATCCAAATCGCCCGCGGGCCACGCGGGAACCAAAGTCGTCGCACTTCACCGGGGAATTGATACCCGCGACCGCGTTCTGGCGGTCGCGCTGCCGCTGTTTGCCGACCGCGGTTATCGCGGCACCAGCCTGCGAGATATCGCGCGCCGGATCGGAATCAAGGCGCCCTCGCTGCTGCATCACTTTCCTTCCAAGCAGCAGCTCTATCTCGCCGTGCTGGACAAAATTTTCGAAGGGCTGGAAGCCGCGGCGCAAAATGTCGCGACCGGAAAGGGCACCCGGCAGGAGCGGCTGGTGCAAACGATCCAGGACGCGATCGACTATATCGCCAAGCATCCCGATTCCATGAAGCTCTTGTGGAAAGAGATGGCCGACGAGAGCGGAGTCGGACGGAGCCTGCTGAAGCGCCGGATGCCGCCGCTCGACGCGATCGTTATGAACTTTATTTTCCGCGGACAGCGCGAGGGCGAATTCCGCTCCGAACTGGATCCGTTCCATTTCATCCGCAGCCTCGAATCGATCACGATCGGCTATTTCGGCACCGCGGCGATGATCAAGCGGCTGTGGAACGTGAACCTGCTCGAGCCCGCGATTATCGAGCGCCGCAAGCGCGAAGTCGTGGACATGGTCGAGCGCACGCTGTTCGTCACGCCGGCAGGCAAAGCCTAGGCGGCCTTCCAATTTCGCGCATTACACCCGGAAGCATTACACCCGGAAGAGAGAGGGTAATAGCCATATGAAGTTCGGAACGTTCTATGAGCATCAGTTGCCGCGTCCATGGAAAGCCGGCGCGGAGCTGAAGCTGTTCCAGGATGCGCTCGATCAGGTCGAGCTGGCCGACAAGCTCGGCATCGACCACATGTGGGAAGTTGAGCATCATTTTCTCGAGGAGTACGCGCATTCTTCAGCGCCCGAAATTTTTCTGGCCGCGTGCAGCCAGCGCACCAAGCGGATCCGGCTCGGCCACGGAATCGTGCTGCTGCCCGCGGGATACAATCATCCGGCGCGTGTCGCGGAACGAATCGCCACGCTCGATCTGGTCAGCGGCGGCCGCGTCGAGTTCGGCACTGGAGAATCCTCGGCCGAAGCGGAGCTCGGCGGCTTCCTGATTCCTCGCGCCGACAAGCGCGACATGTGGCAGGAATCGCTCGGCGCGATCTGCAGGATGTTCGTCGAAGAACCGTTTCAGGGACACGAGGGCAAATATTTCAAGATGCCGGTGCGCAACGTCGTCCCCAAGCCGGTACAGAAACCGCATCCTCCGCTGTGGGTCGCATGCTCGCGGCGCGAGACGATCCACCTCGCCGCCAAGCTCGGAATCGGCGCGCTGACCTTCGCATTCGTGAGCCCCGAGGAAGCGAAGATGTGGGTGAATGACTACTACACAACGCTGGCCAACGAATGCGAGCCGATCGGCTACGCGGTCAATCCCAACATCGCGATCGTGACCGGCTTTATGTGCGATCCGAATCAGCAGCGCGCCGTGTCGATGGGAGAGGAAGGCCTCAAGTTCTTCTCTTACGCGCTCGGCCATCATTACATCTTCGGGCAGCACGAGCCGGGCAAGACCGACATCTGGTCGAACTACAAGGGCGTCAAGCTCGACATCCCCGGCGCCGGCGGAGAGAACGCCTGCATCGGCACTCCCGACCTGATCCGCGAACGCCTGCGCGCGTATGAAGACGCGGGCGTGGACCAGGTGGTCTTCATCTCGCAGGCGGGCAACAACAAGCACGAAGACATCTGCTCGTCGCTGAATCTGTTCGCCGAAAAGGTGATGCCGGAATTCAAGCCGCGCGAGGAAAAGCGCGCCAGGGAAAAAGCCGAGCGGATGGCGCCGATCATCGAAAAAGCGATGAAGCGCAAACGCGCCCCGCAACTGCCGAAGTCGTCCGGCTCAACAATAATCCAGGCCGGGATGGCGCCGTAGGGCTACGTTGTAGTTTAGCCTCGAAGGGCCGTCCGAACCGGGCGGCCCTTGTTCGTTCAAGGCGGATAGCACCTACTTCGGACGAGTCACGCAAACCGCGATGGGTGAATCAAAGCAGTGCGCGAAACTCTTCGACCGAGAGACCCGCTTGCCGAATTATCGAGCGAAGAGTTCCCTGCGGGACGTTGCCGCTATGATACGGCACAGTGATTCGAAGCCCGAGCTTTGCGCGATGCTTCAACTGAGCGTGGCTGCCGCTTGAATGATGGATGAAGAACCCATTTCGCTCGAGTGCGCGCACGACCTCTCGCGCTTTGAGGACCGGGAGCGCGGGGCTCAAATTGCGATCACGACCTCTTCGCGAATTGGATCGCCCGATGGCGGTGTTTCGGCTGGAATCGTCTCGCCGTCTTTGCGCAGCCCCTCGAGATGGCAGCGCAAGGCGTCGCGAGCCATCGCCCGCGCCTCGTTCAGAGTCCGGCCGAAAGTGACAATCTCGGGGAAAACCGGAAATACCACCGCGAAACTGCCATCAGTTTGCGGCTCAAAATAAACGGTGTAATGGAATGAGTTCTTGCCCCCGGTACCGACGCTTCGACGTTTGCCCTTAGAGTCCATCGCCTACGAGAATACTCCTATAGCCCATCAGTCAGCCAGATATTCGTCAAGGTGCGGCCGCCGGGCGATGATTTCGGGTGGCGGCTCCGCTATTCTGATTGTCGATGAAAATAACGTTACGCAAATTTTCTAGTGCGCTGGCGGCAGTGATCGCAGCGGTGATTCTCGCGCCGTCGGTGCGAGCATTAGCCTCCGATACTTCAGCCGCAGTGCAGGCGCAGAACGTGCAGGCGAAAATCGCGCTCGCGAGCGCCAAGGTCGCGGCCGGGCGCGACGTTGGCGTGACCGTCGATATCGCGATCGAGCCCGGATGGCACATCTACGGAAATCCAGTGCCCGAGGATTTCGTCGCGACCAGCGTCGCGTTTGACAGTCCTGTGATCGCGAAGCAGCAAATCAAATTTCCGCCGCCGACCCCGGTGTCGTTCAAGGGGCTTGGCGAAACGCTGCCGGTTTATGAGAAGTCGGTGCGCGCAGCCGGGACCGTGCTGATCGATCCGAAGTCAAAGCCGGGCGATTATCAAATCGCGGGCACGTTCAAGTTTCAGGAGTGCAACGACAACATCTGCAAGATCCCGCAAGCGGTGAAGTTCGAGATCCCCGTGACCGTAGAGGCCGCGAAATAATCAGAGCGGCTAGCCTGCGACGATTGTCAATTGCCGACCGCGGTAGAAACCGCACGAATGGCAGATGTGATGCGGTATCGTCGAGCCGCCGCAATTGGAGCAAGTGCCCGGATTCACCGGACGCAGGGCGTCGTGCGCACGGCGCATATTTTTCTTCGAATGGGAAGTGCGACGCTTCGGCGGCGTCTTTGACATGGCCATGAGCGGTTCTCTGCGCGCGGCGTTTCGTTCGGCAAGATTTTTCTTTCCAGATTGATCGCGTCCGTTTTACGAATCCGGACGCGCGTCGATATCAACCAGCCGCTGCTTTCTTCGCCGGCGCGTGCGTAATGAAGTGGAAGACAATCTCTCTGGTACCTTCGGGCTTCTCCACCAGAATCCGATGGTCCTTGTCCACTTCATCGACCACCCAACGCAGGATGCCGAGCGCGTTCCTGATCACTTCAGACTTCGAAGGCGCGTTCAGACGGTTCTGCATCTCTTCGAGCTCCTGGTACGCGCTGTCACTGAAATCGAGCTGTAGTCGTTTTTTCTCCATCGCAGTCTGCAGCGACCTCCGTGTGCGAATCGACTTGCCTAGTCGGGATCACTGTGGTCAGTCACGCCCTCCATCGGCATCACGACTAGGCGTCCAGGCAGCGGGAGTTTTGGCGGAGGATTAGGATCGCTTTCACTCACGAGCAGCTCGGACACCGGGATGGCGTCGATCCTTCCTTGTTCGACGAGATGGCTCTTGGTACCCATGACTCGACCTCGTCGAAACTCAAATTCCAATTCATGCTGGTCTCTCCTTTCTTCTCGGAAAACTGGTTTGGCCGTCTCACCACAGTGAAATGATATTAAAATGAGGTTAATATGTCAACTAATTCATCAATTAAACTGGAGAATGTGTCTTCTGATATTTCTGCACGCGGCAGCCACGCGCGAGCGGGGATGGAACGCTATAGTGATCACGGAGAAGGAGTTGCAGGAAAGAGAAGCGGCGCTGGCGTATTCGCGAGCGCCGCTTTTTTGGTTTGCAGAGCGGAGGCGCGATATTGTTTCGGCTAAATTCCGTACACCTTGGCGACGCTCTCGCCGAGGATTGCTCGGCGGCCCGATTCCGTCATCGGGGCGACGAGGCCCTTTAACTCTTCGAGATAGTTTCCCGGATGGTCGGGATGCGGATAGTCGCTGGCCCAGAAGAATTTGTCCTCGCCGACGATCTGCATCATCCCGGCGATCGTGCGTTCGTCGGGGTCAGCGGAAATCCAGCACTGGCGTTTGAAATAGTAGGAGGGCTTTTCCTTTAGCCGCACCGTCAGGCCGAGCGTGGTGCCGGAGAAAATCGCGTCGCCGCGATCGAGGAAGTAGCCTATCCATCCGGCCTGCGACTCCAGCACGATCAGCTTGAGCTTGGGGAAGCGATCGAAAACTCCGAGCTGAAAAATCGTGCCGAACGCGTGCTGCACGCCCTGGCCCGCGAACAGGTCGTAGTACCACGCGGCCCAGGCGAAGTTGTCGTAGCGGCGATGGATTCCAAACGACATCGGCTCGAAGGTCGGATGAATTGCGAGTGGCACGCCGAGATCCTGAGCGGCCGCGAACACCGGGTCGTGCGCCGGATCGCCATGCGGGACGCGCGTGATCGTGAACGGGCAGACGAACGCGCCTTTGCATCCGTCCTTCACCGCGCGTTCGAGCTCGCGCGCGGCGGCGGCCGGATCGCCGAGCGACAAATGCGCGATCGGAATCAGCCTTCCGCCCGAGTCGCGGCAGAAATCCGCGATCCATCGGTTGTATGCGCGGCAGTATGCCTCCGAGAGTTCCGCGTCGAACAGCTCGGCTTCCCAGAGCAGTCCGATAGTCGGATAGAGGATCGATTTCGCCATCCCCTCCTTGTCGAGAAGCTGGATGCGCTCCTTCATGTCCATCGTGCCGAAGGCCGCGCCCTTCAGATAAGTGTCCTCGGGCTTGGGCTGTATTGCGCGAAGGTCTTCGGGACGCAGCCGCTCCCCGCGGGTCGAGGCTTCGCGCATGCGGTTGGTCTCTTCGACCCGTTTGCCCATCCCGCCGAGCGAGCCGAGCAGGCCGGGCCGCGTCATCTCTGCCCGCTTGCGATCGATCTCTAAATACTCGAAGCCGTCGTCACCGACGCGGATGCGCATCGCGCGGTCGCGATATTTCGGGTCGATATACTTTTCCCACAGGTCGGGCGGCTCGAGGATATGGCCGTCGCAATCGATTACCAGTGCTTCGCTCATAAACCAGTTCTCCGTCGTCACAGAATTGCGATTGGATTTATCGGCGACGCGGTTCCGCGCTCGAGGATAAGCGGGCCCATCGTGAACAGGAACTCGTAGCGTCCGGCCTTTGCGCAGGCGGCGGAGAGCGCGTCGAAATCGGCGTTGTCGATCAGATGCACCCCCATCGCGACCAGCGTGCCGACGTGGATCGGCAGCGGCACGCCCTCGTAGCCGCTGGGCACGACGTCGCTTACGCTGTCGGAGCCGAGCACCGCGATCTTGCGCTTGTGCAGCCACTCGAGGCAGGTCGCGTCGAGCCCAGGGAGTCCGACGCGATTGGGATCCCAGCCGCCTTTAGCTTTGCGGCGTGCGGCGCGTCCGGTGCGGATCAGCAGAACGTCGCCTTCCTCGACGCGTACGCGATGCTCTTTTTCGGCGGCGTCGAGATCTTCGGGGAAGATCCGATCGCCGGGTTCCATCCAGTCGATCTTCTTGATTTTCGGAATATCGAGCAGCACGCCACGGCTGATAATTCCTTCGCGCGCGACGGTGATCGCGCATTTCTTCGCGCCGTGAGAACCGACCTCGCCGGCGCCGAAGCCGTTGTACATCTTTTTCTGCCAGAAGACGTGGCACAGCGCGTCGATATGAGTATTGGCCATCCCGTGCGGCGCGATCGCGAAGTAATCGCCCGCGTACGGCAGCGGCATCTCGTGCGAATCAAGGCCGGCCTGCACCATTAAATGGGTGACGGGAGTCGGATTATCGGCGGCGGGGATGGTCGCCAGCGGCAGCGCGAGCGAGACCGCCTGTCCGGACTTGACCAACTGGGCGGCGCCTGCGCGTTTTGCGTCGGTGATGAAGTTGAGTGCGCCGCGCTCATCGTCCTTGCCCCAGCGGCTCCAGTTGCTGAACGTTTCGAACATCGCGATTACTTCCGCGGGCGTGCTTCGAGTGGCCATGATAGTCTCTCCGGCGTGGATTCCGTCGCTCGTCCGTATAGCATACGACGACGGACGCGGGGTAACTGAACGATCGGTATGTTGATGGATAGATGACTGGCGATGGTGCATGCGCCGCCCTCACCCACGCGTCACGATGCTTGCGAACAGGGCGCAAGCCTCGCGCCGCTTGGCCGCGTGCCAGTGGCACCTACCGGAGGCTGTCGATTTTCTCGCAAACCCGCCGCTGGTGTCATCCTGAGCCGTAGGCGAAGGATCTCCGCGAAGCGATTAGTGCAACCAATCCGGGCTTTGCGCACTAATCGCTTCGCGGAGATCCTTCACTTCGTTCAGGATGACCGACAAGAACTCGCCATTTGTCGACAGTCTCTACCGGAGGGAGAGGGAATAGCGGAGAGTAGCTAGATTATGGAGTATTCCGGCGTTGGGTAATCAATACATCGAGGCGGCTCGGGTTTATCACGAGGTTACCAAGCACTCGTATACCAGCGTGCGATCGTCGGGGACGTATCGGCTGGATTGGGATAATCGCCCCGCGCCCTACAAGATTTATCCTACCGCTGGAGCGCTCGCGTTGCCGCGCGAGCTGGAGCTTTCGGCGATTCCCGCCCTCGAGGCGATCGCTGCTCCTGCGCTATCCGGAGAGGGTGCGCTGACACTCGAAGCGCTGACGCGGATTCTCTTCTGCACCGGGGGGCTCACGCGGTCGAAGCAGGTCGGCGGCGAGGATTACCATTTTCGCGCCGCCGCCTCGGCCGGAGCGCTCTATCCGACCGAAATGTATATCGCCGCCGGCGAAGTCGAGGGGCTGGAGACGGCGCTGTATCATTTCTCGCCCGCTGATCTGAAACTGCGCGGACTCAGACGCGGCGACTGGCGCGCGATGCTGTCGCGGGCGGCGGCAGGGCGCCCCTCGATCGCGCAGGCGCGCGCGGTGATTATCCTGACCTCGATTTTTTGGCGCAGCGCGTGGAAGTATCATGCGCGTGCGTACAGGTACTGCTTTTGGGACGCCGGTACGATGCTCGCAAATCTGCTGGCGGCGGCGAACGCGGAACAAATCGGTGCGGAAATCGTAACCGCGTTCGAGGATCCGGAAATCGAATCACTCCTCGGACTCGACCCGGATCGCGAGGGCGCGGTCGCGCTGATCGCGCTCGGCGGGGGCGGAGCTGTGTCGAGCGAGTCTCCCGCGATCGAGTCTTTCCCGTTCGAGTCGATAGCGCTTTCGACGCGCGAGGTCAGCTACGAGCCGATCGTGAAGTTTCATCGCGAGTCGCGCCTGGTGAGCCGTGCGGAGGTTTCTGAAATCGCCGATGCGACGGTGAGCGCGGCAGAGCCTCGGCGCGAGCTGATTCGATTTGACCCGCTGGCCACCGACGAGGCGATGGGACTTGGCGAGACGATTCTTCGGCGCGGCTCAACGCGCCAGTTCGCGCAGGCTCCGATCCGCGGCGAGGAGCTGCACGCGATTCTCGCGACGGCACGGACGCATCCGCGCGCCGACTTTCCCTCGCTCATCGATACTTACCTGATAGTCAACGCGGTCGAGGATCTTGCGGCGGGCGCTTATTTCTATGACCAGATAGCCGGCGGGTTCGAGCTCATTAGAGCAGGCGAGTTCCGCGGCGAGGCGGGATACCTGTGCCTGGAGCAGCCGCTCGGAGCGGACTGCTCCGCTCTGATTGTTTACATGGCGGACCTGGAGCGCGCGCTTGCGGCGCTCGGAAATCGCGGCTATCGCGACGCGCATCTCGAGGCCGGTATCCTCGGTGGACGCGCATACCTGGGTGCTTATGCGCTCGGGAACGGCGCTACGGGGCTTACTTTCTACGACGACGACACGACCAAATTCTTCGAACCCCACGCGGCCGGAAAGAGTCCGATCCTGATGGTCGCGATCGGCGTGCCGCGGAGCCGCGCCGCTGATCAAGCGTGAGGACCTGATGACCGTCCGGCGGGCCGATGCCCGTTATGCGCGCATAAAATCGCGTAATTCCGCGCGTAAAGGCCATTCTGCGACGGCATCTCTCTTGCGTCTGCTCGATACCTGAGCGAGTGGCGCGCCGGGTGGCACCGCGCAAAGGACGCAGTGGATGAAGAAGGTCGAGGCGATCATCAAGCCGTTTACGATCGACGCGGTGAAGGCGGAACTCGAACTCGCCGGGGTCACCGGAATTACCACCTACGAAGTCAGAGGCTTCGGCCGCCAGAAGGGACGCACCGAGCTGTACCGCGGCTCGGAGTATATCGTCGATTTCAAGCCGAAGCTGAAACTCGAAGTGATCGTGCGTGATGAACAGACCGACGCGGTCGTCGATGCGATCCAGCGCAAGGCTTGGACCGGCAGAATCGGTGACGGCAAGATCTACGTGTCGGAAGTGTTCGAAGTAATCCGCATCCGCACCGACGAGCGCGGCAACGTCGCGGTCTGAATCGTTTCGGCGAAACTCAATCGAACCATTTATCCATTCTCGAACCATCGTAGGTTCAAGGCTCCATCGATAAGTCCAGATTGATGACTGTGCGGCGGGCGGTTGCTTATCGCGTGAGCATCGCCCGTGCAAAGTGCAGCAGATTTCTTTGCAAATCGATTGACGAACGATGGCACTCCTCTTGCCCTTAGGCCAAAGCGAACCCGCATCGGAATTTGAATCAGACGGGGAGCAGGCTCGAATCGGCGGGCCAAGCAGAAGGAGGAGAGATGGCAGAGTCAAACGAAGCACCCAAGATGAAGGCGACACTTGGGCTGACCGGAGTGACGGTCAACGCTATGGCGCTAATCGCGCCGGGCGCCTTCCTGTGGATCACGTTCGTCCAGCAAGCGGGTTATGCGTTTCCGTCGGGCATGGCGATGTGGGCGGGGATCTTTGTGGCGTTGCTGTTGGCCTATGCGACGGCGGTTTCGTACTCGGAGCTGGCCAAGCTTTATCCGGGCGCGGGCAGCTCGTATCTGTTCGCGGAGCGGGCATTCCTGAACACGACGCACGCCTACAGGTTCGCACGGATCGCGAAGTTCATGACCGGATGGGCCTCGCATTTGTACTACTGGATGTACCCGGGGGTCATGGTCGCGACGATGGGAATCATGATCGGATACATCGTCGGCAATATCGCGCCGAACTCGATGAATGCCGGAATTCCGGGGCCGGTTTTCATGGCGCTGATCGCGGTAATTTTCGCCTTTGCGGTCGCGTGGATTGCCTTCCGGGGCGTTAACGGCTCGACGATGGTCAATATCGCGATCAACGGAATCCAGATCGTAGCGTTGCTGTTCTTCTCGGCGCTGGCGATCGCTTATCGCATGTCGCATCCTGCGGGGGCTGCGGGCCTTGCGCTCGATGCGAGCGGCAACGTCATCCACGCAACCGTTAGCTATGCTTTCAGCGGCGATAATCCGTCCCATATGAGCGCGCTGTCGGTTATTCTGCCCCATCATTTCTCATGGGTGATGCTGCAAGCGACAGTCGCGATCCTGTTGCTGGTCGGCTTCGAGTCGGTTACGTCACTTGGCGAAGAAGCCAAGAACCCGACCAAGGATATTCCGCGTGGCGTTCTGCTATCGCTGACTATCCAGGGATTGTTCTGCTATCTGATCGAATATTTTGCCGCCAACTACTTCATGAGCAGCGCCTATAGCCTTGCGGCGGCAAAGGGTTCCGCTGCTCCGATCGGCGACATGATGACGCTGGTTGGCAACGCGCTGCTGGGTGGACACGGCCAGGCGTTCATGCTGGTCGAAGCGCTCACAGTGTTCCTAGCGCTGATCGGCACTACTCTTAGCTGCATCAATACGGGCGCCCGAGTTACCTATGCGATGGGGCGTGATGAGGAAGTGCCGGAGCATTTCGGCCTGCTGCACGGCAAGAACCTGACCCCGCATCGCGCGATTTGGGCGCTGGCACTGATCTCAGCGGTACTCGGCGCGTATGCGGCGCTGTTCTACTTCGCCGGCGGCTCCGCGCCCGACGACAAAACTATCGCAACGCTGCCGCACAACATCTGGTACGCGATCGGGATGAGCTCGAATGCGAGTCTCTCGTCACTGCCCAATGGGTTGCTCCTGGTAACGCTGACCTCGAACTTCGGGACCTTCCTGCTCTACGGGCTGACGAACATCATATGCATCGTGGCCTTCCGCGAGCACGAATCCTTCCACGGCTTCAAGCACGTGGTTATCCCGGTGTTCGGCGCGGTCGCGAATTTCTCATGCCTCGCTTTCTACATCATCGGACCTCTGGAAGGTCTGGGCAGCGTGAAGGAGCCGCTGATCGCGGTCGCGATTTCCGCAATCTGGGGAATTTACGGAGCGATATATTTCGTCCGCAACTCGAAGAAGAAGGGGAAAGCAACAATACTGGTCGCCAAGCCGGCGTAGCGAGCCACGCCGGTCGTAACCCCGGGGGCGGATGGTGCTTTGGCGCCTTCCGCCCCCATCCCATTTGCAAAAGTCGTATAGTATGAGGCCGTGTCTGAAGCCGAGCACAAGCATCCGTCTGCCGAACCCGCGCCCGCCGCGGGTATTTTTGATCTGGCGCTGCTCTCCGACGTCGGAACCAATCGTCCCGACAACGAAGACTCCTGCGGCCATCTGGTCGACGCGCCTGACGCGGCGGTTTTCGCGGTCGCCGACGGAATCGGCGGTTACGAAGGCGGCGAAGTCGCAAGCTCGATGGCGATCGAGCTGACCCTGCAGGCGTGGCGAGAGAGTCCCGCCTCCTGGGGAGCGGCCAAACGCCTGGCGCGCGCGGTCCAGTTCGCCAATATCGAAATTCACAATCGCGCGCTCGCGGTGCCGGAGCTCCGCAGGATGGGCACCACGCTGACCGCGGTCGCGATCGACAAAGGGATGCTTGCGGCCGCGCACGTAGGAGATTGCCGGCTCTATCTCGCGCGCCGGCATACGATCTCGCAGCTCACCAAGGATCACACGATGGTCGCGGAGAAGGTCCGGATGGGACTGCTTACCACCGAGCGCGCGCGAAATCATCCGGAGCGCTCGATGCTGGTGCGGAGCATCGGGCAGGAGCTGATCGTTTCGGTCGATCGAATCTCGATACCGCTGGTGCAGGGTGATCGCCTGATTCTGTGCAGCGACGGATTGCATAACGTGCTGCGCGACAGCGAGCTAGAGCACATGACGCGCGATCTTGATGCGGCCGCGGCATGCCGCGCCCTGGTCGAGACCGCGAACCAACGCGGGACCCCGGACAATCTGACCGTCGCCGTATTCATGATGCTTGCCGATACGGGCCTGGCGCCTACCTCACCCGGATGGCGCGCTCGGCTTGGCCGTATCTTCGGCAGAGGCGCGTGAGAGATTGAATCGCAGCGGCCGGTGGCTAGTTTGGCGCGTCATGGCATGGTAACTTCCGCGCCCAGACCCTATCTCTGCCAGGCATAGATTCCATGCGCGAGGTCAGCGTCGGCGAAACCCTCGATCAGTACAAGCTTACCGAGGTGATCGCGCGCAGCGGGATGGCGTCGATCTTCAAAGGGATCGACCTCACCAGCGGACAGACCGTCGCGATCAAGGTTCCCTACCTTCAGTTCGAAAGCGACGTAATTTTCTACAGCCGCTTCCAACGTGAGGAGGAAGTCGTCCGCCGCCTCGACCATCGCAACATCATCAAGATCATGACGCCCCGGCATAAGAGCCGGATGTATATCGCGATGGAGTTCGTCGACGGCGTTTCACTGCGCGAGTTGATGCGGCGCGAACGGCCGATGGCGGTTGAAAAGGCGCTTGGCTATGCGATCCAGATTTGCGAAGCGCTGGTCTACATGCACGGCGAGAAAGTGGTGCATCGCGATTTGAAACCGGAGAACATCCTCGTGACCGGCGACGGCACGCTCAAGATCATGGACTTCGGAATCGCGCTGGATGAATCCGCCCGGCGGCTCACCTGGTCGGGCCTGTCGTCGACCATCGGCACGCCGGACTACATGGCGCCGGAGCAGGTCAGCGGCCGACGCGGCGATGCGCGCACGGATATCTACGCGTTGGGCGTGATCCTGTACGAGATGCTGACCGGGAATCTGCCGTTTGTAGGACCGAATGTTTACAACGTGATGCGCGCGAAGACCAACGAGGATCCGCATCCGCCCTCCGAATTCGTAAAGGATTTCGATCCCAAGCTGGAAGATATCATCCTGCACGCGATCGAGACCGCACCCAAAAACCGCTACGCGAGCGCCGCCGAGATGCTCGCCGATTTGCGCGATCCGTCGCGGGTCGTCCCGCATGGACGCGCCGAGCATCTGAAGCCGCGCAGCTTGCGGATGCAGAAATTCCGGCGGACGGCGGGGTTCGTGCTGTTTTTCGCCTCGCTCATCGGATTCTTCGTGTTCCTGATCTGGATCGCCAACCGCTATCCGGCGGCGCAGGTCGCGCCGCGCAAATCTTTCCGAGGGGAAATGAGATGACACGCCGCCGCTTAAGTTTCACTCTTTGCGCCCTCGCGATCGCCGCCGCAGCGCCGATGCTGTTCGCCGCCAGCCGCGCGCATGCCGAGTCCGCATCGCCCGCGATCCCGTTCGATCAATCGCTCAACCTTGCTTGGGTGCTGATCGCGGGATTTCTCGTGATGTTCATGCAGGTCGGCTTTGCGATGGTCGAAACTGGCTTCACGCGGTCGAAAAACGCGGTCAACACCATGGCGATGAACCTGATTATCTATCCGATCTGCGTGATCGGATTCTGGCTCACCGGCTATGCCTTCATGATGGGCGGAGTGCATCAGTGGCCCTCGCTCGGCTCGGCTCAGATCGGACATCACGAACTCGCGCTCACGATCGGCAGCCATGCATGGGGAATCCTGGGCTTCAGCAAATTTACCCTCGCCAGCGTCAGCCACGATCCCGCGAGCCTCGCGATGTTCCTGTTCGCGGTCGTGTTCATGGATACCGCCGCGACCATTCCGACCGGCGCGATGGCCGAGCGATGGAAGTTCTCCGCGTTTTTCATCTACGGATTCTTCATCTCGATGTTCCTGTATCCGCTATATGGCAACTGGGTGTGGGGCGGAGGATGGCTCTCGCAGCTTGGCGTCAACCTGGGCCTGGGCCACGGTCACGTAGATTTCGCCGGCTCGTCGGTGGTTCACATGACGGGTGGAGTAGTCGCGCTGGCCGGAGTGATCGTGCTTGGGCCGCGCATCGGAAGGTTTCGCCGCGACGGGGCGATCGGCGCTCTGCCCGGACACAATCTGCCGATGGCGGTGGTGGGAACGCTGATCCTCGCGTTCGGATGGTTCGGATTCAACGCCGGATCGACGCTGGCCGCGACCGACTCGCGGATCGGCGTGATCGCGGTGAACACGATGCTCTCGTCGTCGTCGGGCGCGCTCGCCGCGCTGCTCTACCTGTGGCATCGCTACAAAAAGCCGGACATCGCGATGGCATGCAACGGCCTGCTCGGCGGACTGGTCGCGATTACGGCGCCATGCGCATTCGTAACTCCGTCGGCGGCGGTATTGATCGGGATCATCGCGGGACTCGTGGTGGTCGCCGCCGTGATCGAGCTCGAGCGGCGCTTCAGGCTCGACGATCCGGTCGGAGCGATCGCGGTGCACGGCGCATGCGGACTATGGGGATCGCTCGCGCTCGGAATTTTCGCCGACGGCAGCTACGGCGAGGGATGGAACGCAGTGGCGGGTCCGGTGCGAGGCCTGCTCTACGGCGACCCCGGGCAATTTGTCGCTCAGCTTATAGGTGTCACGGTGAACATCATCGTGATATTCGGGCTAGCGTGGATCTTCTTCACCATAGTCGAGCGAACGATAGGCAATCGGGTGTTGGCGGAAGTGGAGTGGTCGGGCCTCGATGCGCTTGAAATGGGCAGCGAAGCATATCCGCACGTCTGAGCGGACCATCGTCCGGGCCGCGGCCGGATTGGCGATTGCACTGTGGCTCGCAATTTCGGCGAGTGCCGTGCACGCACAGGTCGGTGCGCGCGACTTTCCCGACACACTGGTCACGCAGGATCCAGATCCCTCCAACGAGCTGGATCTGCTGCCCGGAATGGCGAGTAACAATGGCCACGACAGCTTCTCGTTTTCCTTCGAGTTCGAGAAAAAGATCAGCGAGAACACCAGCATCCAGCTTTCGGAGGCGATCAACGATCCTCTGAGGCGAAGGCTGCGGTCGAGCACCGGTCTGTCGAACCTCCAGATACTGCCGAAGTGGGCATTCTTCGCCTCCGACGAGCATGAATTGAGACTTGCGATCGGCGTGGAAATTGATGCCCCAACAGGCGAAATCTCGGCGGGCGCCGACGGCCATACGCGCGGCGGACCTCTGCTGATGCTCGCAAAGGGAATGGGTGATTTGAGCACGAACGGCCCGTTTTTTTATCTGCGGCCGTTCGCGATTCAGGCCGACGCCGGATATGTGCCGACCTGGAACGGCTACGAGAGCGACCTCGGGGAGGCGGACGTGGCGCTGTCGTACTCGATGCCATACTTGGCGGCATCGGAAGATTCCATTTTGCGCGTACCGATCATTTCGCGGCTGGTGCCGATCATCGAGTTCAACTATCAGCAAATCCTCGACGGACGCGCCAACAAGACGCCGCCGGAGTTCCTGATCACGCCAGAACTCGGCTACCAGTCCGATGCGTATCAGATCACGGTCGGCGGGCAGTTCGGGCTAAATGGATACGGTCAAAGCCAGGAGAAGTCGGCGCTAGTCGGAATGTTAAGTCTCTACCTGACCCATTTCATTCCCGAGCTACGCTGGACCCCGTTCTGAAAGCGGCGCGGGCTTGACGCCGATTTCCTGCATCTGCGATAGCAATTTCATCACCATGTATTTCGCGCGAGCGCACGGAGGGTTGGTTTCATGGCCTACAGCGATATTCTTTATGAGAAGCACGACAAGGTCGCGACGATAACGATCAATCGTCCGCACGCAATGAATTCCGGCACGATTCGGACCTGGTCCGAGATCGGCCAGGCATTTGGCGAAGCCGAGCACGACGCATCGGTGCACGTGGTCGTGATCACCGGCGCGGGCCGCGCATTTTGCGCGGGCGACGACGTGAAGGAAATCTTTCTCAATCCCGAATTTCGCGACGCCAAGCCCTCCAAGCGCGCCGAGGTCGAGGAGTGGCGCACGCATCAGCCGGTCGCGCTGGATTTCCTTGTCACTTACCCAAAGCCGACCATCGCGTCGGTCAACGGCGCCGCGGTCGGCTATGGATGCGATATCGCGCTGATGTGCGACATGCGTATCTGCTCGGACCAGGCGCGCTTCGGCGAGGTTTTCATTCGCCGCGGATTGATTCCCGAAGCGGGCGGCTTGCTCGTGCTGCCGCGGCTGGTCGGCCTTGCGCGCGCGTACGAGTTGATTCTGAGCGGCGACATTATCGACGCGAACGAAGCCGAACGAATCGGGATGGTGAACAAGGTCGTGCCGCACGCGCAGCTCGGCGAGGCGACGGCGGCGTTTGCTCAGAAAATCGCGGCGCAAGCGCCGCTCGCGCAGCGCCTTGCCAAGGAAGCGTTGCGGGTCGGGTTGAATCTGAATCTGCCATATTTTTTCGACTACCAGCGCCACGGACAGAGAATGATGCTAACCTCGCAGGATCATTTGGAGGGCGCCAAGTCGTTCGTCGAGAAGCGCGCCGCGAATTTCAAGGGAGAATAGTCAGTTCGTAGCATTTCGGGAGGACGGGGAAGATGAAGGGTCGGGATTTGTGCGTTGTCGCATTCGTATTCGTTTGTGCGGCGTGTGGCGGAAGTTCAGGAGGGAGCGGCGGCGGACCGAAACCGCAGCCGATCAACCAGACAGTTCAAGTACCCGGTCTGATGACGACCGGCCGGTTCACCAAGGCGGTCACGCTCACTTCTGGTGACGTGCTCGAGGTGGCGGGATTCGGCTCGCTTCAGGCGGTCCTTCTGGGGTCGAGCGAGGTCTATCATCCTCAGACGGACAGCTTTTCCGTGGTCTCGAATCAATTGCCAATACCGGCGGATCGGCTATGCCTCGCGGCGTTGAACGATGGCACCGCGCTTGAGATCGGCGGCGAGGACAGCAATGGCAATGCCCTGCTGCAGACCGAGGTTTACAATCCCGCGTCGAACAGCTTTGCGCCAACCACTGGCCCAATGAACGAAGCCCGCTACGGATGCACCGCCACGACACTTCCAGATGGAACCGTGCTGATCGCGGGGGGCAACGACAGTTCCGGCGACGGCATCGACACCGCCGAGATTTACAATCCTGCCTCGGGAACTTTCACGTACACGGGCAACATGATCTCGCCGCGCTCGTTCCATTCCGCGGTGCTGTTGGCCACCGGCGAGGTTCTGATCGCGGGCGGTCAGAATGGAACGACGCTGCTCTCCAGCGCTGAGCTTTACGACCCCACGACCGGTGTGTTTACCGCGACCGCGGGACCGCTCAACACCGCCCGCAACGATTTTGGGGCCGTCCTCTTGAGCGATGGGCGCGCGCTCCTGGCCGGAGGTGTGGGTGAGGCAGGAAGCCTCGATACCGCGGAACTTTACGATCCCAACGCTTCCACCTTCAGCTTCACCGCAAACAACATGAGTGACGCCCGAAGAACGCCGTCGGTCGCGGCGCTTTCCGATGGAAATGCGATCGCGGGCGCCGGAAGCAGCACCTTTCCAAACCAGACCCCCGTCGCCAGTTGCGATTTATTCGACGCGTCCAACAATACTTTCTCGCCAACCGCCCCGCTCCATATTGGGCGGATGGAGGCGGCCGCTGTGGTTTTGCCCGACGGCTCGCCGCTCATTCTTGGCGGGATTGACTTTCAGGGAACCTCCGGCGGGAATTACGAGCCCAGCGGAGAGATCTACGACCCCACGGCCGCAACTTTTACCGTGACCGGCGGACTCAACTCGCTTCGGATCGCGTACGCATCGGCGCGCCTCGATAATGGAGAAGTCCTCATCGCGGGTGGCGCCACCCAGAGCGGGCTGCTCGCGACGGCTGAGGTGTTTGATCCCGCGACCGGGTATTTCACCCCCACCGCGAATAACCTGGATGTAGCCCGAGTGTCGTTAAACGCGGTCACGCTTCCGAACGGTCAGGTGCTGATCGCAGGAGGCAGCACGGGCACCACAGCCGAGCTCTTCGATCCGGCGACGATGAGCTTTGCGCTCACCGGCTCGATGACCGCGGCTCGCTCCGTGGCAACCGCAACCCTGCTTAACGATGGCACGGTTCTGATCGCAGGCGGACTCGATCCGGGCGGAGACTCGCTCGATACGGCGGAGATTTACAATCCCAAAAACGCAACCTTCACTGCGACCAGCGGGGTGATGACGACGCCGCGCGCACTCCACACCGCGACACTGCTCAAGAATGGTGAGGTGCTGCTCGCGGGCGGCAGCACCAGCGATGAGTTTTCCGGCGTGCTTGATACCGCGGAAATCTACAATCCCAAGACCCAGACGTTCACCGCAACTGCCGGAACGATGACCTCGCTGCGTGCGAGCGCGACCGCGAATCTGCTCAAGAACGGCCAGGTCCTGATTGCCGGCGGTGGAATCGCCAACGGCAGTTCGCTCGCCAGCGCCGAGTTGTTCGATCCGGCGACCGGGCAGTTCACCGCGACCTCGGGATCGATGAGCAATTCGCGCGTCTTCCAGTCCTCGGTCAGCCTGCCGAATGGAAAAGTAATGATCGCGGGCGGAAGTATCGCGATATTTGACGGAGTGCTCTCTCAAACATCAGTCGCCACGGTGGATCTCTATGATCCATCGACGGAACAGTTCGATCCAGCCGTGCCGATGATCTCGCCCCGCGATTTTTTTGTCGCCACCTTGCTGACCTCGGGAAAAGTATTGCTTCCCGCGGGCCGGATAACGGGCCCAACCGGAATTGGTACCGCGGCGCTCGAGACCGCCGAGATTTATACGCCGTAACCAACAAGGACCGCCATGATTCGACGGACTCTACTCGCGCTGGTATTTCCTCTGATCGCTGCGGCGTCCGCACCAGCGCATGCGGCCGACTCCGCGGCGGTCGCGAAGCGCGCGGCGATTCTGACGCCTGCGAATCGCGTCCAGGCGTTTCGCACGATGGACCAGACATTCCCCTATCATGTCATCGCGCGGGGTGGACCGGTCGTCGCGTTGCCGGGCGGCGGGCAACAGCTCGAAGTTGCCTACAATTTCAAAGGCAAGCGCCGGACGCTGGACGATTTACTCGCACGTTCGCGCACTCAGGGGTTCCTGGTGATCAAGGACGGCACGATCGTCGATGAGCGTTACTTCAACGGCGCTGACGGCAATACCAAATTCACCTCGTGGTCGGTCGCCAAGTCCTTCACCTCGACGTTGGTCGGCCTTGCGCTTTCCGACGGCAAGATCAAGAGCCTCGATGATCCGGTGACAAACTATCTTCCCGAGCTCAAAGGCTCCGGTTATGACGGCGTACCGATTAAAGATCTTCTGCAAATGTCCTCCGGAGTGAAGTTCACCGAGGACTACGGCGACTACAAGTCCGACGTTCAGATCATGTGGAACAAGACCATGACGCGGCAGTCGGAGACTCTCGCCGACTACGCGAAAGGGCTGGGCCGCGCCGAAAAGCCCGGCACGAGGTTCGTCTATCGCAGCATCGACAGCGCGGTGCTCGGGATGCTGGTCCAGCGCGTGACCGGTATGCCGATGGCCACGATGCTGTCGAACCGTATCTGGAAGCCGCTCGGAATGGAGCAGAATGCGACTTGGCTCACCGATGGCCCCGGTCCCGATGCGACCGAGATGGGCGACTGCTGTATCAACGCGACGGTGCGCGACTACGGCCGCTTCGGATTGCTCTTTCTGCACGACGGCAAGGTGGGAGACAAGCAGATTGTTCCCGCGTCGTGGATCAATGCCGCGACCAATCCGCAAAGTCCGCAGGTCGGATGGGGCCGTTTGTTTCCGGACGATCCCGGCGCGTATGGCTACCAGTGGTGGCTCATCTATCCGGGGGCGGGTCACGCCTACGCCGCCGAGGGCGTGTACTTTCAGTTCATCTACGTCAGTCCGAAGTACAATATGGTGATCGTCAAGACCAGCGCCTACGATGATTTCTGGGACGATCAACTTGGCATCGAGCAACTGGTCGCGTTCGACGCGATCGGCCAAGTCCTGAGCAAGCACTGAGCGCCCTGGCCTCGCAATCCTTAATTTCGCCTATTTGCGTCGTTAATAGCAGTGTCAATTTGCGCGTCATTGCGTCCCGTATCTCGCAACTTAATGCCATAGGTAGCATGCCCGAACAGACTGAGTTAGGGTCTATTACATCGCATTTGGCTCAGCGATTAGTGAGGTGCACTGGCTTGGGAACCTCAAGGAACTCAGGTCCGAGGGGTTCGAGTTCTATAAAATAATGTTTTATTGATGTTTGCCCTCTGTTATCCTTGACACAATCCTGCTTTCCCATTATCTTCGGCGAATCCTAACGAGGATTGCCTTATGAAATTAGGCGGCGATATCCCGGAGCTCGACGCCATCGACCTGCAGATTCTCAACATCCTGCAGACCAACGGCCGGATTGCGCATGTCAAGCTCGCCGAACAGGTCGGACTCTCCGCGCCGTCAGTGATTGAGCGCGTCAAGAAACTCGAGGACAGCGGCGTGATCTCCGGTTATCACGCCGAGCTCGATGCGCGCCGCCTCGCCAAGGACGTGACCGCGTTTATCGGCGTTTCGATCGCGCATCCGAAAACTATCCGGCTCTTCGAACAGAGCGTCGATCTGCTCGACGACGTTCTCGAATGTCATCACGTCACGGGTCAGCACACGATTCTCCTCAAGATCAAAACCGACAACACTTCGTCGCTCGAGCGGCTCATCAGCGCGATCCGCTCGATCGAGGGAGTGGCGCGGACGGAGACGATGGTGGTGCTTTCGACCCATACCGAGCGCAGCCAGATCGCGGTGCATCCAAACGGCGAGGCGACGGAGCCGGGCAACGGCCACGGCCGCCGCAGCCGTCATGCACCGAAGCCGGTTGCGCTCCCTGACCCGAGACGGATGTGAGCCATGCACAATCGGAGCAGTCTTCCCGAGCGCAAGGGCCTATACGATCCCGCCCATGAGCACGACGCATGCGGAGTCGGCTTCGTCGTCAACATCAAGGGCGAACGTTCGCATGATATTGTCGCCAAGGCGCTGCAAGTCCTCGACAACCTGACGCATCGGGGAGCCTGCGGATGCGATCCGACCTCCGGCGACGGCGCCGGAGTGCTGGTTCAGATTCCCCACGAATTCCTGAAGCGTGAAGCGCTCAAGTGCGGCTTCGATCTTCCGGCTCCCGGCAAATACGGAGTCGGCCAGGTTTTCCTGCCGCTCGACGCCAACAAGCGCGCCGCGTGCGAAGCCGCGTTCGAGAAAATCGTGCGCGAGGAAGGCCAGCAGGTCCTCGGATGGCGCACCGTCCCCGTAGTTCCGAGCGCGTGCGGCGAGATCGCACGGCGCGGCCTGCCCGAGGTTCGGCAGGTGTTCATTGGACCTGGCGTCGGCGTCGCCGATCAAGAGGCGCTCGAACGCAAGCTCTACGTGATCCGCAAGCGCGCGTTCCGCGCGATCGAATCTCTCGGGCTGGCAGGACAGGAGCTGTTCTATTTCTGCTCGCTGTCGACCCTGACAATTGTCTACAAGGGCCAACTGATCTCGCATCAGATTCCGAAATTCTATCCCGACCTGCTCGATCCGGCATTCGCCAGCGCGCTCGCGATGGTGCATCAGCGCTTTTCGACCAACACCTTTCCGTCGTGGGATCGGGCGCATCCGTTCCGCTTCCTCTCCCACAACGGTGAGATCAATACGCTGCGCGGAAATGAAAACTGGATGCACGCGCGGCAGATGATGTTCTCGTCGCCGCTGTTCGGCGCGGATATCGCCAAGCTTCCGCCGATCGTCGAGCCGACCGCAGACCGACTCGGCCAAGTTCGACAACGTGCTCGAACTGCTGGTACGCACCGGCCGTCCGATCGCTCACGCCGTGATGATGATGATCCCGGAGGCGTGGCAGAACGATCCGCTGATGAGCGCGAACAAGCGCGCGTTCTACGAATTTCACGCCTCGATGATGGAGCCGTGGGACGGCCCCGCCTCGATCGCTTTTACCGACGGTGTCCGGATTGGCGCGGTGCTCGATCGCAACGGCCTGCGCCCTTCGCGCTACCTCGTGACCAAGGACGGCCTCGTCGTGATGGCGTCGGAAACGGGCGTGCTCGATATTCCGCCCGAACAGGTCGCGCGCAAAGGCCGTCTGCAGCCGGGAAAGATGTTCCTGGTCGATACCTCTCTCGGGCGGATCGTGCAGGATGAGGAAATCAAGAACGGGTTCGCCGCGCGGCAGCCGTATCGCGCGTGGCTGGACGAAAATCTGGTCAAGCTCGAAGAGCTGCCCGCGCCGCCGAGCGCGCCCGCGATCGCCGGATTCGAGGGAATGGATCTGCTCAAACAGCAGCAGGCCTTCGGCTACTCGATCGAAGATCTGAAACTGATTCTCGCGCCGATGGCGGTGAATGCGCAGGAACCGGTCGGCTCGATGGGTACCGACACGCCGCTTGCGGTGCTCTCGGACAAGGCGCCACCGCTGTTCAACTACTTCAAGCAGCTCTTCGCGCAAGTGACGAATCCGCCGATCGATCCGATTCGCGAAGAATTGGTGACCTCGGCCGAAACGACGATCGGCTCCGAGCAGAACCTGTTCGAGGAGTCGCCGCCGCATTGCCGCCAACTGCGGCTCAAGACCCCGATCATCACCAACGAAGAGCTCGAACAGATTAAACGCCTGGCCGAGCCCGGCCTGCGCGCGATTACGCTGCCGACGCTGTTTCGGGTGCAAGACGGCGAGGCCGGCCTGCGCTCCGCGCTCGACGACTTGTGCGCCAAGGCGTCCCGGGCGATCGCGGACGGATTTACGATTATCGTGCTGTCGGATCGCGGCGTGAATTTTGAGTTCGCCGCCATCCCGAGCCTGCTCGCGACCGCGAGTGTGCATCATCATCTGATTCGCGAAGGCACGCGCACGCGCTGCGGTATCGCGGTCGAGTCGGGCGAGCCGCGCGAGGTGATGCACTGCTGCCTGCTCGCAGGATACGGCGCCGGCGCGATCAATCCGTATCTCGCCTACGCGACGCTGGCCGGGATGATTGAAGACGGACGCCTGCCCGATATCGACGAGGACACCGCCGTTCACAATTTCATCAAGGCCGCCACCAAGAGCATGATCAAGGTGGCGTCGAAGATGGGAATCTCGACGCTCCAGAGCTATCGCGGCGCGCAAATCTTCGAAGCGATCGGACTCAGCCGCGAAGTGATCGACAAGTACTTCACCTGGACCGCCTCGCGCGTTGGCGGCGTCGGCCTCGATACGATCGCGCGCGAGACCGCCGCGCGTCATCGCCACGCATTCGAGATGCAACCGAATCTCGACGGCGAGCTCGACGCCGGCGGCTTCTACCAGTGGCGCCGCCGCGGCGAGTTCCACATGTACAATCCCAACACGATCGCGAAGCTGCAGCATTCCGTGCGCTCCGGCAACTACCGGCTGTTCAAGGAATACTCGCGGCTGGTCGACGAGCAGAGCCGCAACCTGGCGACGCTGCGCTCGCTGCTCAAGTTCAAATTCGAGCGGCCGCCGGTTCCGCTCGAGGAAGTCGAGCCGGCGATCGAGATCGTCAAGCGTTTCAAGACCGGCGCGATGTCATTTGGATCGATCGGCAAGGAGGCGCACGAGAATCTCGCGATCGCGATGAACCGGCTGGGCGGCAAGAGCAACACCGGCGAAGGCGGCGAAGATCCGGCGCGCTTCGAGCGCGATCCAAATGGCGATTGGCGCAGGAGCGCAATCAAGCAGGTCGCCTCGGCGCGCTTCGGAGTGACCAGCCATTACCTCGTCAACGCCGACGAGCTTCAGATCAAAATGGCTCAGGGAGCCAAGCCGGGCGAAGGCGGCCAACTGCCGGGACATAAGGTCGACGACTTCATCGCGAAGATTCGTTACTCGACGCCCGGGCGTCGGACTCATCTCGCCGCCGCCGCATCACGATATTTATTCGATCGAGGATCTCGCGCAGCTTATCCACGATCTGAAGAACGCGAATAACCGCGCGCGTATCAGCGTCAAGCTCGTCGCCGAAGTCGGCGTCGGCACGATCGCCGCCGGCGTCGCCAAGGCCAAGGCCGACGTGGTTCTGATTAGCGGATACGACGGCGGCACCGGCGCGTCGCCGTTGCAGTCGATCAAGCATGCAGGCGTGCCATGGGAGCTCGGACTTGCCGAGACCCAGCAGGTTCTCGTGATGAACGGACCTGCGCGGCCGCATCCGCGTCGAGACCGACGGCCAGTTGAAAACCGGACGCGACGTCGCGGTCGCGGCGCTCCTTGGCGCGGAGGAATTTGGCTTCGCGTCGGCGGCGCTAGTCGCGTCGGGATGCATCATGATGCGCGTGTGCCATCTCAACACTTGTCCGGTCGGGATCGCGACCCAGGATCCGGAGTTGCGCAAGAAGTTCGAGGGCAAGCCCGAGCACGTCGTCAACCTGATGATGTTCATCGCCGACGAACTGCGCGAGCACATGGCGGCGCTCGGCTTCCGCACGGTGGCTGAAATGGTCGGGCATGTCGAATGCCTCGACGCGAACGAAGCCATCGGCCATTGGAAGGCGCGCAATGTCGATCTGAGCAAGATTCTGCACAAGCCCGAGGTCGCGGACGACGAGCCGCTGCACGCTATCGAGCCGCAGGATCATGGACTCGACAAGGCGCTCGATAATCAACTGATCGAGCTCTCGCGCGACGCGCTCGAGCATCGCCGGTCGGTCGAGATTCATCTGCCGATTCGCAACGTCAATCGCACCGCGGCGGCGATGCTCTCGGCGGAGGTCTCGCGCCGCTTCGGCGCCGAGGGGCTGCCTCCGTACACGATCCGGATTCACTTCAAAGGTTCCGCCGGACAGAGTTTCGGCGGATGGCTCGCGCCGGGAATCGCGCTCTATCTCGAAGGCGACGCGAATGACTATTGCGGCAAGGGGCTTTCCGGCGGATTCATGGCCGTGCGTCCGCCGCAGGAGGCGACCTTCAAGGCCGAGGAAAATATCCTGATCGGCAATGTCGCGCTCTACGGCGCAACCGGAGGCGAGGCGTTCTTTCGCGGCGTCGCCGGCGAGCGTTTCGCGGTGCGCAACAGCGGCGCGCACGCGGTCGTTGAAGGCGTGGGCGACCACGGCTGCGAATACATGACGCGCGGACTGGTCGTCGTGCTCGGAAAGACCGGGCGCAACTTCGCGGCCGGAATGTCGCGGCGGTCTCGCCTACGTTCTGGATGAAGACGGAAGCTTCGCGCCGCGCTGCAACCTCGGGCATGGTCGAGCTGGGTCCGGTCACGGATCCGGACGATCTGAAGCAGTTGCACGCGCTCATCACGCGCCATCGCCAGTACACGCAGAGCGCGGTCGCGATGCGAATCCTCGCCGATTGGGACGCATACGCCGCGAAGTTCGTGAAGGTGCTGCCAACCGAGTACCGCATGGTGCTCGAGCGCCAGCATCTGGGCCGCGGTAACGACATGGCGCGGCTGGCGGCAGTCTGATTTTCGCGCGAGCGGTTCACAGCCGAGCGCACAAGCGCAGGAGAATCGTTTTAGATGGGAAAGATCACGGGCTTCATGGAGATCAAGCGCGAGACGCCTCACAAGCGTCCCGTCGCCGAACGCCTTAAGGACTGGCGCGAGTTTGATCTCAAAATGCCCGAGGATAAGCTCGCCCGCCAGGGCGCGCGCTGCATGGATTGCGGAATCCCCTTCTGCCACAAGGGTTGCCCGCTCGGTAACATCATTCCCGACTGGAACGATCTGATTTACCGCGGCAGGTGGCGCGACGCGATCGAGCGGCTGCACTCGACCAATAATTTTCCTGAGTTCACCGGACGCATCTGTCCGGCGCCGTGCGAAGAGGCCTGCGTTCTCAATATCAACAACGACCCGGTAACGATCAAACTGATCGAGAAGAGCATCGTCGATCATGCGTGGGCCGAGGGCTGGATCACGCCGCTGCCCGCCGCGCGCAGAACCGGCAAGCGAGTCGCCGTGGTCGGCTCGGGACCGTCGGGCCTTGCCTGCGCGCAGCAACTCGCGCGGGCGGGCCACTCGGTCACGCTCTACGAGCGCTCGGACCGGATTGGCGGCCTGCTGATGTACGGAATTCCGGATTTCAAACTCGAAAAGCGCCACGTCCTGCGTCGCGTCGAGCAGATGCGCGCGGAGGGCGTCGAGTTCGTCACCAACTGCCGCGTCGGGATCGATCTCCATGCCGACGAGCTGCGCGCAAAGCACGACGCGATCTGCCTGACGCTCGGCGCGACCAAGCCGCGCGATTTGCCGATGCCCGGCCGCGAGCTTGGCGGGATCCATTTCGCGATGGATTTTCTTCCGCAGCAGAACAAGCGCGGCTTCGGCGACACGATCGATCCTCGCGTCTCGATCACGGCGAAGGGCAAGCGCGTCGTCATCCTCGGCGGCGGCGACACCGGCTCCGATTGCCTCGGAACCTCGAATCGCCAGGGTGCGCTCAGCGTGAGCCAGTTCGAACTTCTGCCGATGCCGCCTGAGAGCCGCACCGCCGACATGCCGTGGCCGGACTGGCCGATGATCCTGCGCACTTCGAGCTCGCACGAGGAAGGCGTGCTCCGCGACTGGAGCATCAACACCCGCTCGTTCAGCGGAACCGGCGGCCAGGTCAAGAAACTTCACGGCGTGCGGCTCAACTGGAAGCGCGACGGCGGCCGCAACGTGATGGAAGAAATCGCAGGCAGCGAATTTGATCTCGATTGCGATCTGGTTTTGCTCGCGCTCGGCTTCCTCGGCCCGGAACCGGAAGGGATCATCTCCGAGCTGGGATTGAAGCTCGACCCGCGCAGCAATATCGCTACCGAGAATTACGCCTGCGAGCGTCCCCGGCGTCTTCGCGGCGGGCGACGCGCGGCGCGGACAGTCGCTGGTGGTGTGGGCAATCTGGGAAGGCCGCGAATGCGCTCGCGCGTGCGACGCCTATCTGATGGGCGAGACGTTTCTGCCGACCAGCCCCGAGCTGTAGCGCAGTGTGGGCGCTCCAGGAGCCATAGCGCGATGATCAAGCTTTACGACTATCTGCCGTCCGGCAATGCCTACAAAGTCCGCCTTCTGCTTACGCAGCTCGATATTCCCTTCGAGCGAATCGAACTCGATATCCTGAAGGGCGAGACCCGCACGCCGGAGTTTCTCGCGAAGTTTCCTAATGGGCGAGTTCCGGCAGTCGAATTTGAAGACGGACGCCGCCTGTTCGAGTCTAACGCGATCCTCTGGTACTTCGCCGAGGGTACGGCGATGCTGCCCGCGGATCCCTTCGCACGCGCGCGAGGACTCCAGTGGCTATTCTTCGAGCAGTATAGCCACGAACCGTTCATCGCGGTCGCGCGATTTCTCGCGATGTATCCGCAGGTCGCCGACGAGCGCCGCGCGGGTCTGGCGCGAATCATGAAGCTCGGTTACGACGCGCTCGGCGTCATGGAAGCGCATCTGAAATCGCGCAAATGGTTCACCGACGGCACGTATTCGATCGCCGATATCGCGCTCTACGCGTACACGCACGTGGCGGGCGAGGGCGGCTACGATTTGTCCGCGTACCCGGCTGTCCGTGGCTGGCTCGCGCGCGTGAGCGCTCAGCCGAAACACATCCCGATCACGCGAGCGTGACGGCGATTACCGCCTGAGGCCCATCGCGTCGAGCTTCTTTATCACCCACTCGATTCGGTCCTCACCCCAGAACGGCTCGCTCTCGACGACAAATGTCGGCACACCAAATATCCCGTCGCGATCAGCCTCGGCAAAGCACGCATCGAGATCGCCGCGCGCGCCGCTGTCGGCGTAACGCGCAAACTCTCCGACGTCGAGACCGACTTCGTTAATTACCGCGCCAATCGCGCCGCGGTCCTCGACGTCGAGCTCGGCGCGCCAGAAGCGCTCGAATACGCGGTCGGAGTACTCGCGGAAGCGTCCTCCGCGTTCCGCGAACAACCCGCCGTAGAAAGCGTTGCGGCAACTGACGATCTTTTTCGGCGGATAGATGACGAGCCCGCGCTCCTTCGCGATCCTCCGCGCGTCGATATACAGATACCGAACCTTGCGCCGATCGGCGTCGGCATTGTCGAGATTGCCGTAAGTCTTCCGGATATTGACGCCGTAGGGAATAAAGCGCACGCGCACCCGATGCGAGCGCTCGAGCGCGTACGCCGGCGCCATCGCCAGATAAGTGAACGGACTCGTATACGCGAAGTATAGCTTGATTTCGAGCTCGTCAACCGCGTCCACGGAAATCTCTCGAAACGTCAACCACGCGATCGCGCATCGCGGTCGTGCCGAATGATATCGGTCGCTTCGTCCGGAGTGCAGAAGCCCATGCGATCCACTCGCCCTAGTGCTTCTTCGAGAGTAAGCGTGGCTGCTTCGGCCTCGAGGATCGAAAGCAATTCGCCTTGCAGAGATCGATGATTGGCCTTCGCGCGGGCGCGCAGGCGCCGAACGATCTTGTCGGGCACTTTTTTGATTGAGAGATTTTTAGGAATCGTAGTGCCTCCAAAATGGCTTCAATCTGAAGCCAAGGTATCATCGAGGCGTGGGTGATTCCATCGCCATCGCGAGGAAGTCCGCCAGATGCATCACACGCGTCTTCGAGCGGCGGCGGCGGAGTTCGGCGGCGATCTGGAACTCGCAGCCCGGGTTCGCGAGGATGACGTAATCGGCGCCGGTCGCGGCGATGTTTTCCGCCTTTCGCTGTGCGAGCGCGCGCGCCATCGCGGGCTCGGTTAGGTTGTAGCTGCCCGCGCTGCCGCAACACATGTCGGATTCTGTCAGCTCAATCAGCTCGAGGCCGGGAATCGAGCGCAACAGTTGGCGCGGCGCTTCTCGCACTCCCATCCCGTGCGCCAGATGGCACGCGTCGTGGTAGGTCACCTTGCATCGGAACTCGGGCATCGCAAAGCGCTCGCTCGCCAGCAGCAGTGCGCTGAGGTCAGTGATCTTCTCCGCGATCGCGCGTGCGTCTTTGCCAAGTTCCGCATCGTCTTTCAGCAGAAGCCCATACTCGGCGAGTGCGGTCGAGCATCCCGACGCAGCCGATACGATCGAATCCGCGCCAGTACGGATGATTGCGCGCACGTTGGCGCGCGCGAACTCCAGCGCGCGCTTGCGATTGCCTGAATGAAGATCCAGCGCGCCGCAGCACACCGTATTTTCAAGATGAACGACGCGATAGCCCGCGGCCATCAGCAGCCGCTCGGTGTTGATGTTCTCTGAATCAGCCAGCACCTGAGTTACGCATCCGCGATGCACGAACACCGTCCCAGCGCCGTACAACGGCTCTGTGAGCCGCTGCGGCAGGAGCGTACTGGCCTGAGACGTTGTCGGAAGCAGCTCCAGCCATCCGCGAACAGCGCGCGGCAGGATCGCCTCGAGCGCGGGGCGAAGCCCGAGAAATTCAACACATCTTAGCGGTGCGAGAATCGTTCGCAGACGGCTCGGGTAGGGGAAGATCTCGCCGATCAGGCGGCGCTTGAATGCGTCGAGCGGACCGCGAGAATAATTCGCTTCGACGTATGTCCGCGCATCTTCGATCAGCCGTCCGTAATGCACTCCTGACGGGCAAGCGGTTTCGCATCCGCGGCACCCGAGGCACAAGTCGAGATGCCGCGCGGCGTCGGAGTCCAGCTCGAGGCGCCCTTCCGCAAGGGCCTTCATCAGGTAGATTCGTCCACGCGGCGAATCCATTTCCGAGCGCGAAATCGCGTAAGTCGGACATGCCTCAAGGCAAAGCCCGCAGTGGACGCAATCGAACAGCAGTTCGTAATCGACCACGTTGCGAACGGGTTGCGAGGGCGATGCGGCAGCCATCAGATTCCCCCGACGAAGCATCCGGGATTGAAAATTCCGGCGGGATCGAACGCGGCTTTCATCCCGCGCATCAGTTTGAGCGCGCCGTCGTTCGGAGAATCGAAGTACTCGATCGCGGCGCGAATCTCCGGTGCGGCATGCAATACGCGAAGATGGCCACGCGCATTGTGCACGAGCTCGCGCCATCGAAGAACCATGGCGGACGCGGCGTCATCAGAGAGCGGGTCGCGCGCCGTGAGCTGAGCGATTCCCGAGCCGGCGTGCGCGCGAAATTCCGCGCCACAGTTGCCGAGCACACGCGCCAATTCGGCCGGCGGCACCACGATCTGCGCGGCAAGCGATGCCGAGCCAAAATCGAAGTCACGCAGTGCGCGATACTTGTCCATCGCGTCGGCTGCGGCGAGGAACTCTACAGGGGCCGAGATGTTGCGCGCAGTCGTATCGCGCAAATACTCGACCTCGGAGCGCGTTCCGGAAAATCCTGCCCAAAGAAAATACTGCGGTGCGAGGCCGAGCGCCGCGCCGACTTGCGGGCTCGTGACCTCCAGATGCGCGAATGGCGCCGCGTTGGAGAGAGTCTGCGCGGCGGCAAAAGCCTGTGTGAGATCCGGCAGCGACGACAGCGCGAGAGTATAGTTGCCGGGAATCGGCCGGACCTTGAAAGCGACCTCCGTCATTATTCCCAGCGTGCCGAAGGAGCCATTCATCAGCTTCATCAAATCATATCCCGCGACGTTCTTGACCACGCGTCCGCCGCTGCGAATCGTACGCCCGCCGTGGCCGACGTATTGAATTCCGATCAGCAAATCGCGCGCGGTTCCTTCCGACAGCCGAAGCGGACCGGCGTGATGCGCCGCGACCATCGCGCCGAGCGTCGTCGCCTCCGGATTTCGAGGATCGACCGGCAGACGCTGTGCCGACGACGCGATCGCCGCGTTCAGAGCCGCGAGGCTGATTCCCGGCTCCGCGACGATCGTCATGTCATCCGGCTCGTAAGCGATGATGCGCGCCATCCGTTCGAGCGAGATTCCGATCGCGACGGGAGTGTGCCGAATCTCCGACAGCGTGCGCGCTGCGCCGATCGCCGCAATAGAAATCCCGTCGGTTTCACATTTGCGGACGATCTCGGCGATCTCGGCGCTATCCGCGGGGACAGCAATCACCGTCGCGGCTCGGCTCTCGATTCCGTGCGGCGCGCGAATATGATCGTTGCCGACGAACGAGGCGATCTGGCTTGCGATCTTGGCGGTGTCCGTCACGAGCGAAGGTCAGATCGGCACCTGGCGATGCGGCGCCGCGACCTCGACGCATGCGCCCGGGCGCGGAATTACTTTGTTGGGGTTCGAGCGCTCCTGCGGATCGAACACGTGGCGCAGTTCCGCCATCGCGATCAGATCGTCGGGCGAGAAGAGTAGCGGCATCTCGCCCTGTTTTTCGACGCCGATTCCATGCTCGCCCGTCAGGCTCCCGCCCATCGCGACGCACGCGGCCAAGATCTCGCGGCCCGCGTCGATCGCGGCGCGCACCTGCGCCGGCTCGCGCTCGTCGTAAAGCACTATCGGATGGATATTTCCATCGCCGGCGTGGAACACGTTTCCAATCGCGAGGCCGTACTTTTTACTCACGCCGCTGATCACTCCCAGGATTTCAGGCAATCGTGTGCGCGGCACCACCCCATCTTGCGTGGCGTAGTTTGGCGCGAGCCGCCCGACCGCGCCGAACGCGCGCTTGCGCGCCTTCCATAGAGCTGCGCGCTCGGCGTCGTCGCGAGCAACGCGAACCTTGCTCGCGCCGGCGCCCCGCGCGATCGATGTCACGGCCGCAGCGTGTTCGTCGAGCGCCGCCGCAAGACCGTCAAGCTCGATAATCAGCACCGCGCCCGCGTCGATTGGAAGGCCTATATGAAACGCGTCCTCGACTGCGCGAATGATTAGCTGATCCATCATCTCGATCGCGCCCGGCACGATTCCAGCCGCGATAATCGCGGAGACCGCGCGGGTCGCCGCGTCGGCGTCGGCGAAGGTCGCGAGGAAGGTGCGATGCGCCTGAGGCTCGCGCATGATTCTGAGCGTCGCGCGCGTCACGATTCCGGCGGTGCCCTCGGCGCCGACCACCGCGCCGACCAGATCGTAGCCGCAGCCTTCTTCGCACGCTCCGCCGAGTTCGACGATCTCGCCCGACGCGAGCACGAGAGTCACACCGAGCACGTGGTTGGTGGTGACGCCGTATTTGAGCGTATGCGGTCCGCCGGAATTCTCCGCGATATTGCCGCCGATCGTGCAGGCCTGCTGCGAGGAAGGATCCGGCGCGTAGAAAAATCCCGCGCCCTTGATCGCGTTGGTCACATGCAGGTTGACGACGCCGCTTTCGGCTTCGACACGCCGGCTTGCGAGATCGATCGCGAGGATCCGGTTCATCCGCGAGGTGCAGATCATCACCGGCGCTTCGACCGGCAGCGCTCCGCCCGAGAGCCCGGTCCCCGCGCCGCGCGGTACGAACGCGATCTTGCGCCACCACAGCGCAGCCAGGATCGCGCTGGTTTCTTCGGTCGTGCGCGGCATCACGAGCAAATCCGGCGCGCTTTTTTCGATCGTCCATCCGTCGCACTCGTAAACCTTGAGCTCCGACGGATGCGACACGATCGCGCGCTCGCCGACGATTGCGCGCAGTTCGTCGATCACGTCGGAGTCCAGTCCCGGCGCGATTCTGCCGTTGTCGCCCACGGGCGGAACTCTACCATATGATGACGAATCGCGTCGCGGGCGCCATTTTGCCGGCGTGCCCGCCGCGCGATATTGTCACGGCACAATCTTGATCATCGACGCGCCGCGCGCGCGGCAACAATGGGGAAACCGATTTGGCTGATTCATTTTCTGAACTTAAACCGTCCGCGCGGATTCTGCTCGGTCCCGGCCCGTCCAACGTGCATTCACGCGTGATGAAGGCGATGATGTCGCCGGTGGTCGGGCATCTCGATCCGGATTTCATTTCCGTGATGGAAGATCTAAAGAAGCTCTTGCGCGCCGTGTTCCGCACCGCCAACGAGCTGACCTTTCCCGCCTCGGGCACTGGCTCGGCAGGAATGGAAATGATCATGGCCAACCTGATCGAGGACGGCGACGAAGTGATCGTCGGAGTCAACGGCGCGTTCGGCGGACGGCTCGCCGACTCGGCCGAGCGCCTGGGCGCGAAGGTTATCAAGGCCGAAGCGGAGTGGGGGCGTATCGTCGAGGCCGACGCGGTTGAGCGCGCGCTCAAGACCGCGAAGAAGCCCAAGCTGGTCGCGATCGTCCACGCGGAAACCTCGACCGGAGTGCATCAGCCGCTCGAAGAAATTTCCGCGCTGGCGCATCGCTATGGCGCGCTGATGGTTGCCGACGCGGTGACCTCGCTCGCGTGCGTGCCGGTCGAGATCGATAAATGGAAAATCGACGCGTGCTATAGTTGCACGCAAAAGGGACTCAGCGCGCCGCCGGGCCTCGCGCCGGTTACCTTCAGCGCGAGTGCGATGGACGCGATCAAGGCGCGCAAGACGAAGTGCAGATCGTGGTACCTGGACCTGGGGATGATCGCGAACTACTGGGGTGAAAGCCGCGTTTATCACCACACCGCGCCGATCACGATGAACTACGCGCTGTACGAGGCGCTGCGCGTCGTCGTCGAAGAGGGACTCGAGGCGCGATGGCAGCGGCATCGCACGAACGCTGCCGCGCTGCATGCGGGATTTGCCGCGATGGGGTTGAAGCTCGTCGCGCAGGAGGGACGCCGCCTGCCGCAGCTCTCGACCGTCGCGGTGCCGGACGGAATCGACGAGGCGAAAGTGCGCACGACTCTGCTCGAGCATTACAATATCGAGATCGCGGCCGGACTCGGACCGTTTCGCGGCAAAGTCTGGCGGGTAGGGTTGATGGGCGAAAGCTGCAGGCGCGAGAATGTGACGCTGCTGCTGGGAGCGCTCGATCAGGTGCTCACCGCGATGGGCGCCGAAGTTCCGCGCGGCCGCGCGCTGGAGGCGGCGGACGCGGCATACGGAAAGTAGAATTTCAATTCCGATAGAAAACCGGACAGGAGACGAATCATGAAGATTTACGATTTCAAGCTTGCGCCGAATCCGCGCCGGGTGCGGATTTTTCTCGCCGAAAAAGGCCTCAAGGTTCCGCTCGAGGAAATCGACATCATGAAGGGCGTCAACCGGCAGGCGCAGTTTCTGCGCATCAACCCGCTCGGCGGAATTCCGGTGCTTGAACTCGACGACGGCCGCTACCTGGCGGAGAGCATCGCGATCTGCCGCTACTTCGAGGAGCTGCATCCGGAGCCCGCGCTGTTCGGCAAAGAGCCGTTCGAGCGCGCGACGATCGAGATGTGGAATCGGCGGATGGAATTCGCGCTGTTCGTTCCGGTTGGGATGGTTTGGATTCATCTGCACGAGCTGACCCGCGGGCGCGTCAAGCAGATTCCCGAGGTCGGCCAGCAGCAGAAAGAAGTTGTCGAGATGCGCTACCGATGGCTCGACGAGGAATTCGGCCAGCGGCAGTTTATAGCCGGCGACAAGTTTACGATCGCGGACATCACCGCGATGGTCGCGATCGATTTTGCCAAGTTCAACAATATCTCGATCGCGCCCGAGTATAAGCATTTGCAGCGATGGCATCAGGCGGTATCGGCGCGTCCGAGCGCGGCCGCATAGCGATGAAGCTGTACGACTTCACCCTCGCGCCGAGTCCGCGGCGGGTGCGGATTTTCCTGGCGGAAAAAGGAATCGCGATTGCGCTCGAGCAGGTCGATATCATGCGTAACGCGAACCGGACGCCAAAGTTTTACCGGATGAACCCGCTCGGCTCGCTGCCGATTCTCGAGCTCGACGACGGATCGTACCTGAGCGAGAGCGTCGCGGTCTGCCGCTACTTCGAGGAGATGCATCCGGAGCCTGCTCTATTCGGGGTGGGCGCAAAGGAGCAGGCGATCGTCGAGATGTGGAACCGGCGCGTCGAGCTATCGATCTTCGCGCCGGTCGGCCACGTCTGGTCGCATCTAAGTCCCGTGTCGGAGGGGCGCTCGAAACGGATAAGAGAGTTCGGATTGATCGAACGCGATGCGGCGGTAGCGGGATTCGCGATGCTGGATCGCGCGCTCGGAGACAGTCAGTTCATCGCGGGCGCGCGATTCTCGATCGCGGACATCACTACGCTATGTATGATCGATTTCGCGCGGACCGTCGATATCGCGATTCAGCCGGAACAGAAAAATCTCGCGCGATGGTACGCCGCCGTATCATCGCGGCCTAGCGCCGCGGCGTAAGAAAAAACCGACCTAACCCCTGACCCCTTCCCGCACGGGAAGGGGGAACTATTCTCGGTAGGCTCGGTGCTCGCAACCGGCATTTAGTAGCGACGAGCGCGGCACTATTCCTCCGTGTCGTCGGCGGCGCTGTTTCCGTTGGTGCCGTTGCCGTTGGAATCGTCGTCTTCACCTTCGGCGAGGTTCGCGACTGCGCGGACGCGTTCGGTCTCTTCTTGCCTGACGAGGCGCACGCCTTGCGCGTTGCGACCGGTGATTCGGACGTCCTTCACTTTCAGCCGGATGATTTTTCCGCCGTCGGTGATGAGCATCAACTGATCATCGGTGCCGACCTGGCGCACGGCGATTACTTTGCCAGTCTTCTCGGTCACATTCATCGTGATGACGCCCTTGCCACCGCGATGCGTCAGCCGATACTCGTCGGCCGGAGTGCGTTTGCCGAAACCCAGCTCGCTCACGGTCAGCAAGGTTTCATCGTCGCGCACCGTGGACATCGAGACGACTTCGTCCTGGACCAGCGTCACGGTTTTGCCTTCCTTTACCGTCTCTGATTCCAGTTCCATGCCGGTGACGCCGCCGGTCGCGCGGCCCATCGGGCGCACTTCTTCTTCCTTGAAGCGGATCGCCTGGCCGGCGCGGGTCGAGAGCACGATCTGCTGGTTGCCGTCGGTGATGCGCACGTCGACCAGCGAGTCGCCGTCCGCGAGGTTGATCGCGATGATTCCGGTGGAGCGGATGTTGTCGTATTCTTCCAGCGGAGTTTTCTTGACGCGTCCGCGCCGGGTCGAGAAAAACACGAATTTGCCCGCCATCTCGCGCGGCACCGGCATGAAGGCTTGCAGCGTTTCGTCCGCGGCGAGGCTCAGCAGGTTTGCGACCGAGCGGCCCTTCGCGGCGCGTCCGCCCTCCGGCATCTCGTAGGCCTTTAGCTGATAGACCTTGCCCATGCTGGTGAAGAACATCAGGCGGTCGTGCGTCGATACGCGTTCGAGGTGCTCGACGAAATCCTCGTCGCTGGTGGTCGCGCCGATCTTGCCGCGGCCTCCGCGCTTCTGCGTGCGATAGAGCGAGAGCGGAGTGCGTTTGATATAGCCGCCATGAGTGACGGTGACGAGCACGTCTTCCTCGACGATCAGATCCTCGATCGAGAATTCACCCTCGGCTTCGACGATCTGCGTGCGCCGCGCGTCGCCAAATTCCTCTTTGATCGAACGGAGGTCGTTCGCGACCAGCTTCATCAGCTCTTTCTCGTCCGCCAGGATCTTTTTTAGCCGTTTGATCGTGTCTTCGACTTCTTTATGCTCGGTTTCGATCTTCTCGCGCTCGAGCGAGGTCAGGCGGCGCAGAGTCAAATCCAAGATCGCCTGCGCCTGGATCTGCGTCAGGCTGAACTGGCGCATCAATCCCGACCGCGCGGCCTCGGCGTCTTTGGAACCGCGGATGAGCTTGATCACCGCGTCGAGATTCTTTAGCGCGATCAGCAGCCCGTCGAGGATGTGCAGGCGCGCCTCGGCCTCGCGCAGCTCGAATTGCGTACGGCGCGTGAGCACGATTTTGCGATGCTCGATGAAGGCGAGCAGGATCTCGCGCAGGTTGAGCTCGCGCGGACGCCCCTCGTGGATCCCGAGCAGAATAATTCCGTAGCTCTGCTGCATCTGGGTGAGCTTGTAGAGCTGATTGAGCACGATGCGCGGTTCGGCGTCGCGTTTGAGCTCGATCACGATCCGCATTCCGTCGCGGTCCGACTCGTCGCGCAGATCGCTGATGCCGTCGATCCGCTTGTCGTTGACCAGCTCCGCCATTCGCTCGATTAGCCGCGCCTTGTTCACCTGATAGGGAATCTCGCGCACGATAATCGAGGCGCGGCCCGAGCGCTTGTCGGTCTCGATCGCCGCCAGCGCGCGCATCAGCAGCGAGCCGCGCCCGGTCAGGTAGGCCTGCCGGATCGCCTGGCGACCGAGCAACTGCCCGCCGGTAGGAAAGTCGGGGCCGGGAATGATGTCGAGAATCTTCTCCATCGTCAGCGCTGGATTCTCGATCAGCGCGAGCAACGCGTCACAGATCTCGGTCAGATTGTGCGGCGGGATATTGGTCGCCATCCCGACCGCGATTCCGTCCGACCCGTTCATCAGCAGGTTCGGAATTTCGGCGGGCAGGACCTCGGGTTCCTCCTGCGAGCCGTCGTAGTTGGGGATGAAATCGACCGTTTCCTTATCGATATCGAGCAGCAGCCGCTCGGCCAGCCGTGTGAGCTTGCACTCCGTGTAACGCATCGCCGCGGGAGGGTCGCCGTCAACCGAGCCGAAGTTGCCCTGTCCGTCGATCAGCGGGTAGCGCATGCTGAACGGCTGCGCCATCCGGGCCAGCGCGTCGTACACCGACATGTCGCCGTGCGGATGATATTTTCCGAGCACGTCACCGACCACGGCGGCGCACTTGATATAGCGGCGGTTCGAGAGCAGGCCCGCGCGGAACATCGCGTACAGGATCCGGCGATGGACCGGCTTCAGTCCGTCACGGATAACCGGCAGCGCGCGCCCGACATTTACCGACATCGCGTAGTCCAGATAGGACTGCTTCATGTCGTCTTCGATATTGAGCAGCGACGGTTCGTTGCGGATAGGTTCGTTGCCGTTGGTCTCTGCCATTTACTCCGGAGCTCCGTCGCGGGACTTAAAAAGTTGACAATTTGTCAGCAGCATGATTGGCGTAGCGACGCCCACAGCGCGATATTCTGGCGCAGCTTCTCGCGATGGCGCTGCCGCTGATGCGGTATCAGGTCGTAATCGAACGCGTCCTCCGGATGCGCGATCGCCTCGAGGTCGAGCGCGATTCCCATCTCCTGCTCGGCGTCGCGCGCGTCGCGCTCGCACACCGCGCAATTCGTCACCATCGCGCGTATCTCGTCCAGCAGGAATTCTCTTGGTCCCATCAGACGGATCGCCCATAGCCGACGCGGCGCGGGGCCGCGCTCGCGCGCTCAAATGTCGAGGTTGCGCACGTTGAGCGCATTCTCTTCGATAAACTGGCGCCGCGGCTCGACCTGATCGCCCATCAGCTTCGCAAAAATCTCTTCCGCCTCTTCGATCGACGAAATCTGCACCTTCAGCATCGAACGCGTCTCGGGATTCATCGTCGTGTCCCAGAGCTGTCCCGCGTTCATCTCGCCCAGGCCCTTGTAACGGTTCACCTCGACGCCTTTCTGTCCCGCGGCGAGAACCGCTTCGGCGACGGCTTTAAGCGTCGCGACGGTCTGCTCGTTGTCACCGTTTTTGAGCTTGAGCGGAGCCTTGATCGCCTCGATCTCGGGCGCGAGGCGGCGAATCTCGCGAATCTCGCCGGTATGCAGAAGCGTCGCGTCAACCACCGTCGGCGGGCGCGAGCCGTTGTGGCTATGCGAGAAAACCACGCGCCATCGCGACTCGCCGTCCTGCACGATCTGATAGGTCAGGTTGTCGTCGCCGGTTTCCTTGCGGATCGCTTCGGCCATCGCCTTGGCCGCTTTCTCGGACTCGAAGCTCGCGTCGGTGATGGTCTTGTCGGCGGAAAGTTTTGCGAACGCGGCGATAATCGGGCGTTCTTTCGAGCGGCGCTCGAGCGCTTCGAACATCCGCTCGTAATAGAGCGCCTTGCGCACGACCGCCTTGAGCGCGGCGCCTTTGAACTCGCGCGCTTCCTTGCCTTTACCGGCGTCGAGCGTGACCGCGTCGGCGCCGAGATCGGTCAGGTAATCTTCGAGCGAATTTTCGTCTTTCAGATAACGCTCGGACTTGCCCTTCTTGGCGCGGAACAAAGGCGGCTGCGCGACGTAGAGATAGCCGCTTTCGATAATCTCGATGAACTGCCGGAAAAAGAAGGTCAGCAGCAGCGTGCGGATATGCGAGCCGTCAACGTCCGCGTCGGTCATGATGACGATCCGGTGATAGCGGAGCTTCGCGAGGTCCTTCTCCTTGCCGACGCCCATCCCGAGCGCCGTGATCAGCACGCGAAGCTCGGTCGAGGACAGCATCTTGTCGATTCGCGCGCGTTCGACGTTCAGGATTTTTCCACGCAGCGGCAAAATCGCCTGAGTCTTGCGGTCGCGGCCCTCCTTCGCGGTCCCGCCTGCCGACTGTCCCTCGACCAGGTACAGCTCGCACAGCGCCGGATCGCGTTCCGCGCAGTCCGCGAGCTTGCCGGGCAGCGAGCCCGAGTCGAGCGCGCCCTTGCGCCGCACGAGCTCCTTCGCCTTGCGCGCGGCCTCGCGCGCCTGGAGCGCCTCGAGCGCGCGGCCGACTATCTTCTTGGCGTCGGAGGGATTCTCCTCGAAGAACGCGCCGAGCTTTTCGTTCACCAGCGCGGAGACGTAGCCTTCGACTTCGGAGTTGCCGAGCTTGGTTTTGGTCTGGCCCTCGAACTGCGGCTCGCCGAGCTTGACGCTGATAATCGCGACCAACCCCTCGCGCGTGTCGTCGCCTTCGAGCCGCGTATCCTTGTTTTTGAAGAGATTGTTCTTCGCCGCGTAAAAATTGATCGTGCGGGTCAGCGCGGATTTGAGTCCCGACAGATGCGTTCCGCCTTCGCCGGTGTGGATATTATTCGCGTAGCTGAAGATCACTTCGTGGACCGCGTCGGTCCATTGCAGCGCAACTTCGATATCCACGCCCTCTTTCACGCCCTTGAAAAAAATCACATCGTGAAAGCATTCGTTATTCTCGGCCAGCGATTTGACGTACTCCGCAATTCCGCCCTCGAAGTGAAATTCTTCCTGCTTGCCGGTGCGATCGTCCTTGAGGCGGATTTTCAGGCCTGCGTTCAAGTACGCGAGCTCGCGCAAATAGCGCGCGATAATCTCGTACTTGAACTTGACTTCCTTGAAGATCTCGGCGTCGGGAGAAAAGGTGGTCTTGGTGCCGGTGGTCTTGCTGGTGCCGCGCTGCTCGACCTTTGATTTGGGCACGCCCTGCTCATAACTCTGGAAGAAAATCTTGCCCTCGCGATGAACCTCGACCTCGAACTCGGAGCTGAGCGCATTGACCACCGACGCTCCGACGCCGTGCAATCCGCCCGATACTTTGTAGGCGCTGCGCTCGAACTTGCCCCCCGCGTGCAAAACGGTATGCACCACTTCGAGCGCGGAGCGCTTTTCGGTCGGATGCATGTCGGTCGGGATGCCGCGGCCGTTATCCTGGACCGAGACGCGATCGTCGCCGAGAATTACAACGTCGATTTCGGTGCAGTGCCCGGCCAGCGCCTCGTCAACCGAGTTGTCGACGATCTCGTTGACCAGGTGATGCAGCCCGCGCTCGGCGGTGTCGCCGATGTACATCCCGGGGCGCTTGCGAACCGCCTGCAAGCCCTCGAGAACCTTGATCGAATCGGCGCCGTAGTCGTCAGAACCCTGCTTATTTGCCATAGAAAAAAAGCGGATAGATACCCGTCCCGACCTCTCCTCAACCAGCAATAATTATAGACGGGACAGGGTAAAAAGTAAAGGACGAAGCAGGCATTTAGGCGGGGAAATCGAACATCGTTTGTTTCATTCGACCAGAAGTTGGATTTATTCAGCAGTTATGCCGAAAAACTATCCACAACCCAACTCGATTTTCGGACCGTGAGTTCGTTTCGGTTAGGAGTGGAAATAGAATCTTGTTTCCAAGTGTTATGAGGCTGATTTAGGCCGCGGCGCGCTCTATTCCGTCGAAGAATTGCCACCACAGGTCGAGCGAGCGTTCGGCCGCCGCGCGGATGCGGGCGCGCTCCGCGTCGCCGAGGGTCATCGTGGCGAGAATATTGTCGCCGACGTCGCTGTGGTCGCGGTCGGCGATTTCGTGCACGTCGAAAAATGCGACCTGTTCGCGCGAGAGCGCGTAGTGTTTTTCCAATGCGCGCGCGAACGGACCGAAGTTGCCGACCACCTGTCCTTCCGCGGCAACGTTGATTGCGGCGATCCCCTCGGCGAACGAGCGGTCCTTGGTAGATAGCTCGAACCAATCGATCAGCGCCGCCGTAGAGGCGAGCGGGCGCGCATCGACCAATTCTCCGCGCGACATTCCGAGCGCGACGCCCAGCCGTATGAACAGCTCCGGATGCGGCGCGCTGCCGGAGATCAGGCCGGTCTCTTCTTCGTACAGGCTCTCGGCGAGCTTCACGCGCTCGCCGGGATCGTGGCATCGCGAGTGCAGCGCGCTAACCGCGCGGGGAAACTCGCGCACCTGCAAGAAGAACTGCGCCGCGAACACGCGCATCCCGGCCGCGGAGACCTTGCCGTCCGCGATTTTGAGCCACAGCGGATGCCGCCCGAATGAGCGCCGCTCTTTTACCACCGCGAACAATTCGCGCACGAATGTCTCACTGGCCATGGCTAACCTCTCAATCGATATGCTTCAGGTCGTCGAGCATTTCGTCCGGGCCGATATAGCCCGATTTGCGCACTTTTATGGCTCCGGTCGAATCGATAATCAACGTGGTCGGCACGCCTTCGACCCCGTACTTTCCGCGCAACTGGTCGGTCGCATGGTCGTTCTTGGTCAGGTCGGCGCGCATCACCACGAATCGCTGCGCCTCTCTGACCACGGCGGGATTGACGAAGGTCGAATGTTCCATCTCGCGGCATGGTATACACCAGTCCGCCGAGAAATCGATCAGCACCGGCCGCCGCTCGGTCGCGGCGCTCTGGAGCGCGGTCGCGTCGAACGGAGCGAACGCAACCTCTTTCGGCGCCGGCCGGGGAATCAGCAAATAGATCAGCGCAGCCGCCGCGACTACGCCGACCGCCGTGCGGATTATCAGGAATGCGCGCAGCCTGCGTCCCGCGCCGGTTATAAATCCAAGCCAGATTCCCGCCGCGGCCGCATAGTAGGGCAGGATGCGCGTGATCAGGTGATGCGGGATCACCGGATCAAGGAAGTAGAGTGCGAGCCCGATCAAAACGAAGCCAAATAGCTGTTCGACCCACGCCAGCCACTCGCCCGAGCGCGGCAGCTTGCGGATACTGCCGGCGGCCAGCGCAAGGAAGATGTACGGAAAGCCGAGCCCGATCGCGAGCGTGAAGAACAGCGCGAAGCCGAACGCCGGGCTGCCGCTGCGCTCGACCATCAGGAGCAGCCCGAGCACGAACGGGCCGATGCACGGCGCGGCAACGACGCCCATCCCGAGCCCCATCAGCGCCGCGCCCGCATAGCCTGGCCGCGCAACGCCCGCACGCTGGAGCATCCACTGCGGAGGCTGGATCGAGAACATCCCGAAGCTCGACAGCGCGAGCACGATCAGCATCGCGGCGAGAAGCGACAAGACGTAAGGATTCTGCAGCGCCGCGCCGAACAGTCCGCCCGACATCGCGACTGCGACTCCGACCGCCGAGAACATCACGGCGATTCCGAGCACGAACAGGATCGCGAGCGTCAGTACCCGGCGCGTCCCGCCGCCCTGGTTGCCAAAATACGCGACCGTCACGCCGATAAGCGGATAGACGCAGGGTGTCAGATTCAGCGCGATTCCACCGAGGAACACGAAAACGAAGCCAAGGAACCATCCATGATGAGCAAATACGTCGGCGGGCGCGTTCTCCGCGGCCGCCTGAGCGACCCGCGCGCTCAATCCAACGATGAATACGAGCAACGCGGCGACCGTAGCCGCGCGTGATCTAGCCGTTTGCGGCCGAGGTTCGTTTGCCATTGGTACTGGAGAGCGGAACCGAATCGACGATCTCGAGTCCGTAGCCGGGCAGGTTCGCCAGCCGGGGCGTCGCGTCGGACATGATGATCATCTTACGCACCCCGATATCGCGCAGGATCTGCGCTCCGATCCCGTAATCGCGGAAGTCCGACTCGGTGGCGCCGTAGCGCGTGCTCGGCCGCTTGGACTTGGATGGCCTGCCGTCTACGCCTTCAAGCTCCGAGGCGATCGCGTTGGACTCGCGCTTCAAATAGAGCAGCACGCCTTCGCCCGCCTGTGCGATTCGCTCCATCGCGGAGCGCAGGAGCTCGCGCGTGTTGCGGCCGGTGAAGCCGAAGACGTCGCCGGGCAGGTACTCGCGATGCGCGCGGACCAGGATCGGGCGCTGCGGATCGACGTTGCCCATCACCAGCACCAGGTGCTCGGTATAATCGACCAGGTTACGGTAAACGATCGCCTTGAAATTTCCGTAGCGGGTCGGCAGCCGCGCCTCCGCGATCTTCTGAACCATCGTCTCGGTGCGCAGCCGGTACTCGATAATATCGGCGACGGTGACAATCTTGAGTCCGTGCACGCGCGCGAATTCGACCAGGTCGTCGCGTCGCGCCATATTGCCGTCGTCTTTCAAGATCTCGCAGATCACGCCCGCGGGCTTGAGCCCCGCAAGCCGCGCCAGGTCGACCGCGCCTTCGGTCTGCCCGGTCCGCACCAGCACTCCGCCCTCGCGCGCGCGCAGGGGATAGACGTAGCCGGGTGTGATGAACTCGCTGCCGCTCGCGTCCTCGCGCACGGCCTGCAATACGGTGGTCGCACGATCCTGCGCCGAGATTCCCTTGCCCGCGCAGCGCCGCGCGGTGATCGCGGTGGTGAACGCGGTGCCGAGCGGAGCCTGGTTGTCGCCGACCATCATGCTGAGCCCGAGCCGATCGATCCGATCCGCCGCCATCGGCAGGCAGATCAGTCCGCGCGCGAACTTGGCCATGAAGTTGATCGCCTCGGGCGTGACCTTTTCCGCCGCCATCGAGAGGTCGCCTTCGTTTTCGCGCTGCTCGTCATCCATCAGGATGATCATGTGGCCGCGGCGGGTTTCTTCGAGCGCCTCTTCGATCGTGATGAAAGGTGCGCGGGCTTTGGTGCGGGGATTGATTTCGCCAAACATTTAATCTCTCACGCGGACGGACGAGGCTGCGCTCCGTATCCTAGGAAAATTCTACACCGGCGGCAAAGCGCATTCGATGGCCCGCCGGCTCGCGCACGGGAGCATTCTCGGGCGTGGCGATGCTATCGTGAGGCGATGGATCGTTCGGCCTATACCGCGGTGCTGCTGGCCGCGGGGCGCGGCACCCGGCTCGGCGCGCTAACCGCGGATACTCCGAAGCCTCTGCTCGAGGTCGTGGGCGCTCCGCTTATCGAGCATATCGTCCGCGCGTTCGTCGACGCGGGCGTGTGGCGATTCATCGTCGTGACCGGATACCTGGGCGAGCAGGTTACCGCGTGGTGCGCCAGGTTCGCCGAGGACAATCCGGGGATCGAGATCGACCCCGTCGTACAGGGCGAGCTGAACGGAACCGCGGGCGCGATGCTCGCCGCGCGCGGGAAGATTGCCGACCAGCCGAGTTTCATTTTCGGATGGGGCGACGTGCTGATGGACCGTGCGAACTATCGCCGCTTCGTCGCGCGCGCCGCCGAAAATGATTTCGACCTGCTGCTCGCGGCGAACCGGATGAAAGATCCGTGGCGCGGCGCCGCGGTCTATCTGAGCGCCGACATGCACGTTGAACGCCTGGTCGAGAAGCCTGCTCAAGGTGAATCGGATACCGAGTGGAACAACGCCGGGCTGTTCGCCGCCAAGCCGATGCTGTTTGACTATCTCTCGCAGCTTTCCCCGTCGCCGCGCGGCGAGCTCGAGTTGCCGCTCGCGATCGCCGCGATGATCAACGACGGACGCGACGTGCGCGCGATCGACATGCGCGGCTTCTGGAGCGACGTTGGCACCCCGGCCGATCTTGAAGTCGCGCGCAAGCGTTTTCATCCGAAACCGGGAACGCGAAAGCCGAGAGCCAAGTGAATTCAGGCCGCGAAGGCGACGGATGGGATGCCGCCGAGCTCGAACGCGCCGGAGCTCTCGCGCGCGAGCTGCGCGCGCTTGGCGGTGCGGACTCGCGCATCGTTGCGGTGCGTGCGCCGGGCCGCGTCAATCTTATCGGTGAGCACACCGACTATAGCGGCTTGCCGGTCCTGCCGGCCGCGATCGATCGCTCGACGATAATCGCTGCAGTGGCGTCGCCCGAACATGAGATAGTCCTGCGCAACACCGACCGAGCATTCGGATCGCGCAGGTTTCCGATCGAAAAGGTAATACCTGCCTATCCGGTCGGCGACTGGGCCAACTACGTCAAGGCCGGTATCCAGGGCGTGATCGATCACTTCGGCCCGCGCGGCGTATCGGCAGCGAAGCTGCGCGGCGCGACGATGATCGTCGATGGCCGCGTGCCGGTCGCTTCGGGCCTCTCGTCATCGTCGGCGCTCAGTGTTGCGTCGGCGCTCGCGTTCATGGCTCTCAACGGACTCGAGCTTGCGCCGCTTGAGTGCGCCGCGATGCTCGCGCGCAGCGAATGGTATGTCGGCACACGCGGCGGCGGGATGGATCAGGCGGCGTCGCTGATGGGCCGGCGCGACCACGCCCTGTTCATCGAATTCAATCCGCTTCGCGTGCGCGCGATCAAAATGCCTTCCGGCGGGGTGCTGGTCGTCGCCGACAGTTGCGAGATCGCCGACAAGTCCGGCAGCGTGCGCGCCGAGTACAATCGCCGCGTCGTCGAATGCTCGCTGGCGGCGCGAATTATCGCGCGCCAGATGAAGCTCGACGGAGTGCGGACGCTCGGCGATGTCGTGAGTGCGAGGGCGAATTGGCACGCGGCCGATTTGATCGCGATTCTTGAGACGGCCGCGCCGCCGCGGCTCGCTCCCGACCTTGCCGACGCCGCGCATATCCTCGGAGTCTCGCGCGACGCTCTTGCCGATGATCTCCTCGGCGGCGGCACGCTTGGAGTCAAACTCGATCCGTCAACGCCGCTCGAGATTTTCCGGCGCGCGAGGCACGTGCTGACCGAGACCGAGCGCGTGATCCGAGCGGCCGCGATTCTCGAACAAGGGGACTTAGTGGCGATGGGCGCGCTGATGAACGCCTCGCACGCAAGCCTGGCGGCGGATTTCGACTGCTCGACGCCGCGGCTGGATCGAATCGTCGCCGCCGCGCGCAAGGGCGGAGCACTCGGCGCACGGCTCACCGGCGCGGGATTTGGCGGTTCGATCGTGGCGCTCAGCCGAGCCGCCGACGCCGAGCGGATCTTCGATTCGATCGATCGCGAATACTACGTTCCACTCGGAATCGAACCTCAGGGCAAGCGCGCAGTCCTGCACGCCGGTGCAGGCGCAAGCACAATCGAGATAGCCGCGGCCTGAGACGCGCTCAGCGGACGAAGCGCACGATTCGCGCGGAGTGCGATGCTAGATCGATATGATCCGGAGCAGGCTCTTCGGCGCCCGTGATAGTGCGGATCGTGGCCGCAGCTCCCGCAATTCCGAGCGTCGCGAGAATTACGCTCGCGGCTTCGTCACCGCGGTTTACGATGATCGCGATCGCGCCGGTCGCCGTTTCTTTCACCAGGGTTCTGATCGGCGCGGTGGTCATCAGATCGGCGGCCAGAACCGGAGCGTCGGCGCTTCCCGAATCGATCTCCGCGCCCAGCGCCGCGGCCGCGCGATAGATCTTCCGTTCGTCGTCGCCCACGAGCGCTATGTCATCCGAAACCAGCAGCATCCCGCCCGAGCACGCGATTGTCGCGGCCAGCGCGCCGCGCTCGTCCGCGGTGAGCTTGGTCTCGCGCGCACGGAGCATCAGGCAATCGGGGTCGTTGAGCCACAATCGCCGATGCATAAAGCTGCGCGCGATAATCGCGTCGAGCGCGTACACGGTGGACGGATCACCTGAGCCCTCACTGCCCCAATAGGGCGCGACGTTGGGCCCGATCCGCATCCCGTCAACGATTCCGACCGCCGCACCGAGCGGGCAGCCGCATCCGAGAATGAACACGCTCTCGCCCGCGCCGCGGCGGATTGCTTCGAGGCCGCGTCGGAGCGTCTGGGCCCGGGTGAGGTTCTGATCGTGTCGCGCGCCCTGCGCTGCGCCCGCATAGAGAAAATCGAGTTTCAGATATGAGTATCCGAATTCCGCGGTGAGCTTGCGGAACAGCCGTTCGAGATGTGCGGTGAATTCGGGATTGCTCGGATCGAGCGCGTAGGCGAACTTGTCGTCGTCGTCGGTCCAGTTGGGATTGTATCCGGCGCGCCGCGGGCCGCCGCTTTTGTGACGGATAAACCAGTCCGGATGGTCGCGCATGATATGCGCGTCGCGCGCGGCCAGAAACGGCGCAGTCCAGATTCCCGGTTCGAATCCCGCCGATCGGATCTCATCGGCCATGCGCGCGAGTCCGCCTGGAAATTTCGCGTTGGTCGAATCCCAATCGCCGAGCGCGCTCTGGAAGCCGTCATCGAGCTGCACGACCTCGATCGGAAACTCGGCGCGCATCGTGGCGAGCGCGCGCAGGTTCACGCGCATCGTCTCTTCGTTGATCGCGTGAAAATAGTGGTACCAGGAGCACCATCCGCGCTGGTACGCGGCGCCGATGCGCGCGTGCATCGTAGCGCCGAGCTTCGCAGCCCATCGCGAGGCTATCCGCGCCGCGCTCTCCTGCGAGCGCGCGACATAGAGCGGCTCGATCTCGCGCGTTTCGCCCGCGCCGAGTTCCACGCCGTCCAGAATCGCGCGCGCCACGATCCAGTCAGGCGTAGGCACCGTCAAAGTTGTGAGCTGATGCGCGGCGCCGATAAAACCGGCAAGCACGCGTTCAGGATGCCCGTCGCATTCGACGATCGTGAACAACTCGGAGGTCGCCGCCTCGGGCGTATCGGCGGGACGCGTGGTTTCGCTCTGATGATTTATCCGAACGATCGAGTTGGCGCTGTCAAGGCGATGCGCCTTCGTGCTGCCGACGACCTGTGCACCTGAGCCGCTCCATGACTGGTAGCCATGTTTGAAAAAACGCGCAGATGCGGAGGGATCAAAGCCGGTCGCGAGCGCGAAGCGGACCTCGTCCACCCGAATCGGCCGCTCGCTGCGGTTAGTGATTTGAGCGCGAGCGACGATCGCGCGATCGGAATAGTCAAACGACGCGGCGAGCTCCGCTCCCGCGCCGGCCGCCGCGCACTGAGCGGCTCCCGCGGTATGCGTTGCGGTCACCGAACGGGCGATGCTCTCTGCGTCACGCAGGCGCGCCTCGATGCTGCTAATCTCCACGCGGCCAGCGTTGCAAAGGAAGCTCTGCGCGGCAACCCTGCGGAGCTATCCGCGAAAAGCGCTCGATTAGGCGGCCTCAGTTTGGCAGACTGACGCTTGCTTTCACCTCCGGGGAGAGACGCTTATTGATACCGTACCAGAGATAGAAGCCGTCGAAGCCGGAGAACCCGGCGACGCGCCCGCGCTTCACGACAATTTGTGGGAAACGCGGCTGGCTGCGTTTCGAGCGCTGCGGCATCGCAACTTTCGCCTCTTCTTCGTCGGACAACTCACCTCGCTTATCGGTACGTGGATGCAGTCGGTTGCGCAGGCGTGGCTGGTGCTGCGGCTGAGCAACTCATCGATGATGCTGGGGCTGGTCGCGTTCGCCGGCTACATGCCGATCGTGCTGGTGGGTTTGTTCGCCGGCGTGGTGGTCGATCACGTCGATCGGCGCCGCTTGATTATCGCAACGCAGGTCCTGCTGATGCTAAGCGCGTTCGTGCTCGCCGCTCTCACCTGGGCCGGAGTGGTGCGGGTCGAGCACGTGATGATCCTGGCCGCGATTAACGGGCTGGTGAGCTCGTTCGACATGCCCGGGCGGCAGGCGTTCGTGGTGGAGATGGTGGGCAAGGAAGACCTGCCGAACGCGATCTCGATGAACTCGATGATCTTCAACGGTGCGCGAATGGTCGGCCCGGCGATCGCGGGAATTCTGATCGCGATCACCGGCGTGGCCGGATGCTTCTTCTTAAACGGCGTCAGCTACCTTGCCGTAATCTGGAGCCTGCTCGAGATGGACACTCCCCGGCGCGAGCGCCGCCAGTTCGGCGCCGTGATGCTGCGCCAGGTGCTCGCGGGCCTGACCTACGTCTGGGAGCATCGCCCGAGCTTCTACCTGATGCTGCTGGTCGCGATTAACAGCGGCTTCGCGCTGCAGTACACGGTGCTGATACCGATGTTCGCGCGCGACCTGCTGCACAGCGGCGCCAAGGGCTACGGCTTTTTGATGGCGGCGCAGGGAGTGGGTGCGGTGGCCGCCGCGATCGTGATGAACGTCCGCTCCGACGCGCCGAAGTCCTTGCGCCAGAACCTGGTATTCGGGCTGTTTTGCACCGCCGCCGCAATCCTCGTGTTCGGAATTTCCAGATGGATGTGGCTCTCGATTGTCGCGCAGATGTTTATCGGCGTCGGGCTGATGAATCACATGGTGACGACCAACACCATGCTGCAACTGTTCGTCGCCGACGAGCTGCGCGGCCGCGTCATGAGCATCTACACGCTATCGTTCATCGGCACCGCGCCGATTGGAAGCCTCGCGGTTGGTTACGTCGGTGAGCGTCTGACCCCTGAGATCGCGGTTGTGATCTGTTCGGGCTTTGCGCTGGCTTGCGCGCTTCTGCTGCTGACGCGGCTCAGGATGTTCGCACAGGCGCAGGAAGCGATCCTTGAGACGGCGCCGCAGCCGTGAATCGTTTGCGGGAAATTCTCGGGGCAACTACCACTCGACCAGGACGCGTTGGGGTCCTCGAAATGAGATATTCGGCGAATAGGTGAAAGCCTGGTTCGGCGCCAGTCGCATCTTGGGAATCCGCCGCGTCAACTCTTCGAGAATGACCTTCAGCTCCAGGCGTGCCAGCGGTGCGCCGAAGCAATAGTGAATTCCAAAGCCGAACGCGAGATGCTCCTTCGCGTTGCCGCGATGGATATCGAACTCGTCCGAGCGCGGAAATTCGGCGTCGTCGCGATTGGCGGAACCGATCGCGAGCAGCAGGTTCGCGTTTTCGGGAATCTTGATTCCGCCGATTTCAACCGCCCGCGCGGCGCGCCGCCGCCAAGTGATTACCGAAGTGTCGTAGCGCAGGATTTCCTCGATCGCGTTCGGAATCAGCGCCGCGTTGGCGCACAGCTCGTCCCACGCCGCGCGATGCTCGAGCAGGTTCACGACGGCACTCGCCGTCAGGCTGGTGGTGGTTTCGTGGCCCGCGATCATCAGTCCGTAAACGACAGTTGCAATCTCCGCGATCGATAAAATCCGCTCGTCGCCGTTCCGCGCGCGGATCAGATCGCCGACAAAATTGTCCGGCGGATTTTCGATCAGGCGCTCGACGTGGCGAAGGCTGTAGCGCCAATACTCGAGCAGGCCCATCGCTTCCGTGATCTGCTCAGCCTCCGACAAATGCCCCCACGTGAGCATCAGCCGGTTCTTCGCCCAGCTCTTCACGCGCGGCACGTCGGCCGCGGGCATCCCGAGGAATATGAACAGCACCAGCACCGGCAGTTCGTAGACCATGTCGCGCACCAGGTCGGCGCTGCGGCGCGGTTCGATCTCGTCGAGAAATCTGGTGACGATCGCGCGAATATCGGTCTCGAGCTTCGCGACGCGGCGCGGCGTGAACGCCTGGCCGGTGAACTTGCGGATGCGCGTGTGCGTGGGAGGGTCGGCGTTGGACATCGCCGGAACCGCTCCGAAGCCGCCTTCGCGCAGTATCGCGACGACTTTCGGCGAGAGCGGGGCGATCGGATTCTGGACGTTCGACGCGGAGAACGTTTTCGGGTCGGCAAAAATCGCCTTCACGTCCGCGTAACGGGTGACGACCCAGTAGTCGATCTCCGGACTGTAAAAGACCGGTTCTTCGGTGCGCGCGCGGAGCCAGAACGGATAAGGACGCGCCAGATATGGCTCGACGAAGGGATTGAATTCGGCGCCCAGCCCTGTGACCGGGCATCTGCTCGCCGCGCGATCGGGTGAGTCTTCGGAAGAATTTTCGGAAGGTAGTCGCATCGCGATACATCCCTTGGCGCTCATGCCGCGCCGAAATTCGACCATAGCCGAACTGATGACGCAGAGAAAACGCCGTGCGACGAGTCTTGTCCGTGCGCGATCACGCTTGCGTCTGCGCGGCGCGCTCTCCGATAATCGCGCTTGTGGCATCGGGACCGGCAAAACGCGCAAGCGCGGTGAGCAAGTCGCGCACGCAGGCGCTCAGCGCGATGCCGCCGATCGACGAATGCCTGCGCGCCGCCGAAAACGAACCCAAGTTGGCCGCGCTCGGCGCCGCATATCTGAAGATGCTCCTGCGGCGCGCGCAGAACGATCTGCGCGAGGAGCTTCGAGCGGGACGCGGCGGCGACCGCGCCGCGCTGCTCGTCGAGATTATCCGCCGCGCCGCGCATGATGCTGCCAGCGACGAGCCTCATCTGCGCCCGGTCGTGAACGCGACCGGCGTGGTGCTCCATACCAACCTGGGCCGCGCGATCCTGCCCGAGTCCGCGATCGAGGCGATCGAGATGGCGGCGAGATCGGCCGTGAACCTCGAGTACGATCTCGAATCCGGCGAGCGTGGCGATCGCGACGCGATCGTCGAGGAAACACTTTGCGCGCTGACCGGCGCCGAGGCGGCCACGGTCGTCAACAACAACGCCGCCGCGGTACTGCTGGTGCTGGGTACGCTCGCGCTCGGGCGCGAGGTCATCGTGTCGCGCGGCGAGCTGATCGAGATCGGCGGCGCGTTCCGGATTCCGGACGTGATGACCCGCGCGGGCGCTCGCCTGCGCGAGGTCGGCACGACCAATCGGACGCATCCGCGCGACTTCGCCGACGCGATCGGGCCGGATACCGCGCTCCTGATGAAAGTGCATCCGTCGAATTACCGGATCGTCGGTTTCACCAGCGACGTGCCGCTCGAAGAGCTGGTGCGGATCGGACGCGAGCAGGGAATCGACGTGGTCGAGGACCTCGGCGCGGGCGCGTTGGTCGATCTCGCCCGCTACGGATTGCCGCATGAGCCGATCGTCGCCGATCGAATCGCGGCGGGCGCGGCGCTCGTGACTTTTTCAGGCGACAAGCTGCTCGGCGGACCGCAATCCGGCCTCGTTGTAGGGCGGCGCAATCTGATCGCGAAGCTGAAAGCGAATCCTCTGCGCCGCGCGCTCCGATGCGACAAGCTGACGCTCGCGGCGCTCGAAGCGACGCTCAGAATCTATCTGCGCTCGCGCGATATAGCCGATGAAATCCCGACGCTGCGCCTGCTGCGCCGAAAGCCGGCCGAGTTGCGCGAGGTCGCAGAGCGCGCACGCGCGATAATTGCCGAACGGCTCGGCGCGGAATTCACAGTCGAGGTTACGGACGCCGCGTCGCGCGCCGGCTCGGGCTCGCTGCCTGACGCGGCGCTCGAGTCGGCCGCCGTCAGGATCACGCACGCGAAAATCTCTCCCAGCGCGATCGCCGCGCGCTTCCGCCGCGCGAGAATTATCGGGCGCGTCACCGATGATTCGTTTATTCTCGATATGCGGACGATCGAAGATCCTGCGGTGTTCGCGGTCGATCTAAAACACGAATGAGCCGGACGCGTCCGCCGTCCGCGCCAGGGAGAAATCATCATGCCGGACAACAGCTACAAGATTATTGATATCGTCGGCGTCTCCGACGACAGTATCCAGCAGGCGGTGCGCAACGCGATCGCCAAGGCGCAGAAGACGATCAGAAGTATTCAGTGGTTCGAGGTCGAAAATATCCGCGGCTCGGTCCAGAAAGATGGCACACCCGAATTCCAGGTCCAGGTCCGAATCTGGTTCCGTCTCGAAGGCGCAGCCGCCGACTGAGCGCTGGAGGCAGCGATGAAATTCGGCACCTTCCTGATGCAGACGAATCCCTCGAGTCTCGGCGCGGTCGCGCGCAAGGCCGAGGAGCTCGGCTACGAGTCGCTCTGGATTCCCGAGCACATCATCCTGCCGGTCAATTACAAATCGCCCTATCCGTATTCGTCGAGCGGGCGGATGCCGGCGCCGCCGGAAACTCCGCTGCACGATCCGATGCTCGCGCTGGCGTTTATCGCGGGAATCACGACGCGGATTCGGCTCGCGACGGGAATCTACGTGTTGCCGATCAGAAATCCCTTCACCACCGCGAAAGCCGTCGCCAGCCTCGACGTGCTCTCGGGTGGGCGCTTCATCTTTGGCGTCGGAATCGGATGGCTCGAAGAAGAGTTCACCGCCGTCGGAATGGATTTCAAAAATCGCGCGCTGCGCTCCCGCGAATACGTCGAGCTCTTGAAGGAGCTGTGGGCCAGCAACGATCCCGTGTACGAGGGCAAGACCGTCAACATAAAAGGCTTCCGCATGATGCCCAAGCCGGTGCAGAAACCGCATCCGCCGTTCGTCTTCGGAGGGCATACGGAACCCTCGCTAAAACGGGCCGCGCGCCTGGGCGACGGATGGTATGGAATCGCCGAGAGCCTGCCCGATATCCGCGGCGTGATCACGCGACTGCGCGGCCACGAGGCGGCGCTCAGCCGCACCACGCCGCTCGAGTTGACGGTCAGCCCACGCCTGGGCGGTCCGGTGACGGTCGATCAGGTTCACCAGCTTGCGGAGATGGGCGTCTCGCGAATAATCCTCGGGACCACGCCCACGACCCGCGAGCAGCTAGCCGAGATGGAGCGGCTGCGCGACGAGGTGATGGCCAAGGTCTGAACCGCCGATAGGCCAGGAATTTTGCACGTCGGGCAGTCAATAATGCTTGGCGTGACGCGGTCGGCGCGGATATCATCACAGCGGCTTCACGCCCCCGATGGAGGCGCGCGCACTCGATGAAAAGATGCCCGTCCTGCGACAAAACCTATCCTGACAGCGAAACCTTTTGTGAGACCGACGGCACCGCGCTCGTGGGCGCCGATCCTGCCTTCGTGCAGGGCGCGGCGGGCGGCGGAGTCGAGTGTCCGGTCTGCGGCGGCAAGGCGGAGCCGGGCGAAGTAATCTGCAATTTCTGCGGCGCTCGCCTGTCCGGCGAAAGCGCTCCGGCCGCGCCGCCGAGCGCGCCGGTTCCTCCCGTCGCGCCGGCGCGTCCCGGTAGTGGCAGAACCGAAATTTCTTCGCAGCCGCTGTCGGGACAGTTCACCGGCAGGACGGCCGTGCAGCCACCGCCCGAGTATGAGGACGAGACCGGAGGAGCGGGCGGATTCCTGCGCCTGATTGCCTACATCGTCGCGGCGCTGATCGCTCTTATCGGCGGTGCGTGGCTCGCCATTCATCTGACGGCGCGTCATCCGAGCGTTGGCGCGCAAGCTTCACCCTCGCCGATCGCGTCACCTTCTCCGATCGTTCCAGCCGCGCCGATGGTCGCGCTCGCGAGCAGTATTCCAATCCAGGTGACGGGCGAGTCGGCGAGCGCGCCGGAGCGCAACCAATCGGTCACCCGCAACGCCTTCGAAAATGGCAAGCCCGCCTTGCTCGACGCTTATCGCCACGCGCTTGGCGCCGACCCGAATTACAAGGACGGGATGATGGTGCGGATCAGGGTCTTGCCCGACGGCACGATCGCGCAAGCGTCTGTCCTGACCTCGACGGCGCCGAACCCGGGCCTCGACGCCGAGGTTGCGGGAGACGTGACGGCGTGGAGTTTTGCGCCCTTCAGCGGAGGGCAGGTGGAAGTCAATTATCCGATAATTTTCGCGCAAACCGCCGCCGACCAGACTGCGGTCGAGTCCGCGCTCAGCGCGAAGCTCGCCAGCCTGAGCCCGAGCGAGACGCCCGAGTACTCCTCCGCGACGCCTTCGCCTGTCGCGTCCGCGGCCGCGTCTCCGGCTGCCGCGCCCGCCGCGGCGCCATCAGTGGTGGCTGCGCCGCCGCCGGTGGTTCGCAAGCGCCGTCCGGCGACGCCGCGTCCGCGCCCGACTCCTTCGCTTTATGATCGAGTCAACAGCGCTCTCAGGTCCAGCCGCAAACTCGGCAGAGTCCAGGCCTACACCACGGCGGGCGGAACGGTGACGCTTACCGGCAGAGTATTTGATGACAAGGACAAGGCCTTCGCCGAAAGCACGATCCGCTCAGTGCCGGGAGTGGTGCAGGTCATCAACACGGTGACGACCGACACGGGCGTATGGGCGCAAGAGCAGGCGACGATTCAGCAGCAGCTCGCCAACGCCGGATTGCCGAACGTGACAGTGAAGGTGATCGGCAAGGATGCCTACTTGAACGGTACGGTGAAAACCGATCTCGAGAAACAGCGCGCGGTGACGATCACCGAAGGCGCGGCGCCGGTTACCGTGCGCGGCAACGTGATCACCGTCGTGCCGGGGAGTATGTTCGGCTTCTGATTCGCAAGCGCGAAGGCATGCGCGGCTGAACCGACGCAAGCCAAACTTGCGCTATGAAGCGTCGTTTCCGCTATTGACAACGAATCGACCCGGCGATTAGATGATTTCCAGAAAGCGGCGCCTGCCGCTCCCCCCAGGAGGTTCTCGTTTCCAATGCCCGACGCAGCACCAACGTCAGCAAAGCAGGTTTTTGCCGAAATGCCGAATCGCTTCAACAAGGAAGCCGCCAAGGGTCTGAACGCGGTTTACCAGTTCGACCTCTCGGGCGACGGCGGCGGCAAATGGCACGTAATTATCAAAGACGAAAACTGTGAGGTCAAAGAAGGACCTGCGGCGTCCCCGAGCATCACGATCTCGATGACCGCGCAGGACTACCTCGACATGATCAGCGGCAAGCTCAACGGCCAGATGGCCTTCATGACCGGCAAACTCCGGATCGCGGGCGATATGGGACTCGCGCTCCGCATGCAGAGCCTGTTCCAATAGGCGAAGCGGGATAAACCGCCTGATTCAGCTATCTGATAGCGCCGGGTCCGAACCCCGGGCCCGGCGCGACTCTACTGCAAACCATTCTTCCAGCAATTCAATTCCAGATCGATTTTACCGGTGCGAGCTTAGGATTCGGCCGTAATCGCGAATACTCTCTGACCTATCGCACAGATCGCTGAGGCTCACTTCCACGCGGACATCCGCGCCACTTCACCGAGCATCCCCGTACCCATCTCAACCCAAATCAAATTGTTTGCAAACGTCACGAGCGACAGGAGGACGGATCCACGTCACAGGAGATTGAAACCGTATGAGTGAACCCGAAATGAACGACGAACCCGAGAAGACGAACCGCGGCGACGGTGCCGATAACGACTCGGTTGCCTCGAAGCTCTCGCAGGAGCTGAGCAACTGGCGCCGCAAGCGAACCTCGTCACGGCCCGCGCGCCCGGAAATGATGGGGTCGAACCATTCCGAGCCCGCCCGCACCATCAAGGTGCGCGGCCATGAAACCCTGGTCGTCCGCAAGGCCAAGCTCAAGCCGCCGTCGAATCCCTGAACAGAAATTCCGGCTGCGGTTCAAGGTGAACCATGATGAGGTGTGCGGCGGTGTGAGGTGAGGTGCGGAAGCGAGGTCCGGGAAGTAGGGTGCGGAGCGGGTGAGGGTCAGGAGCGAAAGACCTCGACCGGCATTTCCCGTGACGCCTGGCGCGCCGGATACAGCGTCGCGATGAAGCACAGAAACATCGAGGCGACGGCGACCCACACGAAATTTATCGGACTGACGGAAATCGGCACGGTCGCGATTCCGTAAATTTCCTTCGAGATATGAATGAAATGGTAGCGCGCGAGCGCGAAGCATCCGATCGCGCCCAGTAACTCGCCCGCGCTGGTTCCCGCGGCGCCGACGATCAGCCCTTTTAGCACGAAAATTCGGCGCACGTCGCTCCGCGTCGCCCCCATCGAGATCAGCACCGCGATATCTTTGCGCTTCTCCATCACCACCATGATCAGCGTCGCCACCAGGTTGAACGCCGCCACTCCGATCAGCAGCACCAGCACGATCGAGTAGATCTCCTTCAGCATCTGGAATCCCGCCGCCGCCGACTCGTTGTAATCGATCCAGTTGCGAATCACGTACGGCCGCCCATAAATCTCGCGCAGCGCTGCCGTCACCGCGATCGTCTGGTCGAGGTTCGACAGGTGGATGTCGATACCGTCGGCCTTGCCGGGCCGTCCAAAGAAATTCTGCGCGTGCGCCAGATCCATGAAGACCATCTGCGTGTCGAGGAAGCTCAACCCCGAGTCGAAGATCGCGGTCACCGTGAAATCGCCGGTGCGGGTCGAGAGCGTTCCATCGGCGGACGAGATGATCGGCGCGACCATCCTCAGCCGATCACCGAGCTTTGCCTTGAGCGTATGCGCGAGTCCCGCTCCGATCGCGACTCCGCCGCCCGGCGATACCGCCGCGCCGCTTTGCGCCGCCGCGGGGTAATCCTTCGCGAGCGCTCCTAGTGTTCCCTCGGTAACAAAGCGGCCCCATTCCTTGGCGACCGCGGGATTGCCGGGCTCGACGCCGCGCGCGACCACGCTGCCGATTCCGCGGCCCGAGCTGAGCATCCCCTGTCCGACGACATACGCGTCAGCGCCGTCGACGCCAGGCACCGCGAGCACGCGCTTTTCGATCTCTCCGTACTTCGCGATCGAGCCTTCGGAGCTTTCGATTTTCACCTGCGGCGTCAGGCTGAGCACGCGTTCCTTGAGGCTCTGCTCGAACCCGCCCATCACCGCGAGAGTGATAATCAACGCGGCGACGCCGATCATCACGCCGACGGCGGTGAAGATCGTTGTGACCGAGATAAATGCGTCCTTGCGCCGGGCGCGAAGGTAGCGGAGCGCGATCTTTAACTCGTAGCGCATCAGGAAGGAGCGGAGCAGCGTGACCGCGCCGGATGCGTCACATTATCACGTTTTCTTTTTTGAGCGTTTCGATTTCCTCGGCGCTCAGTCCGAGCATCCCGGAGAAGACTTCCTCGTTATGCTGCCCCATGATCGGTGCGGCGAAACGCAGCGCGCCCGGCGTGCGGCTCATGCGATGCTGCAGTCCCTCGTACACCGACGGGCCCATCTCCTTGTGTTCGAGCCAATGCCAGAAATCGAACGCGTCAAGATTTTCATCTTGATGAAGATCGACGCAGTTCTGCACCGGATACGCGGCAACCCCGGCCGCCTGAAGCTTGCCGGTCAACTCGTACGCGTTGTGTGTGCGCGTCAGCGAGTTTACAAATTCGTCGAGCGCCGATGCGTTCTTGAGCCGCGCCGCGTGCGACGCGAAACGCGGATCGCCGGAGCTCCCGCCGAGCACTTGCAGCATCGCGGCCCATTGCGCGTCGTCGGCGACCGCGATCGCGATCCAGCGCTCGTGTCCGTCTTCGTCCGCACATGGATACGCGCCGTGCGGAGCGTAGCGATCGGAGCGGTTCGCGCGCGGCCCGAGCACGCGCCCGGTCGCAAAATAATCGATCAGCGCGGGCGCCATGTTATGCAGCGCCGCCTCGTACTGCGACATGTCGATATATTGGCCGATACCGGTGCGGCGGCGGTAATCGAGCGCGGCCAGCAGCACCGACGCCGAAAATCGCGGCGCAACGAAATCGCTATACGCGCCGTAGGGCGGGCACGGCGATTTCTCGTCGTAACCCGAGATGTAATAAAAGCCCGACAGCGCCGCCATCAACTGCCCGAACCCCGGATAGAGCGCGTTGGGCCCCGTCTGACCCTGCATGCAGGTCGATAGCATGATCAGGTCGGAGCGCAGCTCGCAGAGCTTCGGGTAGTCGAGGCCCCAGTTGCGCATCGCTTTGGGCGTGAAGCTCTCGACCACGATATCGGCCCACGGCACCAGCTTCTTCACTAGCTCGCGCGCCCTGGGCTTCCCGAGATCGAGCGTGATGCCTTTCTTCGAGGTGTTATAGCTCGCGAAGAACTGGCTCGAATTTATTCCGGGCCGCGCATCTTTCCACGGCGGACCCAGGCGCAGCACGTCGGGCCGCGCGAGCGACTCGACGCGGATCACCTCGGCGCCATTATCGGCGAGGTACTTGGTCGTGATCGGTCCAACGCCGACCCAGGCGAAGTCCAGGATTTTTACTCCCTCGAGCGCGAATTCACTCATCGCCGTTTCCTCAGATCGCGCCCGAGGCGCGCAGTTCGCCAATGCGCTTGTCGCCGAGCCCGAGCAGTCCGCCGTAAATCTCGTGGTTATGTTCGCCGATCTTCGGCGCTCGCGTCGGTGCGCTAATCGGGGTGCGGCTGAGCTTCGCGAACGCGCCCGGCAGCGTCATCTTGCGCCCGAGTGTCTCGTGCTCGACCTGGACAAAATACTCGCGCGCCTTGAGCTGCGGGTCGCCCGCGATATCGGCGGCAGTCGCGATCGGCGCGAGCAGGATTCGCCGTTTGAGCGTGCCGTCGTAGATTTCTTTCTTGGTCATCGTCATGAAAAATTTCTGGATTCGATCCTCGAGGTCAGCGATCTCGAAGCGGTCGCGCTCCGTCAGCGCCATGAACATCCCGGGCACCCACGCCGCCCAATCTTTTTCGATCATCCACTGCGCGGCGAAACCGGCCTCGTTCATCCACGCCACCAGCGCCTTGGTCGATGCTCCCCCGAGAGTGCCGCCCGCGATGATTGTAGAGATGTGTCCGTCCTTGCATTGATAAATCATCTTGCGCTGGGCATCTTTCGAGCCGGTGAAGATTCCTGTGCGATAGATATGATCGCCATGCAGGATCGGCATCGCCTGCTCGTTCATCAACGTCCACACGACGCAGGCCTGCATGTTGACGACGATCCGCTGGCCGCGGCCGTCGCGCTCGCGGGCCTGATGCGCCAGCATCGAGGCGACCGACGCCTCGCCGCCCGCGTGCAGGCCCTGCGGCAGGCTCATCTGGAGCGGAGGCTTGCCTTCCTCGCCCATCATGTACATCGCGCCGCCCGCGGCCCAACTGATGATATCGGCCCACTTGTAGTTGCGCGCGGGACCGGTGTCGCCGAACGGAGTGACGGAAGTGTAGATGAGGCGAGGATTTTTTTTCGCGAGCGCCGCGTATCCGAGTCCGATCGAATCCAGATAGCCGCACTCGAACGACTCGACCAGGAAGTCCGATTTGGCCGCGAGCGCGGCTGTAATTTCGCGTCCGCCGGGCGAGTCGAGATTTGCGGTCACGGACTTTTTTCCGGCGTGATAGGCGATCGCGTAGAGGCTCCGATCGGGACCGGGCAGATCCTCGAGGAACGGCGGGATCGTCCGCGTCGAGCATCCGCGCGGCGGCTCGAGCTTGATCACCTCGGCGCCCATGTCGGCGAAGATCTTTCCGGCCAGCGCGCCTTTCTCGTCGGCCAGATCGAGCATTCGGAAACCCTTGAGCAACTCTGAAGCCATGCGATGTATCCTGCGCGAAAATTCTTCGGGCACGCATCGCCCGCTAGCGTCCGCATTCTAGCGTCATCCGTGCGCAACATGGAACGGAATCGCGCGGCTCATGAGGCCGCCGTTAGGTCACCTACTGTCATTCCCGCGCGTGTCTGCCGCGCGAGAGCCTGTCCTGGGCAAGGCCGAAGGAAATCCCGATCGTAGGAGCAGTGCATGATGCGCGGCTTCGGTGCATGGACGCCCGGGATTCCTCGCCTATGGCTCGGAATGACGATTGGGGTCTGGGCTGATGCTACAATATTCATGCGCCGATCCTACATCCGTCATTTCGACCGAAGGGAGAAATCCCGAGGCGTTCATGCTCCGAAGCCGCGCCTCATGCACCGGTCCCCTCGTTAGGGATTCCTCGCGCACGGCAGCCACGCGCGCGGGAATGACACAAATAGAGAACCTTCGCGGGCTCTTGGCTGCCGCGATGCTTACGCGATAAATCTCATTGCTCACGCAGAGGAACCAGATGCAAGGCCTGGCCGACAACATGATCCCCGACGTTGCGAAGTTTCGCGCTGACGGCTTTCTCGCGTTCGAGCAACTCGCCGACCGCGCGACTGTCGCGGAGCTCGGCGCGCTCTACGATCAGTTCCTGTCCGGCGCAATCGATTGCTCGCCGACCGACCGGCGGCTCGGACGGGTCACGCGCCAGATCATGGTTCCGTCGCGGTATCATCCGTCGTTCGTACGCAACCAGGCGCTGGACAATGCCCGCGAGATCTCCCGCGCGCTGCTCGAAATTGACGAGCCCGAGTTCGTGTTCGACATGCTGATCTACAAGCCGCCTGGCCATCCCGCGCCGACGCTGTGGCATCAGGATATGTCGTACGCCTACGCGCCGTTCGCGCGCGCGGGAATCCGGGTTCCGGAAAACGCGATCGTGCAGTTCTGGGTCGCGCTCGACGACGTGGACATCGAAAACGGATGCATGCATTTCATTCCGGGGCAGCATCGCGAGCCGTTGCTGCAGCATTACGTCGCCGGCGGTGAACCGACTGACGACGATCGGATGCTCGCGATCAGCGATCCGGAACGCGTGCTCGACCTCGAAAGCGCGGTCGCGTGTCCTCTTCGCGCGGGCGGCGCGACCGTGCACAACTACGGCACGCCGCACTTCACGCCGCCCAATCGCAGCGCGAATCGCCCGCGCCGGGCGTACATCTTCAACTTCGCCAACCCGGCGTGGATAAAAGTAAAGCCGACGTTTTAGGTCCTATTCCTTAAGCGCGGTGCGGGCGGCGCCGATCGCGGTTGCGTAATCGGCGTGCTCGGGAATCACGAAGCGGCGGCCGAACGGAAAATCTAGCCGCTTGGCTTCCTGCATGAAACGGAACAGCCGCGACAGCTTGCCGGTCAGGACGATATTCTCCTGTCCGCACGCGCGCGCGCTCGCGAGGCTCAGCACGCCGATCGACTCGACGATCATGTTCATGATCGCGAGCGCCTTGTCTTCAGGCGTCGCGTCAGCGCCGATCTTGCCGAAATTCGCGGCCGTGGTTCCCGGCGGCAGATCGCCGATCGGACCGCCCGCGATATCGCGCACGGTCAAATCGATCCGGCGCAGGTCGCCCTTGCGCGCCAGCTCCTCGAGCCGTTCGATCGTCACCACGCCGAGCATGTGCCGCGCGAGGCCGAGCAGAGTTCCGCCGCCGACCCCCGTGCCGCTGAAGTGCTGAATCTTGTCTGGAGTCACCGAAACGATCGCGGTGCCGGTGCCGAGCGAGACCACCAGCGCCTGTTCCATCCCGGCCAGCGAAGTTCCGCCGACGCCGATCGCGGTGAACTCGTTAACTTTCAGGATCGGGCGGCCGAGCAGGGAATCGCCGAGCACGCGGGCACCGGCTCCAGTCGCCGCGATACGCTCGATATCCTCGAGCCGGATGCCGAACTCGGATGCGAGTTTTCCAAGCGCTCCCGCCGCAGCCGCGACGGGGTCATTCGCTTCGATCGTGACGACATGCAGTCCGCCATTTTCGATTACCACGGCGTCCGTGGTTGAACCGCCGATATCGATTCCGACGATCATATGGTGGTGCCGGCTCCTGTCCAGCCCGCACCGAGGCTAGATCAGGCACCGCCGCCGACGCAATCGGCGCTTAAGACACTCCCAGCCCCTTGTGAGGGTGTCGACAAACGGGAGGTCTTTTCCGTCATCCTGAACGGAGGCTGCCGGAGTGAAGGATCTCCGCGAAGCGATTAGTGCGGGGAACCCGCGCTGGTTGCACTAATCGCTTCGCGGAGATCCTTCGCCTGCGGCTCAGGATGACACCGGCTGAGCATCGGCAAGAAACTCAACAACCTCCCGTGCGAGCGGAGTTTCGGCGGGGGCTGTGCTAGCGTCGATTGCGTGGCGCGCAGGAAACCATCGGGAACCGCGGAGCTGTTCAAGCCGCGGACGCCGCTTGCGCAGCCGCTTGCCGACAGGATGCGGCCAGCACGGCTCGAAGAGGTAATCGGGCAGGAGCATCTGCTTGGTCCCGGCAAGCTGCTGACGCGGATGGTCGCGGCGGGGAAGCTGCACTCGATGATCCTGTGGGGACCGCCGGGCGCGGGCAAGACCACGCTCGCGATCCTGCTCGCGCAGCAATCGGGCGCGGAGTTTCATCGCCTCTCGGCGGTCAGTGCGGGAATCGCCGATCTGCGCGACGCGGTCGAGGACGCGCGCCGCGCGCTCGAAAGCGGCAAGCGCACGGTGCTTTTTATCGACGAGATTCATCGATGGAACCGCGCGCAGCAGGACGCGTTCCTGCCGCACGTCGAAAGCGGGCTCATCACGCTGATCGGCGCGACGACCGAGAATCCCTCGTTCGAGGTGATCTCGCCGCTGCTCTCGCGCGCTCGCGTGATCATTCTCAATCCGCTCAGCGAAGATGCTCTGCGGACGATAATCACGCATGCGTTGGAAGACCGCGAGCGCGGACTGGGCGCGAAAGAATTCTCACTCGGCGCGGGCGCGATGGACGAGCTGCTGCGCTTCTCGGGCGGCGACGCGCGGCGCGCGCTTAACACGCTCGAAATCGCGGGCGAGCTGGCGGGGCAATCGGACTCGAAGGAGATCTCCGCCGACGCGGTGCGCGAGGCCGCGCAACACAAGGCTCTGCTCTACGATCGCGCGGGCGAGGAGCACTACAACGTCATCTCTGCGTTTATCAAAAGCATGCGCGGCAGCGACCCCGCCGCGGCGCTCTACTGGATGATGCGAATGGTCGAGGCTGGCGAGGAGCCGCTATTCATCGCGCGGCGGATGGTGATCTTCGCATCGGAGGACGTCGGCAATGCCGACCCGCGCGCGCTGCAGATCGCGCTCGCGGTCAAGGACGCGGTCGATTTCGTCGGCCTGCCCGAGGGCGTGATTCCGCTGGCGCAGGGCGTCACCTATCTTGCCTGCGCGCCGAAATCGAATGCGTCGTACCTTGCGATGAACCGTGCGCGCGAGGACGCGCAACGCGGCGCGCTGCCGGTGCCGATGCATCTGCGCAACGCGCCGACCGCGCTGATGAAAGGCCTCGGCTACGGCAAGGACTATCGCTATCCGCACGATTACGAAGGCGCGGTCACGAACCAGAGTTATCTGCCAGACGAGCTTGCCGGGAGTATCTACTACCAGCCCAACGAGCGCGGCTACGAAATCAGAATTCGCGAATGGCTCGATCGGGCGCGCGCCGCGCGCAAGAATTCAAAGTCATAGGGTAGTAGTTCAGCCCCACGATGTATCATTCCGCCAGCATGGCCGCCGTACGCGAGGAAGCCCGTTCTTACCGTCAGGAGTTCGCCGCTCGCGGGTCAGTGCATGAACGCCTCGGGATTTCTCCCTTTGGTCGAAATGACGGATGTGGGTTTAGTGCATGAGTATCGTAGCCCTTAGCTGAGCCCCCAACCGTCATTCCGAGCCCTGGGCGAGGAATCCCGGTGCGTCCGTGCTCCGAGCCGACGGTTACGTGCAGCGGCACTCTCGTTCGGGATTCTTGCGTGTGACGCGCACAACAATGGCGAGCGCAATGGCACGCACTACAGAACTAGCGCGAGAAGATTGAAAACTACAAACCGCAAGGCGGGGTCGCCTTGCGGTTTGCTGAAAGACCATCGGTACTCCGCTCCGGCACGCGGGCGCAGCCGATTCTGAATCCTTCGATTACTTGCGTTTCGCCCCGAGGACCGCGTCCTTCAGCGCCTTGGCCGGCGTGAAGCGCAGCCGCGTGCGCGCCGGAATCTTGATCGCCTCGCCGGTGGCCGGGTTGCGGCCCATCCGCGCCTTGGACTGGCGCTTGCGGAAAATTCCGAGCCCGGCCAGGCGCAGAGAACCTTCCTTCTTGAGTTCGCGAACTACCAGAGCGGTCAGCTCCTCGAGCGCCGCCTTTCCCTGCTTCTTGGAAACTCCGAGCTTGTCAGCCATGTGGGCTGCTACCTGCGACTGCGTCATCATCCGCCTCCTTGCGGCCCGATATTCGGGCTTTGGCAAAGGGTGACGAAGTGGCAGCCGTTTTTCAAGGGGCGACTGCTGTGATCTGTGCACATTTCCTAGAAATCGAGCGAGTTTTTGAACAGGTGGCCGCGTTTCTCACACGCAGAGCGGGGTTTGCGCGCCCGAGGCTCCGCGCGTCGCGCTATGACGGGCGTTTCCGTGCGCACCGCGGCGCTCAGTAGCGCACCTCGATGAGATAAAGACCTGCCGAAGGCGCAGCAGCAGGAGCGCGTGCGCGATCGCCCGAGGCGAGGATCGCGGCGATTTCGGCGGCGTCGATTCGGCCGCGTCCTGCGTCGATCATCGCTGCCACCATCGTGCGCACCATGTGGCGCAGAAAGCTGTTGGCCTCGACATGATAGATGAGCAGCTCGCCCTCGCGTCGCCAGTCGCTCGCGATCACGCGGCGCATCGTGGTCCTTTCATCGGAGCCGAGCGTGCGCATCGCGGCGAAATCATGCTCGCCGACGAACACCGCCGCCGCCGCCCGCATCGCGGCGAGATCGAGCGCGTCGCGCACCAGGTAGGCGTAGCGATACTCGAAGGCCGACGCGACCGCGCGGTTGAGCACGCGATACTCGTACAGGCGCGAGCGCGCGTCGCGGCGGGGATCGAAACTGTCGGGCGCTGAAGCCGCTTCGAGGATCACGATATCGCGCGGCAGGATGCCGTTGAGTGCGCGCTGCAATTCATCGAGAGGGATCTCGCGCGGCAGCCGCGCCGCGGCGACCTGCCCGCGCGCGTGGACGCCGGCGTCGGTGCGGCCCGCGCCGTACACCCGAACCGCCACGCCGAAAATCTGCGCGAGCGCCGCCTCGATCCGCCCCTGGATCGAGTCCTGGCCCGCCTGCAGTTGCCATCCGCAGTACGCCGTGCCGTCGTATTCGAGCGTCAGCTTTACGAGCATCGCGCGCCCGTCCGAAGTTCGTCGCGTGGAGTCAGTGGCCGGAAGGGGCGTCGAGCGCGAAGGTCTCCGCGATCCAGAGCGCGCCCAGCGCGGCGATCCGCGTGTTGTCGAATGCGCAGAAGATTTCCGCGCCCGAAGGATGCTCCTCGGCGCGGACCAGAATCGCTTCCTGGCCGATCGCGTCCACCAGCGACAGCGGTTCGGATTCCTCGACCATCAGGATTCCTGGCGCCGCCCGCAACGCGTCGATCCAACCTTGCACGGGGATGCCGGCGTGCAGCGTGAGCATCGTGCCGTGCAGGACGGGAATCGCGGCGAGCTGCACGCTGAGCGACGCGGCCGGCCGCGAGAGCATCGCGAGCACCTGCTCCGCGATTCGTCCGGCGACGGCGCGTTCGCTCTCGCGCACGAAGGCGTTGAACGCGCGCTGGGTCTCGTCTTCCTCGAGGTCGAGGCGCGCGGCAAGCAGGTCGGTGGTTTGATCGACGGTGCGCGCAATCATGTGGCGTCCGCGCGCCGACGCTCCCTGCATCGCGACGGCGGAGGCGCCGGCGACTGGTCCGATCGCGCCCAAGCACAGCGCGAGTGTGTGCGCGATCGGATTTGGAACCGCGTAGAGCTTGCGCCCGCGAAGCGCGGCGACACGCTCGCGCGAGGTCACGCCGGGTGAGACGATCGCGTCGGTCGGCGCGCGCGAGCATCCACTCAGATCGATCAGCATCGGGCCGGGGCGCGCGTTGATAATTTCGAGCGCCGGATCTTCCGGCACCGCGAGGAACGCGACATCGTAGCGCGCGAGATCGCCGGCGTCCTCGAACTGCTCGATAAGATATTCGTCGTCGCCGGACTCGAGCGTGCCGGAGGATCCGGCGCTGGTGGCGAAGAGCTTGAGATCGGAATGAGGAAACGCGCGCGCCGCGATCAATTCGACGATTTGGTTGCCGACCGCTCCGGTGGCGCCGACCACGGCCACTTTCGGTTCGACATCGTTACTCATCAGGCGTCGAGGCTCTCGATCTTCTCCCGCACCAGCCGGCCCATCGCCTTGCATCCAACCGTTTTGGTTCCGCTGCCGCCGGCCAGGTCGCGTGTTCGATGGCCGTCCTTGACGACCGAATCCACAGCCTGCTCGATCACCTCGGCCTCCGAGCGCATCCCGAGCGAATGCTCCAGCAGCATCGCGGCCGACAGGATCGCGGCAAGCGGATTGGCCTCGTCGCGTCCCGCGATATCCGGCGCGCTGCCGTGAATCGGCTCGTAGAGTCCGACGCGGTAGCCGGCGCTGTTCATTTCCTCGCCGAGCGACGCGGACGGCAACAGGCCCATCGAGCCCGCGAGGACCGAGGCCTCGTCGGTCAGGATATCACCGAACATATTTTCCGTGACGATCACGTCGAAGTCTTTCGGGCGGCGCAGCAGATGCATCGCCATCGAATCGACGAGCTGATGCTCGCAGGCGACATCGCTGAATTCTTTTGCGATCGCGGTCGCGATCTCGCGCCACAGCCGCGAGGTCGAGAGCACATTGGCCTTGTCCACCGAGGTGAGTTTCTTGCGGCGGTTGCGCGCGAGCTCGAAGCCGAAGCGCAGCACGCGCGCGATTTCCGGCTCGGTGTAGAAGCAGGTGTCGACCGCCTCGCGTCCTTCCTTGCCGTCGCGTTTTTCGCTCGGCTTGCCGTAGTAGATACCGCCGGTCAGCTCGCGGATCACGACCAGATCGACGGCGCTGATAATCTCGGGCTTGAGCGGCGAGGCGGAGAGCAACTCCTTGACCGCCCGCACCGGGCGCACGTTGGCGAACAGTCCGAGAGCCTTGCGCAGGCCGAGAAGAGCCTGCTCGGGACGCACGGTAGCGTTAGGATTATCCCACTTCGGACCGCCAACGGCGCCGAGCAGGATCGCGTCGCTCTCCTGCGCGTGTTTGAGCGTGTCCTCGGGCATCGGCGTGCCGAATTGATCGATCGCGTGGCCGCCGATATGTCCTTCCTTGAACTCCATGTCGATCGCGGAGCGGCGCGCGATCACCTTGAGAACCTGCAGGGCTTCGCCCACGACCTCGGGGCCGATACCGTCACCCTTGAGCACTAGAATTTTGTAGGCCATTTACGAAAGCGGAGATCCTGATCGCTTGCGATTTTCGCGAGGCTTGGGTTTCGTTCCCGCTTCCGGCGCGCGGCGAGCGCGTCATGAGAAGCGCCGGCTTCGCGCGTCCGGAGCGGATCATCATAAAAATCAAGTTCCATAGCACTTAGCCGAACGCGACAATTGCGGCAAGCCCCGGACGGTTACGCCACGTCGGAAGTCGGCTTCAGCGGCTGATGCTTTCGTCCCCTGAGACGGTTCAGCGCGTTTACGAGCGCCAGCGCGGATGCGGTTACGATATCGCTGTGCGCACCGGCGCCGGCCACCGTCATCCCGTTGTCGCGAACCAGGCAGCTAACTTCGCCGAGCGCATCGGTGCCGCCGGTTATCGCCTTGACCGAGTAGCGCTCGAGCGTCGGCTGGAGGCCGGCGATTTTGTAAATCGCCTTGTACGCCGCATCGACCATTCCGTCGCCTTCCGACTCCTCAGTCTTCTCGACGCCGTCCACGCGCAGCGTGACTTCCGCATGCGGCATCGCCTTCGACGAGGTTGACGAGACGCGCATGTCGACCAGCTCGAAGTGATCGACGGTGCGGCGCGTCTCCTCGGTGACCAGCGCGAGAATATCGTCGTCGTAGACGATTTTCTTTTTGTCGCACAGCGCCTTGAACTCGGCGAACGCCTTGTTGATATCGACCGACTCGGTATCGACGCCGAGCGTCTTCAGGCGCTCGACGAACGCGTGGCGCCCCGAATGCTTTCCCAGCACCAGCTTGTTCGAGGGAATCCCGATATCCTCGGGCCGCATGATCTCGTAGGTGAGCTTGTACTTGAGCACGCCGTCCTGATGGATTCCCGCCTCGTGCGCGAACGCGTTGTCGCCGACGATCGGCTTGTTGGCGGGGACCGGCTGTCCGATCACCTGCGACAGCAGGCGCGAGGCCGGATAGATCTGGCGCGTGTTGACCCGCGACTGCACCCCCATCAGGTCGTGCCGGGTCTTCAGCGCCATCACGACTTCTTCCATCGAGCAGTTGCCCGCGCGCTCGCCGATTCCGTTGATCGTGCATTCGACCTGCCGCGCGCCGCTCTTCACCGCAGCCAGCGAGTTGGCGACCGCGAGGCCCAAATCGTTATGGCAATGCGCGCTCCAGATAACTTTGTCGGCGCCGGGAACCCGCTCGCGCAGGTACGCGAACATCCGCCCGAACTCTTCGGGAATCGCATGGCCGGTGGTGTCGGGAAGGTTGATCGTGGTGGCGCCCGCCGCGATCACGCTGGTGCATACGGTGACCATGTAATCCCAATCCGAGCGCGAGGCGTCCTCGCACGAGAACTCGATATAGTCGAGATGCTTCTTCGCGCGCGTCACCGACCAGGTCGCGGCGTCGAGCACGTCCTCGCGCGTCATGTTGAGCTTGTACTTCAGATGGATATCGGAAGTCGCGATGAAGATATGAATCCCCGGGCGATCGGATTTATCCACCGAGCGCAGCGCGGAATCGACGTCCTCCTCACGCGTACGCGAGAGCGAGAGCACGATCGGACCGCGCGCGGCCTCGGCGACACGGCGGACGGATTCGAAATCGCCGGGCGACGACGCGGCGAAGCCGGCCTCGATCACGTCGACGTTGAGGCGCTCGAGCTGGCGCGCGAGTGCGACTTTCTCCTCCACGTTCATCGTGCATCCGGGCGATTGCTCGCCGTCGCGCAGAGTGGTGTCGAAGATCCGGACCCAGTCGGAGTTGGTGTGTTCGGCGGTTTCGGTAGCCATTTCAGTTCCTCCTCATCCCCGCGTGGACCGAAGACGCCGGCGGCGCAAAAAAGAAAACGCCCGGGGCGGCTCTATCGGCCCACCGCCCAGGGCGTTCGTCTCGGATTTGGTTTAGGCGCTTAAGCCTGCTCCGCGACGCACCCGGCGAGGGCCCTCGTAAGGGCCAGGCTAAGCAGCAGTCCGGGCAGCGCGATGCGGAACATAGTGAGGAGATACTAAGCGCCACGAAATGCCGCAGTCAAGGCGAAGTTGCGGATCGAGCGCGGCGTCGCGGCCGGGAGCGGTGTCGAGCGACGAAGTCTCACGACGCTAGAACGTGGTTATAACGGTGGGTTCGTTCAGGGTAATTTGCGCTTGCGTCGAATAAAATACCGAGCAAGTTCAAGGATCTTTTTCTCGAGATTCGTGGGTTCATTTTACGATTTCGTGTTTTCTTCGCTTGTGATAATTCCACGCTCGAATGACAGGCGGAAAGCGTCGAAATCATGCGCGTGGATTTTCCGCATCGGTTCATCACATCAAGTATAGCATAGGAGGCCGAGCGGGATAAGTCTGAACGGTTCAGTCCTGTCCACAAATAGTTTACAGGGCCACGGAGCGGCCCTTCCGGAATCCTCCCCCGTGTCAGACAACGGGGGAGGATTCGGAGCGGGCTTGGCTTTCGCTTGCGCGCGTGATAGTTCGCTATTTAGCGAATCAACGAAATGGATACGCATCCCTGACGCGATGGCTATCACGGAAGTCTTTCAGGCGCTCAGCGATCCGACCCGGCGCGAGATCCTGCGGATGCTGCGGGCGCGCGATATGTCGGCGGGAGAGATCGCGGACAAGTTCACGCTCGCCAAGTCCACGCTCTCCGGGCACTTCGCGACGCTGCGCCACGCGGGCCTGATCGTGTCCGAGCGCCACGCCACCACGATCGTTTACAGCCTCAATCTTTCGGTCGCGGAAGAAACGATGGCGGCGGTGGCGGAGCTTTTGGGCGCGATGCCGCGGGCGCGCGCCGCGCGGAGCGTATCGCGCCTGCGCAGGAGGCCCGCATGAAACTCGACTGGCGCAGGGAATGGCCACAGTGGGTGCTGATCGCCGCGATGTTTATCGGTGCGGCGCTGACGTGGAACAACGCGCCGAGCAGCATCCCGATCCATTGGGATGCCGCCGGCAACGTTGACGATTACGGCGGCAAGTTCGAGGGCTTGCTCCTTGAACCGACCATCGCAGCGTTAATGTATATAGCCATGATCGCTCTTCCCTGGATCGATCCTCGCCGCGCCAACTATGCGAAATTCTCGACCGCCTACGATACGATTCGCGTCAGCGTGATCGCGCTGTCGGCGGCGGTATATGGAGTGACGCAACTCTCGATCCACGGCTTTAACGTGAGCGTCGGAGTGATCGTTCCGTTAAGTGCCGGCGTCGCCATGATCGCGATCGGCAATGTGATGCCGAAATTGCGCCCCAATTGGTTCGTTGGAATCAAAACTCCGTGGACGCTTTCGAGCAAAACCGCGTGGGACCGAACTCATCGACTTGGAGGATGGCTATTCGTCGCCGCGGGACTGCTGATGATGCTCGGCGTGCTGCTGCCACCGCCGTGGAATGCGGCGTGGGACTTTGCGATCTGCGTTAGCCTGGTATTGAGCCTGTTTATTTTTTCCTACGTCGCGTGGCGCAACGCATCAGACAAGGTTCCGCCTTCGGGAACCACGGCGGCATGACATGGACGATATGACCGCGATCGTGCCGCGCGAAGCCGCCGCGCGGATTGTGCGAGCGGGAAGGGCGCTGATGATCGTTGGGTGGGCTACGATCCTGCTCATAGCCTATTTCGTCAGATCGGAAATGATTCAGCCGGGGCGGCAGTTCTTGATCTTCGTGCCGCTAGGAATCCTGTCAGCTGCCACTTACTTTCTTCTTTCCGTTCGATGCCCGCGATGTCATCGCGAATTCTTCGCTGAGAAGATCGGGTTTGGCGCGATGCTCGGGCGATTCAGGTGTGTTGCTTGCGGCTACGATCCGGCCGCGGACAAACGCTCCGGTGCGTGGCCGTGACGGAGCGCTACTCTGCGATTTATTCGCACAGACAGATGACGCTTCGCGTTGGCCGAGGGGCCGTCGGCAACCACTGGCGGGAGGTAAATTTTGTCGTGAACTCTTTGGCGCACACATGGCTATTCGCACTAATCGCTTCGCGGAGATCCTTCGCCTACGGGTAGTGGGTCAGTTTGAGATTTGTACCGTTACCAGCTTGTCATTCCCGCGCGCGTGGCTGCCGCGCGCGAGGAATCCCGAGGCGGCCATGCTCCGCGCCGCGTTCCCGTGCAATGCCTTCTCGCCCGGGATTCCTCGCGCGGCAGCCACGCGCGGGAATGACAACCGTACGACACGCGCAACCTGGAATCCGGATGGCGTACGACCGAAGAGCGTCGGTCAGTCAAACTGACCCACTACCCGCCTACGGCTCAGGATGACAGATAGACTCGGCGCGCATAAACTCGGCGCGCAGGGAGCAGGTGCGCGAAAGACGGGCGGCTCGCGAGCCGCCCCTACGAAGAAACGTGGTCGAGTCTTGGGTGGCACAGGCTTTAGCCTGTGGCCCGCACCGGCTAAAGCCGGTGCCACTTGAGACCCACCGCGAGTGCGAGGTTCACCGGCCGTGTTGCAGCACAGCCGCGTGCCACCGCTACGAAACCGGCGCGGTTGTCATTCCCGCGCCTTTCGACAGGCTCAGGGCAGGTTCCGGCCGCCGCACGAGAGCCTTTCCTGAGCAAGGTCGAAGGAAATCCCGAACCGAGAAAGTACTGCATGTGATGTTGGCTTCGAGCATGGACGCCTCGGGATTCCTCGCCCAGGGCTCGGAATGACGATCGACGGCTCGGCTGAGAATACGATACTCATCGCCCCCGCACACTTTCATGGCAGGATCACTCAACGGAGCGCGAGAGAAAATATAGTCTCTATCGCGGCGCGTTCGGCGGTTCGTTGAGGGAGCCGGTCTTGCGGACGGGGGGCGTCGGCGCCGATGACTTTGTTACGGCCGCAGTCCGGGAAGACAGCGGACCCATCATGGGGACCTTTTCGTGCAGCTCTTCGCCGCGGATCATCAGGTAGGGACCCGAGAGCACGAAGGCGCTGGCGAGGACAAAGGCGGTCAGTTGCGGCAACGCGAACAGCAGCGCGATCACGACCAGCACTACGATCAGCAGCTCGACCTGCGCGCGGCGCTTGAAGTCGATTCCTTTGAAGCTCGGATAGGGCACGCGCGAGATCATCAGCCAGCCCAGAGCCAGCGTCAGCGGAACCATCGCAAGACACAGCACTCGCGGCGAGGTGAATTCGAAGTAGCTATAGGCAAGCGCGGTTCCGGCGATCATGATCGCGGCGCCGGGCACGGGCAGGCCCACGAAGCGGCGCTTGTCCACCGTTTCGACCTGGACGTTGAAACGCGCAAGGCGCAGCGCGGCGCAGACGACGAACAGTCCGCTGACCGCGATTCCAAGCGTGCCGATCGGCATCAGCGCCCAGGTGTAAGCGAGAATCGCGGGCGCCATCCCGAAGGCGACGACGTCGGAGAGGCTGTCGTACTCGACGCCGAACTGGCTCGAAGTGCGCGACAGGCGCGCGACGCGGCCATCGAGGCCGTCGCAGACGAAGGCGACCAGGATCATCACGGCCGCGAGCTCGAAATGGCCGCCGATCGCGGAGATCGCGGAATAGAAGCCGGAGAGCAGGCCGAGCGAGGTGATGGTAGCCGGGACAAGGAACACGCCGCGGCGAAGCGGGCCTGCGACTCTTCTGCGTTGCTCGAGAAAGCGGCCGCGGACGATACGAACGTGCTCGCGATCTTCGTCGTTCAGAATTTCGCGGGTGCGGGTTGGCCGCGTGCGGCGCGAGTCGGTGCTCATTGCGCGGGTTTCTCCGGCACGAGTTCGGCCAGGATCGATTCGCCCGCGCGGACCCGGTCGCCGATCGCGACGGAGACTTTGAACTCGGGAGCGAAGTAGTGATCGACGCGGCTGCCGAACATGATCAGGCCGATCCTCTGGCCCGGTTCAATTCTATCATGGATTCGGAGCCTGCATATGATTCGCCTCGCCAGGTACCCGGCCACCTGCATCATGCCATAGCGGCGCCCGGCGGCGTCGGCAAAGACCATCAGATTGCGCTCGTTGCGTTCGCTCGCGTCGTCGCGAAAGGCGGCGCGAAATTCGCCGGACGTATGCTCGACGCGGAGGACCTCGCCGCCGACCGGAGCGCGGTTGACGTGGACATTGAGCGGCGACATGAAGACCGCGACGCGGCGAAAGCGTATGCCGGGCGCGCCGGGCATCTCGGCTTCCGAGATATCGGTGACCTTGCCGTCAGCGCCGCTGATCACGACGCCGTCGGTGCGCGCGGGAAAGCGCTCGGGGTCGCGAAAGAACATCGCGATTGCGGCGGCGGCGAGGATCACGAGAATGCCAAGGACATGCAGTCCGAGAAGCGCGAGGATGATCCCAGCGATCGCGACGGCGAGCGCCATCGCGACGCCTTCGCCCGCGATTTCGATCGCGGCGCCGAGCCGCGCGGCGATCGCGCCAGGATGCGCGCGCGGGCTATCGAAGTTGCTGTTCATGGATTCTGGGTTCTCTCGACTTGTTTTCCTGTTCCCTCGCCCACCCGGAGAGGGTGCCGCGAAGCGGCTCTGAAATACCCTCTCCTTGTCCAAGGAGAGGGATCAAGGGAGAGGTCGAGTTGCGATGTCCGCCGACCCTAGGCGTACGAGCACGAAACCCTTGTGGCACAGTGCGTGGAGTGCACCTCTCCCGCCGCGCGCTGTGCGCGCGGCGACCTCTCCTCGGACAAGGAGAGGTTATTTTGTTCTAATTCTTCGACTTATCCACCAGGCGGTCGCTGGCTAGCCAGGGCATGAAGGCGCGGAGCTTGCGGCCTACGTCCTCGACCGGATGAATCTCGCCCTCTTTGCGCATCTGCTTGAAATGCGGCAGGCCGGCGCGGTACTCGGCGATCCATTCGTTGGCGAATTTGCCCGACTGGATATCGGCGAGCAGCTTTTTCATCGCGGCGCGCGCTTCTTCTCCGATCACGCGTCTGCCGCGCGACATGTCGCCGTACTCGGCGGTGTTGCTGATCGAGTAGCGCATGTTCGAGATTCCGCCCTCGTAGATCAAATCGACAATCAGTTTCACTTCGTGCAGGCATTCGAAGTACGCCATCTCGGGCGCATAGCCCGCTTCGACCAGCGTTTCCCATCCCGCGCGGATTAGCTCGGTCAGGCCGCCGCACAAGACAGCCTGTTCGCCGAACAGATCGGTTTCGGTTTCTTCTTTGAACGTCGTTTCGATTATCGCGGCGCGTCCGCCGCCGATTCCGCTGCCCCATGCGAGGCCGACCTTGCGCGTGTCGCCGGAAGGGTCCTGCTGGATCGCGAGCAGGCACGGCACGCCGCGTCCCTTCACGTACTCGGAGCGCACCAGATGGCCGGGGCCTTTGGGCGCGATCATGAAGACGTTCACGTCGGGAGGAGGCTGGATAAATTTGAAATGGATATTGAAGCCGTGGCCGAAGGCGAGGTACTTGCCCTTGCTCAGGCCCGGCGCGATCTCTTTTGCGTAGATATCGCCGCCCATTTCATCGGGCACCAGCATCATGATCACGTCGGCCTGGCGCGTCGCCTCGGCGGCGTCGAAGACCGGCAGGCCCTGCTTGATCGCCTTGTCGCGCGAGGCGCTCGTGGCGCTGAGTCCCACGCGCACGTCCATCCCGCTGTCGCGCAGGTTGAGCGCGTGGGCGTGGCCCTGGCTGCCGAAACCGATCACGGCTATTTTCTTGCCGCGCAGCGCGTTAAGGTCCGCGTCGCGGTCGTAAAAGACTTTCATCAGAATTTTCTCCCGAGAAGTTTTAAGTGCTATCGGCGAATTCTACGGACGGTGATGCTTGTGATTGTCGGCGCCGAGCTGCGACGCGCGCGCCATCGCTACTTTGCCCGAGCGCACGATCTCCTTGATCCCGAGCGGCCGCACCAGCGCGATAAATGCGGTCACCTTTTCGGTGTTGCCGGTCAGCTCGACGGCCACCGAATGCGGCCCGATATCGATCACGTGCGCGCGAAACGCCTGCACGATCGAATCCAGCTCGGAGCGCGTGCGTTCGTCGACGGCGACCTTGACGATCACCATCTCGCGGTCAACGGTATCGACGCCTTTGAAATCCGTGACCTTGATCACGGAGACCAGCTTGTTGAGCTGCTTGTTGATCTGCTCGAGGACCTGATCGTCGCCCTCGGCGACCAGCACGATCCGCGAGACGCTGGGGTCGAGCGGATCCGCGGCGACGGTCAGTGATTCGATGTTGAAGCCGCGGCCGGAAAACAGGCCCGCCACGCGGGCGAGCACGCCGAACTCGTTTTCAACCAGGACGGATATAGTGTGACTGGGCATGCTATGGGCGTGCTCGCGCGCATCGTGGCACAGTGTGGCTTCGGCGGATCTTGGGCTGAGCGAAGAGCTCAGCGGGCGTCGGACTGATAGCGTCCGAGGATCGCCATCATCCGATCTTTGGAAGCCAGTTTGAGCTTCTGAATGCGCTTTTCCTCGATTTCCTCTGCGTTGGTCAGATAGTGTTTGCTTCGATATTCCTGGAGTTTGTGCTTGAGCGATTCGTGTTCCTCGAACAGCGACTTCAGCTCATCGTCGTGGGTCAGATGCTGCCGAATGAGTTCTTCCTCTCTGCGCTCCATACGCCCTCCGTTATGGCCTCCGAGGCGCCGGCTTTAGATGCGGCCTCGGCCTGCGGCGGCCGGACATATAGCGGCTCGAAGGTGTCGAGGCAGTCGGATTCTCCGCGCGCGACGCGCGCTGCACCGAGCGCGGCGATATAACGCCCGCGCGTTTCGAGACTCCGAGTGCCTGGCACAATCACTTCGACGCCCTTCTTTTGCAGAAGAGCAGCCGCGTCGTTTGTCTTGGTGTCGCCCGCTAAAATCGCGCCCGGTCCGGGTTCGGCAAGTTTGGTTATCAAGCGAGCGAGCGGCATCACCAAATCCTGAGATAACTTCTCTAACCCATCAGCCACGATTCGGTAAAGGGCAGTGTAAACCTCGCCCTTGCGAGCGTCCAGAATCGGGCACACCGTCATTCCGGTCCGTGCGCCCGGATCTTCGAGCGCCGCGAGAGCGATCGCGTCGAGGCTCGGCACCCCGGCGATAGCGCATCCCGCCGCGAACGCGATTCCTTTTGCGTAGCTGACGCCGATCCTGAGGCCGGTAAACGAGCCCGGGCCGATACCGACCGCGACTGCGCCCAGATCGGAAGGCTTGATTCCCGCCGCCGCCAGCAGTTCATCAACCGCACCGGCGAGCGCGGCTCCGTGCGCGGTGGAGGCGCGCGAGATCTCGCCCGCGATACGTCCGTTCACGACGAGCGCGAGGCTCGCAGGAGATGCACCCGTATCGAGGCCGATCACCGCGCGGCTCGCGGCGGCCTGTTGAAGGAGATTTTCAGCCCTGCACAATACGCGCGATGTCATTGAAGATCACAAACGCCATCAGCACCACCAGCAGGAACAGTCCCACCTGCAGAGCCATCTCGCGATGGCGCAGCGCCAGAGGTTTGCCGCGAATTCCCTCGCAAGCGAAGAACAGAAGATGGCCGCCGTCGAGCAGCGGCACCGGCAGCAGGTTGATGATTCCTAGTTCGAGACTCAGCATCACGGTGAACATCGCGACGCTGGCGAAGCCCTCGTGCGCCTCGCGTCCGGCGAGCTGGGCGATCATGATCGGTCCGCCCAGCGCCTCGCGCACGGGAGTCGAGCCCGAGATGATGCTCGCCACTCCGGTGACCAACTGCACCGTCATCGAGGCGGAGGTCGTGACCGCGTCGATCGCGGCGTCGTAGGGATTTTCGCGCTTGACGATTTCATCGCCGCGCGACATCACGCCGATAATCCAGCGCTTGGCTGGTGAGCCGAAAATATTTTTTTCGGTTTCGAGCTTGGGGCTGAGCGATATGAAGGTGCGCGACGAGGCGGTTGCGTCGTGACGTTCGACTTCGAGCTTGAGCGTAGTTCCCTTGCTGGCTTCGACCCGGTTGGCGAAATCCATCCAGGTCGTTGTCGGTTGCCCGTCGACCGCGACGATCCGATCGCCAGTGCGAAGGCCGGCCGACGCCGCGGGCAGGCCCGCCTTGATCTCGCCAACCACGGGCTGCACAACGGGCACGCCGTACATGAAGACGATCCAGAGCATGATCGGCGCGAAGATGATGTTCGAGGCCGGACCCGCCAGCACGATCGCGAAGCGCTTCCAGAGCCGCTGGGAGGGAAAAGCACGGGCGCGGAACGCGGCGATCACCGAATCGGGAGGATTGTCGCGCAGCGCGGCGCGCGCCGCTTCCAGAGTGGGGTCTATCCGCAGCCGATTTACCAGCGCGGCTTCTTCAGGTTTGAGTTCGCGGCCCAGGATCGCGACCGCGTTCGATTCGCAGAGAGCCGGCGCGGCGGCGGTGTTGCCGAACGCCACGGCCGAGGGTTCGGCGACGATCTGGCGCGTAATGTTCTGCACCTGAGCGTCCAAGCTGCCGGGGGCAACCGGCGTGCCGTGGAGACGCGCGGCGTTAACCAGGTCATGGCCGAGCTCGGTGATGAAGGTTTCGAGCTCTTCGGACTTGGGCTCCTCGCCGACTTCGTCACCCAGCATGCGGACGTAACCGCCCAGAGGAGTTGCGCCGATTTGATATTCGGTCTCGCCACGCCTGATCGCGAACAGTTTGGGCGGGTATCCGATCGAGAAACGCAACACCCGCACACCAAGCTGTTTCGCCATCGCGAAGTGGCCGGCCTCGTGGACGATAACCAGAAGGCCGAGAATAACCACGGCCGCAACGATAGAAGTCAGCATAGAACTCCAGTACGGGGTTGATCAGGCAGAAGCCGCCTGCGGTCCCAGCAGCGCATCACCTGATACAATAGTAAGTGAAGACTGCCGCGAAGACTAGGCTGCAGGTACGGTCTATGAGTCCGCCATGGCCCGGAAAGATCCAGCCGGAGTCCTTGACTCCGGCGGTCCGTTTATACGCCGATCCCGCCAGATCACCGGCCTGCGCGAGAATCGCGATCGCTGCCGAGATTGCGGAGGTCGCGGAGATGTTCCAATCGGGCGCGAGCCATCGGCGCAGGATTATGCCCGCGATCACCGCCGCGAGGAGACCGCCGATCGCGCCCTCGACGGATTTTTTCGGGCTTACGCGCGGCGCGAGCTTGGTGCGTCCGAGCGCCGAACCGACAAAGTATGCGCCGCTGTCACTCGCGACCACGAGCAGCAGCATCAGGATGATCGTTGGGATGCCGCCGCGTAGATTCCGGAGCATCGCGAAGTACGGAAACAGCACGCCGACATAGACTGCGCCGAGCGCGGTGAGGGCCGCGCCGCCGGGACCTACCGCGGGCCCGCGCATCGCGACCGCGACGACCAGCCAGAGCATCGCGACGATTACGGCGACCGGAATGATCCACCAACCGCCGTCGCCATGCACGAGTAGGATGAACAGAGGCGCCACGCCGGCGACCGCGAGGATCGCGATCGAGCGGGGATCGCGAGAATCGGTCATCGCGGCGATTTCGTAAAGTCCCCAAAGTCCGAGAACGGCGATAAACGCGGAGAAGGCTCCGGCGGGCGCGAAGATCACGATCGCCAGAACGATGGGCAGCGCCACCGCAGCGGTCAGGAGCCTGGTGGTCAGCACGCGAAGAGGTTTCCCGGAAAGGCGGCCGCGCCGCTAGCCCGGAGTGACGTTGCCGAAGCGGCGCTCACGCGCTTGGTAGGCGGCCAGAGCGCTCAGGAACTCGCGCTCGCGGAAGTCGGGCCACAGGGTGTCGGTGAAATAGAGTTCAGTGTAGGCGAGCTGGAACAGGAAAAAATTCGAGATGCGCAACTCGCCCGAGGTGCGGATGAGCAGGTCCGGATCGGGCATCGAGGCGGTGGTCAGCGCGCTATCGACCGCGGCCGAATCGATCTGGTCGGCGCTCATCTCGCCCGCCGCGACCCTGGCCGCAAGCTTTCTGACCGCGGCGACGACATCCTGGCGTCCGCCGTAGGAAAGCGCGAGCGCGACCGTCATGTCGCGGTTGTCGCGCGTGGTCTCGACCGCTTCGGCCAGGACCTGGCGCAGGCGCGGCGGCAATCGCTCGGTGTCGCCGAGCGCGAGGATTCGGATGCCGCGTTTCATCATCCGCTTGGTCTCGGTGAGCAGATAACGATGCAGCAGGCGCATCAGGAAATCGACTTCGGTTGTCGGACGCGCCCAGTTCTCGGCCGAGAACGCGAACAAGGTCAGGTAGGGGATGCCTAGCTCGCGCGCGGCTTCGACCACGGCGCGCACGGAATCTTTGGCGCGGCGATGGCCCTCGTTGCGGGCGAGTCCGCGGCGTCGCGCCCAGCGGCCGTTGCCGTCCATCACGATCGCGACGTGGCGCGGCAGCCGTGCGGGATCGCGCGAGAGCTGGGGGAAGTCGTTTAGTGGGAGTGAGATTGCCACGGAATATGCGAGCGCAAGGTGCGGGCGGATAACCCGCGCTTCCAGGTCGGGCTCGGTTCAGACCTCCATGATCTCGGCTTCCTTGGCTTGCAGGACTTTATCGATCTTCTCGATGAACTCGGTCGTGAACCCCTGAACCTTAGCTTCGGCGGCGCGCAGGTCGTCGTCGGCGATCTGCTTGTCCTTGTGCAGCTCCTTCAGCATGTCATTGGCGTCGCGGCGATGGTTGCGCACGCCGACGCGGAATTCCTCGGCGATCTTGCGCACGTGCTTGACGAGATCCTTGCGGCGATCTTCGGTCAGCTCTGGCAGCGGGATCCGGATCACCTTGCCGTCGTTCATCGGATTTAGGCCCAGGTCGGAAGTCTGGATCGCCTTTTCGATATCGTGCATCGCGCCCTTGTCGTAGGGCGTGATCACGATCAGGCGCGGCTCGGGCGCGGCGAGTCCGGCCAACTGGCGCATCGGGGTTTTGGCGCCGTAGTAATTCACTTGCAGGTTTTCGACCAGCGCGGTCGAGGCGCGCCCGGTGCGCACGCGCGAGAGTTCATGGCGGAAGGCCTCGACGGACTTCTCCATCTCCTTGTGCGCAAGCTCGATAACTTCGCCGGTCATGACGCGCTTTCCACCCAGGTGCCGATCGATTCACCCATCACGGCCCTTCTTATATTACCCGGTTTGCGCAAATTGAACACGACTATGGGCAGATGGTTATCCATGCACATCGAGATGGCGGTCGAGTCCATCACCTTGAGATTTTTCTGCAAGACCTCGAGATAGGTCAGCCGGTCGAAGCGTTTTGCGCCCGGCTCGCGCACCGGATCGCGGTCGTAGACGCCGTCAACCGTATGGCTAGCCTTCAGGATCACCTGTGCGCCGATTTCGAGCGCGCGCAGGCTCGCGGCGGTATCGGTGGTGAAATAGGGATTTCCGGTGCCGGCGGCGAAAATCACGACGCGCCCCTTCTCCAGATGACGCACCGCGCGGCGCAGGATATACGGCTCGGCGACGGCCTGCATCGCGACCGCGGAGAGCACCCGCGTGCTGACGCCCACGTGCTCGAGCGCGTTTTGCAGGGCGAGCGCGTTGATCACGGTGCCGAGCATGCCCATCTGGTCGGCGGTCGAGCGATCCATGCCGCGCGCCTCGTAGTCGGAGCCGCGGATAAAGTTGCCGGCGCCGATCACGATCGCGAGCTGGATCTGGAGCACCGCGATTTCCTTGACCTCGAGCGCGAATTTCGCGAGCACGTCAAGGTCGATACCGCCCTGGTTATCCTGGGCGAGCGCCTGCCCGGAGAGCTTGAGCAGAACGCGATTGAAGTGGGGCTTGGCGCCCGCTGATCTGTCAACCTCGTCCATCGCCATCGTTACTCCTGGGCTCTGGCTGCCGGCGGTTCTCCAGGGAAGCCGGACCGCGATCAGTTCGTTTCGGCTTCTTTGTTTTCGCCGAGCTGAAAGCGCACGAAGCGGCGCACGTCGATCTTTTCCTTGAGCTTGGCGCCGAACTCGAGCACCAGGTCATTGATGGTCCGGTTCGGATCGCGCACGTAGCTCTGTTCGAGCAGGCAGACGTCCTTCAGGAACTTCTCCATCTTGCCTTCGACGATCTTGGTGATCACGGCTTCGGGCTTGCCCGAGGCTTGCGCCTGCTGCGCGTAGATCTGGCGCTCCTGCTCCGCGATTTCGGGCGGAAGATCCTCGCGCCGCACGACGCGCGGATTCGCCGCCGCGACCTGCATCGCGATTTCCTTGACCAGGGTCTGGAAGTCGTCGGTCTTGGCGACGAAATCGCTCTCGCAATTCACTTCGACCAGCACGCCGAGCTTGCCGCCCGCGTGAATATAGCTGCCGACCGAGCCCTCGGAGGCTTTGCGGTCCGCGCGCTTGGCTGCCTGCATGATTCCATTCTCATGCAGCCATGCGGTCGCTTTTTCGAGGTCGCCATTGGCCTCGGCCAGGGCCTTTTTGCAATCCATCACACCCGCGCCGGTCTTGTCGCGGAGTTCTTTTACAGTTGAGGGTTTGACTTCCATTTGAGCTGGCACCGCGGATTTAAGTTGCGGGTTCGCGGCTGTGACCGATCGGTTCGAATCGGGCGCGAGCGGTTATCCCGCTTAAGTTTTCTTCGAGCGTTAAACTACGCTGGGCGATTCCGGCGCGGGTCCGCTGTCGCGATCCGCCGAGTCGTCCTGCTGGCCCTTCTGGCGCTCCTCGGCGAGCTGCTTGCCTTCGAGGATCGCGTCGGCGACGGCGGCGGTGAACAGCTTGATTGCGCGAATTGCGTCGTCGTTGCCGGGAATCCGGTACGAGATCAGGTCAGGATCGCAATTGGTATCGACCACCGCCGCGACCGGAATTCCGAGCCGCTTGGCCTCGGCCACCGCGATATCTTCCTTCTTGGTATCGATAACCCAGAGCGCGTCCGGGAGCTTGCGCATGTTCTTGATTCCGCCGAGCACGGACATCAGCTTCGCGTGCTCGCGGCCGTTGTCGCTCATTTCCTTTTTGGTCAGGGCGCGCGCCATCTCGGGGTCGGAGAGAATCTCCTCGAGCTTCTTGAGCCGGTCGATCGAGGCGCGAATCGTCTGGAAATTGGTCAGCATCCCGCCGAGCCAGCGGTTGTTGACATAGAACATCCCGCAGCGTTCGGCTTCTTCCTTGACGATATCCTGCGCCTGCTTCTTGGTGCCGACAAACAGCATCGTGCCGCCCTGGGCGGCGAGGTCGCGCGCGAAATCAAAGGTCGCGCGAAACATGCGGACGGTCTGCTGCAGATCGATAATGTAAATCCCGTTGCGGGCGCCGAAGATGTAGGGTTTCATCTTCGGATTCCAGCGGCTGGTCTGATGGCCGAAATGAACCCCGGCCTCCAGGAGCTGCTTCATGCTGATCTCGGTCATAGCGTTATTCTTAAACCTCGCAAAAGTTACGCACCGCGCCCCTATGTTGGAGCGATCGTCCAGTATTATAGATTACCGCCCGTGGGTCAAAGGAGCGCGTCAGCGTTGGTGATTAGGTTTGACTGACCGACGGTCTCCCGTTGCATGTCATTCGAGTTCCACTGCTGTGCGCGTTTACGGTTGTCATTCCCGCGCGTGGCTGCCGCGCGAGGAATCCCGTGCTCGGCCCGAAGCCTTTACACTACCCGCGGGTGAGTGCATGAGCGCCTCGGGATTTCTCCCTTCGGTCGAAATGACGAACGTAGGTTTGGCGCATGAGAATGGTGGCCCCAGCCTGACCCTCAACCGTCATTCCGAGCCCTGGGCGAGGAATCCCGAGGCGTCCATGCTCCGAGTCCGCACCTCATGCAGTGACATCTCGTACGGGATTCCTCGCGCGGCAGCCACGCGCGGGAATGACACTCAAGGTCACGTCAATTCCCAAACTGAACCACCCAGCCCTCAGCGCTGATCCTTAGGTTTGCTCGGTGTCTTCGCGATGCGAACCTGGTCTGCAAGCCATGACAGTGGATAGAGCAACTTGGCAACAAGCACAAAACTAAAATAAGCGATCCTAAGATTCAGGCTCTGAGAAGAAATAATATCGACGCTCAGAATCGCGCATTCGTCACAAATGAAAATGCCGTTAGGGCCCACGACCATGCGGCGAATCTGTTCGGGTCTTTTGCCACAGAAACTGCAGCACAGTTCCGTAGTCCCTGACGGACTCTTAGCGTCATTAGGCACGATCGACCATTGCCGCAGCGGAGCGCGACCGGCGGGACGCCGGTCCTACTGGCGGAGAAAAGCGAACGACACTCACGCCGCTAGGCGTTCATTGATTCGAGGAATTCGTCGTTGGTCTTGGTGCCTTGCATCTTGTCGATTAGGAATTCCATCGCTTCTACCGCGTTCAGTTGCGATAACAACTTGCGCAGGATCCAGATGCGGTTGAGGGTCGTGCGCTGGAGCAGGAGCTCTTCCTTGCGCGTGGTCGAGCGCTGGATGTCGATGGTCGGGAAGACGCGCTTCTCGAGCAGGCGGCGGTCGAGCGCTACCTGCTGATTGCCGGTGCCTTTGAACTCTTCGAAGATGACTTCGTCCATCCGGCTGCCGGTATCGACCAGCGCCGTTGCAATAATCGTCAGGCTGCCGCCGTCTTCGGTGTTGCGGGCGGCGCCGAAAAATTTCTTGGGCTTGTGCAGCGCGTTGGAATCGACACCGCCGGAAAGAATCTTGCCCGACGGCGGGACGACGGTGTTGTAGGCGCGCGCAAGGCGCGTGATCGAATCGAGCAGGATCACGACGTCGCGTCCGTGCTCGACCAGCCGGGCGCGCCTTTTCGATCACCATCTCGGCCACCTGCACGTGGCGCGTCGGCGGCTCGTCGAAGGTCGAGCTGACGACTTCGCCCTGGACCGAGCGCAGCATGTCGGTGACTTCTTCCGGCCGCTCGTCGACCAGCAGCACGATCAGCACGATCTCCGGATGATTATGCGCGATCGCCTTTGCGATCGCTTGCAGCATCATTGTTTTGCCGGTGAACGGCGCCGCGACGATCAGCCCACGCTGTCCCTTTCCGATCGGCGCGACCAGGTCTATGATGCGGGTGGTCAGGTCCTCGTGATCGTATTCGAGCTTGATGCGCTCCTGCGGATAGAGCGGGGTCAGGTTGTCGAACAGGATCTTGTCGCGCGCCTTTTCCGGATCCTCGAAGTTGATCGATTCGACCTTGAGCAGCGCGAAATAGCGCTCGCCCTCTTTGGGCGGACGGATCAGGCCCGAGACCGTGTCGCCGGTGCGCAGATTGAATTTCCGGATCTGGCTCGGAGAAATGTAGATATCGTCGGGGCCGGGCAGATAGTTGTAGTCGGGCGCGCGCAGGAAGCCGAAACCGTCGGGCAGAATTTCGAGCACGCCTTCGCCGAGGATCGATCCGTTCTTGGCGGCCTGCGCCTGCAGAATCGAAAAGATCATCTCCTGCTTGCGCATGTTGGTCGCGCCTTCGACGTTGAAGTCGCGCGCCATCGAGGCCAGCTCGGTGATCTTCGAACTCTTGAGCGCTTTTAGATTGAGCACTCCCTCATCGGTCATCACGATGAGCGGTTCGGTGTGATGCGGTTGAACCTGGCGCGGCGGCGCGGAAACGTCTTCCAGATGATTCTGACCTTCGCGCGCTGCGCCTCGACCCTTAGCCATGTGCCTTCCCCGCAAAACTGCCTCACTATTTATGCTGGATTTCCGCGCTCCGCCGATGCGGTCACGCGGGTTTAGATGCTTCATTCGGAAAGGTTTTCCGCCCAGCGGAATACCTTAAGTAATTCACTTGCTCCAAGCGGCCGGGAATCAGAACAGAGAGCAGAAAATTCGAGAACTCGGACCGCCCGGAAGCGAGAGGTGTATTCTCCTCCACCCCGCCACAGCGTCCTTGGTGCGGAAGCTCACCATAGACGCTAACTGGCCCATGCGTCCGTGTCAACGGTGATCATTCAATTTCAATCCATCGACGCAGCGTCGGTGACTCGCATGAGATTCCACGCGCGCCCAGATATTGCGCGAAATCCTCGGGCGGCGGCGCGATAAATTCGAGCTCGGCGCGCGAGCGCGGATGCGGGATGCGAAGCGCCAACGCGTGCAGCGCGTGACGCTCGAATGAAGATGCAGCGGCGCGCTTCGATGCACCGCCATAAAGATTGTCGCCGAGACATGGATGCCCGATTGACGCGAGATGCACGCGAATCTGATGCGTCCGGCCAGTCTCGGGCCGGATGCGCACCAGCGTCGCGCCGGGCTCGTCGCGCGACTGCGGCTTGAACCGCGCGAGCACGGTTACATGGCTGGTCGCCTCGCGCGGATTGTGCGACGCGACGGACATCCGCTTGCGCTCCACCGGATGCCGCCCGATCGCTCGCGCGATCGTCTGCCGATCCTTCGCGACGATGCCGCGCACGATCGCGAGGTAGATCTTGCGCACCGTGCGATCCTTGAACTCGCGCGACAGAGCGGTACGCGCAAACGGTGTGCGCGCCACGATCATCACGCCCGAGGTTTCCTTGTCGAGGCGATGCACAATTCCCGGGCGCAGCACGCCGTCGGGCTCGGCCATCACGGCCAGCTCCGGAAAGCGCGCCAGGAGCGCGTCGACCAGCGTCGCATCAGGATGCCCCGGCGCCGGATGCACCGTCATCCCGGCGGGTTTGTTGACGACGATTATTTCCGCGTCGGAGAAGAGCACCTCGATCGCCGGAGCGTCGCCGGTCGATTGATGAGGCTCGGGCGCGAGCGGCTGCGCAACCGCGATCGCGTCTCCAGCGCGCACCGCGGACGCGGCCCGCGCCGCTGCGCCATTGACGGTGACGAGACCCGCCTTGATCATCCGCGCAACCTGCGAACGCGAATACTCCGGCGCGAGTTGCGCTGAAATAAAAACATCAAGCCGCATCTCGCTATGCTGAGGTTCGACGATGAATGTACGGTTTGCGTCGATAGCCACTATTGGCTTTCAGATGTTCAGCAATCTTTGGATGGCAGCACCGACGGCGCGCTGGTCAGTGGCCGACAGACTGCCGATTTTTTGCAGGATCAATCGATTGTCGAGAGTGAACAGTTTCATCCGTACTTTAGAAGGTGACCTAGGTCCCACGCTCGCAGCGTCAATCAGCAGGTCCATCGGCCATGGCGGATTCTTGGCGCTAGTGATCATAGCCAGCAAGGTGTGGCCGCTTTCTGCGCTGAACGCTTCCGAAGAGAGCGCCACCGCTGGACGGCGCTTGCTTGCGCGCTGGTCGGTGAATGGAAATGGGACGATGACTACATCATAGCGCTTACAGATCACGATAAGCGCGCTCGTCGTTTTCGGAACTCCACTCAGACAAGGTGCCTTCGAGCGCTGCCAGAAACTCGAGGTCCAGCGGCTCCGCCTTGCGAATACGCACCGTTCCCGCTTCCTGCTCCTCGAATATAACCGTGTCGCCCGGTTTCAGATGAAGGCTTTTTCGGACCGCGGCTGGAAACGTTGCCTGACTTTTACTGGTCAACCGGCTCTTCGCAATCGGCCGAATCCGATGTCGTTTATTTGCGGACATACCTGAGTCTCCGAGCGCTTGGACATACTGCCTTACTGTAATACACCGTATTACCGTATAGCAATAGATTCGAAAATCTCCGTAGCCTCCCCTTTACTGCGGCGCGGGTGCTGCTGCGGCGGGCGGAGGGGTCGAGGGCGTGCAGTTCTCGTTCGAGGTGTCGAGCATCGCAAGCCCGTAGCTGGTCTTCTGGCAGTTCTCGCCGGACGCACCGTCGGTCGGGCGCGAGTAGTACCAGCATGACGAGAGCGTGATCGCCGCTGCGATCATCGCGAACTTTGCGAATTTCGACGCCTGGAAAATAAGTGCGCGAGTTCTCATGGCAGGCTTACCCCTTTGCGTTCATCGCGCTTGCGGCAGTCTGCGCGGACGGTTACGGCTGCCGATAGGGGACGGGATGCGCGGCCTCGTACGCGGTGATCGCTTTTTCGTGCGCGAACGTGAGCGCGATATCATCCAACCCCTCGAGCAGGCATTTCTTGACGAACGGGTCGATCTCGAAATGCGCCGACCATCCGAAATCGTCGGTGACCGTCTGCGCCTCGAGGTCGATACTCAGATGATACCCCTCATACTTCGCGCATGCGCGAAAAATCTCGTCGATCTCCTCGGGCTTGAGTGTCACCGGAAGGAGCCCATTCTTGAACGAATTGTTGTGAAAGATATCGGCGTATGACGATCCGATCACGGCGCGGAAACCCGCGTCGGCCAGCGCCCACACCGCATGTTCGCGCGACGAGCCGTTGCCGAAGTTGGCGCGCGCCACCAAGATCGACGCGCCTTCGTAGCGCGGCTTGTTGAGCACGAAATCCGGATCGGGCGATCCGTCGGGACGCCGGCGCCAATCGAAGAACAATCCCTTCTTGAGCCCGCTTCTGACCACCGCTTTCAGGAACTGCTTGGGGATGATCTGATCGGTATCGACGTTCGAGCGATCGAGCGGCGCGACCAATCCGTTGAAATTTTTGAATTTCTGCATGTCTGCTGCGCTCCGGTCAGGAGTTGTCCCAATCGCGGATATCGACGAAGTGTCCCGCGATCGCGGCGGCGGCCGCCATCTGCGGACTCACCAGATGAGTGCGTCCGCCCTTGCCTTGCCGTCCCTCGAAGTTGCGATTGCTGGTGCTGGCGCATCGCTCGCCCGGCTTCAGGATATCGGGGTTCATGCCCAGGCACATCGAGCATCCCGCCTCGCGCCAGTCGAAGCCGGCGTCGCGGAAGATCCGATCGAGGCCTTCTTTCTCGGCTTCAATCTTAATGTTGGCGGAGCCGGGCACGACCATCGCGTGCACGGTCTTGGAGACATGCTTGCCTTTGACGATCGCGGCGGCGGCGCGCAGGTCGCTCAGGCGCGAGTTGGTGCACGATCCGATAAACACGCGGTCGATCGCGATCTCCTCGATCGGCGTGTTGGGCCGCAGTCCCATGTAATCGAGCGCGCGCTCGAGCGTGTCGCGATCGCCGGGGTTGGCGGCTCCGCGCGGATCGGGAACCTTGCCGGTCACGTCGGCGACCATCCCGGGGTTGGTGCCCCAGGTGACTTGCGGCGCGAACTCGGCGGCGTTGAAAACGATCGAGCGATCGAATTTCGCGCCGTCGTCGGTGCGGAGCGTGAGCCATTTTTTCGCCATCGCGTCGAACTCGGCGCCTGTCGGCAGATATTTGCGGCCGCGCAGATAATCGACGGTCTTCTGGTCGGCCGCGATCATCCCGGCGCGCGCGCCCGCCTCGATCGACATGTTGCAGACCGTCATCCGCTCGTCCATCGAGAGCGCCTCAATCGCGGCGCCGCGATATTCGACCGCGCATCCGGTTGCGCCATCGGTCCCGATTCGTCCGATCACGCCGAGAATCAGATCCTTGGCGGTCACTCCGGGACCTGCGGTTCCGTCGAGCCGGATTTCGAGCGTCTTGGGCTTTACCTGCCAGATGCATTGCGTCGCGAGCACGTGTTCGACTTCGCTGGTGCCGATTCCGAACGCGAGCGCGCCGAACGCGCCGTGCGTGGAAGTGTGGCTGTCGCCGCAGACGATCGTCATGCCGGGCTGGGTGAGTCCCAGGTCGGGGCCGATCACGTGGACGATGCCCTGGTCGGTCGAGCCGAGGTCGAACAGCGTGACGTCGAAGTCGCGTGCGTTCTTGCGCATCATCTCGACTTGCGCGCGCGAGTCGGGATCGGCGATCGGCTTGAGCTGATCGATGGTCGGCACGTTATGGTCGAGGGTCGCGAACGTGCGCCGCTTGTCGCGCACGATGCGGCCCGCCACCCGGAGCGCCTCGAAGGCCTGCGGGGAAGTGACTTCGTGGATCAGGTGCAAGTCGATAAACAGCAGCGCGGGTTTCCCCGGCTCATCGACCACTACGTGTGAGTTCCAGATCTTTTCAAAAAGCGTCTGCGGCGCCATCGAAGCGACCCTCCAGGCAATCGCGAATTTATTATTATCCTCGATCCACGCATTCGGGCAAAGCCGCGTTCCGTGATTCGTCTGCGCAGGCGTGCTAGCAATCGGGATTCGCGCCGGGGGCGCGGCGCATATTCATGGAAAACAGCGAGCTCAAGGCGCAACTCAGGCTCTCGATGTCCGCGGGCCTTTCCTCCTGTTTCGTATTTTTGCTTTACGAGGCGATCCAGGAATTCGCCACGCTTGATCTGCACCATCAGCTTCGCCAGCTCGTCGTGATCACACTTACTTCGATCGGGATGCTGGCGGTGATCGAACCCCTTTTGGAGCGTATGCAAATCACCGATTCCGGCGATTCGCACCGGAAGCGCAAAGGCCTTCTGATTCGAGTCTCCGCATTCGCTATCATCGCGGTCACGAGTCTCTTCCACGGATTGCTGCATCACCTTCTGGGCGAAAGCCTGAGCGTGAAGGGATGGGCCGTTATCTGGGAGCTCGCGAGTATGGTCATTGGTCCGGGCGTGATCACTTTCGCATGGATGCGCGGGTTGCGCGCTGATCCGCCCAGGGCGAAAAGGTTCGGTCTGTCAGCCGGTATCATAGTCGGGACCTTCTTGATCTTGGCGTCGATCCTGCAGGTCTATCTTCTGATCCCGTCCGCGCCGAGCTCGACAACCGAATGGGTCAGAATTTCGGCGGTCCTGTCGCTGGCCGCGCTGTTTCTGTGGCCGATCCTGACCACCTTTGCGATCAGCGGATATCTGGGCGGCCTGTCGGCGGAGCGGCAATGGTTCGGGAAGCCCTGGGAAGAGATCGCGATTGGCCTTGGAATTGCCGGCGCGGTCGGCGCCACGTCGGAATTCCTGGCGGTCACGTTTTTGCCCGCATTCGCCAAAACCGGCGTGACCATGGGCCCGAACTTTTGGTCGCTGCTCGCTTCATCGGAGATCGCGAACGCCGGTTGGGCCCTGGGGCTGCTGTTCCATGCTGATTTCGTTGCGATGTTTCAGCCGGGGGCGCACGCGAGGGGGCCGGATCTAAGGGTCGCCGCGCTGGCAGTCGCCGCGATGTTCGCGCTGGGGCTGTTGCTCTCGTACGGCAGCCTGAACCTGAGCCTCTTCCTGCTGAAGAGCGCGCTCAAACGATCCGTCGCATAACTTATCGGCCGACCGCATGGCCGATGCTTTCGAAAATTGTTAGGCTCTGAGTTTCTAATCGCGTGTGGAAGTTGCGGTGATGAAGACGGGCAAGCGCGAAGAGGAACTTCGACCGGAGATCGGCGGCGGGGACGCGGAAAGTTGCGCGCTCGAACCGGGCGCGGTGGCGTGCGACGCATGCGGCGCCGCGATGAAGCCGATGGGGCATTGCAAGTACTGGTGCCTGCGCTGCGGATTTCTGCGCACCTGCAACGACACGATGTGACCGCGCGTCCGCGCGGCGCGACGCTCAGAACATAAACGTGATCGGCATAGCGACCGCCGCAATCCACGCGAACCATGCCGATTCGACCAGCGCGATCACGAGCAGATTGTTCGATCGCGAGTAAGTCGAGACCGCGAAAATCTCGAACGCGATGAACTGGAAGACCATGATCGACATGGTCAGCATCAGCACGCCCGGCAAAATCCGCAGCGAGACCCCGATGATCAGCATCACAATAATAACCGCGCGCCCGATCACGCATGCGATGGTCGATTCGACCAGTTCTCCGCGGCGCAGAAGCCATTCGAACGAAAAGAAGAACGGCAGCACGATCGCGGTGCCGGCCACGGTTGCGAGCAGGCGCTCCGGCGTCGGCACGAGGGTGTGGAATACCTCGCCGAACGGAATTTGCAGCGCGTAGATCGCAACGAAGGCGAGAAGCGCGGCCAGCGCGGTGCGCCGTCCGCGGCCGACCACGCCGAGCCAGTCGATCTCCGAGCGCGCGGCCATCAGCGCGAGCAACGCCCCGCCCGCGAGCCCGAGCCATGCGAATAGATCGTCACCGACGATCAGCGAAACGAAATATGCCGGCTCGTCGACCGCCATAAACGGCATCACGATCAGCAGCGCAATCGCGATCGCGGGCAAGCCGAGCCACATTATCAAACCGGAAGGGCGCCGGATCTTTTCGGGCGCGATCGCTCCGGCGATTTGGCCGATCGCGATCAGCACGACCAGGAACGCGAGCATCCCGACCGCGGCGGTGCGCAGGCGCGCTGTCTCGAGGCGATAGGGCGCGGTGCGCTGGGTGCCGAAGATGCTGTCGAGCCAGCCGAGAATCGCGGCGGCGGCGACGGTCGAGCGCGTGATCGTAATGTGATCGGTGTGAGGAATTTGCACCGCTTCGAGCGCGGTTCCGCTGGCCGCGTCGCCATAAACCTTTCCGAGCTCGATCAATCCGGCGCTGGCCAGAATTCCGGCGATCTGTTTGGAGCTATCCTGAATAAACTCGGGATCGTTCTGCGCGAAGATAAAGAGCGCGTTGCGCGGATGATCCGGTCCGTCGAGCAGAAAGCCGCCCGAGATCATCACCGAGCCTTTGATTGTCGTGTCGTGGGTCGCGTAGTCGAGCGCTGCGCCTGCGCCCATCGAATGCCCGATCACGACGATCCGGGAGCCGTCGACGTAGCTTGAAGTGCGCAGGAAATTCACCGCCGTGGCGAGGTCCTGGCGCAGGCCCACAGCGGCTCCGAAATCGCGTGCGAACGGATTGCGGTTGTGCCCGTGTCCGCGCAAATCGATCGTCAGGCACGCGTACCCGTTTCGTGCAATCCGCCGCGCGAGGACGCTCATCAGCGCCTGGTCCGAGGAAAATCCGTGGACCAGCAACACCGCCGGGCGACGCTTGTCGGGCGGCGGCGGCTGGACCGCAAAAAATGGATTTCCGGAGCCGGGCAGATAGAGCGTGGCCGGAATTCCGCCGCTCAGCTCGAGCTCCATATGCGGGGGGCCGCCGGCCTGCATCGACGCAAATCTCCACGCTTCGATCAGCAGGATCAGGAACGCGATCGCGCATACGACTCTTAAGATTCGCATTGGGCGATAAAACGGCCTGGGCGGCGCCAAGTCAAGCCTTGCAATCCGGCCGGCGCGGCCGACTACTTGATCCGGCGCGTAGGCGCGGCGCGCTCCGCGTGTGCGAAGCCACGCGTGATCGCGTCTTCGCCGAAGCGCGCTGTGACCGCGTCGAGCGCGCGATTAAGCCGCGCGCGCCGGGCCGCGTTTGCGCCCGACCCGTCAAAGAGCCCGAGCTGCGCCGCGGATGCGCCGGGCTCGACGCTGCCGCGCTCGAGGTTATGCACCTGCACGCCGGCCAGCCGAATCCTATCGCGCGAGGGGACCTTCGCGAGCAATTCGATCGCGGCGTTCGTGATCGCGCCGCCGTCGTCGCTCGGATTCTCGAGCGTTACGCTGCGTGTCAGAATCGGATAGCGCCCCTGTCCGAGCGGCCGCGCGAGCCTGAGCTTCAGCACGACGGTGCGCGCGCGGACCGAGTCGGCGCGCAGACGGCGGCCGATCGCCTCGCCGTGCGCGATCAAAATTCGGCGCAGGTCGTTGGACTTGAGTTCGAGGTCGCGCGCGAAAGTGTTTTCCTCGCCGTAGGATTTGCGCTGCCAGTCGGCAACCACCTCGCGCGGATCGATTCCGCTTGCCAGCTCATGCAGGCGCTGGCCCTGGGAGCCGAACGCCTCGCGCAAATCGGCCGCGTCGCGCCGCGCGAGGTCGCCGATGGTGCGGATGCCGCGCTCGTGCATCCGCGCCAGCGTCACGCGGCCAACTCCCCAGAGCCGCTCGACGGGAAGCGGATCGAGAAACTCGCGCAGGTACTCCGGTCCCATGACCAGCAGGCCGTCGGGTTTCGACATGTCGGAGAGAATCTTCGCGGCCATCTTGGTGCTGGCGACGCCGACCGAAACCACCAGCCCGGTTTCGTCGCGCACGCGGCGCTTGAGCGCTCGGGCAACTTCGATTGGCGCTCCGAGCAGGCGCGCGGTCCCGGTCAGATCGAGAAACGCCTCGTCGAGCGACAACGGCTCGACGATCGGGCTGGTCGCGTCGAAGGCGCGGCGCACCATCCGCGAGATCTCGACGTACCGCTTCATCCGCCCAGGGACGAACACCGCCTGCGGGCAGAGTTTGCGCGCCTGCGCCGTCGGCATCGCGGCGCGCACGCCGAACTTGCGCGCTTCATACGACGCGGAGGTCACGACACCGCGCGCGCTGTGTCCGCCGACGATCACCGGCAGTCCGGCGAGCGCGGGATTATCGAGGATCTCGACCGAGGCATAGAAAGCGTCCATGTCGGCGTGAGCGATCACGCGCGGCCACGGAGCGGACGCATCGGAGATTTCGCTGCGCGGCGCCATCGCGCCCATTATCATTGATTACGCGCGAGCAGGTCGAGGATCGCGGCGGCGGCTTGTTCACCGCCGCGGACGCAATCCGGAATTCCGACGCCGCGAAAGGCCGCGCCGGCCAGAGCGAAGCGCGGAATCGCGGCGGCGGCGCGCTCGATCTCGGCTGTGCGATCAAGATGGCCGACCTCGTATTGCGGCATCGAGTCGGGCCATCGCCGCACAATCGCGAATCTCGGCGCGGCGGTCACGCCCAGCAGATCGCGAAATTCGTCACGCGCCGCGGCGACCATCGCGTCGTCGTCAAGCTGCATCATCGCGGTTTGCAGTTGTCCACCGATAAACACCCGAGCGAGAATCATTCCGGCGGGCGCGCGGTTTTCAAACTTCAGGCTGGTGAAGCTGCCGGCGATGATCCGGCGCCGCTCGATTATCGGCACGACGAAGCCGAAACTATTTGGCGGCGCGGGAAAGTCGCTCTCGCGAAACGCCAGGTTGACGGTTGCGGCGCTCGCGTAGCTGATCGCGCCCAGCAGATCGGCCAGATGCGGGTCGGCCGCGCGAATCATCCGCGCGGCGGCGTATGCGGGCGCGGCGCAGATCGCGGCGTCGGCGGAAATCTCCTCGCCACTCTCAGTGACTATCGTGCATCCGTCGGCGCGTGGAAGAATCTGCTTCACCTCGACGCCGAGCCTCACGCATTTTCCCAAGCTGGAGGCAAGCGCGTCGGGCAGCGCGCCGATCCCGTTGCGCAAGGTCGCGAACAGAGTCCATCGCGCACCGCTGGTGCCCGCAGTTTTGGTGCCCGCCGCGGGGCGCGCGCGTTCGGCGGCGCGCAGGCCGCGAATCACGCTGCCGTGGCGCTGTTCCATCTCGACGAAGCGCGGTGTCGTCGCGGCGATACTCAAGCGCGATGGATCAGCGGTGTAGATTCCGCCGGCGAGCGGCTGGGCTACGCGATCGAGCACCTCGCGGCCAAGCCGTCGCGTCACGAACGCGGCCAGACTTTCGTCGCGCCGGTCTTTTCGCTTCGGCACCAACGGCTCGAGCGCGATTCGGAGTTTGCCAAGCGGTGAGAACAGATCACTTCTCATCACCGGGCCAAGCCGCGACGGCGCCATCAGCGAGAAGCCGTCGGGAATGTCGACCAGGCGGCCGTTGTGAACCACCCGCGTGCGGCGAAATTCCTCGCGCGTGGGAATGAGTTCGTCGCCGAGGCCGAGGCGCCGCGCCAGCTCGGCGGCTTGCGGCTTTTCGGTCAGGAAGGAATCCGCGCCGGTCTCGATTGTAAATCCGTCGCGCCGCATCGTGGCGAGCGGACCACCGATATGCGCGGCGCGATCGAGCACGATCACTTCGAGCCGAAATTCTCGCTCGGCCGCGAGCTCGCGCATCCGATGAGCGGCGGCAAGGCCGGTTATCCCGGCGCCGATTACGACAACACGGTGCATTTTGTTACGCGGCGCGCGCGTAGCGGCGAACGATCTCGGCCATCATCGCGATAAACTCCGGATGGTCGCTGACCGTCGCCGCGCGACGCATCCGAACGCCGGCCTCGCGCGCGAGCGCGGCGGCTTCGATGTCGAGATCGTACAGCACCTCGACGTGGTCGCACAGAAATCCAATTGGGACGACGATGGCGATCGCGCCGCGATCGAGCTTGCGCAGCGCTGCGCCGATATCAGGTTCGAGCCACGGATCGCGCGGGCTTCCGCTGCGGCTCTGAAAGGCGAGCGTCCAATTTTCAAATCCAAGCTTCGCCGCGACCAGGCGCGACGACTCCGTAACCTGCTCGACGTACGCCGACGCCGCGGCCATCGCTACCGGGATACTGTGGGCGGTGAAAATGAGCTGAGCGCGTGCGCGATCGGACGCGTCCAGATGCATCAGCGCCTCGGCGGCGCGGGCGGCGACTGCGGCGATAAATTTCGGATGCGCGAACCACGGCTCTGGGTAAATTATCTCGGGAGCAACGCTGCCCAATTTCTCGGCCGCTGCGCGAACAGTCTCTTGGTAGCGCTCGAAGCTGGCTTCGCTGCGATGCGCCGCCATGATAAACGCGAGGACGCGGCGCGCGCCGCCGTGCGCGAGAGTCGCGAGCGCGTCGTCAATGTATGGATGCCAATTGCGCATCCCGACCGCGACCGGAATTTTGGATCCGCCGCTCGCCAGCGCGGCGCGGAGCGCGTCCGCCTGGCGCATCGTCAGATCGTTATACGGCGAACGTCCGCCGAGCATCTCGTAGTGATGCAGCACATCTTCGTAGCGCTCGCGGGGAATCGGCCTGCCGCGCAGCACGTTGTCCAGGAACGGACGGATTTCCTCGGCGCGCGTTGGTCCGCCAAACCCGACGATCAAAACCGCGTCACAGCCGCGCGGCTCGGTCACTTATCGCTCCGTGTGAGCTCGTGCCGGCTGAGCTCGTGGACCGCGTCCACCAGCGCAATTACGTGATCGACCGGGGTATCGGGCAGGATTCCGTGGCCGAGATTGAAGATGTGCCCGGGGCGTCCGCCGGCGAGATCGAGGATCGCGCGCGCACGCGAGCGAATTTCCGGCACCGCGGCGAACAGCGCGATCGGATCGAGATTTCCCTGCACCGCGACATCGTAGCCGACGCGCTTCCATGCCTCGGCAAGATCGACGCGCCAATCCAGTCCGATCACGTCTCCGCCGGCCTCGCGCATCAGCTCGAGGAGATTTCCGGTGATCGTCCCGAAGTGGATGACGGGCACGCCCGGCTTTACGCCCGCGATTATCGACGCGGTATGCGGCAGCACGAAGCGGCGGTAGTCGTCGGGGCCGAGGCTGCCGACCCAGCTATCGAAAAGCTGCACGATACTGGCGCCAGCAGCGACCTGCATATTCAGGTAGTCGATCGTGACGCGCGCGAGCAGGTCCATCAGGCGATGCCACGTGTCGGGGTCGTTGTACATCAGGGTTTTGGTCGCCTGATATTGGCGCGACGCGCCACCTTCGATCAGATACGACGCGAGCGTGAACGGAGCGCCGGCGAATCCGATAATCGGAGTCTTGGCGCCGATCGCGCGATCGACAATCTTGATCGACTCCGCGACAAAACCGAGCGCGCTTGCGTCAAAGCGCGGCACGCGATCGAGATCCGCTGCCGTGCGAATCGGCCGGTCGATAATCGGACCGTCGCCCTTCTCGTAATGCAGCCCCACATCCATCGGGATGAGCGGCAGCAGTATATCCGCGAAGATGATCGCGGCGTCCACGCCGAGCCGCTCGACCGCCGTGACCGTGACTTCGGCGGCGAGCTGCGGACGCATGCACAGCTCCAGAAAATCATGCTGGTCGCGAACCTTGCGATACTCGGGCATGTAGCGTCCCGCCTGGCGCATCAGCCATACGGGAGTGTAGTCGGCAGCCTCGCGGCGGCACGCGCGCAGCATAGGATGATCCCAGTGCCGGAGGTGCTGCGCGTTCTCGGTGAGGCGCGAAATTCTTGGCGCGCCTGAAACCTCGGCGTGCGACACGGTGCGGCGTTTGGCGGACACGATCGCGGAGGCGCGGGCGACGGCGTCTTTCACCAGATGGCCGAGCCTCGGATGCTCGGGCTCGAAGTCCACCGCGATTCCGTGCGCGCGCAACTCTTCGCTGCAGACCGGACCAATCGATCCGACCGCCAGCGCTGCCAGTCCGCGCCGCACCTGGGCGTCGATTCCGTCCGCCTGCGCGATCTGCATCACATTGGTGACCTGATGCGAGCTGGTGAAAATCGCGGCGTCGGCGCGGCCGCCGGTGATCGCACGGAGCGCCGAGCGAAGCGGTTCGAGATCGGTGGGCATCGTCCATCGATAAACCGGCACGACGGCGACCTGCGCGCCGCGCGCCTCGAGCCCCGCGATCAGATCGCTGTTGGAGACACCATATTCCTGCACCGCGACTCGCGCGTCGCGAAGGTCTCGATACTCGGCCAGCGCGGCTAGCAGCTCGCGCGAAGTATTGGGCTCGGGCGTGGTGACGGTGGGTTCGATTCCCAGATCGCGCAGGGCGCGGGCCGGTTTTGGTCCGCGAACCACGGTCACTATCCCGCAGAGCGCGGAGACCAGCGCGGCGCGCGGATGACGCGATTCCATCACTTGAAACAGAGCGCGCGTGCCGACGCCGGTTAAGAAAATCGCAACGTCGATTTCGCTCGTGAGCAGGCGCTCGGCGAAGTCGAACGCCGCGGGATTTTCGCCCAGCGGAACCTCGCGCATTGCCGGCGCGACAATCGCGACCGCACCGCCGCGCGTTATGAGCGCGGCCGCCTCCGCCGCCATCCTGCTCTCGAACGCGACGATGCGCACGGGCGGCACTTTGGAGGCAGGAGAGTTGCCAGCGGGATTCGATTGCGTGGGAGATTCCATCCATACCTGGCGCGGCGCAGCGCTACTTGAGGTTATCTTGCCGCGCGCGCCGCGCCCAAGTCCACCTGCCGCTCACTGACGGGACCGACGGGCAGAGCGCCGCTCTTTGATTTTCGTGCCACTTCCTGATGCTCGCGCATCAGCTCGAGGCGTCCCTCGGACATCGACCCCTGTCGCGAGGAATTCGGTGCCCGGCCTTGGCGGTTACACCACCTGCGAGTGAGTGCATGAACGCCTCGGGATTTCTCCCTTCGGTCGAAATGACGGATGTGGGTTTGATGCTTGAGTATCGTTAGTCTCAGCCGAGCCGCCAATCGTCATTCCGAGCCTTGGGCGAGGAATCCCGGGCGTTCATGCTCGGAGTCCACGCCTCATGCAGCGGCCTTTCGCTCGGGATTTCCTTCGGCGTTGCTCAGAGTTTGTGAGCGAATTGGCAATTAGGCGGATAATTCGCCGCAGGCTGAGTCTGCGAGCGGTTCAACAGGGTCGGTGGTGGACTAGTTATATGGTTGGTGCTTGGTAGTTTTTCAGTTCACAGCCAGCCCATGCTGATAGCCCGTAAAATGTTGTAAGTGAGCGCCGACCACAGCGCGATGGTGAGAACTTTGCCGCTCCCGCGCACCAGCAGGCGGTGCAGACCGCGGTAGGTTTTCAAGTCGGCGTTAAGCGTCTCGACGGTGGCGGCGCGCTGTTGGTAGATCTGCTTGCCCTCGGCCGAAGCCATGCGCCGGCGATATTCAGCGATGACCGGACTATCCTCGGGATGCGGCTCGGCCGGGTCGAGTTTATAAGTCGCATTGCCCTTGAGCAGCGGGGAATACACTTCCACCCCGCGCGCGGCTACCCGCTCGACGCCTTTGAGGTCTCGATACCCGCCGTCGATCAGCACCTGCTGCGGCAGGCACCCGGTGCGCTGCTCGAGCTGCGCCAGCATCGGCTCCAACTGTTGGTTGTCGGTGCCCTGGTTGGTGACCGCGACCCCCACCACGATCCGGCTTTCAACGTCACCGCAAAGTTGCACGTTATACGCGGGACGAAAGCCGCCGTCGGCCATCTTCATCACCCGCGCCTCGGGATCGGTGGTGGATACTCGTGGCTCAGACTTGCGCTTTTTCTTCAGCGCGGCGACCGCGGGCAATTCCTTCAACGCCTGTTCCACCCGCGCTTCGCGCTCCCGCGCGGCGCTGAGATGCTGGCGCGATGGTGCAGCCTCCCCCGTGGCCGCGCGCTCCAGCGCCGCCACCTGGGCCTGGGCTTGCGCCAGGCACTGGCGCAGACTCGGCGCGCGCCGAAACGACCCCGCGCCCGCGCTCGCTCGGACCCGGGTCCCGTCCTGCGCCACCCGCTTGAGGCTCACCAGTCCCTTATGCATCAGCACCGCCAGCACCTGGCTGAACAGTTCCGTAAGCGCCGCGCCGTGCTCACTGCGGAAGTCGCTCAGCAGATGGTAGTTGACCGTGACGCCCCCGCAGACCCAGCGATAGGCGTGGTGCCGCTGGCACAGCCGGTCAAGCTCCCGCGCGCAGTTCACCCCCTCGCTGAGCCCATACAGCCACAGCGCGATCAGGATCCTGGGGTCGGTCGCGTCCTGCCCCGGTCCCCCAGCCACCGCCTTGATCGAAGTGTAAAACCTCGACAGATCCAGCCCCTCCAGCACGCGCCAGATCGCTCGCGCCGGATGCTCCGCCTCGATCAGCGAATCCAGGTCGGTCGCCTCCAGCCGAAGTTGTTGCCGATTTGCCTGTCGCAGCCGCAGTGCTTCCACCTTCTCCGCCTCCTCTCCTCCACTCAGCCTGCGCCTCATTTGATCAGATCGCGCTCACCTTCGCCACAAACAATCACAAACTCTCAGGACAGGCTCTCGCGCGGCAGCCACGCGTGGGAATGACAACGGTAGAACGCGCGACACCGGCGATATGACGCGTAACCCGCGCGGCGCTTTTCGTGCCGTGGCGCGCGTGCTACCAATCGCAAGTCGAGTTCACGAGTCCCTACTGCACTGGCCACAAGCCGCGCCGCAGGCGCGGGGGAGCATCTACCGATGAAGATCCGATTCCTGGCATTGGCGACTGCGATGAGCACGATTGCCCTGGTCGCGCCGATCTCGATTGCGGGCGCGCAGCAGAATCCCGCGCTGATGGCCAAGGTCAACCAGACCGCGCCGATTCCCGAAGCGAAAATTCCCGCTTACATCAAAGCTGCCGTGAACGCTCCCGATCGTCCCGCCGACGACAAGGCGCTCGACGAGGGCCGCAAGCCCGAGCAGATGCTGGCGTTCTTCGGAATCAAGCCGGGGATGCAGGTTGCGGATATCTGGGCCGGAGGCGGATGGACCACGGAGCTTTTGTCGCGTGTAGTCGGACCCAGTGGCAAAGTTTATTCACAAAACATTCCGAAGTTTCCGGCCAAGTACCAGGCGATCGCCGATCAATGGCACGCGCGGGTTCCGCGTCTTGCAAACGTGGTCGAAGTCGCCAAGCCTTTTGACGCGGCCGACCTGTTGCCGGTCCCGCCAAATAGTCTCGACGCCGTGATCATTAACATGAACTATCACGACATGGTCGGGCTCAAGCTCGATCGCGCGAAGATCAATCAGCAGATATTCACCGCGCTCAAGCCCGGCGGAGTCTATGGAATAGTCGATCACAGCGCGCAGGCCGGCTCGGGCGATCGCGACACGACGACGCTGCACCGTATTGACGAAAATTTCGTTATCAACGAGATCGAGAAATCGGGGTTCAAGCTCAAGGCGTCGTCGAGTGCGCTCCGGCATCCAGAGGACGATCGCACCTGGTTCGTGTTCAAGAAGCGTGGCCAGACCGATCGCTTCATGCTCAAGTTCGTGAAGCCGCGGTGACGATTCGGTCAATGGAGTAGTGCGATGAAGGTTGGACTGTTTTCAATTGGGATCGGGACGTCGGTGCATCCGGAAATAATCCGTGGCGCGGCCGCGAATGCCGAGCGGGTCGGCTTCGCGACTTTGTGGGTTGGAGAGCACGTGGTGCTGTTCGATCGCCAGGAGTCGAAGTATCCGTACTCTGCCCAGGGTGATTTTCCATTGCCCGGCAGCGCTGATTGGCTCGACCCGTTTCTGGCGCTGACCTTTGCCGCCGCGGCGACCAGCAAGATCCGCCTCGCGACCGGAATTTGCCTGGTGCCGGAGCATAACCCTGTCGTGCTAGCGAAGCAGGCGGCCACGCTCGATCGGCTCGCGGGCGGGCGTTTCGTGCTGGGAGTTGGAATCGGATGGTCGGCGGAGGAATTTGCGGCGCTGGGAATTCCATTCGAGCGCCGCGCGCTGCGCACGCGGGAATATATCGCCGCGATGCGCGCGCTATGGAGCGACGGCGCCGCTACGTATCACGGCGAGTTCGTCAACTTCGATGCCGCGCAAAGTTTTCCCAAACCGGCGCGCGGACCAAAGCTGCCGGTGATGTTCGGCGGTGAGAGTCTGCCGGCACTGAAGCGCGTCGCGGAATATGGCGACGGATGGTTCGGGTTCAACTGCGATCCGGATGACGCGACGGAGAAGATCGCGAAGCTGCAATCCCTGATGCGCGAGCGGAGCCGCGACCCGCGCGAGATCGAGTACATCGTGTCGCCGTACACCAAGAAGATCACCGGCGACGACATGAAGCGCTATCGCGACGCGGGCGTGCAGGAGGTCGTGATTCTTTCCAATCCGCCGACCGACGCCGCGCGAATCCCCGAATGGGCCGACCGCCTCGCCCGCGACTGGATAGCTCCCGCCCACGCCGCCGGTTGACGGCCCGGGCGAGGGTCGCTAAGTGCTGGCGAGAATTTCTTTTGCTCGCGCGAGGTCCAGAGCTATCTGATTCTTGAGCGCGTCAGCGGAGGCGAATTTTTTTTCGGGACGGATTCGCTCGATCAACTCGAGCTTGATGCGCTGGCCGTAGATGTCGCGATTGAAATCGAAGATGTGCGCCTCGATCGAACGCGCGGTTTCGGCGAACGTCGGGCGCATCCCGACATTCGTGATCGATCCGAACGCGCCGTCGCCCAGAATCACGCGGGTGGCATAGACGCCGTCGGGCGGGATGCACTCGGTCTCGCTCTCGAGATTCGCGGTGGGGAAGCCGATCGTGCGGCCGCGCTCGCGCCCGCGCACTACGGGGCCGTGCAGGAAGTGATAGCGGCCAAGCAGCTTGGCGGCGGCGCGAACCTCTCCGGCCGTGATCAACTCGCGCACCTTGGTCGAGCTGACTTCGACTCCCGCGACTTTCACCGGCCCGACGACCGTCGTATCGAAACCGAATTCGCGCCCGAGCTCGACCATCACCGGAGCATTACCGGCGCGATTGTGGCCGAAGTTCACGCTATGGCCGATCACTACCTCGCGCGCGCCGATCCGCTTAAGGAAGTAGTCGCGCACGAAATCGCGCGCCTCGATCTGGCTGAGCTCGCGCGTGAAATTGACGACGATCACTCCGTCGAGGCCCGAGAGCCTCAGCAGCTCGAGCTTGTCTTCCGGCACCAAAATCAGGCGCGGCGCGCGGTCCGGCACCAGGAGCTTGGCGGGCAGCGGATCATACGTGAGGGCGAATGCGGTGCCGCCCGCTGCGCGCGCGCGATCGATCGCGGCTTTGAGAATCGCGCGATGCCCCAGATGGACGCCGTCGAAGTTGCCCGGCGTCACGACTGGATATGGATGACGCGCCATCGCGTCGAGATCGCGGATTATTTCCATCGCCGCTACGCGCGGACCAGCGGATGCGCGCGGGTCATTCGCCGACGAGACTCGCCATCACAGTCTTGCCCGCGGCCGCCTGCGGGGTTCCGTCGTGATCGGACATGAGTTTTTGCAGCGTCAGCCGCGCATCGATCCGATCGTTCATCTTGAGAAACGCTTCGGCTTGGCGCAGCAGCGCCTGCGCGGCGAAACGGCCTTTGGGGTAGCGCATGACCAGATCATTGAATTGCAAGATCGCCTGATCATATTTGCCAGTCTCGTACAGCGCATTGGCGGCGAAGTAATCCGCCGGCTCGACCAGCGGAGACTTGGGATACTGATGCTGCAGCCGCGTGAAATTTGCGACAGCGAGCGGATATTTCCCGTCCTTCATCGCCTGCAATCCGACCCGGTAGATCTTAACGCCGGGATCTTTCGAGCTCTCGGCGTTCGAGATTTCCTGATCGAGTTCATCGGGCCACGTCGCGGCGGGAAAGACCGGTTCTGCCGACGCGCCAGGCTCGGTCGCGCCCGGCACTCCTGATGGTCCGCCTACCGCTTCGCCTGGTGTTGTGCCCGGCGCGACGGTGCCCGGCTGCGCCGCCATCCCAGCCTGCAGTGCGCTCACTTCGGACTCCAGCTTCGCGATACGATCGTTGGCCTGCGAAAGCTGACTGGGACCGCCCGGCGTGGCGCCGTGCTGAGCCTCGGTGATCTGATCTCGCAATTGCTGAACTTGTTGATTGAGCGCCTGGATCTGCTGGCGGTCGCTAGCGATCATTCCGCGCAGCGTGAACTGATTCTGGTTGAGCTGCTGCATGTCGTTCTGGTCGGAGCATCCAGTCACGAGCAGGCACGCGGCGCCAAGCGCGGCGGCCAGAGCCATACGGCCGAGGACGCTATTGCGCGGAAGCCGGAAGGCGAGCATATCGAGTCGAAGCACGCGCACGAGTTTAGCTCCTATTGCTGGACGACAAAGTGATCGCGACGGTTCTGCGCCCAACAGCTTTCGTCATGGTCCTGGCAGAGCGGCAGCTCTTTGCCATAGCTGATGGTCGAGATGCGGTCGGACGGGACCCCCAGGGTCACGAGGTAATCCTTAGCTGACTGCGCGCGCTTAGCGCCTAGCGCCATGTTGTATTCCTCGGAGCCGCGCTCGTCACAATGACCTTCAACCTGAACGCGGGTCTGCGGATGCGCCTGCAGCCATGACGCGTTGGCCTTCAGCACCGAGCCGTCCTGCGGTTCGATATTGTAGGTGTTGTATCCGAAATGGATGTCGCTGAGCGGTCCGCCAGAGGTTGCGCCCAAGGTGCCGTTCTGCAGATTGGTGAGCGAGCTCGTACTCCCGCCCGAACCGTTTTCGCCGAGGCCAGCGGTGTTGCCGCCCGGAACTTCCTTGGCCTTGGACGAGCATCCCGCCGCGAAGATTACGCCCAACACGATGAGCGCGCCCATCTGAAGAGCATTCCTAGTCACCCAGCCACCACGACCACGCTGGAGAAGTGTCATTACCCTTTCCCTCCGTCAATGCTGAAATGATTTTGCCGCCCTGCACCATCAGTAGATAGATCCGCGCGTGCCCGCCGCGAGTTGAGCTGAACGCCAGGTAGCGTCCGTCCGGCGACCACGAGGGCGATTCGTTGGAGCCGTTACCGTCGGTTACCTGGGTCGGGTCTCCGCCCGCCTCGGGGATCAGGAAGATATCGAAGCGCCCACCCGTGCGGCTCTGATAGGCGATCCGATCTCCCTTTGGCGACCACGCCGGCGTTGTATTGTACTCGCCCTTAAACGTGATGCGCCGCGCCTCGCCGCCCCCCAGCGGCATCACGTAAATCTGCGGCGTGCCCGAGCGATCCGAAGTAAAGGCCAGCGTCGAGCCGTCGGGTGAAAACGCGGGGCTCACGTTGATTCCGCCGGTGTGGGTCAGCTCGCGCAGCTCGGAACCGTCGCGATCGAGCAGGTAGAGATTGGTAGCTCCACCGTGTTCGACCGCCGCCGCGATCTGTTGTCCGTCGGGAGAAATCGCACCGCCGATTATCATTCCGCGCGGGCTCGTTATTTTCGACTCGACTTTTTGCTTCAGGTCGGCCAGATAGAGCGCGGGCTCGCGGCTTTTGTACGACAGATAAAGAAGATAGCGCGCGCTCTTGTCGAACGACGGGAACAGATTGATCGTCGGATTGTCGGTGCGGCGGAACAGATCGTCGCCATCGATCGTCTGCGTGTAGATTTCCTTGAAGCGGCCGCCGCCGGTCGAGACGAAGGCGAGCTCGGAATCGAACGGGCCTTTCTGCCCGGTGGTAGCCTCGAGGATCGCATCGGCGAACCGGCGCGCCATTCGCGGCACGTCGGTGGCCGAGCCGGTAAAATTCTTGCCCATCATCCGCCGCTGCTGCGCGACGTCGTAGAGCAGCGCGGTCAACTGGATGTTCTGTCCGCTGACCGTCACGGCGCCTTTCACGAGGAAATCGGCGTTGATCGATCGCCAATCGGCAAAATTGAATTGGCCCAGTTCGTAACCCGACTGCTGCGGATCTTCGACGTAAGCGTGCGGCGAGATGACTCTGAAGTATCCGGAGAGCGTGAGGTCGCGCGTCACGATCGCGACGAATGTTCCCGACACCTGATGGTTGTCGTCGCCGGAGAGGCTCTTCAGGCCCGAGACCGCGATCGACGAAAGCTGGGAGCCGGGCCCCACGATATTCATCTTGATCTGCGCGCGAGCCGCCGTCGCTATGCTGATCGCGGAGGCGAATATCGCAAAGCTAAATATCAGGAGCAGTTGTTTCTTCATCGCCATCCGATGGGCGCATGACAAATCGGGACCATTCGAGTCCCGCCCCGCACCATCCGCACCTCCATTACCTTACCGATCTAAGCGACCGCGGACTACGACTTCAGATCGCCGAGCCTGAACGTCGCTTCGACCCCGCCGGCCCATTGCGCGCGGTATTTTTCCGGCGGCGGCGGAAATGGCGCCGCGCGCCTGATCGCACGCAGCACCGAATCATCGAATGCGGCGTCATTGGAGCTCTTCGCGATCTTCACTTCGGTCAGGGCGCCGTCGGGACCGATCGCGTAATCGACTATCGCAGTTAGATCCGACGACCCGCTGGTAAAATTCCACACCTTCTTAATCTTATCCTGCACGGTTGAAAAGTAGAGCAGGAATTCCGGATCCTGCTGGATACCGAGGCTGCCGGTGCCGGGGCCAACTCCGTATCCTGCTCCTTCACGCACGCCGCTCGCGGCGACCGGGCCGCCTCCAGCGGGGCCGCCGCGGACAGGAGGGGCGGTATCGTCGTCATCATCATCTTCGTCGGGATTATTCGCCAATGCTGCCAGATGCTGCTTCAGCAATTGCTCACGGATCTTTTGCATTCGCGCCCTGATGCTTGCCGCCGTGTCCGCCTTCGCGACCATCACCGGTGTTCCGTGAGGCTGAGGCTCATGCCGGTTATGCGCTTTCGATTCCGCCGGCGTGGACTCAGGGGTGGGACGCGGAGTGCGGTGCGGATGCGGGGTGCGCGTCGGCGAGGGCGCGGCCTCGCTCGGCTCCGGCGTGGGTTCGGGAGTCGGCTCGGGCGTGTCGGTCGGCGTAGGTTCGGGATTTTTTGTGTTGAGCGCGATCGCGTTCGCGTCATTGTCCGGCGCCGGTTTGGGCTCGGGCGGCTTGGCTTCTTCCGGAGGCGGCGGATTGGTTTTCTCCTCGCGTGCAGGTTGAGGCGCAGCCAATCGCGGCAGATGCGTACCCAAATCGCCGGCCGGGATATTGTCGACGATCTTTACCGTGTAGGCCGGAACGGGCTGATCGACTTCGGCAAAAAGCCTGGGCGCGATGAAGATCACGAAGGCGAATACGGCTGCGTGACCGAGCGCAGCCACCAGGATTGCCGCGATATAGCCGGCGCGCGATGGTCCGTCGCCGCCGTTATGGGGCGGGCTTGCCACTGTTGTGCTTGTCCGCCTCCGAATCCGCGTCGAGCGGCAGCTCGGTGACCATCCCGACGTTTTCGATTCCCGCGGCCTTGATCGCCGCCATCGTGCGAATCACTTCGCCGTAGGGCACCTGCTCGTCGGCGCGGATGAAAACCTCGCGGTCGGGACGCTCGCGCGAGATCGCCGCGAGCTTGTCGGTCAAATCGTCCGCGCTGAGCTTGGTGTCGTTGAGATAGATTTCGTTGGCCCTCGTGATCGAGACCACGAATTGCTCTTCCTTGCCTGACAGCGCCTCGGCCTTGACCTTCGGCAAAGAGACCTGCACGCCCTGCTGGATGATCGGCGCGGTGACCATGAAGATCACCAGCAGCACCAGCATCACGTCCACCAGCGGAGTGACGTTGATCTGCGAGACCATCTGCCCGCGCTGCCCTGGATCAAAAGCCATAAGAACTCGTTACGAAAGGAAGTGACGTTCCGCGATATTCAAAAATTCGGAAGTGAAGTTTTCCATTTCGGTCGCCAGCACCCGGATTCGCGCGGTGAAGAAATTGAAAAACATCACCGCTGGAATCGCCGCGACCAGTCCGACCGCGGTCGCGATCAGCGCCTCGGCGATTCCCGGCGCGACCGCCTGGATACTCGACGAATGCGCGGTCGACAGTCCCATGAACGCCGTGATGATGCCGCAGACCGTGCCGAAAAGGCCGATAAACGGCGCAGCGGAGCCGGTAGTCGCGAGGAACGTGGTGCCGTATTCGAGCTTGGTCAGCTCGACGTTGGCCTGCCGTTTCATAGCACGCGTGACGTTTTCGATTCCGCCGAGATCGGTCGAGAATTCCGATTGCGCGCCCACCGCCTGGCGCTTGGCGCGCGTCAGTTGCAGCAGCTCCTGGTAGCCCGCGCGAAACACCTGCGCGACCGGGCTGCGTGTGAATCCGACGCTGGCGGTATGAATCGCGTTTAAGTTTTTCGATTCCCAAAAAATCGTGATGAAGCGTTCAGACTCGCGCCGTGCACGCGAAATCTGGACCAGCTTGTACAGGCTGATTCCCCAGCATCCGATTGAAAACCCCACCAGGGTCCACAGCACGGCCGCGACTACCGGACCCGTGCCCAGCATCAACTGCACCACGCCCAACTGCCCCGCCGCACCTACCTGATGGAGCATACTACCGCCCTGAAACCCAAGATGGCCTTCATTATACGGGTTTCCCACCGGCCAAAACCAGTAACGCCCGCGCGGGCGCCGCGAGCGAGGAATGACAATCCTCGAGCGCGCACGGAAGCATCGATGTGTTCCTTCGCGAATCCCGATTTGAGAACGCCTCGTCCATACGATCGCGCAGGGCGCGCGTGGTGTGGCTGCCTGCGGACGGCGACCGCCCGGCGCTGGTAATCGACGCACGTGGCGGACTAATCGTCGCGAAAACCTCACCCGTATCGAAACGGAACAATTTTTGCGGGATCGACCTTTGCACTCGCGTACCGGGTGAATATTCGCTCAAATCACTACCGTATCGGACTCCTTCCGATCTGCCTTTCCCTCGCGATCGTTGCCGTCGCCGTCAGCGCGATCATCGCCGCCACCGGCGACACGATCGCCGACCGCGTGCTCGGTCAACTCGGATTCACTACCGGCGCGGTCAATCTCGTGGGCGCATCGTCGCTCGATTTTCAGGATGGGATCACCGTCGATGGAGGGCACCTCTATGCCGCCGATCCTAATAACAACCGGGTTCTCGGATGGAACGACGCGGCCGGATTCGCAGACGGCGCGGCCGCCGATCTCGAGATCGGCCAGAACGATTTTCTTTCCTCGACCTGCAATCAAGGCGAGAGCGAGCCGAGCGCGGCCTCGCTATGCCATCCCAACGGCGTCGCAGCGGATGCGGCGGGAAATTTGTATGTGGCTGATACGACCAACAATCGCGTGCTGATGTTCGCGACGCCGTTCTCGGGTTTTAGCGGATCGCCGATCACGGGACTCTCGGCGGCCCTGGTCTTCGGCCAGCCCGACGAGCAATCGAGCCGCGCCAACAATGGCGGAATCGGCGCGGGGTCGCTGAGCGATCCGTGGGGTGTAGCGCTCGACGCCATCGGCGATCTGTTCGTCGCGGACAGCCTGAACAATCGCGTGCTGATTTTTACCAATCCGCTCGGCAGCGCTGTCGCCTCGACGGTTATTGGCCAGAGCGCGTTCGCAACCGCGCTATGCAACCAGAGCGCGAATCCCGATGCGAGTCCCGGCGCCAGCACTCTGTGCGCCCCCGAAGGAATCGCGGTGGATTCTGGCGGAAATCTCTACGTGGCCGACGCCGCCAACAATCGCGCGCTCGAATTCGATGCGCCGTTCGTGGACAACGCTGCCGCGCATCTCGTGCTCGGGCAGGTTACTTTCACCGGCAAGACCGCCAACGCCGGCGGTATCAGCGCCTCGACCCTCAACGCTCCGGCCGGGGTCGCGCTCGATCTGGCGGGCGACCTGTACGTCGCCGACACCTTCAACAATCGCGTGCTCGAGTACAATCTTCCGCGCACCAGCGGCGTCACCGCCGCCGCGAACGTTTTCGGCCAGGGCGGATCATTTGCCACCAGCATATGCGACGGCTCCTCGGGCGTGCTCGCGACCGCGCTAACGCTATGCGGTCCGACCGACGCCGCGCTCGATGCCGCCGGACGGCTTTATGTATCCGATCAATCCAACAGCCGTATCGCCGAGTTCGACACGCCCCTTACTCCCGGCGCCAGTATCAACCGCGTGCTCGGCCAACCCGACGCCACTCACAACGGCGTCAACGAAGTGAAACCGCAGAGCCTGGACTTTCCCCAGGCCGTCGCCGTTGATGCGAGCGCGCATCTATATGTCGCCGACACCGAGAGCAACCGCGTGCTCGGATGGCATAGCGCGTCAGCTTTTGCCGACGGCGACCCCGCCGACCTCGTGATCGGCCAGCCGGATTTCAACTCGCGCGCATGTAATCAGGGAGCGACCGCGCCGACCGCCGTCAGCCTATGCTTTCCGACCGGCCTTGCGACCGATGGCAGCGGGAATCTTTTTGTCTCCGATACTCAGAATAGCCGTGTGCTCGGCTTCAGCCCTCCGTTCGCGGCGTTTGTCGGCACCCAGATTATCGATCCGACCGCTTCGATCGTGCTCGGACAGGGCGCGAGTTTCATCCTCGGCACGCAGAACACCGGCGGGATCAGCGCCGGATCGCTCAATCAGCCGCAAGGCGCCGCGATCGATCAGGCCGGCAATCTCTACATAGCCGACACCGCCAACAATCGCGTGCTCGAATACAATGAACCGGTTTCCAACGGTGAGTTGGCCAGCCGCGTAATCGGACAGGATTCGACGGGATCGAACTTCACCGCCGTCCTGTGCAATAGCGGCGGCTCGGCCAGCGCGAACACCTTGTGCCTGCCCGAGGGCGTGGCCGTGGACCCGAGCAACAACCTCTACGTCGCGGATTCCAACAACAACCGCGTGCTGGAATACAATTCTCCGCTGGCGATCGTCGGCGGCGTCACCGGCAGCGGCGACGTGACCGCCGACGCGGTGTTCGGACAGACGGGCTTCGCGGCGACCACGGTCAACGCGCCATCGGGAATTCCAGGCGCGAGCTCGCTCGAGTTTCCAGAAGGCGTCGCCGCCGATTCTCTCGGCAATCTCTATGTCGCCGACACGTCGAATACCCGCGTGCTGGGCTTCGTCACGCCGCTTCAGAATCCGAACTCGCCTAATACTACAGCGAGTATCGTGTTCGGACAGGATGGCGCGTTCGATTTCGCCGACGCGGTATGCAACGGCTTCAGCACGCCGCCCAACTCGCCCAGCGCGACCAATCTTTGCCAGCCCTCGGGAATCTCGGTCGACGCGTCGGGCAACCTCTATGTAGCCGATACCGATAACAGCCGGGTGCTGGAATTCAGCCAGCCTCTGCCTTTCACCGGATCGACGCCGACCGCGACACCGTCCGGCACTCCGACCCCTTCGCCTACCGGCACGCCAACGCCGAGCGCGACTCCAACGCCGAGCATCACGCCGACGGCGACTCCAACGGCTACGGGCACGCCAACTCCAACAACCACGGCGACTCCGACTATCACCGCGACTCCGACCTTAACTCCGACCAGCACTCCGACGATGACGGCGACTCCTACCGCTACGCCGACGGAGGTTCCGTTCAATCTCACGGTCACACCGAAGAAGGTGAATTTCGGCAAGGTCAGACTCGGCGACCGCAAGTCGAAGACCATCAGGCTCGCGAATAAGGGCAAGCGCGCGGATTCGATCCAGATCGAGACCTTCAGCATCGCGCCCGGCTTTACCGCGAGCGACGAATGCGGTGGCACGCTCGCGCCCAAAGGGCATTGCGACTTCACCGTCACGTTTGCTCCCGTCGCGACGGGCCGCGTAACCGGAACTCTGACGATCGATGACAACGCGAAAAATGGTCCTCAGCACGTTTCCCTGATCGGCACCGGCAAGTAACTCCAAACCCGCGCCGCTTGCGCATTCCCGCAAGCGGCGCAGCCTCTCTCTCGCCCTGGCGCAGCGCCCTCCTGGGCGCGTGCCGTTGATTTTCCCGCGATTGATTTTCGGACCGTAGCGCCCCATCTGAAAAGCGCGCAAATTAGAGGTCTGCCGGCACTTGAACAGATAGGCCATGCTTATCTAGTGTCGGGCATCAATTTCCGGGATAGATTCCCGCGGAGGACGACAGGTGGCGACCAAGATTGCGATCAACGGCTTCGGACGAATCGGCCGGATGTTTTTCCGCGCGGCGATGCACAAATCAGATTTGGAAGTCGTCGCGGTCAACGATATCACCAGCGCCGCCACATTGGCGCATCTGCTCAAGTACGACTCCGTTCACGGCACCTTAAAGCACGAAATCAAAGTCGAGGGCGGCCATATCGTGATCGACGGCAAGACTCTCCAGGTGCTGGCCGAGCGCGATCCCGCCAAGCTGCCGTGGGCGAAGCTCGGCGTGCAGGCGGTCGTCGAATCAACCGGACTCTTTACCGCGCGAGACAAGGCGGGGCTTCATCTTTCCGCCGGCGCGAAGAAAGTCATCATCAGCGCGCCCGCTGACGGTGCTGATGTCACGCTATGCCTCGGCGTCAACGAAAAATCCTACGACCCTGGGAAGCATGACGTGATCTCCAACGCCTCATGCACCACCAACTGTCTCGCGCCAGTCGCGATGGTGCTGCACGAGAATTTTGGAATCGTCCACGGCCTGATGACCACAGTGCACGGCTACACCGCCGATCAAAATCTGCAGGACGGACCGCATAGCGATTTGCGCCGCGCTCGTGCGGCCGCGCTCTCGATGGTGCCGACCTCGACCGGAGCGGCCAAGGCTATCGGCCTGGTGCTGCCCGCGCTCAAGGGCAAGCTCGACGGAATAGCGGTGCGCGTGCCAACGCCGAATGTCTCGATCGTCGATCTGACTGCGACGCTCGAGCGCGACGCCGACGACAAGGCGGTCAACGCCGCGATGAAAAAAGCCTCCGAGGGTCCGCTCAAGGGAATTCTGGCGTACAGCGAGGCGCCGCTGGTCTCGATCGATTTCAACGGCAACCCGCATTCGTCCACCTTCGACGCGCCGCTGACCAAGGTGCTCGGTAATCGGCTGGTCAAGGTGTTCTCGTGGTACGACAACGAATGGGGCTACTCGAACCGGCTTGCCGACATCACCGCCTTCGTGATCGACAGGATGTAGCCGCGGCGCGCCGCAGACTGTCTCCGCCATGGCGATAATTCCTGTCACCGCGCTCGAGCTTTCAGGGCAGCACGTTCTGGTGCGCTGCGACTTCAACGTGCCGTTCGACTGACGGAAAGATCACCGACCCCGCGCGAATCGACGCGAGCCTCGACACGATTCGCTACATCCTGACGCCACGGCGCGACCGCGATCCTGTGCTCGCATCTGGGACGTCCCAAGGAACGCTCGCCCGAGTTCAGCCTCAAACCGGTGGCGGAATATCTGAGCATCGCGCTCGCGCGCAAAGGTCGCGCTCGCACCGGATTGCATCGGCGACATGACCGGCCGGATGATCGCGGCGCTCACGCCGGGCGACGCGATCCTGCTCGAGAACCTGCGCTTTCACGCCGAGGAAGAGGCGAACGATCGCGACTTCGCCCACGAACTCGCGCGCGGCAAGAGCGTCTATGTCAACGACGCGTTCGGCAGTGCGCATCGCGCGCACGCCTCGACCGTCGGCGTGACCAAATTTCTGCCGGAGCGCGCGGCGGGGCTTCTGATGATCGCCAGAGCTCGAGGCGTTGCGCTCGGTCACGGAAAATCCCGTGCGCACCGATGATTGCGATCCTCGGGCGGAGCTAAGGTCTCCGACAAGATCGGCTGATTCAAAAATCTGCTGCCGCGCGTCGACGCCATCCTGATCGGCGGCGCGATGGCGTACACTTTCCTGCGCGCGCAGGGAATCGCGGTCGGACGCTCACGGGTCGAAGAAGACAAGATCGAGCTTGCGCGCGAGCTTCTGGCGCTCGCGCAGAGCAAGGGCGTTAGCATTGTGCTGCCGTCCGACCATATCGTCGCGGCGGCTCCTGAAGCCGGTGCTACCGGCCAGACTGTCGCTGAAATTCCCGCGGAGATGATGGGGCTCGACATCGGTCCCACGACGATCGAGCGACTTCATCACCGCGCTAGCGCCGGCCAAAACCGTCGTATGGAACGGTCCGCTTGGATTCTTCGAAATTCCGGAATTCGCGCACGGCACGCTCGCGGTCGGAGAAGCGCTTGCGAACCAGTCCGGGACTAAATCGATTCTGGGCGGCGGAGATACCGCGGCCGCCGTCGCCGGACACGAGTGGGCCTCGCGCTTCACCCATATCTCGACCGGAGGCGGCGCGACGCTCGAGTTTCTCGAAGGCCGCGAGCTCCCCGGCGTCAAAGCCCTCGAGCGTTAAAGGACGATCACAATGCGCAGGCTAATGCTCGCTGGCAATTGGAAGATGAACCTTAATGCGGTCGAGGCGCGCGCGCTGATTGCGGCGATCCGCGCCGATATCGATCGCGACGCCGCCGCGCTCGCACGCGATCGCGATATCATGGTCGCGCCGCCCGCCGTGATGATCCCCGCCGCCGCGCAGGCTCTAGCGGGATCGTCGATCGCGCTCGGCGCGCAGAACATGCACTACGAGGACAAGGGCGCGTTCACGGGCGAGGTCTCGCCCCCGATGCTCCTCGCTTTCGGCGTGAGCCACGTGATTCTCGGCCATTCCGAGCGCCGCCATATTTTTCATGAGAGCGACGAACTGGTTAATCGCAAGATGCTCTCCGCGCTGAAGCATCGCATGATTCCGATCATGTGCGTCGGCGAGACCCAGGAGGAACACGACGGCGGCCGCGCGCTCAACGTCGTGATGCGCCAGTTGCAGGGCGGTCTCGAACGTCCCGGCGGAGCACGCCGCGCGAGTAGTGATTGCCTACGAGCCGATATGGGCTATCGGCACCGGCCGTACCGCCTCGCCCGAGCAGGCGCAGAATGTCCACGGCGCGATTCGGCAAACCGTCGCCGACCTGCACGGCCGCGAGGCGGCCGAGGCGATGCGGATTCTCTACGGCGGCAGCGTCACGCCAGAGAATGTTGACTCGCTCGTCTCCAAGCCCGATATTGACGGGGCTCTGGTCGGCGGGGCAAGCTTAAAGGCTGACTCCTTTGTGAGGATCATTCGCGCCGGGCGCGGGTGAGAACTCGCGAAGAATCTCAGAAGACAACCTGATGTACGTATCGGCTGCAATCGCGATTCACATCACCGTGTGCGTCGTGCTCGTCGTGGTCATCCTGCTTCAGCAGGGTAAGGGCGCCGACGTGGGCGCGGTGTTCGGCGGCTCGAGCTCGACCGTGTTCGGCGCCAGCGGAGCGGGCAACGCGATGACCAAGACGACTTGGGCGCTCGCGACGGTGTTCTTTGCGACCTCGATCTTCCTGGCCTATGCGTCAACTCAGCGCGCGACCGGCAGTATTTTCTCCGGCTCGTCGGCGCAGACCAGGTCGGTGATGCCGGCGGTGCCGACGAGCAAAGTTGCGGTTCCCGCCGCCGCACCCGCGGCAAGCGGACCGGCGCCTGTGCCGGCGCCGTCGCAGAAATAAGCCGGCGCTAATCCCATCCGATGCGCGGGTGGTGGAACGGCAGACACGCCAGTTTGAGGGACTGGTGGCCGAAAGGCCGTGGGGGTTCAAGTCCCCCTCCGCGCACCAATTCCGGGTCTAACAAGCTAGTTCTCCATCTGGCATTTCAACCTCTTCGGCGTTGCTCAGAGCAGGCATCGGGACAAGCTCCCAACGGAGGGTCGCAGCTTGTGGTGTTGGCTCCGGTGCATGGACGCTTCGGGATTTCTCGCCGATCATGCTGGCGCAACGTGAGGTGCTCGAATCATTATGATCGGCGACCCTGGCTCGAAATGACGACCTGAGGGCTCGGCAGTGGCTTGTATATTCATGCATTCAAGCCCACATCCGTCATTTCGACCCAAGGGAGAAATCCCGAGGCGCACGTGCAGTGACGCGCGAGTATCGCCGATCAGTGTGGAAAGCCGTCGATCTCAGAAGTATCGATTCTTCTAGCTATTACTCGAACTGGATGCTGCTCAGGAACGCGTCGGCCTCCTGCTCGCCCTCGGGTGTGCCGCCGCTTGGACTGCGCTGAGTGTAGATAAAGCGCACGATAAATCCGGGGTTGCGCGGATCGATACATTCGAGACTGTCTTCGTCGGTGACCAGCCGATCCACCGAAGGTGCCGTCGTATTCGCATAGTTCAGGGTCAAGAGCGACCGCGCGTGATAGCGCAGGCAGATGGCGCCGTGGCCCGCCGCCGGCGAGACCACCTTGTCGCCGCCGGGTAGACTCTCGGCCCACTGCTGCAACTGATCGGCGTTAGTTACCGTGGTTGGCGGTTCGAAAGCATAAATCAGAACTTGCGATTCAGCCCGCCCGTCATGGCGGGTGAACTCGGCTAGCGTCGGGGGATCGACCGTGTCACGCAGATACCATCCGGTGCGCTCCGGCCGCTGGAACGAAAAATCTCCGCGCTGCATCCGTCCCGGCAAGCCGCCCGCGTCAGTCTGCAAAAGATAGGTGCACGACGTCGTCGCGATTCCGCTCAGAATCATCGCTGCGCACAGGTGCGTAAATCGCCGCCACTTGCGGCTTTCACAATCACGCAGCTCTGCGGGATTCATTGAAATCGATATTCCAGATGCGCGCGCACAGTCGTGACGGTTATAGCCGTTCCCCGCACGCCGCGGCAATCAATCCGCCGCGACGACGGCTTTCCACTACCATGGCGCTGTGGTTTATTTCTGCCTGACAGAGTGCTTGCAGGAATCAGATGCCGCACGGATCGGGGAGACCACGATGCCGGAGAATAACGGTTCCAAGCTTCTAAAGGCTGCGCTTGTGATAATCGGGATAATCTTTGTGATCGGAATTTATCCGCTGACGATTGTCTGGCCCGCCGGATGGGCTTGGCACCTGTCCGGGCGCTCGGATTATCTTGAAATGATTCTGGGGGTCTACGCTACGCTCGGAGTTTTTCTGATTCTCGCTGCGCGCCACCCGCTCCAGAACCTGAGTCTCATCTGGTTCACGGTATGGTCGAGCATCGTGCACGGCGGGATCATGGCATTGCAGGCATTAGCCAATCCTGCGCATCGTGGCCATTTGCTCGGCGACGTGCCGGCGCTGCTGATTGTCGCTTTGGTACTGGCTATTCTTACTATTCGCGTGCAACGGGAGAGCCCGATCGCGCCGGCTGGCTGCACCAGCGCCGTCCGCTTCTGCATCACTGCTGATTCGCGCCCGGGTCTATCGGAGAGCTCGCCGGCTCCTCGGACTCCGAGATATCCAGCGATACCAGCATCGTCTGCGTGCCTCCGGCACTGCGATAGACGCCCGAGAGGGGAGGTACGTCGGCATAGTCGCGTCCCACCGCGACCCGCAGGTGATGGTCTCCGGCGCGAGCGCCGTGTGTGGGGTCGAAACCTATCCATCCCGAGTCGGGAATCATCGCCTCGATCCATGCGTGGCTTGCCTGCTCGCCGAGTGGCGGGCGATTCCCCGACTCGACCATCGGCGCCAGGTATCCCGATACATAGCGCGCGGGCACTCCCGCAAGGCGCAGGATGCCGATCATCAGATGCGCGAAGTCCTGGCACACGCCGCCTCCGGCCTGCAGGATGTTGTTCAAGTCGGAACGGACGTTGGTTGCGCCGGGCTCGTACGCGAACTGTCCGCGAATCCATCCAACGATCCGGCATACGTAGTCCACGACCGGTTCATTCATCCGCGGCCGCGCCATCCAGAAGAGCTTCTTGAGCGGCTCGCTGAACGGCACGTAACGGCTCGGATGCAGAAAATCGTATTCGAGCTGCGAGCGCAGCGCGTCTCCGGCTAAAAATTCGCCAAACGGATGGCGCGGCGCGCTCAGCGCCCGCGGCGCGGTTCGCTCGATCAGGGAATCGGCCACCACCACCAGCTCGCGATGCGCTTCGTGCACCGACAACGCATGCACAATATTGCCAAACGAGTCGCGATAGTCGATTACCGCAGCGCGCGGAATCACTTCGAGCCGAAAACCTATCGTTCGCTGGCCCGAACTCTCGCGCGGGCGTAGCCGAACCTCGTTGTGCGATTCATACGCCGGCTGGTCGTAGGCAAAGCGCGTAACATGTCTGACCCGAAATCTCATTCCAAACGTCTTTCCCGATCTATCCGATATACTCAGATGCCATTATAGTCATTCGTACGGATACCTATTCGAATTTCAAATACTCAGCCGATACTTCCTCTCCGATCCGCGCGCAATCCTCCTGAATCCCAAGCAGGTATTCATGCAGTCCCGACTCGATCACGGTGGTCGCGGCTCCCGCGCGCAACCGCACGCCCAGCGCATGCGCCGATGGCACCCGATCGACGCCATTGGAATGCATCCCCGCCGCTTCGACCCGCCCGAGCGCCGATCCCATCCGGTCGATACAGAAACGCGCCGCGCGGGGAAACGAGGCGTCGAAGAGCAGCACCTCAACCACTTTGTCCGCGCGAATCAGATTGCCATGCGAGCGCCGATACGCCTCGAGCGCCGAAGCGCTGCGCAAAAGAGCGGCCCACTGCGAGAGATCCAGCGGCGAGCCGACATCCTCGAGCGTCGGCAGCAGCACGTGATACTTCACGTCGAGCAAGCGCGAGATATTCTCGGCGCATTCGAGCGAGCGTCCGATCGCGAGAAAATCGAAGCCAACGTCGCGCGAAATCGTGGTCTGAATCACGCCCGCGATCCGGTAAAAGCGCTCGCGCAGCTCCGAGAAGAATCCGTACACGCCGACCGCTTCGAGCATCGCGGGCGACCATCTTTGCGTGTCGAGATACAGCGTGTTGATTTCGAGCCATAGCTCGGACGAAATGCGATGACGCAGCGCGCTGCAATTCTCTCGGGCGAATCCGATACAGCTTCGAATCGAAGAAAGATTTTTCTCGTCGAATGCGTAATAGCTCAACACGGACGCTTCGTCGTCGGCCGCGTAGCGCGAGTCGAAATCGCCGCGATCGCCCGTGATCGCCAGCATCGCACCCCACGCTCCGCTCGGTCCCGCCGGACTTTCCACCAGCAGATGATAATTCACATCGACCAGCCGCGCGCGCCATTCCGCGCGTTCGAGATAACGCGCGGTCCAGTATAGATGATTTGCGACCCGTCTCAGCACGGCCCATCCAGCACCCAGGTGTCTTTGCTGCCGCCGCCTTGCGACGAGTTCACGACCAGCGATCCCTCGCGCAGCGCAACCCGGGTAAGTCCTCCCGCGAGCACGCGCGGCCGCGTGCCCATCAGAACGAAGGGGCGCAAATCGACGTGCCGCGCGGCGGGAGCAACACCGCCCTCGCCATTATCGACCAGCGTCGGATGCACCGACAGGCTGACGACCGGCTGCGCTATGAAGTTTTTTGGGTTCGTTTCGATTAGTTTGCGCGTGGCCGCGAGTTCCGCGTCGCTCGCGCGCGGCCCGATCACAACGCCGTAGCCACCCGACGCGCCGGTGGGTTTGATTACAAAACGATCGAGGTCGCGCAGCACCATCGCACGCACCTCGGGCTCGCGCAGCAGATGGGTCTCGACGATCGGCAGAATCGGCTGCTCGCCCAAATAGTAGCGAATCATTTCGGGCGTGTAGGCAAACACCGCTTTGTCGTCCGCCACTCCGGTGCCGATTCCGTTCGCGATCGTGACGCTGCCCGCGCGAATCGCCGCCGTCAGCCCGGCAACCCCCAGCATCGAGTCGTGCCGGAACACCACCGGATCGAGAAAGTCGTCGTCGATCCGCCGGTAGAGCACGTGAATCTGGCGCAGCCCGTGAACGGTCTTCATCCACAGCTTGTGATCGACGCAGACGAGATCGCGCCCCTCGACCAGCTCAACCCCCATCTGCTGCGATAAAAACACGTGCTCGAAAAACGCCGAGTTGAACGGACCCGGAGTTAGCAGCGCGACTGTCGGCCGAGAGATTCCGGCAGGCGCCAGCTCGCACAGGCTCTCGAGCAGGTCTGCAGGATAGCCTTCGACGCTGCGCACCCGCGAAGCGCGCAAGACTGCGGGCATCAACCGCGTGGTCACCAGCCGGTTCTCGATTACGTAGGATACACCCGACGGCGTGCGCGCGTTGTCCTCGAGCACATGAAGCGTCCGTCGGCGCCGCGCACCAGGTCGATTCCGGCGACGGTGATAAAGGTGCCGCCGGGAAGCGTGATCCGACGGCGCCACGCCGGTATTGCGACGATTCAAGAATCAGATCGTGTGGAACCAGCCCGTCCTTGAGGATATGCGCCTCGCCGTATATATCGGCGACGAATGCGTTAAGCGCGCGCACCCGCTGGATAAGGCCCGCTTCGAGCGTCCTCCAGGTTTCCGCGTCGATAATCCGCGGAATCGGATCGAACGGAAATATCCGCTCGGCACCCTGGGTCTGTCCGTAGACGTTGAAGGTGACGCCCATCCGCAAGAGCATCCTCTCGGCTTGCGCGCGCAAGGAAGCGAACTCGGCGCCGTCCATTTCGAGCAGGCTAGACGCGACCGGCGCGCACCACGGATGCGGTCGCGCCGCAGCGGCGAACATCTCATCGAACATTCCGGAGGGCGGCTGGTATGCCGCGAAAACAGGCGCATGCATGCCCGCCTGCGAGGCATCTATAGATACTCCCAAGACAATCTCCTAGGGCGTTTCTCCCCGCACTGCCCATCGGGGCGTATCGGTAGAGCCCTAGGAGCAATCGACGTGCCTCGCCAGCCCTATCAGCGCACCGCGGCGGTGCGAGCCGTTCCTCGGACAAGGACGCTTCGCGCGGGCCGACGGGCCGTCGGCCAGCCCTGGCAGAAAAAAGGCGATCGCTATGCGCGATGCATGCGCGAGGATCCTCTCAGCCGAGTGCGAGGCTGAACTGGCGTTCTGCCGATGACGCCTCTGCCCGGCTTTTGCGCGTCGAGCTCGTCCTCGTGCGCGACCGGAAAGCCATGGCGGCGGCGCAAGCGGTCGAAGAGCGCGCGCATCCGATCGTCGTACGCTTGCGGCGCGTACGGCGAATGCCCGTAGAACCCGTCGATTCGCTCCGCGAGTTCCGGAAAATTCTCGCGGACAAACGGGATAAACCTGCGCGCCGCACCAGCATCAGGAACAGAGTGCGCCACCATACGCCCTCAGCCCCCGCCTTGCGCGCCATCCGGATCACGCTCTCGATCGCCGCCGGATCGTCGGTCAGCCCCGGGATCATCGGCATCATCAGGACGTTGCATCGGATCCCCGCGCGCGCGAGCGTGTTCAGCGCACGCAGCCGCAGGCCCGGGCGAGGCGCACGCGGCTCGAGGATTCGTTGCAAGCGGCGATTGAGGGTGATCACCGAAAAGTTTACCTGGATTCGCGAGCGCCGGTTGATCGCGAGCAGCAGGTCGAGGTCGCGCGCCACCAGCGCGGACTTGGTTGTGATCGAAAGATTCAAGCCCGAGAGTTGCGCGAAAACCAGCAGCATCGAGCGCGTGAGCCCGTACTTCCGCTCGGCCGGCTGATACGGGTCGGTCGCGGTGCCGATAGCAATCGAGTCTGTGCCGATTGGCGTGCGCGAGAGCGTATGCGCCAGCACCTCGGCGGCCATCCGCTTGACGAAGATGCGGCGCTCGAAATCCATCGGGTCGCGCAGCTCAAGGAACTCGTGCGTATATCTCGCGTAGCAATAGACGCATCCGAACTCGCAACCGCGGTACGGATTGATCGTCCACCGAAACGGCATCCGGGAGCCGGTGCATCGATTCAGAATCCGATGCACCGGCATCTCGACAAACTCGACCCCTCTGGCCGCCTCATCAGGAACCAGGCGATCAGGGCGGAGTGGCAACGTAGCGACGGCGTTCATTTAGATATTTTCGCTTTTTCTTCGCTGCTAGTCAAGTTTTAGGAAACCGGAATCGTGACTCGACTGTCCGGCGCGATTCGCGCATCGTTACTGTTCCGGAGGTAGCCGCCATGCGCGTGCAGGTTGGCGATATCAAAATGTTCTTCGATGTCGAGGGCGCGAGGCTCCGCCCCGACGGTCCGGTGATGCGCGAAGTTCCGACCCTCCTGCTTCTGCACGGTGGGCCCGGCGGCGATCATGCGTCGTTCAAGCCCGGATACGGAACGCTCACCGATGTCGCGCAGGTTATCTATATCGACCATCGCGGACAGGGCCGCAGCGACGCGAGCACGCCCGATAAGTGGCGGCTCGCGAGGTGGGCCGACGACGTGGTGGCGTTCTGCGACGCGCTCGAGATCACGAAGCCCGTCGTGCTCGGGCTGTCGTTCGGAGGATTTGTCGCGGCCGCCTACGCGACGCGGCATCCCGATCATCCGGGCAAGCTCATCCTGTGCTGCACGCGCGCCGGCCGTCCGGAGCCCGAGCGCGAGGCGGAGGTTTTCGAGCGGCTGGGCGGCAAGGCGGCGGGCGATGCGGCGCGCGGATTTCTCTGCGGCGAGACAGCAACCAGCGATCAGTTCCGCGAATTCGTCCGGCTATGCCGCCCGCTCTACTCGCGGGCTCCCTACGATCCCAACAAAGACGCGCGCCAACTGTGGAAGCTCGACGTGATGCGCTCGTTCCGTGAAAACGAGGATTACACTTTCGACTATCTGGATGATTTGGCGCGGATCAAATGTCCGACTCTGGTGCTGGCGGGTGAGGACGATCCGATAACGCCGCCGTTCTACTCCGAGCAGATGGTTGCGAAGCTGCCCGCGAATCTGGTGCGCTACGAGCGCTTCGCAAACGCGGGCCACGGCATCGCCGCCGACGCCCCCGATCGCTACTTCGCCGTGCTGCGCGAGTTTATCGGCTCCTGACGGATAGCTGGCGATTGAACAATGCCCGAAATTCCGATAATCTGAATGTCGGGCATAAAATCGATGTCACAGGCAGCGAGTAAGGTCGGCAAGCGGGGCGTTATCACTCTCCCGGCCCGGATGCGCCGGCGCTTCGGACTCGATGAGGGAAGCTTCGTAGTCGCCGAGGAACGCGCCGAGGGCATTCTGATTCGCCCGGCCGAGGTGATCCCTGTCGAAATATACACTCGGGAGCGCGAGGCTGAATTTATTCTTAACAACGCCGTCGACGCCGCCGACTACAAGCGCGCGTGCGCGGCTGTCAAACGGATGGGATTGAATCCTGCGACGATCGATCACTTCCGGCCGTCTTACGGGCGCCGGAGCAGATAGAATGTGAACTCGCGACGGGCGTACGGACTTGGACAGAGTCTTCCTGGATGCGAATGTTCCGTTTTCCGCCGCTCTATCAAGCGAGTCTCGGCTCTCGCGGCTGTGGCGAATCCCGAGTTGCCGGCTCCTGAGTTCCGACTATGCGCTCCGCGAGGCGCGACGGAATCTGGCAGTTAAGCATAGTCGCGGACTCTCGACGCTAGCCAACCTGAGCGTTGCGCTCGAGATCGTCATCGTTCCGGACGGCGTCAGGCTGCCGGAGGCGATTCACCTCGACATTGCTGATCGGCCGATCCTGGCTGCCGCGATTCACGGTCATGCGACTCACCTTCTAACGGGCGACAAGCGCGACTTCGGACATCTGATGGGGATTAGGGTGGAAGGGGTCATGGTAATGCTGCCCCGTGATTATCTGGCGCTCCGATCGCGATGATGTAGCGAAGTCGCCGCCGCGCGTCATCGGCACGAGCGCGCATGCTACGGCAGCGCGACCAGGTCGTGGGCCGGCGGAGTTTCTCCGCGATCGCGGCGACGGCGAGGCCGCCATCTTCCGCGCGAATCACGCGGCCGTCGGTGGTGACGCCGAAGAATCCGCCGCGCTCCGGATCGGAGCGCAACCGCATAACCATCCCGCGTCCCGAGGCGTACTCGGTCGCGAGCGGCGCGAATGACGTGCCGCGGTCGCGGCTCATGAACACGATCGCGTCTGCGCCCGAATGACTACCCGACCAGGTGGGCGGAGGACCCGCCGCGGCCGCCGTAAAGATCGTTTCGGCGCCGTCGACCAGCAGCGGAACGGTATAGGTGCGATTGATCCCGTTGCGGACTTGGCGCCACGATGCGCCGGCATTGTCGGAGGTATAGAAGCCGCGCCCGGTGGTCGCGTAGAGACGGCGGGAGTCGGCGGGATCGACCGCGACAGTATGAACGTCGTCGTAGAGACCGTCGTTGAGGGTCTCGAAGGATGCGCCGCCGTCGCGCGTGCGGAACACTCCGCCTTCTTCCACTCCGACATACATCGTGCGCGGGTCGTGCGGGTCGAACGAGATCGAGCGCACGTGCGGGATATGCGGCGGAGGCGGAAAGGTCCAGCGCTCGCGTCCGGGAATTTTCAGGAACCCTGCACATTCGTGGAACGACCGCCCGCGATCGTCGCTGCGCAACAGCCGCGCGTGCGAGGTGCCCGCGAAAACCTGATCCTTGACCGCGGGCGAAGCGGCGACCGCCCATACTTCTTCCTCGCGCGCGATATGAGGAGTGATGTCGGTCCAGCTTCTGCCGCCGTCAGTCGAGCGCGAGAGCGTGCCCTTGCCGCGGACGTGCTCGACACCGCCGGCGTAGATGACTCCAGGATCGGCGGAGTCCTGCGCCATGCACCAGATGCCGGTTGGATCGGCCAGCACCATCAGCGGAATGCTCGCGCGCTCCGGATCGAGAATGACTATTCCTTTGGCGGTTCCCACGCACAGACGCATCGAAGTCTCTCCCGCGTTATGCTGGCGCGATCGTAGCGCAACGCCGCGCGATGCAATACTCCAGCGGCCGGGTTTGTCCACTCAATACAGGACGGAAGGCAGGTACGGGCCGGCTCGTTGTACAGGCCCATCGTCATCAAGGTCATCGAGAAGACCATGCGCAGTCCCTTGCCGAGGCACCAGCGCATCAGCGGGCCGTTGCGAGAAGGAATCAGAATGCCTGGACCCCCGAATGCTTCCGCGGCGGCGATAAGCGCTTGCAGGTCGTCGTTGGTCTCCGCAACGGCGTGCCCGAAAATCGCAATCGCTGTGGCATAGGCGGTGATACGGCCCGCGCGCTCGACGACTGTAGCGCTGCCTTGGCGGATCGAGTCGCGAAGCTCTCCTGTCCGATTGTATCCATGCACTCGCAGGCAGAGCGCGGCGCAGGAATCGAGGTCGCGTTCGGCTGCCGCGCGCACGGTGCATCCGGGGATAGATCCGCCGATCGCGTTGCCCTGCATGCACGACAGATGCTCGCGCACGTCGAAGCCGAGTTTCGAGTACAGCGACAGCGAGCGGGAGTGGTAGCCGGATTGCACCAGGCGGATTCCGGCGAAGCCCTTGCGCTCGGAGCGCTCCATCACGGCGCGCATCAGGCGTCCGCCGATGCCATGGTTCTGCGCGCGCGGATCGATCGAGATCGGGCCGACGCCCGAGATCGGATTGCGCTCGTCGAGGAAATTACTGCCGACGATCTTCCCGTCGAGCTCCGCGACCGCGCCGTGGAATCCGGGATTGGCGATCATCATCGAGAGCATGCCGACCGCCGACTCGGTATTGGGAAAGTCGGGCGGGAAGTTGTGCGCCTCGGCAATCGCCTTGAATGCCTCGTAGCAGATGCGGCCGCATTCGGTTGCGTCGCCTGGCGCCGCCTCGCGTATGGTCAAACCCATCGACTCACCTCTCGCAAGATTGCCGCGATGATACGAAACGCACGGTGGGAGGACAACATCGCGGCGTCGCGAATCGTCGCATCTCGGCGGGTGCTGTGTTACGCGATACATTCAGTCGAACATCGGAGGAAGCGATGGACGAACCGATCCTGCGCGACGCGACCGAGGCGGACCTGCCCGCGATTATCGCGATTTACAATTCGGCGATTCCGGGACGGATGGCGACGGCCGATCTCGAGCCGGTGATGGTCGATCTGCGGCGCTCATGGTTCGAGGAGCATAATCCCAAGTCGCGACCGCTTTGGGTGCTCGCGCGCGGCTCAGAGATCCTCGCGTGGCTGAGCTTTCAGTCTTTCTATGGACGCCCCGCCTACCAGGCGACCGCCGAGATTAGCGTGTACGTAGCGCCGGAGCATCATCGGCATGGCTACGCGCGGCGGCTCGTCGGAGAGTCCGTCAAGCGCGCGCCGTCGCTCGGGCTCAAGACGCTGCTTGCGTTCATCTTCGGCCACAACGATCCGAGTATCGCGCTGTTCCGGGGCTTCGGCTTCGAGACTTGGGCAAATCTTCCGGCGGTCGCGGCGCTCGACGGGGTTGAGCGGGATCTGCTGATCCTTGGTAAGCGCGTAGGATAAACACTAAGGCACCAGGCGGCCACTAAGGCACGAAGACACTAAGAAGAAAAAGCAGCCGGGACTTTCCAGAAGGAAAGTCTCGCTTCTTTCTTTGTGTCTTCGTGTCTTTGTGGCCGCCTGGTTATTTGAGTTGCGCGCCCGCTTTGAGCTCGCCCGTCGCCGCGAGTTCTATCGGCGCGAGCTTTTTCGGATTCGGATCGATTCGCGCGCGCTTGACGATCAGTATTCCGCCGGCGAGCGCGATCTTCATTCCGCTTGCGTCGATCGCGGTGATTGTTCCCGGCGCCGATGACGACGCGGAAGATTCGAGCGCGACGTCGTACAGGCGGACGCGCTTGCCCTCGAGCTCGGCGAAGGCGCCGGGCTGCGGATCGCATCCGCGAATCAGGTTGAAGACCTCGCGCGCGGGCCGCGCAAAATCGATCTTCGCGTGCTCGTCGCGGCATGGAGGCTCATACGTCGCGCGGCTTTCATCCTGTTCAATTCTTGGCGCGTTGCCGCTTTTGATCAGATCGATCGCTTCGATCATCGCGTCGATTCCCATCGGGAAAAGCGTGTTGAAGTAAATCGAACCGGTCGTATCGGTGTCGGCGATCGGCACGCGCTTTTGAATCAGGATCGGGCCGGTGTCGATTCCCTTGTCGGGCCAGAACCAGGTGACTCCGGTTTCGCGGTCGCCCTGGATAATCGCCCAGTTGATCCCGCTGGCGCCGCGATGCCGTGGAAGCAGCGACGGATGAAAGCAGATCGATTTGTATTTCGGGTAATAGAGGATGCGCTCGGGAACGATGAGCGTTACGAAGGCGAGAATCGCGAGCTCTGCGCCGGTGGTCTTGAACTGCTCGAAGGCGGCGTCGCTCTTGAACGATTTCGGCTGCGACAGCGGCAACCCCATCGCGCGCGCCTTCGCCGCGAGCGCGTCGGGCTTTCCGGCCGGCGGATCGGCGGGTGCGAAGACGTGCACGATCTCCTCACCGTGATTGACGATCGCTTCGAGCGCTTTTTCCGCGAATGCGGCCTGTCCCAGAAGTGCGATGCGCAATGAATCATCCTCCCGCGTCAAAGTTTCACGCTACCAAATCATAACCGCGGCCCCAACCCGCGCGATCCTGAGGTTGTCATTCCCGCGCGTGGCTGCCGCGCGAGGAATCCCGAATACATGACGAGCACACCCCGGAGAACGTCCTACGGTGGAGTTAGCGCAATCCGGGATTCCTCGCGCGCGGCAGCCACGCGCGCGGGAATGACACGTAGGCGTTGAAAGACTGTTCATTCACTGCTCCGATCCGCGCGCACCGATTGACTTCACGCATCGGTGACCGCTTTGATGCTCGATGATATGAAAGCTCGCCGCATCCGCATTACCTCGCTCGCCACGATAGGCTTCGCGCTGTTCGCCACGACGATGATTCCGTCTCGCGCTGATGCTCTGGAAAGCCATGCGCGGCCGCGCATCTTTATCCTGATGGTTTGGGACGGGCTGCGCCCCGATTCGGTTACTCAGCACGACACGCCGAATCTGTTCACGCTCGAGCGCGAGGGCGTGCGCTTCGCGCGGCATCATTCGCAATATCCGACGCTCACGATGGTGAACGCGGCGACGCTCGCGACGGGAGCGCCGCCGGGCGTCGCGGGAATTTTCGGCGACGAGATGTTTCTCGGACCGACGTTGAAAGACAACGGAGTGAACCTGCAAGGCGACGGCTTGATGCAGTTCGCGGTCGGGCCGGCGATGCTCGAGGACACCAAGCGGCTGGCCGATCTGAACGCGCCCGACGCGCTCAAGGGCAACCTGCTCGGACTCGATTCCGTCGTGCAGGAGGCGGCACGTGAGGGCGGTTACGTCGCGGTGGTCGGCAAGGAAGGTCCGACCTATCTGTTCGATGATCGCGTGTTGACCGTCGCGGGCGGACAGGATGAAGTACACGCGCCGCATGCGAATTATCTTTTCCTGACCGACGATACCGCCGCGCCGCCCGCCGACGCGGCCCTGTCCGCCGCTGTCCCGCCGAAGTCGGCTGTCGGCGTATCGGACGGAGCCCGCGATCGATATTTCGCGCACATCGTTGCCGACCGTGCGATCGTGGCGGCGAAACAGGCGACGGATGCTGGCCATCCCGCGCTGATTGTTTTCTGGCAGCATAATCCCGACCTGACGCAGCATCATGCGGGCCTCGGCACGCTGCCGGCACTCGAAGCGTTGACGGTCGCCGATGACGACCTCGGGACGGTGCGCGCGGCGGTCCAGCAGGCGGGAGTCGCGGATCGCACGGACATGATGGTCGTGTCCGATCATGGTTTCGCGACTATCCGCGTGCGCGTCTTTCTGGCTGCGCTGCTGGTATCTGCGGGGCTGAAGAAATCGATCGACTCGACCGACGTGGTCGTCGCCGATAACGGCGGCTCGGACATGATTTATCTCTCGCGCGACGATTTCAGCACGCGTTCCGCGTTATCCGACCGTCTGCAGAAGATCGTCAACTTCTCCGAGGCGCAGGAATGGTGCGGACCGATCTTCTCACGCGAGGTTGCGCCTTCCGCGGCCGCTTCAGAGCGGTCAAGGCGCGGTCGTTCCGCGAGCGCCGTGACCTTGGCTTATCGCGGATGGATCGACGGCACCTTTGCGCAACCCGCGTTCGGCCTGTTCAACGCGCAACGATCACCCGACCTGATCATCTCATTTGCGGAGGCGTCGGACGCGCTCAATCGCGGCTTCACCGGTCCCGACGCGCCCGCGTTTTCGCTAGGCGAGAAAGGACAGCAATCGGTCCCCAATCATTCTTCGGCGCTCGTCCGTCCCGTCCCTGGACTTGTCTATTCCGACACGGGGCCAGGAGATCGCTGGACCACAGGGATGGGGATGCATGGCGCGGCGGGCGCGCGCGAGATTCACAATGTCGGCGCCGCGATCGGCCCCGACTTCAAGCGTGTCTTCCTGGATCAGAATCCGACCGCGAATATCGACGTGGCGCCGACCATCTCGCGCGTGCTCGGGCTGATGATCAACGCGGGCCCCGGCGGCGCGTATCCGACCGGCCGCGTACTGACGGAGGCGCTCGCCGGCGGAAGCAGCTATGCGGGCGCGTCGCACGCTTTCACGATGACCACGGACCTGATGCTGCAAGGCGTCGAGGCGATCACGACGCTCCGGCTAACGCGCCTGGGCGACAGGATCTACCTCGACGACTCCTCGGTAGATCGCAAACCTCTCGGCAGCTCGCCGTAGAGGCGCATAACCAATCTGCCAGTGGATGCCGACGGCTCGTCGGCTGACGCGAAGCGTGATCGCGAATGAAGTGCAGAGCAGCACCCTCACCCGCGCGTCACGGCGATTGCAAAAAGAAGCAATCGCCGCGCCGCTCGCCCTCTCCCGGAGGGAGAGGGAATTCCAGGAACGTATATTGATGAGTCGGGTGAGCGCCGCGCGCCACCGATGTATCAGTAGGGCGGCCTTTTGGCGCGTAGGGGTTACCTTGCGTCGAGAGCCGTGATGTCGCTGCCCCGGGTTTCGGGCAATAGCCAGATCATTGCGGCGGCGACCGTCGAGAAGATCGCGCCGATTGCGAGGGTTGAGCCGAAGCCTACTCGGATGCTCAGAAATGTTATCGCCAGCGGGGTGAAGAATTGAAAACCGCGCGTGACGTTGAGCAAGAGGCCGAGCGTGGTGTTGCGAATGCGGGTTGGCAGCAACTCGGAGATCATCGGCGCCATCCCGCTCCAGATTCCGGTGCCGAATCCTGCCGTGAACATCGCGGCTGCGATGAGGCCGGGAATCGCCGCGGCGCGATTCCATAGAATTGTCTCCGGAAGCAGTCCAACTGCCATCACCAGGCCGAAGAGGAAGAACATCGGACGACGTCCGTACCGATCGGCAAGAATTCCGAACGCGAAGTAGCCGAGTACGCCGCCGCATTGCATCTTGATCATGAGCTGGCTCGCGGCCAGCGCCGTGAGTCCACGATGCAGCTCCAGATACCCGGGCATCCAGCTATACGTGAACCAATACGCCTCGCTGTTGAGCAGCAAGATGACGAACAGCAGCGCTACCAAGCCGCGATACGGCCGCAGGGCGCCGAGCTCGCGCCATCGAAAGCGCGTGCCGTCGCGGCTGCGAATCCATACGTCGCTCTCCGGGAGCCATCGCAACACCGCGGCAAAAATCAAAAGCGCGGGTATCGCGGAGATCGCGAAGGTCAGGCGCCATCCGACGATCGGCGTCAGATAGCCGCTGGCCGCCGCCGCGAGCAGGATTCCGAGCGGCGCTCCCGTCTGCACATACGCGGCGTACCGCGCGCGGCGCTCGGGCGGCACGCTTTCGGCGATCAAGCTCTGGCCGGGAGCCCATCCCCCGCCCATCCCGAGACCGGTTATCGATCGAAACAGGATCAGCTCCCACAGCGAGTTGCTGCCCGCGCAGAGCAGCGTGCCGATTCCATAGATCGCCACGGTCGCCGCGATCGTAGGACGCCGGCCCCATCGGTCTCCAGCGAAGCCGAAGATTACGCCGCCCGCCGCGGTCATCAGGAAAGAGGTTCCAAGGGCCAGCGATGATTCGGCGGCGCTCAGATGCAGCTCGCGCGCGATCGGAACGAGCAGGAACGAGTACAGGATCAGATCATAGAAGTCGAAGATCCAGGCGAGGAAGCAGATGGCGACGATACGCATATGCGCGCCGCTCGTCGGCCGCTCATGCAGCATCGTTTGCCGTGCCGGTTCATCGCCCGGCCGCGTCCGCGCCGGATTGCTGGCGGGGGATGGTTCCATCGCGATTTGCGCTTTTTCGCGCCCGAGCCGAACTCTAGCCCCAACGGGAAAGGTATGGTTGGCTAACGTGAGGATGCGCGCGCTGTCAAGCGACCGCGGCACAGAGGGGCAATGCTGAAAAAGTTCTTCAAGTGGATTCTCAGAACCGTGATCGTGATCGTGATTCTGATCGCGATCGTCGCAACCTCGAAATACATTTCACACCGCGTACCCAACGATTCGGTCCTGGTCGTCACGCTTTCCGGCAGTGTGGTCGAACGCGGGAGCAACGGCGTGCTCGGCCTGGTTGACAACGACCAGACGCCGCTAAATTTCGTGCGCCGCGCTATCAACCGCGGAGCCAGGGACCGGCGGATAGTCGGGCTGGCGGTAAAGGTGATCGATCCGCAGATGGATCTCGCGCAGGCGCAGGAGATCGCCGCGCTGATCAAATCGTTTCGCAAGAGCGGCAAATGGACCGCCGCATATATCGAGAGCGCGGGCGATTTCGGCCCCGGCAATCTTCCGTACCTGGTCGCGGCCGCGGCCGACGAGGTTTCACTGATGCCGCAAGGTTCGCTCGGAATCACCGGCGTCGGAATCCGCGAATTATTCGCGCGCGGAACGCTCGACTGGATCGGCGTCCGTCCAAACTTCGGCGCGATTGGAAAATACAAGTCCGCCGGAAATGTCTTCACGCAAAAGGATTTCACGCCTGCGCAGCATGAAGAAGACGACGCGCTCGCCGGCGACATGTACAACCAGATCGTCGGGCAGATCGCGGCCGAGCGCCATATCGATCCGGCGGCGGTGAAGGGTTTCGTTGACCAGGCGCCGCTGGGTGCCGACGCAAGCCTAAAGGACAAGCTCGTCGATCGCGTCGAGTACGAGGACCAATTCACCGATCGCGCGAAGCATCGCGCCGGCGATTCCGAACACAAGCTGGTGGACTACTCGGATTACAGCAGCTCCGGGTCGATCTTCGCATCGTTCGCGCCGGGCGGCGACAAAATCGCGGTGGTGTACGGCTCGGGCGCGATCGAGCGCGGGCAGGGCGGCTTCGATCCGCTGCTATCGCCGGAAGGCAACGCGATGGGCGCAGACGATATCGTGGCTGCGTTCAAGAGCGCGCGCGAAGACGATTCCGTGCGCGGAGTCGTGTTCCGGATCAACTCGCCCGGAGGGGACGTGGTCGCCTCCGAACTGATCCGGCGCCAGGTCGAGCTGACCGCGGCGAAGAAGCCGGTCGTGATCAGCATGTCGGGCTACGCGGCCTCGGGCGGATATTGGATCTCGACGCCGGCCGCCGCGATTATCGCCGACCCCGGTACGATCACCGGATCGATCGGCGTGCTCGGCGGAAAATTCAACATCACGCCCGCGACGCAGAAGGCGTACCTCAATACCGGCGCGGTGACCTACGGCGCGAACGCGGATATGTTCGACGCATTCACTGACTTCACCCCCGCGCAGGCGGCGGTGTTCCAGAACCAGATGCTCGGGGATACCTACCAGTACTTCGTCAAGATTGTCGCCGCCGGGCGCCATCTGAGCGTCGAGGACGTCGATGGAATCGCGCAGGGGCGCGTGTGGACAGGCGACCAGGCGCTGCCGATCAAGCTGGTCGATTCGCTCGGAACTTTTGACGACGCGATGCGCAAGGTCAAGGAGCTGGCGCGGCTCGATCCGAATAAGGAGATCGCGATCGAGGAATTGCCCGAGCAGCCGAGCATCATTCAGGCGCTGCTGTCGGGTCGCGTCAACGCGGCGTATGCGCTCAGTGCCAATCCTGCGCGCGCGCTCGAGCCGATCGCGAAATTGATTCGCGCTGCGGTTGACGGTCATGCGGGCTTCGGCGCGGCGTACTGTCCTGTCGTGCCGATGCTATAAGTCAGGTCGGGAGTGACTGCGATGGACCAACAGCTTGAAGGATTCCTCAACACTCTGGGTGAGGCCGAACGCGCGGGCGGCCGCGTGCTGCACGAACTGACCGAGCAGGCGCGCTCGCTGGTGCTGCGCGAGATGCTCAAGAAAGTCGGCCACGACGAAGGTTACTACGCGAACGAGCTGGCGCAGCATGTGCGCCGCCTGGGTGGCGCGGCATCGAACAAGACCGGCGATTTCGTGGAGAAGGTGCGCGCGGTTGGCGAGTTTCGCGCCAAATGCGAGTTACTCAATCGCGGCCAGCGATGGGTGATCCGCAAAATCGAGGAGCATCTTCCGACGGTCACTGATCCGCAATTGAACGCGTTCCTGACCGTGATGGCTGCCGGGCATCACAGCAATATCGGGGCGCTCGAGCAGGCGCTGAAGGACGGGTTGGCCTGAAGCCGCGGAGCGCGCGCGATGTATCAGACGATTTTCGGAATCGCGATGGTGATTGTGACCGCGCTCGCGTTCTGGTGGAAGGCGCGGCATCACTACCGATGCCCACTGTGCGGAGAATTCGTGCAGTGGAAGGACATCACCTGCCCGCACTGCGGCAACGATATGAACTATCGGCATCGCGAGGGTCCCGATGCGCTTCCGCGCGTCGCCGCCGACTTGCGCCGCGGCTCGCGCTCGCGCCGCCGCGTGCGCGACTAGCGCTTGAGCGCTTTCGCGGCGCGATCGAGCAGCGCGGCGATCTCGGCGCGCGTGTTCGCGGGGAATCGCTCGAAATCTTCGCCGGTTTTCAGATCGGCGAACATCCCGGCCGGATCCTCGTGAAAATGCAGGAACCCGGCCCCTCCATGATAGAAAGATCCGCGCGTTCGTTCCTTGAGACCCTCGAGCTTGCGCAGCTTGGCCAGTATCGGTTCGATCCGATCGAGCGCTTCTGGTCCTGCGTGCTTCATTGATCGCGCTCAGCTGTTGCCGACCTCGATCACGTATCCGTCAGGATCGGCTAGGTAAGCATACGGCACTCCGGGCGCGTGATTGCCGCGGCTCAGGAGCTTTCCGCCCGCGCGCTCGATTTGGCTGACAGCCTCGTCGAGTTTCCCCTTCTCGGCGAGGCCGAAGCCGAAGTGTGATACGCCGGCGCCGCCGACCGGCTCGCTCTTCTCGGCCTGACACAGCGTGATCGTGTCGTCGGCGCCGGGCGAGCGCAGAAACACCATTCGTTTGCCTTCCCAGAATTGAACTTCAAGTCCGAACGCCTGCTGATAGAACCTGAGCGATCGCTGAAGGTCGCTCACGTTCAGATTGATATGTCTCAGTCCGCGCGATTTGATCATCGAATCGCCTCCTGAGCCCGGGTGATTTAGGCGCTTCGTCCTCGCGAATCAGGACGCTGCCGAAGTCGGTGGCGGCGCTTCGATCAGTACGCCCTCGCGCGTGAGTTCCTGGGCCTGTGCCGCCGACAGGCCTGCGACCTCGGTCACGATCGCCGCGTTGTCGGCGCCCATGCGTGAGGCTTTGACCTCGGTGCGATCGGGCCACGCCGAAAACTTGACCGGCATCCCGGGGATGTCGAACTCGCCCATCGTTGCGTCCTTCACGCGGCGCACAGTCTTGCGCCCGCGTAAGTGGGGATGCGCCATCGACTCCGCAAGCTTGTACACGGGCGCGCACGGGACGCGTTCCACGTCGAGCAGGGCGATCGCGGCATCGCGCTCGGGAAAGCTCTGGAGCCAGTTCTCGATAATCTCGCGCAGCGCGAGGTTGTTTTTCAGCCGATCGCGATTGGTCTTGAAACGCGGGTCATCGCCCAGCTCGGGGCGTTTCATCGCGCGCCACAGCCGTGCGATTTCATGCTGCTGCACGACCAGGAAAACGTAACCGTCGCTCGCCTTGTAAACGCCGCATGGCGCGCCGGTCGGATGCGTCGCGCCTCCGCGCTTGGGTATGAATTTTCCCGGACGCAGCGAGACCACCGGCACAGAAAGCTCGTGCATGTGGAAGTAGGTGTCGAGAAGTGACGCATCGAGCATCTGCCCCTCGCCGGTGCGCTCGCGATGCAGCAGCGCGAAGCCGACCGCCATCGCGGCTGCGACGCCGGTCGAGACGTCGCCTATCGCCATCGGCGGTACGATCGGCGATCCCTCGGGCTCGCCGAGCTGATCGGTGATTCCGGCCAGCGCCGCGCCAAGGTAGTCGTAACCGGGCTTGTAGCTGAGCGGTCCGGTCTGTCCGGCGACCGAGACTGAGCACATGATAATCCGGGGATTGATCTTCTTCAGCGCCTCGTACCCGAAACCCATCTCGGCGATCACCCCAGGCGCGAAATTCTCGACCACCACATCGATCTTCGGAATCATCTTGAGCAGGAGCTCGCGTCCGCGCGGGTCGCGGAGATTGACACCGAGGCTGCGCTTGGAATGGTTGTGCTGGAAGTAGTAGGTGCTCATCCCGTCGCGCACCAAGCCGAGCACACGGACGTGATCGCCTTCGAGCGAACGCTCGACCTTGATCACGTCGGCGCCCATTTCACCGAGAATCCGGGTGCAGGTCGGACCAGCGACGAAATGGGTGAAATCCAGAACGCGATAGCCTTCGAGCATCCGCGGGCGTTTGTCCATCATGCTCTCCCGAGATCAGATCGTTGCGCCCTGACCTTCGCGCTACGGCTAGCGTTCGCCGCGTGCCAGGCAATCGGCGCAGATACCGTACAATTCCATTTTGTGGCGCCGCAACTGCGCCTTGAGTTCGCGCGCGACCATCTCCTGCAGCCGCTCGATACTGTCGTTTTCGAATTCGATAATCTTGCCGCAGCGCTCGCAGATGAAGTGATCGTGATGCCGCTCGCCCATCGCTTCGTAGCGCGCCTGGCCCTCGTCGAAATGACGTTCCTGCAGCAGGTCGCATTCGCGCAGCAGACGGAGCGTGCGGTAGATGGTCGCGTAGCCGACGTGAGGATTTACTTTCTTGACCTCGGCGTACAGCTCCTCGGCGCTGATATGGCGGCCGATTCCGAAAAACACGCGAGCAATATCGTCGCGCTGTCCGGTGGATTTGAGTCCGCGATCCTTGAGCCGCGAATGAAATGTATTCATCCGCTCTTCGGCGCTGGCGTGCGGCATGTGGCCGACGACGGTGCGCGAATGCTCGGCGGTATGCTCCCCTCGAGGCATCGATTTCGCCTATTGCGCGCCTGCTCCCGGCTGGACGACGCGGCGCGCAGCCGGCGAAAGGTATAGCGCTTCCAGATCGTGCGAACGCAGCGCCTCCACCAGCACTTCGAGCTGCTCGGCGACGGGTTGCTCGCGATCGATGATGACGAGGTCTTTTTCGCGCAGTCGGCAGGCGCCGCCACGCGCGCGGTAGCCAATCTCGCGCAAGATCCGCTCGCGGCGCACTTCCAGGCCGACGCGGCCCGCGGCGTCACTTAGTTCATCAACCAGCTTGAGGAGCCGTGATTCCTTCTGCTCGCTCATCGCATACCGCCTTTTCTTATCCCGCCTACAGCCGCCTCTTGAGACTCACCCGCGCGTCGTGATATCGCGGAACTCCAAACGGAGGACCGGCCGTTGATCAAGAAAATTCTCGTCGGCATCGACACCTCCGAACATTCCCGCAACGCGCAGGCCTACGCCTTTAACATCGCTCGCCGCCTTGGCGCGACTCTGATTGGAGTCCATGTCGTCGATATCGTGTCGATCGAAGGATCCTTCTTCCATGATATATCAGGTTCGCTCGGTCTTGAACCATATCTGGACTTTTCCTCGAAGATGCGCGAGGTGCTTACCGCGCGCGGACGCACGGTGCTCGACGAATTTGCGGCGGCCGCGCAGCGCGAGAACCTGGCGGCCGAGACCGTGCTGGACATGGGGATCGTCGCCAACCAAATTTGCGATCGCGCCAGGAGTGCCGACCTGGTGATGATCGGGCATCGCGGCGTCAACGAACGTTTCTCGAGCGGGCTGCTCGGCTCGACTGCAGAGGCGGTGGCGCGCAAATGTCCGCGTCCGCTGTTCATTGCGCCGATGAAATTCCGCGAGATCCAGCGCCCCGTGCTTGCCTACGACGGCAGCGAGCGCGCCTCGCGCGCGATGCGCGCGGCGGCGGAGGTCGCAAACGGACTCGGCGTCGCGCTGACCGTGGTGACGGTCGCGCGCGATCCGAAGCTGGGCGAGCGGACGCTCGAAGAAGCGCGCAAATACTTCGAGCCGTATACTCCGCCCGCGGATTTCAAGCTGCTCGCAGGGCACGCCAACGAGGAGATCATCAAGTTCCTGAAAGAGCGCGACGCCGACCTGCTGTTTATTGGCGCATACGGCCACAGCCGGATAATCGAGATGGTGCTCGGCTCGACCACCGAATACGTTCTGCGCAATTCTCCCTGTCCGGTGTTTCTTTCGCGCTGATCTCGCGCATTCCAATGATGTCATTCCGGCGCGTGGCTGCCGCGCGAGGAATCCCGAGTTTGGATACTTTTGTGGCTGACAGAGCAACACCCTCAACAGCGCGTCACGATGCTTGCGAAAAAGAGCGCAAGCATCGCGCCGCCCTCTCCGAGGGGAGAGGGTATCAACAGGAGCCTTGGCGGTTACGTGCGCGGCGGTGACTCAATGCTCCCTGCGCGCTACGATCTCAATTCGGAGCAAGCCTCGTGAAATCCTGGGACGCTCTTCCCGATCGCGCGCTTGAGAGTAGGGGCGAGATCACTCGTGCGTTCGCCTCTGCCGGAGCGAACGACTTTCGCGCTGCCGCTCGCTATATCCACGCCCTGCCGTACGGACGCAACAGTTCTCGGACCGATCCCCTGATAGTGATTCGCGAGAAGCGCGGCACCTGCAGCACCAAGCATGCGCTGCTGGCGCGGCTCGCGCTCGAGCAGCGGATCGAAATCGCGCTTGTGATCGGAATCTATCGAATGACTGAACGCAACACGCCCGGCGTTGGACGCGTGCTCGCGGCGTGCGGACTCGAGTACATGCCAGAAGCGCATTGCTACCTTCACTATCTCGACGACCGGATCGACGTGACGCGCGAAATCGCGGGCGGACCGGCGGAGCCGATCGCGCATTTCTTCTACGAAGAGGAAATTTCGCCGGAGCAAATCGGTGACTACAAGATCGCGCTTCATCAGCGATGGATGCGCAAATGGATCGCGTCGCCCGACGCACCGCGTGGTTTCGGTTTCGATGAACTATGGGAAATCCGCGAGGCGTGTATCGCCGCGCTGGGACAGTGAATCGCGATGAAACAGAACATCTATGACAATCCCGCCTTCTTCCAGGGTTACTCGAAATTGCGCCGCCACGAAGGCGGCCTCAATGCCGCGCTCGAATGGCCCGCGCTGCATTCGATGCTGCCGGCGCTCGGCGGGCTCCACGTGCTCGACCTTGGATGCGGCTTCGGCAAATGGTCGCGCCTGATGCGCGAGGAGGGCGCGGCCTCGGTGGTCGGTATCGACATCTCGACCAGGATGCTCAAGCGGGCGCGCGCCGAGAACGCGCTCGATGGAGTTACGTATTTCAATTGCCCGATCGAAGACGCGGCGTTCAATCCTGAGAGCTTCGATTTGGTGACCAGCTCACTGGCGCTGCACTACGTCGAGCGCTTCGAGAGCGTGTGCGCGAATGTCGCGCGATGGCTCAAGCCGGGCGGCTCGTTTGTCTTTTCCGTCGAGCATCCGATCATCACTGCGAATCCAGCGAACCTCGAAGGATGGTGCCTTGACGCGGCGGGCGCCAGACGGCATTGGGCGGTCGATCATTATCGCGACGAGGGCCTGCGCAACACGCGATGGTTCGTTGACGGCGTGATCAAATACCATCGCACGATGGAAACCTATCTCAACACGCTGATTGATTCGGGACTCGCGATCGCGCGTGTGCTCGAGCCCGAAGGGACGCCGGAGTTCGTGCGCTTGCAGCCGGATCTTGTGGAGGAACAGCGCCGGCCGCCTTTTCTACTGATCTCGGCGCGCCGCGTGTGACGCGCAGTTACGCTTGCGGCTCGGTCTCGCGCTGGCGGATGAAGCGTCCGAGCAGCAGTCGCATCGAGTCGGCGGGCTGAATACCAATCATCGGGAAGTCACCGAGCACGAAGGTCGGATAGCCGAGCGCCGAATGCTCGTCGGCCTCGCGCCGATGCCGCTCGATCCGCGGCGCCATCCGGCGGCTTTTCAGATCCTCGTGAAATTTGATCGGATCCATCCCGGCACGCGCCGAGATCTCATCGAGGATCGCCGGTACAGAGATGTCTGCGCGATCTTCGAATGCCGCGCGAAACACTGCTTCGTGATACGCGGTGAATACGCCCTCGTCGCGCGCGAGTTCCGATCCTTCCAGGGCAGCCGAGGAATCGATCCATTGCTCGAGCGGGGCGACCGCGATCCCGGTCTCAGCGGCGACCATCAAGACCTTCTGGCGCTCGAGATCGGTGATCACGCGTCCTGCTTTGGCGCGATGATCGCGTAGCGCGATCGGCACGCCCTTCCACAGCGCGTCGAAGCCGAGCTCGGGCTCGAGCTCGCGCACGATCCGCCACGCGACGTAACACAGCGTCGATGCGTAATCGAAAAAGATTGGAATCACTACGCGCGGCATCGGCAAATTATCGGCCTGTTTCGGAGAGCCACGCAAATCGGCGGATACTTGCGTGCGCCGCGTGCGTGGAAGAATCTTGCCCCCATGGATACCAAGCGCCGTTCTGTCCTGAAACTTGGCGTTGTCGATCTGGGCGTCGAGAGCGCGACGCTGCCCAACGGAGTAACGGTCGATCTCGCCGTGATCCGGCATTCGGGCGCCGCCGCGATCGTCGCGCTCGACGCTGACGGCACGATCGCGATGCTGAGCCAGTGGCGTCACGCGATCGGCGCGTGGATTTGGGAAATCCCGGCCGGATGCCGCAACCCGGGCGAGGACGCTCTAGCCTGCGCGCGGCGCGAACTTGGTGAGGAGGCAGGGCTCGCCGCGGCCAAGTGGGACCATTTGGGCGGCATAGTCACGATCCCGAGCTTCTGCGACGAGCGAATTGAGCTCTACCTCGCGCGCGAGTTGTCACCGGGCCATGGCGCGCTCGACCACGACGAAGTAATCAAGGTCAGCCGAGTCGCATTCATAGAGACCTTCTCGATGATCGACCGCGGAGAAATCGTCGATGCGAAAACGATCGCGGCCCTCTATCGAGCGCGGGATTTTCTAGCGCTCGCGAAGTAGGGGGAGCCGGTTCAGCGCGGACCGAGAACTTGAAAGCCCTCGCGTATGGCGGCTTCGGCGAGCCTGCGATCGAGGGTGACGAACTCAAGCGATGCCGGTTCTTCCTCCGCGGCGGCAATCGCGGCGCCAAGCTGAAGCGCATCCGCGGTTCGCAAAGGATGCGATCGCACGATCCGTTCGGCGTGATCGCGGACGGCGAGAAAGTCTGTAATCACGAGCCAGTCCTGAGAGGCTCTGAGCATGTCTTGAAAGACACGGTCCCAGTAATTGGCAAGCATAGGCTGCTCTCGCCGGCCTCTGGCTGTGGCCGACGCAATTTCGACCCTGCTCATCGCCCAGACGATTACCCCGGGATCATCGCGGTGCCACGCTCGGACGAGTTCGCTTTGAGGCTCCTCGATAAATCGTGCGATCAACCCGGAAGAATCCCAGAACCTCACCAGCCACTCTCACGCTCCTCGAGCAATGCTTCAAGGACGCTCGCGGCTCCAGGAATCTTCAGTGGCGCGTGTTCTTGAAACCACTTTCCGCTGCCGGTGCCCCTCTGGAGACTCCCTTGGGCTTCGAGGCGGGCGATGCGTTCCTCATCCTTTGCCGCGCGTGACTTGGGTTGGCGGATCGGGATGATCTCCGCGACGGGAGTATCGCGTTCATAGACGATCACCGTGCCGCCGGAGCGCACGTGCTTGATGTAGCGGGACAGGCCGTCCCGGAGTTCACCGATCTTCGCTGTTTTCGGGGTCTTCACGCCTTAATCGTAATCGATCGGCACGACTTGGCCAAGTTGGCTAGATTCGCCAATTTGACTGCTCATTTGCCGTGCGCGGAGAGCCAGACATGCTCGAAACGGGTGGGGCGCATCGGATTCAGGACGTAATCGTGGACCCAGGGCTGATGGATTACGTCAATCACCGGATAGTAGAGGAACACCCACGGCGCGTCGGCGACCACGATCTGCTGTGCCTGATCATACAGAGCGTAGCGTTGCGTACGATCGGTTTCGCGCGCGGCGCGATCGAGCAACGCTTCGAATTTGGGATTGTAATAGAAGCTGTCGTTGTTCGCGCCCCATTGGCTGCGCGAAAGCAGCGTGCCGAGCACGTTGGCCGGATCCGGAAAGTCGGCTTCCCATCCGTAGAGAAATGCCGGCGCGGTATGCGGCTGGCGAATCGCTTCGAGAAACGGACCCCACGCGACCGGCTTCAGAATCGCGCTGACGCCGACCTCCGCGAGATCCTGCTGAATCGATTGCCCGAGCATCAACACCGTCGCGTCGGCGCGCATCCAGATTTCAAAGCTGAAACCTCCGCCCAGATGCGCTGATTCGAGCAGCGCGCGCGCCCGCGCGGGGTCGTGCGAATAGTTTTCAAGGTCAGGGACAAAGCCGGGCATGTTCGGTGGCAGCGGCTCATCCGCGACGACGCCGCGGCCGTTCAAGATCGCAACCAGCTTGTGGCGATCGATCGCATAGCTCATCGCGCGGCGCACGCGAACGTCGTCGAACGGCGGCATCTGGCAGTTCATGCCCAGGTATTCGGTAGTCACCGTGGTTTTGCGCAGCACCAGCTTCGCGAGCGCGGGGGTTTTCATTACGTAAGGAAACTCCGCCGGCGGAATCTGTGCGACGAGATCGAGATCGCCGGCCTCGAATCGCAGCCATTGCAACTCGGAATCGACTCCAAGCGAATCGACGACCGCGTCGAGCCGCGGCAATCCCTTGTCGAAGTAGTGAGGATTGCGCACGATGACGATTCGCTGGCCGCCCTTCCATTCGCGCAGCATGAACGCGCCGCTACCAACCGGATGATGCGAAAAATCGTCGCCCCATCGCGCTACGACTTCGCGCGGAACCGCCGCCGCAAACGGCATCGCAAGCTTATGCGGAAAAATCGGATCGGGCGCACTCAGATGAAAACTGATCGTCCACGCGTCGGGCGTCTGGATTCCGCTGACGTGCGTCGTGCGATGCGCCGCGAAATCGTCGGCTCCCGCGATCCCGCGGTAGTATTCCATTCCCTTCGAGCGCGTCGCCGGATCTATCACGCGCTCGATTCCGTAGCGCACGTCGTCGCTGGTGACAGCGCGCCCAGTCGAAAAGCGCGCATCGTGGCGCAGATGAAACGTAAAGCTCAACGCGTCGGGCGCGGCTTCCCAGCTCGTCGCCAAGTCCGGCTCGAGTTCGACGTTATCCTCGCCGTAGCGAACCAGTGTGTCGAAAATTGCCTGCTCGAAGGTCCACGACAACGTGTCGTAACCAGCCGCCGGATCGAGCGTCGGAATATCGTCCGCGTCGGCCAGCCGCAGAACCATCGCATGCGGCGGAAATTCCGGCGCGCCGCCATTGGCGCGGCATCCCGACAGCGCGACGACGAGCGCCACAACGATCAACCCATGGCGCGGCCAGAGATTCATCGCGCGCGCCGACCGAGTACGCCGTAGCCCAACAGATTGAAGCCGAGCACTGCGTAAAAGATTGCAAGCCCCGGCGAAATCGCGAGCCACGGCGCGGTGCGAAAATACATCGTCCCTTCCGCGACCATCCGCCCCCAACTTGGCGCGGGCGGCGGCACGCCGAGTCCAAGAAAACTCAACGCGGCTTCGAGCAGGAGCGTTCCCGAGGTCCCGAGCATCGCCATAACGACGATGATCGGCGCCAGATTCGGCAGGACGTGCCGTACGATCAGCCTCGGCGCCGGAGCTCCTAGCGTGCGCGCGGCCAGCACGAAATCGCGCGCCGTCATCGACATCGCCTCGGCGCGAACCACCCGTGCGACCTGCGTCCACGAGACGACGCCGATCACCAAAAGAACGCTCAGCAGGCTCGGGCGCAGGACAGCGACCAGCGCCATTGCGAGCAGCAGAAACGGCAGCGAGAGCATCACGTCAGTGAATCGCATCAGGATCAGATCCACCGCGCCGCCGAAGAAACCGGAGCCGAGGCCGATCGAGACGCCAATCACCATCGTCAGCGCCATGGCGGCGACCCCGACCAGCAGAGAAATACGCGCGCCAAAAATGATTCGCGACAGAACGTCGCGGCCGAGCTGATCGGTGCCGAGCGGAAATCTTATCGAGGGCGCACCCGGATCGCCGAAGGTCGCGGCAACCGCGCGAGCGGGATCGTGCGGCGCGATCAGCGGCGCGAAAATCGCGATGAGGATGAGGCTCAGCACCATCGCGCCGCCGACCAGCTCGAGCCAGTTGAGCCGTCGCGAGGTCATCGCGATCGCTCCAGCCGGATGCGCGGGTCGAGCCACGCATAAAGGACATCGACCGCGATATTTGCGGATACGATCAGGAGCGCGCTGAACAGCACGATTCCCATGATCAGCGGAATATCGAGGTTGAACACCGCCTCGTACGCGAGGCGCCCGATTCCGGGCCAATTGAAAACCGTTTCGGTCAGGACCACACCCGATAACATGCTGGCGAGGTCGAGCCCGGCGATCGTCACCAGCGGCAGCATCGCATTAGCCATCGCATGCGTGAGCGTCGCGCGCGCGTTCGAGAGTCCCTTGCCGCGCGCGGTGCGGATGTAATCCTGATCCATCGCATCGGACAGGTTGGTGTGCAGGATTCGCGAATAATAGCCCGCCGAGCCCAGCGCGAGCGTGAGCGTAGGCAGCACGAGGCTCAGAGGTCCGGTGAATCCTCCGAGCGGAAAGGTCCGCAGGTAAAGTCCGCCCGCGATTAGCAGCATCGTGCCGAGCCAGAATACCGGCATCGACACGAGAGCCAGCGAAACGACTAACAGGGTGTTGTCGGCCGCGCGGCCGCGATATGCCGCCGCGACCGAACCCATCGCGACACCGAGGATAAGCGACAGCGCCATCGCGGCCAGCGCGAGGATTGCGGTTGCGGGGAAGCGGTTTGCGATGAGCGCGGAGACGCTTTCGCGGCGGACGTACGAGCGTCCGAGGTCGCCGTGCGCGACCCGCTCGAGGTAGCGTGCATATTGTACATACAGCGGCTGGTCGAGGCCGAGCTGATGGCGGATCGTCGCAAGCGTCTGCGGGTCCGCCTTTGCGCCGGCCATCGTCACCGCGGGATCGGCGGGAATCACGAACGCGATCAGGAATGTGATTAGCGTCGTGCCGACCAGGACCGCAGCGCCAAACACGATTCGCCGCGCCAGATAGAGCAGCATCGATCAGCCCGAAATGATCCCGCGCTCGAGCAGCTCGCGGTGGAGCTTGCGCAGCGCTCGCTCTCGCCGGCGCTCGGCAGCCGAATCGACGGCGTCGGACTCCAGGGCAGCGCGATCTTCGGATGGAAGCGAATCGAGCAGCGAGCGCATTTCTGCGAGGATCTTCTGGTCGCTGTCACCGAGCGTTGGCGAAGATCGCAGCGCGCGGTAATGCGCGACAAACGCGGCGAGCGATCCATATCTCAGTTGCGGCGCACTCATCCTGCCGTTGCTCCGAGCGGAGAGATCGCCAATCCAATCAGGTATCCGGCTACCGCGGCGGCCAGCGCGATCGCAAGAAAGCGCACGCCTGAGCGCCAGCGCTGCGGGCGCCGCGCCATCCAACCCTCAAAATAGCCGACCCCGAACAGCGCGAGCGCGGTTGCGGCAAGAGCAGAACCCAACGCGGCGTCCGTTCCCGGCACCAGCAGATAGGGTAGCAGCGGAACCACCGCGCCGACCGCGAACGCAATTCCCATCACGACCCCGTCGAGCGCTGCGTTCGAGCGCATCGCGCCCGCGAGTCCGTAAACTTTCTCCTCCGCGGTTTCCATCAGCAGCTCCGGAGAGTTGCTCAGCAGTTGCACGACGCGATAACCGGCCTCGCGCGTGAGGCCCTGCTTCTCGAACTCATCGAGCAAAGCCTCCTGCACGACGTATGGACGCTGCGCGGCTTCGCGGCGTGTGCGCGCGACCTCGCTTGCCATCACTTCGCTCTCGGCGCGCGTGCCGAGGTACGCGCCCGCGCCCATCGAGAGCGCGCCGGCTGCGGTCGAGGCGAGTGCGGCCAGGACGATTTGGGTATGGTCCGAGACGGCGCCGCTGAGTCCTGCCAAAACCCCCGCGGTGGTGAGCACGCCGTCCTGCGCGCCGAAGACGATTTCACGCACGCTTGAGAGCCGCTCAAACAGCCGGCGCTTTTCGACTGGTTTTGACGCAGCCAAGGGCGATCAAAATTTCCGGTCGGCCGGTCCGAAGCCGGCACCCGGCGTCCAGTCCGCGGGGCACAACCGGTTGGTGCGCAGCGCCTGGACGATGCGCAGGATCTCGCTGACGCTGCGTCCGATATTGATGGGGCACGCTTGCGAGAACGCGATCTTGCGTGCCTGATCGATGATGAAGGTCGCCCGCATCGCAACTTTTTCTTGTTCGTCGAACACGCCATAGGCTCTGGCGAGTTGTCCTCCTTCGTCGGCAACCAGCGGCAGTTCCAGCCCGCCTAGTTCGCGCGACCATCGGCGATGGCTCTCGGCGTCATCGACGCTCGCGCCGATCACGGCGGTCTTCTCGGCGCGAAACAGGCCCAGCGACTGGTTGAAGCCGGTCACCTCGGTTGGACAGATGAAAGAAAAATCCCGCGGATAAAAAAACAGGACGATCAATTCGTCGTCGAGCTTCGACAGCGTGACCCGGCCGACACGATCTCCCGTGGCGGCCGGAAGGTCGAACGGCGGCGCGCTATCTCCAGGTCCAAGCATGATCAGATTGCGAGTGTTGCCATCTTGCGTGCGTTATTCAATCGCATAGGTGAGTGTCACACTGGCCGGGACCGTCACCTGTCCGGCCTCGATCGGCGTGGACGCGTTCGCCGCCATCCCGACCGCCATCGCGCGCATCATCGGGATCGGACGGACCTCGGCCTCGGTCGAGGCTTTGAGCACGCTGCCGAGTTTTACTCCGAGCGCCGCGGCCAGCGCTTGCGCCTGCGATTGCGCGTCGTGCGCCGCGGCGGTTATAGCCTGAGAGCGCGCCTTGACATTGTTCTTGACGGTGAAGTTCAGATAATTGATTCGATTGGCGCCTGCCGCGATTGCCGAATCGATCAGTGGACCAACCAGGTCGAGCGTTCCAGTCTCGACGCGAATCGAGTTCTGCGCGCTGTACCCGACGATCGTCGCGTTGTCCTCGCCCGGATGCTGCCGATAATCCGGATTGAGCGAATATCCGCCGGTCGAGATCTGCCCGTTACCGGCAAGCTTGGACTTGAGCGCGTCCATGACCTTGGTTGCGAGCGCGGCGTTGCGCTTGGCGGCTTCGGCGGCGGTCTGCGCGTGTGTTTCGATCGCGAAGTCCAAGACTGCATAGTCGGGAGGCACGTTGGCTTCGCCGCTCCCAGACACTACGATCGTTCTCGTCGCCTGCTCAGCGGCGGATGCCGGTTCCATCGGTGCGGCGAGCGCATTGATCGGCATGGCTATCGCCACGATGAGAAGCGATGAAGCGAATTTGAGGCGCATGCGGATACTCCCCGGGCTCTCCGCCCGACGCATTGATCCACGCAGATAATAGCCGGAGACTCATCCCTTTGACGATACGCAGAGGATGGCCCGCGATGGCTGAAAAGCAGGACGACCGCAAAGTAACACCCCGCAGCCAGGATTTTGCGCAGTGGTACAACGACATCGTGCTGCGCGCCGAGCTGGCGGACTATTCGCCGGTGCGCGGATGCATCGTATTCCGCCCCGACGGCTTCGCCATCTGGGAGGCGCTGCAGGCGGAGCTCGATCGCCGGATCAAGAAGACCGGCGCGCGCAACGCCTATTTTCCCGTGCTGATACCGATGAGCTTTCTGCATAAGGAGGCCAAGCACGTCGAAGGCTTTGCGCCCGAGGTCGCGGTCGTCACTCACGGCGGCGGCAAGGAGCTCGATGAACCGCTGGTGGTGCGGCCGACTTCCGAGACGATCATCAATCACATGTTCGCGCAGTGGATTCACTCGCATCGCGACCTGCCGATGATGGTCAATCAATGGTGCAACGTGCTGCGCTGGGAGATGCGCACGCGGATCTTTCTGCGCACCGCTGAATTTCTATGGCAGGAGGGACACACCGCGCATGCGACGCGCGAAGAGGCCGAACGCGAGACGCTCACGATGCTCGAGGTCTATCGCGCGTTCGTCGAGGAATACCTCGCGATTCCACTCATCGTCGGGCGCAAGAGCGCGGCCGAACGCTTTCCGGGCGCCGAAGAGACTTACACGATTGAAGGTCTGATGGGTGACGGGCGTGCGCTGCAATGCGGAACGTCGCACTTCCTAGGACAGAACTTCGCCAAGGCTTTCGACATCAAATTTCTCGACGATCAGAACCAGATGCAGCACGCGTGGCAGACGAGCTGGGGCGTTTCGACCCGCCTGCTCGGCGCGATCGTGATGGTCCATGGCGACGACCAGGGTCTCCGGCTTCCGCCCGCGGTCGCGGGCACGCAAGTTGTTATCGTGCCAATCTATCGCAAAGCGGAAGAGGGCGCGCAGGTGAGGGCATCGGCGCGCGCCATTTTGGAGTCGCTCGAAAACGTCGGGCTGCGCGCGCGCCTCGATACGCGCGAGGGCTTAACGCCAGGGTTTAAATTCAACGATTGGGAGATGCGCGGCGTTCCGTTGCGAATCGAGATCGGGCCGCGCGATGTCGCGTCGGGCGAAGCGGTCCTCGCGCGGCGCGATCGCAAAGGTCCTGAGGCGAAATCCAAAGTGGCGATACCGGAGCTCGCGACGCGCGCGCGAGCGATACTCGATGAGGTTCAGAAGAGCCTGTTCGAGCAGGCGAAGGCTGCGCTCGCATCGCAGATCCGCGAGTTCGATTCATACACCGACTTGGTAAAACAGATGGAAGGCGAGGGTGGCGGAGGATTCGCGAATGTCTATTGGTGCGGGAATCCGGCTTGCGAAACTAAAATTCGCGAACAGACCAAGGCATCCTGCCGCGCGATCCCTCTGAACCAATCGATTGCTTCCGGAAAATGTATAGTATGCAGGGAACCCGCAGCCGAGCGCGCCTACTTCGCCAAATCATATTAGTCAGTTTGGATGCGGTTAGAGCTTGTACGATATCTTCATCGCGGCGCGCACTTCTTCCATCGTCTGCTGGGCGACCGCGCGACCCTTGCGTGTGCCCTCGAGGATAATCTCGCGCAAGAGCTCGGGCTTGGAGGCATACTCAGAGCGCCGCTCGCGAATTGGTTCCAGAAGGTTGTTTAGCGCGTTGAACAACTTCTCCTTCACTTCGACGTTGCCTACCGTCCCTTTAACATAGCGATCTTTCAGCTCATCGACCTCGGCCTTATCGGGATTGAATACGTCGTGGTAGATAAAGACCGGGTTGCCTTCGATGTGGCCGGGCTCGGTCGGATGAATCCGCGTCGGATCGGTGTACATCGACATCACGCGCTTGCGTAGCTGCTCTTTCGAGTCGCCCAGATAAATACAGTTGCCGAGCGACTTGGACATCTTGGCTCCCCCGTCGGTGCCGGGCAGCCGCGCAACCTGGCCCACCATCGCGCGCGGTTCAACCAGGATTTTTTTGTATAGCCGGTTGAAGCGGCGCACGATCTCGCGCGTCTGCTCGATCATCGGCAACTGGTCTTCACCCACCGGAACCAGCTCGGCCTTGAAAATGGTAATGTCGGCGGCCTGCGATATTGGGTACGTGTAAAAGCCAACCGGAAGTCCCTTGGTAAAGTTCTTTTGCTTGATCTCTTCTTTCAACGTCGGGTTGCGTTCGAGTGTCGCCGTCGTCACCAGGTTCATGTAGTAGATAGTAAGCTCAGTCAGCTCCGGCACCATCGATTGAACGACTATCTTGACTTTCTCTGGATCGAGCCCGACCGCGAGATAGTCAGTTGCGACCTCGAGAACATTTGTCTTGAGCATCTCGGGCCGTTCGAAATTGTCGGTCAGCGCCTGGATGTCAGCTATCAGGACAAAGGTATCGTATTCGTTTTGCAATTTGACGCGATTTTGTAGCGAGCCGACGTAGTGTCCGAGATGCAGCGGCGCGGTCGGTCGGTCTCCGGTGAGTATTCGCTTGACCATTGATACTGACTATAGCAAGAGTAGCTACTTGAGCAGGCCGCGCAGCGTCGCGAGATCGGCGGCGACATCCTTACTTTCTTCGCCGGGTTCGGTTTCCAGGCACATCGGAATTCCAGCGAAACGCTTATCGTTTATGATTCGCCCGAACGCCTCGATCCCGATAAATCCTTTGCCGATATGCTGATGCCGATCGACGCGGGAATGAAATGGCTTGAGCGAATCATTCAAATGAAACGCGGCCAGCCGCTTGAGCCCGAGGTATTTGTCCAGCTCCGCGAAGGTCTGCTCAAAGCCTTCGGCCGAGCGGAGGTCGTAGCCGGCCGCGAATGCGTGCTCGGTATCGAAGCATAGCCGCAGGCGATCGTTTTCCCTGACCGCGTCGAAGATCTGGCCCATCTGCGCAAGACTGTAGCCGAGCGTACTGCCTTGACCGGCGGTAATCTCGAGTGCGACTTTCACCGAGAAGCCTTTGCACGCGGCGTGCGCCTCGTCGATTGATTTCGCGATCGTCTTGATCCCCGCCTCTTCGCCCGAGCCGACGTGCGCTCCCGGATGCGCTATCAGGAAGGGCACGCCGAGCGCCTCGCAGCGTTCGAGCTCGTCGATGAATCCTCCGACCGAGCGCTTGCGCAGCGCTTCGGCGGGCGCCCCGAGGTTCAGCAGATAGGAATCGTGCGCGATCACGGTTGCGATTCCGGTCTCGCGCCAATTGCGCTTGAACGCGGCGATTTCTTCTTCGCTGTATGGCTTCGACGCCCATTGCCGCGACGACTTGGTGAAAATCTGGATCGCGTCGCATCCGAGCTCTTTGCCGCGAAGCAAGCCCTCCGAGACTCCGCCGGCGATCGAGACGTGCGCGCCAAGCAGTGGGCGTTGGTGGTCGGTGGATTCGGTCATCGGTGATATTCGCGCAGCGCGTATGCTCCGCCCGGTGTGCATCTTAGCGTGATCCCGCTGCCGATGTTATAGCCGCCGCACGCTTGCCGAGCATCCGCGATTGCGGCTATTCGTTAGCGTCGTGCGACATCTTTTACTTGCGATTGCGATTTTCACGGCGCCGGCGCTCGCGAGCGGATGCCTCAAGGCTGCCACATTGCCGCCGCAAGCGGTCTACACCGAGATCGAGCCTTCCGGCGCTGCCGCGAAGCCTCCCGACTGTAATATTCCGGTGCTGCGCCACGAGCCGCTCACCGAGTACCGCAAGGTCGGACTGGTCGAGGCGACCGGCAGCGTTTATGACTCGGAATCCGACGTGATGCCGGTGGTCAAGCGCAAGGCCTGCGAGAGTGGCGCCGACGCGATCGTTATCCTGACCAGCAAATCGCAGACTACTGAAGGACTGGTCGGCTACTATATCGACGCGGAAGCGATTGTCTACGGCAAGAATCCGAACATCCCGTCCGGCCCTTCAATTTCGCATTGAAGCCGTGCGGCGGGCTGCGTTGCCGCGCGATCCGGCACATGATAATTGCCAAAGCGCGGTGGCTAAACGCTCCATAAAGTCCGTCGGTCTGGTGGTCAAGCGCGATCGGCCCGAAGCGGTCACGCTCGCAAAGAACCTTGCGCGTCATCTGAGAGCGGGGCGCGTCGTCCCGGTTGCCGACACGGAAATCGCGACGCGGATTGGCGCCGAGCCTGCCACACGAGGCGAGCTGGCTGAGCGCGTCGATCTGATCGTCGTACTTGGCGGCGACGGGACGCTGCTTGGCGTGGCGCGGATGGCTTCGGCGCGCGAGACTCCAATCCTTGGCGTGAACCTGGGCGGTCTCGGTTTTTTGACCGAGGTAACGATCAACGAGGCCAAGGCTGCGCTCGACCGCGTTCTGTCCGGCGACTACGAGGTCGATCGCAGGATCACGTTAGACACCACGGTCGAGCGCCTAGAGCGCGATTCGCGCCGTCTTCGAGCGTTTCGTCGCGGTCAACGATATCGTGCTGAATCGCGGGCCGCTCGGCCGGATGCTCCAGCTCGAAGTGATCGCCGATCACAAGCCGTTCTCTTCGTACCGCGCCGACGGATTGATCATCGCGACGCCGACCGGCTCGACCGCATACGCGCTCAGTGCGGGCGGTCCAATCGTCTACCCGACTCTCGAGGTAGTGGTATTGGCGCCGATCTGTCCGCATACGCTATCGCATCGTCCGGTCGTCCTGCCCGACACGTTTGAGATAGAAATCCGGGTGAAGGCGCCCGACCACGACGCGACGCTGCTGGTCGATGGGCAGGAGTCCTTGATCGTCGGCGCTGAGGATGCGATTCGCGTCCGCCGCGGGCGCTCCGCCGTCTCGTTGGTGCGTTCTGCCCATCCGTATTTCGAAATCTGGCGAGATAAACTGCACTGGGGCTAGCGGCCCGCGATGCTGGCTCTACTCCGCATCCGCAACTTCGCGATTATCGAAGAAGCCGCGCTTGAGTTCGGCGCGGGCCTGAACGTGCTCTCCGGCGAAACCGGTGCCGGCAAGACAATCATCCTGACCGCACTCGGCTTGCTGCTCGGCGAGCGCGCCTCGCCTGACATGATTCGCGCCGGCGAGAAAGAAGCGATCGTCGAGGCACTGTTTGAAATCGAGGGCGAAGTTCCGGGGCTCGACGAAACCGGCAAGCGCGAACTGCTGATCCGGCGCGTGATCGCCGAAGGCGGACGCTCGCGCGTCACGATTGGCGGCGAGCTCGCCACCGTGCAAAGCCTCGCGCGAATCGGCGCCGCGCTCGTCCAGGTATACGGGCAGCACGAGCAGCAGTCGCTGCTGCGCGCGGAGAGTCATCGCGAAATTCTCGATCGTTTCGCGCGCCTCGACGGCGAACTCGCCGCCTACCGTGCGGCGTTCGATAAGGCTCACGAGCTTGAAAGCCGTCTCGCCGAACTTGGACGCCGCGAACGCGAGCGCGCGGACCTGCTCGAACTCGCGCGCTTCCGGCTGACCGAGCTCGATCGCGCCGCGCTGTCGCCGGGCGAGGACAAGGCGCTCGCCGCCGAGCGCGTAGTGCTCGCCAACGCCTCGCGCCTCGCTGCTGCCGCATCCGAAGTGGAAGCGTCGCTGTACGGCGCGGAGGGCGCTGCCGTCGATGCGGTAGCGGCTGCCGAGATGCGCTTGATCGACGCGGTAGGCCTCGACGCCAAGCTCGGCGAGCCGCTCGAAATGATCAAGACCGCGCGCGCGAATCTGGAGGAGGCGGCCCGCGCCTTGTCTGCATACGCGGGCAGAATCGAGGCCGATCCCGCGCGTCTGGAAGAAATCGACAACCGGCTCCAGGAGCTTGCGCGGCTCAAGCGCAAGTACGGCGGTTCGATCGACAGCGCGCTCGAGACGCTCGTCCGCGCGCGCGGCGAAATCGCGGAGCTGGAAAATGTCGCCGAATCAAAAGCCGGTGCCGAGCGTGCACTCGCCCTCGCGCTGGACGATCTCGCCGCGCGCGCGAAGCAGCTCAGCGCCCGCCGCGCCGCAGCCGCCGCGGAGCTCAAGCGCAAGATGGAAACCGAGCTCAAGTCGCTCGGGATGCGCTCGCCCGGATTCGAGCCGCGCCTTGCCCCGCTCGGCGCCGACGAAGCCGCGTTCACTCATGAGGGCGCGCGCCTGGGCGCGGCCGGCGCTCCGACGCGGTCGAGTTTCATATCGCGCCCAATCTTGGGCAGCCGCCGATGCCGCTTGCGAAAATCGCGTCGGGTGGAGAGCTTTCACGCGTGATGCTCGCGCTGAAGCGGCTCGAAGCGCAGCAGCGCGGCGTCGCGACCATGATTTTTGACGAGGTGGACGCCGGAATCGGCGGCGAAGTCGCGAGCGTGGTCGGGCGCAAGCTCGGCCAGCTCGCGCGCTATAATCAGATTTTGTGCGTCACCCATCTGGCGCAGATTGCGGCTTTCGCCGAGACCCATTTCCACGTCGAGAAAGAAGAGCGCCGCGGCTCGACCCGCAGCCGCGTCGCCGTATTGCCCGAGTCCGCGCGCGCCGAGGAACTCGCACGGATGCTCGGCGGAGAGGCCTCGAGCGAGAAGTTCCGCCGCGCCGCGCGCGAGCTGCTCGAGCGCGCACACGGTCCCAGCGCGCGAGCCTGACGCGTCACCGCGCGCCAGTGTCTCAGGTTCACACTCGGCCTTCAGGCGCTAAGGATCGCAATTCCAGTATTCGGGATTCGTCAACCAGTTCAATCCGTAGTCGGCCGCGCTTGACGCGCAGTTTGGCACGGCGTTAAACGGGCGATAGACCCTTCGCGATCGAAGGAGGCCGCCCGCGATGATTCCCGAAAGAATCTTTTCCGCCGACTCGCACGTGATCGAGCCCGCCGACGTATGGACCGCGCGGATGGATCGCCGCTTCGGCGACCGCGCGCCGCGCGTGGTCAAGCCCGCGGGCGACTACGAGGGCGATTTTTTCGTCGCCGAAGGACTCCGCCCGTTTCCGGTCGCGGGCTTCGCCGTCGCCGGCGTCGATCCCAAGGAGTTCGGCGCCGCGATGGCCGCGGGATATCCGGGCGTGCGACCGTCAGCATGGGATCCGGTCGAGCGAATTAAGGATCAGGAGCGTGACGGCGTGGTCGGCGAGGTTCTCTACCCGAGCCTCGGGATGCGCCTGTTTCAGCTCGAAGACGGCGAGCTGCGCGCGGCGAGCTTTCGCGCGTACAACGATTGGCTGGCCGACTACTGCGCGCACAGTCCGCGCCGCCTCGCGGGAGTGGCGATGATCTCGCTCGACGAGCCGAGCGCGGGAATCGCGGAGCTCGAACACGCGGCGCAAAAAGGCCTTCGCGGCGCGATGATCTGGGGCTCCGCGCCGGCCGAGAAACCCTACAGCGATAAGTCGTACGATCCGTTCTGGGCTGCGGCGCAGGATCACGCGCTGCCGATAAGCCTGCATATCCTCACCGAGCGCCGCGGCGGCAGCGACTTCCACAGCGTGATGAAGGGCTACCCGGCGCTGCACCATTCGGTCGAGCGCTCGCTGACCGAACTGATTTTCGGCGGCGCGCTCGAGCGTTATCCGCGGCTCAAAATCGTCTCGGTGGAAAACGACATCGGATGGATCGCGCACTTTCTGCAGCGGATGGATCACGCGTTCGAGAAGTACCGCTACCTCGAACGCGACCCGATTCCGAATCCGCCCAGCTTCTATTTCCGCCGCCAGATCCACGCCACGTTTCAGGATGATCGAGTGGGAGTAATCACGCGTGATTTCGTCGGCGCCGGCTCGCTGATGTGGGCGTCGGATTTTCCGCATTCAGATTCGACCTGGCCCAACTCGCGCGAGGTGATCGCACGCGACTTCGAGGGCGTGCCCGACAGCGAGATCCGAATGATGGTCGCCGAAAACGCGGCCGCGCTCTATGCCCTCGGCTAAAACGCCCGCGCCAATCCGATGGGCTCCGCGCGTCCGTCCCGAAAAACTCCGCCGCCTATATGAAAGCGAGGCTCGCGGAATCCTCGATGCGGAGCTGCTCGACGACGTCGGCACCACGCTCTACTGCCGATGCCGCGATATCCTGATCGTTTCGGACGCCGCCGAGGGCCGTATCAGATGCCCGAGCTGCGCGGCAACGATCACACGCCGCCGCGACGACAAAAATCAGATGCTCATCTGCGAAAAGTGCGGATGGGAATGCGCGTGGCCGGATTATCAAAAGAGTTACCGCCATCTCGAACTCTACGCGCGCGGACTGACGGAAGCCCTCGTCGAGTTTATGCATCGATGGGAACAAGCGCGCACGCCGCGCGAAAAGATGCGGCAAATCGATTGTCTGATTCACGTCTGGCATTGGGAGTCGCGGACGGATCGCGCCAAGGGCCGCCCTGCTGCGGTGAACCTCATAGAAGGAAGCAGGCGGCAAGCCCTGAAATTTCTCGACGAACTAAGCGCCGCGTGGGCCGCCGAGCCCCGGGGAGTGGGTCAGTCTAAGAATTGACGGTGTCATTCCCGCGCGCGTGGCTGCCGCGCGTGAGGAATCCCGAGGCGCTCCTGCACTCACTGGCGAGAAGCAGATGAGCCAGCAAGAACGGGATTCCTCGCGCGGCAGCCACGCGCGGGAATGACAGTCTTGGAACGCGCTGCAACAATGGACCGCGAATGACGCCGGCCTTGAAAGAGGATCAGCGGCCCGTCGAACTGACCGCCGAGCCGTCGGCGTCGTTGACTAAGCGTCGCGCATCGGATTAGCTGAAAATCCGCATCTTCCCGTCATCGGTGGGGCTGTAGCTCAGCTGGGAGAGCGCCTGAATGGCATTCAGGAGGTCGCGCGTTCGATCCGCGTCAGCTCCACCAACAGAATCAGCCCTCACGTTTGGCGCCATTAGAGGGCGTCGGCGGATCGCGCAGATGCGCTCGTCGTGGCATTCTTCGCATCCGCGGTAGGTGGTCTTGCTCGCAGAGGGCAGCGGCGCGAGCGGACCCTCGATCGCGCGCAGCACTTGTCCCACCGAGATTTGCGGCGGAGGCCAGGCGTTCGCAGAGGCCTTGCGAGGGATCTCCCGTTAGATAAATAACTAAGAAGTGTATGAGCTTAACAGTCGCATATTCGGAGAAGCTGTAATGCCTAACCGCGAATCTGCATTGAGAAAATATCGGGCGGAACGGGCTCGTACCGTCTACGATGGTGCGCCACGAGCTGCTGGCGGTTCCTGGCAGCAGCGAAGATTAGAGCGGTACTTGAATCTCCGAAAACAGTGTATCGCCAAGCTTGCTTTGAAAAAGGGGGAAACCGTTCTGGACGTTGGATGTGGAAGTGGTCTCAGCTTCGCGGAGCTGCAAAATGCCGTCGGTCCGGAGGGACGCGTCATTGGAATCGAACAGAGTCCGGAGCAACTGGCTGTAGCCCGCTCTCTAGTGGAGCGTAGTGGTTGGCATAACATGCTGCTGCTCAATTCACCGGTCGAAGACGCTGAAATTCCGGGAGAGGCGGATGCCGCGTTCTTTTCGTTCACGCATGACATTATGCGCACGCCGCGCGCGCTGCAAAATGTTGTCGCTCACTTGAAGCCCGGAGCGCGAATTATCGCCTTCGGCGTGAAGTGGGCGCCATCGTGGCGTCTGCTGACAAATTGGAACACGTGGCGCGGATCCAGGGGCTTCGTGACCACTTTCGAAGGGTTTCGGAAACCGTGGAGCAATTTGGAGACGATGGTCTCGTCGTTAGACGTTGAGGGCGTAATTGAATCGATTCCGATCGTCGGAAGAGTCGGCCTGTACATCGCTCTCGGCAGGAAATGAGTGGAGGAACTGCCGCTCCTCGTTGAGAGCGCGGGATGGAGAAAGACTCGTCGAGTGCCTCGGAAGCAACTTTCCTGTGAACCCTGGACCCATGTCCTGAACATTAATTCGCTGGCTTTCAGATTAGCGAGATGAGCGTCAGCTCCACCAATTTGATCAGTCATTTCTGCTTCACATCGTCGAAGAGCTGGGGCGCTCTGGCACTGCCAGCTTAGTTCGAAAATCGAAAATGCCTCGTCTCATCCGGTCGTTTGAGCGGCGGTGCTTGACTCGAAAAATACGTACGTCCATCTTAGGAGGCCGGTCGGTCGTGAGTCATTAACTTTGTTTGAAGGAGTACTCTCATGAACACACCCGTGGTTTTGATTACCGGCGCGCTCACCGGCATCGGACGCGCCACCGCGTTGGCGTTCGCGCGCGATGGCGCGCGGGTCGTTGTTTCTGGACGGCATGATGATGCCGGCCGGAAACTGGTCGCTGATCTCCGCGGCGCGGGCGCCGAGGCTGAATACGTGGCGGCCGACGTGCGTCGCGAGGACGATGTCCGCGGCCTGGTCGATAAGACCGTCGCGCGCTTTGGCCGCCTGGACGTAGCCGTCAACAACGCCGGCACCGAAGGCCATCCGGGCCCTGTGACCGAGCAATCCGCCGAGAGCTACAACGCCACCTTCGACACCAACGTGCTCGGCACGCTGCTCAGCATGAAGCACGAGTTGCGCGTGATGCTCCCGCAGCGGCGCGGCAGTATCGTCAACCTGTCGTCCGCCTTCGGCCACGTCGGTGCGCCGGGTGCGTCGGTCTATGTGGCGAGCAAGCATGCGGTCGAAGGGCTGTCGAAGTCGGCGGCGCTCGAAGTGGCGGGGTCGGGAGTGCGCGTCAACGTGGTCGCGCCCGGTCCGATCGAAACCGCGATGCTGAACCGGTTCACCGGCAATGCGGAGAATAAGGCGGGCCTGGTCGCGGGCGTGCCGCTCAAACGCGTAGGGACGCCCGAAGAGATCGCCCAGGCGATAGTGTTTGTCGCGTCCGAAAAGGCGTCGTTCATCACCGGCTCGTCGATCGGCGTCGACGGCGGCAGACTGGCATAAACAGTTCTATCCGCGTGCGGGCCCGTTCGCGAGCGGGCCTGCCCACGAGCGATCGCCATGAGAAACGATGAAGAGAGTTCTCGCGGGATTCCGGGTTGCTTGACGTTCTAAATACGAACGTACATATTGCGGCTGTGGCAAGACCGTCGCATCGGGAAAAGATACTGACCGAAGGCCTGCGCGTGGTGCAGGAGCGCGGGTTCGGCGGCGCCAGCGTCCGCGATATCGTGCAAGCCGCGGGAGTGCCGCAGGGATCGTTCACCAATCATTTCGCCTCGAAAGAAGCCTTCTGCCTCGAAGTGCTCGAGCGTTATTTCGGCGACACTCGCGCGATGATCGGCAGGACGCTTCGCAACGATTCCCTGCCGCCGCTAAAACGTCTGCGCGCGTACGTCGATTCCACGCACAAGTATCTAAGTCGGATCGGCTTGCACAACGGATGTCTCATCGGCAACTTCAGCGCCGAAGCGAGCGAACACAGCGAAGTAATCAGGAAACGGATCGTCAAGATATTCGACGAGATGCAGCAATCGGTCGCGTATTGTTTGAAGGCGGCGGTGAAGGCCCATGAGCTGCCGCGCAAGATCAATTGCGATGAAGTCGCGGGCTTCCTGGTCGCGTCACTGCAAGGCGCAATCCTTCAATCGAAGGCCGAACGCAGCTCAGTCCCGCTCGAGCGCTTTAAGCATCTGGTCTTCTCGACGCTGCTGCGTTGAATCGATAGCCGCGACGCACGCGCGCCGCCGGATCTCCGCGAGCGGCGCTAAATCGAAAAGTTGAGGGCGCCTCCGCCGTGTTCGGCTACTTGCGCACGCTTGAGCAGGTCGGCGAGCGTGGTCGAGTCGAGGATGCGGGCTGTAGCCTCGCGGACGTCGCACATCAGGAGGCGGATCGCGCAGGTGCGCTCGTCGTGGCACTCTTCGCATCTCCGGTAGGCGGTCTTGCTCGCACATGGCAGCGGCGCGAGCGGCCCCTCGATCGCGCGCAGCACTTGTCCCACCGAGATCTGCGAGGGCGGCCTCGCGAGGAAATAACCGCCGCCGCGGCCTTTGCGGCTGTCGAGAAATCGATGATTCTTCAGCTCCAACAGGATGAGCTCCAGGAAGCTGCGCGGGATATGCTCGCGCGCTGCGATGTCGGCGATCAGGATCGGGCCTTTTCCGTATTGCTCCGACAGCACTGTCAGCGCCTTGAGCGCGTATTTGGATTTCTGTGAAATCATCTGGTCTCGAGCTCCGATCCCGGTCGTCTCATCTATTAGTTATCCAATTTAGCAGATAATACCAATCGACTGCTGCGCCTCCCCGGCTCGCGATTCCGACGACTTGCGTCGAATTGTTCAATCTTGTAAGTCTATCAACTTACTAGGCTAATTCATTTAAGGAGGCGCACGCCTATGGACCGGATCTCTGAACACGATGAATTGGGTGAAAATAACAGGAAAATAAGCGCCGTCGAGGGGTCGTTAAACTATATCGCCGAGTCCAGCGAGAAGCCGGTTTACTACGCGTACGAGCCGCCTCCGGGAACGCCGCGAGTATCGGGGAAGTTCGTCGCGCATACCGTGCCGATTCGCAACGCGCGCGAGATCGTGGGCGAGCTGTCGCTCGACGAGCAAGGTTTCCAACTGACGCATCAGGAGACCTCGGTCCACGATTTTTACGATCAGGATGAAGTGAAGCGGGTCTATTACCCTGAGGTCGAGCAGGTGCTGAAGGGAGTGACCGGAGCGGAAAAGGTCGTCGTCTTCGACCATCAGGTTCGCAATCTTGTATTGGCGCAGCGCGGCGAAAAAAATGCGCGCGAGTACGGCAAGGCGGTCCACAACGACTACACCGCGAAATCGGGACCACGCCGCGTGCGTGACCATCTGCCGCCCGCCGAGGCGGAAGCGCGGCTGAAGCATCACTTCGCCGAGATCAACGTATGGCGTCCGATCCGGGGACCGGTGGAATCGACGCCGCTGGCTTTGTGCGACGCGCGATCGATCGAACCCAAAGACTTCGTGCCCTCGGATCTCGTCTATCGCGACAAGGTCGGCGAGACCTATCGCTTCCTCTACAACCCGAACCATCGATGGTTCTATTTCCCGCGGCTGGAAAAGAACGAGGTGATCCTGCTCAAGTGCTACGACTCGAAAGAGGACGGCCGCGCGCGCTTCACCGCGCATTCCGCCTTCGAGGATCCTACGCAGCGCGCCCGACGCCGCGCCGCGCGAGAGTATCGAAGTCCGCGCCCTGATCTTCTGGCGCCCCGAGAAGCGCGCCTGATCCAAATCAGGAGATCGCCGATGCCACACTGGTACGAAGACAATTCGCGATCGATCGGGCATACGCCGCTGGTGCGGCTGAACCGCGTGATCGACGGCGCGCCGGCCACCGTGCTCGGCAAGGTCGAGGGACGCAATCCCTCCTATTCCGTCAAATGCCGGATCGGCGCCGCGATGGTCTGGGACGCGGAAAAGCGCGGGTTGCTCGGTCCGGGCAAGGAATTGGTCGAAGCCGACCAGCGGCAACACCGGTATCGCGCTCGCGTTTGTATCGGCGGCCCGGCGAATCCCTTTGACCCTGACGATGCCGGATACGATGAGCATCGAGCGCCGCAAATTGCTGCTCGCCTACGGCGCGAAGCTGGTTTTGACCGAGGGCGCGCGAGGCATGAGCGGCGCGATCGCGAAGGCCGAGGAGATCGCGGCCTCGGCGCCGAACCGCTACGTCCTTCTGCAGCAGTTCAAGAATCCTGCGAATCCCGCGATCCACGAAGCCACCACCGGACCCGAAATATGGAACGATACGCAGGGCGCGATCGATATTCTCGTCTCCGGCGTCGGCACCGGCGGCACGATCACCGGAGTCTCGCGCTACATCAAACGAACCCAAGGCAAGCCCATTATTTCGGTCGCCGTTGAACCCGCCGCCAGTCCCGTCCTCACGCAGGAGCGGGCGGGCCAGCCGCTTAAGCCGGGCGCGCACAAGATCCAGGGGATAGGCGCGGGATTCGTGCCCGAGGTCCTCGATCTGTCGCTGGTTGACGAAATCGAACAGGTCACCAACGAAGAAGCGATTCACTATGCGCAGCGGCTGACGCGCGAGGAAGGAATTCTTTCGGGCATCTCCTGCGGAGCCGCGGCCGCCGTCGCGGCTCGTATCGCCAAGCGACCGGAGAACGCGGGCAAGACGATCGTCGTGGTATTGCCCGACTCCGGTGAACGATACCTGAGCACCACGCTGTTCGAGGGCGTCGCCGACGCGAGAAAATGGCTGGCAGCGTGAAAACCGCCGGCATCGACCGCGACGCCGCGCAGGCAGCGAATTGGGACCTGGATCGAATAGTCGCCGAGCTGCGAAGATCACGCGGAAGGTCGAACGCGGAGCGCAACGGCAGCAAGGCGATATTCGAAATGCCGTCGCGCGAAGCGCTGCGCGAAATTCTCGACGGACTCTTCGGAGCGCTTTTCCCGACCCATTTCGGACTCGCCGATCTTACCGACGAAGGCATCGACTATTTTGTCGGACATACCCTCGATGCGACCCTGCGTTCGCTTTTGCAGCAGGTGAAGCGCGAGCTCAAGTTTTCCTCAGTTCTGAGCGAAGAGAACCGCGCGCTTCAGTCGTTCGAGCTCACGCGCGAGTTTGCCGCGCGTCTGCCCAAGGTCCGTGCGCTGCTCGAGGGCGATATTCAGGCCGCCTACCAGGGTGATCCCGCCGCCAAGAGCATCGAGGAAGTGCGCTTCTGCTACCCCGGCATCACCGGGATGACGCATCATCGCATCGCGCACGAGCTCTATCTGCTGGGGGTTCCTTTGCTCGCGCGCATCATCGCTGAAATTGCGCACTCATCGACCGGCATCGACATTCATCCCGGAGCCGAGATCGATGCGAACTTTTTCATCGACCACGGTACCGGCGTCGTCATCGGGGAGACGGCGAAAATCGGCAAACGCGTGCGGGTCTATCAGGCAGTCACGCTCGGAGCGAAAAGATTCCCGGTCGGCGAGAATGGCGCGCTGGTCAAGGGCGTCCAGCGCCATCCGATTGTCGAAGACGACGTAGTCATCTACGCCGGCGCGACCATCCTGGGCCGCGTGACTATCGGGCGCGGTTCGACTATCGGCGGAAACGTGTGGCTCACGCGCGACGTCCCGCCGGGAAGCAACGTGACTCAGGCGCTGGCCCGCGGCGAGGCATTCGATGAGGGCGGCGGAATCTGAAACAGATGAATTCTTTTGGCGGGCTCCTATACGCGTGGCTTATCCTGCCGATGGCGTTTTTGACCCCGTTTGGCCTGCCAATTTCCGAACACCGGCATCGCAGTAAACCATCGGACCACTAGACTGTATAAGCGCACGGCGCGTTTGGCCATCATCAATCGAGTCAATTCCGGGAGATGAACACGCGATAAATATACTTCCGCCGATGAACTTGCTCGACTACATACTTCACTGTGAGCTGATTACTCTACTAACTATAGGGACTAAGCAATATTAGTCCGCTTGCGAGTGAGTAAATCTGATTCGGCAACCAGCGACACGGCGCGCGATGTGGAGTATATTTCGCCGCATTCGATGGTTTTATTCTCGCCAGCATTTCAAAAATCGCGAACTGAATAACAGTCAAGCTTCAGATAACCAAGGAAAATCCAATGCCCGACCCGCAACGTCCGTTAGCTCCGCACACGCTCAGCGTGCCCGCCGCGCGCACGCTATCCAATCCTACTCTCACCGTACCCCAGATGCTGGCGGAGACGCCGCGTTGGCTGCTGCATCTTTTGCCGTGGCTGAACATCCAGGGGGGAGTTTACCAGGTGAACCGGCGCCGGATCGTGCTGCGCCAGAGCGATCGTATCCCGACCAGCCTCGTCGATGACAAAGCCGCCGTCGACGTCAACGCGTTGCGCGGCCTGTCGCTGCTCCGCAACGCCGACGAGCCGCTGCTCGCGGCGATCTCCGGACTGTTGGTCGAGGAGCGCCACGGCGCGGATCAGGACCTGTACAAGGAAGGCGACGCGGGCGAGAAGTTCTACATTATCGTCAAGGGCAAGGTCGAAATCTCGACCACGGACGCGCACGGCGAGAAATTGCGGCTGGCCCTGTATGGCGACGGCGATTTCTTTGGCGAAACCGCGTTGCTCAACGACTGGCGCCATTCGACCACCGCGCAGACGCTGACTCCGAGTGTGTTCCTGACTCTTGAACGAGCGCGGTTTCGCGCGTTGCTGGACTCGTCGGCCGATCTCCGCGCGAACTTCCAGGCGGTTGTCCGCCAGCGCGAGGAATCTCCCGCAAAGCAGAACGAATCCGGAGAAGCCGGAATCGATATCGCGTCGTACAACGTCGGCGAGGAGCCCGAGCTGCAGCGCACCTTCGTCGATTACGACGAAGTCCCGCGCCAGTACCAGCTCCAGACGATTCAAACTGTCATCCGGCTGCACACCCGGATCACGGATTTATACAACAACGTCTATGACCAACTGCGCGAGCAGCTTCGCTTGACGATTCAGGGAATGAAAGAGCGCGAGGAATCCGAAATCCTGAACGACCCCGAACACGGTTTGCTGTTCGCCGCCGCGCCTTCGATGCGCATACGCACGCGCTCGGGTCCGCCGACTCCCGACGACCTTGATGATCTGCTGGCGCATGTCTGGAAAGAGCCCGCGTTCTTCCTTGCGCATCCGCGCGCGATCGCGGCGTTCGGACGCGAATGCACCCGCCGCGGCGTCCCGCCTCCAACGGTGCAGATGTTTGGATCGCCGTTCCTGACCTGGCGCGGCATCCCGCTGGTGCCGTCGAACAAGCTGCCGATCAACCGCTCCAACGGGTCTCGAGTGCCTCACGTCGCGAACCGCGACACCGAGGGATCGGCGGGCCTGACCAGCATTCTCCTGATGCGTGTCGGCGAGCCGAAGCAGGGAGTAGTCGGGTTGCATCAGACGGGACTTCCGGGAGAGCAAATGCCCGGTCTGTCGGTGCGCTTCATGGGTATCGACAACTATTCGACCGCGTCGTACCTCGTCACGTTGTATTTTTCGGCCGCGGTGCTGACCGAGGACGCGCTCGGAATTCTCGAGAACGTCGAAGTAGGCAATTACCATGACGACGAGTGACGGCGCCGACTCGAGTGGCGCGCTTCCGGGCGTGATCGCGGCCGGAGCGCCGGGAGTCGATGACGCGACGCTCGATCGGATCGCGAGCAATCTGCTCGGCGCGCTTCCGGGCGCGCCGAGTCCCGAATCTCCCAGCGCGGCCGCGTTAACGGCGGCGCGTACGACGAATCCTGCCGCATCGACCTCAGGATTGCCGGCTCCGGCGGCCGGCATCAGCAGCGCGGCGGCGACGTTTCCGGGAGCACCGATTCCGGCGACGCCATTTCTCGACGCGGGTATTCATCAGTCGCAAATTCCCGCTCCGGCGAGCATCGCCGCCGCTGCCGCCCAGAGCGCGATCCCCGAAGCGTCTGTCGGAGGCGCCGCGGTTCCCGGGTTGGGTTCGCTGCCGCTTCCAATTGATGGCGCGATTCACGACGGATCGTTGCCGCGCCTGTTTGACGATACGCCTTTATCGGGAAAACCGCCCGAAGGCGGAACCCCCGCTTACTATTTCCTGACGCCCGTGCTCGGTGCGCGTCCCGACGGCGCGGCGCCGTTATCACCTCATCGTCTGTTCGACGTGAGCGATATCCGGCGCGATTTCCCGATCCTCGAAGAGCGGGTGCATGGCAAGCGTCTGGTCTGGCTCGACAACGCCGCGACCACGCAGAAGCCGAACGCGGTCATCGATCGACTGGTGCAATACTATTCGCACGAGTACTCGAACGTGCATCGTGCGGCGCACGAGCTTGCGGCCCGCTCGACCGACGCGTACGAGAGCGCGCGCGAGAAGGTCCAGCGCTTCCTCGGCGCTGGGTCGCCGGAAGAGATCGTCTTCGTCCGCGGCACCACTGAAGCGATCAACCTGGTCGCAGGCAGCTACGGGCGCAAGTTTATCGGCAGGGGCGACGAGATCGTTCTCTCGACGCTCGAGCATCATTCCAACATCGTGCCGTGGCAGTTCCTGGCCGAGCAGACCGGCGCGGTGATTCGCGTGGTTCCGGTGACCGATCGCGGCGAAGTCTTGCTGAGCGATTTCGAGAAGACGCTCAGCACGCGCACGCGCTTCGTCTCGCTGACCCATGTATCCAACGCGCTCGGAACGATTTTGCCGGTTCGCGAGATGATCCAGATGGCGCATCGGCGCGACGCGCGCGTGCTGATCGATGGCGCGCAAGCGGTGTCTCATTTTCCGGTGAACGTGCAGGAGCTCGACGCGGACTTCTACGTGCTTTCCGGCCACAAGCTGTTCGGCCCCAGCGCGATCGGCGTTCTGTATGGGAAAAAAGCGCTGCTCGACGAGATGCCGCCGTGGCAGGGCGGAGGCAACATGATTCAGCGCGTCACGTTCGCGAACAGCACGTTCGCGGATCCTCCCGCGCGCTTCGAAGCCGGCACCGCCGCGCTCGGTCCAGCGGTGGGACTCGGCGCCGCAGTCGATTACCTTGAGCGGATCGGAATGGAGAACGTCGCCCGGCATGAGCGCGAGTTGCTGGCCTACGCGACCGAAGCACTCGGCAGAATTCCCGGAGTGCGGATGATCGGAACCGCGCCGGAAAAGGCGGGCGTGGTCTCGTTTGTCACCAATGACATTCCCGCGGAAGAGATGGGCAAGATCCTCGACCAGGACGGTATCGCGGTGCGCGCGGGTCATCACTGCGCACAACCGACGATGGACCGGTTCGGACTCGAAGCGACGGTGCGCCCGTCGCTGGCGCTATACAACACGCATGACGAGATCGATCAACTGGAGCGCGCAGTGCGCAGGGCGCTGCGAAAATAGTCGCGCGCGGCTCTGATCCCGCCGCCAGTACGAGGCTGTCGATTTTCTCGCAAATGCTCCCAGGATGTCGCCCTGAGCCGCAGGCGAAGGATCTCGGCGAAGCGACTAGTGCAACCAACCCGGGTTATTCGCACTAATCGCTTCGCGGAGATCCTTCACGGAGCCTGCGCTGAGCAACGCCGAAGGGTCAACCTTCGTTCAGGATGACGGAAAAGAACTCTCCATTCATCGACAACCTCCAGACCTTCATGGGTCCGAAGGACCCACCAAGCGGGACGAAAGTTAGCGTGTAGTTACAGGCTGCGCGAAAGGCGGGCGGCTCGCGAGCCGCCCCTACGAAGACCGGTGCGCATGAACTGCGGAGTCCGCGCGACTTGGTTGCCGAGCGAGCGATACCCGTAGACAATCGCCCTGAATTCGTAGGGGCGCGTCGCGACGCGCCCGTCTTTCGCGCTCCATCGCCGCAACGGTTTCCCAACGCGCATCATACCGCTTCGACTTTCACGGCAGATTTTTGTGCCGGAGAGCTTGCTTCAAAAACATCATCCGACTATTGTCGCTCATTAGTCGAGTAATTCGATGGACTTACTTCTATGAAGCTCGCGATCTTAATTGCCTCGTCGCATCTAACCGGCCGCGTCCGGGCCTATTTCGGAGGATTCTGATTTGTTCCGGCGGGGAAAGATCTGTTCAGGTGCTGGCGAAACTTTGGACTACAGCCGGGCGGAGAATGCGGCGGCCTCAATTTGGGGATTGCAGACAATCGCTCGATCGTTTGCGAGCTTCGAGCCGATGCGGTTCGAGTTACCAAGCGAATTCGATGCCGACCTCGGCGCGGTCGGCGAGGAACTCTTCGCGTATCGCGGGCGTCAGGTACAGGCTCCAAGGATTCAAAAACGGAGGTCGCAAATGGCAAGCACGCAAGCTCAGGTAAAGAACCCGGAATCAACGCGAGAAGTCCGGGCTTCACTCAACTATCTTCTGAAGGGCGACGAGAAGCCTGTAGCGTACGCTTTTACGGCTCCGCCGGGAGTGACGCCGAGCACGCGGCGGCCGGACCCGCACACGGTGACGATCCGCGACGCTCGAGCGATCCCCGACAGGCTGTCGCTCGACGAGCAAGGCTTTGTGCTGACGCGTCACGAGACCAAGGTAAAGAATTTTTACGATCAGGATGAAGTACGCGAAGTCTACTATCCCGAGATCGAAAAACTCCTGAAGGAAAAGACCGGCGCCGTGCGCGTGCTGGTGTTTGACCATCAGGTGCGATGCCTCCCCAAGGCGCAAGCCAACGTCGACCACGCGCGCGAGCCCGTCCGCACGGTGCATAACGACTACACCGCCAAATCCGGACGCCGCCGCGTCAGCGATCATCTCGGTGACGAGGCCGGCGACCTGCTGAAGCATCGATTTGCCGAGATCAATGTCTGGCGTCCGATTACCGGTCCGGTGCGGGAGTCTCCGCTCGCGGTTTGCGATTCCAAAAGCATCGCACCGCAGGATTTCGTCGCCTGCGATTTCGTCTATCCCGACAAGGTGGGAGAAACCTACGCCTTCACCTATAACCCGGATCATCGGTGGTATTTCTTCCCGCATTTGCAGCGCGAAGAGGCGATTCTGCTTAAGTGTTATGACTCCGCGGAGGACGGCCGCGCGCGATTCAGCGCGCATAGCGCCTTCGACGATCCAACCAGTCCGCCGGATGCGCCGGCGCGCGAGAGTATCGAGGTGCGGTCGTTGATTTTCTTCGCACCGGATCACGATTCCGCGAGCGCGTCCGCACAGCGGCCAGCCGAATTAGCGGACTGAAAGATAGTTTCACGCGAATTTTTTGCCGAGGGGCATTCAGGAAAGGAGAAAGTAATGAGCACGAATGGAAAAGAGAGCAGCCTCAGGGTTCAACCGATCGCCGGACGAATCGGCGCCGAGATTGTCGGCGTGCGTCTGTCGGGCGATCTGGAACCGGCGACGGTCGAGGCTATTCGCCAGGCCCTGTTCAAATACAAAGTGATCTTTTTCCGCGGACAGGGGCATCTGGACGAAGCCAGCCACGAGGCTTTCGGGCGTCTGCTTGGCGATATCGTGCCGCATCCGACGGTTCCCCCCTTGAAGGGCACCAATGTCGTTCTGGATATCGACGGCTCGCACGGAAATCGCGCGATCGCGTGGCACACCGACGTGACCTTTGTCGATGCGTACCCGCAGGCGTCGATTCTGCGGGCCTTGATCGTGCCGACTCATGGCGGCGACACGGTGTGGGCCAACACCGCGGCGGCCTATCAATCGCTGCCGCCCAAGCTCCAGGAAATCGTCAACAACCTCTGGGCCGTGCACAGCAACGCCTATGACTACTCAGTGCCGACGGCAACGAAGAGCAGTCCCGAAGCGCTGAAACGCTACGTCAAGGTCTTCACTTCCACCGTCTACGAGACCGAGCATCCCGTGGTGCGGGTGCATCCGGAAACCGGAGAGCGGACTCTCGTGCTCGGAGCGTTCGTGCGGAAATTTGTCGACTTGCCGCAAGCCGATTCGCGGGAACTGCTCAACTTGCTGCAAGGATACGTGACCCGGCTTGAAAATACGGTGCGATGGCGATGGCTCGTCGGCGACGTTGCGATTTGGGATAACCGCGCCACGCAGCATCGCGCGATCGATGACTACGGCGCCCAGCCGCGATTACATCGGCGCGTGACGGTCGCCGGCGACGCTCCTGTCAGCATCGACGGACGCCGCAGCGTCATACGAAAAAAAGAATCCGCCGCGCAACAGACCGAGTCCGAATCGGCGGCGGCGGCATCCTGACGGGGCGTTCCTCGGGGGAGGACGGGCATTGGGCCCTCCCGGGCGCGGGCGGACGGCCGACCCCTCTACGGTCGTTCCGTCCGCGCTCCTTTAACTCGGATGACCTGTTAGTGCGAAGCTTAACGATCAGAGAGCGCCAATGATGGAAGTTTTTTGGTATATCCCCACTCACGGCGACGGACGCTATCTGGCTACCAACAAGGGAAGCCGCCGCGCGACGCCCTTTTATCTAAGGCAAGTCGCCGAGGCGGTTGACGGCCTCGGCTTCGGCGGCGCGCTGCTGCCGACCGGCCGCTCATGCGAGGACGCATGGGTGGTAGCCAGCTCGCTGGTTCCGGTGACGCGGCGCATGAAGTTCCTGGTGGCGGTGCGGCCGGGACTGGTGTCGCCGACGGTATCGGCGCGGATGGCGGTTTCGCTCGATCGGATCTCCGGTGGGCGATGCCTCATCAATGTCGTTACCGGCGGCGACCCGGTGGAATTGGCGGGCGAAGGGATGCATCTGGATCACGACGCGCGCTACGAAATTACCGACGAGTTCCTGACGGTCTGGAAGCCGCTCCTCGAAGGCAAGGAAGTCGATTTCGAAGGGCGTCATCTGAAAATTATCGGCGGCCGATTGCTCATCGATCGCGAACGCAGGCCCAACGTTCCGCTCTATTTTGGCGGATCGTCAGACGCGGGAATCGAGGTGGCGGCCAAGCACGCCGATCTCTACCTGACGTGGGGCGAGCCTCCGGCGCAGGCGGCGGAAAAAATCGCGCGAGTACGCAAACGCGCGAGCGAGCTGGGCCGCACGGTCCGGTTCGGGATGCGGCTGCATATAATAGCGCGCGAAACCGAAGCCGCGGCTTGGGCGGCGGCAAACAAATTGATCAAGTACGTAACCGACGACGCGATCCTCGTGGCGCAGCAGACTCTCTCGCGGATGGACTCGGTCGGGCAGAAGCGGATGATGCAGCTCCATCGCGGACGGCGCGAAGAGCTTGAGATCAGTCCCAATCTGTGGGCGGGCGTCGGTCTGGTGCGCGGGGGAGCGGGGACGGCGCTGGTCGGTGATCCAAAGAATCTGACGCGCCGCTTCGAGGAGTATCTGGATATCGGAATCGACACCTTTGTTCTTTCGGGTTATCCCGGGCTGGAAGAGGCGTACTACGTGGCGGAGCTGCTGTTTCCCAAGCTGCCCTTGACCCGGAAAACCACGCAGAGAGAAGCGATCGCCGCAGGTTGAGAAAGGAGAAGGTCGATGAGCGTCGAATTTATCGGGATGATCGGCACGCAGGCGGCCTCGGAAATTCACCCGCCTCGCGGACCCGCGATCGATATCGACTACGTGCGCCGGTTCTCGCAAGCCCACGAACAGGCCGGCTTCGACCGTATACTGGTAGGCTATTTCTCAAACGGCGCCGACGGCTTTGTCGTCGCATCGTACGCCGCATTCGTGACGGAAAAGCTCGGCCTGATGCTGGCGCATCGGCCGGGATTCGTCGCGCCCACGCTGGCCGCGCGCAAGCTCGCGACGCTCGATCATTTCAGCGGCGGCAGGCTCGCGGTCCACATCATCTCCGGAGGTGACGACGGAGAGCAGCGCAAGGACGGCGACTTCCTGTCGCATGACGAGCGCTACCTGCGCACCGACGAGTACGTAGAAATCCTGCGCAGCATCTGGACCGCCGACAAGCCCGTAGATCACGAAGGCAAGTACTACACGTTCAAGCACGCCGCCTCGAACATCAAGCCGCTGCAGAAGCCGTATCTACCGATCTACTTTGGCGGCTCCTCGGACGCGGCGATCGCGATCGCGGGAAAGCATGCCGACGTTTACGCGCTATGGGGCGAGCCGCTGGCCGAGGCGGCAAAGACGATCGCGCGGGTGCGCGCGTCCGCCGCGCGTTACGGGCGCAGCGTGAGATTCAGCTTGTCAACGCGGCCGATCCTGGCGTCGACCGAAGATGCGGCGTGGGCGCGCGCGAAGGGAATCATCGAGAGGATTCGGGAAATCCGCGGGCGTGCGATGCTCGGTGCGCCGGGGAAGGATCCGCAGGCCGTCGGCTCGCAGCGGTTGCTGGCCGCGGCGGCGAAAGGCGAAGTTCTGGACCGGAGGCTGTGGACGCCGGTCGCGGCGGCGACGGGCGCGCGCGGTAACACGACCGCGCTGGTCGGGACGCCCGAGCAGGTAGCCGACTCGATGCTGGCGTACTACGATCTTGGTGTGACGACTTTTCTGATTCGTGGATTCGATCCGCTCGAAGACGCAATCGACTATGGACGCGAACTGATCCCATTGGTGCGTCGCGAGATCGCTCGTCGCGAGGAACGCGGCTATCCCGCCGCGGGACGCATAGCAGGATAAAGGGTTCGCGGCGGAGTCGATGTCCAAGAATCTTTCTCTTCAACCGCCCGCCCTGAACAGCTCGCATTGGGGCGCGTTCGAGCCGGTCGTGATCGAAGGGCGCCTGACGGAAGCGCGAGGCTTCTCGAAGGACCCCGATCCCTCGCCGATCCTCCGGTCGATTCCCGACGCGCTCAATCATCGCAGTCGTGTGGCGCGGCCCGCGGTGCGCGCCGGATGGCTGGAGAACGGACCCGGTGGCGCGCGCGAACGGCGCGGCGGCGATCGCTACGTCGAGGTGACGTGGGAGCGCGCGCTCGATTTGATCGCGGATGAAATCAGGCGGGTGATTCGGGAGCGCGGCAACCAGGCGATTTTCGCGGGCTCATACGGATGGGGCAGCGCGGGCCGCTTTCATCATGCGCGGACGCATCTCCAGCGCTTCCTCGGCGGTATCGGGGGATTCACCGGGGCGCGGGATACCTACAGCAACGCGGCGGGCGCAGTGCTGGTCAAGAACGTTCTCGGCAACCTGCAGGCGATGAACGGTCCCGGCACCAGCTGGCAGAGTATTGCGGACCATGCGGACCTGGTCGTGATGTTCGGCGGCGTTCCTATCCGCAATACCCAGGTCACTCCCGGCGGGATGGGCGAGCATCGGACGCGCGGATGGCTCCAGACGGCGAAGGCTGCGGGCGTCGAATTTTGCAATATCAGTCCGATGCGCGACGATGCGGCGAGCTTCCTCGACGCGGAATGGATCGCGCCGCGGCCGCACAGCGACACCGCCCTGATGCTGGCGCTGGCGCATACGCTTATCGTCGAAGGACTGCACGACGCGGACTTCCTCGCGCGCTACTGCGCCGGATTCAGCCGCTTTCGCGATTATCTGATGGGCGCCGAGGACGGCGTCGCGAAGTCTGCCGAGTGGGCCGCAGAGCTGAGCGAAATCCCCGCCGGCAAGATTCGCGAGTTGGCGCGACGGATGGCGGCGTCGCGAACCTTTATCAACGTCAACTGGTCTTTGCAGCGCGCCGATCACGGCGAGCAGCCGATTTGGTCCGCAATCGCGCTGGCCGCGGTCCTGGGCCAGATCGGATTGCCGGGCGGCGGCATCGGCTTCGGTTATGGCAGCATGGAGGGGCTGGCAGGATTGCAGCAGGATGCTCCGCTGCCGACGTTGGCGCCCGGCCGCAATCCCGTACACAGTTTCATCCCGGTGGCGCGCATCGCGGACCTGCTGCTGAATCCGGGCCAGCCGTTCCAGTACAACGGGCAGGACCTGGTCTATCCGGATACCGACCTGGTTTATTGGTGCGGCGGAAATCCGTTTCATCATCATCAGGACCTCAACCGGCTTATTCGCGCATGGCGGCGTCCTACGACGATCGTCGTTCACGATCCGTGGTGGACCGCGACCGCGCGGCACGCCGATATCGTGCTGCCGACGACCACCACCCTCGAGCGCGACGATATCGGTGCGAGCGCGCGCGACAGGTTCATCATCGCGATGAAGCATGCGATCGCGCCGGTTGGCGAAGCGCGCGACGACTTTGAAATCTTCGGCGATCTGGCGGAGCGGTTCGGAACTCGCCAGTCGTTTGCGGAAGGGCGCGGCACTACCGAGTGGCTGCGTCATATGTACGAACGTCTCGCGTGAACGGGCTATCAAATACGGCATGGAGTGGCCGGACTTTGACGAGTTCTGGAGGCGCGGCTACGTTGAGGTTCCTGAAGTGTCAGAGCCTCATGTGATTTTCGACCAATTCAGGGCCGATCCGAATCGCAACCCGCTGCCGACTCCCTCGGGACGAGTCGAAATCTTCTCGGAGAGAATCGCGAGCTACAACTACGCGGATTGTCCTGGGCATCCGACCTGGTTCGAGCCGGCTGAGTGGCTGGGCAGCGCGGCCGCGCGCAAATATCCGCTGCATCTTCTGACCACGCAGCCGCAAACGCGGCTCCACGGCCAGATGGACATGGGCCGCATCAGCCAGCGGAGCAAAGTCGCGGACCGCGAGCCGATGCGCATCAACCGCGGTGACGCCGAAGCGCGCGGAATTCGCGACGGCGATGTGGCGCGGGTTTTCAATGATCGCGGCGCGATTTTGGCGGGAGCAGTTCTGACCGACGATATCCGCCCCGGCGTGATTCAAATTTCGACCGGCGCATGGTTCGACCCGCTCGAGCCGGGAGCGATCGGCAGTCTCGACAAGCACGGCAACCCGAACGTGCTGACGCTCGACAAGGGAACCTCCCGACTGGCGCAAGGCCCCAGCGCTCAAACCACACTGGTTCAGGTAGAGAAATACTCTGGCGAACCTCCGCCGGTCACTGCTTTTGATCCACCGATTATCACGGACTCCAACGAGGAAAGCCGGTAGCGGTCGAGATCCCGCGGTTGCCGTTTGCCTATTTAATGGGCGCACGGTTTCGTGCGAGGCAGCTTGACATCCTACCGCTCAAGATTTGCGGTAATCGGCGGCCCCTTTGTCTAATCTCGATCGGCCTGACTCATGCATATTTGCAGGCATGGCGTGCGGTGGGGGTGGCACAGGTCCATCGATCTTGTGATCAGATCAAGGGCTTAGAGCATGCAAATTAGAGTTGGCTACGAGTTGATTTACGACCTTCCGCAGCCTACTCCAATGATTCTCAACCTGAAGATTCATTCCACGCGTGCGGCCGATCTGGTAGTTCCCGACTTCATGACGACCGACCCGGTCGTGCCGGTTGCGGCTTTCGAAGATCAGTTCGGAAATATGTGCACTAGGATCGTCGCACCGAGTGGACGAATTCGCATCGCCAGCACCGGCGTAGTCAGGGACAGTGGCAAGCCCGACGAAGTCGTCCCGTCAGCCTGTCAGCATCTGGTCCAGGACCTGCCCGGCGAGACCTTGGTCTATCTACTCGGCAGCCGCTATTGCGAGACGGATCATCTTTCTCCAATCGCTTGGGACCTGTTCGATCGCTTTCCGCCGGGATGGGCGCGGGTTCAGGCGATCTGCGATTTTGTCCATCAGCACATAACCTTCGGTTATGAGCACGCCCGTCCCACGAAAACCGCGGCGCAGGTATTCAAGGATCGTCAGGGTGTGTGCCGCGACTATGCCCATCTGGCTGTCGCATTCTGCCGTTGCTTGAACATCCCCGCACGTTACTGCACCGGCTATCTCGGTGATATCGGTATTCCGCCACCTTACGGTCCGATGGATTTCGCTGGGTGGTTCGAGGCGTATCTTGGCGGCCGATGGTACACATTCGATCCGCGCAATAACATCCCGCGGATTGGGCGGGTTCTGATCGCGCGTGGACGCGATGCCACCGATGTCGCTATCACCAGCACGTTCGGCCCTAATACATTGGTCGGCTTCAAGGTCTTTACAGACGAAGTCACCGAATTCAGTTGAGCAAGTCGCGGGCGCGCTCGAGGGCGCGCGCCAAACGATCCGCCCATGCGGTCTGACCAGAATCGTCAGCCAGAAGATCCTGCCTTATTTCGAGCTCGACGTGAGGAATCGAGCGCCCTTCGCCATAGATCGGAATGGCATAATCGGACTCATCGTTGACCGAATAGGGCTGGTTGTCTCCGACGACGAGTCCGCTTTCTCCGCGAAAGTGCGCGAGCAGAATGCGTGCGAGCCGCGCGTCCCGATTGTAGAGGACTCCGATGTGCCATGAGCGGCGTTCTCCTTTGAATATCGGCGTGAAGCTGTGTACGGCAACCAGGATCGTCGGCCGCGCTGAAGCCTTGCGGGCGTCCAGTTCGGCCACGATGCGGTCGTGGTAAGGCTGGAAGATCTCGCGCCGGCGGGCGTCGGCATTCCCCGGCGCAATCTGCTGGTTGCCGGGAATCGGCGTCAATTCGCTGAACGGCGCAATCGAAGACGGTGAATGTAGTGGGCGATTGCAGTCGATCACGAGCCGCGAATAAGTTTGAACAATCAGGAAAGCATCGAGCGCGTTGGCAAGCCGTCCGGCGAGTGCAGCGGCACCGATATCCCATGCGATGTGACGCTGCAAATCGGCCGGCTGGAGCCCCAGGGTTCCCAAGGCTCGCGGCAGTAGATTTCCCGCATGGTCGCAAGTGAGAAAATACGGCGAGGTTCCTCGCTCACGGACGATCTGAAATGCCGGCGGTTCATCAGGGGCGAGCAGGTTATCGTTTCCCACTTTCAACCTCATTTGATGTCTCGAATCAGGAAGGAATCCGTTCGACACCCGTCGTCACGCATGAATCAGCGACGCAATACGCGGCTGTTCTTGACGTCGCGATACATCAGTGCGGAGTCTGTGCGGGAATTGCTTCGCATCGACTCGATCACATTGTGATGCGGTGACAGGCGGCAAATCGGGTCGGCTTCGGCGGCGTTTCCTGCCAGCATGAAGGCCTGACAGCGGCATCCTCCGAAGTCGATTTCTTTTCTGGCGCAGGTGCGGCACGGCTCCATCATCCATGCGTCGCCGCGAAATGCATTCATCGCAGGAGACTCGCGCCAGATCTGTTCTAAAGAAAAATCGCGCACTGAATCGAACTGCATGCCGGGGATTACCGAGGCGGCGTGACACGGCATCACTTCGCCGGTTGGATTGATGCACATGTAGCTGCGGCCCCATCCGCCCATGCAGGGTTTAGGCTCGCCCGATATGTAGTCGTTCTGTACGAATGCGATCTCGAGGATGCCACGATGTTTCGCGATCGCCTCGCGCGCAATTTCCTCGGCGCGATCGTACTGCTCGCGGGTCGGCATCAACGCCGCACAATTCTCAGCGGCCCACGCATATAATTGGGCATTGGCCAGCTCGAGGCGTTGCGCCCCGAGATCTAGCGCGAGCCGTATCAGTTCGGGCACCTCGGCAATATTCAGGCGATGAATAACAACATTGAGCGTCAGCGGAATTCCCAGTTTGCCGATGAGCCGTGCGATGTGGAGCTTTTTTTGGTGCGATCGTACGCCGGCGGTCTCTTCAGCCGTCGCACGCGTCGCGCCCTGAATACTTAGTTGAATATGATCGAGGCCTGTCTCACGAAATCGTAGTAGCTTGTCTTCATCGAGAAGCGTGCCACCGGTTATCAAGTTGGTATAGAGATCCTGGGCTCGCGCATGCTCAATCAATTCAATGAGATCGGCGCGGAGGACAGGCTCGCCGCCTGAAAGATGCAACTGCACAACACCCAGCTCCGCCGCCTGGGAAAAAACCCGTCGCCAATCCTTGGTCGAGAGTTCGTCGCGCGAACGTTCGAAATCGATGGGATTTGAACAATATACGCATCGCAGCGGGCATCGATAGGTCAACTCGGCGACGAGCGTATATGGACGCGGCGCCGTGGTCATTGCAGTAAGCCGCGCTTGCGAATCGAGTCCAGAAAACCCATCACGTCATGCATCAGCATGTCGCGGTCTACATCGCCGTGATTCTTCGATAGCAGTTCGACGATTTCACTGGTCGAATGCGCCCCATCGCACAATCGCACGATTGCGGCGCCGGTTTCATTGAGCGCCAACGCGGCTTCGGGAAACAAAATCAAATCCTGGTTCGCTATCTGATCGAACTTCAGCCGTGCGCGCGCCGCAAGCCGCGGCCGCCAGGTGTCATCGGAGTCCATCAAAGTTTTCGTGGATCGTGCCATAGGGGAGGCAAGTAACCCGGCGCTACGTATGCGAAATGAACTGCGTCCAGGAGCCCCCACAATATGTGACACTTGACTGTGAGTGCATCGGCGGCGCGATCCTGCGACTCGCGAGTGGTGCAATTGGCGACGACGTATTGCAGGCCGAATTCCGAGTCGCGGGGCGCCTGTATCAGCCGGCCGCGAAAGTATTCCAGGCCTCGGCTATCGAGCCATGGGTAGAGTTTCTCAAGAACTGCGATACGATCTGACATTAACGTGGGAGCAAATAGTTCCGTCAGCGACGACGCAACCGCCTCGACCAGCGGGCGCGATGCGCATAGATGCAGGTAAGCATCGACCGCGAACCGAACGCCCGGCAACACGTAACGTAAACTGGCTACATCGGCGGGGTCGAGACCGGCGGCTTCGGACAGCTTGTACCACTTGCTGATGCCGCCCGCGCTGCCACCAATCCCGTCGTGATCAGTGATCCGCGTGATCCATACGCGACGGAATTCAGGATCGTCAGCCTTGGCGAGGATCAGCGCATCTTTTTTTGGAATCGTCCATTGGTAATAGAAACGATTTTCGATCCAGGCCTGCAGTTGCCGCCGCGTGAGTTTGCCCTGATGCATCAGCACGTGAAACGGATGCTTGTCGTGATAGGCGGCCGCTCCGATCGCGCGCAGGCGGGCGACAAAATCTTCGGGCGAATCGGGAGTAGCGTGGGAGCGATTACCTTGTTCCATTTCTTTCACACCCGAAGTCACACGATAAAATCCATGCCATCTTCGGCGACTTCCCATCCCGCTTTCTCGATCTGGCGCCGCTCCGGCGAGGCCTCATCGAGAATGGGATTGGTGTTGTTGATATGAGTATAGACCTTTCTCATCGAAAGATGCCTAAGCCTTGCGAGGCTGCCGTCCGGGCCGGAAATAGGGATATGGCCCATGACCGATGCGGTCCGCGTCCCTGCGCCGCGAAGCCCCATTTCGTTTTCCGACCAGAAGCTGCCGTCAAACAAGAGGCAATCGCATTCGGCCGCCGCGGCGAGAAAATGGTCGTCGATTTGCTTGATCGCGGGAACGTAGAGGATCGACGAGTGGGTTCCGGCGTCGATAACTTTGTAAGCGACCACGGCTCCGCCAGAGCTCGCGGGCGCTTTCACGTGGGTTGGAACTTTGCCCTGGACGAAAATTGTCTCGAAACCGAGACCGCATCCGAGGGGTTCGATTTTGCGATCTTCGACTATCGTCGGGCGAAATTTTTCGGGCTGAATTAACGCGCCGAAAACGGGGTTCGACGCGAATATCCAATCGAAAACCCTTTGTGCGCAATACAAACGAATCGGCTGCGCCTCTCGCAGCGAGAGCAGGCCGCTGACATGATCAAGCTCCGCATCGGAAAGCAGAACCGAGTCGATCGCCGAGCCCCTGATGGGGTGATTTGACTGCAAATCCGCGAATGAGAAAATCTGCGCGCGAAGATCGGGGCTCGCGTTGAGCAGGGTCCATCGCGAGGGGTCCGCACTAACGGCGACCGAGCATTGAGTCCGTGCTTTCGCGCGAATGGCGCCGGTCCTCAGCCCGGCGCAATTGGAGCAGTTGCAGTTCCACTGCGGGAAACCCCCTCCGGCGGCGGAACCGAGAATATGGACCCGCACGATGGCTGAGGCTTAGGATTCCTGCTTGGTTTCGCCGCCGTCCTCGCGGGTCTGGGGGCGCGGTCGGATCCGATCCCTGGGATCGGTGGCGAGCGCCGAGCTATAGCAGTTGATTTCCGCGTCCATTCTAATCTCGACGAACTCGGGTTTCTTCCAGCCGTTCATATTTCGATACTCCTGCGATCGCGTCGAAGAATTTGTACCTCAAGAGATTCTCAGAAGGCAACCTTCCTCAGAATTATGGCGACCCCTGCGCATCGACGCCAATAGAATTTAGATTTCGCTGTAGAGGATCAGAAAGGAATCGACGGCACGGCAGCTGTCACCGGCACTGCGGCAGGAAGGTCGGGATCGGCCTTCAGCGGATGCTGCTTCAGGAAGGCTAGCATGCTGTCGTTCCAAGTCTTCGGCCAGCTTAGGTGATGTATCATGCCGCGCAACAACGCGAGTCTGCCGATATCTCCGTCGGCCATTTCGTCAGTGCCGCAGGTCCGATCGCATGCAGGGACCTTGGCTCCCGCGGAGTCCAGGACAACATCGTCGATGCTGCCGCCCATCATCCGAACGCGCGCCGCAAACATCCTTGCGTTGGGACAGATGCCCCCGATGTCGCAGGCATTGCGCACGTGCATCAGCGGAACATGCGGATTGAAGACGTGCAACTGGCCGTTTTCAATAGCTTTCACTGCCATTGGAATCTGCGGACAGGCGTCCGAGAATGCACCGAACGGATTTGGCGCCGAATAGACCGCGGCCGCCGCGACCCATGGACGGTTCATCGCATACAGCATCGCCATCGCGGCGCCGTTGGACCAACCTGTGAGATAAATTCGCCGCGAATCGACTCTGCCCGTGGCATGCACCTCGGAGACGAAGTGATCGATCGTCGCCGCATCGACGTTCTCGGGGTAAACCGTGCCGCCGACGGTTACATCGCCCGAGGGACTCAACTGCCGATACCAGTTGTCCCATCCGAATGCGTCCGCATCGGTGCTGGGATAGAAATGTGAGGTATAGCGGCCCTGCGGCGCGAGCAGAATAAAGCCGGGACGTTTCCCGCCAAGGTCAGCCTTGCCGGTCAGATCGGTCAGGCCTGTGAACATGATCGAATCAGCGGTCGCGACAGAGCCGTGCAGGAAGACGACCAGCGGCAGCGGAGTGTCTTTGTCCGCATCGGTGGGTTCGTACAGGCAGGCGAACCGATCGTCGCCACCGCCGTCTTTCCATGGGCCCAGGACCTTGCCGCCGCGGCAGATTGGAGAATGCCTGGTGAGGAAGCTCGCGAACCTGCCGTGATCCACTTTTGCCGGCGGGTCTCCAAACGGACCGCATGATTCCGCACTCGAGGTTCCGGCACCAAAGGTGATCGCAGCCAGCGCGATCAGAACGCTCGCAATCGCTTTCATCGATTTATTTTAGCCGAGCAGAAGGGCGCGCCAAACAGCCGATGCTGGAGGGAAATGACTATGAGCATTCAGGCGGGAGCGTGCTGATGGCGGGAACGTGAGCTGGCAGCCGGGCGCCCGCTACACACGAGCGCCCGGAAAAATGATCGGCCCGTTTTTCTAAAGGCCGAAGAAAAGGTTTATGCCCTCGGGCGGCGCTACCGGCTCAGCATAGTCCGGGTAATTATAGTAGTCCGGCTCGGGCGCGACGTAGTAATTGGGTCCTGGCGTATAGTAATTGACCGGCCCGGGCCCACGATAGCCGCCGCGAGCGTGACCCACGTCTCGGCCGCCCCCATGGGCCGCGGCTGGACGCCTGCCGCCGCCATGGTCGTCGGCAAGAGCCGAGCCCGCCACGGCGCCGCAGAGGGCGAGGCTGAAGCCGATCGCAATCGCGATGTTGCTAATCCTCGTTAGCGTAAATTTTTCCATAATGATTCTCCATTCGCCGGAGCGATTCTCTGCGAACCGCCGCATTCCGGATCGTCGTGGGCCGACCTCGCAATTAACTGCTCGCTTTTGCTGAAGCGGTCCGTACGTTGCCGCGGAACATTGAATCCGCGGTCTTCTTCTGCGCATCGGACATGGTGCTGTAGAGAGCTTCAAAAGCCGGGACGAATTTGTCCATTCCTTTTTCATGCTCTCGAATAACCATCTGATAGGATTTGATAGCGTCGACCGCGTTCATCGAGCTGGAGTCCTGCCCTCTTGCCTTCTGCAGATCGACCATCGACGTCGCGTTGCTCCGCATTACCGCGACCAGGTTGTCCCATTGAGACTGCTGGGCCGCTGTGATGTGGAGCCGGTTGTGCAGTTCCTTGATATGGGCCTCGACCGCCTCATCGGGACCGGCGTTGAGCGATGCGGGTTGCGTCGTAGCTGGCGCGGCGGCAGCCTGCGCCAGTACCACGGGCGCAGTGGTCGAGGCGCCAAAATCGCCGGCGTTAGCGAGGAGTGGGAAAGCGAGCGCTAGCGAGCCGAGCAAAGTCGCAACGGCAAGCGTGCGTAAGGGTGAACGCGTGAACGAGGTCATAATCTGTGCTCCTAAATTCGGTTAAGATCGCCGGAATTCATTGTCCGCCAAGGACAGAACGTGTGCCCTCCTGATCGTTGCTTCCATATGGAGAGCAGCAATCTTAAGACTCCGGCATAATCCGTGGAGCGTCCATAGACGTTCGCATTAACAGCTCAAAAGCCCGCCGACTTCGTTCCCGTCGGCACCAATCCGCGGTCAGTAGCTAACCCGTTTTCATTAGCCGCAATCCCGCGCCGCCCCAACTTAAATTCTGTCCATGCTGCGTTGCACGATCGGTGCGACATGGTAAGCTCCGCGTGGCCGAAAGCGCCCGTCCTCTCTATCCCAGCGAAAGTTGGAACCGACATGAACAAGCTCTGGCTCAAGCCGGAAGGATTCGCGGAGAATGAAAGAGCGTCCGACGGCAACACAACGAAGACGGAATCGTAAATGATCCGCGATTCATCTTCGACGTCCGCGTCTGGTATTGAGGCGCGGATGGGGATCTCGGGAGAGATATCAGCATGAGCGTCGACGAAGATTCTGGAAGTCATGGTCACAACCATTCTCATCATCATGGCGTCAGCCGCGAGGGCGCCCGGCAGCCCGACGCATTCAATCCTGAGCGCGCGGCGCTTCTCGACGATCCGCGGCGCTTTGACTATTTGTCTGTCGCGCAAGTGCTGGCGATGCTTGATACTCCACCCAGTGGCCTGTTGATCGATTTCGGTACCGGTACCGGGATGTTCGCGATCGAAATAGCGAAGCGACGGACGGACCTGCATATTGTTGCGCTGGACGAACAACCCCGGATGCTCGAGTTGCTTCGTGCGAAACCGGAGGCAAAGCGGCTGGAAAATCTGGAGGCAATACTCACTGACGAACTTCATCGATTCGCAGGAAGCGCCGATCGAATACTCGTGCTCAACGTATTGCACGAGCTCGGCTACGACGCGCTGAGACAAATTAAAGATCTGCTCAAACCGTCTGGCGTGGCGCTGTTTATCGATTGGGACGCGGCAATCGATCGTCCGGTAGGACCGCCGAAGGATCATACGTACAGCGCGGCCGAAGCGTGGACCCGCCTGGAACACTTCAGGTTTCGAGTCGAGCGAGAGAGACCGGCAAAATACCATTTTGTGCTTCGAGCGCGGATAGACACAATAAAAGGTGCAGCGCGCACGGAATAGAAGATGATCGTTGGCGCAAGCCCGATAGACCTATCGAATACTGGTGCCGAATCATCGCGGACTCCGCGCTCGCTTATAGTCGCAGGAGCGGCCCGTGCGTTCTCGCGTTTCGCGACACCTCGGCCGGGCCGCTCGTACGACATCGGGCTGATCGTCCTTGCGGGATTAGCTCTGGCGTTTATTTGGAGTGTGACCGAAATAGACTACACTCCGGGCAGCGGATTCCAGATTGTTCCGCGCGAAGCCTATTCAGGCGATTGTCCGCACTACCTCATCATAATCAATAGTTTACTATTTGCGCATACCCTTGAGGTCCAGGGCGCATACGATCGAGCCGCGCAAGGAGGCCTCGAGGCGGGAGCGCGGGCGCGTCACCAATTGCCGGATCATCATACGATTCTCGTTGCTCGACGCACGGGAGATCACGCTCTGTGGATGTACTCGATCGCCGGTGTTGTAATCCGCAATCCCAAGCCGGAGTTTCGTCAAGGCCCTGACGTGTACGAGGTGCCGGCCCATCCGATCGCGTTCCCCGCGCTGTTGGCGGCAGTGATTGCGCCATTTCATCCGTCGCTCGACCAGGTCGAGCCAGAAGTCGGAATGGTGCTCGTGCTGATCGGATGGGCGGGCGTCCTCGCGACTTACCTCCTGGCGCGCCGCGGAGGGTTGAGCCGCGGCTATGCACTGCTCGCAGCGGGAACGCTGCTGCTTGCGAGTCCCTGGCTGTCGTATTGCCGCGACTACTTTTCGGAAACCACGATTGGTCTATGCCTGGTGCTCGCAATCTGGTCGTGGAGCGATGACCGGCCGGCGATCGCCGCGCTTTTCGCGGCAGGCGCGGCGATCATAAAGCCTTCTTTCGCGGTGGTTGGTGCGGGATTCTTGATCGAAGCGGTTCGCGAGCGGCGTCTTCGCGACGCGCTCAAGATGGCGGCGGTGCTCGGAATCTGCGCGCTGGCACTGGGCGCGTTCAACTATTGGCTGTCCGGAACTCCGCTGATCTCGGGTTCGGAGCCATGGTATCTCGCAAGCGATCTGGAGCCGCTGCACGACACGTTGCTCGATCCTGCTCATGGTGTGTTCGTCTTTGCGCCGTGGGCGATCTTCGGTGTATTCGCGATCGCGTTTACCTTCGATCGTTTTGACGCGGATTCCGCGACGCTGCGCCGGATGGCGTGGCCGTTGATTCTTTATCTCTTGGTGCTCGCGATCACTGGTTTTGGACCGGGCTATTGCTATGGGCCGCGCTACTGGGTCCCGTTTCTGCCGTGGCTTGCGGTCGCAACGGCGCAGGCTCTGCGCAGCGGCGGGACGCGAGGACGCGTCGCATGCGCTCTGCTGATTCTGGTCGGGATGGCGATTGCGATTCCAGCGGTGGTGCAATTGCCGAGTATGTATTCAATGCCGGCCTCCGCCGCGTGGCACTGGACGGACGAATCCGCATTGCCGACGACGTAATCCGATTTCCGCGGCCCTAAAATCCGTCCGGTAGTGCGCTACTGCAACGCCATATCTACACGCGTGGTCTTGCCCTGATCTTTGATTCCGTCGGCGTTCAGCTTGGGTGCGATCAGGAAGAGCCGAGCAGGATCTATCTTCGCGCTCAAGTATGCGCGTACGGCGTTGGCGCGAGCGTCGGCCAGCGCGCGCAGATCGCTATCAGAGGTGGCCGCTATCATCTGCTTTTTCATCTCGTCCGGTGGCAGCGACTTGTCGAGACCGAGGAAGTTGGTCGGCTTTTTGAACTTGGCGGCCTTGTACGCACGGGTCAGGTACTTGTCATATTCAGCGGGTGCGATCGTGACGCTCGCGAGGTCGCCGCTCGAGCCGCCGGTGTCCTTCAGCTTCTGCGCCTTCATCGCCTGATCAATAAGCCCCTCGCGATCGAGTGCGGGATCAACGCGCCCCTCTATATTCACCTTCAGGCCGGTACGCTCCTGGAGTGCCTGGATGAGAGTGTCGAGCCGCGATTTACTGTCCGTGCTGAGCGCAGCCGAGCCGGGCGCGAACTCGACGTACGACAAATCCTGCTTGCCGCCGCCGAATGCCGAGCTCAGCAGGCTGAAGGGCGACGTTGCGGCTTTGACGATCAAGTTCATGAACGCGTGCAGGATCACGCTGCCGATACTGAATTGCGGATCTTTGAGCGAGCCTGAGACGGGCACGTCCACATCGATCTCGCCTTTAGAATTCTTCAGCAGCGAAACCGCGAGCCGAATCGGCAAATTGGTCGCGGTCGAGTTCGCGACCCGGTCGCCGAAAGTAAGCTGATCGATGAAGATATGATTGTCGGCGGTCAGATTGCCCTGATCGAGCGTGTAGTGAACATTCACCGTGAGCGTGCCCTTGGTAATCGGGTAGCCGGTGTAGCGAGTCGAGTAGGCCGTCAGCCCGGTCAGCTCTATTCCGTCGGCATTTGCCTTGATATCGACATACGCGGTTGGCGCGAGCGGATTAACCGAACCGGTGATCTCGATTGGTGCGCTGCCATTGACCTGGCCGTGCAATTCGACGTTGGCGGGACTGGTCGATCGGGTGCCAAACGCTCCCACCTTTCCGGTGATGCCGGTCAGATTCGCGGTGTAGTTCGGTTGAATGAAAAAATCGCTGTAATCGATCTTGCCGCCCTGCAACGTGATTCGTCCAAGCGCGATATCCGCGGGAATTGGCTGCCCAGTGGGCGAGGATGGCGTCGCTTCGGCCGCAGGAGCCTGCTCTTGCGGCTGTGCCTCGGTCAACGATTTGGGTGCGGCGTTGGGATTGGCGGTTATGTCCTTCAGATTCAGCTTGCCGGTCTGATTCAGAATGATTCGTGAATAAAAATCCGAGAGCGCGACCGCGCCAATATGCACCTTGGGCGGCCCGGCGCCGATGTCGGCGTCAATTCGGCTGACACTCAGCGCGCGCCATCGCAGGAACGGCTCGCTGGTCAGCTTGTCGAGCGTCGCCAAGTTGCCGACCGTGACGTTGCCTCGATACGTGATTCGAATATTCTTGCGCTCTTGCGCGACGCCGACCGCGCCATTCATTGTCAGCAGCGCGCTCTTGATGGTCGCATTTAAATGGCTGCTGACGTAGGGATCGGCGGGCGAGAGATCGAGGCGCTGAGTGACGACGCGGAGATTCGCTTTGAGCGGCGCGATGGCGGCGGTGCCGGTGACCTTGATCGTGCCGCGCCGGTTGAGCGAGCCATCGAGATCGACGCCGAACGGTTTTGCGAAATCGCTGGTAACGTCTTTCAGATGGAGGTTGAGCGGCGAGAGCGCGATTTTGACCGCACGCGGAGCAGAAGCGTCTTCGATCTCTGCGTCGGTCTTTTCGATTGCAATCGAAGCGATGCGGAATTGCCACGGCTTCGCCGCCGGCGCCTTGGCCTGAACCGGCTCGCGGCGATGACGTTCGCGTTCCACCCGCTCTCGCTCGCGACGCTCCCGCTCCAGGCGTTCGCGCTCGCGTCTTTCGGCGGCCGTCTCGCGGCGAGGACGGGGAGGCGGCGCGGGTTTCGCCAAGAGCTCGACCAGGCTCAGCTTTCCGTCGCGTTCGCGAATCACAGACACACGGATTCCGTCGGTGCGGATTTCGTTGATCGTCGCTTGACGCGACGCCAAATCGAATTGCCCGATCGCGACGCTGAGCTTGTTCCATTGCAGCGGCTTGTCGCGGCCGTTGGACGTGCTGAGCGCAAAATTATCGAGCGAAACGCTGGCCGGCTCGGCATGCACGTTGAAGGCGGACGAAAAATCGGTTTTGACGCTGGCCGTGGCGCTGAGCTTTCCGCCCATCACCTTGGCGGTGAGGATCGATTGGGCGAAAGCCTGCAGCGCCGGCAGATCGATTTGATCGATCGTCACAGTGCTGGTCGCCTGTTTGTGCGCGTAATCGACCCCACCTTTGACCTCGATCGTGCCGCCACCGCCGAGACTCGCTGTTAAACCGTAGGATGACGCGGTGCCGCTGGTCAGGCTGAAATAGCCGAGCTGCGCGTGAATCGGCGTGATCGATACTATCGCCGGCGTCGCGCCAGTGTTGTCAGTCACCTTGACCGAGCTTTGCGCCATCTCGAACGAATCGATCGAGACGTTCTGGCGGAGCGGCTGGCGCGGTGGATGAGGCGGTGGCCGCTACTGGCTGCGGCGTTGCGGCAGCGCCGGTTGCAGGAGGATTTGCACCGTTGAGCGAAGTCAGATTGATCGTCCCGTCGTGATTGCGCACGACGTTGGCGGCGAGTCCGTCTATCCGGATCTTTCCGAGATGGAATCTTCCTCGCAGCGGCTCGACGTCATCGAGCGTGGTCATCGCATGTTGCAGCGCGGCGATCGGCGCGTCGCTCAAATCGCGCACATCGAGCTGGTCGATTGCAAGTTCGCCGGCAATCGCGATTACCGGGCCGGTGTCCTTGGAGACGAAATGCACCTGCAGCGCGCACGAAAATGCTCCCTGCGAAATTTTCACCGGCAGCTCGTGCGGCACGTAGCCGACGTAGCGCGCGATATCGAGGCGATGGAGATCGAGCTCGACGATCGAATCGCGTGTCGCGCCGAAGGGCTTGCTCTGTCCTCCGATCCGCACCAGACTTCCATCCACGTCCATCTGTAAAAGCGGCTGGACAAATATATCGACGTCGCGCGGCAGGTTGGCGATAAATGGAATCCCAACCTGGATATGTTCGATCGCATGCTGCTGGCCGACCACCTGATCGTCCAGATGCAGGCCGCCGTCCGTCAGTTTGATATTCGAGACCGAAAACCTCTGCGGCTTTGAGGACGCCTCCACCGGCTTTGGAGGAGCTTTCGATTCGAGCAAATCCGAGAAATTGAAGCGCTGCGGCGCGGTCCGAACGATATGGATCGAAGGATGGTCGAGCGAGAGTTGTCCGACAACCGGCGCCAGCCGAAATAGCGAGCTCCACGCGAGCTTCACGTTTAGATGTCCGAGATCGACGAACGGCTTCTGCGGGTCGATATCCCCGACATGCAGCCGATCGACATTCAGACGCAAGGTATAGGGATTGAAACTTATCGCGCCGACCGTAACGGGCCGCTTGATTTGGGTGGCGACCGGTCCGGTCAGGATGTGGCGCAAAATCGGCGGCACCGCGAAGAAACCGGCCGCCCCATAGAGAAAGATTATGACCACAATCGCGATACCGATGCGACGCGCGCGGCGAGTCCGCCCGAACGTCATCGCGCGGGCGAACCATGCTCGGGCGTGCTCTGGAGCGGCCCTAAGGACGTCGCGCATCCACGGTACCCCCAATCCGGCATCCTAAGAACATCCGAAGAATATGACGATGCCGGAAGCCATCGTAGGCAAATATCGGTTTCATAGCCATCGCCTGCCGATCCGGTCCTATCCGCCGCCACTTTCAAAGACCGTCGCTAGCGTGCTTTAGATGTTAGATCAGGATAATACGCCGCCGATCGGACCACGCCGATACGGCAGGCGAAGGGATGACGGCAGTTCCTATGCTTGCGAAGAGTCTTCTGGTCGCCAACCGTGGCGAAATAGCAATCCGGATTATTCGCGCGGCCGCCGAACTTGGTATCCGCACCGTCGCGATCTTTTCCGAGGACGACGCCGCTGCGCTGCACATCCGCAGGACCGACGACGCGCGGGCGCTGCGCGGCACCGGGGTCGCGGCATATCTCGACGCCGAACAGATCGTCGCGGCGGCAAAGGATGCGGGCTGCGACGCGATCCATCCCGGTTACGGCTTTCTGAGCGAGAATGCGGAGTTCGCGCGCCGATGCACCGCCGCCGGAATCTGTTTCGTCGGCCCGCGGCCCGAAATATTGGAACTGTTCGGCGACAAACTGCAGGCGCGCGCGTTGGCGCAGCGCTGCGGAGTGCCGGTCCTGCGCGGTACGCTCGCCGCCACCAGTCTTGATGAGACGCGGAAGTTCTTCGCGTCGCTGGGCGAGGGTGCTGCGATCATGATCAAGGCGGTCGCAGGCGGCGGAGGGCGCGGGATGCGCGCAGTTCATCAGGCTGCCGATATCGAGCAGGCTTTTGCGCGATGCCAGTCCGAAGCGCGGAGCGCGTTCGGAAACGGCGACGTGTACGTCGAGCAACTGATGCCGCGTGCGCGCCACCTTGAGGTGCAGATCGCCGGCGACGGCTCTGGCGATGTGGTCCATCTCTACGAGCGTGAGTGCACTATCCAGCGGCGCAATCAAAAAATTCTCGAAGTGGCGCCGAGCCCGAGTATCAGCGCCGAAACTCGCGATCGTCTGACCGGCGCCGCCGTGAAGATTGCGCGCGAGGTTCGGTATGACAGCCTCGGCACCTTCGAGTTTCTGCTTGATGCGAGCAGACCGCCGGACGGTGCGGGCGAGAATGCGGCGTTTGCGTTTATCGAGGCGAATCCGCGCCTGCAGGTCGAGCATACGGTGACGGAGGAGGTCACCGGCGTCGACCTCGTCAAGGTTCAGTTGCAGCTTGCGGGCGGGATGCGGCTCGGCGAGCTCGGCCTGACTCAGGCGACAATTGCGCCGCCGCGCGGATTTGCAATCCAGGCCCGAATCAACGCCGAGACCATGACTGCGGACGGCGGTGCGAAGCCGGCTGGAGGGACGCTCGGCGTGTTCGAGGTTCCGTCGGGCCCGGGTCTGCGCGTCGATACATTCGCCTATGCTGGCTATACCACTAATCCGCGCTTCGACTCGCTGATCGCAAAATTGATCGCGCACTCGCTCAGCGGTGATTTTGCCGACGCCGTCAATCGAACCTATCGCGCGCTGTGCGAATTCAGGATCGAAGGCGTTGCGACCAATATCGGATTTCTCCAGAACCTTTTGCGGCATCCCGATTTTGCTGCGAACCGGACTCATACTCGTTTCATCGAAGAGCACGCCGCTGAGCTGACGGGTGCGCAGCCTTCCGCGCATCGCCGACTATTTTTCGAGCGCGCGTCGGCACCGTCAGCGGGCCGTGCGGGAGCCGGAGCAAAAATCGATACCAGCGATCCGCTCGCTGTCTTACATCACGGGAAGACCGAGGGCGGCGCGTCTGCCGCTACCGCCTCGGTTGACGCCGGACCCGCGCCGCTGGCTCACGCGATCGAGGGACCTGAAGCCACGGTCGCCGTCATGGCGCCGATGCAGGGTACGATCGTTTCTATTGATACGCGTGAGGGCGATACGGTGCGCCGCGGTCAGCAGCTTCTGGTGATGGAGGCGATGAAGATGGAGCACGTCATCGCCGCGCAGGTTAGCGGCGTCGTGCGCCAAATCGCGGTCGCCAAGGGCGATGCGGTATTCGAGGGACATCCGCTTCTGTTTATCGAAGAGTCTCATATGGAGGATTCCGCCGCCGCGGCTGCAGAGCAGATCGATCTTGATCGAGTCCGTCCCGATCTGGCCGAGGTGCAGGAGCGCCACGCGATTGGCCTCGATCCCGCCCGTCCCGACGCGGTCGCACGCCGGCGCAAGACGCATCAGCGCACCGCGCGTGAGAACGTCGATGATCTCTGCGACCCCGGCACCTATATCGAGTACGGGTCGATCGTCATCGCGGCGCAACGGCGACGCCGCGCGCTCGACGATCTGATCAAGCGCACTCCAGCCGACGGAATGATCGCCGGGATTGGCCGCGTCAACGGCGACCTGTTCGACGATGCGCGCGCCCAGTGCGTGCTGATGTCGTACGACTACACCGTGCTCGCGGGCACCCAAGGCCAGCAGAACCATCGCAAGAAAGACAGGATGTTCGAAATCGCCGAGCGGATGCGCCTGCCGGTCGTGTTTTTCACCGAAGGCGGCGGCGGCCGTCCCGGCGATACCGACGGCATCGGCGTCGCGGGACTCGACTGCATGGCGTTCCAGTATTGGGGGCAGCTAAGCGGACTGGTGCCGCTGGTCGGAATCAACTCTGGACGATGCTTCGCCGGAAATGCGGCGCTTCTTGGATGCTGCGATGTGGTGATCGCGACGGAGAACTCGAATATCGGAATGGGCGGCCCCGCGATGATCGAAGGCGGCGGACTCGGGATCTTCCGGCCTGAGGAAGTCGGTCCGATGAGCGTGCAGGTGGCAAACGGCGTCGTCGATATTCCGGTCAAGGACGAAGCCGGCGCGGTCCAGGCCGCCAAGCGCTACCTTTCGTATTTTCAGGGAGCGACGGGCAAATGGGAGTGCGCTGATCAGCGGATATTGCGCGCGATAATTCCCGAGAACCGGCTCCGAATCTATGACGTGCGCAAAGTTATCGAGACACTTGCTGACAGCGGCTCAGTGCTCGAACTGCGGCGTAACTTCGGGCTCGGGATGGTCACGGCGCTGGTCAGAATCGAGGGGCGCCCGCTCGGCATCGTCGCGAATAATCCGACGCATTTGGCCGGTGCGATAGACTCGAGCGGCGCGGACAAAGCCGCACGCTTCATGCAGCTTTGCGACGCATTCGATATCCCGCTCCTGTTCCTGTGCGACACCCCGGGAATCATGGTCGGGCCGGAGGTCGAAAAGACCGCGCTGGTTCGCCACGCGGCACGGATGTTCGTGACCGGCGCAAGTATCACAGTTCCGTTCTTCACGATCATTTTGCGCAAAGGCTACGGACTCGGCGCGCAAGCGATGGCGGGCGGAAGCTTCAAGGCTCCTGTCTTTACCGTCTCTTGGCCGACCGGCGAGTTCGGCGGGATGGGCCTGGAAGGCGCGGTCAAGCTGGGCTATCGCAACGAGCTTGCGGCGGAGCAGGATCCCGCAAAGCGCAAAGCGCTTTTCGATGAAATGGTCGCGCGTATGTACGCTCACGGGAAGGCGGTCAACACCGCTTCGCATTTCGAAATCGACGACGTTATCGATCCGCTGGAATCGCGCCGATGGATCATGGCCGGTCTGAAATCAACGCCGCCGCCTGCACCCCGAACGGGCAAGAAACGCCCGTGCATCGATACGTGGTAATCAACCAACGCCGCGCTCAGTCGTAAATCCATGACGCTGCCATGATTCCCACGATGAGGTAAGCGAGTCCGAGGCCAAAGGTCGCGATCGTCGGCCACGCGATCGCGCTCGGCGGCAAGCCCCGAATCATCAGATCGTTGAAGGACTGCATCACCCACGTGGTCGGCAGCCACTGCGCCACCGCCCGCATCCATCCGGGCTCGAAATCGATCGGCCACCAGCATCCGCCGATCGCCGACATCGCCATGCTTACCACCGCGCCAAACGCCATGACCGAGTCGTGTGTCCGCGCGATGCAGGCGATGATCAAGCCGAACGCGGAGCCGGCGAACGCGATCGCGGCGGCCGGAACCAGCAGCATCAGCGGATCAATACCGAGCGAGATGCCGAAGAGCCACCATCCGATCGCGAACAGCAAAACCATTTGCACCAGGCCGATCAGAAACCGCGACAGGAGCTTGCCGACGAGCGTTCCTGCCAGTGGCGCACCGCTGACGCGCAGTCGCGCAAGCGTGCCCCAATCGCGCTCATCGATCAGCCCAAGCGATATTCCCATCAGCATCCCAATGAGCAGAAAAGTGACTCCGAAACCGGGGACGTATTGATCGAAGGCGTTTACCCGCGTTGTGCCGCTGCCAGCCGGCAGCTCGTTCCATCCCAGAGCGCCCGGAAGCGTCGGTGTCGCAGCGGCCGAAAGGGATTCGATTTCGGCGCTGAAATCGGGAGTTGCAAGCGGCGCGATCGCCACGTTTGTAATCGACAGCTTTGGAAGCACGAGAGCAGGCAGCGTGGGCGAGGGGATTGAAATCTCGAGCGGCTTCGATAGCTCAGCCAACTGCGCCTCGGTTGGCGGCGCGGGAAAAGCCGGTGGCGGCGGAATCTCACTGCTGTGCGATCCGGCCGCGGTTTTGAGGTCGGCTAGCCATCGGTCGAACTCGCGCTCGCTCGCCTGCAGCGCGAGCAAGTATTCGCGGACGGCGTTCAGCGCGTCGCGCCGGGGCGCGAGCGAGTTCTCGATCGCGGTTTTGGTCGCGGCTTCGGAACGCTCGGCCGCCGCGCGCATCTGCACTTCCAGATCGGCAACCGCGCTGCGGAGTTGCGCGTCCAGCTCGCGTTTCGCTGCATCGCGTCGCGCCAAGCTCTCGCGGCGATAGGTTTCGCCACCGTGTTGCGCGACAGATGCCTGCGTAGCGATTCGTTGCACGCGCGACCGCAGGTCGGCACTCGCGGCGGAGATTCGGGCACGCGCCGCGTCTTGTGCGCGCGCCGTGATCTCTGTGCACATCTGGCTCAGCCGAAGCTCGAGGCCCGCTACTTCGATCCGTTTAATCGGATCAACGTAAAGCACAATCTGCGCGCTGCCCGCCGAGGTTAGCGCCGTACTGGTGCCCTCGGGAATCACGATTGCGAGCGGAGAGCGGGCGCGATGACCGACGATCGCGCGTGCTGCGGTCACGCTCGGGACAATCGAGAGCCTCACCGCCGTCTCGCGTGCCAGCGCCGCGATGACGGCCTGCGCGACTGGGCCGTGATCCTGATCGACGAGAGGAATGTCGTATGCGTGCGCGGAGGGACGCGCGCCATAGATGTTGCCGAGCGAGAATCCTGCCACCGCAATAATCACGATCGGCGCGAGCAGGAGCATCGAGAGTCCGATGCGGTCCTTCGCCAGCAGCCGAAATTCGTTCAGAAAGATCAGATGAACCGCACGTAGCATCGTCTATCGTCCCGCCGCTCCGTCTTCGCGCAGCGCGTGCCCGGTCAGAGCGATAAACGCGTCCGAGAGATTGGGACTGTGAACGCTGAATTCGATCACGCGTCCGCCGGTAGTGCGAATCCGATCCAGGATTTCGCTTACTTGTGCGACGCTCGCGAGCTCGAGATCGAATTTGCCGTCGATACGCGCCCGTGCGAGCTCCTTTACTCCTTCGATCCCGGCGCTCCAGCCGCTGGCGGGTGGTTCCTGAAACGTGATTTCCATCCGCGGATGACGTCCCCCGAGCGTGATCAACTCGGCCACCGTTCCTTGCGCGACCGCGTGGCCGTAGTCGATAAGCAGCGCGCGGGCGCAGATGCTTTCGACTTCTTCCATGTAGTGCGTGCTATAGATGATCGCGGTGCCCGATTCGGCCGCACCCTTAACTGTCAGCAAAATTTGCTCGCGCGATTGCGGATCGACGCCAACGGTCGGCTCGTCGAGCAGCAGTATTTCGGGCCGATGCACCATCGCGCAGGCAAGGTTGAGGCGCCGTTTCATTCCGCCGGAAAGAATTGAGACGGGATCGTGAGCGCGCGGTGCAAGGCCCACGGCCTCGAGCGCGTCCGCGGATGCGGCGGCGGCCTGGCGTTTGCCAGCGCCATGAATTCGCGCGAAGAGCTCGAGATTTTGCAGTGCGCTCAAAGTCGGATAGAGCGAGATCGCCTGGGGAACGTATCCGAGCTTGCGCCGCAGCGCCTCCCGATCACTCGAAGATGAAAGGCCTGGCCACGCTCACCGTTCCCGAATCGGGTTCCAACAGGGTCGCGAGAATCGAGAGCGTGGTCGTCTTGCCTGCGCCATTGGGCCCGAGCAGACCGACGATCTCACCGCGCTCGACGCTCAGGCTGACCCCGTCGAGCGCAACGCGTCTCCCGTAACTCTTGCGCAGCCCGGTAGCTTCGAGAGCGTTCATCGACCGCGTCTATTCGCGAGCGCTGCAGGTGACTTTTTGTAGTGGGCGTTCACCAGATAAAGAAAATCTAGCCGCCCCACGAATACTCACGCAACCATTTGGTTGCTGAAACTCTATTCGCGACCAGCAAATCGCAACGAATCGTTGTCTTTGATAGTCAGAGTCATCAAGTCCTTGTCTCCCAACGAATCTCTGCATTCCGAGCCGCAACTTCTTCCGGATATTTTCGTCTGACTCGGACCGGGATATGGACTACCGTAAAGACAGCGGGTCCTTTGGATCCGTGATGCGGCGATTGGTCTCCGAAACGGAGTGATTGCATGAGAATTGCCGGTGTGGCGAGTGAGTTCCCCGAGCACTCGTATCCGCAGGAAGTGATTACCGCGGCCCTCAAAGAGCATTGGGGCGCCAAGCTGGATCGGCCCGGATTGATCGAGAGATTGCATTCACGCGCATTGGTCAAGCGCCGTCATCTCGCCTATCCGATCGAGCGCTACGCGAAGTTCCAGAACTGGGGCGAGAGCAACGCCGCGTGGATCGAAGCGGCCGAGACACTTGGCGCGGCCGCGATCGATCGCGCGCTCGAACGAGCGAGCCTGCGGCGCAGCGAGCTCGACGCGCTTTACGTCGTCTCGGTCACCGGAATCGCCAGCCCTTCCCTCGATGCGAAACTGATCAATCGGATGGGCCTGCGGCCCGACTTGAAGCGCACACCGATATTCGGCGTCGGATGCGTGGGCGGCGCAATCGGGCTCACGCGCGCGGCCGATTACGTGCATGGCTTTCCGAACCAGGTTGCGGCGATTCTCTCAGTCGAACTCTGCTCGCTCACGATCCAGCGCGACGACATTTCTACCGTCAACCTGATTTCCAGCGGTCTGTTTGGCGACGGCGCGGTCGCGGCGATTCTGGCGGGGCGCGATAGATTGCCGAATCTCCATCCGGAAATCATCAGCACCCGATCGGTTTTTTATCCTGGCACGGAAGACATCATGGGCTGGGATATTTCCGAGAAAGGATTCACGATTGTTCTGTCTCCAAAGCTGCCGGATCTGATTCGATGCCGCCTCGCCGGCGATGTCGACGCTTTCCTTCGCGATAATGGCCTCGCACGCGCTGACCTTGGCAGTTGGGTGATTCATCCGGGTGGTCCGAAGGTGCTCGAAGCGGTCGAGTCCGCACTGGCCTTGTGCGATCGCGAGCTCGCAGCTTCGTGGGATTGCCTGAGCCAGGTCGGCAATCTTTCGTCCGCCTCCGTGCTCTGCGTGCTCGAAGAAACGATCGAGCATCGCCGGCCCGCGCCCGGAACGATGGGCCTGATTCTGGCGATGGGACCCGGCTTCTGCTCCGAGATGCTGCTGGTGCGATGGTAGGCGCGGCCGAACGCGCAACTGACGTCTTCGTAATCGGTGGCGGACCGGCAGGGCTTGCCGCCGCTCTCGCGGCGCGTGCGCGCGGGCTTTCGGTCACACTCGCGGACCGCGCGCGTCCTCCAATTGACAAGGCATGCGGCGAAGGCGTGATGCCTCAGGGAGTCGCGGCGCTGCACCGGCTGGGAGTATCAATCGACCCGGAGACCTCGCAGCCGTTCCAGGGAATCCGCTTTATCGAAAATGACGTGACAGCCGAGGCGCGTTTCACCGGCGGGCATGGAGTCGGCATTCGGCGTGTCGCGCTGCATCAGGCGATGGTTCAGGCGGCTACCGAGCGGGGAGTAACACTGCGATGGGGCTCCCGCGTCGACGCGATCTCCGAGCGCGGCGTTAGCGTGGACGGACAGATTATCGCGTGCCGATGGATAGTCGGCGCTGACGGCCGTATGTCGCGTATCCGCGGCTCGATCGGGATCGGCACTCCGGCGCGAGCGACGCGTCGAGTTGGCTTTCGACAGCATTTTCGCGTGCGGCCGTGGAGCGATGTCGTCGAAGTCTATTGGCATCCACTAGGGCAAGCCTACGTCACCCCGGTCGGTCCCGAAGAAGTCTGTATCGCGATAAGCGGGGCACGCAGCGCGCTACGCATGGAGGAGCTGCCTCGCGTTTTCCCCGCGTTGGCGAGACATCTCATTGGCGCTCCAGCCACAACTTCCGTGCGCGGAAGTGTCTCGGCCTCGCTCAGGCTGCGCGCGGTGACTAACGGGCGCGTCGCGCTGATCGGAGACGCATCGGGCTCGGTTGATTCAATAACCGGCGACGGTATCTCACTCGCGCTCCGGCAATCGCTCGCGCTAGCCGACGCGATGGCGTGCGGCGACCTCACGCTCTATCAGCGCGCGCACGCAAAGATCCTTCTGATGCCGCTCGTGATGTCGAAGATGCTCGTTACGATCGGGGAGCATCGATTGCTACGCGCCCGGGTGCTCGCCGCGCTGGAGGCCCGACCGCAAATTTTCTCTCGCCTGCTGGCGGTTCACGCCGGCGAGCTTTCGCCGCGCGGCCTTGGTCTCGATACGCTCGCCAGTCTTGGTTGGAACATGCTTACCCCGCGCTGGTCGGCCCGGCGCGTTTCGTAACCTTTCGTAACTTTTCCGATCTGACGATTGTTAATATCCATCCTCCTCCGCACCGCCGGGTTTCTGCTAACCTTGCGTGCGGGAGCGGCGACGATGGACGAATTCAAGCATCACTATGCAAATCTCAAGGGCGTGCGCATCCACTATGTGACGATGGGGCATGGCGCGCCGATGGTCCTGCTACATGGATGGCCGCAGACCTGGTATGAGTGGCGCCGCCTGATGCCGCTTTTGGCGGACAAGTACGCGATGGTTGCACCGGACCTGCGCGGGCTAGGCGATTCGTCGCGCCCATCAACCGGCTACGACAAACGGACGGTCGCGAACGACGTGTGGGAGTTGATGCACAATCATCTCGGCCATCAGCGCTTTATCGTGGTCGGGCACGATTGGGGCGCGCCGACCGCATTTCGCCTCGCCGCGGATCATCCGAATGAAGTGACGCATCTGGTGATGCTCGATGTGCCGGTGCCGGGCGATCTTCCCGCCAGCGCCGGGGGTTCGTTCGATCCCCGTGGCGCGCCGCGGTGGCATCATCTTTTTCATCAGGTGCCCGACCTTCCGGAAGCGTTGACCACCGGCCGCGAGCGGACCTACCTGGAATTCTTTTTCATGAATGGAATCGATCAGGCGGGGACATTTTCCGACGAAGATATCGCGGAGTACGCGCGCACATACTCGCAGCCGGGCACGATGCGCGCAGGATTCAATTTCTACCGCGCGCTGTCCCGCGACGTTGAGGAAAATCGCGCGACGTTCGCCACAGGGTTCAAGCTGCCGATGCCCACGCTCGGCCTCGGCGGAGGCGGACCGCGTGGCCGCGGCGAATTGGTCGTCGAGTCGCTCAAGCGAGTCGCAAAGAGCGCGACAGGCGGAGCGATCGCGGATTGCGGCCATTTCATTCCTGAGGAAAAGCCGCAAGAACTCGCCGCACGGCTGCGCGAGTTTTTTGGCGGATGAGCCGGATACGAGCGCCGATGTAAGGAGGATGCCGAACATGCGCATTACCCTTGATGGCTAAGACGGCCAAGGTTCACGTTCCGACCGAATGGCGAGGTGCGCTGGTTCGCGGCCGGTTCACAGCTCTGCTGGTTTTGTTGCTCGGACTGGTCGGCGTGGTCCCGTTCTTCGAGGGGCATAGCGGCGCGCTCGCGCTGGTGCGCCTGATGCTATCGGCGGTGTTGCTGGCGGCGCTCTATGTGAGCACGCGACACGCGCGCGATCTGATCATCGCCGCCGCGCTCCTGATCCCGGGCCTCACCGGAAGATGGCTATCGGATTATGGCCTCAGCACCGCGCTGCAAGTCGGCGCCGCAATCTGCACGACCGCATTTCTCGCCTTCGTTACGACAGGAGTGCTGCGACAGGTAGTTCGTCCAGGCCGTGTAACCTACGATACGATCAGTGGCGCAATCTGCGCCTACCTCCTGATCGGCGTCACGTTTTCGTTCGTGTATCTGGCGATGGAATTGGGTTGGCCCGGCGCGTTTACGCTCAGCGGCTCGGTCACTTTGGCCAGCTTGGCGAAAACGCATGATGAACTCCAGCGGCTCATCTACTTCAGCTTCGTGACGCTGACGACGCTCGGCTACGGCGACATCATCCCGGCGATCGGACCCTCGCGCGCGGTGTCGGCGCTCGAGGCGATTGTTGGACAGATGTATGTCGCAATCCTCGTCGCGCGTCTGGTCGCGCTGCATATCCTGCATTCCGAAAGAGAGCGGATGGCTCGCGAGTGACGAAGGCCCGCGTCTACTTAGCTCGGCGCGCGAAACCTTTGCGCCGGCGACGGCGCGTCTTGGACTCCTCTTTCTGGCGATTCTCGAACAGATCGATCAGCGCCTGCTGGCAGTTGCTTGCGGGATCATCGGCGGCGAGCCTGACGTAGGTGCCATCCGAGTGCATCTCCCATGCAGCGCGATTGGGCTTGAGCTGCAGATCCAGCACGGTGCGCAATTCCCTGCGCAGCGCGGGATCCTCGACCGGCGCCACAACTTCAACGCGGCTTTCGAGATTGCGCTTCATGCAGTCAGCCGAGCCGATCAGATATTCCTCTGCACCGCCGTTGCGGAAGTAATAGACTCGGCCGTGTTCGAGAAAACGCCCGACGATACTGACTACGCGCACGGTCTCGGAGAGGCCAGGTATCCCGGGGCGTAATCGGCAGGTGTCGCGCACGATTAGATCGATCTTGACCCCGGCGCGCGCGGCCCGATAAAGCGCGCGCGTGATGTCGGCGTCCTCGAGCGCATTCATCTTCATCTGAATGAGTCCCGGCGACGCCGGTGAATGAAGCTTGCTCTCGCGCTCGATCTTTTCGATCAGCGCCTTCTTCAGAAACGCCGGCGCCGGAATGATCTTCTTGAAGGTTCGTCCTCCCCGATTTCCCGTGGTCAGGAAGTTGAAGAGCTGAGTGAGGTCCTGCCCGATAATGTCGTCGCAGGTGATGATGCCGAAGTCGGCGTAGATTCGCGCCGTACCCGGATGATAGTTGCCGGTGCCAATATGCGCGTAGCGGCGCAGCCCGTTGTAGTCCTGGCGCACGACCAGGATCACCTTGGAGTGCGTCTTGAGCCCCAGCACGCCGTAGGTGACGTGGATTCCATATTCTTCGAGCCGGCTTGCGAACTGGATATTCGCAGCTTCGTCGAAGCGCGCCTTCAGCTCGACGACGACTGCCACCTGCTTTCCGTTGCGCGCGGCGTCGCAGAGGTAACCGATAATCTCGGAATCGCTTGAAGTGCGGTAGAGCGTCATCTTGATTGCGCGCACTTTCGGATCGACGCTCGCCTCGCGCAGGAAACGTCCCACGGAGGTCGGGAACGACTCGTACGGATGCATCAGCAGGACGGAGCCGACCTCGCGGATGACGTGAAAGATGCTGCGCGAAGGCGTCAGGCGCGGATGATCCACCGGATGATGCGGAGGATCGTGTAGGGCGGGATTATCCACCGCCGCGAGCTCCATCAGATCGCGCAACGCGAGCATCCCCTCGATCTCGAACACGTCGTCGCGCTCGTTGAGCCCGAGCTCGGCGGCCAGCATCCCGCGATGCACCGGGTTCATTCCCTTGACGATTTCCAAGCGCACCATCGGCGCGAAGCGGCGGTCGCGCAGCTCGGACTCAATCAGCTCGAGCAGATCGTCGGCTTCGTCTTCGTCGCGTTCGGTGTTGGCGTTGCGCGTGACCCGGAAAAACTCGCACGCCTCGATCACCATCGTCGGGAACAAAAGATCGAGCGTGTGCGCGATTACGTCTTCGAGCAATACGAAGCGCGCGGTGCCGTCCACGCGCATGAACCGCGGAATTCCCGCGCCGACCGGAATCTTGACCCGCGCCAGCGAGGTATCGGTCTCGTCCGGAGCGCGCAGCGTGACCAGCAGATTCAGCGACAGGTTCGATACGAAAGGAAAAGGATGCGCCGGGTCCATCGCCAGCGGCGTCACTAGCGGAAAGATATTGCGGAAATAAGATTCGCGGATCGCCACCTGTTCGTCGGGCGTCAGTTGATCCCACGACAGCACGTCGATGCTATATTCGCGCAGCTTGGCAAGCAGAACCGGGAGCAGCGCGCGTTGCTGCGCGTCGAATTCGCGTGCCTGCACGAGGCACTCCGCGATCTGCTGATGCGGAGTGCGTCCGTCCACCGTCAATTCATGCATCCCGGCGACCACTTGCTGCTTCAGGCCGCCGATCCGTTTCATAAAAAATTCGTCGAGGTTCGATGCGGTGATCGCCAGAAACTTGACGCGTTCGAGCAGCGGATTGCGCTCGTCGAGCGCCAGTTCGAAGACCCGCCGGTTAAACGCCAGCCACGTCAGCTCGCGGTTAAGAAACAGCTCCGGCGCGTTCAGCTCCGGATCGATCTTGACGATCGCGGGCGCTGCGCCATCGTTTGGGGCCGGCCGCAGATCGGTGACCGGCTCCTTACCAGCGCGCGGCGGAGTTTTGGCCTCCGGTTGTGCCAAGGGCGCGGCGGCGCCGCTCTCGGTGGGTTCGATTTCCGTCATCGCGGTCTGATTGGCCATACAGCACTCCCCGCAATCCCCGAATCATACTACCGCGTCGAATGCGTCTGACGCGACTACCTCCAATATTGGCAGGAACAATAGTATCGGATTGGCTCGTTGTTATAAGCGCCACGATCTTGTAAAGCATAGACCGTCTCATGGCTTGGTCCAAAAAGACCGCCACCCTACTGCGATTCTCCTTTGATCAAACCTCGCGACAGCAATAATTCTTCGCAAAAACTTCGTCTCGTGGTGTCCGTGACGCGACGCCGCAGGAGGCGCCGGCCGGAAGACGCCACGTCCGAGATTCTCGAGGCGGCTGAAAAGCTTTTGCGGCGCAAGCCGTTCCACGCGATTACTGTGGACGAATTGATGGCGCGGACCGGGCTCTCGCGCCCCTCGTTCTACGAGTATTTTCGCGATCGTTACGACCTTGCATTGAAACTGGTGGAGAAAGTGCTGTCGGAAATGTCGCCAATGAGCGACCGATGGTTCAGCAGCAAGAGCGATCCGGCGGAAGATCTCAAGCGCGGCTTTGAGGGCATGATCGTCGTCTACCGCGAGCATCGCCATCTGATGCGCGCGCTGGCTGAAGCGGCGATGCAGGACCGTCAGGTCGCGCACGCATACGAGGTGTTCCTGGACCACATGACGAAGTCCACCGCGCGCCGTATCCGCCTGGAGGTGCGTGCGGGTCGCACTATCGCGCTCAACGCCGACGAAGTCTCGCGGGCGCTCGTCCTGATGGGCGAGCGGTATCTGAACGAGAAGCTCGAGCGCACGCCGAAAATCGAGTCTCAGACCCTGATCGAGACCCTGATTACGATCTGGATGCGCGTGCTGTACGGGACTCGTCCGAATCCGGCGTGATAGGCTACGAACGGCGCGGCGAACGCGCCGATGCGAGGCCGATTTTCATGACTGAGTATTTGTACGATGTGGCGCGCCGCCTGGTCGCGTTTGATACCGTCAGTGCGCATAGCGACGTCGCGGCGATCGAGTATCTCGCGGCGGAATTGCGCGCGCGGAAATTCTCAGTCGCGCTTCAACCGATCGAGCTCGGCGGCGTCGCGCAGGCCAACCTCGTTGCATGGGCGGGACCCGCGCGCGGCGACGGACTAATCATTTCGGGCCACGTCGATACCGTTCCATTCGACGGCCAGCCGGGATGGACCCGCAATCCACTCGGACTGGATGTGCAGGGCGATCGCGTCTTTGGGCGCGGCACAACTGATATGAAAGGCTTCATCGCCGAGTGTCTGGACGGTGTGCGGGAATTCGATTTGTCGAAGCTCAAGCGTCCTCTGGTGTTTGTATTCACCGCGAGCGAGGAGGTCGGATGCCTTGGCGCGGAGAAAGTCGGACCCGCGATGCGCCAGATTCTCGGCGAGACGCAGGTTCCGCGGTTGGCGTGGATCGGAGAGCCGACCTCGTGGACCGTCAGCCACGCGCACAAGAGTATCGTCCTGTTCGACATCGTGGTCCGCGGCCGTGGCGGTCACAGCGGAGCGCCCGCGGCTGGCGTCAACGCGATCGCGGTGATGGGCCGAGTTATCGACGCGATTGGACGTATCCAGGAAGAACGCCGCGCCGAACCGCGCCCCGCTTTTCGCGCGATTTTTCCGGACGCGCCGTACGACGTTCTGAATTTCGGCACCATCGCGGGCGGGATGGCGCTCAACATGATCGCCGAAGAATGCACGCTCCGGATAAGCTACCGCGCGCTGCCGGATACCGATCCGCTCGAGCTCTACCGCGAAACGGCGCGCCGCCTGCGCGCGCTCGACCTCCACGATTTCGCCTCGAGGACTGCCGAGGCGGTAATCGATCTGCGGCCGCCGATGGTGGTGCCGCCGCTCAACTCTCCGCGGGCGACACCGCTCGAGAGCGCGCTATTCGAAGCGACCGGTGCGAAGAATTCAGGCGGCGTGTTGTTCGGGACCGACGGCGGATGGTTCGCGCAGTCGGAAATCGTCTCTCTGATCTGCGGCCCCGGCGAGATGGATCAGGCGCATCAGCCCGACGAATACATTAAGCGCGACTACTTCGAGCGTGGCCCCTCGATTGTGCAGCGCGTGATCGAAAAGATGTGCTGCCGCGGCTGATCGCTATCAGCGCTTTCGCCAATCACCGCTCTGCTCGAACGCGTACGCCAGCTCTAGCAGCGTCGCATCCTCGAAGTGGCGCCCGATCAGCATCATTCCGACCGGCAGCCCCTTGGACATCGCGCACGGCACGCTCAATCCCGGATGGCCCGTCAAATCGAATGGAGCGGTGTTGGTGATCATCGAGTAGGGCGTGGCGTCGTCTTGGCGGCGGGCCTTCATCGGCGTCGAAGGCATCACCAGCGCGTCGAACTTCGCGAGCGCCGCGTCGTAGGCGGCCGTCAGAGCGCGCCGCGCATTCTGCGCTCGCGAGTAGAGGTTTCCGTGGAAGCGCCGCGCCGTAAACTCTCCCAGCAGCGCCATGAACTTCACCGACGACGCTTCCAGGTTCGCGCGCTCGCCCCAGTGAGTGCCGAAAAACTCCGCGAGCGAGGCGTTGTACGATCCCGTGTGATGCGCGCCGACGAGCCCGGTGCGCATAAGATGCGTCATCCCTTCCGGTATGATCGCGAAGAGCAGATCTCCGGCATCGACATGCTCGGGGACTGAAACTTCCTCGACCTTAGCGCCGAGCTTTTCCAGTTGCGCCGCCGCGGCGCGAACCGCGTGGCTAACGTCGTCCTCCGCGCCGGGCTGGCTGAAACCTTCTCGGAGAAGACCAAGCCGCTTGCCCTTCACGCCGCGGTCGAGAGTCGCGGTGTATTGAGGAACCGGGAAGTCGCGTAGTTGGCGATGGTCAAGCGGATCTCTGCCCGCGATCACTTCGAGCATGAGCGCCACGTCTTTGACCGTGCGCGCCATCGGACCGACATGATCGACCGACGGATCGATGCTCATCACGCCGGTATACGGAACCAGGCCGTAGGTTGGCATGAGGCCGACGACACCGCACCACGAAGAGGGAATTCGAATCGAGCCGCCCTGGTCGGTGCCGATCGTGATATCGATCCAGTCGTAATAAAGCGCCGCGCCTGAGCCGCTGGAAGAGCCGCCAGAGCAATGCTCGGGATTGTGCGGATTGTGGGTCGGTCCGTAGGCGCTGGTGAGGCCGTCGCCCGAAAGGGCGAAGTCGTCCATGTTGAGGGTCGCGACGATCTCCGCGCCGGCATCGAGCATCCGCGTCACGATCGTCGCGTCGCTGTCGGCGACATAGCCTTGCAGCACGTGCGATCCGCCGCTGGCGGGAATGCCCGCGACGCATACGCTGTCCTTCAGCCCAATTCGCTTGCCCGCGAGTTTGCCCGACGCGGCGCCCGCGACGTGGCATCGCCGGAGAACGGCGTTCAGCGGATCGCCGGCGCGATCGGCACGAACACCCGGATCGCGTTTCGGATGTCGCGTCACCGACGATTGCTGCTCCGGCGCGATCGCCATGATCCGTTCGAAGCCGCGCATCTGCCCGGCGATTGCCGCGCCCAGAGAGCGAACTTCGGCTGGCGTTAGATCGATCTGATTCGCTCGCGCGAGTTCGCGCAGTTCATCATCAGTCGGCGGTTTGATTGCCATATGGGTCACGAGGCCTCGCGTATGTTCTACAAAAAATGCGGCATCAAATGCACGTGGACGTCGCGGATTAGCTGCTCGGCTCCTATTCCCGGAACCTCGAAGAACACCGGCGAGTCGAGTCCCGCGTCGACCAGTTTGGACAGGATCTCGCGGCATCGCGCGGGGCTGCCCGCAATCGTGAACGTATCGATCATCCAGTCGGTGACCATCGCGACCGGCATTTCGCCGCGCGCGAGGCTCGCGCCGAACGCACGGATTGTTTCGGGCTTGATCCCCGCAGTCGCCAGGATAGGGACTTCCGGCTGCGGCGCCATCAGCGCTATCAGCATCGCGATGAGCGGCTTCACGCGATCTCGCGCTTCCTGCTCGTTTTCCGAAATTGAAAGAATCTGGTAACCACCAACGCGAAAATCGGCGCGCTTGCGCCCCGACTTCTCGAGTCCGCGGCGAATATGCTCGTTCGCGAAGTCCAGGTACGCGGGCGAGGTCATCACGCTAAGCAGCACGCCGTCAGCGGTTTCGCCGGCGAGTTCGAGATTCTTTGGACCGAGCACGCCAAGATGAATCGGAATCTCGCTGCGATGGGGCGCAAAGCTGAATTTGACGCCGTCGGTGTTGAACACGCGTCCCTTATACGAGACCGTCTCGCGCCGGAACATCGCGCGCACGATATCGATCGTCTCGCGCATCGCGGTCATCGGCCGCGTGTACGAGACGTGCAAACGCCCTTCCATCCAGTCCTTCACGCCCGCGCCGACCCCGAGAATCGCGCGGCCGTCGGAAATTTCATCGAGTGCGCCGAACTCCATCGCGATCATCGCCGGATGACGCGTGTACGGATTGAGCACTCCGATCCCGATCTTGATTCGCGAAGTCGCCGCCGCCACCGCCGCCGCGAGGCTGAACGCGCCGCGAAAGAAATAATCTTCGGGCACCCACCAGGTGCCGAAGCCGAGCTCCTCGGCGAGCTTTGCGCTGCGGACGAATTCCTGCGCGTGCAGATTCTCGAATCCGACGCCGAACTCTTTTACTTTTGCCATCGCGCTTCCTCAGTCGCCGAACGCCGGACGTGGCTCGCCCGCCGGGGCGTGCGGCGAGTAATGACAGTGCCACATCTTCCAGTTCTTCGCACCGGTCTCATCCTGGCGCACATAAACTTCGCTGCCGCGAAAATGCATCGACATCGGCTCTGTGGGAAGGGTGAGTCCCGACTCGGCTCCCGCACTCTTGAGGGCGTTCACAACCAGATCGGCCTCGAACGAGACCCAGGCTATGTCGCCCCGGATATTGACCCGCAGATCTTTCTCGTCGCGCACGTCGGCGATGTCCATCACGTTCTTCAAAAACGTCCAGAGCTGAACCCATTCATCGCGCTTGCCGTACGTATGTCCATTGAGATTGAAACCGTGAAATCCATCTCCGCCGACGAATACTCCGACCGCGTCCGGAATATTGAAGTTCACATTCGCACGCATCCATTGATTGTGCAGCCGGATAATTTCCTTCCGATCGGCTTCAGTGCCTTCGAATCCTGCGATTGCCACGACATGTCCTCCATATCCGCATTGCGGGGTTGAATGTTATTTCGAGCTCCGCGTTTTCGCGATCATCGCCGCCACGCGCTCCGGCGTGAGTGGAATCTCGTTGACCCGCGCGCCGAATGGAGCCAGCGCGTCGGCGACCGCATTGGCGATCGCACCAGGCGGCGCGATAGCTCCGCCTTCACCCATCCCCTTAATGCCGCCCAGCGTGTACGGCGACGGCGATTCGAGATGCGCAATCTCGACCCGCGGAACATCAGTCGCCGTCGGCGCCAGGTAGTCCATCAGCGTGCCGGTCAGGATCTGGCCGTCGCCGTCATAGACGATCTGTTCGAGCATCGCGCTGCCAATTCCCTGCGCCACGCCGCCCTGAATCTGTCCATCGACCACCATTGGATTGATCATGGTCCCGCAATCTTCAACCACGATGTACCGATCCAGCCGCACCTGTCCGGTGCCGGTATCAACCTCGACAGTGGCGATATGCGTAGAGTTCGCGTGCGTCATCAGCGGAGGTTCGTAAGTCTCCGCCACTTCGAGCCCGGGCTGCTCGCCGGCAAAATTGCCGCTAGGTGGAAGGTAGGCCAGGCGCGCGACCTCGGCGAGGGACATGACAATCTCGCCGCCGGACTGGCGCACTACGGCGCCATTGCGCAGCTCCATGTGGTCAGTAGGGATCTCGGCAGCGCGCGACGCGATCCGCAGGATCTTCTCGCGCATCACCGCCGAGGCTTTCATCGTCGCACCGCCTCCTACCACTGCGCTGCGGCTGCCGCCTGTTCCCCATCCGTAGGGAACCTTCGCGGTATCACCGAACTCGATCCGCACGTCGTCGAGCGGAACTCCCAGTTCGTCCGCCGCGATCTGCGCGAAGGTCGTCTGATGACTCTGGCCGTGCGAATGCGTTCCGACCAGCACCGTAACCTTCCCCGCGCGATCGACACGCACCGTCGCGGTCTCGTAACCGCCCATCCGCATTCCGAGCATCATCCATCCCGCGGTGCTGGGCGCGGTGGTCTCAATGTACGACGCGATTCCAACGCCGATATATCTCCCGCGCGTTCGCACCTCTGTCTGCCGTGCGCGAAATTTCTCGTAGCCGAGCATTTGGAGCGCCTTGGCGAGCGCCTCGCGATGGCTGCCGCTTTCGATCTGGAAGCCGACGACATTGGTATACGGATGATCTTCGAGCCGGATCATGTTGCGCATCCGCAGCTCGGCGGGATCGATCTCGAGGCGTCGCGCAGCGATATCGATCAGCCTTTCCATCACGAACACCGCGATCGGCATCCCGACTCCACGATACGCGCCGACGGTCGCCTTGTTGGTCGCTATCGAGATCGCCTCGAACTGGTAGGCCGGAATTTTGTAGGGACCGGGCATCGCGGCCGCCGCCACTCCGGCTTCGAGCCCGGAGCTGAACGGAAACTCGGTGTACGCGCCGACATCGCTGAGGCATCGCGCGCGCAAACCAAGAATCATTCCATCGCGGTCGAGCGCGAGGCTGGCGGTTACGATCTGATGCTTGGCGTGCAGCGACGCGATCAGATTCTCGCGCCGATCCTCGATCCATTTAACCGGCCGGCCGATGATACGCGCCGCGTGCGCCGTAACGATCTCTTCGGGGAACACGTGAGCCTTGAGGCCGAAGCCTCCGCCAACGTCGGGCGCGATCACACGCACGCGATTTTCCGCCGCGCCAAGAATCGCCGCCAGGTTGGTGCGCAGGATATGCGGGATCTGCGTCGACGACCACATCGTCAGCGAATCCTGCCCCACGTCATATGAGGCTAGGCACCCGCGCGGCTCGATCGGCAGCGCTGCATGCCGCCCCGTCAGGAACCTCTCCGAGATAACAACGTCAGCGGAATCGAACGCGCGCGCGACCGCTCCAAACTCCGCTCCCGCGGCCTGCAGGATATTGTCGCCCCATTCCTGATGCACCAGCGGAGCGCCGGGTTCGAGCGCGCGCTCCATGTCGGCGACGGCGTCGAGAGGGTCGTAATCGACCTCGACCAATTCGGCCGCGTCTTCGGCGAGGTAGCGATCCTCGGCGATAATCGCGGCAACAGCCTCTCCAACGAAGCAGACTTTGCCGTGCGCGAGCACCGGCCATTCGACCGGCTTGTGCGGCGGCGACGGCATAGCAGGATCCCATTCGAGCCGCAGCGCACGCGAAATCTCCGGCAGGTCCTCGTACGTGAGAACTGCGAGCACGCCCGGATTTTCCCGCGCCGCTGCCGCGTCGATTTTGATTATGCGCGCGTGCGCGTACGGGCTGCGCACGAATGCGATCGAGACGGTCCCCGGGATGCGCACGTCATCGACGAATTGCGATTTTCCCAGCAGGACGCGCGCGTCCTCGACCCGGCGCACTCGCGCTCCCACCAGCTTGCCCGTTCCGGCCGGTGTCTGCATCGTCGCCATCTATTTGGCCCCGCGCGCGGCGGCGGCGCGCATGATCGCAGATACGATATTCGCGTACCCTGTACATCGGCACAGGTTCCCCGAGATCGCCTCGCGCACCTGTTGCTCGTCGAGATTCGGGCCGTCGTTGAGCAACTCGCGTGCGGTCATCAGGAAGCCCGAGGTGCAGAAGCCGCACTGCAGCGCGTGCTCCTCTCGAAACGCTTCTTGCAATGGACTCAGCTTGCCATTGCACGCGAGTCCTTCGATCGTTTCGAGCGCGCAGCCGTCCGCTTGAACCGCGAGCATCAGGCATGACCGCACGCTCTGGCCGTCGAGCGTCACGGTGCACGCGCCGCACACGCCATGCTCGCATCCGAGATGAGTTCCGGTGAGCCCCAAATCCTCGCGGATGAAATCGGCCAGCAGCGTGCGCACGCCGACTTCCCGCTCGACCTCGACGCCATTGACGACGATGCGGATCGTGCGGCGCTCGGTGAAGGATTCAGGCATCGAGCGCCTCTTCAACTTGCGCGGCGCCGAAGCATTGTCGGAGTGCCCGCCCGGTCAGCACGCGAACCAGATGGCGGCGAAATTCAGCACTCGCGTGTAGGTCTGAGGAAGGGTCGGCTTCGGCTGCGGTCATTTCGGCGGCGTCGTCGACGGCGCGCATCGCGTCGCTGGTCGATTTGAGCGCCGCGCCGGCCGTCGCGGCGATGACCGGAGTCGGGTTTGCGCCGCCGATGCTGATTTCTGAGGAGACGCAACGATTGCGCGAGTCGAAACCAATAGCGCAGGCGACTGCGACGATCGCGAAGTCACCGCGTCGGCGGCAAACCTCCGCAAACCCGAATCGGGTTGTGGGCGGCGCAATCGGAAACCGAATTTCCGTCAGGATTTCGTCGGGCTCGATCGCGGAAGTCATAGGACCGGAAAAAAATTCGCGTGCAGCGATCGTCCGCGCTCCGCGGATCGAACGCGCGACGAGTCTCGCGTCGAGCAGAATCGCGAGCAGCGGCCATTCAGCCGCAGGGTCGGCGTGGACGAGTGATCCGCCGATCGTGCCGCGATTGCGAATCGCGAGATGCCCGATCTCCGCGGCGGCCCGCGCGAGTATCGGGAGTGCCGCGCCGATTTCCGGCGAGGTCTCGAGCGTGCGATGGCGCGTCAGCGCGCCGATTCTGATCTCGCCGCGCTCTATAGTTATGAAAGAGAGTTCCGCGATCCGGTTGATATCAACCAGCGACGAGGGCGCAGCCACGCGCAGATTCAGCATCGGCATCAGGCTTTGTCCGCCCGCCAGGATTTTCGCACTCGGCTCCTCAGCCAGCATCCGCATCGCGTCGTCGAGCGTCTTTGGACACGCGTATGTAAAACGTGGAGGTTTCAGTGAGATTCTCCGAACAAGAGCGTCAAATAAAATTCATTACCGACACACTGTCAATAGCGACAGCGGCGCTGACAGGAATATAGTCCATTCAGGGCGTTTGGCGCGATGCGCCGAATCGCGGTAGATTCCGCCCCGAACTTCTAAGACGCCACCGCCGGAGGTTGGATGCGATGAATTCCTGGAATATCGGAGACGTGAAGATAAGCCGCATTATCGAGAGCGAATCGCCATGGCCCGGCACTTTCGTGCTGCCCAACGCCACGCCCGAGAACATGCTCAAGTACGCCGACTGGTTGCAACCGCATTTTCTGGACGCCAAGGGCAAGCTCATCATGAGCATCCACGCGTTGGTGATCGAATCCAAAGGCAAACGGATCGTGGTCGATACCTGCATCGGCAACGACAAGGTTCGTTCCAATCCGGTCTGGAGCAAGCTCAAGCTCCCGTTTCTGGACAACCTCGCGAAAGTAGGATGCACGCGCGACAACGTTGACAACGTGGTCTGCACGCATCTGCATGTCGATCATGTCGGATGGAACACCACCCTCGAGAATGGCAAATGGGTGCCGACCTTCGCCAAGGCGAAGTACATCATCGGCGGCACCGAGTGGGATTTCTGGTCGCACTTCGACGGCGCCGACATGCGCGACCCGGTCGAGGATTCGGTGCGTCCGGTTGTCGACTCCGGACACGCGCAACTGGTCGATTCGAACCACAAGATCACCGACGAGGTCTGGCTCGAACCTTCGCCCGGCCATACGCCCGGTCATCACAGCGTGCGGATTTCTTCCAAGGGGCACGAGGCGGTGATCACCGGCGACCTGATGCATCATCCGATTCAATGCATGTTTCCGGAATGGGACGACGCGTTCGATTCCGACGGCCCGCTGGCGAAGAAAACACGCCGCGCGTTTTGCGAGCGCTACGCTGATACGGGAGTGCTGGTGTTCGGCACGCATTTCGGCACGCCGTCGGCGGGCAAGATTACGAAGTCGGGTGATTCGTTCAGATTTGGAGTGTGACCCGATGGCGCGGCGGCGTGCGTACGACGCGCGCCGCCGCATACTCAACGAATTTCTTCCGAGAAGCGCAGCGTTCCTTTCTTCAATCCGTCGAGCACGACTTCGACTCCGCCGCTGCGTATCATCCATTCGAGGCGATGGTCCCGGTACTGGCGCTTGAACGCTCCCGATTCGAGCATCGCCGGCAGTGCGTCCATTGATCCCGCGAACTGTTCGGCCGCAGCGATGGTCTTCTGCACACTCGGGCGCCACTCGATCCGTTCAAGCCATTTTGCCAGGGGTGATCCTGGCTTTGGCGGTATTCCCCACACCGCGGAGCCGTGCAGGTAAGGATAAACCGACAGATCGGCGCGGCCGAACGATGCGCCGTTGAACCATTCATGCGCGCCGAGCTCGCGCTGCAGCCACGCATGAATTCCGGCGGTCTGCTCGGTCGCTCGCGCCTCGAGCTTTGCCGCTATCGCACCGGTAGCGCGACGCCACGCGCGCACTTCCATCAGGCCCCAATTGATCGCCTCATAGTAGGTGTCGCAAACGTCCTCGATCATTCTGATGCGCGCACGCTCGCGCGGCGCGGGCGGCATCAGCGGCGGAGACGGCCATTTCTCGTCGATATAATCGACGATGATCGTCGAGTCGAAAATCGCAAGTCCCCCGTCCACCAGCGCCGGCACTTCCAGGCGCGGATTAGTCTCGCCGAATTTGGTTGGAGCGCCGCTGAATGCGTCGGGAATCTCGGTCTCGAATTCGAGGTTTTTTTCGTGGAGCGCGATTTTTACCTTCTGCACGTATGGAGAAAACGGATGCTCGTAGAGTTTAATCATGATGAGGATTTCCTTTGCGGCCGAGTATTTTCACCCGCGCGCGAGGTCTGCTAGCGTATCTTAAATGAACAGCCAAATGCACATTCACCGGCGCGGATTGATTGGTCTCATCGGTGCGATCGCGATGCTGGCGCTTTCGTTCGCCGCCGCCGCACCCGCAATCGCCGGCGATATCGGCAGCGTCATTAACAACCCTCCCTCTGCTCCGGCCAACATTCACATCATCCACGTCAAGGATCTGGCTAATCTGATCGCCAATCCGAATTCGCACGTGCGCATTTATGACGCCAACGTTCCGAGCGTTCGCCAGGGCGACGGAATGATTCCCGCGGCGCGGCCGCTCTCTTCGTCGGGCGATTACAACGTCGCCGATGAGCTGCCGAGCAATCACAACGCCAAGCTCGTTTTCTACTGCAAGAATCTCCAGTGCGGCGCCTCCGATGAAGCCGCGCGGCGAGCCGCCGCGGCCGGATATACCGACACCAGCGAGATGAAAGACGGAATCGAGGGATGGCGCGCGGCGGGCGAGCCGGTCCAGATGCCCGACGGCAAAATCGTTCGCGTTACGTCGCCTCGGTCGAACTCATAGTCCGCGCGCGGTCTGCCCGCACGCATAATTTTTCCCCGGCTCGCGATCGCATATAGTTGCGCGGTGCGAACCGACTCTCCTGCTGGATCGTCCGCGCCCGAAGCCTCAGCCGCTCCGTTTCGCGAGCTGACGGTTCGCGCGATCCTGCTCGGCATCGTCCTCGCACTGATTCTTGGCGCAGCGAACGCGTACCTTGGGATGTACGCGGGGATGACCGTCTCCGCGAGTATCCCGGCCGCCGTCATCTCGATGGCGATCCTGCGCATCCTGGGCGGCGCGACGATTCTCGAAAACAACGTGGTGCAGACGATAGCGTCGGCAGGAGAGGCGGTCGCGGCGGGAGCGATTTTCACTTTTCCCGCGCTCGTGATCCTGGGCAATCACCGCTCGCTTTCTTATCTCGAAGTGACCGCGCTCAGCGCCGCAGGCGGCACGATGGGCGCGCTGCTGGTGGTCTTCCTGCGCCGTCCGTATATTGTCGATGAGCGTCTGCCGTTTCCAGAAGGTGTTGCCTGCGCAGAGGTTCTCCGGACGGGACAGGAGACGGCGCAAGTCGCGCCGCTGGCGTGCGGCGGAATTCTCGCCGCGATTCTCAAGTCCGCGCAGGACATGCTCGGGATCGTTCCTGCTTCGCTATCGGGTGCGCGATGGATCGGCGGCGCGGCGTTCTCCGGTTCGATCGATATTTCGGCGGCGCTGCTCGGGGTTGGCTATATCATCGGGCCGCGAATCGCGATCCTGGTTTTCGGCGGAGGCGCGTTCGCCTGGATCGTCGCGATTCCCTTCCTGATGCTAACGCATGCGGGCGCCGCGAGTTCGCGTGACGCCGCGACTGCCGCGGCGCAACTGTGGAGCGCGCAGGTGCGCTACCTCGGGGTCGGCGCGATGCTGACCGGCGGAGTCGTCACGCTCTGGCGGCTGCGTACGCGTATTGGCGCGGCGCTCGCGGACAGTCTGAAGGTGCTGCGTTCGCGCGAGGTGATCGTGCGCTCGCGCGAGGACACCGATCTATCGGCGCGCGCAATCCTCGGCGCGGTCGCCCTGGTCGTTCCGGTAATTTTCGCGCTGTGCCTGGTTCTCTCGGGGAGCGTGTGGCTCAGCCTGTCGCTCGCGATCGTTCTGACGCTAGTCGGATTTTTTGCGACTGCCGTGGCCGGCTATCTGACCGGAATTGTCGGCGCGTCGAACAATCCGGTCTCGGGAGTGACGGTGATCGTGCTGCTCGGTATCGCTCTTTATCTGCGCGCGGTCGGAGTCGAGGGCGCGAGCATCGGGCCGCGGCTCGCGATCCTTGCGGGCGCAGTGGTCTGCACCGCGGCCGCGATGGCGGGCGATTCGCTGCACGATCTGGCGACCGGATATCACGTCGGCGCGACCCCCCGCGCGCTCGAAATCGGCGTGCTGATCGGCGCGCTCGCCGCTTCGGTCGTGATGGCGCCGATTCTGAATCTGCTCATAGCAGGATACGGAATCGCGGGCACCGCCACCGCCAAAGCCGGCGCGCTCGCGGCGCCCCAGGCCTTCCTGATGGCGAAAGTTGCGCAGGGCGTCTTCAGCGGCGGATTGCCGTGGGGAACGATCGCGGCCGGCGCAGGACTGGCCGCGATTCTCGCCGCGAGCGACACCGTGCTCGCGGCGGTGGATTCCACATGGCGCACACCGATCATGCCGGTGGCGATTGGACTCTATCTGCCGTTCGGATTGAGCGTCGCGATCTTGCTCGGCGCGATGATCCGGGCGCGCTTCGGCCATCAAGAGGGCGAACTCGGTGGCACGGGCCTGCTCTTCGCCGCCGGAATGGTCGCGGGCGAAGCGCTGATGGGCGTCGCGACCGGCGCGATGGTGACTTCGGGCATCCGCCTGCCGCTGTTCTGATCGTGCGGGAGCCGGGTCGCTTGATATAAATGTTGCCGGGTAACCGAAAATGAAACCATTCGCGAACTTGATCGCATTAGGCGCGCTCCTCATTGCAGTCTGCGTCACGCCGCACGCTCGCGCAGCAGACGCGACGGCGCTATCGCAGACGCAGGTGAGCTTCTTTACGCCTGCGATTCCGAAAGGAACGCCGCGCGACGGATCGTGCTGGACCGAGTCGATCGCGGTGACGCGCCCCGGCGCCTGGCGATGCATGATCGGCAATGAGATTCACGACCCGTGTTTTCAAGTTCCGCCGCTCCGGGACGAAGTGGTGTGCGACGCGAATCCGGCGACCAATCAAGCTGGGTTCGTTCTCAAGCTGACCAAGCCGTTACCTGAACCCACGCCGCCTTCCGAAAGTCCCGAGCCGTGGACGATGCTGCTGGCGGACGGATCGATTTGCCAGCCGTTCACCGGAACCATGCCGATGGTCGGCGGCGACGGCGCGCGATGGTTCTGCTACGACCCGTCGGCGCCGATGGACAGTCCCGCGCGCAGCCGCGGCTTGGTCACAAAATTTCATCCAGCCAAAGTCTGGACGGTCGATCGTTACGCCGAGTCAGATGCCGGACCGCCGGGAGCGACCGGCAATCGCCGCGTGCAAGCCCAGAGCGTGAACGTCGTCCAGGTCTGGGAATAGCCGGAATTTTCGACCGCGCGTGTTCGCTACTTTCCGAGTTTCCGCATCTGGCGCGGCGTCAGCATCCACCGCAGTTGCGCGCTGCCGCGCTCGGAAGCCGCCGGAACTTCCAGCGCGATGAGGCCGCCCTTCTTGAGGCTGATGTTCGCGCCCTTGGGCGCCGACGTTAGTAGCGTCGACGCGATCCCACTGAGTTGCGGTTCGTGCCCGACGATCATGACGTGGCGATGCTTCGCGAACGGTCGCAACGCCGCGATTGCCTCTTGCGGCGCGACGCCGGTGGCGAGAGCGGGAACCACTTGCGGTGGGGGGTCGTTCGCGTACGCCGCGGCGACGATCTCCGCGGTTTCAGTGGCGCGCGCGAGTGGGCTGGTCAGAATCACGTCGAACTTGAGCTTCAGCGCGCGCATTCCATCCGCGCTGTCGCGAAGTTTCTCCCGTCCGCGCGCCGTCAGCTTGCGTGCGCCGTCGTCGCCGCCGGGCGGCGCGTCTTCCGCGATTCCGTGTCTTAAGATGTACAAGATCATTTTTCAGATTCCGTCTTTTCGAGGTTTGCCTTCGCGTGATGCGCCGAATGGCCGTGGCGCCGCGTCTCTTCGATCGCGTCTTTCATGATCTCGCTGCGCTCGAATTTGTGCCATGCCTTGACGCATCGGCGCGCGAGCTTACGCTCGCGCCGCCTGAGCGACTCCGCCATCGCTCCGGCTGCGAGCACCGCCTCGGCCGGCGCGCCCTCGGCGTTCGCATACGCGATGAGCCATGCGATCGCGATGATCGTGTCGTTGAACGAACCCAGCAGGTCTTGCAGCTCCTCGAGCCGCGCCAGCGCCTTGCGATGACGCTTGCCGCTGAGTGCTCCAAGCATCTCGAGCGTGTAGCGCGTCCGCTTGACCCGCACCCGCAGGCGATGCACGACCTCGGGCATCGAGGATTCCGTAAGCAGCGCGCCCGCTCGCGACATAGCACGCGCCATCCGCGCGAGAATTCCCGCCGCCGCCGTTCCGAGCGCCGCCGAAGCGGAAATCCGAATCCGCGGTTTCTGCAGCCGCGCCATCGTGGTGGTGTATCGCGCTGATTCCAGAACCTCACCCAGCGCGGCGAGCGCAAGCGTGCGCGATACTTCGAGCTCCGAATAGAGCGGCGGCAGCATCGCGGCCAGCTTCGGCTCGAGTTTCGGAGCGCGGGCGCGAATCGTGTCGCCGATCACGTCGCATTCGCGAACCTTGCCCGCGCTCTGCGCCAGCCACGGCAGATCCCGGCGCAGAAGCGCGGCCTGTCCCGCGTGAATCACGCCAGAGAACATCTCGATCGCGGCGCGCAGGCGGCGCGACGCGACGCGCAGCTGATGGATCGGCTCGATCTCGCCGGCAGCGGCCGCGGCGCGCTCGCGCTCCAGCGCATCCGCGCCGAACGCGAGCGCGCTCGTCGTGGCTGCGCCAAGGCTGTCCTCAGGCGCGAGCCGCAGCTTGCGCGATTCCGGCTGGGCGTCAGCCTCCACGCGTCATTCCTTGCGGACGGAGTTCGATGAGACCGTAGCGGGACGCGCAGGTTCCGCGATCTTCAAATAGTCGGCGATATATTTTTTGAGATCGCTCTGGACCTCTTCAATCGGCGCGCGCGCGTCGATCGAAACGAAGCCAAACTCCACCGCCAGCCGCCGATATTCCTCGATCAGCCTGCTCTGGTAGCGCTTGAACGAGTCGAACAGGTCGGTGCCGAGCGCCAGATGCATCCCCGACTCCCAATAATCCATACCCTTGCCGTGCACCACGCGTGGAATCAGCGTCTCGACATCGATGTCGAGATAGAGCACCAGGTCCGGCACCAGCGCGACGCCGAACAGCTCGCGAGTCCAGTCCGGATCGGCGCCCATCACGTTGTTGCGCGCGAACGCGGTGTACATATACCGGTCCGCGATCACGATAAAGCCCGCCTGCAGCGCCGGCAGGATCTCGTGCTCGAGCCGATCGGCAAAGTCGGCAGCGTAGAGCAGGCTGAAGGTGTTGACGGTGAGCTGATGCCCTGCCTTGGCTTCGTTTATGGTTTCAGACAGCAACGGCGAACGCGTCCATCCGGTGTTGCTGACCGCGTAGCCTTCAAGTTCGAGCCACGGACGCAGCAGATCGATCTGGGTCGAGCGGCCGACGCCGTCGGTTCCCTCGATCGCGATAAGATGGCCCGGCAGGCGCTTTTCCTTCAGATAGGGCAGGCCGTGCCCATACCAGGTCTTAGCGCGTTTTGATCGCATGATTGTTGTTTGCCCGCTCGCGATCGTAATCGCGCAGCACATCCTGCACCATCTTCCGGAATCCACGCTGTTGCAGCGGGATCTCGCCGGTCGCGTCGATTGTGCGCAACCCGAACTCGTTGGTTAGCTGATCGTAAATCTCGAGCACGCGGCTCTGAAACAGCCGGAAGCTTTCGACTGGATCGGTGGACAGGCCCACGTCCATCCCGGCTTCATGATACTTGAGCTTGGCTCGGCCCGAGAGCAGGCGCTCGAGCGATACTTCAATCGGCACGCGGAAATAGAGAGTCAGGTCGGGCTTGAGCGCGAATTTGTACACCGAACGAACCCAATCCGGATCGACGCCGCGCGCCACGTCGCGTGCGAACGCCGTGAACACGTAGCGGTCCGCCAGCACCACCATTCCGGCCTTCAGCGGCGGCAGAATCTGGTAGGTCAGGCGATCGGCGAAGTCGACGGCGTGCAGCAGGCTGAAGGTCGTCGGCGTCAGCAGATTTTTCTTCTTACCGCGGCTCATCGACCGCCGCACCAGCCGCGACGAATTCCATTCGGTGAAGATGACGGGATAGCCGCGCGCACGAAGCCATCGCTCCAGCAGCATGAGCTGGGTCGATTTTCCCGACCCGTCGATTCCTTCGACCGCGATAAGCCGGCCCGGATATCCGTGCGGCGCGCTCAGCAGGCTTTGCGCCGGCTCCGGGCGTGCGGATTGCGGCGCGGCGGACGCCGCAGGTTGGACCCCATTTTGCGCGGCGCTCAACGCGCCAGCGTCACTTGGCGGTCCAGCAAGCGTGACAGCAGATCCGTCCTTCTCTCGCATGTCCATAGTTCGAGATCCGCTTTTTCCCTGTTTGAATCGACCCCGATAATAAGCCGTCCGGGCGAGTAACGCACCTCGATATTTTTGACCACACCGAAGTGGCTCCGGTCCAGCGCGTCGGCGACGCGTAAAATCGCGGCGAACGCGCGCACCATCTTGCGCTGCGCCGGAGCCAGCGCGCTCAGCTCGGGAGAATCGAGCTTGGGCGCCTGTTTGCGATGCCCGCGCGCGGCCTGCGCTACGACTTCGATCTCGTCCCTATCGAAGCCAAACAATTCCGCATTCTTTATTAGATAATAAGAGTGCCGGTTGTGTCGATCATGATCGATCGCGTGTCCGACATCATGCAAGAGCGCCGCGTATTCCAGCAACTCGCGGCTCTTGCGCGACAGCCGCAAAACCGGCGCGGTCGCGTCGAACAGCTTAAGCGCGAGTTTCGCAACCTGTTTGCCATGCGCGTTGGTTCCCGAGAACCTGGCGGCGAGCGCCTTGACCGAGCGCCGGCGCGCGTCCTCCGCCGTATGGTGAAACGCGGTGCGCATCTGGCTGAGAATCAGCCCCTCGCGCAGCGCCCAGGTGCACGCGACCAGCTCCGGCGCTCCCGACCGCCGCACGATAAAATCCACCAGCGCTCCCGCAGCCGGCATCAGGTCGACGCGTTTCGCGTCCATTCCCGGAAGCTCCGCACGAAGCGCGGCGTTTGCCGACGCGAGGTCGCGCGCGAGGCTTGAAATCTCCTCCGCTGAGGCGCTCGCGCCGTGGAGCCTGCCCAGCTCTTCGCCTCGCGCCGCTCGCGCCATCGCGACCAGAGTATTGATCGTGCCCGAGGTTCCGATGGCTCGGACGATCTTCGCCTTGCGCGCCTGATGCAGGAACATCCCGGCCTCGTGCTCGATATGCTTTTCCATGTGCCGAAGCTGCGCGCGGCTGGGCGGATCTTCGGTCAGATAGCGCTCCGCAAGCCGCGCCGCGCCGAGCTTCACGCTATGCATCCACAGCGGCTCGCCGTCTTGCACCAGCACCAGCTCGACGCTTCCGCCGCCGACGTCGACCAGCAGATGCGGTCCGCCGTCGAGTCCGAGCGCGTGCCGTGCGGCGATAAAGATCAGCCGCGCTTCCTCGGTTCCGGAGATCACCTGCACCGAGATTCCGGTTTCGCGCTTGATGCGCCGGATAAATGCGGTGCGGTTGCGCGCCTCGCGCACCGCGCTGGTGGCGACCGCGCGCATCCTGTCCACCTTGCGCACGCGAGCGAGCTTTCCGAAGTTCGTAAGCGAGCGCACCGCGAGGTCCATCGCTTCGTCGGTGAGTTTGCCGGTGGTGAAAGAGCGGCGCCCCAGGCGCACCATCTCCTTGACCCGATCGACCACCTCGACGCGGCCCTCGCGGGTGGCATCGGCTACGATCATATGGACGGAGTTTGATCCGACGTCGATCGCGGCAAGCCGCATGAACGGATCGTAGCCGCAAAAGTTCGCGAAGTCATCATCATGCAAAGAAATTCGCACGAAAAATTCCGTGCGCCGCCGCGCGCCATGTTACGGTGCGATTACACGATCGCGCACCGATGCCTCGGCGGGTGCGCTTCGCTACAATAATCCGGTTACTCTTCAGGCAATCAGTTGGGTGCGGCAACCAAAGCGGTAGTAGATCACGTCGAGCACGGACCCTCGACGCACAAATGGCTGATCGCGGTCGCGGTGATGCTCGGCACTACGCTCGAGGTGCTCGACACCTCGATTGTCAACGTCGCGTTGCCGCATATGCAGGGCACCTTCTCCGCCAGCGTTGACGAAATCGCGTGGGTGCTGACCAGCTACCTGGTCGCCAACGGGATCATGATTCCGATGACCGGGTGGATCTCCGCGCGCTTCGGCCGCAAGCGCTACTTCCTGACCTCGGTCACCGTATTCGTGGTCGCCTCCGCGATGTGCGGCGCGGCGCAATCGCTCGACCAGATGGTTTTGTTCCGGCTGATTCAGGGCGCGGCTGGCGCCGCGATGATTCCGTCCTCGCAAGCAATCCTGATGGAGACCTTTCCGCCCAATGAGCAGCAGCTCGCGATGGCGATGTGGGGGGTCGGCCTGATGGTCGCGCCGATCATGGGTCCGACGCTCGGCGGATGGATCACCGATAACTGGAACTGGCGCTGGAATTTCTACATCAACATCCCGGTCGGAACTCTAGCCTTCCTGATGGTCACGTGGTTCGTACACGATCCCGAATATCTGCGCGCGCATCGCGCGCGCGGGGGCAAAGTCGACTACCTGGGGATGCTGCTGCTGGTGGTCAGCCTCGGACTCATGCAGATCGTGCTCGATCGCGGCCAGCGGGCTGATTGGTTCAACTCGGCGTGGGTGGTGTACGCGACCGCGATCTCAGCAATCGCGACGTTGTGGCTGGTGCTGCACGAGTTGAGCTATCCGGAACCGATCCTGGATTTGCGCATCCTGAAAATTCCGGTGTTCAGCTTTTCGGTTTCGCTGATCGTCGCGATGAGCTTCGCGCTGTATGGCACCGGGCTGCTGAACCCGATCTTTCTGCAGGAATTTCTCGGCTATAACGCATGGAAAGCCGGTCTGGTGCTCGCACCGCGCGGACTCGGCACGATGGTCGCGATGCTGGCAGTCGGCCAGCTTGCGCGCGCGCGTTTGGATACGCGCCCGCTCATCGGACTTGGGTTCGTTCTTATGGCGGTGGCGTTGTGGTCGATGTCGGGATGGAATCTCGAGGTCAGCATGTGGGTGGTCATCTGGCCGAGCGTCGTGATGGGCCTGGGGATGGGACTGATCTTCCCGACCCTGTCTGCGACCACTCTATCGTGTGTAAAGCGCGAGCGGATCGGTTACGCCGCCAGCCTCTACAACCTGACGCGCAACGCCGGCGCCGCGATCGGCATTTCGTACATGACCACCGCTCTGGTCAACCACGAGCAGACGCATCAGTCGTACCTGGTCGAACATTTCTCGGTCTTCGACGCGTGGAAGATGAGCGCCGCCGGAGTGCACACCCCCGGCGCAATTCCTTTCCACTATCTGCCCCAGATGATCTCCGGACAGAAGCAGGGCCTTGGAATGATTTACGGAATGATCCAGTCGCAGGCCGCGATGCTCTCCTTCAACGATATCTACCGCGTGCTGATGATCATGATGATCATCCTGGTCCCGAGCTTCCTGCTGCTTCGCCGCCCCGACACCTCCAGCGGCACCTCGATGGCGCATTAACAGCGGCCTATTTCAGCAGCTTCTTCAGATCCTTGAGCAGGAGGAACAGGTGAAGCGGGTCGGTTGGGCTCGGCTCGAAATCGAATTGGTCGTACCAGCGGCGCGCATTCTCATCCTTAGCGTGCACGACCAGAGCGCGAATTCCCGCAATGTCCGCAGCCTGCGCCGTCCGTAGTAAGGCGTCCTTGAGAAGGGCCTTGCCGATGCCGGTTCCTTGCTCAGAGACGTCCACGGCCAATCTGGCCAGTATCATCACGGGAATCGGATGCCGCGCCAGGCCTTTGACCGCGCGCGGAGGCGACTTCTCAGGCTGAACGGAACCGACCGCGAGACTGTAGTAGCCCACGACGCGGCTCGCACGGGAGGTAACGTATGTTTGCGTGGCGTTGGCCGCTTGGTTTGCCAGAGCGAATTTCTTGAGGAATCGGTCCAGCTCTTCTCGTCCGCAATCGAACTGGCCGGTGATGTCTTGCGCGGTCAGCTTATGGACTGGCGAGAGCGCTTCGGAGGCGCCGGTCACTCAAGGGCGCTCCGCTCTGCGAGCAATCGGGCGAGCCTGGGCTTTACTCGGGCGGGACGATCCAGGATTTTCACAAAAACGTTCCATCGCCGTTTGTCGAGCACGAACGAGCGCCGGTCTTCCAGAGTCTCGGCCGCCGCAGTCAGGCCGGCGTCCAGGAGAAACTGACTCACCGTCTTATTTGCCTGCGTCGCCGCCATCTGCAACGTGCCCTTGGCGGCGGAGCTGACCCGCACGTCGATACGCTGTGTTTTTGAAACTGCCGCTGGCATCGGAAAGCCACCTCATAGTTTTTATAACATCCGGACATTGTCCGGACAAGGACTTCTCAGGGCGCCTAGACGCACTTTAGTCGGGGATAGCCGCGCGGGTGCGCTCGAAGGCGGCGAGTCCGGCCGCGTCGAACAGGACGAATTCCACGCGCTCGATGCTCGTGGGCCCGCAGAGATGCTCGCGAACCTCGTCGAGCATGACGCGGGCGCATCGATCGATCGGGAACCCGGCGATTCCCGTCCCGATTGCCGGAAACGCGATCGACTTGAGTCCCTTTTCATTTGCGCGCTTGAGCGAATTGCGCGTCGCCGCGCGCAGGTACGCTTCAGTCGTGCTGCCGCCCAGGCGCATGCTCGCGGCGTGAATCACGAATTTTGACGGCAGGCGTCCGGCGCCGGTAATCGCCGCCTCGCCGATCGCGATCGGTCCGAGGCGGTCGCATTCCTCCTGAATCGCCGGGCCGCCTTTGCTCCTGATCGCGCCCGCGACGCCGCCGCCAAGGAATAGATCGTTGTTGGCGGCATTCACGATCGCGTCGGCGCGAGACTCGGTCAGATCGCCCTGACGGAGCTTCACCCTGGCTCGCCATCCCGTTCCCATCGGAAAACCTCCGTCGCGATGCGCCGCGAGTGCGCATCACTTCTGCTATTATCTCGCCATCCGCGATGATCCAAAGGCGGGCGGCGGTTTATGCGATGAGGCGGGGCAGGGCGCGGTCGGGTGCGATTGCAGTTGCGCTATGCGCGATTGTCGCTGGCGCGTGTGCGCGGCCCTCTGGGGAGCGGATTCCCGGACGAATTCAGGTAGATATCGAAAGTTCGCCGACTTCCACCGACCCGCGCTTCGCCACCGACGCAATTTCGTCGCGAGTGAACGAGCTGGTCTTCGATTCCCTGGTGAAGATTTCGCGCGAGGGCGAGTTCGTCGGCGACCTTGCCGAGAGTATCGAACGGCCCGATCCGACGACGCTGATTTTTCACTTGAAGCGCGGTATTCGTTTCAGCGACGGCCGCGAGCTCACCGCGCGCGATGTGAAGTTCACCTACGACTCGATCCTCGCGCCCGCCTCGATGTCGGCCAAGCGCGCCGGGATGGTCGAGCTTGCGTCGGTCACCGCGCCCGACGACTACACCCTCACGATGACGACGCGGCATCCGTATGCGCCCGCGCTGGAAATCGCGATGCAGGGAATCGTACCTGACGGAACTCCGCTGCCGGCAAAGAGCGCCTCGGCAGGGCCGCCGGGGACCGGTCCGTTCGAGATGCTCTCGTACCGGCGCGACGAATCGGTGACGCTCGCGCGAAATCCGTACCGCGCCGCTGCGTCTGCCACGGCACGCGAAATCCTGTTCAAGGTGGTTCCCGATTCGACGGTGCGCGCGCTAGAGCTGGCCGAAGGTATTTGCGACCTCTCCGAAAATAATCTCGAAGCCACGGTTCTGCCGTGGCTGGCGAGCCATAAGACGCTGGAAATCAGCAATACAGCCGGAACAACGTACAAATATCTGGCGTTCAATTTCCGCGATCCGCGCCTGCGCGATCTGCGCGTGCGCCGCGCGATCGCATACTCAATCGACCGCGCGGCAATAGTCAGTTCGATGCTGCATGGAACCGCGCGTATCGCGACCGGGATGCTCACGCCAGAAAGCTGGGCCTACGACGGCGATGTTGCAATTTATGGCTACGATCCAGCCGCGGCGCGCCGCCTGCTCGACGAGGCGGGCTATCGCGCCGACGCTCGCGGGATGCGCGATTTACGCTTCGAGTACAAGACTACACCCGAGGGCGCGCGCCTGGCCGAAGTTTTTCAGGCGATGCTCAAGCGGGTCGGAATCCGGCTCGACATCCGCACGCTCGAATGGGCGACTTACTATGGCGACATCCAGCGCGGCGAGTTCGAACTGACTTCGCTGCAATGGGTCGGAATCGAGGATCCGAATTACTACTACATGGTATTTGATTCCGCGATGGCGCCGCCGCATGGCAGCACCAATCGCGGCTACTACTCAAATCCCGAAATGGATGCGCTGGTGGAAGCGGGCCAGCGAACGATCGATCCCGCCGCGCGCAAGAAAATCTACGCGAGCGTGCAGAAGCTCGCCGCCGCCGATCTGCCCTACGTCTCACTGTGGTGGGTCAATACTGTCGCTGTGCTGAACCGGGACTTGAATGGGTTCGATCCATATCCGAACGGAAGCTTGCGCTCGCTCGCGCAAATAACACTCGCCGAGCCCGGCGGCGCGGAGCCGGCGCAATGATCCGTTACCTGGCTCGCAGGATGCTGGCGCTGATCCCGGTCGCGCTCGGCGTCGCGACGCTCACTTTTGCGCTGATCCATCTGGTGCCCGGCGACCCTGTCGTCGCGATGCTTGGCGATACCGCGGCGCCCGCGGATCTCGCGGGGATGCGGCACCAGCTCGGCCTCGATCGCCCGCTCGCCGCGCAGTACGCGTCATTCATAATCGGTCTGGCGCACGGCAACCTGGGCGAATCGATCTCGTATCATCAACCGGTAGCGCGACTGATCGCCGAGCGATTTCCGGCGACACTCGAGCTCGCGGGCGCGGGACTGCTGGTCGCGATTCTGATCGCTTTTCCGCTCGGCTTTATAGCGGGTGCGAAACCCGGCAGCGCCGGCGACGTGGGCGCGATGGGTTTCGCGATTCTTGGCATATCGGTGCCGCACATCTACCTCGGCCCTCTGCTGATGATCCTATTCTCGCTCGATCTGCGATGGTTCCCGCTCACTGGACGCGGCGGACTTGGGCATCTGGTACTGCCCGCCGTCACTCTCGGAACCGCACTCGCCGCGATTATCGCGCGGATGCTGCGGCAGAGCCTGATCGCGGTGAGCGCGAGCGACTACATGCGCACCGCGATCAGCAAGGGGCTCAGTCCCACCGCCGCGCTTCTGCGCCACGGGCTTCGCAACGCGATGACCTCGGTAATCACGCTGCTCGGCCTCGAACTTCGGCGGGCTTTTGACCGGCGCACTAATCGTCGAGGTGATCTTTTCCTGGCCGGGACTGGGCCGGATGCTGATCACCGCGATCAGCGCGCGCGATTATCCACTGGTCGAAGGATGCGTCCTGACGTTCGCGCTCACCTACGTCGTGGTGAACATGGCGACCGACCTCGTCTATGGGCTGGTCGATCCGCGAGTGAGTCTTAAATGAAGGGGATCGGCAGAAATCTGTCGCTCGGGATCGGCGGCGCGATGGTCACGATTCTGATTGTTGCTCGGGCTCTTCGGTCCGGCTTGGCCCATCACGATCCGCTCGCGATCGATCTGCGAGCGCGCTCGCGGCTCCGAGCCTCGCCATCCATTCGGATGCGATGCCCTCGGACGCGATATGCTTGCGCGCGTGATGTGGGGCGCCCGGCTCTCGCTCGGAGTGTCGATCTCGGTCGTCGCGCTTTCGCTGATCGTCGGCAGTTTGATCGGCGGATCGGCAGCCCTCGCGGGCGGCCGCATCGATAGCATCGTGATGCGTTTCGTCGACATCATTCTGGCGTTTCCCGGATTCCTGCTCGCAATCGCGCTCGCCGCGATTCTCGGCCCGGGTCTAATCGATCTGGTCATCGCGCTGACCGCGATGGGATGGACCGGCTATGCGCGCGTCGTCCGTGGCGAAGTCCTGTCGCTGCGCGAGCGTGAATACGTGCAAGCCGCCGACACGCTCGGCGCGCCGCCGACGCGCATCCTGATGCGTCATCTGCTGCCCGCAATTGCGGGACCGGTCGCGGTGCAGGCGACCTTCGGCATCGGCGGAATCATCGTCGCCGAAGCGTCGCTCTCGTTTCTCGGCCTCGGCGCGCTGCCGCCCACGCCGAGTTGGGGCAACATGCTCGACGCGGGCCGCGCATTTCTTCTGGTCGCGCCTCATCTGACGACCGCGCCCGGCGTAGCGATCGGCCTCTCAATCCTGGGCTTCAACCTCCTCGGCGACGGCCTGGCCGCGCTCGCAGGCCGCTCCGGCTGATTCGTCTCCTTTTTTTCCAAAGATTGACGCTTCGCGTCGGCGGGCGGGCCGCCCCTACGAAGACAGGGTGAGGTTATATTGTCATTCCCGCGCGTGGCTCCCGCGCGAGGAATCCCGGGCGAAGGGCCTGTGCATGTGGTATTGGCGTCGAGCATTGCCGCTTCGGGATTTCTCGCGCAACGCTCGAAATGACAGCCGTGGGTCCGACTGAGAATATGATACTCGTCGCCCCTCTTTGGTTTGCAAAATTCTGTGCGCATCGCAGCCGCGCAATCGACAGCGTGCGCAAGACTGAAACTTCGTGCTAGACGTTCATCGTGTCGAAGATCTGAGAATCGCAAGTAACGGGACGATGGAAAAGCAAGAACTGACGGAGCGCCTGGCGCGCCTTCATCCGCGAGCAAGGCGATTTCGCCACGGTCAAAATCGAAAACTTTCACAGATGGCGGGCGGCGCGTCGCGCGAAATTTGGTCATTCGACGTGCACGAAAAGGACGGTGCAACGACGACCCGCGGACTGGTGCTGCGCCGCGACCCCGGCGAGCACAATATCGACACCAACCGGAAGGCGGAATTCCTGGTGCTGCGCGCGGCCTATCGAGAGGGCATTCCAGTGCCGGAAGTGTTGTGGGTCAGCGACGATCCCGCAGTCCTCGGCGCGGCGTTCTTTGTCATGGAGCGCGTCGAAGGCGAGACCCTGGCGCGCCGTCTGCTGCGCGACGCGGAGTACGCGCGGGCGCGCGAGGTGATGCCGGCGCAGCTCGCGCAAATCCTCGCAAACATTCACCGCATCGATCCGAAAAAGCATCAACTCGATTTCCTCGCGCCCCCGGGCGAGAACGCCGCGCTCACTGAGGTTCTCCGCTACGAGGAAAATTTCCGCCGGCTCGCGCTCGAACCGCATCCCGCATTCGAGCTCGCCTTCAGATGGCTGCTGAGCCGCATCCCGAAAACCCCGCGCCAGACGCTGGTGCATGGCGACTATCGTATCGGCAACGTGATCTTTGGGCCGAACGGGGTGCGCTCGATTCTGGATTGGGAGCTGGCGCATCTGGGCGACCCGATGGAAGACGTCGGCTGGATGTGCGTGCGGGCGTGGCGTTTCGGCAACGATCGCAAGCCGGTCGGCGGCCTCGGCTCGCGCGAGGACTTCTTCGCGGCGTACGAAAAGGCGAGCGGCGCGCCGGTCGATCCGGAAGCGGCGCGCTTTTGGGAAGTGTTCGGCAACCTGCGCTGGGGGATTATCACGATCAGCCAGGCGCGCACGCATATCGACGGCTTCGTGAAGAGCGTCGAGCTTGCGAGTATCGGACGCCGCACCGCCGAAACCGAACTCGAGCTGCTCAACCTGATCGAATAACCACTGCGGAAGTATACTGAGATGCAGGATCGACCGAGCGCAATTGAGCTACTCGAAGCCGCGGCGGATTTCGTCGACGGCGAAATCGTAACTGCGACTTCTGGCCGCGTGCAGTTTCAGAGCCGCGTAGTGGCCAACGTGATGCGCATCGTCGCGCGCGAGATTCGCAACGAGGATCCGTTCGCGCGTGCCGAGATGCGCTCGCTCGCCGCTCTGCTCAAGTGCGAAGCGCCACACGTGCACGGGCTCGACGACGTGCGCCGCGCTGCGGTCAAGCTCAACGAGGATTTGAGTGCGAAGATTCGCGCCGGCGAAGCTGACAGCGGCCCGTGGCGTGCCGAGCTGCTGGCCGCGGTGCGGCAGATCGTCGAGAATAAGCTCAGGATCGCGAATCCGCGCTACCTCGAGGCTGACCTGGCGATCCGCGCCGAACGTCGGGCCTGAACCGCTGTTAGGCTGAGCGAGCGGCGGCGTGATAGACAAAAGAATATCCATTATTCACGGAGATGACTTCGATGGCCGAGCGAAAAGTAGTCCTGCTGGAGCAGGACGATCTGATGCATCCGAACACTGGCGAATCCAACTACAACGAAAGTGCTTACTACAACTTCTATGATCGCGAGCGGCACGTCGGCGGTTTTGCCCGATTGGGCAATCGGGCCAACGAAGGCTACGCCGAAATGACGGTATGCTTTTATCTGCCCGACCATACCGTGGGCTTCATGTTCGGGCGTCCGAAAATTGAAAACAATCGTGCGCATGACGCGGGTGGACTGAAGTTCCAGGTGGTCAAGCCGTTCGAGCATCATCGCGTCAACTACCAGGGCAAATTATGCATCCTCAAGAATCCGCTCGAGATGGCGGATCCTGCGGCAGCATTCAAAAACAATCCATATGCCAAGGCGAACCTGGAAATTGACTATCGCGCGACCGCGCCTGGATGGGGCGGCGAGCTGCGCGAGAAATCCGGCGACGCGTGGGTTCCGATCCGCAACGACGGCGATGCCGAGGCGCAGTTCGCCAAGGGCCACCTCGAACAACTCGGCCATGCGACCGGCCGCCTGGTTATCGGCGAGACTGAATACAAGATCGACGGGCTCGGACTGCGCGATCATAGCTGGGGTCCGCGCTACTGGCAGGCGCCGAAATACTATCGCTGGCTCACAATGAACTTCGACGAGGATCTCGGCGGGATGGCGACGATCACAGTCAATCGCGACGGCGGCGAGCGCCCGGGCGGATTTATCGCGCGCAAGGGCCAGCCGTTTGTGCATATCCACAAAGTTGACGTGCAAACCGAATTCGCCGGCGAGCAGCAGCTTCACGACCGGCTGCGCGTTACCGCGTGGACGACTGAAAGCGCCGAGCCGATCGTGATCACCGGCAAGGTGATCGGGATGATCCCGCTGCGCAACCGGCGCGCCGGAATGATCACGCGAATTGCCGAGGGCATGACCGAATGGCGATGGGGCGACAAGGTCGGCTACGGCCTTGCTGAGTACCTCGACCACTTCGACGAATAGCAGCTCGCGCTGGCTAGTAGATTCGAGGGCCGCTGAGCGAATCCGTTCAGCGGCCTTTCTTCATTGCGGCCAGGCTTTTGCGGTAGGGAGCGCGCGCGATGCCGCGCTCGGTGATGATCGCGCTGACCAGCTCGGCGGGAGTGACATCGAACGCGGGATTGAAGGCGCCAACTCCGCCGGGTGCGACCCGCTTGCCCGCGAACTCGGTGACCTCGCTCTGCGCGCGCTCTTCGATCGGAATATCGGCGCCCGAGCGGCAGTTCAGATCGATCGAGGAAAGGGGCGCGGCTACATAGAACGGCACGCCGTGCCGCCGCGCCATCACCGCGAGCGGATAGGTTCCGATCTTGTTGGCGACATCGCCGTTGGCGGCCGTGCGATCGGTGCCGACGATTACGCAGCTCACGCCGCCGCGCGACAACACCGTCGCCGCCATGTTGTCCGCGATGACGGTGACAGGGATTCCATCCTTATGCAGTTCCCACGCGGTCAAGCGCGAGCCTTGCAGGAACGGACGGGTCTCGTCGGCGAATACCCGGATTTTTTTGCCCGAATCCCGCGCCGCCCTGATCACGCCGAGTGCGGTGCCGTAGCCCGCGGTGGCGAGCGCGCCGGCGTTGCAGTGAGTCAGGACGACCGCTGGATTCTCGAGCAGTGCGGCGCCATGATGGCCGAGCGCGCGATTGATGGCCAGGTCCTCGTTGTAAATTGCGATTGCTTCGTCGCGCATCCGGCGAAAGAGTTTGGCGCTGTCGAGTGAGAGATTGGCGTTCAGCACCGTACGCATCCTCTCGATCGCCCAGGCGAGGTTGACCGCCGTGGGCCGTGTCGCCCGCAACGTTCGTGAAACGCTCTCGAAGCGCTTGACTGCCGAGCGCGCGCTTACTCCTTTCATCCCCAGCGCTATACCCATCGCCGCCGCAACGCCGATCGCGGGAGCGCCGCGAATCACCATCGTGCGAATAGCTTCGGCGACTCCCCGATAGTCACGGTAAGTGCGTATCACTTCGCGCCCGGGAAGCAGGCGCTGGTCGATCATGCGTACTGTATCGGCACGCCATTCAATCGTCTTGACGGACATCGACCGCTACTCAGATGGAAAATACGTTTGCTGCCCGTTTCCGGACAGCAAACGTTTGCGAAGAACTGAGATGATGAAGGGCGCGGCCGCGAATGGTTAGACCCGCTCGTAGACTCCGCGGGATTTGCGCTTGGCCACGCCGCCTTCGATCCATCGCGTAATCGCGGCGAAGATCTCGGACGGACGTTTTCCTTTTAGTCCACGCACTCCGCGCACATCTGAGGCTTTGAACTGTTTGGGCAATTGACCCAATATCTCTTTCCAATTGATTCGGCCGCCGCGTCGGCCGCGGCGAGCGGGCGCTTTCGCTTGTGCGCGTGCGACGCTCACTCCTGCGCTGCCGCCGATCAGGCGGCTCAAGTTGGATTCTTCTGCCTGGAGGCGTTTGAGTTCCGCCTCATGGACCTGGATCTGCCGGTGCAGGTCGCCCAATAAAGTACGGGCCTGACGCTGCACCTGCTTCAATGCTGACGTAATACCGTCAGCGCTCTTCTTCCTCGGCATCTTACTCGGCTCCTCTCATTACGGTCGCAATGATCACGACTGCTTATTCGATCAACGTTACACAAATTTAACCTTACCACAAGATGAGGCATCGCATATCGCGAATAGATATGCACAGAAATTCTCATGGGTATATTTCCCAGTATGGATCGTCGCTATCACTTTGAGCGGAGAACCACAAACTAACTGCAACTGAGATCGTCGGATACTTCGTTCGAGTTGCGTGTGCCGAAGTGTTGAGCGCGTCGCTCGCGAGATGATCGCCGCCCGCAATCGCAATTGAAGATGCGGGAACTGATGCTGAATTTTTTAAACGGCATCGGTTGCGATTTTTGAGCGATTCCAATCGCGACCCGGACGGCATCGAGCCGGAAGTTTTGCGACGCGCAACGCTGCATACTGGAAGTTTCGGAGTCAGTCCAATCAGTAATGATCGGCGATCGGGGCCGCGATCGAGACTATGGCTGAAAAAGTCTCGATGGGTCGCTGCATCTCACCGGCTCGTTCAGGATGCTCTAAAACGTGGCAAAAGCCTCACAATTGGGCGGCAGTATTGGCAAGGTGATACGGCATTCCGCGGATTAACGATTGTTAACAATCGTTCGTCGGGTGCGCTCCCGCAGCTTCAGGGCGCGCATCAAAGGAAATTGCTTGGACTGAGCACGTGGATTGCTACTGAGAACAACCATCCAACTGTGCATAGTTTCCAGTTGCGGATTCGCTGTGAACACTGAGTTAAGTCCCTCGGACAAGAGGGGTTCCGGAGCTATTTTTGCAACTACCTCAGTGGTAGAATTTTCGAAGCTTTCAGAGGTGCGCTGTCTAACCTGCCCGTCCGATTTATTCCCGCCGACACAGTACGGAGTTAGTGCCGCCGGAGCGTGCCGCGCGTTCGGAAGTCCAGGAAGACTTGGAGCAGCGCCGGGGAGAAGTTAATGGGTCGCAGACTGTATGTTGGGAATCTGGCTTGGACGGTGACCGATCAGGATCTGCAGGAAGCATTTTCGGAGGTGGGTGCAGTCGATAGTTCGCAGGTGATTATCGACCGCGCGACGAATCGCTCTCGCGGATTCGGCTTCGTTGAGATGGCTTCGGATGAAGCGGCCGAAGCGGCGATCAAAAATCTCAACGGACGCGACATCAAAGGACGCCCGATTCGTGTGAACGAGGCGCAAGCGCGCAGCAACGATCGCGGCGCGCGGCCCAGCCAGCGCGATCGTTAAGCATCGGCAGGCACCGGCGCGACTGGCTATCGCGCGCGTCCCGCAGACCTCGCCCGATTTGCGCATCGCGCCAAAGTTTACGCTTTGGCGAAGCGATGGGGCCGTATCATAGGCCATTCATCCGCGGAACCACGCGTGCGATTCCCGATGGAGCAACAGCGCCGCCTGGGTTAAGCTTTGATCTGTGGATTTTGTAACTATCGAAGCCCAGAGCGAACGCGTCGTAATTGCGCCGGAGCTCGGATGCCAATGCTTCGGCTACCGGGTTGGATCGCTCAAGACAATCGCCGCGCCGCCAAGCGTCGAAGCACTGCGAGAACATCCTTTTCGCAGCGGTATTCCGATCCTGTTTCCGTGGCCAGGCCGCGTCGCGCATGGCAAGTTCGGCTTTGACGGACGCGAGCTCGTACTGCCGATCAATGAGCCTGCGCACGGCAGCGCGATTCATGGGCTCACCTGGAATTGCGCATTTCGGGTGGCCAAGCGGGGGCCGTACTACGCGTTGATGGAGCTCGACTCCGCGTCCGACGCGAATCTCTCGCGCCTGTGGCCGTACCCATTCGTATTCGAAATTGACTACGAGGTCGGCGACGGCCTGCGAATCAAATTTCGCGTGCGCAATTCCGGCAAGTCCGAGATGCCATTTGGATTCGGCGCGCATCCTTACTTCAACGCTCCTCTCGGTAAAGGCGGTGCGCGCGAGTCGTTGACCTTGCAGATGCCGGCCGCGCCGATGCGCTGGCCGCTCGACGCCTCGCTGATTCCAACCGGCGCGCCGCAGCCGGTCGAGGGCAAATTCGATCTGCGCCAGCCGCGCGTTCTCGGCGCCGAGACCTACGACGATGTATTCAAGCTCGATCCGGCGCGCGATCCGTCGGCGCCGTGCGGACGAATGGTCGATCCGATGGCGCGCCTCGCGATCGAGGTGCGGGCCGACGCGCCGTTCGAGGATTTTGTGATCTTCGCTCCGCCGGGAAATCCCGTGGTCGCGATGGAGCCGTACACTTGCGCGCCCGACACGTTTAATCTTTCCGCGCGTGGGGTCGAGTCCGGGATGCGACGGCTCGCGCCCGGCGCGACTTTCGAGGCCGGCTTCGAAATTCGCGTCGCGGCGCCGTGATTGGCTAGTTCAGCTTCTTCAGAAATTCCGTGATCCGGTCGAATGCGCGATTTAGATTGTCGCGCGACGCGGCATAGGAAATCCGCACGTGATTCGGCGCGCCAAAATCGTTGCCGCCAACCATCGCGACTTTCGCCTCGTCCAGCGCGATCGTGGCGAACGAGTCGCCGTGCTCGATCTTCTTTCCGCCGCACGATTTTCCGATCAGGCCTGAGATATTCGGGAAGGCATAGAACGCGCCCTGCGGCACCTGCGGCAGCCGAAATCCGGGCAACGCGCGCACCCGCTCGACCACCAGCGAGCGCCGCGCGCGAAACTCCTCGGCCATCGCGCGCACGTCGTCCTGCGGACCCGTCAGCGCTTCGATCGCGGCGAACTGCGTGATCGAGTTTGGATTGCCGCTGTTCTGGCCCTGCAATCTTGCGGCGGCCGCGATCGCCTCTTTCGGGCCGGCCGCGAATCCGATGCGCCATCCGGTCATCGCGTAGGTCTTCGACAGCGAATTGAAAACGATTCCCTTTGAGCGCAGGCGCGGCTCGACGGTAAAGATGTGCGCGGGCAGTCCGTCGTAGGAAATGTGCTCGTACACGTCGTCCGAAAGCACCCACATGTCCGCGTCGAGCGCGACCTTCGCGATCTCGGCCAGATGGCTCGCGCTATAGACCGCGCCGGTCGGATTGGACGGCGAGTTCAGGATGATTCCGCGCGTGCGCGGTGTGAGCGCTTTTTTCAGCTCGGCCGGACCGAGCAGAAACCCGTTGCCCTCCGGGCACGGCACCAGGACCGGCGTTGCGCCCGACAGGCCAACCATCGCGGCCAGACTGACCCACGCGGGAGTCGGGATGATCACCTCGTCTCCCTCGTCGAACAGCGCGGCAATCACGTTGGCTTCGGCTTGTTTGCATCCCGCGGTCGCGACGATTTCGCCGACTTCGTAGTCGAGGTGGTTGTCGCGTTTGAGCTTGAGCGCGATCGCCTTCTTCAAGTCGGTGATTCCGCTGACCGTCGTGTATTTGGTGCGCCCTTCCTCGAGCGCGCGGCGCGCCGCGGCCTTTATCCGTTCGGGAGTGTCGAAGTCGGGCTCGCCTGCCGCGAGCGAGATAACGTCGATGCCCTTTTCCTTCATCTCGGTCGCGCGCGCCTCCGCGGCCATCGTGGCGGACGGTTTGAGCGCTGCGATTCTGCGGTTGAGTTTGATCATGTTTTATCGTCCGGACGAAAAGAGCGCCGCACGTGACGCGAATGAATTTATTCAATTGTAGCGATCGCGCGAGCGCGAAAAAACCGCCGCGAGGATTTTCCGTCCTCGCGCGTCCGCGAAGCTAGTCGACGCCGAGTTTCTTGCGCAGCCGGTTCATCACCACTTCCGGCACCAGTTCCGGCACCCGCTTGCCGTATCCGGCCACTTCCTTGATCAGCCGCGAGGCGCTGAAGAACAGGCTCGGATTGGCGAACAGAAAAACCGTCTCGACGTTCGGATTCATCAGCCGGTTCATCTGCGCCATGTTCATTTCGTAATCGAAATCGGTCACCGCGCGCAGGCTGCGGATAATCGCGCGCGCGCCGATGCCCTGCGCGTAATCGACCACCGGACCGCTGAACTTGTCGACCCGCGCGCGCGGCTCGAGGTCGTGGATCACGCCGCGAATCATCTCGACTCTTTCGTCGGGGCCGAACAGCGCCGCGTCTTTGTGCGGATTGTATGCGACCGCGACGATAACTTCGTCGAACAGCAGGACGCTGCGCCGGATGACGTTGATATGGCCGTTGTGAATCGGATCAAAGGTGCCCGGATATACCGCGATTGACGAAATGTGTCCTGCAGGTTTGCTTGCCATCGGAAACTGTCAGCTCCCACTCGGCGCTATCTCATGTCGCCGGTAAAAGGCGATTCGATGATCGCCCAGATTTGCGATATTTGCGCGCTCGAGACCCGCCGGTGCCTCGGGCGCCGCGGCAGCGCGCTTGGATTGTCCGACGACGATCCATCCGCCCTCGGCCGCAAGATTGCGGCTCGCGATCCGCTCGAGCACCGGACCGCTCAGGTCGTTCTTGAATGGCGCGTCGATGAAGATCAGGTCAAAGCTCACCCCGGCCGCGCCGAGGTCGTCGAGGGCACGAAACACGTCGGCGATGATGATGCGCGCCCGCTCGGCGAGTCCGAGCGCCGCCAGATTCGCGGTGATCGCGGCCGCCGCCGCGCGCGAGGAATCGATCATCGTGGCGTGCGCGGCGCCGCGCGACAGCGCCTCGCACGAGAGCGATCCGCTGCCGGCGAAGATGTCGAGCACGCGGATTCCCGCGAAATCGATCCTTACCTGAAGCCTCGAAAAAATGGATTCGCGCGCCCGAGCCGAGGTCGGTCGTGTGGTAAGCCCGCGCGGCGCTTTGAGCCGCCGCCCGTGCGCCTGTCCTGCAATCACGCGCATCGCGCACCGCGCCGGAAGTTGCGCATCCGCCAAAGCTTCGCTCGCGCTCGACCCCGGTCGCGCTCGATAGATAGCCCGTATCGCGTCCACGGAGCAAGTTGACCGCGCAATCATCGATAGAGGCTTGCGCCTCTGGAAGGATTGCGGGATTTTAGCTACTCATCATAAGATTCGCGAACGCCGCGGCCCTGATTGTTGTAAGGAATTGTAATACTGCCGTCATGTCTACATCGGCTGAGCTTAAGTTTTCCGACGCTACGATGCGGGAATATCAGGAGATGCTGACGCATTATCCGACCCGCCGCGCCGCGTTGCTGCCCACGCTCTGGATGGCGCAGCGCGAGTTCGGATGGGTCGGCGAGGACATCCAGCGCTACGTCGCGGAGCTGATGGAGCTGCCGCTGTCGCACGTCAAGGCGGTGGTCACCTTCTACCCGATGTTCCATCAGGAGCGGGTCGGCAAATTCCTGATCGACGTATGCACCAATTTGTCGTGCCGCCTGCGCGGCGCCGACCGGATTGTCGATTGCATCCGCGCCCGGCTGGGTATCGAGGTTGACCAGACCACCCCCGACGGCAAGTTCACGCTCGGCACTGCGGAGTGCCTGGCGTCGTGCGCCACGGCGCCGATGCTCCAGCTCAACCAGGACCAGTACTACGAGAACCTGACCGAAGAGAGCATGCTCAAGCTGCTCGATGAGCTCGCCGGACGTGATGGCTGAACTGATAGTCGGCGCAATCGAAGCAGTCCTGATGATTCTCATGGGACTGCATCTCGCGATCTTCCTGCTCTACTTCGAGCGCAAGGGCAGCGCGCTGATCCAGGATCGCGTCGGCGCAAACCGCGCGTCGATCACCGGGCTCGGGCGCAAACTCGGCCTGCCGAATCTCGGAATCATCAACACGCTCATCGCGGATCCGATCAAGCTCTTTACCAAGGAAGATTTTGTGCCCGAGGGCGCCGATCACTTCCTGCACGGCCTTGCACCGTTCGTCGCGCTGTTTCCAGTGATGATCGCGTTCGTCGTGATTCCGTTTGGCGACACGATCACGCTCGGCGGACGCACCTTCGGCCTGCAAGCCGCGCCGATCAATGCCGCCGCGCTCTACCTGCTCGCGGTTATCGGAATCGGCGTTTACGGCGTCTCGCTCGGCGGATGGGCCTCGAATAATCGCTGGGCGCTGCTCGGCGGAATCCGCGCGACTGCGCAGATGATCTCGTACGAAATTGCGATGGGGCTTGCGATTATCGCGATCGTGATCACCTACGGCTCGCTCGACCTGCAGGAGATGGTCCGGATGCAGGGCGGAGTATGGTTCGGATGGCTGCCGCGATGGGGCATCTTCGTGCAGCCGCTCGCGTTTGTCCTGCTTCTGACCGCTGGAATCGCGGAATCGAAACGAATCCCGTTCGATCTGCCCGAAGGCGAGTCCGAATTGATCCTGGGCTATATGCTCGAGTACTCAGGCGGCAAGCAAGCGGCCTTCATGCTGACCGACTTGGCCGAGCAAGCTCTCATCGCGATGCTGCTAGTCACGTTCTTCTTCGGCGGATGGCAGGTGCCGTGGCTCTACCGCGACGGTTTTCATCTGCCGGGCGGCGGGATCGTCGCGCTCGCGCCGATCCTCGTCTCGATCGCTGGAATCGTGGCGTTCCTGATCAAAGTCGTGATCCTGTGCCTGTTCATGGGGCTGGTCCGATGGACTCTGCCGCGGTTTCGCTACGACCAGTTGATGAGACTCGGCTGGAAGATCCTGGTGCCGCTCGGGCTCGCGAATATCCTGATTACCGCGTTCGTCGTGGTCGTGACCGGAGGCGCGCATTGACATGCCGATAGCGCTGTTCTGGTTCCTGGCCGCGGTCTCGCTGATCTCGGCGTTCGGAGTGGTGCTGCAGCGCAATCCGCTGCACTGCCTGCTGGCGCTGATCGTGACCCTGCTCGCGATAGCGGTGATGTTTATCGGCGAAGACGCGGTCGTGGTCGGCTTTCTGCAGGCAATCGTGTACGGCGGCGCGATCATGGTGCTGTTCCTGTTCGTGATCTGGCTCTTGAACCTGCGCGCCGAGATGGGACCGACGGGGCATCTGGCGCTCAAATTTGCCGGCACGATGGTGGTCGCCGCGATGTTCGCGGAGCTGATGGCGTTTCTGCTGCCGCCGCATTTGCAAGTTAAATTCTCCGGACACGCCGTCGGTTACGGATCGATCGACAGCCTGTCGCAGACACTGTTTTCCGAATACCTGGTCGCGTTCGAAGTAACCTCGGTGCTGCTGCTGGTCGCGGTGATCGGGGCGGTCGCGCTCGCGCGACGCAGCACCCCGACCGAAATCCGCGAGCACGTGGCCGAGAACGCACGCAAGGAGCGGAGCGCGACACAATGATTCCGCTTCCGTACCTGATGACACTCAGCGGCGCGATCTTCGCGATCGGCGTGCTGGGTTTTCTCACCCGCAGGAACATCCTGGTGATGTTCATGTCGGTCGAGCTGATGCTCAACGCGGTCAACCTTGCGTTTATCGGGCTCGGCAGCCGGCTCGGCACGATGGACGGCCAGGTGATCGTGTTCTTCGTGATGACGGTTGCCGCGGCGGAGGCGGCGGTCGGCCTTGCGATTATCATTTCAATTTTCCGCGGCCGCGAGACCGTTCACGCCGACGACCTGACGTTGCTCCGATGGTGACCACGGTGGCTAATCTTCCGTCCTCCGCGCTGGCGCTGATCCTGCTGTTCCCGGCGCTCGGCGTGATCTTCAATTTGTTCTTCGGAGCGCGGCTCGGCCGCCGCGCCGTGAGTATCGTCGGTCCGGGCGTAATGTTCCTCGCATTCGCGGCCGCGACGTGGGTGTTCGTGCGGCTGTTCATGCTCCCGCGCGGCGACGCGCTGACGTTCACGCTGTGGCCGTGGATCGAGGCGGGCCGCTTCCACGTCGAGTTCGCTCTGCGCGCCGATACGCTCTCGGGCGTGATGATCATGATCGTCACCGGAGTCGGCGCTTTCATCCATCTGTACTCGGTCGGATACATGGCGCACGACGAGGACTTCGCGCGCTTCTTCACCTACATGAACCTGTTCGCGCTCTCGATGCTGATCCTTGTGCTCGCGAGCAATCTTTTGATGATGTTCGTCGGATGGGAGGGCGTGGGGCTCTGCTCCTATCTGCTGATCGCGTTCTGGTACACGAATCCGCAATTCGCCTACAACGGGCGCAAGGCGTTCATCGTCAATAGGGTCGGCGACGCGGGGTTCATCCTTGGGATGCTGACGATCATCTCGGTGCTGTCGCGCGGCGGCGTCTGGACGCTCGATTTCCCGACTATCCAGGCGCACGTGGAGCTCTTCACGACCGCGACTGCCACCGCGGCGTGCCTGCTGCTGTTCCTGGGCGCGACGGGAAAGTCCGCGCAGATTCCGCTCTACGTGTGGCTGCCCGACGCGATGGTCGGCCCGACTCCGGTCAGCGCGCTGATCCACGCGGCGACGATGGTCACCGCGGGCGTGTACATGATCGCGCGGCTCAACTTTCTCTACATGCTCTCGCCCGACGCGATGACGGTGGTCGCGACGATCGGCGCGCTGACCGCGTTCTTCGCCGGCACGATCGCGATCGTGCAGCCCGACATCAAGAAAGTTCTCGCCTACTCGACGATTAGCCAGCTCGGCTACATGTTCCTGGGCGTCGGCTCGGGCGCATTTGCCGCCGGCATTTTTCACGTGATGACGCATGCGTTCTTCAAGGGCCTCCTGTTCCTGTGCGCGGGTTCGGTGATCCACGCGATGGGCGGAGAACAGGACATGACCAAGATGGGCGCGCTGCGCAAGCATCTGCCGATTACGTTCTGGACGATGCTCATCGCGACGCTCGCGATCTCGGCGGTGCCCGGCTTCTCCGGCTATTTTTCCAAAGACCTGATTCTCGAGGGCGCGTACGAGTCGGGCCACGTATGGCTCTGGGGCCTCGGTGTTCTGACCGCGGGCATCACCGGCTTCTACATGTTCCGGCTGATCTTCATGACATTTTTCGGCTACTCACGCGTCGAGGCCGACAAGCTGCCGCATCTGCATGAATCCCCGCCCTCGATGACGATTCCGCTCGTCGTGCTCGCGATCGCGTCGACGGTCGGAGGATGGGTCGGCCTGCCCAAGGGACTTCTATGGGGCGACGCGTTCGCGCGCTTCCTGTCGCCAGTTGTGGGAAATTTCAAGCCGGGCGTCGAGGCTTCCGCGCTGGGGCTTTCGGCCGTGGCGACGGGCGTCGGCCTGCTGGGAATCCTGCTCGCGTACATCTGTTACATCCGGATGCCGGGTCTGCCGATGATCGTCGCGTGGCGCGCCAAAGCGCTCTACCAGGTGCTGCTCGACAAGTACGATATCGACGAATTCTACAATCTGATCGTTACGCGTCCGCTGTTCTGGGTCTCGAACGTGATCCTGAACCGCGCGATCGACCGCTTCATAATCGACGGCACAGTCAACGGCGTCGGAACCTCGGTGCAGTCGGGAAGCCGGCTCGCGCGGCGCTCTGAAACTGGCAACGTCCAGCACTACGCATTCGTTTACGTGCTCGGCGTGCTGGGCGTGGTGGCCTACTACCTGTACCTGGTGAGGCATTGATGAGCGGCGGATTGCTTACCGCGATCATATTCGTGCCGTTGCTCGGCGGATTTTTCGTGCTGATGCAGCGCGAGGATCGCGCGGCGTGGAATTCCGCGTTCATCTTTTCGCTGATTCCGCTCGCGCTGAGCTTCTACCTGTTTGCGAAGTTCGACGTGCATTCGGCGGATTTTCAGTTCGTCGAGCAATACGACTGGATTCCGAAATTCGGAATCTCGTACCATCTCGGCGTCGACGGAATCAGCCTGCTGCTCGTGCTGCTGACGACGATCCTGATTTCGCTGTCGCTGCTCTATTCGGGCGGCGGCGATATAGAGGAGCGGCCGCGCGAGTTCTGCTTTTTCATGCTGGTGCTCGAGACCGGCCTCTTAGGCACGCTGCTCTCAATCGATGTTTTCCTGTTCTACGTTTTTTGGGAAGTGATGCTGATCCCGATGTACTTCCTCATCGGGATTTGGGGCCATGGGCGCAAGGTTTACGCCGCGATCAAGTTCGTGCTGTTCACGATGACCGGCTCGCTGCTGATGCTGGCGGCGATCATCTACCTGGTGCTCCAGGCCCGGCACGCATTCGGCCGCCTGAGCTTCGATCTGCAACTGCTTTACCAGGTGCCGCTATCGGAGACGCAGGCGCGATGGCTGTTCGCGGCGTTCGCGCTCGCATTCGCGATCAAGGTGCCGATGTGGCCGCTGCATACGTGGCTGCCTGACGCGCACACCGAGGCACCGACGGCGGGCTCGGTGATTCTTGCGGGCGTGATGCTCAAGATGGGCGCGTACGGCTTTCTGCGCTTCGCGATTCCGCTGTTCCCGACCGTCGCGGTCGAGGCGGTGCCGCTAATTCTCACGCTGGCCGTGATCGGAATCATCTATGGCGCGCTGGTCGCGATGGTTCAGCCCGACTTGAAGCGCCTGGTCGCCTACTCCTCGGTCAGCCACCTGGGTTTCGTGATGCTCGGGATGTTCGCGCTCGATCCGCAGGGCGTCACCGGCTCGATCTACCAGATGCTCAATCACGGCGTTTCCACCGGCGGACTTTTTCTGCTGGTCGGGATGCTCTATCTGCGCCGCCATACGCGCGAGATCAGCGAGTTCGGCGGCCTGTGGAAGAGCGTGCCGGTTTACGCCGCGATCTTCATGGTCGTGATGCTCTCGTCGGTCGGCCTGCCGGGACTCAACGGATTCGTCGGCGAGTTCCTGATCCTGCTTGGAGCATTCCTGCGCGACTGGATCGCCGCCGCGTTTGCGGTCAGCGGTATAGTGCTCGGCGCGCTGTATCTTCTCTGGACCTACGAGCGCGTGATGTTCGGACCGATCACCAAGGCCGTCAACGAGACGATTCGCGACCTGACCGGACGCGAGATCGCCGTGATGATCCCGGTTCTGGCGCTGATGCTTTTCATGGGGCTTTACCCGAAGCCTCTCATCGATCGGATGGAGCCGTCGGTCGAAAAAATGCTCGCGCCGGTCCATATCGCCGAGGTCCGCCTCGAACAGAAGCGCCTTGATCGCGCGCTCGCCCAACGCATCGCTCCGGCACACGCGCCCAAACCTTCCGCGCTGACGGTGGCCGCAGAATGACCCCGCTCAACCTTGCCGCTATCAATTTCGCCTGGCTGCCGATCCTGCCGCTGGTGATCGTCACGATCGCCGCGATGGCGGTGCTGCTGGCGGGCCTGCGCGTCGATGAAGAAGAGAGCGAGGGGCTGGGATGGCTCACGCTCGCCTCGCTCGGAATCGCGTTTATCTTTGCGCTCGGCCTGGTCGGCCGGAGCGGTATCGCATTCGCCGGCGCGATTTCGATCGACGGCTTCTCGGCCTTCTTCCAGCTCGTGATCTTGATCACCGCCGCCTTCGTGGTCCTGATGTCGCTGGATTACGCCGGCGAGAATCGGCTGCCCGGTGCGGAATATTACTCGCTGGTGCTGTTCTCGACCCTCGGGATGATGCTGATGGCGACGGCCGGCGATTTGATCATCATCTTCCTCGGCCTCGAGACCATGTCGCTCGCGGTCTATGTGCTGGTCGGGATGCGCCGGCGCGACCCGCGCTCCAACGAAGCCGCGATGAAGTATTTCCTGCTCGGCGCGTTCTCGACCGGGTTCCTGCTCTACGGTATCGCGCTCATCTACGGTGCGACCGGAACGATCAAGCTCGGACCGATTCACGCGGCACTCGCGAGCAACATGGCCTCGAACTATCTGCTGATGCTCGGGCTTGCGATGCTGGTGATCGGGTTCGGCTTCAAGATTGCGGCGGTGCCGTTCCACATGTGGACGCCCGACGTTTACGAGGGCGCGCCCACGCCGATCACGGCGTTCATGGCGGTCGGAGTAAAGCTCGGCGCGTTCGCCGCCTTCCTGCGCGTCTTTCTGATCAACTTCGGCCCGGTCAGCTCGCATTGGGCGATCGCGCTTTGGGTGCTGGCCGCGATTACGATGACCGCCGGCAATCTGATCGCCGTGGTGCAGACGAATATCAAGCGGATGCTCGCGTACTCGGCGATCGCGCATGCAGGTTACCTGCTGGTCGGGATGACCGCGGCCGGACCGCAAGCCGGCTCGGCAGTGCTGTACTACCTGCTCGCCTACGCGTTCACCAATCTGGGAGCGTTCGCGGTCGTGGTGGCGCTGGAGCAGCGCGCGAGCATCAGCGACGAGATCTCGGACTACCGCGGGCTCTCGCGCCGTGCGCCGGCCCTCGCCGCGGCGATGACGATCTTCCTGCTCTCGCTGACCGGAGTTCCTCCGCTGGCCGGCTTCATGGGCAAGTTCTACATCTTCAGTGCCGCGCTGAGTGCCGGCTACGTCTGGCTGGTGGTGATCGCGGTGCTGAACAGCGTGACGTCGGCGTATTACTACTTCTACGTGATCGTCGCGATGTACATGGAAGAGGGCGGCGGTATCGAGGTCGCGCCTGTCGCGGCCAAGCCTGCTCTCGTCGCCGCGATCGGTCTTGCGCTTATCGCAACGATTTTAGTCGGCATCTATCCCGAGCCATACATGAGCGCCGCCGCCAACGCCTATCAGTCCGCGCTAAGCGCCACCACCATCCACACCGCCGCGCTGCTTCCCTGATCGCGCTTCAGAGTTCTCTCTCGCAAAGTTGTTCGCACTAAACGCTTCGCGGAGATCCTCCGCCCGCCGCCCAGACCTACACGGGTCCGAAGGACCCGCCACGCGGAATGAAAGTTAGTGTGTAGCGACAGGCGGCGCGAAGACGGGCGGCTCGCGAGCCGCCCCTACGAAGACAGCTCCGTTGTCATTCCCGCGCGTGGCTGCCGCGCGAGGAATCCCGGATGAAGGGACTCTGCATGTGATGTTGGCGTCGAGCATGGACGCCTCGGGATTTCTCGCGCAACGCTCGAAATGACGGCCGGGGGGCTTGGCTGAAGATTACGATTCTCATCGCTCCACCGACTTTCATGGCAGGATGACGGACAAGCCTGGCGTGAGCTACAGACCGTGCGGAAGACGGGCGGCTCGCGAGCCGCCCCTTCCAAGAAACAGGATTAAGGAGGAGCTCACCGGAGGCGCGATCGAGCTGGTGGTAAGCGGATGCGCCGGGGTCTTGGTATACCAACTCACCTGAGAGCACCCGGTTAACCAATAGCGCGAGTTTGCGCGCGTTCCATCAGTTGGAGTCACCGGAATGTGCCAGTTATCACCCGGTTTCGAAGTAACGGAACGGTTAACTGTCCAACTGGGCCTCGACTAAATCACCGTTCACTTTTCCGCGGCCGCTATGTAGAGACCCGCTCTCCCAATCAGGGGCGTCGGGGCTGTCGTGCACTCGACTTCCAGTGACGAGACCAGGTTCTCCAAATGGCTCCAGGGCTTGTTGAAACCCTCGAAGGTGGTCACGAAGTCTTTAGAACCCCGCCAAGTTCTCCAATTAGTGATGAGATGCCACCACGGAGTCCATTTCACGCCGATCGCGGCGATGCGTCCACCAGGCTTCAAGTCTTCGATCACGTTCTGCAACGCCGACGGAGTACGCATTATATCGTGAGTGAAGGAAAACAGAGCGGCGTCCGCCACAAAAGGTATCTTAGCGTCCTCGACTGGCGTGTTGATCAGCACAACGTTGCTCCATCCGCGGCTCTCTACCAGCGCTCGTGCCGCAGCCAGTTGCTCTGGACTCTGCTCGATACCGATGATTCTTCCCTTGGCGCCGACTATGTTTTCGAGCTCGGCGAAACTCCGGCCAGCTCCGCATCCTACGTCCAAGACAGTGTCGCCAGTCGTGAGTCGAAGGCTGGCTATGCATCGTTCACTCAACTGGAGGAATTCCTCGAACCTTCTCTGCCAAACTGAACCATCGGTTCTTCGTCGATCGTAAACCGCCCGGACGCGTTCTGATCGATACTTTTGCAATGCAGATTGCCGACTGGGCATGACACCTCTCCGTAATTTTGCTGCGCGGCTGCGAGTCATTCTGCGATCGTCACAATGCTTTCGGCGATCCGTTCCTTCTTCAAGTACGTCGCCGGCAATGAGCCGCAGCGGCTGGATCACTGCCATCGGGTGCTGGCGATGCCGTCCAAGCGCGGCAAGAAGCGAACCATCACTTCCTCACTCGCGCCGAGAGGGCAGACCTACGGATTAGGCGATGTGCGGAGCGGACGCCGGCGGAGACGCGGCGGGCGTCTCGGGCGCGGCCGCTGGGGCGGGGACTTTGTAGCCGCATTCCGCGTTGGCGCACTTCCAGACTGTGCCCTCGCGCTTGGTGGTCTTTTCGACCAGGTAGTTCGCGCCGCATGACGGGCAGGGATGCGGCAGGACCTTATCCCACGCCGCGAACTTGCACTTCGGATAGCGGCCGCATCCATAGAACAGCTTGCCGCGGCGGCTGCGGCGCTCGAGGATTTCGCCCTCTTTGCATTCCGGGCATGCGACTCCGGTTTTCACCGGCGGCGATTGCAGCCGCTTGATTCCGTCGCAGTCCGGATAGCCGGTGCATCCGAGGAACTCGCCGAAGCGCGAGCGCTTGCGCACCATCGGCTTGCCGCACTTGTCGCAGACCTCGTCGGTCGCGGCCAGCGGCGTCGATTCGCGCTCATGGATTCCGCCCTGCTCGTCGCGCGAAAATTCCTTGGTGTTCTTGCATGCGGGATAGTTCGAGCAGGCAAGGAACTCGCCGTTGCGGCCCCATTTGATAACCATGTCGCCGCCGTCGAGCTCGCACTTGAGTCCGGTCGGAAGACCCTTGCGCTTGACCTCGGGCATCGTCTTTTTTGCTTCGCCCAGGCGCTTCTTGAATGGAACGTAAAACCGCTTGAGCGTCTTGACCCAGTTTTCCTTGCCCTCTTCGACCTTGTCCAGGTCTTCTTCCATCGCGGCCGTGAATCCAACCTCGATGATATCCGGGAAGGCCGCCACCAGCAGGTCTGCGACGGTGCGGCCGAGACTGGTCGGACGCAGGCGCTTGCTCTCATCTTCTTCGACGTAGGTCTGGTTGAGCAGGCTGGTCATGATCGTCGCGTAGGTTGACGGACGCCCGATGCCCTTTTCTTCGAGCTCTTTGATAATCGTCGCCTGGGTGAAGCGCGGCGGAGGCTGCGTGAAATGCTGCTCGGGGTCGAGTCCCTGGAGCGCCAGCCGCTCGCCCTCGGTCATCGCGGGCAGAGTCGCCGCGGCCTCGTCGTCCTCGCTGGGTTCGTCCTGGCCTTCGAGGTACACGCGCATGAAGCCGTCGAACTTCATCACCTGGCCGGTCGCGCGGAACACGGCGGCGTCCGCGTCGATATCGACGCTGGTGCGATCGTAAACGGCGGGGTTCATCTGGCTCGAGACGAAGCGATCGTAGATCAGCTTGTAAAGATCGTACGCCGGCTTTTCGAGGTACGGACGCACCGACTCGGGGTCGCGCTCGACCGCGGTCGGGCGGATCGCCTCGTGGGCGTCCTGGGCGGCCTTGCTGGTGCGATAATGAATCGCGCGGTCGGGCAGATATTCCTTGCCGTAGCGCCCGGCGATATGGCTGCGCACGGAATCGAGCGCTACTTCGGAGACGCGCACCGAATCGGTGCGCATGTAGGTGATAAGCCCGATCGCGCCGTCCGCGCCCAGCTCGACGCCTTCGTAGAGGCGCTGCGCAATCTGCATCGTGCGCTTGGGCGAGAAATACAGCTTGCGCGAGGCCTCCTGCTGCAGGCGCGAGGTGATAAATGGCGGCGCGGGGCTGCGGCGGACTTCCTTGCGCTCGATCGTTCGGACGATAAACGGCGCGTCCGTGACCGCCGCGATAATCTCGTCGGCCTGAACTTTCGGAAGCTTGTAGGCCTTGTTGTCGATCCGCTGGTCTTTCCAGCTATACAGCCGCGCCTTGAACGGCGGAGGATTCGCCGCGGCCAGGCGCGCGTCGAGCGTCCAGTATTCCTCGGCGCGAAAGGCCTCGCGCTCGCGCTCGCGCTCGACGATTATCCGCAGCGCCGGAGATTGCACGCGTCCCGCGCTGATTCCGCGCTTGACCTTGTCCCACAGCAGCGGACTTATCAGGTAGCCGACCAGACGGTCGAGCACGCGGCGCGCCTGCTGCGCGTCGTACAGGTCTTCGTCCAGGTCGCCGCAATTCGCGATCGCGGCCTTGACCGCGTCCGACGTGATCTCATGCAGCAGCACGCGATGGATCTTGCTGGCCGCCGCCTTGCCCAGCCGTTCCTTGAGATGCCACGCAATCGCCTCGCCCTCGCGGTCGGGGTCCGAGGCGAGGTAGATATTTTCCTTGCCCTGCGCGGATTTCTTGATCCCTTCGATAACCTTGGCCTTGCCCGGAATCACGTGGTACTCGGGCTTGAAGTCATGCTCCAAATCGACGCCGAGGGTGCTTTTGGGCAGATCGACGACGTGCCCCACCGACGATGTGACTTCATAGGCCGAGCCCAAATAGCGCTTGATCGTTTTGGCTTTAGCCGGAGATTCTACGATAACAAGGTTTTTTGCCACGATTCGGCTTTCTCCCAACCCACCCGCGGCCCAGCTAAGGGCCTCCGCATCATCCTGCACGACTCAGGCTAGCGAGAAAAGCTTGCCCGGATGCTGCGCGACTATGCCCTTTAGCTCGAGCTCAAGCAATAATCTAAGCACAGTCTGGGCGTCGAGTCCGGAAGCTTCTATGAGCGCGTCAACATGGAGCGTCGTATCATCTTTAAGTTCTAATATTATAGCTTTAGCTGCTTTTACAGTAGTATCGCCCGATTCCAGGATACGCTCGACTGATTTTATGCCCGTCGATGCTGTGGTTTTTGCTGATTTCTGCGCGGCTGCCCCCGATTTTCCAGATGCTCTGCGAGAATCGTTGGCCACCGGAGCGGCATGCCCGACGAGTTGCGGCGCCAATTCCTCAAGAACGTCCTCGACGCAATCGACCAGCACGGCTCCCTGCTTGATCAGGCGGTTGCTGCCGCTCGCCTTGCCGCCCAGCGGGCTGCCGGGGACCGCAAAGACCTGCCGATTCTGCTCCAGCGCCATCCGGGCCGTGATCAGCGAGCCGCTCTTCTCGGCAGCCTCGACTATCACGACGCCGAGCGAAAGCCCGGAGATGATCCGGTTGCGAGTCGGGAAGTTCTCGGGCAGCGGCTGCGATCCGACCGGCAGCTCGCTGAAGATCGCGCCCGCATTCGCGATTATCGCATCGGCGAGTTGGCGATGCTCGGCGGGATAGATGACGTCGACGCCGCATCCTAGAATCGCTATCGTCTTTCCGCCCGCGTCAAGCGCGCCCTGATGCGCTTCGGCATCGATGCCACGTGCGAGGCCGCTTACCACGGTGAAACCCTTAGCGGCGAGCTCGAACCCGATGCGCCGCGCCATCCGGCGGCCCGCGTCCGAAGCGGCACGCGCTCCGACCACGGCGACGCATCGAGTATCAGCCGGAGGAGTCTCGCCGCGGACGAAGAGATAGGGTGGCGGATCGGCGATCTCGCGCAACCTTGCCGGATAGTCCGCGTCAGTCCATCTGACTAGGTGCGCGCCGATTCGCGGCAGCTCGCATAGCTCGCGCTCGATCGCCTCGAAGTCGCGAAAATCGGCGACCGCACGCGCGACTTTGTTCTGGATTCCGGCGGCGGCGATTTCGTCAGCCTTGAGCGCGAAGATTTTCTCGGGTGCGCCGAATTTCTCGAGCAGCAGATGCGCGGTGCGCGGTCCGACTCCCGGCACGCGCCTGAGAGCGAGCCATAATGAATCAACCGAAGCAGGCATCGTCGTCGTGCCGCCGCGTCACGGCAGCATCCCCCTTTTCGACCCGGATTCCTCGCGACCAACTCGCGCTTCGCGGTAGTTTTACAATAAGCTGCGCTTAACGCCAAATGATCGAAACTATTGGGAAACTGTAGCCGATTTCTTGACCAGCCGGTCCGATTGAAATACTGTTCACGCAACCGCTTTGCGCGCCGGCTAATCTATGGCGCGGACAAACCCTATATTCTTACCCCCGGTGGCTGTTTAAGGGCGGAGGAGCAGGAGAACTGATGGATTTCAGTAGCATGTCGGCCAACGAGAAGCAGATTCTTATCTTCAGCTTCTATCGCGATGCCGAACTTCGAGGCGCCCGCCTCCTTTTCAATCTCATAACTCATCTCAAAGACGGCGATTCGCAGCTCAAGATGGCGGCGCATCTGGCCGACGAAACCCGCCACGCGTGGCTGTGGACCAAGCGGATTGCCGATCTCGGTGGCGCTCCGGTGATGGTCGATGATGGCTACCAGCGGCGGCTCGGTCTGCGCACCGGCGTACCCAAGACGATTATCGATCTGCTCGCCCTGACGGTGGTGGTCGAAGAGCGCGCGCAGAGCCGCTACAACGCGCATGCCGCGCTGCCCAACGTCGACGCGGAGACGCTCGAGGTCCTGGCCGCGGTCACCAAGGACGAGACCTGGCATCTGGCGTGGATTGAAAAGAAGATGCGCGAGATCGCGAAAGAGCAGGGCTCCGAGGAGCAGGCCGACGCCTCGCTCGATCGCTATCGCAAGATCGATCGCGAGGTTTACGCGACTCTCGCCGCCGACGAAGCCGAGCTGATGCGCTCATAGCTGCGCGCGAATAAATGAAAAATCTCGGGGTGGCGACCGCCGCGCTGGCGCTCCTTGCGGCCTGCGCGTCCGCGATCTGCTGCCTTCCAGCGAGCGCCGCGGCCGGATGGCAGCAGGGTGAATACGATTCAGCCGGTAAACCGGTAACTGAGTATCACTGCACCCCCGCCACCAAGGGACCGCATCCCGCGGTAATCGTGCTGCATGGCGCCGGTCCGGCTCCGACTGAGGATTCGGAATACGGCGCGATGTGCGCGGAGCTCGCGGGCGACGGCTACTATACTGAGTATATCGAGTATTATAGTCAGACCGGCGCGATCGGAGCGCACGATATCGCAGATATTCAGAAATACTATCTCACCTGGATGACTGAGATCCGCTCCGGGATCGATGCGATGGACAAGAATCCGGCGGTAGATCCAAAGCGGGTCGCGATCGTCGGATTTTCGCTCGGCTCGTTCCTGGCGCTCTCGACCGGCGCGACCGACCCGGGCAAGCTCGCCGCGATCGTCGAGTACTACGGTGGTCTTCCGCCGCCATTTCATTCGATGGCGGCAAATCTGCCGCCGACGCTGATCCTCCACGGCGACGCCGATGTGCTGGTTCCCGTCGCGCAGGCGCACGCGCTAGACACGCTGATGACGGCAGCGAAGCGTCCGCACGAGATGAAAATCTATGCGGGCGCGAACCACGCATTCAATTTCGCCGGGCTACCGATGTGGTACAACGCCCCCGACGCCCAGGACGCCTGGAACCGCACGCTAACATTCCTCTCCAAGTACCTGGGCGGCCGAAACTAATTTCTGATCCCTCTCCCTTTCGGGGCGAGGATCAGACTGGGGCGCGCATTCCCGCGAGGGCGGCGTTGAGGTCGGTGCGCATCGCGGCGGCGGCCGCGGCCGCGGCTTCGGCGGGAGATTTTCCTTGCGCTTTTCTGTACGCGTACATCAGGCTGCGGCTCGCGTTCACGATTATGCCGGCGCCGTCGGGACGGGCGGCCGCGATCGCGTCGGCCGCGCTTGCGCCTTGCGCGCCGTAACCTGGCACCAGGATGAATGCGTTGGGCATCAGCTTTCGCGCGCGGCGGGCTTCATCGGGAAAGGTTGCGCCCAGCACCGCGCCGACCGGACTTAATCCGGATTCGCCGATATAGTCACTACCCCATCCCTGCACCCGCGCGGCGACGTGTTCCCATATCGCACTGCCGCCGGCGGCGACATCCTGAAATTCCCCTGACGAAGGATTCGATGTCCTGACCAGCACGAACACGCCGCGGCCGCCCGTAACCCTCGCGATAAACGGCATCGTCGAGTCCGCGCCCTGATAGGGGTTGACCGTGACGGCGTCGCATCCGAAGTCGCCGTCGCCCAGAAACGCTTGCGCGTATGCGGCCGAAGTTGATCCGATATCGCCGCGCTTCGCGTCCGCAATCACGATCAGGCCGAGACGCCGCGCGGTGCGCACCACCTCGACGAACGCGCGCATGCCTTCGATACCCCGTGCTTCATAGAAAGCGAGTTGCGGCTTGACCGCGCAGATATACGGCGCGCACGCCTCGACGATTTCGCAGCAGAAGCGCGCGAGCGTGTGCGATTTCGGCACGCCGGGCGCGTCTTTGGTATCGAGCTGTGGATCGACGCCGAGGATCGCGCAGGAATTTTTCTTGCGGGCGGCTTCGGCCAGGCGATCGGCGAAATTCATCGCGGCGATCATTGCACGAACGCGCGCGGGACGCATCATATCGAGCGGGCGTTGCATTTCGCGCCGCCGCACGCGCATCTTTGTTTGCACCCAACCTACTGAAAGCGGTACTGACGATGGCCCGAATTACGATCATCACCAAGCTCCGATTCGTAGCGGTAATCGCGCCTATAATCCTGCTCATCGCGGCGCCGATCCTCGCGCTGGGCTTCTACGGATTCGGCGCGATGCCGGCGTGGCTGCACGACAACCAGTACTCGGCGCTCGAGGCGGCGCGCGGAATGGAAAACGCGCTGTACAAGATGGATTGGGCGCGCACCCAGCCGGAGGCATCGCAGATCGTTCGGGATCAGCAGCGCGGATTCGTCGGATGGATCGAGGTGGCGCGCGCGCGCGCGAGCACCGAGGCGCAGCACGACGCGATCGAGAAGATCGCGGAGGCGGCGAATCCGATTTTCGACGCGATGCGCGCCGCGCCGTCCGGCGATGACAGCTTCGAGCCGCGCCTGCGCGACTTGCAGGGGCTGGTCTCCGACCTGATTTCCGCCGACGACGCCGCGATGCTCTCGATCGCCGATCGATCGGAGGCTCGCGCGCGGACGATGATTATCGTGACCGTCGTCGCGGCGGTGATCGTTCCGTGGCTATGCTTTATCGTGATCGTGCAGATGACCGCGGGCGAGAGCGCTGCGCTGCGCGAGATTCGCCGCAGCATCGAGAATGTAGCGGAGCGCGCAGCATCCTCGCACGACGCGTCAACAAGCAAAGACCTCGAGGTAATCGACGCGAAGCTGGCGGAGCTAGGCTATCCGAAGCCCAACCCGATGTTGGCGGAATAACATGGTGCTTCGTCATCCGCCGTCTGATCGGTCATCATACCGGCTTACCGCCAGCCTCCGATAGCGCTCGCGCGTCCGCGTCCGTAATATCTGTCACTGGACTATGATGTTGGCCGGTCAAACCGGTGAGGAGGGGGAGCAAGGATGGACCTGCCGAGCGGAGTTGGCGTTGCGCTGGCGTTCATACTCGGAGCCATAATCGGTAGCTTCGCGAATTCGGTGGCGTACCGGATGCCGCGCGATATCTCGATCGTTGCGCCGCGCTCGTTCTGCGAGAGCTGCGAGCGCGCGATCCCGTTCTGGGCGAATATCCCGATTCTCGGCTATATCGGCCTGCGCGGGCGATGCCTGATGTGCGGCGCGGCGATTCCGTTTCGCCATTTCATGACCGAGCTCGCGCTCCCGATTATCGCGATGTATCTCTATCTGGCTTTTCCGCTGGGCGACGCGATCGCGCGCTTCATCCTGTGCACCGCCTTGTTCATCGTCGCGCTGATCGATTACGACTGGCGCCTGATTCCCAATCTGATCACTTTTCCCGGGATGCTGCTTGGCTTCGTTCTGGTCACGCTGTTCGTTCCCGAGGTCGGATGGAAAAGCTCGCTTATCGGAATTCTCACCGGCGGCGGCGTGCTGTTCATGACCGGCTTCCTATACGAGCTGGTGCGCGGACGCGAGGGCGTCGGGATGGGCGACGTCTGGCTGCTCGGGATGGTCGGAGGATTTCTCGGATGGCCCGGCGTGATCTTCACGCTGTTCTTCGGTTCGATGCTGGGCGCGGCCGGCGGAATTATCTTCGCGATGACCGGCGGCCAGACGGTCGCGCCGGTCGCCGATCCCGGCGGCGACCAGGTCGAGGCCGACGCGTCGATCCTGCAGACCACCGTCCCATTCGGACCCTTTCTCGCGCTCGCCGCGGGCGCATTCGCGCTCTTTCAGCCGCAACTCACCCGCTGGTATCTTGGCGGGTGATGGCACAAGGAATTTTCATCACACTCGAGGGCGTCGAAGGCTCCGGCAAGACGACCCAGGCCGCGATCCTCGCCGACTCGCTGCACGCGCCCGGCCGCCATATCGTGGTCACGCACGAGCCCGGCGGCACCCGCGCGGGAGAGGCGATCCGCTCGATCTTCCTCGATCCCGCCGTCTCGCTCGACGTTGCGGCGGAGTTGCTGCTGGTGCTGGCCGATCGCGCGCAGCACGTGCGCGAGAAACTGCGCCCCGCCGTCGCCGCCGGCGCGATCGTAATTTCGGATCGCTATTCCGATTCGACAACCGCGTATCAGGGTTACGGACGCGGTTACGATCTTAAACTGCTCTCCGATCTGAACCAGCTCGCAAGCGACGGAATGAAGCCCGAGTTGACTATCGTGCTCGACCTTCCGGTCGAGACCGGCCTCGAACGCACCCGCGCGCGCGCGAAAGGCGCGATCCGCGGCCCGGACCGCTTCGAGGGCGAGGTTACCGATTTCCATCGCCGCGTGCGCGAGGGATTCCAGGCGATCGCCCGCGCGGAACCGGACCGCGTCGTCATAATCAACGGGTCGCGTCCGCTCGAAGCTGTCAGCGCCGATATCCTCGCCGCGGCCAACGCGCTGATTAAACGCCGATGCCTCTGACCGGCCTGCGAGCGCATCGCGAGTTGGCCGAGCGCCTGCTGGCGGAGCTTACGTCGCGCCCCTCGCACGCCTACCTGTTCTCCGGCCCGGCGGGCACCGGCAAGAGCTTGGTCGCGACCGCGCTTGCGCATGCGATGCTATGCGAGCGCGCGCCCGGCGCGAATTTCTGCTGCACCGCCGAGCGATGCGCGGTGCGGATCGCGCCAGCGCAAGCGGCACGGCCGCGTTCCGCCGCTGCCGCGCCGCGATGCGACTGCTGCGCGGCGTGCGTGCAAGTCGCCTCGGGAACGCATCCGGATTTCATCCGCATCGGCCGCGCCGCCGGGCGCAGCGACGTGCTGATCGAGCAGGTGCGCGCGCTGATCGCGCAGCTCGGCGTCAAGCGTTCGCGCGCCGGCGCGCGTATCGCGATTATCGACGACGCCGAGACCCTCAACCTGCCCGCGCAAAACGCGATGCTCAAGACCCTCGAGGAGCCGCCCGGCCACGCGATTATCTTCATGATCACCTCGTCGGAGCGCGCCCTGCTCGATACCGTGCGCTCGCGGATGCGGGCGGTGCGGTTCGGCGCTCTGACGCCCGCCGATATTGAAGCAATTCTATCGGCACGAGGCGTCGCCGCTTCCGCCAATCGTGCCGCCGCGGCGCGCCTGGCGCGGGGCAGCGCGGCGCGCGCGATCGCGCTTCTGGACGGCGACGCGCCGCCGATAAAAGACCTGCTCGCCGCGATCGGGCGCGCGCGCTCGCTCGACTTCGCGGGCGCCCAGCAGATCGCGCAGGAGTACTTCAAGACTCGCGACGAGGCGGCGGCCCATTTCGAGTTGATTGCGCGGATGCTCGAAGAAATACTATGTCTCAAGCTGCTCGGGGCGGATGAAATCCCTGAATCGAAGGACGAAGAAGCGAAATTGATAAAGCAGCTCGCCGGCGTTCTCGAGACTCGCGCGATCGTCGATTGTCTCGACGCCGCGGTGAAGGCGCGCACCGCCGTCGACGCGATGGCGAATCCGCGGATGCAGGCCGAGCAGTTCTGGATGACCGCCGCCGAGGCGATTCGCGAAAGATCCGAGTGAAAGCGGAGTGAAATATGCCCGGTAGTATTGATCCCTTCGAGGGCGGCGCCGAGCTTCCCAAGATCGTCGCGATAAGCCTGCAGACCACCGGGCATCTGTACAACTACCTGGCCGGCGACCTTCGCCTCACGCGCGGCGACCGCGTGCTGATCGACACCGAGAACGGCACCCGCGTCGGCACCGTCGAGATCGAGCCGCACGAGCCCGCGCATACGCTCAACCTCGCCGCGATGAAACCGGTGATGCGCCTGGCGTCCGATACCGACTTCGACGTCGAGCACGAAAATATTTTGCGCGAAGAGCGCGCGCGCCGCCTGTGCCTCCAGCGCCTGCGCGAGCGCAGCCTGCTGATGAAGCTGGTCAGCGCCGAGTACAGCTTCGACGGCCGCAAGGTGGTTTTCTATTTTATCGCCGAAGGGCGAATCGACTTCCGCGACCTGGTGCGCGACCTCGCCAACACTCTGCGCGTTCGCGTCGAGATGAAACAGATCGGCGCGCGCGACGAGACCAAAGTCACCGGCGGCGTCGGCCCGTGCGGACGCGAGCTCTGCTGCTCCTCGTTCCTGCGCGACTTCGACGCGGTCACGGTCAAGATGGCGCGCGAGCAGGGCCTGGCGCTAAATCCCTCGCGCCTCGCGGGTATGTGCGGCCGTCTGAAATGCTGCCTCAAGTACGAATACGGCACCTATCTCGAACTGAAGAAATCGCTGCCAAACCTCGGCCGCCGGGTCCAATCGGTAAAAGGCGACGGCAAAGTCGTCCGCCAGAATATCCTGAAGCAGACGGTAATGATCGCGCTGGACAACGAAGGCCCGGTCGTCGAAGCCACTCTCGAAGACCTGGTAACCTCGCGCCAGAACTAGCAAGTTAGCGATCAAGCGATCGACGGGTTGCTCCCGAGCGGTCCCTAGAAACACGATTGAGTCTGCGTGGCACAGGCTTTAGCCTGTGTCTTCTGCGCTTGACCAACTCGTTAAACTTCCAGGGATTCATCGCGAAGACAGGAGTGGTTCTTTTGTCATTCCCGCGCGTGGCTGCCGCGCGAGGAATCCCGAACGAGAAGGCACTGCATGAGGCGCGGACTCGGAGCATGGACGCCTTGGGATTCCTCGCCAGGGCTCGGAATGACGATCGACGGCTCGGCTGAGAATACGACACTCACGTCCCCTCTGCTTTCATGGCAGGATGACGGACGAGAACTCGTCATTTATCGACGCCCTCGTTGTGTGGAAGACATTCTATTTGCCACGGGCTCTGGCCGGTGGCAGCAGCACTTTCTTTAAGTGGCACCGGCTGAAGCCGGTGCCGGATGGCGGCGCATCCACCCTAACACTCGTTAGATTTTTTGCCAGATTTGTTCATGGCTGAACTGTTCAGCCTGATTCCCGCCGCCGCACCGTGTAGAATGGATCTCATGAAGACGCCGCCAAACCACACCCCGGCGTCTACCGTCGATATCTCACACGGCGATACCCGATGGCGATGCTCGAAATCCGCGACCGTTACGGAAGGATTCGCACAATGCGAAGAAAGAAAACGAACTACGGTCGGAACCGAAATTACCGAGCGTCTTTGAGGACTCTTTCCAGACGCGCATATGAAATCTCCCCAAACGAACCCACCGCGGAAACGTCGTTTCCGTTCGCCTCTCGGGCAGCTCGGAACAGGCTTCCCCGACCGCAAACCGACGCGAGTCGCGTCGCGATTCTCCGCCGGTTATTCTCGGTAGCTCGATGACGCAGCGCATCCATATCACCACGGCGATCCATTACAGCAACGGACCGCCGCATCTCGGCCACGCGTACGAGGATATTGCCGCCGACGCTTACGCGCGCCGTCTGCGGCGCAAAATCGGCGCCGCAAACCTGACCTTCGTCACCGGCACTGACGAGCACGGCCAGAAAAACCGCGACGCCGCCGCGAAACAGAACCTCGATCCAAAAGCGTTCGCGGATAAAATCAGCGCGCTGTTCCGCACCACCTTCGATCGGCTCGAAATCAGCTACACCAATTTCGTTCGCACCACCGATCCGGTGCACGAGGCGTTCGTGCAGAAGATGCTCGCGCGCACCTACGAGCGCGGCGACATCTACTTCCGCGATTACGAAGGCCTCTACTGCGTCGGATGCGAGCGCTTCTACACTGAGAAGGAATTGCTGCCCGGAAATATCTGTCCGGAACATAACACGCCGGTCGAGCTCCTGAAGGAATCGAATTATTTTCTCAAGCTCGAGAAATACCGCGACGCGATTCGCGCGCATATCAAGGCCAACCCGGGCTTCATCCGTCCCGAGCGCTATCGCAACGAGGCGCTCAGGATGTTCGATGAGCCGCTCGCCGATCTGTGCATCTCTCGCCCGAAGGCGCGCCTGGATTGGGGAATCGAGCTGCCGTTCGATCCCAACTACGTCACGTATGTCTGGTACGACGCGTTCTGGGCCTACCTGAGCGAGCTGCCCGACGCGAGCGACACGGCGCTGGCCGCGCTGTTGCCTGCGACCGAGCATTTCATCGGCAAAGACATCCTGAAAACGCACGCCGTGTACTGGCCCGCGATGTTGCTGGCGGTCGGGCTGCCGCTCTATGCGCGCCTGAATGTCCACGGGTTCCTGAATCTTGAAGGCTCGCGGATGTCGAAGAGCTCGGGCAACAGGATCGACCCGCTCGAACTCGGCGAACGTATCGGCCCGGACGTGTTGCGCCATTTCGTCTTGCGCGAGTTCGTTTACGGGCTCGACGGAGATTTCACCGAGGAGCGGCTCACCGAGCGCTATAACGCCGACCTCGCCAACGACCTCGGCAACCTCACCAGCCGCGTGCTCGCGATGGCGGCACGATACTTCGACGGTGAGCTCTCGATGGCTCCAGGAGCCAATGTCAAGGATCGAGCGCTGTGTGATTCGTTCGCCACGGTCCCGGCCCGGAGCGGCGCGCAGGTCGAGGATCTCGCGTTCAATCGCGCGCTCGAAGCGATTTGGCAATCGCTCGATTCCGCGAACAAATACATCGTCGCGACATCTCCCTTCACGCTCGCGAAGGATCCGGCGAACCTGCCGCGCGTCGCCGAGATTCTCGCGAACCTGTGCGAGGGGCTGCGCGTCGTCGCCGACACGCTCGAGCCGTTCATGCCGGCGACCTCGCGCAAGATTCTCGACCTCCTGAATGTCGATGACGCGACGGCGCACGCGCCGTTCGGCGAGGGACTCAAGCCGGGGCATCGCGTGAACGCGGCGACACCTCTGTTTCCGCGAATCGAAAAAAAGAAAAGCTAGCGAGCGCCGCTCGACTGATGACGCCGCTCATCGACACGCATTGCCATCTGGCTGATCCCAAGCTCGACCAGGATCTCGAGGCCGTGCTCGAACGCGCCCGCATCGCAGGAATCGCGAAGATCGTTTCGGTCGGCGCGATTGGATCGATCGAGTGCGATCGCAGGACGGTCGAGATCGCGGAGAGCCACGAGCATGTTTTCGCCGCGATCGGAGTGCATCCGCACGACGCGAAGGACTGCACCCCCGCGCGAATCGCGGAGCTGCGCGAGCTTGCGCGATCGCCGCGTGTCGTTGCGATCGGCGAGAGCGGCCTCGATTTTCACTACATGCACTCGCCGGCCGAGGCTCAGGAGGGGGCGCTGCGGCGTCATCTGGAACTCTCCGCCGAGCTTGGAAAACCAATCGTCATCCATTGCCGCGACGCCGAGGACCGGCTCGCCACGATCGTGCGCGAGACCGCGATTCCGCAGGCCGGCGGCGTGATTCATTGCTTCACCGGCAACGCCGACGCCGCCGCGCGATTCCTCGGGCTCGGATTTAATATTTCATTCTCGGGAATCGTGACGTTCAAGAATGCCGCCGCGGTGCGCGAAGCCGCGCGCATCGTTCCCGACGATCGTTTGATGGTCGAGACCGACGCGCCTTATCTCGCGCCCGAGCCGTATCGCGGCAAGCGCAACGAGCCCGCCTTCGTCCGCCGCACGCTAGAAGTGCTGGCGGAAGTGCGCGCCGTCGATTCCGACACTCTTGCACCGCTGACCGCCTCCAACGCCACCCGCCTCTTCCGATTGCCGAATGCAACTCCACTTTGAGGCGCTCCGTTGTTGTCATCCTGCCACGAAAGTGTGTGGCGGCGATGACTATCGTAGTCTGAGCCGAGACGTTGATCGTCATTCCGAGCCCTGGGCGAGGAATCCCGGACGAGGGGCCGCTGCATGTAATGTTGGCGTCGAGCATGGACGCCTCGGGATTTCTCGCGCAGCGCTCGAAATGACGGCCCGGGGGGGTGGCTGACGAGAACTTGCCGTTTATCCATAGCCTTGCGATTCACGGAATCGCGTTCGCGGGGTTATAGATACTGAGATGCCCACGCTGGGAAAGCTCTCCCTTCCGCCGCCGTTCGAGGAGGCGATGAAATCGCTTGAGAGCGAGATCATGCGCTTCATCCTGCGCAGCACGCGCGACCGCGAGGACAGCCTGGACCTGTTTCAGGAGACGTGGCTGCGCGCCTACCGCGCGTATCCGTCCCTGCGCTCGCCGAGCGGGTTGCGGCCGTGGGTGTTCAGTATCGCGGCCAATCTGTGCCGCAATCGCGCGCGCGATCGGATGCGCCGGGCACGCGTGATCGTGAACGACGGACGCGACGCGGACGCCGAAGCCGAGCGCTTCTTTCCGCACGCCGAAAGTTCTCCCGACGGCGTGATCGGACTCCGCCGCGCGCTCGCCGCGCTTCCGGGCAAGCAGGGCAAGGCGCTGATGATGCGCAAGTTCGGCGGAATGGAGTACGCGGAAATCGCGACGGAGCTTAAATGCTCCCCGGAGAGCGCGCGGGCCAGCGTTTATCAGGCGCTCAAGAAGTTGAAGGCATCGCAATGAAAACAACCAATCAGAACACGCAGATGGAACCGTCGAAAGAATTTGACGATCGCGCCGTCGAAGCGCTGGTGCGCGCCGCGCATCCGGGAATCCGCCGCGCGATGAAGCTCCTGCGGCGTCCCGAGGCGCGGATCGGAATCCTTCCTTCGCCGGTCGGGCAACTGCTGGTGGCCGAGGGACCGCATGGCTTCGCGACGATCCATTTTCTCTCGTCCAGCGACGCCGATCGTCCGCTCGCAAAGCTGCGGCGCAAATTCGATCTGCTCGAGAATGAAACCTGGCGCGCGGATACCGCACGCGAGCTCGCGCGATATTTCGGCGGCGACTTCAGCGTGCTCGGGCACGAGGTCGATCTGGTGATGGTCGAGAGCGAGTTTCAGCGCCGCGCGCTCATGCGGCTGCGCGAGGTTCCGATCGGATCGGTGATCACTTACCAGGGATTGGCCACGGCAGTCGGAGAGCCCGACGCGCAGCGCGCGATCGGCAACACGATGGCGTCGAATCCGATCCCGATCTTCATCCCGTGCCATCGCGTGATTCGCTCCGACGGAACCATCGGAAATTACGGCGGCGGGGTGAAGAACAAGATCACGCTGCTGCGCAACGAAGGATTTGCGCTCGGCTCGAGTGCGCGGATGCCATCGAGCCTCAGGATGCCGCCGTCGGCGGTGATGGGGCATCGGCATACGCATATCTATTGCCGGCCGGATTGCAGCGCGGCGAAACGCGCCGACCCGCGCCGCTCACTGATCTTCGCCGACGCCCGCCACGCGCGCGACGCGGGCCTCCGCGCCTGCAAGCTGTGCAAGCCGGGATGAGTTGATGTTGAGCAGCGCCAAGCTGGCCGACCGGAGTGTCTGATCCCTCGCCCTGAAAGGGAGAGGTCAGGTGAGGGACCTTGTAGTCTGGAGTCGCGCTACTGCGCGACCATGGATTCCTTCTTTTAATCGCGCGGCGCTGCGCGCCGCGCTGAAAAATGACCCTCACCTTGCCTCTCCCTTTCAGGGCGAGGAATCAGAAACGAAGAAAGACGCCGCTTGGGCGGCGTCTTTCGTGCGAAGCTGAGATGCTGTTCGAAACGATCTACTCGGTTTCGTTCTGCTGTTGGAGCTGCTGCAACTGCTGGCGCTGCTGTTCTATTTCCTGCTGTTGCTGCTGCACCTGCTGATTGGTCTGAGCGTTGGCGTTCTCGTTGTTCTGCATCGAGTTGCCGACCGCATAGCCGGTCACTCCGCCAAGTCCGCCGCCGATAAGAGCGCCGGCTGCCGGATGTCCGACCGCTGCGCCTACCAGCGCGCCGCCGACGGCGCCGATTCCCGCACCGCCAAGCGTCCCTTCTTCACGAGTCGAGAGCGGCTGGCTGCCGGCGCATCCTGCAACGAACAGCGCCGCTGCGAGCGTAATTCCTGCGATAAGGCCTGAGCGCGACCGCATGATGGCCTCCTTGCCTACTCTTACCACGTAGGCCGGTTATTCCGTTTCCTGTGATTGTTTCAACTGCTGGAGCTGCTCGCGTTGCTGCTCGATCTCCTGCTGCTGAGATTGAATTTGCGACTGGGTCTGCGCGTTGGCGTTCTGCTGATTCTGCATCGAGTTGCCGACCGCGTAGCCGGTCACTCCGCCAAGTCCGCCGCCAATCAGAGCGCCGGCAGCCGGATGTCCGACCGCAGCTCCGACCAGCGCGCCGCCGACCGCGCCAATACCCGCGCCGCCCAGGGTGCCTTCTTCTCGGGTCGAAAGCGGATCACCGGAGCATCCCGCCACCAGGAAAAGAACAGCTAATGCGAAGCTTCCTGCGACAATTGCTGGTTTGCGCATGATCGATCTCCCTGACTGATTAGACTCGGCAGGGCGCTATTCCGTTTCATTCTGTTGCTTGAGCTGTTGAATTTGCTGTCGCTGCTGTTCGAGCTGCTGCTGTTGCGACTGGAGCTGGGATTGCGTCTGCGCGTTGGCATTCTCCTGATTCTGCATCGAGTTTCCGACCGCAAACCCGGTCACGCCTCCGAGCGCGCCGCCGATTGCCGCACCGGCGCCGGGGGCTCCGACCGCGGCGCCGATAATCGCGCCGGTCGCCGCGCCAAGACCTCCGCCAATAAGGGTGCCTTTTTCGCGGGTCGAAAGCGGCTGTCCGCTGCACCCGGTCATTACTCCGAGCGCAATTGCCACCAGAATCACGGTTAAGGTTTTAGTTGCGAATTGCAGCACGGCCCTCCTCCATCATTAGCCGGGTAGTTTCGACGCCGCTTTGCCCAGCTCGAACTGCAAACCCCGGGAACTGGCAGAACCCGAAGTTTCGTATCTTATCGAGGCGCGATCAAGCAAGCCGACCACGTTTCTAAACAATAATTAAGCATGATTGGCATCGTGCATCCATCGCAAGCTCTCTTTCGATCGCGCCGACCCTCAGGGCAAGACGGCGAAGCATCGCGCCGGTCCTCCCGTTCCCTTGCCGATCTTCATCGGGATACAGAAGATTGTCGCACCCTTGGGCGGCAATTTACCCGCATTGGCAAGGTTCTCGAACCCCGGCTTGCCGGCTCCGAGCCACGCGCGATGCACCGGGTAGTCCTTCGAGATGCCGGGATCGATGCTTGCCGTATCAATCGCGATCGCGGCGACGTTGCGCTTCTGGAGCATCCAGTTGACGGCCTCGGCCGAGAAGCCGGGAAAGCGCAGACCGGCCGCGTCGCCCGGCTTGTCGGTGCCCATGTAGGCTTTCGTGTCGGGCCAGTATCTACCCCATCCGGAACGCGCAACGACGATCGCGCCGTCGGGAATACGGCCGTAGGCGGTCTCGTAGCGCTCGAGGTCTTCGACGCTCAACGCCGCGTTGCGATCCTTCGCCGCGCGATCGGAAAAATCGACCACCGCCGCCGGACCGACGCAGCTCGCAAGCGGCACCTGGTCGAGCGTCAACCCGTCGCGGCTATAGTGAATCGGCGCGTCCGCGTGGGTTCCAAGATGTTCGGGCGCGGCATAACTGGCCGCCGAGTAGAAATCGGGCGTCGCGCTCTGAGCCTCGAACGTGTGTTCGAAACGTCCCTCGCCCGGCCAACAGATCGTCGTGCTATCGAAGGTGTGGGTCAGGTCGATAATCTTTGCGGGATCTATCAAGTCGCGCCTGCCGTGATCATCTCATCACCATCCGATTACCTGCGTCGGCATGACCGGCTGCGCCTGTCCGCGCGGGTCGCATGCCCCGCTGAGCAATCCCGATGCGCGATCGATCGAAACCGCCAGGACGTGGCCTTCGGACCACGGCGGCCGCACCTCGATCTTGTGGCCGCGCTCGGCGAGCGCGTCGCGCACGCGCGGATCGATCCGATCTTCGAGGCGCAGCACGCCCGGCATCGTGTTGTGCGGATAGAACGTCGAGGGAAAGTGCGGGGTCGAGAATTTGGGCGCCTCGATTGCCTCTTGCAGATCCATTCCGAAATCGATCGCGTTGAGAAAAAACTGGAACGTCCACTGATCCTGCTGATCTCCGCCGGGCGTGCCGAATGCCATATACGGCTCGCCGGCGCGCATCGCGAGCGACGGCGACAGGGTAGTGCGCGGACGCTTGCCCGGCACGAGTGAGTTGGGATGATTTTCGTCGAGGTAAAAGGTCTGCATCCGGCTCCCGAGCGGAAACCCCAGCGCGTCGATCACCGGCGAGCTCGGAATCCATCCGCCGCTCGCCGTCACCGCGATCATGTTGCCCGCGCGGTCGCAGGCAGTTACGTGAATCGTTCCATTGCCCCACGGACGCGCGGGAGCGGCGTCGCCGCCGCGCAGCGCCCGCATCGCAATCGGATCGCCGGGCCGCTGCTCCGTCGAGGCGCGGCGCGGATCGATAAGTCCTCGTCGCAACTCCGCGTAGCGCGGCGCGAGCAGCCCGTCCATCGGCACGCGGGTAAATTCGGGGTCGGCGTAATAAGCCTCGCGATCGGCAAATGCGAGTTTGGCCGATTCGATCACGGTGTGGATATACTCGGCCGAGTTATGGCGCATCGCACGCAGATCGAAGCCTTCCAGGACGCGGAGCTGCTGCAGGAACACGGGACCTTGCGACCACGGACCGCATTTGAAAACGGTGACGCCACGATAGTCGACGCTGGGAGGCTGTTCGATGCGAGTAGTGAAACCCGCGAGGTCGGACGCGTCGAGCAAGCCACCCTGCTCGTCCGACCACGCGGCGATGTCGCGCGCGATATCGCCGCGGTAGAAGCGCTCGCGCGCCGCTTCGAGCGCGGGCTTGCGCCCTTGCCGCTTGGCGGAGGATTCGGAATCGAGCAGGCGGCGGTAGAATTTCGCCAGCGCCGGGTTTTTGATAATCGCGCCCGGTTGCGGAACCTCGCCGCCCGGAAGATAGACGCGAGCCGACGACGGCCATCGCGTGCGAAATTTTTCCGCGTTGGCGCGTAGCGACGCGCCCGCTCCCGCCTGATATTCCTCGCCCGATTTAGCCGGCTCGCCGCACAGTCCGACATGCATCGGAAATCCGTCCTCGGCCAGCTCGAGCGCTGGCTCCAGAACCTGCGCCAGCGACATCGTTCCGAACTCAGACAGCGCGGTGACGAGCGCGCCGAGCGCGGCGGGAACTCCAGCGGCGAGCAGTCCGGAGGGTGGTATCAGCCCTTTTCCGAGCGCGCGGAATTTGGCGATCGTTGCGCGCGCCGGCGCCATCATGTTGCCGTTGATCGCGACCACGCGGCGGGCGTCTGCCGAGTAGATGAGCATCGGCGCTTCACCGCCAATCGTATGCATATGCGGATTAACTACGCCCTCGACGAAGGTCGCGGCGACCGCGGCATCGATAGCGTTTCCGCCTCGGGCGAAGATTCGGGCTCCCGCCGAGGCTGACAGATAGTGCTGCGTAGCAACAATGGCCTGACGGCCCATCACGAGCGGATACAAAGTAGGCATCGTGAAACCTCGCCGGTTGGTGGATTTTAGTTCATCACCGGTCTTCGCAGGATGCGATCGCGCGACGCGTTCGGTTAAAGACCTGCCCCGAAAGAGTTATCGAAGCAAGCCTGCCACATCTTTCTACCTTCGCAATCGGCGTTTGAAATCGCAAAATCACAGTAACCATTCGGAATATAAAGATTTCCACAAGCTGGGGAAAACGAATCGGAAGCCATTTAATAACGTCTAAATATCAGGCCCGAAGCTTGCTACAATAGAAATCGGTGGATGAGGAAAACTGACGACCGGGACTGGCGCAAAGAGGACAAGACAATGATGGCCAGCACAAGTATCGAGGCGGTGGTGGGGCGAAATTGCCGATTACTGAGACCAGTTCGCGATCATGAAGGTCGCAATCGTTTCGGTGAGAAACCCCTAATCCTGCGCGAGGTGAACAACCTGGACCGCCACATGTACCTCGTACAGTTCGACGACGGAGCCACCACTTTCCTGTTTCCCGACGAAGTCACGGTGGAATAACCGCAGAGGGTTCTCCACTCGATTTCTTCGGCTGCGAAGCGTCGCTTGAGAAGCGCGAAATCCGCGCAGGGAATTTTCTGCGCCGCAGCGGCTAGGCCGGCTCTCTTCGGGATCGCTCTGGCGGATCGCGGTCAGCTCTCGCGACGCGCGCGGCACGAAGAACAATCCGATCACCGCGTTGCAGAACATGTAGGTGAATTGGGCGACCAGGCTGTATGCGACCAGCTTCGCGGGTGACGCGCTGCCGGCGAAGAACAACAGCCACGCCGCCTGGCTGGTTCCCAGATGGGCGACCGAGATCGGGAGCGCGCCCGCCAGAAACACCAGCGGCAGAAATAGAATCAGCCGCAGAACCGGAATCGATACGCCATAGATCGAGAGCGCGAAGTAGTGCGCGACCGCCGACGCGAGAAATGTTGGCGCCTTGATCGCGAGCACCGCCGCGTAATCGAGCGGACGCGCCGCGATGAACGTCCGCGCGATCGCGCCCGCGCGTCCCTGCTCGACCCAATCGCGGATCCGCGGGCTGCGCCGAACGATCGCGAAAAAAATCATCACGCCAAACAGCAGCGTCCACGCGAGCAGATAAACGATGCGCAGAATTCCGATAATCCGCGCCTGCGTCGCGCCGACCGGCGTGTAGAAGAGAACGCCGACCGTCGAGAACAGGAACAGTTGGTAGATCTTCGAGCATCGCGATGAACAGGATCGAGCTGAGCGCGGAAAGAAAAGAGAAGCCGCCCTTGCGATGCAGGTAATACGCGACTCCGCCCTGCGCGAGTCCGGTGTTCAGCATCGCGAGGACGTACATGCTCGCGCGAATCGGCAGGATATCGCGCCAGCGCATCGGCGCGTTGAACCGCCGCACCACCCACGCAAGACAGTAAGAGTCGATGATGCAGTAGAAGACCGAGTAGGGCAGAAAAATCGCGACGAACTTCGCGATCGGGACCTGGCGCAAATCGGCGGCGACCTTCGACGCCGAGATTCGCCAGAAGATCAGCGCGAAGATGATGATCGTGCCGGCGTAAGGAATCGCCTTGCGCCACAGCGGCGCGCCGGGTTTCGCTGCCGGCGGCTCGCGTCGCTGCGATGCGCCGGGCGCAGTCATCGCGAGGCGATTGGCGCTCGCGCGGTGCCGGTCAGGACCGCCTCACCGCGTTGATTCTCGACCCGCATCGAAAGCTCCACGAATCCGTTCGCGATCCGCTCGACCTTCGCGCGCGCCGCGAGGGTATCGCCGAAGAGCACCGGCTTGACGAGCGCCACGTCGAAGCGGCCGCCGCGGTAGAAATCCTCGCCGAAGCGATCGGCGATCAATTGCATCATCACCGCGATCGTCTGCTCGCCCGCTGCGATCGGCTTGGTGAATCCCGCCTCCGCCGCGGCTTGCGGATCGCTATGGATATTCTTGGTGCGCCTTCGCGCAGGCTCTTTAACGCTCGCGCCGTAGGCCTCGGCGGCTGCGTCGTCGAGCAGATAGGGCGCGGCCGCAATCACGTCGCCCTCACTAAGATGCTGATGTTCTTCGCTCATGCCATCCGTCCTTTTTCGTTGAGCAGCACCGAGGTTATCGCCTGCCGCGTCAGCAGCTCGCCGGTCGCGGCGTCGCGGGTTTCGTACTCGAGGGTGAAATAAAACTTGCCGCGCTTGTGCGCCGCGTCGGTCATGACGCCGTCGACGCGCACCGCCTGTCCCGCGCGCATCGGCGCGTGATATTCGCACCAATGTTTCGCGTGCACTCCTCCCCTGCCGCCCTTGAAATGTTTTGCGATGAGCAGCGCGTAGTCGAGCAGGCGCATCGTCGGCGGCGCGATCGCGTTCGCTCCGGAATGCAGCGGATTCTTGCTGCCGACCGCGCGAGCAAATGCGCCGATCTGCTCGGCCGAGACGATGTAGAAGACCGGGCCGAGCCGCATCCCTGCGTGGACGTTCTCCGCGCGCATCGCGAGCCGTGCTTCGCCATCGCCTGCGGTCATTTCAATTGGTCCTCTGATTTGGATCCTTTCTGATTTGATCCTGGCGCCCGGTCATGGCAGATTCTGCGCACTCCAATGCCGTATCCAACCGTACCATATGCGCGCGCCGCGCGGATGCATCTTGCCCGTGTCGATCCGGTGATGGCCGCGATTATCGCCAAGGTCGGCGCGTGCCAGATCGTGCGGCGCCGCGAGCGCTTCCGGGCGCTGGCCCGCGCGATCATTTTTCAGCAACTCGCCGGAGCCGCCGCCAACGCGATTTACGGCCGCGTGGTTGGACTCTATCCCGGCCGCGCGTTTCCGCATCCTACCCAGATTCTCGCCACTCCCGACGCGATCCTGCGCAAGGCGGGACTCTCGGCCAAGAAGGCGCTTTACATCAAGGATCTGGCGACGCACGTCGACAAAAAAATTCTCAATTTTCATCGCTTCGCGCGCATGACCGATGAGGAAGTGATCGCGGACCTCACGCGCGTCAAAGGTATCGGGCGATGGACCGCCGAGATGTTCCTGATGTTCAATCTCGCACGTCCCGACGTGCTCCCGGTAGACGATCTGGGTGTGCGCAATGCCGTGAGACGCGCCTACTCGATGCGCAAACCGCCGACCCCGAAAGAGTTGCGCGTCTTCGGACAGCGATGGAGTCCCTACCGGACCGCCGCCGCGTGGTATCTATGGAAAAGCCTGGACATCAAGACGCCCGGCACCGTGGATAGAAAGCCCGCGCCTCGGCAGCACCGCTAGACCTCGCGTACGAATGCCGCGGGATGGGAAACCGGACCTGGCTGCCGAGCACGCCAAGAAGACCGACCTAACCCCCGACCCCTTCCCGCACGGGAAGGGGAGTCAGAAACCGAACCGCGATGACACGACTAGCATGCGGATCGTCGCTAGCGGCAGCGGGAATTTACCAGAGCACTTGAACGCTTGGGACCAGTGTTCCCCTTCCCGTGCGGGAAGGGGACAGGGGTTAGGTCGATTGCCTGAGAATCGACTCCGCCCGAGCGTATCCGATTTTCATCCGTGAGGGTGCGCACAGCGAATCCAACTCACCCGCGCGTGGCGGACAGGCGAGCGAGCAAGAACGGGATTCCTCGCGCGGCAGCCACGCGCGGGAATGACAACCGTAAAACGCGCGCAAAAGCAATCCGCGACGGTCGACATTGCCGCGCGAAGTTTAGTAATCGATCGCCATGCGCGTGCAAGTTGGCGACGGCAGGCTCTTCTTCGACGTCGAGGGCGCATCGCTGGTGCCCGACGGCCCGCGGATGCGCGAGCGGCCGACCCTCCTGCTGCTCCACGGAGGTCCCGGCGCCGACCACTCGGTCTTCAAGCCCGACTTCTCGCCGCTCGCCGATATCGCGCAAGTCATCTACCTAGATCATCGCAGCGCAGGCCGCAGCGACCGTACCGCTCCCGAGCGCTGGACGCTCGACCGCTGGGGCGACGACGTTCACGTCTTCTGCGAGGCGCTCGAAATCAAGCGGCCAATCGTGATGGGCACCTCGTTCGGCGGGATGGTCGCGATGGCCTACGCGACGCGTCATCCGGATCATCCGGCGAAGCTCATCCTGTGCAGCACGGCGGCGCGCGTCGATCTCACGCGCGTCCATGCAGCCTTCGAGCGCCGGGGAGGACGCGAGGCGGCAGAAGCCGCAGCGCGGTTTTTCGCAGACCCGTCACCGAAAAACGGACCCGACTACCTCCGCCTGTGCATGCCGCTGTACAGCTACCATCCCGATCCGCACCTGCTCGAGATGTTTGCGCGGATGATCTCCAACGCAGAGCTGACCGAGCATTACCTTCGCGTGATCGAGACCTCGTTCAATCTTTTGCCAGATTTGCCGCGCGTCAAATGCCCGACGCTGGTACTGGCCGGCGACGAGGATCCCGTCACTCCACCCGCCGACTCCGAGGATATCGCCGCCGCGCTGCCGCCCGGACTCGCGCGTCTGGTGCGCTTCGCCAAGGCGGGCCATGGAATCGTCACCGACGATCGTGCGCGCTTCATGGAAACGCTGCGCGAATTTATTTTGTCGTGAAACCGAGTCGAGACTCACTGTCCGATCTCTCGCCCCGAAAGGCAGAGGTTAGGTGAGGGACCGAATTCAGCGCGGCGCGCAGGACCGCGCGATTAAAAGATCGGAGCAGCGCTCTCACCGACGCGTCACGTCGATTGCAAAAAGCAATCGCCGCGCCGCGTTGCCCGCGTGCCGGTAGCACCTCCCGGAGGGAGAGGGTATTCAGCAGAGGCATGCAAAGACCGGCGCGCCGTGACGCGCACGGCGAGGTCCTTGCTCCGCTGGCCTCAACTCGGGTGCTACAATCCGCGCCGGAGGCCTTCATCATGCGACCTGTCAAATTCAATTGCGGATTGCCGACCACCGACTTCGCCGCGATGACCGCGATGGCGCGCCGGGCCGAGGAGCTGGGCTTCTTCTCAGTCTCGATCGACGATCACTTCTTCATGCGCGGCCTGATGTCCGAGCCCAACGCTCCCCACCTCGAGTGCTACACGGCGCTGGCCGCGGTCGCCGCCGTGACCAAAACCGTCAAGCTGGCGCCGATGGTCACCTCGATGTCCTATCGCAATCCCGCGCTGCTCGCGAAGATGATCGCGACGCTCGACAATATTTCGGGCGGACGCTTTATCGCGGGCCTCGGCGCCGGATGGTTCAAGGAAGAGTACGTCGCCTACAACTATCCCTATCCGTCCAACGCCGAGCGGATCGAGCAGTTCGCCGACGGGATCAAGGTTCTGAAATCGATGTGGACCGAGGACGAGCCGAGCTACCACGGCCGGTTTCATTCGGTCGAAAAGGCCTACTGCTTTCCACGCCCGATCCAGAAACCGTATCCGCCGATCATGGTTGGCGGCGGCGGCAAGAAGATTCTCAAAATCGCGGCCGAAGAGGCCGACATCCTGAACCTCAATCCTCCCGTTACCAAGGGCGTGGTCGATATCGGCGACGCGATGAAGTTCGATCGCGCCGAGGTTCAGCGGCGCATCGGGATCCTCGACGATTTCGCGCGCGCCGCGGGCCGCAAGGCCGACGCGATCGAGATGTCGGGGCAGACCTTCGTGCTGATCGCGAAAGAAAAAAGCGTAGCCGACGCGATGATCAAAGCGACTGCGCAGGCGATGGGAATCGCCGACGTGGAACTCGCGCGCACCTCGCCGCAAGTGCTGGTCGGCACCGTGGACGAGATCAAGCGCGAGCTGGATTTCCGGATCGAGAAATTCCGGATGACCTATTTCGTCTGCCAGTTCATGGCCCCCGAAGGCGCCGAACTTTTCGCCAAAGAGGTAATGCCAAAGTATCGGCGATGACGAGTTTCTGCTGACACCCTCTCCCTCGGAGGCTGTCGATTTTCTCGCCGACGCTCAGTTGGTGTCATCCTGAGCCGCAGGCGAAGGATCTCCGCGAAGCGATTAGTGCACCCGGCGTGGGTTCTCCGCGCTAATCGCTTCGCGATGTCTTCTGATGTCCTCGCTTTGCGAGGCGGGATAAAATTTCAAATAGAGGGTTGATGCGATGCGCGCGCGGAGGCTGGAGTTCTGGTTCGAGTATGCGAGCACGTACTCGTATATCGCGTCGTTTCGCGTCGAGCCGCTGGCGCGCGCGGCCGGGCTCGAGGTCGATTGGAAGCCATTTCTGCTCGGGCCGATTTTCTCCGCGCAGGGATGGAACGATTCGCCGTTCAATATTTATCCGGCCAAGGGGCGCTACATGTGGCGCGACATGGAGCGGCTCGCGGCGAAGTACCAGATCGAATTTCGCCGGCCCTCGACGTTTCCGCGAAACGGACTTCTGCCCGCGCGGGTGACGATCGCGGCGGAGCATGAGCGATGGCTCCCCGAATTCGTGCGCGCCGTGTATCACGCAAACTTCGCGCAGGATCGCGATATCTCGGCGCGCGAGACGATCGAGGAAATCCTGCGCACGCTCGGCGCGGATCCCGCCGCGATTCTCGAGCGCGCGCTGAGTGCCGAGAACAAGGCGAAGCTGCGCGAGCAATCGGAGCGCGCGGCGACGCGCGGAATTTTTGGCGCGCCAGGCGTTCTTTGCCGGCGACGAGATGTTCTGGGGGAGCGATCGGCTCGAAGACGCGATAGCGTGGCTCAAGCGCTCCCAGAGCTGACGCGCGCGCGGCTATTTGCGCGTGGCGCAGAGATCGAACGCGAGATCGTAAGTCGCTTTGATCCCGCGGTTCAGGTTCTCGACCGAGAGCCGCTCGTCCACGCCATGAAAGCGCCGCTCCTCGCTGGGCGGCAGCACGATCGGGATAAAGCCGTAAGCCGGCACTCCTTTTTCCCGCAGAAAGCGCGAATCAGTTCCGCCCGAGGTCATCCACGGCACGACGTAGGTGCCGGGAAAATCGGCGGCGACCACGCGGCCGATCGCGTCCCACATCTCGCCGCTCGTCGGCGAGGGCGGCGGCGAATCGGGCGCCTGAAACGTGTCGATCGTGATCCGGTCGTCGTTCAGCAGCGCGCGTATCCGATTCATGAAATCTTTCGCGTCGGTTCCGGGCAGCAGGCGGCAATCGATCCCGGCCTCGGCGGTCGATGGGATCACGTTTATCTTGAGGCTTCCTTTGAGCATCGTCGGCGAAATCGTGTCGCGCAAAAGCGCCCTGATGTAGTCGGGACGGAGCGGGCCGCGCAGTGCGTATCCGAGCACAAACGGCCACGCCAGATGGTCCAGCTCGAACGAGGCGGGAAATCTCTCGTGCGACGAGGTCTCGTCGAAGGCATTGTCCATCAGCGGGATCACGCGGATCTCGGGCTGATTTTTCAGCAGCCGCGCGAGCGCCTGGATTAGAATCAGGGTGGGATTGTCGGCGGTCGGCACCGAGCCGTGTCCCGACTGTCCGTGCGCGGTCAGCCGCAGCCACATCACGCGCTTCTCTGCGACCGCGACTTTGAAGATCGGCGCCGTGCCGCCGAACGGATCGATCCCGGCGGAGCCGCCTTCATTCACCGCAAACGCGGGATCGATCGCGTCCCAATGATTTTTCACCATCCACTCGGCGCCGTCCCGGCCACCGGCCTCCTCGTCGGGATTGATCATCATCTCGACGCCGCGCCGCAGCGCGACGTGATCGCGCTTCAGCGCGAGCAACGTCGCGAGCGCCATGATGCCGTGGGCTTTGTTGTCGATCGCGCCGCGTGCCCAGACGAATCCGTCGTCGAGGTCGGCGGAAAAGGGAGGATGCGACCAGTCGGCGGCGACTGCGGGCACCACGTCGGCATGCGACATCAGCAGAAGCGGCTTCAAGCCCGCGGGACCGGGCAGCCGTGCGACGAGCGACATCGCGCCGCCGGTGCTGACAAAAGTCTGGTTGTCGATTCCTTCCTTGTCGAGAATCGATTTCAGATAGGTGATAGCGGCGACGGTGTTGTCGGGCGGATTGGTCGTGTCGAAACGGAGATAGGTCTGATAGTAGCCGAGTGCCTCGATATCGAGCGCTTTCCAATCGGGCGCGGGATTATCCGCTGCGCGCGCGGCGGAGCAGAACGCGCAAAGTATCAGAATTGCGAGAATCGAAATTGGTTTTGGCATCGCAATTTCTCCGCGTCGCGCGCTATTTCTGGCATTTGGGGCAATAGAAGCTCGCGCGCTGTCCGACCACAACGTTGCGTATCGGAGTCGAGCAGGTATAGCAGCGTTTGCCCTCGCGTCCGTACACCTGCAGGCGCGCGGCGAAGCGGCCGGGACGTCCCTTCGAGTCGCGATAGCTGCGAAAGGTGGTGCCGCGGCTGCCAATCGCGGCGCGCAGCACCTCGCGCGTGAAGGCGGCGATTTTTTCCATCTCGGCGGCGGTCACTTTGCCCGCGCGGCGCGTCGGCCGGACGCGCGAGTGGAAAAGAATTTCGGAAGCATAGATATTTCCGACGCCCGCGACGATTCGCTGATCCATGATCAGGTTTTTGATCGCGGCGCGCCGCCCGCGCGCCTTGTCCGCCAGGTACTTCGCGTTGAAGGCTTTGGAAAACGGCTCAGGACCGATCGCGCGCAGCTCCGCGCTCGAGGCCATCGCGTCGCGCGCGATTAACTTGACGATTCCGAAACGGCGCGGATCGTTGAACACCAGGCGGGTCGCGTCGTCGAGGAAAAATTCGATGTGATCGTGGCGCGGGTCGAAGTCGGCGCCGTCGAAGCCGGGGCGGCGATGCGTCAGGCTGCCGCTCATCCCGAGATGTACGAGGATAATGTTGTCGCCGTCGAGGTCGACAACCAGATATTTCGCGCGCCGCGCGATCTCGCGGATTTTGCGCCCGGTGATTTGCGCGGCGAACTCGCCGGGGGGCTTGCGCCGGAGCGCGATCTGGCTGATTCGCGCGCCAGTGATCACTCGGCCAACCGCGCTGCGGCGCAGGATTCGCCGGAGCGATTCGACTTCCGGAAGCTCAGGCATCGGCTATCTTCAGATCGGCACCGAGCTCGCGCGCAAGCCTCAGCAGATCGTCCGCGGACAAAGTTTCGGCGCGGAGGCCGGGATCGATCGCGGCGCGCAGCAGCATGGCGTCGATTTTCGCGGCGCTGAATCCGAGCGCCTGGCCGAGCGCGTTGCGCAGCGTTTTGCGCGGCGCAGAAAACGCGGCGCGCACAGTGCGCAGGACCGTCGCTTCATCGCGGACCGGAAAACGCGGCGTAGGATACGGGCGCATCACCAGTACTTCCGCATCGACCTTGGGCCGCGGATGAAAATTTCCCGCGCCGACGCGGAAGTGCGATTCAATCTCGAAGTATAACTGAGTGAAGACGCTCAGCGCGCTGTAGGCTGTTTCGCCGGGGCGGGCGCGGATACGCTCGGCAACCTCGCGCTGGAACATCAGGACCGTCAGATCGATCGCGCGCGAGTCGCCGCACAGGCGGCGCAAAATAGCGGCCGCGGCGTTGAACGGAAGATTCCCGATCACTTTGATCGGGCCGCGATCGAAAACCCCGCTCAGATCGGCCTCGAGGAAATCGCCGACGACGACGTGTGCACGGCGATCACCGGCGAAGCGCTCCTGGAGCTCGGCCGCGAGGCGCGGATCGATCTCGACCATCGTAAGCCGCGCGACAGGCCGCGCCGCGATTCGCTCGCTCAGGATTCCGAGCCCGGGACCGATTTCGAGGACCTGGTCGCCGGGAGCGAGCGCCGCCGTCTCGACGATCCGGTTCGCGATTGCGGCCTGGACGAGAAAATTCTGCCCGCGCGATTTGGACGGTCGCACGCCGACTGCCGCGAGCGCGGGCACGGCGCGAGTCGGAGCGGAAGGCTCGACGCTTGCGCGATGCGATTTTGGTGCGGAGCGCATGAACGCTTAGAGCCTCAGATTCGCTTCCGCGTCGATCGAGAGATCGTCGCGCTCGCCGCGCAGCAGACGCCAGCTCCCCGCGATCGCGATCATCGCGGCGTTGTCGGTGCAGTATTTGAGAGAAGGCGCCACGACGCGAAAACCTTCGGCGGCGCCGGCGTCGGCCAGGCGCGCGCGGAGGCGGGAGTTCGCGGCGACGCCGCCCGTCAGCGCAATCGTGCCGGCTCCAAGCTCGCGAGCCGCCGCGATCGTCGGAGCGACCAGCATATCGACGACCGCTTCCTGAAAGCTCGCCGCCAGATCATGCTGCGCGGTGGCGCGTTCCGGATCGCCGGTCAGAAAAGTCGCGACGGCAGTTTTGATCCCGGAGAAACTGAAATCGAGCGGCGCGCCGCGCACCTTGGCGCGCGAAAATTTTACCCGCTTCGAGTTTCCTTGACGCGCCAGATCGTCAATCACTTTCCCGCCCGGATAGCCCAGGCCCATCAGCTTCGCGACCTTGTCGAAGGCCTCGCCGGCGGCGTCGTCGCGAGTCGAGCCGAGTCGGCGATAGCGCCCGAAATCCTCGACCGCGAACAGCGCGGTGTGGCCGCCAGAGACGACCAATGCGAGATACGGCATCGCGATTTCGTTTTCGAGCATCGGGGCGAGCAGATGCCCCTCGATATGATTCACGCCGACTATCGGAATGCCGCTCGCCTGCGCGATCCCCTTCGCGCACATCAGGCCAACCAGCAGCGAGCCGACCAGGCCGGGTCCGCGCGTCACCGCGATACCGTCGATCTGCGCGAGCGTGACGCCGGCGCCCGCGAGTGCGCGGCTAATCACGGGCAGAATGGTGATGACGTGATTGCGCGACGCGAGCTCGGGAACGATACCGCCGTATGCGCGATGGATGTCGTCCTGGTTGGCGACCGCGCTCGCGCGTACCGTCGCGATGCCGGCCCGCGTCGTTTCCAGGATCGCGGCGGCGGCGTCGTCGCACGAAGATTCGATTCCGAGAATTAACATGGTTTGGATTGCGCCCGCTTCGACGAGAGTAGTCCGCGCGAGAGCGCGCGAAAAGAATCAATCGGTCGGCGCGTCTTCATCGGTGGGCGGGCCGGGCGGCGGCGATTCGGCCGGAGGTGGCTGCGCGGCGTCGCCCGCCGGAGGCGCAGCGATCCCCGATTCGGCAGGCGCACCTTCGGGCGCGGCGGGAGCGACCGGGGTTACGTCCGGCGCAACGCGAGTGTAGCCGACCCGCGCCATCAGGTTGCCGGGGTCGGCGGCAATCGCCTGCTGATACGCGGCCGCGGCGGCATTGATCTTGGCGGACTCTTCGTAGGTGAGGCCCTCGAAGGCGAGCGTCTCGCTGAGCCATACGGCGTTTTTCGATCCGAAACCGATCTCGGCGCGTTTGAAGAAGCTCAGCGCCTGCTCGTCGTCTTTTTTCGCGACGTACGCGCGCCCGAGATAAAAGTACGCGTACGGATTTGCCGGATCGATTCCTATCGCGCTTCCTAACGTGCGAATTGCTTCGTCCGGATGATTCGCGATGAGCTGTTGCCGCGCCTGATCAGTTGCGCGCAGCGACGCGGCGCGCGCGGGCGAGGGCTCGGCGGCGATCACCGCGTCCAGCGGGGCGTCGCTGACCCTCAGCGTTGGCGTGATCGCGCCGAACGTCGAGCGGAGGAGCCTCGTCGCTCGAGGTCGCCATCGCAGTCGGCTCGGCGAAGACGGGTGCCTCGGTCGGTGTGGCCGATGGCGTCGGCGAAGAAGCCGGCGGAAGATTTCCGTTCGCGTCGGGAGTTGGAGTGGCCGTCGGGGTGGGCGTGAGATCCGCCGCACCGATCGATTCTTCTTCCAGTGCGACGACGACCGGCGCGCCAGAATCGCGGGCAGGTGCAGGCGGCGCCGACGCGAAAATTCCGATCGTGACGGCGATCGCGAAAATGCGCACGCGCCGGGCGATGTAATCGCGGCGCATCAGTCGTTGGGATCGGTGGCGGAATTCGGCGGTTCAGGCATCGCGCGTACCGAGGCGGGAACCGTACCGGCGGCATTGGCGGGGCAGGGATCAGCCGGTTCCATCGACTTTGGAAATACTCCTTCGATTGAAAGCGGGTTACCCGGCGCGGCCTTGCATCCCGTGATCGGATCGACTCGTTCGACCACCATATCGGGCGGCGGAGTGAAATCAAGTGCGGGGCGCGCGGCCGTCGCCTTCTTCATGAAGTTGGTCCACGCCGGCAATGAGGCCTGCGCGCCGGTCAACCCCAGCGTGTCTTTCTGATCGAAACCGGTCCAGACGACGGTCAGCAGATTGGGCGTGAAGCCGCCAAACCAGGCGTCTTTCGAGTCATTGGTTGTGCCGGTCTTTCCGGCCGCCGGACGCATGAAGCCCGCCTGGCGCGCGCCGTAGCCAGTGCCGTGATTGATCACCTGCTCCATCATGAACTGCATCATGAAGGCGAGCTCGGGCGAGACGACCTGGTGCGCTTCGAGCTCGTGGCCCTCGATCACCTTGCCGTTTTCATCGACAACGGAAGTGACCGCGTATGGTTCGACCTCCTGTCCGTAGTTGGCGATTATCGCATAGGCGTGCGCGAGCTGGATCGGCGCAACCTCGATTCCGCCGAGCACGATCGACGGATATTCCGGCAAGTCGCCGAAGCCGAGCTTCTTCGCCATCGCGACCACCCGGTCCAGGCCGATCGTGTACGCGACGCGCGAGGTCGCCGCGTTGAGCGATTCCTCGAGCGCGAACTCGAGCGTGACGTTGCCGAAGAAACGGTCCTTGTAGTTGCGCGGCGACCAGCTCATGTTCTCGGCGTATTGCCAGGTCCACGGACTGTCGTCGACGTAACTGGTCGGCAGGAGTTTTACCGGACCGCCTTCGAGCGTTTCCTGGAACGCGGCCATGTAGGTCACCGGCTTGAACGCGGAGCCGGGCTGGCGTTTGGATTGAATCACGCGATTGAACTGGCTCGATTGATAATTGCGCCCGCCGACCATCGCGCGGATCTTTCCGGTCTGCGGCTCCAGCGAAATCAGGCACGACTCGAGCTTCTGGTCCTTCTCCTTGCGCAGGAGCTTGGGATGCTTGGTCTCGAGGTCAGTGAGGTTCTGGCTAATCGACTCTTCGGCGAGCTTCTGCATATGCACGTCGAGCGTGGTAAAGATTCTAAGCCCCTCATCGTTGAGCACCTCGGGCGGGTAGCGCTCGGCCAGCTCCTTCTTCACGTAATCGACAAAGTAGGGCGCGTCGTTGCTTTCGGCGTAGACTTCGCGCGCGTGCAGCGGCTCGACCACCGCGCCGTCGTAGGCGGCCTTCGAGATGTAGCCAAACTGGAGCATCGAGGCGAGAACCTCATTGCGCCGCTTCTGGGAGTCCTCGGGATGGCGCAGCGGGTTCAGGCGGTTCGGCGAGCTGATCATTCCGGCGATCGTCGCCATCTCGGCAATAGTCAGATCGCGCGGGTCCTTCGAGAAGTAGTATTCGGAGGCTTCCCACACGCCGTAGATACCTTCCTGCCCGCGCCTGCCGAGATAAATATCATTTATATAGTTTTCGAGAATCTCGTCCTTGGAGTATTTGCGTTCCGCAATATACGCCATCAGCGCTTCAGTGAGTTTTCGCTTGTAGCTGCGCTGATTAGTCAGAAAGAAATTCTTCATCAACTGCTGAGTCAGCGTTGAGGCGCCCTGCTGGATATGGTGCGAGGTCAGATCCACTATAGCCGCCTTGATGATCCGCACCGGGTCGACGCCGTGATGCTCGTAGAAGCGATGATCCTCGGCGGCGAGGATCGCGTCGATCTGCAGCGGCGGAATCTGGTTCAGCCGCACCAGCCGGCGCTGATCCCAACTGCCCTCGAAGATTCCGCTAATCAGCTCGGGCTCGAGCTCGATCGAGAACACCGGCTTCTTGGTCACCGGATCGCTCATCGATTCGATGGTGTCGTCCTTCGAGAGCGATATCGAGACGAGCTGTCCGCCGAAGTTGCCGTATGGATACGCGAAGCTGTGCAGGAAGATTACCAGGTCTCCCCGCTTCGCGTCGTAGCTATATTCGCCGCGGGTGGTTACGTGGCCGGGATCGGTGCGATGGTAATTGAGCCGGGCCAGGCGCTCAAAGAATCCGAGATCGTCAAGATTCTGGCCGGCATAGACGATTGTAGTATCGGAATAGATTCGCGACGGTATATTCCATCGCTTGCCGGAAAAACGAGTTACTACTTCCTGCTCGAGCGCGCGATAATAGATACTGAAGTAGTAGAGCGCAGGCGGAATGCAGAACAGAGCCAGAATCGCCACACTCAGCAGGGCGATCTTGAGAATGCGTCGTAAGGACATCGCGGTCTGCGGATATGATGCTTCGCGCGCGGGCCTAGCCCTGCGGCTTGATCGCGAAGAAAAGTGTTCCCTCGGCGCGCTTGACCAGCAGCAGCACCACCTTGCCCGACGCTCCCGCCTTGATCGCGGCCTGGTACGCGCCGACATTGCTGACGGGCGCGCGATTCACTTCGAGCACGACGTCGCGCGCGCGCAGCCCGGCCTGATCGGCGGAGCTGCCCGGCTCGACCGAGGCGATCACCACGCCGTGATTCGCGTCGAGGCCGAGCTCCTTGGCGAGCTCGCTGTTCAGGTCTTTGACCCGCAGCCCGAACTCAGACGCCGTTCCCTCGGGCCCGGTCTTTTGCGGATTCTCGGCAGCCACGAGCTGCGCTTCTTGCGATTCAGTAATCGTGGCGGAGAGCTCTTTCGTCTGCCGGTCGCGGATTATCGTGATCGTGACCGTTTTGCCCAGCGGCGTGCGCGAGACCAATAGCGGCAGCTCGCGCGAATCCAGCACCGGTTTGCCGTCATACTGTGTGATTACGTCGCCGCGCAGAACGCCGGCCGCAAGCGCAGGTCCATGCGGCAGCACCTGCGCGACGAGGGCGCCCTGAGCATCTTTCAGCCCGAGCGACTGCGCGAGTTCGGGAGTGACCGCCTGGATGTATACGCCCAGCCATCCGCGCGTCACTTTGCCCTTGTCGCGCAGTTGCGAAAGCTCTTCCTTGACCAGGTTGATCGGAATTGCGAATCCGATTCCCATGCTGCTGCCGGTCTGCGTGTAGATGGCCGAGTTGACGCCCACGACGGCGCCGCGCAGATCGATCAGCGGCCCGCCGGAGTTGCCCGGGTTGATCGACGCGTCGGTCTGCAGGAATTGATCGAAATTGTCCGGGATAAAGCGGCCCTTGGCGCTGACGATTCCCGCCGTCACCGAATGGTCAAAGCCAAACGGGTTGCCAATCGCCATCACCCATTCGCCCACGCGCACCTGGTCGGAATCTCCCAGTGGCGCGACCGGCAGATCGTGTCCCGCGTCGATCTTGATAAGCGCGATGTCGGTTTTCTTGTCCTCGCCAACAACTTTGGCCGGATATATGTGCCCGTTCTGCAGCGTGACCGTGACCTTGGTCGGATTATCGACCGCGTGATCGTTGGTCAGGACGTAGCCGTCTTTCGAGATGATGAAGCCCGACGCGAGGCTCTTGGAATGCTGATGCCCGAACGGCGCGAAGGGGCCGGAGAACTCGCCGCGATGCTTGCCCGGCTCGCCGCCTTCGCCTTCGGGGTTGTCGGATTCTTCCGTCGAGACATTCACGACCGCGGGCGAGAGCTTGGCGGCAAGATCGACGAAATCAGGAAGCGTCTGCGCCTTGACGATATGGCCGCCGGCGTCGTCGGGGAGGTCGGTCCAGAAACGCGTCGGAGCGGTGGAGGCTGCGAGGGCCGCGCCCGTCAGTACGAGAATCGCGGCGGCAGTTATCGCGGTGGCGCAAAGCGCGGCTCGAATTGATTTGTGAGGCATTGGTAATGAGCGAAGCCGCCGATTAACGTGCGGGCGCCTTCGCAAGTTCAACGTATTTCATCCTGAGGTCGAAGAGAATCGCTTCGATCAGGCTTTGTTCGTTCGCGTCGAGGTTGCCGCGCGTCTTTTCTCCGAGCATCGCGATTATATCGATCAACTGCTGCGCGGCGCGCAGGTCGCGCGAATGCTTTCCGGTCGCGGGATCGGGCATCTCGCCGAGCGCCGCCAGCGCCTCGGTCGACAGGCCGACCACGAAGGTCACGAAATTGATTTCGGGCTCGGCGGCGTGCGCGCTGGGCGACGGACGCGCGGATGCCTCCGCGGTTTGACTCGCGTTTGGCTTGGGCTCCGCCGCCGCGGGAGGGGCCTCGGTCTCCTCGTCCGGCTTGGCTTCGCCTTCGGGCGAGAAGCGCCGCCGATCCTGAACCTTGAAGCCTTTATCTTTTTCTTCTTCGTCACGCATCGCCGCCTCCTTAGTCGGAGCGTCCGGCCGCCATGTTCTCGAGCCGCCGGATCCGTTCCTCGATCGGAGGATGAGTCGAAAACAGGCGCATGACACCGCCGGCGCTGAGCGGATTGACGATAAACAGATGCGCAGTTGCGGGTCCCGCGGATTCAAGCGGCATCCGTTCGTTGGCGTTCTCGAGCTTGCGCAGCGCGCTCGCGAGGAGCAGCGGATTATGCGTTAGGCGGGCGCCGCTCGCGTCGGCCTGGTACTCGCGCGTGCGCGAGATCGCAAGCTGGATCATCGTGGCCGCGAACGGCGCCAGGATGCTTATCGCGAGCAGCCCGATAATTCCGCCGCGCTCGTCGTCGTCGCGTCCGCCGAAGCCTCCGAGCAGCGCGCCCCATCGCGCTCCGTACGCCAGCATCATGATCGCGCCCGCGAGCGTCGCCGCGATCGAGCTGGTCAGGATGTCGCGGTTGATCACGTGCGAGAGCTCGTGTCCGATAACGCCCTTCAGCTCCTCGCGATCGCAGATCCGCATGATTCCGCGCGTGACCGCGACCGCCGCATGCTTCGGATTTCGTCCGGTCGCAAACGCGTTGGGCGTGTCGTCATCGATCATGAACAGGCGCGGCATCGGGATACCCGCCGAATGCGCCAGCTCGTTGACGATCGAATACAGCTCGGGCGCGCTGGTCGCGTCCAGCGGCTGCGCATGATACGCCGCGAGCACCATCCGGTCCGAGAACCAGTAGCTCACGAAGTTCAGAATCGCCGCGAATATGAACGCGACGACGACTCCGCCGCGTCCTCCGACCAGGCCGCCGATCAGCATCAGCAGTCCGGTCATCGCGCCGAGCAGGAATGTGGTTTTGAGAAAACTTCTCATGTGGATTTCAGATAAACTCGCGAACGCACGTCATCAAGATGCGCCGGTGATTCCAAGCGCGGAAGAGATAGGCAAAACATGGGGTGAATTATCCGCACGAAAGCGCATCTTGAAGCTACGCCACGCCATTTTCACAGTCAACGTAATCATCGCGCCGGGCCCGCGCACGCGGCTTGAAGCGCATTCAGGACGGTCGCGACCTGAAGCGCTTTGAGTGCCGGCGAGGACAGGACGGAGACGCGGCCGAGCGGACGCCATCGCGCCGGATCGGTCGGCCCGAAGATCACGACGCCCGACACCCCGGCGGCCGCGGCCAAATGCGAGACTCCCGAGTCGTTGCCGACGAAGCCCGCGGCGAACCCCGCAAGTGACGCAACGGCCGCGAGCGACAGCGTCGAGACGGTCGGGACTCCGAAGTCGTCGAACAGCGGGACCAGGTCCTCTTCGGCCGGCCCGAGCACCGCGAGCGGGCGCATCCGCATCAGGTCCTCGATTTCGAGCGCCAGCCGCGCGAAGTTTTTCTCAGGCCAGTTTTTCTTTTCGCTGCCGCTGCCCGGAAAGAGGATCACGAACTCATCGGGGAGCAGGTCGAGTCTCGCGATCACTTCGGCAGCCGCTTCATGATCTTCCGGCGTCAGATCGATCCGCGATTCGATGGGTTCGTTCCCGGCTCCGATCGATTTCAAATAAAGCTCGGCGATATGTCCCGCGCCGTCGGGCCGAAACTGATGAAACGTCACCGAGCCGCCGCATACGCGGCTGAGGTTGCGCCGGTAGTTCGGATCGTCGAACGCAAAGAACGAACAGATTTTATCGAACTGCCCGAAGAATCTGCGCGCGGCCGGATCGCTAGCGCCGTCCTCGCGAAACATCGCGCTCATCTCACGCCGATCGATCGAATGCCCCGCCGCGACGCCAAGGCGTCCCGTAGCGAACTCCGCGAGCCCTCTGCGCGCCATCAGCTCGAGCGTGGCATCCGGATTCATCCGCCCGAGCGCGCGAATCGCCGGCCCCACGCAAATCAGGTCACCAAGCGCCCCAGGAAAGATGATCAACACGCGTCCGCCCATGCCGACAAAGTAGCATCGCAGCACCGGCCCGTGCTCAGTGCCGCTGCCAAAGAACCCAGTCTTGACGGAGACAACATTGGCAACTAAATTTGAAAGACACCCGCCAGTAGCTTAGCTGCTGGCCCAAAGACCGTAGCATTAGCGCAAGCTTTTCTACGGTCTTTGTTTTTGGGTTGGAGCGTCGGGGGGCAATGTCAAAGCGAACATTTGTGTACGTGGATGGTTTCAATCTCTATTACAGGGCGCTTGCTCAGAAACCTAACAAATGGCTGAACTTGTACGCACTTGCCAAACAGATCCTCGATTCCGAGAACGATATTCTGGAGATCAAGTATTATACTGCCAGAGTTTCCGGAAATCGGGACAGAGACGAACCAAATCGACAAGCAGCGTATCTTCGGGCACTCAAAACGATTCCTGGTCTGTCGATACACTACGGCAGATTTCTTCCAAAAATAATTACGCGACCGCTAGTAAATCCGCCTCCTTATGGACCCCGCTACGTTGCCGTCCACAGTACCGAAGAAAAGGGTTCCGACGTCAACCTCGCATCACATCTGATTCGCGATGGCTTCAAAGCGTTGTACGATGTTGCGGTGGTGATCTCGAAGGATACCGACCTTTGTGAACCGATTCGCATTGTGACGATGGAATTAAAGCTGCCGGTCGGCGTTCTATGCCCTGATGGAGACCTTCCGAAACCGCTCAGAGACGTCGGAAGTTTCGTGCGGCACATTACGGCCTCAGATTTGTCAAATTCACAATTTCCGGATCCGGTCATTGCTCTTTCTGGTCAAAGGATTCGTAAGCCCCCGCGTTGGTAGCTGACCAGCATTTGTAAGGCGGTCTCGACGGATCGCGTTCTTCCACCCAAAAATTCTTCTTTGTGTCTTAGTGTCTTAGTGGCCGCTTGGCGCCTTGGTGTTTTCCCCCTGTGCCTTTTCTCTTCTCCCCCCGGTGTCGCATAAGAACGCGATTTACGGCTAGAATTGCGGGCATGCCCGTAAGCGTCGCACATTCCCCACTTGATCTTATCGGCCATACGCCGGTCGTCCGCCTAAACCGCCTTCCCGGCAAGGATGATGCCGAAATCTGGGCCAAGCTCGAGAACTACAATCCGGGCGGCAGCGTCAAGGATCGCATCTGCCTTGCGATGATCGAAGCGGCGGAAAAATCCGGGCGGATCAAGCCGGGCGACACGATCGTCGAGCCTACTTCCGGCAACACCGGTATCGGATTGGCGCTGGTCGCAGCGGTCAAGGGCTACAAGCTGATTCTGACGATGCCCGACACGATGAGCGAGGAGCGCCGCTCGCTTTTGGCCGCATACGGCGCCAAGCTGGTGCTGACTCCCGACACTCGCGGGATGCACGGCGCGATCGCGAAGGCCGAAGAGCTCGTGAGGGACAATCCCGGCTACTTCATGCCGCAGCAGTTCAGCAACCCGGCCAATCCTGAAATCCATTATCATACGACCGGTCCGGAGCTGGTCGAGCAGATGCCGCGGATCGACGCGTTCATCTCAGGCGTCGGCACCGGCGGCACGATCACGGGTACGGGCCGCTACCTGCACGAGCATTGCAAGAACAAGGTGCTGGTGGTCGCGGTCGAGCCAAAAAATTCTCCGGTGCTGTCGGGGGGAGAACCGGGCTTCCACAAGATCCAGGGAATCGGCGCGGGCTTCGTGCCGAAAAATCTCGACACCAAATCCTACGACGAAATAATCACCGTCAGCGACGAAGACGCGACGCTCTACACCCGCCGCCTCGCGCGCGAAGAGGGAATCCTGGTCGGGATCTCGTCGGGCGCCAATTGCTGCGCCGCGCTAAAAATCGCAAAGCGGCTCGGACCCGGCAAGATCGTGGTGGTGGTCTTCTGCGACACCGGCGAGCGCTACCTGACGACCGATCTGTTTCAGGCCGAGGGAATTTGAGGCGCAATCGTGGCATCGCAACTCGCACCTGAACTGGCCGCCAAGCTCAAGAAGCTGCGCGCGATTTTCGCGCCGATGCGCTCGGTGATCGTCGCGTTCTCGGGCGGCGTCGATTCGACGTTTGTGCTCAAGGCCGCGCACGACACGATCGGCGATCGGGTGCTTGCGCTCACCACCACTTCGCCCACGATGCCCGAGCAGGATCGCGATACCGCGCTCAAGATGGCCGCGCAGATCGGCGCGCGCCATCTGATCGTCGAATCCAACGAACTCGAAATCCCGGGCTACGCGCGCAATCCTCTCGATCGATGCTACCTGTGCAAGTCCAACCTGTTCACGGTGTGCGAAGCCAAGGCGGCCGAGCTTGGAATCGACGAAATTGCCGACGGGCTCAACCTCGACGATCTGCACGACTATCGTCCCGGAATGAAAGCCGCGTCGGAAAAGCGCGTACGCCATCCGCTGGTCGAAGCCGAGCTCAGCAAGGCCGAGATTCGCGAACTGTCGCGCGCGCTGGAGCTCGAAACCTGGGATCGTCCGGCGTCGCCGTGCCTGTCGTCGCGCTTTCCGTATGGAACCGAAATCACTCCCGAGGGTTTGCGCAAAGTGGCCGCCGGCGAGGATCTTCTGCGCGCGCTCGGGTTTCGCGTTGCGCGGGTTCGCTATCACGGCGACGTGGCGCGCCTCGAACTCGAGCAGGCCGAGATCGCGCGAATCTTCGACCCGCAGATTCGTGAGGTTGTAGATCGCGAGTTCAAGAAGATCGGATTCCGCTTCGTCGCAATCGATCTGCGCGGCTTCCGCTCCGGTTCGCTCAACGAAGGTATCGCCGTGCCTGCGGCGCGTTCTTAAAGCGCGGCCGGTGCTCATCTGAAGGCCCTCTGGCGGCGCAATCTCGGTGGCGGAGGGGTTTCTGGAAGACGGTTTCCATGATTATCGCCCGCAAGCAGAGCGGGACTTTGGCGCGACCGAATTCAAGCCCGCGGCCACGCTGCGTCCATGGGATAACTATTCCACCGCGATAATCGCAGTCGCGGTGACCGTGATGCTCTACGCGGTCGCCGGCGCGGAGATCAGGTTATGGCCGGTCGCGATTCTGGCGCCGCTGCCGATTCTCGCGGCGGGACCCGAGATGTCCGATTGGTTCGCCGCGCGATGCGCATTCGCCGCTTACTTCCTCGGCAACATGGCGCTCTGGCCGGCCGAGAGTTTCGCAGTTCCTCTGATGAAACTGGCCGCGCTACACGCCTGCGGAGCGCTGCTGTTCGCGCTGCTGGTGGTGCTGCATTGCCAAGCTGCGCGCCGATGGGTCGGCTTGCTGGCAGCGCTGGTCTATCCGATCCTGACCACGGCCGCATGGCATGGAATCGCGACGCTATCCTCGCAGGGAAGCTGGGGCGTACCGGCGTATTGGGTTTCGTCGTTTCTGCCGATAATGCAGATCGCTTCGGTAACCGGACTTGCTGGAGTTACCTTTCTGATGACATGGGTGCCTGCGGGATTGGCGGTCGCGTGGTATCGGCGCCGATGGCGCATGCAGTGGGAGATTATCGCGGCGGTTCCGCTGGCCGTGTTTGTGCTGATTTCGGCGATCGGCGCCGTCCGGCTGATCGGCAAGGACGCGGGAGCGCCGATCACGGTCGGTCTGGCTGCGACCGATCGTATGCTTGCGGCTGCCGATTCGATTGAAGCCGCCGACGCCGCTCCGGTGCTCGATCTCTACGCGCCTATCGTGCAGAAGCTGGCGGCTCAGGGCGCGCAGGTGATCGTGCTGCCCGAGAAGCTCATCGGCGTGCGGCCGAAATACGAGCAGGACATGCTTTCCGGCTTCACACAGATGGCGTCCGCGAATCACGTCTGGTTAATCGCCGGACTGAACGAGGTAGAGCCCGAACCCAAGCGCAATCTTGCGATCGTCATCTCACCATCGGGCGATATCGTTGCGCGATATTACAAGCATCATCCGATTCCAGGCCTCGAACAGGGCTATGCGCCGGGAACTGATCTTGCGGTCTTCGATCTGCCGCAGGGCAAAGCCGCGGTCGCGATCGGCAAGGACCTGGACTTTCCCGCGCTGGGACGCCAGGTCGCGGACGCCGGCGCGCGCTTCCTGTTCGTGCCGGCGTGGGATTGGCCCGGCTCGGATGAAATTCACGCGCGGATGGCGGTCGTGTTCGGAATCGAGTCGGGACTTTCGGTCGCACGCTCGGCGCGCCAGGGACTGGTGACGGTCAGCGATTCTCGCGGCCTGCTACTCCAACACGAATCGACCTTCGAGAAGGATCCCGCGATGGTCGTGTTCGCGATGCCGCCCGGGAGCGGTGCGACATTCTACGCGCGCCACGGCAACTGGTTCGCTGGCCTGATGCTCCTGCTGGCAGCCGCGATGATCGCGCTGCTGACTGTGAGCGTGCGTCACACCTCGCGAGATCGCAGTTAACATTGCTCCATCATCCTGAACCGGCAGGCCTCTGAACGGTGGCTCCGGCTTTAGCCGGTGATTCTCTTGAGGGAAACTGGCGCGCCGCAGGCGCGCCCCGCCAATGAATTGAGTGGGGTTCCGGACCTGTTACTACCGCGTGATCGAGCGCTTAAGCCTCAAGTTGTCATGATAAAATCCGCGATAGGGACTTCGAAATAGAAAATTCATCCGATCGGCGAGCGCTATTCACAATCTTTTGATTGACTCAGCGATAATGACCCGACTCATCATCCCAAGCGGCGGCGATCTGCCGAATTCGTTTCGGACTGCGCTGAACATTCTGGCTGACGCTGGAATCCAGATACGCCCCGGCACAAAGCTGCTCACCAGGTATGCCGTGATTGAGGTTGATCAAGTCGCGCTCGACGCCGCTATCGCACAGTTGCAAAAGGCGGGGATCAAGGTGCAGAAGGACCCCTCCTGAGGGGAGGTCTCGCTCTGTGCGATTCACGCACGCGAGGCGAGAATCGCCTCGGCCATCGCAAGATCCGCTTGTGTCGTGACCTTGAGATTGGGCGCGGCGCTCTCGACCACTTCGACCGTCGCGCCGATACGCTCGGCCAGGTCGGCGTCGTCGGTCGCGGCGATATCCCCGCTCATCGCACGATCGTGTGCCGCGATCAGAATTGAGCGGCGAAACGCCTGCGGCGTCTGCGCCTGCCATAAGCCCGCCCGCGCGATCGTCGCCGTGATCGCGCCTTCGGCGACGCGCTTAAGCGTGTCGGCCACCGGTATCGCCACGATGGCGCCACCCGAGCGCTCGGCGGCGGCAAGACACGCCGCGAACAACTCCGGACGCGCCAGGGGACGCGCGGCGTCGTGTACGATCACGAGATCGCTCTCGGCGCTGACCAGTGCGAGCGCGATCCGCACCGAATCCTGGCGCTCGGCGCCGCCCGGCGTAATCTTGATCGGCAGATGCGCCGCGCCGGCGGCGACTCCGCAGGCGCGCGCCGCAGCTTCCATCCCGGCCGGAACAGTAACGATGATTTCCGCAATTCCGGTGACACGTGCGGCCGCGGCGAGCGAATAGTAAAGCATCGGATGGCCCCCCATCGGCACGAACGCCTTGGGCTCCGCCCGTCCGAGGCGCGACCCGCTTCCCGCCGCGACAATGATCGCTGATGCCCGCATCGCCGATAGTTATATCCCGCCTGAGCCCCCGCCGCGACGCTTGCCAACAGGATCATTGATGGCGTCCTCCTCGCGATCGATTCGGAATTTGGTGGCGACGTATCATACAGTCGAGCCAAGCGGCATTGTGTCCATTAGTTATCAGTTTGTGATAATGATAAACGGTGAAGCGGGATCCAGGCCTGGACTCTCTGCTCGATCTGGACGGGCAAGTGCTTGTCATCGATCCGGAAGCTAGGCATTGGGTGCGCTTTATCGTGCGATCGGTCCCCACAACTGCAGCCAGACCGCACGGGCTATATTATTCACTGACCCTTCACGGGCCGAATGGCGAGCGCTTGGTGGGATTTGACAACGCGCACCCGGTCAAAACGCGGTCGGGACCTGGAGGAAAATCTGGACCGGCTTTTGACCACAAGCATCGGTTGAAAACGATGCGAATGTATAAATACCAGGATGCGGGAGCACTGCTCGTCGATTTCTGGACTGCGGTCGAGGAGGTGCTCCGCGTACGAGGGGTGATAAAATGAGGACCTTGAAAATTGGGATTTCAACATACAAGGATATGAAGGCCCGCACGATCGCGATTGCGCGCGGAGAGCTCAAGCCGAAAGCCGGCGATCCCAAGGTCTGGTTCACCTCGACCGACAGCTTCGCGAAGGTATTATCGAGCAAGAATCGGGAGCTGCTCGCAACAATTGCCGCCAGTCATCCCGCTTCGCTTAAAGAATTGGCCGAACGCACCGGACGCACGGCGTCCAACCTATCCCGCACGCTCAAAACCATGGAGGGTTATGGCTTCGTCCGTCTGCATCGCGGCAAGCGCGGGCGTATTCGTGCGGAAGTTCCTTATCGGGCGATCTCACTCGACTTGACGTTGAGCGCTTAATCGTCCGGAGGCGGGCAGCGAATCACGAGAAGTTGTTCTCACGCTTCGACAGCCTTTTGGCAGGCCTATTTTAACTGGCCCGCCAATCTTGCCTGCCAATCAAACTAGATCGAGATAGTACTGTTAGATGAAACCAAGCGTCACGCAAATCGAGCTGTTCGTCGCCAAAAGGCATCTGTCCGATCTGGTCGACAGGGTTGTACAGGGCGAAGAAATAATCATCATCAAACGAGGTGTCGCTATGGCGCGATTAGTGCCTCTTGATGAATTGCGGCGCGGCGACCCTCGTAAGGCCGTCAAAAGAATCCGCGATCTGCGCCGGGGGCTGCGCCTAAACGGTGTGGCGATGCGGCAGCTGATCGATGAAGGCAGGCTTTAGTCACGTTGCCTTCTACGAGCGGATCAAGTCAAACAATATGCGAATAGCTTGTCTGTGTGTCGCGCTCTTAACATTTGCGGGTTGCGCAACGTGGTCCCAAGCGGACGTTGACCACCACCTTCTCAGTGATCAGAGGGTCTGCGACGCTAACGTTAGCAATCCGGATTCGTCGGCTAGGAAACACTTCACGTGTTCGGGAACTAAGCCGCTGCCGCCGGAATGTGAAAAGCCAGATTCCGATGATCTGCCTGCGTCGCGAGTGGGTTCTCGGGGAACGCGCACGGCTGGACGAACTCAACGCATTTGCGGCAGGTGCGGTGTTGTTCAGTCCAACGCCCTAAGGGCGGACGGCCCGCCTCGCCAAATCGTTGTCATGCTCATTCTCGCGCCAAAAAGAAAAAGGGCCGAACGATGTCGGCCCTTTCTAGATCTTATCGGTATGTCCAGTTCAGTTGGCAAAGATCGTTCGCAGCTCTTCCATGATCTGCTCTTCCGGATGCGCCTTGGCGATCGAGAGCTCTTTGACGAGCAAACTTCGCGCCGTGTCGAGCATCTTGCGCTCGCCAAACGACAATTCCTTGTCGCTCTTGAGCACCAGCAGGTCACGCAAAACTTTGGCGATCTTCGAGCGGTGACCCTGTTTTGATTTTTTCGGTGTATTCCCGGTAGCGCCGGTTCCAAGTCTGAGTGTCGACCTCAACTTTGCGCTGCCGCAAAATTCTATAAATCTTATCGACCATGTCTTTGCCGATTACGCGGCGAAGTCCGACCTGTTCGACGTTCTCGGTCGGAATCATGATCGTCATTTTCTCGGCGCCGAGAATCCGCAGCATGTAAAATCTACGCTCGGTGCCGGAAATCACGCGCATCTGGATGTCGTCGATAACGGCGACGCCATGGGCGGGATAAACTACCTTTTCACCTTTCTTGAACGGCAAGCTCATTTCGGTTTTGGCGCTGCGCGCGGGCGCGCGAACGGCGGACTTGGATTTCAGCGCGGTTGACGACGGCGTGTTCATCACCTTCTGATTTCGCCTGGGCAGCATACGCCATTATGCCACATTTGAACGCGATTTGTAACCCTGTAGTTTTCCATTAGAAATCAAGCAGGCATGAAATCGAACACCGTTCGATTCCGGACGCCGAAAATCACTGGCCGAGGCGCAGTTCCATCACGATCGCGTCCTCGCCGGGTCCATAATAGTGCTTCCTCAAACGACGTTCCTCAAATTCATACTTCCGATAGAGGCATCGCGCAGGCAGGTTCGACCGCCGGACTTCCAGCGTAACTACCGACGCTTTTTTGATTCGTGCGTCGGCGATTGCGACGTTTAAGAGCTCAGCGCCGATTCCGGTGCGCCGCGAGTCAGGATGGACCGCGATATTGAGGACGTGGCATTCGTCGGCGACGATCCATCGGCAGAGGAAGCCCGCGATGGCGGATGACTCGGCGTCGTTTGCGGCCGCGACGGTCAGCCGCGAGAAGGGCAGCGTAAGTTCGCGCTCAAACGAATTCATGCTCCAGGGCGTTGGGAAGGCCAGGCGTTCAATCTCGACGATCTTTGGAAGATCGCGATGCGTTGCGTCGCGAATCTGGGGCACCATCGCAAAACCACCTGCCTGCTCCCCAGCATAGCCCGACTACCTAGGGCCGAAAAGCCGAAACTGCTCGGATAAGCTTAAGCAGCGCTTTGCAACTGGTCGGATTCGCCTTTCAGCACGATCACGTCGAGGATCTTGTTCTGCATCCGATGCTTGAACGTGGCAACCGGCGTGCCGAATTCGATCCGGGTCAGGAAATCCGCCGGAAACGCCGACGACACATACGACAGCTTGCGGATCGCTTCGCCGCGAACGCTCGCGCTTATTGCCAGCACGCTGTCGCCGAGAACCAGGTTGTAGTCGTAGTCGGGCATCTCGTCGGGCAGGTTCCAAATCCGCTTGAGCGACGACGCCGGCATCTTGCGCGGCATCTTGAGCCGCACGATGTATGCATTGGCGAATTCGCGCACGGTATAGACCGTGCCGTAGCGGCGGTCGCGTTCGGTTTTGTCGTCGTGGATATCGGTCTCGAAGCCGTCGAAGGCAACTTTGCGCTCGGTTTTGTGTTTGCCGCCTCGAGTGAGCAGGCTACCCAAAGGAGCGAGCGCCACACCGTACCAGCATCCGCGGTAGGTCAGTTCCGACGCGGGCTTCGCGTGCACGACGCCCTCGCGCAGGCGCCATGCGGCTTCCGCGGCCGCGATCAGGACGCCCAGCAGAATCCATCCGCGGGTGTGGAGCGAAAACAGCGGGTCGCCAATCAGGAGCACCGAGATCGCAATGAAGATCGCGGGATAAAGAATCAGGTTCAGGATCATGTTGAGCGCGGTCGAGCGTGCGCGCGAGAAGGCCGCCGTCGTTCCGACCGCCTCTTCGAGCGACGCCTTGACGCCGTCGGGCATCGCGCCGAGGACCGGCTCGCCGAGCCTGAGCGCGATTCGCACCGGAAGCGGAGCGCGCAGCACCGGCGCGGTATCGACCCATCCCAGGACGGTGTCGAAATCCTCTTCGAGTTCGCCGGAGAAGTGCTTCTCGCCGAGCGGACCGGGCAGCGCGCCGATATCCTTGGGCAGATTCACCATGGCGATCGGCGCAGCGATAGCCGGCGCCATCGCGGCCGCAGGCACGGGTGCCGCTTTGGGAGCGGCGGGCGCGGCCGCAGGCTTGAGAGTGGCCGCTGCTGCGCCATTCGATGCGCCAGCGCCGTCCGTTGAGGCCGCAGCAGGAGCAGGTGCCGCCGCGGGCGCGGCGGCGGCGCCTTCTTTGCGAAAGCGCGAAGGCGCGTCGTCGGGAAAAGTCTCTTCAGGATGAAGCTCGCGCGCGCGGGCCAGCAGCACAGCCTCAGTCTCCGGATTGGCCGGATCGGGCACGCAGCAGTCGACAGGGCATACGGCGGCGCAGGCTTCGTGATCGTGAAAGCCAACGCATTCGGTGCATTTGGATGGCACGATATAGAAAATATCCTGCGCGATCGCTGGACTTACCGCACCGTTGAGCTCCCATTCGACTCCGCCCGCATAAATCGCGGTATTAGGGCATTCCGGCTCGCAAGCGCCGCAATTGATGCATTCGCTGGTGATAGTCGTTGACATCCGCTGGACCCCAACCTCAATCGATCAATTTCGAAGAAATCACTGTGAGTTCTGCCACAATCCCGAAGCCTCTGAGGCTTTCGATTGAACGATAACTGTAGCATGTTTTGTCTGTCAACCGCCGTCGAAACAGGTTGGCTAATCCGGCGGCATTTGTTTCCCAGGATCTTTCAGTCTTGCTTTGGTCAAAACGATTTGTAACTATTTCAGGGTGTGTTTGACGGACCCTAGGATTTTTCCAACGCGTTCGATAGCGGAATAAAACCGGGACTGGCGGTTGGACTGGAACTGGTAGGAGGATTTCTGAATGAAAAGGTTGGCAACTGTGCTTGGAGTTCTGGCAGCCGTGGCGTTCTTGAGCGCTTGCGGACCGGACATGAAGACCATCAACGCGGCCAGTGACAAGGCTGAAGCGGACGCGACCCAATCAGAAGCGGCGGCCAATTCGGCTGAGGCTTCCGCGGCTCAGGCCGACGCCGCCGCCAAGAAGGCTGAGGACGCGGCCAGCGGCGCCGAGGATTCAGTGCGCAGGGCCAATGACGCGGTGTCACGGCTCGAAGCGGCTTTCTCGACCTCGGTCACGAAGTAGTTTTAGATCATTTGAGTGCGAAGTGGCGGAAGGATGATCCTTCCGCCACTTCACTTTGCGCGACTTCACTTCGATCGATCCGGCGCTGCGCGCGCTGGCGGCGATCCAGGATTAAGGCTCCGTGGTCTTGCTGGCCCTGTTGCTGAGCGCCTTGCGAACTCGCGCGCGCAACGCGTCGTCGCGCTCGATCTTGCCTTCGAGCGTGCGGAACTCCGGAACCGTTAGTCCCTGCTGTGCCGCCGCCTGCTCAACCGTCAGGCTGTGGTTGGCTTGCGTGGCTTTGTAGATCGCGATGTATTTCTCGACCTGCTGGGGTGGAACTTCAGATTGATCATCGGATAACGAATCGGCCTGCGCGAGGCGGAGATGAAATTGCGCATTCGATTCAGCCACGGACGCGGCATGAGCCGGGGCGAGCGTCGCGGCGCCCAGCCCGCCGCATAAACATATTGCGAGCATCGCGCTGCCGCGAGAAAATTTCAGATGCCTTGACGATACTTTTAACAACACCATGACCCTCCAACAATTTATCCTTGCATGCCCGGCGGAGCACATAAAGGGAACATACACGAAGAACTGCCCTTGCAATGTGCCGGAGGCTGCTTAATTTTGTGATGGCCGCGCGCCCGCTGTATAGGGACAGATCGGGGCCGCGCTCCAAACTTGCTGCATGATGCATTATCCGATGGAGAATAAATCCGATGCCAGCCAAAACGGTTGAGCTGCACGAACGAGCCCGCGCCGGAATTGTCGCCGGAGCAAATCTTGTGGCCGACGCCGCGCGCGTCACGCTTGGACCCAAGGGCCGCAACGTGATGATCCAGCGCAGCTTCGGCGCGCCGGTCGTCACCAAGGACGGCGTTACGGTGGTCAAGGAAATCGAGCTCGAAGATCATTTCGAGAACATGGGCGCGAAGCTGATCCGCGAAGTCGCGCAGAAGACTTCCGACGTGGCCGGCGACGGCACCACCACCGCCACCGTCCTCGCGCGCGCGATGGTGCGCGAAGGCGTCGCGCTGCTTGCGGCGGGCTTTGCGCCGATCGATCTGAAGCGCGGGATGGAAGCGGCCGCGGCCAAAGCGGTTGAGGCGATTGCGGCCAGCGCGCGTCCGGTCAAGGATCACGCGACGATGCAGCAGGTCGCGGTGGTTTCCGCTAACGGCGACGAAGAGCTCGGCAAAATCGTCGCCGACGCGATGGACAAAGTCGGCAAGGAGGGCGTCATCACGGTCGAAGAGTCGCGCGGTCTCGAGACGGTCCTCGAACATTCCGAAGGGATGCGCTTCGACCGCGGATACCTCTCGCCCTATTTCATCACCAATCCCGAGCGCCAGACCTGCGAGATCGAAGAGCCGCTTATCCTGCTGCATGAAAAGAAGCTCTCGAACCTGCGCGAGATGCTGCCGCTGCTCGAAAGTATCGTGCAGGGCGGACGGCCGCTCTTGATTATCGCCGAGGATGTCGAAAGCGAAGCGCTCGCGACGCTGGTGGTGAACAAGCTGCGCGGCACGCTCAAAGTCGCGGCGGTCAAGGCGCCCGGCTTCGGTGATCGGCGCAAGGAGATGCTCCAGGATATCGCGATTCTGACCGGCGGCACGGTTATCGCCGAAGAATTGGGCATGAAGATCGAGAACGTCGACTCGAAGCTCTTGGGGCGATGCCGCCGCGTGATTATCGACAAGGACAACACCACGATCATCAGCGGCGCCGGCAAGAAGTCCGACATCGATGCGCGCGTCGCGCAGATTCGCCGCCAGATCGAGGACACCACCTCCGACTACGACAAGGAAAAACTCCAGGAGCGATTGGCGAAGCTCGCCGGCGGCGTCGCCGTGATCAAGGTCGGCGCCGCGACCGAGGTCGAGCTCAAGGAGCGCAAGGCGCGGGTCGATGACGCCGTGCATGCGCTGCGCGCCGCGGTCGAAGAAGGAATAGTCGCGGGCGGCGGCGTTGCGCTGCTGCGCGCGATCAGCGCGGTCGAGTCGCTGCGCCTTCCCGAGGAGCGCAAGCAGGGCGCAAAGCTGGTCGCAGCCGCGATGAGCGATCCTCTGCGCCAGATCGCGCGTAACGCCGGCCACGAGCCCAGCGTCGTGCTCAACAAGGTCAAGGAAGGCAAAGGCGACTTCGGATTCAACGCGCGCACCGAGGAATATGAGAACCTGGTCGCAAGCGGGGTTATCGATCCGGCCAAGGTCGTTCGCAGTGCGCTCGAGAATGCGGTCAGCGCCGCTTCGCTGATGCTGACGACCGAAGTGGCGATAGCCGACGCTCCCGCGAAACCGGCGCGCGCCGCCGCGATGCCCGGCGGGATGGGAGGAATGGGCGGGATGGGAGGTATGGGTGGCATGGGAGGAATGGGGGGAATGGGAGGAATGGGTGGAATGGGTGGAATGGACGATTTCGGCGGCGGCGATGACTTCTAGATGCAATCAACGATTGGGGGTTTACCGCCGGACGGCGATCGTTAATAATAAATCTGTGAGGAAATGTGGGGTTCTTTAGGGCACTTCTCGAAGGAATGTCGTTGCAGTGGCGGCGGTCCTTAGTGTAAAGTTACCCAGAAGCTCCGGTTGGGTGAGAGAAATCAAAGGTCGTACGGCGGTTGTCCGATCCTGTGGACTTCGGGACGCCGCGCAATTTCCAGGAGGAAAAAATGGAAGGGTTAATGAGAAAATCTTCGAAACTGGTTGCTCTGGCCGGGGCTGCATTAGCCCTTGCGTTGGTGGCGGGCTGCTCGAACCAGCCGGATCCGGCGCAGCGCGCAGTCAACGCGGCGAACCGCGCTGACCAAGCCGCGTCACGCGCAGAAGCGGCGAGCCAGAAGGCTCAGCAGGCGTCGGCTTCGGCCCAGGCTGCTGCCAGCCGCGTCGAGCAGGCGGCCAGCGATGCTAAGGCGGCTGCGGATCGCGCAGAGGCAATCGCGGCAAAGACGATGTCCTCGGCGCCGCGCCATGAAATGCACCACTATCATCATCATCACCATGCGGCGGCAGCGTCCGACTCGGGCGCAGGCGCACCTCCGGCAGCTCCAGACGCGGGCGCTTCGCCAGCCACTCCGTAATTTAGTTTAAGACGGTTTGAAGCAAAGGGCGGATGCGAGAGCATCCGCCCTTTTTCTATTTGAGGCTGTCGATTTTTTCGTGAACCTTCCGTTGTTGTCATCCTCCCATGAAAGTGTGCGGGGCGATGAGTATCGCATCCTCAGCCGAACCCTCGATCGTCATTCCGAGCCGTGGGCGAGGAATCCCGAGGCGTCGGTGCTCAGAGTCCACGCCTCATGCACCGCCTTCTCGTTCGGGATTACCTCGGCCTTGCTCAGGACGGGCTCGCGCGTGGCTGCCGCGCGCGGGGAATCCCTTGCTCGGCCCTTGGCTTGCGCATTACTCGCCGGTAAGTGCACCGACGCCTCGGGATTCCTCGCCCAAGGCTCGGAATGACGATCAGGGGCTCGGTTGAGACTACGATAGTCATCGCCCCCACGCTTTCATGGTGGGAAAAGGAAGCCTCTGAAGGTGGCACCGGCTTTAGCCGGTGATTCTCCCTAGGAAGACGGGTGCGCCGTAGGCGCATCCCACCAATCGATCGTTTGCGCTGCATGCTTTCGGCGCATTGGTGGGCGAGCCGTGGCCGCCCAACCTCTTCTGTTCCGCGAGGAATTCGGGAAAAGTCTATTCGCCGAAGGTTACAATTACCTTGAGCGACTCTGGCTTCTGCGCGGCCGCGAATGCCTGCGTCACCTGCGCGAGCGCGAATCGATGCGTGACCAGCTCGGCGGCGTTGATAACACCGCGCTCGACCAGCTTCAGCGCCGCGCGGGTTTCATCCGGCCCGCAAGAGTAGCTCGGCACCAGCCGCGTCTCGTTGAAATACAAATCGTGAGGGCGCACCAGCAGCTCGTCTTCCGGCGGAGTCGCGGTGAACTGCACGACGGTCGCGCCCTTGCCCGCGCACGCGATTCCGGTCGCGATCGCCCTGCTGGTGCCGGGTCCGACGATCACCACGTCAGCCATCGCGCCGTTCGTGACCTCGCGCACCTGCTCGGCCAGGTTGTCGCCCACGACCACGATCGCGGCGTCGGCGCCGAGCTCGCGCGCACGCGTGGCGCGGCGCTCGAACAGGTCGGCGCCGATAATAAATCCCGCGCCCAGGTCGCGCACGATCTTCACGTGCATCATGCCCATGATCCCGAGTCCGATTATCAGGATCGATTCGCCGCGCTTTAGCCCGGAACGCGCAAGCGATTTCACCACGCATGCCGCGGGCTCGATCAGGACGCCGTTCGCGTCGTCGATCTGGTCGGGAAGCTTGAGCGTGTCGCGCAGGTTCGGTGCCTCGACCAGGAAATATTCCGCCATCCCGCCTGGACGCAGATTGGATGCGCGCCAGGTCGCGCATTGCACGTACTCGCCGCGGCGGCATGCAGCGCATTGGAAGCAGGGCGCATGATGATGCGCGAAGACGCGGTCGCCGGGTTTGAAGCCGCGCACCGCCGCGCCCGCCGCCTCGACGACGCCGACCGGCTCGTGCCCGAGGACGAGAGGCGCCTTGCGCCTGATGTACCAGGGCATGATATCGCCCGAGCAGATGCCGCAGGCGGTGGCGCGCACCACGATCTCCTCAGGACCGGGCTCGGGCCGCGCCGCTTCTTCGACCCGGATATCGCCGAAATCGTAAAGACGTGCAACTCGCATGATGAAATCGAACTTTGTGTGGCGCACCGACGCTTGTCAATCACTCAAGTGGCCGTTCTTTGCCAGTTCAGAAGTGCGCCGCGCCGCGCCGCGCAGAGCAGCACCAGACCCGCGCGGCGCGATGCTTGCGAAAAAATCGCAAGCATCGCGCCGCTGCCTCACCAGAATTCAGTCAGTATGGCGGGTTTCAACCCGCCATCTGGATCTTCACACTTCTTCAGATCATTTCTTCACCTTCGGAGCTTTGCCAGTCCCCGATAGAGCTACGTGCTGCGGGGAGCCGGATGCGTTATCGGTGATCGTCAGTTCGCCGGTTTGAGGCGTGGTGTCGGTCGGCTTGAACTCGACGGCTATCTTACAGCTCTTGCCCGGCGCGAGAGTCGCGGGCGAGCACTGCTCGGTAACGACAAAGACCGAATTGTTGCTCGTCGCGGATCCAATCGTGGCGCTTGCGCCGCCCTTTTTCGGACTCGCGTTTTTGACCGTCGCATCCTTCGGCTTGCTGGTCGCGTTCACCTGGGTCGTTTTGCCGAAACTGATCGAGTTCGAAACGGTCAGCTTTGCCACTCCCGGTGTGGGTGTCGCCGTCGGAGTCGGCGTGCGGGTGGGAGTATGGGTCGGCGTCGCGGTTGCCGTCCGGGTGGGGGTACCGGTCGGCGTTGGACTCTGGGTCGGGACCGCCTGTCCCAGAAATGCCGGAACGAAAGTGGCGATGTCGGGAGTTCCCCATCCGCTCGCGAGATCGAATCCCGTGCCCGCGCTGTATCCAGTTACGCCGTTGAAGTCGTTGTTGCCGGAGGTGACATCGCGGATTCCGGTCGCCGCCGTGTTCTGCTCATTTCCAAGCTTGTAGAGCTGAGTGTTGATCGAACCGACGCGGGTGTCGCTGTTGCTCTGCACTATCAGCTCCGCGATTCCCGCCCATATCGGCGCACCCAGACTGGTCCCGCAGGCGCAGCATGAAACGCTGTTGCCAGTGCTCTCGTCGGGAAATACGGAAAAGACTCCGGGAGTTTTGCATGCCGCTTCCATCGAGATGTCGGGAACGTCGCGTGCGTTGTCGTCCGGCGTGCCGGTATTCTGGAAGGTGGGTTTCGACCACACCACGCTGGCGCCGCCGCCACCCGATCCGATTCCATTGAGGTCTCCCTCGTTCCACACTGATTCAGCAACGAATCCGACGTCGTTGCCGCTTTTGTAATTCGGCGTGAACTGAGTTCCACCGATCGAGGTCACGTACGGGTCCGATGCCAGTTCATTGACGTTGCGATCGGTCCCGACGATGCACGTGCCGGAGGTTTGATCGTATTCGTATTCGGCCGCGCCCTGGTCTCCTTCCGCGACGAATACCGTCTGCCCTTGGGAAGCGGCCTGCATGTAGGTCGTATGAAGTGCACCGGTGTAATAGGTGTTCGGAAATCCGCACGACTCGATGCTGATGCTCAATGCGCTGCACGTGGTCGTATCGTTGACGGCGGTGTTGAGCGCGTCGACGGTAGCCTCGATTGAATCGCCGTCAAACGTGTTGGGATCCGAAAGGTAAACTTTGATCGGAGCTTGCGGCGCCATCGCGTGCGAGTACTCGATATCGAGCATCGTCTCGTCGACGCGGGAGTTCTCTCCCGGGTTGTCGCTATCTGAAGCGACTACGTCGGTGATGTCGGCGGTAGCGAGGCTGAACGCGCTATCGAAGTTAGTGATGCCGGTCGCGGAATAATCTGAAACCTCGATCAGGCCGATACATCCGGTGCCGGTGCCGTTGATGCTCTTATTCAGCAGCGGCGTCTCGTCATAAAATGTATAAAGATCCGTCGGTCCGAATGCGGTTTTGCCGTTGAGCGTGACCTGTGGCTGTGCCACCCCGGATTTACTCGAAGAGGTCGCTAGCGCGGCTGGAGATCCTGGCACGGTGTGTAGAGGAGTGTGCGCAGCGCGCAGGTTGTCGAGGCCGTCGATAAATCCGATCGCATCCGCGAATTGCGACGGAATCGATGGATCGCCGAGGTTGCCGTAATGCTTGCCTTCATCGGATGAGTAAATCGCGACTCCGAAAGCCTGTTGCGCCTGGGCGACAGTTCCCTCAAATCGGATGACGCGATGATCGCTGGTCGGGCTCACGATCTTGAAGCCCTTTTGTTCGAGCCACTGCGTGATCGCGCTGCGAACTGCAGGATCGGGACCAAAGCGGCTGTCGAACTCGCCGGACTTGAGCCATCGATGATAATCGGGCGACGTGGGATCCTGCTGCGCGGCGAGCAGACGCTCTAGCTCCGCGCGATTTGTCGGGTTCAAATCAATTCCCATCGTGAGGATCGTGTCGCCGGGCGCGGGTTTCGGCGCAACTAGTTTGTCGACGGTTGGAGAGTGGTTGCCCACTATCGGAACCATTTCGTTCCCAGCTTGGACCATCGATAGGGGAAGCAATATTGAGAGAGTTAAGATTGCGATGAGGCTAGTAAGCCAGTGGCGTCGGAGGTTCTCCAGCGTCTGCATTCGGTCACACCTGTTCCCACTAATTATTTGAAGATCGGCAATGAGCGGATAACTCTATACACATTTAACTGTGTCCACGCCAGCAAATCGAAGGAAATCAGAGTATTTTTTGGCGGCTGAATGCCCTCAGAGGCGAATTTTGGAATGCGCTATCCCGATTGGGGTGATAGATTCCGATTATGCCGCGACCCCAATGTCCGCCAATCGCCGCCGACGTAATCGCAGAAATCGGCGACAAGATCGTCCTGATCGAGCGCCGCAATATCCCGCTCGGATGGGCGATTCCGGGCGGCTTTGTCGATTTTGGCGAGACGGTCGAGGCGGCCGCGGTGCGCGAGGCGCGCGAGGAGATCTCGCTCGAAGTCGAGATTCGCACGCTGCTCGGAGTCTATTCGCGGCCCGAGCGCGACCCGCGCGGCCAGACAATCACGGTGGTGTACGTCGCGCGCGCAAGCGGAACTCCGCGGGGCGCTGACGACGCTAAAAATGCGACGCTATGCGACCCGCGCAATCCGCCCACGCCGCTCGCATTCGACCATGCGGAGATATTGGCTGACTACGTGCGCTTCCTCGAGCGCGGCGAATATCCCGCGCCGTGGCGCAAATAGCGCAACGCTCCAACCCCTCAGGGACGCGCTTCGAGCACCAGATTGAACGGAGTTTCGGCAGCGCGCCGCACGCGCGAGAATCCTCCGCTCGAAATCACTTCCCGCAATCTGGTTTCGCCGGCCTGAGTGCCGAGCGCCAGGCCGACTTCCTGCGACAATGATGCGGGCACGCAAATCTGCGTCGATGCGGAATAGGCGATGCGGCCGAACGGACTTAGATTGTCCGCGATTCAGTCGCCGGCGAAAGGCTCGACGATCATCCAGGTGCCGTCCGGTTTCAAAGTTGATTTGACGTGCTGAGCCACGCCGACGGGGTCGCCCATGTCGTGCAGGCAATCGAAGAACGCAACCAGATCGTAGCTGCCGGAAAATTCCTTTGCCGACGCGCGCTGGAAGGTGACCCGGTCGGCGACCCCGCCCTCGCGCGCCACCTCGCGCGCACGCGCCAGTGACGGTTCGTGATAGTCGAAGCCTGTGAATTCTGATTTCGGAAACGCTTTGGCCAGCAAAATCGTCGATGCGCCATGACCGCATCCGACGTCCGCGACGCGTGCGCCGCGTTCGAGCTTTTCCTTGACGCCGTCGAGGGCGGGAATCCACTCCGCCACCAAATGCATCGCGTAGCCGGGACGGAAAAATCTCTCGGTGCCGCGGAACAAGCAGGCGTCGTGCTCATGCCATCCGACTCCGCCGCCGGTCTTGAACGCCACTTCGAGCTTGGGAAGGTCGCGCGCGGCGGCGGCGGCGATTTCGAACATCGCGGGGAAAAACGCGGGACCGTTCTCGTCGGCAAGAACCAGCGCCTGTTCGGGCGAGATTGAATATCGCTCCTTCGCAGCGTCGAAGTTGATAAAGCCGCCCGCCGCCTGCGCCGCTGCCCACTCGCGCACATAACGCGGTGCGGTGCCGGTACGCGACGCTAGCTCGTCGGAGGTCAAGGGACCGGCGGATGCGAGCGCCTTGTACAATCCAAACTTGTCACCCAGCATGACCAGGCCGATAGCCATCGCGGCGCCCACCTCACCGAGCATCTTCCCGAGCAATTGCTGAAGCTTTGTTTCGTCAACTGGCATAGCGTTCCTCCCGCAAAAGCGTTCTGCGAACGCAACTTTCGTCCAATCACTCGATAGTGGCAAACTCCGGAGTCAACTCTTCGCGCGCTGCCGTGTTTGCAGCAAGGTGTGTGTTATCTACCCTTGAACTTTGGGTCGCGGCGCTCGGCGAGGGCGCGGGCGCCTTCGCGGAAATCTTCGGTGGTCAAAAGCGAGCTCTGCGCCAGGACTTCGAGCTCCATGAATGTCTGCTTGTCGAGGCTGTGGCCGCGATCGATGATCCGCTTGGCCAGACCGACCGCGACCGGCGCGTTGCGAGCGATCTCTCTCGCGAGCTCCTCGGCGGCGGCGAGATGCTTTCCCGGCTCGACGACGCGGTTCACCAGCCCGATGCGCAGGGCTTCGTCGGCATCGATCAGCCTTGCCGTCATGATCAGTTCCTTGGCGAGCGCGTAACCAACGGTGCGAGTCAGCCGCGTGGTGCCGCCAACGTCGGGGACCAGGCCGATGCGCGTCTCCGGCATCCCGAGTCGGGTGCCCTTGGCCGCGATTCGCGCGTCGCAGGCAAGCGCGATTTCCAGCCCGAGTCCGCCGGCGTAGCCGTGCAGCGCGCCGATGACCGGCTTCTCGATCGATTCCATCCGCGACAGCGCGGCTTGCGATTCGCCGACGAAATGGCGAAAGCGCGCGAGGTCGGGACCTCCGCCGGAGCCGCCGCTTGCGCCGGTGTCGTTTGAGAGCGACATGAAATCGATTCCGGCGGAGAAGACCTGGCCCTCGCCGTAGAGGATGATCGCGCGGACCTCGGGCCGATTGACCTCCTGGAGCGCGCGCGGCAGCGCCTCGAGCATCGCGCCGCTGACCGCGTTGCGCTTGTCGGGACGGTTGAGCCCGAGGTATGCGATTTCGCCTTCGACTTTTATCTTGATGAGTTCGTCCGCCATCGTGGTTCCTCTGGTTTGGATGCGATTCGAGATCGCGTTACGGCTTGATCAATATCTTGATCGCGCCTTCGGTGCGCGCGTCGAAAATCTGGTAGCCGCGCGGAGTCTCTTCGAGCTTCAAAGTGTGGCTGATGATCGGGCGCGGATCGATCCGGTTGTGCTCGATCAGCGTGGCGAGCTGCGGGATATGCGCGCGGATATTGGCGAGGCCGACGCGGAAGGTCAGGTCACGCTGGAACGCGAGCATCATCGGGAAATTGTAGATCGGCTGGCCTAGCACGCCGATCATCGAGACGGTGCCTCCGCCGCGCACGTTTTCGAACGACGCGTCGAGCGCGCCCTGGTTGCCGACCGCCTCGATCGTGACGTCGGCGCCGCGGCCGTCGGTGCGGTCGAGAATCTTCTGCTTCGCCTCGGCCAGAGTGACCGGAGTTGCGCCGAGCTTGCGCGCAAGTTCGAGCCGGTAGGGCACGCTGTCGACCGCGATCACTTCGGCGGGACCGAACAAATGCGCCGCGAGGATCGCGCACAGGCCGACGGGGCCACATCCGAAGATCGCGACCGTGTCGCCGGGGCGAATCTCGCCGTTTAAGGCGCCGAAGAACGCGGTCGGCAGGATATCCGCGAGGAACACCGCCGCGTCGTCGTCAACTCCTTCCGGGAGGGGGTAGCAGGTGTAATCGGCCAGCGGAACCTGGATTGCTTCGGATTGCTCGCCGCCCAGGCTGCCCAGCTTGCCCGCCGCGTTCTTGCCATAACCGAATACCGCGGACCCTGCGATCGCGCACTGCGAGGGCTGGCCGCGCCGGCAATAGAAACAGTTGCCGCAGGCGACCAATCCCGAGACCACGACGCGCTGGCCCTTGTGAAGCTGCGTTACGCCCTTGCCGACTTCCTCGACCACGCCGACGCCTTCGTGTCCCAGAACGAAACCGGGCTCGACCGGCATCTGGCCGTGATAGAAGTGCAGGTCGGAGCCGCAGATCGCGGCGCGGGTGATGCGCACGATCGCGTCGGAGGGCGAGGTGATTTCAGGATCGGCGACGCGCTCGACGCGCACGTCGCGGGGTCCGTGGAAGATGGTTGCCTTCATCAGCGATGACTCCATGCCGCGCGGCGGGCGCGGGTTCTCGTGCCGCGATGATTGCACACAAGCGCAAGGGTTTGCAGCCCGCGCGAAAGCCGTGATAATTGCAAAGGTTCCGGAGGCAGCGATGATCCAAAATGTAAAGAAGGTGCTTGCACCGATCGATTTTTCGGAGAACTCGAGGGAAGCGATGCTCTCGGCGTGGGAGCTCTCGAGCGAGCTCGGCGCCGAGATGCATATCGTGAACGTGGTGGCAGTGCATCACAGCTTTCTCGAGCAGAAGTCCACCGAAATAGCCCGGGAGGCCTCGATCGCCGAGGGAACCGAAGAGGAGCTCCTGCGGATCAAGAAGACCGACTTCGGCAATTCGCCCAAGATCATCACGGCGGTGCTCACCGGACCGCCGGTGGTCAGGCTGTGCGAGTACGCAAAGCAGAATCAGATCGATCTGATCATGCTGGCGACGCACGGCCACACCGGATCCGAGTTCCTGACGATCGGATCGGTCGCCGAGAAGATCGCGCGCAACGCGCCATGCTCGGTACTGGTGTACCGCAAGGCGCAGCGTTAGGCGTCAAACCTCGTCAGCACAGTTGGAGGCCAGTGATGGATTCCGCAGGACAGAAAGAACGCGCACTCGCGTTTCTAAAGAGTTTCGAGAAGCCCGATCCCAAGGTTTATGAAGATCTGCTCACCGACGATTTCGAGTTCGAGATGATGGGCCGCCTGCCGGGCGTCAGCGCGATTCGCGGCAAGGCGGCGTTCGTGAAGGCGATGCCGTCGACGCTGAAGGCGATGTTTCCCAACGGGCTCAACCTGAAATTCTACACCACGATCTCCGAAGGACCGCACGTCGCAATCCAGGCGGAGTCCGACACGGTCGCGGGCAACGGCAAGAAATATCAGAACCGGTACCATTTTTATTTCCGCTTCGACGGCGACCGGATTGCGCTCGTGCGCGAATACAACGACACCAATCACGTGCGCGAAGTTTTCATGTCCTGAGTGCGCGAACGCGCGCTGAACGATCGTTTGACGCGATCGAACAATCGTTCAGAGCATCTGAAATCCCGGGAAATTAAAAATCCGGCGCGTGATCAGAGTCGCGCGCCGGATTTGTTTTTCAAGAAATAGGGCCAGACGAATTGCTCCGCCTGACCCGTAGCCAACCGGGAAAAGGGGGGCAAACCCCGGCCAGCAGCCCACATTCTACGCGACTGGTGAGGTGTTGCAATGGAAATAATGACGGAACGATAAGCTAAAGCGGTAACTTTGTTAGTCCTAACAGCGCTAATTGGCAGCTTGAGTGCATCGTGACCGCATCCTGTCCACGCTGCGCAGCTCCGCGCATCGATCGCCGCCGCGTCGCACCTCCGCGAACGCCCGCGTTCGAGGATCAAGCGCCTCCGCCGAGAGCCGGCAGGAAATGCACCTCGCTGTTTTCACCGACCGGCTCGAGCACTCCGCCGGGCACGACTTCTCCGTCGATTGAAATTGCGATCGAGGGTTTGATCTCGCCCGCGTCGAGCAGTTGATTGGCGAGCCCCGGAAATTGGCGCTCGAGATCGGCCACTATTTCACGCACGTTGCGGCCCTTCACCGCGACGCGTTCGCGGCCAGCCGTGAGCTTGCGGAGCAGCGCGGGAATTATTGCTGTGGGCATTGGAAAAGACAGAGCCGGACCGAATCGGCCCGCGCCCCGTTCGACAGCTTCAGTCAGTTTTCGATCGATCAGTCAGCGGCCGCGGATTGCGCACTTTCGGCGGCGCGCTTTTTCAGAATTTCCTTCATCAACTTAGGCGGTGACATCGGCAGCTCCGTCATCCTGATGCCGACCGCGTCGAAGATCGCGTTGGCGACCGCCGCCGGCGGCGGCACGATCGATACCTCGCCGACGCCGCGCACTCCCAGCGGATGGCCGGGATTGGGAACCTCGACGATGACCGGTCTCGATCATCGGCAGGTCGAGGCAGGTCGGCATCCGGTAATCGAGAAAGCCCGTGTTACGCAGCATGCCCTTGTCGTCGTAGACGTATTCCTCGTTGAGCGCCCAGCCGAATCCCTGCGACCGTGCCGCCCTGCATCTGGCCTTCGACGTAGCTCGGATGAATCGCCTTGCCGGCGTCCTGCGCCACCGTGCAGCGCAGGACCTGACCTTGGCGGTGTCGGGATCGACTTCGACGTCCACCAGGCAGCCGGCGAATGCCGGACCGACGCCGGTGCGCGTTGACGTTGGCGCGGCCGGTGACCGGTCCGCCGGTGCGCGCCAGCCGCTGGCGCCAGCTCCTTAATCGTCATCGGCGGCCGTCGCCGTTCTTGGCGTGAAACTGCCTTGCCGTCGATACAGTCGACGTCTTCGGGGCTTGATTTCCCAGACCTTGGCGGCGCGTTCCTTCAGCTGGCGCACCGCGTCCTGCGCGGCCTCGTACACCGCCATGCCCGGTGGCGAACGTCACGCGGCTGCCGCCGGTCACGTCGGTATGGCCGATCGAATCGGTATCGGCGACCGAGCGGACGCACGTCGGTCACGCGCGCAGTCCCAGAACCTCCGCCGCGATCATCGCCATCGAGGCGCGCGAGCCGCCGATATCGACCGAGCCGGTGACGACGCTGGCGGTGCCGTCGGTATGGATATTGACCGATCGCGGAGGATTGCATCCCGCCGTTGAACCAGAAGCCGGTGGCCACGCCGCGTCCGCGATTCTTGCCGGTCAGCTTGGACTTGTAATGCTCGCTGTTCTTGAGCGCCTCGCAGGTCTTCGATAAAGCCGATCCGCTTGAACGGCGGTCCGACCATCTGCGGAGTGCCTTCCTTGCACGCGTTCTTGATCCGGAAATCGATCGGATCGATTCCGCACTTGTCGGCCAACTCGTCGATGCACGGTTTCCGACGCGAAGGCCGCGTTGGTCGCGCCGGGCGCGCGGTAGGCCGCGGTCTTGGGCCGGTTGACCACGACGTCGTAGCCGTCGATCGTGGAAATTGTCGATCGTGTACGGCGCGATCGCGGCACATCGCGCCGGCGCCGACCGGCGAGCCCGGAAAGGCGCCCGCCTCGTAAGCCATCCAGACCTGGGCGGCGGTGATTTTGCCGTCCTTGGTCGCGCCCATCTTGACTTTGATCGTCGAGCCCGAAGTCGGTCCGGTGGCGCGCAGCACTTCTCGCGCGCGTCATCACCATCTTGACCGGACGCGCCGGTCTTCTTCGACAGCAGCAGCGCAGAGCGGTTCGAGATAGATCGCTGAGTCTTGCCGCCGAAGCCGCCGCCGATCTCCGCCGGCACGACCTTGATCTTGCCGACCTCGAATCCCGAGCACCTGCGCGGTCATCGAGCGCACGTCGAAGGCGCCCTGGGTCGAGCAATAGACCGTGGCGTGGCCGTCGGAGTTGTAGATGCCGACCGCGTTGTGCGGCTCGATATAGCCCTGATGGACCATCGCGGTGTTGAACTCGCGCTCGACGATGAAGTCCGCGGCTTTGAAGCCGGCCTCGATATCGCCGCGCTTGAACTGGAAGTGGCTCGGCGACGTTGGTCGGCTTGTCGCCGTCTTCCTTGTTGCGCAGTTTGCTGGCATGCAGGATCGGCGCGTCGGGCTTCATCGCGTCGTCGACCGTCATCACCGGCGGCAGCACTTCGTACTCGACCTCGATCAGGCGCAGCGCCTCCTCGGCGATATGCGGGCTGGTCGCGGCCACCGCCGCGATCGCATGGCCGTCGTAGAGCACCTTGTCGTGCGCCAGGATGTTGCATCGACAAGGTAGTGCGGATTGATCGCCGCTCTCGCCGGCCTGTTCGATGCCGGTTCGTCGGCCTTGGGGAAGATCGCTTGCCGGTGACGATCGCCTTGACGCCCGGCAGCGCCAGCGCCTTGTCGAGCGTTGATCGATTTGATCCGCGCGTGCGCATGCGGGCTGCGCAGGACCTTGCCGTGCAGCATGCCCGGGAAAGCGTAGTCGGCGCCGTACTTGGCGCGGCCCGTAACCTTGTCGACGCCGTCGTGGCGAATCGGGCGGGTGCCGATAACCTTGAAATGTCCGTTGCTGGTTGCTGCTGCCATCGTCAATACCTCGTCAGGTAACGGTTCCGCTAAGTAATTCTAGTCCGCGCCGCGGTGCGGTCATGTCCGTCTTCGCGCCGGCGTTTTGGCCGCGTCGATCACCGCGTGCACGATCTTGTCGTAGCCGGTGCAGCGGCACAGATTACCGGCCAGCGCGTAGCGAATCTCCGGCTCGGTCGGATTCGGATTGCGATCGAGCAGCGCCTTGGCCGACATCAGGAAGCCCGGCGTGCAGATGCCGCATTGCAGGCTCGCGTGCTTCGAGGAACTTCTGCTGCAGCAGTGCAGCCTGGTCGCCGTCGGCAAGACCCTCGACCGTGGTGATGCGTCTTGCCCTGGGCCTCGGTGCCGAGCATCAGGCATGAGCACACCGCGCGGCCGTCGATCATGACGGTGCAGGCGCCGCAGTCGCCGGTGAGGCATCCTTCCTTGCTGCCGGTCAGTTCGAGCACGTCGCGCAGCATTCGAGCAGGCTCTGGCGCGGCTCGCACAGGAACTCAGTCGGCTCGCCATTTATGATCGTTTCCACCAGTGTCTTTCTGGACATGTTCTTCTCTCGATTTCCTTTGCGCGGTTTCACGATCTTTCGCTGCGCGCTCGGCTGCGATTGTGAGTGCGCGCGTGGTCAGGACCCCGGTGACGTGACGGCGATACTCGGCGGTGCCGCGCATGTCGTCAATCGGTGAGCCGGCCTCGCTGACGCAAGCCGTCCGGCCAGCGCGAGCGCCGCGTCGTCGAGCTTCTTGCCGATCAGACGATTCGGCTGCCTTGACGGCGACCAGCGGGGTCGGAGCGACCGCACCCAAGTCCGATCCGCGCGGCGCTGACCTTGTCGCCGTCGAGCGTAAGCGACGCGCCCACACCGACCACCGCGATATCCATCTCGTTGCGCGGAATGAAGCGCAGGTAGGCGTCGCTCGAATGTGGCGCCGGCGCTGGCGATGAGTAGCTCGACCAGCAACTCGCCGGGCTTGAGCACAGTTCGTCCCGGAGAGAGCACGAACTTTTCGACCGGGACCTCGCGCGTCGCCCTTGGGACCGGCGATTCGGGCGCGCGCGCCCAGCGCGATCAGCGCTGGAGTCGAGTCGGCGGCGGGCGAGCCGTTGCAGAGATTTCCGCCCACCGACGCGCGGTTCTGGATCTGCAGCGATCCGATCAGATGCGCGGCCTCGGTCAGACCCGGGTAATGCTTGCGCATCACGGCGCTGTTCGTGGATCTCGATGCACGAGACGGCTGCGCCCAGACGCAGGCCGTTCTTCGCGTCGTACTTGAGCTCGCGCAATTCCTTGATTTGTTTGATATCGACAACGTGCTCGGGGCGGCGCACTCCGGCGCGCATCTGGATGATCAGGTCGGTGCCGCCGCACAGCGGCCGCGCCTTCTCTCCATGCGCGGCAAGAACCTTAAGCGCGTCATCGAGACTGGTAGGGGCTTCGAAATTGATAGCGTGCAAGCGTGGCAGTCCTCCGCAATTGCTGTCGGCTGGGTCGAGACACTCGCCTACCCTGTAGATAGCCTACTTCCGGATTTCCTGAAAGGGACAGGATCCGCGGCGGCTGGGATGGAGGAAACCTGACGACCGGTCTTGAAGAGAGCCTGGACTGCAATGGCACAAAGTCCTCGACCGTCATTTAGAGCCATGGGCGAGAAATCCCGAGGCGGCCATGCTCCGGAGCCAGGGCCAAATGCTGCGGCGCTTCGTCCGGGATTTCTCGCCTACGGCTCGAAATGACGACGCGGTAGTTTGCCTGATAGACTGAACAATTGTGCTCGGAGAAATAGGAGGGTCTTCTACCGAGTTGTTGATGACGAAGTCAGAATCACGCTGATCGGGCGCAAACGGGGCAATCAACTATTAATCGACGGCAAGAGGTTTACGCTGTGAAGATTGAAAATGTTCGCCAGGTCAAAGCAACTCTCAATCGTATGATCACTGATCTTCCGAAGACGGGATCGGTCGTGATTACCCGCAATGGCAAAGCCTGTGCCGCGCTGATGCCGATCACCGAAGACACCGACCTCGAGGCAGTTGCACTTGCGCAGAACAAGCGCTTCTGGCGGCTGTTTGATGCGTCGTACGCGCGAGCCGAAAAGGAAGGCTGGATCAGTCTCGACGAGCTCGATTGATGCCGTACGCGGCGTACATATTTGCCGATGGCTCTAAAGTGCTCGCGCGCTACTACCGGGAGCTGGTCCGCGAGCGCCGCCTTTTCGCCGCGACCTTCCATCCCGAACTGACCTCGGATCGTCGCGTGTATGCGCTGGTCTTCGGCGGCGCGGATGAAGCCTCGCGCGCCGCCTGAGGGCGGTCCGGTCCTAGCGTATCAGGCGCGAAATCCCATTCGCGATGCGACCCTGGCCGAGGCGAGCGCGAGAGCCGGGGCGTGGGTGCCCATCGCGGCGAAGCGGGGGTCGGTGGTCTGGCCGCGCACGTAGCGGACGTAGATCTGCTCGACCACGGTCGCGTTCTTCCAGTGTGCCCACGCCCAATAGTAGGCGACGTGGCTCAGATCGCGGCCGGTGCGTTTCGCGTAGCGCTCGATCAGTTCGTCGCGGGTCATGAAGCCTTTTCGCAGCGTGTGAACCTCGCCCTGGCTGGTTTCGAGGAGCTCCGGCGGGTCGGTCTTGTCGCGCCAGTAGTTGAGCGCGATTCCTACATCGACCAGCGGATCGCCGAGCGTGGACATCTCCCAGTCGAAGACGCCGACGATCTTTCCCGGGTCGTGCGAATCGATCATCACGTTGTGCAGGTAGAAATCGTTATGGATAATCGCCGGCGGCTGCGCGGGTGGCAGATTCTCGACGAACCACGCCCCGAGCTTTTCCATCAGCGGTACTTCGCGGGTCTTGGCCGCCTCCCATCTTTTCATCCATCCGTTGGTCTGGCGGACCAGGAATCCTTCCGGCTTGCCGAGTGTCTCGAGCCCGATCGCGCGGTAATCGACACCGTGGAGGTCGGCGGCGGTATCGATAAAGCCCGCCGACAGCTTGCGCAGCGAAGCGGGATCCTGCGGCAACTCGTCGGGGAGCGGCTGGCGATTTTTGATCACGATTCCGTTGCGCCGCTCCATCACGAAAAACGGCGCGCCGATAATTGCCACGTCGTCGCAGAACAGCATAGCGCGCGGCGCCGGCTCGAACGCCTGCCACAGGCGCGAGAGCACCTTGTACTCGCGCGCCATGTCGTGTCCGCCGACGGGCAGTGGGCCAAACGGCGGACGCCGCATGACCCATTCCTGATCGCCGAAGCGCAGCAGGTAGGTGAGATTGGAATGTCCGCCGCGAAACTGCTTGATGGTAAGCGCGCGGTCCGCGCCGGGCAGCTTGTCCTTCAGGAAGGCCTGGAGCTTGGCCCAGTCGAGCTGTTCCTCGTCGCGGACTTCGCCGTACTCGGGCAGGATTTCTATCGCTTCCGCCATGATGGATCAGGTCTATCGCAATAAATTAAAGCTCAGTTTACTACTCAGTCTTTGGCATCGTCTATGGAGCCTGACAATCGGGGGCTGCCAGCGGACTGGTCAAGGGCTGAAAGCCCACGTTTCCGCAGGTCGCATCGTACATATAGTTGTATGCGGCTAATCCTACCCGGCCGGTATTAAAGAACACTCCGCATGGAGTGGGCGGCTGCGTCCAATTTGCCGAAGTAGGTGTGATTAACGACGTCCCGCCGGAGGTGAAGCTGAAACACATCGCCGGCGACGAGGGCGACCCGCCAATGATGTTGACGACATCACCCGTCGTAACCAGGCCGCCGGTGTTGTAGCCGGTCGGGCGCTGGAAATCCTCGAGTCCGAGGTACATATCGCGGATACCGATATCGAACAGCATGTCGCCGCAGAAAGGTCCCGCGTTGCCGGGCGCACCGGGAAAATTGAAACATCCCGCCGCATCGGCATACTCGCCCGGCACTTGTGCACCAGCGGTGGCGAGCGGGATGAGATTGTAGCCGGTGGTGGCAGTTACCCCCAGGCTCAAGCTTGCGGCGCTGATCTGATAGCCCGGACTGATATCGGTGCCGTTGGATTTGTCCGTCAGGTGAAGGAAAGCGTTGTCCGCGGGCGTCTGAAAGAGATCTTCGTAGGTAAAATTCTCGCGATTAAATCCGATCCCGAGATAATGAAGCGACTGGCCGGCGCTGAGCACCAGCACCATGATCCGGGAGGTCCTTATCGCGCCGCGGCCGCTTTCCTGCAGATCCACCGGGGCGAGATAGTAGTTGCCGGTAAAACTATTTCCCGAGTTGCTGGTGTAGGTTTTTGTTCCCGGCGCTCCGGGGCCGATCCAGTCGGCTTTTCTGCCGGTAGGCAAGTCACCTATCGGCACGATCACGCCGAGCGAACCAGTATCGACCGTATAGGGGACGAACGCGGCCTTCTTCGCAGCGTTATATCCGACCGCGGCCATCACCTGCACGCCGCTCGCGAGGGAGATGTTATTAGTCGCGCACTGCTCTTGTGTTTCACCGCTACAGTCAACTGCCAGTGGAACGCTCTTGCTGGCATAGGCGCAGGAATTTGGATTCTCTCCAAGAATCTGGGTGATTCCTAAAGCATATTTGCCCAGGGCGGCCGTGCCGTCGGGGATTTTTATCCAGGCCTCTACGTTCAGTGGATTGGGGAAATATTTGCCTGAGTATTTGAAGGTTGCGGTGTTGCCGCGGGTTACCTTTCTGAGTCGGGGTGTGATCAATCCTTGTGGTGCGCCGTCGATTTGGACAAAAAGCGGCGTCTTGCGGCTTGGCGCAAGGACGTTTCCCCCGTTGTCGTATGCTGTGACCGCCACGCTGAAGGAGCTGGAGCTGGTCGTGGCTCCCGCCGTGGTTGGATTGTCGAGCGTCACGACCGGCGGTGCGAATTCGATCGCACTCGTCGTGGGCGTCGACGAAGGAGTTGGCGTCGGTGTCGGGCTGACCGGACAAGTGCTGGCCGTTGGCGTTGGCGTTGCCACCAGGGTCAACGGCCCGTCCGCCAATCCTGGCTGCGCGCCATTTTGCGCCATCGCCCCAATCGGCAGGACAGCCAACGCGGACACCAGTATCAAGCATCGAAAGGCTCGAAGGTTCTTGTTTGCCAACTAGCTGATTGCGTCCATTTTAACTACTTCCATTTGCGCAGCTCGCGGCGCGCGATCGTCTGGCGATGCACTTCGTCGGGACCGTCTGCGATCCGCAGCGCGCGGCCCTCGCGCCACATCCGCGCGAGCGGATAATCGTCGCTGACTCCTGCGGCGCCGTAGAGCTGAATCGCGCGGTCGAGCACGCGCATCACCATGTTCGCGCATTGAACTTTGATCATCGAGATCTGCTGGCGCGCTTCCTTCTTGCCGAGGGTATCCATCTGCCACGCCGCGTTCATCACCATCAGGCGTGCGGAGTCGACCTCGATTCGCGAGTCGGCGATCCATTCCTGGATATTCGCCTTGTCGGCGAGCAGGCTGCCGTGCGTAAAGCGCACGTTCGCGCGCTTGCACATCAATTCGATCGCGCGCTCGGCGGTTCCGATCGTGCGCATGCAGTGATGGATTCGGCCGGGTCCGAGGCGCGCTTGCGAAATCGCAAAGCCGTCGCCCTCGCGGCCGAGCATGTTGGTGATCGGAACTCGGCAGTCCTTGTAGATGATCTCGCAATGCCCGCCGCCGCCGGTATGGCCCATCACCGGGACCGGGCGGACCATGTTGAATCCGGGAGTATCGGTCGGGACGATAATCTGGCTCGCACGGCGATGCGATTCCGCCTCGGGGTCGGTCACCACCATCGCGATTGCGAAAGCCGAGCCGATCGCGTTCGAGGTGAACCACTTGTGGCCGTTGATCACGTAGTAGTCGCCCTCGCGGACGGCGCGGGTCTTGAGCAGAGTCGGGTCGGAGCCAGGCAGTGTCGGGCTCGGTCATCGAGAAGCAGGTGCGCATCTCGCCTTCCAGGCAGGGCTTGAGCCACTTGTCCTTTTGCTCCGGAGTGCCGAACTCGGTCAGGATTTCCATGTTGCCGGTGTCGGGCGCCATGCAGTTAAACGCGCGCGCGCCGAGGGGGCTGCGCCCCATGACCTCGCACAGCGGGGCGTATTCGTAGTTCTTGAGGCCGGCGCCGTATTTTTCATCGGGCAGGAACAGGTTCCAGAGCTTTTCGGCTTTGGCCTTCTTCCTGATGTCTTTCATTACAGGATGTTCTTCGTGGGAATCGGCGCGCTCCTGCGTGATCACGACCTTCTCGGCCGGATACACGTACTGATCCATGAATGCGGAAACGCGTTTGCGCAAATCTTCGGTCTTCGGGCTAAGCGAAAAGTCCATCTCTCATCCTCGCGGGTATGGTGATTGATCAGGCTAGACATAACCCAGATAGGAAAAAAATAGAAGCGCGGATTCCGAACCGACGGGTAGTGCCCTAATTTGGGCGGATTCATCGGACGCTCCGCATGACGCCCGCGATGGCCGCTGGCGTCACGAATCGGCTATGGTCGGTCGAGAAATTGATTGCAGAGACGAACAAATGAGGTTTGGCCCGGTTTCGTAGTCGCCTCAATTTGAGAGGGAAAGACATTTATGGCTCTGATCGAGGCCTCGTGCCATTGCGGGGTAGTGCGCCTTAGGATCAATCGTGCTCCGGATGAGGTGACGGACTGCAATTGCACCCTATGCCGCCGCTACGGCGCACTCTGGGCCTACTATTCGCCAAAAGATGTGCAGGTAACAGACGATGCGACCGACATCTATGTGTGGGGTCACAGGATTATTGAATTTCATCGCTGCAAGCACTGTGGCTGCATTACCCATTGGGCGCCGGTCGACAAGACTTACGACCGCATGGCCGTAAATGCGCGGCTGATGGCGCCGGAGGTTCTAGACCAAGTGAAGGTGCGGCATTTCGACGGCGCGGACACTCGGAAAAATCTCGACAGATGATCGCGGGGTCGTGAAGCTCCGGCCCGCGCTGAAATTAGGACACTACCTGCCGCACGATGGCGCCGCGGCGGCGCGATATGGTAGCGGAGATAATCTATGGAACTGGCCAAACGATTCGTCGATGTGGGCTTCTTCACCAACCGGGTCGAGGAGCTGCGCGCGTTCTACACCGAGCGGCTGCGGCTGCCGTTCGAGGAGATCCTGCCGCTCGGCGGCGGCATGCGGCAGCATCGGATGGGCCTCCATGGCTCGGTGCTGAAGCTGAACGAATCGCGCGAGGCGCTGCCGGCGCGCGTCGCGGGCGGATACTCGCGCGTCACGATCGCGGACTCGCGCACGCCGATCCCGATGCGGATGGCCGATCCCGACGGCAACGAGATCGAGCTGGTGCCGACCGGCCAGCGCGGCGTCAATCAGATCGAGATTCATATCGCCGTGACCGATGAGGCCGCGTTCGCGCGCTTCTATGGCGAAGCACTGGGGGGAGAAAAGATCGACGCGCGTCGCTACAAGATCGGCGAAACGATAATCAGCTTCGCGCATGACCCCACCGCGCATCGCGCCGAAGATGCGCCTTCTGCTCCCGCAGCGCAGGTGATCGCCGGGATGCGCGCGGTCGGCTTTCGCTATATCACGATCCAGGTGCGCGACTGCGACGCGGAGCATCGGCGATTCATCTCGATGGGCGTGCGCGAGGGCGCGGCGCCGGTAACGCTCGGCACGGTCGCGCGGATTTCGTTTATCCGCGATCCCGACGGCAACTGGATCGAGATTTCGCAGCGCGCGTCGCTCGTCGGTGCACTTCCAAAAGAGTGAGCGACAAGCTCGATGGCAAAAAAATAAGCGCGGCGTGCATGAGGCGCGCCGCGCTTTTATCCGCCGTCTAGTTTATTCAGGCCCAGCGTGAGCGTGTGCGATTGCGCGGCGAACGATTGCGCCCCGCGCCCGCCGAGCGGAACAGCTTGACCGGCTTGGCCGGCGCGATTTCGAGCCGGTCAAAGCCCTCGACGTGCGCGCGATCGAGCTCGCCGCCGAGGGTGCGCTCCAGGCGCGCCAGCGTGACCCGCTCTTCAGGCGTGACCAGCGAAATCGCCTCGCCCGCTTTGCCCATCCGGGCGGTGCGGCCGATGCGATGGATGTAGCCTTCGCTCTCGTCGGGAAGATCGAAATTGATCACGTGCGACACGTCGGGAATATCCAGCCCGCGCGCCGCAACGTCGGTCGCGACCATCACGCGGTAGCGGCGCGCCTTGAATCCCGCCAGCGCGGCGTTGCGCTGGCTCTGCGAGCGGTCGCCATGAATCTGGACCGCGCGGATATCGTTGCGCTGGAGCAGCTTCGCGACCCGGTCGGCGCGGCTCTTGGTGCGGGTGAAAACGATCGCGCTTTCGATTTCGGGGCGTTTGAGAATTTCCAGCAGCATCTTGGATTTGTCTTCGAGCGCGACCGGATAGATCGCCTGCCGGATGCTCGCGGGCGGCGCGGCCTTGGAGCCGATCGTCACCCGCGCGGGATTTTGCAGGAACTCGCGCGCGATCATCTCGGGACCCGAAGCCATCGTCGCCGAGAACATCAAGGTCTGTCGCTGCTTCGGCACCATCTTCATGATCCGGCGCAACTGCGGCAGAAAACCCATGTCGAGCAGGCGGTCGGCCTCGTCGATAATCACGATCTCGACCCGGTCGAGCTTCACGATATGGCGCTCGAGGTAGTCGATAAGCCGGCCGGGGCAAGCGATCAGAACGTGCGCGCCCTTGCGGATTTCGTCGATCTGGCGCTTCTCGGATTCGCCGCCGACCACGACCGCCGCGCGCAGTTTCAGATGGCGCGCGAGTAACTGGAACTCGCGGCCGACCTGCGCGGCAAGCTCGCGCGTCGGAGTAATAACGATCGCGGCCAGATGATTGATGTGCTTGCGATGCAGCCGGTCGAGCGTTGGCGCCAGAAAGGCGCAGGTCTTTCCGCTGCCGGTCTCGGCCGTGGCGACGATATCGCGTCCTTCGAGGGCGGCTGGAATTGCGCCGTCCTGAATCGGGGTCGGGTCATGATGCCCGCGGTCGGCGAGCGCGCGAAGAATTTCGGGTGAAAGGTTAAAATCGGAAAAGGACAAAAGCGTACCTCAGGTGCAAAACCCCCGGATTCGAGTCTGGCGCGAAGGCCAGAATACTGGGTCGAGCGATTGGAGTGTGGCGTCGCGGAATCCGACGCGCGTGAGAGCCGTCATTGGCTTCAGGCGAAGATCCTACAGGTGATCGCCAAGCGAAACAAGTAGGTATCCGCTCGCTCCGCGGATCGCTATGTTTGATGCGAGATTGATCCTAAGGTGCCGCGATGCCAATCGGCGAGAAGCGCAGTTTTTCACTTACGGAAGAATGACTGGCGGCGCTCGTCTTGAGGAGCTGTTCGTCTGGGTAGCGTTTCTCATCGGGTGGGGACTTGGAGGGCTGCGCTTCGCATGCCTCATTCTTTTTCAGGGTGTGCTCTTCTATTTCTGGTGGCTGGGACTGCGGCGATGGCAGGCGAAGGGCGGCAACGCGCAGATCGTTCAATACTTTGATGCGTTGAGAGACAAAGATCCTCCGTCAAAATAAGGCGCTGCGCGCGAGCCACAATTAAACCGATGGCCTGGTGGCGAACTGCGGGAGATTGTCGGCGATCTCGTACCACGGCGCCTTGTAGTCGACGAAGATGTGGCCGCGCGGGCGCAGGTTCTGCTCGCCGTCGAGCGTGCCCGCTGGAATCCCGACTCGATCGCCCATCACTTCCGGCACCATCGCGCCGCAGGTTGCGCAGAAGACCCGGCTGTATGGCGGCGGCGACTCTCTGATCGGCGCCGAATATTTTCGCACCAGAGTTTCGCCCGACAGCCATCGAAAGCCCGCGCTCTCGACGATCAACCATGCCGAGAACGCCGACCCGGTGGATTTGCGGCATCGCGAGCAGTGATCATAGCCGAAGTTGATAATCCGCCCTTCGTATTCGAACCGCACGCCTCCGCATAGGCAGCTTCCATTGAGTTTCATTTCGAAAAGACTCCTGGAATTTTCCGTGGCGGCCGTCGCCGCATCCGCCGGCGACGCCGCGAGTTATTTCCGCGGGTTCTCGCGATCCGCGTGGGCCGCGATTGATTCCTTCGTTTCGGCGATCGGCATGACCAGGTGGACGACGCCGGAGTCAGACGTGCGATGAGCCTTGAAGCCGCTTTGCTCGACGACGCCGAGCATCTGCCGATTTTCGGCGAGGACGTTGGCCTCAAACATCTCGACACCCTGCGCGCGCGCGATTCTTGCCAGATGCTCGAGCAGGATCGTGCCGACGCCGTGGCCCTGGTAATCGTCGCGGACCGCGAAGGCAACCTCAGCACGTTTGAGATCGGCCTCGCGAACGTAGCGCCCGACGCCGATGAAACGTTGGTCCTCGCCCATCACCACGGCAAGGCCCACGTGGATATTAAAATCGAGCTCAGTCAGCCGCGCTAGGTCGGCCGCGCTCAGATCCCGGCGCATCGAGAAGAACCGGCTGTGGATCGACTCCGGGCTGAGCGCGTGAAAATGTTCGAGCAGTCGCGCTTTGTCACCGTGGAGGATCGCGCGCACGAGAATCTTTTCGCCGTCGCGCAGAGTCTCGTGCGCGGCATACGCGCGGAGATCGGCGGGGATGTCTTCGGATCGCATCGCGATAAAAGAATTACTACAGCGCCATCACAATCGCACCCGCTTGGCGCGTATGCGGTCGCGGTTGTGATCGATGCCGCGCCTGCGCTACAGCCAACGAGCAGCGGGCGGGTGCGATGAGCGAAACTAAAATCGAAAATACGATTAAGGACAAGGTCGCGATCGTCGGACTCGGCGAGACCGCGTACTACAAACGCGGGCAGGCTCCCGTGAGCGAGTTCCGGCTCGCGCTCGAGGCGATAATCTGCGCGTGCGACGACGCGGGTATCCGGCCGACCGAGATCGACGGAATCGCGTCGTACAGCAACGATCGCAATGATTCGGTTCGCGTAGCGACCGCTCTGGGACTTCCCGAACTGCGCTTCTCGAACATGTTCTGGGGCGGAGGCGGCGGCGGTGGCTCGGGCGCGATCGGCAACGCGGCGGCGGCGATCGTGGCCGGATTCGCCAACACGGTGATCGTCTATCGCGCGCTCGCGCAAGGACAGTTCGGGCGCTTCGGACAGACGCCGGCGGTTAACACGATCTCGGGACCGATCGCCTACACCTGGCCGTATGGGATGTCCACGCCGGCGCAATGGATCGCGCTGCGCACGCGGCGCTTCATGCACGAGCATCATGTGACGCAGGACGCGCTCGCGGCGATCGCGATGGCGTGTTACCACCACGCGCAGTCAAATCCGCGCGCGATCATGTGCGGGCATCCGCTGACCCGCGCGATGTACGACGAGTCGCGATGGATTGTCGAGCCGTTTCATCTTTACGATTGCTGCCTCGAGAACGACGGCGCCGCCGCGGTGATTCTCACCAGCCGCGAACGCGCGCGCGACTTGAAGCAGCGGCCCGCGTGGGTGATGGCGTCGGCGCAGGGCTCCGACTATCGGCAGGGCGCGGGCGCGGAGAATCTGCCCGATTACGAGACCTCAAACTTCAAGACGCTCGCGCCGCGGCTTTACGCGATGGCGGGAATCGAGCCGAAGGACGTCGATGTGGCGCAGGTGTACGAAAATTTCACCGGCGCCGTGATGACCAGTATCGTCGAGCACGGCTTCTGTCACCCGGATGAAGTGATGGATTTCTTTACGTTCGAGAATCTGACGACGCCGAACGGAAAATTGCCGATCAATACCAGCGGCGGAAATCTGGCCGAGTGCTACATGCACGGGCTCGAACTGATCATTGAGGCGGCGCGGCAAGTGCGCGGAACCTCGACCTGCCAGGTGAAGGACGCCGAGATCGCGCTGGTGGCGTCGGGTCCGATGGTCGCGCCGGTCAGCGATCTGCTGCTGCATCGATAATGGAGAAGAAGGAATCGGCGATGGACGAACAGAGCGGCGCGAAATCGAAAACCTACCTGCCCGAGGGGATGCCGGCGCTGGCGGCCTCGCGCGACGGACTCGATCGCGAATTCTACGAAGCGGCGAAGCGCCACGAACTCGTCGTACAGCGATGCGCTCGATGCGCTACGTTCCAATTTCCCGCCGAATGGATTTGCCACAAGTGCCATACGTTCGACCCGCGGTGGCATCGCGTATCGGGGCGCGGCCGGATCTATAGCTGGGAGCGCGTGTGGCATCCGGCGCATCCCGCGCTCAAGGGCGCGTGCCCGTATCTCGTAGTCGTGGTGGAGCTGGAGGACGCGGGCGGCGTCCGGATGGTCGGCAATCTGCTCGGCGATCCGATGCAGGAAGTCCGCTTCGACGCGAAAGTCGAAGCGGTGTTCGAGGACCATCCCGCCGGCCACACCCTGATTCAGTGGCGCCTCGCGAGATAGCGTTACGCCTTCTCGCCGTTCGGTTTTACGAATTGCAGCGAGGCCGAGTTCATGCAGTAGCGTAGGCCGGTCGGCTTGGGCCCGTCGTTGAAGACGTGGCCCAGATGCGCGTCGCATCGCGCGCACGTCACTTCGGTGCGGGTCATGAAAAACGATTTGTCGGTGTCGTTGCGGACGTTCTCGGGCGCGATCGGTTCCCAGAAGCTCGGCCATCCCGTTCCCGATTCGAACTTGGTATCCGAGCTGAACAGCGCCGTGCCGCAGCAGATGCATCGGTAGAGTCCCGTGTCGTGCGACTCGGCGTAGCGGCCGGTGAAGGCGCGCTCGGTGCCTTTCTGCCGCGTGACCTCGTATTCTTCGGGCGTGAGAATCTTGCGCCACTCGGCGTCGGTCTTGATCACTTTATCCACGGACACGACTCCCTTGCGCTGACCGTCGTCATCGAACTCGACGATTTTCACTTTCGGGACCGGGGCGATAGCTGCGCGCAAAATGCCGCCGGTTGAATTGCCGTCGGCGGCGTGGCCGATCGCGAGTCTGATCGCGACGATCGCGGGCGTCGCCAAAGCGATCGCGACGAAGCTGCGCCGGCTGAATGATCCGATACGATCGAGGTTGGTCTGAGATTTGAGCTTCATCAACGTTCGCCTCGCACGATATCAATATATCTCAAGCTCTGTTGTGACGCCGCAATGGCCTCGACTGGGTAGCGGCTGATCGGCGGGAGAAACCTTTGGGCCGAGATTCGCATTTCATTTTTGCTGCCACTCTCCCGATTGTCATTCCCGCGCGTGGCTGCCGCGCGAGGAATCCCGTTCTGCTTGCCGGCCTATCCGCTAGTTAGGGGTGTGTGCAGGAGCGCCTCGGGATTCCTCGCGCGCGGCAGCCACGCGCGCAGGAATGACACACCCGGCGATCCTCAATTGAAACTGAACCACTACCTATGCGGCAGCTCGTCATACCAGATACGTGGCCGAGGCGCTGACGGATTACCCGCCTATCCGCGAGATTCAGCTCAATGCGTCTTGGCTGCGGCCTCCGCGTATTTATCCAGAAGCGGCAACACCGTCTCGCGCGGGGCTGCTGGCAGCGGAAAGATCAGCCGGTCGAAGCCCAGGTCGGCGAAGCGTTTAATCTCGTCTTCCTTCGCGGACGATCCGAAGAGCGAGATGCCCAGTTTCTTGCGGCCCGCCGCCTTTTCGGCATCGCGAAGCTGCTTGACGTTGCCGGCGAAGTCGGCGCGCGGAAAGTTGATCGGCATCCATCCGTCGCAGTACTCGGCGACGCGCTCAAACGAGCGCTTGGACTGCGAGCCGAGCAGGATCGGGGGCCCGCCAGCCTGAACCGGCTTGGGGAACGACCAGATCGGATCGAAATTGACAAACTCGCCGTGGAACTCGGCGGCTTCCTTGGTCCAGATTTGGCGGATCGCGAGGATTTTCTCGCGCACGATCTTCCAGCGCTTCTTGAACAGAGCGCCGTGATTCTCCATCTCCTCGACGTTCCATCCCGCGCCGATTCCGAGCTCGACGCGTCCGCCGGAGATCATGTCGAGCGACGCGACTTCCTTGGCCAGCACGATCGGGTCGCGTTCGATCACCAGGCACACTCCCGTCCCAAGCCGGAGCTTCTTGGTGACAGCGGCGGCGGCGCCGAGCGCCACGAACGGATCGTGGGTATGCCAATATTCCTTGGGGAGTTCAGTGCCGCCCGGAAACGGAGTCTTGCGCGAGGCGGGGATATGGGTGTGCTCAGGAAACCATAGCGACTCGAAGTTGCGCGCCTCGGCGGCTTGCGCCAGCTCGATCGGCTGAATCGCGTAATCGGTCGGGAACATCGAGACTCCGAACTTTACCATCGCGCTTTCTCCTTGGCGGGAATATGAATGCGGCCTTATCAGAGATCGCAGAATAGCGGTTGGTCAAGCGCGAATCGAAGGCGACTCCGTATGTGGTGAAGCACGGCCGCTTCGGGACTTCTCCCGCCGGTCGAATAAGCAGGCTCCGTTCGGAATGATGGAAAGCACCGACGCGTAAAGGACAGGCGGTGCGGAGACGGGCGGCTCGCGAGCCGCCCCTACGAAATCGCATTCGATGCAAAATCCGATTCAATTCGTAGGGGCGCGTCGCGACGCGCCCATCTTTGCATGGCGATGATCGCGCGAAGCTTGCGGATGCTCTCTCGCCGTGATCGGAGTGACGTACTGCTGCGATTTGGCTGGTTCGATTTATGCGGCTGCGCTAGTCTTTGAGCCGTCTTCAGCGCCAGATGAGTTAGCCAGGAGATGCCATGAAGGTTGTCGTCGATTTGAAGCTTTGCGAAGGGAATCAGCGCTGCCAGGAATCCGCGCCCGAGGTGTTTGAGGTCCGCGATGACGACAAGGCGCATCTGCTGATCGAGAAGCCGTCGGAGTCGCTGCGCGAGAAGGTGAAGCTCGCGATCAAGATGTGCCCGCGACAGGCGATCACGCTGGAAGACTAGGTTTGATTCATCGGCGCGCCGGCGCCGCGCAATTCAACTACGCGGCATTTCCGCCGAGGCAAAAAACAATCCATGGAACAGCAGCAACAATCGCTCGAGAACCTCAACATCATCGGCCCGGATCACTACGCCAAAAACGGCTACCCGCACGCCGAGTGGACCTGGCTGCGCAAGCACGATCCGGTGCATTGGACTGAATATCCGAACACCGATCCATTTTGGGCGCTAACCAAGTACGCGGATATCGTTCAGGTCGCCAAGCAGCCGAAACTGTTTTCGATCGTCAAACGGCTGCTGGTATTCGTTCCCGACGGCCCGGCCGATCCCGATCCGGTCCCGCCGTTTCGGCATCTGCTCAACATGGATCCGCCCGAGCATGGCGAGTACCGCTCGATCATCAGCCGGCGCTTCACGCCGCGCGCGGTGCGCGACCTGCAGCCCGAGATCGAGCGGATCGCGCGCGAGGTATTCGACGGTGTGACCGTCAAGACCGAGTGCGATTTCGTGACCGACGTTTCCTCGCGCGTTCCGCTGGCGGTGATCGCGGAGCTGCTAGGCGTGCCGCGCAAGGATTGGGACCAGCTCTTTCGCTGGACCAATGAAACGATCGGCGGTGGCGACCCTGAGTTTCAGGACGGCGCCAGCTCGGATGAAACTTTCGAGCGCGCGCGGCTGGGACTGTTCCAGTACTTCACCGACCTGGTCAACGAGCGCACCAAGCATCCGACCAACGACATCACCAGTATCGTCGCGTCGGCGAAACTCAACGGCACCTTGATGCCGCAATTCGAGATGCTTTCGTATTTTCTGCTGCTGGTGGTTGCGGGCAACGAGACCACGCGCAACGCGACGACCGGCGGCTTGATGGCGCTGATCGAGCATCGCGATCAATGGGACCGGCTTAAGAAAAATCCCGCGCTGATCAAGCCCGCGGTCGAGGAGATCGTGCGCTGGACCACGCCGGTCATCCAGTTCACGCGCACCGCGACCGAGGACACGGAGATTCGCGGCCAGAAGATCAAGGCGGGCGAATCGGTGTGCCTGTTCTATCCCTCGGCGAATCGCGACGAAGATGTGTTCGACGAGCCGTTCAAGTTTGACATCGGCCGCGACCCGAATCCGCATATCGCGTTCGGAATCGGCGAGCATTTCTGCCTCGGCGCGAACCTGGCGCGCCTCGAGCTCGAAGTTATCTTCCGCCAATTGGTGGAGCGGATGGAGTACGCGGAGATGGCGGGCCCGATCGAGCGGCTGCGCTCGAGCTTCGTCGGCGGAATCAAGCACATGCCGATCAAGATGAAGCTGAACACCGCGCGCGCGTAGCGGCTTACGGGCGCGGGTAAGTACTTTGAACTTACGGCATCGGAATCGCGAGTTTGGCGAAATGATCGTGCTGGCCGCAATATCAAATTTCGCAATTGCCTTTATATATCCGCCCTGCCATAAGTGACGCGCGTAATGCCAATGGCGAGAGGGGGAGATCCATACTTTCTTCAGGTTCTGCAAGAACGAAATCAGGGGCATCCGACGCGGCGACCGCTCTTCGCAAAGCTTGAGCGCTTGCTGAAGAGACCGATCGCAACTTTCTATACCAGCTTCAGCTATCCCGTGATGCTTGAAGATGGGGACGCGGAAATGCTCGAAGGCGTCTTACAGAAAATGGACCTGACCAAAGGACTCGCGCTCATGATTTGCTCTCCTGGTGGTGACGGACTCGCAGCAGAAAGGATGATCAGCAGAAAGGATGATTAATGTCTGTCGGTCATACAGCCGTACGGGGGAGTTTGTCGCAATTGTTCCAGGGAAAGCGAAGTCTGCCGCAACGATGGTGTGCTTTGGAGCGTCCAAAATCCTGATGGGGCCGAATTCGGAACTAGGACCGATAGACCCGCAACTCACAACCAGAGAACGGGGCGAGGTCAAGCGATTCTCTGTTTATAACGTGATCCACAGTTACGAAACCCTGTTCCGTGCGGCGGTCAGAACCGGAGGTAATCTCGAACCGTTTCTTTTGCAATTGGAGAATTACGATGAACGTGAGATCGAAGAGATGCGCTCAGCCATGTCTTTATCCGCCGATATTGCAGTTCGGAGTTTGGCGAAGGGAATGATGCGTGGCCGGTCCGAAAGGCAGATCCGAAGACAGATCGCGGGATTTCTAACGCCTGAACAAACAAAGACGCATGGTCGTCCAATCTATCGTGATGAGGCAATCCGGTCTGGTCTTATTGCGGATGAAATTCCAGCGGAAATACTTGACCCGGTGTGGGAACTGCACGTTAGGACGAGTGGTTTCGTCTCAAGTTTTGCAGCTAAATGTATAGAAACGAAGGAGTATTCGTTTTACGCAAGTCCGGCGGACTCACAACAAGAGGGCTCAAACGATGAAGCAAATTAGGGCAGAAAAAAGTCGTTGGTCCGAGGCCGCTCGCAACTTACGACGCATCCAAAAAAGGATCGCTCCATTCAAAAGAAAGTCGACCTGGAAGGGCGTATCTACGGTCGGCCGCTGGCGCGAAACTTCCAGTTTGGTAAAGAGTCAAGAAAACTAGCACTCTTCAGAGATAGGGCCAGATTCCTATCCTTGGGATCTGCGCCTTTTCTTTGGTTCGAGCTTCAAACTCGGATACTACCCTCGCGCTTAGGTCAACTTCTCAGAATGGGTGTGGCGCCGCTTGCGCTCGAGGCGTAGCAGGCCTCGACCAGCGCCATCGTGTGGATCGCGTCCTCGACGCCGGAGACGAGCGCGGCGTCCTCGCCCGCGGCGAAGCGCTGGACGTTCGCCATCGGTCCCTCGAACGCTTCCAAGAACCACGAACCACGAAGCGGGACCTGTCGCCACGGCTCTCCGTCGCTCGCGATTTCGAGCGCATCGGGCTCGCCGTGCGGATAATTCAGGTTAACACCCATCTTCGCGATCGCCGCGCCGCGGGTTCCTTCGAGCTTGATTTCCGAGACGGCATGTTTGGAGCCGAAGCGATGCGCATGATTCATCGTGAGGCTCGCGCGAATAGCGTCGCCGTAATCCAGGATGATCGTGGTGCGAGCGTCCGCGTAGCCGGGCGTCGACGGATGCCGCGCGCCCTTGCAATAGACGCCGCGCGGCTCGCCCGCGATCGAACGGATCAGATCGAGGTAGTGGATCGAGTGCATCAGCACTTCAAGCCGCGGCTCTCCGCGCAGAAACGCCCAATACTCCCATGGAGTATGCAGCACGATGCGGACCTCGATGTCGGTGATGTCGCCGAGGACGCCGCGCGCAATCGCGTCGCGCAGTGCAAGCATGTTCGGCGCGAAGCGAAGCTGGAAATTCACCGCGGCGGCAAGCTCGCGATCGCGGCAGAGCGCCAGGATCGCGCGCGCTTCGTGCAGATTGCGTCCCATCGGTTTCTGCATCAGCACCGCCGCGCGTGGACGCAGCTTTGCGATAGTCGCTGCGATCGCGCCGGGAGGAACCGCGAGGTCGAAGACCGCGCCCGGGACCGCGGCCGCCTGCTCCAGCGAATCGAACACACGCGGGAGCTTGAATTGCTCCGCGCGCTCGCGAGCCGCGTCGCGACTCAGATCGAAAATTCCGGCGACGGGAAAATTAAGCCGCGCGTAAATCGGCAGATGCGCGTCGCGCACGATACTGCCCGCTCCGATCACCACGATTGGACGCGGAGCGCGCGGCAGCGGCCAGCGCTGGCGCAGATCGTCGAGCGGTGCGGATTCGGTTGCCATCGCGCGTCGCGGGGATGCTACCATGCCGCGCGGAGGAACCGACAATGGCCCGCAGGATCATCGAGCTCGCCGCCCGCGACATCCGTACGCCAACCTCGCGCACGCTCGCCGGTTCCGACGCGGTTCACAAAGATCCCGACTACTCGGCGGCCTACGTCGTGCTCAGGACCGACGCGGCCGACGGACTCGAAGGCCACGGCCTCACCTTTACGATCGGACGGGGCACCGAGGTGGTGCTGAAGGCGGTCGAGGCGCTGCGCCATCTGATCGTCGGCGTGACGCTCGAACAGATCACCGCCGACTTCAACGGTTTCTGGCGGAGCCTCACCAACGAGAGCCAGCTCAGGTGGCTCGGCCCCGAAAAGGGCGTGCTGCATCTCGCGACCGCCGCGATCGTCAACGCGGTGTGGGATCTGTATGCGAAGACTGAAGGCAAGCCGGTGTGGAAGCTGGTCGCCGATATGACGCCGGAGCAATTCGTCGCGTGCGTCGATTTCCGCTACCTTTCCGATGCGCTCACGCGCGGCGAGGCGCTCGAAATCCTGCGGCGCAATCTTCCGGGACGTGCCGCGCGCGAGGCCGAGATGCGCCGCGGCGGCTATCCTGCATACATCACGTCGGCGGGATGGCTGGGCTATCCCGACGATAAAGTGCGCGCGCTCTGCCGCGTGGCGCTCGACCAGGGATGGACGCGGTTCAAGATGAAGGTCGGGCTGAATCGCGAGGAAAATATCCATCGCGCCAAGCTGATGCGCGAGGAGATTGGCGCCGGGGCGACGCTGATGGCCGACGCCAACCAGGTCTGGGATGTCGGCGAGGCGATCGAGCATATCCAGGCTCTGCGGCCGTTCAATCTTTTGTGGATCGAGGAGCCGACCAGTCCCGACGATATACTCGGCCACGCGGCGATTCGCCGCGCGATCAAGCCGATCGGCGTCGCGACCGGCGAGCATTGCGCGAATCGCGTGCTGTTCAAGCAACTGATGCAGGCCGGTGCGATCGACTTCTGCCAGCTCGATTCGTGCCGGCTCGGCGGGCTGAACGAGGTGATGGCGGTGCTGCTGCTCGCGGCGCGGTTCGGGGTGCCGGTGTGTCCGCACGCCGGCGGAATCGGGCTGTGCGAGTACGTGCAGCACATCTCGCTGATTGACTATATCTGCGTCAGCGCGAGCCTCGAAAATCGCATGACCGAGTTCGCCGACCACGGGCACGAGTATTTCAAGCATCCGGTGAAGGTGCGGCGCGGGCGCTACCTCCTGCCGACCGACGCCGGCTACAGCGCCGAGATCTTCCCGCATTCACTGGACCAGCTCGAGTTTCCCGGCGGATCGGTATGGCGCGCATGAGCGATGCCGACTTGTCATTCCCGCGCGCGTGGCTGCCGCGCGCGAGAGCCTGTCGTGATCCCGAGCGAGAGGGCACTGCATGTGGACGCATGCTCGGTGCACGGCCGCCTCGGGATTTCTCCCTTCGGTCGAAATGACGGATGTGGGCTTGGTAAATGACTATTGTAGTCTCAGCCGAGCCCACATTCGTCATTCCGAGCCGTAGGCGAGGAATCCCGGGGCGTCCGTGCGCCGAGTTAGGTTCACGTGCAGCGGCCCCTCGTTCGGGATTCCTCGCGCGGCAGCCACGCGCGGGAATGACAACGGCTAGCCCGGTTTTCGGGCGCTGTTCTCGGGATTGCACAAGCGCTATGAGTGAGATAAGAAAACCAGCGCGTGACTTGACTTCCGAATAAGCCGCACTGATAGAAGCAGGAGAAAGGCAGGAGCCCTGAAATGGCATCGTCGAGTGCGGCAAGCGAGCCCGCCGCGAAAAACCTCCAGGTGGCCGAGCGCCCTGCGGTGTTTGGATCGAATCCGCTGACACTGCTGTGGCGCACGGTTATCGGCAAGAAAGTCGTGATGGCGGTCACGGGCGTGATCATGGTGCTGTTCGTGATCGCGCACATGCTCGGAAATCTGAAGATTTTCGCCGGTCCCCACGAAATCAATACCTACTCGAGGTTTCTGCGCACGGTAGGGATGCCGGAGCTCGGCTATGGCGACGCGCTCTGGATCGTCAGGATTGTGCTGCTGGTCAGCGCGACGCTGCACATTATCGCGGCGATACAGCTCACGCGGATGAACTGGCAGGCGCGTCCGATCAGCTACCGCGAGCGCAAGAACCGCGAGACCTCGTTCGCGGCGCGCTCGATGCGCTGGGGCGGCCTGCTGCTCGCGATCTTCATCGTGTTTCACATCGCGCATTTCACGCTCGGCGTGGTCGGATTCGCGCCGGGCGAGTATCGGGACCTGCACGTTTACCAGAACGTGCTTATCGGATTTTCGGTGTGGCCGATTTCGGTCTTTTACATTATCGCGATGATCGCGCTGTTCTTTCATCTGGACCACGGCATCTGGAGCATGCTGCAGACGCTCGGCTGGAGCACTGCGCACAACCAGGCGGCGCTCAGGACCACGTCGCGAGTGATCGCGGCGGTGGTGTTTCTTGGGTTCGTTTCAGTTCCGATCGCGGTCATGACCGGCTGGATTCACTAAGGGATACGAAAAGATGCTCGACGCAAGAATTCCTTCCGGTCCGATCGAACAGGCATGGGACACGTGCAAGTTCGAGATGAAGCTGGTGAATCCGGCCAACCGTCGCAAATATACGATCATCGTGGTCGGGTCCGGCCTCGCAGGCGCCGCCGCGGCCGCGTCGCTCGGGCAGCAGGGTTATAACGTCGAATGTTTCTCATTCCACGATAGCCCCCGCCGCGCGCATTCGATCGCGGCGCAGGGCGGTATCAACGCCGCAAAGAACTACCGCAACGACGGCGACAGCATCTACCGCCTGTTCTATGACACCGTGAAGGGCGGAGACTTCCGCTCGCGCGAGGCTAATGTGTACCGGCTCGCGCAGCTCAGCGTGAATATCATCGACCAGTGCGTCGCGCAGGGCGTGCCGTTCGCGCGCGAATACGGCGGACTGCTCGACACGCGTTCGTTTGGCGGCGTGCAAGTCTCGCGCACCTTTTACGCTCGCGGACAGACCGGACAGCAGTTGCTGCTCGGCGCGTACCAGGCGCTCGAAGAGCAGATCGCCGCCGGCACGGTGCGGATGCATCCGCGACGCGAGATGCTCGACCTGGTTGTGATCGACGGCAAGGCGCGCGGAATCGTTACGCGCAATCTGGTCACCGGCGCGATCGAGTGTCATGCCGCCGAGGTGGTGGTGCTCGCGACTGGCGGCTACTCGAACGTCTTCTATCTCTCGACCAATGCGAAAGCCTCGAACTGCACCGCGATCTGGCGGGCGCATCGGCGCGGAGCGCTGTTCGCGAATCCATGCTTCACCCAGATTCATCCGACCTGTATTCCGGTGACCAGCGAGCATCAGTCCAAGCTCACGTTGATGTCGGAATCGCTGCGCAACGACGGCAGGGTGTGGGTGCCAAAGCAGAAGGGCGATCAGCGCCCGCCTAACCAGATTCCAGAAGAAGAGCGCGACTACTATCTCGAACGGCGCTACCCGAGCTTCGGCAACCTGGTGCCGCGCGACGTCGCCTCGCGCAACGCCAAGGAAGTCTGCGACGACGGCCGCGGCGTCGGTCCGTCGGGTCAGGGCGTCTATCTCGATTTTCGCGACGCGATCGGGCGCATGGGTGTCGATCAGGTGCGCGAGAAATACGGCAACCTGTTCGAGATCTACGAACAGATCACCGGTGAAGACGCCTACCGCGTGCCGATGCGCATCTATCCGGCGCTGCACTACACGATGGGCGGCCTGTGGGTCGATTACCATCTGATGTCGACGATCGACGGGCTGTTCGTCGGCGGCGAGGCGAATTTCTCAGATCACGGCGCCAATCGGCTCGGCGCCAGCGCGCTGATGCAGGGTCTCGCGGACGGTTATTTCGTGTTGCCATCGACGGTGCCAAACTATCTCGCCTCCAACACTCCGCCGAAGGTCGACACGTCGCATCCCGCGTTCGCGGAGGCGAAGAGCGAAGTCGAGAAGCGGGTCGCGAAGCTGCTCTCGATCGGCGGCACGCGCAGCGCCGCGTCGTTCCATCGTCAGCTTGGCCGGATGCTCTGGGATGACTGTGGGATGGCGCGCTCCGACGCGAGCCTGCGCCACGCACTGGGGGAGGTCGGCAAGCTGCGCGAGGAATTCTGGAAGAACCTGCGTATCGTCGGCACCGGCGAGGAGCTGAACCAATCGCTGGAAGTGGCGGGACGAGTCGCCGACTTCTTCGAGCTGGCCGATTTGATGTGCACCGACGCGCTCGCGCGGACCGAATCGTGCGGATGTCATTTCCGCGTCGAGAGCCAGACTCCCGACGGCGAGGCAAAGCGTGATGACGAGCACTTCTCGTACAGCGCGGCGTGGGAATGGAAAGGCGACGGCCAACCCGAGGTCATGCACCAGGAGCCGTTGACCTTCGATTACGTTCATCTCACTCAACGGAGTTACAAATAGCGCGACGGAGTAGCGATGAATCTCAAGCTGAAAATCTGGCGGCAGGCGAATGCCAGCGCGCCCGGCCAGTTCAAGGATTACCAGGTCACCGGCATCACGCCGGATATGTCGTTCCTCGAGATGCTCGACGTGCTGAATGAAGATCTGACCGCGCGCGGCGAGGCGCCGGTCGCGTTCGAGCACGACTGCCGCGAGGGGATTTGCGGCTCGTGCGGCTTTCTGGTCAACGGCGTCGCGCATGGCGGGCGGCCGGGCACGACGGTGTGCCAGCTCTCGATGCGGTTCTTTAAAGACGGCGATTCGGTCGCACTCGAGCCGTGGCGCGCGCGCGCCTTTCCCATCCTGCGCGATTTGATCGTCGATCGCTCGCCGTTCGATCGCATCATCCAGGCCGGCGGGTTCATCAGCGCCTCGACCGGTAGCGCGCCCGAGGCGAACGCGACCCTGGTTCCGAAGAGCTCCGCCGACACCGCGTTCGACGCCGCCGCGTGTATCGGATGCGGCGCGTGCGTGGCCGCATGTCCCAACGCCTCTGCGATGCTGTTCACCGCGGCCAAGCTCACGCATCTGAACTCGCTGCCGCAAGGCCAGCCGCAGCGCGATCAGCGGACGCTGAACATGGTGACCGCGATGTCGCGCGAGCTGTTTGGAAGCTGCACCAATCACGGCGAATGCGAGGCGGTCTGCCCCAAGGAAATTCCGCTCGAGTTTATCGGCAACATGAATCACGATCTGATGCGCGCGACATTTCGCCGCCGGCGCGAACCGATCGCGGTGGCCGGAGCAACGCGCGAGTAAGTCTAGTCGCTGCTGTCGCCGAGCGCATACACCAGTTCCATCCGCGCCCACCATTGTCCTGCTGGAGCGTCGGCGACGGGCTCCTGCATCGCGGCCATCGTATCCTGCCATTGCTTGATTCGCGGATGGCTCCGCTCGTAGCGCGGGAAATCGCGGTCGGGATCGAAGCCGTCTTCGGTTTCCATCATCATGAAAAGCTGGCGGCCGAGCTTCCAGATGAGCATCCGCCTGATTCCGATCGATTTGAGCCCGCGCTCGACTTCCGGGAACGCCGCGCGATGCATCGCGACGTAGCGGCGCTCGATCTCGGCTCCAGGTTTGAGATTGATCGTCTGGCCGTAAATCTTCATCGCCGGCACCGCGCGCGCGTTCAAAACACCAGCACTCCGCCGTCTATTGGATAGGCTTGGCCGGTGATGAACGACGCCTCATCCGAGCACAGGTAGAGCGCGAGCGCCGCGACTTCTTCGGGCGTCCCCATCCTGCCGATCGGTTGGTAGGCCGAGAGTTGCGCGAACATCTCGGCCTCGCGTCCGGGATAGCTGGACTTGAGGAATCCGTCGACGAACGGCGTATGCACGCGCGCCGGACACACGCAGTTGCATCGGATTCCGTCGTGGATGTAATCCACCGCGATCGAACGGGTCATCGTCAGCACCGCGCCCTTGCTCATCGAGTAGGCGAAGCGGTCGGTGAGGCCGATGAGCGAGGCGATCGACGCGAGGTTCAGGATCACGCCGCTGTGCGCTTTGCGCATCCGCGTGACCGCCGCCTGCGCGCACAGATAGACGCCTTTGACGTTGACCGCGTACACGCGATCGAGGTCGGCCTCGGCAGTATTTTCGACATTGCCGACGTGGGCGATACCAGCATTGTTAATCAGGATATCGAGCCGCGCGGCGTCGCGATCGACGCTCGCGAATGCGGCCGCGACCGATGCGGCGCTGGTCACGTCGCAATCGATCGGCAGGGCCGCGCCGCCCGCCGCGGTAATTTCCGCTGCGACGGCATCCGCGCTTTTGCGTTCGCGTTCGAGGATAAATACGCGCGCGCCCTGTGCGGCAAAGGTGATTGCGATCGCGCGTCCGATTCCGGAGCCCGCGCCAGTTACGATTGCGGTTTTTCCATCGAGTCGAAACACGCGGCAACAGTAGGACAGCGCATCGTCCGATGACAACCGGTGGCGCAGACGCGGATCAGGCGATCAATCGCTTGCCAAGTGTTCGCGGCGCAGTGCGCGATTGATCCGCGAGGTCATCTCGCCCGAGATGAAAGGCTTGGTTATGTAATCGTCGGCGCCGAGCGCGAATCCCCTAACGATATCCTTTTCATTGTTGCGTTCGGTGACGATGATTATCGGCAGCTTGCAGATCGCCGGATCGTTGCGCACCGCGCTCAACACCGCGAACCCGTCCATCTCGGGCAAACCCACGTCGAGCAAAATCAGATCGGGAAGTGTTTCACGGGCAAGCTTCAACGCGCTGTGTCCGTCGCGCGCCAACTCGCAGATGAAACCCGCGTGGCGCAGCACGGTCGAGATCAGGATCGTCGCGGCCTGATCATCGTCGGCGACCAGCACTCTCCTGCCGGCCAAGCCCCGCGCCGGACGGACCAGATCGTTTTCGGTGCCGGCGTTGCGCACGATCCGAAACGCGCGCATCAGCAACTCTTCGGTTTCATACGGACGCACCAGGAAGTCGTGGCGGTTGTCGGCGACCGCGAGCGCGTGCGTCATCATCTGCTCGCCGCTACCGATTAGCAGCGCGGGTTTATGAATCCGCGCGATAGTTTCTTCAGGTGCGGTGGAGTTGTTCGCGCCGACGCCCGCGTCGATGATACAGCCGTCGAAACGCGCGAAAGGATTGAGGCCCGGAATCGTAGCGCCGCCGGAAATCGACTGCCCGAATGCGTGCATCGCGGCCAAGACTGACACTATTGTGCCACTTTCTTCCACGTCGAAGCCGATCAGCGCGAACCGTTTGCCACTGAGCACGGCTCCGAGATTGTTGTTCACATGCGCCTCGCTTTGCGCGCGATCGTGCGCCACCGCCTCCGAACGCAACAGGCGTGCCGCGCGATCGATGGCATCAGCGGAAACCAGAAGTCGTCGACGCCACGTAAAGACCACGATTGCTCAAAACGTGCGGCGCAATGCGGCGTCACAAAAATGCCGTCGCACCGCGTGCGATCAGATCGATTAGCGATCGCGATTCGGAAGTCCGAATTCGGGACCAGCGGTCGGCGCCGCCGGGCTCCTCATTTGGGCACGGAACGTGCTGCCTAAAGCGATGTTATGCGGAGTGAGGTTATGCAGATTAGCGACGACGGTCTGGATCACGAAGTAATCGAAGATTTGAAGGACATCGGAGCCGATCCGGCCGACGACGTGATCCCGGTTCTGCTGGGAATGTTCTTCACAGAATTGCCCGCGCGGATCATCGCGATTCGTACGTTTGCCCAAGCGCCGGATCTAAGCGGGCTCGCGCGCGCGGCGCATCGGATGAAGGGATCTTCGGCGATTATCGGCGCGAGCCGCCTTGCCGGGATTTGCGGCGAGCTCGAGTCGATCGGAGATCGGGCCGCGGCGCCGGAAGCGATGGAAGATCTGCTGTCGGCGCTCGAAATCGAAGCCAAACGCGTCCGGCTGATTTTGCCGCAAGCGCTGGGCCACGCCGACGCGGTCCGCCGCCAGCACGACTCAGGTATGCGTTGAACCGGCGGTGGCGGCTTTTCTGATCGTATCCAGATCGTAATCGAGCAGGTCGCCTATCCGCGCGACCGTAATATCAGCCGCGGGATATTTCGCGACCTCCGCCGCATCGGCGGCGTAGTGGCCCTGGCGCGGGAATACGGTCGTGACCTTCGGTCCCCAGGCCTTCTTCAGCGCCGCAAGGATCCGCACCTTGTCATCGACCATCACGTAGTGCGCGGCGGGGAAGCGCGCCATGATGTCGTCGAGCTCCTGCTCCTTGTGAATGTAGATCAGCACCTCGCCGTCGACCGCGTCGTAGAGGCCCGAGCGCTGAATCTTGTGCGGCTGAAACACGACATCGCCATCGGACAGAACCACGGTGCGGCCGAATTGCTTCACGTGCTCGATCACGTCGAGCGAGTTTGGAAAAAGCCGGTTGGCGAATGGGTAGTCGACCAGGAACAGCGACACCGAAAAAATCCGGAAATCGCGCGGATAGTGAATCCGGTAAAGCTGCAGCGCGCCAAGGTAGTCGGCGTATCCGAGCTCCGTGCGGAGCTGCTCGAAGTAGGTCCAGTAGCGCTTCTGCTGCTCGGCGCCGACGTCTTTTTCCAGGTGACGCATCAGGTCCGCGACCACTCCATCGTTATCGAGCAGCGTGTTGTCGACATCGAGCAGAAACACCACCTGATCTGAAGCCACGTCCGATTCTCCCTTGGGTTCGTTTTGAGAACGTATCGCATCCCCGCTCTGAGACTATCCGACTGCGCGCATTAAACGAAAACCCGCGACCATGATTGGCGATAGCGGGCGCGCCTGATAGGAGAAGGCGGGTGAGAATTCCCGGCGACGAAATTTCAACTTCAATTCCGATCACGGAAGCCACCGCCGCGCTCGAAGCTGCCGCGCTCGCGAAGGTGAGGCGCCGGCTGCTGCCGTTTCTGTTCGTGCTCTACATCGTTGCTTACCTGGGTCGGATCAACGTCGGCTTTGCGGCTTTGCAGATGAACCGCGCGCTCGGGCTGAGCGATGCTATATTCGGCTTTGGCGCGGGTTTGTTTTTCGCCGGATATTTCATCTTTGAAATTCCCAGCAATTTGATTCTTGCGCGCGTTGGCGCGCGGCGATGGATCGCGCGGATCATGCTGACGTGGGGCGCAGTCGCGATCGCGATGACGGCGGTGCGCGGCCCGGCAAGCTTCTGCGCGTTGCGCTTCACGCTCGGCGCGGCGGAGGCCGGATTCTTTCCGGGCGTGATTCTGTACCTGACGCGATGGTTCCCCGCGGGGCAGCGGGCGCGCGCGGTGGCTTTGTTTATGACTGCCGCAGCCGTGGCGGGGATCATTGCCGGTCCGGTCTCGGGAGCGCTGCTGATGATGCACGACACGCTCGGTATCGCGGGATGGCAATGGCTGTTTCTGCTCGAAGGTGCGCCTGCGATCGTGCTCGGAGTCGCGGTGGCACTCCGGCTGCCCGACGGACCGGAAGACGCGCGCTGGCTTTCCGGGGACGAACGCGATGCGCTGCTCGAGATGAACGCGCGCGAGCAGGGCGTCGCCGCAGGACACGCATATCGTCTCGCCGACGGATTGAAGGACGCGCGCGTGTGGCTGCTGTCGCTGATCTATTTTGGAATCGTGTTCGGACTCTACGGCGTGAGTTTCTGGCTGCCGCAAATCGTGCAGGGGTTTCGCGCCAGCAGCGATTTCGTGATCGGACTACTCGCGGCGATTCCGTTTATCGTCGCCGCGTTTGCGATGGTTTGGGTCGCCGCGATCTCCGACGCAATTTCGAGCCGCGGCGGAGATCGGCGGCGCGTGCTGGCGGTGTGCGCGTTGGCGGGCGCATTCGGATTTGTTCTCTCGGCGATCACGCGCGTGCCGGCCCTTGAGCTCGCGGCGATCGCGCTTGGCGCCGCGGGAATTTTCAGCGCGTGCGGCCCCGTCTGGGCCATACCGCCCGAGTTCCTCGGCGGCACCGCGGCGGCGGGAGCGATCGCGCTAATCAACTCGCTGGGAAATCTGGGCGGCTTCTTCGGCCCGTACGTCGTCGGCTTGATGAAAGGTTCGACGCACAGTTTCAAGGGTGGTCTCGCGGTGTTAGCAGTCTCGGTGGGAATTGCGGGCGCGCTCGCCTTGATGCTGCCCCCGCGCGCAGCTCGAACGTGAGCCATGTCGCGGGCTCGGTATTGTCTTATTGTCTCAAGAGATGGCGCACCTCGGCCAAAGTATTGAAGTGCGAACCATAGCCTTTTTCGGACCATCATAGGTCTTTCATCCGTTCTTCACATAACCGTGCTCTAGGGAACCGATACGGCCCACTCGTCGTATGCACTATCCGCAGCCGGCTAGATACTAAGGCTTGCCCAGCAGATGCGTTAATTCGATTTTCGGGATTGATGACCGTGTAGAAATTTCTCTCTCCAGATCGCCTGCGTGCCACGAAGATGAAGGACTTTACGTTGGTATCAACTTTGCGATGTAACCCGAACCCAACGTAACCAACACCGGAGTACCAAGAGCATGAAGGCAGCACTTAATCCCTCAGACGAATCGCCGAGCGTTTTCTCCGGAGCTTCGATTCTCCCCGAGCAGTTCCATAGCGCGCGCCGTGACCACCGGTTTGAAGGCGAGCGCAACCTCCTGTTCGCGATCCTCGAGGATGCGGTCCGGTGCTACCTGGATAATTGCAACGATCGGACGGCGCTGAAGCGAATCCAGTACGTTGAGGCTCACGACTGGATCTTTTCGGTTAAAGATCGCGGTCCATTCAGCTTCGTCAGCGTGTGCGAGAACCTGGATATAGAACCCGACTCATTGCGCACAGGCTTAAGGCGCCAGCACGGGCGGATCCGTTCGGCGCACAGGGCGTCCGCGTCGCGGATCGCTCCCGCGATGCGCGGTGAGAGCGTAGCGCAAGGTTGAGGAGGATTCTCGCGCGCCGGCACGCGTCGGAGCCGATGCGTGGCGCGCGTTAAAGCGCCATTAGCTGTATTTTCGGGGCGGCGACCAGGGAAAATACGACGGCATATCCTTCGAGACCTTCTCCGGAAATTTAGCCGGTCGCTTCTCGAGAAACGAAGCCACGCCTTCCCTGACATCGGCGGACGCGCCCCGCACAAAGATTCCCTTGCTGTCGACCTTGTGCGCTTCCATCGGATGGTCCGCGCCCAGCATCTTCCACATCATGTGACGAATCAGTGCAACCGACACTTGCGAGGTGTTGTCGGCGATCTCGCGGGCTAGGGCGCGCGCGGTCGGAACAAGTTCGTTGGGCGGGTAAATCTTGCTGACCAGCCGCCCCTCGAGCGCCTCTTTCGCGGAAAAGACCCGGCCAGAAAAAGCCCATTCGAGCGCCTGTGAAATACCGACGATTCGCGGCAGGAACCAGCTTGAGCAGGCCTCGGGAACGATCCCGCGGCGCGAGAAAACGAACCCAAAACGCGCATTGTCCGAAGCGATTCGCACGTCCATCGCCAGTTGCATTGTGACGCCAACGCCGACTGCCGGACCGTTGACGGCCGCGATGACCGGTTTCAGGCATTCGTAGATTCGCAGCGTCAAGCGACCCCCGCCGTCGCGAGTTGCGTCATTGGTCCAATCGATCGAGCCGTCGGGTCGGATTGCGCTCTTGCGCTCGGGGCGATCAGAACGCGAAGAGTTGAAGGTATCGGGGCCAGATGACAGATCGGCTCCGGCGCAGAATGCGCGGCCCGGCGCCGGTCACGATAATCGCACGGATTTCGTCGTCCTTGTCGGCGCGATCGAACGCGTCGATCATCTCGGTCATCATCACGCCGGTAAAAGCATTGAGTTTCTCGGGCCGGTTGAGTGTGATCGTAAGGATGTTGTCCTTGACGTCGTAGAGAATCTGTTCGTAAGGCACTGGCGTCTCTCCGTACGGATTTATCGCGCGCCCGCTATCACGATTGGGCGCGAACCTCGTGTTCGATCCGGTCCGCGTACTTTTTGATCGCGGCTTCGCGCAGCTTCGGAATGTGCTGGCTCGGGAACAGCCCCGTGGTGGCTTTGTATTCGCGCAGCACCTGGCGCGCGACCGTCACCTTGTGAACCTCGGTCGGACCGTCGGCCAGACCCATGTGGAAGCTCTGGATGACCTGCTCGACGAACGGCATCTCGCCGGTCGCGCCGAGCGAGCCGTGCAGATGCAGCGCGCGAGCGGCGACATCGTGAAAGACTTTCGGCATCAGGGCTTTTACGGCGGCAATATCCTTGCGGACCTTCAGATAATCTTTGTAGCGATCGATCTTCCAAGCGGTGCGCAGAACGAGGAGGCGGAACTGCTCGATCTCCATCCACGAGTCGGCAATTTTTTCCTGCACCATCTGCTTGTCGGCGAGACGCGAGCCCTGCGTGGTGCGCGAGAGCACCCGCTCGCACATCATGTCGAACGCCTTGCGCACCTGCCCGATCGTCCGCATCGCATGATGAATCCTGCCGCCGCCGAGACGCGTCTGCGCGACGACGAACGCGCCTCCGCGAGGTCCGAGCATGTGATCCTTGGGAACGGTCACATCTTCGTAACGGATATAGGCGTGGCTGCCCTCGGCCTCGTGCATGCCGAGGCCCATGTTTCGCAGAATTTTCACGCCGGCGGTTTCTTTCGGAACGATGAACATCGACATCCGGTTGTATTCTTTGGCGTCGGGATCGGTCACCGCCATCACGATCAGAAACGAAGCCAGATGCGCGTTCGACGAGAACCATTTTTCGCCGTTGATCACCCAGTTGTCGCCGCGCAGCTCGGCCTTGGTGGTGAAGACCTTGGGGTCGGCGCCGCCCTGCGGCTCGGTCATCGAGAATGCGGAAACAATTTCATTGTCGAGCAGAGGCTGCAGAAAGCGCTTCTTCTGCTCGGGGGTGCCGTAATGCGCGAGAATCTCGGCGTTGCCGGAATCGGGCGCCTGGCATCCGAACACGATCGGCGCGAAGCGCGAGCGCCCGAGAATCTCGTTCATCAGCGCGAGCTTGATCTGGCCGTAGCCCGGTCCGCCGAGGTCGGGGCCGAGATGGCAGGCCCAGAGCTTGCGCTTGCGGACCTCGGCTTGCAGCGGGCGCACGAGCGCGTTGCGCTTGGGATCCTTCACGTCATACGGATGCCCCAGCACGTAGTCGAGCGGCTCGACTTCCTCGCGCACGAATTTATCGATCCAGTCGAGTTCCTTCTGGAACTCCGGTTCGGTTTCAAAATCCCAGCTCATGAAAATTCCTCCTGTTGATGCCGTAAGTTCAGCGCCTGATTCGGCAGGCTGCCGACCCGGCAGTTTATCTCTTAAGGAAACCTTTCGGTAAACCTGTCGCGTATGGATCAAGCGCGCGGGAATTTCAAGCGGCTAGATTCTTCGGCGGCTCATCTTCCATTCGCTTTGCCGGGAAGCGGAGAGATCGCGGACAGCACCGACGGCGCGTCGGAAGTTTTGTTCATTCCCATCGATTCGAGAATCTCAGGGCGGATATTTTCCGAACCTTTTTCCGCGATGTGCTGAGCGATGCGAGAGGAGACCGCGGCGGTCGCCGCGCCGATGAAGCTTTCGCGATTATTTTTGGCCCAGTTGAGCGAAGTATCGCGATTGAGGTTCAAGTCCTGAAACTTCGGCATCACGTAGCGCGCGATCAATTCGTAGGAGCGTTTGGTGGCTTCCCAGTTGGCCCAGTTGTGCGCGAGCTGAAGGAAACAGCCGAAGCCTCCCGACTGCTTCTGGAGCCGCTCGATCTGCGCGATACAGTCGTCGGGCGTTCCGACGACCGCCAATCCCGACGCGATCAGCGCATCGACCGGATCGGAGCCGTCGTCGGGCGCGACCGGAAGCGCGGCAACCTCGCGGAAATAGAACAGCCACTTGTCGAGTCCGAAGCGGACGTTGGCGCGCGCCTGCTCGCGCGTCTCGGCGACGTGCACCGGTCCGACCAGACGCCATCGCGCGCGATCCATCACGGTTCCGTTGTCGCGCGCCATCTCTTCGGCGATCGCCCAGTTGGACGAGAGCGCGTTGAAGCCGCCCGCGGAAGTCGCGCCGAGCGAGAGCAGCCCGACGCCATGCTTGCCGGCCGCGCGCGATCCGGTCGGCGAGACCTGGCTTGCGACCGCGACCTCGACCGAGGGGCGCGAGTAGGGCGTCATCTGGAGGCGCGCGTCTTTCAGCGTGAACCAGTCGGTTTTTTTCGTGACGGTTTCGCCGCGCAGCAATGGCACCAGCACTTCGAGCGCCTGGTCCATCATGTCGCGCTGCCTCGCGACCTCGATTCCCATCATCGCGGCGTCCGACGGCAGCGCGCCCGGTCCGACTCCGAACATCGTGCGTCCGCGGGTGATGTGATCGAGCTGGTTAATCCGGTCCGCGAGCATCAGCGGATGATGATACGGCAGCGACGACACTCCGGTGCCGAGGCGGATATTGCGGGTACGCTCGGCGGCGGTCGCGATGAAAATTTCGGGACTGGCGATAATCTCGTAGCCGGCCGAGTGATGCTCGCCGATCCAGGCCTCGTCATAGGACAGCCGGTCCATCCACTGCACGAGCTCCAAATCACGCTCGATCGCGAGCGTGGGATTTTCGTTCAGGGGATGGAAGGGCGCGATAAACGCGCCGAAGCGAAGCTTGGTTGCGGCCATACGTCGTCCTCGACCTGTCTCCGAATGGAATTTGCCAAAGGCTACGGGAGGGTCAAGTTGATTAAACGATCGTTTAGTGCTTGACGCAATCCCAAGTCGCGCCACGCCTCAGAGTCTCTGCTGTATTTCCTTGGCGGCGCGAATTCCGGCGCGCAGGGCGGATCGGCACGCCGCAGGCGCGCCGCACCCAATGAATTCTGAGTCAGGCATCGGATATGTGGGCCGAAGGGGCTGGCGGCCGCGATAACTTCACGTCCGCGCCTCAGGCCTTCACGGGACCGAAGACCCGCCACGCGGGACGAAAGTTAGCGTCGGGCTACAGGCTGCGCGAAAGACGGGCGGCTCGCGAGCCGCCCCTACGAAGATAGGTGCGTTCGAACTTTTTGGAGTCGTCGCGACTTGATTGCCGAACCAGCGCTCCACTAATGAATCTCATTGAATTCGTAGGGGCGCGTCGCGACGCGCCCGTTTTCGCGCGCCAACCATCGCTGCAACGCGTCATGCCATCTCGACTATCATGGCAGGTGCGTTCATTGGTGAGGCGCGCCTGCAGCGCGCCAATCTCCCACGGGCGAGACGCCCGCGCCACTATCTCTTGTGCAGGAGGCGAAGGATAACGGACAGCAAGCGCCGTTTATCGACGGGATCAACCCGCTCTAGCTGCTCGCGTGGCGCCGGTCAGGTCGGAGCACTGTGAGCCCGAGGGGACCTGCGTTGGCGGCGTGGGCAACGGCGTCGTTGACGTCGTCCAGTCCGAACTCGGTCAGCTCGAACTGGGCGAGGTCGAGCAGTCCGCCCCGGACGAGCCCCACCATCCGGGCCACAGCTTCGCGCGGATACATAAACTGGCCGCTCACGGTGATGTAGTTCTGCATTATCCAAACGTAAGGAAGCGGGACGTCGCCGCCGTCAGCCCTGACGCCTCCCATCAGCACCACGCGCCCGTGCGGACGCACCGCAAGTGCGGCCGCCCGCACCTGAGAGCCGGTTGCCTCTCGCGGCAGGAAATCGAGCACGAAGTCGATCGGGCCGCCTGCGAGCTCGATGATGCGGCGTCGGTCATCCGCCTCGACCCCGGTCATCCGAGCAGGCCGCACCCGCGGGCCGAAGCGGCGAACCAAGTCGTCCAGCGCGCGCACGTTGCGGCCGGTGGCTACGACTTTTCCTGCGCCCATCGCCAGCGCCACGGCGACGCCGGCGCTGCCGAAGCCGCCGGTAGCGCCGTTCACCACCAGCGTCTCGCCGGCTTGCAGATCGCCCGCCAGCAGCCCGCCGTACGGCACCAGCAGGCCGGCCGAGGGCGGTCCACCGGCCCGCGTCCGCCGCGTCGATATCGCCGAGCCGCGTGACGTTCTCGGTCGGGACGAGCACGCTCGGCGAAGGAGCCGTGATGAAAGAAGCGATGCAACGGCAACGCTGCGACGCTCCTGTAGGTCCAGCCCTGGAGTATCATGTCGGGATTGGCGGCGTCGTCGCGCGAGCGGATCGTCGGGTCGCAAAAGACCCAGTCGCCGACCTGGAGCCTGGTCACGTCCGGCCCCGTCGCGCGCACCCGGCCGATGCCGCCCGGCCCGGGCACGACCGGCAGCTCCAGCATATAGTTCCGAGCGCCGGAGAAGACATCGATAGCGTAGCTGGTGACGCCGGCGGCGACGACATCGACGATCACCTCGCCGGTGCCGAGGACAGGGTCAGGCAGCGTCTCGATAGCGAGCGGCGCGCCGAACGCGTTCAGGACAGCAGCTTTCATGGAGACCTCATTAATAAAGATCGTTTACTGCTTGACGCAATCCCAAGTTGTGCGGCGGGCCAAGGCTTATCAGCGGAAGCCAACTCTTGCTGGCGCGGAGGTGCAACCGATCTTCCCGTTACCCTATCGATATTGAGATTGACTAGAATTGGAGCCTGGCCGTCATAATGATTGTCGCGAGCGAGGAAATAGATGGCGCTTAACGTCTACGCGTTCACGTGCGGATGGCTGACTCTGCCGATGGGGCTTTTGCTCCAGGGCGAGAAGGGGAAGCTGAAGGTGCCGGTCCCGTCCTATCTGATCGAGCATCCAAAAGGCCGCGTGATTTTCGATACCGGGCTTCACGTAGAAACACAGACCGAGCCGGATCGGCGTCTGGGACGTTTGGCTTCGATTCACACGGTCGGATTCAAACCCGGCGAGGAGATTGCAGCACGCCTGAGTGCGCTCGGGCGCAAACCGGAAGAGATCGATCTGATCATCAACTCGCATCTGCATTTTGATCACTGCGGCGGCAATCAGCAGCTACCGAACGCGACGCTGCTGATTCAGCGCCGCGAATGGGAAGCCGCTCATGATGCCGACCTGATCGAGAGCGTCTATTACAACCCGAATGACTACGACCACGGGCATCGGGTGCGGACGATCGACGGCGAGCACGACGTCTTCGGCGACGGCTCGGTGGTATGCATTCCGACGCACGGCCATACGCCGGGGCATCAGTCGCTGCGGCTCCAAATCGGCTCCGGCCACGTCGTCCTGACGGGAGACGCGTGCTATTTGCGTCGCACGCTGGACACGGTGCATCTGCCGACCGCGATGTACAATCGCGAGCAGATGCTCGAATCGCTCGGTCGGCTGCGCGCGATGCGCGACGCGGGCATGATGATCGTCACGGGACACGATCCCGAGCTATGGCAAACAATCCCGCAAGCGCCCGCGCCGCTCGGGTTCGTGGCCGGCGGATAATTCGCTCAGCTCCGATGAGACTTGAGTTGTCGGGCACGCTCAGGCGATTCGGAGGCGGGCAAATAGCCAGAGCTTCATCACGTCCGCGACGAGTCCGTACAGGATTGCGCCGGCTAGCACACCTGCCACGACGTAAATTGGCAGCGGAGCCATCGCGATTCCGCCGACGGCAAGCGTGCCAATAATCAGCAGATCACCGACCGAGGACAAAATAAGCCAGGTGCTCGGCCGCGACCACAGCCGATGACGGACGCGAATCACATATAACGCCGCTTCGCTGCCGAACATCAGCACCACGAAGGAAAGAGTTTGCAGCATTTGTGTACTCATTTCCATCCAGAATTTTCCGATCGCCAGAACCGCGGAGCAAAAGATAAGCTCGCTGATAGCCAGTGCGGCGCCGGCAATAGTCAGTCGACCGATTCGCCATACATTAGGCATCGGCGAAGGCACGACGTTGTCTGTGGTTAATGACATGGTCAAAAAATCTCCGGTGATCATGATGATGACCATAAGCATCGGAGTGAGTATTGCATGTCCAGTCATAATCAGGCCGACCGCCAGAAACAGCACCTGGACAATCTTCTTGATCACCGAGTTCAAGGTATAGGTCAGGATGCGCTGAAAGGTGGTTCGGCCTTCCTTGACCGCCGCGACTATACCGGCAAGTCCAGGCTCGGTCAGCACGATGCCGGCGGCGGATTTGGCGACGTCGGTGGCGGTGGACACCGCTATTCCCATGTGCGCCTGGCGCAGAGCAGGCGCGTCGTTGGCGCCGTCGCCGCACATGCCGACCGTGTGTCCTCCGGACTGAAACGCCTTGACGAGCTGATATTTGCCTTCGGGCAAGACTCCTGCGAAGACCGCGAACTGGTCGGGCCGCGGCGTTGGCGAGTTCGCGCCGGGCGGACATACGGGGCCATCGAGACCCACCGCATGCGCGACGATAGCGGCGGTGGCCGGCGCGTCGCCGGTTACCATCACGGTGCGCACGCCGGAGGCGCGCAGCTCCGCAATAAGCGGCGCGGAATCTTCGCGGGGCGGATCGCTGAGCGCAATCAACCCGTATAGTGCAAGTTTTCCCTGCGCGGGTCCTACTGCGACGGCCAGAACGCGGAAGCCTTTCGCTTCGAGCTCCTGCGCCGCCTGCGCAGCCGCCGCGGACACCGCTGCAAGGATGGCGACGGCGGCGAATGCGCCTTTGACGACTCGCATCGAAACTCCCTTCGGGTCAATCGCGGTCGCCTCGGATCGCTTGGTAGAAGGATCAAACGGAATAAAACTGACAGCCTTGAGCGGAGCGGGCACGGGAGTGACGATCGCAGCGGCTCGAATCGCGGCGTCGACGGGATCCTGTCCGCCCTCGGCGCTGGCCAGTGCGGCCATCGCGAGCACATGTGGATCATCGAAGCCGGGCATCGGCCGGACCGCGACAACCTTAAGTTCGTTGCGAGTCAACGTGCCGGTCTTGTCGGAGCAAAGCACGTCCATCGTAGCGGCTTCGTCCACCGCGGAGAGCCGCGTTGGCAGCACGCCTAGGCGAGCGAGAGCACGCGCGCCAAGCGCCTCGGCGAGAGTGAAGGTGGCGGGAAGGGCGACCGGGATTGTCGCCAGAATGGCGGTCAGCACCAGCGGTATGATTTCGGCAATCGGCATCGCGATCGCGCAGGCATACGCTACCAGCATCACGATTATCACGCTGTTGAATATCGCGAGGTTGCGCACCACCCGCAGAACGGCCTTTTGCTGAGAGCTGACTACGTGCGCGACACGAACCAGCTCGGCGGTGCGCCCGAACTTCGTGCGCGATCCGGTGGCCGTGACTTCGGCGAGCGCCTCGCCGCGGCGCACCAGTGCTCCGGCCCAGGTCTGCGTTCCGGCGCCCGCTTCGATCGGGACCGATTCGCCGGTGAGCATCGACTGATCGAGGAGGACCGATCCGCCGAGCAGCCGCACGTCAGCGGCAACCACCGATCCGAGCGAGAGCTTGACGACGTCGCCCGGCACCAGCGTGGCGGCGGGGACGACGATCCAGGAACCGCCGCGGCGTACCGAGGCATTCAGTGCGAGACGCGACTTCAGCGCCTCGAGAGTGGCCTGCGCGCGTGACTCCTGCAAAAGTCCGAGCGCGGCGTTGAACAGCAGGAGAAACCCAATGATCGCCGCTTCGACAAATTTTCCGAGCACGAGTTCGAGCAGGATCGCGGCCTCGAGCATCCAGGGCACCGGCGCCCAGAACTTACCTATTGCCAACCGCATTGGACTGACGGAGATGTCGGCTACCGAGTTGGGTCCGAACTGAGCGAGACGGCGGGCGGCCTCGTCAGCGGCAAGGCCAGAAGAGTTGGCGCTCTGATCTTTACTAACTGAGCTTTCGGACGGAATAGCCACTACCGACATAGTATTATGCTGGCACCTATGAGTAATGCGTCAGCGCCTGATTGATAGTGCGCATTCACAGTGACGAAGCCTTTCGCTCATCGCTAATGCTGGCTCGGGGTCTTTTCGAAAACTGCCTGGACAATAGATTGTGCTTCCTTCTGGATTTGCTTGAGATGGTCCGCGTCGCGGAAGCTCTCGGCGTAAATCTTGTAAATCTCCTCGGTGCCGGAGGGACGCGCGGCGAACCATCCGTGCTCGCTTGCGACCTTGAGTCCGCCGATCGGAGCGTTGTTGCCCGGAGCGTTGGTCAGCATCGTGGTGATCTTTTCGCCGGCCAGATCCTTCGCGTGAACCTTATCCGGCGTCAACTTCTTCAAAATTTCCTTTTGCGCGACCGTCGCAGGCGCATCGATTCTTTCGTAAACCGGCGCGCCGTATTCGCGAGTCAGCGCCTCGTAGTGTTTTCCCGGATCGCGGCCAGTCTCGGCAGTGATCTCCGCCGCGAGAAGGCCCAGGATTATGCCGTCCTTGTCGGTGGTCCAGACGCTACCGTCGTTCCGGAGCATCGAGGCTCCTGCGCTCTCTTCGCCGCCGAAGCCGAGCGAGCCGTCTAAGAGCCCGGCGACGAACCATTTGAAACCGACGGGCACCTCGAACAGGCGCCGGCCGAGTCCGGCGGCAACGCGATCGACAAGCGAACTGCTCACGACGGTCTTTCCAGCCGCGGCGTTTTCCGGCCAGCGATCGCGATGCTTGAACAGGTACGATATTGCGACCGCCAAATAGTGATTGGGATTCATCAGTCCGTCCGGAGTGACTATTCCGTGACGGTCGGCGTCGGTGTCATTGCCGAAGGCAACGTCGAATCGATCGCGCATCGCAACCACCGGCACCATCGCATAGGGCGACGAGCAGTCCATCCGGATCTTGCCGTCCCAATCGACGGTCATGAAGCGAAAAGTTGGATCGATCGCGTCATTAACGACCGTCGCGGCGATTTTGTAACGCTCGATAATCGGATTCCAGTAGTTAACGGCCGCGCCGCCCAGCGGATCGATGCCGATCCTGACGCCGGCGGAGCTGATCGCCTCCATATTCACGACGTTTCCGAGATCGCTCACGTAGGCGTTGATATAATCATGTCGGTGAGTGGTGGCAGCGCGCATCGCGCGCTCGTATGGGATGCGCTCGATTGCGCGCAGTCCGTCGGCGAGAAGCGAGTTGGCGGTCTGCTCGATCCAATTCGTAACGTCAGTGTCGGCGGGACCGCCGTTGGGTGGATTGTATTTGAAGCCGCCATCGGCGGGAGGATTGTGCGACGGTGTGATCACGATCCCGTCCGCGTGGCCACTGGTGCGGCCGCGGTTGTAGGTGAGAATCGCGTGCGAAATGACCGGCGTCGGCGTGTAGCCGGACGCGCTGTCGATCATCACCTCGACGCCGTTGGCGGCCAGCACCTCGAGCGCGCTGGCAAAGGCCGGCTCTGAAAGTGCGTGGGTATCCATTCCGAGAAAGAGCGGGCCGTCTATCCGATGCTGCTTGCGATAGAGGCAAATCGCCTGGCTGATCGCGAGGATGTGGGCCTCGTTGAAGCTGCGCTCGAACGCGCTTCCGCGATGTCCCGAGGTTCCGAACGAGACGCGCTCGGCAGGCACCTTTGGATCGGGACGCTCCGCGAAGTAGGCGGTTACCAGCCTCGGAACATTCACGAGCATCGAAGCGGGAGCCGGCTTTCCCGCGAGTTCGCTAACTTTCATAATTCAGTTTGCCTCTTGGAGGCGTGCGGGTCGACATGATCCAATCATGACGCAGAGCCGCCGGGTTGCGCCACGATAAAAGACCGACCGCCCCATTTTCCTCAGACTATACGCCTGTGCGGACGGGTTTACCGGATCGATCTTGATCAAACTGAATGAAGTCGGCGAGCACGTGCGTCAGCGGCGGGCGCAGGCTGACGCTGACTACGATCGCCAATACCTATGGCGAATCGAGCCGCTGCTCAAAAGAGGATTTGTAAGGCGCAGCACAGGCCGAGGTTCGACAGCCCGAGCGCGGATGTCTGAGGTAACCAGACTATTTGGCTCATCGTTATTCCTCGCCGATTTGAGATGGACGACATAAGCCGTGATGGGCTGGCTCGAACGGAGTACTTCAAGTCCGGGGCACGGTCCTTCGTCGAGCGTATCGAAACGCTCCGCGCCCTTGGTTCCAGCCAGAGGTTTGCCGTGTTCATCGAGAACGATTACCTGCCGCTCACAGACCAGAAAGCTCCATTTGCAGCGGATGCAATAGTATAGCCTGGCTTTCCGCTGAAACATCGGGCTCTCGCGGGGCGGGCCGATAACGAACTCATGTCTGAGGGCTCGGCGAGCGGGCGAAGGAGACTGCGAACGCTTTTTCCAGAGGTTCACGATCTGGATCCAAGGCAATTCCCGGACCAATCAGAACCTCTGTTAAATCAAGGCTGAATCGTTTGTCGCTCCCGAAACTGCGAGATGAATCGTGCTGCAAAATTAAAGACCGGATTGCAATTTGAAATCCTCTGGATGCCTGAGGCGCAGGCTCAGCGGAGCAAGAAGTCGTGTTAGATGCGAGGTCCTCCGTAGGCGGGCCCGGGTCTTTTCGATAAAGGCATCGCCGTCGCGTGGTTGGCGCTCTGGCGGGTGCCAGCTCGGCAATTACTTGGAGGCGGTTATCAACTCTTCGAACGTCGCGTAGACGATCCTTTCCGAAAAAGATCTCGTCGCCGACAAAGAACGTCGGCGACCCAAAGGTGCCGCGCTCGACGGAGCGCTGAGTGTTCTCAAGCAGCCGGTCCTTAACGTTCTGAGTCTGCGCCAACTCAAGAATCTTGTCCGTCGGCAAGCGCGACTCGCTGAACGCGGCACGCAGTATCGCAGGATCATCCATTTTCTTGGGTTCGGCCCACATGTGCCGGTACACTTCGTCGACGTAGCGCTCGAATATGCCGAGCGATTGAGCCGCGACCGCTCCACGCATCAGCACTAACGTATTTACGGGAAAAAACGGATTGGAGGCGAAGCGCTTTATGCCATGACGACGGATGAAGCGGGCGGTTTCGAGACGCTCGTAATCGGGCTTGTTCTTGATGCCCGCCAGGCTCTCGGCGGGTGAACGATTGTTAGTCATCTTGAAGACGCCACCCAGCAGAACCGGCACGTACTCGAACTTTACGCCGGTCCGCTTCTCGATCTCGGGAATAACCAGATGGCTGAGATACGCATTGGGGCTGCCAAAATCGAAATGGAATTCTACTTTGATCATAAGTTCACCATTTCTCTCCGAACGGTCGGATCTCCTGCTCAAAAGTCCACGCATCGCGTGGCTGTTGGTAAAGCAGCCAGTAAGCTTCCGCTACCGCGGCGGGCCGCATCAGACGGCCCGGATCAAGATTGTTCACGGCGTCTTCGCCTTCTCGTTCCTTGATCCGGTCGCGTACCCATGCGGTATCTACTCCGGCATCGATGATGAGATGGGCGACGTGGATATTCTTTGGTCCGAGTTCCCGAGCAATACTCTGTGCCACCGCGCGCAGGCCGAATTTCGCACTGGCGAATGCCGAATAGCCAATTCCTCCGCGAACGCTGGCGGTAGCGCCGGTAAAGAAGATGCACCCGCGTCCGCGCGGCAGCATCAACCGCGCAGCTTCGCGTCCCGCCAGAAAACCCGAATAGCATGCCATCTCCCAAACCTTGCGGAAGACGCGCTCGGTCGTCTCGAGGATTGGAAAATTGACGTTGGCGCCGACATTGAAGATACAGACCTCCAGGGGAGCGCGAGCGTCGGCGTCTTTCAGAAAAGCGGTGATCTCATCTTCCTTGCGCGCATCGAGGCTTCGCGCGACGACGCGGCCGTGCGCCGCCTCGATATCCGCGACCAGCGGCGCGAGCTTATCCGCAGTTCGGCGGCCGGCGAAGACAGTGAAGCCCTCGGCCGCGAATCGTTTGGCAATCGCGCCGCCGATATAGTCTCCGGCGCCAATCACGGCGACAGTGGCATTCCTTGGTTCCAAAGACGATCCTCCGTGCGCTTGGCTCATCTGATATTTCGGCGCGGGCGTTTTCGCGCTTGGGCAAGATCCACAGTGCGAGCAGCCGCGGCATTCAATATTTGCTCCGAAAGCGCGCTGTCGCTCACGGCGCGCGCAAGAATCAGTGCGCCGACCATCGTGGAAAATGCGGCCGCCGCGCTCTCGAATCTCCGCGAGGAACTCTTACTGGGCATTTGATGAGCCAGAAATTCAAGCGTGTTTTTGAGCTCTTTCGTAAATGTCTTGCGCACCGTCTTCGACTGACGGGCAACGTCGGCCGCAAGCGAGGCGATCACGCACCCGTGACCGGGAGCATCGCGATGCGCCGGCGCGAGGTAGGTCTCGATGATCGAGGGTAGGATTGGCGCGCCGGCGCTGCGCTCCGCGGCGCGCTGCCATCGACGCTCAGATCGCGCGGCCGCGTAGTGGATTGCTTCGGCGGCGATCGCTTCTTTTGATCCGAACTGGCTGTAGAGCCCGCCGTGAGTGAGTCCGGCCGCTTTGGTTATCGAGTCAACCCCGGTTGCCGTGATGCCCTGTTCGCGGAACATGCGGGCGGCTGCTGCCAGGATTTGTTCGCGGTTATGGGCAACTGTTTCTTTCGATACCCGCATCAGATCTTTCGTGGTCCTCCGAACATCGAACTCTCTTGACACATTTGATTACGAGCGTCATGAATATACCAAACATGACGGGCGTCATCAATAGCCGCAATATCCTGACACCCCATATCGGAGAACTCATGAGTGATTCCGCCTTAACTCCTTCGGACAAAGTATGCGTCGTGGTCGGTGTCGGAGAGGGCCTTGGCGCCGGCCTCGCCCGCCGCTTCGCCGCGGGTTACAAAGTCGCGCTCGTGGCCAGAAGCGCGAGCGTGATCGAGAAGGCCGCCACTGAGATCAACTCGGCCGGCGGGGTCGCGCTGCCGATCCAGAGCGATGCCACTATCGAGACACAAATTGCAGCGGCGCATGACCGAATCACCCGCGACCTCGGTCCGATCGAGGTTCTCATTTACAACGGAGGACGGCGTCCGATGGGCCGCCTGCTCGAGACGACGCCGCAGGTATTCGAGGACACCTGGCGACTGCATACCTTCGGCGCATTTCTGTGGGCGCGCCAGGCAGTGCCGGGAATGCTTTCGCGCGGTAGCGGATCGATTCTAATCACCGGCGCGACGGCTGGTGTGCGGCCGTGGCCAAACTCGGCAGGGTTCGCTCCGGCGAAGTTCGCTGTTAGAGGTCTTGCCCAGGTGATGGCCCGCGATCTTCATCCGCAGGGAATCCACGTCGCGTACGTCAATGTGGACGGCGGTATCGATATGCCGCTCTTGAGAAAACTTCGTCCGCAAGTGAAAGATCAGGACTTGCTGAAGCCGTCGGCGATCGCCGATGCATTCTGGTACCTTGCACATCAGGATCGAAGCGCGTGGACTCACGAAATGGACGTCAGACCCTTTACAGAAACCTTCTAGCCGAAAGCGAGATGCTGACGTGGCGCACGATCTGACTCTTTGGGGCGCGGGCACCAGCCGCACGATGCGGGCGCATTGGATGTTGCTGGAGCTGGAACTGCAATATGAATTTGAACCGATAGGATCGCGGACCGGTGAGACTCAAACCAGCGAATTCAAACTGCTCAATCCGCGGCACAAGATTCCGGTGCTCCGCCACGGGCAGTTTGTATTGTCCGAAAGCGCGGCGATTATTCAGTATCTGAGTGAGGCGTTTCCCGATCCGGTGAGAGTATATGTTCCCGGCGATGCCAGGGATCGGGCGAGATTGAATGAATGGTGCTACTTCGTCATTTCTGAGCTGGACGCGAGTTCATTGTATATTATGCGGCGGCATGAGGGTTTGAAGGAAACTTACGGTGAGGCGCCGGTAGCGGTCGAGGCGGCGAAGAACTATTTCATCCACAATCTCGAAGCGATGGCATCGCGAGTTGGCGCGGGCGGCGAATACCTATTTGACAGCGGGTTGAGCGCCGCCGATATTCTGTTGATGACGTGCCTCGATTGGGCCGTATCCGCTGACATTCCTTTCTCAGAAACATTCTCGAGCTACAGACAGCGAGTCGCCCGGCGTCCTGCCTACCGCGCGGCGCTCGAGCGAAACTTTGCGCGATAGTCGACGCGCAAGGAGTAAAGAAATGGCCGGACCTCTGGAAGGTATTCGAGTCCTGGACTTCACGAGCATGGTCGCGGGGCCGGTAGCAACCATGATGCTGGCCGACCAGGGCGCGGATGTGATCAAGATCGAGCCTCCGAACGGAGAGTTGATGCGCCATCTCGCTCATGGCCGCAACGGAATGTCAGCGCCGTTTCTCTCGTGCAATCGCAACAAGCGCTCGCTGGCGATCGATCTGAAATCGGCGCAGGGACTTGAGATAATAAGCAAGCTGATCGCATCGGCGGCAGTCGTCGTGCACAACTTCCGCCCTGGAGTCGCTGAGCGCATGGGCCTGGGTGAAGACGCCGTGCGCGCGATTCGTTCGGATATAATTTATGTCTCCATTACCGGCTTCGGAGAGAGCGGTCCCTATGCGGGTCAGCGCGCGTACGATCCGGTGATACAGGCGCTCTCGGGGCTTGCGGAAATCCAGCGCGATCGCGACACGGGGCGTCCCCGGATGGTTCGGACGATCATAGCTGACTACACGACGGCATTGACCGTGTCGCAAGCGATCACGGCGGCACTGTTCGCCAGAGAGCGATCCGGACAAGGCCAGCATGTCAGGATCGCGATGCTGGACGCGATGATCTCCTATCTGTGGCCGGAAGCGATGCCGAGCCTGACCTTCGTCGGAGAAGAACAAGATCCTTCCGACGGCGAGGTCGGTCCTGACCTCGTATTCGCGACGCAGGATCGCTACATCACCGCGGGCGCCCTGTCAGACGACGAATGGGCGGGGATGTGCCGGGCTTTCAATCGCGAGGATCTGATCGACGATCCTCGTTTCAAGACAGCGCGCTCGCGATCCATAAATGCGGTCGAGCGCCGCGAGATTGCGACGGCCGAACTGGAGAAGTGGACGGCGAGCGAAATTCTGCCGCGGCTGCTCGCCAATGATGTTCCGTCGGCGCTGGTGCTCAGTCGTTTCGAGCTTCTAAAGGAGCCGCAGGTGCGCGAAAACAAAATCCTCGAGGAGCATGAGAGCCCGACGTTCGGCAGAGTGAGAATGCCGCGCCCTGCGGCGCGCTTCGACCGCACTCCCGCGAGCATTCGCGAACTCGCGCCGATCCTCGGAGCGGATAGCGCGGCGATCCTTCGCGACCTGGGTTACAGCGCCGAAGCTATCGCGCGTCTCGAGGAAACTCGTGTCGTGAGGCATGCAGACAGCAACAGCGTGAGGTCGCAATGAGTAATACTAAGCCTGTCGCACTCGTAACTGGCGTGGGTCCGGGGACCGGCGCGGCTATCGCACGGCGATTTGCAGGCGGAGGGTACGCGGTTGCGATGCTTGCGCGCGATCGCAACCGACTGGCGCGGCTCGAGAGCGAGATTGCGGGCGCTCGCGCATTTCCCTGCGATGTCACCGACGAATCGCAAATCGACGCCGCACTGGATGCGATACGCGCCGAACTCGGCGCGCCCAAGATACTGGTGCATAACGCGGTCGGCGGTGCGTTCGGCAACTTCATGGAAATTGATCCAAAAATTCTGAACCAGAACTTTCAGGTAAATACGATGGCGCTGCTGCATCTTGCGCGGCGGCTTGCTCCCGCGATGGTCGCTGCTGGAGACGGTGCGATTGTCGCCAGCGGCAACACCTCCGCGCTTCGCGGCAAGGCAAATTTCGCTGGGTTCGCGCCGACCAAAGCTGCGCAGCGAATTCTCGCAGAATCGATGGCGCGCGAGCTCGGACCAAAGGGCGTTCATGTCGCCTACGTGCTGATTGACGCGGTGATCGATCTGGAATGGACGCGCAAGCGATTCTCGCAGGCTCCTGACGCGTTCTTCATCAAGCCATCCGCGATCGCCGATGAAATTTGGCACGTCGCGCATCAGGATCGCAGCGCGTGGTCCTTCAACGTCGAGGTCAGGCCATTCGGCGAGACCTGGTAGGTGCATAGGAAGCGAAAGCAGACGCGAACCCTATTCGAGTCAAGCGGTGACCATGATTCAGCTTAGAATTTTTTCCTATCTGCCGAATCCACGCATCTGGAAGGCTACGATCGCGGCGCGTCTCTGCGGAGTCGAAATCGAGGTAAGGGGAAGCGCGCCAAAAGATCTCCAATCCTGGCTCTGGGACTTCGATGCGCGGCCTCTTTCGAACGACGAGCGAGCCCAGTCGAGCGCGGGAGCCGCTGGAAAGGTCGGGTTCAAGGGAACCTTGCACAAGACGAGCGCCTTCATCGCTGCGCATCCATTCGGCACCGTCCCGGCCGCGTTCAGTCCCGACGGAAAGGTCGGCATTTTCGAATCCAACAGCATCATGCGTGCGGTCGCCCGGCTCGGCGAGAATAGATTTCCTCTGTACGGAAGCGGTCCATATGAGGCGGCGCGCGTCGATAGCTTTCTGGACGTGAGCCTCGTGTTCGCGCGCGACGCTCAAATCTACCTTCTGTCGTTGCTCGACGGGACTGTCTCGCCGGAGATTCATGCAAGAGCGCGCGACGGATTCGCGATCTACGCCGGCGGAATCGATCAGGCCCTGGCGCCTGATCGCAAGTACCTGGTCGGTGATCGCGTGACTCTCGCGGATATCTGTTTCGTCGCCGAGATGAGCTTGTTCCTCAACGAGCGGAGGAACTTCGCGCAACTGGAGCGCAAGAGCCTCGAGCCGATCTTGCATGCGAAGGTCGAAGAGGTCTTTCCGCGAGCGTTCGCGCATCTCGCGGTGCTGCGCAGGCATCCCGCGTTCGCGCCCGACGTTGAGCCGTATCTGGCGAAGTTTGAAACGAAATCGAAGTGAACGCCGACTATGCGTGCGCGTCAGTGCCGCGACCCTATTCTTTGTCGACGCAGACGATCAGTTGCCGGCCCTGGCGGATAACCAGATGCTCGCGCTCCAGTTGAGCGAGATGTTCGGTCACTCTCGGCCGCGAGGCTCCGACCAGGTTTGCGATGTCCTGATGACTGAAGGAGGCTCGCAGGAGCGAGCCGCGGGATTCCTTGATGCCGAAGTCGGAAGCTAGTTCGAGCAGCGTAATGATAATGCGTTCGCGAAGGCCGAGGTTGAGAAAACTCGAGCTCCGCAGCAGCAACCGGTACCACTGCCGCAAATCATTTTGATGAAATCTCTTGAAAGCCGACTCCGAGCTATGCATGGTGATACCGTCGAAGTCGTTCCATCCCACACTGCCGACTCTGCAGTCGTTGTATGCTTCGCATCGAAACTCGAGCCGGCCCTTCGGCTCGGAAGGAAACTCCGGGATTGGTCCGGGAGGAAGCAGAGCGATCGTTACCCGCTCACCGCGGGCGTTCTGGCACGTGATGCGCGCGATGCCTCGTAACAAGATGTGGGCATCGGTTGCGAAAGCGGCGTCGCGAAACATTATCTGCGATCGTTTGTAGTCGGTGAGCGCGAGCGCTCCGGCGAGCATTCCGAGCTCGGAGGTAGAAAGCCAGGACAGGGTTTTGAGCCGGCTCAGTCTGTCGAAATCACTGCCTGAAGAATTGCGGGGTTCATTCAAAATTACACCTCAAGGAGCATGTGATAAGCCTATGCCGCGCGCGGCATTCAAGCAACAAGAATGTTATTCAAAGAACATTATGGTTGTAGTGCAACGACTTTCTGCGGGCAATCGTGGTCTCGAAAGAGCCAAAATCACGGATAGCGGGCAGCGGTGGTGCTAGTTATCTGAACCGTTTCGGCTTGCAAAGGCGTGTTTTTGCGCGAGAAACTTCTGCAGCCGATCGCGTTTGACGATCAACTGACGCCCGTCGCGAACAATCATGTGGTCGCGCTCAAACGCGGCGAGATATTCGGTTACTCGCGGTCTGGAGGCCCCCACCAGTTCCGCAAAGTCCCGATGCCGCGCAGGCACGGTTAGCCGCACTCCTTGCTGATCTTGAACACCGAAATTCTCGCTCAATTCGAGCAGGATCAGGGCCACGCGCTCCTCGAGCGTGCAACTCATGAAGTTCGCGCAGCGCAGTTGCACCAGGTCCCATCGCCCGGAGTAGCTCGCAGCCATTCGCTTGAAATCCGCCGAAGCAATCCCCAACGCGATCTCAATAAAAGCATCCAACTCGACGGCACCGACCTGGCAGTCGGTAACCGCCTCGCAGCGGAAGTTGTACCTGATTCCGGAAACCGGCGGCGGAAAGCCCGGGATCATTCCAGGCGCCACCATGATCACAAGCGTGCGATCGCCTCTGCGATTTCGGCACGTGATCCGCGCGACTCCCGCCAACAAAACGAACGCGGACTCGGGCGATTGTTTCTCATCGAAAATGACCCCGTGCACTTTGACCCGGCTGAGCGTCAGCACGCCGGCAAGCTTGTTCAACTGGCGCGTATTGAGCCAGGAAATATTCTTAAGGCCGCGGAGCTTTCGGATTTCAAATCGAGGCGGTGCGCGCATAACGAAAGTCTAACAGACTAGTCTCGCCGCCAGTCTTCGGGTTCAGCGCCCTTGGTGCTTCACATAACCAAAAGCATCGCGGAGTGATAGCCCGAATACTTCTGTCGCGATAACGTTAAAGTTCACCAACCGCCGTCAAGGATTCTACCATTCTGAATCCTTGAGAGCCGGGCGCTCAGCTCGTTGAGCATCTTGCCAGGCACGTATCGTGAGGGAGCAAACTTCCGTGGATATCAATACAGCTCATGAAACGATTTCCGACGATCACGTCGAGCGGACCGAAGCGCACCAGGATCTTCGCGACACATTGGCCGAAGTGAGCGTGAGGATCGAGCGCGCGGAAAGTGATTTACGCCCCGATCATATTATCGAGGCCCACGCGGTGGGTGCGTCCATAGTCGCTTGCGCGTTGGGTTTCTTCCTTGGCTCGAAAACAGACAGTTGGTTTACTGGTCCGGTTATTGCCGCGGCGCTGTTTAGCTTCGCGCTCGTAAGGCATTCCTCCGCAGGAACCGATGGAAGTGACGGGCTGCGAGTAAATTAAGTGCTGGCAGGTCCGCGCCCGGGCGGCATATACTAAGTTAAGCCCACAAGGGACCATGGAGCCGGAACTGAAGCTACCCGGAGTGAACCTATGACATTAGTGAGTATAGTGATTGTTCTGGTTGTGATCGGATTAATAATGTGGCTGATCAACACCTACATTCCGATGGCGGCCGGCATCAAGAGCTTGCTCAACATAGTAGTGTTTATTGTGGTGGTAATCTGGCTCTTGCAGGCCTTCGGGCTGATCGGAAATATCCCCGGCGTACGGATCCCGCCTCTGCGATAGCCTTCAACACTTCGCGGAACGCGGAGAAATAGCCCGTCAGCCGCGCTATTGCGAGTTTACCAGGTCAGCTTGCTATTGACGCTTCTGACGCCTTGCACTGCGGATGCTATTTGAACGGCTTGATGCGCGGCTGATGCCGACGCGACAGCGCCTGCAAGCATTACGGTCCCATGGTCGCAGTCCACTACCACGGCTTGATTCTTGGTAACCCCCGACTTTGAGAGCGCCGATTTGACTTCCGTTATCAGCATCGCGTCGTTCGCACGAGCCGCCTCGGACGAATAGGTGTGTGTGGTCGCCGAGTGAACATGCTCCTCTTGCAGAGTGTTGCTTTTCAACGTCGCGGCTGGAGTGTCCGCCGCCGCCGACGGCATCGACTGCTGAGCGCTTGCGGGCACAGGCGCGGCTATCAGGCACGCGGCCGTTGCCGCTATCGCGACAATACTTGTGGCGATTAGTTTAAGTGGATTGCCCCGAGTTCTCATGCTATTCACTTCACCTTTGCTTTGTAGTGGAAGTAGTCAGAGCGGGAAAGCCAGAAGCCTTCCCGCTCACGAATTGTTCAATCTCCGGCTGCCTCAGATGGGGAACATCGAAGACTGAAGAGCCGCGCGAATGCTATTGTGGACCGGTCGTCGAGGTTTCGCTGTGATACATCGAGGTGGAATCACCGGTATTGCCCATCGGCGTCATTTCCGTTGTATTTGACTGGCTGCGCTTTTCGACTGTAGTCGAAGAAGTCGTTACCGGGGGCGGCGGAGCCACTACGACCGGCGCAGGATTGACGACGACCGGAGCAGGAGCCTCAGGGACATAAGTAGTCGTGTGAGTGGTCTCTTCCTTCGTCGAGCCGCAAGCGGTTACGAATGATACGGCAACCAGACTCAACGCGGAAATTGCAAGACATTGCATAATCTTTTTCATACTGTGTAAAACCTCCGTTTGGGGTAAGAGCACGGCTCATGCCACCGACAGTGCCTGATCCCGCGAGGCTTATCGCAGGCAAAGATGTCCGATCGGTAAAAATAACCTACTCGGCTCTACTCGTTCGTAAGATTTTCGGAATGGACCCCGGCTTTCGCCCTACCATGATAATCAGTTGTGATGATGGTTCGAGCGGCCGGAAATGGTAATCACCGTAAACCGCTTCGACCTCGAAACCAGCGTGCATAAACAGGAGCTGGAGCTCACGAGGAAAATAGACGTGGCTCGCGAAATCATCGATGTATCTTTCCACGCTTACTGTTTTCTCGAATCTTTCGTACACAAAACGAATTGAAGCCTTCTGCTCACTGCTGACATACGAAGTACTCTTGTGGCGGAGCAAGCGTGACTTGGTCTGCGAATCGGTCACATCCAGATCGACTTCGGTCACTACCCGCCGCGGAGAGCGGAATGAGTCCGCAAAGGCCGCAAGATTCGGCATTTGCACTTCGACAACGAAATGACCGCCAGCGGCCAGGTTGTCGAAGCCGGTGCGCCACAACTCGAGTTGATCATCAAGACTCAATACATGGCTGATTGAAGAACAAGGCACGATTATAAGCTCGGCATGTGAGCCGGCGCGCCAGGACCGCATATCGCCTTCGACGAGTTTCACGCGCTGCCGGACTTCAGATGCCGCTTTGGCCAGATGCTCACGGGCCTTGTCCAGCATTTCCGATCCTGAATCCAGACCAATGATATCGAAATTGTCTCGCACCGCGACCTGCGCCAGAGGAACCGTGATTCGTCCTGTCCCGCAGCCGAGCTCGATGACGGTGGACGGCGCCAATCTGTGAGCTAGCGCACAGTAGAAACCGATGTCGTCATCATCTGCGCGATGCTCTAGATCGTAGTCATCCGGACGATCGTAAATCTGATTCAAGGCTTACCTGGTGTGAAGTGAGTTCATGAATTGTCGATGCCGCTCAGTCTTAAGAAGCAAACAGTCTGCCAAGGTTGACCGGTAAGAGTTGACGGAGGTTTTGCTCAGAGCATGGTGAGCCGAACCATGAAAAATCCTCATCCTCCACAATCGTTACGCGCGAATGCACAGAGGTTTCCAGATAAAGTGCTCATATCGCATGTGGCGTATTGTTTGCTGCCTTTCCGATAGGGTCTGTAACTCCGAAGCAACAGGAGAGCACGCGATGGATGACAAGAAGAACTCACCGAAAATGGGACACGACACGAAGGACCAGAAGCGTTCGGACGAACGCTCCCGGTCGGGCGACCAGTCCAGTCATCAGCATCATGGACAGCAACAGCCGGGTAATCAGCAACAGGGACATCAGCAGCATCAGGAACGCCCAAATCAGAATGAGCGCGACCAGGGCTGGAAGGAACCGGATCCGAAGAAAGACAATCACGGCATGCATGATGACAAGCCGCCGGAGAATCGCATGAACCGCGACAAGTAATTCGCAATCGTGCGAAACTCTTCCCGTGGCCGGCTTCGGCGCAAACTCGTCGAAGCCGGTTTTCTTTTTTGTTAAGCCGTTCGAGTCTGCGAGCGGCCGGATCGCGACGCTGTCATCGGGTAGCGAATCTATCGGTTGCGCGAATCAATTCACCGGTGATGCCTTTGGCGGACGCGTCGTGCCCGGCATCGTCGACGATCACGTACTCCGCAGACGGCCACGCGCGCTTTAAGTCCCAAGCCCAGCCGATGGGCGCCTGGAAATCAAAGCGTCCATTCACCATGATCCCCGGAATGTCTTTGAGAGCATCGGCGCCGCGAAGCAGGCTCTCGTCTTCGAGCCACGCGTTGTGAAGGACATAGTGAGTTACGATACGCGCATATGCCAGCGCGAACGCGGGGTCGGCAAAACGCCGCGAGAGTCCCGGAGCGGGAGGCCACGCTGGCGTTGCGGACTCCCACGTGCACCAGGCCGTGGCAGCTCGCTCGCGAATCGAGGGATTGGGATCATTGAGTAGTTGATAGTAGGCCTCGACAACATCGCGATCCTGCTTGACTGCCGGTACTCCCGCGCGGAGCCGCTCCCACTGCTCCGGAAACAGGATCGCTACACCGCCGCGGAATAGCCAATCGAATTCCCTGTGCCTGCCGGTCGCGACGCCCCACAAGATCATTTGCGTGACGTGATCCGCGTGCGCTTCGGCGTATGCCAGCGCCAGGAGACTGCCCCAAGATCCACCCGCCACCAGCCATCGGTCGATGTGCAAGTGGTGGCGCAGCAGTTCAAGATCCGCGATCAGATTTGCGGTGTGGTTGCTCCCAAGGTCTGTGTCGGGCGCGCTCGCATGAGGTGTACTTCGCCCGCAGTTGCGTTGATCGAGCAAGACGACACGGTATGCGGCTGGATCGAAGAGCCTGCGATGCCACGGCGTACATCCCGATCCCGGTCCGCCATGCAGGACGACGGCCGGCTTTCCGCGCGGGTTACCGCAAACCTCAAAGTACACGAGGTTGCCCTCCCCAACCTCCAGCGCGCCATGTTCGTATGGTGAGATTTGTGGATATAGCCCGCTCATGACAGATAGCTTGCCTTTCTTGCAAGCTTCTCGAAAGCGGTTGCCAGGCCTGCGATGCTGCCGTACGGTTCTGCGGCCAGAGGTCGATACGGCGAAAATCGCGCTGATGGGGATCAGCTTTGGCGGCTATCTGGCGCCGCGCGCGGCCAGCGGAGAGCCGCGGCTGGCGTGCATCGCGGATCCTGATGAGTTCGCTTTATTCGAGGAGCTCAAAAGCCGCGTGCCTGGCTTCGTCGCGAAAGCGTTGCCTGATGGAAGCCGCTTCATCCTGGGGTTGATGAACCTGATCGCGCGCCGGCGCATGCGCCAATCAGCGCGCCTTCGATTGGCTGGACCAGGTGTTCGAATGAGATTTGAGGCCGCGAAGGATCTGGAATCCGAATAGCCTAGAGACCCCAAACCATATCGGTATACAACTCGCTCGCCGCCTGGGTCATCAACTGCTGTCTCGCGGTCGCTTGCTGGGTAGCGGCCACCTGAAGGTCAGGCATGTTGACCAGGTCTCCGCCGCGCAAATTCTGGCGCAGGAACTGAGGAGTGGTAGCGATGATCGCCTGGCTGACGATTGGCGCCGTTGTGCTGCTGCTAATGGAGTTACTGCTCCAAAGTATTTTCCCCGAATCGTTGCTGACCAGCTTCGCTTCAACCGACATGGTATCCGCATAGTCCAGGGGTTCCGCGACCGAGTTGGAAGTTCTCGAGGACATGCCGAAGTAGAGCACCCGGCCGCTCAAGACCAGATCGGCTCCTGATCGATCGTCGATGATGATCAGGCGATGATGCGACGAGATCTCCTGCTTCAGGGCGATCATGTATTTGTCATTCACCCCGGGCACCCGCGTGGCATTAGCGAACTTGTCGATATAAATCGTCTTCGCGGAGTCTGGTAGCGTACCGTTGGCGGCAAATCGGAAGCTGCAGCTCTGTATAGATACTGTCGCAAACAAAGCCAACAGCAGCGACGATGCGAAAACGAACCGAACTCAAGAATTGCGAATCATGGGGATGATTCCGGGCGCATCGGAGGTATCTGCGGTATCCTGCCTTGCTGCGGCAACAATCCGGCGCTCTGAAACGGATTCAGGCCAAATGGAGCTTCGCCGATCGAGCCGAGCCCGCCGAGGGTGACCTGTAAGGTGACCGACGTGTTGTTCGGGTTGTAAGTCTGATCGAACCCAACGTCGATGAACCAGCAATCGCAGGCTGATTTCAAACGTACCCCGATAACGTCAGTGAGCAATCGGCTCGCGGCGAGGTCGTAATCCGGGGCGAAATATAATCCCATGTAATCGCCCACGTTCAGATAAGCCCGCAGCGTCGCCATCGAGATGGCGTTGGTTGACGAGCTTGGCGATTGCAAAACGGCGTTGGGAGCGGCGTACGCATACGACACCTGGACATAGTTCCCGATCGATTCCTTGCCGCTATAGATAGTCGGCAGCTTTTGTCCCGGAGGCTGGAATTGAACTCCAAAGCTCGCGCTGTCCAGCCGCTGTTGCGCGCGCGGACTCCAGTCCACCGAAGTGACTCCCGATATCACCCGGTTAGGAAATACGGTTCCGGAGAAGGCTACATCCGAGAGGCGTGATCCGTCCGGCGCGATTGCATTGCTGGTGTCATAGGCCTGCTGAACACTCAGGCGTAAAACCTCCTCGGTAAAACCACTGGCGGTACTGAAGCTGGGGCCCACCTTTCCCCGGGCGATATTGTAGCCATAGTTGCCGGCGTTGGGATTCACATTTCCCATTTGCAAAAAGAGCCGCGAGGAAAAACCGTAGAAAATCAAACTGCGGGGATTTATCCGATCAGTTTCATCAAACAGCGGAAAACGGTTCTGATTCACCGTCGGGATGTAACTGTATTCCAGGGTTGGAACGATCAAGTCGGTCGCCTGTCCCAGGCCCATCCAGCTCAAATCCGATTTTCCCAGCAGAGTTGTGCGGATGCCGAGATCAACGTCCGGCACGATCCGGTGCATCAACCCTTCCTGTTCGGACGGACCCAGCGTCAGGTTGTTGTTGTATATCCGTCCCTTGGTGCCGACCGGGATCACATTCACCTGTCGGCCTGAAACATCGTAGGCCGCGTAGTCGAAACCTGCCGTCATCCACCCGTTCAGGTAACGGCTCCACAACCATGGAATAGTAAATTGCGGATTAACATCGAATCGGGATCCATCGATGCCGGACTGGCGCCAGTAGTTCACCCCTGACGCGTTGTAGGTGAGATATCCGAACCCGTTGCCTACGCCCTGATAGCCGCTCCACGTAAGACTCGGCAAAGTCTGGAGGGCATATCGCTGTGGTTGAATGAGGTCCTGGTTCCAGGTGCCGTTGAGCTGCACGAAACTGTCTTCGAACTCCTGAAACAAACCCAGATCCGAATCAGCGTTGCGGCTCGCCTGCCAGTTCCCTGCATTCAAGCCGTACCTTCCAGACAACACCACGGTGCTCATCTCGCGGAAGAACAAGCTGTCGCTGGCTGAGGTTGCAGTGCCGTAAGCGAACAGAGTGGGCGTCAAATGCTCTTCCATCAAACCCACGATACCCCAGCGATTGACCGGAATGTTGGTATCTGCGATTTGATCGTCTACCGTGTCGCTCAGCCGGTTTGCGTTGGTGCGAAAGCTCTCATTGTAGTAGCTCATGGTGAACTGCATGAAATCTTCGTCGCTGTCCACCCGGCGATACTCAGTCAGACCCCCGACGCGCGCCGAGCTTTCGAAGTCGCCCGCGAAAGTCATGTCCTGATTGGGTGCCAGATCAAGAAAGTAAGGTTGCAAAAGATAGAAGCCGCGCAGACTCGAGTAACCTATCTGCGGGCTCAGGAAGCCGCTGTGGCGCTCGGGATCGGTATTATATTGCAGATAGGGTAGCGGCACGACTGGATGACCCAGAATGTCGAAATAACCCTTCTGCGCCTTCATTTCGCCGTTCAGCGCGAGATCAATATGTTTCGCATCAAAGGCCCAGTCAGGAGAATCGCTGTTGCACGTACAGGTGGTCAGCGTGGCGTCTTCCGCGTGATAGTTCTGCCCGGCAGTCTTGTTCAAAGTACTACCGGTCAGGTAGTAACTCTGATTGAGAGCGTGCACTTTCGCTTGCGTCAGCGTCGCTTCCTCGGTTGTCAAATCCAGCGTTCCCGTATCGGCAAAAATGTTGGAATCCGGATCGGTCAGGTGCACGTTACCCGTCGCGTGGATGAGCGTGCGGTTCTTCAACGTGATCACGTCGGCCTTGAGCGTGGTCGGCCCTTCGGTCACTTTCGCGTCGCCGGTGATTGTCAGGAGGTTTTGCTTGCTGTCGTACGACAAGTCACGGCCGCTCAGAAAAATCGGTTCGCGGGACTTAAGGCTCGACTCCAATGGCTTGAGCTTCTCACGGACGGTTTCGGCGGCGGTTGGCAAGCGCGACCGACCGTGCGACCCCGACGGTGCGGCCTGCGCATTCGAACCCATGAACGCCGCCAGCAAAGCGGCAAGAACCAACGCGAGCGGGGATGCGGCGGCGCTTCGAGGACGCGCGGCGCGGCAGGATTGCGCCGCGCTGGCCAATGCGGTTGCGCACGGGTTGGTATCCACGTTTAGCCGCCTAAAGCCTGCGCAAGATCGCGCAACTCGCTCCCGTTTTTCGATAGATTAAGCCGCCTCGAACTCGCGTTCGACACGCGCCGTCAAAAGCGCGGCCCGATACTACTCGATCTTCTTTCGATTGGGAACAAACCCAACCGCCGGACGCGAGCGTTCTTCAACAATCTCGCGAAGCGCGTTCATCACGATCACCAAAGAATCGCGGCGTCTAGTCGCAAACGCATCGCGAACAGAGCCGCTCCTGAGCAGCGCTGGTGACGCCCAACCCGGATTGCGGTGCGCCAAAGGAGTTGGCCGCTCCGAGCGATTGCGTGGTTGCGGGAAGTCCGCTCACTGAACTGGAGGATCCCGTGCTCGATGCCACCCCCGGAGAGCCAAAATAATTTGCCGCGCCGGCATTTTGCGACGCACCCGGCAGAGATCCGAAGCCATTGGCGGCTCCGATCCCTCCGGCCGTGCCGAATGGCGGCGGCTTGCCTTGACCGTAGGCAACGCATGCGCCGCTCGCGCTCTGCTCAGCACCGGAGTAGCTGGCGCTCGTCACCTGACCCATCCAGTGAGTCGCCGTCGCCGGGCCCGAGCAACTGCAATTGAACGTCCGCGCCGCGGGGGTCGAATAGGGAGAAGGGAGAGCCGGGATCGGCACGACGATTGGCGCGACCGCCGTAGTCACAGGTGCCGGCAGTTGCGCGGGCGGACTGGGCGGCAATGGAGGCACCACCAATGGGTTCGGCGCGGGCAATTGCGCCCATCCGATTCCAAGCCCGACCGCCAGAATCATCGGCGGCGCGAGCAAAGCCAAAATTCGCAGCGCGATGATCGCGCGATGCGGCCGCCCGCTGGCCCGGCGATTTCGAAAATTATGCATGCTTCTCCGATCGTCGATTAGAACCGCGCGTACCACGGCGGCTGATGAGGGTCGCGCACCTGGAAATTGATATTGAACTGGTCGAGCAGAGTGCCTTCCGCGTGCCACAGGGCCAGACGCGCGTTCTCCAATCCGACATCTGACTGAACTTCGTTGCCCTGCGCCGACACCAGGTTGCTCTGGTACTGCAGCAGTTGGTTGGTGGTGGCGGTTCCGACATGAAATTCTGCCTGGACATCGTGCAGGCTTTCCTGCGCGTACACTGTGGCTTGCTGCGTGGACTCGACCTGTTCCTCGTAAGCACGCAGATTCGAGAGCGCGCTTTTGACCTGCAGCGCGGCCTGATAGAGCGCCTGCCGGTACTGCAAACGCGTCTGATCGAGCGCTACGCGAGCCTGCGCGAGTGCGGCTTGCGGAGCGGCATTGTCCAGCGGCATCGAAAAGCCCATGACCGCGGCATAATCATAGAACGCGAAGTTGAACATCCGGTTCAGCGCGGATCCGTAGCCGCCCGTGAAGGGAAGTTCCGCGGCGTTATCCTTGCCCGGCGGCACAGTGGGTCCCGATGGGTCATAGCAGTTCGCGTACGACGGCACCGAGATGGTCGCGGTGCATTTCGAGTTGCCCGCTTCCGAGGTGATGCCGAACTGTGCGCCGATATTGAGCTGCGGCAGCATCTGATTCTCCGCGTATTTGACCTGGATCAGCGAGCTGCGAATCGACTCACGCATCCCGGCCAGGGCGGGGCTGTCCTTGAGCATGTTCTCGAACGCGGTCTCGTCTGATTCGTTCTCCCCGGACGCGATGTCAGGTTGCTGCGCGGGTTCGATCACCTGCGCGAGCAGCGCGCCGCGAGGGTTGAGCGCCACGTCCTGCCGCAGCGTGGTTTCGGCGATATCCAATCCCGCCTGGGCCGCTTGAACGTTGGCTTTCGCAGTAGCTGCGGCGGAAAGCGCCTCGGTCAAGTTTACCTTCTGCATCATGCCGACCTGGACGCTCGCGCGATTAACGCGAACCAAATCGTTATCGAACCCAAGCGCGGCTTGCTGGACCTTAAGGTTCTCCTCGGCCTGCACGATTCCCCAGTAGTCGTTGCCGATGCGCTGGACGAAGTCATTGATCGAGGACGCGTAGTTCCATTGCGATGAGCGTTGCGCCGACTCCGCAAGGCGTACGTTGATTGTCGCGAACTGCCAGCCGAAATTCTGCCAGCAGAGGCTGCGAGAGCGACATCACCATCGTCGGCGTATAAACCGGATTGACCGGGCTGAATACCGTATTGGTAATTGTACGATTATTGTTGAACGTGAGGCCGAAGGTGCCGTTGGTCGAGGAAAGAACCTTACTCACCCCGAAATTCCAATCGTATAATTTCGAAACGTAAGCGACACTGCCGGGGTTCTGGAACGGCGACGAGACCGGGGTTGCCTGCTTCTCGACGTCGGTCTGTGAGGTTAGTTGCGGGTCGAAGACCGCGTAGGCGGCTTTGACGCTTTCGGTCGCCGCGACCGGATCCAGCGCAACCGAACCCAGGCCGGGATTGTTCCTGAGCGCGAGATAAATCGTCTCCTTGAGAGTTAGCGTCCGTGATTGGTTGTCCTCCCAGGTCGAGAACTGATCGTGCGGCAATTGCACCTCGTGAAAGTTCCACTGGCGCGCGAACATCTCCGGCAACGAAAGGATCGGGTTACTTTCGTACTGCGCGCCCGCGTGCGGAGAGACAGGCGCGGTGACGTCCGGCGCCGAATTCTGCCCCGCTAGCACTCCGGACTGGCTCTGAATTGGACTGGGCGCGCCGATCGGCCCTGACTGAGCTTGCCCGCGCGAGGGCATAGCAATCAGGATCGCCAGCAGGATCGCGCCGGGCATAACCCCGGCCCACCTCCGCACCCGCACACAGCCACCGGCGACGACTACGAGAGCCTCCGTTGATCGTCCCATCATTCCTCCCTCACTTTTGTTACCAACGAATAGTCGCCGAGACCGCCGCGGACAAGCGCCGTCCGGATTTTGGCTAGTCTTGGGCGAGATGCGGCGTCGAGGACGCTTTAATCGCGCGCGCGGCCGCGCGTTTCGGCCGCCACGCGAACGATCGCGGTCTGCCGGTCGAGAATTTCTAAGGCGCCTATTGCTTGATCGTGCTAAGAATCTTTTCGGCCTTGTCGTGCATTCGTTTTGAGAACGACCGCTTCTTCTTTTTGTTCCTGCTTTGGGCGGCGTGCTGACGCTTCGAATGCGTGGCCGCCACCGACCCGTCTTTGCTCCCGGAGTCGGAGGCGCCCGCCGCCGTGGCGCTATGCGCGGAATCTGCCGGAGGAGGATTGTTCTGGGCCATCACCGGCAGAGCCATTGCGGCCGCGAGCAGCGCCGCGCCAAGCACTGCCGCCACACGTTTCATATTCATCTTGATTCTCCGAATATGTAGGACGAACCAAGGATGCCGCGGTTTCGGTGATTTGCTGCATGCGATTCGGCTGATCGAGAGAAGGGAATCGAATAAGTTCGATGACTAAGACCGGGAAAAGCGCCCAATTCTCCAATGAAATCAGAGAACTCATCGCACCTGCCCGGCGCGATGAAGCGGTGTAACAAGAGTCCGAACTTTCAGCTCAGACACTCACGGCTCCGAAGGACCCGCCACGCGAGGATGAAACTTTAGCGTGTAGTGACAGGCCGCGCGAAAGGCGGGCGACTCGCGAGCCGCCCCAACGAAGACTGGTGCGTTCGAACTCTCTTGAGGCGCCGCGACTTGATTGCCGAGCGAGCGGTCCTCCTAAAGAATCGCATGGAATTCGTAGGGGCGCGTCGCGACGCGCCCGTCTTGGCGCGCTGCGCATCACCCTACGAACTTTCAGCTCAGTTGACTGGGCGAACTCCGAATTTTGCCGACCAGATTGCGCAGAACGTCGGGTTGGACCGGCTTCACCAGATGGCCGTCGCAGCCAGCTTCCTTGGACCTGCGGCGATGTTCCTCCTCGCCGTATCCACTCAGGGCGACGATCACGAGATCCTCTCTGAGCGTCTTCGAGCGCATGAGGCGAGCCACCTGGTAGCCGTCTATTCCCGGTAGCCCCAAGTCCAGAAGCACAACGTCGGGCTCGAAGGTGTGCAGCGTTTCGATCGCGACAGTGCCGTTGTTTGCGGTGCTGACGGTGTGGCCGTCCATTGCGAGCAGCGCGCTCATGCTCTCCGCGACGTCGTCGTCATCTTCGACCAGAAGCACACGATAGACCCCGCGCGAACCCACCGATTCCTCGATGGGTTCGTTTACTTCATTGCACGAAGATGGCTTTGAAAAGATCGGCAGTCGAAGGGTGAAGACGCTGCCCTGGCCCGGTCCCGTGCTGACTACCTCGATACCGCCTCCATGTAACTCCGCCAGATTGCGCACCAGGGACAGACCCATGCCGAGGCCCCGCGACGTTTGGGAAGTATCCAACTGAGTGAACAAATCAAAGATATTGTTGATCTGATCCTGCGGGATTCCGAATCCAGTGTCACGAACGCTGATGAAGACCTGATCGTCCGCGAGTTCCGCTGTAATCGAAATTTCACCGCCGTCGGGCGTGTACTTCGCGGCATTGTCCAGCAGGTTCGCCAGCATCTGGGACAGCCGGACCGGATCCGCGTCGAGCACGATTGGGGCGTCGGAAATATTGATTGACAGCCGATGCCGCCGGCTCTCGATCTGGGCGCGCGTTGAATCGATTGCCTGATCGAGCGCCGTTCTGAGTTCCACCGGCTCCTTCTGGAGCCTGAGCTTGCCCAGCGACAGCCGCGTCTTATCGATCAGATCATCAACCATCCTGCCGAGATGCTGCGACTGCCGGGCCACGACGCTCATCGCTTTCACCGCTCTGGCGTCGTCGATACCGATGGTTTGCATCAGGTCGTTGGCGCTCAGGATTGCCGCCAGCGGATTTCTCAGCTCATGCCCCAGCATCGCCAGGAACCGGTCCTTGCTTCGGCTCAATTCCGCCTCGGTCTTGTATGCCTTCCACAGTTGCCATCCAGCCGAAGCGAAGCGAGCCAGAGTCTGGAGGATACGCTCGTCTTCGCGGTCAAATTTCCGCTGTTCACTGTGCGCTACAATCCATACGGTGCCTACCGGCTTATCGTTGTGCTGAAAGGGAACCAGCAGCGCTTCTACGAATCGCGGCTCGGCCGCGAGCGCGGGAAAACAGCGATCGGCGAGATACATCAACTGCGTGGTGTTCTGGTCGATACACACCCCGCACGGGCTCGCGTCCCGGGGCATCGTGCTGTTTCGGCGCGCGGCGAACACGCCAGCCAGCGATTCCCATCGAAAGACATCGCCTTCCAATATGCTGATTCCGGCGGTATCGGCCCCGCACAGTTCCACCGCGATCTCGACGACCTTCTGCAGCATGTTGCGTGGATTCTCGGCCATCTCGGTCGCGAGCATGGCTAACGCTCGATGCTCCGCTTCGTAATTGGGCGGACGGCTGGGTCGTGACTGCAGCTCGCAACGGAAATCGACCTCTTCAAAGGTCGCACTGGGCGCGGGGAATCCTGAGTTCGAGTGATTATCTCCCGCGGATCTTTGCAGAGAAGAATTGGTCTGCATTCGAGAGAATTCTCCCGCCGACCTTGACCGAAACAAACCTGTTCGAAGACGCAACCAGACGCCTCAAGTCTGACAGGAAGAACAAATTGTAGCCAACGAAATCAGTTCTCCAGGGAACGGCTATACGCAAGCTTTCGAGGCATACTCAGGGTTATTCGTATTGGCCAATCGCTTGAAGTAGCCGGGTAACTTCTACCGGCTTCCGCAAGAAACCTTCGATTCCTTTGGTGGCTGCCTTCGGTGGAGGGGAGCCGGAAATTGCGAGAACCGGAATGTCTTTCAGGATCGGATCCTCGGCTCGCACCCGAAGAAATGTGGGGCCGTCCATGGTCGGCATCGCCATGTCGAGCAGCACCACAGACGGCAGCCGCTCGGTTTCCTTCAGGACTTCCATAGCTTCCAGGCCGTTTCCTGCCTGGAGCACATCAAAACCGTTGGTCATCAGGAGTTCGGACATCATCTCGCGGAGGTCTTCGTCGTCATCGACCAACATAACGATTTGGCGCGGTGCGTCGTGCAAGGTAGCCATTCGACAAACCTCAAAGAGCTCAAAGAGATGTTCAGCAATAGTCATGCCTTAGCGGCCAGACATCGTAGATCTCACAGGCACTGCGCCAGTTCTCACGCTGATTTTAAGGACGGCGAGACGCTGCCTGATCCGTGCTTTTAATGTGATTTCTGCGACCCGATTTGACCCGGAATTCTCGCGCAGGGTGGGTTCGTTCTGTAATTCTGGCGAACGCTTCGTCTTGCCCACAGACGGCTAACAATTACCGTTTTCCGAATCCTGCCTTAGGCGCGTCTAAGCGATCCGAAATCGAGAAACGGTTTTCCTCCGGATAGCGCAATATCCGACGCGCTTTATTTGTCGCGTTAGGTCCAGCAGCAATCGCGCTCATATGGCATGACCGTTGCTCATTTCCATTCGACGCTCGGGTCCACAATTCAATCAAGAAAAAATTCGCTCACGCCACGCGATCGTAAAGAGGTAACTCGAAATGGAAAAGCACGACGCTATCGCGCTGCTCAAGGCTGATCACGCAGCAGTCAAGAAACTGTTCGGCCAGGAAGAAAAATTGACCGGGCACGATGGTCATAAGAAACAGGAAATTTTCGATCAGATAAAAGCTGCGCTCGAAGTGCACGCCACTATCGAGGAAGAAATCTTTTATCCCGCGGTCAAGAAGGCCCGGTCGGAAAACGTCAAAGACGAAGTGCGCGAGGGTTACGAAGAGCACAAGCAGATAAAAAGCCTGCTCGCCGAGACCTCGGAGGTGACGCCGGCCGACGAAACCTGGGACATGAAGATCAAAGTCCTCAAAGAGGACGTTGAACATCACGTTAAAGAAGAAGAGGGTGAGATGTTCCCCGACGCCAAAAAGTTCCTCGGCGAAAAGCGCCTTATCGAATTGGGCGAGCAGCTCGAAGATCGCAAACAAGAGCTCGCGAAGAATCCTTCGTCGAAGCCGGCATCGGACCACCAACACGTGGCGCACGCCGCGAAGTAACAATCAGAGCGGAGGCAAACGTTATGCTGAAATATGGCATCGCATGGCTACTTGGAGTTCCAGTGACCGTTCTCGTCATCTGGTTCGTAGTCAGTCACGTACTCTAAAAACAGTGAGGTATAGTCTTTGAAACGACTCGCATTGACTCTGATATTGTCCTCGGCACTGTTGGGCTTTGGCGCCGCCACAATGGCGCAAGACGCTCCGCCCGCCGCCCCGAGCGTAATGTCCGCAGGCCAGCAATCAAACTCTCCGACCGACATGGCCCTTACTCGCAAGATTCGCAGGGCCGTGGTCAAGGATCAGTCGCTCTCGATGCTCGCGCATAACGTGAAGATTGTCAGCGTCAATGGCAGCGTCACCCTGCTGGGGCCGGTCAAGACCGAAGAAGAAAAAGACGCCATCGCGAGCAAAGCGCAGGCGATCGCGGGCGCGGACAAAGTCGACAACCAACTCGAAGTCAGGAATCAATAGTCAAAGGACAACATGGCAAAGAAATCAGTAATAGGTATTGCAAAAACTCAGTCTGAGGCGATCATGATCGCCGACAATCTGAAGGCGGCGGGCTTCACCCAGAATGACGTGTCGGTGCTTTTTCCCGACAAGCAGGGCACCAAGGACTTCGCGCATGAGCAGCACACAAAAGCTCCCGAGGGTGCGGCGACAGGCGCAGGCAGCGGCGCAATCCTGGGCGGCGCGCTCGGTTGGATGGTCGGTATCGGAGCGCTCGCAATTCCAGGACTCGGCGTTTTCATCGCCGCCGGTCCGATCATGGCAGCGCTGGCGGGCGCGGCCGGCGTCGCCGCAGTCGGAGGATTGACCGGAGCGCTGATCGGCCTCGGCATTCCCGAATACGAGGCGAAACGCTACGAAGGAAAGGTCAAGGATGGGAACATCCTGCTGTCGATTCATACGGAAGACAGCACGGAGCGCGATCGCGCCAGGAAAATCCTCGAGGAAGGCGGCGCGGAAGATATTTCGTACACCGGAGAGACCTCGGTTCCCAAGGGTCAAAGAGCACCCGAGATGCGCTAGCAGCTTTGGAGGTGGGGTCTCCCACCTCCAAAGCTGAGAACCCGTAACCCTGCCAGAGAAAGGAAACCTCAATGTTGATACTAATTATAATCCTGCTCCTCATCTTCGGCGGTGGCGGTGGCTACTATGGATACAATAGCTACGGCCCGGTCGGCGGAATCGCGCCAATCATCGTCGTTATCCTGGTTGTCTGGCTCCTGCTCGGTCGCGTCTGACGCCTTGCGCTGCAAGAATCTGAGCGTATGGGGGCATTTCTGGCGGCGCTTGTGGACTCTTTGCAGGTCGCACCTTATACAGTACGGATTCGACGACAGACCGAGACTGCGGTTTTTAATTTTTGAGCAAGGTCCTTACGTGTCTGCAAGGGCAGTCTATCGTATTGCTTGGTCTCAAAATCATCTTCTTCATATCGCGGAATGACATGAAAATGCAGATGAGAAAGATCTTGTCCTGCGGCAGATTCGTTATTTTGACGGATATGGATACCTTCGGCTGAAAAGGCTTGTTTTGTTGCGCATGAAAGTAATCGAAGAGCTGACATAAGCGGCGCATTCAGCTCTTCCGATAGCTCGTAGATGTTTTGTATATGCTTCCTGGGCATCACGAGAACATGACCATGATTACTCGGCTTTTGAAGCAATGACATGTGTGCAATTACATGTTCATCTTCGAATACGGTAAGTTCCGTATCCATTCTTTTGGCAGAAATTTCACAAAATACGCATTTCTTCATGTGGCATCCTCGGGCACGGGACATACCTAAATATAAATAGCAACCCGTGAATCTTTGTCCACGCGACCTACGGTAGTATTACCCGATGCAGATCGAGCGTCGGAAAACTGCCCGCAGACGCCCAGCAGCAGGTTCGAGCAAGTCGTTAGAGAGACGCGGAAATAGCGGCTGTCGCTAGAAGTCTCTCAAGCGACGCGCACCTTTGCGTCGTCGAGTTCGTCGCCGGAGATCGCGCGGGAGTTGTCCTTGAGCGTTGTCGCGAGAACGATGCAGATCGTGGCGAGCGCAGTGAAGATCAGGAAGCAGCTTGCGTAGCCTGCGGGACCGCGCAACTCGGCGATTAATCCCATCGCTGGTGGCAAAACGAAGCCACCGAAGGCGCCCAGGCCTCCTACCCATCCGGAAGCACCGCCGACCGCGTCCGGAACATATTTCGGCACCATCTTGAAAACGGCAGCGTTGTTGACGCCCATGCCGACAGCCATCAGCATCACGGCAGCAACCGAAAGCGGCAGGCTCGCCGAGAATGACATCAAGAGAGAACCTGCCAGCACTGCGGATAAGCCCATCAGAGCAGTGCGCTCGCCGGTGAACCGATCAGCGCAGGAACCGCCGCCGATCCTCGTCAGCGACGCGCCGATTGAGAAGAGCGCGGTCAGGAATCCGGCAGCAGCGGGCGAGAGCTCGTAGTACGAGATCCAAAAGATGGGAAGCCAGGTAGTCAGCGCAAGGAATCCGCCGAAAGTCGCGAAATAGAGCGCAACCAGCATCCAGGTTCGGGGCCGCTTTGCAGCCAGAAACAAACCCACGCTGGCGGTTCCGACCGGGAAAATCTCCTGACCCTTTTCGCGTGCGATTCGCCGCGCGTCGGCGTCGCGAATCCCTCGTCGCCGAAGCTGGAAGTACCATGCGTCGCGGCTGATCAGCGCATACGCGAGCGTGCCCGCGAGGAGAAATATTAGCCATGCCCAATACGCCCCGATTAGGCCCGATGAGGCGATCGCGACCGGCAGCAGGAATGAGAATATCCCCGGCGCGACATTGCCGAGTCCGGCGTAGGTTCCCAGCGCGAGGCCCTGTTCCGATTGTGGAAACCAGTAAGAGACTTGTCCGATGCCAACGGAGAACGCGGCGATTCCGCATCCGCACAAGACACCCAGCGCGAGAAGCAGAGGATAGCTATTCGCGTGCAACTTGAATACGACCAGCAGGCCGGTCATCCCGAGCGTCGAGAGGGTGAGCAGCACCAGGAACGGTTTTCGTCCGCCGGTGGTATCCACCCAGGCCGAGAACGGAATCCTCAGCAGCGAGCCCGAGAGCAGAGGCGCGGCCACCGCGAAGCCCAACAACACAGGCGACAGGTTCATCGCGGACCTAAGCGACTGCGCAATCGGACTAAACAAAGCCACGGCCGCAAAGCCGACAAAGAAACCGATCGTTGCTCCCGTCAGCGCCTGCTTCGGACTACCTTCCAGAGTTGTCGTCATGTCTGACGCTCCGCCGATCAGGCTGTCCGCGGAAGCCGGACGTAGAGCATCAAGCCGCGCAGCTCGACCGGGTAACTGCCGACGGCGAGGTCGTTGTCGAGGCCGCGTCCGTCGGTCAGCGAGAACTTGTAGCCGTGGAATGGGCAGACCACCGTGTTGTGGCCGACCACTCCGTCAGCGAGCGGGCCTTCGCGATGCGGACAAACCGCGTCGAGCGCGTAAACCTCGCCGTTGCGCAATCGGAAGATCGCGATCTTGCGCGTGCCGACGAGGAAGCATCGCCCCTGCCCGAGCGCGACCTGATCGACGCCGGCGACCAATACCCAATTCATCGATTCTTGTATCGATGAGCTTGCGGAGAGCATCAGAGTGCCGCTCCTGCCGCTTCATTTTCACTCCGGATCGGCGCGGCGTCGGTGAACTGGGTTGGCTCGTGCGGATGGCGTCCCTCGGTCCATGGATCGCGATAGGCGGCGACGGCGGCTTCGATTTCGCGATCGAGCCGCGCGGCTTCTCCTTCGCTGTCGTCGATTAGAATCGATTTGAGGCGCTCGATTCCGACTCGCGCGACGAAGCCGTAGCTGCGTTCTCCGTAGCGCGCGTTCTCGCGATAGTACTGCATGAAGCGGCCCATCAAGGTCAGGACCTCATCGTGAGTTTTCACGGTTGCGAGCAGATCCGCGGCGCGCACCGTGGCGCCCGCCGCACCGCCGACGTAGACCTGCCATCCATTTTCCACGGCGACGGCGCCCAGGTCCTTGACGGTCGCCTCGGCGCAGTTGCGCGGGCATCCGCTCGCCGCGAGCTTCATCTTGTGCGGCGATTCGATTCCCTGGAATCGCTTTTCGATCTTGATGCCGAGCGTGGTCGAATCTCCCACGCCGTAGCGGCAGAACTCGGTGCCGACGCAGGTCTTGCAGGTGCGAAAAGCCTTGGTGTACGCGTGGCCGCTCGGCATCCCGAGGTCGCTCCAGATCGCGGGCAGATCGCTTTTCTTGAGGCCGAGCAGGTCGATGCGCTGGCCGCCCGTGATCTTCACCATCCGCGCCTGATACTTCTCGGCCACGTCGGCGATTCGCCTGAGTTCGGCGGGCGAAGTCACGCCGCCGTAGATTCGCGGGATGACGGAGAAGGTGCCGTCGTTCTGAATATTGGCGTGAACGCGATCGTTGACGAATCTCGCGTCGCGTTCGTCTTCGTACTCGTCGCTCCAAATCGTTCGCAGCAGCGACGCGAGCCCCGGCTTGCTCGCGGGATCATCCTTGCCGTCCGCTAGCGCGTTGAAGACCGCGGAAACGGATTTCAGATTTTGCTCGCGAATGGCTTTGACCAGCTCGGGCTTCGCGAGCGGGATCGCGGGCATATAGTAATGAAGCGACGGATCGTCCTCGACCTGACCGTTGCAGGACCATTCGACCAGCTCGCCGACGATCGCCTTGCAGGAGCCGCATCCCGTTCCCGCGCGCGTCGTTTCCATAACGGATTTAAGGCTGCGCTTGCCTGCCGCGACGCACTGAATGATCGTGCTCTTGCTGACGCCGTTGCAGTTGCAGATCTGAACGTTGTCGGGCATCTCGTCGAAGGTGACGCGGGCGCTCGGCGCTCCGGTATCGAACAGCAGTGAGAGCCGCTCTTCGGGCAGGCGGATTCCGCGATCGAACGCCTGCATCAGATAGGCGGCCTTGCTGATGTCGCCCATCAGGATTCCGCCGACCAGGCGGCCGTCGCGAATGATGAGTTTCTTGTAGACGCCGCGCTTGGGCTCCATAAACTGGACGACGTCTTCGTGCTCGCCGTCTTCCGCGATCACGCCCATCGAGGCGAGCTCGACGCCCATCACCTTCAGCTTGGTCGCGATCTTCGAGCCCTCGTAGGCCGCTTCGCAATCGGCGCCGGTGATATGGTCGGCGAGAACTTTCGCCTGCTCCCATAGCGGCGCCACCAGGCCGTAAACGCGTCCGCGATGCTGCGCGCATTCGCCGACGGCGTAGATATCCGGATCTGAGGTGCGCAACTGATCGTCCACGACGATTCCCCGCTCCGTCGTGAGGCCCCATCGCGAGCCCATCTCGGAGTTCGGCGTGATGCCGGTTGCGATCACGATCATGTCGCACTCGAGCGTCGAGCCGTCTTCGAACGCGAGGCCGGTGATTTCATTTTCTCCGAGCGCGGCCTTGGTGAGCTTCTTCAGATGGACGTTGATGTCCATACCCTCGATAGTGTGTTTCAGGATCGCGCCCGCTTGAGGATCGAGCTGCTGTTCCATCAGATGACCCAGCAGATGGATCACGTGGACCTCGACGCCGTGATTGATCAGGCCGCGCGCCGCTTCGAGGCCGAGCAGACCTCCGCCGATAACCGCGGCGCGGCGGGATTTCGCGGCGTACTCGGCGATCTTGCGGCAGTCGTCGAGCGTGCGGAACACGAAGACGCCGGGCCGGAATTCGCCGTTGGGTTTTCTCAGCGCCGCGATCGGCGGAATCGACGGGCGGCTGCCGGTCGCGATGAGAAGCTTGTCGTACGGGTACCAGTTGCCGTCGTCGCAGTGGATCGCCTTGTGCGGACGCGCGATTACGTCGACCCGAACGCCGGCGCGCAGCGTGATTCCATTCTCCTGGTACCAGCCAAGGCCGTTCAGAAAGATTTCCGAAGAATCCTGCGAGCCGTTGAGCACGTTCGACAACAGGATGCGGTTGTAGTTGCCGTACGGCTCGTCGCCAAAGACCGTGATCTCGAACTGCTCGGCTCCGCCGCGCGCGAGGATTTCCTCGACCGTGCGCGCGCCCGCCATCCCGTTGCCGATTACGATGAGTTTCTTTTTGGTCGATTCAGATGATCCCATTTTCTGAAAACTTCTCCTCTCAATTACTACTGATGGGGATTTCCAGCTCCGCCGCGGAGCGATCCTCGATTACCTTGTCGATACGAACCGCGCAGACCTTGAACTCGGGCATCTTCGAGGCCGGATCGAGCGCGGGATTAGTCAGAAGATTGACCCGGCCCGCGCCGCCCCAATGAAACGGCGCGAACAGCGTGTCCATCCGGATCGCGCCGCTGAGCCGCGCCTTCATCACCGCGGTTCCTCGCCGCGTCGTCAGGCGTACGGCGTCGTTTTCCGCGATGCCGAAATTTTTCGCCATCGCAGGATGAATCTCGACGAACGCTTCGGGTTGAGCCTTGCGCAGCACCGCGACGCGCCGGGTCTGCGTCCCCGACTGGTACTGAGCCATCACGCGGCCGGTGGTCAGATACATCGGATAGTCGTCGTCAGGCAGCTCGGCGGGCCCGCGATACTGGACCGCATGAAACCGCGCGCGTCCGTCGGGAGTCGCGAAACGATCGAGAAACATCCGCGGCGTGCCCGGATGGTCGGCGCGCGGGCAGGGCCAGAACACTCCGTCCTCGCGCACGATCCTTTCATAGGTGATTCCGAAGTAGTCCGCCGCGCCACCGGCGCTCGCGCGGCGCAGCTCGTCGAAAACGGCGCGCGGCTCACTCGGGAAAGCGTCCTTGTATCCCAATCGCTCGGCGAGGCCCGCGAGAATTTCAAGGTCGGAGCGAACCCCCGCGGGCGGCTCGGCCGCGCGGCGTCGCAGCAGAACGCGCCCCTCGAGATTCGTCATCGTGCCTTCTTCTTCCGCCCACTGCGTCGCCGGCAGAACCACGTCGGCGAGCTTCGCCGTGTCGGAAAGGAAGAAATCGGCCACGACCAGAAGGTCGAGCGCCGCGAGCTTTTTCTCGATATGCGCCGCGTTCGGCGCCGACACCGCGATATTCGAGCCCATCACGAGCAGCGCGCGCACGCCGTCCTCGGCGCCGAGCGTGTCGAGCATCTCGTAGGCGGAACGGCCCGCGCCGGGCAGAGTCTCGGGCGCGACGTTCCATACTTGCGCGATATACGCGCGGTCGACGGGATCATCGATACGGCGATAACCGGGAAGTTGATCGGACTTCTGTCCGTGCTCGCGTCCTCCCTGTCCATTTCCCTGCCCGGTCAGACATCCGTAACCGCAGAAGAGTTTGCCCGATTTGCCGAGAGCGAGCGCGAGGTTGATGAACGCCAGCACGTTGTCGACCGACGTGCTTTGCTGCTCCGCGCCGCGCGCAGTCAGAATCATCGCGGTGCGAGCGCGGCCGAGCATGCGGGCCGCCTCGCGCAATCGAGTTACCGGCACTCCTGTAAGCCGTTCGACGCGTTCAGGCCAATAGGATGCGGCAACTCTTCGCACCGCTTCGTAGCCTGTGGTCCGATCCGCGATGAACTCGGAATCGAGCAGACCCTGCGTCGTCGCGATATGGAGCAATCCGTTGGCGAGGGCCGCGTCTGAACCCGGCGTCAACTGCAGATGCAGCGTCGCCGCGCGCGCGGTTTGCGTCGCTCGAGGATCGGCGACGATAAGTCGGCCGCCGCGGCGCCGCTGCTCCTCGAAGTACTGCATGATCGGCGGCATCGTCTCGGCGACATTCGCGCCGACCAGCAAAATCACTTCAGCTCGCGGAATATCTTCGAGCGGGAAAGGCAGTCCTCGATCGATCCCGAAAGCTTTGCGTCCAGCCACCGCCGCCGACGACATGCAGAAGCGGCCGTTGTAATCGATATTGCTGGTTCTAAGCGCGACTCTGGCGAACTTGCCGAGCAGGTAGGCTTTCTCGTTGGTGAGCGCGCCTCCGCCGAACACGCCGATCGCGTCGCGCCCGTAGCGCTCCTGCGCGCGCGTCAATTCCCTCGCGATCCGATCGAGCGCCTCATCCCACGACGCGGGCCGCAGCTCTTCCGTGCGACGATCCCGCAGCATCGGAGAGGTCAGCCGCTCCGGATTCGACAGCAGCTCAGCCGAGGTCCATCCCTTCTGGCACAGGCCGCCCTTGTTGGTAGGAAACTCGCGCGGGGAAACCGAGACGGTGCCGCGGTCGTTGGTCAGGTTCATACCGCATTGCAAAGCGCAATATGGACAATGAGTTGCCGTCGGCTGAGGTGTCACTTAATGCTCGCTTCGACAATCACTAACGCTAATCATTTTCATTCGCGCGGACGCATCGATCTGGCCGCGCTTTTGCAGAGTAATCAGGGCAAGCCCTATGCCACCGCGAGGATTTCATCGATTACGGGAGGCATTTAGCCGGATGAGATCTGGATAGGGATTTTGGCGAGAGCGCGTGTGCCGGTTCCGGCAGCACAAGCGCCTAAGTTTTGATCAACAACGGAGAAGCGGGCGCGCTATCGTTCGATGCAATCGAGAAGATTCGTGCAGCCGATGGAACTGGATATTCGTTTACTCAGAACGCTGCGCGCAGTCGCCGACATGCGGAGCTTCACCGGCGCGGCGAAAAAGCTCGGACTCACTCAATCCTCGGTGAGCCAGCAGGTGAGCGCGCTGGAACGCGGCCTTGGCGTGCAGCTCCTGAAGCGCTCGAACAAATTTGTCGGCCTGACGACCGCCGGTGAAATTTTCCTGCAATGCGCGCGTCAGGTGCTCGACAATCTCGATCGGGTTCGGGCGATGCTTGCCGAGCGATCGGACAATGCGGCGGGGCATCTTTCAATCGGAGCGCCGGCGTTGTTTTGCCACTCGCTGCTTCCGGAAGTGCTGGGCGCATTTCGTCTGCGCTTTCCCGCGATCGCGTTGTCGGTGGTAACAGCGGATCCTGATTCGATGGTGGCGCGGCTGGCTCATCGCGAGCTCGATCTCGCACTGCTGCCATTTCCGATCCGGCAGCAGTCGCTTGGGACGGTGCAGTTGGGACGCGACGAGTTGCTCGCGATCGTTGCGCCGCAGCATGAGCTCGCGCGGCGTGAGCGGCTCTCCGCGAAGGATCTGCAAGGACAGCCGCTGATCGTCCCGAATCCCGGCAATCAACTGTGGGCGGCGTGGGATGCCTTCCTGATCGAGGCGGGAGTGTTTCCAGAGATAACAGTCGAGACCGACGATCTCGATCTGGCCAAACGATTGGCGATCGGCGGCCACGGCATCACGGTTGCGCCGCGATGGTCGGTGCGCGGAGAGATCGAGCGCGGCGAGCTGTGCGCGATCCCGCTCGGGCTGGCGGGCGTCTTTCGCCAATGGTGCATGGCCTATCATCACGGCGCCCAGCTGACCGGCATACGCCGCAACTTCCTCAGGACCTGCCAGGAAGAGATGCCGCGCCTGCTCGGGATCACCGCGCTCAAGCGCCGCCCGCCGCGAGAGCAGATTCCGGAAGTTGGCGCATCCGAGGACGATACCGAGACTCCGACCGCCATCACCCTCACGCGCTAGCCGCGAGCCCGCGAACGTTCGCGTCGCAGCCGCACGATATTCGTGTCTGTAACTTCCCTTGCCGATTTTCGATAAATCGCGTAGGTACGGTACGATCACCTTGCGGCGGTATCAGCCAGGGAGTTCGTGCGATGAGTGACGCTGAAAAAATTTCTTCTCCTGACAATAATAGTGAAGCGCTCGATTTCGATCCCGATGCGCTCCGCGAGCGGTACCGGCAGGAGCGCGACAAACGCCTACGCGCCGACGGCAATGATCAATACGTCGAAGTGAAGGGCGACTTCAGCCGCTATGTCGACGACCCTTACGTCGATCCGGGCTATACGCGGGCGCCGCTGACCGACGCCGTCGAGGTCGTGATTATCGGCGGAGGCTTCGGCGGCCTGCTCGCGGGCGCGCGTCTGCACCGGGCGGGCGTGCGCGATATCCGCATCATCGAGAAGGGCGGAGACTTCGGCGGCACCTGGTACTGGAACCGCTATCCGGGCGCGCAGTGCGATATCGAGTCATATATATATCTGCCGCTGCTTGAGGAGACTGGCTATATCCCCAAGGAGAAATATTCCTTCGCGCCGGAGATCCTCGCGCACGCGCGCCGAATCGGCGAGAAATTTGATCTCTATCGCAAGGCCTGCTTCCAGACCCAGATCAGGGCAATCACCTGGAGCGAGGAAGAGTGCCGATGGATCGTCACCACCGATCGCGATGATCGGATGAGCGCGCGCTTCGTCGTCATGTCCAACGGTCCGCTCAACCGGCCGAAGCTGCCCGGCATCCCGGGTATCGACAGCTACAAGGGGCACACCTTCCACACCAGCCGCTGGGACTATAACTACACGGGCGGGAACACCACCGGAAATCTGCACAAGCTCGGCGACAAGCGCGTCGCCGTGATTGGAACCGGCGCGACCGCGGTCCAGTGCGTGCCGCACCTCGCCAGGCACGCGCGGGATCTGTACGTCTTCCAGCGGACTCCGTCTTCGGTCGATGTGCGCGGGAATCTTCCGACCGATCCGGAATGGGTGAAGACGCTGAACCCCGGATGGCAGAAGCGGCGGATGGAGAATTTTAACGTTCTGGTAAGCGGAGGCGTGGAGGAGGTCGACCTCGTCCACGACGGATGGACCGACATTATCCGCAACCTGCTTCCAACCCGGCGCGGTTCCGATGCGCCGCCCGCATCGCCTATGTCGCCGGAAGAGATGGGGCGGATGCTCGAGATGGCGGATTTCAGAAAGATGAATCAGATCCGCGCGCGCGTCGACTCGATCGTGAAGGACAAAAAGACCGCCGACGCGCTCAAGCCGTGGTATCGGCAGTTCTGCAAGCGTCCCACCTTCAACGATGAATATCTGCCGGCATTCAACCGGCCGAACGTAACGCTGGTGGACACGATGGGCCGCGGCGTCGAGCGTATCACTGAGAAAGGCCTTGTGTTCGGCGGAGTCGAGTACGAAGCGGACTGCATCATCTTCGCAACCGGGTTCGAAGTCGGTACTGCGTACACCCGGCGCGCGGGGTTCGAGGTATACGGACGCGGCGACAAATCACTGACTGAGTATTGGTCCGGCGGTATGAAAACGCTGCACGGCTTTTACAGCTCCGGATTTCCGAATTGCTTCCACATGGGCATCACGCAAAATGCGCTGACCGCGAACTTCCCGCACATGCTCGAGGAGCAGGCGCAACACATCGCGGCGCTGATTCAGCATACGAAATCGCAAGAGGCACGATGCATCGAACCTACCGCTGAAGCGGAAGCCGAGTGGGTCACAACGATCAAAGAGAAGGCATTCATCAATCTCGGGTTTCAGCAGGAGTGCACGCCCGGCTATTACAACAACGAAGGACAGCCGGACCCGAAGAAGGGGCTCTTTGGCGAACAATACGGCGGCGGGCCGGTTGAATTCCACGAGCTCATTCGCAAATGGCGCGCCGAAGGGAAGCTCAGGGGAGTCAAGCTCACCTGACGGCTTGCGGACGGGGGTCCGAAACATCACGAGCGGTTCCGGCTGTTTCATCAGGCCGCGCGCAGTCTGCGCGCGGCCTGATTTCATCTGAGCCGGGCTTCTAAATCGATATTACAGATCGTTAAGGATCGCTCGACCGGCGCAGCGATCAAATCAGTACTTCTCACCTCAATCGGGGCACACGCGTACCTGCGCGGAGCGATTTGTCAGCAATTCATGTGCAATCCTGTTGGCACTCCCTATGCACTCTTAGAGAGATGTGAGGTGAATGATCATGAAAAGGAGAATATTAGCGCTGATTCAGGCTGCCGCGATTCTATTCGCGATGACGGCCGCCGCGGGATGCTTCGTGGGACCTTCCCCATATTGGTATCATAATCATCAGGACTGGCATTATCGCCGGTAACATCAACTCCGGCCGATTTATAGCAATTGGCTATTTCGAGAACAGTTTCGCAAATAGCCAATTGCGTCTTTGCTCCAACTCCGCCGCCTTTAAGTAACCCCGCCGACATCAGGTTGATCTGCTGCCGAAGCTGTAACTGAAATTACCAGACGTCACTCTCGGAACACTGAGCCGCGTGCTTGAATTGCTTTGGCTGAGCGCATTAGTCTTCGGTCGACGTATCTTTTGAATTCCAGGACGCGTGCTCGAAGGGCTCGTGAGCACGCGTCAATCGGGTAACGATCGATAGAGGTCAGAAACTGTGAAACAGCACTACTGGGAAATTGTTCAGGCGATGCCGGCCGCCGAGATGACAGACTTGATGCGACGGTTCGAGGACCTGGGAATCTATGGAGTATGGGCTCCCCAACTGCATAGCCCGCCGTTCGCAACGCTCGCCGCGGCCGCGATGGCGAGCAGCCAACTGAAGATTGGCACCGGCATCGCGCTGGCGTTCTCGCGCAGCCCGATGGAGACGGCGCTCAGCGCACTCGACCTCGATCGGATCAGCGGCGGAAGGATGGTGCTCGGACTTGGCACCAGCGTTCGCGCATTCAATGAACAGATGCACGGCGTGGTCTACGGAAAGCCGGTTGATCATCTTCGCGAAGTCGTCGAGACCGTTCGCGCGATTATCGAAGGCGGACATCAGGGCAATCTCGGCCGGGTCGATGGAGCCTACCACAAGCTCGATCTCGCGGGATTCAATACCGGACGCCGGCCGGTGCGAGCGACGATTCCCATTTACCTTCCAGCTTTGTTTCAACCCACGGTCGTCCTAGCCGCTAAAATTGCGGACGGATTGCTGGGCCATCCTGTGTGGTCGCTCAAGTGGATCGCCGAGCAGACGAAGACGCTTCATACCGAACTAGCGATCGCGAAACGAGCGCGCGAGCAGTTTCACGTGAATATATGGAACTACGTGGCGGTCGCAAACGATCGCAAACAGGCAATCGATGACATGCGCGGAACCGTCGCATTCTATTCAAGCATTGCGCAGTACGAGAAGTATTTTGCCGCGCACGGCTTCGGCGCGCAGGCCCGCGCGGCAGTCGAGGCGGCTGCGCGAAAAGACTTGCCCGCGATGCTGCGAGCGGTGCCCGACGAAATGGTTACTACCTTCGCGATTGCAGGCACTCCAGACGAGGCGCGCGACCGTGTCGCCCAGTTGTGGCAGCACGCCGATTCAATGACCCTTTCCGCACCGCAGAATTTTCTGCCTGCAAAGCGAATCGCCGAGTACCGCAACGCGATCTCAAATACATTCTACAAGACTTAGGGGCGTCCTGCTGGTTTGAGATGTGAGCGCGCGTGTCGCGCAAGTAATTATGACCACCTCAAGCCAGGGCCGCACGCCGTTGCCAATCAAGTCCCGCGAAACCTTCATGCCGCGGACAATTCATAGTTGACTGTGTCGAAAGAAAACAAAGCTGAAAATACAAAGACTATCTTGCGCTGGAGAACAGACTGCAATATAAAGCTGTCTCATGTTCGAAACGGCATTTGAGAAAGCTAGTCATCAGAGCGCGCTATGTAAAGAACTATCAAGGATCTCTGCAAGTCTAGGTATTCTTTCGCTTCTGCTCTTGATTAGTGGATGTGGCGGTGGTGGTGGCTCGGGAAACTCCAGCTCCGGCAACAATTCCGCATGCAGTAAGGACTACTGGGTTTCCACCAGCGGCAACGACAGTGGAAGCGGCGGTCTCTCCGATCCCTTTCTAACCCTCGATCACGCGCGGCAGATGGTCGAGCAAGACAAACGCAAAGGCAAATGCACTATCAATGTTAACGTCGAATCAGGCACCTACGCATTGACGGCGCCATTGGTATTTGATTCTTCCGACTCCGGTGCTCACCACGCGCAGGTAGTTTACCGGGCCGCAGCCGGTAACAGCTCGCCGGCGATTATATCCGGCGGCGTTCCTGTTACTGATTTCACCTGCAATGGCTCCGATATCTGTACCAGCGGCGTGACGGGCCTGCCTGCCGGGGAGATGCCGCGCCAATTTTATGTAAACGGCCAGCGCGCGATTCGTGCGCGCTCGAACTACGGCACGGCGGTTAATCTCAATTATACCCGCGTACCGACTGGCTATACACAAATCACGCCTGAGTCGTTTACCCATCCTGAGCTGATGGAGGCGGTTACGACCACGCAATGGAAAATGATGCGATGTCCTGTCGCGAGCCTGACCGGAACCACGCTCGTCATGCAGACGCCATGTTGGACCAATGCCAATACTTACGCGAGCCCGGTGAACTTTCAGCTTCTGAGTTGGCTTGAGAATGCTCCGGAGTTCGTTACTGTACCCAACATGTGGTATCTCGATCCCTACAGCCAACAATTAACCTATTACAATACCAGCAACGGCACTCCCGAGAACGCGGTCCTGCCGGTGCTCGAGAATCTGGTCGAGATCGTGGGAACGCCCGGCAGCCCGGTCGCGAACATAACCTTTCAGGGCCTGCAATTCTCTTATGCCACGTGGCTGGAACCGAATACTGACAATGGCTATGTGACCGATCAGAGCAGCTACATATTAATGGGAGACGGTTATCTTCCGAATACCATCGGTCATCAGCAGATTACTTACAAGACGCTGGGCAACGTGACTCTTCAATATGCGCACAATATTACGTTTACCGGAAATGCTTTCAGCCATCTGGGCGGAGTGGCGCTCGATTTGGATACCGGCAGCCAGGATAACAAGATAATCAACAATACCTTCACCGACATATCCTCGACTGCACTCCAGGTTGGCGGACTCTCGCCAATCGATGCGCGGCCGAACAGTGAGCAAAAAACCAGTAACAATCTGGTCCAGAACAATACCGTGTCTTATACCGGCCAGGATTACTACGACTCGGCGGGCATATTTATCGCTTTTACTACCGGCACGCTGGTTACCCATAACACGGTCATGCATACCCCATGGAGCAGCCTCGCGATTGGCTGGGGATGGGGGCTGCTCGACGATCCAAGTTTTCCGGGAGTACCAACTGCCGTCCCTGGAATGTGGGGCGAATACGATACTCCGACGATTGTCAGCAAAAACGAAATCAGCAGTAACAAGTTTGAGTATTTCGCCGAACAATTATGGGATTGCGGCGCAATCTATACCAACGGCTCGCAGGGACCGGATTTTGCCGATGGTTTGTTGATCAAGTTGAACGTTGCCGAAGATAAACGGCCGCTCGGCGGCAGCAACATATATTACACCGATGGCGGCAGCCAGTACGTGACCCTTCAGCAGAATGTGTCACTCAATGATCCCGTGGGGATCGCTGATTACGGTCCCTGCTTTACCCCCTCCTCGATTCCTGTGTACTGCGCCTTGACAGGTGTTCCGTATGGTTCGGACTTTGGCGGATGCCTTCCGGTAGGGAATCTGACTTACAATGGAAACTACTTCCTCGATCCGATCGATTTTTTCGGTCCGCAGATTTGCCAAAACAGTTACATTCCCGCGTACCCCGTCAACCTGACGATACAGAATAACGGCCCGGTCACCTCGGCGTCTCAGGTCCCGAGCTGGATACTTTCTCAGGCCGGCGTTCAGTGATTTGACATTCCACTGACGCGGAGCGCCTTGGTGAGCTTCACGACTTCGCGTCGAAGCGCTGCGCGTCCGCGCCTGCGTAGCTGGCCATAGCATGGTCGAGGCCTGCCGCCGCCTCGATGGCGGGCACGATCTCGGAGAGCCGCGATGCGGGCAGAGCGCAGGTCAACTCTTCCGAGCGCATCCCGGTGCGCGCGCGGCTCAACGCGCAACCGACGCTCGCCGCGATCTCGCTGTTCTCCATCGCGAGGGCGATTATGTGGCACTGCGGCTTCCCCTCGATGCGAAGCGACGGAAACGCGTCCTTGAGTATCATCAGCGCGAGCGCGTTGATGCGCACGAGTACGACGTCGGGATCGGTCTTGAACCTCGCGAGCGGACCGTAGACAACTTTTGCCGGCCGCTCCCGCAAGTGCGGCAATGAAGCAACTGCGGCTTCATCGACCCAACCTGATCCGAGCGCCGCAACAACGTCGTCGCGCGGAGCGGCCTCTTCCAGCGTGAGGAAGCCGTGCGTGTAGGAACCGACGCTGCAGTTGGCGTGGTCGGCCGCATTGGTCGAAAACAGGCGCTCGGCGGCTTTGATCCAGAAGACGCAGCCCGCAGGCACCGCGCCGGTGCGGCCGAACTCGTTCGGCGCAGGATACGCCGCATCGAACGGCGGCGCGTCGGTCGCGGCGCCTTGCGCCACGAACGCGATACCGATCGGAGCCGAAACCGGTTTCAGGGCGGACACGAGACGGGCGGCGAGATCGCTCCACGAGGCGTTGGCAGTCATATTGCTCCTCCGGGTCCGGCTCGGCGATTCGTCAGCCGGCGCCTGCGCAGCATGGACATGCGGCGGCGACCGTCGAGGTGGCCAGCACGATGTCGGTCATGGTGGTTCGAGGTTGAACGATCGAGCCGGTAGCGGCGCGATCAGTTTCGTTCGATCCGGGTTTGCCGGGCCGCGCCGCCCGTGCTCCCCTGTAGCCCGTCACTATCTCGAAGCGATAATCGCCGACCGAGGTCTCGATCTCGATCGAGTTGGAATCGGTGGCGCGCCAGGATTTGTGGATCTGATCGTCGCGGCGGACCTGGACGCTGTGCGCGTCGGGGAGATTGCGAACGCGGAAACGGGTCGCGTCGCCGCGCGCTCTCGAGGTCGCGGCGAAGCTCTCGAGTAGAAGGACACCGCGCGCGGGATCATTCCATGCGACCGAGAATCCCAATTTCGGATACTCCGCGTCCGTCACGGTAGGTGCGGAGAACTTCTCGGTGTCCAGTTCGCTGAAAGCGCGTCCCCATTCGCCCTCGCCGTCGAGCAGATGTTTCAGCATATAGAGCGCGCTCTCCTGGCCGCGGGGATAGCGCTCGCCATACTGGAAAAAGTAGCCGTACTCGTCCGCGTCCGGGCCATCTTCGGAGTCAAAGAAGCGCGCGTTCTCGATGCTCTCGAGTTTCCGTCCAGCCGGCGCGCGGTCGTGTGATCGCCATACTCCCGCGCCATCAAGAAGCCCATCGTCAGCGCGCGCGGGTCGCGGCCATTGTGCAACACAGGCATCCAGCGCTTGTCCCAACCGACCGAAGCGACGGCGTTCCGATAGAGGAACTCTCCGAGCTCGCGGTTCTGCGGGACGACGTAAATCGACGGGATGAGGCCGAAGATGCGGCGATCGCCGAGCACACGATCAAGCAGCGGGTCATAGTAGAACGCGACCCACTTCAGGCGGCCCCGCTGATCGAAGCCCATGAACTTCTTCTTGAACGCCTCCTCGACCCAGCGATCGTAGACCCAATGCGTGCGCGTCCCGAGCGTCAGGTCCGTAAACTGCAGACCGAGGCCCGCCGCCGACAGGCAGAACGGCCAGCTCTTGGTGTTCTCGCAATGCGGACCGTGAGGAACTCCCGCCCACTGATTGCCGAGGTACTCCGCGATCCCGCGATGGGTCCACGCGAAGGTCCGGTCGTCGAGGCCGGTCACCTCGAACGGCTTGTCCCACGTGGACTCGCCCGACACTGCGCGATGAATCGCCAGCATCAGCGTGAAGAAGCCGCGGAAGAACAGATTCCCCGTCGAGCCGATCGGGTCCGGCTGGAGTCCCCACGGCTCGATGCCGTTGGCGGTCCATCCGGGCACGTCGTAGTTGCCCCAGAGATCTTTTGGGATGAGCGCTCGATAGGCCTTCGGATAACGCGCGCGATCGGGATCGGGGCCGAGCTTGGTGAGCCAGTCGATCGCCGCCCAGAAGGTCGTGTGCCGCCGGATCAGCTCGTCGAGGATCTTCGTGTAGACCTCCCGCCATGCGGGCGTCTTGCGGGCCATCAACAGGAGACCATAGGAAGATTCGGAAAGATCAAATCGCTGGAACGAGAGCATCGGCGCAACGCTCTTGCCGTCCCACCACGGATGAGGTTCGCCATTTCGAGACCAGTCGTCAGGCGTAATCGCCTTGCGCCACAGGTGTCGGAGCCACCCGCGCACTTCGGGTTTTAATCGGGGAGCATTGCCGTCAGCCACGACTTATCCTGCCGCGTCTCGTCGCCTCATCCTGCCAGGCCCGAGCGTTAATCAGATTCACAACGTGAAGAGAAAGGGCGATCACGCCTTCCACACGTTGCCAGCGAGACTTGACGTTGTCAAGTTTGGGACGAAGTCAGGTTCTGTCACCTTCGCCCGGTCGCGAGAAAGCGGGGGCAGGACGAAATGCTCGCCCGGCCGCCGAGTGTATGATAGACGCTGATAACTACCAGCTCTGTCTGCCACGATTGGTATTTCTAACCAGGAGCAATGCTATGGCCGAGCTCAATTCCATCGACAATCAGGTTGCGGAAGCTACGCCGAACGCCTCGTCAGCCTACGTGCCTCCCCTTCAACTCACGAAAGGGCAGCCACCACCGATCGCTGCGAATGGCGGCTTATCCTACATGTCGTTCGATCGAAACGGCGATGCGGGCACCGCTGCCGCGACGGCGGCTGCCCTGCGCCAGCTTGCCGAGGGGCTCGGGCAGAAGGCTAGCGACGCGCTCGACAACGCTCCTCCCGGCCCAATCGAGACCAAGTGGGGCGTCGGGTTTCGTAGCTACTCGGAGTGCCTGGAATATATTCGGGCGAACAAGATCGAGGCCCCTGAGGGCGGCGTAGCGCTTCCGCTGCGCTACAGCGTGTACGAGCAGCCGTCCTACTCGATCGTCTCGTCCAACGCGCTCTGGCGCGACCCGGCGCGAGCGGACGAGGCCAAAGCGTTGCGCAAGGAAGAGCAGGAACGTCGGTCGCCGATGCCTCTATTTTCCGCAGGTCCTGCGCGACGCGCATCGAATCGGAGAGTACTACCCAGGCCTATCGCCCAGCAGCCCCGAGTGCATGGACAAGCTTGGCGTGGCGCTCGCGCACTGCGAGTCCAAGTGCAAGAACTTTTACGACGCCGCGGAGGTCGAGCGCGTGTTCTATCTCGAGATGGAGAAGCTCCTGCTCAAGGTTTTCCCGGACGCGACGGACGCTCTCGTCTACAACCACGACGTGTTTGACAAGGACTACAAGGGCGACCGCACCGAGGATCAGGCCAACAAGAACCCGGGTGTGAACTCTAACTACGCCTACATTGTGCACAACGATCTGAATGATAACAGCGGGCGCGTGCGCTGCCGCGAGCTGCTCACGAAGAACCTGCGGAACTTCGGGCGCGAGCAGCACTACACGGCGGAGCAGGCCTACGCGAAGATGTCGCGGCGGTTCATGTCGATCAACCTGGCCAAGCCGATGGAGACCGTGCGCCAGAACCCCTTCGTGCTCTGCGCCTGGCCCTCGTTCGCCCGCCAGCCGTACATCACCAACTACCGCATCTACGACGACCGCGTCGGCGAGACCACCCGCTACACTTACCGTCCCGACCACGAGTGGTACTGGTTTCCGCAGCAGAAGCCGACCGAGGTCTCGATGCTCAAGTGCTACGACTCGATCACCGACGGATCCGTCTCGCGCTGGTCGTTCCACAGCGCCTGCATCGACCCGACCGCGCCCGCCGACGCTCCCTGCCGCAGGAACGTCGTGGTCCGAGCGTTTATCTTCTTCTAGGAAGACAAGTAAGCGCCCATCCGGGAACCCGCCGCTTCCGAACCTGCGCCGGGTTCGGGCCGGCCGGTGTGAGCGAACTCACCGGCGCCATCAGGTGGCAAGGCGGGCTCCGCCGGCTGCTGCCTGCGGCTGTATTGGCGCGGCGAACAGCCCATCACCCTTTTGAAGGATGTGCTGAAGGCGCTCTCGGATTCGTAGCCGAGTGACCCGGCGATCTCTGAAATCGAGTCGCGCGAATTTGTCAGCTTGTCCCCAGCCAGCAGCATCCGCCATCGCGTCAGGTATTCCATCGGCGATGTCCCGACCTTCTGTTTGAATTTGAGCGCGAAGCTCGATCGCGACATGCCGGCGCGCTTCGCAAGTTCCAGGAGTGTCCAACGATGCGCCGGATCATCGTGGATCGCCGTAATCGCCGCACTCATCTGTTTATCCGCCAGCGCGAAAAGCCATCCGACACCGCCCTTTAGTCCTTCCGCCAGATGGAGCCGCAGCGCCTGAATCAGCATCATATAGGCGACGTGCTCCGCGATGAGAGAGCCGCCCGGCTGCGGCTCGTGGATCTCCTGCGTCATTCGCTCGATGCACCATCGTAGCGCAGCCCGGTCGGATTCTTTCTGGATATGCACAATCGGCGGCAGGACATCCAACAGAATACTGGCGTGACTGCGAGTGAACGCAAAGTGACCACCAGCTATAAAGCAGTCGTCGCGGCCGTCGCTCGCAGGCGCGTGCGTGAGCTTCGCGGTTGACAAAAATGTCCTGTAATCGACGGGCGTCGCCGTCAGATCCGTTGCGAGGCGAAATGGCCGCCCACTGGGCAGTACAAAGCAATCCCCGGCTTTCAGCCGCACAGGATCAGGAATGTCTTCCACCGACAACCATCCTTGGCCGGAAATCACCGCGTAGCATTTGATGCCGTCATAATTTGGGAACTGGACCGACCATTTCCCGCTCACACCAAATCCGCGCGACGCATAACTGCGCGGTTTCAGCAGCGCCAGCACATCTGAGAGGGGATCCATAAAACCTCTTCGGAAAAAATCTATTCGGACGATCGCGAAGATAATACGGACGCTACAGCATGGATCGTACTCGCTCAATCGCTATGTTGAGATCTGCGGGACCGCGACGGGGAGAAATGAGCTAAAGGAGAAAGTGCGATGCGCGTATTCCTTACGGGTGCTACTGGTTTCATCGGTACGGCCGTTATCCGCGAGCTGATCGACGCGGGCCATCAGGCGCTCGGCCTGGCGCGTTCGGACGCGGGCGCCGAGTCACTTGCTGCCCTGGGCGCTCAGGTCCATCGGGGCGATCTTGAAGACCTCGACAGCCTGCGCAGCGGCGCGGCCGCGGCGGATGGCGTGATTCACTGCGCGTTCAATCACGACTTCTCGAAATACGCGGATAACTGCGAGGCAGACCGGCGCGCTATCGAGGCTCTTGGATCCGTGCTCGCCGGATCGGATAGGCCCCTGGTCGTTACATCGGGGACCGCTATGTCCCTAACGCCGGGGCGTCCAGTAACTGAGGAGGATCCGCCAGTACCCAGCTCGATGGTGCCGCGCAGCGCGTCCGAAGAGGCGGCAGCTTCGATCGCGGCGCGAGGGGTGCGCGTCTCGATCGTTCGCCTTCCCCAGGTTCACGACCGGGACAAACAGGGGTTAGTCACCTTGGCGATTGGTCTCGCGCGCGAGAAAGGCGTCTCTGCGTACATTGGCGACGGCGCGAACCGATGGCCGGCCTCGCATCGGCTCGATACCGCACGTCTCTACCGGCTGGTGCTGGAAAAAGGATCCCCGGGAGCGCGGTACCATGCCGTCGCCGAGGAGGGAGTGCGGGTTCGAGACATCGCGGAAGTAATCGGCCGGCGGCTGAACATTCCGGTCGTCGCGAAGTCCCCTGAAGAGGCAGCCGCGCATTTTGGCTGGCTCGGCGTTTTCGCGGGTCTCGATTGTCCGGCTTCAAGCGCGCTAACGCGGCAACGCCTGGGATGGCGCCCGGTTCAAACTGATATGATTTCTGATCTCGAACGGGCACATAACCTCGAAACCTGAAAGAACCCTTCGGCCGCCGATAAATCAGCAGGCTATCGCGAACCACGCGCGCCGCTCGGCTCGATCGGCACAGATTCGGTGGCAGTCAGGTTAGCGCCTCGCCTCGACGAGGCTTCGGAACTCGCCCCAGGAGTGAACTTTGGCGTCGGCTCCCCCGACATCGAGTGTCGGCGAGCCGCCTCGCTCGAACCACACCGCAACCATCCCGGCCGCGCGCGCCCCCTCGATGTCGGTGTCGATCCGATCACCCAAATACCACACGTTCTGTGCCGACAGTCGCATCCGCCGGGCCGCCGCCTCAAAGATGTACGGATGGGGCTTTCTCAGACCGAAGTCCGACGATGAGATCAAAAAGCCGAAGAACTCTTGCAGCCCCAGCTCGGCGAGCTGGTCAGATAGCGCGGATCCCGAGAACACGGAGTTGCTGATGATGCCCAGGGGAATACCCGCCCCTCGGAAGGCCTCGAGCACAGACCGAGCTCCTTCGACGGCGCCGACGGGATTCGCTGCTTTCAGGAACTCTCGCTCGATCTCTTCCCACGTGCCCCTAAACTCCAGACCGCGCCGGCTCGCCAGGATCCGGATGAAGCTGACGAATGAAACCTCCAGCAGGCTCGCCTTGCGACGCTGCAGATCCTCCATCTGCTCCAATGAGAGCGCGTACAGATCACGCGATCCTCGCTCACCGACCAGATACGCTTCAATCCGTTCGTAGCCCCGTCGCACATCAAACGCGAGGTCGTCCACAATCGTCTGGCCGAGATCGAAGACGATCCCTTCAGGCCTCTTGCGGTCTATGACCAATCGAGTTGCGCCGTTGGAGGATCAAGCGCCGGGTTTTTCGGCGTCGTGAGCGTGGCCGATCGCGCGGCGCAGGCGCGGGTCGAGCTTCGCGCAATTCAGGACGACCTTCTCCGAATGCACCGCTTCAACCGCGTCGAGCGGAACCGTAAAGTCGCCGGCATTCTCGACGAAGATCGTGAGCTCGGGCCGTCCGTGCGGCGAGACCGCGCGCACCGCGCCGAACTCCTCGCCGCCATCGGAAACGAACACCTGGAATCCGATCTCAATTTTTTCCCGCATGGTTGATCCTCGTTACGATGGTGGAGGCGGGGGGAATTGAACCCCCGTCCGAAGACACTCCAGCGACGGCCACTACACGCTTAGTCCGCGATTTAATCTCGTCTCAAGGACGCCCGCGGACGGGCTTCCTTAAAACCAGCCGCTTGAAGTTTCGGGCAACCGTCCAACCGGCGTACGGCGGCGTCCTAGCCCACTAAATGACGCCCCGACCCGCTGCCATGGGCGAGCAGCGGCGGGACGCTAGCGGCCCTTAGGCCGCCAGAGCGTAACCGTTATTGTCTGCGGGTAAATTTCGCAGTCCGCTTGTTTTACGGGCCAGCGGTGCCCGGCGTGCGACCATGGCCCTTGTGACTCCGTCGAATCCTGTTCGCCCCCATCGAGATAAATTGGCGAATGACCGTGAGCAAGGCCAGTCGGTACGGTTACTCTCTTAAGTGTAAGGCTGATACCGATTGCTCGCAACCACTTCCCGAATCACGGCGCGCTCCGCCCCCTTATATCCGAGCGCGGGCGCGGATAGACTTTCACGCGCGATGGCGCACGAGAACGGAAAGCCAAAGACCGGCGCGATCGAGCTCGTGGTCGAGAACCGCAAGGCTCGTCACGACTTCTTTATCGAAGACGCGGTCGAAGCTGGGATGATCCTGACCGGCACCGAGGTCAAGTCGCTGCGCGCGCACAAGGCCAATCTTCGCGACAGCTATATCCGGGTCAAGAACGGCGAGGCGTTTCTGAGCGGCGTGCATATCGGCGCCTACGCTCCGGCCGGGCAGTTCAGCCACGCCGAGACGCGCGCGAGAAAATTGCTGTTGCATCGCCGCGAGATCAACCGGCTATGGGGCCGCGTCCGCGAGAAGGGCTACTCGATCGTTCCGCTCAAGATCTATTTCAAAGACGGCCGCGCCAAGGTCGAGATCGCGCTTGCCAAGGGCAAGCACGCTTACGACAAGCGCGACGCGATCGCGCGGAAAACCTCGCAGCGCGAAATCCAGCGCGCGCTCAAGAGCCGGAATCGATAAGCGCGATCCCTTCGCGCACCGCGAGCGTCCGAAATCGCCCGCATAGCGATTTCATCGCGCGGGCGCTGCGCGCGAGCTCTTTCGGCGTGCGGCCGGGATTCGCCAGCACGCGCGCGATCGTAACCTCGGCGGCGCGCGGCAGAAGCCGCATCGTGCGAAATCCTCTGAGCGCGCCCTTCTCGTTGATCAGCCATCGCCGATTCATCGCGTACGCGGCGAGCGTCATGAAGCTCGCCGCGCGAAACAGGCATCCGGTCACGTACATGATGTCGCCGCGCAGCGCGGGCTTGTCGGTGATCGCGAGCTCGAAGGCGGCGTCGAACAGATACTTTCGCGCGCTCGCGCGCCGCAGTTTCTCCGGATAACGCGCGACCATCCGCTTGAGCCGCGCGACTTGTCCGCCGCGATCGAAAAGAATCCGGCAGCAGTTAATCTCGCCCGCATAAATCTGATTATGAAATCCGAACGGATGCCCGAGCTGATAGATGGTCTTCGGATCGCCCGCGCGGCACTCGCCGATCGCGGTGCGCACCGCGGCGAGATCACGATAGAGAAAGTCGACGTGATAGCCGTCGATCCGGAGCCATCCTCCGCCGTTCACCCCCGGACCCCACCCGCCCAGCGCGGTCACCAATCCGGGCGCGCCGCGATCATCGAGCGAGCGCGCCGCGCGATCGAGCTCCGCGATCCGGAACGGCCGCCGCGAGTCGTAGTACAGCCCGAGGTCGATATCTGAATGCGCATCCGCGGTTCCGCGCGCGCGAGATCCTCCGAGCACCACTGCCTCGATTCCGCCGACACGCGCGAGGCGTGACGCCACGCGCTCGAGAAGACTCTCGATTTCGCGATCGCCATTCACGCTTGTGGAATCTGGGCGGCGCTCGCGGCGGCGCTGGCACCGGCCATTGCGCGCAGGCGCTCGATTCGCTTGGCGAGCGGAGGATGGGTCGAGAGCAGGTTGTCGAAGAAGCCCTCGTCGTCGTCTTTCAGTCCCTCGCGCGGGTTGACGATAAACAGATGCGCCGTGCCCGCGGTGCCTTCCTTGAGCGGAGACTCGACCTGCGCGATTTTTTCGAGCGCGCGGAGCAGAGCGCGCGGGTTGCGCGTGAACTCGACCGACGACGCGTCGGCAAGATATTCGCGCTGCCGCGACACCGCCATCGCGACCAGTTGCGAGATGATCGGCGCGATCGCGGCAAGCACGATCACCGCGACGGCAATCAGCGCACCGCCGCCGCCGTTGCCGTTGGAGTTTCCGCGCGAGCCGCGCCCGCCGCGGCCGCCGGTGAAGAACATGATGCGGAACAGGAAATCGCTCAGCATCGCGATTCCCCCGACCATCACCGCGACCATCGTCATCGTGCGGATGTCGTAATCGGCGATATGCGACATCTCGTGCCCGATCACGCCTTGCAGCTCCTCGCGATCCATCTGATCGATCAGTCCCTGCGTGACGCACAGCACCGAATGATTCGGATCACGGCCGGTCGCGAAGGCGTTCGGAGAAGGATCGTCGATCACGTATGCGGCGGGCACCGGCAATCGCGACGCGATCGCCATCTCGCTGATCACGTCGAGCACGGTCTTGTGCTCGATCGAGTCGGGCGCGAGCGGACGCGCATGCACCGACATCAGCACCAGCGACGCGCCGCCGTAGTATGAAGTGAGGGCCTGGACCGCGCCGAACACCAGCGCCGCCACCGTCAGCACCGGGAATCCGACGAACTGGCCGTTGACGATCGCGACGCTGCCCGCCCACACGTCGAGCCCGAAGCCGAGCACGATCAGCAGCGCGATTATCACGACCACGAGGATCGCCGTCTCGCGGCGATTCGTGGTTTCGAGCGCGCGAAAATCAGTTGAGGCCGCCATCGTGGGCGATCCGTGATCCAGAGCGCCGGATCGTCAGGCGCTCGGCGCGCTTGGTGCGCCCGGAGTGCTCGGCGCGCTCGGACTGCTCATCGACAAATCGACCTTCGGCACCGCCTGATCTTCGGGAGCGCCTTTAAAATATTCGGCGGTGTGGAATCCGAAATTATTGGCGATCAGGTTCGAGGGAAAGTCTCGACCCGCGTGTTGAGCCTCAGCACGACGTCGTTGTAGGCCTGGCGCGCGAACGAGATCTGATTTTCAGTGGTGGTCAGCTCCTCCTGGAGCTTGCAGCACATTTTCGTCGGCTTTGAGCTGCGGATAATTTTCCATCACCGCGAGCAGCTTGCCGAGACCGGTGGTGAGCTGAGATTCGGCCGCCATTCGAGAAGACTGGTCCGGCGCGCTGACCGCCTTGGCTCGCGCCTCGACCACCTGGGTCAGAGTGCCACGCTCGAACTGCATGTAACCCTTCACCGCTTCGACCAGGTTCGGAATCAGATCGTGGCGGCGCTTGAGCTGCACATCGATCTGACGCCACGCGTTATCAACCTGGTTGCGCAGGCTGACCAGCGAGTTGTACGCCGACGCGATCCATCCGACGATCGCGAGGATGATTAGCAGGATTATCACCGAGGTCATTGCGTCTGCTCCCTTGCGGGCGACAGCCCCGATGGTACTGGCTTCGCCGGCTCGCGCGTCCAGCCGGCGCAAGCGAGGTCAGCCTGCGCCGGCCGATGTGATGACGCGGTACGCGGCGGCGCAAGCGTCGCGCCGCCGCGAATGGTTAGTTCTCGAACTCGATTTTCACCTTGACCGGTTTGCTCTCCGGACGTTTGGGAACGGTCACCGAAAGGACGCCGTCCTTATACGCCGCGCGGATTCCTTCGTGCGCCGCGTCATCGGGCAGCTCGAATGCACGGTGCAGCTTACCGTATGCGCGCTCCGATACGCGAACCGTCGCCTCCTTGGACCACTCGGGGCTCTTGCGCTCCGCCTCGACAATAAGAGTGTTGTCTTCGATCCGGACATCGGCGGAATCGGCCTTGAGACCGGGCATCTCGAAGTGGAAATGGTAACCCTCCGCATCTTCGACCACGTCCGCGCGGGGAGAGAGTCCACGCTCGGTGCCGCGGTCGAGCTCGTTCAACAGATGGTTCCATCCGCCGAACAGCAATCCATTGGGAGCAAATCCGTTAGTCATTCTGACTTCCATACAAAACCTCCTGCCGGCAATCGACGCCGGGAATATGTATTTTTCGGGCGCGAGGCTCTGCGGGAAAGTAACTCCTGGCCGAACTGACCCACGCTGCCGCTTGCCGCGCCTCTCACGATCAGAAAGATAAGTACGAAGCCGGATTCGTCAAGATGCAGCGTGGGCGCTGCGCGAAAAATCCGCCTGTTTGTCGGCAGAACCGCCCGGGCTGACGGATTCGGTTTCGGCCGCGAACCGCCGCGCCATCTGATGGTAGGCCTACGCGGCCTTCCTTCAGTGCCTCGACGGCGCGCGCTATGTTGCCCTTGCCGCGAAAGTTTCCGGCTTTCGGCGGCAATTATGGCACGAGTTTCAGCGAAAGTATCAGACGGCGAAACGGCGGACGCAATCCTGGGCGGCGCGATTCGTCTGGCGCAGCCGCGGCGCGGCTATCGATTCTCCGTCGAGTCGATTTTGCTCGCGCGTTTCGCAACCGCCAAGGCTCGCGACCACGTGCTCGACCTCGGCACGGGATGCGGCGTCATCGCGATCACGCTCGCGGCGCTTGGCGGCGTGAAGGAGGTTGCAGCGCTCGAGATTCAGCCCGCGATGGCGGCGCTCGCGGAGCGCAACGCCGTGCTGAACAGCCTCTCGAACCTGCGCGTGATTTGCGCCGACCTGCGCAGTCCTCGAATCGCCGGCCTCGCGCCCGCGAGCTTCGACCTGGTCGTCGCCAATCCTCCCTTTCATGCGATTCGCACGGGACGCGACAGCCCCGAAGCCTCGAGGCGCATCGCGCGCGGCGAGGATGCCGCATCGATCGCGGATTTCGCCAAGGCCGCGCGCCGCTATGTGCGCAACGGCGGACGCGTCGCGATCGTGTTCGCGGCCTCGCGCTCGGCGGAGTTGATCGCGACGATGCGCTCGAATCATCTCGAGCCCAAGCGCATCCGCTTCGTGCATCCGCGCGCCGAGCTTGCCGCGTCGGCCGTGCTGATCGAGGCGCGCGCCGACGGAGGCGCCGAGGTGATCGTCGAGCCGCCGCTCGTGCTTCACGCTCGCGCGGGCCGCTATACTGACGAGGCTCGCGCGATACTCGAAGCGCCCTGAGCATCCGCGCGCGGGCCTCAAAATCAAGGAGCCCTCACGATGCCGACGCAGACGATCGCTGCAATCCTGTTTCCCGGTTTTGAATTGCTCGACGTGTTCGGTCCGCTCGAAGCATTCGGGATGCTCGCGGAAGAGGGGCAATGCAAAGTCCTGACGGTCGCCGAAACCGCGGGCGCGGTCGCGAGCCGGCAGGGTCCGAGGACGCTCGTAGATTTCAGCTTCGACGATTGTCCTCCGCTCGACCTGTTTCTCGTTCCGGGCGGGCAGGGCACGCGCAAGGAAATCACCAACGAGCGGATGCTCGGATGGCTGCGCGAGCGCGCGAAGTCCACGGCCCTCGTGACCTCGGTATGCACGGGCGCGGCGCTGCTGGCGCGCGCGGGACTGCTCGACGGCCGGCGCGCGACGACCAACAAGTTTTCTTTCAAGTGGGTGGCCGAGCAGGGGCCGCGCGTCGAGTGGGTGAAAGAAGCGCGATGGGTCGAAGACGGAAAATTCCTGACCTCGTCGGGAGTGTCGGCGGGTATCGACATGGCGCTTGCGATTATCGCTGCGCGATGGGACCTCGCGACGGCGGAGCGAATCGCGACGCGGATGGAATACGAATGGCATCGCGACGCCGGATGGGATCCCTTCGCGAAGATTCACGGTCTGGTATGACGCGTGCGGCCGACAAATTTTGGACAAGGTAATCCATTGGATTTTTTGATTTCGGGCAAATTCGGTGGGTTCGTTTGGTATCTTTTCTATTGGCTCAAAAAATAAACTCCTTGTAGATGCTGCCGATTTCGCGACATTGGGTTCGTTTCAGCAGCTTTTTTGGTCATCGATTTTCGGAGCAAAAAACTAAACACGAAGACACGAAGGAAGACGCAGACACCAAGACACGAAGAAGACGCATTTCCGCGCGCGGCGCGTGGAAATGCGTCATTTCTTTGTGTCTTCGTGTCTTGGTGGTTGGATTGATGCCTGCGCCTGGTCGCGGGGCATTCCACCGGCTTGAGGCGGGCAAAGTAGGACGGAATCGTGTGCAGGTTGCTCCCATGCGATCACTTTTGCACGAAGTGGATTCGGGCATAAGGCTGAACAGTTCAGCCATGAACAAATCTGGCAAAAACCCGAACGATCGTTAGGGAAGCGGCGTTGCGTTCAAACGGCCCGAAACGCCTGTGCCCCAAGGGGTTTGTGACTTCTGAAGATCGACCTGATCCACGACCTCTTCCGAAATGGACGCGTCGATTTTCCTAGCAAACGCGCGGATGGTGTCATCCTGAGCGGTAGGCGAAGGATCTCCGCGAAGCGATTAGCGAAAGACGGGCGGCTCGCGAGCCGCCCCTACGAAGACAGGTGCAGGTGTCATTCCCGCGCGTGGCTGCCGCGCGAGGAATCCCGTGCTCGCCCTTGACCTTTACGCAGCTCCCGGTTGAGTGCATAGGCGCCTCGGGATTTCTCCCTTCGGTCGAAATGATGGTATGGACCCCCGCCCGCTTTTTAACGGCCTCGTGATGGGCCAAAGATGTAATGCAACATCTTGAACAAAGGCGAGGAGGGTCCGCGATGGAGATTACAACGATTGGAATCGATCTGGCAAAGAGCGTGTTCGCGCTGAGCTTGGCGGACGCGCGCGGTAAAGTGATCATGCACCGGCAACTCAGACGCGCGCAGGTGCTGGAGTTCCTGGCCCCGCTCCAGCCGTGCGTGGTGGGACTCGAAGCGTGCGGCGGGGCGCATTACTGGGCCCGCGCGATCGGCGCTTTGGGCCATACGGTCAGGCGGATGAGTCCAGCGCTGGTGGCGCCGTACCGCAAGGGGCAGAAGCACGACCGCAACGGATGCCGACGCGATCCTCGAAGCGGTGACCCGGCCGGGCATGCGCTTTGTCGCGCCCAAGAGCATCGCGCAGCAGGACCTGCTCGAACTGCATCGGGTGCGCACGCGCCGGCTCAAGCAGCGTATCGCGCTGAGCAATCAGATCCGCGCGCTGCTGCACGAGCGCGGGATCGTGGCGCGCTGCGGTGCGGCCGGACTGCGCACCGCAGTGGCGGGCGCCTGCGCCCACGACGGCGACCATGCCCGCGACCAACTTAGTCCGGCGATGCGCGAGCTGCTCGGCGAGATGATGACGGAACTGCGCGAAGTCGAGGCCCGGCTCAAGACGCTTGACCAGCGTCTGGCCCAGGTGGCCGCGCACGATGAACGGTGCCAGCGGCTGTGCGAGGTCCCCGGAGTGGGCCCGCTGATCTCGACTGCGCTGGTCGCCACTATCGGCAACGCGCGCGAGTTCAAAAGCGGGCGCGAACTGAGCGCCTACCTGGGCCTGGTTCCGCGCCAGCACTCCTCGGGCGGCAAACCCCGTTTGCTCGGGATCACCAAGTACGGCGACCGCTACCTGCGCACCCTGTTGATCCATGGTGCGCGCGCGGTGCTCAATGCCAAGCACCGCGGCAGTCATCCCCGCGCCGCGTCGATGGCGCGCTTGAAGGCCGCGCGCGGTCCCAACCTCGCTGCGGTCGCGCTGGCTAATCATAATGCGCGAGTGCTGTGGGCGCTGCTCAGCCGCGGCGAGCACTACCGTCCCCAGACGCCCCCAGCGCCACCCGCAGTTTTTCGCCACGACCCTCCAGCGCTGGCGCGGCGGTTAGGAGGGTGCGTGGCGAAAAACTGCTCAACCCCATAAACCGCCTGAGCCGCTAACCATCAAGCGCTCAGGCCACAGCCTTAGCCCAAGGTCTTTCCCCATGATTGCGCGAGGTGAATTCGATCTGATGGCGAACCGGTCGGACCGGGGTCTGTCCACTCTGGCATACGTCAGGGCCCATCTGCGCGAGGCCGTCGAAATGATCAGAGACTCAGATCCGCGGATTTCCATCATGGCCACGGGCGCCACTTTGTCGCCCGACCAACAGGCCGTATATATGACCGCAACCGTTCTCTTCCATCCTCACTTCACCTCTTGCACCTGGGCGGGGTCCATATATGACGGATGAGGGCTTCGGAGCTGGAATCGAGGACTGTGCACCGTCCTTATTTGTCAGGATCGATCCGTCAGGTTCCGCGCTGACGGCGGCGGCGCGGGGCTACTTTTCCGACAGGAAGTCTACCGCCATCCGGGCGACTAGGTCGGGCTTTTCCATCGGGACGAGATGGCCAGCGTCGGGAATTTTCACGACGCGGCCCTGCTTGAGCTTAGCCGCGATCTTTGCCGCCAGCGGGAGTCCGAGCGAGTCGCCGATGCGCTCGCCGAACAGGATCAGCATGGGAATGTCCGCGCGCAAAATCCGTCCGAGGCCGTCGAAGTCGCGCGAGGAGCTATAAATCTGCGCCTCGACTTCCGGCGCGCATTTTAGCTCGCGCTTTCCATCCTTCCCGACCCGCGTGCCGAATTCGCAGTAGTCGCGCAGGATGTCGAGGCGCCAGGTGTCGTATGGCGGCTTGTGCTCGAAGTTCGCGTACATCGCATCGACGCTGTCGAACACGCGGCGGCGTTTGAGCGTCCGCTCGAGGAATGGATTACGCCATCCGAGCTCCGGTGCGGCCGGCGACTCGAACACCACCGGCTCGGCCAGCACCGCGCGCGCGATCAGCCCGGGCCGTTCGCACGCGAGCGATCCGATCGCGGTTGCGCCCGAGGAATGGCCGAACGCGCGCACCGCTTTCCAGCCCATCGCGGAAATGAATGCTCCGAGATCGTTCATCGTGTGCGTCCAGTCGTGATCGCTTACGTTGGGAGCGGCGTCGCTGTCGCCGTGGCCGCGCTGGTCGAGCATATACGGATGCCCGATCGCGCGCAGGGCTTCGGCGATCGGACGATACAACCGGCCGAAGAAGCCGGTCGCGTGAAGAATTACGATTGGATCTCCGTCGCCGCCCCAGTCCAGATAATGGTGCCGGACGCCGTTCAGGTTGATGAAGCCGTCGCGCGGCTCGGCGTTATTCATATCGCGAGCGATCATATTCGAGCAGGCGGAAACTTGAAAACGCGCGGGCGCGCGCTACTCGCGCTGCAGTTCGATCGAGGCCAGCGCCGGCGCGGCGTCCGGGGGAGCCGGCGCGCGCATCAGATCGGCGAGGGTCATGGTCTCGAGCACCTGCCGCTGCGCGCTCGCGAGGCGCTGCATCAGGGCGGCGACGCGCGCGTCGGCGATGTTCGAGTTGTCGCCGAGGGTGGCAGATGCGAGCGCGTCAGCCAGCTTGATCGATCCGGGCGATCGTACCAGGTGCAACTCCGCGCCCGCTTTCGAGCCTTTCGAGGAAGGCACTTCAACCACGAAGCCGCCGGACTTAAGCCCCTCGACGACAGGCTCCAGAGTCGCAGGCGCGAGTCCCAAAGGATTCGCCAGATCCTGGAATTGCAGCGGAGGTTGGTCGCTCGACTGTTGATCGGCCAGGCGCACGAGCGTGTACAGCACCGCGGCGCATGGAAAATCGAGCGACTCGGGATTCATCGGAGAAAAGTCGGCGCCGCGTTGCACCGCTGCGGTGACTTCCGCGCCGAACAGAATTATCGCCCATGCGAAGTATGTCCACACAAGGAAGATCGGGACCGTAGCGAGCGCGCCGTAGATCGCCTTGTAGTTTGCCGCGCCGACCTGAAACCGGACATAGCCCCATTGCGCAAGCTGGAACAGAATCGCGGCGACGAGCGACCCGAGAAGCGCCGGACCGAGTTTGACTCGCGTGTACGGAAAAAATGTGTACAGAAAAAAGAACGCGCCCCACACGAAAAAATATGGGGCGAGGGTAGTGAGTATCGGCAACGCCGACACGCGCACCGACACCACCGCTGTCACGGCCAGGGCCGCCGCGATCATCAGCGGCACGGTGAACAGCACGCTCAGATAGTCGGAGAACTTGCGCAGGTAGCTGCGGCTCTTCGCGACCCGGAAGATCTCATTGAAGGCCTGCTCGATAGTGCTGAGCGTCGAGATGACGGTGATGATCAGAAACGCCGCGCCTGCCGTGCCCAGCGCGGCGGCGTTGACGTTCTGCACATAGCTCATCAACTGCTCGCCGGTGCCGCTCGAGCCGAGCGCAAGATATTTGTCGATCAGCGGGCGCATCTGGTCCGCGGCGCCCAAACCCTTCAGCGCGGAAAATCCAAGCGCGAGGATCGGTACGATCGACAGCGCGACGGTGTAGGTCAGCGCCGCGGCGCGCAGCAGATCGTTGTTGCCGAGAAAGTTTTCGACCGCCGCGTTGACCAATCGCCACGCGCGCAGGGCATATGAATGCCGTCCCACGCGCGACTGCACCTGCGCGGCGGCGATCTCGAACCAGCGCTCGGCGCTCACGCGAGGAGGGCTCGGCGGACTCGGGATTTTCGGTACACGCGAAGATTGTCGCGGCCTGAACGGCGTTCAGTCAAGCAGGATTTTTCGCTACTCGCATCACGGCGCGCGCCATCGCCAGCGCGCGGGGTAGTAGGTCAGTTTGAGAATTGACGGCGTCAGACGGCGGTGTCATTCCCGCGCGCGTGGCAGCCGTGCGCGAGAGCCTGTCCTGAGAGTTTGTGATTGTTTGTGGCGAAGGTGAGCGCGATCTGATCAAATGAGGCGCAGGCTGAGTGGAGGAGAGGAGGCAGAGAAGGTGGAAGCACTGCGGCTGCGACAGGCAAATCGGCAACAACTTCGGCTGGAGGCGACCGACTTGGATTCGCTGATCGAGGCGGAGCATCCGGCGCGAGCGATCTGGCGCGTGCTGGAGGGGCTGGATCTGTCGAGGTTTTACACTTCGATCAAGGCGGTGGCTGGGGGACCGGGGCAGGACGCGACCGACCCCAGGATCCTGATCGCGCTGTGGCTGTATGGGCTCAGCGAGGGGGTGAACTGCGCGCGGGAGCTTGACCGGCTGTGCCAGCGGCACCACGCCTATCGCTGGGTCTGCGGGGGCGTCACGGTCAACTACCATCTGCTGAGCGACTTCCGCAGTGAGCACGGCGCGGCGCTTACGGAACTGTTCAGCCAGGTGCTGGCGGTGCTGATGCATAAGGGACTGGTGAGCCTCAAGCGGGTGGCGCAGGACGGGACCCGGGTCCGAGCGAGCGCGGGCGCGGGGTCGTTTCGGCGCGCGCCGAGTCTGCGCCAGTGCCTGGCGCAAGCCCAGGCCCAGGTGGCGGCGCTGGAGCGCGCGGCCACGGGGGAGGCTGCACCATCGCGCCAGCATCTCAGCGCCGCGCGGGAGCGCGAAGCGCGGGTGGAACAGGCGTTGAAGGAATTGCCCGCGGTCGCCGCGCTGAAGAAAAAGCGCAAGTCTGAGCCACGAGTATCCACCACCGATCCCGAGGCGCGGGTGATGAAGATGGCCGACGGCGGCTTTCGTCCCGCGTATAACGTGCAACTTTGCGGTGACGTCGAAAGCCGGATCGTGGTGGGGGTCGCGGTCACCAACCAGGGCACCGACAACCAACAGTTGGAGCCGATGCTGGCGCAGCTCGAGCAGCGCACCGGGTGCCTGCCGCAGCAGGTGCTGATCGACGGCGGGTATCGAGACCTCAAAGGCGTCGAGCGGGTAGCCGCGCGCGGGGTGGAAGTGTATTCCCCGCTGCTCAAGGGCAATGCGACTTATAAACTCGACCCGGCCGAGCCGCATCCCGAGGATAGTCCGGTCATCGCTGAATATCGCCGGCGCATGGCTTCGGCCGAGGGCAAGCAGATCTACCAACAGCGCGCCGCCACCGTCGAGACGCTTAACGCCGACTTGAAAACCTACCGCGGTCTGCACCGCCTGCTGGTGCGCGGGAGCGGCAAAGTTCTCACCATCGCGCTGTGGTCGGCGCTCACTTACAACATTTTACGGGCTATCAGCATGGGCTGGCTGTGAACTGAAAAACTACCAAGCACCAACCATATAACTAGTCCACCACCGACCCTGTTGAACCGCTCGCAGACTCAGCCTGCGGCGAATTATCCGCCTAATTGCCAATTCGCTCACAAACTCTGAGCAAGGCCGAAGGAAATCCCGAGCGATGGGCTGCAGTGTGTAATGTAGGCACCGGAGCATAGCCGCTCCGGGATTCCTCGCGCGGCAGCCACGCGCGGGAATGACATTCAGAAAACGTTGCAACAATGAACCGCGATGATGCTCTCTGGAGGAATGGCGGTCAGTCAAACTGACCCGCTACCGCGCGAGGCGCCGCGTTGCGCGAGATCATCGATTGCGATTAGCTCATCGGTCATGGCTCGGCTGGCAGCGCGCGGGAAATATCTATTCGACGGCGAGCGCAAATTTTTCGCGCGCGGAGTCTCCTACGGCCCGTTTGCGCCCAACTTAAGTGGCGAGCGCTATCCCGAGCCGGATCGCGTGCGCGCGGATTTCGTGCTGATGCGCGAGCTCGGCGCGAATCTCGTGCGCTGCTATGTGCCTCCGCCCGAATGGATGATCGAAGAGGCGGCGCGCGCGGAGCTGCGCCTGATGGTCGGGATTCCGTGGCCGTTCCACATGGCGTTTCTCGACTCGCCCCAGATGATGCGCGAAATCCGCGAGACGATTCGCAAGGGCGTCCTCGCGATGCGCAAACACGGCGACACGATCGCGGCCTACAGCCTGGGCAACGAGGTGCGCTCGGATATCGTCAGATGGCACGGTCCGGCGGCGGTCAGCGGCTTCCTCGCCGAGCTCTGCGATATCGGCAAGCAGAGCGACCCCGACGGGCTCTTTACCTACTCGAACTATCCATCGGCGGAATATCTGGATCTGAGTTTTCTGGATATAGTTTCTTTCAATGTATATCTACATAAAGAAACTGACTATCGGCGCTACCTGACTCACTTGCTATCGAGCACCGGCGATCGCCCGCTCATCCTGAGCGAAACCGGGATTGACACGATCCGCGAAGGCGAAGCGCATCAGGCTGAGATCCTCGCATGGCAGGCGCGCGCGGCTTTCAAGCTTGGGCTGTCGGGCTTTATCGTGTTCGCATTCACCGACGAATGGCATACCGGCGGCGCGGAGATTACCGACTGGGCCTTCGGCCTGGTCACGCGCGAGCGCAAGCCCAAGCAGGCGTTCACGGCGCTCGGCGAAATTTTCAAGAGCGATCTTCCGCCCGCGATGGCGGCGACTCCGCGCGTCTCGGTCGTGGTGGCGGCGTACAACGCGGCGGCGACGCTTGGCGATTGCCTCGCATCACTGCGCGTCCAGAACTATCCGAATTACGAAACTATAGTCGTCGATGACGGCTCGACCGACGCGACCGCGCAGATCGCAGAGCAGGGCGGCGCGCGCGTCGTCCGCGTGGACCATCGCGGGCTCGGCGGCGCGCGCAATGCGGGAATCGACGCGGCGACCGGCGAGATCGTCGCGTTCCTCGACGCCGACGCGCGCGCCGATCGCGACTGGCTATATCATCTGGTTGAGTGCCTCACGCGCCGCGGCGCCGCCGCGGCGGGCGGGCCGAACTTCGCGCCCGCGCCGAAGAAGGCGAAGGCAGCCGCAATGGCGGCCGCTCCCGGTTTGCCTTGCGAGGTTCGCGCCGGTGGCGATCGGCTTGCGCAATTGTGCGGCTGCAATATGGCGATCACCCGGGCCGCGCTGCGCTCGGCCAGGCGGATTCGATCCGGACTTCACCACCGCAGGCGACGATGTCGATCTCTCGTGGCGGCTCGCCGAGCGCGGCGAAATTCTCGCGTCCGCTCCTGGAGCGACTGTGATCCACGAGCGCCGCGCGTCGCTCAGCGCTTACCTGGCGCAGCAACGCGGCTACGGGAGCGGCGAGGGAACGCTCTATCGCCGCTATCCGCTGCGCGCGGGAGCGGGCGCCGCGATCTACGCGCGCGGGTCCGGGCTCGGCGGAATCTTCAGCGGTGCGCGAGTCTATTACGGCGCGTTCGGGCGCGGTCTCTTTCAGACAGTCTATCCGAATGCCAGCCTGCAGCCCGCGGCTGATTTGGCGCTCTCGATCCAGTGGGTCGCCGCCGCGATCGTTTTGATCATCCTCGGTACATTCAGCCGTCCGCTGGCCGTGCTCGGCGCGGCGGGTATCGTGATTTCGATGATCGTCGCGGGGCTCGGCGCGGCACGCGCGCCATTGCCGCGTCGCTTTCGCGGACCGATCGCGCGCATCCGGCTGTGGGTGCTCAACCTGCTCGGCCCCCTCCAAAGAAGCATCGCGCGCGAGCGCGTGAAATGGAGCATCGAGGAAATCGCCAACGACGATTTGGCGGCGCCCGGCATGAGCGGCACTATCGGCTTTGCTCCATCAAGCGACGACCCGGCGCGGCCGGTCGAGTCGGCGGCGGTGCTGATTGAGATGCGGCGCGCGCTGATTCGACGCGGGTTCGCCGTCGCGGTGACCGACGGCTTCCAGTCATATGATCTGGAAGCGATTGTTCCCCCGATGATTCGCGCGCCGCTCAACGCGATCACGCGGGAGCATGGACGCGTCGCGCTGAAGTGGCGGATGCGCGCCGACCCTCGCCGCGCGCTGGTCGTGGCAGGATGCGTATTCGTGGTGCTGATGGCGGCGGGACTTTCGCTCGACGAATCTCTGGTGGCGGTGTTCCTGTCGGCGCTGGCGATCGGCGGGTTCGCGCTTTTGCGCGCGCGGCGCCTCGCAGCCTCGATCGTCGCGTCCGCTACCGAGGCCGCAAAGGCGCTCGCCGTATCGCTTGGCGAACCATCGGGATCGGGAGACGGCGCCTGATGGGGTCGCTCGCGCTCTATGGGCAAGTGCTGCGCCGGATGCGCCCATACCTCGGGCGGCTGCTGATTGCGGTTGCGGGCGTGATGCTCGCGTCGTCGGCCGAGGTGCTGAAGCCGTGGCCGCTCAAGATCGTAATCGACAACGTGCTCGGCGGCGCGCCGGTCGCAAACCGATGGATTCCCGCGATGACGCGCGGCGAGCTGTTGCTCGCGGCATGCGCGGGGCTGGTCGCAATCTACGCCATTCTCGGAATCATCAACGTGGTCAACAACTACCTGACGATCTCGATCGGGCAGCGGATGGTGAACGATCTGCGAGCGCGCCTGTTCGATCACCTGCAGCGGTTGTCGCTCGCGTTTCATCGCCGCCGCGAAATCGGCGACCTGATGGTGCGGATCACGTACGACACATTCTCGGTCCAGACGATCGCGATGAATGGATTTTTCCCGGTGCTCGCGTCGATCGTGCTGCTCGGCGGGATGTTCGCGGTGATGATCAGGATCGACGCGACGTTGACGATTGTCGCGCTCGCGGTCGTGCCGCTGTTGTTCGTCCTGATCACGTCGATCAGCGGACGGATCGATCGGCTCGCGAGCGCATCGCGCGTGAAAGAGAGCACGATGTACACCGTGGCGCATCGCGCGCTCTCCGCGATTCACGTGGTGCAGGCGTTCACGCGCGAAGAGAGCTCGTACCGCGAATTCGTCGGCGCCAGCAGCGAAAGCCTGGGCGAGAATCTTCGCCTGTACACTTTTCAGACGCTCTACTCGGGCGGCGTCAACGTGATGATCGCGATCGGCACCGCGTGCGTGATCTATCTCGGAGCGCGCCACGTGCTCGAAGCGCGGCTCTCGATCGGCGACCTGATCGTGTTCACGACTTACCTCGCGTCGCTCTACGTGCCGGTCAACCAGATTTTTCAAACCTACGGCCAGGTCGAGGGCGCGAAGGCGGGGCTGCGCCGATGCCTGGAACTGCTGGCGATCGATCCCGAGATTAAAGACGCGCCGGGCGCGCGGGCGCTGGGCCGCGTGCGCGGCGAAATCGAGTTCGATCAGGTCGTATTCGGTTACGAACCGGGCCGTCCGGTTCTGTCGGGAATCAGCTTCAGCGCGCGCCCCGGACAGAAGATCGCGATCGTCGGTCCGAGCGGAGCGGGGAAGACCACGATGGCGTCGTTGATGGCGCGATTCTACGATCCGCAATCCGGCGCGATTAGGATCGACGGAGTGGACGTGCGCGAGGCGACGCTCGCGTCGCTCAGGCGGAATATCGCGATGGTGATGCAGCCGCCGCTGGTGCTGGGCGGAACTCTCCGGCTCAATATCGCTTTCGGAAATCCCGAAGTCGCCGAGGCCGCGGTCGCACGCGCGGCCGCGATGGCACGCCTGGAGCCGATAATCGCAAAGCTGCCGAACGGACTCGATGAAACCGTCGGCGCGGGCGGACACACTCTGTCAGAAGGCGAAGTGCAGCGCGTCACGATCGCACGCGCTCTGGTGAAAGACGCGCCGATTCTGATCATGGACGAGCCGACAAGCGCGCTCGACACCGAGACCGAGGCGCTGGTGCTGGCGGCGGTGGAAGAAGCGATGCGCGGGCGCACCACGCTGGTGATCGCGCATCGCCTTTCGACGATCCAGAACGCCGACCGGATCCTGGTTTTGCGCGATGGCGTGATCGAGGAATCGGGCACCTTCGCCGAGTTGCGCGCACACGGCGGGTTTTTCAATCATCTATACGATATGCAAGCGTGGAGCAGCGCCGCGGCGGGTGGCTCGCGCGCGTGAACGAGAGTGTCGATAAGCGCCGAATCTTATCCGTCATCCTGCCATGAAAGTGGAGGGCGATGAAAATCGTAATCTCAGCCAAGCCCCCGGCCGTCATTTCGAGCGCTGCGCGAGAAATCCCGAGGCGTCCATGCAGCGGACCCTCGTCCGGGAACGAGAAGGCGCTGCATGAGGCGTGGACTCGGAGCACGGACGTCTCGGGATTCCTCGCCCAAGGCTCGGAATGACGATCAACGGCCCGACTGAGACTACGATAGTCATCGCTCCCCCACACTTTCATGGCAGGATGACACCGGCGGACGGTTTGCGGGAAAATCGACAGTCTCTGAACACGAGTGCAGGAGAGGAATCGAGATGTTGACAATTGGACTGACGGGCGGAATCGGATCGGGCAAGAGCACGGTCGCGAAAATATTGTCGGAGCTCGGCGCGCCGAGCCTCGACGCGGACAAGGTTGCGCATTCGACCTACCTTCCCAGCGGACCCGCGTACGGCAAAGTCGTGGAAGCGTTCGGCCGCGAGATCCTCGATGCTGACGGCGAGATCGATCGCAAAAAACTCGGCCCGATCGTTTTTGCGCGGCCTGAAAAGCTGAAGACGTTGACCGATATCGTATGGCCCGCGACTCTCGACGCGCTGCGCAAGTCGGTTGGCGAAATCCGGGCGCGCGGCGAGGCGCGGCCGATCGTGGTCGAGGCGGCTATCTTGATCGAGGCCAACTGGATGCCGATGTGCGACGAGATCTGGCTGGTGACCGCCGTGCGCGAGCGCGTGATCGAGCGCGTCGAGCGCGACCGCGCGATGACGCGAGAGCAGACCGAGGCGCGCATCCGCGCGCAGCTCTCCGACACGGAGCGCATGCGCTACGCGACTCTCATGATCAAAAACGACGGCACGATCGAGGAGTTGCGAGCCGAGGTCGAGCGAGTCTGGCGCGGCGCGATGGAGCGCAACCGCTAGCGCACCAGCGCCGCGACGGTTGCGAGGACGGCCAGCTCCGCGATCGCGCTCGCGCCGCCGAGCGTGTATCCGGCCACGCCGCCAAGTCTGCGGCTGAACACCAGGCGCATCAGCAACACCGCGATCGCGAACGCGACCACCACGATCAGACCGATATTCTGGTAGAGAATTGTGGTCAGGCCGAGCGCGATCACGCTTGCGACGCCGAACTCGCGAAAGGTGACCGCGTCTTCATAGGGCAGCCCGAGGCCCCATCGTTCCAGCGGCCGCAGACCGTAAGCGACCGGAACGATTGCGAATCGCCCGAGCATCTGCGACATCACGATCGCGCTAGCGCGCCCGGCCGGAGAAACGATTCGCGCGAGCACGATGGCTTCCAGAGCGAACGCGGCTATCGCGACGATAGCGCCGAGAGGACCGATTCGCGACAGCCCTGTGGGTCCGACCCGCGCGCCCTGGCGCAGCGCCTCGGCGGTGTCGGCGATTCCGCGCGACGGCAACCCCAGCATCGCCGCGAACGCGATCGCGAGTATCGCTATCGATCGCGCCGCGGGAGACAGCAGCGGGACAAGCGCGCGATCGATCACGGCGAGCACGACGCCGACCGCCAGTCCGATGACCGGCGCGAGCTCGAGCGCGCGCATCCGATCGTCGGGAGTGCCGCGCGCGTCATCCTTCAGGATTGGCCACAGCGTCAGCGTTGCGGCGCAGAGCACCATTTCCCGAACTATCGCACGCGGCGAAAGTTCGGAGGGTTGATGCTCGCCGTCCACTTCAGATTCGCGCGGCGTCTTGACGCACAAGTAACCGCGCGCGGATCCGTCAGCGCTTTTCGAACTGCTTGTTGCCGAACAAGTTATTCCACGATTCCTGGTCGTGGGGTTTCTGCCGCTCCAGCGCCGCCGCGCGCATCTTCTCGACCGTGTCGGCCATCACCGCGAAGCCGCGCTGCGTGGCGGGGCGGCTGCGAATCGCTTCGTACCATCGCTTGAGATTGGGATACGCGTCGAGCTCCTGGCCCTGCATCTTGTGCGGCACCAGCCACGGATAAGTCGCCATGTCGGCGATCGAGTAGTCGCCGGCCAGGTACTCGCCTTCCTCGAGCCGGCGATCGATCACGTTGTAGATGCGCGAGGCCTCGTTGGTGTAGCGATCGATCGCGTACTTGATCTGATCGGGCGCGTAGCGGCGGAAATGATGCGCCTGCCCGAGCATCGGGCCGACGGTGCCCATCTGGAACATCAGCCACTGCAGCACGTTGTACCTGCCGCGCGGCTCGGTGGGCATGAACTTGCCGTGCTTCTCGGCCAGGTAAATCATGATCGCGCCGGATTCGAAGATTGAGATCGGCTTGCCGCCGGGACCCTCGGAATCCGTCAGCGCGGGCATCTTGTTGTTGGGACTGATTTTCAGAAATTCCGGCTCGAACTGATCGCCCTTGCCGATATTGACCGGCACTATGTTGTATTTGAGGCTGAGCTCTTCCAGCAGCATCGTGATTTTGTAGCCGTTGGGCGTGGGCCAGAAGTAAAGATCGAGCATGGGGATTATCCTCCAGGAATTAGCCGCGCCGGAGCGGGCGCGTCGTCAGTTTCGTAATGCAACTTTGCTCGTGCCGCGAGTCGGACGCAACCGCTGCTGTCTAGCTCGGCTCGGCGGCGGCGTCGCCCTTGCGCACGCCCATCAGGTAGGCCTCGATAAACGGATCGATCGCGCCGTCGAGGACCGCGTCGGTGTTGCCAATCTCGACTCCGGTGCGATGGTCCTTGACGATACGGTAGGGCTGCAGGACGTAGGAGCGGATCTGGCTGCCCCACGCGATCTCTTTTTTGTCCTTGCTGAATTTCTCGAGCTCCTCGCGCTTCTTGCGCTCTTCGAGCTCGAACAGCCGCGCGCGCAGAATCTTCATCGCCATCGCGCGGTTCTTGTGTTGCGAGCGCTCGTTCTGGCAGGTCACGACGATCCCGCTCGGAATATGCGTCATCCGCACCGCCGAGTCGGTCTTGTTGACGTGCTGGCCGCCGGCGCCCGAAGCGCGATAGGTATCGATGCGCAAGTCGGCGGGATTGATCGTCACCTCGATCTTGTCGTCGATCGCCGGGAACACGAACACCGAGGCGAACGAGGTATGCCGCCGCGCGTTGGCGTCATAAGGAGAGATGCGGACCAGGCGATGGATTCCAGCCTCGGCGCGCAGGTAGCCGTAAGCGAAATCGCCCTCGACCTCGAAAGTGGCGTTCTTGATTCCGGCGCCGTCGCCGGGCTGGAGGTCGGCGATCTCGGTCTTGAAGCCGCGCCGCTCGGCCCATCGCAGATACAGGCGCAGCAGCATCTCGGCCCAGTCCTGCGCCTCCATTCCGCCGGCGCCCGGATGAATCGAGACGATCGCGCCCAGGCGATCGAACTCGCCTCCGAGCATCACCTCGAACTCGCGCTGCTTGAGCTCCTCGCGCGCGGAGTCGAGTGCGGCAGCCGCCTCGCGCGCGGCCTCGCTGTCCTCCTTGCCGTCCTTGCCGCTTTCGGCGGGAGCTTCCTCGGCCGCCATCTCGAGGAACAGGCGCGCTTCGTCGAGCCGTTTTTTCAGGCGCTCGAAGCCGGAGAGACGTTCGCGGATCTGGTCCTGCTCGCGCAGCGCGGCTTGGGCGGCCTCGGGCCGATCCCAGAAATCGGGCTTGCTGGATTGTTCTAGAAGCTGGTTCTGGCGGGCGTTCAGTCCGGGGACGTCAAAGACGCCTCCCGAGCTTATCGGCGCGATCCTCGAAGTCGGCGAGCTCTTGTCGCATATCGCTGATCATGAATCACCTCGCGCGGTCGCACGGCCTTCCGCGAACTCTGTATTGTGCCACAGATCCTCGCGCGACTTAATGGGCTGCGCGCGTCCTAGGGGTGTCATTCCCGCGCGCGGCTGCCGCGCGACGAATCCCGTGCTCGCCCTTGACCTTTACGCAGCTCCCGGTTGAGTGCATGGACGCCTCGGGATTTCTCCCTTCGGTCGAAATGACGCATGTGAGCTTCGTGCATGGGTACTGTAGCCTCAGCCGAGCCTGCAATCGTCATTTCGAGCCCCTTCGGCGTTGCTCAGGGCAGGCTCCGGCGAGAAATCCCGAGGCGGCCGTGCTCGAAGCTAACACCACATGCACGGGCCCCTCGTCGGGATTCCTCGCGCGCGGCAGCCACGCGCGCGGGAATGACACGTCAGCGTCGAGAACTGTCGATACTAAGTAGCGCCGCTATGGACGGGTCGGCTCGTCGAATGACAGCGAACCGCATCGCGGATCATCTGCTTCAACTCGTCGAGCGTGTCCGCCTCGGTGAACAATGGATGGCCGAGCGCGCGGGCCTCATATCCGCCGTCGGCGGACTCTTCGATCGTAAAAATTATTTCAGTTTCCGTCATCGTGCGTGCGCCTGGACGTTGCTACTCCCAGATAATGCCACAGATCCTCGCGCGACTTAATGGGTGGCGCGGGAGTGGCCGTTCTGCGTCGAGAGGGTTTCGGCCAGCGCCGCGAGTGGTTTTAGCTTGCGGGGGAAGAGCCAGGCGGCGAGGAGGGCGAGGACGGTCAGGAGGAAGCAGAGATCCGCGAAGAGGTCGCCGACGATAGTGTAGAAGGTGCGGACCGGGCGCCATTCGACCAGGCCGATTTCGGTTCCGCGCTCGAAGATTGGAGTGCGCTCGGTGATCTCGCCGCTCGGCTTGATTACCGCCGTGATTCCCGTGTTGGCCGCGCGAATCATCGGGACCTTGGTCTCGGCTGAGCGCATCGCTGCCATCGCGAGCGTCTGGTAGGGCGCGGAGCTTTTTCCGTACCAGGCGTCGTTGGTGATATTGACCAGCACGTCGGCGCCGTCTCTGACTTCGCGACGGGTCAGATCGGGAAAGATACTCTCGTAGCAAATCAGCACGCCGAGCTTCGCGTTGCCGAGCGGGAACAGCGTCTGCTCGGTTCCGGCGAACATCGAATCGAGCCCGGGGACGACGCGGCGGACGATAAATCCCAACACCGGACGAAACGGCACGTACTCGCCGAACGGCACGAGCTGCATCTTATCGTAGTGCGCGACGACGTCGCCCTTGGCGGAAACCAGGTAGGCGCGATTATAGAATCCCAGGCGGCCATCGCGCTCCGCCAGTGCCGGGGCGCCGAACAAAATCGGAACGCCGGTCGAGCGCGCGAGCGCGAGCAGCGCGGTGCGATAGGCGTCGTCGGAGGCGAACTCCGGCGGATAGCGATCATCGGGTTGAAAGTAGAACGCGGCGGCCGCTTCGGGCCATACGATCAGGTCGGCGCCGCGTTTTGCGATCGCCGTGGTTTCATCCTGATAGATCTTGAAACTCTGCGGCAGAAAATTCGGATCCCATTTGAGCGACTGCGGGATATCCGCTTGCACCATCGCGGCCCGGATCGTTCCGGCGGGCTTTTCGCTGCCCAGATCGGCAAGCCTCCACGCGCCGAAGCCGAGGACCACGATCATCAGCCCGGTCAGCACTGATAAGCTCACCGCCTGTGCGCGCGCGCCGCCGCGCCGCAGCAGGACCAGATAGACGACGGCATTGAAAAACACGATCAGCGCCGAGATGCCGTATACTCCCGTGAATTCGGCGAACTGTATCAGCTCGAGATGCTGATAGGCGGTGTAGCCGAGCAGGTTCCATGGAAACCCGATCGGAAAATAGGTGCGGAGCAATTCGACCGCGGCCCACGCTATCGGCATCGTCACGGCGATCGAGATTCTCAGGCGGCGCGCGGTGGCCGCACCGATCCAGATCGCGAAGCCGCTGAACAGCGCCATCACCGCTGCGAGCAGGAGCATCGGCAGCAGCGCGAATTCGATTCGCACGTCGGCGAAATCGTGCAGCGGCACCACGATCCAGTACATCGAGGTCGCGAAGCTGGCGAAGCCGGCCAGAAAGGCCCATCCGAAGACGCGGCCCAGCGTCTCGCCCTCGATCGCGTAGAACAGCGGCACGAAGGCCACCCACGCGAGCAGCGCGAGATCGAATTTCGGAAACGCCATGCCCAGCGCGAGGCCGCTTGCGACGCACAGCGCGAATCGGTTGAGGAAGTTCGATGACATCATGCGCCAAACAATTCGCTGAGCGGTATCACTCCGGCGCACGGCGGACGGCCGCCGAAGTGGTCGTAGATCGTATCCACGTCGCGCCAGTTTTCAACCAGCGCCGCCGAGGCTCGCGGGTCGAGCGGAAGGTCGCCGGGCGCGCGCCATTCGCGCTCGTGCGTCCAATCGACCCGGGGATTGCGGTCGAGCTCGATACTCACGACGCGCCAATGCTCTCGCGGCGCGACGATCTCTTTCGCCTCGCGCCACGGCAGATAGATGACAGGCCGCGCGCCGTGAGCGAAGGCGTAGCCGCGATCGATCGCGATCCCATAGGGCTCGTAGCGCCGCCGATTCTTGCGCACCAGAATCGCGCGCAAATCGGACAGCGCGGCGTCGAACAGGCATACCGCGGATACGCCGCCGCGCACCATCCTGCGTCCGCCGCGAATCACCTGATGCTCGAGGATCGCGATGAGATTATCAATCGCGGCGCCGGCTTTAGACGCGCGAGTGAAATGCGTCAGCATCGCGGCCGTCTTCAGATCGCGCGCGCCGCGTTTCATCGCCGAGCGCTCCGCCTGCGCGAGGCCGCTAGCGCCGCCGCGATCTCGCGCTCGCGCGCGAACATCCGCCGCGCGTCGCCGGGCGAGCGCTCGTGGTCGTAGCCGATAAGGTGCAGCACGCCGTGGATCAGCAGGGTGCGCAGGCGCTCGCGCGCGGTGACGCCCTGAGCGCGCGCCTGCGCGAGCGCGGTGTCGAGCGAGATCACGACGTCGCCGAGGATCGTCGCCGGATCGTCGATCAGCGCGGCCGGATCGGGCGGGGGCGCGCCCGGATCTTCCACCTGCGAGAACGAAAGCACGTCGGTCGGCCGGTCTTTGCCGCGGTATTCGCGGTTGAGCGCGCGGATCGCGTCGTTATCGACAATCGCGACCGAGAGCTCGCAGCGCGCAAGTCCGATCGCGCGCAGCGTTTGCGCCGCATCGGATCGTATCGCACTGGCGTAACGGCCGGCGCGCGCCGTATCGGCTCGGAACCCGACCGTCACTTAAGCTCTAGCTCCGCGATCGATCGTCGTCCGGGCGTGAGGTCGAGCCGTCGGCGTTGAACGACTCGTAGGCGAGGATCACGGCGGAGACCAGGCGATGGCGCACCACGTCGCGGTCGGTGAAGTGGACGAACTTGATTCCCGGCGTGTCGGCCAGCACGGTGCGCGCTTCCTTGAGCCCCGAGAGCTTGCCGCTCGGCAGATCGATTTGCGTCACGTCGCCGGTGATGACCGCCTTCGAGTTGTAGCCCATCCGGGTCAGAAACATTTTCATCTGCTCGGAGGTGGTGTTCTGCGCTTCGTCGAGGATGATGAACGAATCGTTGAGCGTGCGGCCGCGCATGAAGGCCAGCGGCGCGACTTCGATCGTGCCGCGCTCGAGCATCCGGCGCGCGCGGTCGAAATCGACCATGTCGTGCAGCGCGTCGTAGAGCGGGCGCAGGTACGGATTAACTTTCTCGGCGAGGTCGCCGGGCAGGAAGCCGAGTTTCTCTCCGGCTTCGACCGCGGGCCGGCACAGGACCATCCGCGTGACCTGGTTTTTCATCAGCGCCGCCAGCGCCATCGCCATCGCGAGGTAAGTCTTGCCGGTTCCGGCGGGGCCGATTCCGAACACGATATCGTGCGCGCGAATCGCGTCGATATACGCCTTCTGGTTGAGCGACTTGGGCGAGATCACGCGCTTGTGCGCCGAGACGTAGATCGTGTCGAGGAAAATATCCTTCAACTCGGCGTTGCGGTCGCCGCGCAGGATTCGCAGGGCGTACTCGACGTCGCTCGGATAGATCGGGTAGCCGCGTTTCAGCAGATCGTACAGCTCGCCCAGGACTTTGCCCGCGAGCGCCTGCTCGGAATGCGGGCCGGAAATCTTGAGCGCGGTTCCGGCGCCGCTGATTCTCACTCCGAGCGCGGATTCGAGCGTGCGCAGATGCGCGTCGTGCTGGCCGAGCAGATCGGTGAACAGGCGCGGGTCGTCGAAGTGGAGTTCGAGCGAATCGAGTGAATCGTGGGGAGCGTGCGAATCGCGGTTAATTGCTTCTGAAATTGCCAAGCCTCTCGCGCCGCATCGCGGCAGTTGATTGATCCTAGTCGATCGCGGAGGCGTTGTGAATCCGGCGGGAGCGGGTGACCAGTGGATTAATTCTGATGAACCGATGAGTCATCAGATGGCTGTTCTGCGCTTGCATTTTTGTCATTCCCGCGTGTGGCTGCCGCGCGAGGAATCCCGGTTCTTTTCGTTTTCATTGGTGGGCGTCCGGCCAGCATCACCGAAGACGGTCGGGACGGTGAGCAAACCGTCACGCTAGCAGTAACGAGTCACGCGGCGGTCCGCGACCCGCCAAGTGAGAAAGACGGCCGGCGAACCTCGCACTCGCGCGGGGTTTCAAGTGGCACCGGCTTTAGCCGGTGCGGGCCACAGGCTAAAGCCCGTGCCACCTAAGACTCCAATCATGTTTCCTGGAAGAAAGCGGAGCGGGGAGTATCCGGGATTCCTCGCGCGCGGCAGCCACGCGCGCGGGAATGACAGAAGGGGCAACGCGCGAGAGCTCGCAGCTTATCGAATCAGGTCGGTGATCTTTGCGAGTGCTTCGTCGAGCTTGGTGGCGTCGCGGCCGCCGGCTTGCGCGAGGTCGGGGCGGCCGCCGCCGGTGCCGCTGATGATCGGCGCGATCTGCTTTACGATATCGCCGGCTTTGATCCGCGCGGTCAGGTCCGGCGTCACCGCGACCAGCAGCGCAACCTTGCCGTCTCCGGTGTCCGAGCCGAGCGCGATTACCGACGACGGATATTTCTGGCGCATCCGATCGGCCATCTCACGCAGCGCGCGCGGATCGACGCCGTCGGCGCGGCGGGTGACTACCTTGATGCCGCCGACCTCGCGCACGGTTTCGTCCGCCGAGGTTGCTCCGGCAGCGCCCGACGCGAGTTTCTGTTCGAGAGCTCGAAGTTTCTTTTCGAGCTCTTTTTCGCGCGCGAGAATTTTTTCCAGCCGATCGAGCGCGGCGGAATCGCGCGCGCCGAGCTTGCCCGCGATTTCGTCGAGAATTTTTTCCTGGCGGCGGATCGATTCGAGCGCGCCCTGGCCCGTCACCGCCTCAACGCGGCGGACTCCCGCCGCGACTCCCGACTCGGCTTCGAGCTTGAAGAAGCCGACATCGCCGGTGCGCGAGACGTGGGTGCCGCCGCATAGCTCGACCGAGAAATCGCCCATCCGCACCACGCGGACAACGTCGCCGTACTTGTCGCCGAAAAACGCGAGCGCGCCCGCCTTGATCGCGTCGTCGTAGGCCATCTCCTCGACCGTGACGGCGGCGTTCTCGCGGATACGCGCGTTGATCTCCTCTTCGATCGTGATCAGGTTATCCTCGCCGACCGGCCCCTGATGCGCGAAATCGAAGCGCAGCCGCTCCGGCGAGACCAGCGAGCCCGCCTGATGCACTCCCGTGCCGAGAATATCGCGCAGCGCGTAATGCAGGATGTGGGTGGCCGAATGATTGAGCATCGCGGCGTCGCGGCGTCCGCGATCGATAGTTAGCTTGAGGCGCGCACCAAACTGAACTTCACGAATATCGCCACGCAGTAAGTGCCCCACATGTATGATCAGGCCGTCGCGCTTACGCGTTTCGCTGACCTCGAAGATCGCGCCTGTTTCGAATTCAATAACGCCGCGATCACCAGTCTGGCCGCCGCCTTCAGGGTAGAAGGGTGTTTCCGCGGTGACTAACTCGACAAGTTCATCGGTGCCGCGCTCGGAGCTCGTTCCTCTGCCTACCAACTCGGATTCAGCTGAATAGCGTGTGTATCCAATGAACTCAGACTTGGCATCTGGTCTCGCGCCAAAGCTCCTGTCAGAAGGTCGCGGCTCAAGCCTGTCCGTGCGCGAGCGCTCGCGCTGCTCTTTCATCAGGCGGTCGAACTCATCGATGTCGACTTCGATGTTGTCGTCACGCAGGATGTCCTGCGTGAGGTCGAGCGGAAAACCATACGTGTCGTAGAGCTTAAAGGCGACGGCGCCGGGCAGAACCGGCTTGGGGTTTCCGCGTTCCCTCCATCCGCGGAACAGCGCGTTTTGGTCAACCAAGAGTCGGTTCTTGGTGACTATGAGCTCGTCCATACCGCGATCTAGCGTTTCTAAGAACCGTTTTTCCTCGGCGGTAACGACGTTCGCTATGACGCCGCTCTTATCGACAAGCTCGAGATAACCCGACGACATTGCCTGGCCGACGGCGTGACAAACGCGCGCAAGAAACGGCTTTTGTAGACCTAACCGACGACCGTGGCGGGCGGCCCGTCGAATGAGCCGCCTCAGAACATACTCGCGATCAGAGTTTCCGGGAACAACGCCGTCGGCGATCAGAAAGCTAATTGCGCGTGCATGGTCGGCGATGACCCGGTAAGAAATGTCCATTTCCACTAGGGCGCCATACGGTCGAGCACCACCCTCATAGAATACAATTTGTTCTATGATACGTATGATATCTCGAAACAGATCGATATCGTAGTTGCCGAGGACGCGGCCGGTTTCGAGGCTCTGCAGCGCTGCCGCGACGCGCTCGAGGCCGGTGCCGGTATCGACGCATTTCATCGGCAGCGGGGTCAACTTTTTCGATGCGTCGCGGTTGTACTGGATGAAAACGAGATTGCCGAGCTCGATAAACCGCTCGCATCCGTCGACGTTGACCGCGCACGCGACTCCGGGATGAGCGGCGCCGTCACAGGCGGCCGCGCCGCGATCGATATCGATCTCGGAGCAGGGACCGCACGGCCCGGTCTCGCCCATCTCCCAGAAATTTTCCTTGTCGCCGAAAGTCAGGATCCGCTCGGGCGGCAGCACGCCCATCTTGAGCCAGATGCCGCGGGCCTCGTCGTCGTCCTTGTGCACTGTCGCGTAGAGCAGCTTGGGATCAACGCCCCAGACTTTGGTGACGAGCTCCCAGTGCCAGGCGATCGCTTCGGTCTTGTAGTAATCGCCGAACGACCAGTTGCCGAGCATCTCGAAAAACGTGTGATGGTAGGTATCGCGGCCCACGGCTTCCAGGTCGTTGTGCTTGCCGCTGATCCGCAGGCATTTCTGCGCGTCGACGACGCGGCGATGCGGGGGGGTGCGCACGCCCAGGAAATAGTCTTTAAACGGAACCATCCCGGCGTTGACGAACAGCAGCGTCGGATCGCCCTTGGGCACCAGCGAGAACGAAGGCACGACGGTATGTCCGCGATCCTTGAAGAAATCGAGGAACGACTGACGGATATTGGCGGTAGTCCAGCGCATGAGGAGTTTATCTTAGCCAAGCGAGCCGCGCCTGCCCACTGGCACGGTTCTTCTTTCCTGCCGTTTCGAACGGGACTTTCGATTGTCGCGCATCCTTACTTAGCTGTCATCCGGCTCGATTGTTATCCTGCCATGAAAATCGAGGCGGTATGAGTATTGTGTTCAAAGCGCAAAGTCATAGTGGCGCGGGCGTCTCGCGCGTGGGAGACGGGCGCGCCGAAGGCGCGCCTCACCAATGAATTGAGGGCGCTGCAGGCGCACAGCGCGGGAACCATTCCACTCACCCGCTGCCGATAAGAGAGATCCATTGGTGGAGTGCGCCTGCGGCGCACTCGTCTCCCACGGGCGAGACGCCCGCGCCACTATCTCACGTGCCATGACTGGTAAGTCACTGCATCAAGGTCGGAAGTATATGAGTGCTGCGAAGACACTACTTGGCCTGTGCTTACTCCCACCCTGCATTAAACTTTCGTCCTGCGGATTCAGATTCAGGAACCCGGAGATTGCGCGGCGGAAATCACGCGCGTCGCTACGACGGCATCGGGGTGCGAAGGCACGGCGACGGTCACGCTCGATGCGGAGACTCCCGGCGGCAGGACGATTCCGAGCGAGTATCCCTGGCCGAGCGCCGCGCCGATCGATGCGAGCGCCTTTGCGAACGCGCCGCTGTCGTCCTTGTCCTCCACCGTCGGCACGATGAAGGCCTGTCCGCCGGTCGCGTCGGCGAGGTCGTTGATTGCCTTCGCATCGACGCGCTCGATAGCGCCGGTGTTCGTCACGAAGGGGCCGATCATGAGACTCGGTTCACCATACGGTACGTTGGGATCGCCGATCCCAATCAGGAACATCCGCACCCCGCTCGACTTGCTCTTCGCGACGAGATCGGCCTCCTTCATCTTGCTCTGGTTGTCCATACCGTCGGTGATCACGACGATCGTGCGGTTGGGATAGTCTGCTGAGCTCTGGGCATAGCCGATAGCCTCGGCGATCGAATCGTAGAGCGCGGTCTCACCGTTCGCCTGCAGAATCGAAAGGCGCTGGATGGCGGCTTGATGGTCGGTGGTAAAGGGCAAGAGACGGTACGGACGATCCGAGAACGCGAACACCGCGACTTCGTCGCATGGATAGAGCTTGGCGAGGAAATCGCCGAGCGCCTTCCTGACCGCCGGCAACTTTGGATGCATGCTGCCCGAAGTATCGATCACCAGCGCGATCGATTCCGGCGCCGCGCCATTGTCGGTGTGGAAATAGGCGATCGGATACGCCATCGCCTTTGAGTATGCCTGGAAGTCGGACTGTTTCAGCCCGTTGAGCGGTTGATGCGCCGCATCGGCGACATTCACGTTGAGCATCGTGAAGCCGGGCTTGGCCGCAAGATCCTTCGGCGCGGCCGGCGCGGGGCACAGCTTCAGCGGCGCTGGAGACGGCTGGCTCAGGCCGTATTCGGTTGCGGCTAAATCGTTCGAGTAAGGGACATACTGCGTTCCAGCGCATCCGGCGCACGCCAGAACCGCCGCAATCGAAATCAGTCCGCAGACGCCACGTAATCGCACTGATGCGCTCCTTTTGCTGATGACGCAGTGTGGAATGCATTACCACATCGTGATGCGCGGCTCCTACACTTTCGCATTGGTCCAAAAAGGGATTCCTCGCGCGGCAGCCGGAGCCTGCCCTGAGCCTGCCGAAGGGCGCGTGAATGACAGAGGCGGATGCGCCGCGCGAGTATCGCGCGGTAGCAATGTTTCGACTGCATCGGGGCGGCTTGATTAGCGCGCTAGTCGGGTCACAATCTTAGCCATGGATAGCGCTCAAGTTATCGTCGCGCGGCGCGCGCCCGCGACCTGGAACGAGTTCCTCTTCTCGCGCAAGGGCGATCTGACGCTCGCCGTTTCCGCGGTCGGCTATATCGCCGGCTGGATCATCCTGCGCTTCACCACGCTGTCGATCGCGGGCGAGGTCGTGCGCGCGATGGGCGAGGCGGCTCTGATCGGCGGGCTATGCGACTATATCGCGCTCAAGATGATTTTCGAGCGGCGATGGTATCTGCCCAACTCGGGCGTGCTGCCGCGAAACCGGGTCAAGCTGATCGACGGAATCGCGGTGACGATCGAAAAGGAGTGGCTCACGCCCGAAATGATCGGGCGCAAGCTCGGCGAGATGGACCTGGTCGCGCGCGCCGGCGCATACCTGGCGGAAGTTAAAATCGACGAGGTGCTCGGCAGCGAGGCGGTCGGGCACGTGATGGATAGGGTGACCGCCGCGCTCGAATCCGAGCAGGCGCTCGAGCGGCTCGATGCGATCCTGCGCAAGGTGCTGCCGAAGACCTTCACCCGGATTTACGCGGCGCTCAACCGGGTGGGCGTGCGCTCGCTTAGCTCGCGGATCGTCGCGAACCTGCGGCACCGCCTGCCCGAGCTGCGCGACGATCCCGAGCTGATGAGCACGCTCGAAGGCGCGGTTCACGAGCTCGGCGCCGAGCTGCAAAAGCCCGCCAGCTTCGCGCACGAGAAGGCCAGCGCGATGATGGCGGCGATGGTGCGGCGGGCGGTCGAGGCGAGCCGCGGCCAGATCACGCAGATGGTCAAGGACAACCTGGCGCGGCTGACCGACGACCAGATTCGGTTTCAGATCGAGACCAAGACGCGGACGCATCTGGACTGGATTCGCGTCAACGGCGGAATTTTCGGCGCGCTGTTCGGGCTATGCTTCGAGCTCTCGCGCCTGCTCGCGCTCCACGGCCCGGCGCTCCTCGCGGTCCTGCAAGCGGGGATGTAGGAAAACCCGGGAGCGCCAATCTCCCGATTGGCGTGCGTGGGCAGAAGCCGCCAATCAGGAGATTGGCGTTCCCGGGGGATTCCTACGAAGGAAGAGAAGAAAAACACAAACCGGCCACAAAGACACCAAGACACCAAGGAACAACGGGCGGCCGCGAAGGCACGCATACCATGCAGATACAATGAAATGGCGGGTCTCTCCAGTAGGAAAGACCCGCCAAACTTTCTTCTTTGTGTCTTCGTGTCTTTGTGGCCGATTTTTCTGCCTTCGTGTCTTGGTGTTTTTCTGTCGCCCGTTCTCTCTCAGCCCTTCTTTTTGCCTTGCGGTGGCGGGGCGGGCGCTTCGTCGGGCGGCTCTTCTTCTTCGGCGGCGGCTTCGGGCAGGACGACAGGCTTGACCGCGAGCTTCTCGCGAATCTTGGCTTCGATCTCGTCGGCCAGATGAGGATTCGCCCTGAGCAGATCGCGCGCGTTCTCGCGCCCCTGTCCGATTCGCTCACCGTTGTAGGAATACCACGCGCCGAGTTTTTCGATCACGTTCATGTCGGCGCCGATATCGACCAGCTCGCCCTCTTTCGAGATTCCCGAACCGTACAGGATGTCGAACTCGGCTTCGCGAAACGGCGGCGCGACCTTGTTCTTCACCACCTTGGTCTTGGTGCGCGAGCCGATCACTTCCGTCGCCGATTTGATCGTGCCGATGCGCCGGATGTCGATTCGCACCGAGGAGTAGAACTTGAGCGCGTTGCCGCCGGTGGTCGTTTCCGGATTCCCGAACATCACGCCGATCTTCATCCGGATCTGGTTGATGAACACCACGATGGTGCGCGAGCGCGAGATGATCGAGGTCAGCTTGCGCAGCGCCTGCGACATCAGCCGCGCCTGCAAGCCCATCTGCGGCTCGCCCATCTCGCCTTCGATCTCCGCGCGCGGCACCAGAGCGGCGACCGAGTCGATCACCAGCACGTCAATCGCGCCCGACTGCACCAGGGTCTCGCAGATTTCGAGCGCCTGCTCGCCGTTGTCGGGTTGCGAGATGAGCAGGTCTTCGACCTTGACGCCGAGCTTGCGCGCGTAGGCGGCGTCGAGCGCGTGCTCGGCGTCGATAAACGCGCAGGTGCCGCCGCGCTTTTGCGCCTCGGCGATACATTCGAGCGCGAGCGTGGTCTTGCCCGAGGACTCGGGGCCGTAGATCTCGACCACGCGCCCGCGCGGTAATCCGCCTACTCCCAGTGCGATATCGAGTCCGAGCGAGCCGGTCGGCACGACCGCGATATCCTGCGCGATCGCCTGCTCGCCGAGCTTCATGATTGAGCCCTTGCCGAACTGTTTTTCAATCTGGCTCAGCGCCAAATCGAGCGCCTTGCTTTTGATCTCCTGCGCCATCGATAGGTCCCCGTATGTTTCCGGATGAAAAAATTTTGCTCGTGCGAATCTTGCCACAAACGCGCGCCAATAGCGCTAGGCGCGTATCGGGGTCAATCCACAGACTGTGTGCGGCCGCTAGTTTCCCGCGCGGCCCCACGCTTCGATCAGGCGCTCGAAGGCGCGCTTCAACTCCGGATCGCGAATCGGCGGAAGCTCGAACGCGTAGCGCGTCGGACGCGGCACGGTGCGCAGCTTCGGCGGATTTCTGCGCGACAGGCGTCCGGCGACAAAGCGGATGTCGCGCACGATATCGTCGCCAACGGTCTCGCGCACCCGCGCGAGGATCTGCGCCTTCATCAGATTCAATTCCTGAATCCACATCGCGCCCGAAACTTTAATCACAGCGGTGTGGAACTTGAGCGACACCACCTCGGTGCGCCGCGCGATGGTCTCGCCCGCGATCTCGGGCCATGCGCGAATCAGGCGGCCGAGTCCGAACTCGCCTTCGATATCCAGCCGATCGAGAATCGGCTGTAGGGCCGATGCGATCGTGACCGGAGCACGCGAACGTTTCGATGCCATCGCGGGTTTACGATAGCGCGGATCAATCCGGCCATAAATGACGCGCTAAAATATGCTTATTTGATCGGTTCGGAAGCATCTTCAGGGCGTCGTCCGTGAATTAGGCACACTAATTTTGCGCCCCTCGAAAGAAAAGTGGAACTACGAGGGCGAATGGTTTACGAAATATTATCCACAGCCTAATATATAGGTTGTGCACAAGGTCTTCCACACTACCGGTTGGGCTTTCACACTTGACAGCCACCTATACGAAAGCGCATATTTCCGCCCACGCCGCTGAATGGCTCAGCCCTATATGTGGTGGTCCCAAGGGCACTCAGCGGCGATTTAGCCCAACGGGCTGGGGGCAGTTTTTAACAGGCACGCAAAGAGGTGGAGGTGGGGCCGATGGCGGGTGGAGCGGTCGATTTGGATAAGATGGCGAGCAAGTCTACAGAGCGCAATCAACAGCCCCAAGGACAGCAGATCGCGCGCAATCCGTTGGCGCTCGAGCGCTTCTTTACCCGGCCCGGCGTCGACCCGATGAGCGAGGTCGAGTGGGAGCTGCGCAGCGCCGTGATCTCGGGCGAAGACGGACGCGTCGTGTTCGAGCAGCGCGACGTCGAGGTTCCGCGCTTCTGGTCGCAGACCGCCACCAACGTCGTCGTGTCGAAATATTTCCGCGGCCCGCTCGGCAGTCCGCAGCGCGAGCGTTCGGTCCGCCAGCTAATCGGCCGCGTGGTCGAGACGATGAGCCTGTGGGGCGACCGCCAGGGCTACTTCGCTTCGACTGACGTGCGCGACACGTTCAAGGCCGAGCTGACGCATCTGCTGCTCAACCAGATGGCTTCGTTTAACAGCCCGGTCTATTTCAACGTCGGAATCGAACCCAAACCGCAATGCTCGGCCTGCTTTATTTTGAAGGTCGACGACAACATGGATTCGATCCTCGGCTGGTACCGCAACGAGGGAATGATCTTCAAGGGCGGTTCGGGCTCGGGCGTGAATCTCTCGGCGCTTCGCGGCTCGCGCGAGAAGCTTTCGTCGGGCGGGACAGCGTCGGGGCCGCTGTCTTTCATGAAGGCCGCCGACGCGTCCGCGGGCGTGATCAAGTCGGGCGGCAAGACCCGGCGCGCAGCCAAGATGGTGGTGCTCAACGTCGACCATCCCGACGTCGAGGACTTCATCAAGTGCAAAGTCGAAGAGGAAAAGAAGGCGTGGGCGCTGATCGACGCGGGCTATGACGGCTCGCTCGACGGACCCGCCTACGGCTCGGTGTTTTTCCAGAACGCGAACAACTCGGTGCGCGTGACCGACGACTTCATGCGCGCCGTCTCCGACGATTCCAAATGGCACACGAAGTTCGTGCGCAGCGGCGAGATCGCGAGCGAATATCGCGCGCGCGATCTGCTGAAGATGATCGCGGAGGCGGCGCACGCCTGCGGCGACCCCGGGATGCAGTTCGACACCACGATCAACACCTGGCACACCTGCCCGGCCTCGGGACGAATCAACGCCTCGAATCCGTGCAGCGAGTACATGCATCTGGACAACTCGGCGTGCAATCTGTCGTCGCTCAACCTGATGAAGTTCATCGACGAGCGCGGCGAGTTCGACGTGCGCGCGTTCCGCCATGCGGTGGACGTGATGATCACGGCGCAGGACATTATCGTCGATAACTCGTCGTACCCGACCGAGGAGATCGGCGCCAACGCGCACGCGTATCGCGAGCTCGGACTTGGCTACGCCAATCTCGGCGCGCTGCTGATGGCGCTCGGGATGCCGTACGATTCCGACCAGGGCCGCAGCTACGCCGCCGCGATCACGGCGCTGATGACGGGCGAGGCCTACCTGCAATCGGCGCGGCTCGCGGGGCAGATCGGTCCGTTCCAAGGCTACGCGCCCAATCGCGACGCGATGCTCAAGGTTATCGAGCGCCATCGCAGCTGCGCCTACAAGCTCGAGCCCGCCTACGTGCCGCTCGATCTTCTAGGCGCCGCGCGCGAGGCATGGGACGAGGCGCTGACCGCGGGCCAGGGCGCGGGATATCGCAACTCCCAGGCTACGGTTATCGCGCCGACCGGAACGATCGCCTTCATGATGGATTGCGATACCACCGGGATCGAGCCGGATATCGCGCTGGTCAAGTACAAGAAGCTGGTCGGCGGCGGGATGCTCAAGATCGTCAACGGCACCGTGCCGCGCGCGCTCAAACGGCTGGGCTACGACTCGAAGGAAGTGCAGGAGATCGTCGAGTACCTCGATGAGCAGGAGACGATCGAGGGCGCACCGGCGCTGGCCGACGCGCATCTGCCGGTCTTCGATTGCGCGTTCAAGCCGCGTTCGGGCTCGCGCACGATCCACTACAACGGACACATCAAGATGATGGGCGCGGTGCAGCCGTTCATCTCGGGCGCGATTTCGAAGACGATTAACATGCCGTCCGACGCCTCGATCGATGAAGTCGGCGAGGCGTACATGACGGCGTGGAAGCTGGGGCTGAAAGCAGTCGCGATCTACCGCGACGGCTCGAAGAGGATCCAGCCGCTCAACACCGGTAAAAAAGAAGAGCGCGCCGCCGACGCAATCGCGCAGGTTACCGCCGCCGCGCATGGCGACGAGTTCCACACTCGCCGCCGCAAGCTTGCCGACGAGCGCCGCTCGATCACGCACAAGTTCGATATCGCGGGCCACGAGGGCTATATCACCGTGGGCCTGTTCGAGGACGGCACGCCAGGCGAGATCTTCGTGATCATGTCGAAACAGGGCTCGACGATTTCGGGCCTGATGGATTCGTTCGCGACCGCGATTTCGTACGCGCTGCAATACGGGATGCCGCTGCAGTTCCTGGTGGACAAGTTCGCGCATATTCGTTTCGAGCCGTCGGGCTTCACCAAGAATCCGCAGATTCCGTACGCGAAGTCGATCGTCGATTACCTGTTTCGGTGGATGGCGTCGAAGTTCCTCGACGAGGAAGCCAAGCGCGAAGTCGGAATCGTGGTTGATGAATCGAAGATGGTCGATACGCGTGACGCGCGCGACAACGCGCCGGTCCTTGCCGCAGCTCCGACGGTCGCGAGCCTGCGCGACGGCAAGGATGCGGGGATGCGCCAGGCGTTCATCAATCAGGCCGACGCGCCGCCGTGTCCCGATTGCGGCTCGATCATGGTGCGCAACGGCGCTTGCTACAAGTGCATGAATTGCGGCGCGACGAGCGGATGCAGCTGAGGAGGTGTGGTGATGAGCGATGAGCGCAGTGAGATTCGCGGCTCGCGGGCGTTCGGCACGATCACGCGACGGCATCGTGCGGAAGGGTTGCATCTGATCGCGAAGGTTGATGGCGACGAGCGCGAGCCGAGTCGCGCGTGGATCGAGTGCGACGAATGCACGGCGGTCTTCGAGCTCGAGAGCCGCGATGAGTGGGAGATAGTCGAGAAGGAAGAAACGGTATCAACGATTGGTCCTGAATGCGCGCGGCATCCTGCCGCCGCACAGGCCTGACGAATTTTGGGGCTCCGGAGGTTGTGGGGAGTGAGGGCGCTGGAGGAATCGGACGGCGGGGATGGGGGCGGACGAAAACTTTGATCCGGTTTCCGGCGCGGCCGGGGAGAATCATCGGCGGATTTTCGGGAAGACTTTGTTAGTCGCGAAATCGGCTCGGTGATTCCTCCGGGGCCCACCCAAACGCGGCGTGCGCGGCGCGCCAAAAGTGTGTGGTGGGGTGGCGGATGTGGTGACGGGGAAGGGCGGTGGCAACACCGCCCTTCCGATTTTACAATGGGCTATTTCTGCGCCTTCTGTAGATACTCCTCCGGGAGAGGGTATCTGCAGGCGATCCGACCGTTCGAAACCAAGCGAAACAAATCTGTCTTCGTAGGGGCGGCTCGCGAGCCGCCCGTCTTCCGCTGTGTCCGTTGGCGTTGCGCGGACTACCAGCCCAATCCATGCTCCGATAAGATCGATCTCTGGTGCATGTGTGATGAAGATTGTCTCGTTCGGCGATGTGCATATGGCTACGCGCAATCTTGAGCGGATGGGCGCCGTTATGCGCGATTGCGATCTCGTTATCCTGTCGGGAGATTTGACCAACTTCGGTGGTCCCGACGAGATGCGCGTTGTCCTCGATGACGTCCGCCGCGCATGTCCCAATATCCTTGCGCTGCCGGGCAACCTCGATCGGCGCGAGACGATTCCGTTTCTCGAAGCCGAGGGAATCGCGCTTCATGGGCTCGGGCGAATCGTTAACGGGATTGGAATTTTCGGATGCGGCGGGTCAAATCTCACTCCGTTTCATACTCCGACTGAACTGACCGAAGATGAAATCTACGCGGCGCTATGCGCCGGCTACGCGCAGATTTCCGGCACGCGTCCCGCGCTGATGATCTGTCATCCGCCGCCGATCGATACCAAATGCGATCGGATCTCATCGGGCAAATCTGTCGGCAGCACCGCCGCGCGGCGATTTATCGAGGAATTCAAGCCCGACATCTGCATCTCTGGCCATATCCATGAGTCCGCGGGCGAGGACACGATCGGCCCGACGCGCATCTTCAACGCCGGACCGTTCAAGGGCGGCGGCTATATCGTCGTGACGGGCGGCGAGTCGGGGCTGAGCGCCCGGCTCGAGTTTCTTTGACGTGCCACGGCTCTCGCGCGCTGGACAATCGCTCCGGGTGTACGCGAGCAAGATTCACAATGGATGGCCGATGGTCTGGCGGAGCGCGTTTTGGCTGCTGGCGCGCTACCGGCCGCGTCTTCTTTCGCGCCGATAAAGCGCGGACCGGGAACTCGACCGGCGGCGCTAAACATGATTCTCTAGGCTCTCGAACCATGGCTGTTTCCGGCGCGCTCGCGCCGCGAAATCCTTGGAATCATAATCGCTATCCCGCGCGCGAATCTCACAACACGCGGCGCGGGCGGGCGCGGACAACCGCATCGGATACGCGGATTTCGACGCCCGGAAAGGAGATCGGTTCACGATGGCAGCGGCAACAGAAGTCCGGATGCGTTTCGACCATGTGTCGATCGCGGTCAAATCAATCGATCGCGCGGCAGAATTCTTCACCCGCTATTTTCCCGCGGTTCAGCGCAGCCCGAAGACCCGCGACGACCAGGTAAGCGGCGCATTTTACTGGCAGGATTTTCATATCGGCGGATTCGTCGTCGAGCTGATCGAGGATCTGCCGGGCAAGCCCGGCTTCGTCACCAAGTTTATTCAGAAGCACGGCGAGGGGATGCATCATCTGTCGATCGAGGTGGACCATCTCGATCCGGTCGTCGCCAAGCTGCGCGCGGGCGGAGTGCGGGTGGTCGATGAGCAGAAATATCCGTCCGGTTCCGCGACCGCATTCATTTCGCCGCGCTCCGCGTTTGGCGCGCTGGTGCAGTTCTGGCAAGTGCCGGACTTCGACGCCGACCACAAGCAGAACCCGCCGCGCGACGACCGCGCGAAGTTCGATCACGTATCGCTGGCGGTCCGCGATATCAACCAGGCTTACGACTTCTTCACGAAATATTTTACTCCGACCTCGATCGATCATGATCAGCATCTGGTCGACAACGGCAGCTTCGCGCTTGGCCATATGCAGGTCGCGGGTTTGAAGGTCGAGTTTATCCAGAGCCCGCCGGGCGGGTCGAAAAACGATTTCGTCGCAAAATTTATCGAACGCTACGGCGAGGGGATGCATCACATCACCCTGGTGCTGAAAGATTTCGACGGAACCGTGGCGAAGCTCAAGGCGGGCGGCGTGCGTATCGTCGATGAATCGATCAACTGGCGCGGCGAAAAGGAAGCCTACGTCTCTCCGCGCGACGCATTCGGCGTGCTGATCCAGCTCTGGAGCGCGGAACAGGAAGAGTAGGGCGCGCCGCGACTCATGCTGAAAGCGATTTTCTTCGACGCGGCCGGGACCTTGTTCGAGGAGCGCGAGCCTATTGGACGCACCTACGCCAGGATCGCGCGCGAGCACGGCCTCGACGCGCCCGAGGCCGCGGTGATCGAGGGCTTCAGGCGCGCGTTCGCGGCGGCGCCGGTGATCGCGTTTGGCCGGGGCCATCGCGCGGACGAGCTGCGCGCGCTCGAGCGCCGATGGTGGCGCGCGGTGGTCGCGGAGAGCTTCGCGGGATTGGGCGCCTTCGATCTGGACGGATGCTTCGAGGCGCTGTTTGCGTACTTCGCCGAGCCTGCGCACTGGGAGGCGGATCCCGTGGCGGTGTCGACGCTCAGCGGTCTCAAGCAGGACGGGTTCGAGCTCGGCGTGATCTCGAACTTCGATTTTCGGCTCTACGGACTGCTCGAAGGGCTTGGGCTCGCGGTGTACTTCGACTCGATTACGATTTCCTCAGAAGCGGGATACGCGAAGCCGCGCCGCGAGATTTTCGACGCCGCCCTCGCGCGGCATCGGATAGCCGCCGGCGACGCGATGCACGTAGGCGATTCGACGCATCATGACTTCGAGCCTGCGCGCGAGCTCGGGTTTTTCGCGGTTCTACTTGACCCGAAGCTGTCGGCGGACCAGCTATGCGAGACTCGCGTGGCGCGAATCAACGCGCTTGCCAATCTGAGCATGGTTACGCAAAGATTGAAGATCGCTTGACGATCTATGGGGATTATCCTTATTTAGGGCGAGCCTTTTCCAAGCCAGACCACGTGGGGCGTATAAAAATGAAGTCACTTTCGATGGTTCACCGCGCGTCGGTGACAATTGCGGTTGTCGGCGCGATGGTGTTCGCCACCAGCGCCGTACGTGCGCAGAGCCTGGGCGATATCCAGTCCCAGCTCTCCAGTATCCAGGGCAAGCTGTCCGCGGCCAGAAACGATCCGACCACAGCCGGCGAGGTGATTAGCGACCTCGACCGGCTCGAGGCGCAGTTCGCCAAGGTCTCTTCCAGCGGCAAGGTTGATCGGTCAGCGCTGGGACCGACGTACAATCAGCTCGATGACGCGCTCAGCTCGATGTACAGCACGTGGAAGAAAAAGAAGGACGACTGTATCGAGTCGATGGATAACGGGGGCCAGTGCGATTACACCGAGCCTGAAAAGCTGTCGCTGCAGGCGCTGTATCCGCTCTCGTGGCTGCGGTTCCAGGGCGCGACCACGGTCTATTCCGGCGACGCGGCGATGTCCAAGAAGCTGCTCAACGAGGCGATCGACGGCTTCACCGAGAGCACACTGGTGATCTTCGAGCCCAACCTGGTGCGCGAGAACCTGCTCGGCCGCGCCTACGCCGAACGCGAACTCGGCAAATTCGACAAGTCGGAATATGACAAGGCGATCGCCGACTTCAAGACGATTATGGAAGGCGGCGCCGAGACCGCGCAGTACAATCCTGCCCATCAGGGGTTGTGCACCACCTACATGCAGATGGGCAACAGCGAAGAGGGCGCCAAGTGCATGGGCGCTCAGGCAACCAACACCGGCGGCGGCGAGATGCTGCAGCTGCAGGCGCTGTTCACCGCGGAAAACGCCACCCATGACTCTGCGAAGAAGGCTGCTTACCATCAGCAGATCGTCGCCAAGCTCAAGACCATGGAAGGCGACAAGGAGAAATGGGCGATCGCGGTTGCCGCGGTGGCCAAGTACTCGCAGAGCGTCACCCAGGAATTCGGCAACTCCAATGATCCGTTTGAAAAATGGCTGACGGCCAACGTTCTGCTGGCGCGCAAGGATCAGGCTGGTGCGGCGAAGTATTACGTCGACGCGGCGCGCGGCAGCTCGAAGTACGCCAAGGGCTATCGCTACGCGGCCGACATCTACTTCAACGAAAAGCGCTTCGACCAGGTCGAGCAGCTCCTGACCGATGTCGAGCGCGCCGGCGGCGCCGACGCGCAGTGGGCCGCCTACATGAAGTACAAGCTCCCGCGCGGCCAGTGGGAGTCGAGCGGGATGAAGAACACCCAACTCGAAGACCAGTGGGTCAAGGCCGCGACCGACTATGTCTCGAAATACTCGGGCGGCGAGTACGCGCCCGAGATGCGCTTCCGTCTGGCCGAGCGCCTGCAGCGCCAGGGCAACTTCCTCGAAGCCTCCAAGATGTATCAGCAGGTGACCGGCAACAACGAGTACAGCTTCACCGCGAAGTACAACTCGGCGGAGTGCGATTATCAGGCGCTCGCCGCCGCGGGCAACACCAAGAACGAGAAGAACGCGCCGCCGATCAACATGGATCAACTCCGCGCGCAGACGGTCAAGGACCTGCAGGATACTATCCGGATGGAACCCGAGGCTGAGCGCACCGCCGGCAGCGCCGCGCAGAAGAAGTTCATTCACGAAACCAAGGGCCGCGCGATCTATATGCTCGCCGGCCTGATCCAGGGCCAGAAGAACGCCGATCCCAAGCAGATCGCCGATCTGCTGACGAACTATGAAGCGCAGTATCCCGCGATGAGCGACAAGTTCAGCGACGTGCAGGAATGGCGCATCACGGCGCTCGATCAGCTCGGCCGCTACGACGACGTGCAGAAGGATGTCGAGGCCGTGGTGGCAAGATACAAGGCGATGAAGAATCCCAACACCGACTTTATCAAGGAGTTGGGATTGGACTTCTGGCACGCCGCGCAGGAGGCGCAGGCCAAGGGCGATCAGAAAGCCTACGTCGCCAACGCCAAGCTTACGCAGACCGCGTACGATTTCTTCGAGGATCAGGTTGTGTCGGGCAAGACCCCGGCCAAGAACCTGACCGGTACGCTGTCGATCCTAGGGCAGGCCTATATCGCGCAGAACAACGTCGACAAGGCCAAGACCATCTTCGATCAGGTCGTGAAGGCCGACGCCGCATCGCCCGACGCGAACGCCGGTCTGGCGCGTATCGCGCAGGCCAAGAACGATCTCAAGGACGCGGTGACCTTGTGGACCAACGTCGAAAGCACGGCGGCGGAGTCCGACCCGCTGTGGTACGAGGCCAAGTACCAGATCGCGGTGATCTACGCGGCGCAGGGCAATATCCCGGGCGCGTGCAACAAGCTTGCGTCAACGCGCTCGGAGCACCCGACCCTCGGATCGAACGAGATGCTCTCGCGATGGGACAAGCTGCAGAAGAAGATTTGTCTGCAGAAATAGGCGCCATGCTCAAGCGGATTCATCATGTAGGCGTGGTCGTGCCGGACCTCGACTCGGGACTTAAGTTCTGGCGCTATACTCTGGGACTCCGCTTGACCAAGAGCGCGACCATCGAAGAGCAGGGCGTACGCGCCGCCCTGCTCAAAGTTGGCGAGAGCGAGATCGAGCTGCTCGAGCCGATTAATCCTGACGGCGGCGTCGCCAAGTTCCTCGCCCGCCGCGGCGGCGGACTGCATCACGTGTGCTTCGAGACCGACGACGTCGAGCGCGAGCTCGACGGAGCGAAAGCCAAGGGCATTCAGTTGATCGATCAGAAGCCGCGCGCGGGGCTCGCCGGGATGATCTGTTTTTTACATCCCAAGGCGACACGCGGCGTGCTGGTCGAGTACGCACAGCCGGTAGAAGAATAGCTATCGTGCCGATCTACGAATATCGATGCACCGATTGCGACCGCTCGTTCGAGAGCTTCGCGCGGCCGGGCCGCGGCGACGACGGTGCGCAGTGTCCGCGATGCGGCGGTGCGCACCTGGCGCGCGAGATGTCCACCTTCGCGGCGCACGGCTCTAGCGCCGACGCTGCGGCCGCCGGCGCGCGGGCGATAGCCTCGAGCAACGCGGGTCGCTTCACCGGCGGTGGCGGATGCTGCGGCGGCGGATGCGCCTGCCATTAGGCAGCGCGTGATCCTGCACATCGCCAGGCGCGCCGAATGGGACGATGCGCGTGCGCGAGGTTCGTACCGGCCGTCCTCGTTCGACGACGACGGTTTCATCCACTGCTCGACCCTCGCGCAAGCTATCGAGACTGCCAACCGATTTTTCCACGGCCAACGCGATCTGGTTCTGCTCTACATAGATGAGCGCAAGCTCACCGCGCCGCTGCGTTACGAGCCCGCCACACCGCCCGCGGGTGCGTTGGACGGCAAGCCTCGCGCGGGACTGTTCCCGCATCTGTACGGTGAATTGAACCTCGACGCGGTGACGGAAGTGCTCGAATTCCCCTGCGCCGCCGACGGATCGTTCGAGCTTCCGGCGCGGCTGCGAGTCTGAGAAGGCGGACGGGCCGTCCGCCACCACTGACAGAAAAGAAAAGATCATAATTCGGTCGAACAGCGAGTGTTATCTCGCCGTTAGATTTCTCTCGGTCAGTGGCGGCCGACGGCTCGTCGGCTGGCGCGAAGCGCCCTTACCGGATCGGCTTTAGCTATTCGCATTTTTAGCGAACTCCGCTTTGGCCGAGGCGAGTAGCTCGGGCTCGGCGAGGAGATCGTACGCGGTCATCGCGAGCGCTTTCGCTACCCGGATCATCGCGTCGTAGCCGCGAGGAGAATCCGCGTGACGGACGAATGCGTCTTCATGGCAGGTGCCCTCGCCCGGAGTCGAAATCGCGAAGACAGGATGAATTGCGACCATGCGATGGCTGATATCGCCCATGTCGGTGCTGCCGGTTGGCAGGCCGTGCGGAGGATCGGGCGCGGGCGTTCCGAGCGCCTGCGAATGTTCGGCGTAACGATGGGCGACGGTCAAGTTTGTGACCATGTTCTTGTAGCCGCTGAAATTCGTCTCCTCGACTCGCGTACCTACCGCCATCGCGGCGCCGCGCGCGCACTGAATCACTCGTTGCGCCATCTCTTCGGCGTATTTGCTGGTGTATGCGCGCGTAGTGAACTGGCACTCGGTCATCTCGGGAATGATATTCGCGGCCTGCCCGCCGTTGGTGATGATTCCATGGACCCGCGAGCCGTCACGAAAGTGCAGCCGCGCCATATCCACCGCGTGAAACGTGAGGAGCATCGCGGCGAGCGCGCTCGACCCGTCCCACGGAGCGATCGCGGCGTGAGACGCCTTGCCGCGAAACTTCAGGCGGACGCCATGCGTCGCCAGCGCGGGCATCGTGGACCATTCACCGTCCATCGGATGCGCCATCATCGCGGCGTCGACGCCCTTGAGCGCGCCGCGATTCATCAGGATAACTTTTCCGCCGCCGCCTTCTTCGGCCGGCGTGCCCATGAAAATGATCTTGCCCTTCAAGTGCGGCGCGATCGCATGCAATCCGGCCACGGCGGCGAGCGCGGCGCCGGCGATCAGGTTGTGCCCGCAGGAATGGCCGTTGGGCAGCGCGTCGTACTCGGCGAAAATCGCGACGGTCGGACCGTGTCCGCCGAATTCGGCGCGAAACGCGGTCTTGAGCCCGGCGATTCCGCGCTCGACATGCAACCCAAGCGCATCGGCGGCGCCGGTCAATTGCTCGGCGGCGAAAACTTCTTCAAATCTGGGCTCGGGATGATCATGAATCGAGCGGCTGGTTGCGACCGCGGTTTCGCGGTACGCGTCGATTGCGCGGCAAATCTCCTGATGCGGATCCATCGAGACCTCCAGCGGTTTGAGTAGCATCGGCGGTAGCTCGCCGTCCAATCGCTAAGCTCCGCCGTTGGTCTGCTGCGGTGGAACGACTACGGCGACGGCGCAGCGGGCTTTTTGGACAATCTCGCTGACCTTGCGGCCGAAGAACAGCCGCTCGTCGGAGGAGCGAAACAGCACGCCCATCACCAGCAATCCGACGTCGTCTTTTGCGACGGTCGAGAGAATCACATTTTCGATCTTGCGGCCCGAGCCAAGGCGGGCCTCGACGTTGACGCCGAGTTCCTGTCCGAGCTTGGAAATTTCGTCGACGAATTCGCGCCCCTCGTCGGCGTCGGGAGACTTGCTTGCGCCGAAGATCGGCAGCGGGATCATCGAGGCCTCGCGCACGTACAGCGCCGTCACCTGCGAGCCGAAGACGCGCGCGTAATGCATCGCGACGGTCGCGCCCAGGCGGGCAAACGCCGCTCCCGTGGTCGGAGTGAGGACCCGCATGAACGGCACCGCGGTGTTGCCTCGGCGCACAATTACTACCGGCGCGCTCGCGGTGCTGACGAGGCTGCGCAGAACGTCGCCACCCAGGTTGTCGTAGCCGCCCAGGTGCGACGCGCCCGCGAAGATCGCGTCGTAGCCGCGCGCGGCCTCGCCGGTGATTGCCTCCGCGACCGAGTCGGCGCTGGCGACGCACTGGTGGACGTTTTTGGCGCCAGCCTGTTCGGCGATCGCCTTCAGCCGCGCGAATTGGGCGTCAAACTCGGCCGACTTCGCCGGCGTTCCGGGAGTCACCGCGCGGAACACGGTGATGCTCGCGTCCTTGTCGTTGGCCAGCGCGGCTGCCAGATGCGCGGCGAGGTCAGCGTGCGGACCGCCGCCGCTCAGCACCAGGAGCTTGGTGCCCTCGTGCGAGAACGGCAGCCGCGCAAGCAGTTTTTCCCGCTCGATGCGATCGGCTTCGCTCGGACGCTGCGTGGTCTCGCCGATCGCCCAACTGAGCAGCGGCGGCGTCATCAGCGACGTGACCATCGCGAACAGCAGCAGCACGGTGTACATCGAGGGCGTCAGGACGCCCAGCGTCAGTCCGACCAGCGCGACGATAATTCCCATTCCTCCGCGCGCGTTCATCCCGATCGCGACGGCCAGCGCCTCGCGCCATCTAAGCCCGCCGAGTTTGCCGCCGACGCCGCAGCCGAAAAGCTTGGAAGTGCATCCGACGGCCAGGATCAGGATCGCGACGCCCGGAGTTCTGAGCGCCGAGAGGTCCGCGCGCAAGCCCGAATAAGCGAAGAAGATCGGTGCGAGGAATCCGGTCGCGATTCCTTCGATCTCGCCTATGTCGGCGGGTTTTACGCGCGCCGATTGCGTCATCATCAGACCGGCGATAAATGCGCCGAACACCGCGTGTAGGCCGATCGCCTGCGCAATCACCGCGCATAGCATTGCGATCACCAGCATCGCGCTGAGCTTCGCGTGTTCGACGTAGGTGCGATCATCGACCCAGCGCAGAAACCGCCGCGCGAGCGGAGTGCCGATGAAATAGCAAAAGCCTAAAAACGCCGCGGTCTCGGCCGCCAGCTTCGAGACCGACATCACGTCAATCACTCCGCGCTCGGCGAGACCCGCGACGATCGAGAGCAAGAGCCATCCGATCGAATCGTCAAGGATTCCTGCGGCCAGAATCAGCATCCCGAGGTCGCGGCGCATCAGGCCGAGGTCGAGCAGGATTTTCGCGATCACCGGAACCGCGGAGATCGAAATCGCGACGCCCAGAAACAGCGCGAAGATAATACGATGCTCGGGCGCGACCAGGTTATCGGCCGGAATCAGCAGGCCAAGGACCACTCCGCTCACGAGCGGAATCGAAATCCCGAAGCCCGAGACCAGCGTGACCGCGCGTCCCTTTCCGCGCAGCAGCCCCAGGTCGGTCTCCAGTCCGATGAACAGCAGAAGAGTCACCGCGCCGACCCACGCGATTGCTTCGAGCAGATGCATCGCGACCAAGCTCTCGGGAAAGATGATCGCGTAGAGCCCCGGCGCGAGTTGTCCCAAAAGCGACGGGCCGAGCAGGATTCCGGCCAGGAGCTCGCCAATTACGGCGGCCTGGCCGATGCGCTTCATCAGGTCGGCAAGGACGCGGCTGACGGCGAGCAGCAGGCCGATCTGAAACAGGAATCGAATGATTTCGACTTCGGTTAGCTGCTGCATCGCGGACTGCCGGCGCGGATCGTGCCCGATGCCGCGCTAGCGCAGCTCCCGCGCAGCCGCGAGCCTAACACGCGTTTGCGACAGGAGGCGAGAGAAAATCTTTCAGGGGAGAATTTTGAGGACGCGAGAAAATGAAGCAGGCGCGGAGACTTGAGGAGTCGCGGCGGAGAGCCGTTGTTCGGTGAGAGTTCGCAGATGATCTTCGAGCAGCGCGAGCAGCGTGGCTTTTTTGATCGGCTTGGTCAGATGGCCGTCGCAGCCCGCGGCGCGCGTCTTCTCGGCGTCATCGCGAAAAGCAAACGCGGTCAGCGCATAGATCGGGACGCGCGGCCTGCCCGTCTCACGCTCGAAGTCGCGAATCGCGCGCGCCGCGCTGTGCCCGTCCATCACCGGCATTTGCACGTCCATCAAGACCACGTCGTACTTGCCAGTGCGATATTTCTCGACCGCCGCGGCGCCGTCTTCAGCCGTGTCGAGCACGTGGCGGGTCTTTGCCAGGTACGCGCGAATCAGCGCGCGGTTATCCTCGGCATCTTCGGCCAGAAGAATTCGTAGCGCGCGCCATTGGGTCGCTCCAGCCGCTGAGCGCGCGGGAGCAGCCGGTTCCGGCGCTGCGGCGCGTGCAGTGACGGCCGGCGCAACGCCGGGGACGAGCGGGACTACGAAATGAAACGTGCTGCCGCGTCCGAGTTCGCTCTCGACCTCGATAGTTCCTCCCATCAGGCGAACCAGGCGGTTGGCGATTGCGAGCCCCAGGCCGGTGCCGCCGTATTTTCGGGTGGTCGAGGAATCGACCTGCGTGAACTCTTCAAAAATCTGCTGAATCCGGTCGGGCGGGATTCCGATTCCGGTGTCGCTGACCGCAAAACGGACTGCGCGGCTGTTATCGGCGGCAATGGCCGGAGCAACCCGCACCGCGACGGTGCCGCGCTCGGTAAACTTGATCGCGTTGCCAATTATATTGAATAGGATCTGGCGCAGGCGGAGCGCGTCGCCGGTTGCGACTGCCGGCACTTCAGGATCGATCTCGCACGTCAGCGCGAGGCCTTTTTCGCGAGAGCGAATCTCCAGCGCCTCGATCGTGTTGGCGATACTCTCGCGCAGATCGAACTCGGCGGCTTCCAATGTCAGGCGGCCGGCCTCAACCTTGGAGAGATCGAGGATATCGTCGATCAGCTTCAGCATCGAGTTGCCGGTGGTGCGGAGGATCCTTACGTACTCGCGCTGCTCGGGGGCGAGCCGCGACTCCCACAGCAGATCGGCCATCCCCAGCATCGCGTTCATCGGGGTGCGGATTTCGTGGCTCATTCCGGCCAGAAATTCCGACTTGGCGCGGGTCGCGGCTTGCGCGGCAACGCTTGCCGCGACGATTTGCGCCTCCGCCTGCTTTAGCGCGGAAATATCGCGCATGATTACGAGCACGCAGTCGTAGCCGCCGAGCTCGAGGATCGAAGCCGAGACGAGAGTCGGCGAAGTCTCGCCGTCGCGCTTGCGGAACCGCACTTCGACGTTGTGGGCTTTGCCGTGTTTGGCAAGGGCGACTCCGACCCGCGACAATTCTTCGTTCGACGCGATCATATCGAGCTCAAACGGGTCGTGGCCCAGCACCTCGTCGCGCGAATATCCCGATGCGCGCAGGAAGGCGTCGTTCACATCGATAAATTTGAGATCGGCGAGGTTCTGAATCAGGATCGGATCGAGGCTGTGGCGGAAGACGCTTTCGAACTTGGCCGCGTTTTCACGCAGCGCGCGCTCGAAGCTGCGCCGCTCACGCCGCATCCGTTCGGCGAACACCGTGGTGGCCTGCGCGACCGCGATCGCGCCTAGGAGCACCGCCCAGAAAGGAGATCGGATATTGCCGCGCGACGCCGCAAGCTGCGTGATCGCGAAGGTTACGGCGCAGACCGCGTTCATCGCCCCTTGCCACCATCCGTTCCACGGCAGCAGGGCGGCACTCCCAACCGCAATAACAATAACCGCGAACAGTTGGTTGAGCGGCGAATGAACAATCAGCCCGGAGTAAGCGCCGTTAAACGCGATAAAGCTGCATCCCGCGAGTGCGACCTGCCGCCAGTAAGGAACCAGCCGCGGATGCAACATCGCGCTGGCGCACAGTCCCATCACGAGGACATTGGCGAGATGACGCAGCACGAACGATTCTCTCAGGCCGTGCGCCAGCCCCATGTCGCCGTGGATATAAACGAACTGGACCGCCAGGAAGATCAGCGCTCCGGCGGTGACGCGCAGCGCGCCCTCACGATTGTCGGGAGCGGCGGCCGCGCGCGACGTTTCCTGCGCGCGCGCGCTCTGTCGCGTCCGTGCAACTTCCAGCGCCGAGTTGGCCGACAGGAATGGCGGGCCAGCCGCGTTTGCAGAGTTTTCGGGTGCTGTGGGCATAGGAATTTGATCAGTTCGATCCCGAGAGCAACAGCCATGCCATCAGGACGGGGCGCGCGATCAACACAGGGGGCGTTTGGCGTTGATTCCCGGAATCTTTTTGTACCCGATGCCGCTGATTATTGCCATTGCTCAGGAATGCAGGCTCAGTCGGGCTCGATATAGGTGGGAAACAGGCGCGCGCCTCCATCTTCTTCCGAGCCAATCGTTAGAGCGAGGGGAAACTCGCGGCCATCACGATGCAGCATCACCAGTTCCAGCTTGCGATCAAGCAGCGCGCCGGGTCCCTTTGAAAGCATGAAGTGCTTAAGTCCGGCCTCGTGCGCGATGCGATGGCGTTCAGGGATAATCAACTCGGAGAGCTTGCGGCCAACCGCTTCGCTCCGCGACCATCCGAACCGCTGCTCAGCCTCGCTACTCCAATCTACTACGATACCCGCGCCGTCCATCACGAACGCCGGCCTCCGCGTGCGTGGGACGGAGGGTTGAGCAGACTCTGAATTCTTGTTCATCTTTGCTGCCGGATGCGCCGCTTCGGCGAAGATCATGCCGCGAAATCGGTTCGCGGGCAATCGGGCGCGGGCAATCCGAGCCGATGAAGCGGCCCGCCGGGCGGCACGTCTAACAGATCATGTGATCTTCGCATGGCGACCTGTTGTGTGACGCGGCTTGTCATAGGAAGATCGATCGGAAAGCGATGGAGACTACCACCTACACTCGAACGGGCATTGATCCGCGTCGTATAGCTGTAGTGCTTGGCATGATGCTGCTGACGGCGTGCGTGTGGGCGCCGGTTGCGTCGGCGCAGGCGACGCAACAGATGGTGATTCCGCAGAGCCAGGGCGGCGCTGCCGGATCGACGCTCGAACTGCCTACGACGCCACAACAGCCCAGCGCGTCGCTTAATATCCCGCCGCAGCTTCAGCAGCCGCAGCAGGGGCAGGAGCTCGAGTTGCCGACCCGCGAGTTGCGCGAACAGCCGGGTTACGCGCAGGTCACGGTTACGGTGACCGACCCGCGCGGGAGCTATCTTACCGGGCTCAAGAAGGACGACTTCAACCTCCAACTCGACGGCCATATGCAACCGATCCAGTTCTTTCGGCAGGACACGAACACTCCGGTCTCGGTCGGAATAGTGGTGGATACTTCAGGCAGCATGCAGCCCAAGATTCCACAAGCGCGAATCGCGATCGCACAATTTCTGCGTGATCTGAATGATCGCGACGACGTTTTTCTGTTCGCATTTTCCGACCGACCGTATCTGTTGCAGCCGTTCACGATGAATCACTCGCTGGTGATGCAGAAGCTCGGGCTGTTGCGCGCCAACGGCGAGACCGCACTGTTCGACACGATCATGCGCGGCCTCAAGATGGTTGAGCACGGACGCTATGACAAAAAGGCGCTGCTGGTCGTGACCGACGGGATGGACAATCAGAGCCGCGAGACGGTGGAAGGCGTCGTCGGCGAGGCGCGCCGGTTGGGTGTGCTGGTTTACTCGATCGGAATCGGAGATCCGAATGCCACCGCGGGCCTGGGAAGTATCGCAATCGGGCCGCTGGTGATCGGTGGCGGCGATGTCGATCGAGTCGATGCGGAAACGTTGAGCGCGCTTTCGAAAGAGACCGGCGCGCGCACCTATATCATTCACCAGGTCGGAGATGGCGCGCAGTTGCGCGCGGCGTGCGAGCAGATCAGCCTCGAGCTGCGCGAGCAGTACACTATTGGATTTGTCGCGCCAGACGCGTCGGCCGGTGGTTATCGCAGCGTTCACGTTGACGTTCCGACGCACGCCGACGCCGCGGTGCGAGTGCGCAAGGGCGTGGAAGTAGGCGGAGCGCGCGCCTACGCCTCCGGCCCTGACGCTCCCTGACGGTGGTTTTCAGCGCTGCGGCTCTTCGGCGGTGCGCACCAATTGTCCGTCGCGTGCGACTTGACCCAGATTGATCGCGACCATTTCGTTTCCGGTCAGTCCTTCTATCACTTCGCTTTTGATCCCGTCGTCGAGACCGAGTTTCACTTTGACCAGATGCACATGGTTGTTCGCGACAACGGGGACGAAGACGTCGCCGCCGTTGAACACCAACGCGTCGTCGGCGACCATCGGCGCTCCTGAGTTTCCGTTGAGCGAGATATCGACATGCGCGTACATGCCGGGCAGCAGCGACTTGTCATCGTTGGGCAGATCCACTTCGACCAGCATCGTGCGTGACGCCGTCAACAGCGCCTCAGGATGGCGCGTGACGGTGCCGGTAAACGCGCGATTCGGATATTGCGTGACGGTGACGCGAGCGGCGTCGCCGTCGCGCATGAAGACCGCGTCATCCTGCGGCATGTTGATATAAACGCGCACCGGCTTGAGCGTCGCCATCGTGAAGATCGGCACCGCTCCGGCCTGCGCCGTCGCCATCGCAACCAGCGCTCCCGGGTCGAGGTTGCGCCCGGTGACTCACTCCGTCGAACGGAGCGGTCACGCGCTCGTAGCCCTGCTGGGCGCGCAGCGAATCCCACTGCGCCTTGTCCGCGAGCATCGTGGCGTGCGATTCGTCGGCGGTCTGCTGCGGCACCACCTGCTGCCTGAGCAGGCGCTGAAAGCGATCGTCGGTGATCTTGGCGATTCGATAGGTCGCCAGCGCGTTGGCGACCTGCTGATCGAGCTCGGGGGAGACGATAACAGCGAGCAGTTGGCCCTGCTTCATCGCGCATTCCCTTGTCGACCAGCATCGACTTCACGTAGCCGGCGACCTTTGGATAGATCGCGCTTTCGAAAAAGCCGTGGACGTAACCGGGGTAGCTGATCGTGCGTTTCATCGGCGCGCGTTCGACCGGCGCCACCATCACTAGCGGTCCGAGATCCTCTTGATGCTGCAGCTCGCCGGTCTGCTGAGAGATTTGCAGATCGCGCGCGAGCACCAGCCCTCCGAGCGCGACCAGCACGATCACCACCGCGCCGATCCAACCGAGATAGAGCAGGGTGCCCGTCTTCTTCGGCGCGTTGTCCCTGTTATCAGCCATGATGATGCTCCATTTTCATCGCTAGGCGATCGCCGCTCAATCTTTTTCGGCCTGTTCGACCAACCGCCCGATCTCCGCGTCACGCTGGCGCTTGCCGATCCGCTCGTGCGTGAACAGCGAGTACACAATTGGCACCACCACCAGGGTCATGAAAGTCGCGGCGATCAGTCCGCCGATAACCGCGCGGCCCAGAGGAGCGTTCTGCTCGCCGCCCTCGCCCATCGCGAGCGACATCGGCAGCATGCCGAGAATCATTGCGAGCGCAGTCATGATGACCGGCCGCATCCGCACCTCGGCCGCCTTGATCGCGGCGCTGACCGGATCGAGCCCCTGCTCGCGCAAGTCGTTGGCAAAGGTGATGAGCAGGTTGCCGTTGGCGACGCCGACGCCGACCGCCATGATCGTACCCATCATCGATTCGACGTTCACCGTCGTCCGCGTGAACATCAGCATCCACAGCACGCCGGCCAGCGCGCCGGGCACCGCCATCATGATGATCAGCGGGTCGAGCCACGACTGGAAATTGGTCGCCATCAGCAGGTAAACCAGAACGATCGCGAGAAGCAATCCCGACGCCATGCTCGAGAACGACTGATGCATCGCGGCGCTCTCGCCGGCGATCGCGATCCTGGTGCCGGGTGGTATGTCTTTCAGTGCGTTGATCTTCGTTCTGCACGGCGTCGGTCACGCTGCCTAGATCGCGATCTTCGACGCCCATTCAGTCAACCACGCGCTGCACCGTGTAATGGTTGATGCCCTGCGCCTGCGACTTCATGGCTGACGCCGGACAGGTTGCCCAGAAACTGCGGCTCACGCGGGCTGCGTGTCATGCGAATCGCGATGCCGGTTATCGGCGTGCGGCCGATGGCCTGGATCGAATCGACTTCATGCTGCGGAGTCTGCACCGCGACGCTGTAGCTCACGCCATTTTTGGTAGTCGAGCCACTGGCTGGGCGAGACATCGACACTCGAGCTGAGCGAAGTGAGCATGCTGCGCGGTGACGTCGATCTGCGATGATCCCGAGCTGGAGCGCTTTGTCGCGATCGACCTTGACCCGCAGCGTTGGATAGTCGAGCACCTGCGGAATCCGCACGTCTGCCGCGCCGGGGATCGTTTCCATCTGGGACTTGAGCTCCTCGGCGATGTTGAAATCGTCGGATGAGATCTTTTCCGACGATCTGCACGTCGATCGGCGCCGAGAGGCCGAAGCTGAGCACCTGGCTGATGATGTCGGCCGCCTGCGGATAGATCGTCACGTCGGGAAACTCGACGATGGACCGCGGAGCGAATCGCCTTGATATAGCCGTCAGTCGGATGATGGTTCTTCGTGAGCTGAATCTGCAGGTCCGCGTCCTGCGGGCCAAGCGAATCGGTCTGGTAGAAGAACAGCGCCCAGTAGACCGGCAACCCGATATGATCGGTCATCAGGGAGAATTCGCTTGGACGGAATCACCGAGCGAATCGTGCGCTCGACTCCGTTCATGATTGCGCGACGCTTTCCTCGAGCCGCGTGCCGACCGGGACCCGCACGTGCAAGCGGATCATCCCGGTATCGACGTTGCGGAAAGAAATCCTCGCCGACCAGCGTGCATCAGCAACATCGAGGCGAGCACCATCACGCTGATGCGATCCGAGCACCAGCCCGCGATGCCGCCATTACGCTGGTGAGCCGCGCTTCATAGCGCGTGCGCTGGCGGTCGAACCAATGCTCGAAACCAACCGTGATGTCCCCGAGCCAACCGCTCGCGTGATGCTCCTCGGGCTCCTCTGCGAGCAGATGCAGCGCCATGCTCGGCACCAGCGTGCGCGAGAGCAGGTACGACGTCAGCATCGCGTACACCACCGCGAGTGCGAGAGGCAGTGAACAGGTAAGCGCGCGACCCCGGTGAGTCGCGATGACGGGAGAGAAGACGATACATATCGAAAGCGTGCCGACGAACGTCGGCACCGCGATCTGGCGCGCTCCGTCAAGAATCGCGACGCCGAGCTGCTTGCCCATCGCGTGGTTGCGATGGATGTTCTCGACTTCGACCGTGGCGTCGTCCACCAGCATCCCGACCGCGAGCGCGAGTCCGCCGAGCGTCATGATGTTGATCGTCTGGCCAGACAGCTTGAGCCCGATGATCGAAGTCAGAGATCGCCAGCGGAATCGACAGTGATCGACGATCAGCGTCGAGCGCCATGAGCCGAGAAATAGCAGCACCATCACTCCGACCAGCGCGGCGGCGAGCACGCCCTCCTGCAGCACGTCGATCGAGCGCGCGCCGCACGAACACCGACTGATCGAACGCCAGCGCTCGATATCGAGACCCTTGGGCGCGATCGCGCGCATCTGCGGCATCACCTTTTTGACCGCATCAACCACGCTGAGCGTCGAGGCCGCTGGATGCTTCAGAATCAGCATGTAGGTCGCTGAGATTGCCGTTGACCGTCACCACGTCGGTCTGCACCGCGTGCGCTGTCGCTGACCTTCGCCACGTCGCCGATATAGACCGGCGCGCCGTCCACGTACTTGATCGGCAGACGGTTCAGCGCGGCGACGGTGACGGGGCTGCCGTTCATCACCACGTCGTACTCGGTGTTGCCGATCTTCGCGGTGCCGCCCGGAATGATCACGTTCTGCTGCTGCAGCGCATTGACAACGTCGGCAGGCGACACGCCGCGCGCGTACATCTGCGACGGATCGATATTGACCATCACCTGGCGTTGGGCGCCGCCGAACGGCGCGGGCGTCGAGAGGCCGGGAATCGTGAACAGGAACAGGCGTCCGAAGTTCGCGCCAAAGTCGTAAATTCGGCTCTGCGATAGGAGCTCGCTCGAATAGACGATGTACACGACCGGTACGTTGGTCGCGTTGTAATCGATAACGCTGGGCGGATTGATTCCGGGCGGCAGGATGTTCTTGATCGCCTCGGAAACGGAAGTTAGCTGCGCGATCGCGAGCGCGGTATCGGCACCCGGCTGAAAGTAGAATTTCAACAGCCCGATGCCGTTGAGCGAAGTCGATTCGATATGATCGACGCCGTTGACCGTGGTCGAGGATGCGCGCTCGCTGATATTGACGACGCGCTGCTCCATCTCTTCAGCGGAGAGTCCCGGGTAATTCCAGACCAGATCGACCACTGGCACATCGATCGCCGGAAAGATGTCGAAGTTCATGGTGCCGAGCGAGACGATCCCGAGCAGCAGCATCAACGCCGCCATCACCGCGATGGTGACTGGCCTTCTCAGCGCGAGTTGTACGATCCACATCTTACGCGTCCCCTGATGCCTGCAGCTTTTTCGGCGCCGCGCGGCGGGCGCGGGCTTCAACTGGCGCATGATGATGCGCAGACAATCGTTCCACTCGGATTGGAAACGGCGGCTCTCCGGCCCGATGCCGGTGACCAGCCGGGTCAATTGCGGAAACGCGATCGGAAAACCGGTCAGCGCCATGTTGAGCAACAGCGCGTGGCGTGGATCGATCCGGTCGGTCAAATCGCCGCGTGCGATAAACTGGCGGAACTGCGTGACCGCGCGAGAGTATGCGCGACTGCGTTCCGTGCGGCAGATAGTTGCGCGCGCCTGCGCGTCGAGCGCTTCCATCCCATCAGCCGCATCCAGACGGGGTCCTCGCAGCCGAAGCGCCACCAGAAAGCGGCGGCGCCTTCCGGGTCGCCGTAGGGCGAGCGCTCGATCTGCGCGGCGCGCAACGCGAATCGCAGGCGCATCGTCTCGCGATAGAGCGCGTTCTTGTCGCCGAAATAGCAGTACAGCATCCGCTTGTTGATTCGCGCGCGCCGCGCGATCCGGTCGACCCGCGCTCCTGCGAAGCCATGCTCGGAGAACTCGGCCAGCGCCGCGGCAAGAATCCGTTCCTGGCTGCGCTGGGGGTCCCGTGCGGGCGCGCTCGCTCGAAGTTTGCGCGATACGGCGGGCGCTCTTCGGTGAATGACAGCGCGCCGTCCGGATGGAGGTCGAGATGCCATGTAACTGATTAGTTACTAGATCAGCTGTGCAACCGAGTCAAAGCCCGCGAGCATGCCTGATTCCTCCCCCGTGGTTTGAGAGGCTGTCGATAATTACCGCAGTGCGATCTGCAATGACCGGCGAGACGCCGGTCCTACTGAAAAAGCCTTTTGCCAGTAGGGCCGCCGCCATCTCGGCGGCCTCTTACCTCCGGAGTTTATCGCCATTTATCGACAGCCTCGTTTGAAACGGGGCAGGATTCAAGGAGGGGTGCAGCGACGACCTTTTAAGAATCGTATTCAATTCGTAGGGGCGCGTCGCGACGCGCCCGTCTTTGCTGCTGCGCTCTTTTGAATCGCGCGTCGCTGGCGCGCCGCGCTGAAAAGCTCCCGCACCTTACCGTGTGCCAGCGGCACGTCCCCTTCAGGGCGAGGGATCAGATGTGCTTCGTTGCGACGGATTTGGGAGTGAACGGAGCGGCGAAAGCGCGGCGGGGGTCGGGCAGGAGATTCAGGAATTTGATCTCCGCGAAATCGCCCGCGAGCTGAAATCCCGAGAAGGTCGCGTTGTCGATCCGCAGGCGGCGGAATTGCGAGAGTTCCAGGCCCATGAAGTGGGTCAGTACGGTGCGGATTATATCGCCGTGCGAGACGAACAGGATTCGCTTGCCGGGGTTCGCGCCGATCGCGCGGGTGATCGCCTCGACTCCGCGGGTCTGCACGTGCAGAATCGTCTCGCCGCCGGGGGTGGGGTGATCCAGCGGACGCTCTCGGTACCGCACGTATTCGGGATCCTTGATCAGATCGTCGAAGACCATTCCTTCCCAGCGGCCGTATTGCACTTCGGAAAGCTCCGGGTCCTCGCCGATCGCGATACCGCCGATTCCCGCCGCGATAATCTCCGCCGATTGCCGCGCGCGCGGCAGCGGGCTGGTGACGATCAGGTCGATCGCGAGCTCGCGCGCGAATGGCACCGCCAATTCGACCTGCGCGCGCCCTTCCGCGTCGAGCTCGATCGGATTTCGGCCCATCACGCGGCCTGCCCGATTCCACGCGGTCTCGCCGTGCCGCATCAGCAGCGCGACGCCCCTGAGTCCTGCCGCCTGTTTGAGCTTTTGAGCCACGTAGAACGGTCCGAGAGCCATTACTCGCTCCAAAAGAAACGCGCCTTCAAAAAACCGCAACTCCAAAATAGGCAGCTCCACGAGAAAACGCGACCCCAAAAAAAGTGGGCGCCCTTGATGAGGCGCCCGCTTTGTACTTTGCGATTGTGCGCGTGATCAGCGAGCCGCGGCGCTCGCCGCCGGCGCCGGTGCGGCGTGCGCATCCGACGATGCGCCATTGTCCGCGCTTGGTCCGAGTCCGCAGAATCCCTCGTAGTCGATGAGGCCGGTCTGCGTCGGATGCGCGCTGCAGACCGGGCATGCTCGGATCCTTGCGAATCTTCAGGATACGCACGTAGTCGCGATCCGACAGCGTGTCGAAGTAAATCATCTTGCCGATCAGCGGATGCCCTGCACCGAGCAGCAGCTTGATCGCTTCGAGCGCCTCGATCGATCCGATAAGACCCGGCAGCGCGCCGAGCACTCCGGCCTCCGCGCACGACGGCGCCATGTCGGGCGGCGCCAGGCTCCGGATAAAGGCATCGATAGCAGGGTCCGCCCTTGTCGGCGTAGAAAACGGTCGCGTTGCCCTCGAAGCGGAAGATCGCGCCATCGACCAGCGGCTTTTTCGCGAACACGCAGGCGTCGTTGATCAGGTAGCGCGTCGGAAAATTGTCGCCGCAATTCACGATCACGTCGTACGGCGCGATTATCTCCATCACGTTCTCGGAGGTAAGCCGCACGTCGTGGCGAATCACCTTGATTCCGGGGTTCATCGCCGCGATCTGCTTTTGCGCCGACTCGGTTTTGGGGATCCCGATCCGGTCGACGGTATGGATGATCTGGCGCTGGAGGTTCGAAAGATCGACCACGTCGAAATCAACCAGTCCGAGCGTGCCGACTCCCGCCGCGGCGAGGTAGAGCGCAACCGGAGAGCCGAGCGCGCCCGCGCCAAGGAGCAGCACCTTCGAGTCGAGCAGCTTCGCCTGTCCCTTCTCGCCGACTTCGGGGATCACAAAATGGCGCGAGTAGCGCGTGAGCTCGTCCTGGGTGAACTGGCGGTCGGCCTCCCACGGCAAGCCGCGATCTTTCCATGCGTTGAAGCCGCCGGTGAGGTTGTACACGTTCTCGTACCCGAGCTCGCGCATCGCGCGCGACGCGTAGGCCGAGCGCGTGCCCGAGGCGCACTGCATGATCACCGGGGTCTTGCGGTCGGGGACTTTCTCCTCGACGCGGATCTCCAGGAATCCGCGCGGGATCCCGATCGCCTGCGGGATATGCCCTTGCCGCCATTCGTCGCTCTCGCGCACGTCGATAATCTTGGCGCCCTTGTCGAGCAGCAGGCGCGCTTCGTCGATATCGATCTGCTTAATTTCCTTGCGCGCTTCGTCGAGAATATTTTTTGAAGTCTTGGCCATTCGCTTTCTCGCTCCGTTCGGGGACGGATTCTCATTCCTCTATATAGCTATAACCATCGCGAAGCACGCGCGCCGCTTTTGGCCCGAGTGTCGAAGAGGCCGGCGGAACGCCGGCCTTACTGGCGGAAACGCGGGCATCGAGGTGATCAGCCGCCCAGCATCCGATGCGATTCGACCAGGGTGCGCACGAAATTCAGGATCACGGGGGCGTGACCGCGAGGCGTTACATCGTGAAACGCACGGCGCAGGTGCAGATCGTGATCGAGCACAAAGGTCGAGCGGGCCGCGCGGCCGCCGGACAGCACGCCGAACACCTGGGCGAGTTGGCCGTCGGGATCGGAGAGCAGCGTGAACGGAAACGCGTGCTTGTCGGAGAAAGCGCGATGGCGCTCGACCGAGTCGGTGCTGACGCCGATTATCATCGCGTCCAGCGCCGCGAACTGATCGTGGAGGTCACGGAACTCCTTGCCCTCGACGGTGCATCCTGGCGTGTCGTCCATCGGGTAGAAATAAAGCACGACGTTGCGTCCGCGAAAGTCCGAAAGACGCCGCGCCTCGCCGCGATCGTCGCGCAACTCGAGCGCGAGCCCGGCGGCGAGATTCGGTTCGGGCTTTCCGTTGCGATCTTCAGGCATGCGGCTGGGCCTCTGGCTGGACTTCGGAATGAGTCTCGGGATGAGTCTCGGCGATCGCGCGGCGCTTGGTGAACTTGATCGCGGCGTTGTCGATATTGACCGAGCACAGCGACCCGCACATCGAGCAGACGTTCGAGCCGGACGCTTCGCTTTCCTCTTTGTAACGGCGCGCCTTGTCCGGGTCCATCGCCATCGCGTACATCCCTTCCCAGTTGAGCGCCTTGCGGTAGCGCGACATCTGGTCGTTCCAGACCTTGGCCGCGCGCACGCCCTTTACCAGGTCGCCGGAATGCGCGGCGATTCGCGTCGCGATCACGCCCTCGCGCACATCGTCGATATCGGGCAGCCGCAGATGCTCGGCGGGAGTAACGTAGCAAAGGAAATCGGTTCCGGCGGCGGACGCGATCGCACCGCCGATCGCGCCCGTGATGTGATCGTATCCCGGCGCCACGTCGCAGGTCAGCGGTCCGAGAACATAGAACGGCGCGCCGCCACAGACTCGTTTCTCCAGCTTTACGTTCGCCTCGATCTGGTCGAGCGGAACATGCCCCGGTCCTTCGATCATCACCTGCACGCCTTGCGCGCGCGCGCGTTCGGTGAGTTCGCCCAGCACCAGCAGCTCGGCGAGCTGGCCGCGGTCGGTCGCGTCGCCGGTCGCGCCGGGACGCAACCCGTCGCCGAGCGAGATCGTCACGTCGTGCTCGCGCAGGATCGCGCAGACCTCATCGTAATGCTCGTATAGCGGGTTCTCGTTGCCGGTGCGCTCCATCCATGCCGCCAGCAGCGCGCCGCCGCGCGACACGATTCCTTCGATCCGCTGATGCCGCCGCAGCATCTGCACAGATTCGCGCGTGACGCCGCAATGGAGCGTCATGTAATCGACGCCCTGGCGCGCCTGGCGCTCGATCACTTCGAGAAAATACTCGGCGTCGAGCTCCATGATCGAATGCTCGGAGGCGACCTGGTAGATCGGCACCGTGCCGAGGATTATCGGGCATCGCGAGAGCAGCTCGCCGCGAATCTTGTCGAGGTCTGTGCCGGTCGAAAGGTCCATCACCGAGTCGGAGCCGTAACGCACCGCGGTGTAGAGCTTCTCGACTTCCTCTTCGAGCAGTTGATGGAAATTCGACGCGCCGATATTGGCGTTGACCTTGGTGCGCAGCCGTTTGCCGATTCCGATTGCGCGGAACTGGTGATGCTGGTTGTGCGGAATCACCACCTCGCCGGAGGCGACCAGCGCGCGGATTTCCTCGGGTGTAAGCCCTTCATCCTCGGCGACTTCGCCGATTTCGCGGGTGATAATTCCTTTGCGCGCGGATTCAATCTGGGTCATCTCAATACCTCGGCGGACGCGGGCGCCCGCGATCAACAACTTATCCTAGTCCTCGCCGTAGGCGATGCCATTTTTTTCGCACAGCGTGCGCAGCTCGCGGATCATCCGCTCGGAGCGCGCGAGGTGCGCGATCGCGATAAAATTCGCCAACGCGACGAAAAACATCGCCGCCGTCGCCCAGTACATATGCGCGAGCACGCTGCCGCCGTGGATCACGTGCACGCCGTAGCCGTACGCGACGAACAGGATCACGAGTCCGATGAGAGTCAGCAGGATGGTGACGCGGGTCATCTTTTTTCAGGCCGCCGATTGTGCGGAGGCTTATTCGCGGCCGCGGGCGTTATGCCGATCGATCACCGGCAGGTTCACCTGCTCCGCAGGCTCTTCGTAGTCTTTCTGATCTTCGGGCAGTCCGCGCTCGGTGTACTTCCGCAGCTCGGGGCGCAGCGGATCGAAAACCTGCGCGTCCTGCTCACGGTACCACGCCAGCATCTCGTTCATATTGCCGTCGCGTCCGTCCTTTGCGATCACGCGCGAGCGATGCATCAGCATCTCCTTGGTCTCGACGAAATCCTTGCGGTCGAAACCCCAGATGCGCGGATGCACGTAGGTATCCATCCGGATCGCGTCGCACGGGCAGGCCTCGACGCACAGTCCGCAGTAGATGCATCGCAAAGTGTCGATTTCGTAGCGCACCGGGAACTTCTCGATATGCGGATCGGCGGCCTCTCCCGCCTCGATATAGATGCATTGCGCGGGGCACGCGGTCGCGCACAGGAAGCACGCGGTGCATCGCACCGAGTTGTCCTCGCGGATGGTCAGGCGATGGCTGCCGCGGAAGTTGTCGGAATAGCGTTTGCGCTCTTCCGGATACTGGACGGTCGCCGACGCGCGGCGCGACTTCGCGAGGCCGAACAGGTGCGCGAAGTTGAGCGCGAAGTTGCGCACGAAATGGAAATTGGTAATCGCGAGACCCCGCAGGATTTCGGGCAGATAGATCCGCTCCGAAAAGGTCATTTCCTCGCGTCGTTTCATTTTACAACCAGCACAAATTCCCTTGTCAGGATTGAGGTTTCTGAAGCTCGCGCACCGGCCACGGCACGCATCGAACTCGCACCGCAACTATAAGGGCCGCAAGCTTTTGCAGTCAAGGTGAACCTCGGCTTTGGCGGCGAGTCGACTCGATGGTTGGAGGCTCTTAGAGCCAGTTCTTTGGTTGTCATTCCCGCGCGTGGCTGCCGCGTGAGGAATCCCGAGTTCTGAATTTTCAGAGGACCCGCTGCCGCCTGCGTCCGCCCTCGTTACGCGAGCCGCGTGTACAGCCGGACCGGATTTTCGTGCAGGATCTTGCTGCGCACCTCGGGCGAGAATTCTTTGCGCCCGGCCGTGAATTTCACCGTGTCGGGAAAGCGGCCGTCGAAGTGCGGATAGTCCGACGCGTATAAAATCCGGTCCGCGCCGAGGTGCTCGACGACGTACGGCAGCGTCTCCTCGTCGGGATCGCACGAGATGAAAAAATTCTCCGAGCGTATAACCTCCGACGGCTTGCGCTTCAGGTTCGGCACGTACTCGGGCATCAGCTCGTAGTGTTCGTCCAGCCGCTCCATCCAGAACGGGAGCCATCCGACGCCAGCCTCAAGGAACGCGCAGCGCAGCTTCGGAAACAGATCGAGCACGCCGCCCCCGACGAACGCCGCGATCCCGCGCATCACCTCGAACGGATTGGTCGCCGAATGCTGGATGAAAAGATTGTTGCCCATCTCGAAGGTGCCCAGCCCGTAGGGCGGCCGCGCGGTGCCGCCGTGGAAGCACGCGGGCAAATCGGTCTCTTCGCAGGCGCGCCAGATCGGATGAAACGCGGGATGGTCGAGCAGCTTATCCTCCATGTGCGCGGACAGGTAGATACCGACGCACCACGGCTCCTTCGCGACGCGGCGGATTTCCTCCGCGGCGCGCTCGGGATCGCGCATCGGCACGATCGCGACGCCGGTCAGCCGCGCGGGATACGCGGAGCAATAGTTGGCGAGCCATCGATGGTACGCGCGGATCATCGCGATCTCGAAATCCACCGACTTAAGCGCGCAGAAGCTCGAGACCACCGTCGCGAAGATCACGGCGACATCGATTCCTTCGCGCTCCATGTCTTTGATCCGGATGTGCGGGTCGTGGCCGCCGCGCATGTCGGGAATCTCGCCGGAGGGTTTCCGTCCCGAGCGCACCAGGGGCTTGTCAACTTGCGCCACGCCGAGCGGCCGGCCGGTGTTGAGCTGATGAAAAAAGCCGAAGAAGAATTTCGAAGTGCGGGTCTCGGCGATTTTCTTGAGCTCGTCCAGGTCGGCGCGGAATTTCGGATCGATGTACTGATCGTAGAGCTCGTTGGGCTCCATCACGTGGCCGTCGGCGTCGATAACTTTGGTTCCGTTGTACATGGCTTGTGACTCCCGCGCGCGGATTGAACCGCGCAATTCGATATATCGCGCAGGCAGGCGGTGAAACTCAAGCCGCGCGAGTCACAAGGCGGCGACGGCGCGCTCGACCGCCTTGGGCGATTGCTCGATCACGCGAAGCAGGATTCGCGCAGGACGATCGGGGACCGCGCGGCCCTGCTCCCATTCCTGGACCGTGCGAACGCTAAAACCGAATCGCTTCGCGAACTGTCCTTGCGAGATGCCGAGTTTGCGCCGAATCGCGCGGACGTCGGGAAGGCGAGGTGCTCTTACCCTGCGCCAGTCGCGGCCTTTGGACATGTCCGGCGCGGTGTCTGGATCCTCGGCGATCATCCGTGCGATATCCTTGTCCGTGGTTACACGGATTTTCGCGAGATCTGCTTGCGGGTTTGATTTCAGAATCTCATTCAGGGATCGCCGTACGGTAGGCATCACGTTCTCTCCGATTGCCCTGCGTGCCGAGATAATGCGCCGTCGGCCAGCACGCCAGGTATAAACGACTACAAATATGTCTCCTCCGAATTGCCCTGTGGCGATGGTTCGGGTTTCGCCGTAGTCGCGGCGCCGGTCATCTTCTTCGATCACGTCTCCCGCGAAAATCTGCGCAGCGTAGTCGAATCCAAATCCGCGCTCGCGCAGGTTTCGCTCGCTCTTGACCTCGTCCCACTCGAACAGCAGCGCTTCAGCCATTATACGGGATTCCCGTACTGAACGCTATCAGCGTCGAGAGCCGCGGGCCGGCGCGCCACTAGCGGGCGTCGGCGCGGCGGAGGAAGTCGCGCACTACCGAGAGGTAGCGGGCGGGTTCTTCGAGCTGAGGCATGTGCGAGCTGTGCTCGAAGATCGCAAGCTCCGAGTTTGGCACCAGGCTTTGGTACCATGCGGTCGCTTCGGGAGTGGTTTCGTCGAAGCGCCCGGCTAGGAACAGCGCCGGAATCTCGATTTTGTTCAGCCCCGCGGTGCTGTTGTATTCGCGCAGATTACCGGTGCAGGTGAACTCGTTCACTCCCCACATCGTCTGGTAAGGCTGCGCTCCCGTCCCTGCGACAGAACGATTCAGCGCGTCGGGCCAGGTCTGGAGCCTGCAGACGTGACGCCGGTAAAACGCGAACGTCGCAATCTGATACTCGGGCGTATCCTCGCCGCCGTGCACATCGGCGTGAGCGATCGCCTCGCGCGCGCCGAGCGGCAAGTCGGCGCATAGCCGCTTGAGGTCTTCGAGGTAGCGCGGGACCGACAGGCACGGATTCGCCATCACGACGCTTCTTACACCCGCCGGTCTTCCCAGCAGGTATTCGGCGGCTAGAATCGTTCCCCAGGATTGTCCGAGAATATGCACGCGGCGCAGCCCCAGCGCGGCGCGCACCTGCGCCGCCTCGGCGACGAAGCGCTCGAGGCGCCACAGGCTCGGGTCGTCGGGCTGGTCCGAGCGGCCGCATCCGAGCTGATCGTAAAACACGACCGGCCGTTCGTCGCCTAGCGCTTCGAGCGGCTCGAGGTAATCGTGCGGAACTCCGGGGCCGCCATGCATCAGCATCAGCGGGATTCCCGAGCCCTCGCCGGCGATCCGGTACCATACGCGGCCGCCGGTCACGGCGATAAAGCCCTCGCGATCCCGCGACAATGCCTGCTGATTTTCCTGCATGAGGCCTCGCGACTTCCTGACAATGCTCTAATATATTCCTTGCTCGATGCGCGGCGCGAGTAAATTTATTTGAACCGTCTCGCAAATCGGAAAAAAGGAGATTGCACATTACGATGATCACTCGACGCGAGATGATGAAATCTGCGGGCATCGGCTCCGCGCTGTTTGCCGCGGGGATACTCGCGGCGCTTGCCGATTCGCCGGCGGCGCGCGCCGCTGCAAAAAGCGCTTCCGGCAAGACGGCGTCCGGCGAGACCGTCACCAAGGTTTTCGACTATCCAATCGCGGAGCTTCCCGGATCGAACGCCGTGGTCGTGCGGGTCGACTACGCGCCCGGCGCCGCGTCGGCGCCGCATCATCATCCGGGCTCGGCGTTCGCCTACGTGCTCGAAGGAACGATTGAGAGCCAGGTCGCGCCGGGTCCGATCGTCAAGTACGAAAAAGGCCAGATGTGGTACGAGGAGCCCAAAGCGTTCCACAAGGTTTCGCGCAACGCCAGCAAGAGCGAGCCGGCGAGCCTCCTCGCGTTCCTGATCGTTCCGCACGGCGCGCCGCCGGTATCCCCAGGCAAGTGATGCGTCTGTTTTCCGCGCGTGCGTTCCAATAAACATTCACGCGATGAATCCGGACGTCGCGAAAGCTCCAGCGGCCGAGCCGCGCGCGCTCACCCGCAGCGAGGCGGCGCATACGCTCGTCGCGAGCTTCCTCGGATGGACCCTCGACGCGTTCGATTTCTTTATTCTGGTCTTCGTCCTGCCGACGATCGCAAAGGAGTTCCGTCGCTCGGTCGCTGACGTAGCGTTCACGATCACCGCGACGCTTGCGATGCGACCGCTGGGCGCGGTGCTGTTCGGATGGCTCGCGGATCGCTATGGGCGGCGCATTCCGTTGATGATTGATATCGTTTTTTACTCGATTATCGAGGTCGCCAGCGGCTTCGCGCCCAACTATACGGCGTTCCTGATCCTGCGTGCGCTGTATGGAATCGGGATGGGCGGCGAATGGGGCGTGGGCGCGTCGCTTGCGATGGAGGCGGTCGGGAATCGCCAGCGCGGATTTTTCTCGGGGCTGCTGCAGGAAGGTTACGCGGTCGGATATCTGGTGGCGGCGGGCGCGTTCTTTTTCGTCTTTCCGTACTTCGGATGGCGCGCGATGTTTTTCGTCGGCGGATTGCCGGCGCTCTTGACCATCTATATCCGCAGCAAAGTGCCCGAGTCCGAATCGTGGGAACGCACCCGTCCCGACCGTCATGCGATCGCGGGCGCCATCCGCCGCGACCTGAAACCGTTCATCTACCTGATCGTGCTGATGACGGCGATGAATTTCGTATCGCACGGAACCCAGGACCTGTATCCGACCTTCCTGCAGAAAGCGCGCGGACTCGACGCGCGCACCGTCGCGACGATCGCGGTGGTGTACAACGTCGGCGCGATCCTGGGCGGCTTGTTCTTCGGTTACTGGTCGGACCGGATCGGACGACGCCATACGATGGCGGCGGCGGTGATCATGGCGGGCCTGGTGATCCCGCTTTGGATTTATCCGCAATCGCTCATCTGGCTCGCGTTCGGCGCGTTCCTGATGCAGTTCATGGTGCAGGGCGCGTGGGGCGTCGTGCCGGCGCATCTGGCCGAGATGTCGCCGCCGGAAGCGCGCGGACTATTCTCCGGCGTTGCCTATCAACTCGGTGTGCTGTTCGCCTCCTATGCCGCGTTCGGCGAGGCGCTGATCGCCGAGACCTTCGGCTATCAAGCCGCGCTCGCCGGCGTCGCCGCGATCGTGATGCTAACGGCGGCGATCGTGATTCTCCTCGGCCGCGAACGCATGGGCGTCGATCTGCATATGCCCTAAATCGCGGACGTTTTGACCATGGTCATCGCCTATGGTCAAATGCGCGCATGGCAACGCAATCGATATCCGTATCCAAATTAAAAACGACTTGTCTGGCGGTAGTCGAGCGTGTGCGCAAAACCCGCAAGCCAATCGTAATCACCAAGTTTGGAAAGCCCGTCGCGCAAATCTCTCCGCTCGCGCCTAAGCAGGCGGGGAAGCGAACCTTGGGTTGGATGGCCGGTACCGCTCGCATCGTGGGTGACATCATCGAACCGGCGGTTCCACTTGAAGATTACGACGTGCTTAGGGACGATTGAGACTCCTGCTCGATACGCACATTCTCCTGTGGATGGCACTTGATCCGCCGCGTGCGTCTGCCATCTCGGGTAGCCGACGCGGTCGAAAATTTGGCCAACGGTCTTTGGTTGTCACCGCTCTCAATTTGGGAGGTCGTGCAGCTAATCGGCAAGGGCCGCGTCGTTCTCGATGCGCCGGTGATCGAGTGGACGAGGCGATTGGTCGGTGGGCGTAATATATCGCAAGCCGCGCTCACGATTCAGGTCGCGCTCGAAGCGTCGCGCTTCACTTTGCCTCACCGAGACCCTATCGATCGACTGCTGGTCGCGACGGCGCGCGCCTATGAGCTTACGCTTGTAACCGCTGATCGGAATCTGATTGCCGCAGGCGCGGTTGATACGCTCGCGAACCGCTGACTTTCCCGTTACCCGCGGGACTTCCGCTTGGCGCAGGTTTGCGCTAAACGGTCGGTATGGATGGAGCGCCATCCGCCGGAGGTGAATCCATGAAATTTGGTCTCTTCTACGAAATCTCGGTCCCGCGTCCGTGGGGTCCTGACACGGAAAAAACCGTCTACGATCGCTGTCTCGAACAGGTGAAGCTCGCCGACGAGCTCGGCTTCGACAATGTCTGGGCCGTCGAGCATCACTTCCTCGAGGAGTATTCGCATTGTCCCGCGCCGGAGCTGTTCCTGACCGCGTGCGCGATGATCACCAAGCGAATCCGGGTCGGCCACGGAATCGTGGTCTGCGTGCCCGAATTCAATCATCCGATCAAAATTGCGGAGCGCACCGCCGTGCTCGATATCCTCTCCGGCGGACGCCTCGAAGTCGGCACCGGCCGCTCCGCTACCTGGACGGAGTTGGGCGGCTTCCGCGCCAATCCCGACGAGACCAAAAAGACCTGGGACGAGTTCGTCCACTGCCTGCCCAAGATGTGGACCCAGGAGCGCTATTCCTACGAGGGCCGCTCGTGGTCGATGCCGCAGCGGACCATCGTGCCCAAGCCCTTCCAGAAGCCGCATCCGCCGATGTGGGTCGCGGTCACCAGTCCCGGTACTGAGATCGACGCCGCCGAACGCGGGATGGGCAGTCTGGGCCTGACCTTCGGCGGATTCGCCGAGCAGGACGAGAAGGTCAAGCGCTATCGCAAGATCATCAAGAACTGCACGCCGGTGGGTTCGTTCGTCAACGAGGCGGTCTCGACCGTCAACTTCCTCTATTGCCATGAGGACGACGCCGAGGGCGTGAAGATCGGCAAGCGCATGACGGGATCGTTCAACTACCTTGCCGCGCAATTGCTGGCCGCGCGCGAGGCTTATCCGACCAAATCGTATCCTTCGCTCGGACTGCTGCCGTCGCTCAGGCGCGACGTGGCGGGACCCGGCGACGAGTCCGGCGCGCCAGAGGGAATCGCGATCGGCAACCCCGCGCGAATCACTCGCGAGCTCAAGAAATGGGAAGCGTGCGGCGTCGATCGGGTGAACTTCCTGCTGAACGCGCTCGAGACGATCCCGCAGGAAAAAGTGCTGGCGAGCCTGCGCCTGTTCGCAAAAGAAGTGATGCCGCAATTTCAGACCAAGGGCGACGCTGCCGCCGCTGCCGCAGGAGGCCGCTGATGCCGCCGCGCCTCGGAAACCTGGATCTCAATTCGTTCGCTAAGTTCGCCTCCGCGATCAACGGCTACAAGACCGATCAGCTCGTGCTCAAGGGCGTGCAGATTCTCGAGCTGCACAACGAGATCGACGACGATCCCGCCGACGCGCTGATCCCGCATACGATGCATCCCGCGATTCCGGCATACGCGATCCTGAACCTGCTGCATGCGCCCGCGAGTCCGTGGGGCGCGTTTACGATCGGAGAGGTTCGTATCGCCGGCCGCACCGGCGTGCGCCCGCGCGGCTTCGTTCTGCGCAGCTACTGCGACAACGATGCCGCCCGCAAAGAGCTGGCCGCGCGATGGGGCTACCCGGTCGCGGCGGGAGCCGTCAGCATCGCGCTACGCCATGATCGGATCGTCGGAAAGATCGTCGCCGGCGGCAAGACCGCGCTCGAAGTCGAGCTGATGGACCGCGATGCGATATCCGGCGCCGACATCCAGTACATCGCCTCGATGCATCTGGCGCGTAACAGCGAGGACGGCAAGCTGGTGCTGGTCCAGGTCGATCCCGAATACACTTTCTCAAAGGCCGAGCGCGGCAAGCCGCGCGTGGTCACGATCGATCCGACGGCCTTCGGCGCGACAGCGTCGAACCTGCGCCTGATGAATCCGATCATGGCCTGCTTCGCGACCGCCGATATGACGCTGCCGCATATCCGCTATATCTGTAATCCGGAGCTGCCGGCGATGCAGGGAACGACCAAAGTGGCGGCTTAACGGCATCCTGACAGTTGTTCGAAAAAGCCGCGCCGGGGGACCCGGCGCGGCTTTTTCCGGCCTTTCCGGAGATGCTCGACCCACCAAAGCATTGCCGAAGACGTCCTTGGCGGAATTACATTGTTAGGCGCGTTATGTAACGGTTAGCAGACTCTCAATACTCAAGCCCGACTGCCATTTTCCTACATTTCGTAGCATCGATGCTACTCATCATAGTGTTGTGAGGCTGCTTCACTTGCTTTAGCACGCTTTTCCCACCTGCAACGGGGTTTTTCCTTCACTGTGTTGCGTTCCAGCAACCAAAAGTTGCACAGCCGCCTGCATTGACCATACTCCGAGTACAGAAACTCTACATTTCGCAAGACCTTGCTTCTGGCACAAGAGATGCTCCATCCGGTGACGCGATTAAGTCGCTAAAACACGCTCCTGCCCAGTTCGGTGTGCCTGGGAGGGAACTTGGTGACGGTGGCTTGTCGGTATTACGGGGGAGGAAGACGCGTCCGAACGTGGCGCGAGCTTGCGCGAAGGGGTGGGAAGGAAGAGCGGGGGTTTCGGCGCCGGTACGATTACCAAGTTTTAATACTACTTGGTAATCGCTACCGAGCCAAATTAAACGATCGGGGACAATGGCCAATTTAGGCCAAGAACAACTAGATCTAGGAGGACATGGTATGCGCAACTTTTTTACGAAGATGTATGTGAAGGTTCGCGAGACTTCGCGTGCTCAGACGATGACTGAGTACGCGTTGATCCTCTCGGCAGTCGCGGTGGTCGTGTTCGTTGGCTACCAAACAATGGGCTCGGATATCGGATCGCTGCTCACGGGGGTCGACGGCAAGCTGTAAATCAAAAACCGCGGGCGGCCGGAAATCCCCGGCCGTCCGCACTGTTGCACTTTAGCGAAGGAGATCATGATGAACTGGTTAGCCAAAATGTACGTCAAAGTTCGCGAGGCCTCGCGCGGTCAGACGATGACTGAGTACGCGTTGATCCTCTCGGCAGTCGCGGTGGTCGTGTTCATCGGCTACCAGACGATGGGCTCGGATATCGGATCGCTGCTCACTGGCGTCGACGGCCAGCTCTAGGGGGATAGCCACACGCCTGGCTTCAGCCGATTTTATTGAGGGGGGCTCGATTAGAGCCCTCTTCACTAGATTCGACCAATAGCCAATCTCCCTGGGAGGGGACGTGATGAGCAAGAACTCTTCGACATCCATCATGAGCCGAGCGGCCCGCGGCCAGACCATGACCGAGTACGCCCTGATTCTTGCAACCATCGCGGCCGTGTTGCTCTCCTTGTACACCAGCGCGGGCACCATCGTGACGACGCTAGTCAACAAGGTGGGTCCTCTCCTTTAGTAAGCGACAATTCATCCCGACAGTTTGTATTTGATCGTGGGCACGCGATTACGCGTCGGGGTGCATTGGTGCGCCTGGGAGCTCAGGACGGCCGCGCGGCACTACAACTGGGCATTGTGCAAATAGCCAGAAGATAGTCCGCGGTGGCACTTAACTTGCGTACTAACTTCAATGCTCACAGCCGCTGCAATGGTGGAGTGACTAATTGACGGAGAATAGACTGGAGACCGGCGCGCGCTAGCGCCGCCGGCGGGGAGGGGTGAAATGAGACGACCGATAGTATTCGTCGTGCTCGCGGGGTTGGCGGCGATGCTGGCTGCGGTGGTGGTCTACTCGGCGCTCAAACGGCGCGAGGCCGAGGTCCAGCAGGCGCTGGCCAAGAATGTCGAGATCGTCGTGGCGGCCTACGACTTGCCGCTCGGCACCAAAATCGAATCGAGCGAGCTCAAGCTGGCCAAATGGTCCAGCGACGCGATTCCCGAAGGTGCGTACACCGACATGCATCAGGCGATTGGCAGCTACGTCAAGAGCCAGTTCGTATCCAACGAGCCGATCGTGGCCAACAAGCTGTTCCTGGGCCAGAAGACCGCGGGCGTAATGCCGCTCTTGATCCCGTTCGGGATGCGCGCGGTATCGGTTCCGGTTGACGAAGTCAGCGACATCGCGGGCTTCGTCCTGCCGCATACCCGGGTCGACGTGCTGGTCGCGCTCGCGGGTTCAGAAGCGAACAGCAAGCCGCTGGCGAAGATCGTTCTTCAGAACGTCGAGGTTCTTGCGGTCGCGCAAGAAGTCGAGATGAAGAAGGACGCGCCCGAGGTGGTTAAGGTCGTGACCCTGCTGGTGTCGCCGCAGGAAGCCGAACGCCTTGCGCTGGCTAACCGTGAAGGGACGCTGCGTTTGGCGATGCGTAATTACAACGATAACAAGATTGTGCTCACCAGCGGCGCTGACGTTGCACAAATGCTACGCGCCTACAGCCTCGAGCCTGACGTTCCGGTGATGTCTCCGCAGCCCGGACCGCGCCGCGCTTACGCGCCAGCAGCCCCGCGTCCAAAGCCGTTCCAGGTCGAGATCTATCGTAACGGCAAGAGCTCCGAGTCGATGTCGTTTATCAACGAGGCTGTCCGCGAAGAGCCGCATCGGCATCAGAAGACCGCGTCCACCGACGACACCGAAGCTGCGGCGCCGGACAAGACCGCATCAGCCGCGTCCGACGATCATGACGAGGCGAGCGGCGCCGAGAAGGTCTCCGAGAACGATTCCAGCGCGGTCAAGGACGCCGCGGTATCCACCGCCGCGCCACTGCCCGCTCCGCACGGAGTCGCGGTTACGGCTGGCGATGCCTCGATGACCGGTTCGATGCCCTCATATACGCCGTCGCCCAAAACTATCGATGTCCCATGACGCAGGTGGAAGAAGGTTGAGGAGATGACAATGAAACCAAAACGAGGATGTGGAATCCTTCCGTGGCTGGCGGCCGCTATTAGCCTGCTCCTGTTTCGGCCGGGCCTCTCCTTTGCGGCCGCCGATGGCGGCTCGCAGATCTCTGTGTCGCTCAACGCGGGCGAAACCTACGTAATCGACAATGTCGCTCCAGGCGCCACGCCCGGAGTGCGAGTGATCAGTAATCCTCACGCGCTGGTCGTGCATAACGAAGACCCGGGCAAAGTAGTGCTGCTCGGCGCCGAGGCGGGCGAATGGGCGGTGACGCTCAAGACCGCGAGCGGCGACACCGTATACGACGTCACCGTCAATGCAGTCGCCAACAGCGGCGACATTAACAAGCCCGGCGACGCCCCCCCGGCGATCGCGGGCACGGGACTTAAATCCGGCTCCGCGGCTCCGGTGATCGCGCGAGCGGATCCGGGTACCGGTCCGGTCACCAGCACCAGCGACGGTCCGCCGGTGACGGCGGCCGACGTTCCGGGTGCCTCTGCTCCGGCGGTGAGCGCTCCTTCTGATACCGCGGCGTCGGCGGCGGCTTCCGCTGCCGCGTCGGCGAGCGCGGCTGCGGCGGTGGCTTCACCGTCGGCCAGTCCCGATACGAGCATCTCGTCGGCACCAGCAGCCGAGACCTCTCCGGCGGCGGTTGCGGCGTCGGCGCCGACGGCGGCTCCGTCCAGCTCGTCAACTATCGAACCAATCACCGACATCGTGCCGTCGCCGAGCGCGCCTGCGGCAAGTGCGTCGCCGTCTGACGCGCCAGCCGCTGCCGCAAGCCCGAGCGTCTCAGCGCCGGTTGCGGCGGCCGCGCTGCCTCCGGCACTGGGCGCGGGCGCTCAGCCGATCAACCCGGTAATTCCGAGCCAGGCGGCGGCGGAAAATTCGACGGAAAAGTTTCGCACCGATCCGTCGATCGCGCTGTCCGGCGGCGACTATCCGAGCACCGCGGTCTCAGGCGGAACTCATCCACTGCCCGACGACACGATCGACATGATGACCGGCACCTCGCAGATCATCGACTTTCCCGCGCGGATTCGGCGGGTCTCGATCGCCGATACCAATATCGCGGATATCCAGGTGATCAATCCGTTCCAGATCAATCTGATCGGACACAAGCCCGGATTCACCACGCTGGCGGTCTGGAACAACCAGGGGCGCTATGACGAGCGCCAGGTCCGGATCGACGCGAGCGGCAAAGAGCAGGTGCTGCTCAATTGCGTGGTCGCCGAGCTTGATCGCAGCAATATCGAAAATCAGGGCGTGAACCTTTCGCTCGCGCTTTCGAACTATGGCGTGTCGATGTTCGGAATGCCGGGCTCGGTGGCGACGCCATTCAGCCCCACCAGTTCGCTGACCGAGGTGCTGCCCAATGGAACGACGATTTCGGGCGGCTCCGCTTCGTTGCCTCCCGGCGGTTCGCTGATTCCGCTCTTGCTGTCGCAGAACATGACCTACGGACTCGCGGCTGGAAACTCGAACGTGCAGACCCAGAGCTTTTTCCAGTTCCTCGAGACCCACAACCTGGCCAAGATTCTCGCGCAGCCGCATCTGCTGGCCAATTCGGGCGAGGAAGCCAAGTTCCTGTCCGGCGGTGAGATTCCGATCGTCATCGCGCAGGCGCTCAACACCTCGATCGTGTTCAAGCAGTTCGGAACCTCGGTCCAGTTCGTCCCGACCGTGGTCGGACGCAACAATATCGAGCTGCTGGTGAAACCCGAAGTCTCGCAGCCTGACTATGCGCACGGCGTGAGCATGTTCGGTTTCACCATCCCGGCGTTCGTGACCCGGCGCGCGGAAACCATGGTGCGGCTCAGGGATAATCAGACGCTGATCATCGCGGGCCTGATTCTGCACAACCCGATTTCGACGGTTAACAAGGTTCCGTACCTTGGCGACGTGCCGTATCTCGGCGGACTGTTCCGCACGACTTCGCACTCGACCCAGGAAACGGATCTGGTGATGAGCGTGACGCCGCAAATCGTACATCCGCTGCCTGAGGGAGCACAGACTTACAATCCAACGGACATCGGTCCGATGACTCCGGAGTCGATCAAGACTCAGCAGCTGCCGACGTATGACGCTTCGCGTCCCCGGTTCTAACCGGTCCGTCAGGCACTGAAACTGCCAACAGGGAGAGGAAGCAGTGTCAGTACTGAAGCAGAACAACGGGAGCCGGCGAGGAGCTCTAAAGGTCCACCTCGTGTGCGCTGCGCAGCAGCAGCGCACCGAGGTGCGGACCGAGCTCGCCGCGCTCGGCGATCCGCCGCTTGATATCGCGGAATTCGAACCCGACGCCGACACCTCGGAGGCGGCGCCGGCCGACGTGACGATGGTGGTCTTTAATGGAAACGAAGATGCCGCGCTGATCTATCTGCAGCGCGAAACCCAGCTAAGTCCGGCGCCGCTGGTGTTTGCGCTGCTCGAAGAGCGCTCGCCTGAGTTGATGAAACGGGTGCTGCGGGCAGGAGCCGACGAGCTTTTGTTTTTGCCGCTCGACTCCGGCGACGTGACCCGGGCGCTGCTCAAGATCAGCGAAGCGCGCCGCCGCGAAGAGCATCACGAGGGCGGACAGATCGTTTCGATCGTGAGCTTGGTGGGCGGCACCGGGGTGACCAGCCTGTCGGCCAACCTCGCGCTCGCGCTGCGCTACGTGATGGACAAGCGAGTCGGGGTGGTCGATCTCGATCTGCAGACCAGCGGGCTCTCGGTGTTTTTGAATCTCGAACCCGAACGCACGATCATGGCGCTGACCGAGGGCGCGAAGAAACTCGATTCGATTCAGCTTGAAGGCGCGCTGTCGAAGCACGCCTCGGGCGTGTACCTGATGGCCGCGCCCAAGCGGATCGAGGATAGCGAGCTGGTGACCGACGCCGCGGTGGGCGACGTGCTGGACCTGATGCGCCAGCTATTCGACTACGTGATCGTCGATTGCGGCACCCATATCGACGCGAATTCGGTCGCCGCATGGGAGCGCTCCAAGCATCTGTTCTATGTGCTCGACCAGTCGATCGGCGCCGCGCGCTGCGCGTGGCGGTTCGTCGACCTGGTCCAGCGCCTGGGCTTGCGCAACGTCGAGCCGGCCTTCGTGCTGAGTCGCCATGTGATGAATCATCCGATCGGCGAGGATCAGCTAAGCCATACTCTGGCGCAGCCAATCTTCGCCAAGGTGCCGCGCGACGAAAAGATTCTCGAGCGGATCCAGTTGAGCGCGCAGGATTTGTGGCAAGTGGCGCCCAACTCTCCGCTGGCCAAAAGCGTCGAGGAAATCGCGCGCCGTATCACCAGCAGCAACGCCATCTTCGCCACCGACGCTACCCCGGACGGATCAAAATTCGTCTCGAAACTGCTCAACGTGATCGGTGCGCGCACCTGAGGCCGCCATGAAGCTGGTCGATAGAATCTCGCAGCAAAACAGCCAGGCTCCCGCGCAGTTCCAGCGCTCGCTGATTGGCGCCGCCCCCAAGAAGGCCAAGGACCCGCAGTCCGAGGGTTTTTCGCAACTGAAACTCGCGGTTCACAACCGCCTGTTCGAAACGCTTGACGTCTCGCGCCTCGAGAGCCTGGAGCCCACTCTGGCCTCGGCCAAAGTCACCAGCGCGATCACGGACATCCTGAACGAAGACGGCCGCCTTTTAACCGACGCCGACAAGACCCGGCTGGTCGAGGAGATCAAGAACGAGCTCCTGGGCCTGGGACCGCTCGAGCCGCTGCTTTGGGACGATGACATCACCGATATCCTGGTCAACGGGCATGGCCAGGTTTACGTGGAAAAACACGGCCGGTTGCATCCGACCGAGGTCAGGTTCCAGGACGACGCGCATCTGATGCTGATCATCGACCGGATCGTCTCGCAGGTCGGACGCCGGGTCGACGAATCGTCGCCGATGGTCGATGCGCGCCTGCCCGACGGCTCGCGTATCAATGCGATCATTCCGCCGCTTGCGCTCGACGGGCCTTCGCTCTCGATCCGGCGTTTCGGGAAACGCCGCTACGCGGTCCAGGACCTGGTCGACAAGGGATCGGTGGTGCCCGAGATCGTCGAATTTCTCGAAATTATCGTCAAGGCGCGCCTGAACATCATCATCTGCGGCGGCACCGGCTCGGGGAAAACCACGATGCTCAATTGCCTGTCGGCGTTCGTGCCGGAGGATGAGCGGATCGTGACGATCGAAGACTCGGCCGAACTCTCGCTGCAGCAGCCGCACGTTGTCCGACTGGAAACCCGGCCCGCCAACGTCGAGGGCAAGGGCGAAGTCAGCCAGCGCGACCTGGTGAAGAACACCCTGCGTATGCGGCCGGACCGGATAATCGTCGGCGAAGTCCGCGGCGCCGAAGTGTTCGACATGCTCCAGGCGATGTCGACCGGCCATGACGGCTCGCTCGGAACGATCCACGCCAACACGCCGCGCGACGCGATGGGCCGGCTCGAAATGATGATGCTCTTGTCGGGCATCAGCATCCCGCAGCGCGCGATGCGCCAGCAGATCGCCTCGGCGCTCAACATGATCGTCCACGTCTCGCGCCTCTCCGACGGTACCCGCAAAGTGATGAAGATTTCCGAGATCAGCGGAATGGAGGGGGAGATGGTGATGATGCAGGATCTGTTCGAGTTCAAACGCACCGGAGTGGGGTCCGACGGCGAGGTAAAAGGCAATTTCATCTCGACCGGCATCCGCTCGACCTATTCGCAGCGTCTGGAATCCGCGGGCCTGAAGCTCGACGCGCGGCTGTTCCGGGCCAACTCAGTGGTGGGATGAAGCCATGGATTTTCTGATTGCATCCGCAATTTTCGCGGTCATCTTTGTCATCGCTCTGGTGTTTATCACCGGGAACAAGACTGAGACCGAACAGAAGAGCGAAATCTCGCGCCGCCTGACCCGCCCGGCCGACGACATCGATCTCGGGATCATGCGCAAACGCCGCCCCGACGAGGGCAAGCTGCTCGGTGTCGTGTACCGCTTGAACGTGCTGCGCCGCCTCGAGGGAATGATGTGGCAGGCCGGGATGTACACCCGAGTCGGCGACGTGCTGCTGATCATGGTGATGCTGTTCGGCGGAGGATTGTTCCTGGGCGACGCGATGTTCGGCGACATGCTGTTCGGCCTCGGCTCCGCGATCATCTTCGCCGCGATGCCGCTGGTGTACATCCAGTTCAAAAAGAAGCGCCGCCTGAAAGCCTTCAGCAGCCAGCTTCCATTTGCGCTCGATCTGATTAAGTCGTCGCTCGAAGCGGGGCACTCGCTCCAGCGCGCGCTGCAGGTCGTGGTCGGCGAATTCTCCGATCCGCTGGGAGTCGAGTTTCGCACCGTGCTCGAGCAGAGCCGCATCGGTCTGCCGCTGCCGCGCGCGCTCGACGATATGTTGAAGCGCGTGCCCGAAGACGATCTCCGGCTCCTGACGGTGGCGGTCAAAGTGCAGAGCGAGGTCGGATCGTCGTTGGCGCAAATCATCGGACGGCTGTCCGAGATCGTCCGCATCCGCCAGCGCCTGCGCCTTCAAATCCGCGCGCTGACCGCGCAGGCAAGGATGGGCGGATGGGTGGTCGGCATCCTGCCGGTGCTGGTGCTGGGCGCGTTTTCGCTGATCCAGCCGGGCTACACCAACGAGCTGTTTTACGATCCCACCGGGCAGAAGATTCTGAAGTTCGCGATGGGAATGGACCTCGCGGCAATCCTGACCATTCGGAGATTGCTGCGCGTGAGCTACTGATATGAGCGCACTTTTCATCAGTATCGCTTTCTTCTTCCTGATCGGCGCCGCAGCCCTGGCGCTGTACGTCGGAGTGTTTGCGGGCCATCGCCCGGTTGACGATCGCTTTGCCGACCTGGCGGTCAAGATGCGGGTGACGCAGGGCGCGCTCGAGAACGCCGGCGAATATGATCCCAACCTGCTGCGAATGATCTTCAAATGGGCGTCCAAAAAAGTGCCGGTTCCCGACCTCGATACTCCGAAGGGCGAGAAACTCGCACAGACGCTCGCGCAAGCCGGCTTTCTCAAGGCCGCGGCACCGCACTTCTATCAGGTCGTGCGCGTGTTGCTGGCGGCGGGATGCGGCGCGCTCGGATTGCTGATTGGCGTGGTGCTGCATGATTCGGTGGCGCAGCCGTTCCTGTTCGCGATCGGCGGCGCCGCGGTCGGAATCTTCGTACCGAGCTACTACATCGGCCGCCGCGCCCGTATCCGCCAGGGCAATATCGCGCGCCAGCTCTCGGACGTGCTCGATCTGCTGGTGGTCTGTGTGGAAGCCGGACTCGGACTCTATGAAGCAATCCGGATCGTCGGCACCGAATGCGAGCGGCAGGGCCAGGAGATCGGCACCGAGCTGAGCCTGGTCGCAAGCGATATCTCCGCCGGCGCATCGCTGGGCGGAGCGCTGCGCAGCCTTGCCGATCGGACCTCGGTCGACGATATCAAGCCGCTGGCCGCGACCCTTATCCAGAGTGAGCAATTGGGCGCGCAGATCGGGCCCGCACTTCATGCGAGCTCCGACGCGCTGCGCACCCGCCGCCGTCTGCACGCCGAAGAGCAGGCGCAGAAGGCCTCGATCAAGATTCTGTTTCCATTGGTGCTCTTCATCCTGCCCGCGATGATCGCGGTGATCGTTGGACCTGCGATGATCCAGGTCATCCGGACGATCGGCGGCGCTTGAGAAGCCGTCATCACGGCGTTCGCGAGGCAGAGCTGAACAAGTCCTCTCCCAGGCGCCTCGGACCCGATGCGGAAACGCTCGGGTCCGGGGCCCTCCCCTAAAAAGAAACCGATTGATTTTGGGCAAGGTAGTGCCTTGGATTTTTTGATCTCGGGCAAATTCGGTGGGTTCGTTTGGTATCTTTTTTATTGGCTCAAAAAATAAACTCCTTGTAGATGCTGCTGAATTTGGAACATTGGGTTCGTTTCGGCAGCTTTTTCGGTCATCGATTTTTGGAGCAAAAAACTAAACACGAAGACACGAAGGAAGACGCAGACACCAGGACACGAAGAATACGCATTTCCGCGCGCGGCGCGCGGAAATGCGTTATTTCTTTGTGCCTTCGTGTCTTCGTGGTTCGATTGATGCCCGCGCCTGTTCGCGAGAGCATTCCATTTGAAGGTGGCAGGCAAATTGGGGCGCGATAGTGTGCGGGATGCTTCCACGCGATCACGTTTGCACGAAGTGGACTCGGGCATAAGGCTGAACAGTTCAGCCATGAACAAATCTGGCAAAAACCCGAACGATCGTTAGGGAAGCGGTGTTGCGTGCAAACCGCATAAAACGCCTGTGTCCCAAGGGTTTTGTGATTTAGGAAGATCGGCTTGACCGTCGCGACCCTCCCAAACGGACGCGTCGATAAACGCCGGAATCGGAGCGTTTTTCAGGAGCACAACCATCGCTGGCCCGGATGATCGGTGATTGGTAGCTTCGCAAGGTATCAAGACCGCCCAAGTGTGAGTTGCAAACAAGATGAAGAAAAAGAGCGCAAAGCCCAAGGGCGGCGCATCCCCTTCTCGGCTGATCGACGCGAGGATCAAGGAACTGGACGACTGGAGGGGCAAGACGCTCGCGCGTGTCCGCGCGCTCATCAAACAGGCCGATCCCCAGATGGTAGAGGAGTGGAAGTGGAGAGGCGTTCCGGTTTGGTCTCACGATGGAATGATCTGCACCGGCGAGACGTACAAGAGCATCGTGAAGCTGACTTTCGCCAAGGGCGCTTCGCTCAAAGACCCGTCGCGGCTGTTCAACTCCAGCCTTGAAGGCAACATCAGGCGCGCGATCGATCTCCATGAGGGCGATGAAATAGACGAGGACGCCTTAAAGACGCTCATACGCGCCGCCGCTGACCTGAACAGGTCACAGGTCCGATAGTCGAATCGGCGCCGCATGAGTCGGCGCCTATCCTGGCGGACGCTTACTCGATCGAGTACGCGTGGAGTGGAACGGCGAGGACGCTCCTCGCGGTCTGATTCCTCGCCCTGAAAGAGGCTGTCGAAAATTGCCGTAGCGCGATCTGAAATGACCGGCGAGACGCCGGTCCTACTGAATAAAGCCTTTTGCCAGTAGGGCGGCCGTCTCGGCGGCCGGAGTTTATCGGCGTTTGTCGACGGCCTCCACTGGGCGAGGGATCAGGCTGCGCTACAGGCCGAGGCGCTTCATCATCTCCGGAATTTTGATCGTGCACCTCTTCAGGCCCTCGACTTTCATGGATGGTCAAGGGAGATCGATTTATTTCAACCGTTCTGGCGCAAGCCGCGATCGGTGATTATGCTGCGAAACAAATATTTGGTGGCGGTCGGATCCGATGGAGCACAAAAACCTTTCGGCGGATGAACAAGCGGTCAGGGAACTGGACCGCTCGTGGAACGAGGTTTATCTGCGCAATGATCGTTCGGCGTTCGCTGAAATCCTGGCAGACGATCTTCTCGTGAATCTTTCCGACGGCCGGACGGGCGGCAAAATCGACATGATGCGGCCGACACCCGAGGGAGCACAGGTGTTCTTCAGCGAAGCGGGTATGCAGATGTACACACCCACTGCGGTAACGTGGGGCCGGGTCCGCATTCAGCATCCCGATCGCATGGTCGATCAACGTTACGTTCGCGTGTACTCGAAGCGTGAAAACCGCTGGCAAGCGGTGTTCGTCACCACCTGTCCGGTCGCCGCGGCAACATAGAGAACGCTTTCGGCGCACCGGTCCGGCAAACACTCTAGCGATCGTTGGGAGAGCGAAGAGAAGGTCGGCTTCAGTCGCATCGACGCTAGCCGGCGAAGAGCCACAGGCTGAAGCCTGTGCCACGAATCCTCATGCCGTTTCTTGAGAGGTCCGGAGCAATTTGGCCATGTTGATGTGTCTGATCTCTCGCCGTAAAAGAAGCCGTCGATTTTTTTCGCAGACGCTCCCTTGCTGTCATCCTGAGCCGCAGGCGAAGGATCTCCGCGAAGCGATTAGTGCAACCAATCCGGGCTTTGCGCACTAATCGCTTCGCGGAGATCCTTCACTCCGGCGGCCTTCGCTCAGGATGACGGACAAGAATTCTCCATTGGTCGACAGCCTCCTGAAAGCGAGAGGTCAGGTGAGTGACCTTATTCAGCGTGGCGCGAACCGCGACGCGCGATTAAAAAGAAAGAAGCTATGGTCGATAGACCTCCCGTGTTGACTGCAGTGCTGCCGAAACAGATTTCTCTGAAAGTGGCACAGGCTTTAGCCTGTGTTCTGAGAACTTCATGAACCGGTATCATCCGAATAAGAAGACACAGGCTAAAGCCTGTGCCACCTCAGAACAGCAGCCGAGGAGGGCTAGAGGTCAGGTTTTGTATTTCCGTTCGAGGGATTGATATTCCGGGACGCGCATGGTGCGGGTGAAGGATTCGAAGATGTTGTCCTTGGTCGTGGCCGAGGTGATCTTTCCGGTCGAGTGTAGTTCGCGCATCGTGGAGCGCATCGTCGCGTAGGCTGCGAGCATCGTGCCGATATGGATGGTTAGCTTGAATGGACATTTTTTCAGCTCATCCACCGGTAGCAGGTCGCCGTTGTACATTAACGGCAGATCGCCTAGGCGCTTGGCGTAGGTGTCCAGGTCTTCGCGGGTTTTGATTCCGTCGGCGAAGATCAGGTCGGCGCCTGCTTCGCGATAAGCGCGGGCGCGGTTTTCTACTTCGTTCCATCCTTCCGGCTCGAGCGCGTCGGTGCGGGCTATAATCACCAGCTCCGGATCGCGGCGGGCGTCGCAGGCGGCGCGCACTTTCGCCGCCATCTCTTCGAGCGGGATCACCTGCTTGCCGGAGAGGAAACCGCAGCGTTTGGGGAATACCTGATCCTCGATATGCAATGCGGCGGCGCCCGCGTCTTCGTACTCGCGGATCGTGCGCGAGACGTTGAGCGGATTTCCGTAGCCGGTGTCGGCGTCGCAGATTACCGGCACCTCGACAGAGTTCGCGATCGCGCGCGCGTTCGCCGCCATCTCGGTCATAGTCAGCAGTCCCAAATCAGGAAACCCTCGCGATGCTGCCGTGCCGAATCCGGTCATGTACACCGCCTCGAAGCCCGCTTCCTCGGCAAGGCGCGCCTGCAGGCAATCGAATACGAACGGCGCGACGATCATCGCCGGCCGAGCGAGCATCGCGCGCAGCCGCGCTCTGGATTGGTTCACGATCGAGTCTCCTTTTAGAACGCGGCGCGGATCAGCCGAAGTAATCTTCGGGACGAATCGCGGCGATATCGATCTGATGGATGCGGTTTTCGCGCAGGACCTTGAGATTGACCTGCTCGCCCGGGCGCTGATTGCCGAGCGCCTGGTACATCGCGCGGCGCTCGCTGATGTCGTTGCCATTGACCGTGAGCACAACGTCGCCCTGCTGCAGGCCCGCCTTCTCGCCCGGCCCTCCCGGCATCACGTTGGCGATCACGACGTGCTCGCGCATCGTGTAGGAGAGCACGCCGAGCCACGCGCGCGGCGCGGCCGAGACGCGGCGCCCCTGCTGGATCAACTCGTCGCGCACGGCGAGAAAGTACTCGCCCGGGACGCCCAGGATCGCGCGGCCGATATCGGCGAAGTTCAGATAGGAGATCGCGATCGCGTCGCCGTGGCGATTGACGATCGCGCCTCCGGCAAATCCGATCTGCAGCGACGACGCCGTCACGCAGACGCATCGCTCGAGCATGAATTCCCACACCGCGTCGAACGGCCCCAGATAGGTGACGAGTCCGCAATCGGCGCATCGCCTGTCGCCCCCGAGGCTCGCGACGGTGAATGCCTCTTCGCCGGGAATGCTCGCCTGCGAGGACACGATATTGAGGCAGGGGAGAGGACGGCCCGCGTCGATCCGCAAAAGGCCGAGCCCGGTGCTGTAGTCCTTGCCGACGATTTTCGCCTGATGCTGATTGCCGTCGGGCAGAGTGACGACGACGCTGTTCGCGCCGAGCAGAAGGTAGTGGACGGTCGCGATGAGCCCGTCTGGGCTGACGATAGTTCCGGTGCCGCGGCGGTCGGTGCCGAGTCCGATCGCGGTCGAGACATGCGTGGGCGGCACCTGCGAATGCACGCCGACGGTCGCGCGCAGGGCTTTCTCGAGCAATAGAACAGGGGCATTCACCGCGTCACTTCTCGCAAGTCAGGCTAAGTCTCGCGCGACCCGGTTTCAAGCGCACGCGCTTGCGCGAAAGCGGCCATTGCGCGCTAGCCTCGATAATGATCGCGCAAAAAAAGAGCGGTCCGTTTCCGAACCGCTCCGAATTAACTTTATGATCGAGCTTGCGGCTTAATGCTTGCGCGGCGAAACCGGCGCCGCGGGAACCTCGGTCTCATGCGCGCGCATCGTCAGCACTTGCAGCGCCTCGCCGAGATCGAGCTCGCTATATTTCTGATTCGAGTAGAGCGAGTCGAGCCGCTTGACCGCCTGCTCCGGCGTCATGTCCGCCATCGAGAGCTGGCGCGTGGTCTCGGCGATAATCTTGGGCGCGCCCTTCCAGTGGAACATATTCGCTGCGATGGTCAGGCTGTCGAGTTGCGCGACACTCACCTTCATCGCGTCGGAGTAGCCATTGACGTAGCCGTCCTTCGCCGAAAGATTGAGCTTGTTCCAGAACGCGCCATCGTGTCCGACGCTGGTAGCCGCAAATGCGACTGCCCAACTCGCCAGAAACCCCAGCATTACGCCCGCGCCAAACTTTTTCATTAGACGATGCCCTTCCCGCTCGCCGATGCGGGTTCTTCTAGCAGAAACACGACGTAACTGCAAAAAGCGTTACACATAATACGGCGGTAACAGAGAGATCTATAAACAGCCTTCGATTCCACTGATGCCAGACGCCCCAACTTCCCTGCGGTTGCGCCGCTTATGAGGCACCGCCTCTCCACCATCACAGCCGCACACTAGCCGTTTCGCAAGCCGCGGTAAATACGGGGGTTCCGGGTTATTTTGGAGATTCGCGGGATTGAACCTGTCGCATTAGCGCGACATCATCGATCGTCTTCGAGCAGCATCATGGATTCCACCCAGAGCCAAATCGCCAGCGAAGTATTGGGGTTTATCCACAGACCTGACCCCGAGTTATTCGCCACCTTAGCTTTGAGAGTCTTTCGCTATCAGTATGATTCTATAGCATCATATAATGATTATTGCCGCCAGGTTAACTTCAACCCGGATGTAGTCCAGTCGCCCGAGCAAATTCCACTGGTCAGTACGATCGCCTTCAAGTATGTGGAACTTGCCCCGGCCGGTGCCGGCGAGATTCTCGGCGCGAGAGAGTTTCTGACCAGCGGAACGACGATCGGTGCCGAGCGGCGTGGCCGGCACGTCGTCGCGCGTCCCGAGGTTTACCGCGCCTCGGCGCTGGCGCATCTTCGCGCGATGCTGTTTGCCGACGGCGCGCGGATGCGGATGCTCGCGATGCATCCGACGGCGGAGCGGATGCCGGAGTCGTCGCTCTCGGCGATGATCACCTGGTGTATCGAGGAGTTCGGGCGCGGCGAATCGCGATGCGTCGCCGATCGCGAGAGCGTCGATACGGCTGCGGCGCTCGCGTTCCTGCGCGAGGCGTCGGCCGCGCGCGAGCCGGTTTGTATTCTCGGAACGACGGCGGCCTTCGCCTCATTATTCGAGCTGATGGCCGAGTCGCGCGAGCGCCTAAAGCTTGTGGCGGGTTCGCGCATGATGGACACGGGAGGTCCCAAGGGGCAGCGCGTGCCGCTGTCACCGGCCGAGGTCGCGTCGCGCGCTGGCGAGCTGCTCGGCGTCGATGCTGACCTCGTCATCAATGAATACGGGATGACGGAACTCTGTTCGCAGCTCTACGACGCGACGCCGTTCAATTCGCGATACGGCGGCGCGCCCGGAGCGCGGGTGAAGCTCGCGCCGCCGTGGATGCGTCCGATGGCGATCGATCCGGCGTCGATGCGCCGCGTGCCGGACGGAACGCCCGGAATGCTCGCCTTCATCGACTTGGCGAACGTCTGCTCGGTCTCGGCGATCCTGACCGAGGATATGGGAATCGTCGAGGGCGGATCGGTGCGGGTGCTCGGGCGGGCGCTCGGCGCAGGAGCGCGAGGATGCGCGCTATCGATCGAATCGTTTCAGGCGGCGGCGCGCCGGTGAGCGATCAAGCCACCGAAGCGGCGATCTCGGGCGCTATTTCGCGAATGCGCGCGCGCGCCGACGAGGTTCACGATCCGCTGCGCGCGGCGAGCGTGCTCGCCTCGGTGCTCGGGCAATGGCGCTCGCGCGATTTTGCTCCGCGCCGGGCGGCGGTCGCGCAAATCAGCGCAGGTTTGGGTTTTTCGGCGGCGCTGCTCGACGCGTCGCTCGACGCGCTGCTGGCGCCGTTCACGCTCGACGCACTGAGATCGTTCGCCGCGGATGCCGCCGAGCATCGCGAGGTGATCGGCTTCATCATGGCGGGCAACGCGCCCGGCGCCGGGTTGCACGAAGTCGCGATTGCGCTTATCTGCGGCGCGGGTGTGGTTATCAAGACCGCAACGCAGGAGCCGCACTTTTTCGCGCAACTCGCACGCTCGATATGCGAGTGCGACGAGCGGCTCGGCAGCATGATTGAGGTTTTCAACTGGGGCCGGGCGGATCGCTCGCTCACAGCGGCACTCGTCAGCGGCGCGAGCAGGGTCGTCGCGTACGGCGACGACGCTACCCTGTCCGCGATAGGCGGTGAGCGCCTCGTCGGCTTCGGCAGCAGGCTCTCGGGCGCGATCGTCACGCACGCGATTCGCGGCGCTGCGCAGATTCGCGCTGTCGCCGCGGCGCTCGCGCGTGACGTGAGTCTGTTCGAGCAGCTCGGATGTCTTTCGCCGCATCATGTTTTCGTCGAGGGCGAATCGGATGCTCGCTCGCGCGAGTTCGCGCACGCACTGGCCGACGCTATCGCGACGCTCGCACTTTCGCTTCCTCCTCCGGAGTCGATGATGCTCGAAGACGCCGCCGCGCTGCGCCGCGCGCGCGAGACCGCGCGATGGCGCGGAATCGCGGGCGATGGAGTCGAGCTGATCGAGGGTCCGGGAGTAACGTGGGGGGTGATATTCGATCGCGACGCGGCGTTCTCGCCGTCGCCGGGTTTCCGTACCGTTTCCGTCAGCCCATTTCGCGATCGCGACGACTTGCGCGCGCGAATCGCTCCGGCGGCCGGACGCCTCGAAGCGTTCTCGCTCGCGGGAGATGACGACGCGCTTATCGGCGATCTCCGCGCGTTCGGCGTGGCCTACATCGCGGCGCCGGGCGCGATACAATCTCCTCCGCTCACGTGGCGCCATGGCGGCGGCGCCTTTCTCGATACGATGATGCGATGACTGACGATCTGAAAACCATGTTCATGCGCCACGTCGCGCAAACTTCGGACGCGCCGATCGGCCTCGAGATCGTCCGCGCCGAGGGATGCTGGCTCTACACCGCCGACGGGCGCCGCTACCTCGATCTGATCGCGGGAATCGGGGTTGCCGCGCTCGGGCATGGCAATCCGCAGGTCGCCGCCGCTATCGAGCGCCAGGCGCGGCGTCATCTGCATGTGATGGTTTACGGCGAGTACGTGATCGAAGCGCAGGTCCGCCTCGCGGCTCGCCTTGCCGGGCTGCAGCCGGCGCCGCTCTCGCGCGTCTATTTCACCAACAGCGGGGCCGAGGCGATTGAGGGTGCGCTCAAGACCGCGCGCAAGTTCACGCGGCGCTCCGGTTTCGTCGCGTTCGAGGGCGCATATCACGGCGACACGATGGGCGCGCTCGCGCTCGCCGGTAATCCCGCGTTCCGAGAGCCATTCGAGCCGCTGCCGGGGCCGGTGACGCATCTGCCGTTCGACGATGTCGGCAGCCTTGCGGCGATCGATTCCTCGGTCGCAGCGGTGATCGTCGAGCCGGTGCAGGCTGAAGGCGGCGTGCGAATTCCCGACGCGAAATTTTTGCGCGCGTTGCGGGAGCGATGCGACCGCGCCGGTGCGCTGCTGGTCTTCGACGAAGTGCTGACCGGCTTCGGGCGCACGGGACGGATGTTCGCGCTCGAGCACTCCGGCGTGGTGCCGGATCTGATCGTGATGGCGAAGGCTCTTGGCGGCGGCCTTCCGCTCGGGGCGTTTGCCGGACGCGACGAGCTGCTGGCGGTGCTCGCGCACGATCCCGCGCTCGGGCATATTACGACCTTCGGCGGCCATCCGCTGTCGTGCGCCGCCGGCCTCGCCGCGCTCGAGGTGATCGCGGCCGAGCGGCTCCCTGAGCGCGCCGCCGAGACGGGGGAATACCTGCGCGCGCGGCTCCAGGCGCTCGCGGCGCCGGAGATCGCAGCGGTGCGGGGAATAGGGCTGCTCGCGGGAATCGAATTTCACGACGCCGGGTTTGCGCATCGCTTCGTCGCGGCCGCGCTCGCGCGCGGCGTGGTGATCAACTGGACGCTCAACGCCGAGGCGGTGGTCCGTATCGCTCCGCCGCTGATTATAAGCCGACAGGAAGTCGAGTTAGGCGTCGGGTTGTTACAGCTCGCGCTCGCCGATGCCCGCATCTGAATTTGCCGGCGATGCTTTTTTTGGACTTTTGCCACGACGCACCCTCAACTATGATCAAGCTTCGCCGCGCCACTTGCGCGGACCGGCTTGTCGATCGAGTGACGATTCATCCTGACATCTCCGCTGGCTCCGCGCCGGATGCGGCCTCGTCCGATCTGGGCGCCCGCGCGCTCGTCTGGACCAACGACGACGCCGAGGCGCTGGCGGTCCTCAAGATCGGCGGCGCGCTGGGACTCTTCTTTCTGCTGGTTTACGCGATCGTCGATTCGCTCGGCGGGCGCAGCGGACTCGCGGTCGAAGCCGAGCATTGGGCCCTGCTGGCGGGAACCTGCCTGTTCTTTGGCATGACCTGGGCCCGGGCGTTTCGCCGGCACTGGAAATTGTGGACGCTCTTGTACTGCGCTTTCATGATGACGATGTTCGTCGTGATCAGCGCGCGCACCGGCGATCCCGAGTCGCGGTTTATCGCGATGCTGCTGTGTCCGCTCGCGACCGCGTCGTTCGTCAGTTGGGGCTCGCGATGGCAATTCGCGATGGGCGTGACGGTAATCGTGATCGCCGCGGTCGCGGAGCACTTTGTTCCGGTGGCCACGCGGCTCAACGCCTACCGATGGATGGGGCTCTGCGCGGCGCTCGCGTTCGGGCAGGCGACGGCGGTGTTTCTCGAGCGCTATCGGGACCGGATTCGGCGCCAGTTCGAGGCGCTGGAAGAGGCGGCGCGGTTTCGCGAAACCCAGATCTCGACCATGGCCCACGACATCTCAAGCCCAATCGCCGCGCTTACCGGGTACGCGCAACTGCTCGAAGAAGACGCCTCCGACCCGGCCGAGCGCGGACAGATTCTTGCGCGGATCGGATCGACCGCGTGGAACATGAACCTGGTAGTCAGCAACGTGCTGGATTTGTACCGGATCGAAGAAGACGGGCGCTTTCATCCGATCCTGACCCGCGTCGATCTGCGCCACGTGATCGCCGCCGCGTCCGAGGACTGCGCGGCGGAGGCCTCGCGGCGCGGGCTCGAAGTCACGACCGTGCTCTCGGTGCTGCGGCCGGCCACGCTCGACGGGCATCATCTGGATCGGATCGTGCGCAACTTGATGGCGTTTGCGATCGCGCGCGCGAACGGCGGAGTGGTGTCGCTGCGCGCGGCGGTGCATGATCGCAAGCTCAAGATGGAAGTCAACGCGCAGTGCCCGAGCGTAGCTCCCGCCGACCTGGCCGCCCTGCTGGCGGGTCCTGATCGCAGCGGCCGCGGAGCGGGCTCGGCTTCGCTGGGACTGTTTGTCGCGCGCGTGATGGCGGAGTCGGCGGGCGGCAGCGTCGAGGCGAATTTCGAGCGCGCGACCGGGCTTACGCTGCGCGCGACGATCCCAATCGCGGACGTCGGAGGCGCATCGGGGGCAGCGGATCCTGGCGCGCCGTGAAGCAGCTTGCGCCACCTTCCCCTTCGCGAATCGTCTCGCGCCGCGCCGCGGCTGCCGCTCCAGGCGAGTTCGATCTGATCGCGCGGATCTGCGCGCGATTGCCGCTTTCGCGCCGAACCATCCTCGGTCCCGGCGATGACGCCGCGATTCTCGCGCGGAGCCGGGGCGCGCAACTGGTCACGATCGATTCTCTAGTCGAGGGCGTGCACTTCGACTTGCGCTGGGGCACTCCCGAGCAATTGGGCGCTCGCGCGCTGTCCGTGAACTTGAGCGATATAGCCGCGATGGGCGGGACGCCGGTAGCGTGTGTCGTCAACCTGGCGATTCGGCCGGGTCTCTCGCTTAAATTTTTCGAGCGGATGTATGCCGGTCTCGCGCGCGCGGCCCGTGCGGTTCGCCTCGACGTGGTTGGCGGAAATATCGCGCGCGCCGAACAGCTTGCAATCACGATCGCGCTATTCGGCGACGCGCCGGCAAGACCGCTGCGCCGCGACGCGGCGCGCGTCGGCGAGGGAATTTTTGTCACCGGAACCCTGGGCGACGCCGCCGTGGGCTGGCGGATCCTGGCCGGGGAACTCAGGGCGCGCGGCGTCGCAAGAACTCATCTGATCGATCGATACCTCGCGCCGACCGCACGGCTCGTCGCTGGAGCGCGACTCGCGCGAATTCGCCCGGCGCCCGCCGCGATCGATATCAGCGACGGCCTGTGGCAGGACCTTGGGCATATCCTGGAGCGCAGCCGCGTTGGCGCGGAAATCGATCCGCGCGCGATTCCGGTATCGGACGCCTATCGCGCGGTGATGCGCGGCGATCTTTCGCTCGCGCTCGGCGGCGGCGAGGACTACGAGCTCCTGTTTTGCGCGCCTGCGAAATACAGCGAGCGCAGGCTGGCCGCGATGCTCGACGTGCCGATCGCGCGGATCGGCACGATCGTCAAAGGACGCGGCGCGCGCTTTGTCGGCGGCGGAGCGCCCGCGCTCGCGGGATGGGATCAGTTGCGGATGGGCGCGCCGTGATCGTCATCCTGCCTATCGTGGTTGCGATTCTGATCGTCATCAGCGCCGCGCTGGCCGCGTCGGAGACCGCGATCTTCACGCTCGCGCGGATGGAGCACACGCGCGAGCAACTGACCCGAGCGGTCGGCGCCGCGCTCGATCGCCTGATGGTGCGGCCGCTCGAATCTCTGATCGTCGTGATCGGGATCAACGAGGCGTCAAACGTCTTCGCCGAGTGCCTTGCGACCACATTTTTTCTGCTCTGGCTCGGCGCCGATATCGGGCCGTACGTCGCCGCGCCGGTGATGCTGATCCTGGTGCTGATCTTCTGCGACATCACGCCTAAGACTTTCGCGCTCGCCTATCCGGCCGGAGTGGCGCGCGTGACCGCGCGTCCGCTCGCGATCCTGACCGCGATCGTGCATCCGATCGCGCGCCACTTCACGCCGCTCGATGAAGCACCTCATCCGGGCCCCGTCTCCGAGGCTGAGTTCAAGGCGCTCCTCCGGCTGGGGGAGCATCAGGGCGAGGTCGAGCCCGCGGAGCGCGCTCTCATTCATCGCGTATTCGATTTCGGATTGCGCCGCGCCTCCGAAGTGATGACGCCGGCCGAGAAAATTTTCACGCTCGACATCGCGACTCCGCCGGCGCAGTTGATGGCGGAAATCGCGCACGGCCATTTCTCGCGCGTGCCGGTTTACCGCAATACGCCGGGCAATATCGTCGGGATCCTGCACGCCAAGGATCTCGCGGCGCGCCGCCTCGAAAGCACTTCGCCGCGCGTCGATCGCCTGCTCCGTCCCGCGTACTTCATTCCGCCCGCGAAAGCGCTCGGCGATTTGTTCGACGAGATGCGGCGCGGACGCTTCCAGATGGCGCTGGTGGTCAACGAGTATGGGCATCTGCTGGGGCTGGTGACGCTCGAAGACCTGCTCGAAGAACTGTTCGGAGAGTTGCGCGACGAATTCGACTCCGAAGTTCCCGAGCTGGAAAAAATCAGCGACCACGAATGGCTTGCGTCCGGCGCGATCGAGGTCAAGAAGCTCAACCTCGCGCTCGGCGCCGATCCTCCGATCGAGGCGCGCGGGGGCGGCCCTACTCTGAGCGCCGTGTTATTGCGCAAGCTCGGCCGCGTGCCTCCCGCCGGCGAGATTCTGCAACTGGGCGCGTTCGCGGCACGCGTCGAGCGCGTGCGCGGCGCGACCGTCGAGCAGGTGAGGCTCACGCGATGACGGCGTGGGAGCTTATCGCGGCGATCGCGGCGTGCGTGGCGGTGCAGGCGTTTTTCGCCGCGAGCGAAATCGCCGTGGTCTCGGCCGACGAGGTCAAGGTGCGCGCCGAAAGCGAACGCGGCTCTGCGCGCTCGCACGCGCTCGGCACACTGCTCGCGAATCGGGACAGGCTGCTCGCGCTGACGCTGACCAGCAACAACGTCGCGACGGTTCTTGCCGCCGTGATGCTGACCGCATTCCTGCATCGCCTTTACCCCGGCTACTCGTATTGGGCGCCGTTCATGCTCGCGCCGGTCACGCTGATTTTCGGCGAATCGATTCCCAAGCTCGTAGCGCTCGGGAATCCGCTCCGGGTCGCGCGCTTCGCTGCCCCTCCGCTGCGGATCCTCGCGACGGTTCTCGCGCCGATACTCGTCGCGGAAACTTTGCTCAGCCGCGCGATGCGCCGCGTGGCGGGCGTCGCGCCCGGAGCCGACAGCGTATTCCTGAGCCGCGAAGACCTCGCGCGGCTGGTGCATCGCCGCGTGCCTGATTCCGCCGCGCAGGATTTAACCGACCAGCACGACGCGATTCTGCCCTCCGAGCGCCACATGATCAGCCGGATCTTCCGCTTCTCGCGCGCCGACGCGCGCAAGGCCATGGTGCCGCTGGTGCGCGTGGACGCGATCCCGCACGACATCACCCTTTCCGGTGCGATCGAGACCGTGCGCCGCGTCGGCTACAGCCGCCTGCCGGTGTTCCGCGAGCGGATTACCGATATCGTCGGCGTGGTTCACGTGTTCGATCTGTTGCAGGCGCCCGATCTCGCGCGCCCGGTCAGCGAGGTGATGCGGCCGGTCAGTTATTTTCCTGAATCGATGCCGCTGGATGAAGTCCTGGTGGCGCTGCAGCGCACCGGAGAGAACCTGGCGGTGATCGTGGACGAGTACGGCGGCGCCGCGGGAATTATCACGGTCGAGGACCTGCTTGAAGAAGTCGTCGGCGAGATCGACGACGAGCACGACAATATCGAAGAGATTGCGCGCGTGGTGAATCGCGTTACGCTCAACGTGTCGGCGCGCGCGCCGATCGCGGAATTGAACGAGCGTTTCGCGCTGCGCCTGCCCGAGGGTGACGAGTATGCTACGATCGGCGGTCTGGTGCTGGAACGTTTGGGCCATATTCCGCAGCCGGGCGAACAACTGAAGATTCCGGGATGACGATCACTGTAATCCGCAGCGACGTGCGCGCGGTGCGCGAGCTGCGCCTCGCGCTGGAACGCCCGCTGCGCGCCGATGCGGCAAGGCGCCGATGACCGAAGCCGCGATCCGCAAAATCCTCGAAAGCGTTGCGGCGGGAACGATCACTGCCGCCGCCGCGATGCGCGATCTGCGCGAGCTGCCGTTTCACGATCTCGGCTTCGCCAAGCTCGACCGTCATCGCACGCTGCGCCGCGGTGTGCCCGAGGTGATTTTCGGCGAAGGCAAAACCGCGGCGCAGATTATCACGATCGGAAAGAGCGTCGTTGCTTCGGGCGGCAACCTGATTGTGACCCGGCTCGCACCCGAAAAAGCGCGCGCCGTGAAGAGGGCGCTTCGCGCGATGAAGTATCATCCGGACGCCGCGCTCGGCGCGATCGTGAAAGAGCGCGTGCGTCCGCGCGGGCATGGCGAGATCATGATTATCAGCGCCGGCACCTCGGACATTCCGGTGGCCGAGGAGGCCGCGATCTGCGCCGAGATGTTCGGCAACCGCGTCGCGCGCTTGTACGACGTCGGTGTCGCCGGACTGCATCGCCTGACCGACAATCTCGAAGCGGTCCGCCGCGCGAGCGTGCTGATCGTCGTCGCCGGGATGGAAGGCGCGCTGCCGTCGGTGGTCGCCGGACTGATCGACAAGCCTGTCGTCGCGGTGCCGACCAGCGTCGGCTACGGCATCGCGTTCGGCGGAATCGCCTCGCTGCTCGGGATGCTCAATAGCTGCGCGAGCGGCGTGATGGTGGTCAATATCGACAACGGCTTCGGCGCCGCGATGGCCGCGACGCTGATCAATCGCGTCGGCATCGAGCGCGACGCGGAGTAGGATGGCGGAGCGAAGCTCCTGACCAGCGGCCGCGCGCGGCGCGCGATCAAGATGGGCGGCCTCGCCTCGCAGGTCGGATCGAGCTACCTGTGGACCTCGATCCGCCGACCGTTTCTCTCGCGCAGCGATCAGCGATCGCGAGCTGCTCGAAACCCACATCAGGAACGCCCACCGAATCGTCGAAAGCTCGACGCATCTGCGCGGCGCGTTCATGAAGCTCATCCAGATGCTCTCGACGCGGCAGGATCTCCTGCCGGGCGAGGCGCTCGACGTGCTGAAGGCGACGCAATCGAGCGTGCCGCCGATGAACTACTCGACTATCTCGGACCAGATTCGCCGCGAGCTCGGAAAACGTCCCGAGCAGCTCTTCGCAAGGTTCGATCAGACCGCGTTTGCCGCCGCCTCGCTCGGCCAGGTGCATCGCGCGACCACGCGCGACGGGCGCGAAGTTGCGGTCAAGATCCAGTATCCGGGCGTCGAGCAGACCGTCGAGCAGGATCTGAGAAATCTGAAGATGCTGCTGAGCACGCTGAAGGCGATTGCGCGCGACGTGATGCGCCAGAAGATCGACGTGCAACGCGGTGTACGCGGAGCTGGAGGAGCGGCTGAGCGAGGAACTCGACTACGAGCGCGAGGCGCGCAACATGAACGAGTTCGGGCCTTGCTTGCCGACGATCCCGAGGTCATGATTCCGTCGGTGTTCAAGGAACTCAGCTCGCGCCGCGTGCTGACGATGACGTACCTCGACGGGTATCCGCTGACCGACGTCTTCGGGCCGGTGGTCGATCGCGAACTGCGCGCTGGGTGGTGCGCAAATACTCACCCTGGTCTGGCGGCAGATCCTGGAGTTCGGCGTGCTGCACACCGATCCGCATCCGGGCAACTATCTGGTTACCTACCATCCGCGGCTGGGCATCCTCGACTTCGGATCGATTCGCCGTTTCCTCCGAGCCGATTCGCAAGGCCTACCTGAAGCTCGCGCGCGCGCTCGTCGATCAGGATGACCGCGCGATGGCGAGGCGGGATGCGTCGAGCTCGGATGGATCGAGCGCGGCAGGATCCGGCGCCGATGATCGAGATCATGCACATCCTGTTCGAGCCGATGATGGTCAGCGCGACTTCGACCCCGAGTATGAATCGGTGGCCAAGGCGACGCGCGTCGGCGAGATTGCGTTTGAGCACCGCCTGTACAAATCGCCCGCGCACAGCGTATTCCTGCTCCGCGCGCTGATTGGGCTCGAAGGCATCGTGCGCAGGCTGGCGGTCAGGCGAACTATGCGAATGTTCCGCGAGTGTGTCGAGAGCGCCGAACGATGAAGCGTCCCGACGCTCCGCCGCGCGACCGCGTGCTGCTCGACGCGCCTCGAGCGCCATCGCGACCTTCATTTTCGCCGGCTCCCCGCGCGCCGTATCAGCGGTGAAAAGAGCGCGCTGCGTTTCATCGAAGATGTCGGATTCTGCACCGCGTTCATCGCCGGACTCGGCGTCCCCTGCCTGCGCGAGGCGATCGTCGGGCAGCGCGAGCCGACACTACCGGAGCATATCCAGCACGATTACGCGATCGGGATGACCTGGCGGCTCAAGGACGTGCTGCCGAAAAAGCGCCTGGTGTACTACGGCAAGGTAATCGCCGGGCGGCCCGGATTTATCGCCCGCGATCTGCTCGGCGCGTTCCTGCGCTTGCGGATCGCGCCGGGCGGATACGTGAAGCTGTATCAGCGCGGGATGCTCTCGCTGTGCGCGAAGCTGGTGATGGACGCGCTCACGCGCAAGGGCGCGGCGGAGACTCGGGTGCTGAAGCTCTCGTCCGGTTATGCGCAGCCGAAAGCGCGCGCGGCGTTCGACCGCGCGATGAAAGAGCTGCAGGAGAAATTCCTCGCGCTCAAGGTCGACGAGCGCGACGATCCGTTCACCTACGTGTGGGACACGCTGGAGCATCGATGGCCCGACGCGTTGCGCGAGGCGCGCAAGCTCTCGCCGCGCGAGGCCGCCTACCGAATCGTGCGCCGTCATCTGGAGGTAGCGGCCTTTGCGAGCGAACGCAGCATCGCGCGGATTCTCGGTATCGCACCGGCGCTCGTGGACGCCGCCCTGCGCAGGCTCGTGCGCGAAAAAGCAGTCGTGCGCGCGATCCGGATCAAGGATTATCCCGGCGAGCTGACGATCCTCCGCGAATTCGTGTGATCGGTAAGCGATTAGTACGGAAGGCCTGGACTGGTTGCACTAATCGCTTCGCGGAGATCCTTCGCCTACGGCTCAGGATGACACCAATGCGACGTGGTTCTGTGAATCATTCCCGCGCGTGGCTGCCGCGCGAGGAATCCCGTGCTCGGCCGTTCGCCTTTATGCAACTCGCGGGCAGGTGCACGGACGCCTCGGGATTTCTCCCTGCGGTCGAAATGACGGACGGAGAGGCGGTGGATGAATATGTGGGCGCAGCGCATGATTGTCGTGGTCTCAGCCAAGCCGTCAACCGTCATTTCGACCGCAGGGAGAAATCCCGGGGCGTCCATGCTCCGAGTCCACATCACATGCAGCGGCCTTTCGATCGGGATTCCTCGCGCGGCAGCCACGCGCGGGAATGACACGTTGGTGCAGAGGGTTTCCCAACCACTGCACCATCTGCGCGCTTGTGATGATCGTGAAATTCGTTTTATAGACACGACTCTGGCGCGCGCGCCGCGTTATCAGAATACGGAGGTTACTATGCCGCTCGATCCAGCCGTCAAAGCGATGCTCGAAAACATGAAGGCCGCGGGGTTTCCCGAACTCGATTCGCTGCCGCCCGTGCAGCTTCGCAAAGTCACCGCGGAGATGTTCGCCGCACAGCGTGGCAAGCCCGAGGCGATCGCCCGCGTCGAAGATCGCAAGATTCCCGGCCCGGTCGGCTCGATTCCCGTGCGCGTTTACACGCCGGCGGGAAACGGCCCGTTCCCGGTGCTGGTCTTCTATCATGGCGGAGGATTCGTGATCGGCGACCTCGACAGCCACGACGGCGTGTGCCGCGCGCTTGCGAACCAGGCGGGATGCGTCGTCGTCGCGATCGATTATCGCCTCGCGCCCGAGCACAAGTATCCCGCCGCGGTTGAGGATTGCTTCGCCGCGACCCGCTATGTGTCGGAGCATCCTGCGGAGTTCAATATCGATCCGAAACGCCTCGCCGTCGGCGGTGACAGCGCGGGCGGAAATCTCTCGGCGGTGATTTCAATTCTCGCGCGCGATCGTAAAGCGCCCGCAATCGCGTTCCAGTTGCTGGTTTATCCGGCGACCGACATGGCCTGCGACACCTACTCGCATAAGACCTTCACCGATTATTTTCTGACCGACCGCTCGATTCGCTATTTCCTGGGCCACTATCTGCGCGACGCCGCCGACAAGAAAGATCCGCAGGCGTCGCCCGCGCTCGCGGCGAATCACAAGGGACTGCCGCCCGCGCTCGTCATCACGGCCGAGTTCGATCCGCTGCGCGACGAGGGCGAGGCGTACTGCGCCAAGCTGAGCGCCGCCAGGCGTTCCCGCCAAGTTCACGCGCTACGACGGGATGGTCCACGGCTTCTTCACGATGGGCGAGATGCTGCCGCAGGGAAAGAAGGCGGTCGCGGAGGCCTCGGCGGCGCTGCGCGCTGCCTTCGCGCGCTAACGGGCGCGAATCACCACTGCTCGTAATGGACGGCGCGGCGCTCGTAGCCCGCGCCGCGAAACAGGTCGCGCAAGGCGATCACGCCCTTGCCTACGCCGCAGATATAAAACTGCCGGGTGCGATTCGCGTCGCCGCTGACCCATCGGCGATTCCCTTCGTCGAGCAGGCGGGGATAGATCTCGGTCTCGGGCGCGATGATCGTCTCGAAGTGAAAACCCGCGTCCCGCGAGGCGAGATGCTCGAACTCCGCGCGGTAGAGTAGGTGCTCGAGCGAGGGCGCGGCGTACAGCAGCGTGATCGCCAGATGCGCTCCCGCGGCGGCGCGATGAATCATCGGCCGAATCGGAGCGATTCCAGTCGCGATCGCGATAAAGATCGTCTCGGCCGCAGGCGCACGCTCCAGCATGAAGGCGCCGAAAGGTCCTGAAAATCCGATCGCGTCGCCAACTGCCCGCTCGAACAGCCACTGCGCACCGCGTCCGTTCACGACGCGATTGAAACAGATCTCGTACGGCGCGCCATCTTCCGGGTGTGAGGCGATCGAGTACGGCCGCGTGCGCGTCTCGGCGCCGAGCGGGATCGCGAGCGAAATGAACTGGCCCGGCAGAAAATGAAGTTCGCTTTCGTCCGCCGTCGCGAGGAACAAGGATCGCGTGCCGGGTGCGTGATCGAAAATGCGCTCGACCGTCGCGATCCGCAGCGGCCTGCCGCCCGGTCCGGTCATCGCCGGAGGATCCTCAATGCTCATCGGCGGATTCGCTCGCCAGGTTGATCGTGAACTTGGGTATCACGACAGTTATCTCGGCCGCGGGATCCTCGACCACCGCCTGGCACCCGAGGCGCGAGGTGGGAGTCAGCCCGGGCGCCTTGTCGAGCATGTCTTCCTCCTGCTCCTCGGCCTCGCTCAGGCGGTTCCCGCCCTGTTTGATAATCACGTGGCAGGTGGTGCATGCGCAGTTGCCGCCGCATGCGTGTTCGAGATGAATCTTGTGGCCGAGCAGGATATCGAGAATCGATCCCGGCTTGCCGTCGTGATGAAACGGCGCCTTGGTCGGGTCGAACTCGATGATCCGTTCCGGATCTCCATTTTCAAAAATTACTCTGAGCGTCGCCATTTCCGTTAAGTTCAAGACTATTGGTCGCGGCGCATTCATGAAACCGGCGATTTATTGGACCGGCGACGGACGACTCGGGCGGCTTGCGTATTCGCCGTCTTTTCGCCATGATTAGCCAAACGAGGTCGATGACTTCGGAGGGGACACGCGCATGACCACGCTCACCAAGCGCCAGAAGCAGATGGTCGATTACCTGGAGAGCTACATCAGCCAGAACGGTTACGCGCCCACGCTGGCCGAGGTCGGGGAATATTTCGGGCTGTCGTCGCTCGCGACCGTGCACAAGCATCTGCGCAATCTCGAACAGAAGGGATTTATCCGCCGCCAGCACAATCACAGCCGCGCACTCGAGATGTCTCAGGTCGACGGCAAGGGCGGCGGCGCGCATCGAATCGTGCTGGCCGGCCAGGTCGCCGCAGGCACGCCGATCGAGGCGATTGAGGCCTCGGAGACGATCAGCGTACCGGAAGAATTTATACGGCGTGAAGAAACTTTCTGCCTGCGCGTCAAGGGCGACTCTATGATTGAAGACGGCATCCGCGACGGCGACTATATAATCGTCGAGTCGCGCGACAGCGCCGACAATGGCGAGACCGTCGTCGCGCTGGTGGGAAACGAAGCCACGGTCAAGAAGCTCTATCGCGAGTCTGACGGCCGCGTACGCCTGCAGCCGGCGAACGCCGCGATGCAGCCGATTATGGTCGATCCGGCGGAGCTTGCGATCCGCGGGGTAGTCGTCGGCCTGATGCGCCATTATCGCTGAGTGCGGCGCGGGTGGGTTCGTTCGCCGCTGTGGCTAGGTATTTTTTGCCCGCGAGGCGCGAATTGGAATCCGCACGATAAAGGTCGAGCCTTGACCCTGGCCGGTTTCGACCTCGAGCGTCGCGTCCAGCGCCTCCAGATTTCGTTTGACCACCGATAGGCCGAGCCCCATTCCGCGGTAGCGTCTGCGGCTGCTGCTCGAGAGCTGGGCGCATCGCGCGAACGCGGCTTCTATCCGTGAGCGATCGATTCCTGGTCCCGTATCGCGCACCCGCAACTCGATTTCGTGCGGATATTCTGGATCGGGATTGGCGCGGAAGGAGATACCGACCGATCCCCGGCCGGTGAACTTGATTGCGTTCGCCGCGAGGTTCAGCACGATCGCCCGGAGTGGACGATGCCGGATGCGGATGCCCGCCGCCGCGCCGGGGAGATCAACTTCGAGGGCGAGATGCTTTTGATTGTTTGCGGCTTCGAGTGACGGCGTTATTTCCGCCATCAGGTCGCCCAGCTCGATTTCGTCGTCGAATTGGGCTTCGGCGCCCGCCCCGGCGACCGCGAAATCCAGAACGTTTTCGACCGTTTGCGCCAGTTCGTAAGCGCTGATGTTGAGGCGCTCGATAATCTTTCGCGGGCCCGCGCCGATCTCTCCGGTCAGATCATCGCGCAGAATATCGAGATAGCCGAGCAGGATTTGGATTGGGGTGCGCAGCTCGTGCGCGAGATTCGCGAGCGATTCGAGCTGGACTCCGTGGTTCCAGCGACGAGAAACTGTCGCTGCACGGCGGCCGGATTTGCCAGCCTCGGCATCAAGCGGCCCAACTGGTGAAGAGTAGGCCAAGTTGTTCTTTTACGGCCTTCGCTCGCCTATTCATCAGCCATTTCAAACCCGGCGAGCTAAATCATTCAGTCGTTTTCGACCGTATGGGAACGCAGTCGGGTGCCCAATCAGAAAAGCCCCTAGTGAGATAGGAAAAAGTACCTAGAGCGGGTGCGTAGATAGCCTAGAAGAATCGGCAGGAACCGCAGTTTGTCACGACGCGGCAAGATTTTGCCGCTTTCTTCTCGCTGCGTATGCGAGATAGTCGCGGGCGTCTCGCCCGTGGACGATGGGTGCGCCGCGGGCGCGACCCACCAATGAATTGCGCTTATCGGCGTTTCAAGTGGCACCGGCTTTAGCCGGTGCGGGCCACAGGCTAAAGCCTGTGCCACTAAGACTCAATCGTGTTTCTTAGGAGAGGCGCGTCGCGACGCGCCCGTCTTTGCACGGCGATGATCACACGCGTTGGTGCGATCGCCGCGGACTATGTGTCGTTCAGTCCGGCGGGGGCGCGGATTCGATCAGGCTGGCTTGATTGGGTTGTTGTCTGCGGGGGTCGGTGCGGGGGCGGGTTCGGCGGTCTTCTGGACGGGTTTGGGAGCTTCCTCGTCGTTCATGGCTTTCTTGAAGTCGCGGATCGCCTTACCCAGTGCTCCGCCTACGTCGCCGAGTTTGCTCGGGCCGAATATCACCAGCACGATCACAAGAATCACGAGCAGATGCCAGGGAGCTAAGAGATCACCCATATTGATTCTCCGGCGGCCGGCAGCGGCCATCCTGCGAAAATTCTATATCCAGTCTGCCCGCATTGCTATCGGGCCTTCGCGCTATGCGATCCGCACCGCGGGCTCCGACGCACCGGGCATCCCAACGTCGTCGAGACGATAACGCTGCACCTTGCGGTACAGCGTCGATAGATGGATGCCCAGGACCTGCGCGGCCTTGGCCTTGTCGCCTTCGACCTTCTCGAGCACGCGCTTGATATGCTCGCGTTCGAGTTCTTCCAGCGTGAGCCCCGAGCTCTCAAGGTTGGCGACGGCGGCGGTCGAGGGGCTGCGCAGCTTGTCGGGCAGATCGTGCGAATGGATCACGTCGGTCTCGGCCAGGACTTCGGCGCGCTCGATCGTGTTTTCGAGTTCACGCACGTTGCCCGGCCACGGATAGTTCATCAGCAGGCGCATCGCGCCCTTGGAAAAACGCATCGGGGTGCGCGAGAGCGATTTTTCCGACTTGCGCAGGAAATGATTCGCGAGCAGCGGAATATCGTCCTTGCGCTCGCGCAGCGGCGGCAGGTTGATATTGATCACGTTGATCCGGTAGAGCAGCTCCTCGCGAAAGCGGCCGGCCTTGACCTCCGCCTCGAGGTTTTTATTCGTCGCGCACAGCACGCGCACGTCGAATGAAACCGGATCGTTGGATCCGAGCGGATAGCATTCGCGCTCCTGCAGCGCGCGCAAGAGTTTCACCTGCAGCGACAGCGGCATCTCGCCGATCTCGTCGAAGAACACGGTTCCCTTGTCGGCGGCCTTGAGCAGGCCCAGCTTGTCCTGACCGGCCCCGGTGAAGGCGCCCTTTTTGTAGCCGAAGAGCTCGCTTTCGAGCAGGTTCTCGGGCAGCGCGCCGCAGTTGATCGGCAGAAAGCGCCCGCCAGAGCGTTCCGAGGTGAAATGAATCGCCCGCGCGACCAGCTCCTTGCCGGTGCCCGACTCTCCCGTGATCAGCACGCTCGAATCGGTCCGCGCGACTTTTTCCATCATCCGGAAGACCTGCTCGATCGCGTCGCCCTTGCCGATGATATTTTCGAACCGGTATTTTTCGCGCAGTTCCTGGCGCAGATAGCGGTTCTCGCGGAACAGCGCCTTGGCTTCGAGCGCCTTGCCCACCACCGCCTTCAGATGTTCATTGGCGAAAGGCTTGGTGATGTAGTCATACGCGCCTTCGTGCAGCGCCTCGACTGCGGACTCGACGCTCGCGTAAGCGGTGACGATAACGCCCATCATCTCGGGATCGATCGCCCGCATCCGCTTCAGCAGCTCGAGTCCGCTGCCGCCGCTGGTCAGGTTGAGATCGAGGATCGCGAGATCAATCTTCTCTTTCTCGAAAATTCCGAATGCGGTCTCGGCCGTGGCCGCGTCAAAGACCTCGTAGCCCTCGCTGCGCGCAAGCTGCACGATAATCGAGCGCATCAGCGGCTCGTCTTCGACGATCAGCACCCGGAACGGACCCGGACGCGGCGCCGAGAATGCGTGTTGCGCGCTCACTGCCCCGCCGCCGCGCTCTGCGACTGAGTTGCGATCTCATGCGCCGGCAGCAAGATGGAGATCTTGGTGCCCTTGCCGACTTCGCTATCGACCCGGATGGTTCCCTTGTTGGAGAGAATCAGCCGCTGGCATAGCGACAATCCGAGCCCCGCGCCCGCGCCCGCGGGTTTGGTGGTGAAGAACGGATCGAACACGCGCTCGATATGTTCGCGCGGAATGCCGATGCCGTTGTCCTCCACGCGCATCATGACGCGGCGATGCTCACCGGAGGAGCGGTTTTCCGTAACGACTCGAATGGCGCCGCCCTGGCTGTGAGTCGCGTCGGCGGCGTTGTAGAGCAGGTTCAGCAGCACCTGCTGGATCTCATTGTCGTCGGCAAAGACGGGCATTAAATCGGCCGCCAGGACCGGCTCGACGCTGATTCCGTTGAAGCGCTTGTCGTAGGTGATGATCCGGAGCGTATCCGTGATCATCTGGTTGATGTTGATCACCTTGTGCTGGGCGGTCGAGGGGCGGGCGAAATTCACCAGGTCTTTCAGCGTGCCGGAGATACGCGTGATCTGCGAAAGAATCGTGTGCAAGGTGGTGCGGCGCTGCAGGTCGGTCTCCGCGCTCAAGAGCGACTGCACCAGAGAGGAGATCGATGCGAGCGGATTATTGACCTCGTGCGCGACTCCGGCCGCGAACGTGCCGGCCGCGGCCAGCCGTTCGGTGCGCAGCAGCGACTCGAGCATCTCGCGCCGCTGGGTCACGTCGTGGAGGATCATCTGGATGAACTGCTTGTTGCCGTAGGAGATCAGCGCCGAGTTCACGTCGACGAAGTACGGGCCAATCGGCAGATCGAGGGTTTGATCGGAGCCGTTGTTCACCACGTTCTCGAGCGATTTGATCGTGCTCTCGCGCAGTTCGGGCGGCACGAATTCGATCAGCGACTTTCCTATAGATTCGTGTTCCTTTTCGTCGCGGAACATGTGCAGCGCGGCGGCATTCATCCGCAGCACCTTCCAGGTGCCGGGCTCGATTTCGTACATCGGGTCGGGCGCGTGATCGATCGAGTTGCGGTATTTTTCCTCGGACGCGCGCAGCAGATGCTCGCGCGATTCGATGTAGAACTGCGAAACCATCAGGCGCCGTTCGTCGACCGCCGCGACCACCGCGTTGCGCACTCGCTCCTGTTTGGCCCAGTGCATCGACGCCGCCACGTGGTTCAGGATGATCTGCTTGAGCGCAATATGGATGGTGTTGAACTGCGACGGTTTCGACCGCGCCAGCATCCCGTCCTGGCAGTGCTTTCGCAGGTAGATGTAGGTCGTCAAATCGTCGGGTTCGCGGAGATGGTCGTTGAACCGAATCAGGGAGTTCGACAACGATTCGTGATGCGCTTTCTGATGAAGCTCGTCGAGAGGAGGCGCACCCATGATACTCTGAATCGCCTGGCTCCATTGCTCTACGATTCCATCGAAGTGCTCGTCGATCAAATTTGCCGCAGAGGCGCGCGCCTCGAGCGCTGCGGGAGTCCGGCTATAGACATCCGCACCGAACAGCCGCGCGAGCGTTTGTTCGATCACCATCAGTTGCTGGCGAACCGCGTCAACGTCTTCATACGTTGCGATGAGCCCGGCATCAGTCGGTTGGGGCCGGACCTGCGACTTCGATGGACGGCAGCATCCGCAAAGCTTTTGTGCCTTCATATATTCGAATCCTTGCGGCTGAGATTCAGGAGCTGGCCGCAAACGGGCGGGATGAGAGCAGATAAACTGACCGGTCTTTCGCGTGCATATATAACCGCTGCCGTCCCGAGATATAACATTCGCATTTTACCCAATCCAGCGATGCCCCGTGGTCGTAGAGGCGATTCTTTGCACCTTGCGAAGCAACCCTCCTGACCACCGGACACGATCGTCACGATCACAAGATAGGTACGAAAACGTACAGGCGCCATCCCAATTAGGGGAGATTCTCTTCTCTAACGAGGGAAAATGCTCGCCTCCGCTGCGTTATTTTGTGGCACGTCTCTGGCTCTGTTTCGGTGGCCAGGGGACCCAGAGCCAGATGCTGACCGATACCGCCGCACCTCCGACCGTTACTGCCGAAGCCAAATTTTTTTCTCGTTCTGGTCAAAAGTTCTTTTTCAAGGCGATGCGCCTGTCCGACGTCGGCGCGAGCCTCGATTTCACTCAGAAGCTCGCGCTGCGCCGCCGTCTCGAGGAACTGAAGCTCGCGCATGCTACTGGCCTGATCGTGACCGAAACACAGTCGCAGCCGGTTCTGGATATCGCGGCGCAGGCGGGTATTCCCGCGATGCTCGAGCTCAAGCTTGCGCCCGCCGATCTGTTCGACGTGCGGAGGTGGAGCGCGGCCCTTTCGCGCGTCGCGCATACCGCCTCGATCTATCGCGGGCATCGCGCGCTCTGCGCCTACATTGTCGATTGTCCGATCTCGCAGGACGAGCTGCGCGCCGCGGGCTTCATGAAAGTTCGCGGCCGGATGCGTGAGTTGCTGCGCGCGATCAAGCGCCGCGACCAGCAGGTGATGGTCGCGCTCAAGCATCGCCCCGCGACCCGCGCGCTCACCCTGCTCGAAGAGGATTTTCTGTACGCCGAGTTGCCCGCGCTCGAGTCGGGCGAACTGCGCGATTTCGTCACCAGCCTGCACAATATCGCCGAGGCGCGTCCCGTCGTCGTCGAGCTCCGCGAAGCCTCGCCGGGGCAGGACGAAGCGGTTGCGACGGCGTTCGGAACCGGTGCGGCCAGGCGTTGTAGCGCCGCCGATTCCGGCGCCGAAATCTCGTGACTGGCTGGGAATCCGGATGCTGCGCGCGGCCGATCTGATGCCGTTCGTCACGCTCAACGGCTCGTGTCCTCCCGGCGCGCCGCACACTCCGATGGTCTCGGTTGTGATTTGCGCATACAACGCCGAGCGCACGATGCGCCGGTGCCTCGAATCGCTTACCCGGCTCGCCTATCCGAATTACGAAGTGGTGATCGTCGATGACGGATCGAGCGATCAGACCGCTCAAATCGCGAAAGAGTTTCCTCAGTTCCGATTGATCCGCCAGGCCAACAAGGGACTCGGTGTCGCGCGCAATGTCGGCGCGCACGCCGCGCGCGGCGAGATTATCGCCTATACCGATTCCGATTGTATGGCCGATCCGCACTGGCTCACCCTGATGGTGCGCGCGATGCAGGAGGGCGGTTTCGACGGATGCGGCGGCCCCAATTACGCGCCGCATGAAGACGGCCGGGTCGAGGCTTGCGTCGCCGCGTCGCCAGGCGCGCCCTGCCACGTGCTGGTCGGAGACGACACGGCGGAGCATCTGGCGGGATGCAACATGATCTTCACGCGCGCCGCGCTCGACCGGGTCGGTGGGTTCGATCCGCGGTTCACCTCAGCCGGCGACGACGTTGACATCTGCTGGCGGATGCTCGATCGCGGCCTTCGGCTTGGCTACAGCCCCGCCGCTTTCGTCTGGCATTTTCGGCGCAACACGGTCTCGGGCTACTACGGCCAGCAGCGCGGCTACGGACGCGCGGAAGCGATGCTCTACCAATCTTATCCCGAACGCTTCAACGCGCTCGGCCAGATCAGGTGGAGCGGCACGATCCCCGGCTTCATCCGTACGCTTCCCGGCGGCGACGAGCCGCGAGTTTTCTGGGGCGCCCGCCGGGCAGGCCATCAGACGATCTTCGACCCCGCGCTGAAAATTCTCGCCTTCATGCCGCAGACTTTCGAGTGGATGGTTGTTTGGACGATCGCGCTGGCCGCATCGATCCTGCTCGGAATCACTGCGTGGCCTGCCCTGGCGATGCTCGCGCTCGGTCCCGTGTGGGCGCTCTACTACGCGTGGCACGCGCCGCTGGAGAAAGCACATCGGAGATTTACCTCGCGGATGCTGATCGCGATACTCGCATACACCGGTCCGATGTGCCGCACGCTGACGCGCTATCGCACGCGGCTCAAGATGATTGGCCGCAAAACCTCGGAGGCGGCTCCGCGTCAACTGCCGCAAGTGAATCTCTCGCGCCGCGAACTCAGGCTCGCTTACTGGAATGAGCAATACGTCACACGCGATGCGCTGCTCGATCGGATGATGAAGCTGTTCGCGCGCGACGGGCATCCCGCGCTCGTCGATCGCGGATGGAATGGCTACGACCTCGAACTGCGCCCGGACCCGTGGACTCGCGTCGAGCTCAAGACCGCAGACGAAGAACACGAAGGCATGAAGCTCAAGAATCACATCGTCGCGAGGGTCAGGCTGAGCCGCAAAAGCCGTATCGGTCTTGCCGCGGGCCTTCTCGGAGCAGGTGCGGCCGCATTCGCGGTCCTGCCCGGTTTTTCCCTCGCAATCCTGGCGCTGACGATGGCGTCAGGCGCGTGCGCCGCGCTCGCGCTCGGCAGGGCAGGGCGCTACGCGTATCGCGCGATCGAGGAAGCGGCAGCCGAGATCAATCTCATTCCGCTGGGTACGCCAACGCGCGCCGCGCGGCCCGCAGCGCGGACCGCGACGCAATCAGCATCGGCCTCACGGCGCGGAACCGCGAGCGTGGCGGCTTCGAATCAGCCTGCCATCGACTGAGTAAATAAGCGCAGAGGGGCTAGACGAACTCGGCGAAGATCGAATCGGCCAGTTCCAGCCCGCGATCGGTCAGCCGAACATTTCCCGCCGCGTGCTCCAGCAATCCGCCCTCGAACAGGCGCGCCGCGCGCGCGCCAAAGACGTCGTCGAAGTCGCGGCCGAAACGTGCGCGGAAATCTTCGAGCGCGAACCCTGCGCGCAAGCGCAGATTCAGGAATACGAACTCGCTCGCGCCGGTCGCAGCGTCGATCGTCTCGGCGCCGGCTTCCGCGTTGCCGTCTCTGAGCGCCGCTTCGATATATTTTGCCGGCGCGCGCTCATTCCACCATCTTCGGCCGTAATCATTTTGTCCAAGCGCGAAACCATGCGCTCCCGCGCCGGCGCCGATGTAGCTTTGCGCGCGCCAGTACGTCAAGTTGTGCCGCGCCTCGCTGCCGGGCCGCGCGTAGTTCGAAATTTCGTACATCGGATAGCCGCGGCGCGGAATCTCCTCGCGCACCAGCTGGTACATCGCCGCCTGCTCATCGGTATGGAGCGGCGTGATTCGTCCGCGCTTCATGTCGGCGAAAAACGCGGTGCCTTCCTCGAAGGTCAGGTTGTAGGCGGAGACGTGATCGGGCTCGAGCGCCGCGGCCTGCGCGATATCGTCCGCCACGTCGGCGAGCGTCTGTCCCGGCACCGCGAAAATCAGGTCGAGGTTCAGCCGCGTGAAGCCTGCGCGATGAGCTGCGCGCGCGGCGATGCGGGTCTCTTCCGCGTTATGAATCCGCCCGAGGAATTTGAGCGTTTCATCCTTGAACGATTGCGCGCCGAAGCTCAGCCGGTTAACGCCCGCCGCGCGCATGCCGGCGAGCTTGGCGCTATCAACGGTTCCGGGATTGGCTTCGAGCGTGATCTCGGCGTCGCGCTCGATTCCGAAGCAGCGGCTCGCGGCGTCGAGGATCCTGCCGATTGATTCGGGCGCGAACAGCGACGGCGTTCCGCCACCAAAAAAAATCGTGCGCACGCTGTCGCCGGAGAATGGCGCCTCGGACGAGCGCCGATCGATCTCGCGGATCAGCGCGCGCGTGTAATCGTCCTCGGGCCACGTCGATGCCGCGTACGAATTGAAATCGCAGTACGGACACTTGGCCTGGCAATAAGGAATATGGATGTAGAGCGAAAAGCTCATCAAGGACATCTTATGGCGTACCACGCCGCCGCGCATCCGCCGCGCTAGTGCGTCATTCCCGCGCGCGTGGCTGCCGCGCGCGAGGAATCCCGTGCTCGTCGTCAGGCTCTCCGCCACTCGCGAGTGAGCGCATGCCCGCCCCGGGATTTCTCGCCTATGGCTCGAAATGACGATTGGGGGCTCGGCTGGGGTTACGATATTTATGCACTCAGCCTGCGTCCGTCATTTCGACCGAAGGGAGAAATCCCGGGGCGTCCGTGCTCGGAGTACACTCATCATGCAGCGGCCCTTCGTTCCGGGATTCCTCGCGCGGCGGCCACGCGCGGGAATGACACATCAGAACGTCAGGCAAAGACACGGCAGGCAGCGGTCGCTATACTTCTCGGACTGTTGGCTGAGAGTATCAAAACAGAAGCCGTTGCGGCGCCACTTGCAGCCCCGGAGCCGCCGACGCATAGCCGCGCCGGGGCGGGGATGGTCGCGTCGGGAATCCTGCTGAGCCGAATCGCGGGACTCGTTCGCTCGACGATCTTCGCGCACTTCCTCGGCAACTCGGCGGCGGCCGACGCGTTCCAGGCCGGGTTCCGGATCCCAAATTTCCTGCAGAACCTGCTCGGCGAAGGCGTCCTGTCGGCGTCGTTCATTCCGGTCTACTCGAAGATGCTCGGCGAGGGCGACGACGAAAACGGCGACCTGCTCGCATGGACTTTCGGCGCGATTCTCGCGCTCGTCACCTCGATCCTGGTGGTCGCGGGAATCGTATTCGCGCCCTATCTGATCGACGTGATCGCTCCGGGATTCTCCGGCGACAAGCGCGAGCTGACGGTCACGATCGTGCGCGTCCTGTTTCCGGGCACCGGGATGCTCGTGATGTCGGCGTGGTGCCTCGGCGTGCTCAATAGCCATCACCGATTCTTCATGTCGTACGCGTCGTCGGTGGTATGGAACGCAGCGATAATCGCCGCGCTCGTGTGGTTCGGGCCGCGCCGCACGCAGGACGGCCTCGCGATCGATGTGGCGTGGGGCGCGGTGGTTGGCGCGGCGCTGCAGGTGATCGTGCAGCTCCCGCAGACCTTCGAGCTGCTGCGCCGGATTCGAGTCGATTTCGCGGCGGTCTCCGCACCGCTGCGCTCCGTGTTTCGGAACCTCGGCCCGGTCATCGCCGGGCGCGGCGTCGGCCAGATGAGCGCCTACATCGATACTCTGCTCGCGAGCTTGCTTCCGACCGGTGCCGTCGCCGCGTTCAACTACGGGCAGATTCTTTACATGCTGCCGGTGAGCCTGTTTGGAACATCGGTCGCGGCCTCGGAGCTGCCCACGATGGCGCGAGCGACGGGAACGTCGGAAGAAATTGGCGCGGCGCTGCGCGTGCGGCTCAACGCGGGGCTCAGGCAAATCTCATTTCTGGTGGTGCCGTCGGCGGTTGCGTTTATCGCGCTGGGCGACGTGATCTGCGCGCTGATTTTCCAGTCGGGCAGCTTTACCCATTCCGACGCGATTTACGTATGGGCCGTGATTGCGGGCTCGGGTATCGGGATGCTCGCGAACACGACGGCGCGGCTCTATATCAACGCGTTCTATGCGCTGCTCGACGCGCGCACGCCGCTGAAATTTGCGATCGTGCGCGTGTCGCTAACGCTGATGCTCGGGTACTTCTGCGCGCTGATTCTGCCCGGGATGCTGGGAATCGCGACGCGATGGGGTGTCGCGGGGCTGACCGCGTCGGCTGGAATTTCAGCCTGGGTCGAATTCGTGCTGCTCAGATTGCGGCTCAACCAACGCGTCGGATGGACCGGACTCGCGCGCGTGTACCTTGCCAAGCTGTGGGGAATCGCGATCGTCGCGGCGGCGATCGCGTTTGCGCTCAAGATGGAAACCGCCGGGATGGGTCCGCGTTTGCGCGGGCTCGTCGTGCTGCCCGTCTTCGGCGCGATTTATCTCGGAACCGCGTGGGCGATTGGGATGCCCGAGTTCGACTCGATGGTCGGGATGATCCGGCGGCGGTTCACCTCTTCGAGTGAGGACTGAGTTTTCGTCCGGCTCACTCGGGCGCTAACTGTTTGATCGTGGCGGTAGTGCTGCGGCCAGAGAACAGCGGGGATAGCACCAGGCGTCCGCCGCGCGCCTCGACGAAGCTTTGGCCATCGATCTTCTTGCCGCGCCAATCGTCGCCCTTGACCAACACGTCGGGCTTGACTGTGCGGACAATCCGTTCGGTGTGGATGTCGTCAAAAATCACGACGTAGTCTACGCATTCGAGCGCGGCGAGAATTCGCGCGCGCTCGGCTGCCGGATAGATCGGCCGCGCCGCGCCCTTCAGCGCGCGCACGCTGCGGTCGCTGTTGAGGCCAACCACCAGCCGGTCCGCCTGCGCACGCGCGAAACAGAGCGACTGCACGTGCCCCGCATGAATCAGATCGAAGCATCCGTTGGTAAACGCGATTACGCGGCCGGCGCGGCGCTCGCGCTCGATCACCGCCGGAATTTCTTCGAGCGCGACGATCTTGCGCTCGTACCCCTGATGCGGCGGGCGTAGCGCTTCAGCCAGATCCTCGCGCGAAATTACCTCGGTGCCGATCCGCGTGACTTCGATACTCGCGGCCAGGTTTGCGATCCGCGCCGCCGACGAGTAGCCGAGCCCCGCGATCGCGAACAGTCCGAACACGCTCAGCACTACGTCGCCCGCGCCGGTCACGTCGTACACGTCGCGCGGCACAGTCGGGATATAGGTGCCCGCGCCCCCGCGCTCGGCCAGGTACATCCCGTCGCGATCGAGAGTGACGAGGCACGCGTCGAGGCCGAGCTTGCGCACGAGCATCTCGGCCGCGCGCCGCCACGCGTCGCGATCGACGAGCTTCAATCCTGTCGCCTGCTCGGTCTCGTAGCGATTCGGCGTGAGCACGCTCGCGCCGTGATAGAGCGAGAAATCTCCGGACAGCCGCGGATCGACGATCACCTTGAGATGGCGGCGGCGCGCGCCGTCGATAATCGCGCGCAACAGCGTGGGCGTGAGCAGGCCCTTGTTGATATCGGAGATCAGCACCCCGTCGACCCGGGGAAGTTCCGCGCGGCAGCGCGCAAGCAGCTCGCGCTCGCGCGCGCGGGAAAGCGGCGACGGATCTTCTTCATCGACGCGCAGGAGCTGCTGCGTCCCGCGGCTCGCGGCCTGCACCGAACCGAGCATCCGCTCCTTGACGATGGTCGGCCGGTCGGGATCGGTGACGAGCGCGCGCGTGCCGATTCCGAGACCGCTCAGAATGTCGCGCAACAAGGTGCCGTTGCGATCCGCGCCGACCATGCTGAGCGCCGTAGGGACCGCGCCGAGCGCGCACAGATTCGCCATCACGAAGCCGGCGTTGCCGGGTTTCTCCTCGCGCCGATGAACCCGCAGAATCGGGATCGGCGCCTCGGGCGAGATGCGCGAGACGTCACCCCAGACGTAACGATCGAGGATTACCTCGCCCGCGACCATTACGCGCAGCTTCGGCAGGCTCGGCAGCTCGCTCCCCGCATCAGAAGCGGGAGCAGGGGACCGCCGTGCGGCTCGGGAACGCGATTTTCGATTAGCCATCGTCAGGTGATGATACGGGAATGCGCCTCGATGGTTAAATCGCGCCGCCGCTGGCTCGCGTGCCCCTTTCAGGGACCTTATCGGGTGCAGGAAGACGGAAAAAATTCAGAGTTCTTCGCCCGGTGTCGTGACTCAACGTGGGATTGGTGCGATCCTGAAACTCTCGCATCCTCGAAGCGTGGAGATCCGTATGAAATCCATTCGCGTCGAACAACCCAAAGGTCCGTTCACACTTGTCGAAGAAAAAATTGTCGAACCTTCTCGCGGACAGGTCCGGATCAAAGTTCAAGCGTGCGGAATCTGTCACAGCGACTCGCTTACGAAAGACGGGCTGTGGCCGGGAGTCAGCTTTCCGCGGTCGCCCGGACACGAGATTGCCGGAGTGATCGAGGCGGTTGGCGAAGATGCGGGCGATTGGAAAGTGGGCGATCGCGCAGGCGTCGGATGGCACGGTGGGCATTGCGCAAAATGCGATCCATGCCGCCGCGGCGATTTTGTCAATTGCCGCTATTTGAAGATTCCCGGGATCAGTTACGACGGCGGTTACGCCGCTCACGTCATCGCGCCGATCGAGGCCCTGGCGCATATTCCCGACGCCCTGCGTCCCGAAGAGGCGGCGCCACTGATGTGCGCCGGTATCACGACCTTCAATGCGCTCCGGCATAGCGGCGCGATGCCCGGCGACCTTGTCGCCGTCCAGGGTATCGGGGGCCTCGGCCATCTGGGAATCCAGTTCGCAGCCAAGTTTGGTTACGACGTTATCGCGATCGGACGGGGCGAGGACAAGCAGCCTCTGGCGCTGAAGCTCGGCGCTCGGCGGTACATCGACACCAACCGGCAAGACGTCGCCACAGAGATGTCCAAGGAGGGCGGCGCGGCCGTCATTCTCTCCACCGCAACCGACGCCAAAGCGATAAGCGCGCTGGTGGACAGCCTCGGTATAGGCGGCAGATTGGTAATCGTCGGCGCCACGTTCGAGCCGTTCGCGATCGCTGCGACGCAGCTTCTTATGTCGCACCGATCAATTATCGGATGGCCGTCGGGAACGTCGAGGGACTCCGAGGATACGCTGAAGTTCGCGGCCGCCACGGGAGTCCGGGCGATGATCGAGACATTCCCAATCGAGCAGGCGGAGCAAGCCTACGACCGCATGATAACCGGCAAAGTCCGTTTTCGTGCAGTACTGACGCATTGAATCAGCTCAAGCGGCAACCGGATGTCAGAATCTGGACGCGATCACCGGATCGAGAAGCCGCCGTCGGCGTATACTATCGCGCCGGTTACGAAGTCAGAGGCGTGCGAGGCGAGGTAGATCGCCGTGCCTGCCATCTCTTCCGGCTCGCCGAAGCGTCCTGCTGGCGTGCGCGTCAGAATCTCCTGAAAGAACGGCCCCGACTGCGCGGGGACGGTCAGGTCGGTTTTGATCCATCCGGGAACGATCGCGTTGACCTGGATATTTCGCGCCGCAAATTCTATCGCCATCGTCTTGGTCAACTGCACCAGCCCGCCCTTGGCCGCCGCGTAGGAGACTACGCCGGCGCCGCCGAAGCGCGCGTACTCGCTCGCGATATTGATAATCTTGCCGCCGCCGCGCGACCCCATCGAGCGCGCCGCGATCTGCGAGAGGAAAAAGCACGAATGCAAATTGGTTTCGAGCACGCGATCCCAATCCTCGGCCGAATGCTTGAGCGAGCTGCGCTGAATCGAGATGCCGGCGTTGTTCACCAGGATATCGATCGGGCCGAGCGCACGCTCCGCTTCAGCGATCGCGGGCGCGAGGGCGGAGCGATCGGTCACGTCGAGCTTGATCGCGGCCGCGCGGACGCCGAGCTTCCCCAGCGCCTCGACGGTCGCCTGATTTTTCTCCTCGTTGCGTGCGAGGACCGCGATCGCGGCGCCTGGCCTCCGCCAGGCCCATCGCGATTCCGCGTCCGATACCGCCGTTGCCTCCGGTGACGACGGCCACGCGGCCCTCGAGGTCGAACATTTTTGGCGCCGCCATTTTCTTCGATGCCTCCCTGTCTCTCTCTCGATTCTCAGGCGATAAAAAATCCGCCGTCCACGATCAGATCCGCCCCGGTGACGAAACTCGAAGCCGGCGAGACCAGGAATAGCGCCGCGCTTACCATTTCGTCGGGGTCGGCGAAACGGCCCGCGGGAGTGCGCTCGATCATCTGTCTTTTTGCCGCCGCGTATTTCGGATCGTTGCGAATCCAGTCGGTCATGTCCGTGGTGGTCCATCCGGGCGCGAGCGAATTGGCCTGGATATTGTGCGGCGCCAACTCGATCGCGAGGCATCGCGTAAGCTGCAGCATCCCGCCCTTGCTGACGCCGTACGACGGATAGATCGGAGTGCCTTTGAATCCGCCGATACTGGCGACGTTCAGGATCTTGCCGGCGCGCCGCGGGATCATCGAGCGCGCCACGATCTGCGAGAGCATGAACGCCGCGGTCAGATTGGTTTCGAGCACCGAGTCCCAGTCTTCCTCGCTATGCTGCATCAGCGGCTTCAGAACGGCGAAGCCCGCGTTGTTGACGAGAATATCGATTGGGCCGAGATCGCGCTCGACCTGATCGACCGCGCCCTTGAGCGTCGCGCGTTTGGAGATGTCGAGGCCGATAGCGATCGCCTTCGGGCCGATCGCTTTAAGCTCCGCCAGCGTGGAGCGGGTGCGCTCCTGGTTGCGCCCCATGATCGCGACCGACGCGCCTGCGCGCGCAAGGCCGAGCGCGATCGCGCGTCCGATTCCGGTGTTCCCGCCGGTCACGATCGCGATCTTGCCGGTCAGATCAAACAGCGGATTTGAATTCATCGTCTGCTCCCTCGAGTTCGCTCGTGCGTGCATCTTTTCGCGATAGACATGCGGCGCGGGCGGCTTCTATATTGACGATTCACCCGCGCCGATGTCGAGCCGGATATCAACTGCGCGCGCGGCGACTATCCAAGAGGATCAACCACGATGGGATTACGGACGGCTGAACAGTACAAGGCTTCGCTGCGCGACGGACGCGCGGTCTATTTTCGCGGCGAGAAGGTGCCCGACGTGACGGCGCATCCCGTGATCGGGATTGCGGTCGAGCACGCGGCGCTCGACTACAAGATGGCCGAGGACGCGAAGTATCGCGAGCTCGCGGTGGTCAAGGAAGGCGGCGACGAATACAGCCGCTACTACCACGTTCCGAAGAATGGCGACGACCTGCTGAAGCGCAGCAACCTGATTGCTGCATCGACGCGCGAAGGCGCGACCCTGGTCGTGCTGATCAAGGAGATCGGCACCGACGCGCTGCTCGCGCTGCAAATCCTCGGCGCAAAGATGGCGGCCGGTGGACATCCGGAGTATCGCGAGCGGATCCAAAAGTTCTATCGGCATTGCCGCGACAACGATCTCGCCGTTGCGGTCGCGCAGACCGACACCAAAGGCGACCGCTCGCTGCCGCCGACGCAGCAGGAACATCCCGACTATTACGTCCGCGTCGTCGAGGAGCGGCTCGACGGAATCGTGGTGCGCGGCGCTAAGGTTCACACCTCGGTCTCGACCAACACCAACGAGGTTATCGTTCTGCCGACGCGCGCGATGCGCGCGGAGGACAAGGCGTACGCGGTCGCGTTCGCGGTGCCGATGAACACGCCGGGGCTCAAGATGATCGCGAGTCCGCACGGCGGCTCGAAGAAAAACGCCTTCGAGCATCCGATCAGCGCGCGGCACAAGATGATGGAAACGCTGACCGTGTTCGACGACGTGTTCGTGCCCAAAGAGCGCGTGTTCTTAAACGGCGAGATCGATTTCGCGGGCCTGCTGGCTCTGACTTTCGTGCGCTTTCATCGCTTCACCGCGGTGTCGTACAAGCTGCCGCTGCTGGAACTGATGGCGGGCGCGGGCTTCGCGATCGCCGAGGCCAATGGAATCTCGCGCGCGGGACACGTGCGCGACAAGCTGACCCATCTGGCGGCATATCACACGACGGTGCGCGGACTGATCGAGCACGCCGCGCGCACCTGCACGATCGAAGAGGGCATCGCGGTGCCGAACACGCTTTTGACCAACGTCGCCAAGTATCACTTCGCGCACAACTATCATCAGGCGGTGCAGATCGTGCAGGACCTCGCGGGCGGACTCCTCGTGACCGCGCCCGCCGAGGAAGATCTGAAGAGCGAAGCCACGCGCGAGTACGTGTTGAAGTATATGGGCGGCGCCAAAGGCTTCGACGCGGAGAAGCGGCTGAGGCTTCTCAACTTGATAAGCGACCTGACCTCCTCGGATTTTGGCGGCTACCAAGAGGTGCTGGCAGTCCACGCCGAAGGCGGCTTCGAAGCCGAGAAGCTCCAAGCCTACCGCGAGTACGATTTCAAAACGGTAGCCGCCTACGCGCGCAAACTCGCGGGAGTGTGAGCGGGAGTTGAATTGCGGGAAAGAACCGGAAACTGAAACGCGAACAGCAACGCCCATGAGGCGTCACCGACCCGCCATACTCACTTAAGGCTTAGCGGTCCTTTCCGTCAAGCCACACGCCGCGGCGGTAGTTGGTCCGTTGAGAATTGACTGAGATGTCATTCCCGCGCGCGTGGCTGCCGCGCGCGGGAATGACAATCCACTATCATGTCAGTTCTCAAACCGACCCATTACTGCGGGGCGCCGCTTAACAACACCTTATTTACACGCTAATTGCTCGTGCGCAGCTCGATCGTGTTGCCGTCGGGGTCGAGGATCCAGAGCTGGCGGCCGGCCATGTTTCCGGGTGCTTCGAGGAACTCGATTCCCATCTCGGTCAGCGTCATCTTGGCGGCGTCGAAGTCTTCGACTTCGAGCGCCAGATGAGGCCCGAGCGGGTCGGGCTTGCGTCCGCGATTCTCGCTCTGGATCAGATGGATCGCGTTGTCGCCGACGCCGTACCACGCGCCGGGAAATCCAAAATCGGGACGCGGCAGCTTCTTGAGGCCGAGCACCTGCTCGTAGAACGCCATCGATTTCGGCGCGTCGGCGACGCGGACGGCGCAGTGGCTGAACTGTTTGGCTTTGATCATTGTCGTTCGTCTCCGATCGCTGTTTACCACGCGCGCGGCGCGTAGCGGAAATATCCTTACTCGAACGCGTTTTCGCCGGTGATGTCGCGGCCCAGGATCAGCGTGTGCACGTCGAAGGTGCCCTCGTAGGTGCTCACCGTCTCGAGGTTCATCATGTGCCGGATGACCGGATACTCGTTCACGATCCCGTTGGCGCCCAGCATGTCGCGCGCGTCGCGTGCGATCTTGAGCGCCTCGTTGACGTTGTTGCGCTTGGCGAACGAGACGTGCTCGGGGCGGAGCTTGCCCTGGTCCTTCAGATGCGCCAATCGCAGGCAGACCATCTGCGCCTTAGTGATCTCCGTCAGCATCTTGACCAGCTTGTTCTGCACGAGCTGGTAGCCGGCCAGCGGACGCGAGAACTGCTTGCGCGATTTCGTGTAGTCGAGCGCGGTGTTGAAGCAAGTGCGCGCCGCGCCGATTGCTCCCCACGCGATTCCGTAGCGTGCCTGCGTCAGGCATCCGAGGGGACCTTTGAGGCCGCGCGCGTTCGGCAGATGCGCCGTCGCCGGAATTTTTACATCTTCAAGAATCAACTCCGAGGTGATCGACGCGCGCATCGAGAACTTCCCGTGGATATCGCGGGTCGAAAATCCCGGCGTGCCTTTTTCGACGATAAAGCCGGTGATGCCCTGATCGACTTTCGCCCACACGATCGCGACGTCGGCGATCGAGCCGTTGGTGATCCAGCGCTTGGTGCCGTTCAGAATCCATCCGTCGCCGTGCTTGCGCGCGCGGGTCTCCATGCCGCCCGGATCGGAGCCGTGGTCAGGTTCGGTCAACCCGAAGCATCCAAGAAGGCGGCCTTTAGCCATCTCCGGTAAGTAGCGTTTCTTCTGTTCCTCGGTGCCATTTGCATAAATTGCATACATCGCGAGCGAGCTCTGCACTGAGGCGAAAGAGCGCAGGCCGGAGTCACCCGCCTCCAGCTCCTGCATGATCAGGCCGTACGCGACGTTGTTCATTCCGGCGCATCCGTAGCCCTTGATATTGGCGCCGAACATCCCGAGTTCCGCCATGTGCGGGACTAGCTCGACGGCGAAGGTTTCGTTCGCGAAGTGACGCTCTACGTGCGGAAGCACCTCACGCTGGACGAAGCGCTTGACCGTGTCGCGAGTGGCGCGTTCCTCGGTCGTCAGCAGGTCATCGAGGTTGAAGAAATCGAGATCTTTTAACGAATCCGCCATCTTAGACTCCGTCGGCAAAATGACGCCGAGTTTTCACGAGATTTTCGCTGCTCTTGTAGCTGTGTTGACACATCGAACGCCTGCCAGTGTTCGCAAAGGACCTGTTAGCATCGTTCATTACCCCACTTGACCCGTTCGTGCGCTTTCCGCAGGGTAACTAATGAAGTCTCGCAAGTTAACCATGGCTACTGCTTGCCTGACTTTGAAGTATCACGTAGCCTAATGCGATAAGTAAGTAATATGCACATCGAAACGCTGAAGGTCTTCTGCGACATAATCGAAAGCGGGAGCTTTTCTTATGCCGCCTCCCAAAATTTTGTCACCCAGTCAGCGGTCAGCCAGCAGGTCCGCAGCCTCGAGGAGAAATACGACTGCCGATTGATAGAACGGGGCAGGGCGGGAGTCAAACCGACTCCGGCCGGCCAGATTCTGTACACCGCCAGCAAGGAAATCGTACGCCGATTCATGGAGCTGGAGAATCGGCTGCGCGAGATCGGTTCGGTGATCGCCGGGTCGATTCGCGTCGGCACCGTGTACAGCGTCGGGCTGCACGAGTTGCCGCCATACCTGACCGAGTTCCTGCGCAACTATCCGGCGGTCAATGTGCACCTGGAATATCTGCGCTCGAACAAAATTTACGAGGATTTGATCGAGGGCAAGATCGATCTCGGCGTGGTCGCGTATCCAGCGAAACGAAGCCAAATCGTTTCGATCGCTTTCCGTCACGACGAGCTGGTCCTCGTGGTTCCGCCCGACAGCACGCTTACCAAGCACGGCAAGATCAGCGTCGGGGCGCTCGCGGGACAGAAGTTCGTCGGCTACGAACGCGACATCGCGACGCGCAAAGCCTCGGACCGAATCCTGCGCGAGTACGGCGTCAAGCCCAATTACGTTCTGGAGTTCGACAATATCGAAACGATCAAGCGCGCGGTCGAAATCGGGCTCGGATGCGCGATCGTCCCGCGGATGACGGTGGAAAACGAAGTCACGCGCGGATCGCTCAGGATGCTGGAATTTTCCGAGGGCACTTTCACCCGTCCGCTCGCGATCATCTACAAGCGCGGACGCGAGCTTTCACCGGCGGTGCGCAAGTTTATCGACGTGCTCACGCAGAGCAACATCCTGCCCAAAGTTGGCCGCGGAGAGCGCGCCGAGCGGGGTGGCCGCGCGGAGCGGCTGACCTCTGCGGAAGCTTCTGAAAAGGCGGAAAAAACGGCGTAACGACGAAGCTCCAAAAAGTAAAAACGGCCGGATGCGCGAGGCGTCCGGCCGTTTGGTTTTTTCGGTGGCTTTGTTTGGGTTCGTTATGATTCAGAGCGGCGGCGCTTTAAAGCCACCGAGCTCCTGTTCGAGCACCTTTCCGACCGCGAGCACCTCTTCCTCTCCGAAAGCGCGGCCCATCACCTGCACTCCCGTCGGCAGTCCGTCCTGATCGCGGCCCGCGGGAATTACCAGGCCCGGAAGGCCGGCGCAGTTTCCGATCAGCGCCGGCCAGTTGGCGGTGAATAGCGGGAACATCTTGCCGTCGATATCGACCTCAGTCTTGCCGTGCGGAAACGCGCTTACGCAGAATGGCGGCAGGATCAGGATCGGATAGCGTTCCATGAACTCCGCGAGCTTGATGCGCCAGGTGTCGCGCGCGATCGAGGTGAGAAAATACTCGGCGGCGGTTTTGCCCGGGCCGGCACCCGCCAGCAGGTTGCGCAGCCGCTCGCGCGATAGATGCAGCTTGTCGCCCATCACGCCCGACAGCAGCGCGCCGCCGTCGGCCATTGCGTATGCGAACCAGAGGCCTGCGGCCTCCTCGACCGGAGGCTTCACTTCCTCAACCTTCACGCCGGATTTTTCGAGCGCGCGCGCCGCGCGAACGGTCGCCTCGCGAATCGCGCGTGCGACCGGAACCTCGCCGGCGGCGGTAAAAAATCCTACCCGGATTTTTTTCACATCGACGCGCTCCGGATGCGCCTCGGGCGTCGGCACGGTGTAGGGCGTGCTCGGATGCGGTCCCTTGATGACGTTGTAAGAGAGGGTCAGGTCGTCGACGTAGCGCGCCATCGGACCGATCGTCGCCATATGCGCGATCGGCGGCGGCGCAACTCCGGGCGACATGTGTCCGCTGCCGGGAATCGTGCCCCAGCTCGGTTTCAGTCCGGCCACGCCGCAGAAGTGCGACGGGATGCGGATCGATCCGCCGTAGTCCGAGCCCAGCCCGAGCGGCGACATCCCGGTGGCAAGCGCAGCCGCTTCGCCGCCGCTGGAGCCTCCTGGCACGCGCTCATGATTCCACGGATTTTTGGTCGCGCCGAAGACGGGATTGTCGCAATCGTAATCCAGCGTCATCTCGGGCGTGTTGGTTTTCGCGATAACGATCGCGCCGGCCGCACGCAGCCGCGCCACGGTGGGCGCGTCGTAGGTGGCGACGTGATGCTCGAAAATCTTCATGCCCCAGGTCGAGCGCACGCCGGCGGTGATAATCGAATCCTTGATCGTGATCGGCAGCCCTTCCAGCGGCCGCGCTTCGCCTTTTTTCGCGAGCCGAGCGTCGCTGGCTCCGGCTTCTTCGATCGCGCGCTCTTCGACCAGGGTTACGACCGCGTTGAGGTTGTGATTGACCGACTCGATCCGCTCGATAAAAGCGTCGACCATCTCGATGGACGAGACTTCACGCGCCTTGAGCATCGCCGTGAGCTTATGCGCCGGCGCGAAAAAGAGATCTTTGGAGAATGCCATTTAGAACCTCGTGGAGCGCGTTTCGCGGCGCTGCACCGCCGGTAATACCATCGACCGCGCGCCATTGCACGCGCCCTCACGGGACCGGGCACGACCGCGGTAGCAGGGTGGTCAGACTTCGCGGCGGACCAGCGCGAGCGGCGGGGGCGAATCGACCCGGCCCGAACTCAGGCGAGCTTCGCGGCGCGCTTCCAGCACACTTCCAACCAGGAAAGTCGCGAGCACTCCAAGCACGTTCAGGGTGGTATCAACGATCGGAGTGTGGCCGGTGAGATTGATCGCGATATAGCTGAGCGAGCTCAGCAGGACGCCCGCTCCATAAACCGGCAGCGAATGGCGGCCGCAGGCCAGAAACGGCGCCGCGATCCTGGAACGAAGCCATCCGGCTTGCGGCGCAACAAAATAGGCGACCATGTACAGCAGCGCAAGCACGTTGATTATCCGCATCGGCGCGAGCAACGTCTTGTCCGCGGGCCACAGATATATCGGGGGATTAAACAGTCCAAGGCCGACTGCGGTGTTGCGCCACGGCGCCGCCATCACGACAGCAAAGCTGGTGAACGCGATAGCGCCCGCCACAATCATGGTTCTCGCGTTGGCGGACACCTTGATTGGCTTGGTTTTGCTCACATACCCGAGCGTGATTCCGATTACATAAAGGAGTTGCCACGTGAACGGATTGAAGTACCAGACCTCGCCCTGGTTGCCAGCGGGCAGATTGAATCCTGTCCATCGCGTCACCAGATAGATCGCGAGCGACGCCCCGAGCGCGACGCGCATATCGCGCTTGACCACCCAGATAACGCCCGGCGCAAGCGCGAGCAGAATCAGGTAGAGCGGCAGGATATCGAGATTGTTGGGCAGAAACCGCAGCGTGACGGCTGCGAAGATCGCGTTGCGCGGCGCGTCGAACAGCCAGCTCATCCGCAGGAAGTCCAGGTATTCGGGACGATCCAACCACCAGGCCGAAAGAAGCAGCGCCAGCGCGACGCCGAACAGCAGAAGCAGATGCGAATAGTAGATCTTGATCCATCGCCGAGCGATCGTGCCGGAGCATCGGAGAAACCCTTCGCGCTCGAGCTTTCCGCTGTACGCGAGATACGAGGAGATCCCCGAAATCAAAACGAAGACTTCGGCCGCGTCGCAGAAGGCGAACTTTCGCAGCGTCCAGTTGCTCAGCGGATTGCCGGGAACGTGGTCGATGAAAATGATGATCAGCGCAAGGCCGCGGCAGAAGTCCAGTCGGTAGTCCCGCTCGCTCTTGACCGACAGCGCGACGGCAGGAGCCAGGCGTGGTGGAGTCGGGAGCCTCAAGCCGTCTCGTGGTTTGAAGCTTGCGCGTCAGCCGGGGCTGGAGGGGAGTCGCCTCGCGAGCGATTGTGCCGGCGTCTGACATGATTGATGGTGTTAACGAAGCAATAGTCCTGCCACGTCGTCGCGTGGGTCATGAGGCCCTGCGCTTTAACCTGCCTCTCGAAGAATGACGCACGATAGGTTCGCATGGTTGCGAGATATTCGCCAACCAAATGAGCTATCTGCCGGATATGGAAAAATTTGCCAGACAAATCGCGCGGTCCGCCACGTTTTCTCTGAGCGCGGAATTGCGCAGCACGCCGCGCGCGAAGGCCATGCACAATGCAACGTGCTGCCTGTCGCAGAAGCATCAAAAGGCGCCGCAGCTCCAACGACGCTTGCTATAGCAGAGAGATTTGCCGTAGGCGTATGCGGCAACGACAATGTCCGGAGATTCATGAGATGGAATTGAAGCTTGACGCGATTGCGCCGGTGTTTCTGGTCGAGGATGTCAGGCGCGCGGCGGAATTTTATCGCGACCGGCTGGGCTTCAGCCTGACAGAATATTTTGGCGAGCCGCCGGTGTTCACGATCGTTCGCCGCGACGCGGTTCGACTCGCATTGCGCCTCGTGGGCGATGTAAAGGGTGCTTCAAATCGCGCGCGCAACACCGAGGGCTTCGACGCATATATCTGGGTCAGCGATATCGACGCGCTTTACAAGCAGTTTCTAGCCAACAACGCGCCGGTGTCAGGTCCGCCGGAACTGCAGGTGTACGGTATTCGAGAACTCTGGGTCCGCGATCTCGATGGCTACGTCGTGACCTTCGGGCAGTTTGTGAATCCGTCCTGATTCAACCCGACGCGCGCGACGCTCCGAACCTCAGTTGTACCATTCCGGATGATGCGCGTGCGCCCAGTCGGCGCGGTTGCTGGTCCACCAGTCGCGGCTATGCCAGACATGGCCTTCGTCGTAGTCGCCGACCACGACCGGTCCGTGTCCATAGCCGGGTCCGGAGTTGAAGAAGCACGCCTGGGACATCGACATCCCGGCGATCATCAGCAGCGCTTCGAGGAAAAGAAAAGTGGTGCGCGAAAACCTCTTGGCCTTCATCTTGCGATTCATCTTCATGATCCAAGTCTGCTTGACGATACAGCAGAGTCAACGAATTTTTTTCGCGCGCCACGGTCGCTTAGAGACTGCGCGAAAGACGGGCGGCTCGCGAGCCGCCCCTACGAACACAGGTGCGATCGAGCTCTTCTCGAGTCGCGACTTGATTGCTGAGCGAGCGGGGGTTCTGAAGAATCGCATTGAATTCGTAGGGGCGCGTCGCGACGCGCCCGTCTTCGGATGGTTGCGATCGCACGGGGCTGCAAAGCGACTAGCGTCGCTTGCGGTCCCGCGCTCTGTCCTGCGAACTCGCTCTACTCGATACTCGTGCTCGGCAGTGCGGGGGCGCTCTTTACCGGGCCGGAGCCGCTGTCCATCGGCTGCGCGCCGGAAGGATACGCACTCGAACCCGTCGAGGCGACCGGCGCGGCAGGCGGCGGGATCGGCGTCATCGGCTGCACCGCGGATGCACCGGTAGTATCGGGCGGCGTGGGCGCGGTGTCGGTCGGACCGCTGAAGTTGATCGGTTCCTCGCCTGCGACCATCTGCGGCGTCAGCACATAATCACCGCCCAGAGAACTGCGCCAGATCGTATTTGCGGTCTGCGTGTTGCCCGCGGTCAGAAGGAACGCCGCTCCGCCGCCGATTCCGCCCAACACCGCATACACCAGCTTGGCCGGGATGTAGAGCACGTTGCCGAGCAATGCCGCGGCGCCGTAGCCCGCGCCGGGCCAGTTGACTCCGCCCTCGTTCGGTTGCGGTACCTGGACCGGGGTTGCTCCCGCGGCGGGCGCGGTTTGCGCCTGCGCGAGACTGCTTGCCATGGGACCGATCGGCATCGCGAGCACCGCCGCCAGCGCGTATGCCGCAATCCGATTCCGATTGTTAAGAACTTTCGCTATTCGCATATGCATCCTCCGATAAAAACTCCACCGCACCACTTGCGACTTTGGTCATTCCGTTTTCACCACCGCGCCGGATGGCAGGAGATCCATCAGATGACGGAACGCGCGGTCCAGATATTCGGCGTCCTTCGATTCGAGCGTCAGCTTGACGCGGTACTCGGGATTTCCGATCCTCGGATACGAACCCAGCATCAATTCGGGAAACGCGGCCACGCACGCGTCCAGGTGCTCGGCGATAATCCCTTCGGTTGCCTGCGTATAAATCGCGCGCATGAAATAGGGGTCGGTCGCGAAGCGCGGTTTGAGCGCCGCGAGCTTGGCTTCGAATAACTGCGGGATTCCCGGCAGTACATAAACATTTTCGATCTGCACGGTCGGAAAGCGGATGTCGCCGCCGTGGTTAAGGATCGCGCCTTCGGGCACGAAAGCCATCTTGAGCCCGGCCTTGTTCAGCTTGTCGGTGAAATGCTGGCGAATCAGCGTCTCGAGCTCGGGATCGATTACGAGCGCGCGCTTGAACGCGGCGGCGACGCCTTCCATCGTCAGGTCGTCGTGAGTTGGGCCGACTCCGCCTGACGTGACAACGAAATCATAACCTGCCGCGCACGATGCGACTTCTTGCGCGATAACTGGAATTTCGTCCGGAATCGTTGCGACGCGCATCAGCGCGACGCCGGCGGTGCGCAATTCGCGGGCGGCGAAATAGGCGTTGGAATCCTGAACCTTGCCGGACAGGATTTCATTGCCAATCACGATCAGCGCGCACGTGCGTTCCCGCATCGCTCTGCCTCGATCATCCTCCACACCTGACACATTATCCCGTGCCGCGCGGTAAGCGGCAAGACGAATCGGTTCCACGATCGTCCTTCCTCCGCGCGCGGCCACTGCGCGAGGATGCACAGCCTGACCCGCGGGTATTGCGCCATTCGCAGGTCAGTGCATGTCCGCCTCGGGATTTCTCCCTTCGGTCGAAATGACGATCGGGGGCTCGGTTGGCAATATGAGGATCATGCACCACGCCCACGTCCGTCATTTCGACCGAAGGGAGAAATCCCGGGGCGGACATACTCCGAGTAGACATATCATGCAGCGGGTCCTCGGACGCGCATCGTCGCGCGCGCGGATGATACGCCGCGAATCACCGGCATCAGCCGCGGAGCAGGCGCTGGAGATTCTCGAGGTCGCGGCGCACTTCGCTCAGCACGCGGCGCGTCGGGGCGTCGGAGGGCCGCGGATCGCTGCTGCCGTTGCGCGGCGGAGCGGAGGATTCGGCCGCTCGCGGCGCGGCGGGCTTCGCGTCCTTGCCAAGCATCAACGCGTCGATTCCGTGCTCCTTGATGTGCTTGTTCGCGCCCGCGATCGTGAAGCCCTGCTGATGCAGCAGCCGCTTGATTAGTCCCAGCACTTCGAGGTCGCGTGCGTGGTAGAAGCGATGACGGGTGCGGGTATGCTTGGGCTTCAGGAACGGGAACTGGGTCTCCCAGAAACGCAGGACGTAAGTCTCGACGCCGATTCGTTCAGCGGCTTCTCCGATCTTGAGGCCGCGCTCGGGAATTTCCGCGGCGCGCGCCGACGCGATCTTCTTTACGGGCCTGGCCGGTTTGGCGCGCTTGCGTTTTGGCGTGGGTTTGTTTCGGGTCATGGCTTCCCGGACGTGCCGTTGTTCACTCGGTCCTTCAGAACCTGACTCGGCTTGAAGGATAGCACGCGCCGGGAGTCAATTGTGATAGGGGCGCCGGTTTGAGGATTGCGTCCGCGGCGGGCGTGCTTGTGATTAACGATGAAGGTGCCGAAGCCGGAGATCTTCACCCGCTCGTCGCTGCGCAGGCCGTCCTTGATAATCGCGAACACCGCTTCGACGATTTCACAGGCTTCCTTTTTCGAGGAGCCCACCCGCTCGTAGATCAAATCCACGAGGTCGGCTTTGGTCATGCCCTGCGGCGTATAGGTCCCCACCCGTTCGCTCGCTATGAGCACGCTTTACTGCCGCAACTCCGCCCCCAGCCGCGTCCGTGCCTGCTCAACCAATGCAGTATGGACGCGATTAACCTCCGCATCCGTCAGCGTGCGATCCATTGCCCTGTACAAACAAGCCAGTGCGATACTTTTCCGGCCCGGCGCGATTCCCTGTCCTTCGTACACGTCGAACACCTCGACATTTTCCAGCAGCGCCGACGTGGTCGAGTCGCGAACCGTCCGCGCCACCATCGCGGCCGGGAAGTTACGATCGACTACCAGCGCGAGATCGCGGCGAATCGCCGGAAATCGCGGGGGCGGCGCAATCGTTTTACGCGGCGTGAAACCATAAGAAATGAATTTCTCTAAGTCAAGTTCAAATACCCCGCACGGCGCGCCCAGATCGAGCCGCAGCGCCTCGCGCGGATGCAATTCGCCCACGTAGCCAGCCGCTTCGCCGTCGAGCAGTATCTCCGCCGATCGGCCAGGATGCAGAAACGGCGCGTGGGCCGGATTGATCGCGCGGAACTCAACGCGCCCGGCCAGGTCCATCGCGGCGAACCAGGCTTCGAGTATTCCCTTGGACGCAAAAAATCCCGCTTGCAAGCCTTTGTCGCCAACTGTCGCGGCCGCGTAGGGTCCATAGCTCACGCCGGCGAGCACTTGCCGCTCGCGCGTGTAGTCGCCCAGGCGCGCGAAAGTTTTTGCGATCTCGAACGCTCCAAACGCGCTCGTCTGCCGGTTGAGATTGAAGCGCAACGCGCCAAGCAGGCCGGGCAGGAGGCTCAGGCGCAATTCGCCGAGCTCGGCAGAAAGCGGATTCTCGACTCTGACCGCGCTCGCGTCGGGCGTGATTCCGCCGAACAGGGCGTTGTCGGCCGGCGCGATAAACGCGAGCGTCATCGCTTCGGTCAGCCCCGCGCCGAGCATCACCTCGCGCGTGCCCGCGATAAACTCGCGCTCGGGATTCATGGCGGCAATTGCGGCGACGCGCGGCGGCAGCGCCTCGGGAATATCTTCGAGACCGCCAAGGCGCGCGACTTCCTCGGCGAGATCGGCGGCCTCGTTGATATCGGATCGCCACGGCGGCGCGACGACAGTAAACTTGCCGCGGCCGGCGGCTTTGACCTCGCATCCGATTGAGGCGAGCCGCTTCTTCGCGGTCGCGGCGGGAATTTCGACGCCGAGCAGCGCGGCCATCGCGGGCAAATCGAGGGCGATCTCGCGGCGCGGAGCTGCGGCAGGCTCGAGATCGACGATCGGAGCGGAGACCTTGGCGCGTGCAATCTCGCGGACGAGTTCGCTCGCGCGGACGGCGGCCGCGGCTTGTCCGGCGCGATCGATCGAGCGCGCGAAGCGGTAGCTGGCTTCGCTGACCAGGCCTAATCGGCGCGAGGTCTTGGCGATCGAGATCGGATCGAAGAACGCGCTTTCGAGCACGATCGCAGTCGTGGCGTCGCTGACCTCGGAATTGAGGCCGCCCATCACGCCCGCGATCGCAAGCGGCTTTTCCGCGTCGGCGATCAGCAGGTCGTCGGGCGCGAGCGCGCGCGTGACGTTATCGAGGGTGACGAATTCGCGGTCGGCGCCCGCGCGGCGCACGATTATTTTTCCTCCGGCGATTTTCGCGAGATCGAAGGCGTGCAGCGGCTGCCCGCGCTCGAGCATCACGTAGTTGGTCACATCGACGACGTTGCTGAGCGGGCGCATCCCGCACAGTTCGAGTCTGCGGCGCATCCGGATCGGCGACGGGCCGACTTTTATTCCCGACATCGCGAGCGCGGCGTAGCGCGGGCACAGGTCCGGCGCCTGGATCTCGACCGCGATCGGGCTCGCGCCATTGCCGGATACTTTCGGCAGACGCGTACGCGGGATGGTCAGCTTCGTGCCGAACAGCGCGGCGACCTCGCGCGCAAGCCCGATAATCGACAGGCAATCGCCGCGATTCGGCGTGATCTCGACGTCGAGCACCGTATCGTCCATCGCTAGGTAGCTCGCGAGATCAACTCCGATTGGCGCGTCGCCGGGCAATTCGATTATTCCGGCGTGCTCGTTCGACAAACCCAGCTCGCGCTCGGAACAGATCATCCCGTTGGATTCGATACCGCGAATAGTCGCCGCGGTCAGAGGCGGCTCCTTGCCCAACTGCGCGCCGACTTTTGCGAATGCGACCGTGATTCCGCTGCGCGCGTTGGGCGCGCCGCATACGACGGTGAAGCGTCCGCCTTCGCCGGTATCGACCTGGCAGAGGCTCAGCCGGTCGGCGTTCGGATGACGTCCCGCCTCGATCACTTTTCCGATCACGACGCCAGAAAACGCGGGTGCGACTTTTTCGATATTCTCGACCACCAGGCCCGCGACGCTTAAGCGATCTGCTATCTGCTGCGCGGTCGCATCGACCGCGACGAACTCGCGCAGCCAGCTAAGCGGCAGCTTCATCGCGCACCTCCGCTGACCGAGGGGAACTGCGCAAGGAAGCGAAGGTCGTTTTCGAAGAACAGGCGCATGTCGTCGATTCCGAGCGCCATCAATCCGGTTCGTTCGACGCCCATCCCGAAAGCGAAGCCACCGTATTCTTCAGGATCGAGATTGACCGCGCGCAGCACATTCGGATGAATCATTCCGCAGCCCAGGACTTCCGTCCATCCGCTATGCTTGCACACGGGGCATCCGGCGCCCGCGCAGAGCAGGCAATGGATATCGAGCTCGGCGCTCGGTTCGGTGAACGGAAAGAAACTCGCGCGGAAGCGGACCTTGGTGGCGGGGCCGAAGAACGCGCGCGCGAATTCGGCGAGGACGCCCTTCAGATGCGCCATCGTGATTCGTCCGCGGCGATCGACCATGAAGCCCTCGATCTGCGTGAACATCGGAGAGGCGCGCACGCTCAGATCGTCGCGCCGGTAGCATCGCCCGGGGCATACGACGGCCAGCGGAGGGCGGCGGCGCTCGAGCACGCGGATTTGTCCGTTGCTGGTATGCGTGCGCAGGAGCATCGCGCCCGGCACGAAGAAGGTGTCCTGCATTTCGCGCGCGGGATGATTGGGCGGGAAATTCAGCGCCGCGAAATTATGGAAGTCGTCCTCGATATCCTGGGTGTTCTCGACCTCGAAGCCCATCGCGATCAGAATCGAGAGCATCCGCTCGAGGATCTGCGTCACCGGATGAATCCGTCCGCGCGGGATTTTCGCGCCGGGAAGGGTCACGTCGAGCGCGGCCTCGCCGAGCGAGCGCTCGAGCGCGAGTTCCTGATGGCGCGCCTGCAGAGCCTCGATTCGACTTTCCAGTTCGCGCTTTATCTCATTGACGAGCTGGCCCAGTAGCGGACGCTCGCTCTGCGGCACGTCGCGCATTCCGCGCATGATTTCGGTCAGTTCTCCGGCGCGGCCGAGCACTCGCACACGGACGGCTTCGATCGCGGCGGCGGTAGCGTCGTCGGACAGCTCCGCCATCGCGCGGCGCCTGATTTCTTCCAGTTGTTCTCTCATCAGCGATTCCCCCGGATTCTACGCGGATAGACGCTGCGCCGGAAAACAAAAGACCATGTGGCAAACCCACATGGTCTCTTGGTGCGCGGCACCAAACGGGGCGCGGCTTCAGGCGGCTAGGCCGAGCGCGTCCTTGGCGGTGCGCACCAGCTCGGTAAACAAGCCGTCGCGCTCCTTGGCAAGCAGGGCGAGCTGCTTGCGATCGACCTCGACGCCGGCCTTTTTGAGCCCCGCGATAAATTTGCTGTAGGAGATGCCGTGCTCGCGCGTGAGCGCATTGATGCGCTGGATCCAGAGAGCGCGGAAATCGCGCTTCTTCTGCTTGCGATCGCGATAGGCGTAGGTCAGGCCCTTCTCGAAAGTATTGCGGGCCTGACGATACAGTTTGCGCCCGCCGACGAATCCGGAGGCGAGCTTGAGCTGGCGTTTATGTCGGCGGCGGGTTTTGGGTCCGCCCTTTGCGCGAGGCATCTGCGGTCAATCCTTCTAGACGGTGGTTTTTTGGGTTCGTTTTGATCCTGGGACGTTTGCTGGCTTGAGGCTAGGCGTTGGGCATCAGCCTTTTTACGGCCTCGCCCTCGGTCTTTCTCAGGATGCCGGGTTTGCGCAGGCCGCGTTTGCGGTTGCGATTCTTGGCCCATGCGTGATGGCGCGAGTAGGCCTTTTTGTACTTCACCTTGCCGCCCTTGGTTACGCGGAAACGTTTGGCGGCGGCGCGATTGGTCTTCAGCTTCGGCATCGGTCTGCTCGCTCTAGTGATCGAAGATAATCTATCGCGGGGTCAGCAAGATAGACATGTTGCGCCCTTCCATCCGGGTTCCCCCGTCCGGCTGCGCGACATCGGTTACATCCAAAACGATACGGTCCAGCAGCGCTCGCCCCAATTCCGGATGGGTAATCTCGCGTCCGCGAAACGAAACCGAGAGCTTAACACGCTGGCCTTCACCAATAAAGCGCCGGATATGATTGATCTTGAAGGCGACGTCGTGAGCGCCGGTCCGCGCGCCCATCTTCACTTCCTTGATCGAGGTCGCGGTCGCATGGCGCTTGGAATCGTGCTGTTTCTTCTTGAGCGAGTAACGGTACTTGTCGAAGTCGGTGATACGGCAGACCGGCGGCTTGGCAGTCGACGAGACCTCGACCAGGTCCAGGCCCTTGCTCTCGGCGATACGAATCGCCTCGCGGACCGGCAGGACGCCGATCTGCGCGCCGTCGGAATCGATCACGCGGACTTCGAGAGCGCGGATTAGCTGGTTGACGCGAATCGCGGGCTCTCTCGATGGGGGAGTTCTGAAATCTCGGCGAATATGGCACCTCCTCCGGCGCGGCGGCCGGAATTTTGTTTATGCTCTGCGCGCCCTCAGGCGGGCAGCGGCTCCTTGCGCATCGTCTTCAGCAAATCATCGATTGACAGGGCCTGGCTCTTCGAGCCGCGCAGCAGCCGGAGCGACACCGTGCGCTCGGCGGCTTCGCGCTCGCCCACGACGATCATATACGGCACCTTGGCGAGTTCGGCTTCGCGAACCTTGAAGCCGAGCTTCTCGTTGCGAATATCGGGCTCCGAACGAAAACCGGCGCGGCGCACGAGGTCCGAGACCTCGCGCGCGTAATCCTCGACCTTTTCGCTGAGCGAGAGCACGCGCGCCTGCTCCGGCGCGAGCCAGAACGGCAGGACGCCGCCGGTATGCTCGATCAGCACGGCGATAAAGCGTTCGAGCGAACCCAAAATCGCGCGATGAATCATCACCGGGCGCTCCTCGGCGCCGGCGCTCGAAGTGTAGGTCAGGTCGAAACGCTCCGGCAGGTTGTAATCGAGCTGGATCGTGGCGACCTGCCATTTGCGCTTGAGCGCGTCGGGCACGTAGATCTCGATCTTCGGGCCGTAGAACGCGCCTTCGCCGGGATTGATCTCGAACGCGATCTCGTTGCGCTCCATCGCGTTGGCGAGCTTGCCCTCGGTCATCCGCCACTGTTCTTCGGTGCCCATGTGCGGCTCCGGCATGGTGGCGAGCTTGAACTCCGGGCTCTCGAAACCGAGCGTCGCGTACACGTCGCGCACCATCCTGAGGTTCGCCGTCACTTCGTCTTCGATCTGCGCCTCGGTGCAGAAGATATGCGCGTCGTCCTGCGACATCGCGCGCACCCGCGTCAGACCGTGCAGCGTGCCCGACCGCTCCGCGCGATGCAGCCGCGAGAACTCGGCGAAGCGCAGCGGCAGGTCGCGATATGAGCGCTTCTCGGCGCGGTAGATGAACGTATGCCCGGGGCAGTTCATCGGCTTCACGCCGTAACCGTGATGCCATCCGTCGCGGCCGGTGTCGATTTTCGCCTCGGGCGCTTCAGGGTCGAGCGTCAGGAACATATTCTCGCGGAAATTGTCCCAATGGCCCGAGGTATGGAACATCTCGTTCTTGAACACCAGGGGCGTCACGACTTCCTGGTATCCGTAGCGGCGATAGAGCCGGCGCATGTAGTCGATCAGCTCATTGAAGATCACGAGGCCCTTGGGCAGATAGAACGGGCATCCGGGCGAGATCGGATCGAAGAAAAACAAACCCATCTCGCGCCCGAGCTTGCGATGGTCTCGTTGGCGGGCGAGTTCGAGCAGCGCCAGGTGCTCCTCGAGCGCTTCTTTGCTGGCGAACGCGGTCCCGTAGATCCGCGAGAGCATCGCGTTGTGCTCGTCGCCGCGCCAGTACGCTCCCGCAACGCTCTGGAGCTTGAACGCGCGCAGGTAGCGCGTCGAGGGGACGTGCGGCCCGCGGCACAGATCCATCCAATCGCCTTGCTTGTAGATCGAGATCGGATCGGAGACGCCCTTGATGATCTCGACCTTGTACGCCTCGCCCATCGCGTCGAAGGTCTTGATCGCCTCCGCGCGCGGAACTTCGATCCGCTCGATCTTGAGATCGGCCTTGGCGAGTTCCTTCATCTTGGCTTCGATTTTCGGAAGATCGTCCACCGTAAACGGCGTGGGCGGCGCGAAATCATAGAAGAAGCCGTCTTCGATCACCGGGCCGATCGTAACTTGGGTGCCGGGAAAGAGCTGCTGCACCGCCATCGCCATCAGATGCGCCGTGGAATGGCGGATCACCTCGAGACCCTCGGGGGAGTCGGCAAAGATGGGTTCGATTTCGAGTATTGGAACGTCGTCAGCGAGGTCGCCAAGCGTGCGTGCGAGATCGACGACCTTGCCCGCGACCTTTGCCGCGACCAGGTCCTTGCTCGGGACTCCTGCCAGAGCCTCGCGCACAAGCGCGTCGCGCGCGAGGACACGGCGCTCGCCACCGACCAAAACGGTAAGCTCGGAACTCATCTATGAAGAAAGTTTAGTCATTGGCGAGCGCGAGGCGAACCAAATTCGGGCGGCGGTTGACGGCGGCGTAACAAACTGAAAACACGGTGGTAGGCATGGGCGGGATTGAACCGCCGACCTCTTCCGTGTCAAGGAAGCGCTCTCCCACTGAGCTACATGCCTGTGTGTTGCAGGTAAGAATCGGTTGTAGATGGATTCGTGCAAGCAAAGCCAAGGGGTAACAGAGATTGCCCCGCCGGGCAACTGAGAAATCGAGCAAGTAGCGGGTTAGTTTTGAGATTTGCGCCGTTAGCGACGTTGGGACCTGTCATTTCCGCGCGCGTGGCTGCCACGCGCGCGGAATCCCGAACGAAAGGGCACTGCATGTGGACGTAGCTCGGAGCACGGCCGTTCGAGATTTCTCCCTTCGGTCGAAATGACGGATGTGGGCTCGGCTGAGGCCACGATTCTCATGCGCCTAGCCCGCGATCGTCATTCCGAGCCATAGGCGAGGAATCCCGGAGCGTCCATGCTCCGAACTACGCGTACGCACTGCCCCTCAACGCGCTGGGCGTGGTTTGCGCAGCACCATGCCGGGTTTGCCGGCGGCGCTTAGCGCTTCGCCGACCGGTTGGTAGCCCGCGCCGGTCCAGAACTGATGCGCGAGCACGGTGCCGCGATGCACGAAGACGCGGATTTCATTCCATCCGGCGGAGAACAGCTCATGCTCGATCGCCGCTACGACTTCGCTGCCGAGGCCGACGCCCTGGCGGTCGCCCTGGATCATCATCAGCGCAATCCAGTTGATCCGGTCCGACGGAATTGGCGCGATCAGCTCGACCGTGCCGACAATCCGGCCGGTCGCGCGCTCGCGCACGGTGTACTCATGTGACTCAAGCTCGGGAAAGCGCGGATTAGGATCGTCGGCGAGATAGTTTTCGAGATCGGCCGCCGCCCAGACCACGCGCTCGCCGGACGCGCGATGAAACTCCGGATTGGAGTTAAACAGCGCGACCAGGCCGTCGATCGTCGCGCGGTCGTCGGCACAAGCTTCCTCGATCAGCAGGCGTTCGGTTTCGATCCGCATTGGCAAACTCAGCTTATCATACTCTTTCTCGTGACAATGCGCGCGGCGGCGTTCCCAGCCGGCGGAGTCTCGCCGAAGCTCGATCACTCCTGCCCATATCCAGGAAGAAAAATTCATCTTACGATCGATCACTGGTAGTATAGTTAAGCTCATCTTGTAGTAGGGTATTTTGCCGGTTTGTTGTGGAGGCCAATGGACCTGAACACGATTGAAGAGATTGCGCGCCCGGTTAGATCCGGCGGCGCTATCGATTGGCGCGAAGGCGACGCGTGGCTGGCCGGCGGCACGTGGCTGTTCTCGGAACCGCAACCGCATCTGCGGCGGCTAATCGATCTGCAAGGTCTCGGATGGAAATCGCTCGCGACGAACGCCGACGGTCTCGAGATTGGTGCGACCTGCACAATTGCGGAGTTGTTCGCGCTGAAGGCGCCGGCGGAGTGGACGGCGGCGCCGGTCATCGATCAATGCTGCCGCTCGTTTCTTTCTTCCTTCAAAATCTGGAACACCGCGACGGTGGGCGGCAACATCTGCATGTCGCTCCCCGCGGGTCCGATGATTTCGATGGCCACCGCTCTGGAAGCCATCTGCACGATTCAGCAACCGGCTGGCGGCGAGCGCAAGGTCGCGATCGAAGATTTCGTCATTGGGAACCATCGCAACGTTCTGAAACCCGGCGAGCTCTTGCGGCGCATCGATCTGCCTGGCCGCGGCTTTGCGCAAACGATTCGCCTTTCGCCGGATTTCTCTGACTCATCTGGGCCGCTCGGCGGCGCTGCTGGTCGGCACTCTCGGTCCGGACGACGGAATTTTCATGCTGACCGTCTCGGCGTCGACGGAGCGGCCGCTAAGAATCAAGTTCGCAAAAATTCCTGATCAAAATGGGCTGCGGACCAGACTGGAAAAAGAGACTCCGGTTTTCTTCGACGACGTGCATGGCGCGCCGGATTATCGCAAACACATGACCTTCCATTTCGCGGAAGAGATCCGATGCGAGCTGGGAGAACGCAAGTAACCGATGAGTTACTTAATCAATATCAATGGCAAGACGTTTTCAGAAGAGCCGCGTCCCGGGCAATGCCTGCGCACGTTCCTGCGGGATATGGGATGGTTCGGGGTCAAGAAAGGATGCGACGCTGGCGATTGCGGGGCATGCACGGTATGGCTCGATGGCGTGCCGGTTCATAGCTGCCTTATCCCGGCGTTTCGCGCCGACGAAAAAAAAGTGACGACGATCGAAGGCCTCGCGCACGGCGGCGAGCTGCATCCGATGCAGAAGGCGTTCATGGACGCGGCGGGTTTTCAATGCGGATTCTGCACCGCCGGAATGATCATGACCGCCGCGAGCCTGAGCGACGAGGCACGCAAGGATCTCCCGCGTGCGCTCAAGGGCAATCTCTGCCGGTGCACCGGATACCACGCAGTCGAGGACGCGATCGGCGGAATCAAATCAATCGCGGACGACCAGCCCGGCAAGTCGCTCGGCGCGGACCTGCTCGCGCCGGCGGCAGAGGGAATCGTCACCGGCAAGGAGCGCTACACGCTCGATGTCGCGGTCGAAGGAATGTTGCATCTGAAGCTCCTGCGATCGCCGCATGCGCATGCGCGAATCCGATCGATTCGCCGTGAAGCGGCGCTGGCGGTTCCCGGAGTTGCGGCGGTGTACACGTTTGAGGATGTACCGAAGCATCTGTATACAACCGCGACCCACGACGATTACCACGTCGATCCGAGCGACACCGTGTTGCTCGACAACGTTGTGCGATTCGTCGGCCAGCGGGTCGCCGCCGTCGTAGCCGACACCGAAGGAGCGGCAGAGGAGGGATGCCGCCGGCTGGAAGTTGACTACGAGATTCTTCCATCGGTGTTCGATCCGGAAGAGGCGATGCGCCCGGGCGCTCCGCTGCTCCATGAAAAAGCGGCGGAGCGGATTCTGAATCCGGCGCGAAATATCCTGCTGGAAATTCATGGACAGGTCGGAGACGTCGAGCAGGGCTTCGCCGCCGCCGACGTGATCCACGAGGGAACTTACGCGACGCATCGGGTCCAGCACGCGCATCTCGAAACGCACTGCTCGATCACCTGGCTCGATGAGAATCATCGGCTCAACGTCCGCACCAGCAGCCAGACGCCGCACATCACCAAGCAGAAGCTGTGCTTCATTTTCGATCTGCTTCCCGCGACGGTCAGGGTCTTTTGCGAGCGCGTGGGCGGCGGCTTTGGCGGCAAGCAGGAAGTATTGACCGAAGATATATGCGCGTTCGCAACGCTTAAGACCGGCAAGCCCGTAAAGCTCGAGTTCACACGCGAAGAGGAATTTATCGCGGCGACTACGCGCCATCCGATGAACGTGCAGCTCAAGCTCGGCGCAAAGAGCGACGGAACTTTGACCGCGTTCCAGATGCGCGTCATCTCGAACACCGGAGCTTATGGAAATCACGGCGGCGAGACGCTGTACGCGGCCTGCGGCGAGGCGGTTGCGGTGTACAACTGCCCGAACAAGAAAATCGACGGCTTCACCGTTTATACCAACATGGTTCCCGGCGGCGCGATCCGCGGCTACGGGATGACGCAGACGATATTCGCGGTCGAATCCGCGATGGACGAGCTCGCTCGCGGCCTCAAGATGGATCCGTTCAAATTTCGGCGAATCAACGTCGTCAAGCCGGGCGATCAGATGATCTCCGACAGCACGCGGGCCACCGACACCGAGTTTGGCAGCTACGGACTCGACCAATGCCTTGACCAGGTCGAGGCTGCGCTGAAACGCGGCAACGGCGTCAAGCCTCCCGAGGGCGGCGAATGGCTCACGGGCCAGGGGATGGCAATTTCGATGCACGGCTCGGTTCCGCCCACGGAGCATCGCTCGGAGGCTCAGCTCGGCCTTGGCGCCGACGGGAAATATCATCTCGCGATCGGCACCGCCGAGTTCGGCAACGGCACGACGACTGTGCATCGGCAGATCGTCTCCAGTGTTCTCGGCAGCACTGTGTCGCGGGTCGAAGTCGTGCAATCCGACACCGACAGAACCGCTTACGATACGGGAGCTTTCGCCAGCGCCGGCACGGTTGTCGCGGGCAACGCGGTGCGGCTCGCGGCAGAGGCTCTGCGCGATCGGCTGCTCGACTTCGCGTCGAAATACTACCGCGTGAGCCGCGACGCCTGCCGCCTTGAGCACGACGGGATCAGCTACAGCGAGATCAAGGTATCATTCGCAGAGCTCTTCAAGGCCGCCGAAAAATCCGGACGCCAGTTGGAGGTGGTCCGCAAAGCCTACGGCACGCCGCGCAGCGTCACTTTCCAGGTGCAGGGTTTCCGGATCGCGGTTAATCGCATCACCGGGGAAATTGCGATCCTGCAGAGCGTTCACGGCGCGGACGGCGGCGTCATCATCAATCCGATGCAGTGCAGGGCGCAGGTTGAAGGCGCGATCGCGCAGGGGCTTGGATGGTCGCTGTCCGAGAAAATGGTCTATGACCCGGGCGGGCGCATGATCAATCCGAGTTTCCGCAACTATCGGATTCCGGCATACGCGGATAATCCAGCGCGCACCGAAATTTATTTCGCCGATACGCATGACGCCTTCGGGCCGCTCGGCGCCAAGTCGATGAGCGAGGCGCCGATCTATCCAATAGCACCCGCTCTGGCTAATGCACTGACTAATGCGACCGGGATTCGCTTTCATAGCTCGTCGCTGACACCTGACCGAATCTACCGCCAAATCTTCGAGAGCACTCAAAAAAAAGATGTGAGCGGATCGGCGCGGTAGTGCGATTTTCACAGCGCAGAGGCCGTTGCTTTGAACGGATGATCGTCGATCGTCTGAGCATCGTAACCGCGGCTCTCTTGCTGGGCCTGGTCTTTCTGTCGCGAGCATATGGTGCCTCGAGCGGGCCGTCCTCTGTCGCCTCTCTGCAGTCCTCTGCCGCGCCTACCGCCGCCGCAACCCCAGCCGAGATTCCGGCGATCAGCGCCAATCCAGCGGCGGTCGAAATCATTCCAGGGACGGGAGCGTTGGGCAGGTTGGCCGGCTTCACTCCTGATTCAGGCGTCCGCATCGGCGGATTCTGGATAGGTAACGTGGACTACCTGGCGACCGGCGGCGTGAAACCTACGTCCTGGAGCTACAATAGTCTGTTAGTACTCAATCTGAATCTGGATGCCGACAAGCTAATCGGCCTGCCAGGAGGGTCGTTTGATGCATCATTGCTTCAGCTCAACGTCGAGCCGGCCAACAAGAGGGCGGGTAATGTCATCAGCTACGACGGACTGGTCGGCGCAACACCGCTGGATCGCACCCAACTCTATGAACTCTGGTGGTGCCAGCAGTTGTTTGACGACAAATTAACGATTCGCGTGGGCAAGACTGTACCAACCTATGATTTCAACAATGTCAGCCGCCCGGTTCCGGTCTCCGACCAGACTCTGGCTATTCCGGCGGTCACCAGTCTCATATTCACTCCTATATTCAAAAATCCGACGATGATCGGCGCTTCGCCCGGTTACTACAATTCAGCATATGGGATAACCGGCAACTACGCTCCAACACGACACTTCTATCTCAGCGGAGCGATCTACGATGGTTCCGGCGCGACCCATGTTCAGACGGGACTTCGCGATATCCCGGTCTTCAACGGCCATTATTTTGCTATTGCCGAAACTGGTTATGCATGGCTCTTCGGCGACGGGCAGTTGCCTGGGAAGATTGCCGTCGGAGGATGGACGCAAACGGGCCGGCTCTACGGCCCGCACGCTGAGCAGCAGGGAGCGCAGGGAGCGTACGCCTTCGGCTCTCAGCGCATATGGCGCGAACGCGCGGGAGTCGACAACAGCGGGGTCTCTGGCTATTTTCAGTTTGGCTTCAACGACTCGCGCACGATGCTCGCGACGCGCTATTTCGGTCTCGGTCTCACCGCGTTCAGTCTAATACCCCGGCAGCCTGCGGATTCATTCGGAGCCGGCCTCGCGTGGAGCTGGCTTAATCGACGATATGGATTCCGCAGCAATGAAGCGATATTGCAAACCTACTACCAAATGCATCTGATAAGTAGTTCATTCCTGGAGCCTGTGCTGAGCTATATTCCGAATCCGGGTCACAGCCCGAAAACGCAGGGCGCCGTCGCGATGACCGCGCAACTGGTTATTCTGTTCTAGGCGACTCCGTTTCACGGAAAGGCCGCCGGGACGGCGGCCCTAATGTAATAGAATTCAGTAGGACCGGCGTCTCGCCGGTCATTCCGAGCAAAGCGAGGAATCTCTCTAAACCCGAAATGTGCTAAACGAACTACTTTATCTCCTCGATCGTGGCTGGTCCTTCGCCTTGGCTTGGATCGATCCGGAACGGCCATTCGTTGGAATGGAACGGCACTGCGGGCGGCAGAAAAACCGGAATGCCGTATTTCTTGTCCTCCGCGGCGATTGCCTTGCGGCCGTCTCCACCCATCAATTCATAGTCCATCAAGTAGTAATTGCCAAAAAAGACCTGGCCGACTGAGCGATCGGCGACGGTCCGAATGAGTACGTCGAGCATTTGGTCTGGAGTGGTGACGAAAGACGAGGTCTCGTACAGAAACAACCGGGTATTCATCGCGTCCTTGCCGAAAAACTGCGCGAGAACGCTGAACAAGACATTGTTCTGGCGGGCGACATACAGAGTATTACTCACACCGTAAGTCTTGTCCCAATCGGGTCCCAGCAGTTCTTTCCAGTCTTTGACTACTTTCATCCAGTGCTGAACCTGGGTAGTCGCGCCCCAGGTGATGTTCTTTTGCAAAAAGGGTTTGACGTCGCGAGCGTAGGCCTGAATGTCGGCAAATGTATAGGCGCCTTTGCTCAGCGCGGTATCCATGAACTTGATATTCGCCTTCAGTACATTGGCCTGGTTCTCGCGAGTCTCCGGACTGAGATCTGTGGCGTCAAGGCTATCCAGCGCAGCCTGATTCGCGGCGCGGAACACGCGCATCTTCGCTTCCCACGAGTGATCCGCAACGCTGCCGATGTGGGAGCCGGCCAACTCGAACAGTGCCAGGCTGGAATGGCCGACGGACTTGTATATTTGGTAGCGGATCGATACTTGGGGCGCTTCCAGCGGAGGTTTGCCGGGACGATAGAGCAGCAGCCTTCCGCCCTGGTTGCTGAATAGCGCGAGGATCACTGGATGTTGCGCGAGCAGGTTTTTCTGGAATTTCGCCAGCGCATCGTCGTAGAGACCGAACATCGCGATGTCCAGGTCGAGAACATTTTGGTCCGCCACCGCGGCCTTACTCAGCTCGGTACTGTCGCCCGCGATTACATTCATGTACTCGGGTAATCCCGAGTCCGACGCAGATGCCGCGAAGCACGGAATGATGCCAGCGAGACTGAAAATCACCGAGAGTGTGAGAACACAGACACAATATTTCGGCATTTTGATCATAACCGCTTTAATACCTCATTCAGCCCGCAATACTCAATGCGTAGCCGGAAGAATCATTCACAAAGCACGAAATATTAGAACAAAGAGTATGAGACCGGCAGCGACAGTGCATAATCCCAGCACTTCACGCTTGAGGCTCTTGTCTTGCCGATTCAGCCAGAAACCCAAAAACCTGCTGACTAGAGGCATCACCAGCCAAGTAAGCAAAGCAACCGACAGGATATTGCCGATAAACATCTGAACCGCGATCGACAAGTTCCGCATCAACGGATTGAGATACGATAGGACCATCACAGTAGGGTATAGCGCGAACAAAACTGCGAGAGCCTGCTTCCACGCGGGAGGAGGGACCATCGTTTCGCCAGGTCCGCGATTGACCGAGAACCATCCTTCGAGCCCGGTAACGCGATGCGCGTGCATCGATTCGACTATTCCGTCGAGCTCTTCAAGAAGATCCTTCCGCTCTTTCGAATCCATCCAATCGGACAGATCGCGGACTGAATCGTAACGAACGATATCCACCCATTCGTCGAGCTTCTCGTGAGGCTCGAAAAATTCGGTCGCGAGATATCCAGGGTAGTGCGCTTGTGCGGCGATAGCGCGTCGCCGCCAATCCAGATAGGCCGGAACTTTTTCCGGCGCGACCTTATGCGTGAACACCATCGCGACCGGCGGCTCGGTGCGCTCATCGCTCGCAAGCACCTGCATCCGCGACGGCTCGATGAGCAAATCCTCGATGGCCTTGGCGAGCCTCAGGCGCTCCGGATACTGTAGCCATTGCTGCATCGCATGATTCGATTCGAGGCGAAAGATCGCGACCCATTCCTCTTGCAAGCCTGGCACTGGCGCCAAGACCTCGGTCCCGACGAATCCCGGAAATCTTCGCGCGGCATCGGTGATGGCCTTCTGCGCGACGAGGTAAGCGTCGAGCTTGTCGGGACGAACCCGATGCGAGGCGATAGCTGTCGCGGGCCGAGGAGTTTGTGGTTTTCGCGATTCAGGATCATCTTTCATATTGGCTTCCCCCCTCCCGCCCGCGTCGTCTGGGTATTCTCACTCGGAGGCAGATGGTCGCGGTGTGAATGCCTATCTCACCATCATATCTGAAGACGCGCTTCCGGGATCGCGACAAATTCACATTGCGGGGGCAGGCGACGCATCCCGGCCCTTTTGATAGACTTGCGCGCCAAGTAACTTCTGCGCAGCGATGGAACGCGAGAGAATCATACAGGTCTTCTTCTTCGGCTTTCTGGCCCTGATGGCCTATGAGCTGTATGCGATCCTTACTCCGTTCCTTACTCCGCTAATGTGGGCGATCCTGCTCGCGTTCCTCGCCCATCCGCTGCTCATCGAGCTGGACCATCTGGTGCGCCGCCGTACGCTTTCGGCATTGATCATCACGCTCGGCGTGGCGCTCGGCGTGATCTTGCCCGCGATCTGGTTGTCGAGCCGGCTCGCGGCTGAGGCGCAGACTCTATACGCGCAGGTCTCGACGATGCTCGACGGAGGAGGGCTTTCACACGCGCGCGACTGGATGATGCATTCCGAGATTGTTCAGTCGATCAATCGGCGGCTCGCGCCGCGCGGAATAAAAATTGAAGACGAGATTCCGAAGCACTTCGCCGCGGCCGCGCAGGTGATCAGCGGATACGTCGCGCACAATCTCACCAGCGCGGCGCGCAATGTCGCGACGGTAGTGATCGACTTCGCGATTATCCTGCTGATTTTCTTTTATCTGCTGCGCGACGGCGAGAGCTATTACAACTCGGTGCGCGAGCTGACGCCCCTGCACGAGGACGACAAGAAGGCGGTGTTCGAAACTCTGCGCAGCACGCTGTCGTCGGTGATGCGCGGATTGATGCTGACCGCGCTGCTGCAGGGCGCCACGATCGGTCTTGGCCTGCTCATCAGCGGCGTCCCGTACTGGGCATTTCTCGCGCTGGCCAGTGCAGCCGCGGGGCTATTGCCGATCGGCGGGACGGCGCTGGTCTGGGTTCCGGCGACGCTCTACCTGTTCTACACGGCGGGATGGGGATGGGCGATTTTCCTCGTGGTGTGGTGCTCGATCTCGATCGCGATTATCGACAACTTCATCAAGCCGATGGCGATGAAGCACGGCACCGGGCTGCCGACGCTCGCGCTGTTTTTCGGAATCGCCGGCGGACTCGAAGCCTACGGGCCGATCGGATTATTCATCGGCCCGGCGATCATGTCGGTGTTCGCAGCGCTGCTGCGGGTGTATCGAAAGACTTACGGCGGGAGCCGTAAGGAAGCAGCCTGAGCGGATTTAGAGCGCCTCAGAACCAGCGGGCTGAGGTCTGTTTTCGTCTGTCCGCCCACGCGATTTCCATCGGGGTGTTAACGTCTGGATCGGATTTGGCAGACTCGCTCAGCGACATCTCGCGCTTGATCCACATCCCGACAAACCAGGCTGCAACGCCGTAGCTGACGGCGACGGCAAATACGCAATCGAGGATCATTCCGCGTGAGAGCCCCAACCATCGTTCCAGAAACATCGAGCCCACCACCGCCGCAACCGCCGCAAGATCCGCGGCGAAAACTCCCGCCGCGATCATCACCATCGATACCATCTTGATCACCTTCTCCTGTTATAGATGACGAACGCGCGACGAATTAGATTCATTTGTTACCTGAACGAACGTTTAGTAAATTGCCGCAACGTATGCTCCGAAGCGCGTCCGCGTGAAAACTGCCGCGAAGCCACGAAAATTTGTGCAAGAGGAAAATCTGGTGAAATACGCAATCGTTACCGGAGGAGCGCGCGGGCTGGGTTTGGGAATCGTCACCGCGCTGCTCGACGAGAAAGTTGTCGAGGCCGTCGCCGTGATCGACAAGGAGCTGGTGCCTGCACCCGCCGCGATCGCAAAACAGGTCCACGGCTTTCGCGCCGACGTGACCGACGAGGCGTCGATCCATTCCGCGGTCGAGGCGATTACCGCGCAGCTCGGAGCGCATCCTGATGTGCTCTGCAACAATGCCGGCGGCGGCGAGCGCGCATGGTTCGAGGGCAGCCGCCAAACCAATAACTGGGATTCGGTTGAGACCTGGCGCCGCTATGTCGATCTGAATCTGAATTCGGTCTATCTGGTCACGCGTGAGGTCGCGCCGCGGATGCGCGCGGGCGGCGCGATTTGCAACACCTCGTCGATCGCCGGGATGCAGGCCGTCCCGATGCTGGCGGCGTACGCGGCGGCGAAGGCGGGCGTGATCTCCTACACTAGGACGCTGGCGGCGCAGCTTGGGACGTTGGGGATCCGGGTGAACGCGGTCGCGCCCGGCGTCATCTACACTCCCCTCTGGCAAAAGCTGGGCGCCGCGGTCGGCGGCGGTGACGAACACGCGCGCGAGGCGTTCGACGCGTTTGTGCGTCAGCTCGTACCGCTCGGGCGCGAGCAGACCGAAGAGGACATCGGGCGCGCGGCGGCGTGGCTCTGTTCCGAGAAGGCAAAGAATGTGACCGGGCAGATAGTCGCCGTCGATGGTGGAATCACGCTCGGTGTCCGCGCGCTGGAAGGGTAGCCGCAGCCTCCCGCGCGCGGACCCGTATGGCGCGCGGTCTTATCGAGCCTGTAAACTCGGGCCCACGATGGAACCCGCGATGGCCGATATCGAATCCGGTGCGCGCTTCATCGTGCGCCGTCTGCGCGAGGCGGGCTTCCAGGCCTTTTTCGCGGGCGGATGCGTGCGCGACAAAATCCTCGGAATCGCGCCCAAGGATTACGATATCGCGACCGACGCGCGCCCCGAAGTCGTCCAACGGATCTTCGATCACACGGTCGCCGTCGGCGCACGCTTCGGCTCGATCGCGGTGATTCTTGAGGGCGCGCAATACGAAACGACGACCTTTCGCGCCGACGCCGAGTACCGTGACGGACGGCGTCCGTCGGCGGTGCGGTTCGGCACGATCGAAGAAGACGCCAAGCGGCGCGACTTCACGATCGGCGGCATGTTCCTCGATCCCGAAAACGATCGCCTGATCGATCTGGTCGGCGGGATGCGTGATCTGCGCGCCGGAATTGTCCGCGCGATCGGAAATCCGCGCGAGCGCTTCGCCGAAGACAGTCTGCGCATACTGCGCGGCGCGCGCTTTGCCGCGCGCTTCGGCTTCGAGATCGATCCAGCGACGTGGGACGCGATGCGCGAGGCCGCACCCACCATCACCGAAATCGCCGCCGAACGAATCGGCGAAGAGCTGGTGATGCTGATGACCGAGGGCGGAGCGGGGCGCGCGATGGACCTGCTGCGCGAGTCCGGATTGTGGGCGGCGCTCGCGCCCGAGCTGCTCGAAATGGTCGGATGCGCCCAGCCTGAAAATTATCATCCCGAGGGCGACGTCTGGTCGCATACGCGGCTCGGCGTTTCGATGCTGCCGGCGGGATGCAGCGAAACCGTCGCGTTCGGAATTCTGCTGCACGATATCGCCAAGCCGCGATGCCGCGCGGTCGCGAAGGACGGCAAGGTCACGTTCTACGGGCACACCGATCAGGGCGCCGTCATCGCGGCCGAAATGATGGCGCGCTTCAAACGCTCGAACTTCGTCCAGGAGCGCGTCGCCTACCTGGTGCGGGACCATCTGCGCCTGTGCATGGCGCCGCGGATGCGCAAAGCCACCCTCAAGCGGATGCTCGCCGACGAGGGATTTGACGAGCTGATGCAGGTCGCGATGCTCGACGCGCTCGCGTCGTCGTCCTACCTCGGCTACTGGAATTTTTGCCTGCGTGCGCTCGAGTCGATGTCGGCGGCGGAGATTCATCCGCCGCGCCTGGTTACCGGCAACGATCTGATCGCACTTGGATTTTCGCCGGGGCCGCGCTTCAAGGAAATTCTCAAAGAAGTCGAAGACCTCCAGCTCGACGGCGCGCTCGCCTCGCGCGAGGACGCACTCGCCTGGGTGCTGGCGCATCATGCGCCGCAAGTGCCAGCGCAATAGGTGCTTCGCGCGCGCGAAATATCCAAACGCTTCGGGCGGATGCTCGCGCTCGACCGCGTCGATTTCGATGCGCATCCGGGCGAGATTCACGCGCTGGTCGGCGAAAATGGCGCCGGCAAAACCACCCTGATGAATATAATCACGGGCCGCCTGCGCCCTGACTCGGGCGAGGCCTCGCTCGACGGCGCGGTGCTGCGGATCGGCTCGGCTGTGGGCGCGCTCCGCGCGGGAATCGCCGCAGTGAATCAAAGCCCGATGCTCTTCGAGCGATTCACCTGGGAGGAAAATCTCGCGCTCGGCGGTTTCGACACTGCCGGATACGATCTGCCGGCGGTCGCTGCGCATTCTCGCGCAGCTCGCCGGTAAGCTGGGCTTCGCGCTGCCTCCCGCGGGCAGCACGATCGAGCATCGCTCGGTCGCGGAGCGAGTGCGGCTCGAAGTGCTGCGCGCCCTGTCGTTCGATCCGCGCGTGCTGATTCTCGACGAGCCGACCGGAGTGATGGCGCCCGCCGAGCTCGCGCCGTTTCTCGATCTGCTAAGGCGGCTGCGCGGCGAGGGCAGGATCATCGTGCTCATCACGCACAAGCTCAGGGAAGCACTCGCCGTCGCCGATCGGATCAGTGTATTGCGCCAGGGCCGGATGGTTGCGACCACCACGCCTGTGGAAACCTCGGAGGCGGCGCTCGCGCGAATGATGATCGGCGATCTCGCGATCGCGACCACCGCGCCGGATCTATCATCGACACAATCGCCAAGCGTCGGCGCGATTGCGCTTTCGATCGAGGATCTGTCGCTCGACCGCGACGGGCATCGTGCGCTCGATGACGTGTCGCTGATGCTGCACGCCGGCGAAATCGCGGGAGTCGCGGGCGTCGACGGCAATGGGCAGACCGAGCTGGTCGAGGTTCTGGCCGGTGCGCGCGCCACGCAATCCGGCCGCGTGATCGTTGGGGCGACGGATGCACGCGCTTCGCGGGACGCGATGGCGGTGATTCCGGAAAATCGCGATCTCGACGGACTCGTGCTCGACATGACGCTGTGGGAGAACCTGCTGCTCGCGAGTCCGATCCGCAATCTGATCGCGCCGCGCGGATGGCTGAGCCGCGTGCGCGCGGTCGACTTGTGCCGCGCGCTGCTCGAACGGTTTCAAATTCGCGCGCCTGGTCCCGAGGCTCTCGCCTCCGCGCTGTCGGGCGGAAACCGTCAGCGGCTCGAGGTTGCGCGCGCGGTCGCGTCGAAGCCGCGCGTGATCGTCGCGCACAACGTCTGCCGCGGACTCGATCTCGCCGGCACTACGGCGGTTCATCGCACGCTCGTCGAATTTGCGGCGGCGGGCGGCGCCGTGCTGCTGGTCTGAGCGATCTCGACGAATTGCTCGAACTCTGCGCGCGGCTATTCGTGATGAGCCGCGGCCGGCTGCGCGAGACCGCTCCGGCCGATCGCGATCCCGCACGTCTCGGCATGTTGATGGCGGGGCACTTCGAGTAGTCGCGATGATCTCATCGATCGGTAAATCGATCGCGGCGCTGATCCTCGCCTGCGCGATTATCGCAGCGGTCGTGCTCGCGCTCGGCGCGTCTCCGATAGGAGTCTTCGCAGCGCTTTACGAGGGCGCATTCGGAACCTGGTACGCAACCGCCGATACGATCGTCAAATCCACGCCGCTGATTTTCACCGGTCTTGCCATCTCGATCTCGTTCTCGGGCGCGCTGTGGAATATCGGCGCCGATGGTCAACTGATCGCGGGCGCGATCGCGGCCGGTGCGATTGGCCCGTACCTCGGCGGATGGCTGCGGCCCGTGGCGATTTTGCTCGTGCTCATCGCGGGCGGCGTCGGCGGCGCGGTGTGGGGTGGAATCTGCGGATGGCTGCGCGCGCGGCGCGACACCAACGAGGTCATCAGCACGATCATGATGAACTTCGTCGCGGCGCAACTGATTAGCTGGGTCGTGCACGGCCCGCTGATCGAGGCCTCGGGCGCGTATCCGCAAAGCATGGCGATTGCGCCGAGCGCGCGGATGTACATGCCGCTCGAGCCGACGCGGCTCAACCCCGCGATCCTTCTCGCGATCGTGCTGGCAATCGGCTGCTACCTGTTGCTCTTCCATACCAGCGTTGGGTTCGAGCTGCGCGCGATGGGCCGGAACCGCCGCGCCGCGACCTTTTTTGGTATTCCGATCGCGCGGCTGACGATCGCGATCCTGGCCCTGTCGGGTGCGCTCGCTGGAGTCGGCGGGGCGGTGCAGGTCTCGGCGATCACGCATCGGCTGTATGAAAAATTCTCGCCCGGATGGGGTTTCGAGGCGATCGCGGTTGCGCTGGTCGCGCGGCTGAATCCCCTCGGAATTATCATCTCGGCAATTTTTTTCGGCGCGCTCGACAACGGCTCGCAGGCGATGCAGCGCGCGCAGGGAGTCTCGCCGGTTCTGGTTCAGGTTATCCAGGGACTGGTGATCATGATCCTGCTCGCCTTCGACACTCCGGCATGGTCGCGAATTCGCGGACAGATATTCTCGCGCGACGCCGGATCCGCGCCGGCCGCAGGAGCGCGCGCCGATGCTTGACGCGTTCCTCAACTCGACGATCGCGATGGCGACGCCGATCCTGCTCGCCGCGCTGGGCGAGCTGCTGGTCGAGGAGACCGGCGTCATCAATATCGGTATCGAGGGCGCGATGCTGTGCGGCGCGTTCTTCGCGATGGCGGCGGCGTACTTCACCGGCTCGACGCTTATCGGCATTGCGGCTGGAATCGCGGCCGGCGTAGCGATCAACGCGCTGCTTGCGTTGCTGGTGGTCAATCTGTCGGTCAATCAGGTGGTGGCGGGAACCGCGCTGGATATTCTCGCGATCGGAATCACCGGAGTCTTTTACCGCCGATTCTTCGGAATCACCGGAATGGCGTTCATGGTCAAGCCGATGGCGCGGTTCGATTTCGGTCCGCTCACGCGGATCCCGATTCTTGGCGCCACGCTTTTTCATCATAACGCGTTCGTCTATCTGACCTTCGCGATCATTCCTGTCATCGGGTTTATCGTGTGGCGCACGCATTACGGTTTGACCCTGCGGGCTGCGGGCGAGCGTCCTGACGCCGCGGACGCGCTGGGGCTCGGAGTCTATCGCCTGCGCTGGCATGCGCTGCTCGCCGCCGGAGTTCTGACGGGACTCTCCGGCGCATATCTGACGCTCGCCTACGCGAACACGTTTGTCGAAAACATCTCGGGCGGCCGCGGCTACGTCGCGCTGGCGGTAGTAATCCTCGGCCGATGGAATCCGTGGGGAATCGCGGCGGCGAGCGTCCTGTTCGGCGCCGCGATGGCGCTGCAATTCGGCCTGCAGGCCCTCGGCACGGCGATCCCGTATCAACTTTTTCTCGCGCTGCCCTACGCGCTAACGCTCGTCGTCCTGGCGGGAGTCGGCGGTCAAGCCGCGTCGCCGTCAGCCCTCGGCGAGCCCTATCGCCGTCCTTAGTGCCGCCGCCCTCCGGCACTAAATCATCAGGTGATGGCAGAAGAGATAGTGGCGCGGGCGTCTCGCCCGTGGGAGACGGGCGCGCCGCAGGCGCGCCCCACCAATGAATTGCGCTTATCGGCACCGGATGGGCGGAGCGGAATGGTTTCCCCACCTGTCGCCTGCGGCGCATTCATTGGAGGGCGAGCCGTCGGCCCGCCCTCCAATGCCTATCTGGTTTGCCGACAATTATCAGGTGGCACTACCAATCGATCCCGCCGCTCCGCTATGCTGCTTAGCATGCCGTCACCCGAGCCAATCGCGTCGACGTTTCCGGTCGCGTTCTGCAAAGGATGCGGCAAGAGCGTCGTCACCTGCGTCGCGCTCGACGACGACGGCCGCGAGCACCGCCTGTGCGCGCATTGCGACGCGCCGATCGCTGCCGATATCGAATGGATCAGCGCGACCGAGCTCGAATCGACCGGCTACTATATCGGCTCACCCAGCGCTCCTCGCGCCGGTGGATGCGGCGGCGGATGTTCAAGCGGCGCCTGCGGCACGCGCAAACACTAGAGCTACCGCCTTCGATCGATATCAGGTCAGATCGGTAAACGGATTGAATGCCACTTCCCAAAGGTGGCCGTCGGGATCGGCGAAGTATCCAGAGTATCCTCCCCACGACGTGTCTCGCGGCGGTTTCACCAACTTCGCTCCCGATGACACCGCCAGGTTCACCACTTGATCGACTTCCTCTTTTGTTTTCACATTGTGCGCCAGGGTTACGCCGCTGAAGCCGGAACCTTCCGGCGCTGTGTGCGCATCTTCGGCGAGCTTGTCCCTCGGATAGAGCGCGAGCCACGAGCCCTCCATCCTGAAGAACACTATTCCTTCGTCTTCCTTGTAGTTGTGCGTAGGGAAGCCGAGTCCGTCGCGATAAAAGCGCAGAGACCTCGCCAAGTCAGCAACACCCAGCGTGATGATGCTTATCTTTGGTTTCATAGGATTCCACCTCAGATTTTCGCGAAACCATTAGACCTATCAATAAAAGAGAAAAATCATTAGTGGCGCGGGCGTCTCGCCCGTGGTCGACGGCGGGCCAGAGGCCCGCCCACCAATGAATGTGCCGAACGCGAGCACGCGCGGGAGCATTCCACTCGATGCATCGGCGCCGACAAGCGCAATTCATTGGTGGGGTGCGCCTGTGGCGCACCCGTCGTCCACGGGCGAGACGCCCGCGCCACTATCTCCTGTGCCATCACTTCATGGCAGAATTACCGACCGACTGCCCGTCGAGCGGCAGGCTCCCGAGCGTCGTCAAGCGAGCGCGCCGGTTTGGCGGAGCGCTTCGTACACGACGATCGAGACTGCGTTGGCGATATTCAGGCTGCGCACGCCGCGCTCGAAGATCGGAATCTGATAGGCGTGGTCCGCGCGCTCGGCGATAAATTCGCGGCCGAGGCCCTTGGTCTCGCTTCCGAACATCAGGAAGTCGCCGCGCGCGTAGTTCGCCGCGAGATAATTTTTCTCGGCGCGTGCGGAAAAGAATTTCGCCGGCGGCGCGGGATGCATGCGCGCGAACTCGTCCCAATCGCGATAGGTTTGCAGATCGACCAGCGGCCAGTAATCCAGACCCGCGCGCTTCAGATATCGATCTTCGAGCGAGAAGCCGAGCGGTCCCACCAGATGCAATCGCGTGCGCGTGGCTGCCGCCAGCCTCGCGATCGAGCCGGTGTTCTGCGGAATTTCCGGACGCACGAGAACGATATGCAGATACGGCTCCGCCAGATGCATCGCTCAGGTGTGTGCTCCCGAAATCGGATGACGAGCGCCGCGAATCCGCAAGTAGAAGCGGCCCGAGTCGTCGGCTTCGAGCCGGTCCGCCAGATGATAGTACGCGTTGCGCAGAAAGCGCGCCCGATACGCGCCGTCCTTCACCCGGGCGTAGAGAACGTTGCCCGCGCCGACTTCGAGCGTGGCAGGGTCCAGCTCCTCGCGGGTGTCGTCGTTCAGCACTGCGATGAATCCGCCCAGCTCGTCGTCCTCGAGTGTGCGCACGACGAAGGGCGTGTCTTCGACCGTGATCGAGGCGCGTTCGTCGCCGACTTTAAGGAAGTACGAACCGTCGGGATTCTGCTGGATCGATTGGCTGAACAGCGTCGCGATGCGCGGATTATCTATCCGCTCATCGTCGGTGTACCAGTTGCCGTCGCGCCGGAAGGAAATCTTGCCCGACTCGACGGCGTAGAATCCGGCCTTGGGCATCGGAGTTACCGGGGCTAAAAGGTGATCCTTAATTGCACCTTAATTACGCCTTATTTGCGGTCGCGGCTGTCCAGGATGATCGTCACCGGGCCGTCGTTGACCAGCTCCAGTTGCATCGCGGCGCCGAACTCGCCTGTCTCAACCCTAACACCGCGCTCCCGGACGAGCCAGATAAACTGCTCGTAGAGTCGGCGCGCGTCTTCCGGCGCAGCCGCACCGATGAACGACGGACGCCGCCCCGCGCCGGTGTCGGCCAGGAGGGTGAATTGCGAAACCACCAGGAGCGCGCCGTTTACCGCGTCGAGCGCGAGGTTCATCTTGCCGGCCTCGTCGGCAAACACGCGCATCTTGAGTGTTCTTTCGGCGATGAACTGCGCGTCCGCCTCGCTGTCTCCGGCGGCCACGCCGAGCAGAATTGCGAAGCCCGGCCCGATTTGGCCAAGGACTCTGCCGCCGCTGCTCACCTGCGCCCGGCTGACGCGTTGAACAATCGCACGCACAAATCCGTCAATATCATGGCAGGACCGAAATCTCGCAAGCTTATGCTCTACCTCGCTGACTGGGGCCGCGCAGATCCGGTTGTTCGACCCGGTCACCGGCGTACTATACTGTGATGCGTCGATGATCCCCGTCCTGTTTCATATCGGTCCGCTCACGGTTTACAGCTACGGCCTGATGATGGCGCTGGGCTTTATCGCCGCCGATTGCGTCGTGACGCTCGAATGCCGCCGCCGCGGGCTCAGCCGCCGATTTCGCGTCGTCGATGATCGTGTGGGCGGCGATTGCCGGAATCGCGGCTTCGCGCCTGCTTGATATCTTCAATAACTTCCCGAGCTACATGGCCGACCCGAAGTCGATCATCTTTCTCCGGCTCCGGATTCGTCTGGTACGGCGGCATGATCGGCGGGATCGCCGCGGTTTACGTCGTTTCGCGCCGTTACAAGATCCCGTTCCTCCAGACCGCTGACATGGCCGCTCCCGCGCTGGCGATCGGGCAGGCTATCGGGCGGCTCGGATGCCTGCTGTCGGGCGACGGCGACTGGGGACTGCCCTCGACCCTGCCGTGGGCGATGGCCTTTCCCAAGGCGATCGTCGGATGGAACTCCGACACCGTGCTCAAGCTTGACCCAGGTGGGACTCTGGTTTCGGGATATTTTCCCGGCGTGCGGGTGCATCCGACGCCGATCTACGAAACGATTCTTTACACCGGCGTGTTCCTGCTTCTATGGAGCCTGCGCAAGAAAGGTCTCGCGGATGGCCGGTTGCTCTATCTCTACCTGATGCTGGCCGGCCTCTGCGCGCTTTCATGGTCGAATTCCTGCGCATCAATCCGCGAGTGTTTGCAGGCCTCAGTGAGGCGCAGGTTGATCGCAATCGTGATGATGATCGTCGGCGGAATCGGATGGCTGTTCTCCGGCGAAAAGCATACCGCCGCGGCGGCCAAGGAGGCGGCGCGCGCCTGACGATGGAACCGCTCCGCTGCAGATCAGTCGCGATTCGTCGCCGTCGCCGTTGGCGTGACGCTGATCGTGGCGAGCAACCTGCGGTAAGCACGCGCCGAGTATCGGAGAGTCCGCGCGGCAAGATCAGCAGCGTCGGTACCCGCTGGAGACAAAGCTGCCGATTTCAAGCTCGAACAACTTGAACGGCACCACGCTTTCGCTCGCCTCACTGAAGGGCAAGGTGGTGTTCCTGAATGTCTGGGCGACCTGGTGCGGACCCTGCCGCGAGGAAATGCCCTCGATGGAAACGCTGTACGACGAGCTCAAGGGCAACAAAGATTTCGTGATGCTGGCCGTCAGCCAGGACACCAAGGGGCGCAGCGTGGTCGCTCCCTATGTCGCGCAGTACGGCTATAACTTTACGGTACTGCTCGATCCGGAAAACAAGGTCGGCGAATCCTACGACGTGTCAGCGGCGTTCCCGAAACTTTCATAATCGATCGCAAGGGTCACATCGTCGCGCATCATATGGGCGCGTTCGATTGGTCGCGTCCCGACGTAAAGGACGCCCTCCAGGAATTGCTCGACTCCAAGGAAGGCTAACAAAAATCAGGCAAGCAGGCGCAGCGCGCGAGAACGGGCCTTCTACCCCGTGCATCGGCGCCGCCCTTCTGCTTAAATGATAAAACCCAATCCGCGCGGGTGGTGAATGTCAGTATTTAAACGAAATCGATGGGCTATCACGGTGGCGATCTGTTTGATCGGCTGCTTCATGGGACTCGAGGAGATCGCGGTGCGCGCGCGCAGGCGCTGCCGAACGATACCTACCAGGAGCTCGAAACCTTCGCCAATGTGCTTGCGATCGTGCAGAAGAACTACGTCGAGCCGGTCTCAACCAAAGACCTGATCGATGGCGCGATCACCGGGATGCTGGCGTCGCTCGATCCGCACAGCGCCTACCTGACTCCCGAGCTCTACCGCGACCTCGAAGTCGAAACCCGCGGCAGCTTCGGCGGCCTCGGCATCGAAATCACGATCAAGAACGGCGATGCTGACCGTCGTCTCGCCGATCGAGGACACGCCCGCCTACAAGCGCGGGACTCAAGGCCGGCGATCAGATCATCAAAATCGATAACGACTTCACCAAGGACATGACGCTGACCGACGCGGTCAAGCGGATGCGCGGTCCGCGCGGCAGCAAGATCAAGCTCACGATGCATCGCACCGGCGTGCCCGAGCTGTTCACCGTCACGATGGCGCGCGACGTGATCAAGATCCAGTCGGTCAAAGCGAAGACCTCGAGGACGGCTACGCCTACGTGCGCATCACGACCTTCCAGGAAGCGACCGACGACGGCGTCGAGAAAGCGATCGAGGAATTCAACAAGGACGACCACGGCAAGATCAAAGGCCTGGTGCTCGATCTGCGCGACAATCCGGGCGGATCTGCTGAATCAGGCGGTCAAGGTTTCCGACGATTTCCTCGACGGCGGCCTGATCGTCTATACGCAGGGGCGGCTCGAGAATCAGCAGCAGAAATATTTCTCGCACAAGAAAAACGACTTTGAAGACTATCCGATGGTGGTGCTGGTCAACGGCGGCAGCGCCAGCGCCAGCGAAATCGTCGCGGGCGCCCTGCAGGATCAGAAACGCGCGGTGATCGTCGGCACCCAGACCTTCGGCAAAGGCTCGGTGCAGACTATCCTGCCGCTCGACGATCAGTCGGCCCTGCGCCTGACCACCGCGCGCTATTTCACCCCCAACGGCCGCTCGATCCAGGCCGTCGGGATCACGCCGGATGTCGATATCGAACCGCCAAAGCCCACGCTCGCGGCGCTCGAAATTCCGGGTGTGCAAATGGACGAGGACGAAGAAATCCACGAGCGCGATCTGCCGCATCATTTCAAAAATGGGCAGCTTCAGAAAAAGCCCAAGACCAACAGCGAAGCCGAGCCTCCTTCGGACCAGACTTCTCCAGCGGTTGCGGCAGGCAAGCCGGGCAAGCCGGAAAAAGATGTCCAGCTCGAAAAAGCGATCGACATCCTGAAGCACTGGAATACCTTCAAGCTCCAGCTCGCCAAGGGCGATATCCAACCGGACGCGACCGCGAAGAACCAGTAGCGCGCCCATACGCTCCGTATCAAAGCACTCAGGGCCTGCTCCCAAGCAGGCCCTGTTTTTTTGGGCGGGTCGAAAATGAATGCGGATCGGAATAATCAGATGAAGCGATGAGCTTGAATTTCCTGATAACGGGCACTGGCGCCGGCGTGGGCAAGAGCACCGTCGGATGCGCGGTCGGCTTCGCGCTGCGCGCGCGGGCGATGCGCGTCGGAGTTATGAAGCCCTGCGAGACAGGGTGCGAGGAGCGTGCGGGAATCCTAGAGCCTGCCGATGCGCGGGCTCTCGCGCTCGCATCAGGATGCGATCTGCCGCTCGATCTGATTTGTCCGTATCGTTATCGCTCGCCGCTCGCGCCGTCGGCCGCCGCGGAACTCCATTCGGCAGCGCCGCCGGATCCCGCACATATCGTCGATTGCTTTCGGAAGATCGAATCCGCGAGCGATGCGGTGCTGGTCGAAGGCGTTGGGGGCCTGGCGGTGCCGATTGTGTGGGGTTTCGATTCCGCCGACCTGGCGGCGAAGCTCGCCCTGCCGCTAATCGTTGTTATTGCGAACAATCCTGGATGCCTCAACGCCGCGATGCTGGCGCTCAACTATGCGCGGAGCAAACGGCTCAAGATCGCGGGATGGCTGCTGAACGACGTTCGAGCCAGCTCTGACCCCCGCGTCGTCGACCAACGCCGCCTCGCTCGCCCGGATGACGGATGTCGAGTGCCTGGGCATCATGCGCCATAAGGAACCGCTCGCGAAGTCAGTTGTCGAAAAGCTCCTCGCCTACCGATCCTAACGTCGGCAACGCCGCAAACTTCGGGTAGCGGGGTCAGTTTGGGATTTGCACCGTAAACGATGCCGAGTTGTCATTCCCGCGTGCGTGGCTGCCGCGCGCGAGGAATCCCGGGCGAAGGTCCGCTGCACGTGGACGTAGCTCGGAGTATGACCGCCTCGGGATTTCTCCCTTCGGTCGAAATGACGGACGCGGGCTCGGTGCATGAGTATCGTAGTCTCAGCCGAGCCCACGACCGTCATTCCGAGCCATAGGCGAGGAATCCCGAGGCGTTCGTGCTCAGAGCTACGTTCAGATGCAGTTCCTTGTTGAACGGGATACCTCGCGTGGCAGCCACGCGCCGGAATGACAGCCGTGAAATTGCCCGGTTGTCTGCAATAGCGGCGCGGCGTATGGTTAGTTGCAAAATGAAACTGAGGTGCCAGCCGTGAGCGAGCCGAAAAAGGCCGGAGAAGTGCGACGCGAAGTCGATGGACGAATCTTCAAGATCGTGATCGACAATGTCGCCAAGAGAAATTCCTTCACTCCCGAAATGATGCAGCAGCTTTCCGAGGCGCTGACCGAATTCGACCGGAACGATGATTATTGGGTCGCCGTTCTGTGCGCCGAGGGCGACCACTTCACCGCCGGCCTCGACATGCCGAAGTTCTTTGGGCCCGGCGCGGTCGCGAAGCCAATCCCCGAGAAAAATCTGGATCCCTTCGCGTTGCGCAATCAATCGGTCAAGCCGATCGTTACCGCGGTGCAGGGCATCACCTACACAATCGGGATCGAGATGATGCTGGCCGGCGATATCGTGGTTGCAGCCGAAACGGCTCGGTTCTGCCAGATGGAATCACGGCGGGGGATCGCACCGCTCGGCGGCGCGCACTTTCGCTTTCTCACGCGCACGGGATGGGGCAACGCGATGTACCACCTGATGCTCTGTGATGAGTTCGGCGCGCATCGCGCGCTCGAAATCGGGCTGGTTCAGGAGGTCGTTCCCGCAGGAACGCAACTCGATCGCGCGGTCGAACTCGCGAAGTTGATCTGCAAGAACGCGCCGCTGGGAATTCGCGCGATGAAGCAGGCCGCGCTCAAATATATCGAGGCTGGCGAACGCTCCGCCGTCGCCGCGATCGCGACGGTCCGAGACCGCGTGATGAATAGCGAAGATGCGAAAGAGGGCATTCGTTCGTTCGTCGAACGGCGCGAAGCCCGCTTCGAGGGAAAATAAGACTATTCGTGCTGCTGCGCTTCGAGCCAGCGCTCGGCGTCGATCGCCGCCATGCATCCGGTGCCCGCCGCCGTCACCGCTTGCCGATAGACGCGATCCGCGACGTCGCCGGCCGCGAACACGCCCTCGATATTGGTGTAGGTCGTTCCGGGCTTGATCTTCAGGTAGCCCAGGTCGTCCATTTCGAGCTGGCCCTTGAAGATGTCGGTGTTGGGCTTGTGGCCGATCGCCATGAAGACGCCGTCGGTTTTGAACTTCGAGGTCTTGTTGCTCTTGACGTTCTTCAGCGTGACGGCGCTGACGCCGGTCTTCGGCTCGCCGTGAATTTCCTCGATTACTGAATCCCAAATGAATCCAATCTTGGGATTTTTGTGCGCGCGGTCCTGCATGATCTTTGATGCGCGCAGCTCTCCGCGCCGATGCACGATCGAAACCTTAGAGGCGAATCGGGTCAGGAACGTCGCCTCCTCGATCGCGGTGTCTCCTCCGCCCACCACCACGATTTCCTTGTTCTTGAAGAACGCGCCGTCGCAGGTTGCGCATGCGCTGACGCCGTATCCCTTGAGCCGCTGCTCGGATTCGATTCCCAGCCACTTCGCGGTCGCACCGGTTGAGATGATCAGTGACTCGGTGCGGATCGTCTTGCCCTCGCATTCCAGCTCGAACGGCCGCGCGCCCAGCCGAACTTCGGAGACCTCGCCCTGCAGGAAGCGGGTGCCGAAGCGCTCAACCTGTTTGCGGAATACCTCCATCATCTCGGGTCCCTCGACGCCTTTCTCGAAGCCCGGATAATTCTCGACCTCGGTGGTGGTGGTGAGCTGGCCTCCCGGCTCCATCCCTTCGATCACCAGTGGATGCAGATTGGCGCGCGCGCTATACAGCGCCGCAGTCAGGCCGGCGGGGCCGGAACCCAGTATCACAACTTTGTAGATTTCTTTGTTTGTTTCGTCCGCCATCAGAATTTCCCGGAAGATTGTAAGCTGAATGCGACCGAGTTTATTGTATCCGCCGAGCCGGTCAACATAAGCTTATGGGTCACAGAACATGGCAAACAAGAACAAATCCCGGCCGTCCCCGGCGCGGCTGACCCATCTCGATGCGCGCGGACGGATTGCGATGGTCGATGTCGGCGCGAAAGCCGTCACCCGGCGCGAGGCGGTGGCGCGCGGGCAGGTCGCGATGGAGGCGGCCACGCTGGCCGCGATTATTGGCGGCAGCCTCGCCAAGGGCGAGGCGCTGGCGGCGGCGCGGATCGCGGGAATCATGGCTGCCAAACGAACCCACGAGATGATTCCGCTGTGTCATCAGATTTCGCTTGACGTGGTCGAGATCGAATTTCGCCCTAGCCGCAACAGCTCCGCGCTCGAAATCGAGGCACGCGCCGTCACCAGCGCGCGGACCGGAGTCGAGATGGAAGCGATGGCCGCGGTCAGCGTGGCGGCACTAACAATTTACGACATGGCGAAATCTATCGACCGCGCGATGGAGATTGGCGCGATCCGATTGATCAGCAAGTCCGGCGGACGCAGCGGCGAGTTCCGCCGCGCTAACGAAGCACCGTGGCCGCGTCCGCAATCATCGTCCCGATCCAAATGACCGCCGAGCGAATCACGTCCGCTCCCGGCAAGGCGTCGCTTGAACCTGGCGGGAGGATTTTTCTGCGCACCGGGCGCGACGGTCCCGTGCGTGGCGGTAATCCGTGGATTTTCTCGCAGGCGATCGCGCGCGTCGAACCGGTCGGGCTTGCCGCCGGCGCGTTGGTCGAGGTGCGCGATTCCGGCGGCGACCTGCTCGGTCTCGGCTACTACAATTCCGCGACCACCATCGCGATCCGGATGCTCGCGTGGGGCGAGGCTCCCGCTATTGCTAGTTTGCTCGCGCGGCGCCTGAACGACGCGATCGCGATGCGCGCGCGATTTATCCGCGACGACACGGACGCGTACCGGCTCGTCAATGGCGATGGCGACGGGCTCTCGGGCGTGGTGGTCGACCGGTACGGCGACGTGCTGGTGCTCCAGCTTCTGACCGCAGGTACGGATGCGATGCGCGCGGAAATCATCTCAGCGCTCGCCGCCGGTACCGCGCCGCGAGCGATTGTCGAGCGCAGCCAGGGCGCGGTGCGCAAGCAGGAGGGCCTTCCCGACCGGATCGGAGTCGCGTACGGCGCCGAGGTTTCTGAAACCGTCGCGGCCGAAAATGGAATAAAACTCGTGGTCGATCTCACTCGCGGACAGAAGACCGGTGCGTTTCTGGACCAGCGCGAAAACCGCGCGATCGTGCGCGGACAATCTGCCGGCGCCCGCGTGCTGGATGCGTACTGCTACAACGGCGGTTTCGCGCTCGCGGCGCTGGCGGGCGGCGCCGCGCGCGTCGTCGCGATCGACACGGCGGCGCGCGCGCTCGCCGTCGCGGAGAAGAACCTTGCTCTCAATGGCTACCCTCTCGATGCCGCCCAATTGATTCATGCTGAAGCCGGCGAATTTATGGCCAATACCGCAGAGCGTTTCGACGTGGTGGTCCTCGACCCGCCTCCTCTTGCGCGCAGCCGCGCCGACGCCGACCGTGCCGGACGCATGTATGTCGAGCTGAACGCGCTTGCGATGCGGGTGCTCGCGCCGAGGGGACGAATCCTGACTTTCAGTTGCTCGGTTCATTTCCGGGGCGAGGAATTCCTGCGCGCGGTGCGGATCGCCCAGAACAAATCCGGGCGCAAGCTCAAGATGCTCGCGCGGCTCGGCCCGGGTCCCGACCATCCTGTGCTGCTCGGTCATGCCGAGGGCGAATATCTGACGGGGTTGTTGCTGGCCGATTTGGGCTGACGACATAAAGCCGGCCATTCCCTGCTTGCACACCAGGGCGCTTTCCTTGAGTATAGAGCGGATTTTCGAGGTCGGAATGACATCAAACAGTCTCGCGCGCAAGTGGATAGTCTTGCTCGTCGCTGTCGGAGCGCTTGCCGTATCGGCATGTCATCGCGAAGTGGCGGTGCCGCCGATCAAGGAGCGAGCGATCACCTTTACCGATAACTTCTTCGACGTTTGGCCGACCAGCCCCACCCGGGCGTTTATCGTAGGAACGCGCGGCAAGGTCCTGCTCACCGAAGACGGCGGATTGCATTTCAAGCGGATCGATATCGGCACCGATCTGGCCGTGTTCGGAATCCAGATGGTTGACGATCAGTACGGCTACCTGTGCGGGCAGGACGGCCTGATAATGCGCACGCACGACGGTGGCAAGACCTGGCAGCGCATCAACTCGCGCACTCATCTGTTTATTTTCTCGCTCTCCTTTCCCGATCGCCTGCATGGATTTTTTGTAGGTGACGGCTCCCTGGTGCTCAGCACTGCCGACGGCGGCGAAACGTTTTTCAAACGCCAGCTCGAGCGCCTGTTTCCTGCGGACCTTCAGGATTATGCGCTTCCATTCGAAGAGCCGAAGCTTTATGGCGTCTCGTTCGTTGACGACAATCGCGGATGGATCGTCGGCGAGCTGGGACGGATTTGGGCGACCGGCAACGGCGGCAAGACCTGGCAGGAGCAGCAGAATTCTCTGGTCGCGCAGTGGAAGCGTCCGCTCGGCCCCAATGACGATCCGCGCTTCGCCGATTTCCAGCTCCCGAGCATGTTCGGCGTATCCTTCCGCGACGCCCAGCATGGCGCCGCGTGCGGACTCGAAGGATGGGTGATCGAAACCAGCGACGGCGGCAAGACCTGGAGCTTTGCGCATCGCGCCGACAAGCCCGGCGATCCGCCCGAGCCGATAGAGACCGAAAAACCGCAGATTCCGGCGCGCGATCCGCTGTTCTCGATCGATCTGTTCGGCGCCGATCAGGGGATGACGGTCGGGCTGACCGGCACGGTCCTGCGCTTGCAGCCCAACGGCGCATGGGCGCACGACGGCAGCGTCGCGGCGCTGCCGGTTCCTCTGAGCCAGGTGCGTTTTTTCGACAGCAAGCACGGATGGATCGTCGGCCTGGGAACGGTTCTATATACAGCGGACGGCGGCAAGACCTGGCGCTTTTGCCAGGGCTAACCCTGCGCGCGAGGCAAGGCGGAGAACTCGATGGTCTGGTACCGGTTCGGCGAATGGATAATCAAACGGCGCTTTTACGTGCTGATCGTGATCGCCGCCTTGACCGGGTTCTTCGGCTACTATGCGGCGCAAACCCGGCTGGTGACGAGTTTTGGCGATCTGCTCCCGCAGAACCATCCGTTCATAAAAATCGCCCACAAGTACGACACCTACTTCGGCAGCGTCAATAACGTCACCATCATGATCGAGGCGCGCGAGGGCACGATCTACACCCCCGCGATTCTCGCCAAGATCGTCAAGATGACGAGCGACATGGATCTGGTTTACGGGATCCAGCACGGCTCGGTGCGTTCGCTCTCGACCGCGAGCTTCTTCCGTCCGCTGGCGGGCGGCGTGATCCTGAACACTCCGGTGTTGCCGGGCGGAAAGGTTCCCTCGACCCAGGGCGAGATCGACGAGGTTCGCAGCAACGTCCACAAAAATCCCGGCGTGGTGTTCGGACGTTTCGTTTCGCTCGACGACAAGGCCGCGCTTATCGAGGGTAGCTTCCTCGAGTCGCGGCTCGACTACCAGCGTATCTTCGACGAGGTTTACAAAATCGTCGTCGATCCTGAAAAGGGGCCGGACGTAAGGATCTACGTCGGCGGGCCGCCGATCCTGTACGGATGGGTTTACCATTACACTCCGCAGATCTTCAAAATTTTTCTGCTGACCGTGCTCGCGCTGTGGATCCTGCTCTACCTCTATTTCCATGACTGGCGCGGCGCGCTGCGGCCGACGATCTCGGGGGTGATCTGCGCGATCTGGGGCCTGGGCTTTATCCGGCTCATCGGGTTCACGCTCGATCCGCTGGTCCTGGTGATCCCGTTCCTGATAACCGCGCGCGCCGTCAGCCATTCGGTGCAGATGCACGATCGGTATTACGAGGAGTATTACCGCACCCGCGACAAGAACACCGCGATTCTCTCGGCCTTCTCGGAGTTATTCGTGCCGTCGCTTTCGGGAATCCTGACCGACGCATTCGGAGTGCTGGTGATCCTGCTGGTGCCGGTGCTGTTCCTGCAAAAGCTCGCGATCACGGCGTCGTTCTGGATCGCCGCGATCATCGTGAGCGAATTGCTGCTCAACCCGATCGTTTATTACTATCTCGAGCCGCCGCGAATCGAAGTGATCGAGCGCCGCGAGCACGGATTTTTCAAGCGGATGCTGATCGCGATTGCGCATCCGATGCTCGAGCCGCGCGGGCGCAGGATCACGATGATAGCGACCGCGGTCGCGATTTTGCTCTGCGCATTCTTCTGGACCGGGCTCAAGGTCGGCGACCCGTCTTCGCAGTCGCCGGTGCTGTGGCCCAATTCGCCCTACAATCACGCGATGGAATCGATCCAGGACGAGTTCGGAGGAATCGAGCAGTTTGTGGTCGTCGCGGAGCTGAACAGCCGAAGCGCGCTCAACGATCCGAAGCTGTATCACGTGATGGATCGTTATCAGCGCTACATGGAAGGCGATCCCGCGGTAGGACGCACTTTCTCGGTCGCTGACCTGCTCTCCAACGGAGGCTCGGCGCTGCAAGAGTTCGAGCCGAAATGGAATGTGCTGCCGACCACCAAGCGCGGCACCGGGCAGTTGCTCGGCGGATTGCTGGCAGGCGCCTCGCCGCTCTCGACCGCGTACATTATTACGCCGCGCCGCGACGCGACCCAGATCACTGTCTTCGCTAAGAATCGCGAGGGCGAAAATATCCAGCGAATCGTGCTCCGCACCCAGCGCTTTTTCGCCGAGCCGCAAAATCACGTCGACGGCGTCGAGTTCAAGCTTGCCGCCGGAATTATCGGCTCGCTGGCCGCCGCCAACCAGGAAATTATCGACAACGATCTGCTGCTCAACGTGCTCGCCTTCGCGACCATCTACATCATCGTCCTCATCACCTACCGCTCGTTCATGGCGGGTTTATATCTGTTGTTCCCGCTGGCGCTGGCGAACGCCGCGATCAACGCGTACATGGGCGCGCACGACGTCGGGATCAACATCAATACGCTGCCGGTGGTGACGGTTGGGGTCGGATTTGGAATTGACTACGCGATTTATATCGTGAGCCGAATTATCGAGGAGCTCGCCCTTGGCCGCGAGCTCAAGGACGCGACCTACAGCGCCCTGGTTACTTCCGGCAAGGCCGTCGCCTTCACCGCGCTGACGCTCGTCGCTTCCGTGCTGTTCTGGTACTGGTCGAGCATCAGGTTCGATGCCGAGATGGGAATGCTGCTGGCGGTGTGGATGTTCGTGTCGATGATCGGCGCGATGACGATTCTGCCGGTGCTGATCGTGACGTTCGATCCGAAATTTATCCATCGCGAGAAAGACCGGATTCTCGCCTCGCGCCGCCCGGACCTGGCGCAGCGAACGGTCGCGACGGCGTCTTAGCGACGCGCGCCGGGAGATCGAGCACGGCGATGAAGCTTTTGCGGCTGGATCATTTTGGAGTCGAGGTCGCGGAGCTTACGCGCGCCGAGCGATTCTACACCGACGTGTTGGGGCTCGCCGTGGCGGCGAACCTCGGGGACCAGGTGCTGCTGGAATGCGGCGGACAAAACCTTGCGCTGTTCGAGGTGCCGCGCCCGCCGATGACGCCGCAGGCTCGCGCCGCGCTGATCGCGCATCCTCTCGGCCACGGGCATCATGCGTTCCGCGTCAGCGCGGATGATTTTGCGGACGCAAAACAGCGCCTGGCAGCGGCGGGCGTCGAGACCGCTCAGCCGATCGACTGGGGCGATCACGATTGCATGTATTTCCTCGATCCCGACGGCAATCTGCTCGAGCTCGTCTGTTACCGCGATGCGGCTTGAGCTGCGCCATGCTGGGTGGGACGAATACATGGAATCTTCCGCTTTGCATCAGTCTAGGCATTCCGGTAACAACGCTTGATGCCGTATTTCGCAGCCCATGCCCGGCAGTGAGGGGAACTACGGGCCGACAAAGATGACGGGTCGATGAAATGACCGCCCGAAGCCGTGTGGCGTTGGCATTTCTGTTGGTTGCCGCGATCGCCGCGATGCCTTCGCTCGTTCAGGCGGAGATGGTTCGTTACGTCGTCGATCCTGCCCAGTGCGAAGTTCTGGCCGTGGTCGCGCAGCCGATGTCGAGGTTTCGCGGCGACGCGGTCGGGAGTTTCCGCGTGCGCTCGGGCGAGGTCACGGGCAACCCCGCCAATCCCGGGGTCGGCGCACGCCTGAAGCTCGTGATCGACGCCTCCAGCTATTCAAGCGGCAATTCGCGGCGCGACAGTGTCGTTACCGGAACAGTGCTCGACGCCGCCACCTATCCCGACATCACCTTCGTCAGCACCGGGGTGAAGGACGTAGCGATCGATACGCCCGGTGAAGGCTCCGCCTTGATCATCGGTAACCTCACGATGCGTGGAGAGACGCAATCGATTGATGCGCTGGTGAGCGTAACGCTGATCGGACGCGATCGGCTCGAGGCGCGCGGCGAGGTCAGCTTCCGCTATCCGCGATTCGGGATTCCCGTGCCCAAGCTGCTCGGCGTGGTGCATGCGAGCGACGAAGTGACGATCAAGTACCGAATCGTCGCGAACCGCGTCGCTCGGTAGCTCGCGCGCGCCGCGCGTGCGGCGCCGCGCTCAGCTCCACCACCGGAACCGAGCGCACGACCGGCGGAGTATGCAGCTCCCGGAACATCACTTCCGGATCGTAGTCGCCCGGCGCGGTGATCAATAGCGAGTCCAGCGAATGCGCCCCGCGAGCCATCGTTTCCCATCCAGTCATCACATAACCGACGCCCCGGCTGGCCGGGCGCGACGCCGCGGCGGTTGCGGGGGCGCCGGTCTCATCGCGGAAATAGACCCGGCGCTGGATATTGTTCAGATCGGCGACGGGAGCGAGCGTTTGCACCGTGGTGCGGCCATGGCCGCGAAACGCGATCCATGAAATCGCCGCGGTGTGATCCTTGGCGAGCGCATCTTCGGCGCGGGTATCGCCAATCTTGATCGGCGCCGTCCGCATCCCGGACCACAAAAGCTCATAGCCACTCAGATCGGTGAAATCAAAATCGACCCGGACCTGGATATCTCCGAACAGCGCGTCGGGCAGTGGCGGAAAATCGACCGTGAATGGATTCTCGAAATAATCGCGGTAGAAAAAGTCGTCGCTCAGAGCCTCTGAAGAACTGAAACCGGGAAACAGGTTCACCGAGTGGCTGACGCGTTTGATTACGCGGATAGGCCCCGATTTCCACGCCAGCACGCGGTTGCTCACGTCGTTCTCGGTCAGCGAGATATGAAACAGCCCCAGCACGCGCGCGCGCATCCGGACCTTGAATCGATCGATCATGTTCGGCAGATTCTCCCCCTTGCGGCTCTGCAGGGTGAAGTCGTCCGCGATATCGTTGGTGAAGCCCAGCCGATAGCTGTCGGTCTCGACCGAACCGGACGCAGGATCGTAGTTGATATAGCTCTTGGGGCTGAGTTTGGGCGTGTCGACTGCCGCGATATAGACGTAGCGGTCCGGGCCTCCCAGAGGATCCCGTACTTGAACCTCGACGGCGCCGGGAGGCAGAACGGCGCCGTGTGGTGCGCGCACGCCAAGGTCCGACATCATCATTGCGATTTCGTCGCCGCTATCGAGCACTCCCGGCGATTCGTCCACCGTCGGCTCGGGACCGTCGGGCAACGCGTAGGTCCCGTCATTCGCGATCTCGTCAATCTGGAATGGAATCGGCTCGAGCACCGCGCCGTGCATCGTCAGAACCTCGAAACGGCTGTTGCGCTGGCCGATGAGCTGCGGAATCTGCGCACCGCGAATCAAGAGCGGTTGCCAAGTGCGCGGACTCGCAACCGCGCGTCCCGCCGTGAGCAGCAGAAGTCCCGCGGTCAAGAGCGCGATGCGGGCATGGCGGATGCCGTCACGATCCATTACAACTCCCTAGCATGGCGGATTTTTCCGTTGCGCCAAAGGGCGCCAAACCTCCCCGTGAGATCGACGAGCTGGCCGCCGCGATCGACGCCGACGGCGGCGCGGCCCTGGCCGCCTACCAGGAGCCGCTCGGCGATCATTGGCATCTGTTCGCGCTGCTGCCGATCGCGATGGTGCAGCCCACCCCCTATCAGCGCGATCTCTCGCCGGCGCATCTCAAGCGGATGGTCGAGGTGATGAAAAAGCTCGACCGCTTTACCGAGCCGATTGTCGCCGTGCGTTCCGGCGGAATCTACTACACTCCCAACGGGAATCATCGCCGCGCCGCCGCCGAAAAATCGAAGGCGAAACTGATCCCGGCGATCGTGATTCCCGAACCGGACGTGGCTTTTCAGATCCTCGCGCTCAATACCGAGAAGCAGCACAACCTGCGCGACAAGGCGCTCGAGGTCGTCAGGATGTACCGCGCGCGGATGGAGCAGGACCCGCGCCGCGCCGAGAAAGACTATGCGTTCGAGTTCGAGCGCGCGCATTTCATCACGCTCGGAATCATGTACGAGAAAAAGCCGCGCTTCTCGGGCGGAGTGTATGCGCCGCTATTAAGCCGCGTCGACGGATTCCTCGCCAAGCCGCTCGCCCCCGCCTTCGAGGATCGCGTCGAGCGCGCGGCCCAAATCGAGCGCGCCGACGAGCTGCTGGTCGATCTCGTGGCCCAGGGCAAAAAGCGCGGCCTGATGCATCCCTACCTGAAGAACTTCATCGTCGCCCGCTCGAACCCGCTAACCCGCGCCCGCAAGAATCTACCGACCTGCAAAGCCGCGCTGGCGAGCCTGATCAAAGCACTCGAAGAATTCGATCTCGGCAAAATCCACTACGGCCAAATCCGCGATGCCGCGCAGATTGTCGCCGCAACGGCTAGTGAGTAACTATCCAAATCGGCGCGGCACGAAGGCGGCTGCCAACAGTCCAAGTAATAGAATGGCAGAGCACAGCCAAGCGAATACATCACCCGCCACGGAGTAGAAAGCCCTCACGTTCTTCCATTCGACTGTCTCTATTTCAGTCGTGCGCGTGAAGAGTTGAGTAGCGTCCTGAATGCGGCCGACCGGTGTAATAATCGCACTGATTCCCGTGTTCCCCACTCTGACTACTGGAGTGCGATTCTCTACCGCGCGCATAACAGTCATTGCGAGCAGTTGATACGGCGCGGAGCTTCGCCCATACCAGGCGTCATTCGTAATATTCACCAGAACGTTCGCGCCCGCGTGCCACGCGTTGGCTCAGGTAGGGAAAGATCGACTCATAGCAGATCAAGACTCCGATTCGCGCGGCTCCAAGATCGAAAATCGTTTGCCGATCGCCTGGAAAGAAATCGGTGGGTGCTTCGACCATTCGCTTTACAAACCGTTTCAACAGAACCGGAACGTACTCTCCAACTGGGACTAGCTCGATCTTGTCGTAATAACCACGGACGCGTCCGTCGGCACCGAGCATGTAGGCGCGATTGCGGCTCTTGAGGGAGCGGCCGATATCGAGTGCCGGCGCTCCAAACAGGATCGGTACTCCAATACGCGCGGCAAGGCCGGTCAACCGCGTCCAATAGGGAGCGTCGGCTCTGAGCGCCCACGGATAGGCATTCACGGGTTGAAAGACAAAGTCAGAAGCCGTCTCCGGCCAGATGATCAAATCCGGTCGCAAGCGGGCCGCCGCTTCGGTAGCGTCAAAGTAAATCTTGAATGTAGGAGCAAGCTTCGACGGATCCCATTTGTCACTCTGAGGAATGTTTCCCTGGATCATCGCGACCTTCAGATGACCGGCTGCCGGCATTCGTTCGAGTTCGCTGATCCTCAGCATCCCGAAGCCGAATACGGCGGCGGTAACGAGAGCGAGCGCGGCGGCGGTTCGCGAGTTTCGCCTTCCGGCAATCGCCGAAGAAATTAACTCCCATAGCGCGACGTTCACGAAGATAATCAGAGCGGACAATCCAAAAACCCCGACGAACTCAGCTATCTGAATCACCGGTATTTCGCGGAACACGGCGCCGCCCAGCGGATTCCATGGAAAGCCAACGGGAAAGAAGCTTCGGACCCATTCCAAAGCCGTCCACGTGATGGGGTAGCTGATCAAGCGCGATACGCGCAGGCGGCGGCTCGCGAACTCGGCTCCGAGAATAGATACGGCACCGAACAGAGCTTCCGCGGACGAAACGAAAATGATCATCCCGGCTGAGATCGCGATCGGCTTGTTTTCCTCGACGTGAAGCGGGATCCAGAGCCAATACAGTGTGCAGATCAGGAATGCGAGCTGTTGCAGCCACGTCAGCCAAAAGACGCGTCGTAATCTAGCGCCGTCGATTGCGAAACACAGCGGGACGAAAGCGCCCCACGCCAGGAAACCGAGCGATACTTTCGGAAACGCAACTGCCAGTGCCGCTCCGCTGATGAGCGATAAGCAGCATCTCTGCGCGATTGTGAGGTAGCGGCTGATTGGGGCAATTGAGGACAGAGAATGGGAACCCAACGCAGATCTACGATTCCAACGGCCGTTACATTAACCTCTACTACAGGGACTCGAACAATCCGGACCAGATTACCCAGGCGGCCGACAGCGCGGGGCGCACGGTCAACTATACCTACACCAACAAAAGCCAGATGGCATCGGTGGAGGACGCAAACGGCAACACCGATGGATTCACCTGGGGATCGACGGCCGATATGACCGGTGTCACCCAGGAAATTAATTTCGCGTTTCCTCAGGATGATCCAACGGGTTCGATCGGGTACAACAGCGTCAACCGGGTTGTTTCAACCAGTGGCATTCTCAACAACTGGACCTTTCAATACCCCTCCGGGCTCCAGGGCGAAGGAATCGCCAACTGGTGTAAAATCACCAACCCGAACTCGGTCCTGCGTCAGGTATATTTCGACAATAACGGATATGTTACTGAGGACGTCCAGGCGGATGGTCTGCCGGAACAGCAGACCACGCAGTATGCGCGAGCGTCGGGCACCGAATTGGTGACCTCCGTCACCGATCAGCTCGGGCGCGTAACCGCATATGTTTACGATTCCTTGAGCAACATTCTCTCAATCACCCGGCTCTACGGAACGTCTAAGGCGGTGACCACCTCCTACACCTACGATCCCAACTTCAGCCAGGTTACCAGCGTGACCGATCCGCTGGGACACGAAACCACCGTGACCATCGACGGCAGCGGAAACGCGACGGCCAGGATCGATCCGCTAGGCAACACGACGACGGCGACCTACAATGCTCAGGGACAAATCAAGAGCATCACCGATCCGCTTAAAAACCCGTCAACACAGTTTGTCTACGACGCGTCGCAAGACCTGAGTACCATCACGGATCCACTCCAGAATACCTTCACTCTGGGCTACGACTCGGAGGGGCGGATGATCTCGTTCGAGGACGCTTACCAGAACGCCGCGCACTTTGAATACGATAATCTGAACCACTTGGTGAACGTAAAGGATGCCAACGGATCGGTCACCGAGTTCTTCTTCGATTATGTGGGCAACCTGACAAATGTGATCGACGCAAACCAGCACCAGATGCAGTATAACTGGAACTATACGACCAATACGCTCATTCGATGCGACGGTGCAGACCGCTGCGAGATTTTTGACATGGACCCGCTCGGGAACGTTATCAGCATGGTCGATGGGCGCGGTCTTACCTCGGCTTTCACCTACGACGGTCTTAACCGGCTGACGGAAGTGCAATACAACACCAGCAACAAACAAGGCTATAACCAGACCCGAACCGCCTATACCTACGACGGCGGAAACCGGCTGACCAGCGCTCAGGACGGTCAGGGAACATCCTTGGTGATTGACACCGTATCTGCGACCTACGACGGCCTGGACGACTTGCTCACGGCCTCTTACGCGTCGAGTCCGCTGAACGACACCGTCACTTACACCTACGACAATGATCAGAACCGTCTCACGATGACGGCGGCGAATCAGGCACAGACCAGTTATGGCTACGACAAGGACAACCACCTGACCTCGGAAAGCCGGGGCACGCAGAGTGTGGGTATCGAATATGATTCCGACGGCCGCTACACAACCATAACGCTTCCTAATGGAGTAACGATCAACTACAACCAGTACGATGCGGACTCGCATCCTACCTCGATCACGTACAGCAGCACGGGCGGCGGCACGCTCGGCAACCTGACCTATGGCTACGATAACGATGGCCGGGTTAACAGCCTCGGTGGCAGCCTCGCGGCGGTTAATATACCTACCGCGATGCCAACAGCTACATACGACAATGGTAATCAGCTTGCCACCTGGAACGGCACTGCGGCGACTACCGACGGTAACGGCAATCTTCTCTCTGACCCTTCGCTGAATGCCTCCTACGCATGGAACGAGCGCAATCAATTGTCCTCAGCCGGCGTCGGCGGCGTGGCCAGCAGCTTCACCTACGACGCACTCGGGCGCCGTGTGGGGCAGACAGCAGGAAGCTTGACCACCCAGTACGTCTATGATCTGCTGAATGTGGTGCAGGAGCAGTTCTCGGCCGGAGGCGTTGGCGACATGCTGCCGGGACTCGGGATAGACCAGAATTTCTCGCGCGTCGACTCGTCGGGAACGTCAGCAGTTCTGCAGGACATGCTCGGCTCGACGCTTGGCTTGGTGAACTCCTCGGGGACGATCGGAACCGGGTACGCATACGGGCCGTTCGGTCAGACGACAACGAGCGGAGCCACGAGCACAAACCCGTTCCAATACACTGGGCGAGAGATGGACTCCACCGGGCTTTACTTTCTGCGCGCACGCTATTACAACCCCATCACGCAGCGTTTCATTTCTCAAGACCCACTCGGCCTCTCGGGCGGCCAGGTAAATTTCTACGCCTATGGGGCCAACAATCCGATGACTTTCGTGGACCGTACCGGTTTGCAAGGGGCCGCTGTCGGATACAACTATGCGACCGGTGTATGGATTCTGAGTGATGGCGAGACCATTCAAACGGGCGGCTCTGGTTTCGGAAACACGATGGGTGGATTTGGTTCGTATTACGCCTTCGGAGCTTGGGGAGTCGACGATGGGATGGTGTCCTTTGCAACGGCTGGCGGCGTCGAATCCTCCGACGTAAATGCAGCGCTGTCAGCCTCCGGAATATCGGGGGCAGTTTCAAATCCAAAGGTTAGATGGACCCCGGATGACTATAAGTTCTTTTACGATCATTTAGAAGATTTCGGGGACACGGGATTTGTGGTTGGCGCACTAATCGGCGCGCCTGCCGGGATACCCGGTATGCTGATCGGTGGAGTTATCGGAGCCACGGCTTTTGACCTTGCCCTGTTTGAGCTGACTAATATGAGGGCCGCTTCGCATGCGCCAGCTGCTCCCAAACCCTAAAGAGACGCAGCCGCCGGAGGGCAGTTAAAGTGAGGGTTGACGCGCATGAGTAAACTCATCAAATACGTAGTCGGTGAACCAAGCGAGAAAGATCTGAGTAACGCAGTCGCTAATCTGTTTTGGCTTGCAATAGGGATTCCTTTAGCAATTTTGATACTATGGGTTCTGCGGTTGACGCCAGGCGGTTTCGTAACACTGAGTGACCCTGCATCTCGCGGTTCGTTGACATTTACGGCTGTCTGGGCAGTCTTCAGGAATCTTGTTGTTTTGATCCTGTGCGTTGGTGGGTCGTTCGCCTTAGGTGCATGGATCGGTCACCGAGTGTCGCGGAGGGCAAAATATGTTGCTTGGAGAGCTTTTCAAATAGTCGCTCTGTTTGGTTGCGTTGCTCTTGCGCTGAAAATGTTACTCCCGGTATTCGCCAATAATATGCCGCGAGAGTCCTATGTTGTTGATCTCGTGCTGGTTGCGATCGTCGGTCTTGCGATCGCAACAGTGCTAGAGCCGGTTCATACGGTTATCAGCCACGCGATAGGTAAGATACAGCGTGGGCAGTGATGACCTTTGGCTAGCAAACCCGCTCGGATACCCCAAAGGACAAACAGATTTGTTGGCAAATCTCAGACGCTCTGGATTTCAAACGCTGCGGCTCTTCGCTTACGCAAATGCTATCTCGGTTGTGGGATTCCTCGCTTGGTACAACGCCAGCGCTCCCAAGAGAACATTCTGGATAAGCTTCCTTGTTTTAGGGACTGTAGTGATTGCGGTCACGGCAGAGATCAAATGGCGCCGAATCGAGCGATCGTCAACAGCAAGTCTGCCCCACTACAAGCGAAGACGCAGATTCTAGGCGGAGCACTCCGTCCCAGGGTCGGATGGAACACATTCACTCTGGGCTACGACTCGGAGGGGCGGATGACCTCGTTTGAGGACGCTTTACAAAACACCGCGCATTTCCAATACGATAACCTGAACCACTTGATAAACCTGAAGGATGCAAACGGAGCGGTTACCGAGTTCTTCTTCGATTATGTGGGTAATCTGATCCTCGTAATCGACGCAAACCAACACCAAATGCAATATAACTGGAACTATACGACCAATACGCTCCAGCGGTGCGACGGCGCAGGCCGCTGCGAGACGTTTGACATGGACCGGCTAGGGAACGTTATCAGCATGGTCGACGGGCGCGGGCTTACCTCGGCTTTCACCTACGATGGTCTTAACCGGCTGACGGAAGCGCAGTACAACACCAGCAACAAACAAGGCTACAACGAGACCCGAACCGGCTATACCTACGACGGCGGAAACCGGCTGACCAGCGCCCAAGACGGTCAGGGAGTAACCTTGGTGATTGACACCTTGTCGGCGACCTATGACGGCCTGGACGACTTGCTCACGGCCTCTTACGCGTCGAGTCCGCTGAACGCACCGTGACTTATACCTACGACAATGATCAGAATCGGCTGACGATGACGGCGGCCAATCAGGCACAGACCAGTTATGGCTGCGACAAGGACAATCACCTGACCTCGGAAAGCCGGGGCACCCAGAGCGTGGGTATCGAATATGATTCCGACGGCCGCTACACAACCATAACGCTTCCTAATGGAGTAACGATCAACTACAACCAGTACGATGCGGACTCGCATCCTACTTCGATCACGTACAGCAGCACAGGCGGCGGCACGCTCGGCAACCTGAGCTATGGCTACGACAACGATGGCCGGGTTAACAGCCTCGGTGGCAGCCTGGCGGCGGTTAACCTGCCTGCAGCGATGCCGACTGCTACGTACGATAACGGTAATCAACTCGCCACCTGGAACGGCGCCGCTGCGACTACCGACGGCAACGGTAACCTGCTCTCTGACCCGTCGCTGAATGCCACCTACACGTGGAACGAGCGCAATCAATTGTCTTCTGTCAGCGGCAGCGTGGCCAGCAGCTTCACCTACGACGCGCTCGGGCGCCGCGTCGCGCAGACGGCGGCAGCTCTGACGACACAATACGTCTATGATATGTTCAACATTGCACAGGAGCAGTTCTCGACCGGAGGGGTTGGCGACATGCTGCCGGGACTCGGGCTCGACCAGTATTTCTCGCGCGTCGATTTGTCTGGAACGGCGGCGTTTCTGCCCGATCTGCTCGGCTCGACACTTGGATTAGTGAACTCCTCGGGCGCGATCGGGACAAGTCACGCGTACGGTCCGTTCGGTCAGACTACGATGAGCGGAACTGCGAGCACTAACCCACTCCAATACACAGGACGAGAGATGGACTCGACCGGGCTCTACTTCATGCGCGCGCGCTATTACAATCCCGTCCTCCAGCGCTTCATCTCACAGGATCCGATCGGCCTCTCTGGCGGCCAGGTAAATTTCTATGCCTACACCTTCAACAACCCAATCAACTTCATGGACCGGATGGGCCAAAGAGGTGGGTTTGGCGACCTTTCTACTGGTCAGCTCATAGCTTCAGGCCTCGATCCCTTCACGTCGTCTGCCGGGTTGGATTTGGGTTGGGGATGGGCGGCGACGGGATGTTTTCCCAGTTGAGCGGAATGGGTGCAATGACAACCGAAGAGATGCTCGACGCTTTCTTGGGTGGCGCCATCGGCGGTGTGGAAGTCACAAACATCAACCCGTCTGACCTGGGCGGAGGCAATTTTGGTGGTCAAATTTTCAGGATCGGCGGTTCGCAGCCGCAGAGTTCCCCGACTACTTTACCGCCATGTCAATCGCCGGGGGTTGCCGGCTCGGCTTTAGCCCTGGGCTCGATCGTTGCTTATGCATATATAGGTCAGTCATACGGTGGTGATATCGGAGCGGCGGTCGGCTCCTTGGTTGGACCAGAAGGGATTCCGCCAGGTTACGAGATCGGTAAGTTGGCAGGATTTGGAGTTGGAGCAGGCTATGGAGCGTACAAATATCAGCAGTTTTCGAGTCAGTTTTGCCAATAGCTCATGCTTCGCAAGAATCACAGATTGAGTACTCGTGGTAATAGAACCTAGCAGATATTGAAAATGAACAGAGAATCTTCGTTTCCTCCACTACTAGGGACTATCGGCGCGTGTCTCGGCGTAAGTATAGGCTGGGCGTTGTTCAGCGCCGGTGTGTTTTCCGATCAGTCGGTCGCCTACGCGACGATGGGTTTTGCGGGCGCGGTCGTCGGGTACGCAGGAGGCATGCTTGTCAGAAAATCGTATATCAGCGAAGCGATCGAAAATCTCTCGAGGTTTGGTACAGCAATCGTATTGTTGTGCATAGCAGTTACTTTCGTGACGTTGGGTTTCCGCTGGCATCAGTCTTTCCTGATTTACACTGGGCTCATCGCCATCGCGGGTAGCATTGTTGCTACGGGTCCTGAGAGAGGGTTTTGCAGCATGCTGGGTTTTGCAACAGCCGCAGTAGTATCCGTAATTGCTCTGGTTCAGACCGGTGATTACTCGTGGTTAATAATAGCTGTGCCATCTCTTCTCGGGTTGGGCTCTGTTCATGTACTTCGAAATCGCTTCGGCCATAGGACTGAGTAAGCGATTGCCTGACTATGCCGCCGCCGGAGCCTGTGCGAGCTCGAACGCGGCGGGGTCGAGGCCTTCTTTCGAGCGCAGGACGATCTTCGAATCGAGCTTGTGCTCGAGCGTCTCGAGGTCTTTTGCGCCCGCGTCGTACAGGTAGCGCGCGACCTCGGGATTGATCTTCACGATTATCATGTCGGTGTGCGTACGCCTGATCGTCTCCCGATAAATTCCGCGCAGCACTTCGGCCGCCAGCGTCGGTACCGACTTGACTACGCGCCGCCCCTGGCATCGCGAGCATTGCTCGGTGAGCAGCGCCTCCAGGCTGTCGCGCGTGCGCTTGCGAGTCATTTGGACCAGGCCGAGCTCTGAGATTTTCAACGCCGAGGTTCGTGCCTTGTCGCGGCGCAGCGCCGTCGCCAGCGCCTCGCTGACTTTCTTGCGATCGGGCTCGCGCGACATGTCGATAAAATCGACGATGATGATGCCGCCGATATTGCGCAGCCGCAGTTGCTTCACGACCTCTTCGGCCGCTTCCAGGTTGGTCTTCAGTACGGTGTCATCCTGGTTGTGCTTGCCGACGAAGCGCCCGGTGTTGACGTCGATCGCGGTCAGCGCTTCGGCCTGATCGAACACCAGGTAGCCGCCCGACTTTAGCCACACCTTGCGGTCGAGCGCGCGCTCGATTTGCGGCTCGATATTGAACTTGTCGAAGATCGGCTCCTGCCCCTGATGCAGCATCGCGCGCGCGCGCAGCCGCGGCATGTAGGTCTGGATAAACTGCACGATGCGGCTGTAGGTATTCGGGTCGTCGCACCATACCCGCTCGACCTCGCTCGAAAACAGGTCGCGCACCGTGCGCAGCGCCACGTCGAGGTCACTGTAGAGCATCGTGGCCGGTCCGCTCGACTCGCTGCGTTTGAGAATCGAGTTCCAGGTCTTGGTCAGAAACGCGATGTCGCGCTGGATGTCGCGGCGGCTGAGCCCCTCGCACGCGGTGCGCACGATAAAGCCACCCTGCTTGGGACGCACCTCGCTGACCGCCTCGCGCAATCGCGCGCGCTCCTCGGCGCTTGCGATCCGGCGCGAGACTCCCAGATGGTTGCTGGTCGGCGTGTACACCAGGTAGCGCCCCGGCAGCGAGATCGAGGAGGTCAGCCGCGCGCCCTTCGTTCCCATCGGCTCCTTCGCGATCTGTACGATGATCTCCTGTCCGCGATGGAGCTGCTGCTCGATCGGAAGCCGGCTGCGCTGCGGTTCGCTGCGCTGATGATGCCGTCCGCCTCGTCGCCCGCGCCGTCCGCGAGCCTGTCCGCCGCCTTCTGCGGGAACGGACGCAGCGTCCGGATTGACGCCGAGGTCTTCGCCCTCGCCGATGGATTGCCGTCCGTCGAGATCCTGCCGCTCGAGGTCCTGGGCGGCGGCGTGATCGCCGTTTTGCGCGGCGAGTTCGTCGGTCTCGACGTCTTCCTCGCCGATAACTTCCGCCATCGAGGTGAATGCGTCGGCTCCGCCGTGGAAATCCGAGACGTGCAGGAAGCCTGCCTTTTCCAGTCCGATATCAACGAACGCCGCCTGCATCCCGGGCAGTACGCGGGTCACTTTGCCTTTGTAGATATTGCCGGCCAGTCCGCGATGCGCCGTGCGCTCGAGAAAAAACTCGGCCAGCGAATTGTCTTCCAGTAGCGCCACGCGCACCTCGAGTGCGGAAGCGTTGATTACGATTTCACGTTTCACTTGAGCTTGGTTCTACCCCGCGTGATGCGAATCATTCAAATTAGGGTACCGCAAATTGGGACCGCGTGCGGGGATGGCTTTTTGCCTGGCTTGGATAGGGCTGGCGCGCCCGCCTGATCTCGCATCCGCCTCCGCCCGCGCCTCCTCGCGGATCATACGGAGCAGCCATATCGCGCGCAAGGCAACCTCCGATCAGCTTGATTTTACGGGCTTTTCATACCCTCGGGCTTGACAGGGCATCCCCGCGCCAGTACGAGAGTTATCATGTCCTCCGCCGCACAGACATTAGCGGTACCCCTGTCTGGCGCCAGCGTTCTTAACACCAAAGTGCTGGTGCTGAACCGCTCGTACCTGCCGGTTCATGTGACCTCGGTAAAGCGCGCCTTTGCGCTGCTCTATCAGGGCGTCGCCCGGGTGGTAGATGACGAGTACCGCACCTTCGATTTCGATTCGTGGCGCGACCTCGCGATCGAGGTGCATCACGAGCGCCTCGGCGTCGTCGGCGGATTCATCCGCGTGCCGCGCGTGCTCCTGCTGACCGCATACGAGCGAATCCCCAAGCGCCACGTGCGTTTCTCGCGCTTCAACATCTTCGCGCGCGACAATAATACCTGCCAATATTGCGGCCGCCGCCTGCCGCGCACCGAGCTCAATCTCGACCACGTGATGCCGCGGTCGCGCGGAGGTACCTCGACCTGGGAGAACATCGTCTGCTCGTGCCATCACTGCAATCGCAGAAAGGGTGGACGCACCCCGGAAGAGGCGGCGATGGTTCTGATTCGCAGGCCGCGCCGTCCTGAATGGACGCCGTTCAGCGCAGAGATGTTTTCGCTCCGGCGTTATCGTGAGTGGATGCCGTTCCTGTCGCAGGTCGATAGCGCCTATTGGAACACCGAGCTGATTCAGGACTGACCGCTGGGTTAGCCTTGTCTGAAAACCACTAGGTCTCGGGCCTGTCCCAGGTTATCAACACGACAGGTTGGGGCGTACACTTGATCCCAAGCCGTGGGTTTGGGATAAGCAATCCAACGGTGGTGGTGTGGTGGAGGCGTCGGCAGTATGCGTCTTAAAAGCCTTGAGTTAATAGGCTTCAAATCCTTTTTCGATTCCACGTCGATTAGCTTCGCGTCCGGGATGACCGCGGTAGTCGGACCCAACGGATGCGGCAAATCGAACGTGGTTGACGCGATTCGATGGGTCCTCGGCGAGCAGGCTCCGACGCGGCTGCGCGGCAAGAGCACCGAAGATCTCATCTACATCGGCAACGACCAGAATCCGGCCGCCGGGATGGCCGAGGTTTCGCTCATCCTCGAGGCCGAGGAAGGCAGCCTGCTTCCCGAGCCCTACGCCGCGCTGAGCGAGGTCGCCGTCACGCGCCGCGTCTATCGCTCGGGCGATTCCGAATATCTGCTCAACAAGATTCCGTGCCGCCTGAAGGACATCACCGAGTTCTTCATGGCCGCGCAGATTCACAGCCGCGGATACTCGCTGATCGAGCAGGGCAAGATCGAGGAGATTATCCAGGCCAAGCCGCACGAGCTGCGCGCGATGATCGAAGAGGCCGCCGGGCTGTCGCTGTTCAAAGGACGCCGTGAGCTCTCCGAGCGCAAGCTCGAACGGGTCAAGGAAAATCTTTCGCGCCTGAACGACGTGCTAAGCGAAATCGAACGGCAACTGAACTACGCGCGCCGCCAAGCCAAGAAGGCCGAGCAGTACAAGCTCATCCGCGCCGAGCTGTCGGAGCTCGAACGGCTGTCCGCCGCGCGCCGGCTGCTTGAGCATCGAGACGCGGTCACTCACGAGAGCGCGCTCGCCGATGATCTCGCCGCCGCGGGCGAGACGGCGCGTACGGAATCTGCCGCGCTGCAAAGCGAAACCGAGAGCGCGCAGAGCGCGGCGCAATCCGTGCGCGCCGAGCTGTCGGCCGCCGAGCGCGAGCTGCAAAATCTCCACGCGGGCGCGGCCGAACGCGAGCGCACCCGCGATTTTCTTAATCGGCGTCTCGAATCGATCGCCGAGATGCAACCCACGCTCGTCGAGCGTCTTGCCGAGCTCGAAAATCGCGCGACGCTCGCTCGCGCCGCATATGCGTACGCGGCGGCGCGCCTCGCGCGCGAGACCTCCGGGGGAGAATCGACCGGAGAGCATGCGCTCGCCGATCTGACTCGCCGTCTCGAAGCCGCGCAGCGCGAGCTCAAAGAAGAAGAGCGCCGCGCCGAAGATCTAAAAGACGAATTGTCCGAGACCGTGCGCGAGGCCGCCGTGATTCGCGGACGCCTGGGCGATCTCGCGGGCGAACGCGCGGAACTGGACGAGCATCTCGCTGCTCAATCCGCCGCCGCACCCGCGATGGCCGAGCAGAGCGCCTCCGCGCTTGCGGCGCTGGCCGATGCCGAGCGCGAGATCGAACGCGTCCGCGCCGAAATCACCGCGCTCGAAAGCGGACAGCGCGACGCCAAGGAACGCGAAATCGAAACCCGCGCCGCGCTCGAGCATCTGGGCCAGCGTGTTGCCGCGCTGCGATCCTCGCTCTCGGCGCGCACCGCGCCCGAGGCCGCGATCGCCGACGCGGGCCGCCGCCTGAACACCGTCCTCGAATCGATGAACGGCGATCGCCCGAAGGCTGCTCCCGCATGGCTGCGCGACATTCTGCGCGCGCCCGCCGAGGTCGCGCCCGCGCTGCACGCCGTGCTCGGCAACGAGCTCGAAGCGGTCGTCGCGGAGTCGCCCGCATTCGCGCTCCGCGCAATCGAAATCCTGAAAGAAACCCGCGCGGGCCGCCTGAGCTTCGTGCAGGAACCCGACGCCCCCGTGAGTGCGTATCCCGCGATCGACGCGCCCGGAGTCGCAGGCCGCCTGGTCGATATGCTCGAAATCGAGCCGCGTTATCGGCACGTCGCAGAGGCGATGCTCGGACACGTGATGCTCGCCGACGATCTCAATTCCGCGCTTGCCGCGTCGAATCTGAACGGCCACGGAACCTTGTTTGTCACCCGTGACGGCGATGTCTTAAGTCCGGGCCGCATGATCGTCGGCGGAAGCGCCGATGATTCCGCGTCCGCCGTGCGTGCCGCCGATCTTGCCGCCCGCGAAAGCGCGGAGCGCGAACTAGGCCGTGCCGAGGACGAGCATCGCGAGCTCTCTGCTCGATTCGTCGAGCATCGCGGCGTGCGCGAGGCCGCCGATTCGGCGCTCGCCGCCGCGCACGCACGCGGACACGACGCCGACCGCGCCGTCGCCGCCGCTCGCGCGTCGGTCGCGCGCGCCGAACAGGACGCCGCGCTCGCATCGCAGCGAATCGTCAGTGCGCGCGCCAGGCTCGAGGAAATTTCCGAGTTGAGCCTCGCGTCGAACGCGAGGATGGAAGTCCTGGCGATGACCGAGCAGGAGGCGCGCTCGCGCCTGTCAGTTCTCCGCGACGAAATCGCGGCCGACCGCGCGGCAGCCGAGCAACTCGGCGCCGCTCTGATGGAAGCGGCCGCGCGTGTTGAAGCGCGGAAGTCGGAGCTGACCGCGATACGCCTGGAGCTAACCCACGCGATCGAGAGCGCCGGGCAGATCGAGTCGCAAATCGGGGAGCATCGCGAAAGCCTCGAACGCGCGTGCGCCGAGCGCGTCGAATTCGAGCGCGAGCTCGAAAAGATTGCCGAGCAGGGCGCTGCCGCGCACGCGCGCGAGATTGAACTCGCAGCCGCGGTCGAGCGGCTCGATACCGACTGCGCCGCGCGCGAGGCTGAGCTCGAATCCGCTCGCGTCCGGCTCAAAGCCGCGCAGGAACGGGTACGCGCGTTAGAGAATGACGCGATCGAATGCAACCTGCGCCGCGAGCGCGCACGCACCCTTGCCGAGGAGCTCGAACGCAGCTTCCGCGAAAAGTTCGAGCTCGATTTCGACTCCGCCGCCGCCGAATTGGCCGCGGCGCTCGAGGCTCGCGACGCTGCCGCCGACGATTCGCGCCTGGCGGAACTCCGCGCCCGCGCCGAACGGATCGGCGAGGTCAATCTTGCCGCCGATAGCGAGGTCAAAGAGCTCGAAGAGCGCTCGGCCGCTCTGGGAGCGGAAAAGACCGATCTCGAATCCGCGTTGCAGGACCTGACCCAGACCATCACCAAGCTCAATCGCGAGGCGCGCCGCCGCTTCGCCGAGACCTTCGAGGGCGCCGCGAAAAATTTCGAGGAGCTGTTCCCCAAGCTGATGCGCGGAGGAAAGGGCCGGCTCGAACTGATCGAAGCGACGGAAGTCTCGGAAGCGGGAGTAACGATCCTGGTGCAGCCCGCCGGCAAGAAAGTCAAAGAGATCGGCTTGCTCTCGGGCGGTGAGAAGGCGCTCTCGGCTATGGCGCTGGTGTTCTCGCTGTTCCTGCTCAATCCGAGCCCGTTCTGCGTGATGGACGAAGTCGACGCGCCGCTCGACGAGTTCAGCCTCGCACGCTTCACCGATCTTCTGGCCGAGCTCAAAGATCGCTCGCAATTTATCGTGATCACGCACAATCAGCGCACGATGCAGCGCGCCGATCAGATCCACGGCGTCACGATGGACCGCCCAGGAATCTCGAAGATCATCTCGCTGAAGATCCCCGCCGCCGCATAGAAGCCTCAACCGGCCACTAAGACACGAAGGCACCAAGAATTTCTTCTTTGTGTCTTGGTGCCTTGGTGGCCGCCTGCGCCGGGGCTTCACACTCGAAATCCCGACCGCGCCACTGGCGCCGCGAGTTGTGCTAGAGGTTATTCGGACGGAGGACGATCTCGATGGTTACCGACTTGCGCAAAGCGCTGACGCATCTGCCCGCGACTACATCTGGAGAGCAAATTTCCGCGGCGCTCACCGCCGATGGCGCAGTGATCGTGGACAACGTCGTCACGCCCGCCGCGATGGACGCGCTGCGCGTCGAGCTGCAGCCATTTATCGATGCGACCGCCTCGGGTCCGGATGATTTCTCCGGCTGGCGTACCCGGCGCACCGGCGGACTTATTGCGCGATCGCCGATGAGCCGGGACTTCGTGATGCATCCGCTGGTGCTCGCGGCGTGCGCGAAATTTCTAGGCCACGCGACCAGCTACCAGATTCATCTGACCCAGGTAATAGCGATCGGCCCGAACGAACCGGCGCAGACGATTCATCGCGACCAGTGGGCGTTCGACTTTTTTCCCTTCCCCAAGGGCTACGAGGTCCAGTGCAATACGATCTGGGCGATGACCGATTTCACCGAAGAGAACGGCGCGACCCGCGTCATTCCAGGCAGCAATCATCTGGAGGATCGCCTCCGCTTCGAAGAGAAAGATTCCATACCCGCGGAGATGACGAAGGGCTCGATCCTGTTCTATTCGGGCAGCGTCTATCACGGGGGCGGCGCGAACCGATCGAACGATACGCGCTATGGAATCAACATCACCTACAATGTTTCGTGGCTCCGCCAGGAAGAGAATCAGTATCTCGCGACGCCGCCCGAGATCGCGCGCACGCTGCCGGTCGATCTCCTGCGCCTGATGGGCTACAGGCTCGGCGCCTACGCGCTCGGATATGTCGACGACTTGCGCGATCCGATCGAAGTCCTGCGTCCGGATCTGAAGCGCGACGGATTCTCGGCCAAGCCGGAAGCGCGACCGAAACCGCGAACAAATCCGAACGCGCCGCGTAATCTGTTCACCGCTCGCTGAGAGTGGCTGCCGATAAATCTCGAATCGCGCCTGGTAGGACCGGCGAAACGCCGGTCCTACTTGGGAAAAGCCTTAACGCCCGCGGGCCGCAGCCACGGCGGCCTCTTGCGGTCGTGATCAACCGAGTTTCTTTCTGAAGAAGATTCGCGCCTGGTCCGGCGGACCTGAGACGATCCTGCCGAATTCCTCGTAACCGAGCCGCCGGTAAAACTCCGGTGCCTGAAATGCGATCGTGAAAAGGAACGCCTGGCTGCATCCGCGCGTGATCGCTTCAGCTTCCGCCATCCGCATGACCTTTGCTCCGACGCCACTGCCGCGCAGCGATGCAGGAACAAAAATCAAATCGGCGAAAAACAAACCAAGCGAGGTCCGTCCGACGAGACCTCCCGATACCTCGCCGCTCTCCGCGTCGCGGATCACTACCGACAGCGGACGCGAATGCTGTTGCCCTGTGATCTGAAAATTGAACTGATCCAATCCGTCGCTGATCAGTTTTTCGGCGTCGGCCGAAGGGTCATCGGTCAATTCCAGACGCGTCGTCATCCGCGATTCTCGCTACTGCGCCGACCAGGTCAGATCAAACTGTAGCCGCTGCCTTTGCGATCGAAGCCGATTCCGCGGCCTTCTTTCAACAGCCCGTATTCCTTCATCAGCTCCTGGCTGTAGGTCACCCGGCCCGTGATCTTCTTCACCGGCTCGGTCGCGAGGATCAGCGTCGCGCGCGCCATGTATTCGACTGGCTCGCCGTCCTGCGGTCCTGTCACCAGATGGTGATAGACGGTGCCGGGGGTGACAACCACTTCCGACGGCGACAGGCAGGTGACGGAGATATTGTCGCTGTAAACCTCGGACGCGAGCCCCTGCGTCATCCGCTCGAGCGCCGCTTTCTCCGCGCCATAGCAGACGCCGCCGATGTGCACTTCCTTGTTGTCGTAGGGTCCGCGGCCGGGCCCGATTGCCGCGCCCGACGAAATGTTGACGATCGATCCGGACCTGCGCGGAATCATGTCCTGCAGCACGAGGCGCGAGAGCATGAACGGCCCGTGCACGTTCACCTGGAACGAGCGCATCCATCGCTTGGGCTGGAAATCTTTAACCGGGATGAAATAGGTCAGCGCCGCGTTGTTGACGAGGATATCGACCGGTCCATAGAGGCGATGCGTCTCGGCGACGAGGTTTTCGCAATCTTCCTCAGACGAGACGTCGCAAGTGACCGCAGACGCCTGTCCGCCTGCTTTCTTGATCGCCGCGACGGTAGTTTCGAGCGAGCCTTCCAGCGGATGGTCGCCTTCATGCAGCGTGCGTGCGCTGCACACGACGCGCGCACCTTCAGCGGCGAAGAGGTCGGCGATAGCCTTTCCGATTCCGCGGCTCGCGCCGGTTACGATCGCAACTTTACCTTCGAGCTTGCCCATCGGAGTAACTCCTCTGCGCGCCGTCGCGCATCGAAGATTGTTATAGCCGCATCGCGGGCATTGCTTCCAGCGCACGCTCAGGAAAGAGGCCGCCGAGACGGCGGCCCTACTGGCGTTAGGCCTTTATTCAGTAGGGCCGGCGACTCGCCGGTCATTACAGATCGCGTCGTCGCAATTGTCGGCGGTCTCTCAAGCCGCGGGCAGGAATCAAACGCCGATGCGGCTGTGGACTCGCGAGGCTTCATATTCGCGGCCGCGTTTCAGATCGTGCGGCGATGCTGTTATTCTAACTCCGCGCCATATTCGCGGCGCTTTCCCGAGGCAGATCGTGACCGCACTTGATACCCTCATAATCATTTTCATCGCGATTGTCGTGGGCGCCGGTATCACCTTCGTCGGCGTGCTGATCCAATGGAGCCTGCGCAAGGCGCGGCCGAGCACGCTTGTTCCTCCGCAATCGGCGGCTCCGGAAATTCCTCCGGCAGCGCCTCCGATCGAGGATTTGCAACAGCCGCCGCCGGCCGCGCCGCATGGACCCTCCGCGGCGCCGGAGTCGCCGGCCGTCGCGGATGAAATTCCGGCGCCGGAAGCTCCGTCAGTATCGCCACCGGCTGACACAGTGCGAGCGCCGGTGCGAATCGGGATCGGGCTGCGCAAGACGCGCGAGAATTTCCTCGCGCGAATCCGCGCCGCGATCACGGGCGCGAAAAAAGCCGACGAGATTTACGAAGGCCTGGAGGAAGCCTTGATCGCCGCCGATGTCGGTGTCGAATCCTCGATGAAACTTGCCGCTGCCGTGCGCGAACGCTTGGGCAACGACAATCGTCCCGAACGTCATTCGCGACGCACTGAAAACGGAGATCTCCGCGATTCTCGCCAGCGCGGACCGCGCTCCCGCCGCGCCCGTCGACGGCCCTCTCGTGATCATGCTGGTGGGCGTCAACGGTGTCGGCAAAACCACGACGGTCGCCAAGCTCGCGGCCCGGATGCGCGTCGAGCGCGGCGCGGTGGTGGTCGCGGCGGCGGATACTTTTCGCGCGGCGGCGATCGAGCAACTCGAGGTCTGGTGCGACCGCGTCGGCGCTTCGATGATCAAGCATCAGCCGGGCAGCGATCCTGCCGCGGTTGCCTTCGACGCGGTCAAGGCTGGTCTCGCACGCAAGGCCGGCGCGGTGATAATCGACACCGCGGGGCGCTTGCAGACCAAAGTCAACCTGATGGAGGAGCTCAAGAAGATCGCGCGAGTGGTCGCGCGCGAGCTCCCCGGCGCGCCGCACGAGACGTGGCTGGTGCTCGACGCGAACACCGGGCAGAACGCGCTCAGCCAGGCGCGGATTTTCGGCGACGCCGTGCCGCTGACCGGCGTGGTGCTGGCGAAACTCGACAGCACCGCCAAGGGCGGCGTGATCGTCGCGATCGCGGACCGGCTCGGCGTGCCGGTCAGGTTCGTGGGCCTGGGGGAAGGAATCGAAGATCTGCGGGAGTTCGACGCACGCGAATTCGTCGAAGCGCTATTCGAAAGCGGCGAGGGCGAGAGCGTGAGTGCAAGTGGTTCTTATGCGGCTTGACAGGCTGGTTTATCGAAAATTAAACTAAAGGTAGAAGTTTTGTCTTATGGCGACCCCGATCGACGTTCTAAAGCAGCTAGACGAGCGGATTCAATCCTCGGTAAACCGGCTCCAGCAATTGCGCCGCGAAAATGATGCGCTCGCGCAGAAGCTGGCCGAAAGCGAAAAGCGGCTGGCCGAGGCCCAGGCGCAAGCGCGCCAGTTCGAGCAGGAGCGCAAGCTGCACGAGACCGAGCGTACCGAGGTGCGCGCGAGGATCGAAAAAATCCTGTCGCGGTTTGACGGGATAGAACTAGGCTGACGACGTAATTCGGCCGCGATATGAAAGGCGTCAACGTCCAAATAATGGGCCAGGCCCTGACTGTCGCCAGCGATGGCGGCGACACTTACGTGCAAGACCTGGCACACGCGGTGGACGCCAAGATCAAGGAGATTCGTGGCGGCGGAACGCAAGCAGTGAGTTCGATTCATCTTGCGATCCTGGCCGCGCTTAACTTCGCCGACGAGCTCGAACGCCTGCGCCTTGAGCATCAGGCATTGGTCGAGCGTATCGAGGCGATGAACAAGAGGCTCAGCGCAGCAATTGACGGCACCCAGGCATAGCCACAGTTGGCGCGCAGCCCATTTAATGGATTTCCCGAAGTTTACGGTACGGGGGCGGGGAAGTCGGTTTGATAGCAACTAACCACAACGCGAGACCAAATTTTTTTGGACCCGTGAGAGGTTTTGTAAAGGCCGTGGCGAATAGATGCGGTAAGCATCGTGGCGCGCTGATGGGCGCGCCGCCCGGGGAGACCTGGCGCCATCCACGATACGGCGCCGATGCGTTCAGTGGTTGAGTAGTTAATCCCGCTCCCGCCATGGCGAGGGTCCGTGGCGGACGAAAAGAAATACCTGCGCGCGATCCTGACGGACTGCCGCGCCGCAATAACCTCCGAGTGCGCACGCGCGTGTTCGCGGGATATCGCGCGGCGATTGCTCGCCGCGGATTTCTACCGCCGCGCGCAAACCGTTGTGCTCTACGCCTCCACGGACAACGAAGTCTCGACTGAATCGATCCTCGGGGACGCGCTCGCCGCGCGGAAAACGGTGATGCTGCCGCGGTACGACCGCGCGCGCCGCCGTTACGAAGCGGCGCAGGTCGTCGCGATCGAGGCGCTCGTTCCGGGAGCATTCGGAATTCTCGAGCCGCCGGCGGACGCGCCTCCTGCTTCGCCCGGCGATCTTCGCGGCGCCCTGGTATGCGTTCCCGGCGTCGCGTTCGGAAAGATGGGCCAGCGGCTGGGACGCGGCCAAGGCCATTATGATCGTTTTCTCGCGGATTTCTGCGCGGAAGCGATCACGGTTGGTCTTGCCTATTCGTTCCAGCTGCTCGATCGGATTCCTGAAGAATCATTCGATCGGCGGCTCAACTTGATCGTCACCGAGTCCGCCGTTTATCGCGCCGCGGATGCGTGCGCGCATCCGTGCGATACGGCGGGTCAAGGAGGTACGCCAGGATGGCTCTGATAACCGCAATCCTGGGATTCGTTGTTGGTGGCGCGGTCTTCTTTGTGTGGGGAATGATGCGGCGGCGCACTGACGCCGTCGATCATGAAGCCGCGCGCGCTCAGGCCGAAGAAATCAGCAAAGAGATAGCCAGGGAGGCTCAAACCAGAAGCGAACTGATCGTCAAAGAGGCCGAAGTAAAGGCCAAAGATCTGCTCGTCGGCGCGCGCGCCGATGCGGAGCGCGAGGTTCGCGACCGCAGGCGCGAGTTGCAGGCGGCGGAGGCCAAGCACGAGGCGCGCGAAGAGGCGTTCGAGAAGCGGCAAGAGGCGTTCGAGCGCCGCGAAGCCGATCTCAATCGCCGCGACCAGGGAATCCGCACCCGTGAGAAAAATCTCGCCGACAAGGAGGCGCAGAACCAGACGCTGCTCGAGGAAAAGCTCGCGCAGCATCAGGCGCTGATCGACGAGGCCCGCACCAAGCTCGAAGCAGTGGCCGGGCTTACGCGCGAGGAAGCCAAGCGCACCCTGATGGACGAGATGCTTGGGCAGGCGCGCACCGAATCGGCCAAGCATATCCGCGTGATCGAGGAAGAGGCGCGTGAGGAGGCAGACCGCCGCGCCAAGCGAATCGTGTCGATCGCGATCGAGCGGCTCGCGGGCGAGTTCGTCGCCGAGCGCACCGTCTCGGTGATCGCGCTGCCCTCGGACGAAATGAAGGGCCGCATCATCGGGCGTGAGGGCCGCAATATCCGCGCGATCGAGGCCGCTACCGGCGTCGATATAATTATCGACGACACGCCCGAAGCGGTGGTGATCTCGTGCCACAATCCGATTCGGCGCGAGATCGCGCGGGTCGCGCTCGAGAAGCTCATCTCCGACGGCCGGATTCATCCGGGACGGATCGAGGAAGTCGTGCGCAAGGCCGAGCAGGATGTCGAGGAATCAATCCGCGAAGCCGGACAGCGCGCGATTATCGAAGTCGGCGTCCACGGGATTCATCCGGAGCTGGTCAAGCTGCTCGGGATGCTCAAGTACCGGTACTCGTACGCGCAGAATGTGCTGATGCATTCGATCGAGGCGGCGTTTATCTGCGGCGCGATGGCCGCGGAGCTGGGCCTCAATGAAAAGCAGGCACGCCGCGCCGCGCTGTTGCACGATATCGGCAAGGCGCTGACGCACGAGGTCGAAGGCTCGCACGCGCTGATCGGCGGCGAGCTCGCGCGCAAGTACGGCGAATCGGCGAAGATCGTCAACGCGATCGCGGCGCATCACGAGGAAGTGAAGGCCGAAACGATTCTCGCGCCTCTGGTCGATGCGGCCGATGCGCTGTCGGGTGCGCGTCCGGGCGCGCGGCGCGAAGTGCTCGAAAGCTACGTCAAGCGGCTCGAAGACCTCGAGAAGATCGCCAAGTCGTTCAAAGGCGTCGAGAAATGCTTCGCGGTGCAGGCCGGCCGCGAGATGCGCGTGATCGTCGAGCCCAATCAGATCACGGATGAGGACACGGTGATGCTCGCGCGCGACGTGGCACGGAAGATCGAAACCGACATGACCTATCCCGGGCAGATTCGGGTAACTGTCATCAGGGAGACGCGCGCGACCGAGCTGGCCAAGTAGGCGACCCGCGAACGGAGCGCTACAAATAGCAGGCGCGGCCATGTAAATGGCCGCGCCTGCGTGCTTTACGCCCCGCCACGGCGCACGATAGTATCGCGGCCAGGATGTCCACTACACGCGAAGCGCTCGAGACCACGATCGCGCTCGAAAAACAGAGCATGTCTCTGTATGCGCAGATGGCGAAAATTTTTGCCGGCGATGCCAAGCTGCGCGACTTCTGGTTCGGGATGGCGCGTGACGAGGCGCGCCACGTCGGCGCGCTCGACCTGGTCTCGACGGTGCTCGACATCGAGGGTCTGCTCGACAAGCCGAGTCCGATTTCGCTCGAAGACTCGACCATCGTGAAACTGCGCGCGATGCTCGAGCGGTTCCATCGCGAAGCCGGACCAGGGCTCAAGATTCAGCGCGCGCTCGCGATGGCGCTGGAGGTCGAAGAGACCGAGCTCGAGGATCTGGTCGCCGAGCTGCTGAAGGCGGTGCAGGCCCCCGACGAATACGAGCGATGCCTGCGGCTGTTGGTGCACGACCTCGGCGAGCTGGGCTTCATGATCGAGCATCACTGCGCCGACGTAGGCCTCCTGAGCCGCTGCGACGCCCTGTGCAACCGCCACGCCGAGACGCTACGCACCCAAGCCTCCGGCGGCCGCTGATCCTCCCTGTCTGATCTTTGTATCTTCGTATTCCCTCTCCCAGTTTGGGAGAGGGCAGCGCGGCGCGGCGATTGCTCCTTTCAGCAATCGCCGTGACGCGCGGGTGAGGGACCGACAGAATAAAAAATCTCTCAGGCACCGCGACCGCGAATCACCGGCTGATGCAGGCGCGACGTCGCTTAACGATAGAAGCGAACAAAGAGTCTGTGCTGTAGGAGGTTCCTCACCCGCCGCGCGCGGCGCGCGTCCCCGCGTGTCAGTGGTACCTCCCAAACCTATTGGGAGAGGGACAGCCCGAGCGGCGACGAGCGCGGCGGCATCCGACAGTGGCGCGGGGGCGGGGGGTTGGATATATTTCGCACAGCGCTGAGGAGTGGCCAAACTGGCAAGGCACCTGACTCTGGATCAGGGGATTGAAGGTTCGAATCCTTCCTCCTCAGCCAACCTTCCATCTTCACGATGGGGGGTGCGCATCGATTCGATGGACGGTCCCATCGTCTAGTGGTTAGGACACCGGCCTCTCACGTCGGGAACGCGGGTTCGACTCCCGCTGGGATCACCAGGACTTTCTTCTTTATTCCATCTTCGTACGCAAGCATTTGAGGGCCGTCGGGCCTCTGGTAGAGTTTTCCCGGCAGGCATTGGTGGGGTTGGTGAGTTCGCATCCTCAGGGATCGGTGTTGAGTTGGCTGCGCGATGCGCCGTGGATCACGGCCCGCCGTCTTTCGATCTATCCCAAGCTTTTTGTCGCCGCATACGTGCTCACCTATATTCTGTGGATCAGCGCGATGCATGGGATGGTCGATCGCGAGGGCACCGCGCTCGGCGCCGATTTCGTCAATAGTTGGGCCGGCTCGTATCTGGCTCTCTCGGGACATCCTCGGCAAGTCTACGATCTCGCGAAGATCCACGTGGCGGAACGGACCGCGGTTGGCGGACGCGACGTGAACCTGGTCGGATGGTACTATCCGCCGACTTTTCTTCTGGTCGTTCTACCGCTTGCTCTGATTCCCTACATCTGGGCGCTGGCCGGATGGATCCTGGCGACTCTCGCGGCGTACCTGGCGGTGCTGCGAAAAATCGCGCCGCGGAAGCCGACGGTATGGCTCGCGCTCGCTTTTCCAGGAGCATGGATCAATCTAATCAACGGGCAGAATGGTTTTCTGAGCGCCGCTCTGCTGGGCGGCGGCCTGCTTTACCTGGAACAGCAGCCGGTGCTCGCCGGCTTTCTGTTCGGGCTTCTGGTGATCAAGCCGCAACTCGGAATTTTGGTGCCGCTGGTTCTGATAGTCACGGGGCGATGGCGATGCTTGCTGGCCGGCGCCGTTTCGTCGTTGGCGATCATCGCGCTGTCGCTGCTCGCGTTCGGGGCGGGGACCTGGCGCACGTTTTTCGATTCGCTGTGGCTGCCGCGCATGATCGTGCTCGATCACGGCGCGATCCCCTACTACTACCAGCAGAGCATCCTCGCTGTCGCACGGCTGTGGGGCCTGTCGCTGCGAACCGGGTATGCGATCCAGGCGGTCGCGGCGCTGTCGGCGGTGCTCGCGCTGGTATGGCTGTGGACCGGGAATCATTCCTATCGCCTCAAGGCCGCCGCGCTCGTGGTTTGCGGCCTGCTCGCGACCCCGTACCTGTTCGACTATGATTTGACCCTGCTCGGAGTTGCGATCGCGTGGCTGGCGATCGACGGGCTCGAGCGCGGCTTTCTTCCCTTCGAGAAGTCGGCGCTGGCGCTTGCATGGCTCGCTCCGATTGCCGATCGGAACGTTGCGAAACACGCATTGATACCGATGTCTCCGCTCCTGAATATCGTCCTTTTGGTTTTCATAATTCTCGCGGCCAGATCGCAAAGCGGCAAGCTCGGCGAATCGGCGCAACCGGTTTCCAGTGCCGCGACTTGATCGCCGATTTTTTCACGGCGTCCAGGCCGCAATGGCTCTTGTGGGCAATCCATGTGATGCTACAATGCATCACATGAAGCGGGCGAGCGTAAGAGACCTTCGCTACCATTTTCCCGAAGTCGAGCGGCTGCTTCAGCAGGGCGAGAACATCGAGATCACCAAGCGCAAGCGGGTAATCGCGAGGCTCTCGCCGGCGCGGCCCGCATCTTCGCGCCGCCGCCCCGATTTCCTCGCGCGGCTGCGCCTTATCTACGGCGATAGAATCCTGAAGGTAAGCTCGGCGCAGCTCCTGGCGCAGGAGCGGGATCGCTTTTGAGCGTTTACGCCGATACCAGCTTCCTAGCCTCGCTGTACATTCCAGACGCAAACTCGGTCGTGGCCGCGCGACGCATGGAGCGGATGCCATTACCTGTCCTCGTCACTCCGCTAGCCGAGTTGGAGCTGGGAAATACGCTGCGCTTGCGTTTGTTCCGCAAAGAAGCGCGGCCAGGCCGAACTGCGCGCCGCTCATGCCGCTTTTCGCGCGGACGTGCAGGAAGGGGTCTTGGCGATGAGTCCGCTCGCCGACGCGGTTTACGCTCAAGCGCGGCTGCTCATATCGAGGTGGACCGCCAGGCTTGGCACGCGCACTCTCGATATTCTTCATGTCGCCGCAGCGCTCACCCTGCGCGCCGACGCATTCCATACGTTTGACGAAAGACAGCGCAAGCTCGCGAAAGCCGCTGGACTGAGGGTCGTTTGATCTCGCCCGAAGAGCCTCGATTCTCGACGCATCCCGCGATCTCGTGATGCCATGGAACCGGCTGTATCCACGCATCAACCGCACCGGAAGTCCTCCGATTTCTTCCCGATCGTTTTTGCTATTGCCGCGGTGATTCTCGCCGCTCTCGCCATTCTTCACATCGTCCAAACTCTGCGGCGGTTGTCGGAGCGGTACGCGCTTTATGATTTTGCGGGCTATTACAGATGGGGACAGAGCTTTCAGAGCGGGATCGAGTGGTGGGCGCGGTCGCACTGTAATTACACGCCGTTTTTTGTCGGAGCGTTCGCGCCGCTTACGCGAATCGACGCGCCGTCGTTGCATCTCGGATGGCAAGTTTTTCAGGTCGCGTGCCTGATCGTTGCGATCATCTTGATAGTGCGAGGTGCGGGAATTTTTTCGGCGAGCGCGATCGTCGTCCTCGCTTCGGTCGCGGTACTCTCCCGCACTTCCGACGAGGTGCTTTTCTTCGGCCAGTTCGCACCTCTCCTGCTGGTGCTGATGGCGGGGTCGTGGAGGCTCGCGCGGGCGAATCGCGACGCCGCCAGTGCGATGCTGCTCGCGATAGCGATTTTGCTGAAGCTCTATCCCGGCATCCTGCTCGGCTACTACCTGGTCTGCAGGAAATGGCGGCTGTTGATCTGGACGGCAGTGTTCCTCGCGGCCGGAATCCTCGCGAGCGGTCTTGCGAATTGGTACGGCCTCGTCGTTTACGGGATGCCGCACTCCGGAGCGATACTGGCTAGAGGATTTTGGCGAGACCGGGTTTCTCTTTTCAACCTCGTCTGGGGACTCGAAGCGGCGATTGCGACTCCTTCGTGGTGGACGGTTTTCATACCAACCAACGCTCTGGGCTTGGTCCTCGTAATAGTAACCGCGCTGGAAGCCATCGCGGCGCGAGAGCGTGCCTTCGACGGAATTTATTTCAGCCTGTGGCTCGCGCTCGGTCTGCTGCTCGCGCCAATCGCGTGGCATCATGAGATCGTTCTCCTGTTCCCGCTGTATTTCTTTGGAGCGCTGAGCGTCGCGCGTATCGTGCGCGAAGCGGATCTCACGAGTTACGCCCGCGTGGGATTTTTCGTGATCGCGATCGCGATGCTGATAGTTCTCGTCGGACGCGAGTACGCGTCGCTGTTCAAGAATGTGATGCCCACGTATCTGGTACCGATCTGCGCTCTTATCGCAGGATTGATTGTCGCCGAAGAGCAGCGCCCGGAGACGCGGCCGCAGCCTTAGCGCCGCAGGCTCTATCCGATGAAGGCCACAGGCTGAAGCCTGTGCCACCGGGATGCGCTGGTGACGTGATTCGATTTCAGTTGGGATGGCGATACAGTGATCTGCGAATTCAAACGATGTTTGGTATATGGGTTCGTTCAGTCGATTTTTGTGTGACGGAGAATAGAAACTAATTGTAGATGTTGATCTATTCGCGCGGCTTCGCCAGTTCGTTTGATTTTTTCGCCAACTGCGAATCAAAGCGTACCAAACACCCGGCCGGGAAATCTTATTCGTGATTTGAGAAATAAAGCAGTCGAGATTTTGGAGCTTTGGATCCATACGGACAGGATTGCATGGAATCGAATTGGGCATAAGGCTGAACAGTTCAGCCATGAACAAATCTGGCAAAAAACCTAACGACTGTTAGGGTGGGAAAACGCGCGGAAATTTCGCCTTTAATGGCACCGGATTGGTCGGAAAAGGCCACAGGCTAAAGCCTGTGCCACCAAAAATCTCATCTTAGTGGCACAGGCTTCAGCCTGTGATTCTTTCGCTACCCGATTGCGGCGCGGACGGGATAGATTCTGTCGCATCAACAGAGGGCCGGGAGGTTCGCGATGCCGAAGTTCGTGAAGCTGGAAACGCCGTCGGAGGGAGTCGCGCTGGTCACGATGACCAATCCCGCGATCAATAATCACGGCTCGTGGATCGCGATCGCGGAGCTGGCCGCGTCGATCAAGCAGGCGCGCGAGGCGGGCGCGCGCGTCGCGGTGCTCGCGTCGGGCGTGCCGGGGCATTGGTTCGAGCACGCGTGGCTGCAGGATTTGGCCGACGGAATCGAGGGCAAGCCGACGACCGCCGAGGGAGCGGCGTGGTTCCACGCGCTGGTCGAAATCGGCAAGACCAACGTGGTCACGATCGCCGCCGTTTCGGGCGATTGCTCGGGCGGAGGCGCGGAGCTCGGATGGGCCTGCGACATGCGAATCGCCGAGGAGCAGGCGCGCTTCGGGCAGCCCGAGGTGCAGATCGCGCTGACCACCGGAATCGGCGGCACCAGCAGGCTCGCGCGGCTTATCGGGCGCACGGCGGCGGCGGAGATGGTGATGCTCGGGCGGCCGATGACGGCGCGGCGAATCTACGAACTCGGCGGAGTGAACGAGGTAGTGCCGGAGGGCAAGTCGGTCGAAGTCGCGCTCGAATGGGCGCGGACCCTCGCTGCGCGGCCGGCGAAAGCACTCGCGACGCTCAAGCAGATTCTAATCGACAACGACGATCTGAACCTGACCGACGCGCTATCCAACGAGCAGCGCCTGTTCCAATCGGTAGCGACAACCCCCGAATCGATCGCGACGATGCGCCAGATCCAAGCCCGCTTCGACCGAGGCGAAAAAATCCGCGAAGTCTACGGCCTCCCACGGAAGGTGTAGACAGACGGGTCCAAAGCGAGATTGGCGGGTCGCTGTTGGAATCGAGCGCCGATTGTGCGGGGGCTATTCATATTCGAGCCCGAAATCCAAAAAAGTAGTATCCGTTCATGCGCCTCTCTACAGCCGAGCTTTGACGCTCGAATCTGAGAGATCCCGCACGGTGACATCGATGCCGGCGATCTTGACGACCTGGAAATCGAGATCTATGTGGTCTCCCGGCCTTCCACTCGGCCCATATGTTACCTCTAGGTGGGTAGGTGTCAGCCACTCCATCTTCAAGTTCATCCGCGCATATTGCTGGGAGAACTCAAGGATCTCGATCGGAGCTTGCGACACCCTAAGGCGCTTTAGGTAGACGGTCGTGCCATCAGCGCCGGTTCCGGGTCCGCCCCATTGCTGCGTTCGCGCGATCGCAACCCATTGCTCATCTGGAGATCGTGCCTGCGCTGACCAGGTCGTCGCAACGTCTTGGCAGCCAAACATTAACAAGCAACCTGTGATGATTAGCAGCGGGATGCCCTTGCGAATTCCAGCGCAGCGGGGCTCACAAGCAGTCATTATTGCGTTCTCCCGCCAAGTTACTAAGGCAGCCCGAAACTGCCTTTTTTTCATCGCTGAATTACTTTGATGATATTCGCGGGTCTTCTCTGCGATACAACGCTCGTAATTGCTTCGCAGATTGCAATTGGCTGAGGTAGAGCGTGGTTTCCAGTCAAATCCTTGACATAAATCAGCAAACTATAATATCTAACTGAAATCCCAAATTTAACCATCTAGGCGTAACCAAAAATGAAGGCTTTACGGTTGTTTTCATTAATCGGATCCGCCCTCCTGCTTAGCGGCACCGCTCTGGCCGTTAGCTCCTCTTACGCTCGCGCGCAAGACGGCTCTGTCTTCGATAGCCAGCAGCCGTCGCAGAGCGATATCGACACATCGCCAGACGCCAAGAAGCCTCCCCTGACGATCAGCGGAGCTTGGTCAGGAACGCTCGAGGATAATTTGGCGGGAGAGGGAACGCTGAATGCCGATTTTACTGAAGCTCCGAATGGGCAGCTCAGCGGCAACTGGTCGTTCACGTTCGAATCGGGAACCGACACTGGCACCATTGTAGGGAAGGCCACTGCAACGAAGGTCAAAATTGCGTTCGTATTCACTCCCAAGGCGCCATACATTCATTGCAAGTTCTCGGTGACCGATGCGCACGCCAGCGATACCGACATAGCCGGAAAATATCATTTCACAGCATGCGGGCCGCTTACGCATAAGGAGCATGGAACGTTGGAGATCTCGCCGGAAACGGAAATTTCGCCGGAATAGGACCGACGAAGACGGTCGGCTCCGCTTGCGGCGAGAAATGCCCGCAGTGACGTCGGCTTTAGCCGGTGACGAGTCGCGGCTAATTTCTCATGCTTCGGCGACTATCTGCTGGCTATTCGCGCGGCGCGCGCGGCGAATCGCGTTCAGCATGAAAATCAGGTCGGCCTTGCTGCGGACCGATCCGAGCATCGCAACCCCTGACAGCGTCTCGAGCTCGTGAGGCTGGATGTTGCGGAGGCGAAGAAGCGCTTTGTCCTTGCAGAACGCTTCCCACAGCGCGCGCTTGCCCGATGCCTTGTGCGCTATCCGAGTTTTGTGGGTCGGCTCGAGGGCGATATTTTCGTCCCGATGGGTCGGCACTATCGATTTGCTCCTTGGGTACGCAGGATTTGCGTAGGCCTATGCACGGGACCTAAACGCAGGGAGCGTGCCAAGGTGGAGAATCGTTGAAAACGCTGCGGAATATATTGTTTCCAGAGCGATTTGTCATAAAGTAGCAATTATTTGACGTTCGAGTGTTGCATTGCAGCAGAATCAGTTGCGTCTGATGCAACCAATTCGTTGATCAAGCCACTAAGGCGGACGACCGGCAGCAGAAAAAGGGCGACCCTTTTCGGGCCGCCCTGGTTCTCGATACAAACTCCGGATTACTGCGGATCGGAGAGCTTCAGGAGCTGCTTGCCGAAGTTGGCGCCGGTGAAGAGCCGGATGATGGTCTTGGGCGCGTTCTCGAGACCGTGCTTGAGATCGATCTGATTTTTGATCTTGCCCTCGGCGTACCACTTCGACAGTTCGGCGATCGCTTGCGGATATTTCTGCGCGAAGTGGAAGACCAGGAATCCTTCCATCCGGGCGCCGTGGAGGATCAGGTTGAAATAGTTTTTCGGCGCATACGCGGCGATGCCCTGGGCCTCGTTGTATTGCGAGATCGCGCCGCACAGCACGACGCGCGCGCCGTTGGAGATACGCGCGAGCGCGTGATCGAGGATCTCGCCGCCGACGTTGTCGAAATAGATGTCGATCCCCTTGGGGCAGTGCTTCGATAATGCCTCGCCGACCTTTTCGTTCTTGTAGTCGATCGCGGCGTCGAAGCCCGCCTCCTTGGTGAGCCATTCGCACTTGGCGCGTCCGCCCGCGATCCCGACCACGCGGCATCCCTTGATCTTCGCGATCATCCCGGCGACCGAGCCGGTCGCGCCCGCCGCACCCGAGACCACGAAGGTCTCTCCGGCCTTCGGCAATCCTACCAGGAGCGTGCCGAAGTAGGCGGTTAATCCGGTCGTCCCGAGGATCGAGAGCGCGAGGATCGGATCGGTGCCCGCCGGAAGTTTTTGCATCCCGAAGATGCCTTCGCCCTCGCTGACCGTGTAGTCCTCCCATCCGAGCAGGCCCTGGATAAGGTCGCCCTTGGCGAAGCCGGGACGCTTGGACTCGACGACCTGTCCGACCGCTCCCGCGCGCATCGGCTGTCCGAGCGGGATTGCGGGCATGTACGTGTCCATCGACATCCATCCGCGCTGCGTGGGATCGAAGGAGAAGGCGAGGTTGCGCACGAGGACCTGGCCGTCCTTGAGGGCGGGGATGGGAGCCTCGTTCCATTTGAAGTCGCTCTCTTTGATGATGCCCTGTGGGCGCGACGCGAGAAGCCATCTGCGATTTTTCAGTTCCGCCATGTTGATTTCCTCTGTGATGATAGTGGGCTTGCTTGAGTTCGGCATTTATCCGATACACAACTCTCGTACAAGGATTGGAACGGCTAATAGTGGGCCAGTTTGGCTAACCGCCATTTTCCATAGGGCGTCATCTGACGTTCATTGTTGCAGCACGTTTTCTTGGTGTCATTCCCGCGCGTGGCTGCCGCGCGAGGAATCCCGTTCTCCCGCTCGCCTATCTGCCAGTCGTGGTGAAGTGCACGGGCGTCTCGGGATTCCTCGCACGCGGCGGCCACGCGCGCGGGAATGACACACAGGGAGATCCGCTGGCGTGGGAATCGTCGCTGCACCCCCTCCTTTAATCCTCCCCCGTGAATAACGGGGGAGGATTCAGACGGGTCAACTGGGCGGGCGATCCGTGCTAGGGTTGCGCGGATAAGAACGGCGTGCGGAACTATCGTATCGGCACGGGAGTATCAGGAGTCACGGTGGCAGTGAAACCAAAATCGGGCAAAGAGCGTCCGATCGTACGTAAGCGCGGCACGGCCGGCAGCAAGCCGGCGGATTCGCTGAGCGCGCGCAGAGGTGGGATGGCGGCACGACGACAGGCGGCGGATTCATTCGCGATAAAAATCGCGGGGACCAGGACCTATATTGCCTACGCGATTCTGCTCGCGCTGGCCGCATTGGTGCTCGCGATGCTCTATGCGGCCGCGCCTGCGCGCGCGCAGTCGGGAGCGCCGTCCGCGTCCGCGGCGGCGCCGGCGACCGACCCGATGGCGGCGGTAAAGGACGTCGTCAACCAGGCGATCGCGGTGTTCCGCAATCAGCAGCTCTCCCAGGCCGACAGGATGACGCAACTGCGCGCGATCGCGGAGGCGCATATCGATTTCGCCAGCATGGCGCGCTCGTCGGTCGGGTACCATTGGCGCACGCTGACGCCAGAGCAGCAGGCCCAGTTTATTCCGCTGTTCACGAAGTTTATCGAGGACGTGGTGCTGTCGCGAATCCAGTCGTACTCGGTGCAGAAGATCCAGTCGCAGATTCAATCGACCACGATCAACTTCACGCGCGAGCTGACCACCGGGACCGACGCGCAGGTGTTCAGCAACGTGGTGGTGCAGGATCAGCCTAATCCGCTCGCGGTGAATTACATGCTGAGCCAGAATAACGGCCAGTGGATGATTTACGACATCACGGTGGACGCGATCAGCGTAATCGCGAATTACCGCAATCAGTTCAACCGGGTAATCAACAACGACGGCTACGACAAGCTGGTCAGTATCCTGCAGCAGAAGACCCAGTCGCTCGGCAACACGCTCGGGCAATGAGCGAGATTGCGTAAACGGTCCGCCAAGCTTGAGAGACCGATAACACGAGGGCGGAAGCGGCGTTATTTATAGTACGGACCGCCGGTGGTTTCGGTTCCGGGATCGAGGAATCTCAACCACGTGGCGACCGTCAGCGCGCGCCGCTTCTCCAGCGCGTCGCGGCATCGTTCCCACATCGGACCTTCGCCGCCGAGCGCGGCGGGCGTCCGGGTCGCTTTCCAATGCTCGCGGCTGTCGTAGCGGGTTAGCAGAATCACGGTATCGAAGTCCGGCGATTGCGCTTCGCGTTCATCCTCGATGACCAGCCACATCCCGATGATGCGTGCGCCGATTCTTTCAAAGTAAGGCCAAACGCCCCGCGCGCTCAGGCGATGAAACTCGGCGAAGGCGCCTTTCTTGATCTGAAAAGTCCGCTGCGTGGTGATCATCGGCAGATTACCGCCTGGTCCGGATTGCTTCGCTCGCGGCGAAAAGTGTACGTGAACACGCAGCGGCACCACAATCCGCCATCCGGCGGCGTCGCCGGCCAGGAGCTTGCAAAATGATTTTGAAAGTCGCGCGGCTCGGGTTTCCCTCGGTCAGAACGGTTGCGCAGCCAGTGCCGGCGGCGCGGATCGCGGCGCCGGAGTTCCAGCGGCTCGTCGACGACATGGTCGAGACGATGTACGAATACCACGGCGTCGGCCTCGCCGCGCCGCAGGTGCATCTACCGATCCAGCTCGCGGTACTCGAAGTCGAGAATCATCCGCGCTATCCCGATATGCCGCCGGTTCCGCTGACGGTGCTGATCAATCCGGTAGTGACAATCGTCAATCCCGCGCCGATCGAGGATTGGGAGGGATGCCTAAGTATCCCGGACCTGCGCGGCCTGGTTCCGCGCGCGACCGAGGTGCGCGTGCAAGCGCTCGGGCGAAACGGCGAGCGGCTGGATTTCGTCGCGCGCGATTTTCATGCCCGGGTGATCCAGCATGAGACCGATCATCTGAAGGGCGAGGTCTATCTGGATCGAATGCCGGATCTGCGCAAGCTCGGATTTCTCGACGAATGGCAGCGCTTCCTGATGCCGCGGCAGAAACCGGACAAAGAATAACGTGTGTTACTTGGGCGGGTAGGGCAGGTCGGGCGGTAACTTGCCGGTTGCCTTGACGGTGCCGATCGCTTTGCGAAGCTGGTCGTTCTGCGCGGCGAGGTTTTGCTCTTCGGACTGAACGCTGCCGAGCTGGCCCTTGAGCTGGGTATTCTGGTCGCGAAGCTCGTCGATCTGATGGTTGAGCGCGGTGATCTGCTGCTGCATCTGATCCTCGGCGACGCGAGTTTGTCCCGCCCAGAGGTAGAAGAGAATCGCCGCCACAATCGCGACGATAACCGCGCCCGCTATTGCCTTACCCATCGCACCACCGCGTCAAGAATAGGTGAGCCTCGATCAAACATAAAGCCGCCTGATTCCTCCCCCGTTATTCACGGGGGAGGATTAAAGGAGGGGGTGCAGCGATTTGCCTCGCGCCGTGCCACGCCCTTCTATCGTGCGCGCTTTCCGTACGAGTGGCCTTGCCGATACGTGGATCCGCCGCAGGCTACGTACATTTCGGAGCACGAGTGCTCGGGATTCCTCGCCTATGGCTCGGAATGACGATTGGGAGCTTCGGTGGCGGGAACATTATTCCTGCCGATGCGTGGGTTTCATCGCTGCACCCCCTCCTTTAATCCTCCCCCATGTCAGACAATGGGGGAGGAATCAGGCATGAGGAAGCGTGAATTGACTTCTTGCGGCGGGCGTTCGTACAATGCCGATAGATTTCGCGACTGACTGGAACGCGAGCCGGGGTATCTGAAGGCGCGAGCTTTTCCGCCGTCGCGTTCGTTTTCCCATCCAGATGCGCGAGCCCACAGGCAGATTGTCGTAAATGATAGAGGTTCAAGGGCTTACTAAATTCTTCGGCTCGACGCGTGCGGTAAATCACGTTTCGTTCAAGGTCGAAAAGGGCGAGATTATCGGACTGCTCGGCCCCAACGGCTCGGGCAAAACCACGATCATGCGGATCCTGACCGGGTTCTTCCCGGCCACTTCCGGACGTGCGCTGATCGGCGGGATCAACGTCGCCGAGCATTCGATCGAGACCCGCCGTAAAATCGGTTACCTGCCCGAGAACATGGTCCTGTATCCGGACCTCACCGTCACGGCGCTTTTGGAATTTGCCGCGCGCGTGCGAGGCCTCGACGCGAAGACCACGCGTGACCGGATAGAATTTTCAATCAGAACCTGCGGTCTCAATGAAGTCCGCCACAAGCTGATCGGCAAGCTCTCGAAGGGGTATCGCCAGCGGGTCGGGATCGCGCAGGCGGTGCTGCCCGATCCCGAAGTGCTGATTCTCGACGAGCCGACCGTTGGCCTCGATCCGCGCCAAGTGGTCGAGATCCGCGAGCTGATTCGCTCGCTCGCCGGGCGCTCGACGGTGCTGCTCTCGACCCACATCCTGCCCGAGGTCAACATGACCTGCCGGCGGGTGGTGATAATCGATCGCGGCAATATCGTCGCGCAGGATACTCCCGAAGAGCTGACCGCCAAGCTGCAGGGCAGCGACCAGACGCTCCTGACCGTCGCGGGTCCGGCGGATCAAATCAAGCAGGTGCTCGGCGCGGTGCCCAACGTCGAGCGGCTCGAGCAGCGGCCCGCGGAGAGCGGCCAGCCGGGCGCGTCCAGCTTTATCGCATTCTCCAACGGCCACGGCGATGAGGTTCGCGGCGCGCTCGCAGCGGCAGTAGTCCAGCACGGATGGAGCCTGCTCGAAATTAAGCCGATGGCGCTGTCGCTCGAAGATCTGTTCATGCGGCTGGTCACCAAGGAAGACCGGGTCTAGCCAGGGGTAATCGATGTCCAACGGCGCAGCTACACTCGAGGCAGCGCGGCCAGGCGTCCGATGCCGGGCGGCTGGCCGCGGCCGGAACGCGCACCGGCTTTTCTCCGGCGCGGATGATAGCGGTGATGCGCAAGGAGTTGCGCTCCTACTTCGCGTTTCCGCTGGTGTATATCGTCGCGGCGGTATTCACACTGTTCGCCGGAATCCGCGCGTGGAGCGATCTGAACTTCTTCGAGACGATGTCTTTCGCGCGCGACATTATCCAGAACTACTGGCAGTTGCTATTTTCGGATATTCGGCAGGTGTTGTGGCTGACGCTGCCGTTTATCACGATGCGATCGTTCGCGGAGGAGCGCAAACTCGGAACGATCGAGTTGCTATATACTTATCCGATCCGCGACGGCGAAATCCTGGGCGGCAAGTTCCTCGCCGCCATCGTGATCTTCCTGATGATGCTCTCGTTCACGCTGCTCTACCCGGCGTACGTTTACTGGATACATTCGTTCCCGCTGTTTCCGCTGCTGGCGGGATATATCGGGCTGCTGCTGATCGGCGCCGCGTTTATCGCCTTCGGGGTGTTCGTATCCTCGCTGTGCGAGAGCCAGGTGGTCGCCGGCGTCGCGACCCTGGTCGGGCTGTTGCTTATCTGGGTGCTCAACTGGAACGAAGCCGCGTTCGAGTCTTCGTGGCTCGACGCGCTGCGCGCGTTTTCGATGTTCGATGAATTCGATACCTTCGCCAAAGGTGTAATTGATATCGATCACATTACCTACTTCCTGTTCTTCATAGTATTTTTCCTGTTTCTGACCATGCGCTCGATGGAGGCACGGAAGTGGACCGGCCGGAGGTAAAGCCGCAGCCCGAGGCGCGCGGTTCGATATGGCGCAACTACGCCGTATTGATTTATACGGTGATCGCGCTTGCGGCGGTGCTGATCGTACTCAACATGATCATCACAGAGCACAACGTGCGCTTCGATCTGACTCCTAACAAGAGATATTCACTGTCGGATTTCGACAAGCGCGTGCTGAACGGCCTGACACATCCGGTCAAGGTGATGGCGTTCGTGCGCACCGAGGATCCGGCTTATCTCGAACTTGCGGACCTGCTGTTCCAGGCGGCCGCGTTCACCCCGCAGCTAACCTACCAGGTGGTGGACGTGAACAAGGCTCCGGGCCTGGCGCATCAGTACGGGGTTTCGAGCTACGGCGAGGTGGTGGTCGAATCGCAAAACCGGCGGCGCGATTTTGACAACGCCCGTTCCGACGAGCTGATTCCCGCGATTCTGCAGATCTCCGCGGATAGCACCAAGCATATCTACTTTACCACCGGCCATGGCGAGCGCGATCTATACGACGCGGATCGCAGCACTGGCTATTCGGAATGGCGCGGGCTGCTCGAGCAGAATAACTACCAGGTCGATAACGTGTCGCTGTTCGCCAGCGGAGTTCCCGACGATTGCAAGGTGCTGGTCTCGCTAGGGCCGCGCAAGGATTTTCTGCCGGAGGAGCTCGCCGCGCTGGCAAAATATCTCGGCAACGGCGGCCACTACGTCGCGTTTATCGATCCTTACGGTTCGCCTACCCTGGTCAAGTTCCTGCAGCAGTATGGAATGAGTTTCACCGATCAGGTGGTAGTCGATCCCGCCTACCGCCTGACCGCGGGCGAAATTCTGACGACGCAGATACCGCTGCGCTCCGAAGACAACGCGATCAGCCGCGCGATGGCGGCGCCGGCGGTATTTTCGCTCGCGCGCGGAGTGGATATCACCTTCAAGGTGGGAGCCGATGCGCCTGATGGCCTGAAGGTCGCGCAGGAAAACGAGTTTCTGCGCTCGTCGCATGAAAGCTGGGCCTCCGGCGACGCGAAGGCGCTGACCACCGGAATCACCGAGTTTCAGTCTCCGCGCGATACCAAGGGACCGATTCCGGTCGGCTCCGAAATTGATTACGTGCGGGCAGCCACACCGCATATTCCGCTCGAACAGATGACGCGCCTGGTCGGATTTGGAAGCTCGGGGTTCCCGTCGAACCAGTTTATCGAGATGCTGGGGAATCGCGACCTCGCGGTCAGCCTGGTCAACGAACTGGCCGGCGACGAAATGCTGATTTCGAGCCGCGAAATGCTCAACAAGGGCGATACCGCCGGTTTCTACGCGACCGATCGGCAAGCTGACTGGCTCGCCTACCTCGCCGCCGGGTTTGAGACTATCCTGCTGTTGACGATCGCGATCGCCGTCTTCGTGCGCAGGAGGTTCTTCGCGTGAGCATCCGGTCGGCGATCGTCCTCAGTATCGTCTTCGTCATTCTGCTGCCGATTTATCTGTCGGGCAGGCCGGAGATCAAGCAGAACGAGCAGCTTGCGGACAAGCAGGAGAGCCTATTGGGGCTCGACGGAATCGATGCGGTCACGCTGACTCGCGGTACGGAAACGATTCATTTTCAAAAAACGCCGGATGGGAAGTTGTACGCGATCACCCAGCCATCCAATGCGTTTATCCCGCAGGATCTGATGAATGCGACGACGGCGCTCTTGATCAATGCCAAGCAGGTCGAGGTGGTCTCCGACAATTTGAATGATCTCGCACAGTTCGAGCTCGACCAGCCCAAGGTCTCGATGACGATCGAATCCAAGGACAAGCCGCAGCCGATCAAGATTCTGTTCGGCGGCGAGAACCCGACCAAGACCGCGATTTATGCGGAAATCGTCGGAGTGCCGAAGGTGTTCCTGCTCGGGCGCAATCTCGAGTACTACCAGACCCTGATGTTTCAGTGGGTCGAGGGCAAGCAGGGCAAGAACGCCTGAAGCGGGAACCCGGCGATCAGCTTTCGAGCGCGCGCAGCTTGTCCATGATCTCGCCCGTGCTGGTGATTCCTTTCTCGGTGACGGTCCGCTCGAGCGCACGCAGAAAGTGCTGATAATACTCGCCGTGATTTGAGGTGCCGTCGCGTTCGCGTATCCGGTCCGACGCGCCCACCTCTTCGATCAGGCGCGCGCGAAACTCGTCCCAGGAGAAAAGTCCCGCCTCGCTGAGCCCCAGCGCCAGCGCGAACGCACGGGCTTCCCACGGCGCGCTGAAGATCTCGGAGCTGCTCACGCCAACGCCCTCGAGCAGGCTCTCGATTCGCCGCTCGCTCATCGCGCGTTCTGCTCCGCGGGCGCGGCAACCTTCGCGACGCCGATCATCGAGTCGCGTGTGACCAGAACCGCGAGCTCGGCTTCCGTCATCGATTCGGTTCCCTTCGGGCGCTCGGGAATAACGATATAGCGCTGCTCGGCGCTCGAATCCCACACTCGCACTTCCACGTCGTCAGGGATGACGAGCCCGAACTCGCGCATCACGCCGCGCGGATCGCTGACCGCGCGCGAGCGGTAAGCAAAGCTTTTGTACCAAGCCGGCGGCAGCCCGAGCACCGGCCACGGATAGCAGGAGCAGAGCGTGCACACGACCAGATTGTGGACGCGCGGCGTGTTTTCGACCGCAACCAGATGGCCGCCCTCGGGTCCGGCGATTCCGAGCTCCGCGCAGGCCGCGACCGCGTCGGTCATCAGGCGGCGGCGAAACTCGGGGTCGCGCCACGACTTGGCGACGACGCGCGCGCCGGCTCGCGGACCGACCGCGTGCTGATAGGTCTCGATAATCTGGTCGAGCCGCGCCGGATCGACCAGCCCCTTTTCGGCGAGCAATTCTTCGAGCGCTTTGACCCGAGCGGCAGGCCCGCGCACGGAAGTGTCGTGATGATGATCATCGGACATGGCTCTATCCTCTGCGGCGAGTAGCTGCGCGCGATTTCGCTTTCGATTTTTTTGCGGCCGGACGCGCGGCAGGTTTGCTCTCCGCGGATTCGAGATAATCTTCCCACAGATCGATCACGATCTCGTCTCGTGGATGCGCCGACGGTCCGAACAATTCGCGCACCTTGAACGCGACGTTGTACACATGCTGGCGCGCCTCGCCCGCGTGATGCGCATTCGTGTCCGGAAATGTATAGACGCCCCGATCGTTTCGAATCACGCCGGCTTTTCCGCGCACGTAGCGCGGCAGGCGGGTGTGTCCTGCTGGGTTGATATTGCGCGCACGCACGCGCTGGCCGGCACGGAACTTCGCGCGCGGATTCTTTGCGCGCGGCTTCGCGGCGGCGACCTGCGCTGCGGGAATCGCCGCGATTTCGCTGCCTGCGCGCGTTTCAATCTCCGGCCGGGAAAGGATTCCTCTTTCGATCAGCAGCGTCTCCGCCGCGTGGAGCCATCGCTCATAGTAACCGAAAGCGAGGTAGCGCGCGGGAGGTATCCGCTCGATCGCGTGGCGGAACTCGTCGACGTTTGCACCGGTGCGTCCGAGCACCGTGTTGACGAGCGCAAAAGCGCGCGCCTCCCAATCCGAATGGAACTGCGTGGACTCATCGGACTCGTCATGCTCGACGCGGCCGAAACCGTCCATCCCGCCCATGTCGTGAATTCCGTTCATTGTATGGCCTTCGCGATTATCGGCGAGCGAGCGCTGCGCTGGCAAGCGCGGCGCAGCGTTAGAGCAGCGGGATTGTTTCGGTCCTGCTTCATCCGATTTTTCTTCTCATGGCCGGTGCTGATTCTCTGTGATGCGCCCAGGCGCGCTCTGTCGCGCGCTGTCAGATGCGCACTTGAAGCGCATCGGCAGCGGTTGATAGGTTCGGTGGTTATCGTCGTGGCGGGGAATCAAAAGAGCAAGTGGCCGATCGATTTGCGCTTCTGCGGATACCTTTCCGCCGTCTGGGCGTTCCACCTGGCGCTGAAAATATTCGACCCCGATCCAATGACCGAGGCGTCCGAGCCGATTCACGTGCTGGTCGGCGGAATTTTATTTTACGGCCAGCAAGCGCGAATCCTGACGCTGGTCGAGGCCGGTATCTTCTGGGCGATCGCGATGGGGCTCATCAGGAGCCGCGGCTGGGGCCTGATGCTCGCGTTGATCTATGGGGTCGAGGTCGTGATCAGCCATCTCGTGTTCGTCATCGCATATCGGGACGTGCGGCCGGAGTGGTATCACGTACATCTTGCGGCTAACGAGGGGCCGTTCGTCGTGCTGCTGACGCTCTACCTGTGGATCCGCGCGTGCGATTTGATCTTCGTGGAGTCTCCGCCCGGCGCGCCGCATCCCTAGCTGCGCAGCATCAGGCCGCCGTCGGCGCGAATTCCCGCGCCGGTCACGTAACCTGCGTCGTCGGACGCCAGAAACAGGATCACGCGCGCCATGTCCTCGGGCTGGCCGAGCCGCTTGAGCGCTGTCTTCTTTTCCCACACCCGGCGAATCTCTTCGCGATCGAAATTCGCCCGCGTCATCCCGGTGTAAATTGGTCCGGGCATGATGTAATTGCAGCGGATTCCGTGCTTGCCGTATTCGAGCGCTACCGTGCGAGTCAGGCCGGCCACGCCCGCCTTTGACGAGCAGTACGCGGCGAGGCCGTAGTCGGTGACTTCCGCCATCACCGAGGCGACGTTGACGATCGAGCCGCCGCCCGCCTTGACGAGCTCGGGAATCGCGCGCTTGATCAGCATGAACTGTCCGCGCACGTTGACGTTGTGCACGCGGTCCCATTCGGCCAGCGGCAATTCGCCGACGATCGCGTTGGTGCCGGTGCCGGCGTTGTTGACAACCGTCGTGAGCTTGCCGAATCGCTCGAGCGCGAGCCCGACTAATCGCGGCGCAGTATCCTCGTGGGCGACGTCGGCTGCGAGCGCGGCGCTGGTCGCGCCGGCGGCTTCGAGCATCCGCTGAGTTTCCGCTGTCGCTTCCGCCGAGAGGTCGCTATGAATCACGCGCGCGCCCTCGGCAGCGAGCAGCATCGCGGTAGCCCGTCCAATTCCCGAGCCAGCGCCAGTGACGATCGCAACTTTTCCGGCCATTCTGTCAGCCATAAGATATCTCCAATTCCAAATGTGTTGCGGACCGTTTTGAGAAGGTCTTCACGGCCAGCTCCCTCTTATCTCCTTCTGTTCAAGCGTGAGTTCAAGAGACCGGCGGGACGCCGGCCTTACTGAAGATTTTTTGCCAGTAGGGCCGCCGTCCCGGCGGCTCTTGAGCGCGCATCTGGAAACATAGATCAGTCACTCACACCCGCGCGTCCGCTCTGATCAAGTGGCACCGGCTTCAGCCGGTGCGGGCGACACGCTAAAGCCTGTGCCACCAATCCTCAGATCATCTTTCTGCGTAGGGGCGGCTCGCGAACCGCCCGCCTTCCGCGCAGTTCTGCGCCTCATTCCAGGTTTGTCCGTCACTTCGCGGCCGGCCAAAACGATACGCTCCGCTCGGGCGGTGGCGAGGACTTCAGATCGTCGGCAGCGGCTTCCAGAGCGGCCGGCGTGAACACGAAAACAAAACGCAACTGATCGTCGTCGGAATATTTTTTTCCGCTCGGCCACAGCGTTGGAAACGGTGCGAAGATTTTTGCAGCGCGGCCACTATATCGCTCCGCAAGCGGCCGCAGAGCGCCGTAGCTGCCAGCCAGCACTATCGCGACGTGAGCGGCGTCAACCGGCGCCACGATAAAATCGCGGTAGTCGTAGAATCCGGAGCGCACGATCCAGTCCGCGGGCAGCAGGCCCGCGGCTTCGAGCGCCGCCGGAGAGAGCGCCCGCAGGTCGCGCCCGTCGCGGAACCATCGCGCCAGCGCCTCGACCAGGATATCTGCTCTGAGGGCAACCGCGCGCGTCTCGAGGCTGGCGGCGTCGAGCTTTGCGTACGGCGCCAGGGCATCCGGCGGTATCTGGTACACCTGCGCGCCGCCAGCCGCGATCAGGTGAAGTCCGAGCGGATCGATCGCACTTCGCCAGATCTTCAGATCAGGATCGGTCTCGTCGATTACGATCGCGCTGATCTGATGCTGCGCGGCGAAAGCCATAATCTGCTGCGGCGCCTCGGGCAGGTCGATCGCGCCGAGAAAAAATCTGACCGCGGGAAAGCGCTTGAAGCTCGGCGGAACAATAGAGGTATAGCCGCTCGCCATCCGGAAACCCATGTGTGCGCTGATCTGCCAGAGCATCGAGGCGCCATTTCGCTCGTACGGCAGCGGAAGAATTATTTCATTTGGCGAGATCACCGAACTCCACGAGCCGTCGGTGAACATTGCCGGTTGCTGCACGGCGGTGGTCCAGAATCCGGCGCCGAACCGCGGCAACATCATGATTAGGATCGCGGCGGCCGCGATGGCTTTGATCGCCACGCTCGCGCCGCTCGACGCGAACCACAGAGCCGCGATAATCGCGAGGACCATGAACCCGTACATCGCAAATCGGATTGGCAATGCGTTCGCGATGAGCGGCGCGTGAGTCGCGATCCACCACGGCATCGGCAGTACAGGTCTGCCGGCCACGAGCAGAGCGGGACCAAGTGCGGCGATCACGATAGCGGCGAATGAAAAGAGCGCAATCCTCGTCGCCGGCGCTATCCAGTTCCTGCGGCAATACGCGGCTGCGATCAGAAGCAAGGGAATCCCGAAACAGGCGCCGTGCTCGATCCAGAATCCGGCGAAATGATCGCTGATTGCCCGCATCGGCATGAGGCTCCCGAGCCAGTTGAAGCGCTCCGGAACGACCAGGTTCAAAATGTCCGCCGAATAGAGGCTTGGCGGATAAATAGCTTCGCGCGGCGCGCCTGCCGAGAACATCGCGTACAAATACGGCGAAAGGATCGCGGCCGCGATCGCGAGCGCGACGGAGCTGGGCGCGATCATCCCCAGCAAGCGGGAACGCTCTGGCGAAACGCGCAGCGCGATCGCGAACGCGATCACTCCGAACATCACGGTGGTTGCAAAAATCTCCGGGAAGCACAAAAACTGCACGGCCATAAGCGCGGCAATCGCGGCTATGTAGGTGCGGGTCCGAATCTCACTCGCGTGATATTTCAGCACCTCTAGTATTATCAGCGGTACTGGAAAGACCATTGCCAAATCGATGTGCGCGAGAAGCTGGCCGAGCATGTAGGGCGAAAATCCGAATATCAGTCCTCCAAGAATCGATGGCCAGAATTTTCCCGTGATCCATCGGCACAGGACGTATGCGCAAAATGCCGCGGCTGGCGGCGCCGCGAGGCACAAGAGATTGTACGCCGCGATTGGGCCGACGATCTTCGTGACCGGAGCGACAACGATCGCGGGAAATGGTATGGGCGTCGCCCAGGCAAGGCTGGTGCCCGCCGGCGCCCACAAGAGCCTGGTGAACAACAGATTGAGATGCTGGCTCAGCGCGTATGGCCACCACGCGATGAACCAGAAGAACGCGGTCGGATCGGTGCCCGTGCCGATGTAACGAGTACTCAGTCCCGCGCTCAACCCGCGCCCGAAGATCAACCACGAGATCGCGCAATAGATGAGTGGCGCGAGCGCGCCCCGCTCCACGCGCGGCAGCGAGCTGTCTTCGCCGGACCGATTCATCGCGAGACGCCCTGCGCGATGTGTCGGTAAGCAACGAAAAATCGGCCGCTGAATATAGGCTCGAAATTGCGCATCGCCGCGCCGATCTCGGGCGAGTCTGGAATCCCGCTGCAAGCAGGTATTCCGACGGGGACCACAACTAACTCAGCGGCGATTCCTGGGAACTGCCGCATTCATTCGCCGCAGATCTGAAAAGATCGCCCGCTTCAGGATACTGCGGAGGCCGCGGTCGATGCGCTCGAGTGCGCGAGGCGAGAGGCGGCGGCGCGGAGATGGCGCTCTGTTGTTGGCCAATCGATGCAGGGATCGGTGACTGAGACGCCGTATTTTAGCGAGGCGCGGCCGCCGGCGAGCGATTGATTACCCGCCTCGAGATTGCTTTCGAGCATCACGCCCATGATCGCGCGCGAGCCGCCGCTTATCTGGCCGACCAGCTCTTCGAGGACGGCAGGCTGGCGCCGATAATCTTTGTTGGTCTGCGCGTGCGAGCAATCCACGACCACGCGCGGCTCGAGCCGATGCCTTTCGAGCATCGCGACGCATTCGCCGATACTGCGCGAATCGAAATTAGGAATGCGTCCTCCGCGCAGGACCACGTGGGTGTCGGGATTTCCCGTCGTGCGCACGACGGCGGCGGCGCCGTCCTGGGTGATGCCCAAAAAAGAATGCGGGCGGCGCGAGGATTCGACGCCGTTGATCGCGGCTTCGAGATTGCCCTCGGTCGTGTTTTTGAATCCCACCGGCATCGAGAGGCCGCTTGCCATCTCGCGATGCGTCTGCGACTCGGCGGTGCGCGCGCCGATCGCCGACCATGCGATCAGGTCGGCGATATATTGCGGCGTGATCGGATCGAGCATCTCAGTTGCCGCGGGAAGTCCCAGCCGATTGATTTCGAGCAGGAGCTTGCGCGCGATGCGAAGCCCTTCGCCCATCGCGCAGGAGTCGTCCATATGCGGATCGTTGATGAGCCCCTTCCATCCGACCGTCGTGCGCGGTTTCTCGAAATAGACCCGCATGATTATGCATAGCTGCGACGAGAGATCGCGCCGCAGAGCGGCCAGCCGCCGGGCGTATTCGAGCGCGGCATCGGGATCGTGAATCGAGCACGGCCCGACGATACAGATAGTGCGCAGGTCGCGCCCGGCAAGCGCGGCGCGCACGGCCTCGCGCGCTTCCACAACGGTTTTTGCGATCGCGTCGTCAACCGGTAGTTCGTCCTTGAGCAGCCTTGGCGCGATGAGCGCCTCGTTGCCGAGAACGTGTAAGTCCTGAATTCGTTGCATAGCCAGACCAATAAGTATTAGCGGAATCCGGCGGGACAACATAGCAGCGGTCTTTCGGCGTCGGCAGGAACAACTTGCCGCGGACCAATTGCAGGTTTAGTCTCGGTTTATTGGGCTCGCGCGCGCAACGCACCTGATCCGCGCGTCAGAGATTGGCACGACGGCTTTTGCCCCGTTCGACTCGCTCGATTGCTCGCATGATTCCCAACGAAACAATCGAATCCGGCGCCCGGCCGGGCGCTCGCCCGATTGTACGGCGGCGGCGATGGTGGCGTCGGCTCGGACTGTGGCGCGCGATAGCCGGGATGGCGGTGGCGCTGGCTGCCGGCGCGCTCATTGTCAGCGCGGAGTTTTCCGCGGTGCTGGTGCATCGCACGAGTTATCTGAATCGCCGGATCGCGTCGCTCAACAACGCGGTGCATCACCTGCGTCAGCGGGTATCGTCTGCGGAAGAGAAGTCGCGAACAGCCGAAGAAAAAACGAAAGCGGACGAGCTGCTCAAACGCGTCCTTGCCGCGCACGACCTGCGGACGATCAAGCTGACGAGCCTCGCATCGCCGCTTGCTCCAAACCATCCGAATACGCCGACTCCGGCGGCGGCGACGCTCGCCTCGAGCGAGAGCGAAGGCGCGTCGATTCTGCAGGTGGGTGGCTTGGGCGCCGAGCCGCAGAACCATCTGTATGCCGTGTGGTGGGTCGGCAAGCGAGGGCATTTGGCGCTCGCCGGCCAGTTCCACGTCGAGCAGGACGGAAAGGCAACGGTGCCGCTCAAGGCGGCGCCCAAGTCGATGGCGTCGGTGCTGGTGACGGTCGAGCAGGACACTGGCGATCCGCCGTCGGCGCCGACGGGCCCGGCGGTGCTGAGAAGTACCGCATCGCGGTGAGTAAACCGTCAGGCGGCCACTAAGACACTAAGGCACAAAGAAGATTTTCCTGAGAAGTTCGTTTTTGCTTCTTAGTGTCTTCATGTCTTTGTGGCCGCCTGCGAATTTGCGATCTCCGGATGCTTAATTGGTTCGCATTGGCTACTATTCGCGATGTGGTGTCGAGGGGTTGATTGTGATGCGCACCGCGCAAAACGAAGCCACGCGATGAGCGGAGCGGCCGCGATCGACAGCGCGGGAGCGCAGGCGCGCGGCGGATATGGGCGCAGCTTTTGGCTGGTGTTCTGGTCAACCTTCGCGCTCAACTCCTCGAGTAACCTGTTCGTTCTCTATCCCTTGCAATTGGTCGATTTCGGCGCGAGCGCCGGCGTTATCGGCGCCGTGATCGGCACCTGGTCGCTTGCGTCGCTCGCCTCGCGTCCTGTTGCGAGCCCGCTTATCGAGCGCCTGGGCCGGCGGAGCACCGCGATGTGGCTCTTGTGCGCCGATATCCTGGTCGTTGCGCTCTACCTGCCGATCGGCGCGATCGGTTGGCATGTCTATGCGGTGCGCGCGCTGCACGGCGCCGTCGAGGGGACCGCGCGCGTCGCGCTGTTTGCGATGGTCTTCGACCTGCTGCCGGAGGGGCGCGAGGGCGAAGCGATGTCGGTGTTCAGCGTGTGCGGGATGGGGTCGGCGGCTATCGCGCCGATCGTGGCCGAGGTGCTGATTCGCAATCTTGGCTTCGATTGGTTTTTTCTCGCGGCGATCGCGCTGACGGCAATCGCGGCCTATTTCGCGTGGACGATCCCCGACGATCGCCCGCTGCATCCGGCCGCCGAACCCGCGGCCGCATCGCGCTCGGGTGCAATGAGCTATCGCGCGCTGCTGATTGATTCCGGATTGTTGCCGCTGTGGATCGTGACACTGCTGTTCGCGCTCGCGATCTCGTCGCGCTTAAGTTTCGTGGCTCCGTTTGCCGCCGAGCGCGGGATCGTCGGCGTCGCTTGGTATTTCACGATCTACAGCGTGATCGCGATCGTGATCCGGCTCGGCGGCGCGCGCTTCATGGATCGAATCGGGCTGGAACGGGCGCTGTTGCCCTCGATGATCATCCTCGCCGCCGGCGTCGCGCTGATCGCCGGGACCGGCCACTACCGGATGCTGTACATCGCCGCGGCGCTCGGCGGCATCGGCCACGCCTATGTCTATCCGGCGCTGAGCGCGATGGTGATCGGGCGCACGCACGAGGGCGCGATCGGGCGCTCCTCGAGCATCTACCAGTCGCTCTACGATCTCGGCTCGATGGCGGGGCCGTACTCGCTCGGCGCGGTCGCGATGCTCTACGGATACGGGCCGATGTTCGTCGTGTCAGGCGCGGTGGCGCTCTTAGGCGCCGCGTACTTCGGCCTGATGGAGCCCGGCTGGCGCCCGCGCCGGTTCGCGTAGCCGCGCCGCGCGATCAGTCCATCGGAAGCTTCTCCCCACAGTGGCTCATCGACGGGCTGCTTTACCTGCTCCATCAGGGACTTAGGGACTTGTTAAACGATCTGCCCAGAGGCATTCTCGACTCGGGCGGAGGTCCCAGCCGTCCGCCCTTCTACTTTGTGTATCAGGAGCGCGGTGGTCTCCCTTGGCTCATTGAGGAAACTGTGAGCGCATTCGTTGAAATTGAAGGGACGATTGAGGATGTAACTGGAGTCAGAGTCTTTCTGCTGAAAATTTTTGAGCCAATGAAAGATCTGGATACTCCGTACCAGGATTCCCTCTGTAAGATTCACTGCCCGGCGCTTCTGGACCAAGATTTTGACGTATATGGAGTAAACGGTGAGCAAGCCAAAGAGTTGGCCTTGCGATATATCAGAAATCAACTCGCGGGCGCCGTCGTCAGAGATCGGGGTGGCCGGATAGTAAATGTCTAACCATAATCTGGTGCTAGCTGACGGCGTTCAGCGAGATAGGCACAACTGGCCAGAAAGTCAGGTCGTCGAGCGAGAGCTGCAGGAGGAACTGGCCTCGCTTCCGGGCAAATCGAAGCGAAGAAAACAAATACAGCTTAGATTGCGCGAGTGAGGAAAGCGGGAGCACATGAAGGCGCTGTTGCTTTTTGATTTATGGTGAGGCATTCGAGTAATCGCCACAAGCCGATAAGCGCTCAGGCGGACACGCTCGCTAATGACGCGAGCGATCTCTATGTTCGCAGTTACTCGAAAGGCGAGATCGATCAAACGGCGCTTCGCGAAGCCCTGATAAAGGCGAAGCGGGCGCTCGTGCTGGCTCCTGGCGACTATCACAACCTGATCCTGGTTGCGAGGATTTTCAGCGATTTCAACGATCAACAATCGCACGCGCAGTCCTTGAAGTACTATGAAAGGGCGATAGCGCTTCGACCGGACCTTCCGGTCGCATACGAGGAGAAGGCTCAATTCCTCATGGACTGGCTCGATCCGCCCGATCCCGCGGAAGCTGAACGACTCGCGCGGAAGGCGCTCAAACTATCTATCCATGACGACGAGGACCCAGAGACTCTGGCGCTCACGTTCTCAACTCTCATTGGAATTCTGGAAGCGCGAAGGAAATTCGACGAGGGGCGCCGGATAATCCGGCAAGCGTTGCGAAAGTGCCCTACCGAGTTGATGCACGAGTTGGCGGAAGCGACCTTGAAGAGGATTGGAAACCCGACGACTAGCAGGGTTCCCAGGGCGCAGTGAGTTCGCGGATATCCGCCACATGCAATTAGGCGGCTCCGATCGGGCACGTCGCTCGACGACCGCACCATCCTCAACCTGGCTTCACCAGCGTCTTCCATGGAAGTATCATTTGCGAGGATTTACTAATGACTAGAGACATGGCACTGAGAGTTGACATGCTCTTGACGGGTGTGCGTGCGAGTCTGGATTCAATCGCGAGCTATATGAAGAACCATGTCTCCAGAGAAGACCTCACACAAGAAGAATTGACCAAATATCTCCTTACCAATCGGAAAGAGCATGGGCGCCACAATCGAGCTCTCAAGAATGCTTTATGAGCTGTTCCCAGACATCGTCCCCGACGAGCTCAAGTGATTGACGCGGATCTGAACGCTTTACAGTAAATGATATCCGTTCAGCTTAGCTGCTTTTACTGAGCCCGAGAAGAGGAATGGCGGCTCACGAAGCGTGGCACCGCGGCGGTGGGGGAAGGGCATGGCGCCGCGATCAACGGACATACCAATGTCGCCGGGATGGCCGACGACGTGGGGGGAGGAGGGGACGAGAGCGTTCAACTCGACAACAACAGCGGAAACTTGCCGCTGCTCGCGCAGATATTCGTGGATATTGGGAATTTTTTCGCCAATCTATTCGGCCTCGGCGGTGGAGGCTCCAACCTTCCACCCTTCTACTTTGTATACCAGGCGCGCCTTACGCGCGGCGGCCGCCATCCGCAATATCCCGACATCGACGGCGCCGCCAAGCAGATTACTTTGAATCAGAAATCGGCCGCTCCACTTACGATCAGCGGCGAAGCTAGTTATTACTATCCCACCGGAAGACCTGCAGGCTGCTCAGGGTATCAA
>CAWDFL010000001.1:0-190000 GCA_963801665.1 uncultured delta proteobacterium | reverse complement strand
GATGCAAATCCACTTGCCGGCTCCCATCGACGCGCGCATCCGCGCGGTCTGCTCGGGCGTGATGTACACCGGGAAGGTGCCGTTGGTCTCCGCCGCCGCAAGCTGGAGCATCTTCGGCATCAGCGCCGCGATCACGATCGGCGGATCGCTCTTCTGGCGCGGTGCCGTGTACGGCGCGGACTTCATCCGCGCAAGATAGTCGCGCATGTATGCGACCGGCTTCGCATATTTGATCCCGAGCTGCACCATCATCGGAGCGTGGCTGATGCCAATTCCCAGGATAAAGCGATCAGGGAACAATTCGGCCAGCGTGCGCGCCGCGCCGATCATCGTGACCGGCTCGCGCTTCCATACGTTTGCGATTCCGGTACCGACGACCATCCGATCCGTGACGCTCAAGATGTGCGCCGCGAGCGCGAACGGATCGCGCCCGAACGCTTCGGGAAACCAGAACGATCCGTAGCCGAGCTGTTCGAGCTTGCGCACGAACCCCGCGATCTGGTTTCCGGCCATCGAATCGGTGAGGGCGAAAGCACCGGGAGTGGTCAAATCCATGATTAACTCCGATATCGATTGAATATCATAATGCAACACAACTATCGCAAGACTTAGGCATGCCCGGCGAGTAGGCTCTGCGGCAATCGGACTCGAAAGGAGAGACCGCTATGGACATGAGCCTTCCGCGTCGTCTTTGCGCCGAATTTATAGGGACCTTCTGGCTGGTTCTGGGCGGATGCGGAGCTGCGGTGCTGGCCGCCGGATTTCCGAGGACCGGGATCGGTTTTGTCGGTGTGGCGCTCGCCTTCGGGCTTACGCTGCTGACGATGGCGTATGCGATCGGGCATATCTCCGGATGCCATATCAATCCGGCGGTGACGTGCGGACTATGGGCCGGCGGCCGGTTCCGCGGCAGTGACGTTGTGCCCTACATCATCGCGCAGGTGCTCGGCGCGATACTGGCCTCGACGGTACTGTACGTGATCGCGAGCGGCGCGCCGGGCTTCACTCTTCTTAACGGCTTCGCGGCCAACGGTTATGGCGCGCATTCGCCGGGAGGCTACAGCCTCGCCTCGGCGGCGGTGTGCGAAGTTGTGATGACGCTGATGTTCCTGTTCGTGATCATGGGTGCGACCGATATCCGCGTCACCGCCGGATTTGCGCCGATTCCGATTGGATTGGTGCTGACCCTGATTCATCTGATCAGCATTCCTGTGACCAACACTTCGGTTAATCCCGCGCGCAGCACCGGTCCCGCGCTGTTCGTCGGCGGATGGGCGATCGAACAACTCTGGCTGTTCTGGCTCGCACCGATCGCGGGCGGCGTGCTCGGAGGGCTGATCTATCGGAACCTCGCTTCAGAACCGTTGGCCGACGCGGTGACTCGGCTGGATCCGGGCCTCGCGTATGATCCCCCGCCGCAGTGACAGGCTCGCATTGCTTTAAGAGCGGAGCTCTATCGCCACGAGCGGCGTCTCAAATTGAGACATCGCCTTCCGGCGACCCCTGATTGCGGAGGCCGATGCGCAGTGTCACAGTGTAGTGCCCTCTAGCGCTGCCGGTGATATTGAGTTGCATCACCATCACCGCGAAATGTTACTTGGAGAACACTGGATCGTATCGCCGGTAGGGTCCATACTGAGGCGTCCACATCAGCTTGCCCCTCAGGCGGAGTCGATGAACTCTGTGCGAGCAAAGAAGGTCCTTGATGCCAATTTCCCGTACGATGCGCGAGAAGATGTATCGCACATATCTCGAGTTCTTCGAGTCCGCCGAACGCAAACGCCGATGGAGCCTGTTTGACGATATCCCCTGGGACAAGCTCGACGCGGCGCACAACAGCGAGCGCAGCGCCGAGTGTATCGAGACCTACTGCGCCGAGGAATTCTACCTGCCCGATTACAGCGCGCGCGGAATGGAGATGGTGCGCTCGATGTTCGGCGCGGCGTGGTTCTCGGCCTGCTGGAGTTACGAGGAATCGAAACATGGAGTCGCTTTTCGCGAATACCTGACGCGCTCGGGCTTGCGCACCGAGCAGGAGTTCGCGGATTTCGAGGATCGGATTTTCGCGCGCGCGTGGGTGCTGCCGTTCCCGACCCATCGCCAGATGGCCTGTTACGGCGCGCTGCAAGAAGTCGCTACCTGTATCGCCTACCGTGCACAACGCGAGGCCGCCAGCCGCGACGGTAATCCCGTCCTCGAGGCGATCTTCTCCTTCATCAGCCGCGACGAAGCCGCGCACGCGCGGTTCTATCGCACCGTGATCGAGCTCGAGATGGAAGAAGATCGGGTCGGCACGCTCGGTGATTTCGCGCACGTCCTGGCGAACTTCAAGATGCCGGGCGACGGGCTTATCCCCAACTATCAGCAACGCCTTAAGACCTCCGGCGCGGGTATCAGCCCGCGCTCGTTTCTCGAGAACGGCGTGCTGCCGATGATCAAGGCTATCGGAACGACGCGCGCCGAACTCAAGCAGGCGCTGAGCCGCCTGGCGCCGATCCTGATCGCGGTTCCCGCTACCGCCTGAGCGTCCACCTCTGTCGTCATCTGACCGCTTCCGATAGCCGCTCCAGCACGCGGCGCGCTACTGTTGTGCGCGATGTCGAGAAATAAATCCCGCATGACGATCCGGCCACGCGCTCGCGACCTTGGAGTCCCGTTCGAGGGTGAAGCCGGGCCGCTCAATTCCATCACCAACGTCGCCGGAGTCGAAGTCGGCCACGCGACTATAATCCGTGGAAGCGGAAAGCTCGCCGTCGGACGCGGGCCGGTCCGCACCGGCGTCACCGCGATCCTTCCGCGTGGACGCCGCGGCGGCGCTCCGGTCTTCGCTGGATACTTCGCGCTCAACGGCAACGGCGAGATGACTGGCACCGCGTGGATCGAGGAGTCGGGATTCCTGTCGTCGCCCGTGATGATCACCAACACGCACAGCGTCGGCGTCGTTCGCGACGCGGTGATCGCGTGGCAGCTCCGCGCCGGACAGATGACGCAGCCGTGGTCGCTGCCGGTCGTCGCCGAGACCTGGGACGGCTACCTGAACGACATCAACGGCTTCCACGTGAAGCCCGCGCATGCGTTCGTGGCGCTCGAAGGCGCGCGTGGCGGGCGCGTCGCCGAAGGATGCGTGGGAGGCGGCGCCGGGATGATTGGCTACGGCTGGAAGGGCGGAATCGGCACGGCCTCGCGCAAGCTCGCGCGCGCGGCAGGCGGCTACACGCTCGGCGTGCTGGTCCAGCTCAACTGCGGCCGGCGTGACGAGCTGACGATCGCGGGCGTGCCGATCGCGCGTGCGCTCGCGCCCGAGCCAGCGATATCCGCACGGCGCGAGCTCGGATCGATCATCATAATCGCGGCGACCGATGCGCCGCTCCTTCCGCATCAACTAAAACGAATCGCGCGACGACTCACGATGGGCCTGGCGCGCACCGGCAGCGTCTCGGGCAACGGCTCGGGCGATCTGTTCCTGGCGTTCTCGACCGCGAATTCGCCCGAGGCTTCGCGCGGCAAGGGGCGCGGCGACGTGACGAAAGTTCCGATGCTGCGAAACTCGCGAATGGATCTGCTGTTCACCGCCGCAGTGCAGGCGTCGGAAGAGGCGATCGTCAATGCGATGGTTGCGGCAGATACGATGACCGGGATCGACGGGCGGGTTATCCCCGCGCTGCCGCACGACAAGCTTCGCGAGCTGTTCACGAAGCGCGCGCGCTGATCAGTCCTGCACGCGGACGGTGATGCTCCAGGTCGCGGCCGGCGCAGTATTCTTTTCCCACGGACGAACGTATGCGAGCTCAAGTTTAGCTGAGCCCGGCGCCTGCGCGTCGAAATGAAATACCTGCGTTCCCATCGCTCCCGGCGGCGCGTCCTTCGGCATCTCGAAGTTGCCGAGACCGCGAGGTTTGAGCACGGCAGGGTCGTTCCCGGTGATCGTCCAGAGGTATCCGGTTCCCGAAGTTGCGTTGAGCGAGACTTGCAGCTCGGCACCCGGTGCGAGTGTGACGGTCTTGCCGCTATCGCGATTGGTAACGACGAGCGGATACGACGACGGCGCGGCGACGAGCATCGAGCATCCGGCGGCGAGCACGCATAGCATCGCGGCCGCGGCGACCATCGACGCACGAATGCCGTCGCGGCGTGGGCGCGTCCAAAAAAAAGGCGGCCAGTCGCGGCCGCCTGAATAATTCAGCGTTGATTTCGTGGCGATGCTTTCCGTCTAGTGCTTGGTCTCGATGCGGCGGCCGTAGGTTACTTCGCCCTTGTCGACCCGCAAACTGAAACCGCAATCCGGATTGGTGCAGACCCACGCCTTGAACATCACGGAAGCGCCTTCCTGTCCATAATCCGACAGAGGGATCAGCGTTCCATCGTTACACTTCTGGCACTTCGGCCACTCCATCAGCCACCCTCCTAGGAGCCTACCCATACCCGCTACGTTCCGATTGGGAAGTTATCCGACCCCACATTCTAAAGCAACGTGGTTAGTCCAGGTGACGAATCCAGCGTTTGAACGTCGCGTCGGAAGGGTTCCGGAGCGCGGCGGCGATGTTAGACTTGGTAGATGCCGTCTGCTTCGACCGCTGCTCCGGCGTTCCTCGTGCGCGAGGCTTCCCGCCGGGACCATCGCCAGCTTCTCGCGCTGGCGCGCCCGGCTCGACTCGATCAATCTGCCGACGCAGTCCGCCGAGTTGCGTGAGCTGCTCGACCGATCGGCGCGATCGTTTCGCGGCCAGATTCGCGATCGGTCGCGCGCGGTGTACGTGTTCTGCGCTCACCGGATCGGCTCCGGAAAAATCGCCGGCGCCTCGATGATTATCGCAAAGCACGGCACCCCCGAGGCGCCGCATTTCTACCTGGAAGTTGATAACGAAGAGCGCTACTCGAAGCGGCTCGGCCAGATGTTCCGGCATCAGTATCTGCGGCTGCGGCATTCGATGGACGGACCGACCGAGCTGGGCGGACTAATCGTCGCACCCGCGATGCGGCGGAGTCCCGAGCGCGTCGGCCGCCAGCTTTCGTGGGTGCGGTTCCTCTACCTGGCGAAGCATCGAAGCAGGTTCCAGCGCCGCGTCGTAGCCGAGATGCTGCCGCCGCAGGCGCCGCGTCATCGCAACGCCTTCTGGGATCACTTCGGGCGGCCGCTCACGGGACTTTCATTTCGCGACGCCGACCGGCTTTCGATCCACGACAAGGAATTTATCCACGCGCTGTTTCCCGACTCTCCGCTGTACACCTTCCTGCTGCCCGACGTCGTGCGCGCGGCAATCGGCACGGTGGGCGAGGACACGCGCGGCGCGGTGAGACTGCTCGAGCAGGCGGGGATGCGATTTCTCGATCAGATCGATCCGTTCGACGGCGGACCGTACTACGGCGGCGAGCTCGAGGAGCTCGTGCCGGTCAGGCAATACCGGACCGCGCGCGCGGCGGAGGGCGAAGTCGATCCGGGAGCGGATCCGCGATGGCTGCTCGCGCTCGAGGATCCGCGGCGCGGATTTCGCGCGGTCGCGGCGCACGGAATCGCGCAGGGCAATCGAATCGTCGTCGCTGCCGTAGTGCTGGCCGCCCTCGGCGCGAAATCCGGCGACCGGCTGGACCTGGTTCCTATCAAATGAGTTATGCCCTCTCCCGGCGGCGGGAGAGGGCATAAGAGCGAAGCGTCGCGCATAGCGGCGCAGCAGCGTAGAGTAGAGGGCCATGACCGAGCGCGACAGAAATCTTCCGCGCCTCGCGAGATACGTATGCGCGACAATCGCTGCAGCGTTCCTCGTCGCGGCGGGATCGTCGATCGCGCTGGCGCAATCTAGCTCGATCCCGAGCATCCGCAGCCAGGGCGGCGGGCAGACGCTTCGAGCTGCAGCCCTCGATGCCGAGTCCGCAGACCTCGATGCCGCAGCAGGGGGGCGACGACAACACGCGAGTCATACCGGTGATTCCGCCCAACGCGCAGGTGCTGACGCTGCCCGAGGCGAGCCTCGATTTTATCGGCAACTGGGGCGGGCATCTGAGGCTCAAGCGCCACTACGGCCGCGGGCATCCGCCCGAGCTGATGGGCACGAGCATGATCTTCGGCGAGCAGAACGGCGGCGTGGTCCTTGCCACGACCGTTATCGGAAGCCCCGACATGCAGGTGCTCGAAACCAAGGCGGAGACCGACGGGCCCAGGGCAGTGTCGCTCAAGGTCGAGGGCGTGGATATCGGGAGCCGACCGCCGCTTCGAAACATCGGAAAGGTCTATCTCGAGCTGATCAGCAAGAACGAGGTCAAATGCACGCAGACCGAGGATATCTACGTATCGGGATTTCCCGATCCGATCATGGAGACGGAATTCTCGGGCACGCTGCATCCGCTGACGCGGCGCGAGGAGCGGTTACTGGGTGAAGAAGCCGCGCAGAGCGGAGTCCCGCGCGCACAAATCAGGGAAGGCAATCCTCCTCCGCAACCGTCGGAGTGACGCGCGGCGCGCGAGAACAGATTCCTATTGATCGCCACGAATCCTGGCGAACAATGCCTTGACGTCGGCCTCGCTGGCGAATTCACCGCGATCCGCTTCTTCGATCCCTTTCTTGATCTCGGCAATTTGCCATTCGTTCTGATCCAGATAATTCCGGATCGCCTGCTTGGCCAGATAGGACGTGCTGCGCGAAGTATCCCTGGCCATCTTTTCGAGCCGCTTCTTGTTCTTCGCGCTGAGCGGGATTTTCAAAACTTCGCTCATCCGACGTTTCCCCCTGGTCATAAATTGCCATCGATAAGCGCGGAGATCTTATCTCATCATCCTGCCATGAAAGTCGAGGAGCCGTGTACATGTGTTCAAAGAGCGCAGGAGATAGTGGCGCGGGCGTCTCGCCCGTGGACGACGGCGGGCCAACGGCTCGCCCTCCAATGAATCCTCTCCCGGCGTGCACGCGCGGGAACCATTGCATTCCACCGGTGCGCTGCTGAGAAGAAAAATTCATTGGTGCGGTGCGCCTGCGGCGTACCGTTCTCCCACGGGCGAGACGCCCGCGCCACTATCTCGTGTGCCGTGCCCCGGTAATCCGATCCGTCCAGGAGAGAATCGATACTCTCTCATTGTGACGATTGGATCGCGCCGATTACTTCATGGCGCGGGCGGAGAAGCCGCGCTCGTTGAAACACAGCAGCGAGCGCTTGGAATCGAGCGTGGTTTCCATCACGACTTCGCGGCCCCATAGCCGGTGCAAATATGCCATCGTCTTTTCGGCGTATTCGAGATGCAGGTCGCGGCCGTCATGGTGATGCTTCAAATACAGCGTGCGGGTCTGGCCGAAGTCGGCGTCCTCGACCTTGATTACCGGAATCGAGCTGGTGCCGACGTTCTTGATCAGCGTCTCCTTGACCTCGCGCCAGCCCTCGTCGTCGGCGACTTTGCCGACCACCAGGTCCTCGCCGCGCGCTTCGTACTGGAAGATGTCCATCTCGCGCATCAGCTCTTCGGTCAGGTAGCGGCGCAGGAACGAAGTGTCGCGTTCGACCTCGCGGACCTCGAACAGCTTGTCGCGCGCGGACTTGGTGGGCGCGCCGTCGCGCTTGATCTCATCGGCGGTAGGATTGGTCCATCGCCGCTCGATGTCTTCCCAGATTTTGTAGCCGAGATGATACGGGTTTAGCTGGCCGGGAATCGGGCGCACGACCTGGTTGTGGCGCACGATAAATTCGAGATGCAGTCCGTGTTCGAGCTTCAGCGACTCGACGATCTTGTGATGCCAGAAGCTGGCCCATCCCTCGTTCATGATCTTGGTTTCCATCATCGGGATGAAATACTTGGCTTCTTCATCAACGATCGTGAGCAGATCTTTTTCCCATTCGGCGAGATAGGGATTGTGGTCGCGGATAAAGATCAGCAGGTCTTCGTCGGGCTCGAGCGGAACCTTGTGCAGGTCGGGCTCGGTGAATTCCTGGCGCGCGTGGATTTTCGCGAACGGATCGGGCCGCGGATGCGCCGCTTCGAGCGCGAGCTCGACCTGCTCGTTGTGCGTGCGCTTGCGAATAGCCAGGTTGCGGCGGCAGTTCCACGACAGCGCGTGCGCGGCGTCGAGGATACGCTCGATCTTCTCGATTCCGATCGACGGATCCTCGGCGTAGCGCCGCACGCGCATCGCGTGCGCCTTGAAGATCTCGATCGTCAACTCGGCGCGGGTCGAGCGGTAGGTGAAATTGTTTTTGAAAAAATCGTTGTGCCCGTAAACGTGCGCGATCGTCAGAATCTGCAGCAGCAGAGTGTTGTCGCGCATCAGGTAGGCGATCGCGGGATCGGAATTGATCACCATCTCGTACGGCAATCCGGAGACGCCGTGATCGTAAAGCGTCTTTAGCTTTTCGTAGGATTTTCCGTACGACCAGTGCGGATAATGCGAGGGCATCCCGGAGTAGGCCATGTACCCGAGCATCCCGGTGTGATCGCAAATCTCGAATTCCTGCGTGTAGCAGTCGAGGCCGAATTCATCGGCCTTCTCGCGAATTCGCGCGTCCCATTCTGCCAGGTCGGCGAGCGTGTAGTTCGAGTGCGAGGCTTTCTCTTGCGCCGCGTGACTGCTCATTCCTTCACCCTGTCTTTGGCCAGGAAGGCCTTGAACGACGGCCAGATGTCTTCCTTGCGCTCGATCAGCACGGTGTGAAAATTCGGCGCCTGGATTTTGCGGAATACGTTCAGCATTGAGGATTCGTAATAACGCGACCCGAGCGGCTTGATCTCGCCGTAGCCGAACAGGTTGCAGATCGAGGCCAGCTCTTCGCCGGCTTTCAGCGCGGCGGGATTGTCGGAGTCGAAGTTGTCGCCGTCGGAGCAGTGGAACGCGTAGACGTTCCAGAGCGACGGATGGTACCGCGCGGCGATTATTTCAAGCGCCTTTAAGTAGCCCGACGAAATGAACGTGCCGCCCGACTCGCCCTTGTGAAAAAATTCTTCCTCGGTGACTTCGTAGGCTTCGGTGTGATGCGCGATGAAAATGATTTCGACGTTGCGGTAGCGAGTCGAAATGAACTGGTAGAGCAGGAAGAAGAAGCTCCGCGCCAGGTATTTCTTCATCGTGTCCATCGAGCCGGAAGTATCCATGATGCAGATCACGGCGGCGTTGGACTCCTCGCGCGTGTCGACCTCGACGTGCTTGTAGCGCAGGTCGTCCTGATGGAACGGGAAGCGGCGCTTCTTCACCGCGACGCGCGCGCCGCCGCCCGGCGTGGCGTCGTCGGTCTCCTCGAGATCGCGCGCTTCGGAATCGAGCAAGTCTTCGGCGTCGTTCAGTGCGTTGAGATCGAGATTCTCGGCTTCGAGAACCGCATTGTCTGACTCCGCGGATTCGGGCGCTCCCGGAGCGAGGCCGCGTGCCGCGTCGGCGGAGTGCGCGGCGTTGCCGCCGCGGCGGCGCTCGGAGGCGAGAATCCTCATCACGCGCTGCTTGGCGGTGCGGCGCTTGTCGAGCCGCACGCGAATTCCGACGTGGCGATAGCCTTTGCGGCGCGACGAGTAGTCGGCGATTATTTCGCGCAGCGCGCGCCGCTCGAGATTCGGGAGCTCGAGATCCTCGAACATGATCTCAATGAGCTCTTCGAGGGTGACGTCGGTCTCGTAGTAATCTACGCCGGGGCGATCGCCGGCCATGTCGTCGCCCTGGCCCTGGCCTTCCTTGCCGGTCTTGCCGACGACGTTGCCGGGCTTGGAATCGCCGTTGCCCTGCGACGCGCCGGGAGTATTTTCACCGAAGATGAAGCGGTACTCCTTGATGCCGCGGAGCGGGACCTTGATGACGCGGTCCTTGTCTTTGCCGATGATCGATTCCTCGGCAATGATGTCGGCGATATTTTCGCGGATCGATTCGCGGACTTTCTGCCGATGCCGCTGGCGGTCGCCGGCGGAGCGGTCGGAGCGTTCGGCGTCAGAGGGCCGGTATTCGCGGAAGATAGTGTCGCCAGTAGCCATGCGGGACTCCTCTTCGCGGTCGGCTTAAGTATAGCGTGTCCGCGCCCCCGGGGCATCGGGGGGGCAGCGCGTGCCGGGACACGGCGATTCCTCACACCCGCGGGCGGCAGCGTTAGCCCACAGATCGTGCGCGACGGATTCGGACGCCCTGATAACTCACCACCACGACCGAACCCGCTAGTTCATCGAGCTTGAGCCGATCAAGCGCGATCGCCGCAAGCTCCAGATACGCGCGGCGGCTCTCTTCCGGTGAGCGCAGCAATATTACCCCCGCATGACTTCCGGGCGGATATCGGCGCAGATCGGCGAACCCCTTATCCGCTGTGATTAGCCAGCGTCCTTCACTCTGAATGCGTGGCCAGAGAACTTTATCGGCAGCGCCCTGCCAACCTTGCTCCACGACTGTTACCGCGTCGTGGCCGCGCGCGATCAATAAGTCGGCAATCTGCCGAGGCAGGTTCTCGTCGACTTTGAAGCGTGCGCTCACTAACCGCGATCGTGATGGAGCGGAATGAAGTCGGCGTTATTTACCGCTTCGGCGGCGAATTTCAGCGCGGCCTTAATGTCATCACTGGTTAGTTGTGGCCACGCGCCGATGATCTGCTCGGGCGAATCGCCGTCAGCGACGCTGCCCACAATCACGCTCACCGGGACCCGTGTGCCTCTGATGCACGGCTCGCCATGATGAACCGCCGGATCAATGGTGATTTTTTGGCGCCAGTTCTCGTTCATCTTGCACCTCGATCCATCCTCAGCACTTGGTATTGGCACAGCGTCATGCGGCATAGAGGAGCTTGCCTTCGCGGATTACCGTGGCGTTCTGACACGCGCGCGAAAATGGAACCATTCATCGGTACAGACCAGTACATCTTTCGGCTTCCCGATTCCTTGTAGCCTCTCATATGCGAGCTTGCTTCCTTTCAACTCGCGCGGGGCGTCGTCGGGCACGACGACCAGAAGATCATAATCGCTGTCGGGGCCAGCGGTGCCGCGCGCTTTTGAGCCGAACAGGAAGATCCGCAGCGGATGATAAGCGTCCGCTATCCGCCGGACGATCTCCCGGAGCGCCGGATCGTCGTGCAGCATCTGTTGCTCAATCTCGCTAGCCATTTTACCCGTCGGTTCGTCAGGACGAGGGCTCGACGCATCTTATCTCGATCGTCTTTTGCATCCTATCTCGTTCGTTCTATAACGCTTTTTGAACGGTGGGTTCGTTTGGGCGATTTCGCGCATTGCGTCGAGGGAGAGTGTCCGGAAATGCTGAGGAATTTTGCATAGATCAGGAGTTCGTTTTGGTCTCTATTCTGGCTGGCTCGTCAGGGAGAGCGTGGTCATTTTTGTTCCGCACCGAGGCTCGTGATCTGATCGGCAATCCATCGCGCGACCAAATCCAGATCGTCATGAATGATGTGATTTGGGATACGCAGAACTCTGACCCCGAGATCCGACAGAGCTGCGTCACGGCGTGCGTCGAGGTTTGAGCGTAATACATGCGAGAGACCGTCGAGCTCGATCGCAAGGCGGGCCGATTCGCAATAGAAATCGACGATATATTTGCCGACGATCTGTTGGCGGCGAAAGTGAAGTCCGTTGATTTTGTTGCCGCGCAAAGCCTTCCACAAAGCGGCCTCGGACTCGGTCATACGGCGCCGCAAAGATTTTGCGAGCGCGAGTTTCTGGGCGTTGACGGACTGATTACGGACAACCGGTGTTCGCGGCTTTAATTCAGACACCCGACCTAACCCCTAACCCCTTCCCGCACGGGAAGGGGGACCACAGAGCATCTGACTGAAGCGAACCAGCGAGCACCCGTCTGAAGTGCGAGCATCATAAGGCCTATACGAGTGAGTGCATACGTCACCGAAAGCGGGCCAGAGTCGCCCGACTGAAGGTGCCCAGAGAACCGGGCGGAAGATCGACCGATCGATACGACTTGGACGAGCGCATCAAGATCCATTGCAAGACTCTGTGCGGCGAAGGTCTGAGCTCCTTCCCGCGCGGGAAGGGGAACCAGAGAGCAACCGACTGAAGGTTGAGATTCATCGCGATAGTTCAGCAGGAAGCCCGCACGGGAAGACGAACTAGAGAGCACCGGGCTGAACGCAGCCTCCGAACCGCTTGAAGATCGACGATCGATACGACTTGTATGAGACGCATCAAGATCACTCCTAAAACCGCGTGCGGCGAAGGTCTGACCCCCTTCCCGTGCGGGAAGGGGTAGGGGTTAGGTCGGTTTTCTTTGGTCGCCTGAATCTGGCGATCCTCTTAGGACCTGTTCGAGCGATTTCCCTTCGCGGTGCTGCGCCGCGTCAATCTTTCCAGAGATTGTTGGCGGCGTATTTCAGGACTACGTCCACGCAGGATTCGCAGTAGCCGTTCTCCAGGAGGTTTTTGACCATCGCGCTGTATTTCTCGCCTTGCTCCTCGTCGCGGGTGCGGGCCTTGGTGATGATGCGCGAGATGTCGCGGACCGAGGTCATCAGCTTTTTCTCGATCGCTTCCTTGAGCGGCTCGTAGCTCTTGTAGCTGACCTTCTCGCCGCGGCGCGAGGTCGCCCACAGGTACGCGATCACCTCCTGCCGGAAGCCGTCGGCCGCGGAGCCGATAATCGCGATCTGTTCCTCGATCGATTTGAGAAAGCCCTCGTCGGGCGACAGCTCTTCCTTGGTGTTGCGGTCGCGGACCTTGGTCTTGTTGACGTAGGCCTCGGCGTGGTCGAGGTAATTCTGGAACAGAGATTCGGCCTGCTCCTGGTAGGAGTAGACGAACGCGCGCGTGATCTCCTTTTCCAGCAGCTCCAGATATTCCTTGTGCAGCGTGTCCTGCAGCAGCTCCAGATAGGCCTTGCGCGTGTCGTCGGGAAGGTCGGCTTCCTTAGTCATCGCGATCAGCGACTCGCGCACGTTGATCGGATTGATGCAGTTGCCGCTGACGTTGTCGGAAAGCGCGTTGTCGAGCGCCTTCATGATGAACCGCGTCGAGATGCCGTTCATGCCCTCGCGCTTGGTGTCTTCCTTCAGCTCCTGCACGTCGATCTTCTTGGTGCGTCCCTTCTCGACCACTTCCTCTCCGTTGTAGAGCCGGAGCTTGGTCATCAGGTCGCACTTCGAGGTCGGTTCGAGCCGCGAGAGAATCGCGAACATCGAGGCCAGCTCGAGCGTGTGCGGCGCGACGTGCGCGCGGAAGTCGGAGTTGCGGATGATCTTCTGGTAGATCTTCACCTCTTCCGACAGGCGCAGATTGTACGGAACCTTGACCACGACGATTCGGTCGAGGATCGCCTCGTTGGTGTGGTCGGCCTTGAACTTTTGCCATTCGGCTTCGTTCGAGTGCGCGACGATCGTCGTATCGACGTAGACCATCCCGTGGCGCCCAGGCGCGGGGATGACTTTCTCCTGCGTCGCCGTGATCATCGCGTGCAGGTATTCGGTTTCGTTCTTGAAGACTTCGATAAACTCGACCACGCCGCGGTTGCCGACGTTGAGCGCGCCGTTGAGTTCGAGCACGCGCGGGTCGCCTTCGGAGTATTGATCGAGCTTCGAGATATCTTCGCTGCCGATCAGGACCGAAGTGTCCTGGTTATTCGGATCGACCGGCGGAACCACGCCGACGCCGACGCGGTTGCGCTTCGAGAAGCTCTTGGTCTCGATCGGAAATTCTTCGTAGCGCTGATTGAACTCGACCTTCAGGCGATAGCGGCATACGGGGCACAGGTCGCCCTCGATATGCACCCCGAGCATCTTCTCGAACTCACGCCGCAGATGGCGCGGGATCAGATGCAGCGGCTCCTCGTGCATCGGGCATCCTTCGATGCTGTAGATCATCCCGGTCTGTTCGAGTCCGCGCTGAAGGCGCTCGACCAGCGAGGATTTGCCCGATCCGACCGGCCCCATCAGGTACAGGACCTGGCGCGATTCCTCGCCCTTGAGCGAGGCGGAATGGAAGTAGCGTACGATCTGCGAAATCGTGCGCTCGATTCCGAAGAACTCTTCCGAGAAGAATCCGAACACCTTTACCGGCTCGTCCTTGTACAGCCGCTTGGTGCGCGGATCGTCGCTCTCCTGGATACCGCGCGAGCCCGACGCCGTGATCATGTCGTAGATGCGGGCGTGGGAAAGCTTGGTGATAGTCGGGTCGGCTTTGATCAGTTCGAGATAGGCAAGCAGCGTTCCGCTCCACTTTTCGGATTCGCGGGCGGCGCGGTCTTCTTTGATTACGCGTTCGAAGTGATTAGGTTCAGCCATCGGCCAGCTCCTCGAGTTACGCACGTTTGGGGGGAAGAATTACAGGCGCCGGTCAAAGGGAGGGCTGTGCTATTTTTCAAGCTCAGCATGGCTGTAAGTATAACGGACCCCGCGAAGCGCAACAAGTAACCTTTCGCGCCGCGCGGTTTCGATCCGCACGCGCTCAGTTTTGCTCGGGCACCGCGACTTTGTCGGTCAGCACGACGCGGCCGCGATCGTTGCCGACTCGCGCGGCGAACACCTGGTCATCGTGGGCGAACGAGACCCACGTGCGCTCGGCGATCGCGCGGCCGAGGTAGAGCGTCTTCTGTTCCGTCGTGGTGAGCGCGTCGAGGTCGTAGGCCTGATTCCATGGGCCGCGCAGATGCGACCGCGTCGGCACGATATCGGCCAGATGCGCGAACGACGCGCCGGCGTCGCTGACGGTGCATACCTGATGGTCTCGCGTATGGCCGCCGGTAGGGACGGCGGTTACGCCGGGGACGATCTCGGCGGGGCCGTCGAGCGCCTCGATCCGCGCGAGGTTGGGCGCGAGAATCTCCGCGGCATGGCGATAGGCGGCATGGAGCCGCTCGTTGCGCGGCTCGCGCGCGATATCGAGCTCGCCCTTTTGCAGGAAAATCCGCGCTTTAGGAAAGGCGGCTTCGAGCACTCCCGAATCGCGCCGGCGGACGAGGCCGCCCGCGTGGTCGAAGTGCAGATGCGAACAGATCACGGCGGTGACGTCGCCCAATTCCATCCCGAGGGCGCGCAGATGGTCGGGCAGCCATCCGTCGCCGTGGTCGAAGATCTTGCGCTCGACGTCGCTCAGGCGGTTGCCGATTCCGCAATCGATCAGGATCGCGTCGGAGCCGCGGATGATCAGCGGACAGGTCAGGTTGAGGCGGATGCGATTCTGCTCGTCGGGCGGATGCTCGCGTTTCCACAGCTCCCGCGGCACCACGCCGAACATGCATCCGCCGTCGTTGCGCCATAGCCCGTCGGTAAGGAACGCGACGGTGAACGATCCGATTTCAATTTTTGGCGGCGCGGCGGTCATCGCAGTAAATAACCTCCTCTCGCGTATTCTCCGTTGTAGTCATCCTGAGCCGTAGGCGAAGGATCTCCGCGAAGCGATTAGTGCAACCAGCGGGGCTTTCCGCACTAATCGCTTCGCGGAGATCCTTCACTTCGGCAGCCTCCGTTCAGGATGACGGACAAGAATCGCTACCACGCCATCGCTCAATTCGCGACCTTTCGGAATTCGTCGCTGTGCAGGGCTACGCACCACGGCTGGCCGCGGAGGCGGCCGTACTCCTGGTCTTCGCAACTCATCGTGTCGCCGGTGACGGTGCATGAGAGCTCGTGGGTCTCGTCGATCGATTCGCGGGTCGAGAAAAACGGCAGCGCGTTGCCGGCGTCGGAATGATGCAGCAGAAACCGCATCCGCATCGAATCGACGCCGTCGGTCGAGAGCACCTCGACGCGCGACCACTCGTCGGCCTGGTTTCCGTACAGGCCGGGCCTGAGCCGCAGCGAGGAAAAGGTCGGCTCGAATTCTCCGCTCGCCGTGCGCTGATAGCAAAACCGCCCCGAGTCCTGCGTGTAGACGCATCCCTCGTGCGCGCCGGGTAGCAGATGAACCGGGCCGTCCTGCTGATCGTTCGCCAGCTCCCAGCATCCCTTGAACACGCTCGGCAGTTTGAGCGTGCCGGTCTGGCTCGGCGCGGGATTGGTGGCGGTCTGCACTCCGGGATCGACCTGAATCTGGTTGTCGAGCGCGAGGTTCGGCGTGCCCAGGAAGCCGAGCGTCTTGCTCTCCGCGTCCTGTTTGCCGTATTCGCTCGCGACCTTGCCCGAGAGCATCAGAAAAGCAGAAGCGCCAGTCGCGTCGCGATAAACCTGCGCGGTGACGAACGGCAGGCGATGCGATTTCAGATAGGCGGTGGCGTCGTGCGAGCGCGAGGCATCGAGCATCGACTCGGAAGGGAGAGTGAGCGCGCTCGAGGAGGGCGGCGTCTGACTCGGGAGCCTCAATTCGTTTTCATTCGCATGCGTCGGCAGAGCCGAGGGCTTCGCGGCGGGAACCTGCTTGGGAGCGGGCTGCGTCTGCAAACCTCCACCGGACAGCATATCGGCGGCGCCCGCTGGCGAAATCGGATTGGCGGAGCGCGCCTTTGCGGGTGACGGTGATTGCCTGGATGCGGGCGTCGGCGAAGCGGGCTGCGCGGCGGCGAGCGGCGACTGCGCGACAATCTCGGGTTGCTCATGTATCCGGGTGAAGAAGATCGCGCCGCCCGCGCCGAGCGCGAACAGCACGATCAGAATCGCGGCGGTGCCGAGCACTGCGCGCAGATCGAGCTTGCCGCGTTTGCGCCTCATGCCTTGATTATGAGCCCATAAGCCAGAGTCCGCACAGCAAAGCGATCGCGCCCATCGCAGCGATCGCGCCGTGCCATCGGGCGTTGCGCGCTGTCGCGCCGGGAATCGCTGCGACGCGGCCCTTCTCGGCGACGGCGCGGAGCGTCGCGGTGATCGAGAGCGCGCGGCCGAGCGCCAGCGACATCGCGATAAACAGGATCACCTTGACCGCGAGGATAATTCCGAACTGCGCCGAGAAATTGAAACCGCGCGCTACTCCCGCGAGCGCGAGGTTGAACCCTCCGGTCACGAGCACGACGGTTGCGGCGGCGATATTGAAGCCGTCGATTTTGGGCGCGGCGCGCAGCGCGAAGTTTACCTGCTCTTCGCTGCCCGCCGTGATTGCGAGACCGGCGATGACGAAGCATACGCAGGCCGTCACCCACGCGCCGCCGGCGAGTGCGTGAATCCAGAGAATCGTGCTGCGCAGTTCCATCGGGGAGCGTTCGGCGTCATCGACAATTCTAGCGCGCGGCGCGCGCGCGCATAAACTGCTGCGCGTCGACCGCCTTGTCATTCCCGCGCGCGTGGCTGCCGCGCGCGAGGAATCCCGGACGAGAGGCCGCATCACGTGACCGTTGGCTCCGGAGCATGAACGCCTCGGGATTCCTCGCCGGAGCCTGCCCTGAGCAATGCCGAAGGGGCTCGGAATGACGATCGAGGGCTCGGCTGAGGCTGCGGTATTCATGCAGTAGGCCGACACTCGTCATTTCGACCGAAGGGAGAAATCCCGAGGCGTTCATGCAGTCATCGGCGAATTGTATGTAGGCCGCGGAAGGAGCACTGCCGCGCGTCGTTTGGCGCTGAGCGCTGGTTTGAGCTAACAACCATCAACAGTGCGGCCGCGTGCGTGAACCGAATGCGCGGGCCAGGAGGTATGCCATGCTGAATCCATATATCGATGCCGCGGAATTGCGCGAATTGATCTTCAAAAAAGAAATCAAGCTGCGCGAGGTTGCCGAATTCTTCATCGCGCGCGCCGAGAAGCTCAATCCGAAGCTCGGCGCGTTTATGACGCTGACGCCGGAGCGCGCGATCGCCGACGCCGAACGGCTCGAGAAAATCCCGGACGCCGAGCGCCGCCGATGCCTGATGTTCGGCATCCCGTATTCGATCAAGGACCTGAACGCGACCAAAGACATCCCCACCTCGATGGGCTCGAAGAATTACGAAAACTTCCAGCCTCCGTTCGACGACGAGATCGTCGTGAAGATGCGCAATCATGGCGGAATCCTGCTGGGCAAAACCGCGACGCCCGAATTCGGCGCGCGCCCGACGACCGAAGGCGGGCTATGCCCGCCGGCGCGAAATCCGTGGAACCTCGAACACACCACCGGCGGCTCGAGCGGCGGCGCGGGCGGCTCTCTCGCGGCGGGTCTCAGTCCGATCGCGCAGGGCAGCGACGGCGGCGGCTCGATCCGCATCCCGTCGGCGTGTTGCGGCGTGGTGGGACTCAAGCCCTCGCGCGGACGGGTCACGCTGGCGCCGCAGGCCGGAGAGGCGTGGGCGGGATTTGCGACTTTCGGTCCGATGGCGCGCACGGTCGGCGACGTTGCGATGTTCATGGACGTGATGTCCGGGCATGTCGAGGGCGATCCGTACTGGGCGCCCGATGCGGTCACGTCGTTTCGATCCGCCGTCGATATCGCGCCGCGCAATCTGAAGATCGCGATCCTGCCGCGCAGCGCGATCACTCGCGGCGACCCGGAATCCGAAGCCGCGACCGAGGCCGCGGGTAAAGTCTTCGAGGAGATGGGGCATCACGTCGAGCAGACGAAAGTCGATCCCGGCGCGAAGCTGCGCGACGTATGCATGAGGCTTATCGCCGCGGGCGTGGGCTCGGTGCCGTGTCCCAAGCCGGAGCTGATGGATCCGGTGGTGCGCGAGCTGTGGGAGTCCGGACGGAAGATCAGCGCCGCCGAGTACATCGCGACCGTCGCGCAGATGCACAACCTCTCGCGCGAGATCGTGCAGGCGCTCGGCGCCTACGACGCGATCATCTCGCCGACGCTTGCGCGGCCCGCGGTGAAGCTCGGCACGCTGCCGTCGCGTCCGGACCGGTATCTCGAAGAGCTGCCGGAATGGATCCCGTACACTTTCGCGTTCAACGCGACCGGGCAGCCGGGCTTCTCGGTGCCAAACGGATTCAACAAGGCCGGGCTGCCGATCGGGCTGCAAATCGTCGGGCGTCCCGCTGACGAGGTCACGATTATCGGCCTCGCGCGCCAATTCGAGCAGGCGCGCCCGTGGAAGGACAAGCATCCCGTACTCGATTGAAGTGGCGGCATCCGCGTGAGCGAAAACCAAGGAAGAAAGATTATGATCAATCCGTATATCGAAGCATGGGAGTTGCGCGAGCTGGTGCGCAAGAAGGAGATCCGGCCGCGCGAGGTCGCCGAGTTTTTTCTTGCCCGAATCGAGCAGCTCAATTCGAAGCTCGGCGCGTTTATCACGGTCACTCCCGAGCAGGCGCTGGCCGACGCGGCGAGGCTCGAGAAGATCAGCAGCGCTGAGGCGGCTGCGCTGCCGCTGTTCGGCGTCGCCTATTCGCTCAAGGATCTGACCTGGACCAAAGATATCCGCACCACGTTCGGATCGAAGAACTACGAGAATTGGCGCGCGCCCGCCGACGCCGAGCACGCGACGCGGCTCAAAAACTCAGGCGGAATTCTGCTGGGCAAAACCTCGACGCCTGAATTTGGCGCGCGTCCGACGACCGAAGGCGGACTCTGCCCGCCCGCGCACAATCCGTGGAACCTCGCGCATACGACAGGCGGTTCGAGCGGCGGCGCGGGCGCCTCGGTTGCGGCCGGATTGAATCCGATCGCGCAGGGCAGCGACGGCGGCGGCTCGATTCGCATCCCGTCGGCGTGCTGCGGAATCGTCGGGATCAAGCCGTCGCGCGGGCGAATCACCGCCGCTCCGGCGGCGGGCGAAGGGTGGGGCGGATTTTCGACCACTGGTCCGATGGCGCGCACGGTGCGCGACGCCGCGATGATGCTCGACGTGATGGCGGGGCATTCGCACGGCGATCCGTACGCCGCGTTTCCGAATTCGCGCCCGTTTATTGATTCGATCGCGACGCGTCCAAAGGATCTCAAGCTTGCAGCGATCAGCGAGACCGCGCTCGGTCCTGTCGATCCGGAAACCCGCGCGGCGTTCGAAAAAGCCTGCGACACGTTCGCCGAGATGGGCCATCGCGTCGAGGTGATCAAGCTCGACCCGGGCAAGCTGCTCGTCGATCATGTGCGCACCGTCGTGATCGCCGCGATTGGCGCGACCCAGTTCGAGAATCCCGATCTGATGGACCCGCTGCTGCGCGGCACCTGGGAGTTCGGCCGCAAGATTCTCGCCACCGATTACCTCCGCGCGCTCACGCAGGTGCATAACATCTCGCGCGAGATCGTCCAGCGCCTGATGCCGTACGACGCGCTGCTGACGCCGACGATTACGCGTCCCGCGGTGAAGCTCGGCACGCTGGCGACGCGAATCGAAACGGCGGGCGAGGAAATCTATGGATGGACCGCGTTCGTGTTTCCGTACAACTCGACCGGACAGCCCGCGATCACGCTGCCGAACGGTTTCAACAAAGAGGGACTGCCGATTGGCGTGCAAATCGTAGGACGGCCATATGACGAGGCCGGAGTGATCGCGCTCGCCGCGGCGTTCGAGGAAGCGCGCCCCTGGAAGGGAAAGCATCCGGCGCTGTGACGCACGGGTGATCGAGATTGCGGGCGCGGGTGCGTAGTGGGTCAGTTTGAGAGTTCACTTCCCGTGTCATTCCCGCACGCGTGGCTGCCGCGCGCGAGGAATCCCGAGGCGCTCGTGCACTCACTTGCGAGTGGCCAATAGGCCGGTGAGCAAGAACGGGCTCTCGCGCGGCAGCCACGCGCGGGAATGACATTCGTAGAACATGTTGCAGCAAGGACTGCGAATGACGCCCTATGGAAGACCGGCCGCTAGTCAACTGACCCACTACGCGCGTGCGGCGCAGTTGCCTCGCGCCGATCGCTTGCGCATGATTGGCGCGCGGGCGATCGGCGCCCGCAATTCAGCGATCATCACAATTGCGGGAGGAACTTCACGTGGCGCGCGAAATTATTGCGGAACTGGATTCGATAGTGGCAAAGCGGAGCCTGCTCGGTCATCCGTTTTACCGGGCGTGGACGGCGGGCGAGCTCTCGCGCGAGCGTCTGCAGGATTACGCGGTCCAGTACTATCCGCACGTCGCGGCGTTTCCGCGCTACCTGAGCGCGATCCATTCGCGATGCGCCGATATCGAGACGCGGCACGCGCTGCTGGAGAACCTGATCGAGGAAGAGCGCGGCGCGGATAATCATCCGGAGCTATGGCTGCGCTTCGCCGAGGGTGTGGGCGTCGCGCGCGAGCGGGTGCTGGGCGCGCGGACCGTCGCGGCCTCGCGCGCGCTCGTGCGCACCTACGAACAGCTTTGCGGCGACGGTCCGCTCGCCGCGGGGCTCGCGGCGCTGTACGTGTACGAGTCGCAGATTCCGGCGGTCGCGACGGCGAAGATCGACGGGCTGCGGCGGTTCTACGGAATCACCGGCGATCGCGCGGTCGAGTTCTTTCGGGTTCACCAGCAGGCCGACGTTTATCATGCGCGCGCCGGAGCGGAGTTGATCGAGCGGCACGCCAATGACGATGACGCGCGGGCCGCCGCGTTCGAGTCGGGATGGCGCGCGCTCGACGCGCTGTGGGCGATGCTCGACGCGGTGTGATCGCGCCGAGAGCCGTGCGGCGATAAAATGGCCGCTCCGATGGCTCCCCGCACGCATCAATTCTACGCGATCGCATTCGAAGAAAACTTCGCGTTGCGTCAGCTCGCGGCCTCGTTCCCGGAGGCGCGGCTGGCGGGACACGAGCTGTTCATTCCGGTTGATTCCGACGGCGCGATCTATGCCTACCGATTTGGCGCGCTAGTCACACACGATGTCCCGCCCGAGCGGCGCGAAGTTGAACTGGCGCGTATCCGCGCCGCGATCCCGAAGCTGACTGCGAAAGTTATCAGCGAAGACTATTCCGTGGTTGAGGACTCCGCCTTCCAGACCGGAATCGTGGGCGGCACGCTGCACGTGGACAAGTTCACGCCCGCGCGGGCGAGTATCGTCGCGCTCACGATGGCGCAGAGCGCCGCGATGGAATATTACGAGCGGATTGTCGATGACCTGTTCGCTCGCACTGGAACTCTGGTGGAACGCCTCGAAGAGCGCGGGACGGTCGCGCTTAACACCCGCCCGCTGCATCGCTTTATCGGCGAGGCGGTTGCCACACGCAGCGAGGTCTTGTCGGTGCTGCACTTGCTCGATAAGCCCGAGGCCACGTGGGAGGACTCCGCGATGGATCGCATCTACGAGGACCTGCGCGCCGAGTTCGATCTGGTTGACCGCTACGCCGCGCTGGAATCGAAGCTGCGCAGCGTGCAGGAGGCGCTCGAGCTGGTGCTCGACGTTGCGCGCGACCGGCGCCTGGTGCTGCTCGAGGTCGCGATCGGCGTGCTGATCCTGATCGAGCTAATCGTAAGCCTCGTACCGCTGATGACGCGCTAGGAGCGTGAAGAGATTCCAATGAACGAGCCACGCTCTGCTGTCTCAGTGCGTGCACCCCGGCGGTTGCTGAGGGCCGTGACGTTGGCCGTTCTCGGTTTAGCGGGTGTGGTAATCGGTGTGACGCTCGCCGAGGGCTACAATCCCTGGAGTTCTTTTGAGAAGAACACGCTGAATCCCGGATTCCGCTCGGCAGCTACGCCTGCCGATCTCGGTCTCAAGTTTGAACGCGTTGCAATCCCCAGTGGCCCGCGCGTGCTCGACGGATTTCTTGTTCGCGCAGAGGCCTCGTGTCCTGAGACGGCAGCGGTGCTGATTTTTCACGGCCGTGGCGAGACTGTCGCCGACTGGATCAAGGTGCAGCAGCGGCTGCATGAGAGCTGTATCTCGTCATTGGTCTTCGATTATTCGGGACACGGCCGCAGCACGCCGCCGGGCACGATCGAGAATCTGGATGCCGACGCAGTTGCCGCCGACCAGTTCTTCCTGAAAACCTTTCCCGCAACCGAACGCCGATGCCTGCTCAGCCATTCGATGGGCGGCGGGCCGATGCTCTATGCCGCGACCCGTCCTGACGTCACGCCTGATTGCGTAGTAATCGCAAATCCGTTCGCGTCGCTTCGTGCGATGGCCGTGCTAGGAGGATTGCCCAAGTGGTTGAGCTTCATCATGCCGGACAAATGGGACAACATTGAAATGGCCCGCCATCTGCGCTCTCCGATGCTTTGGATACAGAGCAACGCCGACAAGACGATTCCGATTGCTCAGGGACAGAAGGTTTACGATGCGAAGATCGGTTCCAAGAAAGCCGTTATTCTGAACGGCTTCGGCCACAACGCGATCTACAAAGAGATGCCGCCGGAAATCTGGTCGCCGATTACGAACTTTGTCCTTCACGGCCTTCCGGCCGCATCGCAGTCTCGTTCATGAAGCGGATCGTGTGATCCAGATCAATTATTCCGGCGTCGGAACCGAGCCCTTGCGCGACCAGCGCGGCGGCTGCGTTGGCCAGGCGCATGCACTCGCGCGGGGTCCATTGCAGCAGCATCGCGCGGATAAATCCGGCGCAATAAGCGTCGCCGCATCCTGACGTATCGACGACATCGATTTTATACGCGGGCAGATACACGGTTTCGCGCGCCGTCATCATCAGGCTGCCGTCGCCGCCCATCGTCAGCACTACGCCGGATGCCCCGCGCGCGAGCAAGATACGTGCGGCTTCGTCGGGAGTGCGCGCAGCGGTCAGACCGCAAGCCTGATCGGCGTTGGGCATGAACCAATCGACGAGAGGAAGGCACGGCGCGAGAATCTCGAGCGTCCGCGGCGCGCCCTCGCTCAGGATGTCCATGCTGGTCGATGCGCCCGCGGCTTTCGCGCGGCGGAGAATCTCGACCGCGCCCCCGCGGCCGAGCCCGCGCATCACGTCGGTGCCGCCCAAGTGCAGATGCGCGGCGCTCTCGATGAGCTTCCACGGAACATCGTCGATAGTGAAATGAGGATTCGCGCCGATCGCGTGCAGCGCAGGGCGGTCACCGTTGGGGCGAATCGGCAGGATGCTCGCCGAGGTCTGAACTCCAGGCTTGTGCACGATGTGGCTCGTGTCGATTCCGAAGCTCTCAAGCGCGCGGACCAGCACGTCGCCGAGGGTGTCTTCGCCGATCGCGCCGACTGACGCGACGCTAAGCCCGAGCTTCGCGAGTCCGACGGCGGTGCCGGCTGCAGAACCGGCGGGCGCAAGGCGAATCTGCTCGAGGATCGCGCCGCTCTGTCCTTCGGGAATATGCGTGACCGGGCGCCCGAGGATATCGAGCACGTGAGCGCCGAACGCGACGACGGGCGCGGTCATGATCGTGGAGCGGCGAGCGCGCGTCTGCGCGCGATCTCGCGATTCTGGCGCTCTAACGTGGCGGTATGAAGCTGCGCCGCGATTTCTTCGGGCAGAGTCGTGACCGCCTGTCCGGTCGCGAGCGCCTGGACATAAATCGCGGCGGTCTTTTCCAGTAGCTCTACGAAGGTGAAAGTCTTTTCGAGGTCGGCGCCGACGCATAGCGCGCCGTGGTTCTGCATGATGTAGCAGTGGCAGCGGTTTGCGAGCGCGCGGGCCACATTGTCGTGCAGCTCGCGCGAGCCGGACAGCGCATAGGGAATCAGGTCGACGCGGCTGCCAATCGCGAGCGTGACCTCGTCGAACATTGGCGGAATCGGCGCGCTGATCACGCTGCACACACTCGCGCCCGACTGATGCGTGTGGATGACGGCGCTTACGTCTTCGCGCGTGCGGTAGGCCGCGATGTGCATCGGAGTCTCGATCGACGGCTTGCGCTCGCCCTCGATCCGCTTGAGCTCTAAATCGACGACGCAGATATCATCGGTGGCCATCGCGCCGTAGGGCAGCCGCGTCGGCGTGACCGCGATTGCATCTTCGCCCTCGATCCGCATCGAGACATTTCCGGCGCTGCCCGAATGCGAGCCGAAATAGCCGTACTCTGACAGGCGTTTGCTCATCTCGAGAACGCGGCGTTTGTAATCGTCGTACGAGCTCATCGTGCGGGCCCTGCGACAATCTTTCAGGGGACGCCCGTGCGCGTCAATGCGGGAGCGTCTGCAGGCGCTCAGAAATGCCGCGCGCGCTGGTCAGTCGTGTTTGAACGGATGCTCGCCTTCGTGATGCTCGAACTTCTGCTGGTGCGAGCGAAATCGGCGGCTGACTTCGGAGCGCTGCTCGGGCGTCATCGCCTGCCAGCGTTTGTAATTTTCCATCACGTGCGCGCGCTGCTGCGGCGGTAGCTGCTGAAAATGCTGATAGCGCTGCATGATCTGCTGGCGGCTGTCGGGCGGAAGCTGTTTGAAGTGATTGTAGGATTGGCGCAACTGCTCGCGGCGCTCGGGCGGGAGCGAGCGCCATTGGCGCATCCCGCGCAGGACCTGCTGGCGTTGGTCGGGCGGGAGGCTCCGGAACTGGCGGAAATTCTGCTCGACTGAATTGCGCTGCCCGGGCGACATCGTCCTCCACTGCCGATAATTTTCCAGCACACGTTCGCGCTGATCCGGCGTAAGCGCGTTCCACTGGTCCGCGCGCTGCGAGACCAGCGCCTGCTCGGCGGCGTCGCGCGGTTGCCCGGGCGCGAAGCCCTGGGCATCGGCAGAATGCGGCGCGAACGCGCTGAGAAGCATCGCGAGGCCGAGAGTCGCTGCCGCAAAGCTCAAGCGTCGCATGAAGTTTATCCGCCGGGGCGTCATCACTCGGTCTCCCCGTCGCCAGACGCCGGCGGTGGCTCAAAGTTTTGCGGCGGCGGTGGTGGCGCGTAGGAATTGGGGGGCGGCGATCCGTTTGGGCCGAGGTAGCCGAGCGCGTTCAGCGTCTGGATCTGCTCGAGCATCGAGCCGTTGCCGCCGGCACCGTTCTGCGCGGCTGCGTTGGGATTGGGTTTGAACAGATCCAGGTTGAGCAGCATGTTCAGATCCGGCGGCGGATCGTTCTGCGCCCACGCCGCCGGGGCTGAGGATATGAGCAGGGCGAGTAACATCGCGCTTGCCAGGCTAGGACCGCTTTTCATTGGTTGTGTCCGTGGACGTGAACTCATCCAGATGCTCGATCACATCATAGTTCTCAAGCAAGTCCAGATGCTCGACCACGGGATAATCGCGAAGCAGGCCGATGTCGGTGACGCCGATCGCGTCTTCCATCGCAAGCTGATCGACCGGCGGCGCTCCGATCTGTGAGCGCGGACTGAGCGTCAGAATCAGCACGATCGCGGCAACCGCCGCGCCCGCCGTCGCCATCGAGGCCCACGCGATCCGCGGAGACCACCAGCGGGCGCGCAAAGTTTGCGGACGGTCGCGGCGCGCGGCGATCTTGCGATGCAGCTCGGCGCGATAGACGCTCCAGTCGGGCTCGGCAATCTGCGCGACGTCGATGGCTATCGTCTTGAGCGCGGCGGCGAATGCGTCGGCGTCGTCGCGGCATCGGGCGCATCCCGCCAGATGGGCGGCAACGCGCTCGCGCTCGTCGGCGCCCAACTCGCCGCGCAGATACGGCGCGATCTCAGTCTCTGGATGTCGCTCGAGCATCGCCTCAGCCGTCCTTACTCATTCCTTTACTCATTCTTCCGCATGGTTTTCTTGAGATGCGCCAGTGCGCGATGAATGTGCACGCGCGCAGTGCTCTCGGAGCACTTGAGTATCGCCGCGATCTCGCGGCTGGTGAGACCCTCTTCGCTCTGAAGCAACACTGCCGCCTTCTGCGTTGGCGATAATCCTTCAAGCGCGACGCGCAGGCGCCTGCCCGCATCACCGCTGATCGCGAGCGCCTCTGGCCCGGGCTCGGTTGACGGCGGATCGACGGGTGGCGAGTCGGGGTCGTCGTCCTGAGTCGAGAAGGGAACCATCTTGCGCCACCATTTGTTGCGCCGTTTGTGATCGATGCACAGGTTGACGACGATTCGGTAGAACCAGGTTGAAAATTTGGAGCGGCCGTCAAACTTGCCCGCGGACTCGTACAGCCGGATGAAAGCATCCTGAGATACGTCGTGGGCGTCGGATTCGTTACCGAGAATCGAGCAGGCAAGGCGAAAGGCGCGTGCCTGATGGCGGTCGAGCAGAGCCTCGAACGCCGCGGCGTCGTGCTCGGCAACCTGCCTGCAAAGTTCTTCATCGGACTGCACCACAGCGACCGGTCCCTCTCTGGTCTGGCCGGCCGCGCTCTTTTCGGAGCGTTGCTATTCGGCCGCGTGGCCGATGCTACCCTTACCGGCCCGTTTGACGAAACGGGATGTACATTTGTTTACATTCGGACAGCGAGTAATCCCGACGGTGAAATCTTCGCCGATTTTCCGCCTTAGTTGGAACCGTCGGCGTGGGGAATTCTGGCTATGGTAAACGGATGTGGAGTGATGGGCGTCCAACTTGCTGAAGCAGGCGAGAGCGACGAACGGCAAATCTCATCAAAGCCTGGATTCTTGGAACTCAGGAGGACTCCGCGGTGAAGAAAACGTTGACAACTTTTGCGGCGATAGTTTTTGTCGGTGCGATGGGGACAGCGGCGATGGCGCAGGTGCCCTACAATGGCGGCTACGGACAGGGGATCGGCGCGGAGCAGGTGAATCGCTTCCAGAACGGTTATCTGGACGAGCATCCGGAAGTCGCGCGCGAGCTTGGGCAGAACCCGGGGCTGGTGGATAATCCCCAGTTCATGGCGAACCATCCGGGGCTGCGCGACTATTTCGAGAGCCATCCCGGCGTCCGCGCCGACATCCGGGCGCATCCGAACCGCTTCATGAGCGACGAGTGGAAGCACGACGCGTGGCATCAGCCCGGTTATGTGCCGGGAGGATACGGGCACGGATATGGCCCGGGAATCGGTGCGCCGCAGGTGAATCGCTTCCAGAACGGCTACCTGGATGAGCATCCGGAAGTCGCGCAGGAGCTCGGACGGAATCCGGGGCTGGTCGATAATCCGCAGTTCATGGCGAACCATCCGGGATTGCAACAGTACTTTGCGAATCATCCGGAAGTCCGCGCCGACTTGAAGGCGCATCCGGACCGCTTCATGAACGATGAGTGGAAGAATGACGCGTGGCATCACGCGGGGTATGCGCATCCGATGGCGAACGGCGTAGCGAATCCGGTTGCCCATACGGGTTGGCAGACTCATCCGATGCAACACTACAATCAGCGGCATTAAATCCGAAGTGATACTTTAACTTCTCGCGCCGCCGGAGCAGTCCTCCGGCGGCGTCTTTTTTTCGGATACGCTCTTTGCGCGCAGGCGTCGTGGTGTATAAGAGAAAAACGCGGCCGCTGGACGGCGCGGGAGGTTTTCCGATGGCGAGTGAGATGTTCGCGAAGGTGCTCGAGATCGTCAGGGCGCAACCGATGAATCCAAATGCCACCCCCGCTCAGCGACGCGCCGGGATGGAGAAAATCAGCGAGCATGTCGCGCGCGACGTGACCTGCACGTCCGTCGATGCGGGCGGAGTTCCCGCCGAATGGGTCGAGGCTCCGGGCGCGGCGCCGGACCGTGTCATCCTCTATCTGCATGGCGGCGGCTACGTGATGGGTTCGATCGGGACGCATCGCGCGATGGTTGCGCGAATCGCGCGCGCCTCGAACGCACGGGCGTTGCTGATCGACTACCGCCTCGCGCCGGAGCATCCGTTTCCCGCCGCAGTCGATGACGCCGTGGCCGCCTATCGATGGCTGGTCGCGCAGGGCTGCAAGCCGGGCAGAATCGTGATCGCGGGAGACTCGGCGGGCGGCGGGCTAGCGCTCGCGACCCTGCTCAAGCTGCGCGATCTGGGCGTCACGCTGCCGGCGGCGGGCGTCGGGATTTCGCCGTGGACAGATCTCCAGGGAACCGGAGAATCGGTAAAGACCAAGGCCGCGATCGATCCGATGGTCACGCAGGAGAATCTGTCGATCTCGGCGAAGACCTATTACGCCGATCACGATCCTAAAAATCCGCTTATCTCCCCGATCCACGCCGACTTCCGCGGATTGCCGCCGCTCCTGCTCCAGGTAGGCGAATCGGAGATCCTGCTCGACGACGCGACGCGCGCCGCCGTGCGCGCAAAAGCCGGCGGCGTGAACGTCGAGCTCGAAATCTGGCCCGAGATGATCCACGTATGGCACGTGTTCGCGAAGATTCTTCCCGAGGGCCAGCAAGCAATCGACAAGATCGGCAAATTCGTGATCGCGCGCACCGCGTGATGTACAATTTCAATCGACGGCGCAGGATCAGGAGAAACCGAAATGGATCGCACATTCACGGCCTACGTCGAGTTTGACGCCGATGCCAAATTATACGTCGGCACGGTTCCGGGATTAGCCGGAGCGCATAGTCAGGGAGCTACGCTCGATGAGTTGCGCGATAACCTGCGCGAAGTGCTCAGCCTAATCGTCGAAGAGCGACAATCGCGAGGCGAAGCGCTTGCCTGAGGAAATCAAACGCTGGCTCCGCGATTGAAGGACCGGACCGAAGCAAACATTTCTGGTTACACCGCGTTACTCTGATAAATCCGCAGGAGCCGCTTCACACGACGCGGGCGACGCTGGGGATACTGCGAAGAGCTGCGCTGGTTCCCCAGCTCAGTAGCAGCACTGCGGCGAAGACGAGAGCGCCTTTTCCGATCGCGGGCAGAGCGAATGACAGAAGCACGAACTGCAGCCATGCGACGAACATGTAGTGCAGCAGGTACATCGCGTATTCATTGGCGCTCAGGCTGTCCCAGATCCATCGGCGGTGATTTGCGAAACGGACGAACAGCGCGAGGAAGGCGAAGGAGAGGCTCGCGCAGGTGATCGCATAGACGCCGCCGTTTAAGACTCCGAGCAGAGCCGGGGAGACCGCGTCAGGGTTGGCCAGCGAGACGAAAAAGAAAATCGCGCTCAGAAAAAAAGCGACCAGGCCCCAGGCAACCCACCGGCCCCAGTGACGCGCGAGAAACCCGTCGGAGGCGACGAGGCCGCGATCCATTCCATATGCGCCGACGCCGATTCCGGCGAGGAAATAAATCGCGTAGTGAAACAGGCGCGAGGTCTGGAACTGAAATACTCCGATGCTGCTGAAGTATTCCGCGCTGTAAATAAAAATCATCGGAGTATAGACCGCGAACGAAACTGCCGTGATCAGCAGGAAGAAGCGAATCGGATGCGCCCGCGTGTTCGACGCGAGCCGGACGAGTGCGTCGCCGAAGTCAGGGATCACGGCGAACATCGCGGCGGCGACAAGATCGAACGCTAGCAGCATCCAGATGAACCAGGCCGGACCTGCGGGCCAGTCGCCCAGCGATATCCACGCGTGAACGAAGCTAACGAACCCACGGCCGCCGCTTTGAAGATAGGCGGGGTAGTAGGCGATTGGCGCGACGATGATCGCGGCGGCCAGAAACGGGATGCCGAGCCGGATCAATCGATCGCGCGCGAACGTCCGGGCGCCCTTGCGCCGGAGACTCGACCATACGAACAGGCCCGAGACGAAGAACATCAGCGACATGAAGAAGGCGTCGTTGAACCCGAAGAACAAATTGAACCCCGCCCAATGCGCGTGCGGATCGACCACCGGAAACGCGCGCCAGGACTCGGGGGGAGCCAGCAGAGATTTCGCGGGCGATGGCGCCGCCTTGAGATAGGCGAGCACCGAGTGATGCGCGAGGACCAGCACTACCAGGAAACCGCGAAGGTACCCGAGCGCAAGATTGTAGGCCAGCCGCGGCTCGGGCGGCGGGTGACTCGATGGGGAGGCCGTCAGAGACGCTCCTGATCATTTTTCACGACCGCCTCACGGCTGGTACACGGGGCGCCCTTCGAAGAAGGTGGTGGCCACTTTGGTATCGGCGATGTCGGTCGGCGCAATCTCGAACAGGTTTCGGTCGAGCACGATCAGGTCAGCAGATTTCCCGACCTCGAGCGAGCCGGTCACGCTTCCGAGGCCCATCGCGCGCGCGGGATTGCTGGTATAGGCGGCGATTGCGGTTGGAAGATCGAGCGTCTGCTCGGGCCATAACGCGCCGTCGAAATGTCCAGTCGGATCGCGGCGGGTGATCAATCCTTCGAGACCCGACCACGGATCGGGATTGGGAATCACGGGCCAGTCGGTGCCGGTCGCGATCAAAACGCCGGCCTCGAGCAGGTTGCGATTCGGCCAATACTGACGGACGCGGTCGCCGACCGCCTGCTCGATACCATCGATAATTTGATTTGGGTACCAGAGAATCGGCGACAGGTCCGCTATGACGTTCAGGTCTTTGAACCGCCGGATGTCGGAGGGATTGACAAAGCCGGCGTGCGCGATCTGATGCGTCAGCGGCGTCGCGCCCTTGAACGAGCGGACTACGTCGATCGCGTCGAGGGCGGTCCGAACGGCGGCGTCGCCGGCGCAATGAATTTTGACGCACAGGCCGCGATCCTCCTGCTTCGCGATCAGGCGGGCCAGCTCCGGAACGGTTTTGATGGTGGTGCCGCGAAAACAGCATCCGTGTGCCTTTTCGGGGAGATACGGTTCGATGAACGCGGAAGTTCGCGACATCGGTACGCCGTCGAGAAAGATCTTGACGAAGCTCGGCGTCACGTGCGCGCTCGAGAATTTTGCGCGTTGATCGATTAGCTCGTCGCCGACGAAATGGCCCAGGAATCCCGCCGGCTCCGCCATCATCGAACCCACCACCCACGCCGAAAGTTGTCCGTGCGCATCGAGATGGTTGTAGGCGGACAGCACCCCGCCGCTCACGGCGGCATCCTGCAGGCCGGTCACGCCGAATGAGTTCAAAATTTCGATCGCGCGCGCGAGCGCGGCGACGTTGGTCTCGAGCGAATAAGGATTGGCCACTTCCGCCGCGTGCTCGACCGCCGCGACCGCGGACTCGAAGAGCATTCCGACGGGCGCGCGCGTCGCTTCATCGCGCACGATTATGCCGCCCTCCGGATCGGGCGTGCTGGAATCGATTCCCGCGAGTTCGAGCGCGCGCGAATTGACCCAGCGGTTGTGCACGCTGTCGTCGCGCAGCAGAACCGGATGGCCTTCGCTCGCCTCGTCGAGCGCTCGCAGCGCTTCGAGGGTCGAGAGCTTGTCGGTGAAATTGCTGCCCCACGATCCGCCGACGATCCACGCGCCTGGCTTGGCCTTGCGCGCGTCGGCGCGAACCGCGGCGAGAACCTCTTCGACCGACAGCGTCGGCAGAAAATGGCATTCGTAGAGATCGGCACGGCCGCCGAGCAGCGGATGCACATGCACGTCGTTGATGCCCGGCATCGCCATGCGACGCTTGAGATCGACGACCTCGGTGTCGGACCCGATAAGCGCTTTGATATCGGTATCGGCGCCGACGAAGGCAATCTTGCCGTCGCGAATCGCGAGAGCTTCCGCCCAGGGATTCGCGGAATCTGCGGTATAGATCCGGCCGTTCAACAGAACCCGGTTCGCGGCCGAATCATTTTTCTTAATCGCAGCCATGCTCAATCTCTAGTCGCAACATTTGTGATGAGGCTGCGGCGGCGCCACGTCCATCGCGGGATTCTGGTCGAAGAAACCCGACGGCTTCAGCATAAAGCCGGCATACGCGACCGGCATGACCGGCCAGTCCTCGGGCCGCGGAATGTGATGCACGCCGAATGAGTACCACGCGACCAGATCGGTATTCTCGAGCGGACGATCGCGTTTGATCCATTGATCAAGCCCGTCGGGCGCGGCGTTCTGATTGATATAATCGCCGGAGGCGTACCGCTGTGCGGGATCGTAGCCGGTAATCCAAAGGTTGTGGCGGATGAATCCCGCGCGCCGCAGTATCGACGCGCCCTCGCGCGCGAAGGGGAGAGCTACGTCGGCTCCCGGCATGATTTTGTAGCCGGTAGGCTGACCGACGGCGTTGCGGCGCGACGGATTAACGATCAGCCACGCGCGTCCCAGCGCGGGGTTCGCGTCGCGAGCGGCGTCCGTCTGATTTTTAATGAGTGTGTATCGCGGCCGGTACGAGCCGTTGTGAGGATTGGCCGGCCCGGCAGGATCTGCGACGGTGTCGACCTCGTAGACCGAATTGCCCGGACCGTCGATATCCAGATCGAGTCTGAAGTTGAAGTAGTGCTGATGAATCGGCGCGTAGAGCTGCGGAGCGACCAGCGCGCCGTGCGTCGGCTGCTTACCCGCGGGAAAAGCGCCGACCGACAGGCATCCGGTCAGCTTAACTTCGAGCTGTATTTCGCCGCTCTGATACAGGTACCAGAAAAATCCGTAATCATAATTTCCGACGGTCGCGAAAAAAGAGATCACCAGGCGGCGCGAGCGGCGCACCTCGCTGCGATTGGTGCGCCAATCGGTATGCTTCCATAGCGTGCCGTAATCTTCCTCGTGCATGCAGACGGCGTTCGCGATCGTTTCCGGCTCGCCCGCCATGTTGACCATGTGCGCGTCGAAGTAGTGAATCGTGCCGACGCAATCGCATCCGAGCTTGAGGCTGTTGGCCATGCGGCCGATGCCGTATTCGCCGACGTCGAACGCATTCTTTCGGTTGTGAGTTTTGGTGGGATCGCCGTACGGTACCTGCATCTCTGACAGCGACGCGCGATACAGAATTGGGCGAACGCGGCCCTGATCCTCGTAGGCGACCTGATGAAGGACGAGCCCCTCGCGCGAGGTGAAGCCGACGCGGAAGCGCCATTTCTGCCAGCGCACTTCATAGCCGTCGACCGTGAAGCTTGGACCCTCGGGCTGAACGATCTCGAGCGGCTTCAAGTCCTGTCTCAGAGGCCCGAGATGCTCGGCCGCGTAGATACCGGTCAAAGGCGGGAGCGGCACTTGCACATCGTCGATAACTTCCACGACCTCCATTTTTTCGAGATCGACGAAGGTGATGAGTCCCTCGACCGGGCGGCCGTAGCCGACATCCGCGTCGCTGCCGCGGATAAACGTCAGGCCCTGGGCGAGACGGCGGTCGGGAAACCGTTCATCGCCATAGGCGCCAGCCGACCAGGGATCGACGATCGCCTTGTCGAATTCGGTGATACCTCGGCGGGTGAGTGCGGCGCGCCATCGAGGATCGGCTTTGGCGGCGTTTTCGCACTGGATGAATTCCTCGATGATGATGCCGGGCTGGACGCCGCGGAGCTCCTCGCATGAAAGCAGGGTTTCATCGCGCAGGCTGACGACCGCTTCCAGCACGCGTCGATCGGCCAGATCGAGAACGATAACGAATGCGCGCCGATCCAAAGCGTTGCCGGCGCTGATACTTTCGAGTTCGTCCTTTTTGGGTTCGTGCAGGTTGACCGACACGAAACGGAAATGGTCGCCAGCCGGGCCGTGGGTCCGCATCGTGCGGACGGCGGTGGCGACTTCCGCGGTGCTCAGCGGATCCAGCGGATGGCGGTGAGGTTCTGTCACCGGTTCGGAGCTATCCATCGTCGATCTCCTGCTGCGACTTAAGACTGTAACAGCGTGCGCTCCGCAGGTTTTAAGAGTCTGCGAAATTTTTTTAGAGCGAACCCAAAATCTGGTCGGGAACGCCGGTCCAAGCCTTGCGCTCACCGTCGAACGGTGCGTCCGCTGCTTTTGTCGCCTCGCCAAAGACCATCGTCGTGCGGCGCTTCTCGTCGTACTCGCGCCAATCGCCCAGGCGTTCGCAGGCCGGGTTGCCGGTGCGCGCAAACGCGATCCACGCATCCTGTATCTCGGTCGCGAGCTTCTCGGCCGCGGGACCGCTGCCTGCAAACGGCGCCATCCCGGGAAGATGATTGGTGCCGAACACGAATCCCAGCTCGAGCGCATGGCAGGAGCCGAGCATCCCGCCTACCGCGGGAGACTTCCAGGTGAACAGATAGTTGAAGACGCGTCCCTTGCGACGAGCATGCGTTTCCGCGAGCCGCAGCGCTGGCATCCGGAAGACGCGATCGGTTTCGATTGCCGAGAACAGCTCCTGCGGCGTTGTCGTATCGCCGCGATCGGAGCGCGCGCGAGTGTAGTTCTCAATAAGACTGGCCGCGGTTTCCGCGCCGAAGCGTTTGCCGAATCGAGCGGCGAGTCCGGCGCGGTCGAGCTTCGGAAGGCCGGGATCCATCGCGGCAAAGAGCTTCCATTCCTCGAGGGTCGAGCCCGCCAGAATCGCGACGCCGTCCGCCGACCCGCCCGCGACCGTCTCGATCGCGACTTTCGGAACCTGCGACCCGTCGATCACCGGCTGATAGGCCATCCCGAGCTCCGGGTCGGGCGTTATGCCGTCGGGCATCAGCGCGCCCTTGAGCAACTGTGCGGGAGTCAGCGCGCGAATCGCGGCGGCGTCGGACGGCGAGGCGCCGAGCCGCGCGATGATACGCTCGGCCTTGCGAGTGGCGCGTTCTGCGGTAGCTCCAGTATGGCACGCGCCGCTTTGCGGGATTGCCTTGTGGAACAAGCCGCGCGCCTGCGGCATCGCGAGCAGCGTGCCGACGCTCATGCCGCCGGCCGACTCGCCGAAGATCGTGACGTTAGCGGGATCGCCACCGAACTCGCCGATATTGTCGCGGACCCATTCGAGCGCCGCGATCTGATCGAGCATCCCTTCATTTCCGCTCGCGGGAATTTTTCCGCCGGTCAGATCGGAGAGACGAAGAAAGCCCAGCGGCCCGAGCCGGTAGTTGACTGTCACCACGACCACGTCGCCGCGGCGCGCGAGCGTCGAGCCGTCATAGAGCGGCTGCGAGCCCGAGCCGATCGCGAATGCGCCGCCATGAATCCAGACCATCACGGGCCGCCGCGCGGTGTCGCATCGTGGAGTCCAGACATTCAGATAGAGGCAGTCCTCGGCCTGTTCGCCGTCGACGACCATCGCGGCCAGCGCGCCGTTCGCCATGCTGTTCTGCGGAGCGACGCCGCCGAATTTGCGCGCGTCGCGAGTGCCCTGCCATCGCGCGGGCTTTTCCGGCGCGGTCCAGCGGCGGGCGCCGACGGGAGGGGCCGCGAATGGAATTCCCTTGAACACGGACAGGTCGGAAGTCGATTCGCCTTCGAGTTTTCCGTAAGTGGTTGAAACGATCGCGCTCATATGAATTCCCCCACAAAAGAAATTGGGCTGATTGCTGGCGATTCTCGCAGAAACGGGCGGCTTGCCACAAACGGCGTAGCTGACGCTCTGTCGGCGCCGCGCGAAAACGTTTTGCGTGACGCGCGGGATTTCGCGTAGCCTTCGGCTATGGACCCGAAAGCGGCGGCGGCCTTTTTCGCGAAGCTATGGGATGAATCCGCGATTCCCGAGCTTCAGGAATACATCAGGATTCCAAACAAGTCGGTGGCGTTCGATCCCAATTGGAAAGCGCACGGCCACATGGATCGCGTCGTCGAGCGGTTTCGCAAATGGGCGCTCGGTCGCGAGATCACCGGCATGCGCCTCGAAGTCGTGCGCCTTGGCGATCGCACTCCCGTGCTGTTCATGGAGATTCCCGGCGATTCGGACGATACGGTTTTGCTTTACGGGCACATGGACAAGCAGCCCGAGATGGCGGGATGGCGCGCGGGGTTGGACCCGTGGACGCCTGTGATCGAGAATGATCGATTGTACGGACGCGGCGCGGCCGACGACGGCTACGCCATGTTCGCGTGCCTGGGCGCGATAGGCGCGCTGAAGGCGCAGAAGATTCCGCACGCGCGGATGGTCGTGATTATCGAGGCGTGCGAGGAGAGCGGCAGCTTCGATCTGCCGCACTATATCGAGCATCTCGCGCCGCGAATCGGGCAGCCGACTCTCGTCGTCGCGCTGGATTCCGGATGCGGCAACTACGAGCAGCTATGGTGCACGACTTCGCTGCGCGGGCTCATCGGCGGGACGCTGAAGGTCGAGGTGCTGACCGAGGGGATGCATTCGGGCGACGCGGGAGGCGTGGTGCCGTGCAGTTTTAGAATCGCGCGGACGCTTCTCAGCCGGCTGGAGGATGAAAAGACCGGCGCGATTTTACCGGCGGTATTCCACGGCGAGATTCCCGCCGCGCGAGTCGAGCAGGCGAACGCCGCCGCGCCGATCCTTGGCGATAGCCTGCGAAGCAAGTTTCCATTCGCCGGAAAAACGCAAGCGCAGAGCAATGACGCGACCGAGTTGATCCTCAATCGCACCTGGCGTCCGGCCTTGTCGATAATCGGCGCCGACGGATTTCCGTCTGTCGCCAACGCGGGCAACGTGCTGCGGCCCTCGACCTCGCTCGAAGTGTCGCTGCGGCTGCCGCCCACTTGCGACGCGCAGGCGGCGCAGCGCGCCCTCAAGCGTCTGATGGAAGACGATCCGCCGTATGGCGCGAGCGTCAGCTTCGAGTCGAACTGGGCTGCCACCGGATGGAACGCGCCGACGCTCGCGCCATGGCTGGAGAAATCGCTCGACGCAGCGTCGCGCGCGCATTTCGGCAAGCTGGCAGCCTACATGGGCGAGGGCGGAACGATCCCGTTCATGGCGATGCTGGGGGCGCGGTTTCCGGCCGCTCAATTCCTGATCACCGGAGTGCTGGGACCTGGTGCGAACGCGCACGGCCCCAACGAGTTCTTGCATATCCCAACGGCTAAGCGCCTGAGCGCAGCGGTCGCGCAGGTACTCGCGGATCATTTCACTCGCGCGGAGTAACGGGCGTACGGGATCTCTTCCTGTCGTCACCGATCCTCCCGACCGTCATTTCGAGCCATGGGCGAGAAATCCCGAGGCGTCCATGCTCTACGCCAACACCACGCGCAGTAGCCCTTCGATCGGGATTTCTCCCTGCGGTCGAAATGACGAATGTGGGCTCAGTGCCACAACTATCAAGACCCTACTCGACCTTCACTCATCGTTACGTCGAGCAGCGCGGGCGGATGCGTTCGGACCCAACCCGTTGCTTGATCGTAAGCGTGGGCGAGTTGCAGGCAGGCGAACTCCGCGTGATTCGGCGCGACTATCTGGATGCCCATCGGGAGGCCGGTGCTGCTGAATCCGGCCGGGACGTTCAGCGCGGGGCATCCAGACATCGTGACCGGGATCATGACCTCCATCCAGCGATGATAGGTGTCCATCGCTTTGCCGCCGACCGTCTTGGGCCAGTGGAGCGTCGCATCGAACGGGAAAACCTGTGCGGACGGGAGTATGAAGAAATCATACTTCTCGAACATCGCGCGCGTCGCGTGATACCAGGCGGTCCGAACCGCTGATGCGTCCGCGATATCGTAGGCGCTGATCTTGAAGCCGCGCTCGATTTCCCATTGAACTTCCGGTTTCATCAGCGCGCGCCGGGCCGGGTCGGAGTAGTAAGTCTTGAGCAGGCCGCCGACCTGCCAGGCGCGCAGCACCAGCCAGCTTTGCCACACGCGTTCGATTGGATAGTCCGGAATTCCTTCCTCGACGACGCATCCAATTGATTCGAAAACGTCGAGCGCATCGCGGCAGAGGTCGAGCACGCCGGGCTCGAAGGGCAGGTATCCGCCGAAGTCGCCGCCCCAAGCGATTCGCGCGCCCTTGAAATCTCGCGCGAGGGAGTCGGCGAAGCGCGCGGAGTCCTCGCGAATCGAGAGCGGGACGCGCGCGTCGTGTCCGGCGATCACGGACAGCAGCATCGCGAGGTCGGGAACTGTGCGCGCCATCGGGCCATGCACCGACAGGGCGGGCATGAAGACCTCGCGAACGTCGGACGGCACCCGGCCGAACGCGGTGCGAAAGCCGAACACGTTGTTGAACGCGGCGGGATTTCTGAGCGAGCCCGCGTGATCGCTGCCGTCGGCAACGGGCAGCATCCTGAGCGCGAGCGCGACGGCGGCGCCGCCGCTGCTGCCGCCGGCGGTCTTCGATTGATCGTAGGCGTTGAGCGTGGTGCCGAAGACCGGATTGTACGAATGCGAGCCGAGGCCGAACTCCGGGACATTGGTTTTGCCGACGATGATCGCGCCCGCGCGTTTTATCCGCTCGACGAGGATTGAATCGGTGCGCGGGATAAAGTCCTTGAGGATCGGCGACCCCATGGTGGTGCGGATTCCGGCGGTGGGTTCGAGGTCCTTGATCGCGTGCGGAAATCCGTGCGTCGGGCCGGCGTACTCGCCGCGTGAAAGCTCGGCGTCGCGGCGGCGCGCGTCCTCGATCAGCTCCGCGCGAGGCCGAATCGAGACGATCGCGTTGACGGCGGGATTGATCGCCTCGATATGATCGAGATACGCGGTCATCACCTCGGCGCATGAGATTTGCCGCGACTTGATCGCGCTCGAGAGCGCGGCCGCGTCCATCATGACGATTTCCGATCGGGGCTTCATGGCGTCACGCGATTATGCATCGCGGAGCCGCTCCTGTACTACTTGCGCGAAAGCCTTGCGCCATTGTAGTTGACGATCAGGCGCCGTCGCGGGCGCGGCTGACAATCAAGCACTACAAGAGGTGAAACTGAATGTCCGATTACACTATGACAATCGACGGCAAGTCGGTTAAGGGATCGAAGTCCGTCGGCGTGATCAATCCCGCCACCGGAAAAGTCTTCGCCCAGGTTCCCGATTGCACCAAAGCTGAGCTCGATCAGGCGATGGACGCGGCGCAGCGCGCCTATCGCACCTGGAGCAAGGATATTGATGCACGGCGCAAGCTGCTCGGCGAGGTTGCGGCGGCGCTGCAGTCTCCGCCCGAAGGACTCGCGCGCACGCTCACGCAGGAGCAGGGCAAGCCGCTGGCGAAGGCGCAGGGAGAAATTGCCGGCGCCTCGATTTGGGCGTCGTACACGGCGAGCCTCCAGATTCCGAACGAAGTGATCCAGGACAACGCGGCCGGAAAGATCGAGATTCGGCGCAAGCCGATCGGAGTGGTCGCGGCGATAACGCCGTGGAATTATCCGCTGATGCTGGCGATGTGGAAGATCGCGCCGGCTCTGCTCGCGGGCAACACGATCGTGCTCAAGCCCTCTCCCTTCACGCCGATCACGTCGCTGATGCTGGGCGAGATCCTGCGCGACGTGCTTCCGCCGGGAGTGCTCAACGTCGTGTCGGGCGGCGACGAGCTCGGTTCGATGATGACCAGCCATCCGGTGCCGCGCAAACTTTCGTTCACCGGATCGGTCGAGACGGGCAAGAAGGTTGCCGCCGCCGCTGCGCCGGACCTAAAGCGGTTCACGCTGGAACTTGGCGGCAACGATGCCGCGATCGTGCTCGCGGATGCTGATCTGACTGAAGTCGCGCCAAAGATTTTCTGGGGCGCGTTCGAGAACAGCGGACAGATTTGCAGCGCGATCAAGCGGGTGTACGTCCCCGAGGCGATGTACTCCTCGATGATCGAGAAGCTCGGCGATCTGGCGAAGAACGTCAAGGTCGGCAACGGCCTCGACGCCGGTACTGAGCTCGGTCCGATCAACAACAAGCCGCAGTTCGAGCGCGTCACCGAGCTGGTCGAAGACGCGAAGAAGCATGGCGCGAAGATCGTCACCGGCGGCTCGCGGCATGGCAAGGAAGGATATTTCTACGAGCCGACGATCGTCGGTGGAATCTCGGACGGCGTGCGCCTGGTCGATGAAGAGCAGTTCGGACCCGCGCTGCCGGTCATTCCTTACAAGGACGTGGACGACGCGGTGCGCCGCGCGAACTCGACGACGTATGGGCTCTCGGGCTCGGTGTGGTCAAGCAGCGCGGAGCGGGGCGCTGAGGTTGCCGGACAGCTCGAATGCGGATCCGCGTGGGTGAACCAGCATCTGGCGATTGCGCCGAACCTTCCGTTCGGCGGAGCGAAGTGGTCGGGTATCGGCGTGGAGAACGGGACTTGGGGACTTCTCGGCTTCACTGAGATTCAGGTGGTGAACGTCGCGCGCAGCTGAGTCCCGCCCGCGGCTTTCGTTATCAACTCAACTGGCGCGGCCATCGGCCGCGCCAGTTTTCATTCATATACATTCTTCAGGTCAGATCGCGCGGGATGTTATTTTCCCAGGTCTGTTCGAAGATGACCTTGCCGCCCCGGGTCGCGCTGATCGATTCCGTTAGGTGAAAATGCGAGGCGGTCGAAGTCAGCTCGAATGACGCGGCGACTGCGGCCTCCCAGTCGTCGCGCTTGTAGCTAGTCGAGTAACTGCCGTGCCATCGCGAGCTGTTCGGCTGTCCCGCTTTGATCTCGCGAGACCAGTCGATTCGGACGAAGACTGCGGTTCCGGTGTCTTTGATTACCCGCCGGTTCTCGGACTGCCGTCGAATTACTATTCGACCCTCGTGATCAGGTCCTGAAATACTAATTGCCGGGCGCGGCGCTTTCGCGGAGAGATGGGAATCGCGAATCGCGGGAATCGGCATCGAGGGTTCGGCTGACGGAGTTGTGCGGCGCGGGAGAGTCAGCGTCGATTCGCCGGTCGCGATCGTCAGCCGGACCGGTTCCGGCGAAGGCCACACGAGCGGCCACAGACTTTCCGAAATCGCGACGCGAATCCGATTGCCCTTGGCGAATCGATGTGCGACGAAATTCAGCCTCACCTTGACGTCGTAGAAATGTCCGGGAGACAATGGGTCCGGATTTTCGTGACCGTCGCGATGAGTCAGGTTGAGAAGCCCGTAAGAAACAAGCCACGATTTACCATTGGTATCGACCTCTGTCAGACGTACCGCCGCTTGAGCGATGGGAGAGTCTGAACTGATACGCAAGTCAGCACACGGATTACCGAGTATTTCGAGGTCGTGCGTAAGCGGTTGCGAGTCGAGACTAAGCGAATTTGCGTCGTCGGGACTCTGCTCTATCGGAAGATCTTCGCTCAGCGAACTGGGTAGCCACTCGCGCGTGCAGAGTCCGACAAGCGTATCGGCAGGATAGCCGACATTCTCGCGCTCGCTCGGGTCACGCGACAAACCGTCGCAATTGAGCGACAATTCGAGGTGCGAGATATTTGGCGATGGCCACTGCGCCTCGCCAATCCAGCGGCCGGGAGTATCATTCGGAAACGACTGAGCTGCCGTTTTCTCGGGCATGAATATTCGGAAGGGCCGGCCCACTCATGATCCCGGTTTCGTGTCTGTTCAACCAATGGTCCCACCAGCGTACTTCCTCGAATACCCAGTCCAACCCAGGACCTGGCCTGCCAAATTGCGGATAGGTATGCGCCCAGGGACCAATTATCGCCCGGCGTGGAACCCTCAAATGCTCGAGCAGGCGAGGAATGGCATTGTTGTAAGTATCTACCAGGCCGCCGACCAGATAGACCGGGCATTTGATCCGGTTGTAGTCAATGCTTGTGGAACCGTGCCGCCAAAACTCGTCAGCGTGCTGATGCATTAGCCAGTTCGCGAGCACTGGGTGCGCCGAGTGCAAGCGTTCCAGCCACATCTCGTTCCATCGATCACCAACGATCGCCGGATCGGGCGGTCCGATCATCACATTCTGAAACGCGTTTCCCCAACTGAAGTTGCAGAATCCCAGGACGCCGCCGATATAGTGAGCGTCGTCGGTGAAGCGATTGTCGGAGCAGCAAAACGCCATCGCGGCCTTCAGCGCCGGAGGTGCGATCGCCGCGGTTTGCAGCGTGCTGAAGCCGCCCCACGATATGCCTCGCATTCCGACGGAGCCGTTCGACCACGGCTGTCGCGCCAGCCATGCGATCACCTGGGCGGCATCGGTCTGTTCCTGCGGCAAATACTCGTCGAGCAGAACGCCCTCGGAATCTCCCGATCCCCGAATGTCCACACGCGCGTATACAAAGCCGTATTGCGCGAATTGGGCGCCCCAGGCGTCGTCGATGGCGCGGGTCAGGTCACGCTTTCGATAAGGTATGTATTCGAGCACGACGGGAACCGGAGCGCGCAGCGCGTTCGCCGGCATCCAGAGCCGCGCGGCCAGACGAGCTCCCTCTTCGAGCGGAATCCATTCGTTCTCGGTAACGGTGACAGGCCGTGGGAAAGGAAGAGTCCAGGTGGAACGATCGTCGACCGACATCAGAATGTGCCTCGTGTTGCCCGCACGGCATTATAGAGGCTATCGATGTTCTTACATATCCTTCCTTGCTGTCATCCTGCCATGAAAGTGTCTGTCATTCCCGCGCGTGGCTGCCGCGCGAGGAATCCCGACGAGAGGCCGCTGCACGAGGCGTGGGCTCTGAGCATGGACGCCTTCGAGATTTCTCGCCTATGGCTCGAAATGACGGTCGGGGCTCGGCGGAGGCTACCGGTACAGCCATTGCCGGCTTGCGGCCGGACGGCGCCGTTTCGGGCCGCGGATGCTTTTGCAATAATGAGCGATGCGACTACGTCGGGCAGCGGAGGTGCGTCGTGATTGAGACAAGTGCATTCGGCAAGACCGGTCATCAGAGCACGCGAGTCATCTTCGGCGCCGCCGCGCTGGGCGCGATGAACCAGGCGAAGGCGGACGCGGTGCTCGAAGACGCTGCTCGAGTACGGCATCAATCATATCGACACGGCCGCGTCGTACGGCGAGTCCGAGCTGCGAATTGGCCCGTGGATGAGCGAGCATCGCAAGCGCTTCTTCCTCGCTACCAAGACCGGCGATCGAACATACAGCGGCGCGCGGGACAGTGTGCATCGCTCGCTCGCACGATTGCGCGTTGACCACGTCGATCTGATCCAGATGCACAATCTCGTCGATGAAAAGGAGTGGGAAACCGCATTCGGACCCGGAGGCGCGCTCGAAGCGCTGGTCGAGGCGCGGACGCAGGGGCTCGTGCGCTTCATCGGCGTTACCGGGCACGGAACGCGAGTTGCCGCGATGCATCTGAAAAGCCTCGGGCGCTTCGCGTTCGACTCGGTACTGTTTCCATACAACTTCACGATGCTGAATATCGCGCAATATGCTGCCGATGCTGAAGCATTGCTCAAGCTCTGCAACGAGCGCGGCGTCGCGACGCAGACGATAAAATCCGCCGCGCGACGGCGTTGGCAGGATGCCTCGAAAGGTCAGCAGGAACCGAAGTACAGTTGGTACCAGCCGCTTCGCGATCGCGACCCGATCCGGCGCGCGGTGAATTTCGTGCTCAGCCGTCCGGGACTGTTTCTTAATAGCTCGAGCGACGCGACGATACTGAAACCGATTCTCGATGCGGCGAGCGAGCCCGCAGTCCGGCCCGATCGCGCCGCGATGGAAGCCGACGTCAAAGACTACGCGATGGAGCCGCTCTTCATCCCCGGCGTGTCGGACACGATCTAGCGCGAGCCGGCGTTTCTTGCGGGCGATTTCGTGAAGAGCTGCCGTATTCACGTCACGGGAGCTTCAGGAGCCGGTGTGACGAGCCTCGGACGCGCTCTGGCGGATGCTCTGGCAATCTCGCATCACGATACGGACGATTATTTGTGGCAGCCGACAACGCCGCCGTATCGAGAAATTCGCCCCGCGGCCGATCGGCTCCGGCTAATGCGCGAGGTGTTCCTGGATCGAGCGGATTGGGTTCTCAGTGGTTCGCTCGCCGGCTGGGGCGATCCTCTTATTCCGCTCTTTGATTTGGTGGTTTACCTGCACGCTCCGACAGCGGTGCGCGTGCAGCGCCTGCGCGCTCGCGAAGCGAGGCACTTCGGGGCCGATGCTGTCGCGGTTGGCGGCTGGCGCCATCAAGAAACAGAAAAATTTATCGAGTGGGCATCACACTACGACGACGGCGGTGCAAGCCGCAATTCAGCACTGCATCAGTCATGGCTTGCCGCACTGCCGTGTCGTGTCCTGCGTATGGATGGAACTCGCCCTCTGCCCGATCTGGTTAAAGAAATCTGCGCGGTGATCTAGACCGCGGATCGCTCGAGCCGACCGCGTCATTCATGATGACCCCGAGTGGACGGCATTGCCCTGATGGTGTATCACTCCACTGAAATCAAGATCGCGCATCCTCGGACTTTCATATGCTCGGGTTCGAGGTAAAGGTGGGCTGGATTGAAGAGACTGCTGCTCGTGCTGGGAATGACTTGCCTGTGCATGGCCTCCGGATGCTGAGGAAAGCGCAATCCGCGCGCCTACTCGCGCTGGAGCATCGCGCGCCAAATTCCCGTTTGGCGCTGCTCGTACGAGGGGAGACGGCGATAGGAAAAGCTGACGGCAGTGCGGTCAAAATCACGGACGGAGATATCGCGCCGCGTCAAGCGCTCATTAGCTATAAGCGCGGACATTACTATGTACGTGATCTCAGTTCGCCCAGCGGCACCTTTCTCAATGATCGCCGCGTTCGCCGCCGCCGTGTTCTCTCACATGATGACCGCTTGCGGTTCGGCGCCGCGGCGACGTATCGATTCATCGATCCTGATGCCGCCATGCGCCGGCGGCATCGACGAGCCCTGCAGGCCTCGATAATCCTTCTGGTCATCGTTGCCGGCGGCTTGGCTCATAGAGATCGATGGGACGGAGGCGCGCTGTCAGCGGCGACCGCGGCGAGACTTATCGCGTCGGGCCAGTCCTACGTGAGGTCGATTGCGGCAGATGTTTCGTCGCCTGCACTGGGCGCGGCAGCGGCTGAGTCTTCTCCAGCTGGCACGGTAACTCCGAACCGGGGTATTCCGGCAAACGTCTCGCCTGCGGTAACGGCGTCGGCATCAACTGTGTGGCTCACGCGGCTCAATCACTTCCGCGCGATTTCTCAGCTTGGAATGTTGCACGATGATCCAGCGATAAGCGCCGCCGCTCGTGCGCATTCGCAATATCTCCTCGCCAACTATGCCGACAAAATTAGCGGCGGAGAGCCGCTGGGTGACGCCGGGCACGAAGAGAGTCCCGGCAAGACTGGCTACTCACCGGCGGGCGCTGCGATCGCGCCGAACGCGCAACTCGCGTGGGGATGCGGCCCTTACGATACCAGCGGGCAGATCGATCAGTGGATCGCCGGACCGTTCCATCGGCTTCCGATGCTGGATCCGTTTCTGATCGAGGTTGGGTTTGGCGAAGCCGCGGACAATGGATGCTGGGTTGCCGCGCTGCGTCTGGCCGCGCCCGACGAGCATCCGGCGCCCTATACCAGGGCGATTGAATTTCCGCCTGACGGCGTACCAGTCCCGATCAACTGGTCGGGCGTTGAGTTTCCGAATCCAATCGCGAGTTGCCCCGGCTACGAAATGCCGGTCGGCCTGCCGATCACGCTTCAACTCGGACGGCTCTACGACGCGCAGTTGACCGCGCATTCCCTGAGCGTGGATGGCGCCGTGGTAGACAGTTGCGCGTTCGATGCGCGTGCGTACCAGAACCCCGACGCCGCCGCGCAGGAATATGGCCGATGGGCGCTGCGCAGCTCTGGAGCCGTGGTGCTGATACCGCGCGCGCCGCTCGATCCGGGCAAGCGCTATTCGGTTTCAATCACCGCGCACGGACAGGTCTATGCATGGACGGTTCGCGTAGGGAACTGACGCGCGGGCCTACTTCACCCATCCCTTGTCGTACGGAGCGGCCATCGTGCCGATCGCGCGGAGATGCTTGATCTTCCACTGTCCGTTGACCTTCACGTAATCGTCTTCATAGCGCGCCCCGAGCCACATCGCGCGGTTGCCTTTGCGCATCGTAAATGGCCCGAGGAAATACCATCGGCCGGTCGCGCGATCGCCGTCAACCTCGATGATCGGATTCATCACGTTGTGCTGCGAGAAACTGATTCGTTCGCGAAAACCCTCGAACAGCTTCCGAATCGCCGCGTGCCCCTGGTTGATGCCGACGCCCATGCCTTCCCAGATTCCATCCTCGGCGAATAAGGTGATGATCTGGTCGGGATTGTGATCGTTGTCGCAGACCGCGCAATAACGCGCTTTGAGTTTTTTGATCGCCTCGATATCCTCGAGCGTCGTGATCCGCTTGGCGAGTTCCTCGATATCCATTTGGGCGCAACCTCCCGGCGAGATGTTCTCAAGCATTAGATTGCGCAACCGCCGTGCGTCAATCGGGTCGATAAAACGCGGATGACGGCGCGCCCACGGACTTTCGACGCGATCATCATCGGCGCGGGCGCGGCCGGGATGATGTGCGCGATCGCGGCCGGTCAGCGCGGCAGAAAAGTTCTGCTGCTCGACCGCGCCGAACGGGTGGGTGCGAAGATTCTGATTTCCGGCGGCGGGCGCTGCAACTTCACCAATCTGGAAATCGCGCCGGAGCGTTTCTTGTCCGGTAATCCGCATTTCTGCAAATCGGCGCTCAGCCGATACACCCAGCACGATTTTATCGCGATGGTTGAGCGGCATCGGATCGCCTACCACGAAAAGACGCTCGGCCAATTATTCTGCGACGGATCCGCACGAGAGATCGTCGCGATGCTGCTGGCGGAGTGCGCGGCCGCCGGCGTCGAGATCCGCACGGGATGCCGCGTCACGGAAGTCGCGCGGAGCAGCCAATTCAATCTCGCAACTGGTCTCGGCGCATTCGCGGCGCCTGTCCTGGTGCTCGCATGCGGCGGTCTCTCGATTCCGAAAATGGGCGCGACCAGCTTTGCCTACGATATCGCGCGCCGCTTCGGCCTCGCGATCGTCGAGCCGCGCCCGGGTCTCGTGCCGATGCGTCTGGAGGGCGAGGCGCTCAGGCAGTGCCGCCCGCTCACAGGCGTATCGGTCGACGCGACGGTCTCGTGCCGAGGCGCCATGTTTCGCGAGAATATCCTGTTCACGCATCGCGGCCTCTCGGGTCCCGCGATCCTGCAAATCTCGTCCTATTGGTATCCGGGTGATTTAATCGAGATTGACCTGATGCCCGAGCATGACGCCGAGCGTTTCCTGCTCGACCGCAAGCGGACGCGGCCGAGAGCGGAGCTCAAGACGATCCTTGCGGAAGTCCTGGCGAATCGGCTGGCCGACGCGATCGCGGAAGGCGATTCGCAAGGCCGATCGATCGCGAATCTTCCCGATCACCGAATCCTCGAAATAGCCGAGCGCCTCAAGCGATGGCAGGTGCGGCCAAGCGAGACCGAAGGATGGGAAAAGGCCGAGGTCACGGTCGGCGGAATCGACACGAAGGGGCTCTCGTCGCGAACGATGGAAGCGCGCGAGGTGCCGGGTCTCTACTGTATCGGTGAGGCGGTCGATGTCACCGGATGGCTCGGCGGATACAATTTCCAATGGGCGTGGTCGAGCGGATGGTGCGCCCGGCGAGGCGATATAGCGCAATAACGCAACTCGATCAGGATAGAGCGCTGCGGATCGAAGCGTGGCAAGATCAGTACCGGGAATGATAACTATCATGCCGAGGAGGAACGGCCGTGAGCGCTAGTGTGGCTGTCAGTCAGGATACGATCGAGAAGTTCCGCTGCGACGGATTCGTCGTCGTTCCGAACCTGCTGTCAGAGGAGGAACTTGAACGATTCGGCGCCGCCGTCGATCGCGCGGTGCGCAGCCGCGGGAGCAACGATCATAGGGCGCTCGCCGAGAAGTCGGCTTACGAGCAGTCGTTCACCCAATGCATTAATCTCTGGGAAGATAATCCTGAAGTGCTGCCGCTGACGTTTCATCGCAAAATCTCGGAGGTCGCCACCACGCTGATCGGCGTCCCTGCTCTGCGCCTGTGGCATGATCAGGCCCTCTACAAGGAATCCGGCGGACGCTACACCGAGCCGCATCAGGACCAGCCCTACTGGCCGATGGAGGAGCGCGACACTCTGACCGCATGGATTCCGTTTGACGGCTCGACCCACGAAACCGGATGCATGGGTTACGTGCCGGGCTCGCATCTGGTTGGCCTGCGCAAGTTCGTCAACATTTTTTCCGCCGACGAGAACGTGAAGATTCTCGAGGATCCCAAAATTGGCGGCGTGCCGCCGGTATATGTTGAAGTTCCGCGCGGAGCGGTCGCCTTTCATCACGGATTGACGGTCCATATGGCGAAGCCCAACCGGAGCGGCCGCACGCGCCGAGTGCATACGATGATCTATTTCCGCGACGGCGCGACGCGCAGCAAATCGTATGTTCATCCGAGCGTCGATCGTCCCGGAATCAAAGTCGGCGAGCCGATCGCGAGCGACTTGACTCCGATCGTATGGCCGCGCGCCGAGGGCGATTGGCCGATGCCGCCGCGGCTTCCACTCACGGAAGTTCTCGCGCGGCTCAACATTCATGGCGCACTGCCCGATATCAAATAGCAATCAAACAGGCACTGGGTAGTAATATGGATCTTCAGCTCAAGGGAAAATCGGCGCTGATATTTGGCGGCAGCAAGGGAATCGGACGCGGATGCGCCGACGCGCTGGCGGCCGAAGGCGTCGCGGTCGGGCTGGTCGCCAGAACCCAGGAACCGCTGGATCGCTCGGTTGCCGAAATCAATTCACATGGAGGACGCGCGATCGGAATCGCGGCGGACCTGGCCGATTGGGCAAGCGTCGAACGCGCAGTGAAGACCGCACGCGAGAAGCTCGGCGCAATCGATATTCTGCTGAACAACTCCGGCGGTCCTCCGCCTTCGGGCGTGGTCGGCGTCGCGCCGGAAGTCTGGGAGAGCCAGTTCCACGCGATGGTGCTGGCGATCTTTCGAATCACCGATCTGATCGTGCCGGAGATGCGCGCGCGCAAATGGGGCCGCATCTTGAACGTCGCATCGTACAGCGTCATCGAGCCGATCGCCGCTATCGGCGTTTCCAACACGCTGCGCAGTGCGATTGTCGGATGGGCCAAGACGCTTGCGGGAGAGACCGCGCGCGACGGAATCACGGTGAACACGCTCTTGCCCGGCGTGATCGCCACCGACCGCGCGATTTCGCTCGGCCGCGCCGCGGCGAAGCGCCAGAAAATCTCGGTCGAGGAGGCCGCACGCCGCACCGCGCAGATGATCCCGGTCGGCCGGATGGGCACGCCCCAGGAGTTCGGCGCAGTGGCCGCGTTCCTCGCGAGTCCGCTGGCCGCCTACGTGACCGGATCGCTAATCAGAATCGACGGCGGTCTCGTGCGATCGGTGTGATTAATTCGAGCACAATGCGAATGAGGTATCGATCATGAGCGCATCTGAGAACAAGGAAATAATCCGCAAGATGTTCGCCGAGCTGGCCAAAGGCAATGCGGCGGCATTCATGTCGGCAATGGCCGACGATATCAAGTTCACAATTATCGGCACCACCAAATATTCCGGCACCTTCAAAGGCAAGCAGGAATTGGCCGGCAAGCTGCTCGGACCGCTCGGCGCGGAGCTCGAAGGCGGACTGGTTATCACTCCGGAGAACCTGATCGCCGACGGCGATTTCGTGGCGATGCAGGCGCGCGGCAAATCGCTCGCGAAAAACGGCAAACGCTACGACAATACCTATTGCCAGATCTTCCGAATCTCAGACAGCAAGATTCGCGAAGTCACCGAGTATCTGGATACAGAGCTTGTCACCGAGGCGTTCGGAAAATGAGGCGCGCCTGATCAAATCGAAGGACGCGGGATTCCTTTGGGGGGAACAACTCATGGCCTATGATATCCATCCGCGATCGTTCGGAGAGATTTTGGACCTTGGGTTTCGGGTCGTGCGCGACAACATAATTCTTCTGGCCGGAATCGCCGCTGTCGTTTTCATACCGTTGGCCGTTCTGCAGATGATCAGCAGCTCGGCGGCGTTCAGCCTGATCGGACTCATCTTCCTCTTGGTCGTCGCGCCGGTAATGCAGGCCGCTCTCACGGTTGCTATTGCCAACGTGTATCTCGGAAGGCCAATCGCAATCGACGAGGCATATAGATCGGTCAGGCCGATAATCGTTCCTTATCTCGGCACCTTCCTGCTGATCTACCTGCTGATTGTCGTCGGGTTTGTGTGTTTGATCGTCCCGGGATTCTACGTGATGGTCTGCTGGTCGTTGGCCGCACAGGTGATGATTATCGAGCGGCGCTTCGGAGTGGAGTCGATGAAGCGGAGCCGCGCGCTGGTGCGCGGTGCATGGTGGGCGACCTTGGGAATCGCGCTGGCGGCAGGAATCATTTCTGAAGTGCCGACACTGGCGCTGTCGGCGTTGTGGACATTCATTCCATTTTTCGGACCGCTTCTGACTGGGGCGACCCGGTCGGTCACCGCGACCTACGCTTCGGCCGTGATCGTGATCTACTATTTCGATCGGCGCTGCCGGATAGAAGACTTCGATCTGCGGCTGCTTGCCGAGCAGATTCGCTCCGACGGTCAACCGGGTCCGGTGCCTTCGGCCGGAGTTTCTACCGTTGCCTGATCTCTCCGATCCAGCGGTTTTGAAACTGACCCACCAGATTCTGGCGCGTCCGGAATTCGCCGACGCGACGAATCCGAAATGGATGGCAGATTGGGAGCAAAGGATCGGGCAATGGATCGCGAGGCTCAAGATTCTGCGCGACGCGAATCCGATTTTATATTGGACGATATTCGGATGCGTGTTTGCGATTGCGATCGCGCTATTTGCGCACATCATTTGGACGATATGGATTGCGACGCACACGCTCGCGCCGCCTGAGAGCCGGATCGCGCGAGCCGCTGCGCCCGATCTCGCGGCCGACGCCGCCCGCCTGGCCGCGGATGGATATTACCTCGAAGCGGCGCATCGCTTGATGCTCGCGAGTTTTCGCACGCTCGGAGAACGCGAGGTGATCGAGCTCAGGCCCGATCGATCGAACCGCTGGATTCGCGCCGCGCTGCACAAATCGGCGCTCGGCGCGGAGCTTGCCGACGATCTCGATCGCCTGGTCGAACGCACCGAGCGGCGATGGTTCAGCGATCGCGAAAACGATCCGGCGATCTATTCACAGTGGCGCACGGCCTTCGAGCGGCTGTCGTCGGCGGCGAGGTGACCGTGTCACGCGCCGGAATTGTAGCTTCAGTTATCTTGCTCGCACTGCTGCTCGTGATGGATTTGTGGCTGGCGCCGAACCTCGCCCTGGATCGGTCGCCGACGAGCTTTGGAGTTGCGAGCGCCGGATATAAGGCCGCGTTCGAACTTCTTACGGAGCTCGGGTTCGCGCCGGATCGCTCGTATCAGCCTCCGGCCTCGGGTGAGCAATCTAAGCGCGCTCGATGGTTCGTCTCGCCCGGTTTTCTATCTCCCGATAAAACGGCAGCCGCTGCCGAGGCGAGCGATGTGTTGCGCTGGATCCGCGAGGGTGGCATCGCGGTGATTTTCGGCGCGCCGGACAGTGACTGGACCCGCCTTGGCTTGAACCGCGAGACCTCGGCGGGCGGCGCCGAAAGCGCTATCTCCGGTCCGATTGCGCGCGGAGCGCGCACGTTGCCGATCGCGGATCTCCTGCGCTTCAAACCTATGGCGAAGGCCGGCGATGACCACGCGAGCGCCCTGCTTAATGCCAACGGCGCGCCATTCGCACTCGAACTGAAACTTGGTTCAGGCCGGCTGATCGCGATCGCTGATAATGTTTTCCTGCGCAACGCCGATCTCGGAATGGGCGACGCTAGCGCGATCGTAGTGGACCTCGCGGTCGCGTTCGGACCGCCGAGTTTTGACGAATGGTCGCACGGGTTCGCGCCGCCCGGCTCGATCGTCGCGATGATTCTCGGCTCGCGCGCGATACTTCCCCTATTCATTGCGCTCGTGGCCGCGATCGCATGGATACTCGAACAACACTCGTGGCCCCGGCGCGAGCTCGACGAAGGCGGCGCTCAGCCGGCGCCGTCCGTCGCGTCGTTCATCGATTCGCTTGGAGTGCTCTACTCGCGTGCGGGCGATCCGGTAGCTGCTCTGCGCGCGTATCGGTCGGGATTCATCCGCCGGATGCGCCGGCAGATTTCTCCCGGTGCGGAGCTTAGCGAGCAGGCCGTGCTCGAGCGTCTGGCGCGCGACCGCGCGTTGCCTGCCGAGACCCGGCGATGGTTACTCGACGGAGCCGCGCCCGCGAGTCAGGCGGAATTGGTTTCCGCCGTCCGCGCGATCGAGTCCTATCGGAGAGCCGGAGCATGAGCGAAGCGGAAAGTTCAAACGACGCCGGATGGGTCGCGGCGAAATTCGCGGCGCTGCGCTCCGCGATCGCCACGGTCATAATCGGCCAGGAGGAAGCCGTCCGGCTGTCGTTCGTGACTCTCTTGTGCTCGGGCCACAGCCTCTACGAAGGGGTTCCCGGCGTCGCGAAGACTCTGCTGGTGCGCACGCTCGCGGCAAGTCTGGGAGTGCGCTTCGGCCGAATCCAATGCACGCCCGACCTGATGCCGAGCGATATTATCGGCACCCCGATTCTGCAAATCGACCGCGCCGACTTTCGTTTTCGTCCCGGCCCGCTGTTCACCGACCTGTTGCTGGTCGATGAGATCAATCGCGCGCCCGCCAAGACTCAGGCCGCGATGCTCGAAGCGATGCAGGAGCGCGCGGCGACTGTCGATGGCGCCAGCTATCCGCTCGGCGAATGGTTCACCGTCCTGGCCACCCAGAATCCGATCGAGCAGGAGGGTACTTACCCGCTGCCCGAGGCGGAGCTCGATCGATTTCTGTTCAAGATCCGGATTGACTATCCGGACGCCGATGAAGAGTTTCGCATACTGAGTACTCATCACGCGCAGGCGTCGCCGCTTGCGGGCGTTAGCGCGATACTCGCGCCGCCAGACCTGTCCCGCGCGCGTGCCATCACGGATGCGGTCCTGGCGCGCGAGGAGATTTTGCGCTACGCGGTGGCCCTCGTGCGCGCGACGCGGGAGCATCCTGCGATCGCCGTCGGCGCCTCGCCCCGCGCCGCGCTGTGGATGCTGCGTGCGGCCAAAGCGATCGCTACGCTCGAAGGACGCGAATTCGTGCTGCCCGAAGACGTGCAGGCCGTCATCCATCCTACGCTGCGGCATCGTATCGTGCTCGAAGCGGGCGCCGAAGTCGAAGGTATGAATCCCGACGACGCCGTCGATGAAGTAGTGCGGAGCGTGCCGGTGCCGCACTGATGGATGCGCCGCCTGAACTTCCGCGCGAAGCGATAATCGCGACTCGCGCCGCGCCGCGAGTAGTAAAGCTGGCCGGGCTCGCGGCGCTGATCGCACTGGCCCCGGTGCCGTTTCCGATCCTGCTCGGTCCCGCGATAGTAATCTTTGGCGCGCTCGCTGCTCTGACAATCGTCGATTGGAGGACCAGCCGGCGCGACGATGCGCCGAGCATGGTGCGCGTCCTGCCAGAGCGGATGGCCAAGGGCCGGAGTGTATCGATCCTGTACCGAATCTCGCGGCGCGGCGCTCCCGCGACGGTCTCGATCCTCGACGAGTTGCCGGCCGATCTCGGCGGCGATTTGATGGTCGAGCCGGTGACCATCGCAGGCGGCGAGAGTATCGAGGTTTCACGCGAAATCGTTCCGCGCCGGCGCGGAATCCGCGCGCTTGGTCCAGTCTATCTGCTGTGGAGCTCGAGAATGGGGCTCCTGCGCTTTCGAATCCGGATATCGCAAGCCGGTACAGTCGCGATCTTGCCGCCCTCAACTGCGGTGCCGAATCGCGGAGCGCTCAGCCAGCGCTCGCTGCGCGACGAGTTGGGTCTGCGGCCGAGACCAGCGCGGGGCGAGGGCAGCGAATTTGAATCGATGCGCGAATACACGGACGGCGACGATCCGCGCCACGTCGATTGGCACGCGACCGCGCGCCGCAGCCGCCTGATCGTCCGCCAATACCAGACCGAGCGCCGCCACACCGTGATTATCGCGGTCGATACCGGCCGCTTGATGGCGGCGCGGGTGGACGACAGCTCGAAACTCGATCACGCGCTCGACTGCGCGGTGGCGCTCGCGCGCGCGTCGAATGAATTTGGAGACCGCGTCGGACTGCTCGCGTTCGATCGCGAGCTGCGCCTGATGGTGCGGCCAAAGTCCGGACGCGGCGCCACGGCCGGAATTGCCGCCAGCGACCCTCAAGCTCGAGGCGGCGCCGTTTGAGCCCAACTATCGCGTGCTCGCGGAAAATCTGGCCCGCTTCCAGAAAAAGCGCGCGCTGGTGGTGGTGCTGACTGATTTCGTGGAGGGCAGCGCCTCGCGCGAGCTCGAAGCGTACCTCTCTGTGATTGCCCGCCGCCACGTGGTGCTGCTCGTCGCGCTGCGCGATCGATTACTCGCCGAGGCCGACCGCCGCGATCCCGAAATCACGCGCGAGCGGCTCTACCGCAAGCTCGCGTTGCAGGACCTGGTGGACGAACGCGAAGCGGCTATCGGCCGAATCGCCCGGTTCGGCGCTCAGACGCTCGACCTCGACCCGGCGCGCATCAATGCGCCGGTCTTGAATCGCTACCTGGCGGTGCGCCAGGCGGGCCTCCTCTGACCAGCCACTCGAGGTCGATTCCAGGCCGCTTCCATTTTAGCCGCAGCACGTACGCGACGTAGGCCACGATCGCACCGAGTGCCGCGGCCGCGCAGGCATAGCGCGCGCCGGTAGAGAGATTCGACTGGCGCAGAAAGCTTTCGATTGCGGCGGCGAGTATCAACAGCGGAATCGCCGCCGCGACCATCTGCAGTGCAGGACGCGCGGCCTCGCGCAGCGCCGCGCCAGTGCCGACGCGTCCGGGGGCGACGACCGCTTTGGCGATCACCAAACCTCCCGATGCGCACAGGATCGTCGCCAACAATTCGGGTATCGCGTGCGGCAGCAGCCACGCCCAGAATAACAACCGGGTATCGCCGTGTGAGAAGATCGAGGCGAACGCGCCCAGCGTCAACCCGTTGTAGAAGACTAGGAGAAGCGTCGGGACTCCAGCTAAAATGCCGGTCGCGAACGCCATTATCCCGACCTCGGTATTGTGGACAAACAACCCCGCCGAAAAAATCGATTTGAGTCCAAGCGTCAGGCTCTGATGACCGAGAAACTGCATCCGCACCGCATGCGAGCTGGCGAGCTGCTGCAGCTCGTCGGCGGGATACATCCAGCCGGGGATGCATACGTAGAGCGCGGCGGGATTGCGCGCGACCATCGCGGCGCCGACGATCGCGCCGGCGACAAGAAGGGTGGCGGTCAGCATCTGCAGCCGCGCGGTCGCGGCCAGAGTCGCCGGAAAATCGGTGACGAAGAATCTTGCCGGTCCGCGCCGATGCGGCGGCGAGACCTGCAAGTGCGTGAACGCGCGCACGCACAGCGCGTTAAGGTAACGGACCGCCTCTGGATCGGCGTCGCGCGATCGCAGGATCGCGAGGCGCGCGGAGTTGAGACGGTAAAGATGTGCCAGTTCGCGAATTTCGTCAAAGGAGGCGCGTTTACCCGGACGCTCGATACGGTCGAGGATCGCTTCCATCCGGTCCCGCACCATGCGATCGCGCGCGGCGTTCACGGACGCCTCCGATGACTAGCAGTCCCGAAGTGTCGGATACTCCGGTTCATGGACTGTTCTCCCCCGAGGGAGTGCGCCTGGATTTGCCGATTGCGGGGCCAGGACTCAGAATTCTCGCCTACGCGATCGATCTCGGTCTGATCTTGTTTTTGCTCGTCGTGCTGCTGATTGGGTTGATCGTGATCCTGCCCGCGGGAAATCTGATCGACCATTTCTTTCATGCGTTCTTTCATCAGGTCGCGCGTGCGGCGCGGGAGGCCGCGCGCAACGCCAACGCGGGGCGGCCGAACCCCGCGTCCTTTGGGTTGGTCGAAGGACTGATCATTGCGGTCTTTCTGCTCGCGCATTTCGCCGTCGAGTTCGGATATTTCATCGTTTGGGAGATGCTGGCAAACGGCCGCTCGCTCGGAAAATACATTATCGGCCTGCGCGTCGTGCGGCGCGACGGAATGCCGATCGATTTGCGCGCCTCGATCGTGCGCAATCTGATGCGGATCGTGGACATGCTGCCCGAGTATTACGTCGTCGGGCTGATTTCGATGGTATTGTCGCCGAGCGGAGAGCGGCTGGGCGATCACGTCGCCGGAACTATCGTGATTCGGCTGGACCGGCCGCAGGAGGCGCCCGAAATCGCGCCGCGCGAAGGTGTAACTGCGCCGGCACTGACCCGGCAGCAAATCGCCCGAATCGGGCCGCGCGAGCTGCAGCTCATCCGCGCGACCATCCGCCGCGCAGAGTCGCTGCCCGACGAGCGCCGCGCCGCGATTCTCGCAGAGGTCGCGGAGACGATGCGCTCGCGCCTGGAGCTCGCTGAGGTTCCATCGGACGACCAGTTGGGATTCCTGCGCGATCTGCTGGCTGCCGCGGAACGCTACTCGCGCGGCGATTTATCCTGAGCGTTGCCTACGGCGAAGCGCCCTTGCTTGCGTTGATCTTCGTGAGCAGCACGTGATTGCGCTGGACCTCGGCGTTGATCGCTGCGACCTGTTGCGCGTCCATCGGATGCAGCGTGCCGTGGTAATTCACTTGTGTGAACCCGTCGCCCTGCCAGTACGCATATCCATTGACCTCCACGTCGAGGGACTTTTCACCGGTTAGCTTGAGGGTGGTGATTTCGACCTCGCGGCACTGTGGCTTGCATGTGCTGCACAGCGAATCGAGCTGAAAGCGGACCTGCGAAGGATCGAGCAGCTTGACACTTGACTTGACCACCGGCCACGCAGCGTCGCCGTAAACCTCGGTGCGCAGATAGATCGTGCCGTTCATCACGCCGAAAAAATAACTCGCCGGCATGACTGGTTCTCCGACCAGTTTGGTTTGCGACGGATCGACGCTTACGTGTCCGCCCCAGGTCCCGACGAAGTTCTGGTTCGCTTCCGGCAGCAAGAAAGTGGGCGCCGACGAGTCTCCGGTATGCAGCACGTGAGCCTTAATCGAAGGCATCGCCTCGGTCATCTGCGGCGCGGATGAAGATGTTTCGCGCGTGCATGCAGCGGCGAAAAGAAAGGTGACGGCGATCGCGGCGGCGAGCTGATGTTTGGTGTTCATCACGAAGGTTCTCCGGCGCCGCGGGCTGACGACGGCCGCGGGGGCATATGCGTCCCCGCGGCCGCAGCGCCGCAGTTATTGCCGGGCGCTCGGTCCGCGGCGGCGGGGCACACGCTCGGGTGGGGCGACCGGTGCTCCGTCCTGATCGCCTGGCTCGAGGATGCGCGGCTCGGACTGATACGCGTCGAACAGCGCGGGCACTGAAATCGAATTCGAATTGCGCGTCATCCGCGAGCGTGTCGGACCCTCGAGTGCCTGCTGGCAATCGACGCACCGTGCCGCCATTGGCACCGCCCTCAGGCGCTCGAACGATATTTCATCTCCACATTCCGGGCAAATTCCAAATTCGCCTTGCTCGAGCCGCGCCAGAGCGCTCATTGCGTCGCGCAGGCGGGACTCGGCGAGATCGATCAGGCTGATATGCAAGTCGAGGTCCTCCTGGCTGCGCGCATTGTCCAGATCGTCGGGCAACGCGAGCGCGTCGTGGCGCGTCTCGGTGCGCGCCAGCTCGTCGAGCCGCGCAAGCTCCTGGTCGCGCATTTGAACCAGCATCGCTTGCAGGGCGTCGCGCCGCGATATTCGCGAGACATTGCGGCCTGCGGCCTCGTGGCGCGTGCCGGAGCTGAAAACCTGGGAAGCGGCTTTTGATTGCTTGTGCATGGTCCATGGTCCTTCGACCCGATCGTTTCGAGTCAGACATCCAACAGGCAGTGGAAGGAATAGCTGGCCGGCCCAGCGTCACAAGGACGCGGAGCAGACCCCGATGGAACGGAAATTAAGAAAGAATTAGTGACCGGGGTCTGAGGACGCGGGCGGCAATTTGCGGAGAAACAGCCGCGATTGCTCCTGCCACAGCGACAGACCGAGTCCTGCGCGCCGGACGCCGAGAGCGGATCGGACTGGCGTCGAGTTGAAGCTGATTTTCTGGTAGGCCGTTGCGCCCGGCGGCCTTCCCGGCCCCCCGGTCGTCCCGACTTCCTTGACCGTATGACTGTAGCTACACCGATGAGAAGAGGCGGCCGCCGGATACCGCTTGAGTGCGGCCGACCCGAGTGGCTGCATGAGCTGAACAAACGTCAGCACTGCGAAGCTCGAGGCGATAAGCAGCGCGGTATTCTGCCAGCGTTCGGTTCGGTAAAAGCTCATCCGATTCGATTAGACGAAGCAGGTCGTGAATTGTTTCAACCGCGGCCGATACAGCGGCGCGTCGCGACAATTCGCGCGTGCTTTTGCCCCACTAATGAGGCAGGGATTCGAGGCTCGACCCGATCAGTGCGCGGCCAGCGGTCCGCGCAACAACCGTCCCGGCAACGCGCCGGTGGGTTCGTTATTGCGCAAAACCACCTCGCCATTGACGACGGTCGCGAGCATCCCGGCGGCTTTCTGCTTGAGGCGCCGCGCTCCGGCGGGCAAATCATGGTCGAGCTCCGGCATCATCGGGGTGATGGTGTCCGGGTCGAACACGATCACGTCGGCGGCCCATCCCTCACGCAGTAATCCGCGTCCGGGCAGGCCCCAATACGAGGCCGGGACGAAGGTCAGCATCCGGATCGCTTCTTCCAGCGTCAGCGCCTGCTTCTCGCGCACCCAGTAGCTCAGCACATGGCTCTGCAGCGACGAGTCCATGATTTGCGAGACATGCGCGCCCGAGTCCGAGAACGTAACCACGGATCGCGGATGCCGCATCATCTCGAGCACGTCGGATCCTGGTTTTCGTTCGCCAGCGGCTGCAGGAAGAACTGTTTCAGATGCTTTTCCAGCGCCAGGTCGATGATCACGTCAACCGGATCCTTGCCCGATGCGCGCGCGATTTCCGCGACCGAGCGATGCGGCGGATTCGGCTTGTCCATCACGAACATCCAGTCGAAATTCGCCCGGCGCGGCTCTGCTCCGACGGCGCGCTCGCCGCTCGATTCGTTGACGGCTTTGACCAGTTTCTGCCGAATTTCAGGATTGCGCAGCGCCGCTTCCTGCTCCGCTAGCGGCAGCTTGCGGATGTCGCTCCACACCGGCATCCGATCGAACGGCATCGCGGTCTCGAACGACAGCACCACGTTGAGCGAACGGCTATGCACCTGGATGAACATCCGGCCGCCCGCTTTCGCGGTTTCCTCAGCGGTCGCGAAATAAGGCCGCCAGAAATCCGGCGCGTTCCGGCTAGCTGAACATCCCAAATGTGACCGGTACGCCGGTATCGACCGCGAGCGACTTGAGTCGGCCGAGGTAATCGTTGACGCGTTCTGGATCGAAGCCGGTATCCTCGCCGGCGATCTCGAAAATTCCCGCATGCTCTTCGCCCATCACGCCGACCAACTGCCGAACCTCGTCCCAGGTCGCGAGTCGGCTCGCGACCGGATGGCCGTCGGGGGTCTGATGATTTCGCGTGCGCGAGGTTGTAAAGCCGATCGCGCCGGCGCGAATCGCGGAGCGCATCTCGCGCTTCATCGCGTCAATATCTTCGGCGTTGGCTTCGCGCGAGAACGCGCGCTCGCCCATCACGTAGGTGCGCAGCGCCGAATGGCCGATATAGGCGGCGTAGTTGATTCCCTTGGGCGTGCGGTCAACCGCGTCGAGGTACTGCGGGAAAGCTTTCCCAGACCACTTGATTCCTGCCTCCATCGCCTCGGGCGCGATATCCTCGGCGCGCTCGAGGTTGCGCATCACCAGCTGCTTCTCCTTCTCACGCGCATGGAGCCAGCGAGAATCCGCAGTTGCCCATCACGACCGAGGTCACGCCATGCCAGCATGAGCAGGTGCCCATCGGATCCCAGAACACCTGCGCATCCATGTGCGTGTGTCCGTCGATTATTCCCGGCGTGACCACATGGCCCTCGGCGTCGATCTCCTGCCGGGCGCGTTCGCGGATTCTTCCGATCGCCGGCGATACGTCCGCCGCTGATCGCCGACGTCGGCGCGATACCGCGCCATCCCGGAGCCGTCGATTACGGTGCCATTGCGAATGATTAGATCGTGCATGATGCCTCCGTGGGCCGTCGGGCCTCGAGACGAATCGATCGGGGGGCCGGACCATCCGGCGCCGGGAACCTGCTTCCAATCTTATTCCACGAATCACGATTCCGCGACAAGCGTACCAGGTGCGCCAATTCCACGAGGTCGTGATTATCCTCGCATAAAGCAGTCGATGACTTCTGGCGAGATGCTCGTCAGAAAGATATCGTTTTCTGGTACCAATGCGGCAGTGCGGGCGGAACGAGTGATGCAGCGATGCCAGAATTGAGCCGGTTCTTTGGAATTGTCATCCGAATGTTTTACAGCGACCACGAGCCGGCGCATTTTCATGCGCTCTATGGCGAGTTCGAAGCGTTGATCGAAATCGAAACTCTCCGTATTCCGGGGCTCACTGCCGCGACGCGCGCTCGCGCTAGTGCTTGAATGGGCTGCGCTCCATCGCATCGAGCTTCGCGAAGACTGGCGCCGCGCTCGCAACGGAGAAACGCTCAATGCGATCGATGCTCTCGATTGAGGTGCGAGACTATGGCTCTTTTGCGTATTCGTGAAGTGAAAGCTCTAGACGGTTTCAAATTACGACTGACGCTGACTGACGGCTCTATCATCGAACGCGACGTGACAAGGCTTCTCATCGGACCAGTCTTCGTTCTCATCCGGAAAGATCCAGCGGCCTTTGCAGCGGCACGTATCGAAGGTGGAACCGTGGTATGGCCCAACGGCGCTGACCTCTGCCCTGATGTTCTCATCTGGAGCGGCGCCCCACCCGAAGACGGGCAACAGCCAGCGCAGCCGCCGCAGGCGTGATGCGTAGTTTGTCCCGTCGGCGAAGGGCGCAGAACGCCACGGGACCGAAATGAGCCTCAAAGCCAGATACGATCTACATTGAAAAAGATGCTAAACTTGAGCTATTAGCCGATCAGAGTAAACGAAGTCCGCCCGAGCCTTGGTCTTTAGAAAGCGTCTTTAGACGCGTCGAGGAACCAATCATGCAAAAGCCGATTATCTCCGCCGATTCGCATATCACCGAGCCCGCCGGGACCTACATCGATCGGATCGATTCCAAATATAAAGATTCCGCGCCGCGCATGGTCCGCGACGACAAGCTCGGCGACGTGTTTATCGTCAAGGATTTCCCGCGTCCGGTGAATATCGGGCTTGCCGCCGCGGCCGGCCGCAATGCCGAGGATCTCAAAATCGGTGGCTGCAAATTCGAGGAGATGCATCGCGGCGGATGGGATCCCAACGCGCGGATGGCCGACCAGGATCGCGACGGCGTCGCCGCCGAGATCATCTATCCCACCGTCGGGATGGTGCTGTGTAACCATCGCGACTTCGACTACAAGAAAGCCTGCTTCGACGCCTACAACCTGTGGATCGGAGAATATTGCGACACGCATCCTGACGCGGCTCATCGGAGTAGGGCAGACCGCGATGCGCTCGGTCGAGGAAGGAATCGAGGATTTGCGCAAGATGAAGGCGCTAGGGCTGCGCGGCGTCATGATGCCGGGGAATCCCAAGCTCGAAGATTACGACAGCCCGATCTACGCGCCGTTTTACGAAGCGGCGATCGACCTCGAGATGCCGCTGAGCTTCCACATCCTGACCAGCAACCAGGACAACTTCCGCACGCGCGGACCGAAGCTCAACAGCTTCCTGTCGATCATCCGCGGATGCCAGGACATCATGGGCACGTTCATCCTGGGCGGCGTGTTCGAGCGCCATCCGAAGCTCAAGGTGGTGTGCGTCGAGGCGGACGCCGGATGGGTTCCGCACTACATGTACCGGATGGATCACGCATACGATCGGCATCGCTACTGGCTGCCGGCCGGAACGCTATCGAAGATGCCGAGTGAATATTTCCGCGAGAATATCTACACGACTTTCCAGGACGACTGGGTCGCCTTCCAGATGAAGGACATGTGCAATATCCGCCGCCTGATGTGGGCCAACGATTTCCCGCATAGCGACTCGACCTGGCCATGGTCGCAGGAGATCCTGGCAAAGCACACCGCGAACATGAACGAGCAGGAGAAGAACTACGTCCTGCACGACAACGTCGCGGAGCTGTATCATCTGAGCATTTAGTACGCGGCGAGTGCGCGCCTGTGAAATACCCTCGCCCTCCGGGAGAGGGCGACGCGGCGCGGCGATGGCTTCTTTTAGCGATCGCCGTGACGCGTGGGTGAGGGCGGCCTTTCTGGTCCCTCGCCCTGAAAGGGAGAGGTTAGGTGAGGGACCGATCTGCGCGGCATCCTTGTGCCGCGCCTTTAAATTCTGCCAGACAGATTTCCTTTTATAATCGCGCGGCGCTGGCGCGCCGCGCTGAATTCGGTCCCTCACCTAACCTCTCCCATACTGGGCGAGGAATCAGATTTGGGCGAGGACCAGAAAAAAGGGCGGCCTTTGCGGCCGCCCTTTTCACGTTTGTTCGCGATTGCGCTCTAATAATAATCGACCGGGTCGATTTGGCGCTTGGCGCCGTACCAGAAGAGCATATTCTCAGTCAGGCCTTGCCAGGTGAACTTGTTCGGCGGCAGCAGCAGCCGCTTGAACATCGACTTGAACGAATAAAATTCCTTGGTGCAGCGCCATACGCCTTCTTCGACTTCCTGCGGCGACATGTTCTTGGGCACGAACATGCAGCGGAAGTTGTTGGTATAGAGATCGGCGTCCGGGATGATCACGCGGCCCTCGTTTTCGAGCTGCGTGCGCATCGGGGTGCCGCGCCGCGGCGTGACCGTGTTGAAGAATGCCTCCGGGGCGCGGACTTCGTGCAGGAACTTCATCGTCTCGTCGAAGATGCCGGGGCGATCTTCTTCGAGTCCGAACAGGAAATTCAGCGAGTAGTAAATCCCGTACTTCTCGAGCTTCTTCAAGAGCTTCTTGTACTGATTCGAATGGTTCTGAATCTTGTTCATCGAGAGCAGCGATTCCTGGCTGATCGATTCCACTCCGATATTTACGTGGAAGATGCCGGCCTTCGCCGCGAGGTCGAGCAGCTCGTCGTCGTGATTCGAGTTGATCGTCCACAGGCAGGAGAAGCGGATATTTAGCGGCTCGAGCGCCTTGAACAGCTCGCGCGCGAACTTGTGCTTGCCGGTAATCTGATCGTCGATAAACTGGAAGCGCCGGAAGCCTGTTATCTTGATGACTTCCTTCATCTCCTCGACGATGTCCTCGATCGGGCGGGTCCGGTAGCTGCCCTCATAGAACACCGGAATCTCGCAGAACGAGCATCGGTAGGGGCATCCGCGGCTCGCCTGCACCGGGACCGCCTTGAACAGATACTTGTTGAGCTTCAGAAGCTCGTGGCGCGGACGCGGCAGATTTTTCAAGTCGTGAACCTTGGTCGACTTGTAAACCTGCTTGAGCTTGCCGTCGCGCCAATCCTGCAGGAGCTCGGGCCACACCAGGTCGGCCTCGCCCTGCACGACGGCGTCGGCGTGATGCAACGCTTCTTCGGTCTGGAGAGTCGCGTGGAAGCCGCCGAGGACCACCGGGATTCCGCGCTTGCGGAATTCGTCGCCGAGCTGATAGGCGCGCAGCGACGCGCCGATCGTGGTGGTCATCCCGACCAGATCCCATCCGCCGTCGAAGTTGATGTCCTCGAGGCGCTCGTCGCACAAGGTCACGTCGTATTCCGCGGGAGTGAGCCCCGCCATCAGCGGAATCATCAGTCCCATGATGAGTCGCCACCGGGTTTTATGCGGAGTACCGTCCAGATGGATGGTCGTGGGTTGTACCAGCAGGATCCTGGGTTTCTTGTTCATGTCCTCTCTCCGACGAAAATTCCGTCGTTCAATCTCCTATGCAATGTGAAGATGACTAAGCCGGACGCGCGGCGCTTCCGGGAATCTCCGGCGCCTTGCGAGCGACCAGCCATATCAGGCCAAAAGCGAACACGTAGGTTCCGAACGCGGTCCCCCACGCGAACCATTCGATTCGATTTATCAATGCCAGCACGACCAGCAGATAGGCGAAGTCGCGCCCGCTCCATCGGTCAACCGCTTCGAGCCACTTCTCCGCAACGTCTCCGCGCAGCGAAAACGCGCGGTAGGTCGCATACGAGCATGCTGCAAAGCCGCCCAGCACCAATATCGTCAGCCACAGATACGCGATACTTCCGCTCGCCCGGTAGCATCCCACGTAGATGCCGATAAAGACCGCGACGTGCACGATATTGTCGGTTACGACGTTGAGCTTGCCGCCAAAATTGGTCTCGCTCATCTTGAGCCGCGCCAATTCACCGTCCACGCCGTCGATCGTGATCGAGACGAGAAATAGAATCGCGGCCGCCAGCCGCGACCAGTAGCCGGGGATTGCGAACATCCATCCGCAGGCGAGGCCGAGGATCGTGTTTGCGATCGTGACTTGATTCGGAGTGATAGCCGTCCGCGCCAGGCGCAGGCTGAGCCGCCACGAGAGCTTGCGATCGACCCATCGCGCCATCGGCGCGTCTTTCGCCGCGGTCTCGATCCGCAGCGATCGAGCAAGCCGCACTTCGGCTTCCTCGCGATCTTCGGGGCGTCCGTTCAGTGCGAAGGGCAGATCGCCGACTGGTTTGCGAAATTGATCGGCATTGACGATCCCGCCGCGGCGCAGCAGCTCCGCACACGGTCCGGCGGCGATCTCTCCGCCGTGGTCCGAGTCAGAGGTCGTCAGGCGGACGATCGTGCCGGGTTTGTCCGCAGCTTCGGCCAGCACCTGTTCAAGTTGTGACTTAAAGAACACAAGGTTTCCGGACAGCGCGATACAGGCGACCGTAGGGTTGATCTGCTCGTGCTCGGCGGCTTGCGCATCGAGGCGATCAACCAAGGTTATTGTAGGATTATTCTTAAAGCGTCCGAGCGAGGCTTCGATTTCCGCGCGCCGAGCAGGCGGAGCCTCGACGATAAAGCGGCTGATTCCGGCGCGCTCGCATGAAATTATGAGCCGTTCCAGGAGTGGCCGGCCGAAGATCCGATTGTCGGCGCGCGATGGAGCGGCGATCAGTGCCGTTTCTGTGCTCAATGTCTTATAGAACCCGGTTTCCCAATAGACTGTCCGGCTGGTCAAGGTAACATGCCGGTAACTCGACTGCTAGAAGCCCCCCTTCAAAATCTTTACCTTGTTTATCAGCCTTTCTGCTTGAGCTGGCCGCGGTCGCCTGAGGCCCGACCTATTCGTTTTGCCACGATGCGCAGGAAATCTAACCTTGTCCGGCTCCGATTCGGGAAAATTGGGCCTCCGGCGAAGGATTTAGGGTGCGAGCGCTGTCATGTCAAATCGGTTAAATCCTCGCTCTGATAGGCGCAACCCGAAAGCTGCCTAGTGACGACCTTGGGGCGCTGGTAAACTCCATCAATCACGGTGGATCGCGTACTGGAATGATTACCACGCTCCTTTTTGATTTCGGCAGCACGCTCGACGGGCCTGCGTATTGGCTTGATCGCTTCGCGGCGCAGTACCGTATCGCCGAAATCCCGATCACTCGCGTCGAGCTCGATCCGGCTTACGAGCATGCGCGCCAGGCGACGATGCGCGCCCGCCGCGTGGTCGAGCGGTTTGGTTTCACGGAGCTGATCCGGATGCTCGTGGGACAGCAACTCGAATTCCTGGCGGAGTCGGGACCGGAAGCCGTTCGTGCGACACTGCGTGCGCTCGATTCGCGCGGGCGCTATCGTACGGGAGAGCGAATCACCGCGCTGTTCGTCGAGCAGTCGCGCTCCGCGATGGAAAAGAGCCGGGCGGTTCTGGCGTCGCTGAAGGCGCGCTACCGGATCGGCGTTGTCTCGAACTGGTACGGAAATCTCGATCGGATTATCGCCGAAGCCGGGATGGCGAAGCTCGTGAGCGCGGTCGCCGATTCGGCGCGTCTCGGATTTGGGAAGCCCGACCCACGAATCTTCCAGGCGGCGCTCAAGTCTCTCGGAGCCGTGCCCGCTGACGCCGCGATGGTCGGGGATTCGCTCGAAAAAGATTGCGCGCCGGCTCACGCGCTCGGACTCAAGACGGTTTGGTACCGTCCCGTCTCCGATGACGCTGATGCGAGCGCGCGTGGCGAGGGATCGGCGTCGGCGGATCACGTCGTCGCCAATCTCGAAGAGCTGGTGGAGCTGTCGTTATGAGCGCATTCCAGGGCGCGATAATCGCAGCCGGGCGCGGCGAGCGCCTGCGCGCCACCGGCGGCGCGAATATCCCGAAGCCGCTGGTGGAGATCGGCGGCGCGCCGATGCTGGTGCGGCAGGCGCATGCGATGCTCGCGGTGGGCGCGGCCGAAGTGCTGGCCGTAATCAACACTGAGACGGCGGAGCTGGCTGCGGAGATCGAGTTGCCGCGCGAGCTCAAGATCATCGTGCGCGACACGGAATCCTCGATGGAATCACTATTCACGTTGGGCGAGTCGCTGCGGCCGGGACATTTCCTGCTCGCGACGGTGGACGCGATCCTGCCCCACGCTGAGTTCGCGCGCTTCACGCGCGAGGCGCAGTCCGCATGCGCCGAAGAGGCGTACGACGGGGCGTTGGCGGTCGTGAAATGGCGCGGCGACAAGAAACCGCTTTTCACGCACACCTCTCCTTCGGGGTTGATCGAGGAGCTGGGCGAGCGTCCGGCGCCGATCGTGACTGCGGGAGTGTACTGGCTGCCCACTGCTATCTTCTCGCTCGCCGAAAACGCGCGCGCGCGCAAACTTTCCGCGATGCGCGCGTTTCTGGCGATGCTGCTCGCGAACCGTTTTCGGTTGCGTGCGATCGAAGTCACCGGTGCGGTCGATATCGACGAAGCCGCCGATCTCGACGCGGCGCGCCGCCAGGTGGAGGATCGACGATGAGTCATCGTGCCCTTGGAATCTATCGCGAACCCGAGTTTTCTCCCGGCAAGGTCGAGGCCGACGCCGCAATCCTTGATCTGGTGCTGGCCGAGCTTAAGCGTGAAGGTCTCGAAACGGAATCGATCGATGCGCGCGCGTACGCGGCCGGCACCGAAGTGGCCAGCGCGGACGTAATCCTCGCGATGTGCCAGGGCGAAAACGCGTTGCGCCGTCTGGCCGAGGCTGAGCGGGCGGGTGCCAAAGTGATCAACTCCGCGCTCGCGATCCGCAATTGCTATCGAGATCTGCTGGCGCCGGGCCTCGCACGCGCCGGCGTGCCAACTCCTCCCGGAGCGCTGGTCGCGACCGGAACGGCGCTCGACCCGCGGACGCTTGCGGGAGTCGATCTCGGCGCACCCGTGTTCATCAAGCGTGGGGATCTGCATGCGCTCGGCCCTGAGGACGTGCAGCGCGCCGCGGGGCGCGCGGACACCGAGGCGCGGCTGATGACCTTCGCGCGCCGGGGAATCCGCTACGCTTACGTGCAGCAGGAATTTCCCGGCTCCGTGATCAAGTTCTACGGCGTCAGTGGCGGTTCGTATTTCTCCGCGCTGCCGGAAGCGGACGACGTGCCGGAAGCCGCCGTGCTCGCGCTCGCCGATGCGGCTCACACCGCCGCCGCCGCACTTGGATTGGAAGCTTGGGGCGGAGACGCGGTCTTGAGCGGAGACAAGTTTGCGATTATCGATTTTAACGACTGGCCCAGCTATAGCAGAGTGCGCGCCGCCGCGGCGCGCGCGATCGCGCGCCGAGCAATCGCGATCCTCTCGCGTCCGCGTCCCGCCGCGCATAGCATCTGAGGGTCACGCGTCGGAACTGACGCGACCGAATCGAGAAAGGACTAGACCTGCACGACCTGATGGCATCCAACGGCAAACTACCCTCTATCCACACCTCGGTTCCCGGACCCAAATCGACCGAGATCTTCGACGATGAACAGCGCTATATCGCGCCGGGCCGCCAGCGAATTTCGCTGCTGGCCGGCGTCGCCTTCGACCACGGCGACGGCGCGACGCTGACCGACGCCGACGGCAACACCTACGTCGATTTCTACGCCGGCGTCGCGGTTGCGAGCCTCGGGCACGGAAATCCGCGGCTTGCGCGGGCGCTTGCCAAACAGGCCGAGCGGCTGATCGTCGGAACATTCGCGACCAAGGAACGCGCCGAAGCGTTTCGCCTGCTATCGGAAGCCGGACCGGGAAACTTGAAGCAAGCGCACCTCTATAGCGGCGGAGCGGAAGCAGTCGAGGCCGCGCTCCGGCTTGCGCGCTCTGTCACCAAGAAGCATGAGGTCGTCGGCTTCTGGGGCGGATTTCACGGCAAGACGATGGGCGTGCTCGGGCTTATCGGCGACGAATCCAAGCAGGGCTACGGTCCGCTTCCGGGCGGCCGCTACCAGGTGCCGTATGCAGATTGCTACCGATGTCCGCTGAAGCTCGAATATCCGTCGTGTGGACTGGCATGTGTCGATTTCGCGCGCGAGCAGATCAAGAACTCGTCGGCCGGTGACGTCGCGGCGATCCTGGTCGAGCCGATGCAGGGCACCGCCGGCAACGTGATTCCACCCGACGACTGGCTGCCCGCGATCAAGTCGCTCGCGAAAGATCTGGGCGCACTGCTGATTGCCGACGAGATGATCACCGGCTTCGGCCGCACCGGAAAGATGTGGGGCGTCGAGCATAGCGGCGTCGCGCCCGACGTGATCACGGTCGGCAAGGGGATGGGCTCCGGCTTTCCGGTTTCGGGCGTCCTGTTGAGCAAGGAAATCGGCAAGGCGGAGCCGTTCGGCAAGCCCAGCGCGTCGTCTTCGAGCTACGGCGGAAATCCTCTGGCCGCGGTTGCGGTGTCGGAGACGCTCAAGATTATCCGCGATGAAAAGCTGGTCGAAAATTCGCGTACGATCGGCGCCACGATGCTCTCTCGCCTGCGCCAGCTTCAGGAGAAATACGAATTTATCGGCGACGTGCGCGGCAAGGGGCTGCTGATCGGCGTTGAGCTGGTGCGCGATCTGAAAACCAAAGAGCTGCTCGGAAAGAAAGTCACCGAATTTATTTTCAAACAGGCGCTGAAGCGCGGCTTGGTGACGATGAGCTACTTTCCACGCATCCGGATCAATCCTCCGCTGGTGATTACCGAAGCGCAGGCCGAAGCGGGCGTCGCGATCCTGGACGAGGTCTTTGCCGAGGTCCGCGATCACGTCGATTGGCGCGCCGCCTGAGAAGCCGCGATGAATGAAAACGGCAATGCCGCGCTGTTTCTCGATCTCGGCGGCACTTTGGTTCGCCTAGACGAGTCGCGCGAGCTTCCTATCGACGCGCGCGGCAATATCATCATCGATCTGCTGCCGGGCGTAGCGGAAAAGCTAGCCCCGATGCACGACCATCTGATTCTCGTCGTGACCAATCAGTCCAAGATCAAGCGCGGACGCTTCACGCTGGCGGCGTTCGAGCGTGCGATGGAGGATCTCGATCGCAAGCTCGGCGATATCATCACCGCGTGGAAGGTCTGCCCGCACGACGACGCCGACAACTGCCAATGCCGCAAGCCCAAGGGCGGCATGATCACCGAGTTGGCCGAGCTCTACGGCGTGGACCTGAAAGCCTCGACGATGATCGGCGATCAGGAAGTCGACGAGCAGGCAGGCCGCGCCGCCGGAGTAGGGCGCTTCGTCCACGCAAAAGATTTCTTCGGCTGGAGCTAGCGGAGTCCCGCTGCGGACAGATGTAGCCGGGGGGTACTACATGCTCGAAACCCATGAAGCTCTAACGGTCCTGATCTTTCTTTTGCCAGGATTTTTGTCGGAGCGGCTGGCCGACGCAATTACGGTCAGGCCGCCGCGTTCCGCCGCGATGGAGGTCGTCGAAGCGCTGATTTTTTCGCTTCTCATCTATTTGGTGTACAGCATTGTCGGATTCATGCGTGGTTTGATTGGTTCGCCTACAGGGCAGGATTGACCAAGCGATTGACAACCCGGAGCGTATGGCTTGATACATTTGGCACATTTCGAGGTGTTTGGATTAGGGTTCATCTAGAAAGCGGAGAGAAGATCGTCGGGTGGCCACGGTTTTACTCGGAAAACACATCCGAACCCGAGTTGTTCCTTGCCGATTCATATATTGAGAGAACGACCGGTGCCGTAACCTATATTGACGGCCCTGGGATTCTGCTGACTCCGGCCGCTAAAATTGCGATGATAGAGTTGCTCAAGTAATCCGACGGAAGGCGCGCATATGGATACCTTGCAAGATAAGAAGAGCACGAATCATAACGGTGCAACGCCGGTGCCGCGACCGGTTCCTGAGCGGATCGACAAGTCATTGCAGGGTCAACGGCCCACCACGCCGCGCCCGGAACCTTCCGATGCCGGAACAAAGCGCGCGACTGACGAGTAACTCAACTCCAGACCGACCGGTCGGGGCATGAAAGATGAAAAAGATTCGGTCCAGAGAAGCCAAGGCTACTCTATCTGCGGCCGAGGACGGCGCCGCGCGCGGCGGACCGCGTGTCGTTAATCGGCACGGCCGCTCCGAGGCCGTTCTCGGGAGTCACGATGAACGGGAGCGATTGTCCCAAGCCCGTTCGTTCGGACGACTATTGATGGCGGCGCCGCTTGAAAAGGGCGAATTGCCCAAGCGCAGCCGCAAACCACTGCGAGACACTTCCTTTTGACTTCTCCCGGCTCGCATAGCAGGAAGACTCCCTGATCGGCGCGCAGCAAGGATTCACAACCCTTTCGATTCGCTGCCGTAACGAATTAGACTACGCGCAGTTTCCGCGGTATCGACGACAAGCCACGGGAACAATCAAAGGAGCGCGCCATGAAAATCGGACTGCTGACTCCCTTCAGCGGACGTAACGGAAATCCGGGCGAGTTCGCGCGGATCGCGGAATCGCTTGGCTACGAATCGGTCTGGATACCGGAGCATCCGGCGGTGCCCGCGAACCCGACGACCAAGTTTCCGAGCGGCGGCGAAATTCCGCCGATCTACTTCTCGATGGGCGATCAGATCGTCGCGCTCAGCATGGCGGCGGCGACCACCAAGTCGCTCAAGCTCGCAACCGGAATCTGCCTCGTGCCGGAGCATAACCCGGTCGCGCTTGCGAACCAGGTCGCGACGCTCGACGCGTTTTCCGGGGGCAGGGTTATCTTCGGAATCGGCGCGGGATGGCTGCGCGAGGAATGCGATCTGTTCGCGGTCGATTTTCCCAAACGATGGACGCAGACGCGCGAATACGTCGCCGCGATGCGCGAGCTGTGGACTCATGACGAAGCCGCGTTCGACGGCAAGTACATCAAGTTTCCCGCGGTCAAGTGCTCCCCCAAGCCCGCGCAAAAAAATGGTCCGCCGGTCGTTATCGGCAGCCTGGACAAAAACGCACTCAAGCGGGCCGCGAAGTGGGGCGACGGATGGTGCCCGATTCGCGTGACGCCGGAGTTCATGGGCGAGAAGCTGGCCGAGCTGAAACGTGAATGCGCCGCCGCCGACCGTGATTTCGCGCGGCTCGATATTACCGTGATGGGCTTCGTTCAGGGCGATCGCGCCAAGGTGCAATCCGAGCTTGCGCGCTTTGCCGCGACCGGCGTCTCCCGCTTCGTCGTGGGCCTGTCAGACTTCACGCCCGACACGATGCCGAAGATGCTCGAGCGGATCGCCGCCGCATACGTCTGACAAGGTCCCATCTGAGCGCAGTGATCGGACGGCGGATGCAGCGGGAGGGCGGCATCCGCCATCTTGAATCGTTTCACGAATCAATGGAGTTTTCCTCTGGCAGCGCTCTTGCTGTGGGTTTGATTGAGAACTCGCAGGGAGTGAGCGCTATGATTTCTTCGATAATCGTTGGACTGGTTGCGGGATGGCTTTCGGGCAAGATGATTCGTGGCGACGGGTATGGGTTCGTTTGCGATGTCCTGCTCGGGCTGGTGGGCGGCGTGATTGGCGGATGGATGTTCGGCGCGTTCGGGATTCATGCGCATCACATGATCGGCGCGATTATCGTCGCGACGCTTGGCGCAACCGCGCTGGTGTTCGCGGCACGCGCCGCGACGGGCGAGCTCTTCGAGGACTGATCGCGCGGCTCTCCGGGGCGACCGCGTGCGGCGTCCACGGATTCAGGCGCGGCGACCCTCTCCCAAAGCGCGCGCGGAACCAATAAAACCCTCGATGTGAAACTGCGCGGAGCAATCTCGGGGTTCGGCGAGGTCGCCGCGCGCGCGCATCTGCCCGGATGGCTGACGCGCGGCGCGGTCAGTATCGGCGTTGTGCATGAACCGGTTTCGGCGCGGCGGCATGAGGCGATGCGGCTCATCAAGAACATCCGCGTGTACGACGATCTGGAGCTGATGCTCGACGGCGAATCGCCCGATTTCGTCGATATCGCAAGTCCGCCGGCGTATCACGCTGCGGCGGCGCGCGCGGCGCTCGAAGCCGATGCGCACGTGATCGTCGAAAAGCCGCTCTGCCTCACGCTCAAGGAGTTCGACGCAATCGCCGATCTTGCGCGGCGCAGAAATCGCCTCCTGATGTGTGTGCACAACTGGAAATACTCGCCCGCATACGCGCTCGCGCGGCGCATGATCGATGAAGGAAAACTCGGTGCCCCGCGATTTATCTCACTCGATCGTATTCGCGCCGAACCCGCTGGCGCGCAAGGCTCCGGTGGCGCGTGGCGCGCGGCGGCGGATTCGGGCGGCGGCATCCTGATCGATCACGGGTGGCACGTCTTCTACCTGATGCAGTGGCTATTCGGCGACGATACTCCGAGCGGGATTTCTGCCTCGCTATCGGCGCCCGCTTCTGGTGGCAGCGAAGACCTTGCGGACTTGCGTGTGACGTTCGCATCGGGCCGCCTCGCCCGTGCGCATCTGTCGTGGCGTGGTCCGGCGCGCAGAACCTCAGCCGTGATTTACGGCGAACTGGGGATGCTCGAGATCGAAGGCGATCGCATGACCTTCACCAATCGATCCGGGCGTATCGAGGACCTCTCGGTAACCGACATCCCCGACGACTCGTATCATTCGGCCTGGTTCGCCGGGATGGCGGAGGAGTTCGAAGATGCGGTCCAGGCTGGTGCCGATTGCGCCGCCGCTCGCGTCAATCTGGCCGAGGCGCGCGCTGCGATAGCCATGACCATCGCAGCTCGGGAATCGGCCTCGAACGGCGGTGGCACCATTCAAATTGCATTGTGATCGCGGGTCGCGGCGGTATACGTAGGCGCTATTTAGCTAAATATACCTCTGATTGTACTACCGGACGGAATTTATTTCCTGACCGATCGGACTGGCGGTCTTGAATCTCGAAATATCTGCCGCTAAGGTGTTCCTTGACCGACAGGTTAGCGGACTCGGCGGTCCGATTAACGTTTGCTTAGGATCAAGCGAACGAAAAAGGGGCGAGCGCTTTCGTATCGATATGAGCTTATCTCAGGCAAGGGCGGGCGCGACCGAAATCCGCGCCGGATCGCAGGACTCGCGCGACGAAATCTTGAAGGCCGCGATGCATCTGTTCGCGAGCCGCGGATTTCACGAGACCTCGATGTCCGAAGTCGCGCGCGAGGCGCGCGTCAGCAAGGCGCTGATCTTCTGGCATTTTAAGACCAAGGAAGAGCTGTTCGTCGCGGTATTGAACCGTCTGCTCGAGCCCTACTTTATCGACTTCGCCGAAGAGGCGGGAGCGCTCGACGAGCGCGCGCAGATCCAGAAGCTGGTCGAGTTCTACCTGCTGTTCGTGCGCGACAATGCGAGCTCGGTGCGATTTTTTATCGCGCAGATGCTGCATGATCAGCACTTCGCCGAGGGGTTGAGTGACCAGGTGCTGAAGCTGTATTCGGGCTACCGCGCGATGCTGGTCGAGTTGATCACTCGCGGGCAGGAGCGAAACCTGTGCGCGCGACGCTTCACGCCGGAATCGGCGGCGGGATTTCTGCTCTCGGCGCTCAACGGCATTTTGATCGAGCATCTGTTTTTACAGAACCGTCCACTCGATCCCGAGACCGCGGTCGCGATGGTCGCGGGATGGCTGTTTCAAGATGAGACCAAGACCGACACTGCCGGCGGCAAAGCCGTCGCCTGAACTTTTTTCGATTGCGGGGAGTCCTGACTGATATGCGGATGCCACTGAAGCAACTGATCGATCTTGGCCGCTACATGCGATCGAAGAAGCGCAGCGGCGAGAAGTATTTCCCGCTGGTGCTGATGCTTGAGCCGCTGCACGCGTGCAATCTGGCCTGTGTCGGATGCGGGCGAATCGTCGAGTACAAAGATTCGATTCGCGACATGATGCCGCTGGAGGAGGCGCTCGCCTCGGCGCAGGAGTGCGACGCTCCTCTCGTCTCGATCTGCGGCGGCGAACCACTCATGTACAAGCATATCGTGCCGCTGACCAAGGGCCTGATCGAAGACCAGAAGCGCCACGTCATGATCTGCACCAACGCGATTCTGCTCGAACGCTTCGTCAAGCAGGTCGCGCCTTCTCCTTACTTGAGCTTCAACCTGCACTTGGACGGGATGCGCGCGACCAACGATCGCGTGACCGATCGTGCGGGTCACTTCGATATCGTGATCAAGATGGTCAAGATGCTCAAGAACAAGGGCTACCGCGTCCAGACCAACACGACGGTCTTCCGCGAGACTACGGCCGACGAGCTCGAAGAGATGGTCAAGTACCTCGGCAGCCTTGGCGTGGACGGGATGCTGCTGAGCCCGGGCTACCACTACCAGGTGCTGACCAACGACGACCTGTACCTGCAGGGCGACGAGAGCGTCGCGAAGTTCCGCAAGGTGCGCGATCTCTCGCACGATTACAACATCATCAACACGCCGATCTATCTCGATTTCCTGGTCGGCGAGCACGACCTGACGTGCAGCCCGTGGACCACGGTCACGCGCAATCCGCGCGGATGGAAAGGCCCCTGCTACCTGATCACCAACGGACACTACAAGAGCTTCGCCGAGATGCACGAGAAGACCGATTGGGAGTTCTACCGAACCCGCCAGGATATCCGCTGCAAAGACTGCAAGATGCATTCGGGTTTCGAGGGCACGGTCGCGATGGAGTTCGGCAAGAATCTCAAAGATTCGTGGCGGATGGTTCGGCACTACGTGGCCTGACGCGAAAACTGATGCGGCGCGCGCGGGGGTGGCGCGCTTCGCTGGGGATGCGCTCGCGGAACGATTCGCGTCCTCCTTGCTCGCACGATTCCGGAAACAACGTGTTTGATCTCAACCGCTATCTGATAGAGCGCGCCGAACTGGTGCAGAACGCGCTCGACGACGCGGTTCTTCAACGCGACGGCGCCGACGTGCGCCTGTTCGAGGCGATGCGCTATAGCCTGCTCGGCGGCGGCAAGCGCCTGCGGCCAATCCTCGCTCTCGCCGCGTGCGAGGCGGTCGGCGGCGCGCCCGAAGCGGCGCTCGGCCTCGCCTGCGCGGTCGAGATGATTCACACCTACTCGCTGATCCACGACGACCTGCCGTGCATGGATAATGACGATCTGCGCCACGGCCGTCCGACCAATCACAAAGTTTACGGCGACGCGATCGCGACGCTGGCCGGCGACGCGCTCGTGACCGACGCATTCAAAATTCTCGCGCGTTCGGCGCTTTCCGGCGTGCCGGTCGAGCGCGTGCTCGCGACCGTCGCAGAGCTAAGCGAAGCCGCAGGCTCGGCCGGGATGGTCGGAGGGCAGGTGATCGATATACTGAGCGAACGCAAACGGCTCGCGCTCGACGAGCTCAAGCTTCTTCATTCCAAAAAGACCGGTGCGATGTTCCGCGCGTCGATACTCGGCGGTGCTCGCCTCGGCGGCGCCAGCGACGCGGAGCTCGAAGCGCTCGACGAGTACGCGCGCGCTCTCGGCCTCGCGTTCCAGGTCGTGGACGATCTTCTGGATATCGAAGCCACCACCGAGCAGATGGGCAAGCGCACCGGAAAGGACGAGGCCGCTGGCAAGAATACCTTTCCCGCGCTTCTGGGGCTCGAGGAATCGCACGGCTTCGCACGCGGGCTCGAACGCCGCGCGCATGACGCGTTGGCTTCGTTCGGCGCGCGCGCTCAGGCGCTGCGCGAGATCGCAACCTTTGTCGTGGAGCGTGGGCGATGAGCCATGCCGCCGCCGCTATTCCCGCGTACCGGGAGCATCCGCGCCAGGCGATGCTGCTCGCGCCGGGCACGATCGAGCTGCGCGATTTCGCGCCGCCGTCTCCGGGACCGGGCGAAATTCTGCTCCAGGTTCGATGCGCGCTGAGCTGCGGCACCGATCTCAAGACTTGGCGCCGGGGGCATCCGCTGTGGAAATTTCCGATGCCCTTCGGCCACGAGTTCTCCGGCGTCGTCGCCGAAGTCGGCGCGGGCGTTGATATGTTCAAGCCCGGCGACGAAGTGATGGCGGCGCCGACCGCGCCCTGCGGCGCGTGCTTCTTCTGCGCGCGCGGCCAGGAAAATCTGTGCGAAGGCGCGCTCGGGCGGATGCTCCATGGGGCCTATGCCGACCTAATCCTGCTGCCGGCGCATATCGTCGCGCGCAACGCGTTTATCAAGCCTCCCGGGCTTCCGTTCGAGGAAGCCGCGCTGCTCGAGCCGCTGGCCTGCGTCGTTCATGCTCAGGCGATGGCACATCCGGAGAAATTCGAAACCGCGATGATTATCGGTGCGGGAGCGTTCGGGATACTGCATATGCTCGCGTTGCGCGCCGCCGGACTGCGCGAAATAGCGGTCGCGGGACGGGGAGCGGCGCGGCTCAAATGGGCTGCCGAGCTCGGCGCCGATCGCGTGATCGACGTTGATCATCAAGACGCCGCGGTGGAAACCGCAAAACTCTGCGGCGGTGTTGGACCCGACCTCGTAATCGAATGCACCGGACAGCCTGTAGGATGGGCCGACGCGTTCGCGCGCGTGCGGCGCGGCGGCCGCGTGGTATTTTTCGGCGGATGCGCGCCCGGCACGGCGCTCAGTATCGACACGCGGCGGATGCATTACGACAACCTGACCCTGCTCGCACCGTTCCACTACCGCTCGCGCGACGTTCGCGCCGCTTATGAGATGCTCGCGCGGCGCGATGCGGGCTTTGGTGCCGTGATCAACTCGCGCCGCAGCCTCGCCGATCTGGGCGACGTGTTCGCTATGCTCGATCGCGGCGAGGCGCTCAAATGCGCGGTGATTCCCTGAACCTTCGCGCGGAAAACCCCTCGGTCCCGAATGTTCCCTGAGATACCATCAGAGTAGTAACCAATCATGAGCCAGATCGCCGAAACTGACAGTCACGCCGAATTGCCCGCGGCCGGACCGCATGACGAGTTCGCCGCAAAGATCGATTACACGATCGATCGCGCGCAGCGATCTCTTATCGCGCTTCAGCATCCCGAGGGCTACTGGCATGGCGCACTCGAAGCCAACGGCGAGATGAATGCCGAGTTCATCATCTTCAACCACTTCATGGAGAACGTCGATCTCGAGCTCGAAGCCAAGTTGAAGAAGCATCTGCTCGATACCCAGAACTCCGACGGAAGCTGGAGCCTCTACGCCGGCGGCGAGGGCTACCTGTCGAGCACGATCGAGGCGTACTTCGCGCTGAAGCTGGCTGGGATGCGCGCCGGAGACGAACCGCTGCTGCAATCGCGGCGCTGGATTCTGTCCAAGGGCGGAATCGAAAAGTGCGGCACGCTCGCGCGATTCTACCTGGCCGCGATGGGCCAGGTGCCGTGGGAAGCGACCGCCGCGATGCCGGTCGAGTTGGCTTTGTTTCCAAATTGGTTCCCGTTCAACATGTACGAGCTGGCGTCTTGGGCGCGCGGAACCGTGTTCGGCCTTATGGTCCTGCAGGCGACGAACCCGGTCGTGAAAATATCGTTTCAGGAAAGTATCCTCGAACTTTACATCCAGCCGCCTCATTTCACTTACTTCAAGCAGCCGCCCGCGGCGAAGTTCCTGTCGCTGCGCAAAGCTTTAAACGTAACCGACGGTGCGCTGCGATTTTTCAACCGCCACGCTCCGGCCGGCTTGCGCGCCCGCGCGTTGCGCAAGGCCGAAAGCTGGATCCTCGAGCATCAGGAGGCCAACGGCTCTTGGGGCGGTATCGAACCGTGCTACCTGCTCTCGGCCATGGCGCTCAAGTCGCTCGGCTACAAGAACGATCATCCGGTGTTGCGCAAAGCGCTCGAGGCCAGCCGCGAGCTGATCTGGGATTTTGGCGATCACGCGCTCTACATGCCGTGCGTTTCGCCCAACTGGGACAGTGCGCTCGCAGCCAAGGCGCTGCTCGACTCGGGCACGCCCCCCGATGATCCCGCGCTGCTCAAGTGCGCAGACTGGTTTATCGATCATCAGATTTTCCAGAAAGGAGACTGGTCGATAAAGCGCCCGAACCTCGAGCCCGGCGGATGGGCGTTCGAGTTTTTCAATAATTGCTACCCCGACGTTGACGACTCGGCGGTGATTCTCGCGGTGATGGCGGAAGCGGGCGCGAGCGACGCGACCAAGCGCGAGCACGCGATTCGCGCCGGCGCTAATTGGGTCATGGGGATGCAATCGAAAGACGGCGGATTCGCCGCCTTCGATGTCGACAATGATTCGCATTGGCTCAACTCGCTGCCGCTCGCTGACGTCGAGGCCGTCACCGATCCTTCCTGCGCCGACCTGACCGGGCGCGTGCTCGAGATGATGGGCGCGGTCGGCTATAAGGCCGATCATCCTGTCGCCCGCCGCGCAATCGAGTGGCTCAAGAAAAACCAGTCGGCCGACGGCGCATGGTGGGGCCGCTGGGGTGTCGCTTATATCTACGGAACTTTCTCGGCGCTCTCGGGCCTGCGCGCGATCGGCTACGACATGAACCAGGCGTGGGTTCGCCGCGCCGTCGATTGGCTGAAGTCGAAGCAGAACTCCGACGGCGGATGGGGCGAGAGCCCGCTGGCGGACAAGGATCCCGCGTGGCGCGGCCGCGGCGCAAGTTGCGCCTCGCAGACCGCGTGGGCGATGATCGGCCTGGTTGCAGGCGAAACCGCCGTCTCCGAATCGGTGATGCGCGGCGCACAATGGCTCACAGAGCGGCAGAGCGATGCCGGCGGATGGGATGAAAGCGAATCTACCGGCAACGGCTTTCCCAACCATTTTTATCTTCGCTACTTCCTCTACGCGCATTACTTTCCGTTGATGGCGCTGGGACGCCTGCGCAAGCGTCTGGCTGCGGCGCACTGAGCGAGCGATGACGATGAAGGCGATTTCACTTCTTGGATCAACCGGATCGGTCGGCGTCACCACGCTTGACGTGGTCGGCCGAAATCCCGATCGCTTTCGCGTCGTAGCGATGGCGGCGGGGCGCAACCTTGATTTGTTTGTCGAGCAGATAAATCGCTTTCATCCCGAGCTCGTTTCAATGGCGACCGCCGAACTCGCAAGTGAACTGGGCGCGCGCCTGGGCGGCGCGAAGCCCGAGATCATGTACGGGCTTGAGGGCGCCACGGCCGTGGCGACGCATCGCGATGCGAAGCTCGTGATGTCGGCGCTGGTCGGCGCACTCGGGCTTCGCCCGACGCTTGCCGCGATCAAAGCGGGCAAGGATATCGCGTTCGCCAACAAGGAAGTGCTGGTAATCGCCGGCGAGCTGGTGACGCGCGCAGTGCGCGAGGCGGGCGTGCGCCTGCTTCCTGTAGATAGCGAGCACAACGCGATCTTCCAGTGCCTCGAAGGGCGTGGACGCGAGTCGCTCAAGCGAATCATCCTGACCGCGTCGGGCGGTCCGTTCCGCGAACTTGCGGCCGACCGATTTGCCGCGATCACGGTCGAGCAGGCGCTGAATCATCCGACCTGGCGCATGGGCAGCAAGATCACGATCGATTCCGCGACCCTGATGAACAAGGGGCTCGAAGTGATCGAGGCCAGGTGGCTGTTCGACGTGACGCGCGAGCAGGTTTCGGTCGTGATTCATCCGCAGAGCGTGATTCATTCGATGGTCGAGATGATCGACGGCTCCGTGATTGCCGAGATGGCGGTGCCCGATATGGCGATTCCGGTCGCGTACGCTCTGGCATATCCGGAGCGCCTGGCGCTGCCGCATCTGAAGACGCTCTCGCTGGTCGAGTGTTCGCGTCTGACATTCGAGGAACCCGATCTCGTTCGCTTTCCCTGCCTGCGCCTTGCGTTCGACGCGCTCTCGGCGGGAGCGACGATGCCGGCCTGCCTGAATGCGGCCAACGAAGAGCTGGTCGCGGGATTTCTTGCGGGGCGTGTGCGCTTCGTCGATATTCCGCGGGAGATCGAAGCGATCATGGCGCGTCATCCAAATTCGCCCGCGCAGACTCTCGAAGATCTTCTCGAAACCGATTCGTGGGCGCGAGCGCAGGCGCGCGAATTTATCGATCGGCGCACCGCCGCCTGACGAGTGAAGGATCGACGCCGATGGATGCATTCCGGGGAACGGCGAGCGACGCGCGCGGCGCGATGAACGCGGGAGGCACTCTTGGTATCGCGCCGGCGGCGCCGGAGTGCTCGCTCGAAGAGGCATATGCCTTTTGCGGAAAGCTCGCCAAATCGCACTATGAAAATTTCACTGTCGCGTCGTGGCTGATGCCGCGCGCGATGCGCAAGCATATGCATGCGATTTATGCCTACGCGCGGATCGCAGACGACTTTGCCGACGAGGAGCACGATCTCGCCAAGCTCGACGGTTGGGAACGTGAGCTCGATCTGGCGTACGCCGGCACGCCGCGGCATAGCGTGTTCGTCGCGCTGGCGGATACCGCCGCCAAGTTCTCGATCCCCAAGGCGCCGTTCGCCGATCTACTCGTTGCGTTCCGCTCCGATGTGAATTTCAAGGGCTTCGAGACATTTGACGATTTGCTCGGCTATTGCCGTTACTCGGCCAATCCTGTCGGGCGTCTCGTGCTCTACCTGTTCGGTTACGCCGACGCCGAGCGCCAGCGGCTGTCGGACCTGGTGTGCAGCGGTTTGCAGCTAGCGAACTTCTGGCAGGACGTGTCGGTCGATCTCAAAAAGGGGCGGGTCTATTTTCCGCGCCGCGACCTGGCCGCGAACGAGCTCACCGAACAGGAACTGCGCCACGGCGTTGCCACTAAGCGTTTCATCGATCTGATGAAGCACGAGGTTGATATCGCGCGCGCGATGCTGAGAGAGGGTGGAGCAGGTCTCGCGCGGATCGTTGATCGGCGCCTGCGCCGCGACATCCTGATGTTCGCGGGCGGCGGCCTCGCAATTCTGCGCGCGATCGAAGGCGCGGGTTACGATGTGCTGCGCGCGCGCCCAAAGCTGAAGAAACTCGACTACGTGAAGCTCGGAATGAATGCGTTGCGGGGGCGGCTGGATGGATTCTAATCGCGCGATAACCGTTGAGCGCGGCGGAATGGAGCCGTCACTCGCGGCGGATTACGAGCGCTGTGCTGAGATTTTGCGCGGCTCGAACTCGAGCTTTCTTTACCCGTTCAAGCTTCTGCCGCTCGAACGCCGCCGCGCGCTCTATGCGGTCTATGCGTTCTGCCGTTTCGTTGACGATATCGCTGACGATGAATCGATTCGCGAACCCGCGGAGTTGCTGCGCCGCTGGCGCGAGGAACTCGGCCGGGTTTATGGCGGCCTGCCGACCCGCGCGATTTCGCGTGCGCTCGCCGATGCGGCTGCGCGCTTTTCGATTCCGCGAGAGTACTTCGAGGAAGTGATCAATGGCGTCGAGATGGACCTATCGCGCAAGCGCTACTCGACTTTCCTCGAGTTGCGGCAATACTGCTACCGCGTTGCGTCGGCGGTTGGGCTGATTTGTATCGAGGTTTTCGGCTACCGCAATCCGAACGCGAAAGTATACGCCGAAAATCTCGGAATCGCTCTTCAGCTCACCAATATCCTGCGCGACGTGAAAGAGGACGCGGGCCGCGGGCGCATCTATCTGCCGCTCGAAGACCTCGAGCGATTCGGCGTCACCGAGGACGAGATTCTGCGCGGCGTCTACAATGACGCGTTCGTCCGGCTGATGGAGTTCGAGGCAATTCGCGCGCGCGAGTATTATGAGGCTGCCGAGCGTGCGCTTCCCGATGAAGATCGCTTGACGCTCCTGACTGCGGAGGCGATGCGGCTCATCTACGGCTCGCTGCTGCGACTGATTGTCAGCTCGAACTACCGCGTGCTCGATCGGCGGCTAAGCCTGTCGGCTCCGCGCAAGCTCTACCTCGTCGGACGCGCGTGGGCGAGTTCGCGTCTGGGAGCGCTGCGCGGCTAGAATCGCACGGTAGATGATCGAATCCAAAGATGTCGTCGTGATCGGCGCCGGGTTCGCCGGATTGAGCGCCGGCGTCGCGCTCGCCGAACGCGGGTTTCGCGTCGCGGTGCTCGAGCGCAAGCCCGCGCTGGGAGGGCGCGCCTACTCATTCGAGGATCCCGACACCGGCGACTTCGTCGATAATGGGCAGCACGTTCTGATGGGCTGCTACACCGAGGCGCTCGACTTCCTGCGCAAGATCGGTTCCGCCTGGCAAGCTCGTGTTCCAGCGCGATCTCGAAATCGAGATGCTCGTGGCGCCCGGGCGCAGCGCCACGCTTCGCACCGCGCGTCTTCCCGGTCCGCTGCACATGAGCGCCGCGCTGATGCGCTATCGGCATCTGAGCCTGCGCGAGCGGCTCGCCGTCGTGCGCGGAGGACTGAAGATGCTCACGATGCGGCGGCGGGCGCATCCAGCGCTCGAAAAAATGACGGTGGCCGATCTGATGACGGCGCTCGGGCAGAGCGAGAACGCGCGCCGGGCGTTCTGGTATCCGCTTTCCGTCGCGACGCTCAACGACGAACCCGAGGTATCCTCGGCGGCGCTGCTGGCCGAGGTTTTGAAGCGCGCATTCTTTTCGCGGCGCAAGGATTCCGCGTTCGTCTATTCGCGCGTCGGCCTCTCCGACCTCTACTGCACCGGCGCGCGCGAGTTTATCGAACGCGCGGGCGGAGTGGTCGCCACGCACTCGATCGTGGAAGGGATCGAAACCGGTGACGACGGGGCGGCGGTGCGCGTACGCCTGCGCGACGGGCGCAGGCTCGGCGCCGCGAATTTCATTTCCGCTGCCGCGCCGAATAATCTGCTGCGGATGCTGCCCGAGGGCGCGGTCGCCGACCCGTTCTTTGCGCGCCTGGCAGAGCTTGGAACCTCACCGATAATCTGCGCGCATGTATGGCTCGATCGCGAAGTCACGCGCTCCGCGTTCGTCGGATTTATCGGCACCACTACCCAGTGGCTCTTCAACAAGCGCAGAATTTTCGAACGCCATGGCGAACGCCATCCGGGCTACCTGAGCTTCGTAATCAGCGGCGCGCGCAAGCTGGTCGATCAGCCGAACGAGGAAATCCTCGACCTGGTGATGAAGGATCTTGCCACGATGATTCCCGCCGCGCGCGGCGCAAACGTCCTCAAAGCGATCGTGCTTAAGGAAAAGCAGGCGACGATGGCGCCGGAGCCGCGCTCTTATCAACTGCGTCCGAAGGCCAAGACTCCGATCGCGAATCTGTTTCTGGCGGGCGACTGGGTGCAGACCGGACTTCCCGCGACGATCGAAAGCGCCGTGATCTCCGGACGCGCCGCCGCCGCCGCAGTGGTCGCCCGCGCTGAGACTACGGCGGGTAATTTGTAATGGCGCAGCGGCTCGCCCTCGTTACCGGCGCAAACGGCTTCGTGGGGTGCCACGTCGTGCGTGCGCTGCTCGCGCGCGGAGACCGGGTGCGCGCCCTGACGCGCGAAAAAGCCGATACTGCCGCATTAGCCGGGCTGAACCTCGAGCACGCGCGCGGAGACTTGCGCGATCGCGCCGCGATCGCGCGCGCGGTCGTGGATTGTGACGAGGTTTATCACGTCGCCGCCGACTACCGCCTGTGGGTGCTCGATTCGGCCGCGATGTACGCAAGCAACGTCGATGGCACGCGCAACGTGATCGAGACGGCGCATGCGGCCGGAGCAAAACGGATCGTCTACACTGGCACCGTCGGCACGCTCGGAATTCCTCATGGCGGTGCCGGCACCGAGCACACTCCGGTCGCGCTCGCGGACATGCCGGGACCGTATAAGCGCTCGAAGTTTATGGCCGAGCAGGTCGCGCTCGAAGCGGCGCGCGGCGGAGCGCCTGTGGTGATCGTGAATCCCTCGACGCCGGTCGGCGCACTCGACTTGAAGCCCACTCCCACCGGCCGCATCATTTGTGATTTCCTCAACCGCCGGATGCCGGCGTACATGGATACGGGGCTGAACCTTGTTGATGTGGAAGATTGTGCGCGTGGGCATCTGCTCGCGGCCGAGCGCGGCAGGATTGGCGAGAAATACATTCTTGGTGGCGAGAACCTGACGCTGCGGCAGATCCTCGAGCATCTGGCGCGACTGTCCGGGCTGCGCGCGCCGCGCGTGCGGATTCCTTACGCGCTCGCTTTCGGGTTTGCGCTTGGCGCAGAGGCAGTCGCTCGATCGCTGACGCATCGCGCGCCGCGGGCGAGCTTGACCGAGGTACGGATGGCGCGCAAGCGGATGTTCTTCGATTCGGCGAAGGCGCGCCGCGAACTCGGCTACGAGCCGGGACCGGTTGACGCGGCGCTGGCGCGAGCGATCGAGTTTTTCCGCAAGACCGGCGCGGGCAGGGACGCCGCGTAGGAGCGCGCGATGCATCTGCTTGCCGGCACGATCGAGCTGCGGCCGTACGTATTCGTCTTCCTGGCGAGTTTTCTGTTCATCTCGATCGTGAACTTCGGCGTGCGGACGACGATCCTGTTCGCGATCCTGACCTACGTCGTCGCGCTCGCGTGCGAATGGTCGTCGGTGCACAACGGATTTCCCTTTGGGCTGTACCACTATCTCGACGCAACGCGCAGCCGCGAGCTGTGGATCTTCGGCGTGCCGTTTTTCGACTCGCTGTCGTTCACCTTTCTTGGCTTCGCCAGTTACACCGTCGCGCTGCTGCTATGCTCGCCGCTTTATCGCCGCGGCTGGGACCTGCGGATTCTCGACACGTGGAAAATCCGGCGCGCGCCGCGCGTATGGCTGATGGCGGCGCTGTTCATGGTGATGATCGACATGATCGTCGATCCGCTGAGCGTCCGCGGCAGCCAATGGTTCCTCGGCAAAATCTTCTGGTACGATCCGCCGGGGCCGCACTTCGGCGTGCCGATCAGCAATTACCTCGGATGGTATTTCGTAGCGGCGATCACGATTCCGATTTTCCTGGTCCTCGACGCGACGCTGAACCGCGGAGCAAAAAGACCGGCCGGCGTGCTGAAGAAGCTGCCGTCGCGAGCCCTGCTGGGACCGGCGCTCTATCTCGGAATCGTGGCGTTCGGAATCACGATGCTATTCGAGATTGGCGCCGCGAATGTGGCGTGGGCGGGGGTGTTTATCTATCTGCCGTTCCTGACGCTGGCCGCACACATTCTGACGCGCGCAGATTCATACGGCGGCGCCGCGGAGATCGAGTGTCATCTTATGGACTTTCCTTATGAGCGCGGCCTGCCGGTTTGGAACTATGCGTCACGATCGCTTCCAGAGCGGCCGCCAGTGAACGCGTCGCACGGTTGAGACTCTGCATCATCCGGGGCAGGCGCGTGACCACGCTCGGATTGCGGAGCAGGAAATTCGCTGCTCGAAACGGACGAACGTTGCCGCTTTCGTCGGCCATCTCGGCGCCGACAACCTCGTCATCGACGGAGTCCATAATCGCCCGCACCACCGCGAACCGGAGATTGCGCGCGCGAGCCTCGAGCGCGAGAGCGGCGGTTTCCATATCGACCGCAATCGCGCCGGTGGTTTGCATCATGGCCCGTTTTTCGGCGCTCGTGCCGAGCACGCGATGCGAAGTCAGGAGCGCGCCGGTTGAAAAGCTGATGCCCGCGGTGCGCAGGCGGCGGCCAAGCTCATTCAACAATGCGTCGTCGATGACCGCGACTTGCTCGCTGACGTTAGCCTCGGAGCGACTCGACAGAATTCGATCCGGAACTATCAGGTCGCCCGCGCCAAGCCCGCTCGATAGCGCGCCTGCGACGCCCGTGCCTAGGATGAGCTCGGCGTCGGGAAAAAGATCGAGCGCGCGCCGCGCGGCTGTTTCGGTGCGAGTAAATCCGATTCCGGTTGCGACGCCAATAATTTCAGTCGAGCCGAGTTGCGCGCGAAATCCGCGCAGGTGCCTGTCGCCGATCTCGCGGCGGTATTTCAGGCGCCGCTTGAGCGGAGCCAGCTCGCGCGCGAAGGCGTAGAAGAGAAGAATCAAAGGGGACGTTCCCGTGTGATACCGGCGGCTCTTGAGCCGGCCGCAGGATAGACGGAAAATTGCGCGGTCATGGTATCGCCAAGCTTTCCCCGCCCGATTCCGATTGGCAAGGCTACGTGAAGCAACTCATCGTCAATGGCGATGACTTCGGTCTGTCGGCCGAGGTCAACGCCGGTATCGTGAAGGCGCATCGCGAGGGAATCCTTACCAGCACGAGCCTGATGGTCGCCGAAGCGGCGAGCGCCGCCGCCGCGAGTATCGCGCGCGAGAATCCCGGCCTCGATGTGGGCCTGCACGTGGTTGTATGCCGAGGCCGCAGCGTTCTGGCGCCGGAAAAACTTGGCGGCGTGGTCGATGCGGCGGGCCGTTTCCCGGAGAATCCGGAATGGGCGGGGATGCGATGGTTCTTCGACCGGAAGACGCGCGCCGGTCTGGCGGCGGAGATTCGCGCGCAGGTCGAAAAGCATCTCGAACTGGTCGGACGCCTCGATCACATTGACGGTCATCTCAATTTTCATGTGCATCCGGTGATCGCCGATATCGTGGTCGAGCTCGCGTCCGAGTACAAGGTCGGATCGATCCGCCTCCCGCGCGAAAAGGTTCTGAGCACGCTGCGGCTGCGGCGCGATCACGCGCCGCGCAAGCTCTTCGAGGCCGTGATTTTCCGCTCGCTCTCACGGCGCACGCGCCGGATGATCCGCGAGCGCGGAATCAAATCGACCGATTGGCTCTATGGACTTCATCAGAGCGGTCATCTGAGCGAGGACTATATTTTGCGCGTGATCGAGCGCCTGCGCGACGGCACGACCGAGTTGTATTTTCATCCGGCGGCCGATATCGGCGGCACGCCGCCCGCGCCCGCCGCGCAACTCGAAGTCGAGATTTTGACCAGTCCAAAAGTGCGCGCCGCGCTCGACGCTCATGGTGTGCGGCTCACGACGTTCAGAAAACTTGCACAGGATCAGCCATGAGTGAAATTTTGATTCGCTCTGCCACCAGAGCCGACCTTCCGCGCATCACGGAGATTTACAATCATTACGTAGTCAACACTCCGATCACATTCGACGTCACCGCTGCGACGGTCGCTGAGCGCGAGCCATGGTTCCAGGAGCACACCGACGGCGCGCGATACCGGCTCCTCGTCGCGCACGATGACGGCGTAGTCGTCGGTTACGCCGGGACTGGAAGATTTCGCGCGAAGGCCGCCTATGACACTACCGTCGAGACCACGATCTATTGCGCACCAGAGACAACAGGACGCGGAATCGGCGCGATGCTCTATCGCGCTTTGTTCGAGGCCCTGCGCTCCGAAGACATCAACCGGTTCGTCGCGGCAATCACGCTGCCGAACGACGCTTCGGTCGCGCTGCATCGCCGCTTCGGATTCACTCCGGTGGGCACGTTTACGGAGACCGGCCGCAAGTTCGGGCGCTATTGGGACGTGCTGTGGATGGAGCGGCCGCTGGCCGCGGCGGCGCGATAGTTTCTCTCGCGTGTCGAAAAAGTTTGACGTACTCTAAGCCATCGCGGGCGATTGGCCTGCGGACCGTTCGATTTTTCACCTCGCACAGGAAGGACAACTTCAATGCACGATCAGGAAGGCGCGCCGCAGACCCCATCGATCCAGGATTACCGGCTGCCGAAAAACGTCACGCCGCGACGATACGAACTCAGGCTCGAACCCGACCTCAGCGCGTTTACCTTCAAGGGCGAAGAATCGGTTGCGATTACCGTCAACGAAGCCGCGCGCGCGATCGTGCTCAACGCGCTCGAACTCGAGATCGATTCGGCTATTGCAGAGCGCGGCGGGAAGTCTCTCAAGGCGACGGTCGAGCTCGAGCCCGCGCGCGAGCGGGCGCATCTGCGCTTCGGCGAGGAGCTTGCTCCCGGCGAATGGACCCTCAAGATCGTCTTTCGAGGCGTGCTCAACGACAAGCTGCACGGCTTCTATCGCAGCCAGTACGTTGACGCAAACGGTGACGCGCACACGGTCGCATCGACGCAATTCGAGTCCACCGACGCGCGCCGCTCGTTCCCATGCTGGGACGAGCCCGAGCTCAAGGCGAGTTACAAAATCACGCTGATAATCGATGAGAAGCTGGCCGCGATCTCGAACGGCGGCCAGGAAAGCGAACGCAAGATTGCGGGCGGCAAGAAAGAAATCGTCTTCAAAGAGACGATCAAGATGTCCACCTACCTGGTGGCGTTTATCGTCGGCGAATTCGAGGCGACTGCTCCCGTTGACGCCGGCACTCCGCTGCGCGTGGTCCACGTTCCGGGCAAGGCGGGACTCACGAGCTGGGCCGAGCAGATCGGAGCGTATTCGCTTAAATATTTCGCTGACTACTACGGCCTCAAATATGCGGGCGACAAGCTCGACCTGATCGCGATTCCCGATTTTGCCTCCGGTGCGATGGAGAACCTCGGCGCGATCACGTTTCGCGAGACCGCGCTGCTGGCCGACGAGAAAACCGCCTCGCGCGCGGAGCTCGAGCGCGTGGCCGACGTCGTCTCGCATGAAAACGCGCACATGTGGTTTGGCGATCTGGTCACGATGCGCTGGTGGAACGGCATCTGGCTCAACGAGGCGTTCGCGACCTTCATGGAGATGCTCGCGGTCAACGCGTGGAAGCCCGAGTGGAAACGATGGGACAGCTTTTCGGTCTCGCGCGCGGCGGCGATGGCGATCGACGGGCTGCGCAGCACGCGTCCGATCGAATTTCCAGTGCTGAGCCCCGAAGAATGCCGCGCGATGTTCGATATCCTGACCTACGAGAAGGGTGCCGCGGTGCTGCGGATGCTTGAACAGTATCTTCGCCCGGAAGTATTTCGCGACGGTATCCGCCTCTATCTGAAGAAACATCAGTTCGCCAACACCGAGACCAGCGATCTGTGGGACGCGTTGGAAGAAGCGTCCAAAGAGCCCGCGCGCAAGATGATGGATTCCTGGATCTTCCAGCCGGGATTTCCGATTGTCGATGCCGCGTTGGAAAAGGGTGGCAACGCGATTAAGTTGTCGCAGCGCCGTTTCTATTATCTGCATGAAGAGTCGAGCCAGCTCTGGCACGTGCCGGTGATGATCCGCGCGAAGATCGCCAAGGGCGTCGTTACAAAAAAAGTCCTGCTCACCGAACGCGAGACCACGGTCGAGATGGGCGGGAAAGTCGAGTGGGCGCTGCTCAACGAGGGCGGCCACGGATTCTATCGCGTGCATTACGCACCCGAAATGCTGGCGGCTCTTACTCACAATCTTGGCGAGCTTGCGGCGATCGAGCGCTTTGGATTGGTCAGCGACACGTGGGCCGCGACGGTCGCCGGGATGGGTCCGCTGAGCGAGTTTCTCAAGATGGCGCGTTTGTTCACCGGCGAAGTCGATCTGAACGTGTGGCGCGCGCTGCTCGGCGCATTCAATTACCTGGACATGATCGCGTCGGATGCCGATCGCCCGGCGCTCGCGGCTGCAGTGCGCGCGATTGTCAGTCCCGCGGCGAAGCGCCTCGGATGGGAAGCGAAGCCGGGCGAGAGCGAGCTTACCCGCCAGCTTCGCGGAGTTCTGATCGGCGCGCTTGGGACGATCGGCGACGATCCCGAGATTCAGCAACGCGCGGCCGCGCTTTACGCGCGCTTCGAGGACAATCCGGAGGCGGCGGATCGCGATCTGGTCCCGCCGCTGGTCGCGATCCTTGCGCACGCGGGCGACGCGAAGCGTTACGAGGAGTTTTCACGCAAGTTCAAATCCGCGCGCACTCCGCAGGAGGAGCAGCGCTACCTGTTCTCGCTCACCGGGTTTCGCGAGCCAAAGCTGCTCGAGCAAACGATGGCGATGTCGCTCGATGGGCAGGTGCGCACGCAGAACGCGCCGTACCTGATGCACTCGCTGCTGCTCAACCCGGCGTCGCGCTACGAGGCGTGGGATTTTATCCGGCGGAACTGGGAAGAGATGGCGAAGAAATATCCCGACAACGCGCTGCCGCGGATGTGCGAGGCTGTGGTCGCATTGCTGGATCGCGAGGACGACGTGAAAGCGTTCTTTGCGACGCATCGCGTGCGCCTGGGCGCGAAGATAATCGACCAGCACCTCGAGCGACTGAGCGTAGCGGTAGGTTTCAGAAATCGCGAAGGCGCGAAACTCGCGACCACACTCAAGGGATGAATGTAGCGATCCGCCGCCTCGCTTTTCTCTCTTATTCCTCGCCCTGAAAGGAGAGGTTAGGTGAGGGTTCGAATTCAGCGCGGCACAAAAGCGCCGCGCGATTAAAAAGAATGCTGTGAGCGAGGCCGCCTTCTCCCGGAGGGAGAGGGTATAAGACTCGAATCAAACTGCGAGTAGGCCTCTGCCGGGGATGTGGTTGATCTCCAATCGGATTCCGTCCGGATCCTCGAACAGGACCGAGTAGTAGCCGGGCGCCCACGCGCCTTCTTCCGGCGGATGCACGATCTTCGCGCCGAGGGTCTTCAGGAATGCGTAAGCTTCATCGATATCCTTACGTTCGCGGGCGCGAAAGCATAGGTGATGAAGCCCTACGCGGTATTGCTCGAAATGCTCCTTCGCGTGTTTCGCGTCGGCTTTGTGGATGCCGAGGCCGGTGCGGCCGCCGACGCAGTAGAACTGCGAGTCGGTCTTGCGGACCACGAACTTGAGTCCCAGAAACGGCAGCAACTTTTCGTAGAACGGCACGCAAGCCTCGTAGTTGCTGACCGTCAGCATCACATGCGCCATCCCGTTTACTTCCATCGCGCGCGCCTCCTGTAATCTGAAGTAATGCTTTAACTTTGCACCGCGGGTTCAGTGCGCGTGCATCCGCCGGCCGTCGGGCTGCTGATGCCCCAGGATTGGATGCGGACGATAAGGCTTCTCGAGCGCTGACACCTCATCCGCGGTGAGCTTGATATCAACCGCGTCGATAGCTTCCTTCAGATGTTTTATCTTGGTCGCGCCGATAATCGGGGCGGTGACGCCGGGCGCATCAAGAATCCAGGCGCACGCGATCTGCGACGGCGTTACTCCGCGCGACTTCGCGAGCTTCTCGACCTCGCCGAGTACCTGGAAGTCGGCTTCGCTGAAATACATCATCTTGGCGAAGTCGTCGGATTTGGCGCGCGCGGTCTCGCCGCTCTTTTGCGCGTTGCGATTTCCCGCCAGGAAGCCGCGCGCGAGCGGACTCCATGGAATCAGGCCGACGCCCTGATCGATGCACAGCGGGTTCATCTCGCGCTCTTCTTCGCGATAGACCAGGTTGTAATGATTCTGCATCGAGACGAAGCGATGCCATCCGTTTTGAGCTTGGAGGTTGAGCGCTTTCTGGAACTGCCACGCCGCCATCGAGCTGGCGCCTAGGTAGCGCACTTTTCCGGCGCGCACCAGCGAGTCGAGCGCTTCGAGGGTCTCTTCGAGCGGCGTCGTGAAGTCGTAGCGATGGATTTGATACAGATCGATGTAGTCCATTTTCAGGCGCTTCAGTGACGCGTCGCACGATTCGAGAATATGCTTGCGCGAGAGTCCGCTGCGGTTCGGCCCGGGCGCCATCTGTCCGTGGACCTTGGTCGCGAGCACGATATCTTCGCGCTTAGCCATCTCGCCGAGCCATTTGCCGGTGATCTCTTCGCTCACGCCGACCGAGTACACATTAGCGGTGTCGAAGAAGTTGATTCCCGCTTCCAACGCGGTGGCGAAATGCTCCCGCGCTTCATCAACAGTCAGCACCCAATCGCGCCACTGCTTCGAGCCATAGCTCATGCATCCGAGACAGATGCGCGACACCGTAAGACCAGTCCTGCCGAGTTTTGCGTGCTGCATGATTCCCACATCGGAGAGAAATTTCTCTTCCGCCTTTCAGGTTGAATTTGAATGAAGGTCCAAAGCCCAAAGTCCAGCGCATAGCGCTGCTTGTCAATAGAAGAGGGTGCCTGCGGCAAGAGAATCACAGGCTGAAGCCTGTGCCATCTCCGGATCCAAGTCTTCAGTGGCACCGGCTTTAGCAAGTGATTCCTTGAGACGGCAAGATAGTCAGGGCGGCGCCGGCTTCGCGACGGCTCGCCGATGCAGGCGCAAATCGTAGGCGTGGTCGTGCGCGAAGCGCTCGCGGATGACGGCCAGGAGCACGCCATCTACGATCGCGACCACGATGATCGTGGCGAGGGTCAGATTACGCAGCAGTTGCCGCCAGTTGCGTTTGCGCATCGAATGGCACCGGCAACACGAGTATAGCGCCGTCCGTGCATCGCCGCAGCGGGTATTTCACTAGCATTACATACCGAATAACATTGCACGCGCGCGCCAAAATCAGCGAGCCGAGCTAGTGAGCGAATAGGTGAAGAGTATGCGGGTTTTATTCGTGCATCCCAGTCCGCTGATGTACAGCGAGATTTATCTGCGCCTGGAACCGCTTGGGATGGAGCGGGTAGCAGCGGCAGTGCGCGCGGCCGGACACGACGTTCGGATTATCGATCTCCAGGTTTTTCAGCATCGCGATCTCTACCGCGAGTTCGACGATTTTCGTCCCCGCGCGATCGGCTTTTCGCTCAACTATCTGGCCAACGTACCCGAGGTGATCGATCTGGCCAAGGCGATCAAGCAACGCGATCCTGATTGTTTCATATTTGCGGGCGGCCACAGCGGATCGTTCGTGGCGAACGAGATTCTCGAGCACGCGGAGGGTGCGATCGATTGCGTGCTGCGCGGCGAGGGCGAAACCAGCGCGCAGATGCTGGTGGAAGCGATCGAGAGCGGCGCCGACGCGGTGGCAAAGGTGCCAGGAGCATTCACCGAGCGTGGCACGGGACCGGCGCCGATCATGGTCGACGACCTGGACAAGTTTTTTCCTGCGCGAGACCTGAGCCGCAGACGCAACAAATATTTCATCGGCGTGCTCGACCCCTGCGCGTCGATCGAGTTCACGCGCGGATGCCCGTGGGATTGCTCGTTCTGCAGCGCATGGACCTTTTACGGCCGGAGCTACCGGAAATCGACCGCGGAAGCGGCGGCCGAGGATATGGCGTCGATCAAGGAACCAAACGTGTTCATCGTGGACGACGTCGCGTTCATCCATCCGGAGCACGGCTACGCAATCGGCCACGAGCTCGAACGGCGCAAGATCAAAAAGCAGTACTACCTCGAGACGCGCGCCGATGTTCTGCTCCGCAACCAGGAAGTCTTCGAGTACTGGCGGCGGCTCGGGCTTGAATACATGTTCCTGGGGCTCGAAGCGATCGATGAAGAGGGGCTGAAGGCGCATCGCAAGCGCTCGTCGCTCGACACTAACAACAAAGCGCTCGAAGTGGCGCGCAAGATCGGCGTGACGGTCGCGATCAATCTGATCGCCGACCCTTCATGGGACGAGCGCCGCTTCGAGATTATCCGCGAATGGGCGATGAGCATTCCCGAGATCGTGCATCTGACCGTCGCGACGCCTTACCCCGGCACCGAGTTGTGGCTCACCGAGGCGCGCAAGCTCACGACGCTCGACTACCGCCTCTACGATATCCAGCACGCGGTCCTGCCGACCAAGCTCCCGCTGCTGAAATTTTATCAGGAGCTGGTCAAGACGCAGGGCGTCCTGAACCGCAAGCATCTGGGCTTCGGCGTGCTCAAGGATGTCGCGTCGATCGCGGGGCGCCTCTTGATGCACGGGCAGACGAACTTCGTGAAGATGCTCTGGAAGTTCAATAAAGTTTATAATCCCGAGCGCCAGTTCCAGGAGCATCAGCGGCCAGTCCACTACCAGATGAAGCCGCCCGCGGCGCATATCGAGCATCCGGACCGCGCGGCGTTATATATTCATCCGGCGCAAAAGACGGTGCACGGTCAGCGCCCTGTGGAGACTCCGGCCGGCGGCCGCTAAGCTACGCGAAGTGAAGCGGTTAGCGATCCGATAAATCAATCGCCGGAAAATTTCGGGGTGCGCTTGGCCAGGAACGCCGAGATTCCTTCGCGCGCGTCCTTGGTCCTTGATCTTGAGGAGAGCCACTCGCTCTCGCGCGACATTTGCGTCTCGAGCGTGTTGTGCGCGCTCGCGAGAAGCAGGCGCTTGACGCCGCCGTAAGCTCCGGTAGGCCCAGCGGCCAGTTCTGTCGCCATCGCGGTTGCGGCGGCAACCGCCTCGCCGTCCGGGACAACGCGGGTGACGATTCCAAGAGCATGCGCCTCATCTGCGCTGAGGATCGGATTCAGGATTGCTAATTCGGTGGCTCTCCTGTAGCCCACAATCCGCGGCAGAAAGTAGGTCGAGGAACCATCGGGAGTTAGCGCGGCCTTGGTGTAGGCCATCGTGAATTTCGCGGATTTTTCCGCGATCACGAAATCGCAGGCGCAGGCGATGCTGAATCCGGCGCCGGCCGCGCCGCCATGGACGGCGGCGATAATCGGCGAGCTCATGTGCGCGAAGGTTGTGACCGCGCGATGCAGGAAATGCGTCACGCGTTCGAGGTAGCCAGGCAATTGTGCGGGCGGATGAGCGCCAAAATCCTTCAGGTCGCCGCCTGCGCAGAAGAACCTGCCCTCGCCTCGCAGCACCACAGAGCGGATCCCGGGATCCTCGGCGCAGATTCGAATCGCATCGCACAGATCGCGCGCCAGATCGAGATTGATCGCATTAGCCGACGCGGGCCGGTTGAATGCCACGTCAGCGACGCCGCCGTTTTTCTCGAACAGCAGATTTACGTATTCGGAGGCCACGTTTGATTCCTCTGGCTACGATTCGATGCGCGCGCCACTATCGATTCCATCCGCGATACCAATCCGCGATCGCGCTGCCGATTTCATGCGGTGAATCTTCCTGGATAAAATGAATTCCGCTGACCGTGACCTCGCGCTGATTCGGCCATCGCCGGCAGAACTCACGCTGCGCGCCGGTCAAAATCGCGCCCGGGTCGGCATTGATGAAAAGCTTGGGGATGGCGCTCGCCGCGAGCCACTTCGAATACGCATCCGCGATCGCGACTACATCGGCGGGTTCGCCCTCAATCGGGATCTCGCGCGGCCAGGTGAGAGTAGGGCGGCGCGACTCGCCCGGTTCGATGAACGGCTTGCGATAGGCGTCCATCTCCGCTTCGGTGAGCTTGCGTTTCACGCTGCCGGGCAGAATCCGCTCGACGAAGATATTTCGCTTGAGAATCAGATCGTCGCCCGCGGGACCGCGCAGCGACTTGAACATCTCGACCGCGGGCTTGGACCATTCCGCCCACGTGATCGGGCGCACGATCGCTTCCATGTACGCGATTCCCGCCGCGCGCTCGGGATGACGCCGCGCCCAATCGAAGCCCAGTGCCGAACCCCAATCGTGCACCACCAGTGTGACCGGACCCTCGGGCAGGACGCGATCCAGAAATGCGTCGAGGTGGAGCGCATGATCGGCGAAGCGATATTTCCCGGTCGAAGACTTTCCCGACGCACCCATCCCGATCAGGTCCGGCGCGATGCATCGCGCGAGCGGCGTCAAATGCGGAATCACGTTGCGCCACAGGTACGACGAGGTGGGATTTCCGTGCAGTAAAACGATCGGAGCGCCGTTGCCTGCATCTACGTATGACATCGAGGTGCCAAGCAGTTCGACGCGACGGCGAGGATGCGGATCGGCGGCGGAAATTTCGGTGGTACTCATAGATAATTCGAGAAATACGAGGTTCAGGGCAGCGGTGCAACAACGCTCAGTCGTCGATGTTGAGTTTCTTGCGCGCCTGCTCGCTCATCATGTGCGGCGTCCATGGCGGATCCCACACGATTTCTACGGTCGCGTCGTCGCATCCAGGCAGGCCCAGAAGCTTGTCCTGAATTTCCTGCGTGATCATCGCGCCCATGTGGCATCCGGGCGCGGTCAACGTCATCACGACGTTGATCACTCCGCCGGAGAGCGCGACGCCATAGACTAGGCCGAGGTCAACGACATTGACCGGAATTTCGGGGTCGTAGCATTCGCGCAGGACCTCGTACACGTCGGCTTCGGTAATTTCTATGGCGGCGGAATTATCCATCTGGCAGGGTGTATTATATAAGAAGCGTGATACGCCTGATATGGCGCGAAAAGAGAGTTTACCGATGGCTGACGCAGAGACCGACAAGGAAGAGCTTTACGACCAGGCGATCGACCTCTTCGCCGACGACAAATTTGACGAGGCGATCGCGATGTACGAGCGGGCGCTGGAAATCGATCCGAAATTCACCGACGCGGTCCACGGACTTGCGATGTGCTACCAGGCCAAGGGCGACACAGATTCCGCGATCGAGGTGACCAAGCGCCACATCGCCGCGGACCCGGAGGATATCCTGGCATTCACGAACCTCAGCATGTTCTATCAAAAGAAAGGGATGATCGCCGAAGCGGAAACCGCTGGCGCCGAGGCGCGGCGGCTCGACTGGAAACGTCAATTGCGCGAGGGCAAACCGAAATCCTGAACTGGCCGCCAAGCTTTCCGAAGGGTATCCAATGAGACTGAAAGACAAGATCGTGTTGATTACCGGCGGAGGCTCCGGGCTCGGCCGCGAAATGGGACTGACCTTCGCGCGCGAGGGCGCGAGGATCGCGGTCAACGACATCCGCCCCGAGTCGGCGCAAAACGTCGCGACCGAAATCGAGCGCGCGGGCGGAAAAGCACGGCCACTGATCGCCGACGTTTCCTCGAGCGCGGCGGTCAAGAAGATGTTCGCCGAGTTCGTCGCTGCATTCGGCACGATCGATATCCTGATCAACAATGCCGGGATCGGACGTACGCGCGAGACCACCGAGATCAGCGGATTGCAGGATCTGCCCGACGAAGACTGGCACAAGATGCTCGCGACGCATCTCGACTCGACCTTCTATTGCACCCGCGAGGCGCTGAAGCTGATGATCCCGAAGAAATCGGGCCGCATCATCAACCTCGGCTCGATCGCGGGGACCACGGGACTCGGCGGCGCGGTTGCGTACTCGGCCGCGAAAGGCGGAATCATTTCGTTCACCAAGGCGCTCGCGAAAGAAGTTGTTGGTCATGGAATCCTGGTCAACTGCATCGCGCCCGGCTTCATCGAAACTCCGATGACCGCGCCAATCACCGGCGAGATGAAGCAATACTTTACCCAGCTCACGCCCATCGGCCGCTTCGGCGAGCCGCGCGACATCGCTTGCGCCGCGTTGTTTCTCGCCTCGGACGAATCGAATTTCATGGTCGGACAAGTCGTCAGTCCCAACGGCGGCTATGTGATCTAGACCGCGCGCGGCGGGCCGCGGGAGCTTTTGTAAAACCAGTGCTCTGCGCGTGACTCATGCCCATCCGAGTTGCCGGTGTTCTGATTCCGCTCTTTTCGCTTCGCACCCGAGACGACCTCGGGCGCGGCGAGATTATGGATCTGCCCGCGATGATCGATTTCGCGCGCAGCGCCGGTCTGCGAATTATCCAACTGCTCCCGCTTGATGAAGGCGCGCCCGGAGAGACCAGTCCCTACAGCGCGATGAGCGTGCTCGCGATCGATCCGGTGTACATCACCGCGCGCGAGCTGGGCGGCGTCGGACGGGTATCGCTCGCCCGCGCGCAAGCGGCGGTCGGCGGCGGGCGTGTCGTCCCGCGCTCCGTTTCGCGGCCGGTCCGGCTGGCGCTCCTAGAGCGCGCCTATCGAGCATCGCGGGTGCGCGGTGGATCCGAGTTCGGCGACGAGTTCACGGTCTTCGCCGATCGCAATCGCGACTGGCTCGAAGACTATGCGCTCTTCCGCGCGCTCAAGGATCGCTTCAACTGGTCGGCCTGGAATACCTGGCCCGAGGATTTGGCCCGGCGCGATCCTGCCGCGCTCGACGCAGCGCGGCGCGAGCTCGCGGCTGCGATCGCGATGTATTCCTGGTGGCAGTTCGTCGCGGATCGGCAATGGACCGCCGCGCGCGCGTACGCGCATCGAGCGGGCGTGCAGCTCGGCGGCGACATGGCGTTCTCACCCGCGCGCGATAGCGCCGAGGTCTGGGCGAATCAGGAGATGTTCGATCTCGATCGCACCGTCGGCGCTCCTCCTGACGGATTCAATCAGCGCGGACAACGATGGGGTCTGCCGCTGCCGCGATGGCATGCGATGCGCGAGGACGGCTTTCGCCTGTGGCGAACGCGCGCGCGCCGCGCGGGCGCGATGTTCGATCTCGTACGGATCGACCACGTGGTCGGAATTTATCGGACGTTTTCGTTCGGCGCCGATCCGGATGCCGACGGTTCCTTCAGCCCGACCGAGGAGCGCGATCAGGTTGCGCAAGGCGAGGAGATCATGCGTGCGCTGCGCGAAGCGGTGGGAGAGTGCGAAATCGTCGCCGAAGATCTCGGCTCCGTGCCGCAATGGGTTCGCGATTCGCTCACACGGCTGGGAGTTCCCGGCTACAAAGTGATGCAATGGGAGCGCGAACAGTGGGGCGGCCCCGACGAGCGCTTCAAGAGCCCGTCCACTTATCCCGAGCTTTCGCTTGCGACCACCGGTACGCATGACACCGAGACTCTGACGGTATGGTGGCGCGAGCAGCCCGTCTCCGAGCGCGAGAAGCTCTGCGCGGCGCTCGGCATCGCAGGCCGCGCAAATCCGCGGCGCGATCGGTTGGACGACAGCGCGCTCGATGCGATTCTCGAGGCGCTATACGCCTCGCCGTCGCGCTACGTGATCCTGCCGATACAGGACCTGTTCGGATGGAACGCGCGAATAAACCGTCCCGGCACCGTCAGCGAAACGAACTGGACCTACCGCCTTCCCCTGACGATCGCCAAGCTCGCCGACAACCCAGCGATAAAGGCGCGCCTCGCCCGCCTGCACGCGATTGCCGAGCGCACTGGAAGGGTTCCTGCTGCCGATAAAGATGGACAATCGTCATAATCGTGTATTTATGATATGAATTCAGGAATGAAAAGTATGAAAGCTAAGGTAGCTGAGCGCGGACAAGTGACCATTCCCAAACGGCTGCGGGACCGCTTGGGCGTCAAGCCCGGCACCACCCTGGAGTTCAGTGAAGAACGCGGCCGCCTGGTCGCCGTCAAAAGCGCTACGGCAGACCCGGTTAGCCGAGTATACGGATGCCTCGGCGGCAAGTTCAGCACCGATACCTTCATGACTCGGATTCGGGGCGTGCGGGATTGATCACGGCCGTTGACACCAACGTCTTAGTTGACATTTTTGGCGCCGATCCGGTGTTCGGCGGAAAATCCGCCGAGGCGATGCGGCACTGTATGCGCGAGGGGGTGGTGGTGGCATGCGCCGTCGTATGGGCCGAGACCGCAGTCGCCTTTTCTGGCCCCGCGGAGTTCGCGCGGGCGATGAATGATTTGCCGGTGGAGTTCGATCCGTTCACTCCGGAAACGGCGCTCAAGGCAGCTCAGGTCTGGCGCCGCTACCTCGTTCACGGCGGCCGGCGAACCCGGATCGCGAGCGACTTTCTGATCGGTGCGCACGCGCAGAACGCAGCCGACCAACTCCTGACCCGCGACCGCGGTTTTTTCCGCCGATACTTCGCGGGTCTGAAGGTGATGGATCCTTCGCGTCTATAAAATTTGCCAATCTCTATCTTCTCGGATCAGGGATTGACTAAACGCTCAAGCTTCGCGCAGAGAGTCGACGACGCCCATTCTGGCGGCACGCCAGGCGGGCAGGATTCCGCCGAGTGCGCCGATGATCGCGGCGACCACGAGACCTGAGACGAACGCGGAAGGGGCGAGGCGGAACGAGAAAATAAAAGTCGCGACGTTCATCAGGCGGCTCTGAAGGCCGGTTCCATACGCGACCGCTACGCCGAGAATCTCACCCGCGATACCGCCCGCGAGCCCCAGCGCCGTGCTCTCGAGAATAAAGCTCAGCAGGATACTTCCACGGCTGAAGCCGAGCGCGCGCAGCACTCCTACCTCACGCGAGCGACGCGCAACCGCCGCGTACATCGTGTTCATGCCCCCGAACATCGCGCCGACCGCGAGAATCAGCGCGACGATAATTCCCATGTTGCGCAACTTGTCGGCGAGTTGCGACTCGGCCGCGTAAAACTGCGCCTCCGGCATCGCGTCGAGATCGAGCCGTGCATCGTGAGTCAGCGCCGCCTTGAAGCTCGCCGCCATCGCGGGCCGCAGCGTCACATGCATCGAGGAATAGATGCCGCCCATATGGACGTCCTGTTCGAGCAGGTCCAGGTCGGTCCAAACCTCGGACTCGCGCGCGCTGCCGTCGTCGGAAAAGATCCCGACGATCGCCCAATCATGACGCCCGAAGTGCAAATTCCGCGGTGGTGCGAGCGCCGGAAATCTCGCGGCCAGTCGGCGCCCGACAATCATCTCGGTTTTGCCCGCGACCGGCATCCGTCCGCTGACGATTCGAATTCCGCGATGCACCTTGAACGCGATCGGATAGACGCCGCGCAGAAAAGTGAAGGAACTCGCGTCGATCGGCGCGTCGGGCGCGGGATTGAACGCGGTGACAGTCTCGGGCGAGATGAGCGGGGCGCCCGCGGTATCGGCTGCGATCTCCGGTCGCGTGCGAATGATCTCATACTGCTCGCGCGTGATGCTGCTGGAGGGTTCCGCCGTCACCCCGCGGCTCAGAACGATCCAGTCCTGCGCTTCCCCTTCTCCGGTCATCGTCGAGCGCAGTCCCGCGACGAAACCGAGCAGCAGGAACAGGATCATCACCACCAGCGCGATCCCGAGCGCGGTCATCGCACTGGTCGCGCGCCGCACCATCAGGCTTCGCAGATTGTAGCGAATCGGGATCATCGGCGGGCGCGCGGAGTGCCTCGGTTCGGCGTCATCCGACCTGCCGCAGCGCGATTGCCGGCGGCGTGCGGACCGCGGCGATCACCGGGATCGCGCCGCTCAAGATTCCCACCGCAATTGCGACGCCTATTGCCTGCGCCGCGCCGCCGGGCGTAACCCACAAGGCGCTCATGCGCCCGATCGCGCCCATCGTGGTGCCGCCGCGGAAGAACACCAGCGCGGCGCCCGCGCCGAGCACGCCGCCGATCACGCCGAGCGCGGCGCACTCGCCGAGCAGCATCGTCGCGATCGCGCGGCGTCCGAAGCCAAGCGTGCGCATCACGCCCACCTCGTTCATCCGCTCGCGCACCGTCATCGCGGTTGAGTTCGCCGCGATCAGCAGCACGGTCAGCACCACCACGACGCAGAGGCTCAGCACGATGCCGCGAACGTTGCCGAGGATCGAGAGGCCCCCGGCCAGCGCGTCGCTCTCGGTTACGGTGCGCGTTTCGAAGTCGGAGTTGTGGAAGGTCGAATCGATTTCGCGGATGAGCGGCGCGACATTCTCGGCGCGGTCTACCCTGACGACGAGGGTCATCGCAAGGTCCGGATTCGGCAGGCCTGCCGCGCGCGTTGCCTCTTCAAGATAATCGCGCCGGAACGCGAACACGTTCGGATAACGCCTGGACGGCATCTCGCCCAAGAGCACGAAGGTGAGTTTCAGATGACCCGCGCCGGTTCCTCGCAGAGTGACCTCCTGGCCCGGGTGCCAATGATACTTGCTCATCAGCACGTGCCCGGCGAATGCTCCGCGGCGCTCGCGGGTGAACGCGCGTCGCGCCTCTCCCGTCAGATCGTAGTCGGGAAAGACGTTCCGCGATTTCGAGCCCCTCTCCGACGGCGAGAATCTGATCGCTCACGTCCTGGTAGGTCGCCGGCCATTCCTTGATCGCGACGCACGCGGCGGCGCCGGGAATCTCGCGGATCTGATCGCAGTAGCGCGCCGGCATCCCATAGAGCGGCAGGTTGCGGTTGATCACGATCAAACGCAGTGTTGCGGAGGCGTCGTGGACGATACGGTCCATCGATCCGGGCACCGACACCAGCACCAGGTAGACGAACGTCGCCAGCGCGATTGTCAGCGAAGTCAGAACGGTGCGCCGAAGGCTGCGGCGCATGTTTCGCGCGATAAGTCTGAGCAGGTACAACCCGTCCCCCTTCCGAGTCGCGATCGAAATCAGCATGACGCGCTACCACTGCGTCCCCGTCCGCGGCGGCATCGCGTGCGCGCCCGCCTGACACTTTGGAATTGGCCGAACGCGCGACATGATCTAATACCTGCGCGACTGGCCTAATTCAAATGCTCCATTGTTAGAGAGAACGGGCTTTGACTATAACCATTCAGGGAATGGAGGTGCGCACGATGGGTCCGTTAACCGGTATCAAGATTCTCGACCTCAGCATGGTCGTCGCCGGACCGTTCTGCACGATGATCCTGGGCGATCTTGGCGCCGACGTGATCAAGATCGAACCGCCCGAAGGCGAGGTCACGCGCGTGGTCGTCGCGCAGCAGCGCGGCGGAGTGCCGGTCGGAATCCTCAACTGGAACCGCAACAAGCGTGCGATGGTGCTGGACCTCAAGCGTCCCGGCGCCGCCGAGGTGTTCCTCCGGATGGCCGAGCATGCCGACGTTGTCGTGCAGAACGTGCGCCCGGGCGTGGTCGATCGGCTGGGTGTCGGCTACGAAGCCGTCTCCGCGCGCAATCCTAAAATCGTCTATTGCTCGATGGCCGGCTACGGCTTCAAGGGGCCGTATCGCGACAAGCCCGCGTACGATCCGATCATCCAGGGTATGGCCGGTGTGATGGCGACGCAGCGCACGCAGGGGCGTCCGCGCGCGGTCAAGAACATCATCGCCGACAAGGTCACCGCGATGACCGCGGCGATCGCAATCCTCGCCGCGCTCAACGAGGCGCGCAACGGCAAGGGCCAGCATATCGAGCTCGCGATGATCGACGCGGTCGCCTACTACCTGATGGGCGACACGATGGCCCGCCACACGCTGCTGCCGCACAAGCCCGGTGTGCCGCCCGCGATGGGCACGCTCGATCCGTTCAAGACCGCCGACGGCTACATCACGATTGCGCCGCTGACCGACAAGCACTGGACCTCGATGCTCGAAGCGATCGGGCGTCAGGAATTGTTCCAGGGCGACCAGCCGCGGCCGGAGCGCGTCAAGCGCGCGATCAAGGCGCTGATCGATATCTTTCCGACCGAGACCTCGGCCTACTGGCTCGAGCGGATCGAAAAAGCGGACGTTCCATGCGGCCCCGTCAACGATTTCGATACGATTTGGACCGACCCGCAATTCCTCGTCAACGAGACCTTCGTCGAGTACGACCATCCGCAGGCCGGGCGCGTGCGAGGCGTGCGCTCTCCGGCGCGTTTCTCGAAATCGAAGACCGAATTTTGGCGCGACGCTCCCGGGCTCGGACAGCATACCGGTGAGATTTTGAAGGACTTCGGGTTCGGCGCCGATGAAATCGCGCGGCTGCGCACCGATCACGTGGTGAACTAGAGCGGACGTGCCTGCCGGTATTCGCAGCCGGTTCGACGCATCTTCTCTCTTGGCGGTAGTGTTGTGCGCTTGCGCACTCGTCTATGTCACAGCATGGATACGCATTCTTCCCCGGCGCGTGATCCATACGGATTTCTCCCAGTTCTATGTATCCGCGCTGCTGATGCGGAATCATCGGGATACTTACAACACGGACATTCATTCAGTCGGTGCGTCTCTGGGACTCGATACGGCCAATATCGATCAGGCGAACTATCCGCCGACATTTCTCATGATCTTCGAGCCGCTAACTCTCTTGCGGCCTCGCGCCGCATTCTGGAGCTGGACGGCAATCAACGTCTGTGCATTAGCTATTGCGCTGTGGATGCTGCTGCGGCCGGCCGCGAAGTATGGAACGCGATTGATAGTCAGTTTGATCGCGCTCGCGCTCATCTATCCTCCGGTTACTAATCACTTTTACTATAGCCAGAGCAAAATTGTTCTGCTTCTGATGCTGACCGCGATGATGCTGGCGCTCGAACACCGCCGCGAGCTCATCGCAGGCATGCTCCTCGCGCTGGCTACTCTGTGGTTGATGTTCCCGATTGCATTGTTCGGGTACCTGATTTTGTCCCGGCGATGGCGTGCCGTCTGTTGGGCTGCGGTCGGAATAATCGTTCTGGCCGGAGTGACCATATCGATAGCGGGGGCCGCGAATACAGTTAACTCGAAAAACGGAATTGGAGTGATTACTAACTCCGCATGGTATAGCCAGTCCACCAATGTCGCGATCAGTTCATTCGTATCGCGAATGTTCTGGGGTGCGTTTGGTTCCGACCTGGGACCACGCCTGGACCGTGTCCGCCGAGTATCAAGTGCGTGTGCCCAAATCGCCATTCTCGCGTTAGCATGCGTTCCTGTACTGAAAAGCGGACGGCGCGGAGATCCGGATTCGCGGATGTTTTGCCTATGGGTAGTAGCATGCGTACTCGCTTCGCCGACGGCATGGATTTACAACATGGTGCTGTTGCTGATTCCATTTTCACGGATCGTGCTGGCCTCGGCCGCTGGAGCGATTCGGCCAGCGGCCGGCAATTTCGCGAAACTTAGCTACGCGGTGATGTTTCTGGTTTGCCCGACGGGATGCGTTAATTACGTCGGATCGTTTTTCTATCCGCTCGCGATGCGCACCGGGCTGCCAATCTTTAGCGTGGTGACGGAGGGTGCGGTGACCTCGCTGGTGCTGGCATTCGTCGCCGCCTATTTGTTCGCGTTAGATCCAGGTGGTCCGGACGGAGCAGGATTGGGCAGCATCAGGTATGGCGGACCCGGAGCGGCGGCCATCCGGTAATTCTGCTCGATCGCGGCGCGCAGATCCTTCCAGAAAAATAGATGGCCGCGAAATTCGCGCTGGAGCCCGCCGGAGTCGAGCGCGAACGCCGCGATCTGATGACCCCGAATCCGCGCGAGCAGCGGTGAATCGTCAAAGCTTCCCCGCGAGCGCATCGAACCCAGGACCATCAGGTCGATCCATTCGAGGTTTTTTCGCCGATCGACTAGGCAAAGATCAGCGTTGTCGGTGAGAATCGGACCGTCGATTGCGCCAAGCCGTGCGAGTGCGCCGGCATCCCACGGTTCAACCGCGATCACGCCGCATCGGAGCGACGGCCAAAACACCGCCGTCAGCGTCATCCCGCGAATCGCCGGCGCCATCACGAGGTACCCCGCCAGGAGTCCTATCGCGAGCGTCGCCGCCACGCCGGCGCCGATTACCGGACGTATCGCGCGCGCACGTTCGAGAATCATGTCGATTCCATTCGCCGCGACAATCGCGACGGCCGCCAGCGACGGAATAAAGTAGTACGCGTTGCTGCCCCATCGTATCGAGGACAGGAAATTCTCCGCGAGCGCGGCGCCGAGATAGCACAGCATCAGGCGGTCCGTCGTTCTGCCTCGGAGGATTGCGACGCCTGTCAGCACAATCAGCACTGGATTGCCTCCGATAAGGATGGCGATCCATAAAAATGCCGCCCGAAAATCGTATCGAGTGACTCGGAGCGCTCCGAATGCGTTCAGCCAGTACCATGGAAAGATGCTCGCGAGAATCGCGATTCCCGTCACGACGATCGCGAGCCAAACGACGCCGAGCGTTAATGCGCGCCGCCTCTCGCCCGAAAGCCAGCAGCAAAGAACCACCGCCGCGATTCCGGCGATACGTCCTTGCTTGATGAAAAACGTGATCACGAACATCGCGAGCGCTGGAACTGAAAGCCCGGACGCAAACGCCGCCAGGCCGCCAAGCTCGCACGCCAGCGCCGCGGTATCGACGCGATAGTCAAAACCCCAGCGCTGAATTATCGGCGCGACGACGAAACCGAGCGCCGCGAGGATCGCCGCGGACGTGCTCGCTCCAGTCCTGCGCGCGAGGATGAAGATCAGCGTGCTCGCCGCGAGCGTCGCGGCGATCGTGATTATCCTGCCCGCTTCGAGCGCCGCCATCGCGCCGCTCCCGAAGCTCGGCGCGAGTATCGCGGTGAGCCACGGAACGATAGGCCCGTACACCAGCGGGATATAAGGTGGATGCCGAAAATTGCGGTAGAGCGCGACTCCGCGCACGTAGAGATCGACTCGCACCGCAAGCTGCGCCGGTCCGTAGTCGCCCGTAACCGGCGCGCCGACGCGGCACAGCCATCCCTGGATCGTGCGCGCCACCGGCACGAGCATCGCGACGACGGCGACGATCGCCGCAGGCGCTCTGCGCATGGTTCCCCCTTTTCTCCGCGCCGCAGCCACGTGAGCGCCGCACGGCGGGATTGCCGTGGAATCTACGCGATATGCCGGCCGGATGCATCCACGGTCCGGTTCTGCCAGACTTTCGCGGGGAGTTCGCTGCGCGCCGTGCGGATAGATTCATTTCGTAAAGATGCGATCGGGTTTGCGCTTGCGCTGATGCTTGCGGGATGCGCTCCCGCCGCGCAGCAGGCCGCTGCGCCCGCGCCTTCCGCCGCGCCGACTCCCGTCGTGCATCATCAGGCAATAGGCACTCACTCGCCGTACGCGATAACCGCCGGCGCCGACGGCAATATCTGGTACACCGAATACCAGGGCGACGGAGTAGGGCGAATCACGCCCGCCGGATCGATCGCGCGCTACAAGATCGATTCGCGCGGATTCGCGGAACGGATCGCCTCCGGTCCCGACGGCGCGATCTGGTTCACCGACACCGCCGGAAATCGCATCGGCCGCATGGACTACAACGAGCGCGTCACCTACGTGCAGCTCCCCACGGCTGACAGCGGTCCTACAGGTATCACGACCGGGCCCGATGGCAATTTGTGGTTCACCGAACATTCCGGCAATCGCATCGGACGCCTGAGCCCTGCGGGCGCGCTCGCGGAATTCGACCTGCCGCAAGGCTCCGGCCCCGCGCAGATCGTTAGCGGCAGCGACGGCAACGTCTGGTTTGTCGAGGATCGCGGCAATCGAATCGGCAAATCCACTCCCGCCGGAAAGATCACCGAGTACGCCGTGCAGACGCCCGACGCGAAGCCCGGATGGCTGACGGTCGGAGCCGACGGCAACGTCTGGTTCACCGAGCTCGCGGCCGACAAGATCGGCAAGATCACTCCCTATGGCGCGATCACCGAGTATCAGCTTCCCGACGCCGGCGTTCCGCTCTCGATCGCTTCAGGAGCGGACAAGAACTTGTGGATCACGATGGTCCATGCGCCGATCATCTATCGCGTCAGCACCGCGGCCGAGGTCACCGCGTTTCATCTTCATCCGAACACGGTGCCCGGGTTCATCACCGCCGGCCCCGACGGCAACCTGTGGTTCGCCGAGCCCAACGGAAAGATCGCCAAAATGACCACCGACGGGCAGATCACCGAGTTCATCGTGGCGCGAATCGACCAGCGCTAGCGCCTGCAGTTCGCTGTTCGGGCGCGGCAGTTTTGCGCTATAAGCGCCGCTAGAAGCACACTGACGGGAACCGAAACCATCAAGCAGTTTGGATTCCTAATCCAAGAGGGAGATTCGCACACATGGGCAAACTAGATGGAAAAGTGGCGGCGATCACCGGCGGCGGCCGTGGCATCGGCCGCGGTATCGCAAAGCTGTTCGCGAAGCACGGCGCACAAGTGGTGGTTAACGATCTCGGGGTCACCGTAGCGGGAGAGGCTACCACCGTTTCGCCCGCCGACGACGTGGTCAAGGAAATCAAGGCCGCCGGCGGCACCGCCGTCACCAATCACATGGATATCGCGACCGTCGAGGGCGGCGAGGGCTTGGTCAATCAGGCGATCAAGGAGTTCGGCAAGCTCGACATCCTGGTCAATGTCGCAGGCATCCTGCGCGACCGGATGATCTTCAACATGAGCGAAAAGGAATGGGACGACGTGATCCGGGTGCATCTGAAGGGCCACTACTGCACGATACGTCCGGCGTCGGCGCACATGCGCGAGCACAAGTTCGGCAGGATCATCAATTTTTCGTCCAACTCGGCCCTCGGCAGTCCGGGCCAGCCCAACTACGCCGCCGCCAAGGCGGGAATCCTGGGCCTGACTTACAGCTCGGCGAACGCGCTGAGCAAATATGGAATCACCGTCAATGCGATCATGCCGGGCGCCGCCACGCGCATGACCGATACTATCCCCGCGGGCCGGATGCCCGGAGCGACGGGGCTGGCCGCCAGCGAGAGCGCCGAAGGCACTCCGCGCGATCCCGCTAACGTTGCGCCGATCGTGCTGTTCCTCGCGAGCGACGCGGCCGCCGGCGTCACGGGGCAATGCTTCGGCGCATCGGGCTACCGGATCATGCGCTATCGGCACATCGTTCCCGACAAGATTCTCTACAACAACGGCCCCTGGGACATCGACGAATTATTCGACCGCCTGAAGAGCACGCTCCTGACCGATCTAGGCACCCCAAGAATGTAGCGCGCGTTGTCTTTTCTGTCTGTCCCAAACCCTCTCCCTCCGCCGGGAGAGGCCGCTAGAGGCGTCGCGTAGCGACGCCTCTAGCGGGTGAGTTGGGATGGGCTGGGCGCACCTGAATCGATGAAAATCGGATGTCCTCGGGCGAGGGTGCTGCTCAGGCAATCGACCTAACCCCTGTCCCCTTCCCGCACGGGAAGGGGCACACTGATCGCAAGCGTTCCAGTGGTCTGGCCAATTCCCGCCACCATTAGCGACGCTCCGCGTGCCAGTCTTGCCATCGAGGTTCGGTTTCTGCTCCCCTTCCGAGGCTGTCGATTTTCTCGCAAACCGTCCGTTTGGTGTCATCCTGAGCCGCAGGCGAAGGATCTCCGCGAAGCGATTAGTGCAACCAGCGCCGGTTCTCCGCACTAATCGCTTCGCGGAGATCCTTCACTCCGGCGCTCTCCGTTCAGGATGACGAACCAGAACTCCGCGTTTATCGACAACCTCTTTCCCGTGCGGGAAGGGGTCGGGGGTTAGTCGTTCTTTTTGGCCTGCGCCGCAGCCACCTTCATTTTCCCGTATCGCGCCACAGGTGCGGTGACTTTCTTGATAGGGCGGCCCTGCTCGATCCCGGCCCCCCTTTAATCGCGCGTCGCTGCCGCGCTGCGCTGAGACAGGAACGCCGTCACTCGCGAGGCATACGCTTCCGGATCCTCAAAGATCGCATCCCCATGCCCGTCAGCCGCGACAATCCATAGCTCCGCGCCGGAAGAGCTGGCCGCATCGCGGATCGCTTGCGCATCGGCGACCGACACGATTTTGTCGCCGCGATTCTGGATCACCAGCAGCGCCGCGCCTCCGAGCTTGCGCGTCGCGCTGGCCGGATCGATCCGCCACAGCGAATGCCCCATTAGAAATCCCGCTTCCATCATCACCGTCTGCGAGAACGCCGGATTCAGTCCTGCGATCGATGGGGTCGCGCGGAACATCGCGGCCAGATTGCGATAAGCGCTGTCGGCGACGATCGCGCTGAACACCGGATGCTCCGCCTGCGCGAAGAGAATCGCGGCGGCGCCTTCCGAAACTCCCAGCCCCGCTATATTCGCAAACCCGCGCCGCTTAAGGTTGTCCGCCGCGGCCAAAACTTCCGCCCGCTCGCGCCAGCCCCATCCGGTTCCGCTCTCCGCATTGTCGCCGCTTCCGATCGCGAGTATCGGATAACCGGCGGCGTGCAGGAACTTCATGTACGGCAGCATCGCCCGCCGATTTCCGCCCGCCGCTGGCATCAGCAGCACGGCCAAGGGCAACTTCCCCGCGACGAACCATCCTTCGATCGCCGGGTAGTCGTCGACCGGAATCGTCACGCTCTGAAACTGCGCGCCGAACGCCGCCAGCGGATTGAGTGGCGCAGCCGCGTCGGCAATCGGCGCATGCGGTCCGTACACATCCGTATGCCCGTCCTCGATAAACGGCGGATACGCGAGCCGATACGCAACGAGGCTCGATCCGGCGAGCCACAGAATCGCGACCGTGCCAATCATCGCGGCGCCGATCCATCCGAAGCTCCGCGCGTTGCGTTTCACGTCCTCGGGACGCGGTCCCTCGGGACGATTCAATGCTCCAGCCATCCGGTTATCGTGTCGTGATCGCGCGCGCGGTGGCAAGCGTGGGTTGTCCAGAGTGGCGCGGCTCCATATGCTGTTTGGCAGACCCGGGGATTGACTGCGACATATTTCGCGCGCCAAGAGCGAGTGCCAATGACTGACTGGCAACCCGATCTCTATAATCGGTTCCGCCGTTACCGGGCGGAGCCGTTTGAGCACATTCTCGAGCGTCTTCCGATCGCGCCGGACGACGAGATCGTCGACCTCGGATGCGGTCCCGGCGACAACACGGTCGAGCTCGCACGCCGTCTCGAGGGCGGCCGGGCACGCGGAATCGATCTCTCGGCCGCGATGATCGCGGCGGCCGAGAAGCTTCGCGCCGGACTTCCGGATGACCTGCGCGCGCGGCTCGCTTTCGCGGTGGGGGATATCGCGCAGCTCGACGATGCCGACGCCTACTCGATCGTCTTTTCCAACGCGGCCCTGCAATGGCTGCGCGACCATCGCGCGGTTCTCTCGCGATGGTTCCGCGCGCTTAAGGGCGGCGGCAGGATGGTCGTGCAGATGCCGGCCAACGAATCAGAGACCGCCAAGCTCGATTTGTCGAAGATGGTCCGCGAGCCGCGATGGTCGGCGCTGCTCGAACCTGTTGATCGCCCGTTCTTCGAAATCCCACCGCCCGAACACTATCGGCGCATCATGGACGAAATCGGCTTTGCCGAAGTCGATTGCTATTACCACACCTTCCATCATCCGATGAATTCGCCGCGCGAAGTGGTGCAATGGTACCGCTCGACCGGGCTGCGTCCTTTCCTCGACGCGCTTCCCGCTGGCCGTCACAAGGAGTTTCTAGACGCATACGGCGAGCGCCTCGAGCGCGCGTACGGAACTTCGGGTCCGATGACGTTCGATTTCAAGCGGCTGTTTCTGTGGGGCCGCCGCCTATCCGCCTGACATGGCACGCCGCATTATAACTCCGGCTCTGGTTGCGCATGGCGGCGCCGGCGCGATCCCACGCGCAGGCGCGACGGATCAGGCCGAGCGCAAGCGCGCGATGCTCGAGGCGGTCCGCCGTGGCGCCGATATTCTGCGTGACGGCGGCAGCGCGCTCGACGCGGTCGCCGCTACGATTATCGCGCTCGAAGATCACCCCCTGTTCAACGCCGGAACCGGCTCGCTCTTGACCAACGACGGAACGGTCGAGATGGACGCCTCCGTGATGGTCGCGGGTGACGCGACCGAGCCGGGCCAGGATGCTCCCGCCGCGATGCGCGCAGGAATCGGCAGCGGCGCCGGACGAATCTCCGCTGGCGCGGTCGCCGCGGTTGGACGCGTGCGCAATCCGATTCTGCTCGCGCGCGCCGTGATGGAAAACACCCGCCATGTGCTGATGGTCGCGCAGGGAGCCGAGCGGCTCGCGCGCCGCGCGGGCGTGCCGATGTGCTCGAACGAGGATCTGATAACCAATCGCGCGCGCGAGCGATGGCGCGCGTCGCAACAGAAGGTGCAACTCGGAATCTCGGGCCACGGCACGGTCGGCGCTGTCGCGATCGATGCGCGCGGCAGTATCGCGGCCGCGACCTCAACTGGCGGAGTTCCCGGAAAAATCGCCGGCCGGGTTGGCGATTCCGCGATTATCGGAGCGGGCACTTACGCCGACTTTGCCGGTGGAGCGTCTGCCACTGGCTACGGCGAGGCGATCATCCTGACCGGCCTCTGCCGCGAGGCCGTCCGCTCGCTCGGCAGCGCTTCTCCGATGATCGCCGCGCGCCGCGTGATTATCGATCTGCTGGGCGGCGCCAACGCCGACGGCGGAATTATCCTGGTCGATCGTCGCGGACGAGTTGGCTTCGCACATAACGCTGCGATGCAGGTCGGCATCTACGAGGCCGCCACCGGGATCCGCCATCTGTGGCCCGACCCGGCGCCGGCGAAAAAGGCCGCGTCTTCATCGTCGCGCCGGAGCAAGTCCTCATCGCGGAAATGAGCGCCCATCCGTCCCAGACCGGCGCGTCCGCCGCCGATCCCACCGGCCGCCCCGCACTTTGGCTCATCGTTGCCGCCGCTATCGTTGCGTTCGTGGTGCTCGGCCAGGGCATCACGGCGCCATTCCAGAAGGATGCGGAACCGCAATCCGCCCAGTGGATTCAATCGGTAGCGCGCGGGCATCTGATGGCGCCGCGCGACTACTACGGTTACCTGGTCGAGAAACCGCTCCTCTACTACTGGCTCTCCGGCGCCGCGACCCGCCTGATGGGCGGAAACGCGACTGAGGTCAGCACGCGAATCGTCCCGCTGCTGGCGGGAACCGCGCTTGCGATCGAAGTGCTGCTATGGACTGCGGAGAGCCTGGGCGCGGCCGAAGGATGGCTCGCATTCCTGTTCCTGATTGCCACTTACGGATATTCATCGCGCGCGACGCTCGCGCTGACTGACATGCTTATGACGTTTCTGGTCATCAGCACGCTGTTGATCCTCTATCCGCAACTCGAAGGATCCGCGTCGCGCGCAAGAACCGTCGGCGCGATATTGGTTCTGCAGCTCGCGGTGATGACCAAGGGTCCGATCGCGGCGGTTCTGACCGGGCTGGCAGTGGTGATCTATTTCGTCATCACCGGCCGAAACCCGCTCGCGCTTGTGCGCGAGCGATGGATTTGGATTCTCGCGATCGCGGTTACGGTCATAACTGCCGGATGGTACTGGCTGTGGTTCACGCTCGGGACGTGGAAGATTTTTCCGATCTTCATGAACGAGAATTTCGGTCATTTCCTGCCGGCGAAATATGGCGGCACCGGCGAAGCCGCCCGTCCGATCTGGTATATCGTGGCGCGCCTCGTCGGCGGCGCGATGCCGGTAATCCTGCTGCTGCCGGCCGCGGTAGCGGGGTTCATGACCGGAGAAATCGGCGCCGCGCGGCGTAGGCCACTCGCCTTTGCGGCGAGCCTCACGATCGCGGTGATCGTGTTCTTCTCCATCGCGAGCGCCAAGCGCGATGACTATATCCTGCCGGCGCTGCCCGGAGTTGCGATTCTATGCGCCTCCATATTCGTGCTGAATGAACCCACCGCCGGGCGCGCGCGATGGGCGCTCCGCTTGCGCACCGCCGCGGTGATCGCGATCGCGCTCGCGATGCTCTCGGCGCTCGGCGCAGGAATCGCTCTCGCGATCACGCACGCGCACGTCGGACTCCATCTGCAATCGAGCGACGCCGACGAGCTGGCATTGTATGTCCACGGATTCGCGACGATGCGTCTCGGCTATCTGATATTCGCGCTAGCGGTGGTTGCCGGAGCGACCGCTGCGGGCGTCGGCCTCGTGCGCCGCAACGCGATCCTCGCGGGCGCCGCGGCCGGACTTCTGATGCTATCCGGGTCGATGCTAGTGAACGCGATCTTGAGGCCCTCGCTCGCGTGGGAGCGCAGCGCAAAGACCTTCGCATTCATAGTGCATGAGCAAATCGGCGCCGCGCCAATCTTTGTGGTCCACGATCCGAACTACGATTTCTCGTTCTACTACGGAACCGGCATACCTCCCCTGATGGGCCGTCACCGCGAGGCTCCACCGCCGGGCGTGCAATCCTACCTGATCGCCAACGACACCGAACGCAACGCGCTCGCCCCCCAATATAGCGACCGCCTGAAGCTCGTCGTCAAATCGCACCAAGTCCGCCGCGACGGCCCTCTAGCACTGTATGCGATCGCTCCCGAACACGCGCCCTGAATTTGAATGCCTGATTCCCTCTCCCCAAAGAATTTGGGAGAGGGTGGCGCACGCTGCGCGCGACGGGTGAGGGACCTTCAGCGAGAACTCTTTAGTCGCTGCAACTACCGCGTCGTTCTCGCGCACGATCTCAGAATCACTTCAAAAAGCTGCTTTGGCGACTGGCGAGATTCCTCGCGATGGGCGCAGCGCGAGTCGATCCGCAAGCAGAGCTTGCGGTAGCCTAAACAATTTCGGCCTTGTGTCATTCCGAGCGCGCGCCGGCGACGTGTATCGAGGCGTGCGCGCCACGTCGAGCAGCAGAGGTCGCGAGGAATCTCGCCTTGGCATCGGCACACTTTCTGGAAAGGTTTTACAAAGTCCTCCTTCGCGGCAGAATCTTGCCGTAGCAGCATGAGAGGCGAGTATCACAATGCTCTTGATTTTGGGCTGTGGTAGGAAGGTGATATTGAGCCCGCGCCTCTTCGGGTTTGCCCGTCCACGGCGGAATCGGTAGATAGAGACCATGGCCGACCAGATCGAAAAAGCTGAACGCGCCGTCAGCGTCCTGATACGGCTCGGTATCGCCGCGATTCTCCCGCTGTGGGCGCTCATCATGATCGTCCTGGGACTCGAATACCGGTCGGTCTGGTGGATCGGAACCGGCGTCGTTGTCGGCGCGGTCGGCCTGCTGTTCCTGGCCGGAAGCCCGCTCGCCGATTTGATCATGAAAGATCGCTAGTTGTAGATGCCCATTTTCGAATATCAATGCGCGCGATGCGATCGGATTAGCTCGCACGTCGTGCTGAATCCGAAAAAACGCGAGCGGCGCGCGTGCCCCGGATGCGGCTCGACCAAGATCCGGCGGGTGATGTCGTCATTCGCGATGCACGAGAGCGAGTCGTCGCGGCTCGATAATTTCGACGCCTCGAAGCCGCGCGACGAGAGCTTCTATCGCGATTCGCGCAACGTCGGCCTGTGGGCGAAGAAGCGCGCCAAGCAGATGGGCGTCGATCTCGGGCCGAAATTCGACGCCACCGTCGAAAAAGCGCGCAGCGGCAAACTAATCAAAGAAATGGAATGACCCGCCCGATTGGGGATTGCAGCAGTCCCGCGCCGCGTTGATAATGCGCATCGCGGGCCGCGCCGCACACTCGCGATGCGCCCGATGTGATAGAATCCATAAGTAGGCCGACCATTGAGGGCTCGAGACTGATGAGCGACGAGAAAGACCGGCTGGGCGACAAGTTTCACGATGTGGAAGCCGCGCGCGAATCCGAATGGGCGCGCAAACGCGACCAGGAGCTGCTCGAGAAAATGCGCGCGCGGTCCAGCGCGGCGCTCAAATGCCCCAAGTGCGGCAGCCCCTTGGTCGAGCACGAGAAGGACGCTATCTCGATGCAGGCGTGTCCCAACGGCCACGGCGCGTGGCTCGATGCGCAGGTATTGGAAAACTTAGTGAAATCGAGCAAATAGCGGGCTTTATGGACTCGGAAGCCACTCGCGAGCTACTGTTATAAAGAAGAAATGCTTAAGCGGCGCGAGTGTTGCGAAAAGTGCTGCTTCTTGACAGTTCGATCCGCGCCAACTAATTGAGGAGTCGGTAATCGACCCATGTATTTGAGCTTCAGCGTGCCACTTGCTCTCACCCTGATTGGGATCGGTTTTGTCGCGCTGATGTTCGGCCTGCAAAAGCTGCTCGCGCCCAACAATCCTTATGCGCGCAAGCTGATTCCCTACGAATGCGGAGAGCCGCCGACCGGCCGCGCCTGGATTAACTTCAACGTCCGCTTCTACCTGATCGCGCTAATCTTCGTCGTGTTCGAGGTCGAGGTCGCCTTCGTCTATCCGATCGCGACCGTCTATCTCGATTGGGTCCGCAATGGCGCGCGGCTCGCGGCGCTCAGCGAAATTTTGATTTTCCTGCTGATCCTGTTCGTCGGCCTGGCCTACGTGTGGGTCAAACATGATCTCGAATGGATCAAAAAAGTTCCTGAATAGGAACTGGGACGATAATTAGTCATGTCGTTGCTCAACACTCTTCCGGACTACGTGCTCACGACTAAAACCGATGAGCTGCTTAACTGGATGCGCAAATCCAGCATCTGGTACATGCTGTTCGGCCTCGCCTGCTGCGCGATCGAGCTGATGCATACCGGAGGCCCGCGCGCCGATATCGAGCGCTTTGGCGCCACGCCGCGCGCCTCGGCCCGCCAATCCGACCTGATGATCGTCGCCGGCACGCTGACGCTCAAGATGGCGCTGCGCACGCGGCTGCTCTACGATCAGATGCCCGATCCGAAGTACGTCATCTCGATGGGCTCGTGCGCGAGCTGCGGCGGCCTGTTCCAGCTCGCGTACTCGGTCTGCGACGGCGTGGACAAGATCCTGCCGGTCGATGTGTACGTCCCCGGATGTCCTCCGCGTCCCGAGGCGCTGACCGAAGGCCTGCTCAAGCTGCAAGAGAAGATCATGACCGAGCGCTGGCTCTCGCGCGGAAGCGCCAATCATGAGGATGTGACCGCGGCCTGAGGATGGAAGCGCTCGCGATATATCAGCGGTTGACGGATCAGTTCGGCAACAAGATTCTGGAAACCGTCACGCAGAAGCTCGATTCGTTCTGCGTCGTCGATCCGTCCGCGATCGTCGAAGTCGGCGCATTTCTGCGCGACGATCCCGCGCTCGCGATGGATTGCCTCTCCAACCAGAGCGGCGTCGATTACAAGGATCGTATCGAGGTCGTCTATCACTTCTTTTCTTATAAGCATCGCCGTGGCGCGGTGCTGAAGGTGAAGCTGCCGCGCGAAAATCCTGTCGTCCACACGCTCGAGAATCTGTGGGCCTCGGCCAACTGGATGGAACGCGAGATTTTCGATCTGCTCGGCGTCACCTTCGAGGGCCATAGCGATATGCGCCGCATCCTGCTGCCCGAAGATTGGGAAGGCTTTCCGCTGCGCAAGGATTTCGTCGAGCCGCTCGAATATCACGGTATCTCAACCGTCCGCGAAAGCCCGATTATCCGGCTCGACCCGAAGGCCAAATGAGCACCCTGCGCACAGAAGAAATGACCCTCAACATGGGCCCGCAGCATCCGTCGACACACGGGGTTCTGCGATTTGTCGTGCGCGCCGACGGCGAGGTGATGCGCGAGGCGGTGCCCGATGTCGGCTACCTGCATCGCTCGATCGAGAAGATCGCGGAGAAAGTCGGCTACCACGGCTTCATGCCCTACACCGATCGCGTCGATTACGTCTGCGCGATGTTCACCAATCAGGGCTGGGGAATGGCGTGCGAGCGGCTTGCCAATATCGAGGTTCCCAAGCGCGGCGAGTATTGCCGCGTGATCGCCGCCGAGTTCAACCGCCTCGCGTCGCATCTGCTCTCGGTCGGAACGATGGCGATGGATATCGGCGCGATGACGCCGTTCACGCACGCGATTCGCGAGCGCGAAATGATCAACGACCTGATCGAAGAGCTGTGCGGCGCTCGCCTGACCTTCAACTACATGCGAATCGGCGGCGTCGCCTTCGATCTGCCGCCCGGATGGCGCGAGAAGGCGCTCGCCTACCTCGATCACTTCGATCCGATCCTCGAGGAATACAACGCGCTGATTTCGTACAACAAAATTTATATCGAGCGGCTGGCCAACGTCGGCGTGATCACGCTCGAAGAGGCGATCAACTACAACCTGGTCGGCCCGAACCTGCGCGCGTGCGGTTTCAAATTCGATGTCCGCAAGGACATTCCGTATTCGGTCTATCCCGATTTCGAGTTCGAGGTTCCTGTCGGCAGCGGACAGTGGGGCAAGCTCGGCGACGCGATGGATCGCTACATGGTTCGGATTCGCGAGATGGCCGAGTCCTCGAAAATCCTGCGCCAGGCGCTGAAGCAGTTGCCCGCAGGTCCCGTGCTGGCCAAGGTGCCGCGCAACTTCAAGCCGCCCGCAGGCGAATGCCAGATTCGCGTCGAGTCCGCACGCGGCGACATGGGATGGTACGTCGTCAGCGACGGCACCGCCTATCCCTGGCGCGTGCATGTGCGCACCGGATCATTCGCCGCGATGGGTATCACGCAGAAGCTGAGCCGCGGCCTGATGATCGCCGACCTGGTGACGCTCATCGCGAGCCTCGACGTTATTGCGCCGGAGATCGATCGCTGAGACGGTCATGAAAACGCTGGTTCAATATCTGATCGCCTCGGGCACGTTCGGCAAGAACCCGCCTTATGATCTCGTCGCCGCGATTGCGGTGTTCGTTTTGAGCGCGGTTGTATTTCTGGGCGTCGCTTTTCCTTTCGCCGGAATTGTGAGCTGGGTCGAGCGCCGCGTATGGGCGCGAATCCAGTCGCGCGTCGGCCCGAATCGCGTGGGGCCCAACGGGTTCCTGCAATGGCTCGCCGACGGCGTCAAGCACGTGTGCAAGGAAGATATCGTTCCGACCGACGCCGACCCGCATCTGTTCAAGATGGCGCCGTACCTGGTCGTGCTCGCATTTGTATTGCCGTGGGCGGTGATGCCGTTTTCATCCTCGCTGATTCTTGCCGATCTGAATGTCGGAATTCTCTACATGACCTCGGTCACCGCGCTAACCGTGGTCGGCGTGCTGATGGCGGGATGGGCGTCGAATGACAAATGGTCGCTGATCGGCGGAATCCGCTCGGCCGCGCAGATCGTCAGCTACGAGATTCCCGCCGGCCTTTCCATTTTTCCGATCGTCCTGATGACCGGCACGCTCTCGATGCAGGGAATTATCCAGGCGCAGGGCTGGGCGCCGATGCATTGGTTCCTGTTTGCGAATCCGTTCACGTTCGTCGCGGCGAATATCCTGTTCATCTCCGCACTGGCGGAAGGCAATCGCACTCCGTTCGATCTGCCGGAAGCCGAGTCCGAGCTCGTCGCCGGATTCGCGACCGAATACAGCGGGATGCGCTATCTGTTTTTCTTCATGGCGGAGTGGGGCAACCTGTTTATTATCGGCGCGATCATCACGACGCTGTTTCTCGGTGGATGGCAATTCCCGCACGTCACCAAGAACGTGGTCGTGATGAACGTCCTGCAGCTCATCACATTCAATATCAAAGTGCTGTTCCTGGTGTTCGTCTCGATGTGGGTGCGCGGAACGCTGCCGCGCGTGCGGATCGATCAGCTCATGACGCTGTGCTGGAAGTATTTCGTGCCGATCGCGTTCGTCAACATGATCGGCACCGCGATCTGGGTCGCCGTCTGGCCCGAAGGCAATTCGTGGGCGGGCTATATAATGCTCGCCGCCGGAATCGTGGTCGCGATCCTGTTCATCCAGCGCGTCGTCTATTACGCAAAACGTTCGCGGATGCAGTTGTACTACAATCCGACGATTTAACGCCGGGATTCAGATCGCCTGAGCAAAAACATGGGTGCGTTCGGCTCATACGTTGACAATATAAAAGACGCGGTCACCTCGATTTTCGAAGGGATGGCGGTGACGGCCTCGCATTTCGTGCGCAAGCCGTACACGGTGCAGTATCCCGATCGCACCGATATCCGCGTGCAGGACACGCTGCCGTTTCGCTACCGAGGAATCCTCGAAGTCGATCTCGAAATCTGCACCGGATGCCTCGCGTGTGAGCGCGCCTGCCCGATCGATTGTATCGTGATCGCGGTCGAGAAAGATCCCGCCACCCGCGGCATGATCATCTCGCAGTTCGATATCGATATCGCCAAGTGCATGTTCTGCGGACTGTGCAGCGAGCCGTGCCCGACCGGATCGATTCATCACACGACCGAATTCGAGGGGGCGGATTTCTCGCTCGAGAGCCTGATGCGCCGCTTCATCAAGGAGCCTATTCACGCCTACAAGGCCAAGAAGGGTCCCGAGACCGATCCGCGTCTCGCACCGATCCTGAGCCGCGGGATGCATTATCTCGACGAATGGGCGCAGCCGGGCGGTGCCAAGCCCGTAGGGGAGACAGAGACCGAGGAGTCCTAGCCCGCGGACGCCGGTCCGCGCCGCCAAGGAGCGAGGGGCGCTCATGCTCGAGACCGTAATCTTCTACGCACTTGCCGCGCTGACGGTGGGCTCCGCCGCATTCGTCGCGTTCTCGCGCAATATCGTCTATTCGACCTTCGCGCTCTTGGGCGCGTTCATGGGCGTGGTGGGGATCTACATCCTGCTCGCGGCGGATTTTGTCGCGATGGTGCAGCTACTGGTTTACGTCGGCGGAATTCTGGTGCTCACGATTTTCGCGGTGATGCTCACGCAGGGAATCGCCGACGTGACGATCTCGAATCGCGCGGTCGGCACGGTTCCCGCGCTGGTGACGACGGTGATCGCGGGGGCCGTGATGCTGTACGCGATCGCGCACACCACGTGGCATCAGGCCGCCGTCCACATCACCGCGCCCACAACCTACGGAATCGGCAACGCGTTTTTGGGAGAGTACGTGCTGCCGTTCGAGGTCGCATCGCTGGTGCTGTTAGCCGCTTTGATCGGCGCGATCGTCATTTCGCGCCACGAGGCGCGGGAGTAACGGAGGCCCGGGGACCTAAATGGGCGGGGGAATCGGGCTCGATCATTTTCTGATCCTGAGCCTTATCGTATTCGCACTCGGGATGTTCTGCGTGCTGACGCGGCGCAACGCGATCGGCATCCTGATGGGCGTCGAGTTGATCCTTAACTCGGCCAATATCAATTATCTCGCGTTCGCGTTCTACGGCGGCGGCAAATACGACGGCCAGATTTTCGCGATCTTCGTGATCATGCTCGCCGCCGCCGAGGCGGTAATCGGTCTCGCCGTGGTTTTGGCGATCTACCAGAACTTCAGGACTATCGACGTTGGTGCGACCGAAAACCTCAGCGGATAACGCCGCCGCAGGGCGCGCAGATCTCGCGGCGCGGATTCGCGCGGCGCATCGATTTTCCTTTTCGGCGGATCGGTTTTCTGCTTATATCAGCCGCGTGCCCGAACGCGGTGGGGATTGCGGCGGTGGCGGCATGCGTCGATTTGCTTCCTGCCGGCCTCTGAACCCGGACCTTGCGTGAAAGCGGATCTTGCGTGAAAGCGAATCTTGACTGATGGATCACCCGGTAAGCATAACGGTTGCGCGCTACATTATCCTGCTGCCGCTCGTCGGCGCGGCGATAAATTTTCTGCTTGGCGCGTGGCTGCAAAAAACTTTCGGCAAACGCGCGATCTCCGTCGTCGGATGTGGCGTCGTTATCCTCGCCTTCATCCTCGCTGTGCGCACCTTCTTCGCGATGATCTCGCTCGCGCCCGAATCGCGCTTCATGCTCGATAGCCTGTGGCCGTGGATCCATTACGGCGGCCTCGATCTCGATATCGCGTTCTGGCTCGACCCGCTCTCGATGATCATGACGCTGATCATCACCGGCGTCGGCGGCCTGATCCACATTTACTCGACCGGCTACATGCACGACGATGACGCCTACTGGCGCTTCTTCGGATGGCTCAACCTGTTCACCTTCGCGATGCTGATCCTCGTCCTCGGCGACAACCTGTGGCTGCTGTTCGTCGGATGGGAAGGCGTCGGACTGTGTTCCTTCGCGCTGATCGGCTTCTGGTACAAGGTCTATGCGAACACCACCGCCGGCAATAAGGCGTTTATCGTCAATCGTGTCGGCGACCTTGCCTTCGTAGTCGCACTCTACTCGCTGTTCGCGTCGCTGGGCTGGGTCGGCCATCCGACTCTCGTCACGCGCGAGGTCGCCAAGTACGCGCCTCTCCTCGCCGGGATGCACGGCTATCTCGGCATGACGATGGTCACCTTCGTCACGCTGCTGATGTTCGCCGGAGCGACCGGAAAATCCGCGCAGATTCCGCTTTACGTATGGCTGCCCGACGCGATGGCCGGCCCGACTCCCGTGAGCGCCCTGATTCACGCGGCTACGATGGTGACCGCGGGCATCTACATGATCGCGCGGATGAATTTCCTGTTCGTGATGGCGCCGGCGACGATGACGGTGGTCGCCGTGATTGGCGGCCTGACCGCATTCTTCGCCGCGACCGTCGGTATCGCGCAAAACGACATTAAAAAAGTCCTCGCCTACTCGACCGTCTCGCAGCTCGGCTACATGATGGCGGCCGTCGGCGTCGGCGCGTTCGCCGCCGGCGTCTTCCACCTGATGACCCACGCATTCTTCAAGGCGTGCCTCTTCCTCGGCGCCGGCTCGGTGATTCACGCGATGGGCGGTGAGCAGGACATGCGCCGGATGGGCGGATTGCGCCATCATATGCCGATCACCTTCCTGACCTTTCTCGCCGCGACCCTCGCGATCTCCGGCGTGCCGCCGTTCGCGGGCTTCATGTCCAAGGACGAGATCATCTGGCAGGCGTTCGCGCACGGCCATATCGGCGTCTGGCTGCTCCTGCTGGTCGGCGCGGGAATCACGGTCTTCTACATGTTCCGCCAGGTCTACATGACCTTCTTCGGAGATTTCCGCGGCACCCACGAGCAGCAGCATCATCTGCACGAATCGCCGCCCTCGATGGCATACGTGCTGATCGTGCTGGGACTGCTCTCGGTCTTCGGCGGACTGGTCAAAATTCCTGACTTTATCGCGACCTACAAGCCGTTCGAGGAATTTCTCGATCCCGTCTTCGCCTCGCCGCTGACCGTGCAACTGACGCATGCCGGTATCCACAACCACGGCACCGAGGCCGCGCTCGGCTTCGTCACCTTCTCGATGGTCGTAATCGGATGGTTTCTCGCCGACCTGATGTATCGGCAGAAGCGGCTCGATCCGGCGCGATTCAGCACCGCCTTTGGCGGCGAGCCGTACAAGTGGGTCGAGAACAAGTACTACGTCGACGAGCTTTACGATTTCACGGTCGTGCGCCCATACCTGGCGCTCACGCGCGCGCTGGCGTGGTTCGATTCCAATATTATCGACGGAATCGTGAACCTGGCCGCCACGCTCACGGTTCTGGGCGCGTGGATGTCGGGCCTGTTCGATAGCTATATCGTCGATGGACTCGTGAACGCGGCGTCGCTCGTCACCCTCGATGTCGGCAGCCGCCTGCGCAGGCTTCAGACCGGTTCGATCAATGGTTACCTATACGGAATTTTGGCCGCGGTGATGGTGATCCTGTTGGCGCGCGCGATGCTGCGCGTGTGAGCAGGCCGCGCGGGGAAACGCAGTAGCGGAAAAGTTGGTTAGCCGGCAAGAGCCTTTCTGAACAAGAGCACTATTCAAAATGAGCCATCCTCTCACACTGATCACCTTCGTTCCCTTAATCGGAGCGGCAATTATCCTGGCCTTGCCGCAGGCGATGAACAGCAGCTTCAGGTGGATTGCCGCGGCCGCCGCCGGCGTGCAGCTTGCGATCGCGATTTGGCTCTATCGCGCCTTCGACACCACCACCACCGCCGCTCAATTCGTCGACAAGTTCAACTGGATGCCCTCGTATCACATCACCTACTTCATGGGGGTTGACGGGATCAGCATCTCGATGGTCCTGCTGACGGCGCTCATCTGCTTTATCGCGGTGTTCGCGAGTTTCGGGATCAACCGCGCCGAAAAAGCCTACTACGCGCTGCTCTTGATGCTCGACGCCGGGATGATGGGCGTGTTCGTGTCGCTGGATTTTTTCCTGTTCTACATTTTCTGGGAAGTGATGCTGCTGCCGATGTACTTCCTGATCGGCGTGTGGGGCGGACCGCGGCGCGAGTACGCCGCGATCAAGTTCTTCCTCTATACTTTGCTCGGCTCGGTGCTGATCCTGCTGGCGATGCTGGGGCTGTATTTCTACGGCGCGCAGAACACCTTCGACATGACCGTGCTCGCGGCCAACGCCTCGCACTACTCGATCGCGTTCCAGCGCATCGCCTGGATCGCGCTGTTCATCGGTTTCGCGATCAAGATTCCGGCGTTTCCGTTCCATACCTGGCTGCCCGACGCGCACGTCGAAGCGCCGACCGCGATCTCGGTCATCCTGGCGGGCGTGCTGCTCAAGATGGGCACCTACGGAATCCTGCGCGTCAACTTCGCGATTCTGCCCGCCGCCACCCACGAGCTCGCGTGGCTGTTTCTCGGCGTGATCGGCACGATCAATATCGTGTACGGCGCGATGTGCGCGATGGCGCAGACCGACTACAAAAAACTCATCGCCTATTCGTCGATCAGCCACATGGGCTACGTGATGCTCGGGATCGCGTCGTTCACCGCCGCGGGAATCGACGGCGCCGTGCTCCAGATGTTCAATCACGGAACGATCACGGCGATGCTCTTCATCCTGGTCGGCGTGATTTACGATCGCGCGCATCATCGCGAGATCGCGGGCTTCGGCGGCCTCGCCCAGCAGATGCCGATCTACGCCGCCTTTACCGGCTTCGCGTTCTTCGCCGGGATGGGCCTGCCCGGGATGTCGGCGTTCATCTCCGAAGTCCTGGTGCTGATCGGCGCGTGGCAGACCTATCCGATCCTGACGGTGTTTGCCGCCGCGACCGCGATCCTGACCGCCGGCTACCTGCTCTGGACCTATCAGCGAATCTATCTCGGGCCGTTCAACGAAAAGTACAAGGGCTTCGCCGACCTCTCGCTGCGCGAGGCGTTCACCCTCGTGCCGCTCGCGATTATCGTGCTGATCCTCGGCGTCTATCCGCATGCGGTGCTGGGCCTGCTCAACACCTCGCTCACGCATCTGAACCAGGTGGTGCTGTCGACGCCGGTTTCCGCAATCGCGCTCCGGCATTGATGGGGCAACTGACGGACTGATGGGATGATGCGCTGATGGACCTCGGCAATTACGCGAGCCTCGTTCACTTTGCGCCCGAGCTGGTGCTCGCCGGCGGAATCCTGCTGCTGGTGATCCTCGACCTGTTGATGGCGGATAAGCGGCGGCTCGGCGATATCGCGCTGCTCATTACCGTCGTCGCGCTATTGCTGATCGCGCTCGAGCCGATCACCGCCGGCGCGTGGCTGTTCCATCGGATGCTGGTGTTCGATTCGTTCGCGATCTTCTTCCGGGCGCTGATCGCGCTGGCCGCGATCGTCGCGGTCTGGATGTCGATCGGATCGGAAGAAGTCCGCGGATGCGACCAGGGCGAGTATTACGCGATTCTGCTCGCGAGCACGTTCGCGATGTTCCTGATGGCGGAGTCGGCGAATCTGCTGATGGCCTATCTCGCGCTCGAATTCGTCTCGCTGACTTCCTATATCCTGACCGGATTTCTGAAACACAACCGCCGCTCGCTCGAAGCCGCGCTCAAATACCTGATCTACGGCGGCGTCGCCTCGGGCACGATGATCTACGGGATGAGCTGGATCTTCGGAATCACCGGCTCGCTTGATTTCAACGTGATCAACCGCGCACTGACCAGCCCCGGACATATCCCGGTCCTCGCGGTGTTTATCGCGCTGGTCCTGATTCTCGCCGGGATGGGCTACAAGGTCGCGTCGGTGCCGTTCCACATGTGGGCGCCTGACGTCTACCAGGGCGCGCCGATTCCGATTACGACTTTCCTCGCGATCGGCTCGAAGGCCGCGGGCTTCGCGCTGCTGACCCGCTTCTTTTATCCCGCGCTGTCATCACTGACCGCGGCAGGCAACTGGCAGGCGCTAAAGGGCGTCGATTGGCCCGAGCTGCTGCTCTTCATCTGCATGATCACGATGACGCTCGGCAATCTGGCCGCGCTGCAGCAGACCAACATGAAGCGCCTGCTCGCGTACTCCTCGATCGCGCAGGCCGGATACGCGCTGATGGGCTTCGTCGTGCTGTCGAACGACGGAATCCGCGCGATGCTGTTTTACCTGTTCGCCTACTACGTGATGGACGCGGGCGCATTTCTGGTCGTGATGATCGTCGCCAACTCGACCGGCCGCGAAGATATCGGCGCCTACCGCGGCCTCGCCTGGCGCGGCGGAATCGTCCCTGCCGTCGCGTTGACGATCTTCCTCTTCTCGCTGACCGGAATCCCCCTGACGATAGGATTCATCGGAAAGTTCTATCTCTTCGCCGCGGTGATCAAAGGCAAGTTCTACTGGCTCGCGCTGGTCGGAGTTCTGAACGCGGTAGTCTCGCTCTATTACTACATGGGCCCGATCAAGACGATGTTCCTGGACACGCCCAACGGCGACGAGGGCACCGTCACCTTTGATTTCTGGAACTACGGCCTCATGGGCGTCCTCGCCTGCGCGACGATTATCCTCGGAATCTACTGGGCCCCAGTAATGTCCTTCGCCACTCGCTCCCTGCACTTCTTCACCGGCACAGTCTGAGATCTTTCCTCGCCCGCTATCTGGTCCCGCGCCCTGAAGAGAGTGTCGATAATTGCCGAGTCTATCTCCGTCATCCGGCCATGAAAGTCGATGGTGCGATGACTATCGTAGTCTCAGCCAAGCCCTCCGACCGTCATTCCGAGCCTTGGGCGAGGAATCCCGAGGCGTTCATGCTCCGAGTCGACGCCTCATGCAGCGCCCTCTCGTTTGGGATTCCTAGCGCGAGAAATTCCGACGAGAGGCCGCTGCACCCGTTGTGGACTCTAAGCATGAACGCCTCGGGATTTCTCGCGCAGCGCTCGAAATGACGGTCGGAGGGCTTGGCTGAGATTACGATTCTCATCGCTCCACACACTTTCATCGAAGGATGACAACAACTGAGCGTCCGCGAGAAAATCGACAGCCTCCTGAAAGGGAGGTGCCACTGGCACACGGCAAGTTGAGGGACCTTCATTCAACGCGGCGCAAAGCGCCCCGCGATTAAAAGAAAGAATCCGCCGATTCCGCACCATCCGGGATCGAGCAGGGCCGCCCTATCAAGAAAGTCACCGCACCTGTGGCGCGATACGGGAAAATGAAGGTGGCTGCGGCGCAGGCCAAAAAGAACGACTAACCCCCGACCCCTTCCCGCACGGGAAAGAGGTTGTCGATAAACGCGGAGTTCTGGTTTGTCATCCTGAACGGAGGCCGCCGGAGTGAAGGATCTCCGCGAAGCGATTAGTGCGGAGAACCCGCGCTGGTTGCACTAATCGCTTCGCGGAGATCCTTCGCCTGCGGCTCAGGATGACACCAAACGGACGGTTTGCGAGAAAATCGACAGCCTCGGAAGGGGAGCAGAAACCGAACCTCGATGGCAAGACTGGCAGGCGGAGCGTCGCTAATGGTGGCGGGAATTGGCCAGACCACTGGAACGCTTGCGATCAGTGTGCCCCTTCCCGTGCGGGAAGGGGACAGGGGTTAGGTCGATTGCCTGAGCAGCACCCTCGCCCGAGGACATCCGATTTTCATCCATCAAGGTGCGCCCAGCCAATCCCAACTCACCCGCTAGAGGCGTCGCTACGCGACGCCTCTAGCGGCCTCTCCCGGCGGAGGAGGGAGAGGCGCAGCCCTCAGCGGCGCAGCGCCTGCTGATACCCTCTCCCCCCGGGAGAGGGTGCTGCTCTGCGTCTTCTTTTTTGTAATCGCGCGCCGCTTTGCGCCGCGCTGAATAAGGTCCGTCACCTTGCCGCGCGCCAGTGGCACTCCGTTTCAGAGCGAGGAATCAGACGGCGCGCGAGGAATTACCAACCTAACGATCGTTAGGTCCTTTGCCGGATTTGTTCATGGCTGAACTGGTCAGCCTTACGCCGATTTCCATTTCATGCAATAATGTCCATGTGGAACTGCTTCACCAAAATCCGGATCTTGTGATTCGGAAAACGCGAAGCAACCCGCTCATTTCCAGCCGAAAGATGACTGAATTCGCATTTGGCGAAAACGCCAAACGAACTAGCCGAGCCGACAAAATTGCCGAGCATCGACAAACTATTTCAATTTCCCGTCGACCGAAAATCGCCCAAACGAACCCACCGTTATAACGGCGTTTGGATTCGCATACTACTCAAACACGATCGTTCTGTTCCGATGCGTCAGCACCTGCTTGCGCAGATGCGCCCGCACCGCCTTGGCCAGCACCGTCACCTCGAGGTCCTTGCCCTTGCGCGTCAGGTCCGCAACCGTGTCGCGATGCGTGATCGCCGTCGTCGCCTGCGCGATGATCGGCCCGGCGTCGAGCTCCTCGGTCACGTAATGAGCCGTCGCGCCGATCAGCTTCACCCCCCGCTCGCGCGCCTGCTGATACGGACGCGAGCCCGCGAATGCCGGCAGGAAGCTGTGATGGATGTTAACGATCGGCTTTTGCCATCCGCGCAGAAAGTCGCCGGACAGCACCTGCATGTATCGCGCGAGCACCACCGTGTCCGCGCGCAGCTCCGCAAGCCGCGCCAACAGCGCACTCTCGGCCTCAGCCTTCGCACCCTTCTCCACCGGGATCACTTCGAACGGCACGTTGAACGGACGCGCTATCGGCTCGAGGTCGCGATGGTTGCTGATCACGCCGACGATATCCGCGTCGAGCTCGCCCGCATGATGCCGGCTCAGCAGATCGATCATGCAGTGTCCGAGCCGCGACACCATGATCACCATCCGGTCCCGCCGCGCCGCGTCGTGCAGATGCCATCGCAGTTGCTCCCACGGCAACAACCTCGGAAGCGACGCTTTCAGATCGGCCGCGAGGTCCGCGATCGGACGTTTCAAGCTCTCGAAATGAATCCGCCAGAAGAAGTGGCCGTCCTCGTCGTCGCTGTATTGATCCGACGTGAGGATGTTGCAATCGAGCGCGAACAAATGCCCGGCCACGCTGGCGATAATACCCGGGCGGTCGATGCATGCGATGAGCAGAATAGCTTTTGCGGCGGCCATCGTGATCCTCGAATTGGTGTCGCGAGCAATTGTAATGTCGCGATACGCCAGCGCACAATCCGTTGATCCACCCCACGCAGGAGCGATCGGCATGAAAGCTAAGACGACGGCCAAGCCAATCAAAAATCCGATCAACCTCGCGAAGAGTCCCGTCCATTTCACTCCCGCCGGATCGATCGAGCCGGTCGTCCAACGGGGTCCCGCTCATCCCGGTGTCGAAGGCAGGCTCGCGGGAGAGGCCCGGATGACGAAGAGCCCGCCTCATGCGGGCGAGATGCATCCCGACGGCGACGAACTCCTCTATCTCATCGAAGGTGCGGTCGACGTCGTGCTCGATGATGAAACCGATGAAACCGGCGAGCGGCGCTTTGCGCTGGATTCCGGCAATGCCTTCGTGGTGCCGCAGGGAGTATGGCATCGCGTGATCGTCAAGGAGCCGTGCCGCCTCTTGTATTTCACTCCGGGCCGCAGCCAGGTCCGCTGGAAACGCAGGTGACGCGCTAAGCCGATGAATCCGAATGCGGCAACCTCCGGAGTCCTGTTCGTCGTCGCGACGCCGATCGGAAATCCCGACGACCTGTCGCCGCGCGCGCTTCGCGTTCTCGCCGAGGCCGATCGCGTCGCCTGCGAGGACACGCGCCGCACCGGCGCGATGCTCGCCGCGCATCAGATCCGCCGCCCGATGCTCTCGTATTTCGAGCACAACGAGTCGCAGCGCACGCCCGAGATCGTCGGGCGCCTCCGCGACGGCGAAAAGATCGCGCTCGTGACCGACGCCGGCACTCCCGCGGTCTCCGACCCCGGCTACCGATTAGTGCGCGCCGCGCTCGATGCCGGGATCGCCGTGCGTGCGGTGCCGGGACCGTCGGCGGCGATCGCCGCATTATCGATCGCGGGAATCGCAACCAACCGATTCGCGTTCGAGGGCTTCCTGCCCTCGCGCGACGCCGCGCGCCGGAAGCATCTGGAGTCGCTCGCCCGCGAACCGCGCACCCTCGTCTTCTATGAAGCTGGCCGCCGCCTCGGCGATACTTTCGCCGCGATGGCGGCGGCGCTCGGCGAGCATCGCGAGGCCGCCGTCGTCCGCGAGATCACGAAGACCTACGAAGAGACGATTCGCGGCAACCTTGGCGATCTCGCGCGCCGCTTCGCCGAGACTCCAGCGCTCGGCGAGATCACGATCGTCGTGGCGGGAGCGGGCGAGGGCGTCGAGAATGCCGGCTCCGCTGTCACAATCGAGATGCTGCAAGCCGAAGGCGTCAGCCTCAAGCAGGCGAGCGCGATAGTAGCGAAGCTGACCGGCCAGAGCCGCCGCGAGATCTACCAGCAGGCGATCAAAAACCGCAACGCTCCGGATAAGGAGAACGAATAGCGGAACCTCGCGCGCGCAAACCCGTCTTGCAGTCATCGGCGTGGTAGGCTTCAATGCCGCGAGGAACCCGTTTCATAGCGATGGCGACGAACCGAAAAGACGCTCCCGCGCGTGCCGACGCGCCACCGCCGCGCCCGCTCAAGGCGCTCGTTATCCACGGGCCCAACCTGAATCTGCTCGGCACCCGCGAGCCGGAGATTTATGGATCGGCGACGCTCAAAGACATCGACCGCGAGCTCAAGCGCCTCGGCGCCGAGCTTGGAATCGCGGTGACCACCTATCAATCGAACTCGGAGGGCGCGATCGTCGATCGGATTCAGCAGGCGCGCGGCCATGCCGACGTGATATTGATCAATCCTGGCGCCTACACGCACACCAGCGTCGCAATTCGCGACGCGCTCAGCGCCGTGGCGCTGCCGACCGTGGAAGTGCATCTGTCCAACGTCTACCGGCGCGAGCGTTTTCGTCATCGCTCGATGATCGCCGATATCGCCGTGGCGAGAATCATGGGCTTTGGCGCGTCCGGCTATTACCTGGCCCTGCGCGCCGCGCGCGAGCTGGCGCCGGCCGCGCCGCAACCTCGATGAAACCTGGTGCCAATTCGGGAGTGGGGATGGAAGTTCGCGAGATCAAGGCTCTGATAATACTGATGAATGATTACGGGCTGGTCGAGCTCGAAATCGAGGACAAGAAGGGCAAAGTCCGCCTGGTCCGCGCGGTCGCACCCGGCGACGCCGTCGCATCTCCGATGCCTCCGCCCGCTGCGCCCGCGCGCGCTCCTGCTGCGCCGTCAGCACCTGCCCGACCCGCGCCGGCCGCTCCGCGCAGCGGAGGACCGATCGCCGCGCCGATCGAGCTCGCGCCGAATCAGGTGCTGGTCGAGAGCCCGATGGTCGGAACCTTCTATCGCTCACCGTCGCCCGATTCCGATCCTTTCATCAACGAAGGCGACTCGGTGCGCAAAGGCCAGACTGTCTGTATTATTGAAGCGATGAAGATGATGAACGAAGTCGAGGCGCCCGCCGGCGGCCGCGTAGTCAGGATCATCGCCGACAATGGGCAGGCGATCGAGTATGGGCAGCCACTGATGGTTATCGAGGCGGGCTGAGCATCGCGATGTTCAAGAAGCTGCTGGTCGCAAATCGCGGTACGATCGCAATCCGGATTATTCGCGCCTGCCGCGAGCTCGGCATCCCGACGGTCGCGGTCTTTTCGACCGCCGACAAGGACGCGCTGCACGTCCGGATGGCGGACGAATCGGTCTGCATCGGACCGCCTGCCGCTGAGGACAGCTATCTCAATATCCCCTCGATTCTGAGCGCCGCGCTGACCTACGGCGCCGACGCGCTCCATCCGGGCTACGGCTTTCTGTCCGAGAACGGAGATTTCGCCGAGGCCTGCCAGCGCTCGGGCCTGCAATTCGTCGGACCGCGCGCGCGTCATATCCGCCTGATGGGCGATAAGCCTCGCGCGCGCCGGATCATGAAGCGCGCCGGCGTTCCCGTATTACCCGGCAGCGACGGCAAAGGCGTCACCGAAGTCAAAGACGCGCTCGCCGACGGCGCGCGGCTCGGCTTCCCGGTGCTGATCAAGGCCGCGGCCGGAGGGGGAGGCAAGGGCATGCGTATCGCGCGCGATCGCGGCGAGCTCGAACGCCTGTTCCCGATCGCGCGCGGCGAAAGCGAAGCTGCCTTCAGCTCGCGCACGATGTATCTTGAAAAATATCTCGAGCGCGCGCGCCACGTCGAATTTCAGATTCTCGCCGACAGCCATCGCAATGTGATCCATCTCGGCGAGCGCGACTGCTCGATCCAGCGGCGTCATCAGAAGGTGATCGAGGAATCTCCGTGCCCGGTCCTGACCGCGCGGATGCGCGAGAAGATGGGCAAGGCCGCGGTCCGCGCCGCCGAGGTCGTGGGCTACTCGAACGTCGGCACCGTCGAATTTCTGCTCGCGCCCGACGGCCAGTTTTATTTTATCGAAATGAACACGCGTATCCAGGTCGAGCACGGAGTCACCGAGATGGTGACCTCGACCGACCTCGTGAAGGAAAGCATCCGGATGGCGATGGGTGAGGCGCTGGGGATCAAGCAGCGCAGCGTCGTCTTCAGGGGCGCCGCGATGGAGTTTCGCATCTACGCCGAGGACCCGGAGCGGCACATCCCGTCGCCCGGTGTGGTCTCGAATCATCATCCGCCCGGCGGACTCGGCGTGCGCGTCGAGACCGCGCTGTATGACGGCTACCGCGTGCCGGTGCAGTACGATCCGCTGGTGGCCAAGCTGATCGTCCACTCGGACACGCGCGCGCTCGCGATCGCGCGGGCAAAAGCGGCGCTGCGCGAGTACGTGATCGACGGAATCAAGACCAACATCCCGCTGCATCTGAAGATTCTGCACGACCCCGATTTTATCCGCGGCGATTTCGCGACCGATTTTCTCGCCCGCTATATCCCCGCCGCCGCGCGCGACGCCGACGCGCGCGCCGTCGCCGCCGAGAAGGCTTCTTGATCTCCGCCGCGCGCCTCCCGGAGCGAACCATGCGCCGATTCTTTCTTGCCCTGCTGATCTGCTTCATCGCGATAGGCATCGCACGCGCCCAGTCGCCTGATATCCCCGGCGCCAACGCCGCGCCGCCGGGACCTCAGCCCAAAGCCGAGGTCGAAAATCCGCTGTTCGATTTCGGCTCCGCGCTCGAAGGCACGATGGTCAAGCATACGTTCAAGATCAAGAACACCGGCCAGGGCGAGCTCATGATCCGCGGCGTCAAAACCTCGTGCGGATGCACCGCCGCGACGCCGAGCAAAAACCATCTCGCGCCCGGCGAGGAAACCGACATCGACGTCGGCTTCGACACCCACTTCCAGAAAGGCCACCAGATTCGCACCATCACCGCCTTCACCAACGATCCCGACCTCCCGCAGGCGGTGATGACGATGCAGGGAATCGTCAAGCAGCAGGTCTCCGCCACGCCCGCGCAAGTTTCGTTTGGGACCGTGCGCAAGGGAACCGAGGTCACCCAGGACGTTGCGATCGACGACCTGACCGGGCGCAAGGGCTTCCAGGTCGGACCGGTCACCAATTCCAATTCGTCGATAAAGGTGGTGCAGGCGCCGCGCACTGATAAGAAGCCCGGCGCGATTCTTCACGTGACGCTCGAGAAGACGATGCCGGCCGGCAGCTTCGACGATTCGATCAAGGTCATAACCAACCGCGTGCCGATTCAGATCGACGTATTCGGAACAATCAGCGGCGACCTGACCGCCGACCCCGCGCAGGTCTCGTTTGGCATCGCGCCCAAGGGCCAGGATGTAGTCCGCCTGATAGCGCTCAAGAACATCGGCCCGCGCGACGTCAAGATCCTCGACGTAAAGAGCTCAGAGCCGACCGTCGGCGTAACCTATGCACCGGTAACTCCGGGCAAGGAATACAAGATCACGGTAACGCTGAACCGCGGCGCCCCCGAGGGCCAACTCCGCGGCCAGATAACGATCAAAACCGACGACCCCGACCAACCGTCCGTGACGGTCCCGTTCTACGCGATCGTCGGCCAGCCGCGGTTGTAAACGCCCGGAGTTCCAGCATCGAGGCGCTCGCGTCTGGGTGTCATTCCCGCGCGCGTGGCCGCCGCGCGCGAGGAATCCCGGACTCCACTAACGCTGGTGTAGAAGGTCCCGAGAAGGTGCTCGTCATGGACTCGGGATTCCTCGCGCGGCAGCCACGCGCGCGAATGACATCCATAAAGTCAGCGCCGCCGATATGACAAACGAAAGGCAATCACGCCCGCGCTGGCTCGCCTTGTCTCAGGGGCCTGTTCGCCCGTATATTCAATTAGAGATGACGGCTGTGCGCCGTATCCGAACGCGGCCGCTCAAGCCCCGTGATGGCCTGGACGGAAACATACAATCCGATCGCGTGGCTGCGGCAAAAGATCGCCGACGCCGCCGTCGCGATTCTTACCAAGCCGCTCAAAAGCTACGACCTGCACGCGCCCAACGATCTTGCGAGCCTGCGCCGCCATATCCGCAAGGGCGACGTGATCCTGGTCGAGGGCAACGAGCGTATCAGCCAGTGCATCAAGTACCTGACGCAGAGTTCATGGTCGCATTCGGCACTTTACGTCGGCGATGAGCCTCTGCGCCGCAATCCGCAGGCGCGCGCCGAATACGTGAAGCTCTACGGCGACGACGCCGAGTTCCTGCTGGTCGAGGCGCTGGTCGAGTCCGGCGTGGTGCTGTCGCCGCTCAGCCGCTACCGCGATTTCAACATCCGCGTATGCCGTCCCTACAATTTGTCGGCGCAGGATCTGGGCGCGGTCATGGACGAGGCCATCGCCAACGTCGGCGACCAGTACGACATCAAGAACGCGGTCGACCTCGCGCGCTACTTCCTGCCGGTCAGCCTGATCCCGGCGCGTTTTCGCCGCCAGGCGCTGCACTTCGGCAGCGGCGAACCGACCCGAGTCATCTGCTCGAGCCTGATAGCGTCATGCTTCGCGCGGGTGAAGTTCCCGATCGTCCCGCGCTACGAGCAACTACCCGACGGAACTCCCGCGGCGGCTCCGCGGCAAGGCAGGCTGTGGCCGTCGATCCGGCGCCGCCGCACCGCGCCGCTGCCGGCGGGAGTGTTTCATCCGGTTCCGCCGTGGCTGGTGACGCCGCGGGATTTCGATTTGTCGCCCTATTTCGAGATCGTCAAGTTCAATATCATCGAGAACATGCGTTTCGACTACCACAAGATCCTGTGGGCCGAGGAATTGACCCCGGTCCAGATCAAGAAGGGCGCCTGATACGCAACTTCCGGAGCGGGGGAGCAACCTTGAGCGACGAACAGGAAACCAGCGCGGGCAGGCGCGAAGAACTCGAAAAGACCATCGCGAAGATTTTGCATCGTCACTGCAACTTCGGCTGGGCGAACTACTATATTCCGAGCGAGAAGTTCCCGAGCCTGATCGAGGAGCTGGTCGAACTCCTGAGTCCCGGCGGACAGGTAGCGCACCAGGAGCTGGTGGAATTTTTCTTAGAGATGCAGCGCTCGCCCTCGATGCAGGATCGGGTAGCCAAGCTCCAACGCGATTACGCAGTCTATCGGAGGAGCTAGTCCGTCAGGGCGGCCTTGCAGAAACGCGCGCCGATCCTGCCCTAATGCATCTCGGCCTTTAGCGCGGTCAATTCGCGCGCTTGCGCTGCCGCTTCTTCCACCAACTGGCCCGGGAATCGATCCTGCAGCGGACTCAGCATCGAGCCGAACTGCACGATGCGATGCGCCATCCGCGCGATCGCGCCGAATGGCGGCGGCACCAGCTCGGCCGCGTCGCGAAACTCGAGCAGCGCGGGAGTGTCCCATCCGAGCAGCCCGGTGATGAACATGTAAACCGGCAACGAGCCGAACAGGCACAGCAGTACGACCAGCCAGGCGCTTCCGGCGTGTCCTGGTCCGCGGAAAACCGCGATCGCGAATTCGTGCAGCACCAGGTAATTCCCGAAGGCCGCGAGAATCGGATTCACCAGCGTCTGCCAGACGCTGATCGACGGCCACGCGATCAGGTAGCCCATCAGCGGCCACGCCAGCGCCGACTTCATGATCGACGACAGGATGAACGCATAGAAGACGCCGTCGAAGCCGTACCATTTGATCAGATACCACGACAGGATGACGCGGCCCACGTTTTCCACCAGCGCGGTCATCGTGAACAGCCCCGTGCGTCCCACTCCCTGGAACACCTGATCCGGCATCCGGGTCGTGAAGTCGAATGCGCGCCACACATGCATCAGGACCATCACGCCTGCCGCGCGGACGAACTGCGGCGGCAGCAGTCCGTTGACGAAAATATCCGAGAACGCGACGAACGCCCCGCCCAGCATCGAGGTCACGATTATTCCCCAGCGCAAACCCTGATCGAGATAGCGCCGCGTCAGAAACATCATCGCCTGCGAATAGCTCTCCGAGATCGACGGCATCAGCGTGGTGAAGATGTAGGCGCCGGTTTCGAGGTACGCGAAGGTCAGCGAGTAAGTCAGGATCCAGATTTCGTTGAGCTCAAGAAAATTGGGAATCAGGATCCCCATGATGACCGGAACCAGCGCCCACGAGGTCGCGGCCAGCACCTGGCCGCCGGTCAGCTTGATTCCGTACACGAGCGATTTGCGGACCGTGTCGCGATCGAAGTGCGCAAGGAAGATCGTGATCAATCGAAAGCCCATCTTGTCGTAGAACACCGCGCAGAACGCGCCCATCAGCAGGTTCGCGATCACGCCGCCGATCGCGAAGCCGAACACCACGCCCATCCCTTCGCCGAACACCGGATGCATCAGTCCCCAATGCCGGCCGTAGACGCCGCAGGTGAGCTGCACGAACGGATTGAGCACGTATGTGAGAACGATCAGCAACTGCGCGTAGTCGAAGCGCTGCAGCGCGCGGAACAGATTCGAGAAAATCGCGATGAAGCCCGGGAACTGGATGAGCGTGTGCAGAATCACGAACCAGGTCAGAAACGCCATCGCGGTGTGCGGCATCCAGATCGCGGCGACCAGTCCGAGCGCCGTAATTTGAAACATTCCCGCCATCGCGTGAAACCAGATGAAGAACTGCGCGTAGCTGATCGCGCGTCCCGGTTCTTTCACGCGGTACTCGGCAAAATATTTCACCATCGCCTGCCCGGTCCCGAGGTCGAGCAGCGTAAAGAAGAACAGCATGAACTGTGTGACGGCGGCCCACGCGCCGCGCGCCTCGAGGAACGGATTGACGAAGTTGCGCTCGATGTAAAACGTCACGATGAAGTTGAACGGGATCATGACGATCAGCGCGAGCAGGTAGTTGAAGAAAAAGCCGGAGAGCGGGCGATGGAACCCGACTTTCTCCCATCGCGGGTCGCCGCGATCCGGCGCGGATTCGGCCGCGATCGGCACCGCCGCGGCAGCGCCGAGCGAGGAAGGTTGCGGCGCCGAGGATTGCTTTGCCGGCAAATAAAAATGCTCTAGCTGCTCGGGATGCCGCAAACTGTAGCGGCGCACGATGACGTAGCAAATCACGAATGCCGCGAACATCGTCGAGAAGATCACGCCGAGCCAGATGATCTGCTGCGTATCCGGCACCGGCGATCCGATCCATGAGCCGTACGGCGCCGCGGCGACGCCCGCCGCCGATCGCGACATGTCATACAAGAGCCAGTTGAAGTAGGCCCAGCGCTGGAAATCGTAATTCTGCGCGCCCGCGATCCCGCCGAGCAGCTTGCGATAGCTTTCGATCCGCGCGCGCTGGTCGCCCTGCCTGAGCCATACGTTGAGTACGTAGATCGTTCCCGCGCCCGACTTCATCTCGATCAGGATCGGCGTATGCGCGCGCACCGGATCCTTGCCGCTGGTCGCAACCAATACGGTCGCGGCCGGAGTCGTCGCGAGGAGCGAGCGCTCGTGCACGCGCACCGCGGACTTCCAGCTCACGTTGGCCGCAAGCGGATTCGACGGAGGGCCTGTGTACACGATAATCGCCGCGAGTTTCTCGATCTCCTGTGCGTGCGTCGGTCCCGCGGGCACGTCCACCGTGCCCGTCTGCGTGATCGCTCCTCCGGTCAGTGCGGCGAGCGCGGCAGGATCGGTATTCGGCCCCGTGACGATAACCACGCCCACGCCGGCTGCGACTCTCGCCCTCAGCGCGTCGAGCGCGGGACCGGGAGCGGGCAGGGCGTCGTCGAAGACCGCGGTTTGCGCATCCGCCAGATCGCTCACGCGATGGGTCGAGGGGTCGAGCTTCAGACGATCGAGAACCAGGTTCTCGGTTCCGCTGAAATAGACATTGAACGCGGGCGCCTGTGCCGCGACCGCGGGGGCGGGAATGAAAAGCGCCGGGAGTAGCGCGCACATCAGCGCGAGAATTGCTGTCGGGACGGAATTGAATGCACTTCGATGACGAGCGCGCGGCGCGTCGGCGAGGCTGGGCAGCAAGCGCTCGATTCGGATTTTTTTCAAAAACTGCTCCCCACGCGCATCAGCCGCGTCGATAGCCCAAGCGCGCTCCATTGCGCGGACGACCTTTCCAGCAATCCTGATGCCGCCGGATCCATATTGCCCCGGCGTCGATTTTTCGCGAATCCCGGCGCTCAACTGCGCAGCGGCTTCGCTGCATGCAGTCGATGCGTGTTCGCGCCGGCGCCGATCCGTCTTTTGTTCCCCAATCATCAACTGGAATTCGGCGCGAGTTGATACTACAAGACTTGCAAGCGCTTTTGAAAATTCAATCTTACGGCTGTAAGGGCTTGCCGCCCGATTGCCGCGCAGGAGGTTCACAATGGACGCGATAGAGGCGATCAATTCGCGCAAGGTGCAGCGGGCGTTCGCGCCCAAAGCGGTCGAGGACGACAAGCTAAACAAGATCGTCGAGGCGGGGCGCCATGCGATGAGCGCGCGCAACTTGCAGCCGTGGCAATTCGTGGTGATTCGCGATCGCACGCGCCTCAAAGAGATCGGCGAGCTCTGCAGCACGGGAAAATTCGTCGCCGAGGCCCCGAGCGCGGTTGTCGTGCTGAAGGATCTCGGCAACACGCGATGGGCCGACGTCGACTGCGCGCAGGCCGTGCAGAATATGGCCAATGCCGGATGGGCGCTTGGGCTGGGCACCTGCTGGGTCGGCAATTTCGACGCCGCGAAGATCGGCCCGATCATTGACCTGCCCGCCGGATGGGGCATCTTTACGATTCTGCCGTTCGGCTATCCCGACGCGAAGCGCCCGCCCGAGGCGCGTCCGCTGAAACCGCGCAGCGCGATGGTGCATCACGAGCGCGTCGGAAAGACGCAAGCCTGATGGGCGCGCTGAGCGAGCCGTACCGTTATCTGCTAGAATCGACGACGAAGGTTCAGAGGTGTAATTCCCATGCCGATAAAAGAACAACCGCCACGCGACGCGCACGAGACTCTCAAGCGCAATCCGGAAGCAATCTACCTCGACGTGCGCACCGAGGGCGAGTTCGCGCAGGGTCATCCAGCGGGCGCGATCAATATTCCAGTCGTGTTCATGAAAGGCCCCGGCCAGATGCAGCTAAATCCGGACTTTCTCGAAATCGCGGAAAAAATTCTGCCGAAAAATAAAACCCTTGTCGTCGGATGCCAGGCCGGCGGACGCTCGATGCGTGCGTGCGAGATGCTCGAGGATGCCGGCTACGCCGATCTGACCAACGTCACCGGCGGCTTCGGCGGCCAGCGCGATCAATCCGGCGCAGTGGTCGTGCCGGGATGGCGCGACAGCGGACTGCCGGTCTCGACCGATCTCGGCGACGCGTCGTACGAAGCAATCCGGAAGAAGGCGAATATCTAATGGCTATCCGGCTCAACCGAATTTACACTCGAACCGGAGACAAGGGCACGACCGCTCTCGTCGGCGGCCGCCGCGTGCCGAAAGAGCACGGACGTATCAACGCCTACGGTACGATCGACGAGCTCAACTCGATCATCGGGATCGTGCGGACCTATCTCCCCGATTACGTAGCCCGGCTCGGAGCGGATGGCCCCTGGTACGCCGAGATGCTGCGCCGGATCCAGAACGAGCTATTCGACATTGGCAGCGAACTGGCTACTCCGCTCGACGGCGAGTACGAGGGGATGCATCGGATGAGCGCGCTCGAGATCGATCTCCTCGAAAACGAGATGGACCGGATGGAGAAGGTGCTCGAGCCGCTCAAATCCTTCACGCTTCCGGGAGGCGGTGTGCTGAACGCATTCCTGCATCAGGCGCGCACCGTATGCCGCCGCGCGGAGCGGGTGCTGTGGACTCTCCAGCGCGAGGAACCGATCAACGAGCAATTGATCATCTACGTGAATCGGCTGAGCGATCATCTTTTCGTGCAATCGCGATGGGTCGCGCACAAGCTCGGCGAGTCCGAGTTCCTGTGGGATCGCGGATTGCGCCTGGACGATCCCGAAATCAAGGCCGCGCGGCGCAGAGCCGCGATGAAACGGCACGCCGCACGCAGCGGCGCCGCGAAATCCTGAAATCCCCGGAGATCGGTCATGGAAGCGGGAAATCGACTCTATCTTCGCCAGGCGCAAATCGGTCCGATGGCGAATTTCGTTTATATAGTAGGTGACACGATTGCCAGGAAAGCGGCAGTAGTGGATCCCGCATGGGACGTCGCCAAGATCTGTAATTTCGTCGAGCGCGAAGGCTACGAACTGGATAAAATTCTGATTACTCACTACCACCCGGACCATCTGGGCGGAAAGATGATGGGACAGAGTATCCCGGGCGTGGCCGAGATGCTCGAGCGGGTGAAGGCGAAAGTATATCTCAACAAGCACGAAGCGGAAGGCGCGAAAAAGGTCGCGGGACTCTCGGACAGCGATATAGTCAAAGTCGAAGCGGGCGACACTTTCAAGGTCGGTGAAATCGAAGTCAAGTTTCTCCACACCCCCGGCCATACTCCCGGCTCGCAGTGTTTTCTGGCCGAGGGAAATCTCATTTCCGGCGACACCCTATTCGTGAATTCATGCGGACGCGTCGATCTGCCCGGTTCCGATCCCGAGGCGATGTACCATAGCCTGAATACCACATTGAAGTCGCTCGACGACGCGACAGTAGTATTTCCCGGGCACGCCTATTCCTCAGAATCAAGTACAACAATCGCCGACCAGAAACGCCACAATATGTATATGCGATTCACGACCCTCGACGACTTCCTCGACGCGATGGGATACAGCAGAAGATAGAATAGGACGATTGTTGTTCGCGCTCGCGTAGAATATGCAGTGCGAAGACGGGCGCGTCACGACGCGCCCCTACAAATACGATCCTTCTTCGTAGGGGCGGCTCGCGAGCCGCCCGTCTTTCCCAGCGTCTGCTACAGAATCGAGAGATTCATGAACAAGAGACGATGGCCTGTCAAAGTGTCAAAACGCGTCACGCGGCGACTACGGGTTAATGCTGGCCGTCTCTTTCGCGGTAATTCTGGCGACCTTGATTTTGCCCGCCGTTTTTTCGGCTCGTGCAAGATCATACTCCATCTGCATCCCAAGCCACACCTCCGGGGCACTCCCGAAAGCTTTCGCTAGCCGTATAGCCATTTCCGGAGAAATCCCGGCCTTCTCATTTACCAGATTGTTGAGTGCCTGCCGCGTCACGCCAAGACGTTGCGCCGCGTCGGTGACCGTCAAGCCGAGCGGTTCAATGCACTCTTGCCGGACAATTCGGCCAGGATGGGGTGGGTTTTTCATGCGCATCGCGCAATCTCCTTTATTTCTCCTAATGATAGTCGATGAGATCGACATCCCGAGCATCGCCGTCCTCGAAACGAAATACGATGCGCCAGTTGGCTCGAACCGTCACGCTCCAGAAATCTTTCCGGCTGCCTTTGAGGCGGTGTAGCCGGAAGCCAGGCAGATTCAGATCTTCAGGTCTGTGCGCGCGACTCAAAACGAAGAGGATGTTCTCGACCTTGTCGATTTGGTCCGGACTGATACCTTTGCGCTCGCCATTTTCAAACAGTCGTTTCAGCCCTTTGTGGCGGAACCCCCGGATCACTTGTCCTCTTCCTTCTCAACGCGCCCCGTTTGAGTTCATTGTGATATGACAAGCAACAATTGTCAATTGTCAAATGAAGGTTCCGGCATCGCTTGTACAACGTTCGTGCGGGTTCTAGCCCGAATGGACCAGGTTGGCTAAAACGATCATGATGTCCCCGACGCCCAAGGATTCCCGCAAGGTTGCCGCCGAAGCTGAAAAGCTGCGCGAGCAGCTGAATCATCATAGCTATCGCTACCACGTGCTTGACGATCCGGAGATCTCCGACGCCGAGTACGACGTGATGATGCGCCGGCTCGAGGCGCTCGAGCGCGAGCATCCGGAGCTCGTGACGCCCGACTCGCCCACTCAGCGCGTGGGGGCGGCGCCGAGCGAGAGATTCGCGCCGATTAAGCATCGCCGGCCGATGATGTCGCTCGCGAACGCGATGAACGCGGACGAGATGCGCGAGTTCGACAAACGCATCAAGCGCCTGCTCAAAACCGACGACGACATCGAGTATGTCGCCGAGGTCAAGCTCGACGGCCTGGGAATCGAGCTGGTGTACGAGGACGGGAAGCTCGCGACCGCGGCGACTCGCGGCGACGGCGAGACCGGCGAGGACGTTACCGCCAATATCAAGACGATCAAATCGGTGCCGCTGCGGCTGCGCAAACCGGAGCACGGCAAGATACCGACGCTGCTCGAAGTGCGCGGCGAGGTGATCTTTCCGACCAGGGCGTTCGCGAAGCTCAATGCGGATCGCGAGGCGCGCGGCGAGCCCGTGTTCGCAAACCCGCGCAACGCGGCGGCCGGATCGCTGCGCCAGCTCGATCCGAAAATCACCGCGTCGCGTCCGCTCGATATTTTTCTCTACGCGCCCGGAGTGATCGAAGGCGCGAGCTTCGCGTCGCAATGGGAATTCCTGCAAGGGATTAAGGCGCTCGGACTGCGCACCAATCCGGAGTCGAAGATCTGCCGCAACCTGGACGAAGTTCTCGAATATTGGAACGCGCTGACGGAGAAGCGCCATTCGCTTCCGCATGACGCCGACGGCGTCGTCGCCAAGGTCAATTCCTACGCGCTCCAGGCGCAGCTTGGCGAGGTCTCTCGCGCGCCGCGATGGGCGATCGCGTACAAGTTCAAGGCGCAGCAGGCGGAAACCGTGGTCGAGAAGATCGACGTACAGGTCGGACGGATCGGCGCGCTGACGCCGGTCGCGAAGCTCGCGCCGGTCGCGCTGGCCGGCGTCACGATCTCGAATGCCTCTCTGCACAATCTCGACGAGATTCGGCGCAAGGATATCCGCGAGCGCGACACCGTGCTGATCGAGCGCGCCGGCGACGTGATTCCCTACGTGGTGCGCGTCACCAAGCCGGGCAAGCCGCGCGCGCATGAGTTCGCGATGCCGTCCAAGTGCCCCGAATGCGGCGCGGCCGTCGTGCACGAGGAGGGCGAGGTCGGCTACTTCTGCGTCAACGCCAACTGCCCGATGCGGATGCGCGAGTCGATTCGCCATTTCGCGTCGAAGGCGTGCCTCGATATCGAGGGTCTTGGCGACAAGTTGGTCGCGCAGCTTATCGAGGCCGGATTGGTGCGCGAGCTCGACGACATTTTCAATCTGACCAAGGAGCAGCTTTCGGGGCTCGAGCGGATGGCCGACAAGAGCGCGCAGAATGTGCTCGACGCGATCGCCGCCGCGCGCAAGACCTCGCTCGAGCGCGTCGTCAACGGTCTCGGCATCCATCAAGTTGGCGAGCATACCGCGCGCCAGCTCGCGCTGCGTTTCAAGTCGCTCGAAAAGATCAGCGCCGCGAGCGAGGACGAGCTGCGCGGGGTGCGCGATATCGGTCCCGAGGTCGCGCGCAGCGTGCGCGAGTACTTCGATGAGCCAAGAAACATGCGCGCCGTGCGCCGCCTGGAAAAGCTCCTCGAAATCGAAGCGCCTGCCCAACCCTCGGGACGCGGTGCTCTGCGCGACAAGAGCTTTGTACTGACCGGCACGCTCGATTCGATGAGCCGCGACGACGCCGAGCGCCGAATCATGGCCGTCGGCGGCCGCGTTACCGGCTCCGTCAGCCGCAAGACCGATTTCGTGGTCGCAGGTGCCGAGCCTGGCTCGAAGCTCAAAAAAGCGCACGACCTCGGCGTCCGCGTCCTCGACGAGAAAGGCTTCCTCGCGCTGCTAGCCGAGGGCTAAGGGATTTCGCGATGGCAGCGCGGGCGCGGATGCGGCTGATTGTCAACGGAAGTGTGCAGGGCGTCGGCTTCCGCTGGGCTGCCGTCGCCGAGGCGCAGCGCCTTGGGCTTGCCGGATGGGTCCGCAACGCGGCGGGCGGAGGCGTTGAAATTGTTGCCGAAGGAGATAAGGATGGATTGGACAGGCTCGCGGCGTGGGCGCATCAAGGGCCGCGGTTCGCGAGCGTCAGTTCAGTGGAGCAGGAGTGGACGGAGTGGAGCGGAGAGCTCGCCGGGTTCAAAATCAGATAAGCAACCCCCTCTTTCACAAAATCCTCACATTAGATATACTTTAGTTCCGCGCATACGATTGAGCTTTTGCCCCGTTGTAACCCAACAATGTCTTCATCACCACGATTGTCAGCTTAAGGAGATTGGACCGCGATGGCTGTACCACCTGAGGCCGCCGGACAGATTACGGACTCCCCAAGTCAGCGCCGTTCCGGTGACGCCAAGAAGCCTCTTCAGCGCAAGGACCGCGTCGTTATCCGCTTCGTCGGAGATTCCGGCGACGGGATGCAGTTGACCGGGATGCAGTTCACGACCGAGTCGGCGTTTGCCGGCAACGATATCGCGACTCTGCCGGATTTCCCCGCCGAGATCCGCGCCCCTGCGGGAACGCTCGCCGGAGTCAGCGGATTCCAGCTCAACTTTTCCAGCAACCAGATCTTCACCGCCGGTGACGAGCCCGACGTGCTGGTCGCGATGAACCCCGCGGCGCTCAAGGCCAATCTCGAAGACCTGCCTGCCAACGGCCTGCTGATCGTCGATCGAGAGGCGTTCAACGCCGCGAACTTAAAGCGCGCCGGCTACACCGAGAATCCTCTCACCGACCATTCGCTCGACAAGTACCAGGTCATCCAGGTCGACGTGACCAAGCTCACGACGCTCGCGGTGCATGGGCTCGGACTCAACAACCGCGCCGTGTTCCGCAGCCGCAACATGTTCGTGCTGGGGATGCTCTCGTGGCTGTATCAGCGGCCGACCCAGAGCACGATCGAGTATATCGAGAGCAAGTTCAAGAAGAATCCCGAAATCATCGAGGCGAACATCCGCGTCTTCAAGGCCGGTTTCAACTACGGCGAGACCACGGAGATGTTCACCTCGTCGTACGAGGTCCCCGCTGCGCATATCGCTCCGGGCCTCTACCGCAATATCACCGGCAACACGGCGACCGCGCTGGGATTCGTCGCGGCGGCGGTGAAGTCGAATCGTCCGCTGTTTCTCGGCTCATATCCGATCACGCCGGCCAGCGACGTTCTGCACGAACTCGCGACTTTCAAGAATTTCCCGGTCTATACTTTCCAGGCCGAGGACGAGATCGCCGGCGTCTGCTCCGCGATTGGAGCGGCATTTGGCGGCGCGATCGCGATCACGACGACCTCCGGCCCCGGAATGAATCTCAAGGCCGAGGCGGTCGGCCTGGCGGTGAAGGTCGAGTTGCCGCTCGTGATCACCGATATCCAGCGCGCGGGCCCTTCGACCGGGATGCCGACCAAGCCGGAGCAGGCCGATTTGCTGCAGGCGATGTACGGACGCCACGGCGAGTCGCCGATTCCGATCATCGCCGCGTCGACGCCCGCCGATTGTTTCGATTGCGCGTACGAGGCGGTTCGAATCGCGGTCAAGTACATGACCCCGGTTATCCTGCTCACCGACGGACAGCTTGCCAACGGCGCCGAGCCGTGGCTGCTGCCGAAGGTCGACGACCTGGCGCCGATCAAGGTCGAGTTCGAAACCAACCCGACCGGATTTCTGCCGTACTCGCGCGACGACCAGACGCTCGCGCGTCCGTGGGCGATTCCCGGCACTCCGGGACTCGAGCATCGCCTGGGCGGAATCACCGGCGAGAACCTGACCGGCAACATCAGCTACTCGCCCGCGAATCACGAGTTGATGATCCGCACGCGCGCGCGCAAGGTCGCGGGGATCACGCAGGACATTCCGCCGACCGAAATTTTCGGCGACGCGAACGGCGGCGACCTGGTCGTGCTCGGATGGGGTTCCACCTTCGGTCCGATTCGCGAAGCCGTCAAGCAGATGCGCGAGAAAGGCAAGAAGGTCTCGCACATCCATCTGCGCTATCTGAATCCGCTGCCGCGCGATCTGGCCGCCAAGCTGCGGCAATTCAAGACCGTGATGATCGCGGAAATGAACATGGGCCATCTGCTGAAGATGATTCGCGCCGATTATCTGATCGACGCGGTCGGCTTCAACAAGATCCAGGGCCGCCCGTTCAAGGTCAGCGAAATCGTCACCCGCATCAACCGCATATTGGAGGGCTGAGGACCAATGGCTACCGCATTTACCCGCAAGGATTTCGAATCCGACCAGGAAGTAAGATGGTGTCCTGGATGCGGTGACTACGCGATCCTTGCGCAGGTTCAAAAGACGATGCCCGAGTTCGGCATCGCGCCGCACAACACGGTCTTCATCTCGGGCATCGGATGCTCGAGCCGCTTTCCGTACTACATGAACACCTACGGCTTCCACACGATTCATGGACGCGCACCGGCGCTCGCGACCGGCCTCAAGGTCACGCGCCCGGACCTCGACGTGTGGGTCGTCACGGGCGACGGCGACGGCCTGTCAATCGGCGGCAACCATCTGATCCACGCGCTGCGCCGCAATATCGACCTCAAGATTCTGCTCTTCAACAACCGCATCTACGGATTGACCAAGGGGCAGTATTCGCCGACCTCTGAAGTCGGCAAGGTGACCAAGTCAACTCCCGCGGGCTCGGTCGATTTTCCGTTCAACCCGATTACGGTGGCGCTCGGCGCGCATGCGACTTTCGTCGCGCGCGCGATCGACGTCGAGCAGAAGCATCTGGGCGAGATGCTCAAGCGCGCGCATGCGCATCGCGGCGCGTCGTTCATCGAGATCCTGCAGAACTGCAACATCTTCAACGACGGCGCTTTCAACGACGTGAGCGACAAGGCGATCAAGGCTGAGCATCAGTTGATCCTCGAGAACGGCAAGCCGCTGCTCTTCGGCAAGGAACGCAACAAGGGCATCAAGATGAACGGGATGCGGCCCGAGGTCGTCACGCTCGGCGAAAATGGCGTCAGCGAAAAAGACATCGTGGTCCACGACGAAACTAATCTCTCGCTCGCCTTCATGCTGGGAAATTTTGAAGCGCCGATGCCGACGCCCGTCGGAGTCTTCTACGCGGTTTCGCGCCCTACCTACGACGGCGCGATCAACAAGCAGCTCGAAGACGCCAAGGCCAAGCAGGGCCCGGGCAATCTGACCGAGCTCCTGAATCGCGGCGACACCTGGACCGTCAACTAGCTCGCGAGATTACTTACATGATCGAAAAAAGAGGCCCGCTAAACCGGGCCTCTTTCTTTTCTGCGGTTTGCGCGTAGCCTCTAGGGCGACGGTCTATAACGATGGAGACGCGAATCATGGAATCTCGCGGGATGCCTGCTTCGAGCGCTGCGATCCTGGGCGCCCTGGTTGCGATCGGGCTTGCGCTGGGCGGCTATTTTATCGAGCAGGGGTTTCTCTCTGCGCGCGGGCGCGACCGCTATGTGACGGTCCGCGGATTGGTGGAGCGGTCGGTCAAAGCCGACGTGGCAGTGTGGAATATCTCATACACCGCCACCAGCGACGACGTGATCAAGGCAAATACAGAGATCGTTCGCGACGCGAAGCTGGTGACTGCTTTTGCGCATCAGCACGGCTTCACCGACGCCGAGATCGAAATCGTTCCCGCCAAGGTTACCGACACCGAGCAGTTCGGCGCTACGCAAAATCGCAGCAATGGCCGCTACCTGGTGAAAGGTGGAATACAGATTCGCTCGGGCAATGTCGATCGCGTTGCGCAGACCGGACAACTCACCGGCGATCTCATCAGTCAGGGAATCGTGCTTAATCTCGAGCCCGACAACGGCATCGCTAATCCCGCCTACTATTTTACCAACCTCGATTCGATCCGGCCCGCGATGCTCGCGGACGCGACCAAGAGCGCGCGCGCCGTCGCGCAGCAGTTCGCCAACGACTCGAACAGCAAGCTCGGTCCGATTCGACGCGCCAATCAGGGCGTGTTCGAGATTCTTCCGCGCGACGCCTCGGGCTCGCAGAGCGGCTTTGACGAAGCGCGCTCGATCGACAAGAAGGTGCGTCTGGTTTCGACTATCGATTACTACCTGGAAGAGTGATCGCTAGAAACTGGTGCGCTTGAAGAACCGCTCGGGGATTAACTTCACGATTCCCATGATTGGACGCCAGAACCACGGCACGTACACGACCTCGGCTTTGCGCCGGTACGCCGCGTAAATCGCGTTCGCGGCTTTCTCGGGAGGAACCGTGAGCAGAGTTCCCTCGCGTCCCCACGTCATCCGCGTGTCGACCGTGCCGAGCTTGACGGTCATTACGTGCACGCCCGCGCGCGTGAGCCGTCCGCGCAGTCCCTGGGTGAAAGTATGCAGCCCGCCCTTGGCCGCGCCGTACACATAATTTTTCGCGCGGCCGCGATCTCCGGCGACCGAGCCGATCACGATCATGAAGCCGTGCCTCTGTTCTTCGAGGCGACGCGCCGCGAGTGTCATCAGACTGACCGCGCCGGTGAAGTTCTGATGCAGCGTTGCCAGCGCGGCGTTCGGATCGATCTGCGCCGCGTCTTCGTCGCCGAGCGTGCCGAAGCAGAGCACGACGCCGTCCAGGCCACCGAGCCCGTCGGTCGCGCGGCGGATGAAGTCAGCATGCGATGCGAAGTCGGCAGCGTCGAACGCGCCCGACAGCGCGACGGCTCCCGTGCGGACCGATATGTCGCTCGCGATTCGTGCCGCCTCGCCTGCGTCGCGAGCGGCGAGATAAACCGCGTCGCCGTCCGCGGCAAATCGCATCGCGAGGATCCGCGCAATCGGACTGGTCGCGCCCAAGATGACTACTCTGGCCATGGCTCTGGAAGCGCCTGTGCGGCTACGCGGGCAGCATCCCGATACGCCGCGCGAGGCTCGAGGAAAACCGGTTGTTCGGATCGGCGGCGGCTTTGATCTGTTGCCATCGCGGCAGGTTAGGATACATCGTGCGAAACGTCTCCGGGCGCATCCTCGCATCCTTGGCAAGATAGACGCGGCCTCCGCGCGCCAGCACCATCGCGTCGAGCCGATCGAGAAATTCCATCAAACCTTCCGCGACTGGAAAATCCAGCGCGAGCGTATAACCCGGCATCGGAAAGGAGAGCATCCCTTCCTGCGCGCCGAACTTCTTGAGCACGCTAAGAAACGATCCACGCCGGCTTGCGCTTATCGCTTCGAGAGTCTCGATCAGCCCGGCGCGGCTCTCGGTCTCGGGCCATACGCATTGGTATTGGACGAATCCGCGCTTGCCGTAGATTCGGTACCAGTCGTGAATCGAATCGAGGGGAAAGAAAAAACTCTGATAGTCGAAACGCGCGCGGCCAGCCTTGCGGCGATGAATCGCGTACAAACCGTCGTTGAACGTCCTCACCGTGAGCGCGCTCAGCGCGAAGTTCGGCAGATCAAATGGCACGGAGGGACGGAACTTCGGCTTGAGTGCGAACGGATCCTGGCGCATCGCGGGCGCGAGCGCATCGCGCGCCGCGAAATTCGCGGCGTTTAAGATCGAGCGTCCGAGTCGTCCCTTTGTGCTCGCGCAATCGATCCACGCAACCGAGTTGCTGTATTCGCCGTCGATACGCTCAAACGCTTCGAGCGCGGCGTCGAGATTCTCCGCGCGAATCACTTCGCCTTCGAGCCACGCACTCTCGATGCGCCTGAGCCGCAACTCCGTTTCGAGGATCACTCCGGTCAGGCCCATCCCTCCGACGGTGGCCCAGAACAGATCGGCGTTTTCCTCGCGCGAGCATCGCCGAATCTCGCCCGATGCGAGCATCAGGATGAAGCTCGTGACATGGCTCGCGAATGAGGAGTCGCGATGATGGCTCTTGCCGTGGATATCGGCCGCGATCGATCCGCCGAGCGTGACGTAACGCGTACCTGGCACTACCGGCGGAAAGAATCCGCGCGGCAGGAACACGTCGATTATCTCATCGAGCGTGACCCCCGCCTCCGCGCGCAGCGTGGCGCGGTCCGGATCGAAGGAGAGCATCCTGCCGAGCCGGGTCACATCGACGACCCTGTTGTCGCCGTTCACCGCCGCGTCGCCGTACGCGCGCCCGGCGCCGCGCGCGATAAGCGAGGTCGAGTTTGATGTGACGACCTCGGCGAGTTCGGAGAATCTCTCGGGCCGGTAGAGGTCGCATTCCAGAGCTCCATAACGGCCCCATCCGGAGAGCCTCGCGCGCTTCGGCCGCGCGGATAGATTGACATTCGGGACGGTCTGGATCGCCGCGGCGCTCATCGCGCTCAAGGCTAACAGGAAGAATCACCGCTCGAAACGGGTGCATCTGCTGCTTCGATCTGTCATTCCCGCGCGCGTGGCCGCCGCGCGCGAGGAATCCCTGACTCCGCTAACGCTGTGTAGAGCGTTTCCGAAACAGTGCTCGTCACGCACCCGGGATTCTTCGAGCGGCAACCACGCGCGGGAATGACAGACAAGAGCCGAGTGGATGGCCAAGGCAAAGGGATCGCCGATGCCGTTTGCGGTGAAAACGCGGTGCATGGTTTATAGGATCGGCAAACAGCGGAGGAAACATATGTCGTGGCAACCTGAAGTCGATGAAATTCGCCGCCGTGTCGAGCTCTCGAAGCAGATGGGCGGCGCCGACAATATCAAGCGCCAACACGATGGCGGCAAGCTCACGGTGCGCGAGAGGATCGAGCGGCTGCTCGATCACGGGAGCTTTCGCGAGTATGGCGCGCTGGCGGGTGCACCCAAGTATGAGGGAGATACCCTGACCGAGTTCCTGCCGGCCAACTTTGTCGGTGGCACCGGAAGAATCAACGGACGGCGCGTCGTGGTCGCTGGAGACGACTTCACCGTGCGGGGAGGCGCCGCGGATGCCTCGATCGGCAACAAGCGGGGCTACGCGGAGCTGATCGCGCATGAGTTGCGCATGCCGATTGTCCGATTGATCGACGGCACCGGAGGCGGCGGCAGCGTGCGTACATTCGAGACCATGAAAAGGACTTACGTCCCCGCGGTCGCCGGATTCAACATCATGATGCAGCTCATGTCCGAGGTTCCCGTAGTGGCGGGATGCATGGGCTCGGTTGCGGGAATTGGCGCGGCGCGCGTGGCGGCATCGCATTTCGCGGTGATGATAAAAGGCTCGAGCCAGCTCTTTGTCGCCGGACCTCCGGTGGTGAAGTGGGGAACCGGCGAGGACCTGGACAAGGAACAGCTCGGAGGATCCGACATCCACGCGCACGAGAGTGGCGCGGTGGACAACGAGGCCGAAAGCGAGGAGGACGCCTTCGACCAGATTCGCCGTTTCCTGTCCTATCTGCCGCAGAGCGTATGGCAGGTGCCGCCGCGGACCACGCCGCTCGACGATCCGCATCGTCGCGAGGACGAACTCATCAGCATCGTGCCGCGCAACCGCAGACAAGGTTACGACGCGCGCAGGATTCTCGAGCTGGTGATGGATCGCGATTCAGTTTTCGAGATGACGCCGTACTTCGGACCGTCGCTGGCCACCGCGTTCGCGCGGCTCGACGGCTATCCGGTCGGCGTGATGGCGGGCGATCCATTCGCGATCGGTGGATCGCTCGACGCGGCAGCGTCGGACAAGATGGTCAAGTTCATCGACCTGTGCGACACGTTTCATCTGCCGATAGTGAACTTCGTCGATCAGCCGGGCTTCATGATCGGTCGCGAGGCCGAGCGCCAAGGAACCATCCGGCATGGCGTGCGCGCGATGTGCGCGGTCTACCAGACGATCACGCCGTGGGTCGCGATTATAGTGCGCAAAGCTTTCGGCGTCGCCGGCGGCGCGCACGGAATTACCAGCGGGCTCAACCTGCGCTATGCGTGGCCGTCGGCGGATTGGGGATCACTGCCGATCGAGGGCGGAATCGAGGCGGCATACAAGCGCGATCTTGCGGCCTCGAAGGATCCGGAAAAGCTGCGCAGAGAACTCGAAGAGAAGTTTAACGCCGTGCGCTCGCCGATTCGCACTGCGGAGGCATTCGGAATCGAGGAGATAATCGATCCCCGCGACACGCGTCCGATCCTGGTCGATTGGGTGCATCAAGCATATGAGATTGTGCCGACCCAGCTAGGAATCCGCACCCGCACGATGCGTCCGTAGCCGCGATCGGGTTCGCTGTCCCTCTCCCAATAAGTTTGGGAGAGGGTGGCGCGCGCTGCGCGCGACGGGTGAGGGACCGACAGAAAAAAATTCTTCTGCCTGTTTTGGCGGACACGCCAGGTTCGTCAAAAGTGCCAAAATTTGAATTCCGCAAACGGGCACAGAATGTTGCGGCGTGCGGTCGCAGATTTTTATTTGTGTCGGTCCCTCACCCGCGCGTCACGGCGATTGCTGAAAAGAGCAATCGCCGCGCCGCGCCGCCCTCTCCCAATCTGGGAGAGGGACATTCCGGAGAGGGACAATCCTTACTGTGCGGCGGTTGCGGTTGCTTGTGTCTCGGCGGTCTCGGTGGCGGATTCTTGATGAATGCCGCGCGTGATGAGCAGCGCCACGATGTAGATCGCCATTCCCACGATGCTCACCTTGATCCACGCCTGCCATCCGAATTCTTTGGCGACCCACAGGGTCAGCGGCGCCGACAGTCCGGCCCACGCGCGCGCGACCAATCCGAAGAACGCCCATCCCGTCGCCTGCAGCGCAGGTGAAACTTCCTCGAGGGTTTCGGAGAAGTGCGCGGCCCACGGCACGTAGCCGATCGCAAGGAAGCCGCCGAGCACCGCCGCGACAATCGCCATCTCGCCGCGCGGCAGACCGGTGCCGGTGAAGCTCGGAACCCACCACACGAGCAGGCCGATACTGAGTGCGGCGCCGATAATCGCGATCGGTTTACGGATTTGCAGCCGGTCCGAGATAAATCCGGTGGCGATCAGGATTGCCAGGTTGCAGAACCAGAAGTTCGAGTTCATCGCGGCCGCCTCGGCCGGCGGATATTTGAACGCCTGCGTGAACATCAGCGGTCCGAACGCGGTGATCGCGAAATACAGCGTCAGGTTGGCGTTCATCCCGACGACCAGGATCCAGATCTCGGGATGCTTCAGCAGACGCCGGAAGGCGTCGTTGGTGCTCGAGGGCAATTCCGCCGCCTTGAGCTTGACCCCGCGCGCCTCCATCGCGGCGATCTCGGTGCGGAAAATCTGCAAGCGCAGATCGGTGCTCAAGTCCTTCAGCCACAGCACGATCGGCAGGAACATCGCGAGGCCCAGAAATCCCGTGATCCAGATCTGGGATTGCCAGGTGTGGTAGATCGGCAGCGTCCACGCGGCGATCTTGTTGGCCAGGAAGTTCGCGCCGACCGGTCCGATCGTCAAAAGGCCAAACGCCAGTGCGCGATCGACGCGCGGCGACATGTCGCGCATCAGCGCCGCACCGGCGCCCGCCATCGTGCCCGCGACGACGCTCATCAGCGTGCGGATAATGATGAATGAGACAATATTCGTGATGAACAGGTTGCAGAACACCAGCACCACGGTCAGGCCAAGACAGATGTCGATCAGAATCACGCGGCCGTAGCGGTCAGCGAGCGGTCCGCCGAAGAACGCCGAGATTCCGGAAATCAGAACCGCAAAAGTGATGAAGTAACCGTACCCAACCTGGCTCATGTGCAGGAACGGCAGGAGCAGCGAGAGAATCGGCGCGAGCTGGAATTCGTACGACGCGAGAATCGTCGCGACCACCGTGAGCCCGAGCAGGCTCCATCGATGCGCCCCGCGCGGATATTCGAGCAGCGTGCGCGAGGCGACGATACCGCTCATCCTGCTGTCACTACTCAAACGCAGTCTCCTCGATTACGAAGGTTCGCGCACGATGCCCCCCTTCTACAGCCACAGGGCCGCGTAACTCAAGCGCGCAATTCGCGCCGATACTGGCGGACCGCGCTTGCGACTGCTATGACGCCGGTATCTCGATGACTATCGGAAAGGACGGCGCCTCTGGCGCATGAGCATGGACATAAAAAGCCCAGCGGTTGGCAAGGTGCTGAGATTCACTGTGGATGCGGGCGCGCAAGTGGCGCGCGGCGATGAAGTGATGGTGATCGAGTCGATGAAAGTCGAGATTCCGATTAAGGCGCCGGCCGCGGGACGGCTACGCGAGTTCCGCGTCAAGGCCGGCGATCAAATTCAGCGCGGCCTGGTGCTCGCCGTGATCGAGGGCTGAACGCGCCGGCCGCGGAATCTATTTTTCCGGTATAGAGCTCGAGCGGCTTCCCCATCGCTCCCAGTTGATCACGTCGAGGGCGGGCTTGCGCTCGGGCCGCGCCCACCGGCCTTTCGGATAGCCCATCGGAATCATCGCGGCATTCGAGTACTCCGCCGGCACGCCAAGCCGCTCATCGATCTCGGCGCCATGCATCTGATGCAGTCCGGTGATTGACGTTCCAAGACCGTAGGCGCGCGCCGCGAGGCACAGGTTCTGAATCGCGGGAAAGATCGCGTTGAGCATCGGCTGACCCTTGCGCCTCGCGTCGTTGTATTTCTTGACGCAGCAGAAGATCATCACCGGCGCTTCACCGACGTGCTCGGCCAGGTAACGCGCCGAGCGCAGGATGCGTCCCTGCGGGCTTTGCGGATCGTTCGCGACGATCTCCCGCGCTCGCGGCGTGAAGTACATCTCCCACGCCTTCAGGTAGCGCTCCGCAACGAATGCCTTGGTCTCGGCGTCGCGCACCACGACGAAGATCCACGGCTGGCGGTTACTGCCGCTCGGGCCCATCGTCGCCGCTTCGATCACCTTGACGATCAATTCGGGCGGGACCGGATCGGGCTTCAGCCGGCGCATCGAACGAGTCGTATAGATTGCTTCGAAAAGATCAAATTCCTCTTGTCCGAACATAGCGCCGAAAATATCAGTTTTCGCCGGCGCTGTAATGAAGGTTCCCCAATCGCGCGCGGTGCGGTAAACCTTGACCCGGCGCAATCGATCAACCCAGGAGGCCCGTCGTGCCCGAACTTATTCTGCATCAGTATGTGAATTCACCGTTCTCGGAAAAAATCCGCAAAATTCTCGCGTATAAGAAGATCGCCTGGCGCGCCGTCGAACAGCCGGTGATCATGCCGAAGCCCAAGCTCGTTCCGCTGACGGGCGGGTACCGGCGTATCCCGGTTCTCCAGATCGGTGCCGACGTTTGGTGCGATACCGGCATCATCATCCGCAAACTCGAGGAGCTTCATCCCGAGCCCTCGCTATATCCGCGCGGGATGGAAGCCGCCTGCAACGCGCTCAATATGTGGGCGGACCGGCGCATCTTCTGGTCCACCACGCCGGTGATCTTCGAGAAGTTGGCCGCGGTAGTGCCGAAGGAATTTATCGAAGATCGCAGCAAGATGATGCAGGGCACCGATTTTGCGCAGATCGGAAAGGCTGCGCCCGACGCGCTGAACCAACTGCGAGCGTTCCTGCAGCTCCTCGACAGCTCTCTCGCCTCGCAGCCGTATATTCTTGGCGATCGCTTCAGCCTCGCCGACGCCGCGTGCTTCCATCCGGTGTGGTTCTTGCGCGCGGAGCCGACCGCGTTCTCGCACGCGCAGAAGTTTCCGAATCTGATGCGATGGTTCGAGCGGATCGACGCAATGGGTTACGGTGCGATGACGCCGATGAACGCGGACGAAGCGCTCAAAATCGCAAAGGCTGCCACTCCCGCCGCGCAGCCGAGTTCCGATCCCTCCGATCCGAACGGGTTAAAGCCCGGCGCGCGGATTGCGGTCACTCCGGACGACTACGCATTCGATCCGGTCGTTGGAACTGTCGTGTTGAGCACGATTCAGGAGATCGCAATCGAGCGCGAAGATCCCGCGGTTGGACGCGTCGTAAATCACTTTCCCAAGATCGGTTTCCGCATTTCCGCCGCATAGGCGGATTTTGGAAGTCGCCGGAAGAACTTGCCGAAATATAAGTGAGGCGAACGAGAGCGGCTCAATATAGACAAATAGAGAACAGCCTATCCATGAATAGCTAGTGAGTATTACTGACTATCTGTAATAGGTATATACTCGACTACTAGGTAAGATCGCAGCGTAGTTAGGGCAAAAAGGGGCCCGTGATTACGTTGCGATTATCGCGCGCGCGCCGGCTTGCGCCTGCCGGATTGATTCTCGCCGCGCTCCTGGCAGGGGCGGCGATGATACCGGCGGCGGCGCCCGGCGCGCGCCGCGACGCGGCACGTTATCAGAAGGAGGCGCGCCGTCGCGAGGCTCGCCGCGAATTTCTTGCCACGAAACGGGGTCGTCAATTCGGAACGCCGCGCGGCGCTTATCTGCGAGCGGTCGCCATGATGCGCCAGCAAGAGATGGCTCAAGCGCAGGTGGCGAACGCCGCTGAGATTCCTGCGCTGTCGCCGGCCACCTCCTGGAGCTTTACCGGACCGCAGCCGGTGGACGCGGAGGTCGCGACGTTCGGCGGCGTCGCGATTGGCTCACCGCTGCCGAATGCGACCGGGCGTGTGACCGCGATTGTCGTCGATCCGACGGTGAGCGGACGGCTGTTTGTTGGCACGGCGGCGGGTGGTGTGTGGATGCGCCCGAACGCGAGCGTTGCGTTCACGCCAATCTTCGATGCGGAGCCGACTCTGTCGGTCGGATCGATGGCGCTCGACACGACCACGACGCCCAATCCTACATTGTACGTTGCGACGGGCGAGGGCGACGGCTCGAACGATTCCTATTACGGCGAAGGGATCTTCGTGTCGTCCGACCTCGGCGGCTCGTGGAGCCAGATCGGGGCGGCTAATTTCGACGATGCCTCGATCGGGGGTATCGCGGTCGACACCACGCGGAGCCCGCGAACTATCTATGCTGCCGTGACCTACGGATCGAGCGCCAATCGCGCGCAAGCCGGATGGATCGAAACGGATTGGAGCCAGATGGGAATCTGGAAATCTAGTGACGGCGGAAATTCGTGGCTGACCTATCCGCTTGGCACGTTTGGCGCGTGCACCTATTTCACGAATGAGCCGTGCCCCGCCACCCAAGTGGTGATCGATCCGGCGGCGCCGGCGAACGTGTACGCGGCAGTGCAGTGGACCGGAGTGTTTCGCTCCTCGGACTCCGGGCTGACCTGGAGCCAGATTAGCTTCCCCGGTTTCTCGGGAGCGATCGGGCGCTCGAGTGTCGCCGCCAATTCGGGAATCGTCTATGCGATGCTTGGCGCGGCGGACGGAATCGAGTACGCGGGCTTCTACAAATCCTCCGACGGCGGCGCCACCTGGACCGCGGAGAGCGTTCCGAGCGCGAGCCTTGGCGACGGCGTCGTGCTCGACGGGACCGCGGCCGACAACGTCTCCGACTCGATTTTCGGCCAGGTCCTCGCGATCGATCCGGCGGACCCGACCGGCGCCACCGTCGTGTTCGGAGGAGTCGGAATCTATCGATCGACCAACTCGGGCGTCGCGTGGACTTTCCTTGCGCAAAACGGCGGAACTCATTCCGATCAGCACGCGGTCGCATTCGATCCGGCGAGCGCGCACAGTTTTTATCTTGGCAATGACGGCGGCGCCTTCTACTTTGCCTCTTCCGGTGGCTCCTGGAGCGGACTGAACGCCACTATCGGTGCTGAAGAAGTGCAATCTGTGGGGCCGCATCCGACCAACAGCGCGCTAGTGCTCGCGGGAATGTCCGACAACGGAACCGGGTTGGGTAACAGCTCGATGCCGCTGGCGGCAGCATGGGGTCAAGTCGATACCCTCGACGGCGCGTTCGCGATTTTCGATCCGAACAATCCGTCATTCGCGTATCACGTCTTCGCTACCACGAGCGCCGGTCCCGCGATCGCACAATCGACCGACGGTGGAACCTCGTGGACCTCGGCTGGGCCGACCCAGGCGCTGCGCGCGGCGCTTGCGTCCAACGGCGATGCAGGCGCGGGCCTTTATCCTCCGCTCGCGTCCGATCCCGAGCAGCAGGGCAGGGTGATGTTCGGCGCGCATTCGGTTTACGTTTCGATCGATAGCGGAAACACTTGGGCGGCGGAGACCACGCAGGATTTGACCGGAGGATGCGGCGATGGGAATTGCGCGCTCGAGGATCTCGAGATCGCGCCGTCGGACGACACCAAGGCGTATGCCCTCGCGATGGAAACCGACACGACCTTCACTCCGACGCCGTTTCGCCTGATGACAACCTCTGACGCCAACGTGCAGGTGACCGGAGAAAATCCGGCCGGCGCGACCTGGAACGACGTGACCGCGAATCTCTCGCCGCTGGTGCTCCCGCGTTACACGCAGGCTACCGGCATCGCGATCGATCCGGCAGATTCCGCGACCGCGTACCTTTCGGTGTCGGGATTCACCGCCGCCACCCAGATGGGGCACGTCTTCGTAACGCACGACTTCGGTATGACCTGGGCGCAGGTGGACGGTAATCCGCTCAATCAGATTCCGCCGCCCGCAAACGCATTGCCCGATATTCCTGTCCTGCGGATTCTGGTCGACGGCACCGACAGTACTGGCAACACGATTCTCGCCGGAACCGATATCGGTATTTTTCGTAGCGTTGATGGCGGAGCGGATTGGATGCCGTATAATCTCGGCTCGGTTCCCGCGGTGCCGGTGTTCGATCTCGAACAGAATCAGAACGGGATGATCTTTGCGGGCACGTTTGGGCGTGGTGTTTTCGAGATTGCCGGCGCCAACGCCAGCGTCAGCCCGACGGCAACCCCCACGCCAACTCCGGCGGCCACGCCGACCAATACCGCGACGCCGACGTCGACGAGAACACCATCCCCCACCGCGACTCCGACGCGCACCGCGATACGCACGCCCACGCCGACCGCGACGGTCACCGCGAGCCCGACCGTAACTGCAACGCCGACTGCAACACCCGCCGGCACGCCGACGCCAACTACGACGCGAACTCCCACGCCGACAGCTACGCCTACGCCGGTGACCTCAACGCTCAAGCTGACGCCGAAGCGCTTGAATTTCGGCAAGGAAGCGGTGGGGACGCAGGCGAGCGCGGGGAAGACTAAAAAACTGACGGTCGCCAATCCTCGCGGCGCGACGATCGTGATCGAGGGCGCATCGGTGACCGGCGATTTCGCGATCATCGCGGGCGCGAGCACTTGCGCCTCGACGCTCGCCGCCCATCAGCGATGCAAATATACGATCTCGTTTGCTCCGACGGTCGTTGGAAAACGCGCCGGCACTTTCACGATTCGAAGCAACGGCAAGAGCGGCACGCTAACTGCCGCGCTCGCGGGCACCGGTAAATAGAGCAGCCTACTGCGGGGTCATCGCGCGGTACTCGTCAGCGAGAATTCCCATCACGATCGTGTCGCAATAACTTCCCTTGTGGAAGCGCTCCTTCCGCAGCACGCCCTCGCGTTTGAAGCCGCACTTCTCGTACGACGTGATTGCGCGCTGATTGAAATCGTAAACGTGCAGCCACAGGCGATGCAGGTTGAGCTTGTCGAATCCGATTCGCATCAGCAGGCGCATCGCATCGCTCCCGTAGCCTCTGCCCCAGTAGCTCTTGTCGCCGATGACAATTCCGACACCCGCCGCGCGGTTGTGCCAGTTGATCGCATGGAAGGCGACGCCGCCCAGATATTTCCGGTCCGCAAGAGTCTCGATGACGAACGACTGGTCCGCCGACGACGGCGTACGTCCAGCCGAAGATTCGATGAACTTCATCTCCGCGATCGACGATTGCGGCAGCGCCAGGATCTCACCGCCAAGAAATTGGGTGACTTCCTCGTCGTTGATCCACTTCATCACCGCGTCCAGGTCGGTTTTCTCGTAGCCGCGAAGCCTTACCAGTTTTCCTTCCATCAGGGATCTTCCTTGCGCGCCGTACGCGCCGGTCGCAAAACAAAAAGGGCAGCCAGTTCGGGCTGCCCTTTTTCCGCTTTTTCAAGCCCGCGCGTTCAATAACCTTTAGGCAACCCCAGAACGCGTTCGCCAATAATATTATGCTGAATCTCACTGGTGCCGCCGGCAATAGTCAGTGCGCGCGACGCCAGCATCCGGTACGACCACTTGCCCTTGTCGACAGCGAACGGAGCCTTGAACTCCATCTGCGAGTACGGCCCGAGCAACTCCATCGCGAACTTGTTCATCTTGAGATTAAGCTCGCTCGCGCCGAGCTTGAGCACCGATCCTTCCGGTCCCGGCGGAAGTCCCTTGAGCCGCCGCGTCAGTTGGCGATAGCCCGTGTACTTGAGCCCGAGCGCCTCGCACGCGAACGAACCGATTTTCTGCCGGATGCTCGAATGTTCCCACGCGCTGCGGCCGTTCAATTGCACCGCGCGCGCCAGATGCGCGAGATCCTTCACCTCGCCGAGCATGTCGCGTCCGCCGCCGATTCCCGAGCGCTCGAACATCAGCGTGGTGATCGCGACCTGCCATCCCTGGTTCTTCTCACCGACCAGGTTTTTCTTCGGGACTTTTACGTCCTCGAAAAACACTTCGTTGAAATTCGCATCGCCTGTGATCTGCACCAGCGGACGAACAGTCACGCCCGGCGAGTGCATATCGACGATGATGTAGCTGATCCCCTTGTGCTTGGGCGCGCTCGGATCGGTGCGGGTCAGCAGGATGCAGTAATCCGCATGATGCGCGTCGGAGGTCCAGACCTTCTGGCCGTTGACTATAAAGTAGTCGCCCTCTTCGACGGCTTTGGTCTGCAGCGACGCGACGTCGGAGCCAGAGCCCGGCTCGGAATATCCCTGGCACCAGATTTCCTCGCCCGACAGAATCTTCGGAACGTAGCGTTTCTTCTGCTCCTCGGTGCCCCAGTGGATTAAGGTGGGTCCGACCAGCAAGATGCCGAGTCCGTTGACAAGTTGCGGCGTGTTGGCCTTGTTCATCTCCTCGTTGTAGATGAGCTGCTGCGTGATGGTCGCGCCGCGTCCGCCGTATTCCTTTGGCCAACTGATCCCGACCCAGCCGCCCTCGTGCATCTTCTTGTGCCATTGCAGCCGATGCTTCCAGTCGTCGCCGCCCGATTCGCTCATCGGGCCCAGGTCGTCCTCGGGGCTGTGCTCGCGCTTTGGCGCGTTGGCTTTAAGCCACGAGCGCAGTGTCTGGCGAAAGGCCTCATCGTCGGCGCTTAATTTGAAATCCATCAATTCCTCCGCTGGGCCGTGAACCTGGCCGCACATAGTGCGTCGGCTGGTTAAGGACCTAACGGATGTTATATAAACCGTGCGCTGAAAGCGGCGCAAGCTGCGGAAATCACCCGATGGCGGTCAGGCGCTCCGGGAAGTCATTTCGCCGTGCCGATCTCCGTGTGATTATCGCCGTCGCCAGCGGCAATTCCCAGATGCCGCCGCACCATCGAGGCGAGTTCTCTCGCGCTCGCGTCCGCGCTACGCTCGAGCGCGCGCAAAGCGCCGCGCTGATCCTCGAGAGGACGATTCTGACCGAGCTTGAACTTGCCCTCGATTCGGTCGATCTCGATCTCGAAGCCTACTATCGCTTCGGTGAGCTTGGCGCGGAATTCGACCGGCAGAAGTCCGGGCCACGGACGCGCTTGCGGCGCTTCGTAAATCGCTATCATCCGGTCCAGCAGGCCGGTCAACCACGCGGCATCGTCGATGATCCTCATCTTCCCGTAGACATGGACAGCCGCATAGTTCCACGTTGGTACCGCGGGGGAATTCGCGTACCAGCTCGGAGAAATATAGGAATGCGGCCCGCTGAAAATCACGAGGCACTGGCCGTTGCGCTCGAGAGTGCGCCAATGCGGGTTTGCGCGTGCAAAGTGGCCCGCGAGTGACGCGTGCGTGCCGCCGACATGATCGAGCGTCAGTGGAACATGCGAAGCGAGCATATCATCCGCACTGTTCGACACGATCGTGGCGAAGCTGTGGGCCTGGATAAATTCGTGCAGGGTGCGGGTCTCGGTTATCTCGAAGGGTTTCGGAATATACATTTTCTTCCTCCTTCAATTGACGAGGCTACTTGGCGGCCGCCGATCTGCGCCGATAAACCTCGAGGTCCGCCCGTTCCATATTGCGATCGGGAAATGGCGGCGTCTCGAATCCGAACTTGCGGTAGAGCCCGTGCGCGTCGCGCGTCGCCAGCGTCCAACGCCGCAGCCCTTGCAGATGCGGATGCGCCAGCGCGGCCGTCATCAGGGCTTTCGAGAGTCCCCGTCCACGATATTCCTCGAGCACGAACACATCGGCGACGTATGCGAACGTCGCGTAGTCCGTCACCACTCGCGCGAGTCCGATTTGCGCATCGCCGTCATAGAGTCCGAAACAGAGCGAGTTCTTGAGCGCTCGCGCAACGACCTCGCGCGGAATATCGGCGGCCCAATAACTCTGTGACAAAAACCGATGGATCACGTTAAGGTCGAGTCGAGAGACGTCGGTTGTGATCACGAATTCGCCGACTCGCTGCTCGAATGGCGCGCCGTCGTGCGCGAGGCCCGGCGCGCGCTCGTCAGGCGTGCGGTAGTCGAAGACGTGCTGAGGAATTTCAATCGAGCGATCCAGCCGCGTGTCGGCGATGGGCGTCGATGCGGCGAGCGTCAGGGGAATCACGCCAGCCCAAAAGTGCAGAGCATAATCGGCCTCGTCGTCGATCGGGCCGCCGGTGCGAATTTTTGCCGAGGTCTCTTCGATCGGTAATTCCAAAATGAGCGTGCCGGCGATTTCCTTGTCGTTCGGCGCGCGCGTGCCGGCCCATCTTCCGGGCGCGACGTGCTCGACCAGCGCGCGCATCGCAGCGAGCTTGCGTTCTCGATCATCGACCCGCACCGCGCGTCCGAAGATCACGACGGAGCGGTAATTTACCGAATGATGAAACGCGGAGCGCGCGAGCACCAGCCCGTCGATCATGGTGGCGGTCACGCAAATCTCGCCGCCCTCGGCCGCAGTGCGGAGCATATGGCTTGCGGCCGAGCCGTGCAGGTAGAGGCGATCTCCGATCCGCGCGTGCAAAGTAGGCAGGACCGAGGGCGCGCCATCGGCGACAAAGCCTACGTGGCAAACCAGCGCGCGGTCGAGGATCGAATTGATAACCTCGCGATCGTAGGCGGCGCGTTTGGCCATCCGCTTGACGGTGGTTCGGGGCGTGCGGCGCGTCTCTTCCATTTCAGCCGTCCTTTGTATAGTATGTAACAGTACAAAGCTATGAACGTATTAGTACATTATCAGATCAAAGGAAAATCAGGCAACCAGATCGCCGCCAGCGTCGAAGACGCGATCCGCGCCGGACGCCTGAAAGTGAACGACCGTTTGCCGCCCATCCGCGAGCTTGCCCGCCGCCTCGCCGTCAGCCCCACCACCGTGGCCGCCGCCTACCAGACTTTGCGCGTGCGAGGTCTGGTGCGCGGCAGCGGCAGGCGCGGCACGGTCGTCAACCACCGGCCGGCGCTGGCGATGCCTTCGGCTCCGGCAACGCCGGCAGGGGTGCGCGATCTCGCCAACGGAAACCCGGACCCCGCGATGCTTCCGTCGCTCAAGGATGCGCTCTCGCGAATCGAAGGCGAGCAGTTGCTCTACGGTGGCGAGGCGAATCGCGCCGATCTGCTTCGACTTGCCGCGCGGCAATTCGCGGCTGACGGAATCGGCGCGAAGGCGATTGCGATCCTGAGCGGAGCGATGGACGCGCTCGAGCGGATTCTGGCGGCGCATCTCCGCCCCGGCGATATCGTTGGGGTCGAGGATCCGAGCTATAGCGGCACGCTCGATTTGATCGCGGCACTCGGCTACGTCGCCGAGCCGATCGCGATGGACGAGTTCGGCGCCACGCCGGCGGCGGTTGCGGCTGCACTGCGCGCAGGCGCGCAGGCGATGGTCCTCACGCCGCGCGCGCAGAATCCCACCGGAGCGGCGTTCGACCGCCGCCGAGCACGCGAGTTGATGGAGACAATGGCGCGGCGCCCCGAGGTGCTGATCGTCGAGGATGATTTCGCCGGCCCGGTCTCCGGCGTGCTCCGCGGTTTCCGCGATCGATCCGCGGCGCGACCGATGGGCGGTAATCCGCTCGGTTTCCAAAGCGCTTGGTCCCGATTTGAGAATCGCATTTGCCACTGGAGACGAGCTGACGATCGCGCGCGTCGAAGGGATGCAGCGGCTCGGCCCGCGATGGGTCAGTCACGTGCTGCAGGAACTGCTCACCGTGATGTGGTCCGACCCGAAAATTGCGAAGCTGGTCCGCCGCGCCGCCGATACATACACCGAGCGCCGCCGGGCGTTGATCGACGCGCTCGCAGCGCATGGAATCAAGTCGCAGGGACGCTCGGGCTTGAACGTATGGATTCCCGTACAGGACGAATCGGGCGCGATCCAGTCGCTTGCCGCGTCCAGGTGGGCTCTGCGCGCGGGCGAGCGCTTCCGGATTCGCGCCGCGCCGGGAATCCGTGCGACGGTCGCCGCGCTCGCGGTAGAAGATGCTCCCCGCCTCGCGCGCGACATCGCCTCGGCGATTGCGCCTCGCGCCCTCACCAGCGCGGTGTAGACCGCGCTGGATTTAGTGGCACCGGCTTTCAGCCGATGCCGCCACAGGCTAAAGCCTGTGCCACGAATCCGGAGTCATATTTATCGAGAAGGGCGGCTCGAGCGCCGCCCGCGCCCGCTAACTTCCCTTGGGCAAACCAAGAACCCGCTCGCCGATGATGTTGTGCTGGATCTGATTGGTGCCGGCGTAGATCGTCGGCCCGCGCGCGGACAGCATCCGGAACGACCACTTGCCCTTATCTACCGAGAAGGGAGCGCCGAACTCGAGTCTGGCTGTACGGCCCGAGCAGTTCCATCGCAAAGAGCGCGATTCTCAGTCCGAGCTCGGTGCTGCACAGCTTCATCATCGAGCCTTCCGGCCCCGGCGGCATCCCCTTTAGCTGGCGCGTCAACTGGCGATAGCCGGTGTACTTGAGCGCGAGTGCGTCGGCCGCGAACTCCGCCGCTTTCTGCCGCACGCTGGAATCGTCCCACGCGGTGCCGCCGTTGCGCGGAAGCCGCTTGGCAAGATCGACCAGCTCCTGAACCTCGCCGCAGCGCGTTTTCGCCGCCGCCACCGCCGCGCTCGAACATCAGGGTGGTCATCGCGACCTGCCATCCATTGTTCATCTCGCCGACGATATTTTTACGCGGCACGCGCACATCTTCGAAAAATACTTCGTTGAAGCCCTTGCCGCCGGTGATCTGCACCAGCGGACGCACCGTGATTCCGGGGCTATGCATATCGACCAGCAGATAGCTGATCCCCTTATGCTTCGGCGCCGTGGGGTCGGTGCGCACCAGCAGGAAGATCTAGTCCGCATGCTGCGCCATCGAGGTCCACACTTTCTGCCCGTTGACGACGAAGTCGTCGCCGTCCTCGACCGCGCGGGTCTGCAGCGGGCGAGGTCGGATCCCGCGTCAGGTTCGGAATATCCCTGGCACCAGACTTCTTCACCCTTCAGAATTTTCGGCAGATGATTCTGCTTCTGCGCCTCGGTTCCCCAATGCATCAGCGTCGGGCCGAGCAGGCTGATGCCCATCCCGATGAACGGAGCTCGTTGAGGCCGAGGCGCGAAAGCTCTTCGCGAAAGATGAGTCGCTGGATCACGCTGGCGCCGCGACCGCCGTACTCTTTGGGCCAGCTGACGGCGACCCATTCGCCGTCGTTGAGCTTCTTGTGCCAACGTACGCGCGCTTCCCATTCGCCTTCACCCTCGTTGGCCATGATGTTGCTCGGCGCGGGAGCGAATGCTTCTTGTTGGCTTCGAGCCATGTGCGCAGTTCCGTGCGAAAGGCGTCGTCCTCGGGCGTGTAGTTGAAATCCATGCGTGATCATTCCTCTTGATAGAGTCTTCCTGCAACCGCTCAGGCTCAGCCCTTGGGCAGGCCGAGGACGCGCTCGCCGATGATGTTGTGCTGAATCTGATTGGTGCCGGCCGCGATAGTGCCGCCGCGCACCGCGAGCATCCGGAACGACCACTTGCCGCGATCGATCGCGATCGGCGCGTTAGACTCGATCTGCGAGTACGGCCCGAGCAGCTCCATCGCGAAAAGCGCATGCGCAGATTAAGCTCCGTTCCGCACAGCTTCATCATCGAGCCTTCCGGTCCCGGCGGCATCCCCTTGAGCCGTCGCGTGAGCTGCCGATAACCGGTGTACTTGAGCGCGTAGGCCTCGCACGCGAACTCCGAGATTTTCTGGCGCACGCTGGCGTCGTCCCACGCGGTCTTGCCGTCGCGCGGCAGCTTCTTGGCGAGATTGACCAGTTCGCGCACCTGGAACATCGCGCCGCGATCTCCGCCGCCGCCCGATCGCTCGAACATCAGCGTCGTGATCGCGACCTGCCATCCGTCGTTCTTTTCGCCGACCAGATTTTTCTTCGGCACGCGCACATCGTCGAAGAAAACTTCGTTGAATCCCTTACTGCCCGTGATCTGCACCAGCGGACGCACCGTCACTCCCGGAGATTTCATATCGACCAGCAGATAGCTGATACCCTTGTGCTTGGGTGCGGCGGGATCGGTGCGCGTCAGCAGAAAAATCCAGTCCGCGTGCTGCGCCGCGGAGGTCCAGACCTTCTGCCCGTTGACGACGTAGTCGTCGCCGTCTTCGACCGCGCGAGTCTGCAGCGACGCGAGGTCCGAGCCCGAGTCGGGTTCCGAATATCCCTGGCACCAGATTTCTTCGGCCTTCAGGATCTTCGGAATGTGCTGCCGCTTCTGCTCCTCGGTGCCCCACTGAATCAGCGTCGGGCCGAGCAGGCTGATGCCCATTCCGATCATCGGCGCGGCGAGCCCCGCGCGCGCGAGCTCCTCGTTGTAGATGATCGTCTGCATCACGCTCAGGCTGCGCCCGCCGTATTCCTTGGGCCAATTGACGGCGAGCCAGCGCCCCTCGCTGAGCTTTTTGGCCCACTTCACCTGCGCGTCCCATCCGCTGCCGCCTTCATCGCCCATCACTTCGGCGCGATGCGGCGCGAACTGCTTGTTGGCTTCGAGCCACGCGCGGAATTCGGTGCGGAAGGCTTCGTCCTCGGCGCTGTAATTGAAATCCATAATCCCCTCCTGAGGCGGCGAATTTGCGTGTTGCCTGCCCCGGATTTGTACGGTTCCCCATCCATAGAAATCGCACACATCCGCCTCATCCGCCAAGAGTCTCTGGACCGTCTGCCAATAGTGTCATTCCCGCGCCCTTCGGCAGGCTCAGGGCAGGCTCCGGCTGCCGCGCGAGGAATCCCGAGCGAAAGGCCGCTGCGTCCAGCGAGGCTCGGAGCATGGCCGCCTCGGGATTCCTCGCCCAAGGCTCGGAATGACGGTTGGGGGCTCGGCTGAGGCTACGGCAATCATGCAAAGAGCCCGCATCCGTCATTTCGACCGGAGGGAGAAATCCCGGGCGCAAGGGCACCGAAGCATGCGAATGATACGCAGTACCGACATCGCGCTGATCTCCAAACGCACCGGCGATCGAATGGGTGTTCGGGCAGACTATCAGCGAGTTTGACTTCATTTTGGCGATCGCGGAAAGTCGGGGCATAACCGCCATGGAGCTCAAAATCGATCTGCCCGCTGATGTCTTCGACGATCAGTTTCCGGAAGCTGATTTTCGCGCGCGCGTGCGCGAGCTCGCGATCCTCGATCTCGTGCGATCGAAGCGGCTGCATGAGCATGAAGCGCTTGAGATGCTCGGGCTCGGGCGGCGCGAGCTTATCGCCAAGATGAAGGAGCAAGGCTTCGCGCCGACCGAGGATCTCTTCAACGAGATTAGCGGCGCACTGGACAAGGCGATCGCCGCGCGGCGCAAGCCCGGCGCCGACCAAGGAAAAACCCGGAGGTAAAACCGCGATGCGCCTGCTGCATACGATGATCAGAGTTGCGAACCTGGATGAATCGCTTGACTTCTACTGCAACAAGCTCGGGATGAAGCTCTTACGCAAAAACGACTTTCCCGGTGGCGAGTTCACGCTCGCCTTCGTCGGCTATGGTGAAGAGCGCGACCAGACCGTGGTCGAGCTGACTTACAACTGGGGCACCTCGAAATACGAAATCGGCAGCGCGTTCGGGCATCTGGCGATCGGCGTCGACGACATTTACCAGACCTGCACCGACCTGAAGGCGAAGGGCGTCAAGGTCGTGCGCGAGCCGGGTCCGATGAAGCACGGCACCACCGCGATCGCGTTTATCGAAGATCCGACCGGATACAAAATCGAGCTGATCGAACAGAAACGCGCGGCCGCATAACGCGCCTGCGGAGGACTCAAGATGAAAGCCGCGGTTTTCAAACAACGCAACGAAGTGGCGGTAATCGACGTTCCCGCGCCGAAAGCGGGCGCCGGCGAAGTTGTTCTCAAGGTTCACAACTGCGGTATCTGCGGCTCCGATCTGCACGCCGTCCAATACGGGATGGGGATGAGGCCGGACACCGTCATGGGCCACGAGTTTTGCGGCGAGATCCACGAGCTCGGCGCGGGCGTGACCGGTTTCCGCGAAGGCGAGCGCGTGACCGCGCTGCCGTTCATCTCGTGCGGCGAATGCGATCGATGCCGCCGCGACGACGGGATGCACTGCGAGCGCACCCGCAGCCTCGGCCTCGGGCAACTGCCGGGAGGCTACGCGGAGTTCGTGATGTGCGGCGCGTCGAGTCTGCTCAAGCTGCCTGACAACGTAAGCTCGCGCGAGGGCGCGCTGGTCGAGCCGCTCTCGGTCGGGCTGCATGGAGTCAATCGCGCGAATCTTCAGCCGGGGATGGGCGTGGTCGTGATGGGCGCGGGACCGATCGGACTTTCGGCTACCATCTGGGCGACGGCGAAAGGCGCGAAGGTGGTCGTCTCCGAGCTTGCGATGGGACGCAAGGAGCTCGCGCTGAAACTCGGCGCGTCGGCGGTGGTGAATCCGAAGGAAGAAAGTCCCGCAAAGAAAGTCGCCGAGCTGACCGGGCGCCTGCCCGACGTGGTCTTCGAATGTATCGGCGTCAAAACCACGCTCAGCTCCGCGATCGACATGGTGGGTCTGCACGGCCGCGTCGTCATCCTGGGCGCGTGCATGGAGCCCGACCAGATCACGCCGCTGACCTGCCTCTTCAAGGAAGTCGGACTCGAATTTATCGTCGGATACAACCGCGCGGAATTCAACGAGACTATCGCGGCGATCGCTTCGGGAAAGATCGATCCGAAGCCGATGATCACCGACGTGATCGCGGTCGATAAGGTTCCCGAGATGTTCGAGGCGCTAAGAAATCCCGGCACACGCGCCAAGGTGCTGGTCGAGTTCGCGCACTAGAACGCAGGCTGCAGGATGCAGGAAAAATTCGACGCGCTGGTCGCCGCCGCGTCCGACTCGATGAAGCGCAACGTCCTGCCGGGATGCGCGATCGGAGTAATCGCGGAGGGCCAGGAATTAAGCGCGGGGCTTGGCGTCACCAGCGTCGATAATCCGCTGCCGGTCGATGCCGACACGCTGTTCCAGATCGGCTCGACCACCAAGACCTTCACCGCGACGGCGATCATGCGGCTGGTCGAGATGGGCAAGCTCGATCTCGACGAACCGATTCGCACCTACCTGCCCGATTTCGCAATGCGCGATCCGGACGTCACCGCGCGTGCGACCGCCAGGCATCTGCTGACCCACGTCGGCGGATGGGTCGGCGACTTCTTCGACGACACCGGCGACGGCGACGACGCGCTTGCGATTTACGTGCGCAAGATGGCGGAGCTGCCGCAGCTCACGCCGCTCGGCGCGGTCTGGTCGTACAACAACGCCGCGTTTTCTCTCGCCGGGCACCTGATCGCCACAGTCACCGGCAAGACTTATGAGGCGGCAACGCTGGAGCTGGTGCTGAAGCCGCTCGGACTCAAGCGCTCGTATTTCTTTCCCTCGTTCGTGATGCTCAAGCGGTTCGCGGTCGGGCATGCGATCGTCAAGGAAAAGGCATTCGTGATGCGCCCGTGGCCGATACCACGATCGTCGTGGCCCGCAGGAGGGATTGCTGCGTCGGCAAAGGATCAGCTTCGGTACGCGCGGTTCCATCTCGGCGACGGCACTGCGGAGGATGGCACTCGTGTGCTGAATCAGCAAACGATCGCGGCGATGCAGACGCCGGTGCGCGCTGGCGCGCTCGATTCGAAGATGGGGCTCTCGTGGATGATTCAGGAGATGGGCGGCGTCCGTTTCGTACTCCACGGCGGCGCGACGTTTGGCCAGCTCTCTACATTCATGATCGCGCCGGAGCGCAAGTTCGCGCTCGTGATACTAACCAACGCTGGCAGCGGCGGCGCGGTGATGGCCGACACAATCAAGCTCGCACTGGAACTCTTTCTCGACGCAAGGATTCAAACCCCTGCACCGCTCGAAACGCCCGAGGCGGAGCTTGCCGAGTACGTCGGTCGCTACGACGCGGCCCTCGATGCGGTCGAGCTCAAGGTCGCCGACGGCCACTTGGTGATGCAAGTCACTCCGCACGGGGGCTTTCCGACGCGAGACGCGCCGGCAGGACCGCCGCCGCCACCGACGCGGCTCAAATTCACCGCGCCCGATCGTGTCGCCGCCATCGATCCGCCGTTCGTCGGCGCGCAAGCCGATTTTCTGCGCACCCCGGGCGGCAACCTCGAATGGTTCCGCTACGGCCTGCGCGTCCATCGGCGGGAATAGTCGCTCGGAAATAGAATAGTCAGTCGCGTTTGTAGCGCTTGCGCTTGCGCCATAGCGTTGCGTCGTTGATTCCGAGCTTTTCCGCCGCTTCGTGCACCGTTCTGCTATCTGCGAGGACGCGCTTGATGTGCTCGCGCTCGATGTCACGAAGCTTCGCCGAACCAGCAGTGGACGGATGTTCGGTCATGAATGCCTTCATGAGGGCGCGCAGCAACTCCGGCGCTTCGCGGCGCGCCCATCGTACCAACGTCAGGCATCCGGTCTCGGTCAGATGCTCAAACAAGTGCTCCTGCGGCGGATGCGCGACGCGCGTGTCGCGCGAGCTTGATTCTTCGGCGCGTGTGATGAGCGCTGCTTCAACGGATGGCATAGTCATCAAGTGCGGCCTCCTGGGTTGCGGCGGCAATCGCGAATGGCTCGGCGACGCGCACTGGCAGAATCACCAGGCTGAGCCCGTGCAATTGCAGCCAGTGGAGCAGGTCGAGCGCGGTATGGTTGTGAAGGAAGCGGTTGAAAAATCCGCTCAGTTCTCCGGCGAATACCAATTGTCCTGCAAAGAACACTGATTGCGGAAACTCCTGCGCCACCTCGAGGCACAGGCGGCGCAGCTCGAACACCACGTCGGTGCCGATCGCCGTGCGCAGTTCGGTGTGAAATCCCAAATCCGCCGCCAGTTGGCAATACTCAGTCACGTCGTCGGTGACCTCGCGTTCGAGCCGCGCGACTTCCTCGTGCCCCTTGAGCAGCGAGGAATCAACTTCTCCCACGCTGACGAAAACGACATTGCGAAATTGATCGCCGAACAGCCGCGCCACAGAGGTCAGCGTCGCGAGACCGAGCCCGTTGAAGCCGTTCACCAGCAGAACCGCGGTCGGTGCAGAGTCGTCGCGAGGCTCTGGCGTGCGCGCGGGAGCGCGAAAGATCTGCGGCAGGATGTCGACCTCGAGTTGCTCGACCGCTTTCCCGATTTGCCGATAGTGGCGTTGCACCGCCAAACAGATCGCGATCACCGCTCCCGTCATTGCTACGGTGACCCATCCGCCCTCGTCGAATTTCAGCACCAGCGTGACGGTGAGGATCATCGCGGTGAAGCAGCATCCCACTCCGTTGATCAGCAGCTTGCGTTTCCAGCGCGGCTCGGTCTTGCGCTCACGCCACCACAGCACGCTCATCCCGAGCTGTGAGAGCGTGAATGTCACGAACACATTGATCGCGTATAGCACCACCAAGGTGCCGACCCGCGCGCGCGTCGCAACCAGGATGAGGCCCGCCGCCACGCCCATCGCGAGCACGCCGTCCTGCGTGACCAGCCGCTCGCTTAGGCTCGCGAAGCGCCGCGGAACCCAGCGGTCCGCCGCCATCGTCGCGAGCACGCGCGGCCCGTCGATAAACCCCGTCTGCGCGGCGACGAACAGCAGCGCGCCTTCCGTGATCAAAGTGAAGGTAACGATCGGCAGCCCGATCGAAGTCGAGCCGATGCGCCATCCCGCCGTAAGATGCTCGAACAGCACCGCATTGAGCGTCTTGCCCGCCTGCGGTTCCACTCCCGCCAGCAGAAAGGCGATCATGATCCCGCCAGCGAGCGAGGCCAGCGAAATCGCCATGTACATCATCGCGCGCTTGCCGGTGACGGTGCGTGGCTCGCGCAGGATCGGCAGGCCGTTGCTGACCGCCTCGATCCCGGTATAGGTGCCCGCGCCCATGCTGTAGGCGCGAAAGAAAATAGCGAGCAGTCCGAGCACTCCGACGCTGCCGATACCGTCGCGGACTCCCGCCATCGCGGCATGCGCGACTGTCGGGATTTGTCCAGCACCTCCGATAAATGCGTAGCCCACCAGGATCGCGTGCATCAGAAGAAACGCCAGGAAGATCGGCAACAGCGACAGCACCGACTCCTTCAGCCCGCGCAGATTCATCCCGACCATCAGGACTGCGACCAGCAGGCACGCGTCGAGCTTGTAGGCCAGGATTTGCGGGGGCAGAAAGCTGAAGATCGCGTCGGCGCCGCTCGCGATCGAGATCGAGATCGTCAAAACATAATCGACGATCAGCGCGCATCCCGAGACCAGCCCCGCATGTCGTCCGATGAGCTTGGTCGCGACTACGTATCCGCCGCCTCCGGTTGGAAAACGATCGATAGTCTGCGAGTACGAAGCCGAGATGATGAACACGGTCAGCGCCGTGAGGATCGCGAGGAACACCGCGAGGTAGCGATGCGGTCCGAGTGCAAGAAATGCTTCCTCGGGTCCGTAGCATGAGGAGCTGAGTCCGTCAGAACCGAGTCCGACCCATGCGAGGAACGCGACCAGCGACAGGTTGTGGAAGATTCCAGGATCGTGCAGGTCGCGCGGCGGTCCGATAAGAACCTTGGTCAGCGTGCGCTTGCGCATCGCGAATTCCCGGGTTCTCTTGGCGGCGGCTGCCATCAAATTCTTGCTCGGCGATCACGCGGGAGTTTGAAAAGGCGGCGGGCCAGCTCGATCCGGAGCTGGCCCGCCGGTTTGCAGAATGTTAAGCAACCTTGCGCTGCTTGGTGGGCCGGGCCATCGTGCGCCGTCCGATCGGTACATCGTCGATCGTCTTCGGGCATCCGTCGTCGCCGGTGACCACATATTCCGGATAGGCCGGGAAGCCGTGCTCGTGGATGTCGAGTCCTTCGATCTCGCCTTCGGTGGGAATCCGCAGGCGGAACGCGAACTTGACCGCGTACATCAGAGCCAGCGCGCTGACGAAGGTCGCGATCGTGACCGAGAAGCTCCCGATCGCCTGCGCCTTCAGCACGCCGAAGCCTCCGCCGTAGAACAGTCCGGAGACCACCGAACTGACGTCGGCGCCAGTCGCGGTGGGCGAGCCATATTTACCCGCGGCGAAAAGTCCGAGCGATAGCGTGCCCCAGATTCCCGCGACCGCGTGGACAGGAACCGCGCCGATCGGATCGTCGATCCGCAGGTATTCGAGCAAGTCGATCCCCCAGACCACCACGATTCCGGCGCCGATTCCGATGAAGAATGCGCCTTCGGGATCGACCCAGTAACAGGGGCAGGTAATCGCGACCAGGCCCGCGAGAAATCCGTTGACCGTCAGCGCGAGGTCCCATTTGCCGCCGGTCTTATAATAGGAATAGAAGAGCGAGGTCAGACCTGCCGAGCACGCGGCCAGCGTGGTATTGAACGACACGCGTCCTATTCCCATCGAGTCGAGCGCCGACAGCGTGCTGCCAGGGTTGAAGCCGTACCATCCGAACCACAGGATAAGTCCGCCGGTCGCGCCGATAATCAGGTCATGCGGTTTCATCGGAGTCCCGCCGTCGCGCTTGAAGACGCGGCCCAGCCGGGGTCCGAGCGCGATCGCGCCCGCCAGCGAAATCACTCCGCCGATAGTATGAACGACGGTCGAGCCCGCGAAGTCGTGGAACGCAACCGGTCCCATGTTCGCGAGCCATCCATCCGGACCCCATGCCCAGTGGCCGATGATCGGATAGATGAAACCGGTGACGCCGACGCTATAGAGCAGATCGCCGATAAAATCGCAGCGTCCGATCATCGCGCCCGAGGTCACGGTCGAGCAGGTATCCGCGAATGCATACTGGAATACCCAGTAGGCAAGCAGCGGAACGCCAGTCGTCCCATACGTGGCCGGCAGGCCGTGGAGCATGAAGCCGGTGGTTCCGATCCATGGAGTTCCCGAGCAGAACATGAAGGCGAAACCCCACAGCCAGAATGTGACGCCGCAGATGCAGGTGTCGGCGATTCCTTCGACCAGGATATTCACCGTCTCGCGCGAGCGCGCGAAGCCCGCCTCGAGCATCACGAAACCGACCTGCATGCAGAACACCAGGTAGGCCGCGACGAGAGTCCACACCGTGTTGATCGCGTTGATGTGCGCGGGGAATGTCGGGATCGCGCTGTCGGCGTTCGCGTCGGAAGCGAGAAACCACCTGGTCATGATCGTGAGCACGATCGCGAGCCCGATCGTTTTCGCCAGCAGCAACGTCGCCGCCTTCTTCCGGATTTCCGGATCTCCCAATGCCACACGCAACCGCGTGAGGATGCTGCTTGGTATCGGTCTGCTCTCCATTCTTCGGGACCTCCAGTTGTGCTGTTCGCCTATCAGCAATGCCCGTGCCCTCCTGATTCGCCGTCTATAGTCAGTCATACGACCGAGACGCATCTGGCGATTAGGTGGACGCCATGTCAACCGATGGATGGAGAACATCCGCGCTAAGAGCGATCGCGCCGAAATGCCGCGTTGCCTACGAAGGCAGCACTGCTTGCCGCAGCAGCAGGGTTATTCCGCGAATCGAAATTAATCGGAGATAGGAAGATCGAACGGATAAAATAGTCAGTCGGGAACTGGCTATCTGCTAGCGGCTCTCGTCGCGCATGCTGATGATTCCGCTCTTGACGGCGTACATCGCGAGCTCGACGCGATCGCGCACGCCGAGTTTCTGAAAGATATTGTTGAGATGCGTTTTGACCGTGCTCTCGGTGATCGAAAGCTGTGCCGCGATTTCGGCGTTCTTCGACCCCGCCGCCACCGAGCGCGCGATCTCGACCTCGCGCGCGGTCAGGCGCTCGCCGCGCGTGGTTCCCCATTGGGTCATCACCTGCGCCTGGATCACCGGTGGAATCCAGACTAATCCGCCGGCAACGGCGCGAATCGCCTCCATCAGGGTTTCCACCGCGAAGCGCTTTTGCACGATCGCCCGCGCTCCTGCGCGCAACGCCCCGAGCGCGTCTTCAATCCGCTCGCTTGCGGTCAGCACGATTACGCTCGTGCCGCGGGCAAGGCTCTCGATATCGTCCACCGCCCAGCGATCCATCTGCAGATCGAGCAGAACGATATCAGGACGCGAAGCGGCGACCGCCGCGCCCAGCGCATCGGCGCGATCGATTTCCGCGACCACGTCGAGCTCGGGCTGCAGCGCGAGCAGCGACCGGAGCCCCTGCCGGAAGAGCGCGTGATCATCAGCTATCAGAATGCGAATCGGATTATTCATCTTCTACGCCGCCGGCATTTCGATTTCGAGATGCGCTCCCGACGGATGCGCGCCGCTCATGGTCAGCCGGCCGCCGAACTCCGCCACGCGCGAGGCGATCGCCCACGGCGCGGCGTCGTGCGCCCCGAAGCCGATTCCATCATCGTCGATCCTGACGCTGATGGTGCCGCCGCTTTCCGCTGCGGTGACGATAGCGCGTCGCGCGTGGCCATGACGCAGCGCGTTGCGCATCCCTTCGAGCATGATCTGGATGATCTGTTCGACCACCAGGGCGCGCGCCTCGAACGCGGCCTCGAAGCGGATGCGCATGTCGCGCTGTCCTGACGCGCTCGCTGCGCTGGCGCGCAGCTCCAGGTCCGCGAGCGAGCGCACGTACGCGCGCACCTCGTCGAACTCGCGCGAGACTCCGCTCTGGAGCTCGGTGATCTGCGTCAGGCTTTCGGCGGAGCGCCCGCGCGCGAGCAACTCGCGGCAGGTCTCGAGCTTGAGCGCGGTCGCCGCGAGCACCTGGATATAGCCGTCGTGCAGCGAGCGCGCGATTCGATGCCGCTCGCCGATCGTCTCGAGCTCGCGCACCCGAGCCTCGTAGTTCGCGCGCTGCTGCCCGATAAATCCGATCAGGTAGCCGGTGATCGCAAGGTACGCCGCGCGCATCGCATAAAGATGACGCGCCGCTCCTCCTGCCGTTACCAGCAGCGCAAAATACAGCAGGCCGCTGCAGAAGGTCACGGTCAGCGTCGCGCGAAATCCGGTGCGGCAGTCCACCGCGATAATCGCGAAGACAAAGAAAATGTACGACGCGCTGGTCGGCCCCTCGGTGAAGATCGCAACCGCCGCCGCAAACAGGATGTCCATCGCGGTCGAGACCGCCGCGAGCTGCACCGGAGCGCGCCGATAACGCAGCGCGAGCCAGGTGGTAAGGCTGTAGATCAGATGAAGCGTCAGTGTGATCAGCGCGTAGCGGCTGATAAAGAAGATGCCGCCGGTGGCGGGGTCGATATAGATCGACAGCAGCGCGACAATCGACAGAATCACTCGTGCGCGCGAGATATTCAGATCGAGATCGCTAATAGCGGGCGCATTGGTCATCGCAAAAACCTCCGGGTACAAGCCCCCGGTCCGATTCAATTAGAATCGGCAAACCAGCTTAACCATGCAATATGGGCTCCATGAATTCGCGCAGCAAAATCAACACGAATCGCGGCCTCGCGCGAAGCGGATGCTCACGGATTCAGCAGATGCCCCGAGGTCCGCTCGGCGCTCCGCTAGCGCGCTGCTTCAGCGATAGCGCCCATCAGGCTCTCGTAGTCGTAAGAGCCGTCGTGGCGAACTCCGTTGAGGAAGAAGGTCGGTGTGCCGTTAACGCCGCTGCGCACGCCGCTCAGAAAGTCTTCGCGCACCCGATCAACATAGGCATGCTGCGCAAGCGCACGCTTTATCTCGGCCGCCGGCAGTCCCACCAGGCTCGCGTACTCGGCCAGCGAAGGATCTTCCAGTGCCTGCTGATTCTCGTACAGCATATCGTGCATTTGCCAGAATTTGCCGTGGGCGCCGGCCGCCTCTGCGATCTCGGCCGCGTGCTCGGCGTGCGGATGCACCTCGGTCAGCGGAAAGTTCCGGAAAACGAATCGGAGTGTGTCCGCGAGCTCGCCGCAAATCTGGTCAACGATCGAGTTGGCCAAGCCGCAGTACGGACATTCATAATCGCCATACTCGACCATCGTGATCCGCGCATGAGCGGGGCCGCGAACATGATCGCGCGCGCTGACGGGCAACACCAGCTTGGGTGGAAAATAAGTCCGGCTCATGGCTTTTTCTCCGCGCCTGCCCGCAGGTCCTCGAGCGCCGCCAAGATTCCGTCGGCGCCGGGATTTACTCCGAGTGGAGAAACATAGCTCCACGCGATGACGCCTTTGGGATCGAGCACGAACAGCGCGCGCTCGCTGATCCCGTCCCCGGGCCGGTACACGCCGTAGCTGCGCGCCGTCGCGCCCTTGGGCTCGAAGTCAGAGAGCAAAGGAAAATGCAGGTTGCGATCCTTCGCAAACGCGGAGTGGCACCACGCGCCGTCGACCGAGATGCCGACCAATTGCGCATGCAGCCGATGGAACTCCGGAAGGATCTGGTTGTAGAGCGCCATCTGATCGCCGCACACCGGACTCCAGTCCGCCGGATAAAACGCGATGATCAGCGGAGCGCCACGGAAGTCGTTCAACTCCACCGATTGGTCCGGCGTGCTATGGAGTTTGAAATCAGGCGCCCGCGTTCCCCGCGGAAGTGCCGCAGTGGCTTGCTCGTCTCTGCTTACACTCATGGTTTGAGACTCCTCTTTGCAAGCCGATTAAGCCCGGGCTTCTATAGATTCGCCCGTGGCCAACGCCGCGATCCATCGCGCTCCACCACTATGGTTCCTGTGCGGGCGCACTTGCGGCATTTCATCGGACTATTGAACAGGATAGCGGACGTGATTGAACATCACCGAGAATGTTCTCGATCTCCGTGGCTGTCAACCGAAGCATCGAGGCTCGCGGATGAGCCGCGCCGCCGGAAGCTATCAATGCTTGCCGTAGTCGAGCGGCACGCCTTTGCGCGACGCAAGGATATACGCCTCGAGCGCGCGCAGCTTCGGGTCGTTCGGGTCGAGCGTCTTGCCCTTGACCGGATTCTCGATGCACAAGTTGATCATGTCGCGCAGTAGCGCGACTTTCTGTAGCTGCTCCTGATACTTCGGGTAGGTCTCGGGATGGGTATTCGCGGCGTTGGGATGCACATGTCGCAGCTCACGCCGATTGTGCCGCCCAGCAGCTTGGCGGAATGGAAAATCTGGTTACCCTGCTCGACGAACGCGTCGGTCTCCACCTTCCAGACTTTGTAGTCGCGATTATGAAAGCTCGCGTAGGTATCGCCTCGCGAGCCGCCCCTACGAAACAAGTTTTAATTCGTAGGGGCGCGTCGCGACGCGCCCGTCTTCGCCTGCCGATAATCGTGCGGATGAGAGGCTGCTCCGCGGAAGAATCGCGCGCTCGGCCGTCGGTCTTTGCGCCGCTCGCGGATGAGTGCATGACCGCCCCTGTTTCTCCCTTCTGTCGAAATGACGAGACGTGGTTATGGCGCACGAATACCGTAGTCTCAGCCACACCTTCAATCTTTATTCCGAGCTGCTTCGGCGTTGCTCAGGACAGGCTCTCTCGCGCGGCGGCCACGCGCGCGGGAATGACAAACGTGCGCGCGCGACAGCAGTAGAAGAGATCTCTTCGGTCGATCGAACTGAACAATTGCCGTCTCGCCGCGCAAGCTTGTCTCCCTTAAGGCATCGCGCCATGTATTGTAGCTTGAGCGCACGAAACGGAACCGCGAATTGAAACCCCTCGCGGCTTGCTGCGATTCGGTTGAGCGTCACGAGGCGGCGTTCACATTCATTCAACAAATTTAGAAATTGGGAGAATCAGAATGGCAAAGACTTTTGGAGCGGAATCAACGGCGGATGAAGTCCTCGAGGGGGTCAACCTTTCGGGTAAACGGGTGCTTGTGACCGGGGTCTCCGCAGGGTTGGGTGTGGAGACTGCGCGCTCGCTGGTCGCGCATGGCGCGACGGTGGTCGGCACGGCGCGCGATCTGAACAAGGCGCGGCGCGCGCTCGGAGAAGCATTCAAGCAAAAGCCGGAGAATCAACCGGTTGAGCTGGTCGAGATGGATCTCGCGTCGCTCGCGAGCGTGCGCAAGGCGGCGAGCGAGTTGTTGGCGCGCAACAAACCCTTCGACGTGATCATCGCGAACGCGGGCGTGATGGCGTGTCCGCAGGGCAAGACGCAGGACGGGTTCGAAACTCAATTCGGGACCAATCATCTGGGCCATTTCGTATTCGTTAACCGGCTGGTGCCGCTGCTGAAGCCGGGCGCTCGAATCGTGTTGCTCTCCTCGGCGGGCCATCAACTGAGTGAAGTCAATATCGACGATCCAAATTTTGAGCGGACTGAGTATCAGCCGTTTACCGCCTATGGCCGCTCGAAAACCGCGAACATCCTCTACGCGGTTGCGCTCGACAGCAGGCTCAAGGGACGCGGCGTGCGCGCGACCGCGTTGCATCCGGGCGGCATCCAGACCGAGCTCGGGCGGCATCTTACGCCGGAGCTTATCCAGCAACTGACGGCCAGAATAAATCAGGGTGCGAGTGGCGGGGCGCCGGCATTTCGTTTCAAGACGGTGCCGCAGGGCTCGGCGACCTCGGTATGGAGCAGTTTCGTCGCGCCGTCCGATGCGGTCGGCGGGCGCTACGCCGAGGACTGTCACGTATGCGAGGTGAATGACGACGCGACCTCGCGCGTCGGGGTGCGCTCGTATGCGCTCAACCTCGCGCATGCGAACGACCTGTGGCGTAAGAGCGAGGAAATGGTCGGCGAACGCTTTTCGTTCTAGTTGGTGAGATCGATGAGCGCCAGACGGGAAGTAGCGGTGCTGGTCGGGAGTCTTCGCACGGGTTCGTACAATCGTCTCGTTGCGAAGACTCTCGCCGTGCTTGCGCCTGCGGAGCTCGGGCTCGAAATCGTCGAGATCGGGCAGCTTCCGTTGTACAACCAGGACGGCGACAGCGACCCCGCGCCGGAATGGGTCGCCTTCCGCCAAAAGATCAAGGCGGCGGACGCGGTTCTGTTCGTGACACCGGAATACAATCGATCAATTCCGGGCGTGCTGAAAAATGCGATCGACGTAGGCTCGCGACCCTACGGCCATAGCGCGTGGGACGGAAAACCCGGCGCTGTGATCAGCGTCTCTCCCGGCGCGATCGGCGGGTTCGGCGCGAATCATCACCTGCGGCAATCCTGCGTATTCCTGAATATCGCGATGATGCAGCAGCCGGAGGCCTACCTCGGTGGGGCGGGATCGCTGTTCGACAAAGAAGGCAATCTCACGAACCCAGCGACGCGAGATTTCCTGAAAAAATTCATCGACGCGTTCGCCGCCTGGATCGAGAAGATTTGCAGCTGAGCAACCTCGCCGGATGCGATAGGTCACTTCATCGCGGGGAGAATTTCGCGGCCGAAGCGTTCGAGCGAGCGCCGTGCCAGCGCCGGATCGAGTCCGGGAAGCTGCATCGCAACGTTCAGCTCGGTCATCGGAACGGAATCGACAATCTCGGCCAGACGGCGGAGCACAAAATCCGGCGGCCCCAGGATACTCGTGCGCTTGAGACGCTCAGGATCGGGGCGAATAAGCACCTGCGACGGGTCGGCGCCTGACGAGGCGCTGAGCCATTTGGCGTACAGCTCCGCCTGATACATCAGCGCGTCGCGCGTATCGTTCCACGCCTCGGCCTCGCTGTCGGCAACATAGACGACCCTGCTGTTGATGATGCTGTAGCGGGAGGGGTCGCGTCCTTCGGCCTTCAGTGCGTCGAGGTAGATGCCGATCTCGCGGCGGCCGCCCACGCACGCGAATCCCAGATCGAGTTTTGCGGCGCGCCGAATCGCTTTCGCCGTGCCGGCGCCCCACAGCAGCTCGGGATACGGCAGGCTCGCCGGGCGCGGCAGTATCCGGACGTCAGCGAACTTGAAGTACTTGCCCTCGAAGCTGAAGCGCTCGCCAGTCCATGCGCGGCGCAATATTTCGAGCGTCTCCAGCGTGCGGCCGAGACGCTCAGCGCGCGGAACGCCGAAGCCGGCGAACTCCTCAGCGCGGTAGCCGAGCCCGAGGCCCAGACGAAGCCGCCCGTTGGAGATCACATCGACCACGGCCGCGTCCTCGGCCAGTCTCAGCGGATGCTGCATCGGCGCGAGCAGCACGAACGTACCGATGGTGACGCGCGTGGTGCGCGCGGCGATCGCTGCCGCCGCCGGCATCATCGCCGGCAGATAGCCGTCGTCAGTGAAATGGTGCTCAGTCAGCCAAATCGAATCGAACCCAAGCGCCTCAGCGGCTTCCGCCTGTCCAAGCATCTCGCGATATAGCTCCGGCGCCGGGATCGTCGAGCTGGGCGGATTGCGAAAATCGAGTTGGTAACCAACCTTTACCTTGCGCATCGCGTATCGTCTCCGGCGTCACAGCGCTTCGCTATCGACGTTAATTCCGTGTCGGTGATATAGCAGGCGACATCGGAGAGCGGGAAGGAAATGTGCAGAAATATAAAAATCCTTTTCAATTTCGATCCGCCAGTCACGCCTGAAGAGATTCGTGCCGCGTCGCTTCAGTTCGTGAGAAAAATCAGCGGCTTCAATAAACCGTCGAAGGCGAACGAGGCCACTTTTATAAGCGCGGTCGATGAGATAGCGGCGATATCGGCGCGCCTTCTTCAGTCGCTGGAAACCCACGCGCCGTCGAGGAATCGCGAAGAAGAGGCTGCAAAAGCCAAGGCTCGCGCCGCGGAAAGATTCGGAACCTGAATCAGCAGGACTCTCGCGGCGCCAGGTCGTCAGTCGTGTATTGCGCCATCGCGCCGTTCGCTGATGTGCCAAAGCACTCCGGACGGATCGAAAACATAAGCGACCCGGAGGCCCCACGGCTGAATGGCCGGAGCGCGCGGAGGCTTAACCTTGAATTTTCCCGGCAGGTCGAGCCCCTCGATGTGCGCCCACCAGGCATCAAGATCGTCAACCATGAGCTGCATCATAAAATTTTCAGCCCAGTCCTTTTGATAATAGCGCTGAAGGATGAAACCACCGGAGCCGGCCCTGAAGATCACCACATCTCCGTCGAGAAGTTTTTCGAAGCCTAGCGTTTCATAGAAGTTCTTAGAGAGATCAAAGTCTTTCGCCGGCATGAACGGGCGGGCGAGCTCTGTTCCGCTCGGAACTGGCTTCATCGTTTGCTCCTTGAATTAGATGAGTCTGGCGCACCCGACTCTAATCAACGACTCGGAGTCAGCATTGCCGAACTTCACTGGTGGCGGAGAGGGAGGGATTCGAACCCTCGGTACCGGTTACCCAGTACGCCAGATTAGCAATCCCGCCAGAGCCTGATCTAGCGCGGTATCATCCGAGACGCCCAGAGTCAGCAAACCCTTGTGGCAGTGGGGGTGTCTGCCCTTTCCTAAATTCTCCGCAGTCTCATCCGGTAGCTCCTGATCCACTCCATCTTGGGAAGTTTACCCCACCCTGGCCCCACCCGCTCGCGTTGAACATGTCCAGCGGATGGGTGTCGGCTCCCCCAAATCGAATGCAGGAGGCGGACGCGATATGAGCGCGAATCCATACGTCGAGGCACGCCGAGACTGGGACGAGCGCTACGCCGATTTGGTGCTCGGCAAGCGCAACTGGCAGATCGCGGCGGGTGGTCTGCTCGTTTTGAGCATCATGCTTGCGGCGGGCTTCATCTGGCTGAGCAGCCGCATAGCAATCTACTTCCGGCCCGCGAAGACTAGGACCTTAGCAAGACTCCTTGAGACAGAAAACCGTTGCGGCATGTCCGACTTCCCGCATCCGCGCTGGTCGAGGCGTGTCTCATCGAGTCTCGTCAAATCTCGTTCAGTCCGGGAAGTTTTCCCCACCCTGTGCCCACCCCAGTGGTTTGGAGGCACGGGAGGGAACTCCAAATCAAAACGCGTTGAGCATACGCCGTTGGTTTTCTAACAAACCGCACGAGGGGGTTCTATGAACTCGAATCCCTATGTCGAGGCCGGTCGCGAATGGGACGAACGTTACGCCGATCTCGTTCTCGGCAAACGCAACTGGCAGATCTACCGCTGGAGGACTGCTGTTGCTGAGCCTGATTCTTGCCGCCGGAGTTGTCTGGCAGAGCACCCGCAGCCGGTTCATCCCGTACGTGGTCGAGGTCGACAAGCTGGGCTATGGGCTCACCGTTCCCAAACCTCTCATTCCGAGCACGGATCCGGCGCTCGTTGATCGCATGGAGCGCTATGAAGTTGCCAGCTTCATCCGCGATTCGCGCTCGGTGAGCAGCGACCCCAGCGCCGAGCAGCACATGCTCAACGACATGCTGGCGCATGCGAAAGGTGCGGCGGACAAATACCTCGACGAGTACTTCCACTCGAACAACTTCTCGCACAATCCCTTCAAAGAGGCCGAGCACCAGACGGTCTCGGTGCAGATCGACTTCCATCCTCGAACTGTCCGCACACAGTTACCAGGTGAGATGGACCGAGCAGGTGCGCGACCGCACGGGCGCTGCGCTTGGCGCGCCAACGCATTGGGAAGCGGCGCTTCAGACGCAAGTTTCTCCGCCCGGATCCGACGACGCGATCATCAGTAATCCGCTGGGATTTTACGTGACGCAGATCAGCTGGGCCGAACAGCAGAACTAGGTAACCGACGGAAGGGAGGCGAGTGCGATGAAGCGTATCGGCATCGTGGGCAGTTTGGCTTTGGCGCTGACGATCGGAGGGTGTTCGGCACAACAGGGACACCAGAAGCAATCTCAAGCCGCGAACGTAGCGCCAATCGAGCCTGAAGCCGCACCGCAGTCCGAAGCGACGCCCAAGCCGACCGGGGCGGAGCTGCTGGCACAGCAACCCTCGGAGGTTCGGGCAGCGTACAAGGACCACGATCAGAACGGCCAGTGGCCGACGTACAAGACGCCACGATACGTACTCTATCCCTTCAGCCAAGGGCCCGATCCCATAGTCGATTGCGAACCGCTACGAACCACCGACCTGCAACTACAAGCGGGTGAGACCATCACCGACGTTGCGATGGGCGATACGGAGCGATGGATGGCGACGCCGGCATCGTCTGGCGATCCGACAAACCCGATGCCTCACCTCGCGGTGAAGCCCCAGGCGCCCGGCGATCGCGACCAATCTGACCATCTACACGACGAAGCATATCTACCACCTGCAGCTACGATCGCGCGGCGGCCACGCCATGCAGGAGGTTGAGTTCTACTATCCAGACGATCTTCTGGAGGCGATGCGTAAAGCCGATGAGGCCGCGGCGCAAAGCACTACAGTTGCGGCAACAGATCCACCGACGAGTCCGAGCGACATCAGGCCGATCGCTTCCGTCGATCCGCGTCACCTTAATTTCGATTACGACGTCTCCGGTCCTCAAGTTCCGTGGAAGCCAATTAGGGCCTTCGACGATGGAACCCATGTGTTCATCCAGATGCCCAATGGCATGCGTTCCAGCGACGCGCCCGCGTTGCTGGTCGCGGCGGGCAGCGGAAGCCAGATGGTGAATTACCGGGTGCGCGGCGACTACTACGTCGTCGATCGCCTCTTCGACCAGGCGGTGCTGGTCTCGGGAGTCGGCCGACAGCAGGACCGCGTGACGATCGCGTACGCGGGCAACGCGAGGTAGGGGCCATGTCCGAGATCGAGGAAAGCAAACAGCGGCCGGAAGTCGATGAGACCAAGCGGCAGCAGGACGAAGAGAAGATCCGCAACGAAGGTGGCCCGCGACTCAATGGCCGGCTCGCCGCTACAGCAGTGGGGGTCATGGTCGGGCTCGTGATTCTGCTCACGTTGGCTGTGCAGTCATCCGGTCCGGGCGCGCAACCTGCGGGTCGTAATGGCACCGACAATACCGCGTCGAACAAGAGCGAAGTTCAGGACCTCATCGCTCACGCGGGCGAGCCGACGCCTGCCGCATTCCCCGCGCCGCCGGCGGATCCCCCACCAATGGTGATACCGAGAGAGCAAACCTCAGCGCCGGCGATGCCCGCCAACCGAGCAGATACGCGGAGTGGGCGCAGGACAAGTACATGAAGGCGCTGGAGGCGCCGCAGATGGTGTCGGCCTTCCACGGTGGCTCGGCGCTCCAGATCCCGAGCGTGACCCAGACGAGCAATGGAGATGCGAACAACGCGCTCGCCTTAAACGGTTTCCAGTCTTCGAACGAGCGTCGGTGAGACTTCATCCGCCGGCATCGCCGTACACGGTGATGGCCGGCAGCGTGATTCCCGCGGTTTTGATCAGCGGGATCAATTCCGACCTGCCGGGACCGATACGTCGCTCAAGTCAGTCAGAACGTTTACGACACCGCGGGCGGACGATCGCTGCTGATTCCCCAGGGCAGCAGGCTGATCGGTTCATATCGAAGTTCAGCAAGTTACGGACAGAGCCGCGTCCAGATTCAATGGCAGCGTCTAATCTTTCCGAACACCGCGAGCATGGACATTCCGCAGATGCCGGGAACCGACGAGGCCGGTTACGCGGGCTTCACCGACCAGGTGAACAACCACTATATGCGCACCTTCGGCACGGCAGCGCTCATGAGTCTGATCAGCGCCGGCCAGGCGGTGGGACAGATGGCGGCGTTCGGCGGCGGCACGGGCGGACCGCTCGGTTACTACCAACCAGAATCAGTGGGCGATGGCGTCGCAGATGGCGGGCTCGTCCGCAAGTTCGCAATTCGGTTCGGTCGGGCAGCAGGCGATCGAGCAAGGAATGAGCACCGGCCCGACGTTGGAGATCCGACCGGGCTACCAGTTCAACGTCATGGTGACCGAGGACCTCGTCTTTCCGGGTCCATACAAGGGCTGAGTCGTACACAAAACGAGACAAGCACTTGTGCACGAAACGTACACAGGTGGTCTCGAAAGGAGAGCGGCAATGGGAGTTCTGAAAAAGAAGGAAGAACGGACCGAGACCGTCACCATACGCATCCCTTCGTCGGTGAAGGCGGAGATCGATCAACTACGTGATCGCGCCGAAGCAACGGGATTCGATCTGAACGCCACAATGTCCGAGTCACTGACACGATTGGTAAGGCAGGTACGGGAAGAACTCGACGGGATCGCAGCGGCGCCCAGCACTAGAGGCAATCGCGCAAGAGCAGCGCACGTGAATGGTCTGACGCGAGCTGGCAGGCGAGCTTTCTCAAGCGGCAGCGGCGGCGGAAATGGCGAATAGCGGTAACTGAGATCGGTGAGGATGAAGGTGCGAGATTTGTGGGGAGGGGAACGCGCGGTCGTAGAGCAAGATAAAGCGAAGTACCACACCATACGATATGTCGCGCGTTCCCCTCTTATTCCAAGGATTTTCTCAACATGAAGCACCATTCTGAAAATATGCCTTCCGATAGGCGGCGCGAGTGATATTTCGCCGTCCTGGAATCACGTTTCGGGCACCGCTTCTTGCGGGCATTTCGACAGTTCTCATGGCAGCGGGCATCACGTTGTTGATGCGACATTTTCGAATCGGCTTGACCCCTTCCAATAGTTCATGCGCCGAGGGTTTCTATCGCCTCGTCGACGCGCCGATAAGGCGTGGCGAGCTCGCTGCAGCATGCCTTCCGGTCAACGCTGAGCAGGAAGGTCTAATGCGCGGATACCTCGGTAACGGCGATTGTCCGGGCGGCGCTGAGCCGGTGCTGAAGGTGATCGGCGGCTTGCGCGGCGACGAGGTAGACGTCGAAGCGGGATGGATTGCAGTCAACGGCAAACGGCTCGCCAACAGCGCGACAGTGACGCGGGACAGCGTCGGTCGCCTGCTCACGCACGTGGTGTGGGGTAAGCGCCGAGTCGCCCCGGAAGAGGTCTGGCTATTTGGTTTGAACAACCGGCGAAGCTGGGATTCCCGATACTTCGGTCCGATTCCTCTGCGAGCGATTCGCGGAGTTGCCGAGCCTCTGTTGACGTGGTGACCGATCATGGCGAGTGGCGCACACAGCACAGAGCAGGGTCTTAGGGTTCATTACCTCACCAATCTCGGCGGCCTCGTTGCGCTCGCCGGCCTGGACATGGAGCCACCCGATTTTCTGCTCGGAGCTTTGCTCAGCATCGCGAGAGAGACCGTCGCTATTGGTCCGGAACAGCGCGCAGAGATCGCGGCGATGGGACAGGTGAAGCTTGACGAGCGGGCGACTGGGAAACGCGCGTGGACATCATGGAATCGGGCGCGGGAACTCCACAGCATCACACTCACGAGTGCACAGATTCGCCGAGTAATCGTCGCCCTCGGAAGGACGGCTCCGAAAGAGAGCGAAGCGCTCGCGTCAGCGCTTTTGCGAACGCTGGAAGAGGTTGAGCGCGATGGCTAGCCGGCCTCGATTCAACAAAAAAGAGGTCGAAATCCGGGTTCGACCGAATCGGCGCGGCGACCAGAGACGGCCGCTAGTGCCTTGGTGGATGCGTTTGGAGAAGAGACACCTGATCGCCAAGCGCGCGCAGGTTCGAGGCAAGCGGGGACGTAGACATTCGGACGCAAGGCGCGGCTTATCAGCGGCGGAGCGTGGTCAAAGTGATGTACACGCGCAACGGCAAGCCGAGGTCGAACGCGTGGGTTGCGCACGCGCGATACCTGACGCGCGAGGGTGCGCAGCTCGAGAACGAGAAGGGAGTGGGGTTCGACGTGGAACGGGATGACATCGATATGGTCGCGGTGGTCAGAGAGTGGGAAAAGGCCGGCGATGAGCGAATGTGGCGGATCATCGTATCCCCGGAAGACGCCGATCGCATGGACCTGAAGGACCATATTCGCGACCTGGTCGAAGCAATGGAAAGCGATCTGGGGACGGGGCTCGAATGGGTCGCTATCGACCACAACAACACCGACAACCCGCATGCGCACCTGCTGGTGCGAGGCGTCGACCGGAGCGGCAAAGCACTGCTGATCGATCGGGATTATGTGAGGAACGGCATCCGCGCGCGCAGCCAGGAGATCGCGAGTCGCGAGCTGGGACAGCGTCTCGAACCGGAAATGCTCCGCGCTCGCGGAGAGACGATTGACAAGGAGCGGTGGACGGAGATCGACCGAGCGCTGCAGCGGCGAATGAACGGAGACCGAGTGGCGGATTATCGCGGCCTCGTTCCGTACAACGACGCGGCGCGAGTGCGCGCCGAGCAGGAAATGCAGCGGCTTCAGTTCCTGGAGGGGCTGGGGCTCGCACGCAAAACCGGCAGCCTAGCTTGGGAACTCTCGCCCGACCACGAGCGAGAACTGCGTGCACGCCAGCTTGCGATGGATGTCATCAAACGGCAGGCGGAGGCCAACAGAGTTCGCTCTTTGAATGAATTGGCTGACGAGCGAGACGTGGTGATTGCGAATTCCGCGACGAGGGGCGGCTACCAAGGACGCTTTGTTGGGTATTTCGAGGACGCGGAGGGCCGTCGCTATGCGGGGCTCCAGCGGGGCCACGCGGTAACAGCGATACCCACCGATCGCAGGGATCTCAGAGCGGGTCAGGAGTACGTCGCGCGGCCTCGCGGACAGGAATGGGAGATCACCGAAGGGCGCGATCGCAGTCGCGGGCGCGAGAGGAGCTAAGACGATGGCTGAGCAACGTCCGTATCGATCGCGCGGCGCCGCACTAGGGCTGCAGCGGGTAAAGAAATTCGCCGCGGCGGTTCTCGGAGCGTCGTTTCTTACTGTGAACTTCATGACCACGCAGCACACCGCGTGGCTCATGGGCGATTCGCCGCGACTAGGACCAGCTCTATTTGCGCTCCCGTGGACGGGACCAATCTACGCGCCGTGGAAGTGGATGGTATGGGCGTGGCATTGGCGGGCAATCGAGCGGATGAAGCCCCTGTGGGTTCTTAGCATTCGCGAGGTCCTTTATCCGATGGCGCCGCTGACCGCTCCTTGCAATCGTAGCGATGGCTGTGACGCGGCAAGGGATGGTTCCAGACATCGGCAGACCTTCACGGGTCGGCCCGGTGGGCGACCACAAGGGACGTAAAGAGGGCTGAGTTTCTAGAGACGCAGACGTGGATCGGGAGGCGCCTTCGGCGTCTGGCTATGAGGCTGCGCCTGATCGGCCCCCGTCAGACCAAAGCCGGTATCTTCCTCGCGACTTGGCTGCACTTCGGGCGGATCTGGTTTTTGCGACGATTGCGGACAATCGCACGTGCTTGTTTTCGCGCCGACACGCAGCGGCAAGGGAGCCGGCGTCGTGATCCCGACGCTGCTCACGTGGCCTCACTCCGTGATTGTCCATGACCTAAAGGGCGAGAATTGGGCCATCAGCGCAGGCTGGCGGAAGCGCGCAGGTCAGGTATGCCTGAAGTTCGACCCTACGGACACGACCGGCTCAAGCGTTAAGTACAATCCGATCGAACAGGTGCGAATCCGCACGGACCACGAAGCAGAAGACGTTCAAAACATTGTCCACATGATTGTCGACCCGGATGGCAAAGGGCTTCACGACCATTGGGTGAAGACCGGCGCGGCGCTGCTCACCGGAACGATTCTTCACATCCTATATGCCGAGCCCAATAAGACACTTCGCGGCGTGGCCGGTCTTCTGAGCGACCCAGGGGTGAGCATGCAGGACAGCATCGAGCGAATGCTGAAAACCGAACACGACCAGACCGGTGCAATGGGATGGCGCGACTATCGAGGGAACCCGACCCGCTCCCATCCAATCGTTGCCGAGAGCATGCGCGAACTTTTGAACAAGAGCGAGAACGAACGGTCCGGTGTCTTTTCCACTGCAATGTCCTTCCTGTCGCTATATCGCGATCCAGTTGTCGCAGCGAATACAGAACGGTCCGAGTTTCAAATCAGCGATTTGATGAATCACGATCGGCCCATCTCGCTGTACCTGGTTGTGCCACTCGCGAGTCGCGACCGCCTGCGTCCCCTCATCCGCCTGATCCTCAACCAAATCGTCCGGACCCTGACGACGACGATGACCTATCGAAACGGCCGCGCTGTCGCGAACTACAAACATCCGTTGCTCCTGATGCTGGATGAGTTTCCGGTCCTCGGGCGGCTCGAAGTCTTCGCCGAAGCGCTTTCCTTAATCGCGGGATACGGGCTGCGTGCCTGTCTCATCGCACAGGACCTGAGTCAAATTCACGCGGCCTACGGTCATGACGAATCAATCACCAGCAACTGCAATACGCGGGTGGCGTTTACGCCGAACCGCATCGAAACGGCGCGATGGATCTCGGCAATGGCCGGAGAAGCCACTGTGCGTCACTCGCACCGCACTGTATCCAACAGCGGAGCCAGCATATCGGAGCCCGAGATTGCGCGCCCGATGATGACGCCGGACGAAGTGATGCGGATGAATGAGAATGATGCGCTCATTTTCACGAGCGG